>CAWAUT010000005.1:0-438639 GCA_963785295.1 uncultured Gammaproteobacteria bacterium | reverse complement strand
GGCGGAGCCGCAGACATGTTGCTGAAAAAGGGCGGATGTTGAATATAAGTTGAATCATCTTGCCAGGTGTAAGTTTCGCCAGCGGGAGTTTTCATTGAGTGCCATGCATTACTGCCAGCAAATACATCCGCATATTGTTCGCGGAACATTTTGCTGCTGACTTTTGCTACTTCAGCAGCTACTTCGGCATTGGACGGCCAGATATCTTTCAGATAAACCGGATTGCCATTTTTATCGGTGCCAATGGGTTCATTGGTTAAATCGATAGAAGTCGTGCCAGTCAAGCGCGAATATAACAACCAGTGGTGGTGATGCTAACCAGTTGGCTTTGACTTGCGGATGAATGCGGCCTTCAAAGTTTCGATTACCAGATAAAACAGCGGAAACAATCAAATCATTATCGGTAATGGTTTTGCTAACGGTTTCTGGCAATGGACCAGAATTACCAATACAAGTGGTACAACCATAACCAACCAAATCAAAACCAAGTTCGTCCAGATATTTGTCCAGTCCTGCCGTTTGTAAATATTGTGTAACGACTTGTGAACCGGGTGCTAATGATGATTTCACCCAGGGTTTACGCTGCAAGCCTTTTTCCAGCGCTTTTTTCGCAACCAGACCGGCTGCCATTAACACGCTAGGGTTGGAAGTGTTGGTGCAACTGGTAATCGCAGCAATCACAACATCGCCATGATGCAATTCCATGCCATCACTGGTTTTGTAACCGGTATCTTTTTCCTGTGTGCGATTCGCATCAGTCAACAATTTATCGCTTGCAGCTTTTAATTGCGTTAATTCAACCCGGTCTTGTGGGCGTTTAGGTCCAGCCAGACTGGGTTCAACTTTTGATAAATCCAGTTCGACTGTATCAGTAAATACTGGTTCTGCAGCATCTGGTTTCATGCCACATGCCTTGTGCTTTTGCATAGGCTTCAACCAGCGCGATGGTTTGTTCATCGCGTCCTGTTAATCGCAAATAATCAATAGTTGCCTGATCAATAGGGAAAAAGCCACAAGTAGCGCCGTATTCCGGTGCCATATTGGCAATCGTTGCACGATCTGCGACTGGTAAATCAGCTAAACCAGGTCCATAGTATTCGACAAATTTACCGACTACGCCTTTTTTACGCAGCAATTGTGTCAGGGTGAGAACGAGATCGGTTGCGGTCACGCCTTCACGCAATTTGCCAGTTAATTTGACGCCAACGACTTCAGGAATCAACATGGAAATAGGTTGGCCCAGCATAGCCGCTTCCGCTTCAATACCGCCAACACCCCAGCCTAAAACACCTAAGCCATTAATCATGGTGGTGTGGCTGTCGGTTCCGACCAGCGTATCGGGGTAAGCGACTTTGGTGCCGCTTTTTTCATCGTGCCAGACTGTTTGCGCCAAATACTCTAGATTCACCTGATGACAAATGCCGGTATCTGGTGGCACGACACGGAAATTATCGAATGCTGTTTGGCCCCAGCGTAAAAATGAATATCGTTCGCTGTTACGTTCCATTTCCATGATTGCCATTAATTTCCATAGCATTGTGAGACGCAAATGCATCTACCTGAATGGAATGGTCAATGACCAGGTCAACTGGAGAAAGTGGATTAATCTGGTTAGGATCGCCGCCCATTTTCTTGATGGCGTCGCGCATGGCGCCGAGATCGACGACAGCGGGAACACCAGTAAAATCCTGCATTAAAACACGGGCAGGACGATAGGCAATTTCACGATCAGATTTTTTGGTTTGCAACCATGAGGCGATGGCTTGAATGTCATCGCGGGTAACAGTGTCATTATCTTCATGACGCAACAAATTTTCTAATAGAATTTTCAAAGAGTGAGGTAGTTGCGAAATACCTTTTATTCCAGCTGCTTCAAGCGCTGGCAGGCTGTAATAACCGAAATTATTCTCATTTACATTTAGCTGGCGGTAAGTTTTGAAAGAGTCGCTGAATTCATAGTGGTAGAGCTCATGGTCAATCTCCATCAAGCGTAGTTATCAGGGAAATTTTGGCGTATTATATACCATGTTTTGCATCGCGTGTAACATTCTTGAAATAAGGAAATATAAGTTATGTTGCCAGAAACTGATGTCGTCTGCTTTCGCGTTTGCAGTTTGGCATGACTGCCCTGTATCACTTCCTCTTCGTACCCCTGACTCTTGGTTTATCCAATATCCTTGGCATCATGGAAACCGTATATTTTATTAACCAATCGGCCCATCTGGCGCACCATGACACAGTATTGGGGTATTTTATTTGGTATTAATGTGGCCATGGGTGTGGCGACAGGCATTACTATGGAGTTCCAGTTTGGCACTAACTGGGCTTATTACTCGCATTATGTTGGTGATGTTTTTGGTGCCCCGCTGGCGATTGAAGGCTTAATGGCATTTTTCCTGGAAGCGACTTTTTTCGGCATATTCTTTTTTGGCTGGGACCGGATTTCCAAAGGTCGCGCATCTGATTGTGACTTAGCTTGCTGGCATTAGGCGCCAGTTTTTCAGCATTATGGATTCTGATTGCTAATGGCTGGATGCAGCATCCGGTCGGCGCGCATTTTAATTTCCATACCTATGCGTATGGAATTGAGCGATTTTTATAGTGTTATTTTTAATGATGTGGCGCAAGCCAAATTCGTGCACACCATCAGTGCTGGTTATGTGACTGGTTCCATGTTTGTTTTATCCATTAGCGCTTATTTTCTTTTGCGTGGCCGCAATGTCGCGTTTGCCAAACGTTCAATGACAGTGGCAGCAGCTTTTGGCTTGTGCTGCATCGCTGTGTGTGGTTGTGCTTGGCGATGAAAGTGGTTATCTGGTTGGGCTTAATCAACACATGAAAGTCGCCGCGATGGAAGGCATGTGGCAAACAGAGCCAGCCCCGGCACCACTGACCATCATTGGTTTTCCTGATCAGGAACGACGCGAAACAAATTACGCAATCAAAATTCCCTATCTTTTAGGTTTAATCGCCACTCGTTCTATCACGCGGCCAGTTTACGGTATTTTTGATCTGGTCAATGAGGCACGTGACCGTATGCAAAGCGGTATTATGGCTTATACAGCGCTAACAAGGCTGGAATGGGATCCCAATGATAAGCATGCAGAATACATTCTTAATGCTAATCAGCAAAATATAGGTTATGGCTTGTTACTCAAGCGTTACACCGATGATGTGGCAAATGCCACGCCGGCACAAATAGAGCAAGCTGTTTGGAGTACGGTGCCTGATGTGTTTACATTGTTCTGGTCTTTCCGCGTTATGGTAGGTTTGGGATTGTATTTTATTGTGCTTTTTTGCCACTGCTTTTTACCTGACATTTCGCCGTCGGGTGTTAAAAAACAGATGGTTTTTCTGGATGGCTTTTTTCAGTTTGCCACTACCATGGGTCGCGGCAGAAGTGGGCTGGGTTGTGGCTGAATATGGTCGGCAGCCATGGGTAGTCGATGGTTATTTGCCAACGTTCATGGGCGTATCTTCGTTAACAAGCACTGATGTGTGGATTTCCATTTGTGGTTTTATCTTTTTTTATTCCATGCTTGCGGTTGTGGAAGTTTATCTGATGGTGAAATACATCAGGCTAGGGCCGGAACATTTGTTTAAACCGGAAGATTTCGCAGTAAGTAGAACGAAGGTTTAAAGGAGAAGTTATGCTGGATATTGAAATCTTGCGCGTTCTCTGGTGGGTGTTGCTGGGCGTATTATTGATGGGATTTGCTGTCACAGACGGTTTTGATTTTGGCGTCGCGATTTTATTGCCATTGGTTGCGCGGGATGAAACTGGAAAAACGTGTTGTATTGAATACGATAGGACCGTTTTGGGAAGGTAACCAGGTTTGGATTATTGTTGGTGCCGGTGCGATTCTTGCTGCGTGGCCATATGTTTATGCAGTCGCTTTTTCCGGATTTTATCTGCTGGTTTTACTGTTGCTTTTAACGATGGGTATTTCACGTCCTGTCAGTTTTAAATACCGCAGCAAATTAGCAAACAATATCTGGCGGCGCTTTTGGGACTGGATCGTTTTTATCGGTGGCTTAGTGCCAGCGTTTAGTTTCGGATTATTAATAGGCAATATTTTACTCGGTGTGCCATTTTATTTTGATTATGAACTACGCAGTTATTTCTACCGGCTCATTGTCTGGATTCTTTTCACCGTTTGCTTTGTGGTGTGGTTTGACTAGTGTTTGCATGTTGGTCATGCATGGCGGTTTGTATTTAGCGATCAAAGCAGAAAGTCCTATCGTAAACGAGCGTTAAACTACGCAAAAATTGCCGCAATTTTAACAATTATTTGTTTTGCTATCGGTGGCGTGTGGGTGGCTTACGGTATTGACGGTTATAAAATTATCAGTGGAGTGATCCATTTGGCTATTCCAATCCAGTGCATAAACAAGTCGCAGTAGAAACTGGCGCATGGATAAGAAATTACGGGAATTATCCATTCGCTATTGTAGCCCCCGTACTCGGATTTGCCGGACTTGTTGCAGTGTTTTTGAGCGCAATGGCAGGTTGGCGCGTGCTGGCATTTATATGTAGCGCGTTGAGTGAGATGGGAATTATCGCGACAGTAGGTGTGAGTATGTTTCCTTTCATACTGCCATCATCATCTACGCCTTCTTCCAGTTTACTGGTGTGGGATGCATCATCAAGCCAGCTGACATTAATGGTTATGCTGGTGACAGTGATTATTTTTATACCAATTATCATTTTATACACTAGCTGGGTTTATCGTGCTTTGCGCGGTACAGTCAGCTAAAGAAATGATTGAACACGATGAATCACACTCGGCATATTGATTCCTTTATACTGGAGGCTCTATGTGGTATTTTTCCTGGATTTTAGGCACTGCATTTGCATGTAGTTTCGCAGTATTTAACGCGCTTTGGATAGAGTTAGACAGAGATGACCACGAAGATAACTTCTGATCAAGTTGAAAAAATTGATGCAACCTTAGCAGTTGCTTCAGTAAAAGAATATTTACTGGATTTGCAAAATCGTATTTGCCGTTTTATCGAAGCGGAAGATGGTAAAGCTGTGTTTGTGGAAGATGCGTGGCAGCATAAAGAAGGTGGCGGTGGTATCACGCGCGTGATGGCAGATGGCTCGGTAGTTGAAAAAGGCGGTGTTAATTTTTCTCATGTACAAGGTCAACAGTTGCCACAAGCAGCGACAGCACGCAGACCTGAATTAGCAAATTCAACATTTCAGGCCTTGGGTGTTTCTGTTGTAGTTCATCCATTCAATCCATATATTCCTACCTCGCATTTTAATGTGCGTTTTATTGTGGTTGAAAAGAAGGAAAGAAACCGTATTGGTGGTTTGGCGGTGGTTTTGATTTGACGCCTTATTATGGTTTTGCCGAAGATTGCGTGCATTGGCATCAAATGGCGAAAGCTGCATGCGAGCCTTTCGGCGCTGATGTTTATCCAAAATATAAAAAATTGGCAGATCAATATTTTTTTCTCAAGCATAGAAATGAAGCGCGTGGGATAGGTGGGATTTTTTATGATGATCTCAATGCGTGGGGATTTGAAAAGTGTTTTGCATTTATGCGCAATGTTGGTGATCATTTTATTTCCGCGTATCAACCTATTATGGCGAAAAGAAAAATAGAGCCATTCACGCAGCGTGAAAAAGATTTTCAAGCGTATCGACGCGGTCGTTATGTGGAATTTAATTTATTATACGATCGCGGTACGTTGTTTGGAATTCAATCAGGCGGACGCACGGAATCAATTTTGATGTCATTGCCTCCGCAAGTAGCGTGGCGTTATGATTGGCGTCCTGAACCAGGCTCAGCAGAGGCGCAATTGTATGAACAATTTTTGCCGCCGCGAGATTGGTTAAAATAATTCAGAATACATGAGCATTATTATTCAAGTATAATCCCCATCATCCAATAACAAACACTGGAGTTGTCGTGCTCATGTCAAAGTATCGTGCAAAATTCTTTCTTGTTTTGTTTTCATTACTGACCATGTTGGCGGTCAGTAATTCAACATTTGCTTGCAGCCGCATATTAATTACACCTAAAGGCCAATCAGTCATGATCGCGCGTACGATGGACTGGTTTGAAGATATGAAAACAAATCTCTGGGTTTATCCACGCGGTATGGAGCGTGATGGTGCTGGTGCGGTTAATTCTATGCAGTGGAAATCGAAATATGGCAGTATCGTTGCTACTGGTTATGATATTGTCGTGACCGATGGTATCAATGAAAAAGGTTTTTCTGCGCATGTGCTGGCATTGCCGGAATCTGATTATGGCGTGCGTGATCCTTCGTTGCCTGGCATGTCGGTATTATTGTGGGCACAATATTATCTGGATAACTTTAAATCTGTTGCCGAAGCCGTCAATTTTACCCAGAAAAATTCATTTCAAATTGAACCGTATTTTGAGCCCAAAATTAATAAATATGTAAATCTGCATCTGGCATTGGAAGATTCCACTGGCGATTCAGCAATCATTGAATACGTTAACGGCGCTGTACATGTTTATCATGGCAACAATTACAATGTATTAACAAATTCACCTGTGTTTGATCAGCAGCTGGAAAATTTGAAACAGTACGGTGGTTTTGGTGGTGATAAACCGCTGCCAGGTACAACGGATCCAGCAGATCGTTTTGTACGCGCAAGTTATTACGCTATGCACCTGCCTGAAGTTGCTAATACAAAAGATGAATTGACACAATTGTTAAGCGTTATCCGTAATGTTTCTGCGCCATATGGTGTTGCAAGTCCAGAGCGTCCACGCGCAATCCCAACAATATGGACAACAATTTCTGATTTAACTAACAGAGTTTATTATTTTAACGCGATCACCAGTCTGAATATGGTGTATGCGCAACTGGATAAATTCAATTTAGAACAGAGCGCGCCCGTGATGAAGCTGGATTTAGTGAATAATCCTGACTTGGCTGGTGATGTGACTAATGATTTCAAAACAGCTGTTGCAATAACACTAAAGAAAGGTAGTTAATCATGCGTCGTAACCTGCTTATATTGACCGCATTAATATCGGGATTGATTGCAGCGGCACCTGCTGTTTCTTGTACGCGGGTGCTTTATGCAGAGCAAGGTCAGCCAACAATGGTTGGCCGTACTATGGATTGGTATAGTGATTTAGATACTAGTTTAATAGTATTCCCAGCTGGTTTGGCGCGCGATGGTATGGGCAGCGTTAACTCACTGCAATGGACAAGCAAGTACGGCAGCATCGTTACTTCATCTTATGATTTGATTACGACAGATGGAATGAATGAACAAGGTTTGGCTGCGCATATGTTGTGGCTTGATGCGACAGACTATGGCAAGCGCAATGCTGATCTGCCGGGTTTGTCAGTTGCTATGTGGGCCCAGTTTTATCTGGATAGTTTTAAATCTGTGTCTGAAGCGCTGCAATATACGCAAGAGCATCCATTTCAGATGGAGCCATTCAGCGACGATAATCAAGAAAACATGGTGATACATTTGGCTATCGATGATGCAAGTGGTGATTCAGCCATTCTTGAATACATAGATGGTAAGTTACACATCTATCATGATCGTGCATACAAAGTTTTGACGAATGATCCAACCTACGATCAACAATTAGAAAATTTAAAACAGTATGCTGGTTTTGGTGGTGATAAACCGTTGCCGGGAACAACAGATCCTAAAGATAGATTTGTGCGCAGCACTTATTATGTGAATCATTTGCCGACGCCAACATCTACCAGAGCTGAAGTGGCTGCCGTACTAAGCATCGTTCATAATGCGTCTGAGCCTTATAGTGATATTTACGCTAGTTTGCCAGATTATGATCCCACTGTTTGGCGTGTGCTTGCGGATCTGAGCCACTTAAAGTATTACTTTAATGATGTTAACAGTTTTAATACTACGTATACCCAGTTAGATAAATTAAACCTGAAACCTGGGGCGCCGGTGTTGAGACTGGATATTTTGCACCATTCTGAATTAGCAGGTGATGTAACGGGGCAATTCGTACCATTTGAACTGAAAAATAAGTCATTGCGCTGAAAATATAAAAAATTAGGAAATGGATGATATGCAGGGAAGACGAGAAGATGCGAGCAGCAGGTTTTTGCTTTATCCAACAGAATTGAATTATCTTTCTGAGCAAATAGCTCGCAAATATAAAGCAGTATCGTCTTCCGAGCATGTTAATACATTTCACGTGATAAAACGTGACCGAACGCGTTATGTCATTTGTCCAGTGAGTAAGGATGCGCAAACGCCTACTAATGAAATCAATCTTAAATTTTTCGGCGATCTCATTACTGGATTTATTGATTCGTTAACAAATCGCAATGACCGTGATTATTGTTTATTAATGCCAGTCAGGTTATGTCGTGGTTATTTTAAAATTAAACCAAGCTTTCCTTACGCACAGCGTGAGCATCTGGTTTTAGTAGAGCTTGATTTAAAAACGATGTCTTTCAAGATTCATGATTCACAAAGTAGAACATTAAAAAGTATTTATCCTGATAAAATAAGCGAAATCAAATCTATAGATGGGGTTAAGGTATTGTATGACCCGGGAGTGGATTATCATGCTTATAATATGCAGGATGATCATTTTTCATGTGGTTATTATGTGCTTGCGTATATCGAAGATATTCTTGCTAGTGGTGATTCAGCAGGTTGTGCTCACATCAAATTAAATATACAAAAAGATTACACGGATAAAAGAGATTATTGTAATAATCACGGCGTGCCAGAATATGTCGCATATATTAACGGCCAAAAAGTAACGGATTTGCAATCGGCGGTAATAGAAGATTTCGATCAGGATTTTGATGAAATGGTTAATCAGACACGGTCAGATAATGTTGTTAAAAAATATTCGCCTTTGCAGTCGTCAAATTTGTTTGCGGCTTCAGATTATGTTGTTCAGTTAGATGCTGCACCAACTATGAAAAAGTTGGTGCAATCATAGTATTTATAATTCTTCTTTTTGGCCATTTTTAAAAACAAGATAAGCTTTTCCGTGATTGAAAGTAATGTCTTCGGCTGAAAAAACTCTTTGAATCACAGCTGGATCAATGGTTGTTCCAAGCCATTCTATACTGCTTACAGTTGCGTTTTGCAGGCCACCAAATTTATTGCTAAAGTGTAGTGAAAATGCTTTTGAATATTGCGGCGGTAAATCTTCATCTATTACTTTAAGTATCTCATCAAGATGATATTGATGTGATTTGAGATGTACTACTGTGTCGCTGACAGTCGCGTCTTTGTCAGGAATAAACACGGCTACGCTTTCTTGTTTTAATTCGTTTGCCATTTGTACTGCTATAGCAAAAACTTTATTATCCGCTATGATTTGATAGGGTGAAGTAGTAAAAACTTTTGTGTTATCCGATGTTGGATTCCCATCATTTCTCATCTCATACATCCCGATACTGTCTTCACATTTAGTTTGTTCCATGTGATTTGACTGCATGATATCAATAATAGTGTTTTTCAGCTGATCTTGTGCTTGTGAAAGTATTCTCACATAAGCCTGCTGAGGTTTGATAATTTCAGTATTGTTGGACGCAAAAAATGAAACTTCTGATGTATCAACAGCATAGACGGTATGCAATTGGCAAAATAGGGCAAGACTAACGAACATGGCAGCTAAATTTTTCATAACACTTCTCTCTAAATTCCAGATAAGTAAAATTTAGGTGATATGTACATTAATTGCAAGAATGCACAATTTTGTTATATAGTTACAAAAAACATACCATGAATGAGTTGCAGATATGAAAACCAAATCAACAAGACGTAAGAATGCATGTCACTATGGCTGTGCTGTTGAAGCAGCGCTTGATGTTATTGGCAATAAATGGAAGGGTGTTATTTTGTTTCAACTGTTGGATGGAACAAAGCGTTTTAATGAATTGCGTCGCTTGATTCCAAGCGTTACGCAACGTATGTTAACGTTGCAATTGCGTGAATTGGAAAAAGACGAAGTAATTAATCGCAAGGTTTATGCGCAAGTGCCACCAAAAGTCGAATATTCTCTTACGCCAAACGGAGTCAAATTGAAGCCGTTGTTATTGGCTTTACGCGAGTGGGGTGCGCGCTACATGAAGTCAAAAGTGTAACATGTTCAATAAGCAAAGCTTGCGCCACAGATTTTTTGTTTGCGAGTTCTTCCAAAAGATTTGCAAGAGTATCTGCAGATAAGAAGTCTCCTGGGAATTGATTTACCAATAAGCGTCCATAACGAAATTCATCAAAATAATCATGCTTATCATTTTTAAAGCGATTGTATCGAGTTTTTGGGTCCCGAAGAAACACAATAATAGTTTGATTAATAGCTTGCAAATAACTAGCGGGCAAATAGCGTTTGATGCTGATAATGACTTGAGACCACAATAAATCATTTTTGTTGCCACTGCGGTGAAAGCGATCGAAATTTCCATAATATAATTTCAATGCTTTAATCAGCATTTGAATATTAAAATATTTTCCAGAAGCGCTTCGATTGATAGATTGTGATTCCAAATAATTTTTAAATTCACGAATGGCTTCTTTGCAACCATCATTAACTGGTGCATTGGTAATTGCTTTAAATACTTTTGTAAGCTCATGCGCATCGTTTTCTGCTTTTTGTTTTTCTTTCTTTTCCCAGTCGCGAGGAAATTGTTCACGAATCTGTTTGCTTATTTCTAAATCACCATCTGGAAGACTGAGTAAATGTCGTTTTAACATTTTCGCCATGCTTTCCTTACGAACGTGATCTTCGCCCACATTTTCTTCACCTAAAGCAATTTGTAATGGGGTTCCTTTTACAGTGCGACCCGATTTATAGGTTGCTTTGCCTTTGATAGTCAGTAATCGTTGATGTTGCTTTGCCAATGCTTCTGCTTCTGCGAACTCGTCACGCACAACATGCTGACGTAACATATGTGCTAAGTCGCTGGCTACTTTTCGCTTCGTTCCGAATAAGGTATATAATCGCGCGGAACCTGAACCCAGAATAGAAAAACACCCTAATTCAACATTTTTTGCAATTTCTTCGAGTAAGTCTTTATGTAGGTTCTCAAACTTTGATAATTTTCGTTGCATGAAATTGTCTCTCTCGTCAGGTGTCTAAAATTGATTTGCTTATGATTTCAATTTCTTGACCATCAAGTAGGTGTCATGATCATCGAAAAATCCTTCGGCCATTTTAAATTGACCTACTAGTTTAAATCCTGCTTTTTCATAAACATGTTTAGCGCGAGGATTATTAGTATCAGGATCAATAAAAAATGTATCAGCTTTATTGTCGATATTAGCTTGAAAAAATACCGTGAATGCATCCAATGATGGTGCGGCTAATCCTTTGCCTAGATGATCTTTGTTTCCGATACAAAAATCGATTGTATAAGTCGAGCCGGTTTTGGATATGTGTTCTTTCCAAAGCGGAGGACAATGTTGATCAGGAAAACACTCTGCTGTTAAGAATAAACAATATGGCTGGTTGTTAATGCTGCCTATCCAGTAGGTAAATATACCATTCCAATATGTAGATGGTTCCTTGCGCCCATTCATAAAAATGAGAATATCCTGGCGATGCTCTGGACTATTGTCCCAAAATTCTTTTACATGTGGCTCATCCAGCCAACTATAAATGAGCTCTTTATGTTTCAGGATGGCTTTTTCAAATTGTAATTTGGATTGTTGAGTCACAAGTTAATTCCTTTTAAAAAGAAAAAGCAGAAACGATCAAGTCGTTTCTGCTTTTTTTATAACTAAGAAACTTATTATTTTGCTGTTTCTGATGCTGGACGTAGAACGGGTTTGTAAGCACCATCATCTTCTACGACTTGTTCGCAATATGTTTCTTTCAGGAACAAGCACAGCACTATGCCGAGGGCGACTCCAAAAGGAATCAAACTAAGCGCAAACACATAATCGCTGGAGTTATATACAGGCAAGCCGTTCGCACCAATCTGAGTGGAATGCAAGTCCAGCAGCTTGCCAACGATAGGTGGGAATACCATGCCGCCAACCATGATTAACATGTTTGTCGCTGCTGTTGCTGTACCGGAAATTTGAATAGGATTGTTTTCTTTGCCCAACGGGAAGCACAAGGGATGAGAACCCAGGCAGAAACCAATAGTAAATGCGATGGAATATAACCCGTAAAGGCTAATCATATTGGGTAAGTAAAACACCACGCACAATAATGCCGCTGCGAAAAATCCACTGACTAACAGTGGTAATTTTCTGCGTTTAATTTTATCTGAATAAGCACCAATGATGGGGCCGGAAATAATCCAACCAAAGAATGTCAGGCTGGAAACGTTCACGGCTTGTTCTGGTGTCAGATGATAAACCGTTTTCCAAAATTGAATATCATATGAATCAAGGAATGAAGCGGGGAGATACAGTAAACAGCCAATGATTCCGATTAACCACATTTGCGGGTTGGTGAAAATAACGCGCAAAGCGTGCAGCAGCTGTTTCATTTCCATAGGCGCTTGCATGTCGTTTGAGCTGGTAACCTGATTTTTTGGTCTGTCTTTCAGCACAAAAATAATAATAAGACAGAGCGCGATACCAACAAACAATGCTGGAGCCAGCGCTTGTTTATAGCTCATCACACCAACGGTCATGGTCAGGTATTTCTTTGATAAAATACCGAAAGTCATGCCCACTGCAGTCGTCATACCCGCGGCGGTAGCAAAACGGTTGGGTGGCAGCCAAACAGCAGCCAACTTTAGAGTACCTATGTATGAGAACGCACAACCCAGGCCAATCAGGAAGCGGCCAGTGCCGGCGATACCATAGCTATCGGCAGAAATAAAAATACTGGTGCCGATCACAGCGAGCATACAGGCGATACATAAAACGATGCGGACACCAAATCTGTCATAAATCATCCCAGCCGGCACTTGCATGGGAACATAAGCAAATGAATAACAGGCTGCAAGAATGCCAAATTGATAGGCTGATATATGAAAGGATTGAGATAATTCGTTTTGAAGTACGCTTGGGGAGCTACGCAGGAAGTAATTTAAACAATAAAATAACATTCCGCAGAACACAAACAACCATGGATAGGCTGAAGATAAAAAGGAAGACGACTTGTTTCGATTGCTTGTCACCTGAGAGCATTCCTATAAGTTAGTATGTTACTTTAAATAAACATTTGATTAATAATGGAAGTTTATTTCCAGTATCAACACAAAACGTTTCGCTGTCTTGAAACAAACATTGCAGATGGTGTTAGGGCAGCTCATTTTGTGTGCAGCTATTATATTATTAGCTGTTTAAAATGTTGTTTATATCAAATCAGGTTCAGTCTATCAATCTTTATATGTTGCATCAGGCAAAGCTTAGTTGTTATTGATACTGGAAAAGCGTAGCGTGAATCGCTGGAAAATGTGTAAATTTAGTATTAAATTAATACCCTGTGAGTTCGAATTCTATCTAATAGGAGAGATGTATGAATATGAAGTCGTTTGCGATAGTAGCAGTTTCAGGATTGTTAGCTGCGTCCTTGGCCTACGTCGCACCAGCGATGGCTGATGATATGAGTAATAATGGAACAACAATGCAGGCCCCTGCGGATAATAGCAATCCAGGCGGTGCTGGCGCATCTCAAGGTGGCGACAACAATATGGGTAATAACGGTGGCACGGGTGGCAGCAGCGATCAAGGCGCAACAGGCTCATCTGGCAATAACAACAGTGATCAGGGTAGTCCAGATACAGCAACAGGCGACGACGACTATTGATTTTTTAGCCCTTTCCGCAGGTTGAGAATTACTAAACCCGGCTTTAAGCCGGGTTTTTTTTGCCTAACCTAGTTATACTAATTAGATAGAGCACATTTTGTGGATGGTATATGGAACTCAGTCCAAGCGATATCTTAAAAGCCGAGTTAATTAATGCTCTGAAAAATCACGAGTTTGTTCTTTACTACCAGCCGCAATACAATCTTGTAACCACCAGGTGCGAAGGGGTCGAGGCGTTGATACGCTGGCATCACCCGGTAAGAGGCTTGCTATATCCAGATGAATTTATCCCTATCGCGGAAAAGAGCGAAATCATTTCACGGATTGGCGAATGGGTGCTGCGTACTTCATGCTTGCAAGCCAGAACATGGCTGGATAAAGGTTTTCCTAATCTTCGTATGGCCGTCAATGTCTCAGGGCGACAACTTAGAAATCATAAGTTTATTGATCTGATCAGGGATTTGTTGCAGGAATATTCTTTAAAGCCTGAGTCTCTGGAGCTGGAATTAAATGAAAATATTATTTTTCATAACGATGATAAAAAGATTATTCAGGCGTTAGAGCGACTGCATGAAATGGGTGTGCAAATTGCGCTGGATGATTTTGGCACGGGTTTTTCCAGCATCAGTTATTTAAAAAAAATCCCGATTGATAGAATTAAAATTGATAAATCATTTATTGATAAAATTCATACGAATAATGACGATGCTGCAATTGTGAAAGCGATTATCACCTTGGCTATGACACTGAAAATACAAGTAATCGCGGAAGGTGTGGAAACACTTAAACAACTTCAAACGCTCACAGCAAATGAAGGAGTTGGAGTGCAAGGCTTTTATATTTCCCAGGCGCTGCCAGTTGAAGAAGTGGAAAAATTTCTGCTTTTGTATCAGAATGCATAACACCCCCTGTTGAGTTCCTCTTTATGATGACGCATAGAACAAAACTTGCGATCGCTGCGGCAATATTCCTCTGGGCTTCCGCATATGCAGGCATTAGAGCTGGTTTGAGAGGTTACTCTCCTGAAGGCCTCGCGCTGTTTCGTTATCTGATCGCATCTTTATGTATGGCGATTATTTATTTCCGTATGCCCAAGCGTAGTTCCATAAAATTCTTTGATATGCTGGGATTGCTCGGTGTTGGTGCTTTAGGAATAGGCGTATACAACATTACCTTAAACTATGGTGAGTTATCAGTATCCTCCGGCATGGCTAGTTTTATCATCAGTCAGGCGCCTATCGTTACCGCTATTTTAGCGATTATTTTCCTTGGCGAGCGCATGCATATCAATCGACTGTTTGGATTTATGATTAGTGTCGTGGGTATCGCATTAATTGCTTATGGCGAGAAAGGCGGCTTTAAGTGGGACGCCAGTCTTACTTACATTGTGATTGCGGCGCTGAGTGGCGGTATGTATTCGGTTTTGCAGAAGCCGTACTTGAAAAAATACCATGCGATAGAAGCAACAACATTCATTATCTGGGGTGCAACTATATTTTTACTAATGTATGCACCACATTTGCGACACGATATTACGCAAGCATCATGGCAAGCTACGCTAACAGTTATTTATCTTGGTGTATTTCCAGCGACTATCGCCTATATTGCCTGGAGTTATGTGCTCGCAGAAATTCCTGCGTCGCAAGCAGTAAGCTTTATTTATTTCACGCCATTTGTTGCGACACTCATGGGCTGGATTTTTTTAGGCGAAATGCCAGTTTTAATGTCACTCGCCGGCGGTGTGTGCGCTGTCGCCGGCGTATGGTTAGTTAATAAATCCCCGCGATATTCGAAAAGCTAAACCAGAGACATGCGTCTACGTGCAATGTAAGCAAGTGATGCTGCCGCCATCAGAGAAACAATGACCAGATATAGCGCTGGAGTTGTTATCCAGCCAGTATAATAAATCAGCGATAATGATATAAACGGTGTCAATCCACCGAACAATGCAAAGCCAATGTTGTAACTCACGGCAATACCACTATAGCGAATTTTTGTTGGAAATAATTCGCTGAGCAAACTCGGCACGACACCAGCGGAAAAACCAAGTAAAAGCGCGCTAGCAATAAATGCAAGCGTATATAGTTGCGGATAGTTAACATAAATAAGATAAATCGGGTAAGCGAGTAAAGCAGTTGTTAGGCATAACGCGGTAATAAGTTTGTTGATACTGATCTTATCGGTCAGGTAGCCAAAAACAACCGTCACGCAAGAGCCAAACGCGATTGCACCAGTGCGTTGCCAGATATACGCATTCGCGGGTAGGTGCAGTACTTTAGTGAAATACGCTGGAATAAATAAAAATAATGATGTGACGATCGCAGCGCATAACGCAACCAGGAATGCACCGGCAAAAACGTGGGAAAATTGTTGACGGAAAACACTGAGCACCGGATATTTTTCAACGGCGTTTTCGATGGCGAGAAAGCGTGATGATTCATGTAGTTCTTTACGTAAAAAATAACTAAAAAAACCAAATATCCCACCAAAAATAAATGGCAGACGCCAGCCAAATGTTTGCATTTGCGTATCAGTACACAGGCTGATGATCGCAGCCTGTACGAGTGAGCCCAAAACGATACCAATTGTTAATGCGCAAAAAACGATGCCGCAAGCTAAACCTTTACGTTGCGGTAAAGATTCGCTGACATAAGTAATTGCGCCGGGAATTTCACCACCTATAGATAATCCTTGAATGATACGCAGGGTAATCGCCAATACTGGTGCTGCCATGCCAATCGATGAATAAGTTGGAATAAGCCCAAGGCAAAGCGTTGCGCACGCCATCAACAAAATTGAAATGGTGAAGGTAGCTTTACGTCCGACACGATCACCAAAATGGCCAAATATCATTCCACCTAGTGGTCTGACTAAATATCCAATGGCAAAAGTAGCAAAAGTGATAAGCAATGCTGCAACCGGGTCGGATGCTGGGAAAAACGCGTTGGAAATGTAACTGGCAAATAATGCGTAGATAATGAAATCATAAAATTCCAACACGCCGCCCAGGCTGGATAAAAATAATAATCTGAATTGATCTTTTTGCATGGCAAATTCCTCTTGTCTTGCAAAAAGCGTATCATTACTTAGATCTGTAAAGCGAATTTTATTTTAGTGTTAAATTTGCGCTGGGTGTTATTAAATGACCATCGCGATCTTTTTCAAGTTTTGCTTTTCCTTTCGGTGTCACAGCAATAAATTTAACGCCTGATTCGTCTAAATAGGTGCGTACAAACTCATTCTGGGATTGCATGTTTGCTATGCGCCCTGACAAAGTTGTGCGACCTTGCGCATGACCAAAATGTTTCGCGGCGGCATACATGAATTCTGTATATTTCACTGGCCCATTGCTAGACATGCTATTCAGCAGCGCAAGCAAGCCGGTAGGTAAGTTGACTTTACCGGGGATTAAATCAGATTGAACCTGTGTTTTTAAATAAGAAGGTTTAATTAATTCCAGACGTCCTGCTTCAGTGATTTCAATCGTGCGCAACTTGGATTGTGGTTTGAGTGGTTCAGGATTGTCGCAATTAATTTTTCCAGTGCGCTCCAGTTTGCTGATTTCGCTTAATGCCAGCGACATGGATATTTTATGTTTAGCTATATATGCAGTGGCAAATTCAGCGCGATTACATTTGCCGCATTCATTTAATAATTTTAATACTTTAATACTGTTTGGTTCCGCTTGATTATCAACTGGTTTTGCTGCGATTGAAAATAATAAATTTCCCTGGCTGGCAAATGTCGGAGGTATTTTTTGAACGTCATGCTTTTGTTCAGTCGTGACTGATTTCTTCGCAGGTGGAATCTGCGGTAGAGTAAATAAATTGAATGTTTTAACGTTGGACATACACTCCTCCAGCTTTTCTAATAATTATAATTATTCTAATCTGAATACATGGAGGGTTATTTTAGCATGATTTTAGCGGGCGTACATATATGCTGTGCTGTTCTTAAGCAAACCTTAATATCAAAAATGCTGCATCAGGTTGTGCAATAAGTCTTTGTCATTATCCTGCGTATAATTTTTTTCTATATTTTGCACCACCATTCTTTGTAAGTCATGATGCATATGTTTGCGCAACAAGCCCATGAATTCCGGTGGGGCAACTATGATTAAATCACGGTAATTACCGCTTTTTCTTCCACTTTCCAGATGCGCCAGTAATTCATGAACGAATTTTTCCGCTTCCTGTACTTTCAGCGGAGTAGATTCTTCAAACGTTTCAGAACCCTGTGTACCCATTCTGTCGGTCTCAAGATCACGACCTTTTTTGCGACTGGCATCATGGGCGAACTTGTTAACAAGTTCAAGATTGTGTGCGGATGGATCGCTGAACAGGCGGGCTTTGTGCATTGAATAAAGGCGTGCTTTGCTTGCATCACAAACCAGCAGCCACGTGATTGAATTTTCCATGTGATAGGCTCCTGATGGTTATTTATGCTTCTATCTTAAGCTTACGCCATGCGCAGGATTTTCGCCAGTCAGGAGGTTTTTTGTTGTCTAAACAAAGTAGTATGGTGGATTACGGCAAAAAGCGCCTAATCCACCCTACAGCTTCGTTCATGCTCAGTAAGTACGGTAGGGTGGATTAGGCGCTTTTTGCCGTAATCCACCACTCTCTTTAACCATTTCGTTTGAAATGATCCGCGATCACTTGTGCCACACAAGCAGTCAATTTCTTGCCGGTTGGAATATGCAAAAACTCATTCGGCCCGTGCGCATTTGATTCTGGCCCTAATACGCCGGTAATGAGAAATTGTGCTTCAGGAAATTTTTTCCCTAACATGCCCATAAATGGAATTGAGCCGCCTTCGCCTAAATATACTGAATCTTTGCCAAAGTATTTCTTTGATGCGTTATTCGCTGCATCCGCTAGCCAGGGTTGTTCCGCAGGCGCATTCCAACCTGTTGCAGCTTCATGCACATCAAATTGTACTTTTGCATGATTCGGCGGATCTTTTTCCAATGTTGTTTTTAATGTTTGCGCAGCTTTTTTAGCATCACATGTTGGTGGCAAGCGCATGGATAATTTTAATGACACAGCTGGCAGTGTGACATTACCGGCATTTTCACCCGCAGGTAAACCATCGCAACCAATGACTGACAGAGCTGGTTTCCATGTGCGACGCAAAATTAATTCTGGCAACGAAGATGATTCAGGCTGTACTCCTTCCACAAAAGGAAGATCAGCAAATACAGATTTACCTAATACATTGGCAGCGTGTTCAGCTTGCTGTGAGCGTTGTGAAGGAATTTCAGTATGCAATTCATCCAGGGTGACATTGCCGTTGGCAACGTTTTCAATACGATCCAGTAACTGGCGTAAAATGCGCGCGCAGGATGGTACAACACCGCTTCCAGAACCGGAATGCACACCTTGCTTTAATACTTCAACGTGCAATGTGCCGCCTGCTAATCCGCGCAATGATGTCGTCATCCATAATTGTTCGTAATTGCCGCAGCCAGAATCAAGACAAATGATAAGGCTTGGTTTGCCAATGCGACTTTCTAGAGCATCAATATAAAATGGTAAATCAAAACTGCCGCTTTCTTCACATGCTTCAATGAGAATGACGCAGCGTGCGTGCGGAATTTTTTGTTCGTGTAGTGATTTAATTGCTGCGAGGGAGGCAAATGCTGCATAACCATCGTCAGCTGAGCCGCGACCATATAATCTGTCGCCGCGCAACACAGGTTTCCATGGATGCAAATCTGCATCCCAGCCAGTCATTTCTGGTTGTTTATCCAGATGGCCATACATCAATACTGTTTCATCGCTGCTACCAGGAATTTCCATAAAGATAACTGGCGTTCTACCTTCCAGGCGCACAACATCTAATTTCATGCCTTCCACGGCATTAGCTTTACACCAATCAGAAATAAGCGTGACTGCGCGATCCATGTGACCATGCGCTTGCCAGTCGTGATCAAACATTGGGGATTTATTTGGAATCTTAATGTATTCCATTAAGGTTGGTGTAATGCTGTCATCCCAAAGTTTATTGACGTAACTAAAATTTTGTTCTTGATTCATTGTGTGCGCTCTCGTTTCAATCTATACGTAAAGTTAAACATTTACAGGCGCCGCCTGCTTTTAAGTATTCATGCATATCGCACGCATACACGGTAAAACCGTGCTGCTTAAGTTTGTTTGCTATATCGGGACAATCAGACGGCATAATAACATTTTTACCTAATACTACTGCGTTGCAGGCAAAGCGTTTGGCTTCATTTTCCGCGACAGGTATTAATTCAATTTCCGCTGCCATTCTTTTTTGTGATTCTGGAGTAAATGCATCCGGGTACCACATGGCAAGATTTTCATTGAGAGGGCAGAAGCAAGTATCAATGTGATAATAATAAGGGTCGCTCAATTCACAATAAATCAATTTGTTTTTATCTAAATAACCGGCTTCTTCATAAAAGCGACGGTCAGAGCGGAAGCCATAGCCGACAAATAATTTGTCGCCGGCGAGTAAGGCGTCACCAGCTCCTTCAAAATAAGGGGTGTCACTGGTAATTTGATTGGCGATATTGAAGCCAGCATTTTCAAACCAGGTTTTAAAATAGGGGAGTTCGCCCTGGCGTTCTTTGTGTTTGAAATGAGGCAGGACCATTTTATTTTTGTATAACAGACCGGCGTTGGCTGTAAATACCATGTCAGGCAAGCCACGTTTTGGCTCAACCAAATCAATTTGGGCGCCACAGTCAGATATTGTTTTATACAAATTATCCCACTGCGCATTGGCGGCATGATGATCAACTTTATGCTGCATGTTCATCCAGGGATTTATTTCATATTCAATGCCATAAAATTCTGGTCGGCACATTAATATTCTCATAAACTGCTAATCTCCGTGTTATCAATGAATGCTGCGGGAAAGTTTGCTGCATCATAAAGAATTTAGTTGTTGTTCGCCAGAGGCAAGTATGATTTGATTATGTTTATGATCAAAGTCCAAATAGCTACGCAAAAAATGAGCGTTTACAAGGATGGCCAGCTGGTCCGGCAGTATGATGTTTCGACAGCAAAAAATGGTGCTGGTGAAATGTTTGGTAGTGAACAGACGCCGCGTGGTTTGCATATCATACGCGCAAAAATTGGTGATGGCTGTGCGCCAAATACCGTGTTTGTTGGTCGCAGACCAACAGGTGAATTGTATACGCCTGAGCTGCGGACGCAGTTTCCAAATCGTGATTGGATATTAACGCGGATATTCTGGCTTAGTGGTCTCGAGCGGGGCAAAAACCGCATTGGCAAAGTTGATACCATGCGCAGGTATATTTATATACACGGTACGCCGGATGATGTGAAAATGGGCATCCCTGGATCGCGTGGCTGTATCAGAATGCGTAACAATGACATTATTGAACTTTTTTCTTTAATACCTGTGGGTACGCAGATTGAAATCAAGGAATAAAATTCCGCAAGCTATCATATAATCAATCAATTAACGTTATTTCTTCAGGTTTCACTTTAAAAAACGCCAGCCCGGTTTATGCTATTATTAAAACATAAGGACATAAAACCGAGGTGGGGCATGACCGATAGAGTCCATGAACTACTAAATTTCTGGTTTGGCAATTTGGGGTCTGCCGACTTGCCCAATAGTGATCGCACCAATTTATGGTTTGGTGAAAATGATAGTGTTAAAGCGCAAATTTTAAGATCTTTCAATCAGGAATTTGAATCCGCAGTGGGTGGTAGTTTGCATGTATGGGCTGATACTCCGCGTGGACGTCTAGCGTTAATATTTTGCTCGATCAATTTCCTCGTTATGTTTATCGTAAATCACCAGAAGCATTTGCGTATGATAATGAAGCGCAAAAACTGTGTGTGGAAGGATTGCGCGATAAAATGGATCATTCTTTAACTCTTATCGAACGTGTCTTTTTTTATATGCCGTTAGTGCATGCTGAAAATGCTGAGATACAAGAAAAATCGATACGTCTTTATCAAGAGTTAGTATCGTTATCCATGAGTGAAACCACACAAATTTATCAATTGTTTCTTGCTTATGCCTACGCACATTTCCGCGTCATTAAAGAGTTTGGTCGCTTCCCACAACGCAACAAAGTGTTGGGACGTGAATCCACTGATGCCGAGCTGGCATTTCTGAAAAATACATAATATTATTCACGAGTCAGTCACTGGGGTCGTAGCTCAGCTGGGAGAGCGCTGCGTTCGCAATGCAGAGGTCGGGAGTTCGATCCTCCTCGACTCCACAGGATTTTCTATGAAGGGACCGTAATGAATAAATTTCAATTTTTATTATCCGCTGTTTTTATTTCGCTATTCTTAAGTTCCATTGCTTACGCAGGAAATCGTCCGGGTGCTTTAACAATTAATTTTGGCCCAGCGTATGAATATTTTGATTCAGGCCGTGAAATGCAAAATACGGGCGTTGGTTTTGTTGCTGTGGATTATGATTTTACGAGTAATTGGGGTATAGAAGGTTTATACGGATTTTTACATACCAATTTCAAAAAATCGCTGCATGATCACAGAAATATTTCCGGGAATATGTTGTTAATTGACGGTGTTTATCATTATCCAATTAATGAAATTTTCGAGCCATATGTCGTTGCCGGTTTTGGTCTTACCAATTTAAACCCAAATCGCAATGAAGCGGTAAATGAAGGTAATCTCAATGCCGGGCTTGGCCTGCAATTGTTTGCAGACAAGCGTTTGGCGTTTAAATTTGAAGGGCGTGATATTTATGTTATTAATGGCGCAAAGAATGATGTGATGATTAGCGCTGGTGTAGGTGTGTTATTTGATCTTTGTTAAACCAAAAAGGGGAGAAACATGTTCTCCCCTTTAATAATGTTATTTCCCGCGTAACGACATTGGTTCGTAACTTCTTTCCGTTGCGCCACGATACAATTGTCTTGGACGGCCAAGACGATATGGATTACTGATCATTTCATTCCATTGTGCAACCCAGCCAACGGTTCGTGCGAGTGCAAAAATAACGGTAAACATATTGGTTGGAATACCAATCGCGCTTAACGTAATACCAGAATAAAAATCAACGTTGGGATACAGTTTCTTTTCAACAAAATATTCATCTTGCAATGCAATTTTTTCCAGTTCCATGGCTAATTTGAAAATTGGATCATTGTTCGCACCAACGGCTTCCAATACTTCATGACAAGTTTCACGCATGACTTTTGCGCGTGGATCATAATTTTTATAAACACGATGACCAAAACCCATTAAGCGGAAATTATCTTTCGGATCTTTTGCGCGAGCGATATATTTTTTAATATTATCGACATCACCAATTTCATGCAGCATATTTAATACCGCTTCATTAGCACCACCGTGTGCAGGTCCCCATAGTGCACCTATACCAGCAGAAATACAGGCAAACGGATTGGCGCCAGTTGAACCAGCCAAACGTACCGTTGAAGTAGAAGCATTTTGCTCATGATCAGCATGCAGAATAAAGATTCTATCTAATGCGCGTGCCAACACAGGATTTGGCTTCAATTCTTCGCAAGGCGTACCAAACATCATGTGTAAAAAATTTTCCGCATAAGAAAGACGATTTTGCGGCTGCATGAATGGCTGGCCAATGGAATATTTGTAACACATGGCTGCAATGGTCGGCATTTTTGCAATCAAGCGCAATGCAGAAATAGTGCGGTGTTCGGGATTCTTGATATCCAGGGTGTCATGATAAAACGCTGACAATGCGCCGACTACACCAACCATGATCGCCATGGGGTGGGCATCGCGACGAAAACCATTAAAAAAGTTACGGATTTGTTCATGGACCATGGTGTGGTGAGTAATATCTTTACAGAAATGGTCATATTCAGATTTGGTCGGTAGTTCACCATCTAATAATAGATAACAAACTTCAAGAAAATTGGAATGATTGGCCAATTGTTCAATTGGGTAGCCACGATAAAGTAGTATGCCTTTGTCACCATCAATATAGGTAATTTTGGATTCGCAGGCTGCGGTCGAATTAAAGCCAGAATCGTAAGTGAAATAACCATGTTTAAAAAGTGAGCTAACGTCGATAACGTCTGGGCCCAATTTTCCAGAATAGAACATGGAAGTTCAATAGTTTTGTCATCTACGATTAGTTTGGCTGTTCGTTCCGCCATATCGCAATTCTCCGTGGTCGTGTTGAATAATATTGATCGTTACTTGCCCGTCACAATTTGCGAGCATGTTATCATTAAATTGTAACAGTTTGATTTAATGAAATCCCAAGAATATAATCACTACGTGCATTTTGTTACAAGGAAACTGAAAATGTGAACCATACAAGACCAAAGAACCTTAATCTATTTACAATTCACTTTCCAATACCGGCTATTGTCTCTATTTTGCACAGAGTATCCGGTGCGTTTCTGTTTTTACTCATCCCGTTCGTGATTTGGGCGCTGGATGTTTCATTAACGGATAGCGGATTTGACATGTTCCAGCAATGGTTAGGAACGCATATATGTCAAATTCCTGTTCTGGCTATTACTTGTACCGCTGTGCTTCCATCTGGTAGCAGGTATGCGCCATCTTTTATCAGATATCCATATTGGTGATTCTTTAAAAGGCGGTAGACTGGCAGCTGTATTAACTTTTATCATTTCCGCTGTATTAGTTATATTGGCAGGTATTTGGCTATGGTGAAATCAGTATTAGGTGTTAATCATCAAGGATTACGTGATTGGGTCATTCAACGTGTTTCAGCCATTATTATGGCTGCCTATACCATTTGGATTGGTGGGTTATATCGCCATGCATCCAGGGTTAACATTCGCTGAATGGCATAATCTTTTTTCCGAAGATTGGGTGAAAATATTGCTACCATGTTTTTCGTTCTCTCGTTAATGTTCCATGCCTGGATTGGTATCTGGACAATATTTACTGATTACGTAAAACCTTTTGTCCTGCGCTGTATTTTGAATGTTATTGTTCTGCTTATGCTTGCTCGCCTGTTTCTTCTGGGGCTGTTTTGATTTTGTGGAGTGTTTGAGATGAAAGTTGCAACACATACGTTTGATGCGGTGATTGTAGGTGGAGGTGGCGCAGGGTTGCGATCAGCTATTGAATTATCTCAGTCAGGTTTGAATGTAGCTGTTATTTCTAAAGTTTTCCCGACTCGTTCACATACCGTTTCAGCGCAAGGTGGTATTAATGCCGCGCTTGGAAATATTGAACCAGATGATTGGCGTGGCATATGTATGATACCGTGGTCGGCTCAGACTTTCTTGGCGACCAAGATGCTATTGAATACATGTGCAAAAATGCTCCCCAATCTATTTATGAACTAGAACATATGGGATTGCCATTTTCACGTCTTGATGATGGCAAAATTTATCAGCGTGCTTTCGGTGGCGCGACGCGTGAATATGGCAAAGAACAAGCGCATCGTACTTGTTGTGCTGCAGATCGTACTGGCCATGCCATGTTGCATACTTTGTATCAAAAAAATATTCAGGCTAAAGCACGCTTTTTCAACGAATGGTTTGCGGTTGATCTGGTGAAATCTGGCGCATGGCGTTGCGGGTATTACCGCGATTTGCATTGAAACGGGTGAAATTGTTTTTATCAAAGCTAAAGCGACTATTTTAGCAACTGGCGGCGCAGGCCGAATTTTCCAATCCACCACTAATGCGCATATTAATACTGGCGATGGTTTGGGTATGGTGTTGCGTGCGGGTTATCCGCTGCAAGATATGGAATTCTGGCAATTCCATCCAACTGGTATTTATGGTTCAGGTTCATTAATTAGTGAAAGTGTACGTGGTGAAGGCGGTTATCTCATCAATAAAAATGGTGAGCGTTATATGGAACGTTATGCGCCGCATCTTAAAGATCTTTCTTGCCGCGATATCGTTTCACGTTCTTCCGCAATTGAAATTCGTGAAGGCAGAGGCGCAGGTCCAAAAGGTGATTATGTACTACTGAAAGCAGATCATTTGGGTGAAGATTTAATTAAATCACGTTTGCCTGGTATTCGTGAATTGGCAATGACATTTGCCGGTGTTGACCCAGTGAAAGAAGCTATTCCTGTTGTGCCAACCTGCCATTATTTAATGGGTGGTATTCCAACCAATTATCATGGCCAAGTATTGACGCAAAATGCCAGAGGCGAAGATCAGATTATTGATGGTTTATATGCTGCTGGTGAATGTGCTTGTGTTTCTGTGCACGGCGCAAATCGTCTAGGCGCAAATTCATTGCTGGATCTTGATTGTGTTTGGCCGCGCAGCTGGTATACATGTCAAAGACAGCATAGATCAAGGTCTGGATTACGTTCAGGAAAGCGATCATGCTGAAATTGAGCAGGCGTTGGCACGCGTTTATCGCTGGAATGGTAATCAAAAAGGCGAAAGTGTTGATGAAATTCGCACTGAATTGCAAAAAGTCATGCAAGATGATTTTGGTGTGTTCCGCACAGAAGAAGCATATGAAAGAAGGCTTTATGAAACTGGAAGAATTAAAAGACCGTCTCAACTATGCGATCATTAAAGATAAAAGTGAATGCTTTAATACCGCGCGAATTGAAGCATTGGAACTGGATAATCTCATGGCAACGGCAATTGCAACCGCTTACTGCGGCTGAAGTTCGTAAAGAAAGCCGCGGCGCGCATGCGCGTTATGATTACCCAGATCGGGATGACAAGAACTGGCTGAAACATTCTCTCTATTTTGAAGATGGACGCATTTCTTTCCGTGCTGTCAATATGAAGCCAGAAGGGATGGAACCTATTACACTGAGAGAACGAGAAGAAAATACGACCGACTAACTGAACTGATGAGGATCTAGACATGCGTTTTTCCATCTATCGCTTACAATCCGGAAACGGATGAAAAACCATACATGCAAGATTTTGACGTCGATATCAAAGAACACAATTGTGTGATGGTGCTGGATGTGCTGCTGACCATTAAAAATAAATTTGATGAAACCTTGACGCTGAGACGCTCTTGCCGTGAAGGTGTATGTGGTTCTGATGGTATGAATATTAATGGTAAAAACCGTTTGGCTTGCACGACGCATCTTTCCTCGCTGAAAGAACCAGTTGTTATTCGGCCATTGCCTGGATTGCCGGTTATTCGCGATCTGGTCGTGGATATGACCCAGTTTTATGCAGCAATATGAAAAAGCCAAGCCATTTTTACAAAATGATGAACCAGCACCGGCGACAGAACGTTTACAATCTCCGGAAGAACGAGCGAAGCTGGATGGTTTGTATGAATGTATTTTATGCGCCTGTTGTACCACGTCTTGTCCATCATTTTGGTGGAATCCAGACAAGTACATGGGCCCGGCGGCATTATTGCAGTCATATCGCTTTATCGCGGACAGCCGTGATACCCATAAAGAAGAGCGTCTGGCCGATTTGACAGACCCGTTCAGTGTATTCCGCTGCCGTGGTATTATGAATTGTGTTGATGTTTGTCCAAAAGACTTAAATCCGCTAAAAGCGATTAATAATATTAAAGAAGAAATGTTGGAAGAGTCGGTTTAAGCTTCTCCCTGATTGATACCCCTCACCCGGGCTTCGCGTAAGAGCTGGGATCAGACGCTACTACTCTAGCGTCTGACCCCAGCTCTTACGCGAAGCCCGGGTGAGGGGTTATTTAATGAATTTAAACAATAACATATTGATGACGAGTAGGAATAAATGTCTACGCAATCCAAAACGATGCAGGAACTCTGGAAAGACTCTTATCTTGCTTCCGGAAACGAAGCTTATCTGGAAGATCTTTATGAATCATATATATCTGATCCCAACTCAGTATCTCCTGAATGGCGCAATTATTTTCAACAGCTTACCAGCCAATTAACCAGAGCAAAACCGGATGTGCCGCATGCCGCGATTCGTGAGGAATTTCTGCAGCTGGCTAGAAATTCAGCGCGCACGATGGCGGTACAGAGTGTTGAAGGTTATCAAAATCAGCAGCAGGAACGCCTCGTTGAGCTAATTAACGCCTACCGCCGCTTCGGCCATTTGCAGGCTAATATCGATCCGCTGGGTATGTATAAGGGTGTTTATAACCCCGCGCTTGAGCTCACTTATTATGGCTTTAGCGATCAGGACAAGAGTAAGACATTCAATGTTGGCTCTTTCGGCGGCTTGAACAAAGCGTCCGGTACTTTAAGCGAAATTCATCAGGCATTACGCCGTGTTTATTGCAATACGATTGGCATTGAATATATGCATATCAATCGCGTTGAAGAAGTGGAATGGATACGCGAACGCATGGAGCAAGGCTGGGCAAACTTCAAGCCTACCAATGAAGAAAAACAGCGCATTCTTGATCGTTTAGTTGTCGCTGATGGATTGGAAAAATATCTTGGTTTTAAATATGTCGGACAAAAACGCTTTTCGTTAGAAGGCGGCGACAGTCTTATTCCATTGCTCGATGCCATTGTTAACCGCAGCTCACAGCAAGGCGTTAAAGAAATGATCATCGGCATGGCGCATCGCGGCCGTTTGAACGTGCTGGTTAATATTGTCGGTAAAGACCCAAAGAGAATTTTTGCCGCGTTTGAAGGCAAAGGCATGCCGCAATCCAATTATTCTGGCGATGTGAAATATCATTTGGGATGTTCATCTGATGTTGTCACCAAATTTGGTAGCATGCATATTGCATTAGCATTTAATCCATCACATTTGGAAATTGTTTCTCCTGTTGTGCAAGGATCTGTGCGCGCCAGACAGCGTCGACGTCGTGACACTGAAAAAAGCCAGGTCATGCCTATTCAGATTCATGGTGACGCAGCGTTTGCTGGGCAAGGCGTTGTGATGGAAACATTTAACATGTCACAAGCACGCTGGTTTACTGTTGGTGGTTCCATTCATATTGTCATTAATAACCAAGTTGGTTTTACTACCAGCAATCCAAAAGATGCGCGTTCCACATTGTATTGCACCGATGTTGCGAAAATGGTTGAAGCGCCAATTTTACATGTCAATGCAAATGATCCTGAAGCTGCTTATTTTGCAGCGTTATTTGCCGCTGATTATCATCAATCATTTAAAAAAGATATAGTGATTGATCTCGTCTGTTATCGTCGTCATGGTCATAATGAAGCGGATGAACCTTCTGCGACACAACCAGTGATGTATAAAACGATTAAAGCTATGCCGGTTCCTTATGTATTGTATGCGAAGAAGTTAGTTGAGCAAGGTGTTATCGAAAGCGGTGCCGAGAAGAAAATCGTCGATGCTTATCGTCAGGCACTGGATGAAGGTAAACTGGTTGTTAATGTCAGCAATGATAATCCAGCGTATGAATTCGCGTGTTAACTGGGAATCATTCCTGGGTAAACCATGGAAGATAAAATCAGTCACCGCTGTTCCACTCAAACGCATTAAAGAATTAGGCGCAGAATTGGAAAAATTGCCGGAAGGATTTGTAGTTGCAACCGCAAGTTAAAAAAATGCTGGAAGCACGCAAAGAAAATGACGGAAGGCGAAATGCCGCTTAATTGGGGTTATGCTGAAACCATGGCTTATGCCACGTTGTTGACTGAAGGTTATCCTATTCGTTTGTGTGGACAAGATGCTGGGCGCGGTACATTTGCGCACAGACATGCAGTGTTGCATGATCAAAACACTGATGAAATTTATATTCCTCTTAGTCATCTTTCGGAAAAACAAGCGCAAATCAACGTTGTTGATTCGCTTGTTGTCTGAAGAAGCAGTGCTTGCGTTTGAATATGGTTATGCTACGGCTGAACCAAATTTCCTGGTGATCTGGGAAGCGCAATTTGGTGATTTTGCCAATGGCGCGCAAGTGGTCATCGATCAATTTATCAGTTCAGGCGAACAAAAGTGGGCGCGTTTGTGTGGCTTGGTGATGTTGTTGCCGCATGGTTTTGAAGGCCAGGGCCCAGAACATTCTTCTGCACGTTTAGAGCGTTATTTGCAATTGTGTGCACAAGACAATATGCAAGTGTGCGTGCCAACCACTCCGGCGCAAATTTTCCATTTATTACGCCGTCAAATGGTCAGACATTGTCGTAAACCACTGATCGTGATGACGCCTAAGAGTTTGCTGCGTAATCCGCTGGCTGTATCCAGTCTGAATGATTTGGCTGAAGGCGAATTCCAGTTAGTTATTCCAGAAATTGATAAAACTGGATGCGACGAAAGTGGATCGTGTCGTGATTTGCTGCGGTAAAATTTATTATGAATTGACTGGAACAGCGTCGAGAAAAGAAACTGCAATAATGTCGCTATTATGCGTATCGAACAACTGTATCCATTCCCTGATGATGAATGTCGCAAGATGCTGGAACCATATCAAGCATGTGAAAGAAATTGTCTGGTGTCAGGAAGAACCACAAAATCAAGGCGCATGGACAACCTTGCAACATTAATCTTGGTGGTGTGCTTGGTAAAGGGCAAAAGCTTACGTTATGCGGGCAGTCCATCCGCTGCGTCTCCAGCTGTTGGTTATCATTCTGTGCATGAAAAAGAGCAAGAAGAATTGGTCGCGCAGGCATTAAACATTAAACCGTCTACAAAGTAGTGAGAAGGAAAAAGCAATGACAATTGAAGTTAAAGTTCCAATGTTACCTGAATCTATTTCAGATGCGACAGTTTCTACCTGGCATAAAAAAGCTGGTGACAAAGTCTCTCGCGATGAAAATATTGTTGATTTGGAAACAGATAAAGTCATGCTTGAAGTTCCTGCGCCAGCAGATGGTGTGTTAAAAGAAATCATCAAGCAAACTGGCAGCACAGTGCAAGCCCAGGAAGTCATTGCGATTATTGAAGTAGGTGGAAGCGAAGCAAAAGATGAATCTGCGCAAGAAAGAAGCAGCGCCAGCTGAAAAGAAAGAAGAACCTAAAGCAGATAGCAAGAAAGAAGCAAGACAAATCTGCAGCAGTCATCTGCCAGTCCTTCTGCACGACGCGCTGCAGCTGAACATGATGTTGATGTTTCTCAAGTGAGCGGCACTGGCAAAGGCGGCCGTATCACCAAAGAAAATGTGCTGGCAGCTGTACAGTCACAACAAGCTGGCGGTGAAACTTCTGTTTCTAGCGCCAACATGGGTGCGACAGGCGTGCGTACAGAAAAACGTGTACCAATGACGCGTATCCGTACACGAATTGCTGAACGTCTGCTGGAAGTAAAACAAAACACCGCGATGTTGACGACATTTAATGAAATTAATATGGCACCGGTGATGGAAATTCGTAGCCGTTATAAAGATAAATTTGAGAAAAAATATAATGTCCGTCTTGGCTTTATGTCATTTTTTGTTAAAGCAGCGGTTGAAGCACTTAAAGCGTTTCCCAGTTGTGAATGCATCTATTGATGGTAATGATATTGTTTATCATGGTTATTTTGATATTGGTGTTGCTGTTTCTACCGAGCGTGGTCTTAGTTGTTCCAGTTTTGCGCGATGCAGACAAAATGAGCATGGCGGAAATTGAAACTAATATTGTTGAATCCGCTGAAAAAGCGCGTACCGGTAAATTATCTCTGGAAGAAATGCAAGGCGGTACTTTCACCATCACCAATGGCGGTGTGTTTGGTTCGTTAATGGCAACACCAATTATTAATTCACCACAATGCGCGATTTTAGGCATGCATAAAATTCAGGAACGTCCTGTGGTTGAAAATGGTCAGATTGTTATTCGACCAATGATGTATGTTGCGCTTTCTTATGATCATCGTTTAATTGATGGTAAGGAATCAGTGACCTTCCTAGTGACTATTAAAGAATTGCTTGAAGATCCAACCCGTTTATTATTTGAGGTGTAAAAATTAAATGAATTTACATGAATATCAAGCAAAACAATTATTAGCAGAATATGGACTTGCCGGTTTCTAAAGGCGAAGTTGCTGCAACTGTGGAAGAAGCTGTGCAATTGCGGCAATAAAGTAGGCACGCCACGCTGGGTCGTGAAAGCCCAAGTACATGCTGGTGGCCGCGGTAAAGCAGGTGGTGTGAAACTAGTTTCAACTAAAGAAGAAGTAGCAGAAGTTGCACGGGCATTATTAGGCAAGCATTTAGTGACTTATCAAACGACCGCAGAAGGTCAACCAGTCAATCAAGTATTGATTGAAGAACCTTGCGATATTGAAAAAGAATTGTATCTAGGTGCAGTGATTGATCGTTCTAAACAACGCATTGTTTTCATGGCATCAACCGAAGGTGGCGTTGAAATTGAAAAAGTTGCTGAAGAAACACCAGAAAAAATTCTTACTATTACGTTGATCCTTTGGTTGGTGTGATGCCTTATCAAGGTCGTGAACTAGCTTTTGCATTAGGCTTGAAAGGCGATCAAATTAAGCAATTTGTTAACTTGTTAGTAGGCTTTGGCAAAATGTTTACTGAATGTGATTTCAGTTTGCTGGAAATCAATCCATTAGTGATTACCAAGCAAGGTAATTTATTGTGTTTAGATGCGAAAATTAATATTGATGATAATGCTCTGTATCGTCAGCCAAAATTACGTGCGATGCGTGATACTTCACAAGAAGATGAACGTGAAAATCGTGCGCGTGATTGGGAATTAAATTATATTGCGTTAGATGGTGATATTGGTTGTATGGTCAATGGCGCGGGTCTTGCGATGGCAACCATGGATATGATTAAATTGCATGGCGGCAATCCAGCTAACTTTTTAGATGTAGGTGGTGGTGCAACAAAAGAACGCGTTTCCGAAGCATTTAAAATTATTTTATCGGATAAAAAAGTAAAGCGATTTTATTAATATTTTGGTGGCATCGTGCGTTGTGATTTGATTGCGGAAGGCATTATTGGCGCGGTTGCAGAAATTGGCACAAAATTGCCAGTTGTGGTGCGCTTGGAAGGTAATAATGCTGATAATAGGCGCGAAAATGTTAGTGAAAGTGGTTTAAATATTATTGCAGCAACAAGTTTCACCGATGCTGCGAAAAAAGTTGTTGAAGCAGCTGCAAAGTAGAGGTGTAACGCATGAGTATTTTAATTAATAAAAACACGAAAGTGATTTGCCAGGGATTTACTGGCAAACAAGGCACGTTTCATTCTGAACAAGCGATTGCTTATGGAACGAAAATGGTTGGTGGCGTGACACCAGAAAAAGGCGGTCAAACGCATTTGGGTTTACCTGTTTTTAATACGGTGAAAGAAGCGTATCAAGAAACCACAAGCAGATGCATCTGTTATTTATGTTCCTGCGCCTTTTTGTAAAGATTCTATTTTAGAAGCAGTTGATGCGGGCATTAAATTAATTGTTTGTATTACCGAAGGTATTCCTGTGTTAGATATGCTGGAAGTGAAAGCATGTATTGATCAGCATCCTGGTGTGCGTTTGATTGGTCCAAATTGTCCAGGTGTGATTACTCCTGGCGAATGCAAAATTGGTATTATGCCAGGCTATATTCATAAGCCAGGTAAAGTGGGTATTGTTTCGCGTTCTGGTACATTGACTTATGAAGCAGTTAAACAAACTTCTGATTTAGATTTAGGTCAAAGTACTTGTGTTGGTATTGGTGGCGATCCAATTCCAGGCACCAACTTTATTGATGTGCTTGGCATGTTTGAAAAAGATCCACAAACTGAAATCATCGTCATGGTGGTGAAATTGGCGGTAGCGCGGAAGAAGAAGCAGCTGAATTTATTAAGAAACATGTGACCAAACCAGTGTTGCCTATATTGCTGGTGTGACTGCTCCTGCTGGTAAACGTATGGGTCATGCTGGCGCGATTATTGCTGGTGGCAAAGGAACAGCAGCTGAAAAATTTAAAGCGCTTGAAGCTGCTGGTGTGCATACTGTTCATTCTCCTGCTGATATGGGTAAAAAAGCCGCAGAAGTATTAGCAAAAGTAACCAGCTAAATATGCTTGATCCAAAACTTGTTAGAAGTTCTATTGACAATGTAGCCGCGCAATTAAAAAAGCGCGGCTTTGTTTTAGATGTCGCCAAATTTAATGCACTGGAAGAACAACGTAAACATTTGCAAGTCAAAATGCAAGATTTGCAAAATGAACGTAATGTGCGCTCAAAAGAAGTAGGGCATAGCTAAAGCATCAGGTAAAAATGTTGATGAAGTCTTAAGTAGTTTAAAAGAATTAAGTGATGCGCTGAAATCAGTTGAAGAACAATTTGCCCGAGTGCAAGTAGAGATGGATGATTTTCTTGCGCGTAATTCCCGAATATTACACATGAATCTGTGCCTGAAGGTAAAAGTGAAGAAGATAATCAAGATAGTCCGTACCTGGGGCGAACCGAAAAAATTTTCTTTCACGCCAAAAGATCATGTTGAACTTGGGTGCGAATCATAGCGTCGTATGGATTTTGAAACAGGCAGCAAAACTTTCTGGCGCACGTTTTGTTGTATTGCGCGGACCTATGGCGAGATTGCAGCGTGCTTTGATCCAGTTCATGCTGGATTTGCATACCAATGAACATGGTTATCAAGAAATTTCCGTGCCTTATATGGTGAATGCTGAATGCATGTATGGCACTGGTCAGTTTCCAAATTTGAAAGAAGATGTATTTGCGGTTAAAGGTGAAAATGAATTTTATTTAATTCCAACTTCTGAAGTGCCTGTGACTAATACTGTGCGCGATGAAATTTTAAATGCAGATCGATTGCCGATGAAATATGTTTGTTATAGTTCCTGTTTCCGCAGTGAAGCAGGTTCATATGGTAAAGATATGAGAGGCATGTTGCGTCAGCATCAATTTGAAAAAGTTGAATTAGTGCAAATTGTGCGACCAGAAATTCTTATCAAGCACTTGAAGAATTAACCAAGCATGCTGAAACAGTATTGCAGCGATTGAATTGCCTTATCGAGTGATGGTTATTGTGTACGGGTGATATTGGTTTTGCTGCTGCAAAAACTTATGATTTGGAAGTATGGCTGCCAGGACAACAACGTTATCGTGAAATTTCTTCCTGCAGTAATACAGAAGCATTTCAAGCGCGACGCATGAAAGCCAGATGGCGTGACGAGTCCGGCAAGATTGAATTGGTACATACATTGAATGGATCTGGTCTGGCGGTTGGCAGAACGTTGATTGCAATTGTTGAAAATTATCAAGATGAATTTGGACGCATTCATATTCCTAAAGCATTACAGCCATATATGGATGGAATGGAAGTAATGGAGTAGGATCTAGGAGTAATATGCGCATTATAAGTTATTTTTTCTTGCTGGTCATTATACTGTTTGGGATGACGTTCGCGACATTGAATTCTGAATCTGTCACGATTAATTATTATTTCGGTCAAAGCACATTACCATTGTCACTGTTGCTTGTGTTGGTTTTTGCACTCGGATGTCTGATAGGCATGGTGGTTGGTTTTGGTCTTCTGATCAAATCTAAACTGTCAAATTATCGTTTACGCCAGCGCTTCAATCTGGCTGAAAAAGAAATTGAAAATTTACGCGCGATTCCATTGCAGGATAAAGTGTAATGAAAGTTATCTGGATATTACTTTTTTTCATTATGTGTCGGGATAGCCTGGTATCTTGGCTATAGATCGCGGCCGCCGCGCGATGAATCTTCGCCACGAAAACTTAATATTCCACGTGATTATCTCATTGGTTTAAATTTCCTATTGAATGAAGAAACGGATAAAGCTGTTGATATCTTTATTAAAATGCTGGAAGTGGATAGTGATACGGTTGAAACGCATCTTGCGGTGGGGAAATTATTCCGCCGCCGCGGTGAAGTTGATCGCGCGATTCGCATTCATCAAAATCTAATTGCCACGACCGCAGTTGGAAAAAGTTTATCGCGAACAATCTTTGTTTGAATTGGGTCAGGATTATCTCAGCGCTGGCATGCTTGATCGCGCGGAAAGAATCTTTCTCGAACTCGTGAATACCAAATCACATTCTCGCACAGGCTTTACGCACCTTGATTGATATTTATCAACAAGACAAAGACTGGAATAATGCAGTGTCGATGGCGCAGCAGTTATGAAACGGTACACGACAAAATATGCAGCCGGTGATTGCGCATTATTATTGTGAGCTGGCAGATTCGATGTATAACAAGAAAATGCTTGAAGGCGCGTTAGAGTACTTTACTAAAGCATTGTCTGCGGATCGTTCTTGCGCACGTGCAAGTTTGTTATATGCGAAAATATTGATGGAACAGGGTGAATATAAAAGCGCCATTACGCAGCCTGAAAAAAATCAAAGATCAAAATCCTGATTTTCTTTCTGAATCTATTGATTTGCTGGCATCCTGTTATGAAAATTTGAACGAAGAAGATAAATTAGTCGCTTATCTAAAGCAGTTGCTGGATGAATATCCACGCGTACCAGTTGCATTGATTCTTGCTGAACGTATTCGTAAGCGGAAAGGTGATAAAGTGGCAGCGTCATTTGTTGCTGATTATGTGCGACGCTATCCTTCATTGCGTGGTCTTTATTTTTTTTAATATTTATATTTCCAATGCTGAAGGCCGGGCGAAGCAAGATTTGCATATTTTGCAAAATCTCATGAAAAATTTGCTGGCGAATAAACCGGATTATCAATGCACTTCCTGCGGATTTTCTGGTAAATCTTTACATTGGCAATGTCCAGGATGCAAACAATGGGGCATGTGTTGCCTATGTATAGTATCGAAGAAGAGCTTGCCTAAGTATCATGTCTGATCTTTCTAACAAAATCATTTCTGTTGCTCCCATGATGGATTGTACCGATCGCCATGATCGGTATTTTCTGCGCCTGCTAGCGCCTGGTGTTGAGCTTTATACGGAAATGATTACTTCACACGCGCTTATGCATGGCGATGTGGATTATTTGTTAGGTTTTGATGCTGAGGAAAAATATGTCGCTTTACAATTAGGCGGCAGTGATCCAAAAGCATTGGCGCATTGCGCGAAATTAGGCGAAGAGTTTGGTTATAATGAAATTAATCTCAACGTAGGCTGTCCTAGCCCGCGTGTCAGTTCAGGACGTTTTGGCGCATGTCTGATGCTGGAGCCTGAGTTAGTCGCAGAATGTGTTGCTGCCATGCGTGCGAGCGTGCGTATTCCCGTCACTGTTAAATGCAGAATTGGTGTAGATCATCAAGATAGTTATGAACAGTTAGTGCATTTTATACGACTGAATGCCGCAGCAGGCATTCAGAAATTTATTATTCATGCACGTAAAGCCTGGTTGAATGGATTGAGTCCGAAAGAAAATCGTGAAATTCCACCGTTGCATTATGAAGTTGTTCAGCAAATCAAAAAAGATTTTCCTGAGTTAACGATTATTATTAATGGCGGCATCAAGACACTTGGCGATATTGATGCGTTGCTACCACATGTTGATGGGGTGATGATAGGTCGCGCTGCTTATGCAAATCCCTATTTGCTCGCGCAAATTCAAGAGCGTTATTTTTCCAGGACAGGTAGTGAGCCAGTTCTAACGCGACACGAAGTTATTCAGCAATTGATTCCATATGTTGAAACTCAGTTGGACAAAAATGTCAGGCTACAATCTATCACCAGGCATATACTTGGTTTATATCAAGGGCAGCGTGGGGCTGGTTCCTGGCGTCGATTTATCAGCGAGAATGCGTACAAGCCTGGCGCAGGTGTTGAAGTGATTAAACAAGCTTTAGCGTTAATACGTTGAAGTTGAACGAAGCTACCTCTCCTCCTTATAGAATAATTCTGGAGGAGGTCGGCGCGTAGCGGCGGGTGAGGGGTAATATCAATTATTAGGATTATAAAAATATGCCAAAGGAAAATGCACAACCGGATTATTCTTATTTTTTTTCTCATTATTTCCCGCATATTGCCGGTGCATCTTGTGGTACAACACTGTCTCATCCATTTCGTGTATTATTAAATCGCGCACCTTATCACACCAATCCACTCAAGGTATTTGCCGATTTCCCAGCTTACTGGCGCACAGGGTTTGGTCTTAATCTGGCGCGAGGGGTGACTGCTGTCTCGCTGCAATCATGGTCTAAAACGCAAGTACATCAATATTACGGCCATCACACAACGATAGGCAAGGTCGCAGGCTGGTTTGCTGCTTCAAGTATGGGAACGTTGATAGCCACACTTATTGAAACTCCGTTTATACGCAAAACTACTTTTGAGGCTTGGCAGCGCTTGTCATATATGCGTTTCAGTCTGCCACTATCAAAATTTTTCTTCGTGCGTGAATCATGTTTTTCCGCCGTTGTTTTATCAGAAAATGATTTACCTAAAAATGTGTATTATCCACTTTTCGTCACCGGAACCTGGCTATCAGGCATGTGTCATAAATTTGCAACCTGGGATGCAACCGCTGACATTCTCGGATACAAATTCAACACACCAAATTTTAAACGTGATGGTATATGGCAAACATTCAATAATATTGCCAAAGGCAATGTATATAACCATCCATCTTGTGCGGTGCCAATTAAAAATCCTGTTACTACCGTGCAATTGCTGCGGAATTTTTCTCATGTAGCTTTTCATCCGAACATGTTTCTGTTCCGTTTTATATTGTTCGTCGCTTACAAAAACGGATATAATTTTGGTATTGAATCAGCGCCAAAAATAAAAAACGAATCTGCGCATTTATCTCAATCGTTATTTCGCAGACAAACAACCGTTGTTGAAACTGAAGAACCACTAAATCAGCCTCGTAAGGGATAAATATGTCAGTGATGATTGATAATTCAGATATGCTGCGATTGGCAGCGCAAATTGATGATAGTGTCACGATCGCGCAACCATATGATGCGAGTAAATACGCTACACAAATAGTAAATTTTTATCATCAATTATCTGAAAAGAAAGAAGATAAGCTCACTTTTTCTTTAAATTATTTTTTAAATCAACCCTATTTGTTAGAACCGATAGGCGAAGGGGAAAACGGTAAGTATTCACAAGAACCATTATATCGAACAGATAAATTTGATTGTGTATCATTCGTTGATACCGTGTTGGCATTAATACATGCAAATAATCTTGCAGAATTCGAAAAAAATAATTTAATGATCAGATATGCTAAGGCGCAGCCGATTTATTCCAATCGTACGGATTGGTTTACTGATCTGGAATGGATACCAAACGCACGTAGCTTAGGTTGGCTTCAGAATGCTACGGATGCAATTGTCGATGAACAACATAAGCCTATTGTGCTGACGGCAAAAACTACTATCGACAAGCCTAACTGGTATAAAGTAAAACCTTTGAAAATAATGCACTTACTGGAGCCGCTGCCAGGTAAAGACCAGATAAATGCATTGCTGGTTGAGTTACAGGCTGAAGGTGCTAAATTTACTCCTCAAACAAGTGAGTTAAGTTATTTGCCACTGACAAAATTATTTAATGCTGATGGTGATGCGAATAATTATATTTTTGATCAAATTCCATCGGGATCTGTTGTTGCGATTGTTAGACCTGATTGGCCTATACGTGATGAATTTCCTGGATTCCCACACGGATATGGCACAAATTTGAATGTTTCACATTTGGGAATCGTGGCAAGAATTGGTAAAGATTTAATGTTTTACAATGCTTCAAGCTTGCATCAAAAAGTGGAATGTGAGCCATTACAACAATACTTAAAAAAATATATTGATAGTCCGACGATCAAAGGTATTCACGTTGAAAAGATTATTTATTGAAGAATTAAAAACAAAAACACCCGCTGAATTTGTTCTCAAAGAATCGTATCGCGAACTATTATCAGTACCTCTTAATGACAATAAAGAAACTGCGCTGCATATATGCGCTAAACATAATATTTTGTTGATACCATTGTTATTGCGAGATGGCGCGAAAGCTAACATAAAAGATAGACATGGCAATACGCCCTTATCTTATCTCATGCGACTAATTCAACGATTGTGGGTTGATCCATGGATAGAGATGCGCGGTTTATTTTGCGATCAGTCAGAAAGTGATATTTATGAATTAGCTATGAGTATCGCCATTGACTTGATAGAAAAAGGTGCGTGGCCCAACACGACGAATTCTTATGGCATGACTCTCATTCATATTGCCGTCGCCAATGTCACTTTGATGGAGCCGCAAAAAACACATTATTTTGTTGATAAGCTATTATCGCTAAAGGTTAATCCCGCACTTAGATGTACTAAATCAATAGTCAAAGATATGGATGCCATGCAGATTTATCACCATATTTTGCTTGGCAGTTTGTGTAGATATTCCTTGGATCAAATTTGCTTTTATACATTAGCATTACTGGCGAATGCCTATCGTAACAGTCGTCGAGAGTATGTGGTATCAATGGCAGAGTTGGCCGAGAAGCATTTGCAACCTGGTGATGAACTGTTGGATTATTTTAGAAGCATGTCACCATCACACACTATACATACCATGGGGCAACCAAGAGAAGGTGTGGAGTGCTTTAGTTATGTTATGCCAGCACCAACTGAAGCTGCCCTTATCATGCCAAATTTTGGTACCAAGCCATCCGAATTATTGAATTTATTATATAAGGAATATCCTGAATTAAAAGATATCTTTAGAAGGCAGGGGATTCTGCGGGATAAATTAAATGATGCTGATTTCATCTTTACACGCATTTCTACCGCAGATTTGCGATTAGCTCTTGGATCGGTTCGCAAGACTAATACGCTTAGCATGTTCGCACTTTTAATATATTTACTTAACGATAGGTGTAATAACAAATCGCAGTCATTATTTAAAAGATTACCGTGGGATGTGGTTAGGCTCATTTTGACAAAAATAATTAATACGGCTTTTGTGGGTGCTATTCATGCTGAGTATGAGCAAATTCGTAAATGGCTGGTAGCATTCGAGAAGACCAGTGTCTTGATGCGAGTCAAATATAAGGCAAATACATTTGTATTATTTAAGTCTGCAGAATCGTCTGCGCGCGAATTTAATCAGCTGCCAAGTGATACGGCTGGCAGCACGTTGAAAAGTGAATATCGCAGGCAATCTGAAACACTATGGCATAGTGGTTTGGCATTGATGTCTACAGCCAATGAAAAGCTAGTGTATGGAGAAAGGCTTGCTGAGACGAAATTATTTAATGGAGTTACTAGTCAAAAAGCTTCGCATTAAAAGCCATGGATTGCTTCGTCGCAAAAGCAAATGCGCTCCTCGCAATGACGACATTTCTATGCCGTCATTGCGAGCGCTTTTCAGCGAAGCAATCCATAACGTTATTGCATTCTTGCCTCAGCTAACGAAGCAAACTTCCAAACTTTCCCATCTTCCACCGTTACATCAGCAGTCTTTTCCAATCCCGCATATTGTTTTTCAGTTAACGTAAACGTTAACTCCTTTAGATAATTCATATCTGAATATCGGCTCAACTTAAATTCCTGTCCACCGATTTTCAACACTGGCAATCTATCCATTGCTGGAAACGCAACTTGGCTAGCAACAACAATTTCAACGCCTGCTTTATGAATCACACGAATTGAACTCATATTGGCTGCTACATATTCAACCTGCGCACGATCAGTATTCATTCGCATAGCGGCAACATTCATAGAATTAATTTGCGTTGTTTGTAAACTATCAGATCCAAGTCCCAAATGCCGATGCAACCGCACATTAGCAAGATAAATAGTATCAGATTGAGTTTTATCAAATATAAAACGCACTCCATGAATTCTGGTAAAATTAACATTTTTGAACTCAGTCAGCGGAATGCGCACTGATTTTAAGATGATATTCATATTTCCAGGACCATTTATCACCGTATAATTACTGACAGATACCGAGTTTGACAGTTGGCCGCTAGCATCTTCCAGCATGACACTGAAATCAGTTATTGGATTCTGATCCAGCGCATTGCGAGCAATTCGGAAATCCAATGTTGCATAAGAATGAATATCACGGCCATGCCCAGGAGCTGCCCACACAGTTTCGAAATAAGTTTCCGAATTGGCTGCCTGCCAGGTAATCACGGCTGCACGCTGAATCTGTTCTTCGACCAGCGTTCTGTGTTCAACCGCTATGTTTCGAGAAATATTTTCATAGCCAGAACTATTTACACCAGTTTTACGATCAAAATCATCAACCACTAATGCTTCCATTTTTCCCGGCGATGGCGTGAAATCACGATCAACTTGAGTGATATCGGTGACAACCGGCGGTAATGTAACCAGCGGATTAAAATTTTGATTCATGGTTGCTTCATTATTTGCACCAAGATGACTGCGGAAAAATGCTGGCACACTCGCAAGTGCAATCATTTGTTGCTCTTTCGAATAATATTTCTCAGGATCAAAAATTCGTGTTGTCGTCATGCATTGATATGCATCGCTTTCCTGCCATTCCGTATTGAAAAAATTATGATTGGCACCCCAAACTTCATACAAAGATTTTTGCGCACCTGCTTTTTCTGTCTTGTTCATCAGCATGCGTTCGTAAGGATATCTGCCTTCCAGGTCATATACATCACCGTCACACATGGGCAACAGTTGATTCCATGCGGTGCCATTTGCATCAAGTACGCGCGGAGTTTGCCCATCAACCGCTCCGACTTCGAAAATACCTTTAATGTTTAATCCGGGTATGCGTGCTGGCCAAATACTACCTTTATCTAAATAAAGATTATAAGCTGCTCTCACACCTTCGCCGCCACGCGAGTGACCAAACAAACCAACATTAGCAAAATCTATTTTGCCTACTAAGCCATTTTCACCTAAACCTATCGATTTAGGTGCGCCGCCATTTACTGCCCATTGATATAACAGGCTTAAATGCTTCAATACCAGACGCCCACGAGCCAGGTTTAATCCCCAGTCATCTTCATCTCCGCCACCACAGGTGATGCCGCGATTAGCATTGATTGAAACCACCAGGTAACCATATGAAGCTAAATTTTCAGCCAGATAATTATAACCTTCGTGATTAGGCGTGGGCACATAACCAGCAGGACATCTGCCAGTGTCTGTGTATGCGCAGCTACTATCTACACGTGGATTGGAACCTCGACCGCAGGTGCCATGATTACCGTGTAACATCACGATAAGAGGAGTATTGCCGGGCATGAGATCGATATCTTTAGGATAAAAAATCTTCGCCCAGACTTCAGTCTTGCTTCCACGCAAAACGTCATCATCTATGGTTGCAGGAAATCGATATTTTCCAGAGCAACTTCATGCGGTCCCATATTTGTCGAATCTGGGGCGGTATCTGCAGCCGCATTTACTATCGGCAATAAAAGAATAATCACGAGGCTGACGAGGAGGGCTATGAGTTTTTTCACTGACATGACTCTCTTTGGATGTGATATAAGTCAATGATAATATTCAAAATATATCACCCTGTAAAGTTTTCCGCGGTGGATTCACTGATTGGTCAAAATACGATACACTATGCCCCCAATAACAAAACGAGAAGCAGGGTTCACATGATTCTGAGTTTGCTGGAAAAATCGTCCGATACGGTAGGCATTATGGGCGTAGTATTGTTACTGATTGCTTATTATCTTTTAAGTACTGGCAAAATGTCACCGCACAGTCTGCGTTATCAACTGCTCAATCTAAGTGGTGCCATCTTCATTTTGTTTTCTCTCATGTTCCACTGGAATACTGCGTCAGTTCTTATTGAATTAGCCTGGATTGCAATCAGCTCAATCGGTATTTTTCGCATCTACCGAAGCAATCAAAACCAAACGCAGTCTCCAATTAACGATAATGTATATGTCATCGGCAAAGCAAAACGTTAGGGTTTAAATTTTATTATTTCTGACGCACTATTCTTTTCGTGTTGACTCAATAGCAGATTGAGTACTTGTTCACGTAGTGCGTCAGAAATATCTGTCCTGTTACAAATAATATCCAGCGATGTATTCTTGTTATCATCGTACAATCCTACATTCGCGTCAAAATTCAATAATACATTCAATATTTCTAAATCATTTTTATCCATTTTGGTTTTGGTTAAAAGATAATTGATTAATGTTTTATGTTTTGTATTGTTATAAATGTAATTACAGTCTGCGCCGTCAGTCAGATATTTGGTAACGTTATCCGGCTCTCCATTGGTTACCGCGTTATACAGCTTGTCTTGAAGTGACTGATTGTCATTTTGGAAAATACTGTTTTGTTGTAACGGAGAAGAAACTTTTTCCCTGTCTCTTCTAATAGCCGATTCGACATCGCATAACTGGTAAGCTGTTTTACCATCACGGTTTCTTTTATTTAAATCTGCACCGGATTCTCTTAGTATTTTGATAATCGCATAACCTTTTTCTTTTTCTGTGCCATGATTATCGGATGCTGCCAATCCAGCTGCAAAATGAATAGGATAAGTGCCGCTCGCAATCGATATGTCAGGACTAGCGCTAATGCTTAGCAAATAGCTAATCATCGTTATATTGCCTTTTAGCTACCGCGTAAGCAAGCGCAGTCCAGCCGGTAGAATCCTGTGTATTGATATCAATAAATGTGGCGCCATGTCCAGATGTTTTTTCACACTTTCCGGATTCAATGTTTTGACTTCTCCATAAATTGATTCTGAGCATTACATAATTCAAGAATAGTTTTGCCATCGCGATTTCTTTTATCCAAGATTTGCACCCACGTCTCTCAATATTTTGATTATAGTCATAACCTGTTTCTCTTTCTGCGCGATCATCTGATGCTGCCAAGTTCGCTGCATAATGGATAGGGTAATTGCCGCTTGCGGTAGATACATCGGGATGGGCGCCAATGCTTAATAGATGATTAATCATCGTCATATTGCCTTTCACTGTCGCATAAGTGAGTGCTGTCCAGCCGCTAAAATCCTGTTTGTTGATATCAACAAACATGGACGCCATTTCCAGATATTTTGTTACTCGTTCGGGAATTAATGTTTTAGCTGTCTCCATGAACTGATTCTGAGAATTACATAATTCAAGAATAGTTTTGCCATCGCGGTTTTTTTTATCAAATTTGCGCCTGCATGCTCTGAATATTTTGATGATGGCATAACCTGTTTGTCTTTCTGCATGATTATCAGATGCTGCCAGGCTGCTGCATAATGGATAGGGTAACTGCTGTTTGTGGTAGATACATCGGGATGCGCGCCAATGCTTAATAGATAATTAATCATCGTTATATTGCCTTTCACTGTCGCGTAAGTGAGTGCTGTCCAACCGCCAGAATCTGGCTTGTTGACATCGACAAACATGGACGCCATTTCCAGATATTCTTTTACACTTTCGGGATTCAATGCTTTAGCTGTTTCCACGAACTGATTCTGTGAATTACATAATTCAAAAATACTTTTACCGTCACGGTTTCTCTTATTGAAATTTGCACCCACGTGTCTTAGTATTTTAATAATCTCATAACCCGTTTTCTTTCTTCATGATTATCAGATGCAGCCAAACTCGCTGCATAATGGATAGGGTAATTACTGTTTGATGTGCATGCATCTGGATGAGCATTAAGTTTTAATAAATGCTTAATCATCACTATATTACCTTTCACCGTCGCATAGCTGAGCGGTGTCCAGCCGTTAGAATCCTGTGTGTTGATATCAACAAACATGGATGCCATATCCAGAAATTCATTTACTCTTTACGGGGATTAGTGTTTTGACGACTTCCAGGAACTGATTATTGACATTAGATGATTCAAAAATGCTTTTGCCATCGCGATTTCTTTTATTCAGATTTGCGCCAGCGTGCTTAGTTTTTTGATTATTTCATAACCATTTTCTCTCTGAGCAGGATTATCTGATGTTGTTAATCCCATGGCATAATGTATAGGATAATTTCCAGATAATCTGGGAACATCTGCCGAAGCGTTACTTTTTAATAACACAGTCTATTATCTTTTTATAGCCTTTAATTGTTGCCAGGCACAAAGGAGTCAAACCAGTTTCTAGCAGCCTGATTGATATTTATCTGATTTGTTGCTAATAACAAATGTACTTCATTCTCATTACCAGTCTGGATTTCTTCCATGAGACTTTCAATTGTTGCTGTTTTTTTACTTCTGGTGCTTTTGATGGAGTGATATTCCTGACAATAGTCGCCGATTTCGCACCGGATGCGCTTGAGACTCATTAACTTTTTCTTCTTCCTCTACTAATACGGCTTTTTTAGGCTCTTGCCTGCGATTGATTTCTGCCGCTGGAGCAGGTGATACGCCTGGCATAGGAATCGGAGCCATTACCGCGAAATCATTACGTACGCGTTCTGCTTCTGATAATTTTGGTTTTACTTCCGAATCGCATTGTTTTTTTAATTCGGAAATTTTTCTGTTAATACGATTCATCAAATCTGATTTATCATCATTATAATTTTCAAACTTATTTTTTGCTAATTCTGAAGCATGCAGAAAATGATGGATTTTTTTGATTGCAGCAGCTATTTCAATAGGAAAATGATTCGCAACATTAATATATTCGAGAGAAACAATGCGACTTAATACTTCTACGGTAAAATCATAACTATAATTTTTACGGCAGTAGTCAATAGTATTGGCTAGACTCTTTGCATAAAGAAGATAAATCGACTGTTTTCGCTAAATTGATAATCTGCTTTAAGACGCTTAATAAACACACCGAATAATGCGTGAACATTTGTCTTTTTATCTGGAGTTGATTCAATATCGCGAACAATCTGGTTAATGCCTTGTAGAGATTGCTTATATTCCCAATTAACGGTATTTCGGCGCACATTGTTTCAATGGTAGCGTCAGGGTCATGCTGTAAAAAATCAACAATTTCATCGCCAACGGCAGATTCTATGTAATTCATACTTCCTATGACTTCATGCGGAGTCAGTTTGCATGTTTGCTGGGGTAATAATAATGAAGCTGATATGAATTCATCGATTTTGTTGAGAGATGATCTGTTCGCCGCCATGGGGAATTCCTTTTTTTTAATTATTATTTCTATCTTGGCGATGAAGATATATAAATTTAATTATTATTTCCAGCGTATTTTAACAGTGGCAATCCTGGCGTTTTTTATTGGTAAGATCTTAATTCAAAATGTTGAAGGTTGGTCAGGATTAGCATTTAGAGTTTCGCCTTTTCTTATTTTAATAGCATAAGTATTCGGCCAGTTTTTTCCAGTAACAAGTAAAGCTTCGTTTTTGGCATCATAAGCAATACCGTTTGCTACCTGGTTTGCACCTTCGCAAGTAGGGCAGGGATTTAATTTTTGAATATTAATCCAGCCGGTAATTTTGCCATCGGTTGGCGATATGATGGCAATAATATCGGTCGGAAAAATATTGGCATAGATTTTTCCGTTGATGTATTCCAATTCATTTAAGTGATTGATGGGTTGTTTATGGTCTCTGGCAATAATAGTACGTGTGACTTTAAATGTGGTGGGGTCAATAAAATTCAATATGCTGGACCCGTCACTCATGATTAATTCTTTGCCGTCAGTAGTTAAGCCCCAGCCTTCGGAGGGATAGTGAAACGTGTTTTCCAGCTGGAAAGTATTTTTGTTATAAACAAAGCCAATGCGTGATTGATACGTTAATTGATAAAGATGGTCGCCGATGATGGTAATGCCTTCAGCGAAATATTTATCGGGTAAGTTATATTCCTGCAAAGTTTTACCGCTGGTGAGATCAACTTTTCGTAATGCGGATTGTTGGTAGAGGCCGTCGCTTTCATACAGAATGTTATCCTGGTAAATCAATCCCTCTGTAAAGCTATTAGTGTTGTGAGGGTATGTGGCAACGACTTTGTATTCGTAGAGTGGTGTGGCGGAATTATCTATCCATTCGTCAAGAGTAGCTTGTTTGCTGCCGTTATCGTCGCAGCTGGTGAGACAGGTGAGAGATAATAATGTTAACAATATTCGCTAAATATGGTTTGATGTCATCTAAGTCCTTTTCTACATCCTCTCACCCGCCGCGGCGGGTGAGAGATACTTAAATCAATCATCCCAGCTTAACGCGCCACCTGTTTGATATTCAATAACACGCGTTTCAAAAAAGTTTTTCTCTTTCTTCAAATCCATGATTTCACTCATCCATGGGAATGGATTGGTTGCACCAGGGAATTGCTGTGGCAAGCCAATCTGCGCGCAACGGCGATTAGCAATAAATTGCAGATATTCTTTAAACATTTCCGCATTCAAACCAAGAATACCGCGTGGCATGGTATCAACCGCGTAATTGTATTCGAGATCAACGCCTTCATGAATCATGGCGATGATTTCCTGTTTGAAATCTTCCGTCCATAAATGTGGATTTTCAATTTTGATCTGATTAATGACGTCGATACCAAAGTTAAGATGCATGGATTCATCACGCAAAATATATTGGAATTGCTCGGAAGTACCGGTCATCTTATTGCGGCGACCCATAGACAATACCTGGGTAAAGCCGACATAGAAAAAGATCCCTTCAAACACTACGTAAAATGCAATTAAGTCACGCAACAAGCGACGATCATTTTCTGGTGTGCCAGTTTGGAACAGTGGGGTCACCAAGACTTTGCGTATACTTTAGCGACCAGGCAGCTTTAGTCGCGACAGAAGGAATTTCACGATACATATTAAATACTTTAGCTTCGTCCATACCCAGGCTTTCAATAACGTATTGATAAGCATGTGTATGCAGAGCTTCCTCGAATGCCTGACGTAAAAGATACTGACGGCATTCGGGATTGGTAATATGACGATAAACCGCCAACACAAGGTTGTTTGCTACCAATGAATCAGCGGTAGAAAAGAAACCAAGATTGCGTTCGATAATAACGCGTTCATCTTCAGTGAGTCCGTGCGGATCTTTCCATAGCGCAACGTCCGCCGCCATGTTGATTTCATTAGGCATCCAATGGTTAGCGCAAGCATCAAGGTATTTTTGCCAGGCCCATTTATATTTAAAGGGCACGAGCTGATTGAGATCAGCTCGGCAATTAATGATTTTCTTATCATCTACCTGAATGCGTGCCGCACCCATTTCGATGGCTTCTAATCCGGTAACTCCACCCAAGTTTGACGCTGCTGTCATATTCGTTAATTCTCCTAAAGTTTTTACTGGCATGCTTCACAAGTTGGATCGGTGATCAAGCATGCTTTGGGCTGCTGATGCTGTCACTGATTCCACTTGCACTGCGTTTAATGCGCGATCATCAATAGTCGCTTTTTCTGTATTGGTGGCGCCCAAGCTGCGTAGATAATAAGTTGTTTTTAAGCCGCGTATCCATGCATGGCGATAGAGTTGATCCATCTTTTTACCCGAAGGTTGCGCCATGTACAGATTAAGTGATTGTGATTGATCAATCCATTTCTGGCGGCGTGAGCCTGCTTCTATCAGCCAGGTTGGGTCGACTTCAAATGCAGTAGCATAAATCTGCTTCAGTCGTTCTGGCATGCGCGTGATTTTTGCGACGCTGCCATTATAGTATTTCAAGGTCGTTAACCATGACTTCATCCCACAAGCCTTCCGCTTTCAGGTCGTCAACCAGATATGGGTTGATCACGGTAAATTCACCGGACAGATTGGATTTCACGAACAAGTTTTGATAAGTCGGCTCAATCGACTGTGACACGCCGCAAATATTGGAAATGGTAGCGGTTGGTGCGATAGCCAATACATTGGAGTTACGCATACCAACTTTCTTCACGCGTTGACGTAAAGTATCCCAATCCAATGTTTTTGCCTTGTTGAGTTCCAGATAAGCACCGCCACGGTTTTTCTCCAGCAGGGCGATAGAGTCGATTGGCAGTATGCCTTGGCTCCATAATGATCCTTCGTATGAAGAATACGTGCCGCGCTCTTCTGCTAAATCGGTGGATGCTTCAATCGCATAGTAGCTGATCAATTCCATGGATTGGTCGGCAAATTCAACCGCTTCATTGGAAGAGTAAGGAATACGCAATTTATACAATGCATCCTGGAAGCCCATCAATCCCATACCGACTGGACGATGTTTGAGGTTGGAGTTTTTCGCCTGTGGCACAGAGTAATAATTAATGTCGATGACATTGTCCAGCATGCGCAGCGCAGTGTGAACGGTGCGACGCAGTTTTTCTTTATCCAGGCCTTTATCCGTCATGTGCGCAACCATGTTGATACTGCCCAGGTTGCAAACAGCGATTTCTTCGCGCGAGGTATTAAGTGTGATTTCAGTACACAAATTGGAACTGTGTACTACGCCAACGTGTTGTTGTGGGGAACGTAAATTGCAAACATCTTTAAACGTGATCCAAGGGTGACCAGTTTCAAACAACATAGTGAGCATTTTTCGCCAAAGTGTAATAGCTGGCAGTTTTTTGCTATTACGGATTTCACCGCGTTCAGCTTTTGCTTCATAAGCAGTATAAGCTTCGGCAAATGCGTTGCCATATAAGTCATGCAAGTCTGGTGCATCATCTGGAGAAAATAGTGTCCAGTCTTTGTTTTCAGCAACGCGTTGCATGAACAAGTCTGGTATCCAGTTGGCGGTATTCATGTCGTGGGTACGACGACGTTCGTCGCCCGTGTTCTTACGTAATTCCAAAAATTCTTCAATATCTTTGTGCCAGGTTTCGAGGTAAGCACAAACCGCACCTTTACGTTTACCGCCTTGATTAACAGCAACAGCGGTGGCGTTAGCAACATTCAAGAAAGGCACAACACCTTGTGATTTACCATTGGTTCCCTTGATGCGGGCACCCATTGCACGCACGCTGGTCCAGTCATTGCCAAGACCGCCGGCATATTTGGACAACAATGCATTATCTTTAATCGCGCCATAAATGCCATCGAGGTCATCTGGAACGGTGGTGAGGTAGCAGCTGGACAATTGTGGACGCAAAGTTCCGGAATTGAACAGTGTTGGCGTTGAACTCATAAAGTCGAAAGTAGAGAGCAGGTTATAGAATTCAATCGCGCGCTTTTCTTTATCCTTTTCTTCCATAGCAAGACCCATTGCGACGCGCATAAAAAATGCTTGTGGCAATTCAAAGCGCACGCCATCCCAATGAATGAAATAGCGATCGTACAAGGTTTGCAGGCCGAGATAGGTAAACAACTGATCGCGTTCTGGTTTGATCGCGGCAATGATTTGTTTCAAATCAAATGATTTTAATTTCGGGCTTAATAATTCATGTTTAATACCGGCGTCCAGATATGCTTCCAGGTAAGCGGCATAAACGTTATCAGCTTTTGCGGCGTCAACATCCAGGAATTGCAGGGCTTCGCCTTGCAAGTCATCTAATAACAAGTCGCGCGGCGACATAACTGTAATTTGGTTCTTTTTCAATCAGAATACGCGCAGACATGACTAGCGCTTTTTTTACTTCGCGTGATGGCACTTTATCAAACAGGTTACGTTTGACGTCTTCAATAATTAAGTTGGGCGATACGCTGGTTAAACCTTGGCATGCATCCTGAACTAGCTTCTGCATGGCATCCAAATCTAAAGGCTTGATGCTGCCATCTGGCATGGTGACGTGTAACACCATGGTATTTGGTTTGGCTTCTACATCCTGTTGTTGTTGCTGCTCGCGTACGCGTCTACGATCTTCGCGATAGAGTACATATGATTTGGCAACTTTGTATTCACCAGTGCGCATCAGTTCCAGTTCAACCTGGTCCTGAATTTCTTCTATGTGTATGGTACCGCCACTGTGCAAACGACGTACGAAGGTGTCTGCAATTTTCTTGGACAGAAGTGAGACTTTTTCATGAATACGGCTGGAGCCTGCTGCCGTATCTCCCTCGACGGCCAGAAACGCTTTCGTCATGGCTACAGCGATCTTGTTGGCGTCGAAGGGGGTAACGGTGCCATTACGGCGAATTACTTTTATCAGACCTGGGGCCGTTTGTGCAATCTCAAAATGAGGGGTGTGAGTAACAACGCTAGAAGATGCTGTCTGGGTATCCATGTTTTCTTTTCTCCACAATAGTCAATAAGTATAGTCCAGGCTAACTAATTCATTTTTATAGGGTGGTGGTCTTGTGGTTTGGGGTGTTGCAAAACCACAATATGTAGTTGTTTTGCTGCTTCAAGATAACAAGATAAAGTATCTCGTCGGAGATATCAAGAGATTAAGAATAAGTTGGATAAAATCGCAAGGTGAGGGTAGGTTAAAGCGCACGAAATAAATCGAACGCTGTAAAAATTTGTCCACCCTCACGAAAAAGTGGCAATCTAGTTTACGGCAAAATTGTACTCGCTCCTGTTTCGTCTTAACTCAGGCTTGTCGCTTTGCTCGATGTGTTTTGTTTGCTTGAGGTCACCGAGAAAATCGCGGAACGAGTCAGCGGTATGATGACCAACAAGATGTGCATTAACATCGCTGACATGCGCCTTCATGTGTCTAAATTTTGCAACATCTGAATTAGGTTTCGCTGGGCCAAACGCTTTGGCAATAGATGCATTACCATTGATCGCGAGGCCATCAATCAAACCGGCATACTTAAACGAGGTTGCGCCAAAATGACCGGCATGAAAGCCAGTTACGTTACCTTTATTATTCGTAACACCAAGAAAAACATTTTCTGGGCCGCTGGCAGCGAACCAGTTGGCGCCTACAACAGGAATAGCAAAAGGAATGTCTGCTGGGTTAGCCATCAAATGATGAACAAGCTTGATGATGGTATCGGGTAATCGCCAGGCGGAATTAAACGCCAAGGCGGCTGACGCGAGACCCGGAATGAGACCGATGAGCCTCTTCATCCAGTCATTCATGCCAGCAAGATCCTTGCCGGCAAATTTCGCTAAGGTGCTAACACCATCAAACCCTTTTTGCATATATGTCAGAAAATACGGAGCAGCGAAAAAGATGGTGGTCAATGATATCTTGAAAATCGTAAGGCTATGTTTGGTCAAAAACTCACAGGTAGTTGCATCTTTAATCAGGTCAGGGTGTTGTGCGAGCATATCCTTCATGTAATTGGCGATCTCAATCTCGATATCTTCAAATTCTTTATTGGTCAGTGCGGCAGTATCATTATCCGGGTAATCTGCCAATGCTTTGGTCAATTCACTTTGTTCGAATGTGTCAAGCGGTGTGCCTGGTCTTTCACCACGTGCGTTAGCTATGTCCTGATAGTGAGCAGTCAATTCCATCCGTTTTTGTCTGCGCCTATCGGGGATGTTCGCTGCAATATTGCTGAATTTCAATTGAATTTCTGAAAGGTATTTTTCATCAATATGTTCCAATGCATCAGCGAATTCCGCTTGCGCCTTGGCATCTTCATTAAAAAGATTATGAATTTGCCGGAACATGTTTTTGACGCCAATGTAACGTGATGCAAGCGTGACAGAAAAGCTGATGACGGCAGGAATGCCTGCAGCGTATATGCCCGCTGGCAGCCAGAGAAATGAATTGTATGCGATCGCAGCTTGTGCGATCCCACCGCCTAAACCCAGTATAATAGCTAAGGAGTTATCAAGAAAATCACCTGGGCTATCAAGGCTATGCGTAATTTTTTTTCTAAAATCATCCCAGAATGTGGGTAAAAAGAAAGCATTCATGATCGCATTAATGGATAACGAAGATCCACAATTGACGACAGAATGTATTTTAGTGAGCAAACTCATGTCGTTCCACCATTCAGCGCCGATCTGATCGGGCGTGATGCCTGCAGGATTTGCCAGCGCGGTCAGTGCAGGGGTGGAGGCCGTAACAAGCGAAGTGATTGTTACCACGGGATGATCTTTGGCATAACGAATACCGCTAACAGCGGGAGCGGCTATATATTTATAGACGACCTTACCTAGCCCATTGGTAGCCCAGGTGCAACAGCTTTGATTTTCATGGCCGAGGAGTGATGACTCTTCATTCAAGCCGCTTTCAGGATCTACCGGTCTACTTCGATCAACAACATGGATAACATAGTCATCATCATTTCTTGGTCCGGTGTCAGACGCTACAGGCGGCGGTGTTGGATCAGGTATTGGTTCATAACTATCACGCTGCTCTGGCGGAATCTCACTGTGTATTACTACTGACAGGCTTTCTTCTGGAGGAGAGGGTGGCGTGGACAGATCAATAACATAGTGTTGCGGCGGCTCCGATGCTGGTTGTCCGATATCGCCAGCAACGAGATAAGCTGCAGGATTGGGCGAGCTCGAAGGCGTAACCGTTGGTGTGACTGTTAATGTCGCGGTGGTGCCACCTGTTTGAAAAGTATAACTTTGTCCTGCTTCAAGACCAGCAAATCGAACTGTTGGACCGGGGCGACCGTTATGCGATGTCGAGAGTTGAACGTCAACCCTGGAAGAAGCTGGCGGAACTAAATGATGTGAAGCAAGGGTAGAGGGCGTGGATGTGCTTTGACGGTGTGGAATGGCTAGTGCTTGTGTGATGTGTGCTGTATTGGCCATGCCTCTATTAGTAGCCATATTTCTCCCCGAAGTGCTTTGCACTGTTATATATTGCTCAGCATTGTAGGTCTGAATGCTTAAGGAAGTATTAAGGCCAAAATCCCCGTGTTTTGGTTGACACAAAGCTGGTACGCTCATAAAATGCCCGCATGGAAAAATTGATACCTGAACATATAGATGCGTTTCGTTTTGCGGAACAAAGCCTGGGTCTGGACGGCGTCGTCAGGATAACTGACATGCAACGTTTAAGCAGTCTTGTCACCCCGGGATCTGACACCGTAACCGTAAACCTGCAGTTTGGAACCGACGAACAGGGGATAACCTTTCTTAAAGGTCATCTGCATACAAAGCTGACATTGCAATGTCAACGTTGTATGGAACCCTATATTTATGAAATAATGTCCGACTTTGTCTTGGGCGTCGTCAAAACACTTGACGATGCAAATGCATTGCCGGAGCACTATGAGCCAGCATTGGCTGTGGATAATAATTTGGCATTACGAGAAGTGATCGAAGATGAGATCATTCTAAATTTGCCTATTATTCCTAGACATGAGCCTGAAGATTGCAAGGTTAAACTACCTTTGGCAGATTCAGGATGGGAGGAGCACGAAAAGGGTAGTAATCCTTTCCGTGTATTGGAGTCATTAAAGCAAAAGCGTGGTAACCACTCTTAAGAGTAGTTAGTTAATCGTTAAAGCAGAATTTGGGGAGTTAGAAGAATGGCAGTTCAAAAAAGTCGTGTTACTCGTTCAAGACGAGGCATGCGTCGTTCTCACGATGGTTTAACCAAACCAACATTATCAATTGATGCCGCGACCGGTGAAACACATCGTCGTCATCACATCAGCCCGGAAGGTTACTATAAAGGCCGCCAGGTTGTTAACAACGCTGCAAATGTTGAAGACGACAGCGACGAAGAGTAATCCGCTTGACAGCGACGATTATAGCAATTGACGCAATGGGAGGCGATTTTGGGCCTCCCGTTACCGTTCCGGCTGCAGTAAAAGCATTAACCAAGCATCCAGAGTTACATCTGATATTGGTTGGTGATCAGGATATTCTTGCCCAAGCATTACAATCTCATTCATACGATAAAAGTCGTCTGACTATTCAGCATGCTTCCGAGCGTGTGGAAATGGATGAATCTCCTTCGCAGGCTTTGCGCCAGAAAAAAGATTCTTCCATGCGCGTGGCTATTAATCTCGTTAAAGAAAACACTGCCCAGGCATGTGTTAGCGCTGGTAATACCGGTGCATGATGGCGACAGCACGTTTTGTACTGAAAACCATGCCATGGTATTGATCGTCCTGCGATTATTTCTGCTTTTCCAACCGTGGTGCCAGAAAAGCTGTACGCATGCTCGATCTTGGCGCGAATGTAGATTCTAGCGCTGAATCATTAGTGCAATTTGCTGTGATGGGTTCTGTACTCGCTTCAGCGGTTGATAATATCGACAATCCAAAAGTTTGTTTGCTCAATATTGGCGAAGAAGAAATTAAAGGTAATGAGCAGGTTAAACAAACCGCGCAAATATTATCGCAAACCAAGTCTACTGAATTATGCGTGGCTATATTGAAGGTGATGCGATTTATAAAGGTAACGTCGATGTTGTGGTATGTGATGGCTTTGTCGGTAATGTCGCGCTGAAAACCACCGAAGGTGTTGCAACATTTATATCACGTCTGATGAAAGAAGCGTTTATGCGCAACTGGTTGACCAAGCTCATTGGTTTACTGGTAAAACCAATTTTAAACCATTCACTAAGCAAATAGATCCTTCTCGATATAATGGTGCAACTTTTATTGGCTTGCAAGGCACGTAGTGAAAAGTCATGGCGGCGCAAACATTCTTGGTTTTGCCCGTGCAATTGAAGAAGCCATTATGGCGTTGAAAAAAATGTTCCAGATCGTATCCGCAATGAAGTTGAACAATTATTGAAATCGTCTATCCCTCCTTCCCAAGGCGAGTGATTCATTTATGAAATATTCAAAAATTCTCGGTACCGGCAGTTATTTGCCAGAAAAAATTCTTACCAATTTTGATTTGGAAAAAATAGTCGACACCACTAATGACTGGATTGTCAGATCGCACTGGCATTCATAGACGCCACGTCGCTGCTGAAGATGAAAATGCGGTAACCATGGCAGATGTTGCTGGCAGAAGAGCGCTGGAAGCCGCGGGTCTGACCCCTGCAGATATTGGCATGATTATTGTTGCTTCTACCACGCCGAAATTAGTATTTCCTAGCACCGCCTGTTTGTTACAGGAACGTTACGGTATTGCTGGTTGTCCGGCGTTTGATTTGAATGGTTCTGCATGTGCGGGATTCATGTATGCGTTAAGTATTGCCGATCAATATATTAAGACTGGTGCGATTAAAAATGCGCTGGTGATTGGTAGTGAAGTGATGTCACGTGTTGTCGACTGGAATGATCGCAGCACTTGTGTTTTATTTGGTGATGGCGCTGGTGCAGTTGTATTGGGTGCAAGCGATGAACCAGGTATTTTATCAACTCATTTACACGCAGATGGCAATCATAAAGATGTATTGTATCTGCCATTAGGTAGTTCAAATAAACCAAACATCGAATCAGTTAAAATGATGGGTAATCAATTATTTAAATTGGCAGTGAATACTCTGGGTGATTTGTTTGATGAAACACTGAATGCCAATGGCATGAAAGATGCTGATATTGACTGGCTGGTTCCGCATCAGGCAAATATGCGCATCATTCGATGCGATGGCAAAAAAACTTGATTTACCTATGGAGCGCGTAACGATTACATTGCAAGATCAAGGCAATACTTCCAGTGCATCCATTCCTTTAGCATTAGATGAAGCTATGCGTGACGGCAGAATTAAACGCGGTCAGTTATTGTTGATGGAAGGCTTTGGCGGTGGTTTGGCTTGGGGTTCCGCGTTAGTTAGATATTAATATGATAATAGATAAAACATTCGCAATTGTTTTTCCTGGGCAGGGTTCGCAATCTGTTGGTATGTTGGCGGATATTGCCGCGGAATATCCTGAAGTACAGCAAACATTTGACCGAGGCATCTGATGTGCTCGGTTATGATTTATGGGAATGTGCATTACATGGTCCTGCGGAAGAACTCGATAAAACCATGCATACACAGCCTGCTCTGTTAGCGGCATCTTATGCTGTGTGGCGTATTTTGCAGGCAAAAAAAGCGGTTAATCCTGCATTTCTCGCCGGACATAGTCTGGGTGAATATACCGCTTTAGTTTGCGCGGAGGCGCTTGCGTTTACCGATGCAGTGAAATTAGTAGCAGCGCGCGGCGAATATATGCAAGAAGCTGTTCCACAAGGTGTTGGTGCAATGGCTGCGATTATTGGTATGGATGACGCTACAGTTGCTGATATTATGCGCACAAGTTATTGCGGGCACAAATGAAATATTTTCACCCGCGAATTACAATAGCATTGGTCAAGTCGTTATTGCGGGACATGTTGCAGCAGTTGAGCGTGCTATTAATCTTGCAAAAGAACAGGGTGCCAGAATGGCAGTGATTATTCCTGTTAGTGTGCCATCACATTGTCTGTTAATGAGCCCGGCAGCAGAACGTTTAGCATTATTGTTGGAAGAAATAGATATCTCAGCGCCAAAAATTCCAGTGCTTAACAATGTTGATGCGACACAAAGTACAGATGTAAACGCAATTCGCTCTGCGCTTGTGCGTCAATTGTATTTGCCAGTACGCTGGGTGGAAATCATTCAGCGCATGGCTCAATCCGGCGTTACAACCATATTGGAATGCGGGCCCGGTAAAATTTTAACGGGTTTAAATAAGCGTATTGATAAGAATTTAAAGCTGATGACAACATCCGATGTGTCGGGTGTTCAGGCATTTTTAGAGTAGAGGTTTCTAATGTCATACGAAAATTTATTGAAAGGCAAAGTTGCTCTGGTTACTGGCGCAAGTCGCGGTATTGGACAGGCATTGCTCAAGCTTTAGGTCGCCAAGGCGCCGTTGTCGTTGGTACTGCAACCACACAAGAAGGTGCAGATCGCATTACAGAAGCGTTGCGCAATGCCAATGTTGAAGGTTACGGCATGATGTTAGATGTGCGCTCTGCCGACTCCGTCAGCGGCTTGATCAGCACTATTAAAGAACGTTCTGGTGCAGTCAATATTCTCGTGAATAATGCGGCTGTCACTCAAGATAATCTCTTTCTACGCATGAAAGAAGAAGAGTGGCTGCAAGTGATTGAAACCGATTTAACTTCCATTTTTCGTCTTAGCAAAGCCTGTATGCGTGATATGTTGAAAGCACATTGGGGCAGAATTATTAATATTGGTTCAGTGGTTGGCTCAACTGGCAATCCAGGGCAGGCAAATTATTGCGCAGCGAAAGCAGGTGTAATTGGCTTTAGCAAATCATTGGCCTTAGAAGTAGGTTCACGCAATATTACTGTTAATACTGTTGCGCCAGGATTTGTCACGACCGATATGACCAATGCCTTGACTGATGAACAGCGTGAGTCCATTTTTCAGCGCATTCCTATGCAAAATTTGGGAACTGTTGAAGATATAGCCGCAGCAGTGGTCTTTTTAGCGTCAGATTTGGCCGGTTATATTACTGGTCAAACTTTGCACGTAAATGGTGGTATGTACATGAATTAATGTCAATTGTACTGAAAATATTCTTTTTCGGTTAGTAGACAAGACTTGCAACTTGGTGTTTTTTGAATAAACTAGCACAACAATTTTGTATTTTATTAAGAGGATAGATTTATCATGACTGTTAAAACGAACGAGATTGAAACCCGCGTTAAAAAAATCGTCGTTGAACAATTAGGCGTTAAGGAAGATGAAGTGACAACTGATGCTTCATTTGTAGATGATCTGGGTGCTGATTCTTTAGATACAGTTGAATTGGTAATGGCTCTCGAAGAAGAATTCGAAACCGAAATTCCTGATGAAGATGCTGAAAAAATCATCACCATTAAAGATGCTGTTAACTACATCGTTGGCCGCATGGAAAAAGAAACAAAAGCCAGCTAATTCTACTTCTGTCGCGTCTTAAAGCAGTTTCGACTGATGACTTCACGCGATGAGGTGTTCTTGATGGGGAGAGCAGAGCAAAAATGCGATGCTGTTCTCTCCTACGGGCACAGTTGTATTCGTTTTTTCCCTTTCCCCACTGTCTAATATTGAGGATTTCCATATGAGTAAAAAGCGTGTTGTTGTAACAGGCTTGGGAATGATTTCGCCGCTGGGACATGATGTCGCCAGTACCTGGGAAGCAATTCTTGCTGGTAAAAGTGGAGTTGCTGCTATTGATCACTTTGATGCTTCAGATCTTAGCTGTCAGATTTGCAGCCGCGTCAAAGATTTTGATGCCACGAAATATATGCCGGAAAAAGAAGCCGCAAAAGAGATTATTTTCATTCAATACGGTATGGCTGCAGCGATGGAAGCCATACGTGATTCCGGCCTGGAAGTAACAGAACAGAATGCGCATCGAATTGGTCTTGCGGTTGGTTCTGGTATCGGTGGTTTACCTAGCATTGAAAAACATCATTCCATTTTGCTTGAATCTGGCCCACGAAGAATTTCACCATTTTTTATTCCTAGCGCGTTAATTAATATGATCGCGGGAAATCTTTCAATTCAATATCGGCATGAAAGGACCAAATATTGCTTTGGTATCAGCATGCACAACCGGCACACATAATATTGGTTTCGCGGCGCGCACCATTGCTTACGGCGATGCTGATGTGATGGTTGCTGGTGCGGCAGAAATGGCGACAACCAAATTAGGTATCGCTGGTTTTGCTTCCATGCGCGCATTATCAACACGTAATAGCGAGCCAGAAAAAGCCAGTCGTCCCTGGGATAAAGACCGCGATGGTTTTATTCTGGGTGATGGTGCGGGTATGCTGGTATTGGAAAGTTATGAACATGCAAAAGCCCGCGGCGCAAAAATTTATGCCGAATTAATTGGTTTTGGCATGAGCGCTGATGCAAATCATATTACTTCTCCAGATCCAGAAGGCAAAGGTGCTTCAGCATCTATGCAGCAGCATTGGCTGATGCAGGTATTAAACCTGAAGCTGTGCAATATCTTAATGCCCATGGAACTTCCACACCGGCTGGTGATGAGTTGGAAGTGTTAGGTATCAAGCGCACGTTTGGTGATCATGCTTATAAATTAGCAGTCAGTTCCACTAAATCCATGACTGGACATTTACTGGGTGCGGCAGGGGCAGTGGAAGCTATTTTCTGTATTCTTGGCGATTCGTGATCAAGTTGCGCCACCAACTATTAATCTGGATCATCCTAGCGAAGGTTGTGATTTGAATTTTGTGCCGCATAAAGCACAAAAGATGACAATTGACGTTGCATTGTCCAATTCATTTGGGTTTGGCGGTACGAATGGGACGTTAATATTTAGTAAGGTTTGATATTTTTTTGAATTTTCACGCGCCATTGATGCCATTAACTGGCGCGTGAATACAGCGCTAATCCTTTACTTCGAAAGCTTATCTGTTTAAAATATGAACCAAACGAAGAGTATTGGTGCCATATGCTTAAAAGCCACACAAGTAAAATACGCGCATTATTTCAAATAGTAACGCTTGCCAGCTTTCTAGCCATGAGCGCCTGTACGACTCAATTTCCTGCGATTTCCACGCCTGCTGTGCAACCGCAAGCTGCAAAAATGACCGTACAACCTCGTGTTGTGCTGGTACTTGGTGCTGGTGGGGCGCGTGGCTACGCCCATTTGGGTGTGTTGCAAGCCCTTGAAGAAGCTCATATTCCTGTCGATGTTGTGATTGGTTCCAGCGCAGGCAGTATTGTTGCCGTTCTTTACGCGGATAATTCCAGTTTCCAAAAAACCTACAATATCATGATGCCAGCGGGTTTCTGGGATTATGCTGATCTGGGTAATCTTGGCCACGGCAATGGTTTTATTAAAGGCTATCGCCTGGAAAATTTCCTGTTAAATCATATGAAAGCGCGTACATTCGAACAATTACACACCAAAGTGATTGTGGCTACCACCGACATGGCTTCCGGAACAACTTATGCCATTCAAAGTGGTCCTATTGCGCCAGCGGTGCTGGCTTCGGCGGCGATTCCGGGTGCGATTAGACCAGTCAATCTTTATGGTCATACGCTGGTAGATGGTGGAGTAATGGATCCTGTTGCGGTTGATTTAGCCAAACAATTACATCCTAAAGTGATTATTGCCGTCAATATTACGCCAAAATATCAAGAAAGCCGCTCGTGTACGGTATTTGGAATCACACGATGTACTTATAAGATGATGGCGCAGCGTATTAACCAAGAGAGCTTGAAAGGCGCTGATGTTGTTATTAGCCCTGATGTCGGCAATACCGGCGCATTTGCCATACAGAAGAAGCGTCAAATGTATCTCGCTGGTCTGGCGGCGGCTAGAAAAGAAGTGCCACATATCCGTCAGTTGCTGGGAATGAACCCAGCTGGATAGCTGGAAATCTACTGGCTAATATTGATTATCATAGTTAAAATCAACCTTTTATATTCTGCATACGCGCATGAAAAATAAACGGCTGATTACAATTGTTGCGATTTTACTGGTATCCATAGGCTGCTTTGCTGGCACATGGTTGCGTTATCTTTATTCATCCGTTATTAACCAGGACGGTGGTTATACTTACTATCTGCATCCCGGCATGTCTAAAAAACATGTTATCGCTGATCTGGCCGAGCAAGGCATTATTCAGCACCCCTGGTTGTTTTCACTCTATGTTTATCCGCAAGCAAATTCACAGTTAAAAACCGGCGAATATCTTTTTCCTAAAGGCGCAACACCTGCGGCGATCTGGAAACAAATGATAAGCGGCACTGGTTTTGTGCATCATCCATTTACCATCATACCTGGCTGGACATTCGCGCAAATAAAAAATACCTTGGCGCGAACCGATGGCGTGCGCCACGTGACCGCCAATATGGATGACAAAAAAATCATGACATTTTTCGAACGGCCGGATATGTCACCAGAAGGCCAGTTTTATCCTGAAACTTATTATTTTACTCGCGGCAGCGCAGATCTGGTGTTGCTCAAGCGCGCGTATGATTTGATGCAAAATCGCCTGAATGATGCCTGGGAGCATCGTGCAAAAGATTTACCTTACAAAAATAAATATGAAGCATTGATCGCTGCATCGCTGGTTGAAAAAGAAGCCTATCTTAATTCCGAACGGCCAACGATTGCGGGCGTATTAGTGAATCGTTTGCGTAAAAATATGTTGCTGCAAATTGATGCGACAGTGATTTATGGCCTGGGTTCGCGTTACGATGGCAAAATTTATAAATCAAATTTACTTGAAGATACTGCGTACAATACTTATGTGCATAAAGGCTTGCCGCCCACACCAATCGCCGTGCCGGGACAATATTCTCTCGAAGCAGTAATGCATCCACAGCAACATGATTTTTATTATTATGTTGCGAGAGGAAATGGCAGTCATCTGTTTTCCAAATCTCTGCAGGAACATAATGCGGCAGTTCAGGCAGCCGTAAAAATGCGTACAAGTTATTTCAACACTGATATTGTGCGTCAACGTTTACTTGAAAATATGTTTCCTGGTATTCACCATTTACAGTCAGTTTCCAGCATAGAACGCTTTTAAACACAGTTTCCAGCGGCGCGAAATGACGAGGGTTTGAAATGAGTTCCAAAGGAAAGTTCATTAGTATCGAAGGCACGGAAGGCGCGGGAAAAAGCACAGCGCTGACATTCATCAAAGATTATCTGGAAAAAATGCATTTGGATATCGTCTGGACGCGTGAGCCAGGCGGTACAGAAATAGCGGAAAAGATACGCACATTATTATTGTACCCGGAAAGCGCCGAACCAATGGCGGCGGAAACAGAATTATTATTAATGTTTGCCGCGCGCGCGCAACATCTTAAAAACCGAATCTTGCCAGAATTGAATGCAGGCAAGTGGGTGGTCTCCGATCGTTTTGTAGACGCTGGTTATGCATATCAAGGCGGTGGTAGAGGCCTTGATATTAAAGCTATTGAAATGCTGGATAAATGGGTGGTTGGTGCTAATTATCCTGAGCTGACGATTTTATTGGATATCACACCAGAACAAGGTTTTGAGCGCACAGCACAACGTGGCGCGACGCATGATCGAATTGAAAGTGAAAAAATAGATTTCTTTAACCGCGTGCGCGACACATATTTGCAGCGCGCAAAACAAGATCCGCAACGAATCAAAATAATAGATGCCAGCCTGACGATTCCAGAAGTTGAAAATCGTATGCGTATAGTGCTGGATGATTTTATTAAGAGGCAAACAGCATGAGTTTTCCATGGCAAATAGAGCAATGGCAACAGCTTTGGCATGCTAAGTGTCGAACAACGCCTTCCACACGCATTATTATTTACTGGATTAGCAGGAACTGGCAAAGCGCAGTTCGCTGATTTATTTTCACGCGCGTTACTGTGCCAGAATGCACCCGCGTCTGTGAGCGCAGATGCCAATGCTTATTTTTGTCAAACATGTCATTCCTGTCGACTGACAGCAGGGCGTGCGCATCCAAATGTATTATGGATTGAGCCAGAGAAAGAAGGGCAGGCCATCAAGGTAGATCAGATACGTCTGGTCAGTGATTTTGTTAATCAAACATCTCTGCAAGGCGTCATCCGCATTGTTATTATTAATCCGGCAAACAATATGAATATCAATGCGGCTAACGCATTGCTGAAAACATTAGAAGAGCCTGCTTCGGGCGCGATGATGATTTTAGTTGCTGATCAATCGGCGCAATTGCCCGCCACTATTCTCAGTCGTTGCCAGCGCATTGTATTTCCACGTCCGCGACATGAATTGGCAAAATCATGGCTGATACAAAATCTGCCGTCGACGGAAATTGATCATGGTGTATTGCTGCGTATTGCGCATGGCGCTCCGCTGGCTGCTTTGCAGCTTGTTGAAAAACAGGCGCTGGATGTGCGAAAAAGTTTATTCGACGCGTTTTGTGCGCTAAGCCTTAAGCAGGGCGATCCAATCAAGCTCGCGGCAAAATTATATGATAATGATTTGCAAAAAATGCTGGATTTTACGCTGGCATTTATAATGGATTTGTTGCGACTGCAATTGTGTGGCGACGAAGACAATATTATTAACGGCGATTATTTGTTGCAATTGAATGAAGTAAAACCGCGCACACAAATCAGTACGAATGCCAAATTCATGCAGTATTTGCAGCAGCTGCGTGGACAAGTTTGTACGGGATTTAATTTTAATAAACAGTTAGTGACGGAAAATATGTTAATACGCTGGATGGGTTGCGTACATTAGAAAATTTATGAGGTAAAAATGTTTCTTGTTGATTCACATTGCCACCTGGATTTACTGGATTTAACGCTTGATGACGGTGATTTGAACCGTGTTGTCGCGCGTGCGCAACAAAATGGTGTGCAATACATGTTGAATGTATGCGTTAGTCTGGCCGAGTTTCCAGTCATATTAAAAACCGCGGAAAGATATCCTTTTGTAGGCACCTCGGTTGGCTTACATCCAAACGAACAAGATGAAGAAGTGGATGAGGCAACGTTAATCAAATTAGCGCAGCATGAAAAAGTCGTGGCAATTGGCGAAACCGGACTCGATTATTTTCGCTCCACTGGTGATTTAGATTGGCAGCGTGAACGCTTCAGAGCGCATATACGCGCGGCCAAAAAATTGAAAAAACCGCTGATTATACATACTCGCGATGCAAAAGAAGATACAATACGCATTATGCAGGAAGAAAATGCCGCTGAGGCTGGTGGAGTGATGCATTGCTTTACCGAAGACTGGTCGATTGCGCAGCAGGCACTGGATATGAATTTTTATATTTCATTTTCCGGCATCATCACTTTCAAAAGTGCGGTGACGATACAGGATACTGCCAGACGCGTGCCGCTTGATCGCATGCTGATAGAAACGGATTCGCCATATCTCGCGCCCGTTCCTTATCGCGGCAAGCCTAATGAACCGTCTTATGTTAAGCATACAGCGGAATATATTGCCAATATGCGCGGTGTGGAATTTGCAGCATTCGCCGAGCAGACAACCAATAACTTTTTTAATTTATTTAGCGGAGCCGTGAGACCGCATGTTTAGACCAGCTGCTCTATTTATTGGCTTGAGATATACGCGCGCCAAGCGCAAGAATCATTTTATTTCATTTATTTCAGTAGTATCCATGATTGGTATTGCATTGGGTATCACCGTACTGATTACAGTGCTGTCAGTGATGAATGGTTTTGATCATGAAATTCAAAAACGTGTTTTTAGTATGGTGCCGCCTATTATGGTCACTAGCCGTACCGGGTCTATTGCCGATTGGCAAAACCTGCAGCGGTTGGTTGAAAAGAAGCCAGGGGTTACGGCTTCCGCGCCATTTGTCAGCGGCGAAATCATGCTTAATTATTCTAATTCTACCCAGGCAGCCATGTTGATCGGTATTTTGCCGAGCGAACAGACGAAAGTGTCTGAAGTGTCAGAAAAAATGGTGGCAGGGAAATTTATCCGACTTAAAGCCAGGCCAGTTTGGTATTGTGCTAGGTGAAAATCTTGCGGGTAGCCTGGGTGCGAATATTGGCGACAAAGTAACTGTTATCACACCGCAAGTGTCATTGTCGCCCGCTGGTGTTATTCCGCGCTTTAAGCGTTTTACAGTGGTTGGTATTTTTCGTGCCGGTAATGGTTTTGGTTTTGATAAAAGTATTGGCTTTGTGCAGTTGCAAGATGCGCAAGCGTTATTCGCGCTAGGAAAAAATGTCACTGGCTTACATTTGAATACTGCCAAATGTTTTTTCAGCGCCGCTCGTTGCGCAAAATCTTTCGCAGTCATTGAGTGATAATGCCAGTGTATCTACCTGGGCTGACCAGTTCGGCGAATTTTTTCATGCCGTCAAACTGGAAAAAACCATGATGTTTTTAATTTTGATGCTGATTATTGCTGTCGCGGCGTTTAATCTGGTTTCAACGTTAATGATGGTAGTCAATGAGAAAGAAGCTGATATTGCGATTTTACGGACTTATGGCGCCACACCCGGCATGATCATGGGTATTTTTATGGTGCAAGGCGTTGATTGGTGTGTTTGGTACCTTGTTAGGGATTGGTGGGCGGAATTGCGCTGGCATGGAATGTCACCGACATTGTGAACTGGATTGAGAATGTATTTCATGTTCAGCTTTTGTCATCGAGTGTCTATTTCGTTGATTATTTGCCTTCAAAAATAATTGTATCAGATGTTGTTGAAATATGTGTGACCCGCTTGTACTTAAGTTTGATGGCGACCATCTATCCGGCATGGCGCGCGTCCAAAATGGAACCAGTGGAGGCATTGCGCTATGAATAATCCAGTATTAGCCTGTTACGGTCTCGCAAAACTTATTCTGAAGGTACTATCAAAATTGATGTTTTGCGACAGATTGATCTGGAAGTGCATGCCGTCTGAAATGGTGGCGATTGTTGGTTCTTCTGGTTCAGGCAAAAGCACGTTGTTGCATTTATTGGGTGGCCTGGATAAACCGACGCAGGGTCAGGTCATGCTGAACGGTAAAAATCTGCATGAAGTTTCTGAAGGGAAAAATGCCACTTGCGTAATCACTATCTTGGTTTTGTTTATCAATTCCATCATTTGCTGCCAGAATTTTCGGCGCTGGAAAATGTCGGCATGCCATTATTGATTCGTGGTGATGATCCCGTCGTTATCCGTGAAAAAGCTGCGCATTTCTTGAACAGGTAGGATTGCAAGACCGCATGAAGCATCGTCTGGGGCAATTGTCTGGTGGTGAACGTCAACGCGTTGCTATCGCGCGCGCTTGGTGTCTGAGCCTTTATGTGTGCTGGCTGATGAACCGACTGGTAATCTTGATCCGAATAACGCTGAGCGTGTGCTGCAAATGTTTTTTGATTTACAAAAATCGCGCAAAACCAGTGTGATCATGGTGACTCATGATCCTGCTATCGCGAATAGAGCGCAGCGTATTATGCGTATACAGGAAGGCAGACTGGTCGAAGAAAAATGCTGATATCTAAATTAAAATCTCCATCACTGTTTATTGGCTTGCGTTATTTGCGCGCTAAACGCCGCAATCATTTTATTTCATTTATTTCCGTTGTTTCCATGGTGGGCATTGCCTTGGGAATCACAGTGCTGATCACTGTGTTATCCGTGATGAATGGTTTTGATAATGAAATCAAAAAGCGTGTATTCAGTATGGTGCCGCCCATTACGATCACCAGTCAAACCGGCGCACTCTCAGACTGGCAGACATTGCAAAAAACAGTAGTGCAATTTAATCCTGTTACTGGCACGGCGCCTTTTGTAAATGGCGAAGTGATGTTGAATTATTCCGGCTCAACACAGCCCGCGGTGATGGTTGGCGTTCTGCCTGAGCAACAAAAACATGTTACTGAGTTGAGTGACAAAATGGTGGAAGGCCGTTTGTCTGATTTGCAGGCAGGACGATTTGGTATTGTGCTGGGCGAAAGTCTGGCGAAAAATATTTCTGCGAAAATTGGCGATAAAATCACGGTTATTACGACTCGAACAGAAGGGTCTTCAACCAATGTGATACCAAGGTTTCGTCGTTTCACCGTGGTTGGTATTTTTCATGCTGGCAATGGTTTTGGTTTTGATAAAGGTGTTGGCTTTATCCATCTCAATGATGCACAAAAAGTCTTTGGCCTGGGCGATAGCGTTAGCGGTTTGTATTTGAGTACACAAAATGTTTTTGCTGCACCTACAATTGCTCATGATATTGCGTTGCAATTACTGGATAGCGCGAATGTTTCCAGTTGGGCTGATCAATTTGGCGGATTTTTTAATGCTGTTGATATGAATAAAAATATGTTGTTTTTAATTTTATTACTGATTGTCGCTGTTGCGGCTTTTAATCTCGTTGCTACATTGATGATGGTGGTCAGAGAAAAAGAATCTGATATCGCTATTTTGCGGACTTATGGCGCCACGCCCGGCATGATCATGGGTATTTTTATCGTTCAGGGTGGTTTTATCGGCGTGTTTGGAACTCTTTGCGGCATATTGGGCGGTATCACCTTAGCGTTAAACGTCACTGCTATTGTTAATGTGATTCAAGCTGTTTTTCATGTACAACTGCTTTCATCCAGCGTGTATTTCGTGAATTATCTACCTTCCAAAATTATGCTGTCTGATGTGTCCAAGGTCGGTATTGCTTCATTGTTGCTGAGTTTGCTGGCAACCATCTATCCTGCCTGGCGCGCTGCAAAAATGGATCCTGTAGAAGCGTTGCGATTTGAATAATGATTGATTGCGCGCTGATTGTAGGGTGGATTAGGCGTTTTTTTGCCGTAATCCACCATCGATTTAACGAGTCGCTGTGACTTTATTTAATAGTGGAATTAGTATCACCATGAACAGTCCTGCTAGCATCGCCCCATAACCAACTTCGTTAAACATGCCGCTAAAGTTAATATTAGTAAGTAATGGATTAATAACGCTGTCATGTGTCAGTACAGATTCAGATAAATAATCCGCAAGCACACCAGTGACACCACCAAACATCAGCCATGTACCCATCATCAGACCGCTTAAATAACGCGGTGCAAGTTGTCCGACCATGGCGTAACCAATCGGAGAGATAAATAAATCCGCTAGACTCTGTAAAATATTGCTGGCAAGAACCCAATTGATACTTGAGTAACCCTGGCTGTTTGCCAGTTTGATGCCAATAGGCAGAATAAGAAAGGCAGCGCCAATCAATGCGAGAGCTGTAGAAAATTGCAGTGAAATACTAATGTTGATGCCACGTTTGCGTAAATGCGCAAATAGCATTCCAAGCAATGGTCCGCCAATAATAGTAGTCATGGTATTGGCGTTTTGAATCCACTGCGGGGCTATCAGCATGCCTAATAAATGCCGGTCTACATTTCTTTCAGTGAATAAATTTAATGCCATTGGCCCGAGCAGAACAAGCGTCCAGAAAATCATGGTTGCTGCTGCAAAGGTAAAATAAGCCCACATTTTATGGCGTGCATCCTTGTCTTGCCGCAAGGAGAGAAGAAAGAGATACGAAAACATAACGATGGTGACGCCAACTATCATCGCGTTACATACAGATGTATGCCGCAGTAATACTGCCAGACAAGCTACCAGTATGGCGATAAGTGCGACACCTTTGCTGCGCGCGCTATTTCGCTCACCAGCGTTTATTTTGCTGTATAAACTATTTTTATCGGCAAGCATGTTCCAGTTTAACAAGACTAATAAAATCGCAATAATGTTTCCTATCGAGCTGAGTAAGAATAATTGCCGGTAGCCGTGATTTAATTCGAAATAACCAGCCAGCATAAAGCCAACAAAAAATCCGATATTTTGTCCGCTGTAATTCCACAGGAAAGCTGATTCGCGTCTGGTGTCTTCGGGTTCAAATAATTGCGTCAACATGCAGTTAATGCAGGTGATATTTAATCCGCATCCAGCGAGGAAAAATGCGAGTCCGGTGAGCAGGCAGTTAACACTGGCTATTGCAAGAATAGGGCAGGCAATGATTTGTAATGCCATGCCAATCATAAATAGACAGCGATAACTGAGATAACGGCCGCCTATTAATCCTGAAAGTAAATGTAGAAAATAGTTTAATGCTAAAAATGCACCGGTTAAGCTGGTTGCCTGCAAATCAGACATATGGAGCTCTTGCGTTGCATAAAGAATAAGACTGGAATAAAGCACACTAAAACCCAGAATAGACACCATTTGAATGAGGAATAATGCTCCCGAGCCGGTGCTTAATGGACTACTGATTTTTCTTAAAAAATTCATTTAGTGAGCGCCTTTGCTATTTGGATGCGTAAACGATATTAATGATATGGGCAGGATCTCACTACCGTAGAAAATACCTAGCAATCTGGATGATTTTTAAAAACTTATACAATCAACAAGATACGAGTTTTATTGCAAGATAAACATTAAATATAGCGCTGACTGAATTGCTTATAGGATGCTAATTATAGTAGAATTACACTGCAATTAGACCTATAACTACTCGAAATAACACCCACCGGAATCATGTCATCATGAAGCAAAAAGCTGTTCTTCTTATCAATTTAGGAACACCAGATGGCTGCGAACCAACGCCAGTAAAACGTTATTTGCGCGAATTTCTCAACGATCCACGCGTGATTGATTTGCCAGTATTTGTGCGTTGGCCATTAGTTAATTTATTGATAGTCCCATTTCGATATAAGAAAACCAGCGCGGCTTACCGAAAAATCGGAGTGATGCCGGATCACCGTTAACGATCAATACGCAAGCATTGAAAAAAGATTTGGCTACATCACTAGGCTCTGAGTATCGAGTGGAATATGGCATGCGTTATGGCAATCCAAGCATAGATTCTGCGTTAGAAAAACTGGAGGGCTGCTCGGATATCACGGTTATTCCGTTTATTTCCGCATATTCTTCCGCTGCCACCGGTTCAGCAGTAGAGAAATTACTGGGTCCTGTAGCACGCTTATGGAATATTCCGGAAGTGAAAATTATTCGTGATTTTTATAATCATCCAGGATTTATCACCGCATACGCCGAACGCATTAAAAAAAGTATAACCGGCAAAAAAATAGATTTGATACTGTTCAGTTATCACGGTTTACCGGACGACATATAACAAAAAGCATGTGTAATACTACATGCGATCACAAAAACGCCTGTCCGGCTGTAGATCTTAATAGTTTGTATTGTTATCGCGCCCAATGTTACGCAACGACGAACTTAATCACAAAAGAGCTGGGTCTGGCGCCTGAACAGAGTTTTCAATCATTTCAATCCCGACTTGGACGCACACCGTGGATAGAGCCATATACTGATTTAGTGTTGCCGGAATTAATTAAAAAAGGCATTAAGAATATCGCGGTTGTCTGTCCGTCATTTGTCGCGGATTGTCTGGAGACATTAGAAGAAATTGATATGCGCGCGCGCGAACAATGGCAACAATTAGGCGGCGAAGAATTTACTTTATACCATGTCTGAATAATGAGCCAGTGTGGATTAGCGCATTAACCAGCATGCTATAAGTAACAATATAAGTAACAAAACGAGGTTTAAATTATAATGACACGCAACAAATCTAACTTTTTTATTGATGCCGGTCCTTTGCTGCTGGTGTTATTTATCGACGGCATGGGCTTGGGGCTGGTAGTACCCATTCTGAATGGTTTGATTTTTGATAAAAACAGTACTTTTCTGAATGCAGCATCGTTCACACCGTTAATGCATAATGTCATTTATGGCAGCGTGATTTGTGTTTTTATGCTTTGCTGGTTTTTTGGTGCAGCTATTCTGGGCGACTTATCAGACCAGATTGGTAGAAAAAAATCGCTAATTATTTGCCTTGTCGGCGCGATGTTAAGTTATATATTATCGGGAATCGCGGTTAACTTTCACAGTCTCGCATTAATTATCCTTGGCCGCGTTGTTGCCGGCTTCACTTCTGGAAGTCAGCCAATTGCACAAGCAGCAATTATTGATATAAGCAGTGATGAACATAAGACTAGAAATTTAGGATATATATTATTAGCACTGTCTATGGGTTTAATTCTCGGTCCATTAATAGGCGGGATACTTTCTGATCGTGCGCTTTGCTCCTGGTTTAATTTCTCGACGCCGTTTTATTTTGCTGCATTGATATCGTTGGCAAACATTCTATTGTTACGCAAGCTTTACAGTGAAACGATAGTCACCAAGCCAACCACATTTGCTATCAATCCTTATCAGGCGATTAATATTTTTGTTTCAGCTTTTAAACACGACAAGGTTAGAAATCTATCGGTTATCTATTTTGTTTATATTTTTGGCTGGAGTAGCTTTTACTCATTTATTTCACTTTATTTATTACAGATATTCAATTTCACGCCGACAATGGTAAGTATTTTTATGGCGGTGATGGGGATAGGTTTCGCGGTAGGGAATGGATTTTTAGTGAATTATCTGGCGAAGTTTTTTCATTTGCGCGATAATTTTATTTACCCCAATATTTGTGCCGCAGCCATGATTATATTAATGGTACTGTTGCGCAATCAATTGTTTGACTGGCTTATTATGGCACCAGTCTCTTGTATGATTGCAGTATCATATCCATCGATATTGACGCTTTTTTCTAATCAGGTTTCTGCGGAAAGTCAGGGTTGGATCATGGGTATTACGGGTTCAATTTCGGCATTTGTATGGGCGGTCAATGGGGTGATTGTTGGTGTGCTGGCTGCGTTAAGTGTTGTTTATCCACTGTATGTTTCTGCCATAGCATTGTTTTTATCAGCTTTAATGATGTATCCATTATTTAAAATAGAAAAGTAAGCCGCACAATTCATTATTCGCTTTACTCGCCTGCATTATCTGAAAAGGATTTCTCATGTTTGCGCATATTGTTTTCTTCCTGTTGGGAGATGTATTTTTACAAACGTTTTCCAGTCTGCCTGGAAATCCGAGCCATTATTTTGTTGTGTTCGGCAGCATTGTTTGTTTGGCTGTTACTAAATAAATATATTCCTCGTTTGTCTTTATTACTCGTATTTGTCCTGGGTTTTAGCTGGGCTGGATGGTATGCAGGCAGCATTATGTCTCATACTTTACCGAAAGAATATGAAGGTAAACCGCTGCTTGTTACTGGCCGTGTAACATCATTGCCAATGATAGATGGCAATGGCATACATTTTAATTTTTCTATTACATCTCCTCGCGAAATTGCTTTATCTGCAAGGCTTACATGGAGTAAACAATTTCAAACGGTAAAAGCCGGCGATCAGCGTCAATTACTTGTCAGGCTGAAACGCATACATGGAACACAAAGTCCTGGTGCGTTTGATTTTGAAGCCTGGGCATTACAAAATGGTTTAAATGCGACAGGGTATGTCCTGGATAGTAATCAAAATATTCTTATTGCGCATGACTGGTATCACTCGCCAATTAATCAAATCAGACAATTCATGTTGGATCGCATTAAGCCGCATCTGCCTGACTCCATACTTCTCCATGGTTGTTAGCATTAATACTCGGCGAGCGTAATGAAATTTCTCAAGATAACTGGCAGGTTTTACGAAACACTGGCACAAATCATTTAATGGCGATCGCTGGTTTGCATATTGGTATGATCGCTGGTTTTGTGCATTTGCTAGTGGCTATGTTATGGAAGCGTAGTGCAAAGCTCCCCTTAATATTACCCGCGCAAATCGCAGGTGCAAAAGCGGCATTAATTGCCGCCATTATCTATGCCGCGCTGGCGGGCTTTTCTTTGCCAGCACAACGCGCATGTTTTATGTTGGCAATTTATATCTTAACGTTGATTCGCAAACAACAAATGAATCAATGGCACTCTTGGTCTGCCGCGTTAATACTGGTTCTCGCGTTTAATCCTGTCAGTGTTTTATCAGAAAGTTTCTGGCTTTCATTTGGCACGATTGCTTTGATTATATATGGCATGAGTGGGCGCCTTTCTGATCCAGTTTGTGGTGGAAGTGGGGAAGAGTGCAATGGGTAGTAGGGCTTGGTTTAATTCCTTTAAATCTGGCTTTATTTCAGCAGGCATCGATGATTTCATTTTTGCGCTAATACGATCGCGATTCCGTGGCTTGGGTTTTAAGCTTGCCATTTTGTCTGCTGGTGGGTTTCTGGTTTTATTGCAGCCGACTGTGGGTGAAATATTATTACATCTTGCCGACAAAGAGTTTGGCTTTACTCTGGGCGTTATTGGTTTTTCTTTCTAAATTACATATTGCGTCGTGGCAATATGCGATAGCCAGTGATGTTGTCATGCTGGTTAGATTGTCGCTTTTGTTATTTTACTTTTGCCGGCAGGAACGCCTGGTAAGTGGCTGGGGATTGTCTGGCTGCTGCCATTGTTGTTAATAAAATTTGCGCGACCGCCTATCGGTGATTTTGAATTGGCTCTTCTGGATGTCGGGCAAGGTTTATCTGCTGTCGTACAAACAACAAATCACACACTGGTATTTGACGCTGGTCCAAAGTTCCCCGGCAACATGGATATGGGAGAAAGTGTTGTGATGCCATATCTGCGTTACAGAAGTGTTCGTCAGTTAGATAAGCTGGTAATCAATCACGGTGATAATGATCATCTCGGTGGTGCGAATGCGATATTAAATTCCATTCCAGTCATTTCTGTGGAAACCAGCGTGCCAGAAAAAATACTATCAACGCATGCGCAATATTGCCTGGCTGGTTCAGAATGGTGGTGGGATGGCGTTAAGTTTTCTTATCTTTATCCAACACGTGAAAATTTGCATTTAACAAATGATAGTTCATGTGTGTTGAGAATCGAGAATGGTGATCATGTGTTATTGCTGACAGGCGATATTGAAAAATATGCCGAACACGACCTGTTGTCGCGCGTGCCAAGTAAGTTGGTGCGCAAATATTGGTCGCGCCTCATTACGGTAGTAAAACATCGGCAATACCAGCTTTTGTAGCAGCAGTGCATCCGGAAATTGTGTTATACGCGACAGGTTATCGAAATCGTTATCATTTCCCGCATCCCTCAGTCGTCAATGAGTACACATCTATCCCGTCGCTGCAATTAAATACTGTGCAAACAGGCAGCATGGAATTTAATTTATCCAAACATCACAATATATATCCAGTGTTATATCGCATTGCGCATAAGCGTTATTGGATGGATTGATCTATGTGGCGCAGGCATAAACCTTGTGATAATTTAAGCGTGTTTCACCTAACTATAATAATCGTGGAGCAGAATAATGCAAAGAACAAATTCAAAAGAGGGTGCGGACAAGTTAATGAAGTTATCACCGCAGCAGGAAATTCTGAATAAACCAAGTCCGGTGAGTAGAGCATTCAGAGCAATTATCATCACTGCCAATCCCAAAAAATTTGAAGATTTTCGCGCACAATTGGGCGATGGTTATGGTATGGATGTTGAGCAGTGGGCGCCAGAAGCAGGTGAAGATTTAAATGATGAACAAGTCTTTGCTACAGTATTGACCCGCATTATGACTAAGCTTAATGCCAGTCCGCACTTTATTTTGCGTGAAGATACCACCTTAAAAAGCATGGATACCCAGGAAGATTTAACTTCCGTACCGAATAAATGAATTAGCGCGCCGTGAATTAGAGTCTGTGCAACATACATCATTATTAAGAGTCTACAAACCACAGTGGTTAGCTGATCCAACAAACAAAGAGCGTAAAACATTAACTGGTTTTACTGCACGTAACTATGAGCGCAGAGCGTATGGTTATATAAGCAAAGACGCGGCGGCTAGCGTGTCTGAACGCGGTTTTGGCTGGGATGCTATTTTTGTTAACGCAGCGACAAATCTTACCAATGAACAATATTTTGCGGAATATGGCAAAAAATCTGCAAGACAACATGCGGTGAGTGATTTCATTGAAACATATTTACGCTACAAAAATTTAACATCATTAAAACATCACAAACTGCCATTGCATAATCCGGTAGATTTCGGTGCGGATTATTTTCGTATTACAGATTTTGTTAAAACAGAAAAACATTTTTCAAATTCATATTTACCATTGTGGGGCATTGATAAATTACGTAATGCCATGATCAATGAAGGCATGTTTATAAAAGCAGCGTTCAGTCGCCCAGTCAAAAATGCGTTTTCGCCTCCATTTGGCGTACCTGTCACAGAAAAGAAAGATGATGCCGAAGAAACTATTTTTATGACGCACGACATGTTGCATCATCTCATTTGTGATTTGATTTGCGATACTGATCCTTCCAGAAGTAATTTCTTTGTTTATAGCATTTGGAGAATGTGTAGCGAAGCTTGCACACTTGTTCTGGCGGACATGTTTTATGCCGACAGTTTGATTCGGTCTGGAGTGGATCGCTCTTGCGTTGATAAGCGTATTTATCCTTTATTTGAAGCGATTAAGAGCACTCAAAATATTCCCGAACCACAAATGATGAGTGATGATGACAAGATAAACTTTATTAAGAAATTGCTCTATGCCAATGCCAGATATGCACTTTTAGGCGATGACAATGAATGGCGTAAATTATTGACGGCGGCAGATGGCAGCATCAGCGCTGAAAATCTTGCACGTCTCAACGCTTATAAAGAACATTTCGGTAAATTCTTTATTGGTGATAATGCCTGGACCAGAGCAAATTACGATAACATGATGCAAAATAAAAAATCGCTCAAACAGTGGATAGATAATGTCGGACGTGGCACTTTCAATGAAGCCAATATTTTCATGTTATCTGATGTCACGCGTGATATCGCGGCAAAAAATGTTGATATGTTGAATTATCGCGACATGGTTGAGCCTATCTTTAATTATATCTTCGATTTACGTCTCAGGCCGCAATTACAGCGTGATAAAGTTGAATTTGATGATGACATGGAAATTCAATCACGCGCGTTCAGACGCTTTCTTATTGCGCAATCGAGTTTATTTTCACGTTATCCAGAACCGCTTAATCTTGGCGACATCAAGCGTGGCATATTCGCGCGCCTGCACGATCATGCAACGCCGTTTTCAATCGCGGAACAGGATGAGATTCGCAAACAATTCCGACAATATGTGCTTGGCGTGGAAGGTTTGCGTGTAATGTCTCGCGAAGAAGCGATGAATGCGATCGATTACACACCTGTATTTCCGCCGGTTTATATTTCTTATCCGCGCATGCAACAGAAATATGGCTCGATTGAATTATGCGTTAAGGAGTGTATTGAAAATTACAATCCTGATGTTGCGGTCAAGGTTACTCGTGTAGCCAGCACTATGTATAGCAACGTGGCGAGATCACAGGAAGCAGCGGCGGGGCAACAGCAAGTTACTCAACCGCGAGTTTAAACTTCATACCTCTCACCCGTTGCAAAGGACGGGTGAGAGTGTTTTTCTATTTCACGCTTTCTTTTTTACCATGTAGCAATAAATCAATTGCCATTAACAGCGCGGTATTATCAATCGGTTTTTCAAAAGAGACTGAAGCGCCGAGTGATTCAGACAAATCCAGATAACCGGTTGGATCAAGACGGCCACCACCTGAAATCGCGATGATTTCCATATTGGGATGACGATTTTTAACTTCAGAAATAAGCGTGATTCCGCTTTTTTTCGGCATGATGATATCTGTCACCATGATGTCAGGTTTTTCATTTTGTAAGCGTTCCGTTGCTTCTTCGCCATTGGCGGCGCTGATGACGTGATGCGATGCGCGCTCCAATGTCTGCGTAAGCATGTCGCGAACAAGATCGTCATCTTCTACAAGTAAAATATTTGCCATTTAGTTTCCCTCCATCATTTGGCAGTAATATCATGAAAGTCGTTCCGTGACCGAAGCTGACTGGTAACGGTAATTTCACCCTGATGTTCCTGGATAATCGAATGCACGATCGACATGCCCAGCCCCGTGCCTTTACCGACTTCTTTGGTTGTGAAAAATGGCTCAAAAATACGTTCCATTGTCGGCTGATCCATTCCGTGTCCCGTGTCCGTAATTTCAATCTTACTATAATTTTGTGGAAGAATGTTCGGGAACGCATGTAAAAACGGATCATTTTTCGGAATAGTTGAGATATGAATATTCACCGACCTTCGCCATCCATCGCATCCACCGCGTTATTGATGATGTTTACCAATACCTGGTGAATTTGTGTTTGATTGCCGAGAATCATTTGCTCGTTCGCGGGATCAAGGTGAATCATCACGCTGGAGGGAATCGTAGGTTTTAGTAATGACAATGCCGCTTCTATGGTTGTCTTCAGCTCGATAGGCGCAAAATCATGGTGTTGTTTGCGACTAAAAGTCAGAATGCGGCCGACTAATTCCTGGCCACGATGAGCGGCATCCAGCACTTTTCCCAGGTTTTTATGGGTAATACTGTCTTTTTCCACATCCTGCCGGCTTAATTCGGCGTAACCAATAATGGCATAGAGCAAATTATTAAAATCATGCGCTATACCACCAGCCAGGGTTCCCATGGCCTGTAATTTTTGCCCCTGCAATAAGGCTATTTCCAGTTTTGATTTGGTTTCTTCGGCGTGCAGCGTTTCCGCCATGGATTTTTGCAGGTCCTGGTTCATGAGGTTCAGGCGAACGGCATTTAGGCGCGATTGCTGGATCATCGCAGATTAAAATTGTTACCAGAAGAGAAATACCTATCCCTAGAAATAAAACCATGTAAATCACCACTGTTGGATGGTAACTTCCTATAGTAGGATGAATGTTTGCGTTTAGCTGGACATCTTCTTTGATGAGATAGGCCAAAACAAAGGTGCCCATGATCCCAATAACTGCAATCAGGTAAGGCAGCCACATTCTTTGCGGATATTTGGAGGTCATATAGTTTCCAGTACCTAACAATTATTAGCTTAATCTATTTAAAGTATGGAATCTATGCGGGTGAAGTGGCATAATATCGACCAATGTTTTTAGGGAAACCAACATGCAGCTTTCAAAGATTAAAATAGCAGGATTTAAGTCGTTCGTTGACCCGACAACTATCGCGCTTCCTAGCAAGCTGATAGCTATTGTAGGGCCTAATGGTTGCGGAAAATCGAACATTATTGACGCTGTTACGTGGGTAATGGGTGAAAGTTCACCTAAATACTTGCGCGGCGAGTCACTCACAGACGTGATCTTTAATGGTTCATCGGCGCGAAAACCAGTCGGACAGGCCTCTGTTGAACTAGTTTTTGATAACTCCGATGGCACCATTGGCGGCGAATACGCGAAATACGCCGAGATCTCGGTCAAGCGTATGATCAACAGGGAATCTGATTCAACGTACTACCTGAACGGTGTACGCTGCCGTAAACGCGATGTGGTTGATATCTTCCTGGGCACCGGCTTGGGGCCACGTAGCTACTCCATCATTGGTCAAAATATGATCACTCGTATCATCGAAGCCAAACCCGATGATTTACGTACTTATCTGGAAGAAGCAGCAGGTATCTCCAAATACAAAGAACGCCGGCATGAAACTGAGCTGCGTATTAATCATACCCGGGAAAATCTGGCCAGGGTCAATGATGTTCAGAGCCGAGCTGGAAAAGCAGTTAAGTCATCTTAAGCATCAAGCGAATGTGGCGGAAAAATATAAGAGCCTGAAACAGCAAGAACGTGTGCTGCGGGCTGAGTTATACGGTATTCAGTGGCGTCAGCTGGATTGCAAACTGGTTGACTACACGCTCAAAATTCAATATGAAGAAACTGCTCTCGAAGCGCGCAATAGCGAAATTATTATCACCGACCGCGAACTGGAACAGATGCGCCATGAACAACGCGTGGCGAATGATGCGTTCCAGGAAGTTCAACGCCGCTATTATGCCGTGGGCAACGAAATTACCCGCATAGAACAAGATGTGCTGCATCATCAGGAAAGACAGCAGCAATGGGAAAACGATCTCAAGCAAACGGAAAATGACTGGCAGACCGTTAAAAGCCAGATTGTTGAAACCGAAGATAACCTGCAAGAGCTGGAAGAAGAAATTCTCGGTATTGAACCGCGGCTTCACACTGCGGGCAAAGATGTGCGCGATCTGCAGTTTGCGCTGGATGAAGCAGAAGAAAATACCCAGTCATGGCAAAACCGCTGGGATGAATTCAACGTTAAACTCAGCAAAAACCGCCCAGACAGCAGAAGTGGAGCAGACGCATATCCAGCATTTGGAGCAAAGAATTGCTTCGTTGATGAAGCGTCAGGAGCAGCTGCAGGTTGAGCAAGGTCAATATAATTTTTCCGCTATGACGAATGAACTGGAAGAATTCACCAGAAAGTCATATGAACTTGCGGAAGCATTAGAGTTTCATAGCAATCAGTTGGAAGACATCCGTACTGAAATTATGACGCTGCAATCCACGCAGCAACAATCCAACGCTAATCTGGATAATGTGCGCAGCGAATTGCAACGCTTACGCGGTCAACAGGCATCGCTGGAAGCATTACAACAAACAGCATTGGGGCAGCGTGATAATCCTGCCGCGCCATGGGTCGCACAACATAATTTTGATAGCAAACCACAGGCTGGCACAAAATATTGAAGTTGAAAATGGCTGGGAGCTGGCAGTCGAAAAAGTTCTTGGCTTCTGCTTGCAGGCAATTTGCGTAGATAAAGTCGATGAAGTGGTATCGCATCTGGGTGATTTTAAATCTGGAAACTTGTGTGTATTTACACCGGCGTGCGCTGACAAAAAAGCGGGTGATACACATAAAGGCACGTTATTGCTGCAGAAAATTAAATCAGACTATGTCCATTAGATTCATTGTTGACTGGTATTTACACGGCCGATTCTCTCGATGACGCATTAAAATTATGTGAGTCATTGGCTGTTGATGAATCTGTCGTTACCCGCGATGGCATCTGGTTGAATCGTTCCTGGCTGAAAATATTACGTCAGGAAGATCCGGCAGCAGGTGTATTCCAGCGTGAACAAGAATTGAAAACGCTGGCCTTGCGCATTGAAAATTTACAGCATACGCAAGAAGAGCTGGAAAATAATATTAACAAACATCGCGAAGATATTCAGAAGCTGGAACAGCAACGCGATCAATCACAACAATCTATGGTCAACAGCAGGCGCAATCCGCACAATTAGACGCGCAGCGTAGAGTGAAACAGGAGCGCCTGACAGAATTGAAAGCGCAATCCGAACGCTTTGCTGGCGAACTGGGAGAATGCACTAATGAATTGGTGCGCTCGCAGGCGGAACTGGTGCAAGCGCGCTCACTCTGGCAGCAAGCGCTGGATGATCTTGGTGGTCAAGCTGACAACCCGCGAAGAATTGATTGCTGGAGCGCAACAAAGCACGGCAGCATTTGCAATCGATGCGGGAACAGTGGAACAACAAGAAAGAACTCATGCATGAGCTGGAAATTCGGACGCAGACGGCCAAGTCACAAAAATCGTCGCTGCATCAAGGTATCAGTCGTTTGCAGAATCAACTTTCTTCATTGAATGAACGTAAAGTGACGCTGCAAAGCGAATTATCTTCCATGCCGCCTATGGATACACTGCAAAAATCATTGACGCGTGCACTGGATAAACATGTAACAGTTGAATCTGAATTGAATACCGCGCGTGTTCTGGTTGAATCACTGGATCATGAATTCCGTAATCTGGAAAGCAAACGCCAAATTATTGAGCGTGAAATTAATAAAGTACGCAGCGTGCTGGAAACATTGCGTGTTGAATGGCAAGGCTGGAAAGTAAAATCAGATACGATCAGAGAACAGATCAAGGAAACTGAATTCACGCTGGAAGATATCCTGAAAGAATTACCACAAGATATTTCCGCAGAAGAATGGCAGGCTAAACTTGATCAGGTTGTGCAGCGTATCGCGCGTCTTGGCGCAATTAACCTGGTAGCGATAGACGAATACAATATTTGTCTTGAGCGTAAGCAGTATCTGGATAAACAAGTTGAAGATCTGGAAGCTGGATTAGTAACACTGGAAGATGCGATTGCGAAAATTGATCGTGAAACCCGGGCGAAATTTAAAGAAACATTCGACCAGGTTAATAACAGGTTCCAGGAATTATTCCCGACCATTTTCGGTGGTGGTAAAGCTTATCTGGAATTGACTAGCGATAACCTGCTGGAATCTGGCGTCACCATGATGGCTTGTCCGCCCGGCAAGCGTAACAGTTCTATTTATCTGTTATCTGGTGGTGAAAAATCATTAACTGCTGTAGCGCTGATATTCTCAATCTTTTATTTGAATCCTGCGCCATTCTGTCTGCTGGACGAAGTCGATGCGGCGCTTGACGATGCCAACGTGGCGCGCTTTACGCGTCTGTTGAAGTCTATGGCAGATAAAACCCAGTTCATGTTTATTAGTCATAACAAGATCACCATCGAAACTGGCGAACACTTGATTGGTGTGACTATGAATGAACCTGGTGTTTCGCGTCTGGTCAGTGTAGATATTGAGAAAGCGATCAGTATGGTCGAAGCGTAAGAGGGTATAGGAATAAATGTCTGGCAAAGAATCAGTTAAGAAAGACATACTGAAGCTGCGTGAAGAAATCAACGAACATAATTATCGTTATCATGTTCTTGATGATCCAACCGTCTCAGACGCTGAATACGATAAATTGTTTCAGCGTCTGAAAAAACTCGAATCTGAACATCCAGAGTTGGTAACATCTGATTCGCCTACACAGCGAGTTGGTGCGGCACCTTTGAAAGAATTTGCTGAAGTCACGCATGATGTTCCTATGCTTTCGCTAGATAACGCTTTTGACGATGATGATATTATTGCGTTTGACCAGCGTATTCGCGATCGTCTTCATACTCATGTGACCACAGAATATTGCTGTGAACCCAAATTAGATGGTCTTGCTATCAGTGTACGTTATCAGAATGGTTTGCTAACCCAGGCTTCCACACGCGGTGATGGTACGACTGGCGAAGACGTGACAGAAAACATCAAGACTATAAAAATGTTACCGTTGCAATTGCGTGGTAGTGATTATCCACGTGTGCTGGATGTGCGCGGCGAAGTATTTATGTCTAAAAAAGGTTTTGAGGCACTCAATGCACGCGCAGAAAAAAGAGGTGAAAAAGTATTTGCAAATCCTCGCAACGCGGCTGCGGGTAGTGTGCGTCAACTCGATTCGCAAATCACCGCTAATCGTCCATTGGAAATATTTTTTTACGGTGTTGGCCTGGTTGAAGGCGGCAAGTTGCCTGGCAAACATAGTGAAATACTAAAATGCCTTGCTCAGTGGGGCTTGCGTGTTAGTTCATTAGTCGAAGTAGTGAAAGGCGCCGATGAATGCCTGAAATATTATCATCGCATGGCGCAACGTAGAGATGATTTGCCGTTTGAAATTGATGGTGTCGTATACAAAGTAAATAGCCATGCTGAACAAGAAAAGCTGGGGTTCGTCTCACGCGCACCGCGTTGGGCTATAGCACACAAATTCCCAGCGGAAGAAGTGCATACTGTGATTGAAAGCGTTGAATTTCAGGTAGGCAGAACTGGCGCGCTAACGCCGGTGGCACGTCTTAAACCTGTGCATGTGCATGGTGTTATTGTCAGCAATGCTACTTTACACAACATGGATGAAATTAAGCGCAAAGATATACATATAGGCGACAATGTTATTGTGCGTCGCGCTGGTGATGTTATTCCAGAAGTCGTTGGTGTAGTGCCAGGAAAGCGTTCAGCGCATGTTAAAAAAATTGTAATGCCAAAACATTGTCCTGTTTGTCAGTCCATAGTTGAGCAAATTGAAGGCGAAGCTGTTGCGCGTTGCACGGGTGGGTTAATTTGCCCAGCACAGCGCAAAGAAATTATTAAACATTTTGCTTCGCGCCGCGCGATGGATATAGAAGGCTTGGGCGATAAGATTGTCGAGCAGCTGGTTGATACTGATTTAATCGCGAATGTCGCGGATATTTATGAGCTGACCAAAAAGCAATTATCTGATCTGGAGCGTATGGGTGATAAATCAGCTCAGAATTTGTTAGACCAGATAGAGAAAAGTAAAAATACTACATTTGCTCGCTTCCTTTACGCACTTGGAATTCGTGAAGTTGGTGAAGCGACTGCAAAACAACTCGCTATATATTTTAAAAATCTACCGGCATTAAAAGCTGCGAAAGAAGAAGATTTGCAAGGTGTTCCAGATATTGGTCCTATTGTCGCAGCACATATCGCACACTTTTTTCACGAGCCACATAATCGCACTATCATTGATAAATTACTTAAGGCCGGCTTGCATTGGGAAGAAGTCAAAGAAAGCAAGCATGTACCTTTATTAGGTAAAACATTTGTTATCACGGGAACATTGTCTGACTTATCGCGTGATGAAGCAAAAGAACGGTTGGAAAAGCTCGGTGCTAAAGTTTCTGGTAGTGTATCTGGTAAAACCAGTTACGTAGTTGTTGGTGAAGATGCTGGATCCAAATTAGATAAAGCGAAGGCATTAGGTATTGAAATTCTGGATGATAAAAACTTCCATTCTTTTTTGAAAAAATTTGAAAGTACCTAAATGAGTCTGTCATTGCGACGAAGCAATGACGGGCTCTGGTTTTAAATAATTACTTCTTCTGAAATCTTCTTAAATTGCTGCGCAACCTTTTGCGCCGACTGCGGATGACTGAGAAAATAGCCTTGCACCATATCGCAATTTTGACCACTGAGAAATTGCACTTGCTCCGCTGTTTCCACGCCTTGCGCGACAACCTCCAGGCCGAGATTATGGGCGAGGGCGATAATTGCTGTCGCTATAGCCATATCATTTGGAAGATTCGCTACACCGCGTATAAATGATTGGTCTATTTTTAAAGTATTAATCGGGAATAATTTCAACGCGCTAATAGATGTGTAGCCAGTACCAAAATGATCCAGTGAAATTTGCACGCCTGTCATCTTAATGCTGTCAAGTATGGCCGCCGCTAATTCAACATTATTCATAACCGTTGTTTCTGATATTTCGAGATCGAGATATTTGGGATTAAGTCCTGTTATTTTTAATGCATTACTAATCACTTTAGAAATTTCCGGATGATGAAATTGACGCGCTGATAAATTTAATGAAACACTGATATGTTCGAAACCTTCGTCTTGCCAGAATTTTGTCGTTCGACAGGCTTCACGAATAGCCCATTCGCCAATCTGCATAATTAAACCAGCGTCTTCTGCTAGCGGAATGAATTTAGTCGGGCTGATAAGACCAAGCACGGGATGTTCCCAGCGCATTAGCGCTTCCACGCCAACGATATTACCTTTGCGCAAAGAAAATTTTGGCTGATAATAAAGAGCCAGTTCATTGTTATGCAATGCTTTGCGCAGCGCAGATTCAAGCTGAATATATTCGCGCGCCTCAGCATCCATTTGATGCGTATAATATTGAAAATTATTGCCGCCATTTGCTTTCGCTTTATAAAGAGCGTTGTCAGCATTTTTCAGCAAGTCTTCCAAAGAAGAGCCATCGTTTGGATATACGCAGATACCAATGCTCGCGGTTGTTGAAAATTCATGATCATCGATTTTCATTGGGTGCGAACATACTTGCAATATTTTTGATGCGACAGCGCTGGCGAATTTAGCTTTATTAATATCATTCAATAAAACGATGAATTCATCACCTTCGAGTTTGGCCAGGATATCTTCATGGCGCAAAACATTAGTAAATCGTCTGGTAATTTCTTTGATGATAAAATCGCTTTTATTTTCGCCTATGGTGGCATTGATCTTGGCGAATGAATCCATGTCTATCAGCATAATCGCCAGTAATTTGTTATGGCGTTTAGCATGGCTCATGGCTTTATTAAGAATTTCATTGAAGAAGACACGATTCGGTAGCGAGGTTTGATTGTCATAGCGCGCGATGTTCGCCAGGTATTCTTTGTTTTCAGGCGCCTTGGTGAAAGCAATCGTGCTTTCAGCGATAGATTGTTTTAATTTCTGATTTAAATTTTCCAGAGCAGATGTACGCTCTTCAACGCGACGTTCAAAGTTGTGCTTTGTCGATGAAATACCATCAAGCAGCGCATTGATATTAATTCCGATGGAAGATATTTCATCCTGTCCTTCAATGATTACGCGTTTATTATCATTTTTACTAGCATCAATCATTTTCACTTGTTGGTTTAAATTTTCAATGCGTTTGATTAATCCAGATTTTAATAACCAAAACATTCCCGCAGAAAATGCCAGCGTGAGAATGACATAACTTGGAAGAGAATTGCGTATCGTCGGGAATGAGGTGATGAGCAAAAATAAGGCGCATGCCAGGCTACTGACGATAACTACTTGATTTTTTAATTTCATTTATCCTCCTCACACATTAAGGAGATTGCCGCGCATCGTCTAAATCCTGACTATTTTATTTTGAGGCGAGCTAGTACTAATTGCAAGGAGCACAATAAAAAGCCTTAAATATTCATTGGGATAGCATTATTACAGGGTTATATCTTGTTGCTAGTAGGGTCAGATAACCATTAATATTCAATATACAGTCATCAAATTATAAAACCGGGCTGGTGCTTATGTGGAAAAAATGGCTCCATGATTACCTAACTCCCAGCAGCGATTATAAGGTCAGTGATTATCGAACCTTGTTGCATTACATAAATTATCTCGCGACACATAAGCTCGGTTATCCAGTTTCATTACTCACATATCTTGGCGTTGTTGATAATACCGAGCTGGGCATCAAGCACGGAAGTATCGCAAATGTTCTTCTCAATAATGTCGGTGATCCTTTCAAGGATTCAGAAACATCTTTGCTTGAAGTCAAAAAACACGAGCGCGAAATCATCTACATTCTTGAACGCTATTTTGGCATGGAGCATGACCACACCAGAGGCTATGTCACCACAGGCGGCACAGAAGGGAATTTTGCCGGCTTGTGGTGGTCTAAACGATACATGATCAATAAGTCTCTGGATACCTTAATCAAGGTTGATGATGAGATAAAATTACGTCTTAATCAGGAGCAGGAATTAACTGCTTCGCTAGCAAAAATCCCATTAAATAATTATCAAGATAGATCTGAAATCCTGCAGAAAATTCTGGATATTAAAGAAGCTGTAGCCGAAGAAAGAAATATAGTTCAACAACTACTAACGCCAACAGTATTCTTTACGAAAAATCATACTCATTATTCCATACCAAAAATATCAGAAATATTACGCATGAACATCCGGTCTGTACTGTCAAATCCAGATGGCTCGATGGATTTGAATGATTTCAAAAAAGAAGTCATCATGCACGTCAGCGCGCATCCATTTAGTTCTATCATTGTTATTACTAATATCGGCACTACCATCACCGGCGCAATCGATTCAGTACCTGGCGTGAAAAAAATTCTTGATGAATTACCACAAAAACCTATTTACACGATACACATGGATGGTGCTTTAACTGGATTTGTGTTGCCAGTGCTGCACCCATTTGGTGAAGTGAAAAATTATTTTGATGCGATTGGCGTTAATACCATCGCAGTGTCCGCGCATAAGTATCCAGGTATGTCGCAACCCTGTGGGATTTTACTCGCGCGTAAGGAATTTTTTGAGAAAGCGTTTGAGAAAGCTGAACGTGCTATTGAATACGTAGGTAATATTTCGGACGTCACCATTACGGGATCGCGCTCAGGGCTAAATGTGCTGATGTTTTATAACGCTCTTATTAGCCTGGGAATGGATAAAGGCAAGGATAAGCTGACCGGCATGGTTAAGGAAAACATGGAAAATGCCCAATATTTACATGATCGCCTGGTGGCAATCTATGGCGCCGACAAAGTTTTGTATCCCTATCATTTTAATGTCATTTTTCCTCGCCCATCGCAAGCTATGGCGAAGAAGTACCAATTAATGTTGACCGGGGATCGTGCTACAATATGTGTATTAACCAATGTAAATAGAAAGTTAATAGATCAGTTTCTTAAGGATCTGCGCTTAGAAATGAAGGAGGGCGCCATGAATAAGCATCTATCCTCAGAAAATGAAATTACGATACATACGCTAGACGAGAAACATGCTCAATCAACCATAAATTTGTTCATCCAGACTTTCTGTAACAGCGAGCCAATCACTAAACATCTTTCCATACGTCATGATGAATATAAGCCATTCGCGCGTGAAGTCGTGCAAAAAGCAGTGAAAGAAGGCTTGTCAAAAATTGCTATCGATAAATCCGGCAAAGTAGTTGCATTTGCAATTGCCGAAGATCTTGCCGATCCTTTTATTCCTCATATAGCGCATTATCCAAAATTAAAGCCGGTTTTCGATTTGATTGATGAATTGTCCAAGCCATTCACCGCCGGCAAGAAATTTACAAAGGGAAAAATAGCGCATATTTGGATTGCTGGTGTTGATGAAGCATATAGAGGCTTGCATCTTTCTACTCGCACAGATATGGCTGTTGTAGAAGAAGCTTCACGCAAAGGTTACGATTTTGCTTACGCTGAATTTACCAACGAAATAAGTGAAAACGTGACTCATCAATTTAAAATATTAAAATTATTTAATAGAATTGAATATAATAGTTTCAAGACAGTAACTGGCGAGACGCCATTTAAAGGTGTGGAAGGCGCTGCAGCTTCTTATGTGGCAACCATTCGCCCGGGTGTGACACTGGATTCGTTGCCAAATACTTATCAGGCTTCTAAAACCAGGGAGTACAACTAAACTGGATATATCGACGCAGGAGAAGCAGCTCTCCGATGGTGAAAAGTCGCATATAGACAATCAGGTCAAGGCGGACTTGATTGGGCATTTATACCAAGGCTGTATGCCCGGCACCGTGTCGGGCGTGATGGTCAGTATCGTCTTGCTCTTTGATTATTATGGTTATTCTCCGAAATATCTGCTGATAGGCTGGGTCCTCGAATTTAATATCATGATGGTTTCGCTGTCTGGCCTTTATCTTTTTTATACTAAATTCAAAACCAGGTTTTCGCTCGATTATTGGGAACGCGCCTATTCAGCGTTAATGATAGGCTGCGCAATTTCCTGGATGCCTGCAGCCTTACTCATGCCTGATAATATTACCCGACAATATATCGCTTTACTGGCTATTTTCATGGCATCTACCGGTTATGCAACCGGCACAATAGGGCAATTCAGATTGTGCGTGATTACGCTCAATACCATGTTGCTGCCGCTTATTATGGTGTGTCTGCACAAAGGCGGTATTTTTTATAATACTGTTGCCGCATTTTCAATTATTTATATGGGATTCATGCTTGGGATCAATCATCGTAGTACCAAATGGTTTATTGAATCTATCAAATTAAAACTGGAAAACACATTGGTAAGTTATCAAGCCAATCATGATGTATTGACTAACTTGCCTAATCAACGTTTGTTACCGCAATTTATTGATAGTGCGATCGATCTCGTCAAAAAATCTGATAATAAGTTTGCGCTGGATACGTTTGCTTTAGTCTGTTTTTCGCTGAATCGCATGGAAATGATTAATGACAGCTTAGGTCACGAAGCTGGCGACATGGTGATGCAATCTCTGACGACCAGATTAAAAGGGTTATCAGAAGCGGCTGCGCTAGATGAGGGCGATACGCAATATGTCATTACAATTTCCCGCAAAGACACTTTCAATATTTTGATGGTGCCATTAAGTGTTCAGGAAGCGGAAGCTAAAATCAAATCGCTATTTTCCATTTTGGATGAGCCATTTCATCTCGGTGAGAAAGCGGTAAAAATGACCGCCAGCGTGGGTGTTAGCGTCTATCCAAAAGATGGTGAAAATGCTGGCGCATTACTGGCTAACGCAGATGCTGCCATGCTGAAAGCAAAACAATTTGGCGGCAACCGTCTCGAATTTTATAAAACGGAAATTAACGCGCAATTACCTAAACAATTGGAGCTGGAATCTGATTTGCATGATGCGCTGAAAAATAATCAGCTGCAAGTATATTACCAGCCATTGGTCGATATTAAAAGTGGCAAAATTGTTGGTTCAGAAGCATTGATACGCTGGCCGCATCCAGTGCATGGTTTTATCTCTCCTATTAACTTCATACCACTGGCAGAAGAAACTGGCATTATTGTTCCTATTGGCGCCTGGGTCATGCAGGAAGCTTGCCGACAGACGCGCATGTGGCAGCAAATGGGTTTCACTGGATTAAAAGTGGCAGTGAATGTCTCGGAAAAACAAGTGCGGCAGGAAGGATTAATCGAAACCATCAAGCATATACTGAAAGTGACTGATTTTGACCCCCAGTATCTGGAGCTTGAACTCACAGAAACCGCGATCCTTGATGAAGCAGCGACTTCGGTCATTAAAGAATTTACTAAAATGGGTCTCGCGCTGGCGGTTGATGATTTCGGAACTGGTTATTCGGGCTTGAGCTACTTGAAACGGTTTTCAATTAACAAGCTCAAGATAGACCAATCATTTATACGCGATATTCCGGGCAATAATGACAGTATCACCATCGTATCCGCTATCATTGCCATGGCAAAAGAATTGAAAGTTAAAAGCCTTGCAGAAGGTGTGGAAACCGAAGAGCAATTACGCTTCCTGCAATCGAAAGGCTGTAATTTTATTCAGGGTTATTATTTCAGCAAACCGGTAGATGCCACGAGTTTTACCCAGCTGCTTTACACTCATCAAGACATGCCTAACTTTGCAAATGCAGTAGTGGAATCAGCTGATCTTACCTCTTAATACCTCCAAAATGACAATCAAAGTGACTGTATATTTGCCCAATACGTTATGCTAAGGTATTGTTGAATTTAAAATTCATTTCAACTTGACAAGGATGAAAAGTAAGTATGAAAGGCTCGTTTAAAGTCATTTTACAAACTGGTGGGATTGGATTGGCAGTGATCCTGTCAGCACAATCATACGCCGCAGGTTACAAAATGGAATTTCAAAGCGCATCTGTTCTTGCCGACTCTGGCGAGGCAGCTGTAGTCGAAGATGCCGGTACCAACTGGTACAACTCAGCAGGTCTTGTTGATTTACCGCAGCAGTACGTCCTGGGTGCCATCAATCTTTATTCTCCCGACAAATTTTCTGGCAATGTTAATGCTCCTTCCACATTGAATTTGCTGGCTCCGCCAGCGCCAGCTTTTGCCAACAATTTTACTGCGAATGGGACAGCTTCATCGCATTCTGACGCGCTTATTCCCGCTGTTCACTATTCACAACCCATTAACAGTCGTTTCTCAGTGGGTATCAGTCTTGTGCCTGCATGGGGCTTTTCTGAAGATTACGGCGAAGGCTCTATCCTGCGTTATAACCTGACCAGGGTTTACACGAAAACAATTGATATCGCGCCTAGTATTGCGATGAGACTGAATAGCCAATGGTCATTTGGTTTCGGCCCGGATTTCAATTATTTTTCTGTTGAAAGTAAAACCCATGTCCGTACTCAAGGTACGTTACCACCGCTGGCAGGAACTGCTAACGATTCCATTTCCAGATTTTCAGCTGATCGCTGGGGCTTCGGCGGCCACGCTGGTGTTTTATTTAGCTATGATGATCACACCAGAATTGGTTTGAATTATCGCAGCAAAGTCATGATGAATCTGGAAGGGCATAGCGATTTCGGTCTCGACGGTGGTCCAAGTTTTGAAACCAATCAGTTCAAGCTTGGCATTCCGTTACCGCCTGTTACAACATTAAGTGTATATCGTGATATCACACCATGCTGGGCAATCATGGGAACGGTTGCCTATGATCAATGGAGCACGATTAGAGATTATCACGCGCGTAATTATATCGAGCCACCGATTCCACCAAGCACATCTGGTATCATCCCGAATGTGACACTGGTTCAGAATATGAATAATACGTTTGATTATGGCATCGGTACGCACATTAAGATTAATCCGCAGTTAATGCTGCGCGCTAATATTAAATACATGCCAACGCCAACCAAAACCGCATACCGCGAAGTTGATTTCCCAGACGGTGAAAAACTGGGTTTTGAAATCGGCGCGCGTTATTGGGTGACTAAGCGACTGGCTCTAGATGGGATATATGGACATGTATTCATTAGAACCATGAATATTCATGACGTTAATCCTGTGACACTTGCCACAGCTACCGGCCGCGTTTCTGCCAGTGTTGATCTGGTTGGCGGTCAGCTCGTATTCAATCTGTAATTACCTTCACTCATCGCGCGGAGAATAAAAACCTCCGCGCAATGATTTTTCAGTAAAGAGCTATGGCCGCATTTTAGGCGTCACATCCAATATCGTTTTTATATGCCTGTTAGTATCTACTCTTGGTGCGCCCAGCTGAGGCAGCGAAGAAAAACACCCCAGCTTTTGCAGCAGACCAAAACTGGAAGGCACACTAAAATATCCTGCATACCCATAACGATCGAATAATTGCGCCCAAATGTTATCGGCGTTTAATTCATCAGGGACATCTTGCTCATTGCATTGTTGATTCAAGTCGCGACGTTTTCGTCTGAATTCAACCCAGTCAAAGCTGTCATTAAACTCGTTCGTTCCCAGTAAACGGTAAAAGGCGGATATGATTTTTGTCGCAGGAAGACCTAGTATTTTCAGATCTTGCTCGGTAAAAAATTCTGTCACATGTTTATGAAAATATTGCGCCAGTATGTAAAACTGCAAACGATGCGACAAGAGTCCATGCTGAGGGCCTGCGCCCACATCTCTCATGGTGTGACCTGATCGCAAAATATGATTGAATTCATCCGTACTGAGTATGCCGTTTTTTCCATCCTGGAAAGTAATGGTCACCGCCGGCAAAAAACCAGCGGCAGCTTCAAACCGGTCCAATAATTTTTCCAGCAGCGCTTCTATGGATGCAGGGTCTTGCAGTTTGTTATGCAAAGCGAGCAGCTTATTTTCAAGCGCCAGTAATTGATGAACAAACGCTTCACGGTTGTTGCCATCGAAAAATTCAAACGTCTTGCGGATGAATTGACGCCAGATAATATATTTGGAATCTGCTTTCATCTCAGGTATAGCTATTCTGGGAATAGCAAAAAATCCGCTCTTGGTATAGTAATCACTGCGGATGCGTAACTGTCGTTCTTTTTGCTTACGCGCAATCATCATGCCATAGGCAAAATAATTTTCTTTGAGTGACTGAATTAATAATGAAATTTGCTTTTCTATCGGTATATCGTTGCGTTGACAGGCTGCTAAATCCAGCCATGCCATTGTGTGTTGTTGCGTTGATTTTCTTAGCATAATAATCCTCGTCATTTTGTACAAATGATAAGGATTTGGAGAAATTAAAATATTATGCTTTTATATAGTTGCACTTATTAAAATAGCACCGAGAGTTGCGCTTATTTTAAAGCGGCACCGAGAATGGTCCGGGAATGTGGCTATGTGTGCTCAAAACGACACTGCATCCTGCGATCTAGAGGCACATCCATGTGCCTCAAGGTTTTTCACACACATAGCGCACATCCCCGTTCCCTCGATCCCGCAGTGTAATTTAAGGTTCGCTTTAATTCCTTTCGAAGAAACTCAGTTGAAGAAAAAAGTCACTTGATCGGACCCTCGTCATTGCGAGGAGCGCTTTTGCGACGAAGCAATCCATAACGTTAGCTTGTTGAAAACTGGATTGCTTCGACTCAGCGCAACGAAATAAGTAACTTATGCTGCGCCTAACAATTCGCGCATTTTCGCCTTGATCATGTCGATTGCAATTCGATTACCGCCACCGCGTGGGACGATAATGTCAGCATAGCGTTTGGATGGATCAATAAATTGCAGGAACATGGGTCGTACAGTTTCTTCGTATTGTTTTAATACTGAATCCAGAGAACGTCCTCTTTCCTTGATATCGCGCTTGAGTCGACGTATCAGACAAATATCCAGCGAAGTTTCCATGTAAATACGAATGTCCATTAATTCACGCAGCTGTTTTTCGACAAACAACAATATACCTTCCAGTACAATGATGGCGTGATCGCCAATTTTGCGCGTTTGTTTTTCGCGTATGTGTAAGGAGTGATTGTAAATAGGTATTTCAACGCTTTTTCCTTCCTGCAGTTGCATCAGATGCTCAAACAACAATTGATGATCAAACGCGTCTGGATGATCGTAGTTAACTTTGGCTCTTTCTTCAAAGGGGATATTGCTATGATCTTTGTAATAAGAATCTTCAGAAATGATAGCAACCTGATCGGACCCTAACTCATTCACAATAGTATTGGCCAACAGGCTTTTGCCTGAAGCTGATGCGCCGGAAATACCGATGATAATGACATTCTTCTTGTTCAATCAATTGTCTCCTCTGTATTTCGTCTTAGCAGCACGTAAATTGCTCCGCGGCTCCCATGCGAAGGGGCGGCGGAGCAAAAAGCAAGGACTGCATTTATTTCGCGCAGCCAATGATTCAATTTGTTTTTAAGTATCGGCGCCTGGTTATGGCGTCCCTTTCCATGAATGATTAACACAACCCGAATACCTTCGCGTAAACACTTTTGCAGAAAACCGTTAACCGCAGTGATTGCTTCTTCTATAGATTTGCCGTGTAAATCCAGTATTGCGTCGACATTATATTGGCCTTTGCTTAATTTGCGAAGAGTTTTATTGGAAATTCCAGCCTGGCGATAAGAAATAAACTCTTCCGCGCTCACTTCATCAAGATCTAATGCTTCGCTAAAATGCAGGGCTTCATCGTCAAATTGACGTGATCTAGCAGGTTTTCGTACTGGGGTGGACGGTTTTAATCGGACTTTTTTTTTCACACTCAACGGCTTAACGCCAGCTACTGCCTGCTGAAAGGTATCTATATCTTCTTGACTGATTTTGGATTTTTTACGCATAGAGATATTTTCCAATAGAACGATGCTATTTGTCACCCGGAAACATTTTCTAATGCAGATTTATCTGTTCAAGCACTAAACCGTATGTATAATTCGCATATAATTAAAGGAGAATCTTCAATGAAGAAGACCATAACATTAGAAATTGAAGCTAGAAAACCATTTCTTGATATTGAAATGATTGCGGTGTATTTAAAAGCAGGCAAATTGGTGGCTCTGTCAAAAATTTCCCAGGGCAAATCTGCAAACAGATTATCTTGCCGGGTTGAACCTTTGATTGCTTCCATGACAGTAGAATTGCCGCAGCTGTCAAAAAATGAACTCTCTATGGACTATCCTGTATATCATATAGTCATTGGTGGCGGTCTGGCGAAATCACCAGATGAGAATAAGAAATTCAAAGCAATCAATGATATGAGTGTTATTTCGAAAAGTTTAGAGAGTGCGACATGTCTTACCCCAGTTGCTCCTGACGTAGTAGCACTGTACAAAGCAGGAGATGAGTCTCCTTCACCGAAACAAAATATGGGTAAAAAGTGGTAGGGCAAATATTATACAAGTTATTCATTTTGTTATATAATCAGTAGATTGGATGGGTGTATTTATGAACAATCACGACTTGCTACAACGTTTTATTTTTGCGAACGCACCAGTTCGTGGTGAGTACATCCATTTGCAATCAACTTTTCATGAAATCGTTCACCAACATGACTACCCACCAGCAATCAAACAGCTACTAGGCGAAGCGCTTTGTGTCGCTGGCTTGTTAAGCGCAATTATTAAATTCGATGGTCGCCTGACAGTGCAATTTCGAGGTAAAGGCAAATTAAAGATGTTGCTGGCGCAATGCGATAACCAGTTTCATATGCGCGGCCTGGCAAAATACGAAGGCGAAATGTCTTACGATGATCTCATGGAAGCGTTTAATGATGGCGTCTTGGTGATTATGCTGGATTCCGGGCTGGGCGGTAAAAATCGTTATCAAGGCATTGTTTCCTGGCGTGGAAATTCATTAGTTGAATCCATCGAAGGTTATTTTCGTGAATCAGAACAGTTGGCAACAAAAATCTGGTTAGCGGTAAATGACGGTGCTGCTGCGGGCTATCTTTTGCAAGTGGTGCCGGGAAAAGACAAAGCTGTTAGCGCAATTGAGAAAGAAATTATCGCTCCAAGCTGGGAACATTTGACCAAGCTCACCACGAGTAACTTGCAACCAGCTGATATGTTCCAGGTGGAATATCCACAATTATTAAGCAAGCTTTATCCAGAAGAAGAAATCCGAATATTTGAAGGTGTTCCGGTAAAATTCCAATGCACATGTTCGCGCCAGCGTGGTGCGGATGCGATCGAATTACTGGGCAAAAAAGAAGCCGAAGCCGAGTTAAAAAATAACAATAGTATCGTCGTCACTTGTGATTTCTGTAATAGGGAGTATGTCTTTGATCGTGTTGACATAGCTAACATTTTTGAAAACAAAGACCGGCCACCGCCGAATACTCAAATACATTAAAGACAGACTATGACCAAAACTAAATTGATCATTGCGGGTGTCGTTGTTCTTGCTATCGCTGGATGGACAATAACGAAATTCAAATCTGCATCGTCAGCCATGCCGGATAATTCTGTTGCCGTGCAAACGCTGACCGTAAAAAATTCAACACTGCCACTTGAAGCGCGTGCTATTGGTACATTGATTGCACGCAGCGTGGAAATTACGCCGGAAGTCGCAGGGCATGTCGATAAAATTCTGGTTGCCGATGGTGCTTTCGTCAAGAAAGGCACTGTTTTGATTCAACTGGATGACGCAGTCGCGCGTGCAAGATATGAATCAGCCAAAGCGCAGCTTATTTACAGTCAAAATGATTACAAGCGTAAATTATTGCTAGGCAAACAGGGTGCGATTGCACAGCAAGCGATTGATCAAGCTAATGCTGATCTGATAGAAAAACGTGCGCTAGCGGAAGAAAATCAAGTGATGGTCAGCAAGATGGCTTTGACCGCACCGTTCGATGGTGTCGTTGGCAAATCGAAAGTAAATCCTGGCGATTATGTTAATGTCGCGCAAAGCGTTTTAACACTGACTGACACCCAACACTTGCGCATTGAATATAATGTGCCGGAAAAATATTTGCCTATGCTCAAGCTCGGTCAGCAAGTAAAAGTCACCACGTCGACTTATCCTGACAAGATTTTCACTGGTAAAGTGGCATTTATTTCTCCTACCATCAGCAGTGAAAACCGTTCTGTCTCATTGTACGCTGAAGTGCCTAATGATAAGAATCAATTAGCCGCGGGTATGTTTGTTGATGTTTTACAGCAATTAGGCAAGGAAGATAAAGTATTAATGGTTCCAGCACGTAGTCTGGTTCCTGTACTCGATGGCGAACAAATTTTTAAAGTTGTCGATGGTAAAGCTTACCCAGTAACAGTCTTGACTGGCAGACGTGTTGAAGATTCTGTTCAGATTACACAGGGCTTAACCAGTGGTGACATTATTATCACCGACGGTCAACTTAAAGTTAAAAACGGCACTCCAATATCGGCTGCTCCGAAAAAGCAGAGCGACAATATGCAAAGTTGAGGTTGTTGACTGTGAATTTACCCGCATTCTGTATTCGACGTCCTGCGTTTACCATTGTCATCAGTCTGGTCATGATGATTATCGGCGTTATTGGTTTTATGAATTTTCCGGTGCGCTGGATACCGAATGTTAATCCACCACAAGTTACCATTACAACTAATTATCCTGGCGCAAACGCACGCCTGGTTGAGCATGATGTCACTAAAGCTATTGAAGATGGATTGTCAGGCATTAATGGCATTGAAACGCTGACTTCGAACAGTCAGCAGGGCGAAAGCTCTATTAATATCACTTTCAAGCTTGGTCGCAATATGGATGCGGCGGTTGAAGACGTGCGCAGCAGTATTGAACGTGTGCGCGGTGAGTTGCCGAAAGATATACAAAATCCTGTTGTTTCCAAAGCTGATCCAAACTCGCAAGCGATTATGTATCTTTCATTTCAGGATGCGCAGCGCAGTGAACGCGAACTTGGTGATTACGTTGATAAATATGTGGTACCTGCGTTTGAAACCGTTGATGGTGTTGGTAACGTCTGGGTATTTGGCAAGCGCGTTCAGCGCTATGCGTATATCGGTTGATCCAGCAAAAATGGCGGCGGCAAATGTGACCGCTGATGAAGTCTCGCAATTGCTGCATGAACAAAATGCATCTATTCCTACCGGCCAAATTCGTGGTTATGATCGTTATTATAGTGTGATTACCAATACCAGCTTAAAATCACCAGAACAATTTAATGATTTAATTATTCGCGATAATCAGAACCAGGTGGTACGCCTGAAAGATATAGGTGAAGCCAAACTGGATGATGAAGATACGGATTCCGTGTTTCGCGTCAATGGCAAGCCTGGTATCGCGTTAGGTATTAGTGCCGCAATCCACGGCAAATCCATTAGATGTTGAGCAGGAAATGCAGAAAGTTTTCGCTGACATCAAGCGCACATTGCCAGCAGGGCATGCAAGCAAAAGTAATTTATAATCAGGCCGATTATATACGCGCATCCATTCACAGCGTTTATGAATCTTTTATTGAAGCAGTTTTTTTTGTCTGGCTAGTGATTTTGCTTTTCTTTGCAGTTTCCGCGCTACATTAGTGCCTGCTATTACTATTCCTGTGTGTATGATCAGCACATTTGCTTTGCTATTCTTTTTCGGATTTTCCATTAATACCATTACCCTGATGGCGTTTGTGCTCGCTATTGGTTTGGTGGTCGATGATGCTATTGTCATGCTGGAAAATATCAGTAGACATATGGAAAGCGGCATGTCTGCTTTTGAGGCCGGATTGAAAGGCAGTAAAGAAATTATTTTCCCCATTATCGCCATGACGCTGACGCTGGCTGCCGTGTTCACACCGATTGCTTTTACTTCTGGATTATTAGGCGTGTTGTTTAGTGAATTCACTTTTACGCTTGCTGGCGCGGTTATTATTTCTGGAATCAGTCGCATTAACGCTAACACCAATGATGTGCACGCGCATTTTGAAACATACACCACAGCAGGCGGGTCGTTATAGTAAATGGCAAGCTGCGCAATTAGATAAGCTACAGACAAATATCAAAGTCTATTGGGATTTGTATTGCGCAAAAGAACATGGGTAGTCGCATTCTTGCTTTTGTTTGCAGGTTTGGGGTGGGGTGTTTATCATTATGTTGCTTCGGAACTTAGAGCCAGCGGAAGAAATGGGCGTCGTATTTGTATCAGTTACCGCTCCACGCAGTGCCAGTTTTAATTACACAGATAATTACACGCAAAAAAATCGAAACGTTATTCCAGCAATTCCCCGATATTGATTCATATTTAAGTATGAGTTTTTCACCGACGCATGCTTTTCAGTTGTTAATTTTGAAACCGAAAAGTGAGCGCGTACTTTCCACGGCGAATTTAATAGGCGCGTTGACAGCACAAACCAGTTCGATTTCTGGTGTGCGTGTGAATGTTTTCCCGCCTCAGCCACCATTAGGTGAACTTGCCGGCGGTGACGACAGCGGCGACAATATTGGTCTTGTCATGATGACATCCAGTGATTACCGCAAATTACAACAGACCTCACAAGCTATGATGGATTTAATTAAACAAAATCCAGGCTTTCTGCATGTCGACAATACCTTGAAGTGGGATAGCGAACAATTTCAGCTAAATATTGACCGTGATAAAGCAGCCGATTTACGTGTACCATTAACAGCTGTTACGAATACATTATCAACGTTAATCGCTGGCAGGAAAGTCGGAAAAACCGACGATCAAAACATCTTCGTGCAAATGAATAAAAATTCGCTGGGCGACCCCAATATCTTCCAGGATTTATATGTGCGTAACATGGATAATAAAATGATTGCCTTATCCAGCATGTTGAATGTCAATGAAGGAACGGCGCCAGAAGTTTACCGCCATTACAGTCGTTTACGCGCGGATACCATTTATTTAATGCTGGATCCTGGCTTAAAAATCGCTGACGCTATTACCGATCTACAGTCTATCGCGAAAAAAACGCTGCCTGATGATGTCAGATTTACTTTCACTGGCGAGGCGAAAACATTTCTTGAATCCAGCGGCAAAACAGCAATGACTTTCATGCTTGCGCTGATATTCATTTATCTTGTCCTGGTGGCGCAGTTTGAAAGTTTTATCGATCCGTTAATCATATTGCTAACAGTCCCATTCGCTGTTGTTGGTGCGTTGATTACGCTGAAAATATTTGGCGGAACATTAAATATATATAGCAATATCGGCATGATCACTCTAGTGGGATTGATTTCCAAGCACGGGATATTGATTACAGATTTCGCCAACCGTCTGCGCATGGAAGGGAAATCAGTTACTGAAGCAGTGATACAGGCATCCATCCTGCGTCTCAGACCTATTTTAATGACAACATCTGCGATGGTATTAGGCGCGTTGCCACTGGCTTTTGCCTTCGGCCCAGGAGCAGAAAGTCGTCAGCAAATAGGCTTGGTTATCTCCGGTGGCTTATTGTTTGGAACATTATTTTCTCTAGTAGTTGTGCCTGTGACATATTCATTTCTGGCACCATTACGTAATATTTTACCCGCAACATCTAAACAGGAAGAAGCAAATGCAATTGTTTTATGAAATTTTCCCCGTATTTTTGTTTTTTCTAGCATTTAAATTTTATGGCATTTATGTTGCGACCGTGGTTGGTATTGTGACCACTTTCCTGCAAGTCTTATTTAACCGTTTTTCATTTGGCAAATGGGACCGTAAACAATTAGTCACGCTGGTGGTGTTCCTTTTGTTTGGTGGGTTAACGTTATATTTCCATGATCCAATTTTTGTAAAATGGAAACCAACGATTATTTACTGGATTTTTGCTTTGGTAATTATCGGCAGCCAGGTGATGACGCAAAAGCCGTTAATTCAACGCTTGATGGGGCATATGCTGGATGAGAAGGGAGCGGTACCGGCAAGAGTCTGGAAACAGCTCAATTTATTTTGGGGCTTGTTTTTTGCTGCATTAGGTGGCGTTAATCTTTATGTGGCGTACAATTATAGCAATGACGCCTGGGTGAACTTCAAATTTTATGGTGTCACCTCGGCACTGTTTGTTCTCAGTATTGTTCAGGCAATTTATCTTATGCGTTTTCTTTCCGAAACAAAGACAGACAAATGAATATAGCAACCGATCGCGCATTAATTATTGAAACTCGAATCCGTGAAGCATTTGCACCTTTGCGCTTGCAAGTGATTGATGAAAGTGACCAGCATGCAGGGCATGCTGGTCATCAAGGCGGTGGCCGGCATTTTGCGGTAGTGATTTCCGGCGAAGCTTTTACTGGCTTATCGCGGGTTGAGGCGCATCGTAAGATATATCATTTGTTCGCAGATATGATGCCAGATCAAATTCATGCGTTAAAAATCAAGTTAGAATTAGAGTAACGATTTCCAAGATATTCATCAATTGCTGTGCCGCCTGTACCAGAAACAGCGGCAGCGTTTACTCCGTCATATTCTGCAGGTTGATAAATATATTGCTTCACCAGATTAATATGCTCACGTCGGAATAGCGCGGTGGCTGCGGTCGCGGCTTCCCATGTCATTTGCAAAGAAGATGATTTCGTACGTTCTTTCATAGCGTTTTGATAAGAGAGCATATCAATAAATAACACATGTTCACGCGGCATGTATTGCCTGAATGTCAGCATAGTCTGATACATTTCATCTATATCATGCTGAATACCAAGTGCTGCATCCAGCGCAGGCAGAATACTGCTTTGCGCGCCTGATGCGCCTTTTAATTGATAGCGAGGCGCTTTGCCGCGTATATTAATACCGGCAAACGTTACACCGTATTCATTTTTTAATGGGTGCCGTACTTTTTCCCAACCATTGAGGTAGTTTCGCAGCGATCGCCAATAATAACTCGGGTGGCAGCCTTCCGGCATTTTCTTAAGAATCGCCGCCGCACTAATGACAGCCTGAGTAATGTCGTTTAGCAGTGAATATACTTCTTTTTCGTCAGCTATAGTGGTTATGCGGGCGCTGGCGTATAAAGCTTTAGCGCACAACGCTTCAATGACAATATGAATTTTGATAAACCAGGCTTCATCTTTACTGCCAGTAATGGTGACAAGAGGTTCAATATTAGCGAGGCTGATTTCTTCGTTTTTATCAAGCAAGCGCCAGTTTGAAAGCACATAATCAGCATAAGTCATAACGGGCAGGCGCTGTAGGTGTTTGCATAAGACATATAAGTTTTTCGCAAGAAGCGCTGGCAATGAATGCGCTGGCGCATCTGCATCTTCCCAAATATAGGCTTGCGCAAGTATCACTAAAATGAAGATCGCATTATATTTTTCTCGCCTGCCGGCAAGAGTCAAGTCTGGCGCTTGGTTAAACTCCCCATCAAGGCGATTAATTTCCTCCCGCAATATTTTTTCTCTGATTAATATCGGCAAATTATTCGCTATTAAATTTATTTGCCTATTAAGATCAGAATTATCTGGCAGAGTGTTGCGGGTATCGTCGTGCGGATATAAAAATCCTAATTGCCTGTGAACAGGGCATTCCATCGTAAATTTATAAATATTATCTTCCATAATCATCGCGACAATTTATTCCCTGAAATGCTGGTTGTCAATCAGTCAATATGTGTGTTTATAATGCGAACGATTCATAAATTAAAACGGAGATTTATTTTCATGATGAAGTTTAAAAAGATTCTTATATGCGCTTCAATATCTTTACTTACCTTGCCAGCGTTCGCAAAAACAAACAGATTATCTTGCCCATTTACCGATTATTTTGCGGTCAGCGCTCCCGGGCTTTCAAAAATTATTAATATACCTGTCATACAAGGCAATATTAAGTTCACGCAACAGAGTGATATTTTCTTTACACTGTCTTGCGGCGATGATAGATCAAGTGACGCTGGGGATTTATCTATCGATGTTGGTTATGACGACCAAAATAAGTGTAGTTTAGGCATACATGACGGCCCATATGCAATGAACCCATCGGTTACTTATGTCAACTGCAAAGGTAATATTAAATATGATGGCATCGATCACGTATTTGGATCGTATAATTATACGCTGAAATTTAGTTAAGCATTTTGACTCCTCACTCGATGTGCATGACATATCGAGTGAGGAGCAATATACAATTACGACACTTCCGCTAATTGCTCAGCTGTTAATAAAAATACGCCGCCACCACCGCGTTGAAACTCAAGCCAGGTGAATTGCAGGTTGGGATAATGCTCTGCAAGTGCCTGTTCACTATTGCCGACTTCAACAACAAGAATACCGTGCGGCTGCAAGTATTTACGCGCTTGTTCTATTATTTTGATGGCAAAATCCAAACCTAACGTTCCCGCTGCGAGACCTAAGTTTGGCTCATGCGTATATTCTGTCGGTAGGCTCTGCATTTCTTCCGCACTGACATAAGGTGGGTTACTGACAATAATGTCAAACTTCTTATCCGGAATATTGGCAAACAAGTCTGATTGATGAAGATGAACCTGCTCTTCAAGAGAGTGTCTTAAGACATTAATTTTTGCCACAGCTAATGCATCGGCAGAAATGTCGCCAGCATCTACCTCGGCATGTGGAAATGCTTTGGCGCAGGCAATAGCGATACAGCCGCTGCCAGTACATAAATCGAGAATCTGGGTGACTTGTTCTGGATCAACCCAAGGTTGAAAATGCTCTTCTATCAGTTCCGCAATAGGTGAGCGCGGTATCAAAACTCTTTCATCCACATAAAACGGCATGCCCGAAAACCAGGCTTCATGGGTCAGATAAGGCACAGGAATTCTTTCAGCTACGCGTTTCTCAATCAGGTCGAATAGCTTCGTCCTTTCTTCCTGAACAAGGCGCGCATCCAGAACTGTAGTGCCGGCTTCGTGATTTATGCGCAATGTATGCAAAACAAGTGAAATAGCCTCATCCCAGGCGTTATCAGTGCCATGGCCATAGTAAATTCCCGCGATGTTAAAGCGGGTGGTAGCATAACGGATAAAATCCCTGATTGTTAAGAGTTCGGTATGATATGTCATGGGTTTTCTTCTATTTTAGGGTAGAAAGTCTTCTGGCCCGCTATTTTAACAAGGTGGATGAATACTAGAAACAATATTATAATTAGCCGCGTTAACTCATTTTGGCGAAAAAACAATGGAAACAACTGATAAGATCAAGTCGGTGCTTGAAAAAGCCCAATGTCTATATAGTTTCGACGAGGTAAATGGCGCGCTGGATCGTATGGCGGGGCAGATTACCCATGATTTACAAGATAAAAACCCCCTGATTTTATGCGTTATGACCGGGGCTTTGATTACCACCGGACACTTGGTTACCCGGCTGCATTTCCCCCTGGAAATCGATTATATCCACGTTACCCGTTATCGCGGCACCAACCGGGGCGGCGATTTACACTGGTTAGTTGAGCCAAGACAACCCCTAAAAGATCGTAACGTATTGATTGTAGATGACATTATGGATGGGGGGCTCACGCTTTCTGCTATAATTGATTATTGTAAGCAGGCAAATGCCAGCAGCATACGCACCGCTGTGATGGTGAGTAAAAATCGCCGGCGCGAACCTGGTGTCAGTTTTGAGCCAGATTACGTTGGTGTCACCACGGAAGATAAGTATCTGTTTGGTTTTGGCCTTGATTATAATGAATACCTGAGGAATGTTCCCGGCATATATGCCGCGGAAGAATAAACAGTCTATATTCGTTAAATGGGCGGGCAGGACAGCCGCCCATGTGTTGGCAGGAATGTAATTACGGCTGGCTTACTTATAAGGAGACAGGCTGATGCAACAGTATAATATTTTCCAGGCCATCGTTATGTCCTTCTATTCCCGAAAACTTTATCGGGATGTCGCACAGAATTGGGGTGGTAAGGCGCTGTTATACCTGCTGATGCTGCTCGCGTTATCATGGATAGGCGCGACCATTTTCGTGCAATCAACGCTTAATCATTCTTACGCTAAAGTATCGGCGGAAATAGTCCCGCAGATTCCAGTGTTAACATTTAAAGATGGCAAAGTTAGCACGCCGGAAGCAAAGCCATATTTTATTGTTGATCCAAGCTCGCATAAAAATTTTGCTGTTATTGATACAACAGGTCAATTCACCACTCTGGAACAGGCAGATACGCAAATATTATTGACCCAGACTGAATTAATCACGCAAAAAAATGAAAATGAAACACGCATAGATAAAATTCCAGCTAACTTTAATTACGCTGCGGATCCAAAAGTAATAGATAGTTATCTTGTCAGTTATATCCGACTGGCGTGGTTACTAATATTTCCTTTATGCGTCATGGCAGCATTTATTTATCGACTGATACAAGTATTGTTTTACAGTTTGTTCGGCAAGCTATTTAGTTTGGTAAGCGGTGCAGACGTTAAGTATGGCAAGATTGTGCAGATATCACTGATTGCTATCACGCCCGCGATTGTGTTAGCAACCATACAAGATATTTTTGGCGTCCATGTGCCATTCCAGGCATTGTATTATTTCCTGCTTTCCATGTGTTACATATTCTACGGCATATGGGCGAACAAGAAATAACAAGGTCAATGAAATTTTAAAATTAAGGATTGATATATGTTTGTTTTATGTTGTGTTATCACACTTGTCTTATTATGCCTGGTCTTATCATATAACCGGGCTTCATTAATTATTTGGACTTGTGCCATAGCACTTTTTCTTTTGGCTATCACCGGCATTAAAGGTTTGACGCTAGGCGTTGAAATTTGCTGGATTATTTTCATTGTCTTTGCGGTACTATTAGATATTCCTACAATACGTCGTCGCTTATTCACCCGTCATTTGTTTGCCTTTTATCAAAAAGTCATGCCAACCATGTCCAGGACTGAGCGCGAAGCAATTTCCGCTGGTACAGTGACGTGGGAAGGAGATTTATTTCGCGGTGACCCAGACTGGAATAAATTACTGGATTTGCCAAAACCAAAATTAACAGAAGAAGAACAGGCATTTTTAGACGGACCAGTAGAAACACTTTGCGGCATGCTGAATGATTGGGATATTACTCATAACCGCGCTGATTTGCCGCCGGAAGTTTGGAAATATCTCAAGGAACAAGGGTTTTTCGCTTTAATTATTCCTAAACAATATGGCGGTAAACAATTTTCCGCATATTTGCATTCACAAGTATTAGTGAAAGTCAGCGGTCGTAGTATTACTGCTTCATCAACGATTGCCGTACCCAACTCGCTCGGGCCCGCAGAATTATTACTGCACTACGGCACGCAGGAACAAAAAGATTATTATTTGCCGCGATTGGCGCGAGGTGAAGAAATTCCATGTTTCGCACTGACATCACCCGATGCAGGTTCTGATGCTGGCGCCATGACAGATTATGGCATTGTTTGTCGTCAAGAATTTGAAGGCAAAGAAACATTAGGCGTCAGACTTAATTTCAACAAACGTTATATTACATTGGCACCTGTTGCTACTGTAGTAGGTTTAGCATTTAAACTTTATGACCCAGATCATTTGATGGGTAAGAAAGAAGATATCGGTATCACTTGCGCGTTAATTCCACGCAATACGCCTGGCATCACGATTGGACGCCGCCATTTTCCAATGAGCGCGCCTTTTCAAAATGGACCTATTCATGGCAAAGATGTTTTTATCCCGCTTGATGGATTATTGGTGGCTGGGATAAAGCAGGTAAAGGGTGGGTGATGTTAATGGAATGTCTGGCTGCAGGCCGCGCAATTTCATTGCCAGCGAGTGCCGTTGGTGGTGCGAAAGTCGCAACATATGCCGTCGGCGCTTATGCTCGTATTCGTAAACAATTCAACACAGCTATTGGTCGTTTTGAAGGCGTGGAAGAAGTGTTGGCTCGCATAGGCGCGTACACATATATCGCCGATGCGGCGCGTACGCTGGCAACAACCAGTATTGATCATGGTGAAAAACCATCTGTTGCATCTGCCATTGTTAAATACCATGTCACTGAATTAGCGCGTAAAGTTGGCTTGGATGCTATGGATATTCATGGTGGTAAAGGCATTTGTCTTGGACCGCATAATTATATCGGCCGTGGTTATGAGGCAGCGCCTATTGCGATTACGGTTGAAGGCGCAAATATTCTTACGCGTTGCATGATTATTTTCGGACAGGGCGTGATGCGTTGTCATCCGTATATTTTACCTGAGCTGGAAGCCGCGCGTATTGAGGATCCTAAAGCTGCTCTGATTGCTTTTGATAAAGCAGTGATGAAGCATATTGGTTTTAGCATCAGCAATGTTGTGCGTTCATTAGTGCTGGGTCTCACCAGTAGCTATATAGTCCGCGTTCCACCAGGTCCAATGAAGCGTTATTATCAACAAGCGACGCGTTTTTGTTCCGCTTTCGCTATGCTGGCAGACGTTTGCATGTTAGTCATGGGCGGTGCCTTGAAGCGCAAAGAAAGTATTTCCGCGCGACTCGGCGATATTCTAAGTCATTTGTATCTCTTATCTGCGGTGTTAAAACACTATCATGATCAGGGCGAAAATGCTGATGACATGCCCATGGTTAAATACGCATGTTTACTGTGTTTATTTGAAATACAGGAACGTTTTGATGAAATTTTCAAGAATTTCCCCAATCCTACCTTGGCATGGATACTTAAAGTTCTGGTTTTCCCGTTAGGCGAACGCTTTTCTAAGCCTAGAGATAAAGTAAATCGTAAAATTGCCCAGTTATTAATGGCACCGACAGAAACACGCGAACGTTTGTCAGCGGGTGCATTTTTATCGCCGATAAAAACAAATGTAATGGGTGATTTTCAGGATGCACTGATAAAAACGATCGCCAGTGAACCGGTGGAAAAAATAATAAAAGATGCCAAGAAAAATCTGGATGGCTATACGACGATTGAGCAAGCGCATTCAGCCTTGGCAAAAAATATTATTACTCCGGAACAATTTGATATCTTCATGCAAGCTAACGATGCACGTATGAAAGTCATTATGGTTGATGATTTTGCCCCTGATGAGTTGGGGAGAGTATAATTCTACATGCGTTTTAGATCCGCTATAAAGTCAAATACAGACGGCCTGTTTTCACTGTTGCTAGTGTTAACAGGCTTTTTCATCCTGCTGGAATTTAGTTTTTTTATTCAGTGCGCACGCGTTTATCTTTCTGATTTTGAGGTGGTATCCAATCAACTCGCTATACCTGCAGCCATATTGCCGGGGATTTTATATTTTATCGCCGCTGAATTACTGCTACATTTTGTTTATTGTGTATTCATCTGGGTAGTAGCGCGGTCACTCGCTAATCTATATGAAATGACGCGTGAAAAAACCACGTCGCTGGCAGTTTATATGTGGGTATTGGGAATTGTTACTATATTGGTTGCCAATCAGTATTATTATCCCAACTCTGCATTCTCGGATTTGATGTCTATTATTCTGCCGTATCCGTCACTAGTTTTAATTGCGCTGGTATTGTTATTGTTAGTATGGATTATTGCGCTAACACTGGTGTTGATTAATATCATCGCCAGTATGAATAATAAAACATTGATAGTTTCCGCGGTTTTTGTGCTTGCTGTGACAGCTTTTTATAGCAGGCAGATACATCAACCAGTAACGACTGATGCAGCTACAACAGACCGTCCTGATATTATTTTGATTGGCATGGATTCGTTGCGGCCTGATTTTCTGGGATTCTTTGGCAATGAAAGAACAACTCCATTTCTGGATGCGTTTTTAAATCAATCAGCAGTATTTAGTGAAGCAGTCACGCCGTTGGCGCGCACGTTTCCATCCTGGACAGGAATTTTATCCGGTCGTTATCCTCTGGAAACTGGCATTCGCTTTAATCTCGCAAGACAAGACCATGCTGATTTTTCCATGACATTGCCGGCTTTATTGCAACGACAGGGTTACAAAACAGTATACGCCACTGATGAAACCCGTTTTAGTAATATCAGTAAAAATTATGGTTTTGATCAGATTGTCAGTCCGCCTGTTGGATTAGACGACTTTTTAGTGGGAACGTTTAATGATTTCCCATTATCAAATCTGGTTTTGAATACAACAGCTGGTAAATGGTTGTTTCCGTATAGCTATGGTAATCGTCCGGTAGCGGCAACGTATGAGCCAAATAGCTTTTTAAATATGCTTAAACCGGTTGTTACCGAACAAAGACATAAACCATTATTTCTCGCCGTGCATTTTTGTTTAGCGCATTTTCCCTATCATTGGGCGGGTCTTTCTGCGCGTGGCATCAATGTACAGCAGCGTTATTCCGCTAGCGTAAATCGTCTCGATCGCCAGGTTGCGGATTTTTATACTATGCTCAAACAAAACCATTTGCTTGATCATGCCATTGTTGTCTTATTGTCAGACCATGGTGAAGCATTAGAGTTAAATGGCGATAGAATTACCGATAAAGATTTGTTTGTTACTTCCAGTAAAAATAAAACTGTTCCGAAATTTTATCCGCCAGGATTAGAAGCAGAAAAAATCAATCAATCTGGTGGTCACGGCACAGACGTGTTGGGTTTGCCACAATATCATTCATTGCTTGTTTTCAGGTTATACGGTGTTGAAGGGCAGGCCAGGGTAGTGCCAGGTGTTGTTTCACTCCTCGATATCAAGCCAACGATCCTGGATCTTCTGCATTTGCCAGTAACAGCATCTAGCGGTATTTCACTGGCTTCGTATATTACGCAACAGCATGCAAAACCACTGCGGGCACGGCATATCTTTCTTGAAAGTGATTTTTCTCCAGAAGCAATTCGCACAGTGTATCCTGATATGCGTAAAGCAATGCTGGAAGGCATTGATCTATTTCACATCGATCCAGTGACTACAAAGTTGTTAGTCAAAGATTCTATGAGTCATATGATCATTAGCAGTAAACAATACGCAGATATTTATGGTGATTGGATGCTAGCACTGTATCCGCAAAATAATAATTACCGTATGCCAATTCTGGTAAATTTGTCTAACGGGGAATGGACTAATGATTTGCATTCCAGTTTCGCTGTCCACTCTCCGGCGCAAGAGATGCTACATAAGTTAAAAGCATTTTATGGCAATGAAATTGATCAACTACTTTGAGCTTTAAAAATGACTAATATTAATAATTACAAAATCAAACACCTCGCTGATTGCCAAGAATGCATCCCTCACCTCGCCAAGCTTTGGTATGAAGAAATTAGCAGGCATTGGGCGCCTGATCCAACTATTGAAAAAGCGCAGCAAAAACTACTAGCACATCTTCATCGCGATAAAATGCCTATGGCTTTTGCCGCTTTTCATAATGACCAGCCGATTGGCATGGCTTGCTTACGAGAGTTTGATGGTATACGCGAAGGCACGATGCCCTGGCTTGGTAGTTTGGTTGTTCATCCAGATTATCGCGGCCAGAAAGCAGGTGAAGCATTAATTAATTTTGTTAAAGGAAAAGCGAAAAGTTTAGGACATCAAACGTTATATCTGCTGGCTTTTGACCCTACTATTCCACAATGGTATGCAAAGTTGGGCTGGGCGCATATTGGCGATGATCAGTTATTCGATCACCCCGTGACGGTGATGAGCATTGATTTATGAAATACACATACCTGACCGGATACCAAAAAGATAATCACTACCGACACGCGTTCAATACACTCGCAAACAAAGTTTTTGGCATTGATTTTGAAATCTGGTATCAATCGGGTTATTGGAATGAAAAATATATTCCTTATACATTGTTTAATGGCGAAATGGCCGTAGCAAATGTATCCGCCAATATTATGGATGTTAATGTGCTTGGCGAACAAAAACGCTATATTCAACTTGGCACGGTGATGACAGATGAGTCCTCCAGAAATCTGGGCTTATGCGGCTTTTTAATGGAGAAAGTTCTTACTGAATGGAATACAAAATGCGATTTTATTTATCTTTTTGCCAATAGTACAGTATTGGATATGTATCCCAAATTTGGCTTTAGCCGCATTAAAGAATATTCCTGCTCCAAGACCGTAAAATATAATAATAAAAATGCAAGTATTGATAAGCTCAATATGGATATACAGGTAAACAAAGATATGCTGTATAAACACATACAGCAATCAAGCGGATACGGAAAAATTTCGTCGACTATTAATGCTGATCTTGTCATGTTTTATTGCATTACTATTTTAAAAGATAATGTTTACCATATAAAATCACTAGATGTGATTGCCATCGCTGCTTTTACTGATAAGCAAATACGAATTTTAGATGTTTATAGTAAAACTGACATTGATCTTGATGAGGTTATACAGTCATTAACTAATCCACAAATAGAAGAGGTTGTATTAGGATTTACGCCAAAGAATTGTGATTCGTATTCAATATCTGAAATCAGTAATGATGATGCGTTGTTTATTCAAAATGGCAACGCAGATTTATTTACCGCTAATAAATTAATGTTTCCATTGTTATCGCATGCATAAAACATTTTGGGTTTACATATTATTATGCAATAACGGGAATTATTATACCGGCTATACAAACGATCTGAAAAAACGCTATCAATCACATCTTGATGGCACGCTGAAATGTAAATATACCCGCAGTTTTAAGCCGTTACGAATTGCGCAATGCTGGGAGATACAAGAGAGTAAATCGCTGGCCATGCAGCTCGAGTGTCAAATTAAAAAACTAAAGCGCTCCGAAAAAGAAGCGCTAATTAATAATCCGCACATGCTTTCTTCTGACGACCGTGTAAAGCCATCATCACCAACTTTTTAAATTGATGTTGAAGCTCTGTACTGTCTTTCTTGTGTGAGCAATCCGTTATATTTATTAGCTGCGACAAGAATAGGATGCCGAGCGCCTAATGCTCTGGCATGCTCAATAATACTAATCATGCTGTCTCTTGCTGAAGAAGTATCATTTTTTACTTTCCGCCATTCATTCTGTATTTCAAATAAATGTCTTGGTAACTGACCAGCAAAAAATCCATGCGAACGTTTCGGAGCGACAGAGCAATAATGATTAATTAAACTATCTAATTCAGCAAAACGTTGTGGTTGCATATCTTCCTGTGCTAACGCTACAGGACGCAATTTGCTTGATGCTAAAGGAACTATTATCGGTGCCGCAAGTGGCGGTGCAACAATTGCTGCTACATGATGCGATTCATCTTCAATAGCAGTGGTGATTGGCGCTTCGTCAATAATTGGTTCGGATGTAACTGGGTTTGACTCTGATTCCGTTGTGACAGGGCTTGCTGCTTCTGTAACAGGATCTTCGGATTGTTTGTTTGGCGCGGATGCTGACGGTAATAACGGTTCCGCCAAAAACTTTACGGGTAATGCGGGTAATAATTGATTTGGTGATTCACCAAAGGAAATTAACTTGCCTAAAATATTGCCGGTATGAATATGCGCATGTCTGGATGCTTCTAATTTTATAATATGCAAGAACGCAAATGCTTCAAGAATTTTCACATCATTGTGTTGAGCATCGCTTAATGCACTCCACCATTCATCCAGTTTAAAATCGACAACTCTCATCACAGCCATTTTCGCGGTCCAGCCGATCGGATTCGCTATTAACGAAACGATTTCCAGCAGCTTTGAAGTTAGTTCAATACTGGTGGCGTGTCCGGTCATTTCTATTGCTGGTTTAGCGATTAATAAGCCAACACGCGAGGCTAATTCACCCACGGTTAATGAACTGCCTAGCCTTATAATGTCTATAACTCGTTTAACGAACGAGCCTTTGTTATAAATGCTACCAAGCCAGGTGTCGTTGATATTAAACTCTTTATTGGAACGTGGATTCATCGCTTATGTGCCTTTATAATTATTGAGCGCGGCAATTATATCAAAGGAGCCATAAGCAACATAGTATTTTTTGAGCAGAAACCCCCTGAAATGATCAAATAATAATCATAAATGGGGGCTAGCCTTGGTGAGCATTTGTATTTAATCTATCGCGGCAAGTATGGGTGTACTGGTGTTATGTCCCTGGAGCAAAGCTAACCTTGGAAGCAATCTGGCAGAGTTCATAATAAAAATAAGCTCAGAAGAAACATGAATGAAGGCGGCTAGTGGTGGATTAAGAAAACCATAAGCAGCTAGCAAAATACCCAACGTATCAATCACTATTGTTCCTATAAAATTTGTCATAATAATTTTATGACATCGTTTTGCAATTTTAACGGTTTCGACAAATTTTAATAAATCATTGCCGAGTAACACGATATCAGCGCTTTCTTGTGCCACGTCTGTTCCCGTACCCATCGCAATACCAACGGTTGCTTGAATCAGCGCTGGCGCATCATTAATACCATCACCGACCATCGCAACTCTAGCTTTAGAGTCAATTAATTCGCGGATGCGATTTGCTTTTTGATCTGGAAGTAGTTCGGCTTCAACACTGTCTATGCCCAATTGATTACCGATTCCCTGTGCGATTGGTAAAGTATCTCCAGTTAAAAGGATTGTTTTCAATCCCATTCTTTTAAGCTCGTTAACTGCATCATGAGCTTCGTTACGTATAATGTCGGCGATGCGTATTACGCCTAATAACTGATTATTCCTCGCAACAAATACCTCTGATAAATGTCTTTGGCCAGGATTAATTTGTGCAATAACTACTTGTTGATCTTTAAAGAGAGCAGCATTACCAACAATAATTTTATCTTGCTTGGTCCAGCAGATAATTCCCTTTCCTGGCTGATAATCAAAACGCTCTGGCTCAATGATAGTAAGATTTTGGGCCTTTGCTTTTTGCAAAATAGCTTTAGCGAGTGAATGTTCAGAAAATCGCTCAGCAATCGCTGCAACTTCAAGTACATCCTGATCTGTTATGCCAGGGACAGGGCAAATTTCAACGACTGAGGGTGTTCCGTAGGTTAATGTACCTGTTTTATCAAAAACAATTGTGTTTATCCTGCTAAGCGCTTCAATATACAAACCTCCTTTTACAATTGCTCCTTTGCTGGCGCTTCTACCGATGGCTCCTAAAATAGCCAAAGGTGTCCCAGCCGCCACACCGCAAGCACCCGCTACAATAATGACAGAAATAGTTGAGCGCATGTCTTTAGTCAGGAAATAAGTCAGAATAGCTGCGCCAATTGCAAAGTAAACCAGATAACCAGAAAGTCGATCAGCGGTTTTTTCGATGGGCGCACGTGACTTTTCTGCCGCTTCAACAGCTTGGATAATTTTTCCAAAAGCAGTATCTTTCCCTATCCGCAGCGTTTTTATCTCAATGACGCCAGATTGATTAATCGATCCTGCGTAGACTTCTGAGCCAATAGTTTTTTCTACTGGTATTGATTCTCCTGTTATTGCAGATTGATCGATAAATGTTATTCCTTTTGTAACAATTCCATCTATAGGAAGTCGCGTACCAGGTTTAACAATCACCGTATCACCAATTTTTATCTGTTCGATACTAGTTCTTTTCTCCCCATTTTGTTGGCGAATAAATGCCTCTTTTGGCATAAGATCAAGAAGATTTCGAATAGCACGTCTTCCACGCTCAATAGTAAATCCTTCCAACACTTCTGCAATTAAAACAAAAAATACAATAACCAAAGCAGTGAATACTTCCCCAATAGCCAAAGCAGCCATCAATGCGATAGTCATGGATAGTTCCATCGTCATTTTACGCTCAATTAAGGCATGGACTGCTTCCTTAAAAATGGGATAACCACCGATAATGGTGATAAAAATGCCAATATATTTAAGCTGAAAAATTGGCTGCCAAACAGACAACCAATTTAATATGATCACGCTAAACACAAAAGCAATACGTAATCCTTCTACCCAGGTGAAAGCATGGCTGTGATGATCATCATGTCGATGTTCTTGACTCATAATTCAATTATCTCACTTATTTAAAATATGTTTTGACAGCATTTAATAATTGCTGGGCCGCTTGTGTTTGACTTGAAGATGGTTTTTTATCAGGATCAACAACGTGATAACGAACGTGGTCTTCGAGAACCTCCGCCATTAGACCATTCATTGCGCCACGGCAAGCAGCGATCAATTGCAGAACATCACCGCAAGTATTTTCATCGGAATGATCTAACATTTCTTTGACAGCATTGAGTTGACCTTGAATACGGTTAATACGATGCAATAGCTTTTTTTTATCTTTTGACAGATGAGCCATTATAAATCCTCATATACTATACCCCCGTATAGTATATGGGTGATAATAAAAATGCAAAATAAATTTGCGATTGCCCTGACGTTATCTCCTGAGCCATTTTATAGAAATTGGCTTTTCGTTTTGCGGCGAGAATTGCGATTTTAAACAGACCCTATTGGCCAGCACGCTATATTTTCATCTGATAGCTAACTTCACCACCATTCAATAAATCGATACTAACCGGCCCCATATCCATATAAAACCCTAATGAGCCATCGGATCGAATACCCATGTGTTCATCAAGCTTATAGACGAGCGGGGCGTTCCGCGAGAATAGATTTGCATGTAATCCATCTTTCGGCTCTTCTTGCTTACTTTCAGATTGTACATGCATATCATTTTGTGCAGGCTCTTCGCTTGTTGCTGGAGTTGGAGTCGGATCTGGAGCTGGAGCTGGCCTAATACACTCATCAAACGCTTTTCTACATGCTTGTTCGTTTGATTGCTTGATGCATTCGAATAAACGTGCGTAGCAATATTTTTCCTGGAATTCTCTAGTGTACACCATGATATTGATCTTTCAATGAATAAGAATGACGAAGATATAATATAAAAATCAAATATTCATGGGTAAATTTACGAAAACTAGAACTGTAGGTCGATTCAAAATTGTACAATTAATATTCACACTCATGCCGTTTAGTTAGGCGTTTGTAATAAGTTAAAATATAAATATACATATTTTGAATGATGAGAATATTTAAATGAATAAATTGGCACTTACAATCCTGGTATGTTTGCCTGTCTGTGCTTTTGCTGAAAGTTTGACTTTGACATGCCCGCCGCCCTCCGAAATTACTAAAACGGGCGATCATTGGACTGGAGTCATTCCAGCAACCAGTACACAAGAAGGCAGCCCTATTTCAAGCATAACAATGCTGAGCGAGGCTGTCCCGACTAACGATACTCTTACCGCCCTGTATGGAATAGGAATTGTTGTAGATAGAATTACATGCTCTTACACTACTTCTGCCGGGAATATGCTGTCCCTTACTGGTTCTTTGAAAGAAGTGTCGGCGATTTTTGATCTTCCGTCGAATTGCAAACTCCCATTGGGGGCTGGTTATACTCTAGTGTGTAATAAATAAAGATAGAAATCTTTCTATTCAGTATTTTGCGGTTTATAAAGAGCTACGACTTTGTAACCAGTCTTTTTATCGGAGTTATAAGTCGAAACGTCCCAAGCTCCATGAATACATTGATAGCCTTGTTTTTCGGTCAATTCTTGAATTTCTTTGCTGAACTGTTCCAAATTACGTGGCTGGTGCTTCCATATGAGAAATTGATATCTCTTATTGGATCGAGAGACAAAAAATTCATGCTGCCGATAATCAGTTATTTTTGCATTAAATAATAATGCTTTTATCCGATTTTGAACCTGAAGAACCACATCATCTTCCATCCTGCTTCTCCATTAGATACGTAAGGTGGACTAGGCGCCACAGCTATTATAATGAAGATTAATATAACACTCTGCAAGTACTGATAATGGCGGTTATCGGTTATAACAATTCCTTACATCTGTATTTTATGTATGTAATTACGTTTGACGTATAAGTGTAACATGATTATTCTTATGCAAATAGATGTAAAAACGGATAGTATTTGAATGAAAATAACAAAAGGGAATTATCATGAGTCGATTAGGTATTACATATGACGATGTCGCACACGCAGCAACGTTTATCGAAAACAGCGGCGACATGCCAACGATTGATAAAGTACGCGCACATCTCGGTGGCACTGGAAGCTATACCACCATTTCAAAACATTTGACCGCCTGGCGACAAAAAATCATACCCATCACACTTAAGAACAATGAGCGTGTCGCTACACCTGATATAGTCAAAGCCGCAGTTGATCGCGTTTGGGAAGAAATGCGTGACCAGGCAGACACCGAAATTGAAGCCATCAAAAACGAAGCCATTGAAACCGTTACTCAAGCAGATAAACGCGCCCTGGCTGCTCAAGAAAGATTTAATGAACTGCAAAACCAGCATCAGGCTCTTACCGATACACATCATGCACTAGCGGCAGCGAAAGAAATTTTGCAGCTGGATTACAAACAGTTAAAAGACGAAATGGCATTATTAATAGAACGCAACAAAGCGCTGGAAGAGCGTTGCGTTGACCTGCAAACTCTCAGTAATGCGCATATACAAGATCTCGATCGCGCACATCAGGCCGAACTTGTCCGCTTAAACGAAGAAACTCAAAAATATATCGTCAGTAGCAATAACCTTATTGGTGAAATAAAAAGTCAGGCGGAAGAAGAAAGAAAACAGCATATGATCGCGCTGGATAGTCTAAAGACTGAAGCACACAAACAAAAGAAATTACAAGTAGAACTTGAGACACAACTTAAAGATCAAATGGTAAATACAGCTGAACTAGAAACAAGACTAGTCACAGCACTTCGCGATCGCGAGGAAGCGTTGGCACAATTAGCCACAACTGATGCCAGATGGACATCAATAGCAGATAAAACTCTTGTTTCAGACCACATTGCCTCTAAACTATCTTCATTACAGGATGCTGATGTATTAGTTGAACGAATCAATACATATCTCAGTCAGGCCATGGATAATCAATTGATTGAAATGAAGGAAGCGCTAAAATTAGTAGCGCAAACAAAAGAAGTGGAAAACAAGGATGAAGCATCTGATATCGATAAGCAATAATGCTAATGCATTACCTTCGCTGGCGGAAGTTTCAGCGAAATTGTTAAGCGGCCAACAAGGCACTAATCGCGAACGCAACCAGCGCTGTCAGATCAATGCCAGTAACGATCATGAAGCTATCTGTTGCTGGCTAAATGAATATCGCGAAAAACCAGCAACTTTTCGCACATATCAAAAAGAATCAGAAAGATTTCTGTTATGGGCCATAGTAGAAAAACAAAAACCATTATCCAGTCTGGATCGCGATGACATAGAAGCTTATATACAATTTCTCGATGACCCCAAGCCTTATGAAAGATGGTGCGCCAAATCGGGAGGGCGAGGTATCAAGCGCGGCGACCCAGAATGGCGGCCATTTACTGGCAAATTGAGCCGGTCAGCAAAAATCACCGCCATGAGCAGCATTGACTCTTTATTGAATTATTTAGTTGATGCCAGATATCTGGCGTTTAATCCGTTATCACTAATACGCAAACGTAATTTAAGATCAAAACAAATACACGCCAGTGCTTTTAAATTACAAGAACGCATGCTGACAATTGAAGAATGGCATGCCTTGCTCGATACACTGGATAATTTACCTCAGAGTTCAAGCCAGGAATTAAATGAGAAGGCCAGACTCCAGTTTCTAATCAAAATTCTTTTTTTCCTTGGACTGCGCATCAATGAACTGGTCACGCATAACTGGAATGCTTTTTGCAAAATAGATGACCAGTGGTGGTTTTATGTATTAGGGAAAGGTGACAAACTGGGACGCATACCCGTAAACGATGAACTTTTGCGTGCAATGATTATTTATCGCGCACATCACAAGAAGCCGCCTTATCCTGATCAGGATGAAACAAGTCCGATCATCACCGCATTAGGAAATGAAGAAGCAATTACGCCGCGCCACATCAATAAACTTTTAAAAAAGTTGGCACTGATAACAGCAGACAAGTTTACTCATCAACCTGACAAGGTCAATAAGTTGAAAAAATTCTCAGCTCATTGGCTGCGCCATCTTTCAGCATCCATGCAAGACCGAGCAGGTATACAATTTAAACACATACGCGCAAACCACCGTCATGAAAATGATGAGACAACTCGGCGCTATGTGCACGCAATAGACACAGAACGTCATAGCGATATGCAAAAATTAAGTTTACGGGTGTTGAATAAATAATCATACCGTCCATATATCTGTCTCTCAAGCAGTGCAAACGTGCGCGTATGTTTTGAAAATATCCACCGACTACAGTATTTGTGCACAAGTCTGTGGATTGACGTCATTAAAGATATAAAATAATCGTAAACAAGGACTTAGAGAAATTATATACTTGTAACTCATTGAATTAATAAATATAATTACTTATGTACAGAAAATACACCATGACAGAAAAGTCATTGTTTAATGCGTTTTAGGCTAGTTCTCTAAAGGATATTCACAGAGTTATCCACAGATTCTGTGAGTAACTCCAGTCAAAGTGATTGATTGCAAATAAACCAGATATTAATTAGATTGGCACAACACGGAATATATTCATTAAAGGAGTAGAGTTAGATGATTTATGCAATGCCAAATCAGTCAGGCGCAAAAGTTCAATACAAATCCCGCTATGCCAATTTTATTAATAATGAATGGATCGCGCCTAAGAAAGGCCAATATTTCCAAAATGTATCTCCAGTGACTGGTCAGGCATTTTGTGATATTCCACGTTCGACTGCTGAAGATATTGAAGCGGCGCTAGATGCCGCGCACGCTGCTAAAACTGGCTGGAGCAAAACATCGCCTGCACACCGCGCTAATATCTTGAATAAAATCGCTGATCGCATGGAAGCAAACCTGGAAATGTTAGCGGTCGCTGAAACCTGGGACAATGGCAAACCAATTCGCGAAACATTAGCGGCGGATATTCCTTTAGCAATTGATCATTTCCGTTATTTCGCTGGCTGTATACGTTCACAAGAAGGTGGCATCAGCGATTTGGATGCGCACACTGTTGCCTATCATTTTCATGAGCCATTAGGTGTGGTTGGACAAATCATTCCGTGGAACTTTCCCATATTAATGGCGGCCTGGAAAATGGCGCCAGCATTAGCTGCAGGAAATTGCATTGTTCTCAAGCCAGCAGAACAAACTCCGTGGAGTATATTAGTGTTGCTGGAATTAATTCAGGATTTACTACCACCGGGTGTGCTGAATGTCGTGAATGGTTTTGGTATTGAAGCAGGTAAACCATTGGCTTCCAATAAAAGAATCGCAAAAATTGCTTTTACTGGCGAAACAACCACTGGCCGTTTGATTATGCAATATGCTTCTGAAAATCTGATTCCAGTGACACTGGAATTGGGTGGCAAATCTCCGAATATCTTTTTTGCTGATATCAATAACGCCAAAGATCATTTTTATGAAAAATGTCTCGAAGGTTTTACCATGTTTGCACTCAATCAGGGTGAAGTATGTACTTGCCCATCACGTGCATTAATTGAAGAAAAAATTTATGCGGATTTTCTGCCGCAAGCAGTTGAACGTGCACGCGCATGCAAACAAGGCAATCCATTCGATACAACAACTATGATAGGCGCACAAGCATCAAACGATCAGCTGGAAAAAATCATGTCTTATGTGGATATAGGCAGGAAAGAAGGTGCGAAAGTATTACTTGGTGGTGAGCGCGCTGAATTGCCCGGTGAATTAAAGAATGGGTACTATCATCAGCCAACTATTCTTGAAGGCCACAACAAGATGCGCGTGTTTCAGGAAGAAATTTTTGGCCCCGTGTTATCAGTAACAAAATTCCGTGATGAAGCAGATGCGCTGGAAATCGCCAACGATACATTATACGGCTTAGGCGCAGGATTGTGGACGCGTGATATTCACAAAGCATATCGTTTGGGACGCGAGATTAAAGCTGGCAGGGTATGGACTAATTGCTATCATCTTTATCCTGCGCACGCTGCATTTGGTGGTTACAAGAGTTCTGGCATTGGACGCGAAAACCACCGGATGATGCTGGGTCATTATCAGCATACCAAAAATTTACTTGTTAGTTACGACCCCAAACCTATGGGATTCTTTTAATGGTCTTACGAGTCACAATTACACTTGCAGCCGCAGAGTGGATTGAAAAACTGGAGAGGGTGCATGGCCCTCTCTTGTTTCATCAGTCTGGTGGCTGTTGCGACGGTAGTTCGCCAATGTGCTATCCTCGTAATGAATTCAAAATTGGCATGGAAGATGTCTTTTTAGGAAAAATTGCTGAAACGCCAGTTTATATCAGCGGTCCACAATTTGAATATTGGCGTCATACTCAGCTGACTATTGATGTTGTGCCCGGGAGAGGAAGCGGATTTTCGGTGGAAGCGCCAGAAGGAGTTAGATTTTTAACGCGTTCCAGATTGTATACAGAAGCTGAAGAGTTACAACTGGTGGAGCAGGGTGAACCAGCGCGAGGTGATCAATCTGATTATGAAAAACATATTTGAATATTTATTTCAGTTGGAAAAAAATCACACCACTATCCGCACGGAAATACTCGCCGGCGTCACTACTTTTCTAACCATGTCATACATTATATTTGTTAATCCTGCCATATTATCGCAAACAGGCATGGATAAAGGCGCGGTATTTGTCGCCACCTGTCTGGCCGCGGCATTTGCTTCGTTTGTGATGGGATTGCTGGCTAATTATCCTATCGTGCTGGCACCAGGGATGGCGTTAAACACATATTTCACTTACGGTGTGGTACTTGGCGCTGGCTATCGCTGGCAGACAGCTTTAGGCGCGGTATTCATTTCCGGTTTAATTTTTCTTGCGATCAGCGTTATTCCATTGCGCGAATATATTATCGACAGCATACCGAAATCGTTGAAAGTAGCGATCGTTGCCGGCATGGGTTTGTTTCTCGGTATTATAGGTTTTAAAAGCGCCGGCATTATTGTCAGCAGCCCGACGACTTTCGTTACACTTGGCAATCTGCATCAACCAGCGGCATTGCTTGCCATATTTGGTTTCTTCATGATCGTCAGCTTTGATGCGTTGCGTGTGAAAGGCGGCATCATCATTAGTATTTTAGTCATCACCATTCTTGGCATTTTTTCTGGCCATAGTAAATTTCAGGGCGTTTTTTCCATGCCGCCAAGTATTATGCCGACTTTTATGCAAATGGATGTCAAAGACGCACTTAGTCTTGGACTAGCGACTATTGTTTTCGCATTTTTGTTTGTCGATTTGTTTGATAACACTGGCACGTTGATAGGCATAGCGCATCGCGCAGGATTTATCGATAAAAATGGCAAAATGCCACGCATAGGTCGTGTATTACTGGCTGACAGCATCGCCGCTGTTGTGAGCGCGATACTTGGCACTTCCACCACCACCAGTTATCTGGAAAGCACTGTTGGTGTGAGAGCCGGTGGTCGCACGGGTTTAATGGCCGTTACCGCAGCGATGTTATTTTTGGCAGCTTTATTCATTTCACCACTGGCAGCTGCGATACCACCATTCGCAACCGCGCCAGCATTAATTTATGTCGCCTGCCTTATGGCGCGCGCGTTTACTGAAATCGATTGGGAAGATGTCACTGAATTTGTGCCCGCTGTCATCGCCGCTATGACTATGCCATTAACATTTTCAATTGCTGAAGGAATTGCGTTTGGATTTATTACCTATACAGCAATAAAAATCATGTCTGGTCGTTTTCGTGATTTAAACGTTGCAGTAGTACTGCTTTCTATCGCGTTTTTATTGAAATATATTTTTCTTGCTTCACATTGACGTTGCCATTAATCTCGCGACCGTAACGGAAGAAAATATATATAATAAAATAACGGAGAACATGTATGTTCAATTTGAACGAAGCCCCCGATATGGCTCTTGCTGCAATCAGTTCAGAAAAAGTTAATCGCGGCTGTGGTACCTTTTGGTCGATAGTGTGTTGCGTGCCCACATTTGGCGCGTCAATAGATTGCTGTGGTGACGACGCAAGACAGCGTCCGGGCAATGATTATCTCTGCTGCTGTTATCCCAGATCAGTTTCCGATGATACAGATGTGACTCTCTCCGTCTTAATCGACAAATTAAACCTGCTACGCACTAGCAGAGAATCATTCGCGAAAAATGCCGATGTGGATGAACATAAATTGATAGAATGGCAAGTTAAAGAAACTATCAAATTGTTAACAACTGCCACATCAGAAAATGTCATTCAAGGTAGTTATCGCGCAGCGCTTATCAATGTACTGAATAGAATTAACACAAAAGCGCTCAAAGAAGAGCAATATGGCAAACTTCTTGACACCGAAAGGTCGCCTTTGATAAATCACCAGCCTTACACGCCTAATTATGGTTTGGTGAAATAAAATTGTGCACGGACAGCCCTTGGCTGTCCGTTTTTGCAAAAAAAACTACCGCAATACCTCATATCTCGTTATACTTTTGCGCTGATATAGCATTATTATATCTATACTTATCAATCAGATCGCCACTTTAAGGAAACATAAAACATGGACATGACTAATGTCATTAGCGTGTTTGCAGTCCTTGGACTCGTTTTTATTTCAGCTTTTTTTCAACTTTCTTCTATTATCTGGACAATATTGATTGGCGTAGCCTTGTTAATCATGTCTGTATGCGCATTTCTGACACCAATCACATTTGTGGTGTTATGGGTTTTATTCCTTGTCGCCGCGGCTTTTGCTAATTTAACCAAGTTACGTCAACGTTATGTCGTAACGCCGGCACTGAAAACACTAAAAAAGCAATTGCCGACGATCAGTGATACTGAACGTGCCGCCATCGAAGCAGGCGATACCTGGTGGGAAAAAGAATTATTCTGCGGGCGACCAAGCTGGAAAAAACTAGAGCAGATACCACGTCCGACCTTATCGGAAGAAGAGCAAGTTTTCTCGATAATCAGGTTGAACATTTTTGCTCAATGTTAGATGACTGGAAAATCGTACACGAAGATCACGATCTTCCTGAAGAAGCCTGGGAATATCTGAAACAAGAAAAATTTTTCGGTATGGTCATTCCCAAACAATATGGTGGTCTCGGCTTTTCCGCATTGGCACATTCCACGGTTGTTACCAAAATTGCTTCTCGTAGCGTCAGCGCCGCTGTGACGACCATGGTGCCAAATTCTCTCGGCCCCGGCGAATTAGTGCTGCATTACGGAACAGACGAACAGAAAAATTATTATTTACCACGCCTTGCCAACGGCACGGAAATTCCATGTTTTGCGTTAACGGGCCCAGATGCAGGTAGTGATGCTGGCGCAATTCCAGATACAGGTATTGTCTGTCGCGGCGAACACGATGGCAAAGAAGTCATTGGTATACGTTTAAATTGGGACAAGCGTTATATTACGCTCGCACCTATTGCTACGGTGCTTGGGCTTGCATTCCATCTTTATGATCCAGATCATTTATTAGAAGGTGAAAAACGACATTGGTATTACATTGTGTTTATTACCAACTTCACATCCTGGCGTAGAAATAGGTCATCGTCATTTTCCAATGCGACTTGCATTTCATTAATGGTCCAACCCGCGGTAAAGATGTTTTTATCCCTCTGGATTGGATTATTGGTGGCGAACAAATGGCAGGGAAGGGTGGCGCATGTTGATGGAATGTCTTTCCATTGGCCGTTCTATTTCTTTGCCAGCATTATCAACCAGCACGGGCAAAGTCGCATATCGCTTTACTGGCGCTTATGCAAGAATCCGTAAACAATTTAATACTCCGCTTGCATCGTTTGAAGGTATAGAAGAAGCATTAGGTATATCGCTGGTTATACTTATATGCTAGAAGCATGCCGCATCATGACAGCTGGCGCGGTTGATTTGAAAATCAATCCATCGATTGTTTCTGCGATTGCAAAATATCATATGACTGAAATTTGCCGTCACACTGTTTCTCATGCCATGGATGTCCATGCTGGGCATATGATTCAAGTAGGTCCGAGAAATTTCCTCGCTAATATTTATGATGCAGTTCCTATCAGTATTACTGTTGAAGGCGCGAATATTCTAACTCGCAACTTGATTATCTTTGGTCAGGGCGCGATTCGCTGCCATCCTTATTTATTAAAAGAAGTTGAATTAATCAGTGCAGAAAAAACTGATATAGCTGAACTTGATAAAGTATTAATGTCTCACATCGGCTTTTACATCAGTAATTTCTGCGCAATATCGCTTATGGTTTTACTGGCGGATTGTTAATTTGCAGCTCTGGCTCAACCAAAAACAGGAAAATTAAAAAACTGAAACGGCAATTGACGCGCATGAGTGCCGCACTTGCTACGATTGCTGATACCAGTTTGATTTTACTTGGTGGCAGTCTTAAACGTAGGGAACGTATTTCCGCGCGACTGGGCGATATTATGAGACAGCTATATCTTGCTTCCGCGGTATTAAAATATTATCACGACAATAATCAGCCAGTATCAGATGTTGATTATGTCTGCTGGAGCATTCAAGCGTGTCTGTAAAAAATTCAAATGGCTATTGATGAAGTGTTGCTTAACTTTCCCAATTATCTGGTTGGCAGATTATTAAGCCTCATCATCTTTCCTTTTGGGCCTGCCTATAGCCATCCCAGTGACAAACTCATCAGTAAGATTGTTGCTAGCATGACGGTGCCATCTGAATTTCGTGATCGTCTGACACGTTATTGCTATGTCAGTCATAAAGACGATGAGCTAACCGCGCGTCTGGATAAAGCACTCATCATGATACCGACCGTTGAGCCGTTACAAAAATTAGTTCACAAAGCCGTACAAAACAATGTCATTCCAGGCTAGTATAACCAGGTGGAACGTATTCAAGCCGCAAAAGAAGCTGGTATATTAAGTGCTGATGAAGCGCAAACTAAATGAATATGAGGCATTACGTGAAGAAATTATTAAAGTAAATGAATTTTCATTTGATCTAGTCCAGTGTGATTGCATAACAAACAGGAAGGGTAAATATGACAGCAGACTCCACTCCCAACTTGCGCGATGTTTATATTGTTGATGGTGCGCGCACACCTTTTTTAAAAGCAAAAGGCAAACCAGGGCCATTTTCAGCTTCTGATCTGGCAGTCAACGCAGGCAGAGAATTATTGGCACGCCAAACATTTTCTCCTAAAGAATTAAATGAAGTTGTCATTGGCTGCGTCATGCCAAGTCCTGATGAAGCGAATATTGGCCGTGTGATCGCATTGCGTCTTAGGCTGTGGTAAAGCGATGCCTGCATGGACCGTGCAGCGCAATTGCGCATCTGGTATGCAAGCACTGGATAGCGCAGCTAAAGATATTGCCAGTGGTCGGCATGATCTAGTGTTGGCTGGTGGCACAGAAGCCATGAGCCGCGCACCGCTACTTTTTAATGATAATTATACTAACTGGTTGCGGGATTGATGGCTGCAAAAGACTGGAAAGACAAATTAAAAGAAATGGACGAAATTCCGACCATCGTTTTTAACACCAGTCATTGCTTTGTTAAAAGGATTAACAGATCCGTTAGTCAATTTATCCATGGGACAAACAGCGGAAAATCTTGCTTATCGTTTTGATATTACCCGTGAACAAATGGATCAGTTTTCATTGGAAAGTCATCAGACTTGCAGCTGCAGGTCAAGATGAAAATCATTTCGCGGAAGTAGAATCGGTATTTGGTGCGAAAGGTGATTTCTATACAGCTGATGATGGTGTACGCCGCGATCATCATTAGAAAAACTCGGTAACATTAAAACCATTTTTTGATAAAAAATTTGGTAGCGTGACGGCGGGAAATAGTTCACAAGTTTCAGATGGCGCCGCCTTGTTATTATTAGCAAGCAAAGATGCCGTGAAAAAATATAATTTGCCCGTGCTCGCACGCATTGTTGATGTGCAATGGGCTGGTGTTGATCCCGCAGAAATGGGATTAGGCCCAGTGTATGCAACCGCGCATCTTATTGCAACGTAATAATTTGAAGATGGAAGATATTGATTACTGGGAAATTAACGAAGCATTTGCCGCACAAGTGCTTAGGCTGTCTTGCTGCATGGGAAAGCTGAGAATATTGCCGTAAATTATTTAGGACTTAGATCATGCATTTGGAACATTAGATAGATCAAGATTAAATGTCGATGGTGGTGCGATTGCTATCGGTCATCCAGTTGGCGCGAGTGGTGCACGTATTGTATTGCATCTTGCACAAGTATTACGACGTGAAAATGCGAAAAAAGGAATTGCCACCATTTGTATTGGCGGCGGTCAAGGCGGCGCAATGTTAATTGAAAATGTCTCCGAGGTGTAATATGAATAATTCACAAACTTATAAAAACTGGCGTCTGGAAACAGATAACGATCAAATTTTGTGGTTATACTTCGATAAAGAAAATGCTTCAGTGAATACAGTTGACCGTGCAGTCATGGAAGAATTTTCTAACATTATTGATACGATACAAAACGACTCTTCACTGTAAAGGCGTGATTATCGCTTCGGGTAAAAAAACCGGATTTATTGCAGGCGCAGATATTGTCGCAATTCACCAAATTTAAAGATATTGAAGAAGCCACTAACGTCTTAAGTTTAGGTCAAGCGATTCTGGATAAACTGGAAACATTAAAAATACCAACGGTTGCCATGATTGATGGTTTTTGTTTAGGTGGCGGTCTTGAACTGTCGCTGGCTTGTCATTATCGTGTTGCCGAAGATGGTCCAAAAACTCGTCTTGGTTTGCCAGAAGTTAAATTAGGCATTCATCCAGGGTGGGGCGGCACGGTGCGTTTGCCGCGTTTAATTGGCGGTCCACAAGCATTGAATATGATTCTTAACGGTCACACTGTCAGTGGTAAAGCAGCAGCCAAATTGGGTTTTGTCGATGCAGCTGTACCTAAGACGTCAATTAATTCATGCAGCGAAATATTATATTTTGCAACATCCTGCGCAACATAAAGCCAACAACATTACAAGCATTAACAAATAATAAACTTGCGCGGCAAATTATTGCGCCCTTATATGCGTAAACAAGTGCGTCGCAAAGTTAATCCAATTCATTATCCTGCGCCATTTCATGTGCTCGATAATTGGGAACATGTTGGTGTTGATTCAAACGAAGCTTTTGTGCGTGAAGCAAAAAGCTGTGGCAAATTATTTTTTAGTGAAACCTGCCAAAATCTAGTGCGCGTATTCTTCTTGCAGGAACGAATGAAAAGTCTGGCAAAAGATAATTCATTTAAACCTGCAACATGTGCATGTGATTGGTGCAGGCACCATGGGAGGCGATATTGCTGCCTGGTGTGCATTCCAAGGCATGACTGTGACATTACAAGATCTTGAACCACGCTTCATTGCGCCAGCTATTAAACGCGCTGCTGCATTGTATAAAGATAAATTAAAAGAACGTTATCTGATTCAAAAAGCCATGGATAATCTGATTCCTGATATCAATGGTAATGGCGTTGCTAGAGCGGATGTTATTATTGAAGCAGTCATTGAAGATCTTGCGGTGAAACAAGAAACATTTAAAAAAATCGAAGCACAAGCTAAACCAAGCGCGATTTTGGCAACCAATACTTCCAGTATTCCGCTGGATGAAATTAATACCGTACTGAAAGATCCTTCACGTTTAGTCGGTATTCATTATTTTAATCCAGTAGCAAAAATGCAATTGGTGGAAGTCGTGAAAGGTGATAAGACCAGTCAGGAAGTTGTCGACAAAGCGATTAGCTTTGTGCGCAAGATTGATCGTTTACCATTACCAGTGAAAAGCAGTCCAGGCTTTTTAGTTAATCGTATTCTCATGCCTTATCTTCTGGAAGCAGTGGAATTAGTCAAAGAAGGCGTTCCAATGACTGCGATAGATAAAGCCATGACCAATTTTGGTATGCCTATGGGACCTATCACTTTGGCAGATACTGTTGGTCTTGGATGTTTGTCTTTCTGTCGCAAAATATCTTGGCAAATATTTCCATACACCAGTGCCACAACGATTAAGTGAATTAGTTGCAGAACGTAAACTGGGTAGAAAAACCGGGAAGGTTTCTATAATTACGACAAGAATGGCAAACAAATTAAACCGGAAGAAAAACCTTACGGTAAGCCTTTGGAAGAAATTTCCAATCGTTTGGTATTGGTTATGTTAAATGAATGCATTTGCCTGTTTGCGTGAAGGTGTTGTTGCCGATGGTGATTTGCTTGATGCTGGTATGATATTTGGCACGGGCTTTGCACCATTCCGCGGCGGTCCAATTCATTATGCTAAAACCCACGGCATTCATGAATTGTATCAGCAGTTCGTTAAACAACGGGAAGCACGCGGCGATAAAGCTGAGCAAATCGAAGCATGGGAGCAAACAGAAGTTTAATAATCTGTGTATTTCTTCGTCACCGCCAGCGGTGGCGAAGAACATTAAGGTATGCAAATGAAATATATACTAAATAAAATTAAACCCATTACTTGTCGTTTATTATGCGCGTTAACAATCCTTCCTATTTATTCACACGCATCTATTTGCACTAATCTGGGCGGCAGTTGGCTAGGTGAGTGGCAGGATGAACAACGCAATGTCATGCCAGCACGATTATTGTTTGTCATCAATGAAAATAATGAATTTACCGGTACCTTTCTTTTACAAGATGGCGGCAAGGGCACACTGGCAGGAAGCTGCGTCGCTATTAGTAATAATGAAGCATATATCACGTTGAAACCTGATGCTCCGGCGTATAACCCATGCCGTGGCACGATGTTAGTCGATAAAGAACACATGGAAACACATTTTTTCTGTTTCAATCCAAATCAGTCAGGTTATTTTTCGAAGTAAGCGTTTAATACTCTCTTAAGGTATTAAGAACAAAATGATTGTCTGGGATTAATGACAGGAGATTGTCATGCAAGACAGGAATGTAACGGACAATGTTAAACAAGATAACTTCGATTCACGCCCAGCTTATCAGTTTTGCACCTTACTGGAATCCACCAGTTTAGATTATATGGCTTTCGCACTGAAATCCGACCGTTTCAATGACGACATGGATGAGGTGCGCAAGCATTTACAAAGCTTAAAACTCGCTTCTAAAACTTCGCGACAAATCGTGAAAGAATACGAAGAAAAACGTTCTATGCCGCAAAAGCCTATTCTTAAAAGTAGAAGTGAAACAGCGCTGCGCAAATCCAAGCAAGCTGAAGCAAAGCTAAAAGAAATACAGAATGAATTTGAAGCAAGTCATAAAATACTAAAAAATGAAGAAGAATTAATATTAGAACAGATAGCTATCGCGGAAGAAAATGAAGAATATCAGGCACGTCAACAGCAACTGAGTCAAATTGAACAAATGACTTCTGAGAAAAACTTACTCCTTGCTCGCCGTGAGAAAATTGAAAAAAGAAAAAGCAGGATATTTATATTCGATAGCTCCAAAGATAATAATGATCTATCTTACATTGATGCTCAGGAAAGAAATCTTGAATTTCAAATCAAAACATCAAGCCGTGAATTAGCCAAGCATAAAAACAAATTTGAATACCTGCCAAAGCGTAAAGCTCATTTAGAAACCTTACGAGTACGAATTAAAAATAATGAAGACGCTTACAAAGTAAAAATTGCCTCTGCCCAAACTGAATTAGAAATGGCAGAAGCCAGGTTATATATGGAAACAGCTGATGCGACACGTGAAGAAATTAATTATTTTTCGCAGGTCAGCATCGATATTTCTTTTGTGTTACTTCGTGCATATATACGTTTTATAGAAATTAATGAATGCATAGAAACCACTTATCAAGCTATGCTCACGTCGCATAAAACCTATTTATCCAATCAGGCAGATCCATCCAAAGACCCTCTAGTTAGAATAGGCAATCTTTGCAAACTCTCAAACAAATCCATGACGAAAATTAACACTATGGCTAGTCTGGTCCGTTGCAAAGATGTGGAAGAAAAAGATATTCTGGAATTATATGAGGCATATAAAAATATGCCCGCAAATTTACAGAAAAAATTCATGGATGATTATACGTCTATGGATTTTAAATCGATATTTATCCTGATTTTAAGTGATTTGCCGCAAAAAGAAACGAAATTATCGCGGCAAAGCACTGTTTCCACCTTGTTTTTGCAAGCCAAGGATAATAATCGTCGCAGTGTGAGAGAAAAATCTGTGGAGACTAGTCCTCGCCCTTAACGATTATTTTTTCCACTTAATATTACAACCCAGACTTGCTTTCTGATCAGCATTGACAGCGTTGCCAGCAAGAATATTATCGAGTGCGGCTGTCAATTCTTTACCCGTCACTGGTTTACCATTGCCAGGTGTTGCTTCATCAAAACGTCCGCGATAAGCACAGCTGAGGTCTTTATCAAAAATGTAAAAATCTGGTGTGCACGCAGCTTTATATGCTTTTGCCACTTCTTGCGTTTCATCGAAAAGATACGGAAAAGTATAATGATGTTTTTCAGCTTCTTCGCGCATTTTTTCTGGACTATCCGCAGGATAGTTTTTTACATCATTAGAATTGATCGCAATAAAACTAACACCTTTGGCTTGATAAGAGGTTGCTATATTGCTTACTTTATCTTGTATCAGTTTGACATACGGACAATGATTGCAAATAAACATAATGACCGTTGCTTTATCAGATTTTAATTCTTGCAATGAAAAAGTCTTATTTGTAACGACATCAACTAAATTAAAATCTGGCGCGTGTGTACCAAGTGGAATCATGACAGAAGGTGTTTCAGCCATACAAATCTCCTAATTAAGAGGCAGCATAGTAAACAAATTAATCAAAATGAACAAATAATAATTCCTTCCTATGCGCGGAAATGGGAAAAAGTTGTTTTGTTTGTTAAATACGGTATCCTTATTGTTCCTCAATTTTCAAGTGAATTTCGAATTTCCCTGGTTACTACCGGTCATTTGCTTCAGCGTAACGCTGAGAATAAAAAAAATAGTAAAGGAGAGTGTTTGAATGAGACGTTTTATTTTAAGTCGCCTGTTTAAAGTTTTATGTACGTCAGGCATGATAGTTATTTCCGGGCAAGCAATGGCATCTGCATTCCAGATTTGGGAGCAGGATGGCTCTAGTCTTGGTAATGTGCACGCTGGTTATGCAGCGGAGGCGAATGATGCCAGCATCAGTTGGTACAACCCCGCAGGTATCACAAGATTTAGTAATCAACAAATTGCTCTTGGTGCGAATGCAATTATGCCGAACTTCAAATATAACGGCATGATCACAGTCAATACTCCATTCGATACCACCACTTTTAATAACGTTAGTGCACAGGGCGGAACATTTAATTTAGTTCCTTCTATAGATTATGTTGCACCGATTAGCGATAGAATTGGTTTCGGCTTAAGTATTGATGTGCCATTCGGGTTAAAAACAGATTACGGCAGAACCAGTGCGTTACGTTATTCTGGTACATTAACATCTGTGCAAGTAGTAGACCTGAGCCCCGCATTAGGCATTAAGGTGACAGACAATATTTCAGTAGGTGCTGGTTTCGATGTGCAACGTATGCTGGGTGAATTTGATCAGACAGGTACGCCAATGGCATCAGAACCATCTTTTGATACCGAAAATATCACCAAAGTAAATGATACTGGTTATGGGTATCATCTCGGCGCCATGTATGAATTCAATCAGGATGCGCGCGTTGGTATCAGTTATCACTCGCAGGTTGTTCATCACTTGACTGGTTCAAGCAAGTTTACTGGCCCCCTCGCTGATGATCTCAATGAAGGCCCATTTGGTTCTTCACGAGCTTATATCAACATGACACTGCCAGCTTACACTGCATTAAGCGGATACTATAAAGTAACGCCTAAAGTAGCAGTGATGGCGACAGCTATTTACACACAGTGGAATGTATTGAAAACATTAAACCTGCATAACGCCGCTGGCATTGAAGATATGGCGCCAAGTACAACTATTAATGTTGTTGTACCAGAATATTACCACAATAGCTGGAATACCTCTGTTGGTGCAGACTATTACGCGACAGATACCATTACATTACGCTGTGGCGCTGGTTATGATCAAACACCTATGCAAGATCGTTATCGCAATGTGCAACTGCCAGATAAAGATCGTTATGTGCTTGGCGTTGGTGGTCACTTCCAGGCGACAAAAACAGTTGGTCTTGATTTGGGTTATGCGCACGTATTTTCCTTACGCTCGAGTGTGAACCCACCGCTGCAAGTCACTGGCGATCAATCGTTTGAAACAGACGGTCACGTTGATGGTAGCGCAGATGTAATCGGTGCTCAGTTAGTATGGGATATCGTGTAACGCTTGTAATCGTAAAATAAAAATTATAATTAGAAGAACACAGAACAGGGGATTTATATGCGTTCGAGAATCACTAAGCCTGGCGGACACTCGTCCGCCAGGCATACAGAACCTCGCCACTTACGCGCAGCCGCATCACCTTTACTATTCAAAAGACATCAATCTACCGCTCACGGCTTGCCGTTCAAAGTTTCTCGCGAACAAGCGAATTCTATTTTTGCCAAATCACATAAGTTCCTGGATGCCGATCGTCATCCGGCAGAAACTTCCAGTGTCGTTGCTTATAAAGCGGATCCCGTTGTTGCATGCTATATGCCGTTTCATAGCGCGGACATAAAGAATCTATATTCAGTTTACGTTGGCGAGCGTGGGCATTATCGCACTGAATTTTATTATGTCACGGTATTAGACAAAGATAATCATCCCAGACAGGAATTAAGAACCCGTACCGTTACTGATTGGTTCCGCTGCTCTGGTTCAATGGATTATACGAATTATCCATTTGGAGTTAAAGATACGCAAATTTTTGCTGGATTCGGTTATCCCAGTGTGCTCGTTGAAAATTCCTTACGATGCTATGACGTTGTCGGCATCGTTCCCATCACTGATGAAATGCTGAATTTCGGTGGTAAGAAGAAAATTGTTTATCCACATGAAATGAATATGGGTTATGCCCTGGAAAAACTGAATGGCAGAGTTTATGATCTTGAACGTCATCGGGCTATAAATGATATCAAGACAAAACATAAAGCAGACGAAGCAAGAATTCATACTCTGGATATTTATTTAAGCGAAGCAGATATACAATTGTTTAGTTATTTCATGCCTGCCTATATATGCCAAACGTCTGTTACAGGTTTAAACAGTTACAAAATTGTGAATGGTTTTGACGGTAATATATCAGGTAATAGAATATATTCTGTATTCAAGTCTACTATCGCGGGTGCGGGAGTCAGCGGATTTGCCGCGTTAGCTTTAACCGCATTTTCGCCACATACCATGCTGGTATCACAAATACTATTTCGTTTGGCGTTGGCTTCTTCATTTGGTGGCGCAATATCTGGGTTCTTTGCCAACTGGTCTAATGTATCCAAAAATTATGAATTCATTTCCGGCATGAAAAAAGAGTTTAATGAAAATTCACAATTTCCACAAAGCGATGAAGATATTGAACGCCGTGAATATGCTGAACAGGTTAATGGCTATACAGATTTCGTACACAACCATGGTCATAACATTCGTTTACCTGCGGATAAATGCAAGTTATTAGGTTTAGACCCAGAGCAAGACATCACCCTGGAAATGGTCAAAAAAGCTTATCACAGCAAAATTAAAAAATGGCATCCGGATTTATTTAGAGAAAATAATTCCAAACGGCAGGCTGAAGAAATGACCAGACAGTTGAATGCCGCCAATGAAGAATTAACTAAAATATTACGTAATAATCCACAAAAAATATAATTGGAGTGAAAAAATGTTAAGAGCAGCCCCACGACCAATAGCAGCAAAACCATCCATTCGACGTCCTTCTGTAGCACCAACAGTACCAAGTCGCAGCATGCATTTTTTTAATGTAAAAAATGTCCCAGCCTTAAAGACAAAAATTGTTGCTCCAATCCAGACTCCGAAAACACAAGTACATGCACGCTTATTCGCAACAGACCGTCAAATTCTGCGTCAATTTAAAAAATCTGAAATCAAACGAGTAAGTATTCAAGAACCGCGCGCAGATGAAATGATTCGCGCCATCAAAAAAGGTGATTATGGTCTCGCAAAAGTGTTAAAAAGCCAGGGCGTCAATGTCGATGGCCATAATAGTGGTGAAAACACACCATTGGCAGACGCGGCAAAAAGACGTGATACTAAAGCAGTATTATTTCTGCTAAAAGATTTGAAAGCTAATCCAAATGCTTCTTGTGATTGCCCATGCCATAGAACTGCATTGATGTATGCCGTGATGAATAGTGATATAGCAACAATCAGAGCTCTCCTGGATAACGGCGCATCCATTGATGCCTTAGATTCCAATGGTAGAAATGCGATAGATATTGCGAAAGATCAGAAAGTGAAACAATTATTAATAGATCATAGAGAAAACGAACGGATGAAAGCGCTTGAAGCAGGAGTGCCGATCAGAAAATCATTACCCAAATAAGTTGTAGGGTGGATTAGGCGCCTTTTGCCGTAATCCACCAAAATTGGTGGATTACGGCAAAAGGCGCCTAATCCACCCTACAACAATGGTTATTACTTCGCTGCTACTGTAGACTTCTTTTCTAGAATAAAACCAAATCCATCGGTAGGCTTGATGTTATATGTATTGTCATCCATATGAATATTTTTAACTGTATATTTGTTTGAATCAATTGTAACTGTCGCAATTTTTGTTCCAGCACAGCTGGCATTCAGAAACACGTCTGCAATGCAATTACCGCGATCATTTCTACAGGCAAGAATCACATATAATTCTTTCACTGTGTTGGTACTGTGAGCTTTGGTAACACCAGAGCCGCCAGGAATAGAAGTTGAGCATTTGTCGTTATTAATTTTTGAGGTTGAATCGAAATCAGTGTTATTGACGAGTTTCAGGTCAGCTGCATGACAAGCCAAAGATAAGCTGCTTAAGCCAACCGCCAAAATACCTAAAACCATTCCTTTTTTTAAAAACATTATTTATCTCCAATTAATTTTATTAAAATTATCCACGTACACGCGTGGGTATTACTAGCTTTTCACCTTCAGCGAGTGAATCGTTATCGATGAGGTTAGTAATTCTTATAGCGGATGCGGTCGTCCTGAATCGGCGCGCAATTTTTTCAACAGTATCGCCTCTGCGCACCATGTAAATCGTATCACCTGGCATCACTCCATCAGAGGGAGCTTGTGCAGCGGCAGTCGCCGTGGCTGCATGAGTAGGGATGACAATTTGTTTACCTGGTTTTAAGCGCTTATTATCCAGATGATTTGCTGTCCGTAATGCGATTGCGCTGATATGAAAACGTTTGGCTATGCTTTTAAGCGTGTCGCGCGCTCTCACCATATATATAGTGTCGCCAGGTTGAATAGCATATTTTCCAGCTGTTGCTAACGCAGATAATATAGGCCCGGTTAAAGATCCACGTTTATCTTTGGCTGGTGGCGGCTTCATAAGCAACAGATTCCATTTTTTCATCGCTGGAAACAGAACTATCATTGCTCGCATACATATTTGCAGCCAGGCACGGAAGAATTATTTGGAATAAGCAGGTTAGCGCCAGGACGTATTGTATTCTTGGCTAAATGATTCATTTTGCGAATGTCGGCACTAGCAACGCTAAATTTACGTGAAATAGAAGCAAGCGTATCGCCAGATTTCACTCGGTAATGAATCCAGTTGATTTGGGTATTCAACGGCGATCTTGCCAGATTTTCCGTAAACTGTTCTACATTTTCGATAGGTAACACTAATTTATACGGCCCGACCGATGAGGTTGATGGTCGATTAAAACCAGAATTTAATGTTTTCAGTTTTTCATAACTGAGTCCGGCTAAAATCGCAGCATATTTTAAATTAATCTGCATGCCGATATCGACTTGAGCGAGATAGGGTGCATTTCTAACTCGGCGGCAAATAAACGGGATATAAATCAGGTCTGCTAATAATAGTCGCTACCGCTAACAAGCTTGGTACATAATCTTTCGTTTGTTGCGCAACTGGCAAAGACCAGAAATCAGTATCATAACCATCGCGAATATTTCTTTTGATAGCGGAAAGAACGTTACCTTCGCCAGTATTATAAGCAGCGATAGCTAACAACCAATTACCTTCAAAGAAACTTTGTAAATAAGCAAGATAGTTAAGAGCTGCGCGTGTGGAAGAAATAACATCGCGTCGTCCATCAAACCAATAATCACGTTTTACGCCCAAACCAGACGCAGTGTCTGGCATTAATTGCCAAATACCGGAAGCACCGGCATTCGATAATGAAAATGGATTATATCCACTTTCAATAATAGGCAATAAAACCAGCTCGGCGGGTAAGTGACGTTTTTTTACTTGTTGTAAAATGTAGTATAAATAAGGCGCGGCACGCGTAGTTGAGCGCAGCAGAAAATCTTGGTTGTTCATATACCATTCGATTTTTGCCTGCACAGCGGGAGAATCTTCATAATGTGGGAGAGTAAATTCTTCGCGTAACACATCCCATAAATTATCAGCATTGCGATAACGACTAATATCATCAGCTAATTTTTGTTTATGTTCTGGCGACAAGTGAACATTATTTTGATAAACCTGAATGCCTTCCGTGTTTGGCAGTGCATAAGATACTGAAACACCGCAGATAGCGAGTACAACACACAAAACAAATTGCTTCATCATCATTTGAAACCAAGCTTGTATCAAATTTTTAGACACGCACTAGCCCTCAATATACACAGCCAAGCATTTAACACGATATGCTACAAGTGCGGAATTTATTAACCCTTTGATTTTTATATCTATTAATTCCATTAGCATGTAGTATAGATAATACTGATTAATTACTGTACGTCAAGATTTGGTATGCTATAGTACCAAAATTAGTTGCTAGATGGACAGCAGTTCACGCTAAATACTAAGGTCTGTTTACAATTCATTCGCTAGGCTTTGGAGATGGAAATCTTTGGCACACGGCTATCGAACTCTGCAGCATTGGGATCATTGGTTGGCTCATCAATTTTTGGGCAAAAGCTTGCTTGATGCAGAAGAAAAGTTACTCGCAAAACTAGTTGAACGTCACTTCGGCAAACATGCATTGTTACTTGGTGTACCACATCAAGCTGATTTATTAAAAGCCACCAAAATTCCGTGTCATTCTATTTTAAGTCCGGTCATTGTCAGAGAAAAAATCCCCGGCTATATAGAAGGTGACTTTTCTGAACTACCGATTATGAGCGGAAGTATTGATCTCGTTTTACTTCCACACACACTTGAGTTTATAGATAATCCCCGTCAGTTGCTTGCAGAAGCATGCAGAATAGTAAAACCTGAAGGATTAATAGCCATTTCTGGTTTTAATCCCTATAGTGCCTGGGGATTGCGCAAGCTTTTGGCAAAACATAAAACTGTTCCGTGGGCATCGAATTTTATTCGTTCGCATAAAGTAAAAAGTTGGTTACATCTGGCAGACTTTGAAATGGAACAACATACTTCAGTTTTATTCAGACCACCTGTATCCAATCAGGCATTGTATAAAAAACTGCACTATCTTGAGCGCTTAGGTAGTAAATGCTTTCCCATGTTTGGTGGAGCGTATATGCTGCTTGCGCGAGCCAAGGTTATCCCGCTGACACCAATACGGTTAAAATGGAAACAGCAATTAAGCGGGATAGGAATGTCTACAATATCAGGTCATATAGCCAGGCGATCAAAATGAAACACGTAAAAATTTACACAGATGGTGCCTGCCGTGGTAATCCCGGCCCAGGTGGATGGGGTGCATTGTTACGATATGGCAAGCATGAAAAAATTCTTTCCGGTGCAGAAGACCACACCACAAATAATCGCATGGAATTAATGGCGGCCATACAGGCTCTCGCTGCTATGCGTGAACCTTGTAAAATCGAACTCTATACAGACTCCCAATATGTGCAAAAAGGTATTAGTGAATGGCTTCCCGGTTGGAAAAAACGTGACTGGAAAAAAGCCGATAAGAAACTGGTAAAAAATGCTGACTTATGGCAAATGCTTGATCAGGAAGCTAGTCGACATCAAGTCAGCTGGCATTGGGTAAAAGGCCACAGTGGTCATCCAGAAAATGAATTAGTCGACAGTATTGCAAATGAAGCAATTGATGATTTGTTAAAAGTAGGAAAATAAGAATGAGACAAGTTATTCTCGATACTGAAACTACCGGTATACGCATTGAAGATGGACATCGCGTCATTGAAATTGGTTGCCTGGAAATGATAGACCGAAAATTAACCGGTAAACATTTTCATCATTATATTAATCCGCAACGCGAAGTAGAAGCGGGCGCGCTCGCAGTGCACGGTATCAGTAATGAATTTCTGAAAGACAAACCTGTATTTATCAATTTAGTTAAAGAGTTTATGGATTTTGTTTCTGGCGCTGAATTAATTATTCACAACGCGCCGTTCGATTTGGGATTTTTGAATAATGAATTGATACTAACCAGGCAGGGATGGAAACCCATCACCGATTATTGTCGTGTGATAGATACATTACCACTTGCGCGGCAAAAACATCCTGGTCAGCGTAACAGCCTGGACGCGCTTTGCAAACGATACACGGTAGATAACACCAAACGTGATTTCCACGGCGCATTACTTGACGCTAGTTTATTAGCGCAAGTGTATCTAATCATGACTGGCGGCCAAAGCAGCATCTTTGACGCTATTAATGAAAAAGATACTTCTGATACCAAAAATACACAAACCACATCTGCTGTGAAAATTGAAAAACATAATCTCATCGTCATGAAAGCAACTGACGATGAATTAGGTGAACATAAAAATTATCTAGAATTGCTGAAAAAGAAGGGCAAGTGTATTTGGCCCGAGTAATGTGAACTAACAACCAAGGAGAAGGTGATGAATTTTGCAAGCATCAAAGCCGCATTAATTAAAGCCGCCAAAGGTGGCTCTTCAAATTACATGGGTGCAGTGACTTTAAATTCTGTTTTAGGTGTTGCGCATAATGCGACTATGTCGACCATTGCATCTGCATCGGGAAATTTCGTATTACAAACATTGGAATCGAATCATCAGGCAAATTATTTTGGCCATAGTCCAACATTTCGCAATTCAGTCACAAATGCCTTAGATAGCCTGGGCTTATGGCGTCATCGTGCAGATAATTTCAGCATGTTTACTAATCACTTTCTTGTCACTGCAACAGAAAACACTATTGCTACTGTTCTTGGCTGTCTTCTTTTTGGCGTCGCTGGTGGCGGTGTTGGTCAAAGCGTAACGGATGCGGTAGTGGGTACTATTCCCTACGCGATGCTTGGTATGTTGTCGCAGTTATTAACGGCAAGCAATTCTAATAATAGCCAATTACCTACGCATAGGTATGCTTAACGGATTACCAGATATAATTAAGCTATTACAATCGTAAACGAACATAAAATGATACTGGAGAATAATATGTCGTTTATTAGAAGTAGTAATGGCACGTTTCATGATAAAGAAGATCAACAAGAATATGACGAAGTAAAATCTGCTACTGGCATTGCCCATCAATCCATCGATCATCACTTATTTGATACGGTAAATGCCAGGCTGCGAGCCACAGACAGACATTACGCATTAATCAAAGTAATGCTAGATGCATCGAAGGCAAATTTAAACCTGTCTCAGCAGGCTATAATGCCCTTAATATGTGAGCTGACGGAATATACATTAAAAAGCGAGCATTCAAGATATTCAGCTCAACATACACAAGCAAAAGAATTACTATCGAGACAAAAATCCCATAATAGTAAATTTAAAATTATTTTAAATACGCTATCTGTACAAGCACTCAACATAGCTTTATCAATGCTTGAAGGATCGCAATCAGCTCAAACAATGCATAAGTATTTCAATACTATTAGCGATGCTGATGTTATAAAAATGTTAAAAGAAAAAATCGGTATTATTGATCGGGATTTATTAGATGGATTCATCGCTTGCCGAAAAAAATATGGATTCTTTTTAAGTGAAGCAGCGGAAGCCAGTAAAGCTCACGATCACATTTTAGCGCAAATGAAACCGGAAGAAGTCGAAGAATTTAATGTCAGATGGAATAAAATCAAAAAGCTAACAACAGTAGATATGGTTGAGCTGGAAAAATTAAAAAATCGCACACAAAATTCGAAGGTCTCAAATCTGTTAGCTAATTTAATATATTCTTCGCTGAATGAAGATAGAGTCAAACTCGCTGCTGAAATTGAAGCTGGGCTTAATGAAGTGTTTTCCGACAAATATTTAATTCCCGCTGCAAAAGTACAGCCATAAGGTTCGACTCTAAAACAATACCGAGAATGGTCCGCTGCTTCAATCAAGGTTCGCTCTAATTCCTTTCGAGGAAACTCGATTGAAGAAAATGTTACTTGATTGTAGCCTCGTCATTGCGAGTCGCGTTTTTTTGCGACGCGGCAATCCAGAATAAAATATCCTAACGTTATGGATTGCTTCATGAAAAGCAATCGCAATGACGGAGTTTCACTCGATTTACACTGCGGGCTTGAGGGACGGGGATGTGGCTATGTGTGTGAAAAACCTTGCGGCACAAGGATGTGCCGCTAGATCGCAGGATGCATTGACGTTTTGAGCACACATAGCCACATCCCCGGACCATTCTCGGTATTGTTTTAAGCTCGCATCAATAACGTTAGATTGCTGCCGAATCATCACCTAACATTGCTTTACGTACAATTTTGATTGGCGGGAAACCCTGCCGCATAAAATCATCGTGAAACTGTTGCAAGCTAAACTTCGCCCCAAGTTTCTTTTGCATATCTGCGCGCAGTTTTAGAATTTCCAACTTTCCTAATGTGTAATAAAGATATGTCGGATCACTGGTACCGCGCTTGGTTTCAACCAATGCATTAGCTCGTAACTGATAACCCTCCTTCACAAAGAAATCCACACCTTGATCAAACGTCATTTGTCCGGTATGCATTTTGATACCGACAATAAAGCGAGCATTACGTAACAATGCATCCTGCAATTGTCCTAACCTAATTATTTTTTGCTTTCTTGGATCAGTGTTATCCGCACCATAACCTTCATCTAACATCATTTGCTCTGTGTAATGCGCCCAGCCTTCCGCATTTGAATTAGCGCCTAACAATTTTCTAACGCGATCATGAACTTCATGCATCCATAAAAACTGCACATAATGTCCCGGGTAAGTTTCGTGAATAGATGTGCTAATAATAAGTGGATAACTGAATCCTCTCATATGTTCTTCAATTTGATCTTTGCCCCAACTGCTATCAGGCAATGTCACATTAAAGAATGCATCATTCGCTTTGTTTTCATATGGTCCGGGTGTATCCATAGATGCAAACGTTGTTGCCGTCATGAATGGCGGTGTTGGCGCTAATGTCGGACGTACATCTGACGGGATAGTAATGATATTTTTTTCTTTGATAAATCGAACCAGATCATCGAATGTCGAACGAAAACTCGCTAGCAATTTATCAGGCGCTGGATGATTACCTGAAATTTCTGTCAGCACTTGCGCCGGTGTCTTGCCTGGCTCAAGTTCTTTGGCAATACGCGCATATTCATTTTGATTTGCACGCATATTCGCCATATCAATAGCGACTAGTTTATCTAACGGTGCATCAACCATTTCATCAAATAATAATTTTTTACGGAATGTGGTGGCACCAATGCGAAAATCACCATGCGATTTTGGCAGCAAATCTTTCTGCAGCCACAGCTGATACGCTTGCATAGCGGCAATAACAGCGGCGTTACTTTGCTTAAATTGCTTTATTAACACTGGATCCGTTGCATCATAAAACGCAGATGGCACATCTTTCTGGAAAAATGAAATTAATCCCGGCAATTGTTCCAGAGCAATGGAGGTATAGATTTTTGGTGGGTTACGCAAATTATCTCGCGCTGCTGCCAGCATGGCTGGCATAAGTTTTTCTCGCGCAATCAAATCGCGCAGCCGCGTATTTGCAGGCGCGAATTTCCGCTCCATCAAAACAAAAGCACTGTTGGTGAGATTGCTGGAATAAAAATCTGGATTTTTTTGCCACGGCCGTATTGTTTCCAGAGTCAATAATTGACTGCGAATATTATTCAATACAAGCTCGCGATCACCTTGCACTTGCAAACTTAATTGCGTTGGATCAACGGCGCTGATTTGTTTTTCATATATTTTTAAATTTTTTACTGAACGCTTGATACCCGCAGCGCTGTAGTCTTCCAATTTATTGCTATATTTATGTATGCCTAATTCATCCGCAGTTGCAGGATTCGATGGCAAATAAACTTGATCAAAATAACGATCTGCCAGCTTGCTGAATGCTTGATCATTTTTTTCCTGTTGCATGCTAGGAGAGGCGAGAACTGATGCAGAAATACTCAATGCTGCAAATGCAATAATAGATAATTTTCTTTTTTTCATCATTATTATTTTTAACTCCATTTTTGTTGTCAGTTATATTTAACCTATGTAGAATCCGCGTAGTGTAGCTGAATGTGAAAAATATTTCTCTGCTCCATAAGCAGATGCAGTTAGGGTTTGTTCATATTTCAACAGGTTGATGCAGAAATGCTAACAGACTCTGATAATCTTAATATTTTTATCAAGATGATATAGACGTCTTTATAAAATAACGCTAATATTCAGTGCTTGCGATTTGATCAATAAATAATCGCTTTGATGTTTGGAGAGATGGCTGAGCGGTCGAAAGCGGCGGTCTTGAAAACCGTTGAGTCCTCTGGGCTCCGGGGGTTCGAATCCCTCTCTCTCCGCCAAATCAAGCCGAATTTTAGGGGACAGCCTTGATTAAAGTTCTGTTAGTTGATGATCACGAACTTGTACGCATGGGAATTAAACGTCTCTTGCAAGATGTACCAGGTTTAAAAGTGGTAGGTGAAGCCGGTACAGGTGAAGAAGCTGTTCTTCTGGCAAAAGAACTTAGTTCCTGATGTCGTTGTGATGGATGTGCATATGCCTGGCATTGGCGGCTTGGAAGCCACACGCAAAATGATACGTCATAATCCTGATATTAAAATTCTTGCACTAACCATTTATGAAGATGAGCCTTATCCTTCCCGTTTATTACAAGCTGGTGCGTCTGGTTATATCACCAAAGGCTGTGATCCTGAAGAAATGATTCGCGCCATTCGCACCATTCATTCCGGACAGCGTTATATCAGTCCTGGTATTGCTCAACAAATTGCGATTAAACGCTTTACCAAAGGCGACGAATCTCCGCTAGATTTGCTTTCTGAACGTGAATTGCAAATCATGCTAATGATTACGCAGGGACAAAAAGTTCAAGATATTTCTAATAAACTCTGTCTAAGTCCGAAAACTGTTAATAGTTATCGCTATCGGATTTTTGAAAAACTTAATATTAATAGTGATGTTGAGCTAACCTTAATGGCCATGCGCTTAGGCATGATTGAAGGTGCGAAGGCAGAAGCCGAATAATCTCGAAGTAGGTGGATTACGGCGAAAAGCACGCCTAATCCACCCTACAATAAGCTATAATATTCCAATGCGCGACTATTAAAACATTTCTGGCAAATCTTTCTCATCACCCTGGCGTTTATCAAATGCTGGGTGAAAAAGGCGAAGTTTTATATGTCGGTAAAGCCAAAGATTTAAAAAAGCGCGTTTCCAGTTATTTTAGCGGCAGAGTAAAAGACCCTAAAACACTGTCACTGGTCGAACATATTAAAGATATTGATTTCACCGTCACGCACATGAAAATGAAGCTGTGTTGCTTGAATGCAATTTAATTAAAAAACATCGACCGCGTTATAATGTTTTATTACGCGATGATAAAAGTTATCCTTATATTTTAATCACCAGCATCATCTTATCCGCGCATTGATTTTATCGCGGTCCGTAAAAAAAATGGTCTTTATTTTGGGCCTTATCCAAGCGCTTCAGCAGTGCGAGAAACCATTAGTCTGTTGCAAAAACTTATTTCGTATCACGAACTTGTCAGCGATAGTTATTTTGCTGCGCGAACGTCGCCTTGTTTGCTGTATCAGATTGGATCGTTGTACCGGTCCTTGTGTTAATTTGATTTCTGAAGAAGAGTATCAGCACAAATGTCAGAACTGCGATTTTATTCCTGGAAGGAAAAAGCGATCAGGTTGTAGAAGAATTGCAAAAAAAAATGGAAACCGCTGCGTCAGCGCATTAAATTATGAAGCAGCCGCAGATTATCGCGACCAAATTAATCGCTTGCGACAAATTCAAGATACGTCAATATGTCAGTGTCGATGACGGCAATGCTGATATTATTGGTTTTGCCATGCATGCAGGAATTATTTGTATTCAATTGCTATCCATTCGTGGCGGCCAGGTATCTAGGCAGTAGATCTTATTTTCCCACTGTGCCCGCGCATTCTAGCGACAGATGAAATTATATCGCATTTATTACCCAACATTATCTGAGTGACCAATCACATATAGAAAGTATACCGCAGCCAATTATTATTGAGCGCCGACCTTGCTGACCGCGAATTATTAGAAAATGTGCTTGCCGAGCAGGGCAAACATAAAGTGGAAATTATCAAGCCAGTACGCGGTGAAAAAAAAAAATGGCTGGAAATGGCGACGACCAATGCCAAAGCAATCACTCGCCGCGCATGTGTTTAACAAAACAAATACGCTAGAACGAGTAGTGGCAGTTACAAAAATTATTAGGGCTCGACACATTTGCCGCGACGTATAGAATGTTTTGATATCAGTCACAGCATGGGCGAAGCAACCGTGGCTTCATGCGTGGTGTTTGATCAAAATGGTCCGGTAAAAAGTGATTATCGCCGTTTTAATATTACAGGAATCACGCCTGGCGATGATGTTGCCGCCATGCGCCAGGTATTGACGCGGCGCTTTAAACGTTTACAAAAAGATCAGGCGGCTTTGCCTGATGTTGTTTTGATTGATGGTGGCCCCACCCAGCTTGGCAGCAGCTACAAGACGTCATGCAGGAATTAAATATTGCATGAAAGTCTTCTCGTGGGTGTGTCGAAAGGACCTGGTCGCAAAGCCGGGTTTGAAACTATTGCATATTGGCCATTTACCGCCTATTCATTTACCAGCGGATTCACTCGCTTTACATTTCATTCAACAAATTCGTGATGAAGCACATCGCTTTGCCATCACCGGCCATCGCAATCGCCGGGATAAAACACGCAGGCATTCAACACTGGAATTTATCCCCGGCATAGGCGCAAAACGCAGACGAGATTTATTACGTTATTTTGGTGGTATTCAAGGCATTGCTCATGCTAGTCTTGATGAGTTAACTAAAAGTTCCTGGGATTAGCCGATCTTTAGCAGAACGAATATTTGCAGCATTACATGATACGACCTTATGACCAATTATTTAACTGGCCTAATATTCTAACCCTAGTTCGGATTTCAGTTATTCCACTTACTCGTTATCTTTTTTTATTTGCCTGTTCGGTGGGCACATCTTGCTGCGGCAATTATTTTTGCTTTCGCATCTATTACCGATTGGCTGGATGGCTATCTGGCACGCTATCTTAAACAATCAACCAAACTCGGTGCGTTTTTGGATCCTGTCGCTGACAAATTAATGGTCTCCATTGCTCTGGTATTGATCGTCGCTGAACCAACATTTCAATTTGTCAGTGTACCGGCCAACAGTTGTTTCCGTTCCTACCGCGATTATCACCATTCCTGCGGCCATTATTGTCGCACGTGAAATTATTGTTTCAGCCTTACGAGAATGGATGGCGGAAATTGGTAAGCGCACGAGTGTCGCCGTTTCCAGTCTGGGTAAAGTTAAAACATTCGTGCAAATGTGCGCATTACTGGTATTGCTGTATTGTGATAATACGACGAATGCCGCATTGGTATTTTCTGGGTATGTTTTATTATATGTATCCGCGGTTCTGACCATCTGGTCCATGCTGATTTATCTGAAAGCCGCCTGGGTTCAGTTAATTTCTGACTAATTATATCGTTATGGATTCGTAATAATCAGCTGTCTGCTCGGATCACAGTTAGGTTGCATAAACAGTAATTAAAAAAATTTAAAATAATCTTTATAAATTACTTGACTTAAATCAACGTGAAGATAGAATTACCCGCACATTGAGACGCCTTACAGAGACAAGCGAAATTGTAAATTTTCTCAATATTTTCAGTGCGGGAATAGCTCAGTTGGTAGAGCACAACCTTGCCAAGGTTGGGGTCGCGAGTTCGAGTCTCGTTTCCCGCTCCAAGTTACAATGAAGCCTCAGGTCACTCTTCTGAGGTTTTTTAGTTTTCGGCTGGGTGGCAGAGTGGTTATGCAGCGGCCTGCAAAGCCGTGGACGCCGGTTCGATTCCGACCTCAGCCTTCATATATTTAAGTAATGCCCGGGTGGCGGAACAGGTAGACGCAAGGGACTTAAAATCCCTCGGGATCTAATCCCGTGCCGGTTCGATTCCGGCCTCGGGCACGAATAATTATGATAATACTGGCAACCATCACCATCAGGTTGTTCAGGAGATATGGTAAACTATCTCAATGACATTTGTCGTAACTGAAAAATGCATACGCTGCAAATATACCGACTGTGTAGAAGTTTGTCCGGTTGATTGTTTCTACGAAGGTCCCAATTTTCTCGTCATCAATCCAAGTGAATGTATTGACTGCGCCCTCTGCGAACCAGAATGTCCTGTTAACGCCATTTATTCTGAAGATGATTTGCCTGAAAAATATCAGGAATTCTTGCCACTGAACGCAGAGCTGGCAGAAAAATGGCCAAACATTACCCGTATTAAAGAAGCTCCGGCTGATGCGGACCAATGGGCCGAAGTTGAAGACAAGCTACAATATCTGGAAAAAGAATGGCCAGCGAAATGAACCTGCTGGCATTCGACACATCCACCTCAGCTTGCTCCGTTGCTATCCAGACAAACACCGGTGACATCTTCCAGTCACATGAAATTGCGCCTATGCAACAGGCACGACAAGTATTGCCTGTTATCCAACAGCTATTACAAACTGCCGAGCTCACCGCCAACGATCTCGATGCCATTATTTATGGCTGCGGCCCGGGCAGTTTTACTGGTATACGCATAGCGACTAGCGTGGCGCAAGGTTTAGCCTTTGCGTTAAATAAGCCAGTTGTTCCTATATCGTCATTAAATGCTATTGCCCAGTCAGCGCATGACGAACAAAAATTAAACAATATTTTAATTGCGGTCGATGCACGCATGGATGAAATATATTGGGCTATTTATCAGGCAAACGCTGCTGGAGTAATGGAATTACAAAGTCCCGAGCAAGTATGCAAACCAGATCAAATCAATCTCCCTATACAAGGTCACTGGTATGGAGTAGGCGATGGCTGGACAAAATATCAGGCCGAATTAGTGACCAAACTTGGCTTTACGCCGCAGGCTATTTATCCAGATATCTTACCTAACGCCAAATCGTTGTTACTGTTAGCGCAGGACAAGCTAGCAAAAGGACAAACCCTGTCCGCAGCAGAGGCCGCTCCAGTTTATCTGCGTTAAAATGATCTTTTTTACTAGCGATTTCATGTTTATGAGACTAAAATTTCCGCAGTAAATTTTTTTCTTGGTGCGGGAGCATTCATGACTGGCGTCAACAATAGCAATAGCGAAACCCAGAATATAATCAATCAGGTAAAAGCATCTATAGGCGTTAAGCGTCATCTCAGTGGTAAAGAAGCACAATTGCTAGAGGCATTCGCACAGCGTTACTTTTCTGCGTGCGCAATAGAAGATTTGAATCAGCGCTCAGTGGAAGACTTATATGGCATATTATTATCGCACTGGAAGTTCATTTATGACCGCGCGCCAGGTGAAGCAAAAATACGCATATTTAACCCGGAAAAAGCCAAAGATGGTTTTCAATCTCCGCATACAGTCATAGAAATTTCCCACGATGATATCCCATTTCTGGTCGATTCAGCCCGCATGGCTATCAACCGTTATGGCTATCAGATGCATTTTATCATTCACTTTGGTGGCTTCAAGGTCAAACGCGATAGTCACAACCGCATCACGGAAATCGTTAAACCAGGTGAAATTGATAACACTGTCAGCTCAGAAGCACCTATTTACATTGAAATTGATCGCATTTCTGATGAAAAAGCACGCGATGAATTACAACAAGACATTGATCGCGTTTTAGCCGATGTTAGAGTCTCCGTCGCCGACTGGCGTAAAATGGTTACTCGTGTCGACTCTTGCCTCACCGAACTGGAAAATAATCCGCCACCGCTCAGCCAAGCTGAAATTGCAGAATCCAGAGATTTTCTGCGCTGGTTAATCAGTAATAATTTCACTTTTCTCGGCGCCCGCGATTATAAATTAATTGGTAATGGCACTAACCGCGCGCTGCAAATCATTCCTGGTTCCGGTTTGGGCGTGTTGCGTGACGATACCTTTAGTAAAACATCCAAGAGTTATGCAGAACTGCCGCCGCAAGCGCGCAAAATGGCGTTATCAAAAAATATTTTGATTATCGCCAAAACCAACACCATGTCATCTGTGCATCGCGAAGCATTCACTGACTACATTGGCGTAAAACGCTTTAATGAAAACGGTGAGTTGATAGGCGAGCGTCGTTTTATTGGTCTTTATACATCTACCGCTTATCACTCCAGCCCACGTCAAATTCCATTTCTACGTCATAAAGTAGATAAAGTAATAGAAAGCCTTGGTTTTCCGCCAGACAGTCATGATGGTAAAGAAGCTGTGCATATTCTGGAAACATTGCCGCGCGATGATTTATTTCAAGCGACACACGAAGAATTACATGATTTGACCCTGGGTATTATCCAGTTGAAAGAACGTAAGCGCATTCGATTGCTCGTGCGTCGCGATGCTTTCTATCGTTATTTTTCTTGCCTGGTCTTTGCTCCGCGCGAAATCTTTAACACTGATCTCGCATACGCGATGCAAAACATTCTAATGGATTCATTCAAAGGTATTGAATGTTCATTCACTACTTATTTTTCTGATTCCGTGCTGGCACGTATACACTTTCAGGTTCGTGTCGATCCAAAAACTTCCGTTGATTACAATATTGCTGAAATTGAAGCGAAATTAATTCAAGTTGCACGCTCCTGGACGGATGAGCTTAAATCCAGCTTGATTGATCGCTACAGTGAAGCGGAAGGTTTGAAGATTTATGATAAATATCAGAAAGCATTTCCAGCCAGTTATACTGAATATTATTCACCTGCATTAGCACTTAAAGATATTGAACAAATAGAAATGCTGTCCGCGGAAAAACCTTTATCCATGTTATTGGAAAAAGTGCCGGGGAAAAACACTTTAAGTTTGAAATTATTTCATGCCGAAGAAACCATTATCTTATCTGATGTCTTGCCAATTCTGGAAAACATGGGATTAAGAATCATTGGTGAAAGACCACATGAAGTAAAATTGAAAGACGGAAGTCGCATCTGGATTAATGACTTTGACATGACTTATGCGGTGAATACCGAAATTGATGTTGCTGACATTAAAGATATTTTCCAGGAAGCATTTATTAAAATCTGGTTTGGTGAAGCTGAAAATGATGGCTTTAACCGCCTGGTATTAGGTGCAAATTTAACCTGGCAAGAAACCGCCATGTTGCGTGCGTATACCAAATATCTGCGTCAAACTGGATTTACCTTCAGCCAAACATTATATTGAACAAGCGTTATTTAATAATACTGAAATCGCTAAAGCGTTAGTGCAATTATTCGCGCTGCGTTTTGATCCGGCATATCATCATTCTTCCAATACACCTGATACTAAAGAAATTATTTCTTACATTGAAAAAACCCTGGAAAGCGTATCAAGTCTTGATGAAGACCGAATTTTTCGTCGTCTGCTCGAAGTGATTCAGGCAACCATACGCACGAATTATTTCCAGCTCACGCCTGAAGGTAATGCAAAATCTTATATTTCCTTGAAATTTGATCCGTCAGCCATTTCAGATTTACCATTGCCGCGACCAAAATATGAAATTTTTGTTTATTCACCGCGCGTTGAAGGTATTCATTTGCGCGCCGGCAAAGTCGCACGCGGCGGTTTACGCTGGTCAGATCGTCGTGAAGATTTCCGCACTGAAGTGCTTGGCTTGATGAAAGCGCAGCAAGTTAAAAATACTGTGATTGTTCCAGAAGGCGCGAAAGGTGGTTTCGTTGTTAAAAAAGTCACGCCGGAAATGAGCCGAGATGATTATCTGAAAGAAGGGATGCAATGTTATTCCACTTTCATCAGTGGCTTGCTGGATATTACTGATAATATTAAAGATGGCGCGATTGTACCGCCAACAAATGTCGTTCGTTATGATGAAGATGATCCTTATTTGGTTGTCGCCGCCGACAAAGGAACCGCGACATTTTCTGATATCGCGAATGGTATTGCGCAAAAATATGGATTTCTGGCTGGATGATGCTTTTGCATCTGGTGGTTCTGCTGGTTATGATCATAAAAAAATGGGTATTACTTCACGCGGGGCCTGGGTATCTGTTAAACGTCATTTCCGTGAATTAGATATTGATCCTGAGAAAGATGATTTTACTGTCGTTGGTATTGGTGATATGAGCGGCGATGTGTTTGGTAATGGTATGTTGCTATCCAAACATACCAAATTGATTGGCGCATTTAATCACATGCATATCTTCCTGGATCCTAATCCAGATCCAGAAATCAGTTATGAAGAAAGAAAACGTTTATTCAATTTACCACGTTCAGCCTGGACTGATTATAATCCTGAATTAATTTCAACGGGCGGTGGTGTGTTTAATCGTTCAGCAAAATCCATTAAGCTGACGCCAGAAATAAAACATATTCTCAATACTAAAAAAGACAGCATGGTTCCGAATGAATTAATCAAAGCCATGTTAAAAGCACCTGTGGATTTAATCTGGAATGGTGGTATTGGTACGTTTGTTAAATCATCCCAGGAATCACATGCTGATGTTGGTGATAGAACCAATGATGCTATTCGCGTTGATGCAACTGAATTAGCATGCGCGTGTCATTGCCGAAGGCGGTAATCTTGGCTTGACCCAACTCGCGCGTATTGAATACTCATTGCATGGCGGCATAGTTAATACTGATTTTATTGATAATTCAGCTGGCGTTGATTGTTCTGACCATGAAGTCAATATCAAGATTTTATTAAACCGCTTGATCGCTGATGGTGAAATGACTATTGAACAGCGTAATAAGCTACTGGAAAAAATGACTGATGAAGTCGCGGAACTCGTCTTGCTTGATAATTATGACCAAACGCAAATGCTTAGTCTGGAAGCATCGGTTGCGCAGCAAACAATGGATTTATTCAGACAATATATGAATGATCTGGAAAAAATGGGCCGTCTGGATCGCAAGCTGGAATATTTACCAGATGATAAAACCTTGCTGGAACGCAAAGCCAATAACAAGCCGCTAACGCGTCCAGAAATCGCCATGTTGCTTGCTTATTGCAAAATGTATTTAAAACAAGATATTCTCAAAACCGATGTGCCAGAAGATCCATATTTCGAAAAATTCTTACTCACAGCGTTTCCGAAACCATTGTCGTGATAAATATCTGCCGCAAATGAAAGAACATAGTTTGCGCCGCGAAATTATCGCGACACAATTGTGTAAAAGTATTACCGATCGCATGGGTATTAATTTTGTTGAACGTTTACAGCGAGAAACAGGTGCATCAGTTGCCTTTATTATTCGCGCCTTTACGATCGCAGAAAATATTTATCATATGGAAGATTTCTGGCAGCAGATTTGTGAGCTTGATTATAAAGTTGATCAGCACGTTCAATATCGCATGATGTTGCAAATGTATTATCTCATCAGACGCGCAACCAGATGGTTCTTGCGTAACAGAAAACCTGGTCTTGATATTCAAGCAACGATTGATGAATTCGAGCCGGCTATTTCTGAATTAGTTAAACAATTGCCACAATTATTGGATGACCCAGATAAGAATTCTTATGATGAAGCAATTCATTATTTACTTGAACAAGGTGTGCCAGAGAAGCTCGCCAAGAGTATCGCTGGCTGCAATACACTTTTCACTTCGCTGGATATTGTCGAGTCTTCACGCAAATATGAACTCGAACTTTCTGATGTTGCAAAAACATATTATCTGCTGGGTAATCGTCTCGAATTAAACTGGTTACGTGAGTTAATGAATTCGTATACAGTTGAAAACCAATGGGATGAATTAGCCCGCGCCGGTTTCCGCGACGATCTTGATCGTGTGCAACGTAAATTAAGCGCCAAAGTGCTGACCATGAAAGCCAAGGAAACCAAAGATAAATCTATTGAGCAGCGTATTGAAATTTGGATTAATCGTTATCAATTTTTAGTTGATCGTTGGCAAAAACTGCTTGCTGATATTAAATCCAGTGATATTGTTGGATTTGTCACATATTCAGTGGTGTTACGTGAATTATTTGATTTCGCCCAGGCGTAGCAATAGGAGATTGTTTGCATGATGAGTAATGGATTCTCAGGGGGTAAAACCATTGCGGTAAAACAGGTTAAAGTTTCTGGATCTGAAATGCATATCTGGAAGCAGGGGAAGGCAATGTTATCCTGTTTTTGCATGGTGTACCGACATCAAGCTATGTCTGGCGCAAGATATTTCCATATCTTGCCGGCCTCGGGCGCTGTATCGCGCCCGATTTAATTGGTTTTGGCCGATCGGGCAAACCAAATATTGAATATTCGATTGATGATCATATTAAATATGTTGAAGAATTCATTTCTGTTTTAGGCTTGAAAAATATTACGTTAGTTATGCATGGATTAGGCTCAGTGATCGGCTTGAACTACGCAATGCATCATGAAAATAATTGCAGCGGCCTAGTATTTTATGAATCGTTTCTGCGTAATGACAGCAGTGGCGAATTATCCTTACCATTTCAAGAGCAATTAGCCACACTTAATGATCTTGAATCCGCAAGCGACAAAGCGGCAAACGGCGTTGCATTCGTAGACCGTATTATTCAACAAAGCCTTATGCATGAGCTGCCCGCAGAAGATATGGCGAATTACCGTCAGCCATTCATGCCATTAGGCGCAGGCAAACCAATTCTGCAATATTTAAAAGAACTGCCAAAAGGCGATGGCAGCAGTAAAATGGAACAATTAATAAAAAATTATTCCACGCAGTTAACAAAATCCAGGCTGCCGAAATTATTGCTGTATAGTGTGCCAGGATTTATTACTACTATCGCCACTATCAAATGGGCAAAAGATAATTTGAGCAATCTCGAAATCGTTGATATAGGCGAAGAATTACACTTGGGACAAGAAAGTTGCGCTGAATTATTTGGCGAAACAATCAGTGCGTGGATGCAAGCAAATGTGTAGGGTGGATTAGATGCGCTTTTTGCATCGTAATCCACCAGCATGAAGAAGGAAACATTAAATGAACGAGTATTCAATAGTTATAGCGGGCGCGACCGGTCTGGTTGGGACAACGCTGCTTTCATTGCTGGAAGAAAGAAACTTTCCAATTAAAAATTTATATTTAACGGCAAGCAATCAATCTGCTGGCAAGGAAATTACCTTCCAAGGCAAAACACATCGCATCACAGATCTCGCTGAATTTGATTTTAGTCAGTCAAATATCGCTTTTTTCTGCGTTGGTAATGATCTTGCTTCGCAATATATTCCTAAAGCAGCGGCATCTGGCAATGTCGTTATTGATAAAAGTTTTTTTTACCGTAACAACAATGATGTGCCATTGATTGTGCCTGAAGTGAATAGCGATGCTGTTGCAGGCTTTCGTAAAATGAATATTATCGCCAGTCCAAATTGCAATACCATTCCCATCGCTGTGGCGTTAAAACCTATTTATGATGCTGTTGGCATCTCACGCATGAATATATCTACTTATCAATCTGTTTCCGGTACCGGTAAAGAAGCTATCGCTGAATTATCCGAACAAACCAGACAATTGCTGGACAAGCAAAACATTCAACCGAAAGTTTATCCACAGCAAATTGCTTTCAATGTTTTGCCGCATATAGATGAGTTTCTCGATAATGGTTACACCCGTGAAGAAATGAAAATTGTATGGGAATTACAAAAAATATTCGACGACAAAAATCTTTTAATTAATCCAACCACTGTGCGTGTTCCTGTGTTTTGTGGTCATGCTGCATCGGTGCATATTGAAACCAAAAACAAATTGAGCGCTGAACACGCGATCAAATTACTGGAACGTGCTCCGGGCGTAAAATTAATGTCTGGTGCATATCCATACCCCACACCAGCGCGTGACGCTGCTGGAAAAGACGATGTTTATGTTGGCCGTATTCGCAATGATATTTCTCACGATCATGGCTTAAATTTATGGGTTGTTGCTGACAACTTACGTAAAGGCGCAGCATTAAACGCTATTCAAATTGCTGAACACTTAATAAAAAATCACTTACCACTATGATACATCTCATTATTAATAGTTATTTAACCATCTTATTGTCTGTCGGTCTTGGCGCTTTTGTTGTTTTATTGCTGGGTTTATACCTGATATTCCGTCCAGCTCCACAGGTAATCAAAAAAGTAAAACTTGAACCGCTGCGAGTAAAGCCTACGGCTACGCCCAAACCACGAGCCGTGAAAAATTACACATCTACCGCTACAGATGAATCACCCGCTGATGTGACATCTATCGCTGGCGAAGATATTTATTCAACACAACTGGATCTGGCAAAAGCTTATATTGAAACTGGCAAAGTCAGTCTGGCAACAAAAATCCTAACTTCGGTGAAGGCGCAGGGTAACGCCATTCAACAGCAGGAAGCTCAACAGCTATTAAGTACTATTTAACATGCGTATTGCACTCGGTATTGAATATGATGGGGCAGAATTTTATGGTTGGCAGGCACAAAAAGGCTTGTGCACAGTCCAGGGCGTACTCCAGGACGCACTTGCGAAAGTGGCAAATGAATCCGTATTTTTATTTTGTGCAGGTCGTACTGACGCGGCTGTTCATGCAACTGGACAAGTTGTGCATTTCGACACCAAAGCAAAACGCCACATTGATGCATGGATATGGGGCACAAACTCGCATTTGCCGCCTTCTGTAGTCGTCAAGTGGGCGCGACATGTTGATTTTAGTTTTCATGCCCGGTTTAAGGCGACTGCGCGTCGTTACCGCTACATCATATACAACAATCCCATTCGGCCGGCCATTTTACAGCGCCGGGCAACATGGCATTATTATCCACTCAATGTTGACCGCATGAGAGAGGCTGGCGCATGTTTGATTGGCGAACAGGATTTCAGTTCATTTCGCTCCTCACAATGCAATTCACGCACGCCTATGCGCAATGTGACGGAATTCAGCATAGAACGACGTGGTGATTTTGTCGTTATAGAAATTGAAGCGAATGCGTTTTTACACCATATGGTACGTAATATCGTCGGCTCGCTGGTGAAAATAGGGGCCGGTTATAAAGATCCCGAATGGATGCGGGAAGTGCTGCTCGCCAAGAACCGGCGAGTCGCGGCTGAGACTGCGCCGCCTGACGGCTTATATCTCACCAGGGTGCGGTATCCGGAGCCCTATATTTTTCCAGTACCGGATGAGCAATTTTTGTTATAATGCCACATTCACAAAGAGGGGCAACCCTATGAGCTGGTTTAAAAAATTACTGCCTTCACGAATACGAACTGGAACGAGCACAAAAAAGGGCGTGCCTGAAGGCCTATGGTCCAAATGCGAAAAATGCAGTTCAGTCTTATATCGTACTGAATTAGAAAGAAATCTGGAAGTATGCCCAAAGTGCGATTTTCACATCCGCATATCGGCACGCAGCCGACTTGGTTATTTTTTAGACGATGATTCAGGGGTAGAAATAGGCGCGGAAATCGGCCCAGAAGATAGGCTCAAGTTTCGCGACTTGAAAAAATATAAAGACCGCCTGGCTGCGGCGCAAAAAGACACTGGCGAAAAAGAAGCGCTGATAGCAATGCGTGGTCAGTTAAATAAAATGCCTGTGGTTGCCGTTGCCTTTGAATATGGCTTTATCGGCGGCTCCATGGGTGCGGCTGTGGGCGAACGTTTTGTCCGCGCAGCAAACGTCAGCCTGGAACAACGTATTCCTTTTATCTGTTTTTCTGCCAGCGGCGGAGCTCGCATGCAGGAAGCACTTATTTCCCTCATGCAAATGGCCAAAGTCAGCGCGGCACTGGCACAATTGTCAGAACAGGGGGTTCCCTATATCTCTGTGCTGACAGACCCAACCATGGGCGGTGTATCCGCCAGTCTGGCAATGCTGGGTGATATTATTATTGCTGAACCAAACGCTTTGATTGGTTTCGCCGGACCACGCGTCATTGAACAGACGGTCCGACAAAAACTACCAGAAGGATTTCAGCGCAGTGAGTTTTTACTTGAACATGGCGCAATAGATATGATTCTGCACCGAAGTGAGCTGCGTGATGTCGTAACACGTTTATTGGCAAAATTGACCAGACAGAAAAATGGGGTTAACGGTAAGATCAAGGCTACAAAAACCAGCTAACATTGTTTGAGGTGACCATGGAAAAGAAAACCAGACATAGAATTCTAGGAAGTTTAGTCCTGATCGGATTAGTTGTGATTTTGTTGCCTTTTTTTCAGGGTAATAAAGAATTTGCCACAGAGACGACTCTTGTTAAAGCACCGCCATTTCCCGATCAATCCATGCAAGCAATGATTAGCGACCCATCTCAGCCGGATGAAGATATCATTGAACCAGAACAACAAAACGAACCGATACGCCAGGCGCAGGCGGCACCCGTCATCCCAGTACAACCAGCAACGCCTGTCGTCAAAGCAGCCCTAAAGAACCTCTTCCTATGCAATTAGCACACCAGATAAAAAAGCCGTGGAAACTACTACTGCAGAAGATGATTCTGGCACACAGCTTGGCGATGATATCGTGCAAATCAGTAAATCTGGAAGCATCGCGAAAAAACCTGTTGTATCATCTGCAACGAAAGTCAGCAGTGTGAATATAAACCCGAGCGCGCTTAATAACGCCTGGGTTGTACAATTAGGCAGCTTTAAGGATAAAACCAATGCGGTTCGATTGGTAAATCGGTTACGTACGAATGGCTATCCTGCATTTATACAAAAAGTAACGACTGCTTTCGGCGAACATACACGTGTGTATGTTGGTCCACAAGACAAGAAAGAATCAGCAAAAGCGCTGGCACAAAAACTGGAAGATGAGTTTTATGTGCGCGCAATTGTTATTAGTTATAAACCTTTAACATTATGACACTATAAAAATATGCTCAGACAGTTTAAATTTGATCTTAAGACACCGGGACGTGGTTTTATTGATATTACGGATGAAATTGCCAAATTAACGGCGCAAGCAGGTGTAACAACTGGCTTGTGTCATATATTTTTACATCACACCAGTGCCTCGTTATCGTTATGTGAAAATTTTGATCCTTTAGTACAGCGCGATCTGGAAGCATTCATGCAGCGACTGACACCGGATGGTGATCCTTTATTTGAACATACTGCAGAAGGGCCAGATGATATGCCATCACATGTGCGTACCATTCTGACCACCAGCTTTTTAATGATACCAGTCAGCAATGGCAAACTTGATCTTGGTACTTATCAAGGCATTTATTTATGGGAACACAGACTGCGCAGTCATCATCGCAAACTGACGGTGACCATCTTCTAAAGACTAAAGCGCATGATTTGCCCGTAATACGCTGATATTAATTCTTTACTTGTGCGACATCCTAATTTGTTGCGCAAGTTTTCGAGGTAATGATTTACCGTACGACAGGAGAGGTTTATTTTGTCTGCAATTTCGCGCGCAGTATGACCCTCCATGAGTAGAACCATGCATTTCAGTTGCTGTCGGTAAAGTGCGACAGCCTGGTTAGTATCTTTGTGTATCAATAAAGCGTTATTCTTCTGCAACCGTTTAGCTTCTGTTTTCGAACCAGCTCTAGGCATGGAAAGCTCGCGCATAAATTCTGCACGCGTATCACCCAGACAAAGACTAAAGCTGCCAGTATTTATATTGCATTCAGCATCGCTTTTATCCAGGCTATATTTGAATTCATAAGCTTTCAGTAATTTTTTAGAATGGTTCATGCATGCATGAAAATAACTGACGAACATTTCTAACAAATCAATATTAGATAAATAAGTCTGGTTAAACGAATGTTCTTTGATATGCGTAGAGAAATGATAAAAATTATCGCCAGTTGCATTCTTGTCTATAATGGTAAATGTATGGCGGATGTTTAACGCTTCCGCATCCTGGTTCATTTGTTCGCTCTCACCGCTGCAAACCAGTGAATCCCAGATAATGTATTTAGCTGTTAAAACTGAATTCGCCAAATGAATATCAGCATGATGGTAACCTTGCTGCAAATAATGCTTATGGAATTCCGGATGATTGGAAACCGCGGAAAATTGACCGGCTTTATCAATATTTACATGGGCAAAATAACTGATATTCAGTTTACTTAGCGGCCGACAAATATCTTCGATATCTGACGCGTGTAGCAATACTGGATGTTTATTGATTACGTTCATATTTAAACTCGTCTGCCAGGTTTAACGAATGCATTTTCTTCGTTATTTTGTTCTGGCATTAATGCAGCAAATGCCTGAACGTGTATTGAGCCGTCATCATTACCAGCGATAATTCTATTATCAAGTAGTTTAGCTATTGCACGAACAGGCGAATCTTTGCTCATTTTGACAGTGGCCTGGCAAGTCATATTTTCAATATTCCAAATCTGTAAATAGGCATCGCCATCGCCGCAAATGATATGAGCTTCATCAACAACCACCGCAGAAGGAAGATGAGTTGTTTGTCGTGGTGATAAAGACAAGCGAATGCCGCTATGATAATTCCAAATACCTAAACGCCCATGACCATCTGTTGCAGCAAGCTTGTTGTCAGCTAACTCCAGAATAGAAAAAACAGTAAATGTCAGGCCAGTTAATGTTTTCACTTTTGTACGCGCAGTTAAATCAAAAATACAAACATTACATATTTTGTCGTAAATATTATTATCAGCATACGCAATCATTCCATTTTTGAGCTGTAAAAGAGGGCCGTCATCACACGCAGACCCAACTAAAACAGGCTCAACAATAGTATCTTTTTTATTATTTCTATCCCAAATGTATAAAGAATGCTGTGAATAAAATAAAATCCTATGATCTTGTAATTCAATCGCGCGGCCAATAGTTCTGTTGTAAGCAAATCGCTCTCTACATTCAGCCGTTGCCGGATTCCAGATAAAAATTGATGTGTGAGAACAGCACATCAATTGCCCATCCGTTAAGAGCTGCATGGAATGGACATATTCATTCATATGATGAATAAGAAAATAATCTTTTGTGTTGAGATCGAATATTTTTATCGTTTTATCATGCCCACTCACTGCGACAAGGTCGCCAGGTAAAACACAAAGAGTTATCACGCCAACATCTAACGATTTATCGCTGGTTCCAGTTAGGGAAAACAGCCTGCCTGGAACAGAATAATCCAGTTTTGGCGCTAAGGCTTTCTGCAAAAGTTTTTCATCATTCGCAAGGCGATGTAAATTTTTATTGAGCGATTCAATTAATGTTAATTGCCTTTTATCAAAAAATGATAACATTAATAACAAAATCATCGCGTGGCAATTGTTCTAACGGTGATTTGAAGTAACCTGGCGCCGGTATAAATTTAGTTTTACGGCTTTTCATCGTTTAGGAATCCGAATATATTAATTAAGTTCAATATTAATGTTGAAATGTCGCATCATTAATTCTATGAGTTCAGTTCTATTATGCGCACCAGTCTTAAGACGAATATTTTCCAAATGTCTTTCTACTGTCCGATATGAAATACCTAATAGAAATGCAATTCGTTTTGCTGTATTGCCGCGCAAAAGATGATAAATGACTTCTCTTTCTCGTTTGGAAATGTAAATGCCATTCATCATTTCGCCTGGAATAGTTTTTCGCGGAGGATTATTGACAGATCGATTAAGTAATCCCGAATGGGTTAATGTGCTTAAAAAATTTGGTAATGAATCGTAACCAGGCACACCAATCACAAGCGTGCAGCCTAAAAGACCTATTAGTTTTTCATCTGCGTTATACCATGGAAATTTGAAACTGAGCGCATGATGACTGATACCGTCTGAACAAATAACTTCTTCTTCCGCAATGCGCAATTCTCTGTGCGTGATAACTTCTTTATCATTGGCAATGACAGTACGTAAAGATTCAGTATTGCCCCACATATCTACGACTGATTTACCAAATACTTCCTTATTCGAATCCCAGCCACAAGCAGCCAATGTTTGTTGGTTTAATTTTTGTGCGCGGCTTTCCGTGTCGAGAAAATAAGCGTTAAATGATTGTCCTAGAAATTCACTCAGATGATTAGTTTGATTGTGCGCAGATTGCGCATTAATCGGAGCAAGCCTAACGCCATTTTTACAAGCCTCGACTAATAGTTCACCATTTACATCTAAGCTGTCTGAATTTCATGACATTATCTGCGCAATTTATAAACTTATTACCATCGATTGTAACAAATAAATGTGGGTGTTTACTACCAATAGAAACAGATGCCTAATCACTTAAAATTCGGTGCTCAATTTTTTTATCACCGAGGAGTGATACATGTTTAATAGAGAATTGTTCGAAAAATATAAAAATGAAATCGCGGCACTTGGCGGCGCAGTAACGTCTTTACCATTCTGGTATCCATTTTATGCACGCAGTCTTTTTGAGCGCTGTCAGATACTCAAAAGCAAAACACCAAGTAATCTCGCGCATACAAATTTTTTTGCGCAGAAAAGAAATTATTATCATGGCATCAGTGCAAACATGGCGTTATTACCGTTATTTCCCTACTCACAGTGGCTGTTAACAAAGCTATTGGATAAACTTCAAGTAATGCATGAACGTCATCCAACATTAACTGAAAAAATAGTTGCGGCATTTCTCACTGGCGCAAGCACTGTTCTGGTCGCCAACCCTTATGAAACAACTTTAATTGCTGCACAAAAAAATAAAGTTTCTCCCGCAAAAGCATTTTTACGCATATTGAGAGAACACGGCGCAAAAGGGTTTTATACTGGCGCGTTGCCCATGGCGCTGAAAACTGGCACATTTGTCAGCGGTATTTATGTTACTTCGCCAGAATTACAAAAATTATTAAATATATATCTCCCAGGACAAACCTTTGCAAATAGAATGGCGATCAGTGCTACCGCAGCAGCAGTACCAGCAATATTATTTACCCTTGCCAGCGTGCCGCATGAATTGGCAGCAGTCATGCGACAATCTGATCCATCGCAAAAGTTGTTTAATTCGTCATTTTCTGCATTGAAAGCTGCATACAAAAAACATGGTATGCGAGCAATGAGAGCAGGGTTGCTGATGCGCTTATTGGCGAGCACTATTGAATTAACGATTAATACATTCAGTTTTAATGTCATCCAGGAAGCGGCGAATTCCAGGCCAAGACCACGCTAAAACCAGCAACTTTAAAACGATATTAAAATCATATATAGTGAAATTTCACCTGGAAAAGGATTTCCTAAAATGAAGTCACTCTTGATTGTTAGCCTTAGTCTTGCAAGCCTGGTAAGTTTCGCACAAGCAACGTTTGCAGAAAATTCCGAGCAAAAATACCAGGCGCCACTATTTAATAATCTTGGTTCATATCACTTCCCAATTTCCACTAAAATGCCCATGGCGCAAAAATTCTTTAATCAAGGCATGGTGCTTTATTACGGATTTGAATGGGGTGAATCAATACGATCATTTCAAGAAGCCACGCGCCTGGATCCAAATTGCGGCATGTGTTACTGGGGGCTGGCAATGGCCATAGGATCAAAAATTAATGCGCCTGTTTCCGGACACGAATACATAGATGCAAAAGAAGCTATCAGTAAAGCATTAGCATTAAAAAACGAAGAAACACCTGCAGAGCAAGCTTATATCCAGGCATTAGCCACACTTTATCAACACAAACCAAAACCATTTGTTGCCAAATCTGGTATTTTTAGCTGCCACGCTTCCAGTTCTTCACTAGATATTTCTTCCGATACGGAAATCAAAAATTATGCTCAAGCGATGAAAAAAGTCGCCTCTGCATATCCTTCTGATTTTAACGCGCAATCGTTATATGCGGATGCCTTGTTCAATACCATTCATTGGCAATCATGGGATAAAAATGAAAAAATGAATCCCATCACACCGCAATTATTAAAAACCTTACAACATGTAATAGCTAAAGATAAAAAGAATATTGGCGCTAACCATTATTACATTCATGTCGTTGAGTCATCACCTAAACCAGGCATAGGTACAAAAAGTGCCGATGCATTAGGCCCACTGGTGCCTGGATCAGAACATCTGGTACACATGCCAGCGCATATTTATTTTCTGACTGGCCGTTATCACGATGGCAGTAAAGCGAATCAACAGGCAATTGCTGCTTTTAAAGAATACTATAAAGAGTGCAAGCATCAGGGATTTACGCCTGAAATCAATTATCTTTATTTTCATAATTATGATTTTTTACGCAGCACCGCAGCGATGGAAGGGCGTAAAGAAGTTGCGCTTTCTGCCGTACATGATATGTTGCTGCCGCCATACAATGATTGGCTTAAAAATGAAATGGCTTTGCAATGGTTTATTCCTATCCCATACTTTGTAAAAGCACGCTTCGGACTTTGGCATGAATTGTTGCAAGAAACAAAACCGAATGAAAAATATCGATATGGTCTCGCTATGTGGCATTACGCGCGTGGTTTGGCTTACGCAGAATTAAAAGATACCAACAAAGCAAACGATGAAGCTGCCGCACTCGAAAAAATTATTAAAACTGGCAGCAAAGATCCTAATTTAGGAAAACCCAGTATCAATCTGCTCAAAATAGCTGACAGTGTTCTCAGAGGAATGATTTACACACAGCAAGGCAATGAAACATTAGCCATAAGCAACTTGAAGGCAGCGGTAAAAATTCAACATGATATGGGCTACCATGAACCGCCAGACTGGTATTTCCCAACGAAAGAAGTATTAGCTTACGCTTATTTGAAATGGCATCATCCAGCGCAGGCAGAAGATTTATTCATGCAAGATTTACAGCAATATCCTAAAAACGGCTGGGCATTGTATGGTCTTGCTGAAAGCATGAGACAATTAGGAAAAACTCAGCAAGCTGATGAGATAGAAAAAGAATATCAAGAAGCGTGGAAATATTCTGATATACCTCATCCCGTCGATTTATTTAATAATTAAGGCTGATTTTTTCTGTCTTCCTGCACATGTTCTTTTGCAACGGGTGCAGGTTGCCGAAATAAAGCCGCGGCATGATGCTTGTGGCCATCACCTAGTTTTAATCTTGTTAATGGGTGTTTCCATCGGAATAAACTACGACCTTCTTCATCAGTGATATATGCCTGACCAAGCTCAGTGACAACACCATCGGCTGATTTTAAAAACGGTGGAATTTCATCATAACCATGTTTATAAATACCTTGCAGCCAAATGACTGCTTCGGCAAATGCCGATTCAAATTCTGGTGCAATAACAATAGAGTGGGCGGCATTGCTCACTATCATATAAGGATTGAGAATTTCCTTTAAGTTCATCCAAAGCGCGAATCGCTTACGTGTAAGACCGGCATCCATTTGCAGATCATCAGTGAATTGATAAAATTTCACCGCCAGAGAAAGATATACTTCCATTTCAATCAAGGCACAGATATTAGCGTCTTGAACGGAATTATTTTTATATAATGCTTTCGCTACCGCCGCAGTAATTCCCTGCAACGTATTTTGCATATTACCCGCATTAATATCTTTTGTTTCATGCGTTTTAATAAAATGCTCAAATATATCTTCTATGTTAACGCCAAAATGTTTGTGGCAAATATAATTGAAATTCTTGCCGGAATAATATTTATCAAAAGCAATGCCGGTAATTCTTAGCATTGCTGAAAATAATAAACGTGCATTCAACTCGCGCATTTCATCGAATATTGTGAGTAGTATTTTAACTGATACAAGCGGATGCAAACTGGTTATGACATCTAATTTTTTCTTTTTATCTGTAATGGTATTAATGTGAGCGCGTAATGCCGGGATGAGTTGCCGCATGGCTTTACAATTTTCTTTGATTTGCTCTTGTAGCGATTCAATATTTTTTTCCAGGGCTTCATATGTTTTTTTATGCTGCGACAATTCAGCTTTGGCTTTTTGTAAAGCGCTTAGAAAATCTTGATTGCACTCAACGCCAGGGATTGACTTCGCCGCCAGTTTTTCCAGATGAATAATGCGTCGCTCAAGTTCTGGAATAACATAAACCTTAAAATCAAGACAATCTGGCTTTTGTTCTTTATTCAGCAGTTTTGTGTAGACTTTTTCCAGGATGGATATAGCTTCTTCCAGTTGTAACAGCTTTTCTTCTATATTCCATTTTTTATTTTCAACATCATGAAACGATGCATTTAATATTTGCAGACGATCCAACATAAAATCCCTTGCGCTTTCCATCTATCTGCAGATTTTACATCAAGTAAAACTAAACTCCAGCCATTCTTTATGTCCATTCTGGTCCCATACCAGCATATTTCCGCGTTCATGCCATGCGCCTAACACTATTCTGAGCGCAGGTGAATGATTCAAATTAAACTCATGAAAAGCAGGCTGATGCGTATGTCCATGTATCAAACAGCCAGCATTGTGGCTAGTCATCACACGTTCGACTTCAGATTGGGTAACATCCATGATGTCACTGGCAGCAGCGGTGGTGTGTCTCATGCTTTGTTCGCGCAGTCTGCGAGCAATATATTTTCGCAGCGACAAGGGTAGCGCTAAAAATATTTTTTGCACGAGAGTATTATGAGCAAATTTTCGCGCTTTAAGATAAGCCACATCGCGTGTACATAAAGTATCACCATGCATAAGCAAGACTTGCTGGCCATAAAGATTTATTTTTGTTTCATCTGACAATAATTCACAACCGGTTGCGTTTAAAAAGCGCTTTCCAATCAGAAAATCCCGGTTGCCAAACATAAAGTAAATTTTTAGTCCTTTATCTGTGGCTGATTTAAGTGCAGAAATAATAGTGTGCTGAAAATCAGAATCATTATCATCGCCAATCCAGACTTCAAATAAATCACCCAGAATATATAAAGCATCTACGCTGTTATCACATTGCCCCAGTAAATGCTGGAACCCTCGGGTAATTTCTGGATGTGATTCATCCAGGTGCAGATCGGAGATAAATATGGTTTTCTGTAAGTTGAGCATAAGCAATTGAAAACACTATAAAAACCATATAATACACGGGATTTTGCACGAATAACTATAATGTAAGAGTGGACGGAGGAATAATTATGCAGCTATTAACAAGTCATAATTCATTGATTTTATGGAGAGATGTTGTAAAGTTTGCTGAAAATCGCAGTTCAATTGTCTTAAATGAAGACCTTGAAGCTTATCTCGTTTCCCTGTTAATTCGTTATACAAACAAACCAGAAGTCGCGCAGCAAATTTTCGCAAGCAGCTTTTTACAAGCCATGCAGAAGGGCCAAAATCAACGCAACACGGCTTTACGTGACGTCGGTGACGGCTGCCTGTTAGTCGCGGGCTTATTTCCACATACCGCAGACAAAAAGCACGTGAAAATTAGTTATTTTGTCGATTTGGGGCGTTCTTCTTACGCCGCAATTTCACTCGCGGCAAATGATTTGTTTTACTCACTGGCTTTGCAATTTGTCGCCATGATCGATGTTTTACAATCGATACGCGAAAATGTCAGTATGCTGCCATTGGAAGCGTATGAACAATGGACTGAAATTGGTAGTCAGCGTGCGCTACAAATCCTGCAACAGTATAGCGAGGGATTTCCATTCAAGATCATCAAGTGATCAATTCCGCTCATTTTTTTGTACACTTTTTCTGCTAAATATATAGTCGATAATGATTTTGACAAATTTCGAACAGCATATTATGATCACGGCCTACACTTATAGCTAAATCACACATAATATTTGAACAATCGGGGAGTGTAGAGTGAAGAAGTATTCAACCAGTTATGAAGAAAGCCAAAAGCGGCTCAAAACACTTTTAGAAAGCACTAAATACACCGATCACGCCGCCTATTATTTTGAAACTGCCGAAATGAATTATGACGGTGCTGTTTTTCAAGAAACGAATAAACCCAATACTGTCTTAAAACCCAATCTCCAATGGGCGATTGAATGTTATCAAAGAGCGGCAAATTTTGGACATGATGTAGCTCAATACAAATACGCTTTTATTCTTGAAGAACAGAAAAAAAATGATGAAGCCGTACTTTATTATATTATGGCGGCACTTCAGGATAACAAATATGCCTATGAGAAACTTGAAAAATTAGCACCTTTCATCAAGACTAAACTCTCGATTCTAAAAACTATTTTAAACGAACAACGCCTACTAATAGATAACAAATTTGTATTAAGCGACGATAAAGAAATTTACGACGAGCATAATAAAAAAGAAATATTTGAAACAATTTGTGCATTTAAATCATTAATAATGATCTACGGTTATCTTTGCGAGAAAGATCCAACTGAACATCTGCAATTAGAAAAAAGACAAGATTTCGCCGCAATTTTACGCATCTTAAATAACAATGCAGGTGGTGATATTAAAATCCGATTGCAAGAACATGAAGCGGCGACAAACACCAGGTTCCAGGCCAAGAACTATGGAGTAAAATTATTCCCAATATATGGCTATCAAACATATCTTGATTTACGCATTAATAACTTAAACGTACTTAAAAATACGACTCCAGCCACTTTGAAAACGGTTAGCAGCGCCGTATTTGCCGATATCCGAATGGATGTTCTTAAGCATTCAGTAACCGCAGCAAATATTATTGAGGCTCCAGAAGACGCAACAATATCATCTCCATCAGCACCATAACGCTTACGCTTATTTGTTTGCAGAGGTTTGTCTGGCCAGGTTTTTTAACTTGGTCCCAAACCTCACCAAACTCCACATACGTTCATGCAGATAAAATAAAATAATTTTCGAAACAAATTCAAACATCCCAATATATAAAGCAAAACTGACACGATGCGTAATGAAAAAAGTAAATGCCATTGTGATCAGCGTGCCAAATACACGCCAGCTAACGGCTTTTAATATACTGCGTACATGCGATTCCTGCATTTTAGTTTGCCCTATGATCAGAATGATACAAATATTAATATAAATATCCGTCACAGGCAAAGAGTAGGGCAGATATTTACCATTTGCTATTATTAAAATTTTCTTTAGAATTCTCGCTATTGTTACGATGTCATATCGCCAACATCGCTATAAGGAAATAATCATGACCGAGATTTACCTGGATAATGCCGCCACCAGTTTTCCCAAGCCTGAAAGTGTATACCTCGCTATCGATCAGTTTATGCGCCAGAATGGCGCCAGTCCTTCACGTGGGAGTTATCCTCGCTCACAGGAATCTGAAAGGAAATTAATTCAATTACGCTCCAAACTATCTCAGTTTTTAGGTATACCCAATCCATCCAGACTAATTCTCACTGCTAATTCAACCGATGCGCTGAATATGGCGATGAAAGGCTTCCTGCAGCAAAACGACCATGTCATCACCACAGATTTGGAACATAACGCTGTGTTACGACCGTTATGGGGCTTACGTCGTGCACGCAATATAGAAGTATCTATTGTCAACAGCGGCACAAATGGTGAAATTAATCCTGACGATATTTTTAAACAAGTCACCCCGCGTACCAAATTAATCTGCGTAACGCATGCTTCCAATGTCCTGGGTACCATACAACCTATCGCCGAAATAGGCCGTCGCTGTCGTGAATCAGGCATACCATTCCTGGTGGATGGCTCACAAGCCACTGGCGTCATGAACGTGAATGTGGAAGAACTGGGCGTAGATTTTTACGCTTTTACCGGTCATAAAAGCTTGCTTGGGCCAACAGGAACAGGCGGATTATATGTGCGCGAGGGCATAGAAATTGATCCATTCCGTGAAGGTGGCAATGGCACCCATTCTGAAGACTTGAATCAACCATCTACCTGGCCTGAGCGTCATGAATCTGGCACTCCAAATACCATGGGTTTAATTGGATTACTGGCAGGCGTTGAATTTTTGCAGCAGCATGGCGTAGACGCGATACATCAACATGAAATCGAATTAAATAAAATGCTGATGGAAGGCTTCAAAGAAATAGACGGCATCACTATTTATGGTCCAGAAGCAGAAAAAAAAGTTGGCATTACTTCCATCTCGTTTCCAGCCGTCAACCATGCCGAATTCGGACAAATTTTAGGAAAAAAATTTGGTGTGATGATTCGCACCGGCATACACTGCGCGCCTTTGATTCATCAAACACTAGGCACAAAAGGGCAGGGTACGCTGCGATTTAGCATGGGCTGGGCCAACACCAAAGACGACATTGAAACAGTCCTCAAAAACGTACGCGAAATTTGTTCTACTGTTTATAGACGGCAATTAACAACCAGTTAAGAAACGGAAACACGCTTCAAGGAGAGAACACATGACACGCCATTTTGTCAGCGCAGGCTGGCCTTATTTGTATGATATTCCGGGCTTACACAATTGTGTACCCATGTTATTTGCTGATGTTTACGCGCGTTATTATCGACTCAAAGGTGATGAGGTTTATTTTCTTTGCGGCGCGGATGAACATGGCGCACGCACGGAATATGTGGCACAAGGATATGGAACAACGCCAAAGCAATTGCTAGATGAAAAATATAATGCCACGCTGCCTTTGTTAGATAAAATGGGATTATCATTTGATGCATTTGGCCGCACCGGCGATCCTTTCCATAAACAATTTGTACAAGATTTTTTTAAAGACTTAATCAACCGCGACATGTTAGTTGAAGGGAAACAAAAAGTAGCATGGTGCACTCGCTGTGAAAATCATTTACCCGACCGATTTCTGGAAGGCACTTGCCCATATTGCGGCGGCAAAACTTACGGCAATCAATGTAATAACAAAAAAGATTGCTCGCGTCTGGTGGAATCAGAAAATATTATTTCCGCGCAATGTGCTGTCTGTGCCGGCTCCGTTGAATGGAAGAATGAAACACATTTATTTTTCCAGCTCGATCAATTCAGAGATGCATTAATGAATTGCGCGACCGCACCGGAAAGAGATGCTGCGGAAGTGCAAAAGAGAATACTCGGCACACTGACTGATAATCCAACTGTTTGTGTCACGCGCAATACGCGTTGGGGCATAAGCATTGCTGGTTTACCAGGAAAATCGGTTTATTCCTGGGTAGATTCGTTGCTGGCAAAAGTTTCCATGTTGGCAAAAATCAGCTCCGCGCATGAAAGCAATTATTGGCAAGACAAAGACACGCAAAAGCATTTCTTTTTAGGTATGGATGGCACGCCATTTTATGGCGCGCTTTTCCCTGCGCTGCTATTAGCGAGTAATAAAAATTACTCCATTTCTAATTGGCATCTCATGCCTAACGAAGTTTTTATTTATGAAGGCGGCATTTGTTCCAAGTCGACCGGTACTGGCATTTGGCTGCAAGAAGCGCTTGGCACTTTGCATGCTGATTTCTGGCGTTTTTATATATTTTATATTCATGCCAGCGTTGAATCAGGCGCAGAACGTGATGTTGATTTTCGTTGGGATCGTTTTTGCGAAGCAGTCAACACATGGTTATTGAAAGGTCTTTCTGGTGCGGCAACCGCAACCACACAGGTTTCAGGTTCCGATGGTGCTGCGGAAGAAAAAGCTGCGCATGCTTTCATGGAAGCAGGTAAAATTGGCCAGGCATTTCAACTGATACTGAAAACCATTGTTGAAAATCCAACACGAGAAAAAACCAAACGGCTGGCGCCATTGTTAGATTGCTTTTTACCCGCGACTGGCAACCTGTTAAGCATGGGTGTAAAACCATTTGATATTCCAGCTTTATATTCACGCGAAGTGCAAATGGAATATCAAGACAAGGTCGATAATCGGCGTTCGCAGCGCGGGCTGGCGGAAGAGTTAACGGATGCGCGTGCTGATGCACTATGCGTTTGTCCGATTAATCTGACAGAACAATGAGTCAACCTACTTCAAATTAATAACACTACCATTTATTTTAATCTGCCCACCCTCAATCGTGAGGGTGGTGAAATAATTCCCATCCTTGTCTTTTTGAATGTAACCTATACGCAAAAGATCATGAATTAATTGCTGTGGTGTTTGCGGTGGTTTCTTTAAATTTCCACCATCTGGTGGCAACGTATTCAAATATGTACCATATAAATTTATCAGCTGCGAATTAATATCTGTTGGCAAATTCAATTGCGCCAACTTCTCATTGAAATCAGTCACGGACGGCTTTTCTTTTTCAAGATTCACAATCGCAACAAAGTCATTAACGGTAATTTTTCCTTGTTTCAGATATAACGCCAGTTGTTGATTAAACGAATCGTTATTAAGATCATTTGCAGATGACTGGCCTGGTTTATGCATTTTTTTAGTAAGAAATTGTAAGAACTGTTCTACCAGAGTAGATGAGGCATTAACATTCATCACCGTGGTAGAATTCATTGTGACATCATCAAAAGTAACGGGGGCCGGCGCATTTTCCTTCCACGCACTTTTGGAATTAATGGTAATCGGCCCGAGAGTCGTTTTCATGGAAATTTCCGAATACAACTCACTAGTCGTCCGAATAGTATGCACTAATAACGATTCTATCGTGCTTTTATTGACGATTTTAATCGCCTGCGCCTGCGACATTTTGGAATTAAAATAATTAACGTAAGACAACACATCTTCCGCGCTAAAGTTATCAGCGGAAACCAATATATGCAGATCGGAAATCATGGGAATAATATTATTAGTCGCATTAATATTGCCAATATTGATCGCCACATTAGTGTTATAAAATGTTCCGCCGCTGACACCGAATTTCGTATTGAAATTAAAATTGCTAGCAGAAAAATACGAACCATCTTGAGTAACAAGATATAAGCCATTACTGTGTAAATTTGAATTGCCAGACCATAAACCAACATTTTCATGCGTAGAATTATATTCATATTCTGACGGTTCGATAGCAACATGACGGACAGCTGGATTTTGATCATCTCCCTTCATGGTAAATGTGCCTATCTTCATATCGACGTTTATATGTTTGATATGATCATCACTAAGAGTTAACTTAAAATGTCCGTTTAAACCCGCCCAGGAAAGCGCACCTATATTTTGAATATTGAGCGACAATACTGGAATAATAATATGACCGCGCCAATCACCATCTAACTCCGATAAAACATCAATCTGCATAATACCTAAACTTTGTAATTTGCCTAATACTTCATTTTCTGTGGCTTCGGAAAGATGCATGGTGGTAAGTATTTTCGCGTAGCCAACCTCCAGTATTCTATGACTGGTATCATAGATAATAGGACCGTGAAACATGGTTTCATCCAGATCAAACGTAACTGGATGTGCGAATTTAATTTGTGGCAGGTTGCCAAATTCATTGCCCGTCAGAGTAATGCGTATCTTGGCTGTAGATTCCAGCCAACCTTCTTGATATTCAAGAATATCAATTTTTAACCGCTGGTCCTGATTGATAATATCGATAAGATGATAATATTTATGCTTGAATACCATACCCGTGAGCCAGGGCATGATCAATAATATGCAGAGTACTGTCATAACAATCGCATGAGGGATGCGGTTGCGCATATCTAATTCCTATGGAAATTTTACTTATTATAACATGCCAGTCTGGCTAATATTTGCGCAAATATTCACCTATAACCACCGGCAGTACAATAAATTGCATTGTATTAAGTGCTTATCCTCACTAAAATGATCGAAATATCACGCTGACCTTACTTATAAGAGGGCCTTATAAAAATGCGTTTAATACTGCTTGGATGTCCAGGCGCCGGCAAAGGTACACAGGCGAAACTGATTACACAAAAATTCCATATCCCGCAGATTTCTACCGGCGATATTTTACGCGCATCGATTCAACAAGGCTCGGAACTAGGTAAGCAAGTAAAAACGATAGTCGAAGGCGGCCAGCTTGTTCCCGATGAAATCATGATTAAATTAATCGAAGAAAGAATTAAGCAAGCCGATTGCAAGAATGGTTTTCTTCTCGATGGTTTTCCACGCACAGTCAAACAAGCAGAAGCATTGCATAAATTAACAAACATTGATTACGTCATTGATATCGATGTCCCAGCTGAAGTCATTATCAAACGTCTCAGCGGCAGACGTATACATCCCAATTCTGGACGTATTTATCACATCACCAACAATCCGCCAAAACATGAAGGCAAGGATGACGTCACTGGCGAACCATTAATACAACGTCCAGATGATACCGAAGAAACCGTGCGTAAACGTCTGACCGTATATACCGAACAAACAAGCCCTTTACAAAATTTTTATCAGCATTTCAAGGGTGAACACGCGCCTAAATATGTTAAAATAGATGGTACAACTTCTGTCGATACAATCAGGGACAAGATTTTCTCATTGCTTGGCTGAGGTCCCACATATAAGGAGATTATGTCATGATCAAGATGATCAGATTTATCGTTGTATGCCTGGCGTTTTTCTTTTTGCATACTGCTTATGCCGCAACTAATTCACCAGAGGGTTATTGGCGTACCATTGACGATCAAACAGGAAAAGCCAGATCAGTGATGAAGATATGGGTGGCTCCCAATCATGTCGTTTATGGCAAATTAGCGACTATCTATCCCGATCCAGGAAAAGACATTTATCAGGTTTGCAGCTCGTGCAAAGGCTCGAAACATAATCAACGTGTCCTTGGCATGACTATCATGGAAGGGTTAACGCAAAACAAAGACAATCCAAATGAATGGAACGGCGGCAGAATTCTTGATCCAGAAACAGGTAAAACATATAGAATTTTAATAACCGTCACAGACAACGGCCAAAAATTACAGGCCCACGGTTATATTGGTCTACCTATGTTTGGCCGCACACAAACATGGGTGAGGGTAGCAAACCCCTAATTTCCAATTATCAGCAAGTTAATAAATCATCATAAAAAGCCGTGATTAATTCGCGGCTTTTTTACATTATGACGCTGAGTAATTATTAACCACTATATGCTCATAAGGCTAAAATACACGCTTATTTTCTATGCAATATCACAATTTCTCTCGCTCTTAATAATTGCCTCGCCAAAGTTATTTATAATTGAATTACTGTAATTCAGGAACAAATAGATACGCACAGAATACGCAGGAGGTCTAAAGCATGAAAATTCTAACCGTAGATTATAAGACCAATAAACCAGTTACTAATTATAAAATTCAATTGCAAATTAAAGGTCGCGATAGCGGCTATCTGTCTACAACAACTGATAGCACAGGGACATTTGAATTGGATGACAAATATGAAGGCCAGCAAATCACTTCTATCACCAATAGCACGCCTGGCGAATGGACGACAGCAAGCGACAATGCGACACTGAAAATTAGCACCACAACGCCAACAACTACCACCAAGACTATTGAGTCTGCTGGTACATCGTATAATAAATAAGTTCTAACATAAATCGTTTCACTACTCAGGATGGGCTGCTTTGGCAGCCCTGTTTTTTTTGTTAAAAATATTAATTGAATTATATTATGGGCGGGTGTATCTAAGATGTATTCAGCAAAAAGGATGCCCGCATGAATACAAGAAAACAAGGCAATATCAGTAAATCACTTATTATCACTCCAGTTTCCACATCTGACGATTATGCAATACTAGAAAATAATGTCATTATTTCAGAAAAACATGCTGCCAGGCATGACAGAGATTATGTTATTCAATTAGCGCAAAATAATAACGCAGGACCAGTGTATTATCCGGTAAAATTTGCCGCAGATGTTCCAACTAATAAGTTAAAATTACCGCTGCGCCTGAAAATGCATTTTGGCTACAGAAATAATTCCGAATATGAAATACAGTTGATAGAAGTAAATCCTGATAATATACAGCGCTGCGCAAACATAGCATTCAGTATTCAACGCATGGTGCCTTATATAGCCGATAGAAATTATGCAATTAATACAAATGATTTTGCCAAATTGATTTTGAATAGATTACGTCATTATCCTGTCAGCATCGGACAATATTTGTATTTTCCATATGACAAAGATAATTCTATCGAGTTAAGAGTAGAGAGTATCAATGATGTGTCTATTCAGCATGGCGATACAGGTCTTTATCAATTGGATGAAAAATCCGTCATTGGCATTGAATTAACAAAATATTGCAATCACATAACGCTGACCGGCAATGAAAAACATCGCTCAGAAATAGAAAATATAGCGCCATTAGAAGTAAAAGAATTACCGCCACTGGAATTAATACTTGGCGATCAAAACGAAGCGGAACTACCGACTGGCATGCTGCCAAAAACATTTACTTTGGATTTTAAATCTAAAGGCATAGGTGGGCATAACAAAGAGTTGGAACACCTTGTACGCGAAACATTTTATTCTCGCGCGCTAGGAAATCATTTTGCCCAAGCATACGGCGTAAATCACACTAAAGGCATTCTATTGTATGGCCCACCTGGCACAGGCAAAACACTGATCGCGCGTGAAATCGGTAAATTATTTTCACCCAATAAAGTAAAAGTCGTGAACGGTGCGGAATTAAAAAACCAATACGTTGGTCAGTCCACCGCCAATCTGCGTAAAGTATTTGAAGATGCCATCTGGGATTGGAATTTACACGGCAAACGCAGCGATATTCACGTCATTATTTTCGATGAAATTGATGTTTTATGTCCGAAAAGAGGATCACGAGCAAGCGGGACAGGTGTTGACGATGATATGGTCGCGCAAATGTTAACTATCCTTGACGGTGTAGATTCGCCACAAAATATTATTGTCATCGGTTTAACTAACCGTAAAGACCTGGTTGATCCCGCAGTATTGCGACCAGGACGGTTAGGCGTTCACATTGAAATCAGCCTGCCAGACGAACAGGCAAGACTGGATATATTAAATATTAAAACCGAAGCCATGCAGCGTAACGGTTTGCTTGATGAAAACGTTAATTTACCGCAATGGGCCAAAGCAACGCAAAATTATACTGGCGCAGAATTAGAAGCGTTAGTGCAAAATGCCGCATACATTGCTATGGGCGCCAACTTCGATTTAGCAGCAGGAAAATCCGATCTCACCGTAAAAGGTGATATAAAAGAAATTCCAGATTTAAAACATGTCGCTAATGAACACTTTAAACAGGCATTTGCCGAAATCACACCAGCATTTGGAATTAACCAAAACAATTTTAATTTTCATCGCGAGAATTTTATTACTTACGACGAAACCATGGACATAGTTATTAACTATTTTAAATCGTCGGCACAGACATTATTTCTCAATAATGATATTACTCGTATGCAATTTTTGATAGCAGGGAGTTCCGGTACGGGTAAAACCTGGCTTGCTAAATATCTTGCCGAAACAACGAATGCAAAATATATACGCGTACTTTCAGCGGATAGATTGCTAGGCTTAGGTTTGCAACAGCAAATAAATCTGATTGACGAAGAATTTTATAATGCAGCCCAATCTGAATTAAGTGTTATCATTTTAGATGAACTAGAGGCATTGTTGCAGGCGGATGCGAACAAATCCACGTATAATAATGCTCTACGTATAAAATTCGAATCCCTATTAAAAAACACAACGGAAACAGGCAATAAATGCATTGTCATTGCTACCACAAGAGATTCACGTTTTATTGAAGCAATGCATCTGCAGACATTATTTAATGAAACTATCACAGTAGAAAATGTCCGTCTGAAACAGATTAACTCCCCAGCTGCCGTTAACACATTTAAATGTTTATGCCAGCCGCTTGGAATTAAAGTCGTACCTGGAAAAATTAATAACGACAACCGGCAAATAGATTTGCCTATACGTGAATTAATTTATAAAATCAGAAAATTCTGTTCCAGTAACGGGAATACAAAAGAATTGAACATCGATCAATTCTATGAATATATCCAGAATACGACATTAAAAAATCTTTGTGCTTTACCAGGTTCTTTATTCAAAAAACCTGGCACTGCAATGGCTCAATCAAACAATGGCATGATGCCTTCGGGTGAATCAGTAAAAGGCCCGGCAAATATTTTTTGAAACTTGCCATCGCTGTCATATTGATAAATGACCTTTTTTTCACGGTCCGCGGCGTAGAAATTATTATCTGCGCCGAAAGCAATCCCAGACACATGTTTGAGACGATCAGCGTCATTGATGAATGTTTTTAATTTTCCAGTCTTGGCATTGTAAAAAATGATTCTATGCGCACCAGGGCAGGCAATAAACAATAAATTATCCACCGCATGATAAAATAGTTGATCCGGATGTAGCGTATGTTTATTGGAAATTGTTTTCAGCAGATAACCTGTTTCACTATCAAAAACTGATACTCTATTATTGCCTTCGTCAGCGACATAAAGAGTATTTTGAGGGCCAAACGCAAACGCGCGTACTGATTGCGTTTTATTGCCGGTCAATCCGCCTTTTTTAGCTGATACCGACGTTTCCGGTTTTATTTTAGCTGTATACGCTGGCACAAACGTGCCCGCGGCGAATTTACCTTTTGGATATTTTTCTTGTAAAAAAGCAGACAAAGGTTTTACTGTACCAGCATAGCGGCTATCGGGACCATAAACGCCGAGCACCACATCAGTGTCTTGAACAGAAATATATAAATCGCCGGTGCTATCAAACGTCAAATAATAAGGATGAACCAGGCCGGATGATGTTTTTGGGGTAACATAATCCCCAAGATAATCACGGGTGATACCATCAGGATTTACTTTGCCAAACACTATTACGCGTGAATCTTTTTTATTGGAATTGGTCACGTATAATTTTTGATCAGGACCAAACGACATATTACGCAATTCATGAAAACCAAGCGAACTGGAAAATACTTCACCAAGCACCGAGCCCGTCGTGGATAGTTTATAAATCGTGTTGATAGGCTGCGTGGATTCGCCCGAAAACGCCACATACCAGCCAGTTTGTGCAGCGTATACATCCATAGAGTGAAACATCAATAGAAGAGTGGTGGCAAATTTTGCTGACTTCCAATTAAGCATATTAATCCCTTATTAATTTATAACAATAACTTATCATCTTACTCAAAATCCCGGCCATTTATCGACCAGAAAAATGACATAATTGTAATAATCCCGTCATCCTTTTGTTTGAATCTAATGTTTAAACTGCCCAGTATGTCATAGTTATTTAGATGTAAAAAAATATACAAAATGGGGCATATACTATGAGCCGACTAGAATCATTATTTCAACAAGCACAGCATGATAATAATAGACATGCATTTAGTCAGTTAAAAGAAATATTCCTCAATACTCCTCACGATACTCTAGCATTAAATTTACTTGGTCGTTGTTATCTTCATGGTTACGGTGTATCTCGTAACCCGCAAAAAGCTGCAGACATTTGGAAGCGCGGTGCCGCTCTAGGCAACGGAAAAGCTATGTGCAATCTTGGTGCCATGCATGCCGAGCGCAATGAACTTGCTCTGGCTGCGCACTGGCTTTTAGCAGCGGCTAAATTTAGCGCTGATAAAGGCAACTCTCCGCACGCATTTGATAACCTGCTGGAGTTAGCTCATCAGTCAAATCCAAACCCCAGTATTCTCACTAATCTCGCGATTTGCTATGAGCACGGTTATTCTGTAGGACAAAATATAGAAGAAGCATTGAAATATTATCGCCGAGCCGCGCGGCAGGGTGACGACGTGGCCATGTGCAACCTCGGTCTTCTTTATTTAAATGGCCATGGTGTGCAACAAAGTATTTTAACTGCTGAATTCTGGTTTCAAGAAGCCGCAATAAAACAAACCAATAATCCAAGTGGAAGTTTACGCGCGGAAAAACAATTAGAAACACTATCCATCGATCTTGCGAATTTTTATTTTCAAACATTGGCTGAGCATGCTTACACAGCTACCGAAACCGTGAGCACATTGCAAAAACTGGATAAACAACATCGTCTTTTACTACAGAAAGACGCACACAATTTACAAGCTCTGCGCGAAGAGTTACAACAAAGACTTCCAAATAGCACAGAAATAGCAAAAATAAACACGTTAATTACTCATTTACAATCAGTTATTAACTATCCATGCTGCGTAAACATGCTTGCTGAAAAAAAACAAGAAATTACTTCTCTTTTAGGCAGCGTAAGCATAGAAACACAACATCTTAATACATTTATTGAACATGCGAGTTTAATTAACAATTACAATACAAAAATGAAATCTGTATTGTCTTCGATCAAAAACAAAATTGATCATCCTGAACAACCTTGGTTAGTGCAAGATTTGTTTGGTAATTTCAAACCAGGCATACCATCCGGAATCAGAAAAATGAAAAACATTCTGGAAACTTTGAATGCAAATAATACTCGTGATTTATATGACGCATTCATTCAAATCGTTAACCTTCTAAATGCTAAAGATGCGCAACAATCATCACGCCGACATCCTTTAACAACCAGGTTTTACAATGAATCGTTAATGAATCTAGAGAGCGTACATTTCAATCAGGAATTTGTTGGTGATTTAAAACAAGAAGGCATTAATAAATTTACGCCATTTTAAATTTATTTGAATTATGTGATTTAATAATTCATTAAGCTAACTAGTATAGATTTATAAAAATTGAAACACGAGAAATAATAAAAAGAATAAGGATTAACATTGATGACTGCCAATTCAGGTAACTCCCAGAAACCAAAACCAATCACACAAATCTCCAATAATAATATTTTATAATATGGATGAAAGAAAATGGAACAGGCACGGTTAGTACCAGAGGATGGACCAGTCACGGAACGAATAGATTAGATGGTTCAAATGGACGCAAGCTGACTTACTAAGGAAAGCAATGTCGTGCCGCCCCTGTAAATGGAATTTGTAAATCCCCGCGGGTAATCCCGCGGGACCAGGGGAAAATATTAAAACTTCATGTTAGAAGAGGGACCACTAAGATTTTTCCGATATGAGTTATACTCAGCCTCAATTTCATCACCATGCTTTAATGCTTGTAATGCCACCACGAATTTCTCGCCATATACCTCAGCCTCTTCGATGTTAATCGCTATGCGATAAACATCTTCAACTTTAGGAACAGCTTTAAACTCAACAGGGATATTTTCAGGATCTTTAAACTCGGTCCGAGGGCAGCAGACAGTAAAAGTTGAATCGTAGCAAATAGAATAACTTTGCGGGGCATATTTATTTCTTGCGAACATGGTAAACTCCTTTTTAGTAATGCAAAACACGTGCGTATTTTCACTATTTATGTTTATTTAGGCAACGTCTATATAAACTAATTATCTAAACGAACTATAAGGTATTTCTCTGCAGATTTTCTGGTATTCATCTGCAATTTTTGTACGTTTAGGTGTAAACAATGCAAAAGTGCAACCCAAGATTGTGCCAAATTCCGCTAGCGGCACGATTTCTCCGCCTTGAAATTGACCATAATAGTAATAATAAAGCGCGAAAACAGCACAAAAACCAATTAAGAAAGATATACCTGCTCGACCCAGGTTCGCTTCATCTTCCTTATGAGTAAGACTATTTCTTGTGATCTCAGTATATCTATTCACTTTATCTTGCAAACCGCCGAACTGTTGTATTAATTCACTATAAGTTCCGTCAACAGGCAGTTTTCTTACTTCAACAAAATTGGCGTGAGTGAAGTTAATCTTACCTTCAACATAAAAAATGCCACGATATGTTTTAGCAAGTTCGTTGCAAGATGTACTGGATTTAGCGAGGTTAGCAAGATCAGGAAGCCGCAGGTAGATAAGTATCATTTCAATTATTTCGGGTGGCAGGTCAAAAATAGTGGTAGTTGTTGATTGCATTCTGTATTTAATTCCCGTATTTTAATTTTATTTGTAAGTCCATTTGAGCCAGGGAGCGGCAGTTAAATGTCAAAACACAGAAGGATTTTATCCGGATTATTTGCAGCCTTATTGACTATGAGCGCTGTATCAGTTCACGCTTCAAATAACAGTCATCCCACTACATTTTTAGGTCCCACCGCCAGACTAGGTTATACCAGTTGGTTAACGGATAATACGGCGTTTTCTTTGCTAGGTGAAGCTGGCTGGAAAAATTATCGCGTTGGTGGCACAGCAGCATGGCGCATAGATCCAGACTCTCGCATCAAGTTATCCGGTGAATATTTATGGCAAAAACTTACTTTTGCATTTTTTTCCGGCAACACTGATGAGTGGGTGCAACAAGGCGCGATTGGCGCAGGCTATGAGTACCGTTTTAATGATGTCAGAATGCAACCCGCGATCGATCTCGATGCTTACTTAACTAATGCACGCAGTAAACCATTAAGTAATGTCTATGGTTCTACTGTAGACGATTTCGGCCTTGTTACCAACTTTACCAATGTTCGACGTATTGCTGGTTCGCATGCCAGAGGAATTAGTCCAGGTGTATCTATTTCACCATGGTGGGGTTCCAGAATTGGCGCCATTCTTAATTTCGATCAAGTTCGTTACGATACCCAGAATACTCGCGATGTCACTGCCAGCGGGCTTGGCGGCACGGTAACAATAGATCAAGCGATTACTGATAATCTTGCTATTGGTTTGGCAGGATCTGATCGCAGGATCTTCAATAACTATGCAGCAAATCTCTCCTGGTCTAATGTGCAATTTTATGGAGACTGGACCTTAGGTGCTTTCGGTGATTACACCCAAGGTAAAAATAGACTGCTAAACTCTTATAATGTCGGTCTCAGCGCGCAATATTTCATGGATAAACCACCATGCCCGCCAGCTAACCTGAAAGGTGAAAGAAATCTGAAAGGCGAGATACCTCCTGCACCACCTGCAGATGATTTCCTGAACTGGACAGCAAATCCAGCTATTTACATGCCGCAAGTATTGGCTATCGCGGATGGACGAGTTGAAACTGCGGTAGTCTGCCCACCGGGATCAGCTCCTCTTCTGATAGCAGATGTGCCTGCTTTAGTTGATACTGATGGAGTTGCTTTGCCGCCATTCTTCAGTGGCTCAAATCTTACCTTTAGCTTAGTGTCAACAGACCCTGCAGTAGACACAGCGGACGGAGACTTTGTCACTGTGACAGCAGCGGGTGCATTAACATTTTTTGCAGGGGCCGGCGGACCTTATGAGGTTATTGTCCGAGCTACAAATAGTTGCGGCACTGCGATATCTAATACATTCCTTGTTGGCAATACTGCTCTTCATAATAAGAAAAAGCTTACAATTTAAGGCTTTTATAACAAACCTTTAAAACCCTATCCGAGCTTGCCAGGATGGGGTTTATGCTATAATTAGATAAGAATAACAATAATGAGGAGCCTGTAGTGAATCAACGAACTGCTATAGAACAACAAGTTACCCTCAAAGAAATGGAACAACAACTGCTCCAGATATTGATTGAAACTATTAATAATCCGGAAGCTATTATTGCTGCGACTAAAGGGCCGGAAAACATCCGCCGCATTAATCCTGATAAAACCACTCCAGCTGCCACACTTGCCGATCTTGAAGCCGCATTCAATAACAAGGTATTTACCCAAAATGGGGAAATTAATATTGAAGTGCTGGACGATAATGCAAAACAATCATTGCTTCAACAACGCCTGCCTTTAGGAGTTGTCACCAGATTACAAGCTAACAATGCACAATTTACTTTGAATAGCCGCGTTAGCAGTCAAGGAATGAGCAAATTATTCGGTATAGATAAAGCCGATGCGGATAAACTGTCTCTACGTGAAATATTGGTATTAAACGCTGTGTTGTTTACCGTTAGCCTACAGGTGCGTAGACAAAGAAATATAGAGGTACATGACGCAGCCAGCATGAAAATGTTGAATTTGGCGCTTTCTAATATTATGTCTCAAGTGAAAGGAGTTGGACATAAACAGCGCGGCAAGGGTTTCGAAGTCAGCGATGAAATGAAAGCTAGCCTTAATCAAATCCAGGAAAAATATGCATCCGCCAGACAAGTAGAACAACCCCTCGATCAATTACTAAAAAAACTGTTAGAGCTGCAAACACAATATAAAGAAAAAGATAGATCCCGCCATAAAAACGATATTCAGAAATTGGTAGATAATGCTCTGCAGACCATGCAATCAAATAAACCGACACGAATCAAATATGACCAAATATTATTTTTAATTGAACAAGCGTTTATTAAAGAAATGCACAAGTATCAGCATCCTTTTTTAGGTGCGCAACGCTCTAATGCGGAATTCGTTGAGCGGGTCACAACAAAGAAAGATTATCAATATCCCAACATGCTCGCAAACCTGCTACAGAACGAATACACGCAACATCCGCATATGATGACTGGCAGAATGGTCAACCTGAATAAAAGCACATTAGAAACGATTCAAGACATTAAAAACGTAACAGCAGGGGAAAAGCCAGCTGCAGAAAAACCTGCTAGATCCGGCAAAAGCAGCAACTAAAGAACGGTCATATTTTAATCAATAAACTGATGACTGATACCAATAAATACGATATTATGCATCGTATTCGCCTAAACTCACACTCATAGACTATGCGCCGTCGTAGCCACAAAATTGATACCAGCAGAGAATTATTGCTACAGCGTTGGGCTGGTGGCTTTATGCTCGCGCGCCCCGATGGAAAAATCACTCCTGAATCAGAAAATCCGAATTTATTTCAACCAGTTATGACACTGGGAGAGATGCTGGATCAATCTTTTGATGTATATTTATACAACCATAGTCATCAGTTCCAGATAGTAAATGATGAGTTTGTTAAAAGCGGTTTTATTTCCATTAAAAACTTGTGCGGCAGGCATGCTACAGAAGTATTTCCACAGGAAGGCAAAGAATTAGTTAAAAATAATATGGAAGTGTTAACAGCCCGCAGCTCACGCATTGTTCAGGAAGATATGCAGCTAAGCTCCGGCGTCACACAAGAATATCTTTCCATTAAGTCGCCACTTTATAATGAGAATAGCAATCTCATCGGCATTTTTGGTATTTCTATTTTATTAGGCGCACACAATATAGCTGAATCGTTATTACATGTTACAAAACTAGGCATGTTAAACCCGGCACGCTTTCCGATATCTACCTCACAAAAGAATGACATCGCAAAAACTGCTTATACATTTTCCAAGCGTGAACGCGAATGCCTGTTTTATTTAAGTCGGGCAAAAACCAGCAAAGAAATTGCCGCGATTTTAAGTATCTCTATACGTACGATAGAACATTACATTGATAATATAAAAACAAAAATAGGCATCGCGTCACGCTCGGAATTAATCGCATTCGCGATTAATTTATTTTCATAGGTAATAAATTCTTTTTGATATATAAGTAATATTGTTTATTATCGCCTTACTTGGAAAAATAAAAACAAGAAAGGAAGGTGAATAATGAAATCATATCAACAAATCAATCCGGGTGAAAAAATCACTCACAAAGGTGATGTCACCATTGAAGGCGACATTGGTGAAGGCGCAGAACTTCTTGTCACCGACGGTCTTGTCAAAATCAAAGGCAATGTTGCTCAAAATGCGATAATTATATTAACAGTATCAGAAGAAAAACCCTCAAACACTTCTATCTCAGTGTTTAGCAATTTAATCCAGTTTGGAGCTATTACATCTGGCGCCAAGGTAACAATGGGCAAAAGAATACATTGTGATGGAATGGTCATGAACCATGGAAACAAATCCACTTATTTGCCCCTTCATGGCGCTAAATATGTGACAGTAACCATTAACGATAAACGCTACACAGGCGAAAAAATAGAAACACTAGGTGATGATGTTTATATCAATGATGTAAAAATTAATTCGTCAGCATCTAATACTGATGCCACCAATAGTTCATCTCCGCCGCAAGTGATCATCAGTGGTTCCATCATGGATAAAGTGACTCTTATTTCTGACGCTGATGTAGAAATAGAAAACCATGTTGGCGCTTATTGCACTATTAAAAGTAAAAATGGCGGATTTAAAGCTCAACGGATAAGCAATAATACTAGCATAGAAACCAGAAACGCGATTAATGTCGGCAGAATTGGTTCTTATTGCAATATAACCAGTACGAACTATGGATTAACAGCTGGAGATATCGGTCAGTCTGTCAATATTTCCGTTCGCGATCGAATCGACGTTGGTGATATTGGTGAAAACTCTATAATTAAAAGTTCCAACTACGGCTTGAAAGCTCAAAAAGTAGCAGGCAATGTGATGATATCTGTCCGTGATCCAGTCTATGTACATAGTGTTGGTAATTTCTCTTGTATTACCAGCTCAAATGACGGCATCAATATTGCCGGGCAAGTAGGAAACGATGTCGAACTAAAGGCAAGAGATCAAGTAAAAGCAGGTGATATCGGCAACAATTCATCAATTACGTCTAGCAACTACGGCGTTAATGTCAAAAATCTGGGGCAGAATGTCACTATTAATGCCAGAGATGACATTTCAATATCAGGTGAATGGCCTGACAATGCACGCTTAAATAGCAGTAACGGTGAGATACACAAAACGCGTATGTCGTCACGTAGATATTAATACACAATCATAGTGATCATCCTGGTTAGTTCAGCAGGATGATCACTTTAAAATGGGATAAAACTATGCAGAGAATGGAATCTGACGATAAAAAAATTACATTATTAGCTGAGGAATTACACAATAAACTAACACAATCGGTTTCATCTGTTGCTTCTTATTATCCTTACACTACACAACAAGGATTGGATGATTTATTAGATAAACATATTAAAGATGCCGATAAAATTCTAGCGAAATACATCGAAAAATATGATGTGAATGCCACGAATAATATTGGCATGACTTTGCTACACGTGCTGCTATGGTTAGGGCGAATTGATTTAGCAAAAATCCTCATTGTACAGCCAGCATTTAGCGTCATTAACGCCAAATTCACGTTAACACTGGAGACTGGATTATTACATGCAAGCGCTTTCGATCTTGCTTTGACTGGCTGGCTGTCAGGTTGTGAAGATTTTGATATCAACTTTATTCATCTTCTCCTGCAGCATGGCGCAATTCCAGTCTTACCTAATGGATTTTCAATTGCTAAATTAGAACAAGACTGCCTGGCTAAATCAGCTAACGCCACCGAACAGCAAAAACAAATAATTGCTGATTTACTTGTCGATTTAAAAAAGGAGAATACTATGACTGTAACAAGGACTAAAAAGAAAGTAATACTTATTGGCGATTCTACATTCGATAACTCTCATTGGGTCAAGTCAGATCCATCCGCCACTGTAGATCAGCAAGTTAAAATTAAATTATCGGAAGGGGATGAAGTTATCAATTTGGCGATGGATGGTTTTACGACTAAAGATATTTTGCTCGGCGCCTCTAAATGCAAAGCTGTAGAAGATGATTTACATAATGCCGAATATTTTGAACCACTTGTTGAGTTAGCTAAAATTAACAACCCGACACATATTATTTTAAGTGTCGGTGGGAATGATATTAGAGAATCATTAACAAGGCTGATTTATGCTGATCCAGAGCAAAGACTCAAGCTTCTTGATATATTACTTGCTAAAGTACAAGATAATTACAAAACTATCGTCGCCAAATTAAAGGAAATATGTCCTAACGCAAAAATCATTTCCATGTTGCAATACACACCAGACCTGAATCATGACGTTTATTATATTTATTATTTAATGCAGCAAATTCAGCAGGGTAAAGCTATTAAAAATAGTACGAGCACCTATCTTGACGTGATTATGTATAAATTATTTGGCAGAAGTATTAAGACTGAAGATGCTGCCGTAAAACAATTACATGCCATCATGGAAAAAGCTTATGGTCCGATTATCGCTCATGCAAGAGAAAATCAAATACCCATTCTTGATATGTCTACGACATTTGATCATACCAACAAAGATTTATATGTTAGACAAATCGAACCCAGCAAATCCGGCGCAGCTGTTATTGCTGACATGATTTCACACGTTATCAATGTGCACGATTTTAGCGGTCCTTCCGCCATGTATGTAAAACCGGGTTGCACATCCGGTCCCATTATGACATTAAATGGTAATTTTGATTGGCGCCCACATGTTGTCCCCCGCGATGACGTCCACGCAAGAGAGTATTTTAACGCAGAATATCAACGTCAGTTTAGTCGTGATCAGAGCGCATGGTATGGCTTGTATGGGTTATTTGCGAAAGATACTCACAATGCTAACGAAACTGTGGAGCAAGCCGTGCAAAAAGCGCAAAATGGCGATGCGCGTTATCGAAAAGTTGCGCAAAATCTCGGCTGGATTGAAACTGAACAACGTAAGGCAAAATTTAAATGACACATGACGACCGTATTAAAAAAATAGCGCCTCTGTTTCCTGACATTGACGCGATTTATAAAAAATACGCTGAACAAAATCATATCCCTGGTTATGCTTTTGGTATTATGCTTGACGGCCAGCTGGTTCATTCTGGTTATGGCGGCTACAGCAACGTGGCAAAGAAAATTCCCGCCAGCATCAAGTCTTTGTTTCGTATTGCATCAATGACTAAAAGCATTACTGCTATGGCAGTGATAAAACTCCGCGATCAAGGGAAATTACATTTACATACTCCTGTTCATCAGTATATTCCCTCGCTAAAGAATCAACGCTTAACCCTGGATTCACCTGATATTACTATTTTGGATTTATTGATACATAGCGCTGGTTTTCCACAAGATGATCCATGGGCGGATAGATGTCTGGATTATAGCGAAGATGCGTTACTTGCATTAATAGAAGAGGGTGTAAGTTTTTCCAATCCGACAGGAACTATATATGAATATAGTAATCTGACTTATGCAATGCTTGGCATTATTATTCATAAGGCTGCGGGTATTCCTTATCAGCGTTATATTACTGATAACATTTTGCAGCCCCTAAAGATGACTGCTTGCGTATGGGATTATACTACTGTGGCGCCGGAACTATTGGCACACGGTTATCGCTGGATAAATGATAGCTGGCAAGAAGAAGCTTTATTGCGTGATGGCATTTTTGGTGCGATGGGCGGCATTATTTCTTCTATCGAATCATTTAGTCAGTATGTTGCTTTACATCAGCAAGCGTGGCCAGCGCGTGATGATGCAGATCAAGGCCCAGTTAAACGTAGCTCTGTACGCGAAATGCAACGGCCGTGGCAATTTAATGAATTGAATAGCAGTTATGCACATGCGGACGGCAGGCAACGTATTATGAGTCGAGGTTATGGCTACGGTTTGCGCTGGCAGCGTGACACGGAAGGAAATACTTATGTTGGGCATGGCGGTGGTTTACCTGGTTTCGGCAGTCATTGGCTGATCATGCCAGACCATGGCATAGGCGTAATATTTTTCGCAAATAATACTTACGCTGTTGACGGTGATAGAACCAGTATTCAAGTGCTGGATACATTGGTTAAAGGCGCGCAGTTAGAGACTAGAGTGCTACCAACATCGAATATTTTAAACGAAAAACAGCATGCATTGATGACGTTTCTGCCTGATTGGGATAATGCTGAATCTAGCGCAATGTTTGCGATTAATTTCTTTCTGGATAATCCGCTTGAAAAATTAAAAGCAGATACGAAACAATTATTTGCAAGCGCTGGCAAAATAATTAATGTTGGTGATGTCGTGCCAGAAAATCAGTTGCGAGGTCATTTCGTTATTACAGGTGAAAACAAATCTATAAAAATTAGTTTTACGTTGACGCCGCATAAAGAGCCACTAATTCAAGCATATGAAATTAAAATATTAGAGCCTTAAAAATCTGGATTGCTTCGCAAAAAACGCTCGCAATGACGGAACTCCGATCGTAGCCTCGTCATTGCTGTAAAGGTTACATAATTCGTTGGTAAAACAACGCAGCCCGTCATTGCGAGGAGCGATTTTTGCGACAAAGCAATCCAGTTTGAAACGCGATCGAAACAACCCCATTCGGCGAAAACATCTCAACAAAGTGTTTGTATGTTTGCAGCCTGTCCGTGCCGCCATCGCTGGTTAGTAATATTTGTCGCAGATAAATTGCCATATCTTCAACGATGCGCTCGCACCGGTAATATGCCAGTAAGGAATAATTAATCTTAGTCTTGCCGTAGCCTTTATAAAATAGCGTTTGTTCGTGTGGCACATTCCATACATTCGCAACACCACCGCCAATAAACATAAGATCACGTTCTTTCGGTGCCAGCATAGGATCATCCCAATCGACAATATATATCTCATCGCCTTGGCTAATTAACACATTCCCAGCGTGAATATCCGCATGGCAAAGCACAAATTTCGCATTCTGACTTTGCGCTATGACTGCCAATTCTTCTGCATGAGTAACCAGCTGTTGAATGAGTGGTAGCTTTTCCAGCACAAAAGCACGCAATTTTGTTGCAGCTTCATCGTCACGCGAATCAGCGTCTACAACGACGTAAAATGACTTCACAATCTCACGCCATTTGTCAGAATATGTTTCTTGCCGCAGCCTGGATTGCAGAGAAGACGGGATAGAAATATCATGCAGCCGTCTCAACGCGCCGCCAAGACGCAGCCATTGATCTTCATTGAGCTGCGTGTCAAAACCGTTTTTTCCATCCACATACGGGAATACAACAAGCATATAATCATCAACCATCTGGCTTGATTGGCCATCGATAGTTTTAATAGGCGGGATAACTTCGTTAATGGCCGAATCGTGCAATAAATTTATAATATTGACACTAAAATCTTGCATTGCATTTCGTCTTAATTTTACGAAATAAGATTTATTGGTATCCGTATCGGCCTTGTATACAGCCGCGTTCATATCCGCGCCTAACGGCAAGAATGTCAGATGAATAACATTGAGACCATAGCGGGCTTTTAAATGATCTGCAATTTTCTGTTCAGAGATGGGAGGCTTTTCTAGCATACGGTCGGAAAAATAGCACACGCTATTAACATATGCAATCCAATATTGCATTGATATAATGAAGTAACTATTTATGGAGAACACGATGATTAAACTTTATCAATTTCCTTCATATTGGGGCTTACCAAATGTCAGCCCATTTTGCATGAAGATGGAAACTTATTTGCGTATGACAGGAATCCCGTTCACAGCAATCAAAGTGGGCAATCCACGCAAATCACCGAAAGGCAAGCTGCCCTATATTAACGATAACGGTCACGTTGTTGCAGACACCAGCTTAATCATCGAGTATCTGAAACAAAAATATGGCGATTCTCTGGATGCAAATTTAACGCCACTGCAAAAAGCACAAGGATTGGCATTGCAACGCATGATGGAAGAACATTTATATTGGTCGCTGCTATATTCACGCTGGATGGGTGATAACTGGCCTGTAGTTAAAAAAACTTTTTTTGCGAAGTTATCTTTGCCACTTCGGATGATCTTACCAACCCTGGCGCAAAAAAGCGTAGAAAAAGCCATGCAAGGTCATGGTTTAGGTTTGCATACTACTGAAGAAATCTATCAGTTTGGCATACAAGATTTACAAGCATTAAGTGCCTTCTTATCTCAGCATGAATTTTTACTCGGGGACAAACCCACCAGCATTGATGCCTGTGGTTATGCATTTATTGCCAATATATTACTAGCGCCAATCGAATCACCAATGAAAGAGTATGCAAAATCACAAAAACATTTTTCCGAATATTGTGAGCGCATGAAAAAATTATATTATTCTGATAATGGCGGATAAGAGCAGGGTGATATATAAAGGATTAAACTTATGACAACAAGTAGAAACTTAACCTTGCGTTTATTTCCTCTTGATAATAAATATATCGCCGTCAGTGCATTCCGAGATAATGATGTTGAAAGAGGCCATAATTTATTTTTAACATTTTCAGCGTCACCCTCGCATAGTTACGCAATGACTACCAAATTTCATCCCATTAACCATTTCCAGCCATTCATACTGCCTAACGGATATTATTACTACAATATGACAATTGGTAATATCGATGGAGGTGTAAATAAACGGATTGATGAATATCTCGATACCTCTTTAGCAGCAATTTTTTGTGAAATGCCTGGCAGGTATCAAATGCTTGGTGTGGATAAAAATAGAAATAAAGTTTATTTATATACCATAACCACCACACCAATACGCGATGTAACGTCAGGCGTTTTAATTTTTAAAACAGATCAAGAACATATTTCTTCGATAACGGCATTTCCCAATTCATTAACTATTGCGATAGCGCTTAATACAGGCGAAATAATCCTTAAGAAAAATGATCAGGTAACAAGCTTACAAACTCCGAGCCAGAATCGATCGGCAAGAATACAGTTACTATCTTCACGCAATGACTTACTAATCGCGCATGATCCAGATAATAATACATTAACTATTTGGGATTTAACAAAAAACGCGTGCTGTCTTGGCGTTTATCTTTGTCCCGAAATGTGTAATCTCAGCATCTCAATTGATGGCAAATACTTAACCGCCAGAGAGCTTTCTGAAAATGAAAAGCAATTGAAAAAACTTCCAACAACAATAACACAAAATGCTGATTTATATTTTGCAAAACTACCACAAGACATACGTTTAATGACGTTGCAATATATAAATCAAAATTTGAATACCCATGATCAATCTGATCTTATTCATTGCTTTGAACTCAATCCCTTTAAACACCATCGCATTAAACTTGAAAAACCGGTCACAGATTTTGTTATTGGACATAATAACCAAGTATGCATGATTTACCCGACGAAGTCGGAAGTCGCTAATGAAAATAACAATTCACTTCCAGGTCTTTTCAGCGTTATAGACAATAATTACAAGCGTGAATTTCCTGGCTCTATCAAAGAATTACTTCTTAAAAAACTTGTACTTTCCGGATTTTCTTCATTATTTCGACGCAATGAAAAAGATGATCAGCCTAAAGGCGAACCAAACGAGTTAACCCGGTAATTGTGCCAACGCTAAAAATGCGTTGGCACATTCATTTTACTGATTAGTAGTGGTTGTTGCAGGTTGTGCCGGCTGAGCTGTAGCCTGATCTGCTGATGGATTTTCTGTATTCGGTGTTGCAACCATTGTAGGCGTAACTGGCTGTTTATTTTGTGGCGCATAGTAGTAATACAACAAAAATAAACAAACAACGGCAAGTATGGCAATAATTATACCGCCAATCATACCGGCATTGCTATTTTCTTTATCTTTTCTTTCAAATTTGTCTTGTTTTAAACGGGGATCGTTTGCGTTTGCCATGGCCGCCTCCAAAAGATAGTGTAATCTCTATTACTAGCTTAAAATTGGCAGCTTTGACAATTAGTATTATCCCATAATGCGTATATCCAATTAGTATTAATATCGAGGAGGCAACATGTCACTGGAGAGATTCGAACAGCAATATATAGCACAAGAAATCTATCCCGCCTTAGAATGCACCATTACCCAGGAACTCATGCGCAGGCCAGCTTACTATCTAGTTAACCGTATCAAACAGGTTTTTGAGCATGATGCCATAATAGAATGGATAGATAAGATAGGTACCTGTCCAAATACCCGAATTAAAATCAATAAAAGCATGCTGCTAGATGATGAAGAAACATCAGCGCTCATTACCCAGCTAACTATTCAAAATGGCTCACAAAGAGAATTCATACCAATAGAGACGTTAAGTGAATCGATTCGCGAAATGATAATGCTGCGCCAATTTTTTTTGGCAATACGCACAAACAACCTGGTCGAGTTGAAAAAGTTTTCTGATCATCTTGCACATTATGTCAATAAAACGGATGTCGATGGCTGGTCGGCATTACACTTTGCCGCGATTCAAGGTAACGAAGGCATGATAAGACTATTAATAGCGGCTGGCGCGTTACTGGATGCGAATACACCTGGCAAAATGACACCTTTATTCATCGCTGTTCAAAATAAGCATGCACGCGCAGTGGCGTTATTATTGAAAGCAGGTGCAAATATTAATGCGCACCCCAGTATTTTATATTCGTCTGTAGAGCGAAGCAGTGCAGTCACTCGCTTGCTACTTCAAGCTGGCGCCGATGCAACCGTCATTTGTGATGAATATTCTCCTTTGCATGCGGCAGTTAAACAGCATGGGAATAATGAAAACGTGGAATTGCTATTAAAATATGGCGCTAAAATAGATGCCAGGACTTCAGCTGGAGATACGCCTTTGCATTTGGCGGTTCACGTTAAAAATAATGAGAAAATTGTGCAAATCCTGCTTGATGCTGGCGCAAATGTTAAATTAGTCAATCTGGCCGGTCAAACGGCTATCCAGCGTGGTGAGGATGGTACTGCGCCTTATCAAGCCAGTTATCAGCCAGCACTCGATTTAATTAAAGCGGAAGCCAAGCTGAGCGAAGGGGAAAGACAGAAGATTTTAGCGCAAAAAGCTCATCTAAAGCGGTTACGATTAGCCAATGACAGTATTACCCTGGAAGAATTTCGCGCTGCATATCTTGCCAAATATAATGCTGTACGTTTTTTTAAAATCGGCACTATGAAAGACAAGCTGGAAAATGGCGAAATTGCTTCGATACAGCAAGTAAGGACTTATGCTGCGGACAAGGAAGGAAGTAGAACGCAAATTGTATATGATGAGTTACTTAGACAAAAGTATGCGTTAATGTCGTAGCTCACATACGATTACATCACCGCGCCGGGCAATGGGAGTTTGTCGTGGGACATTATAATTTAATAGGTTTCTTCTTTGCAGAAGCATGTCTTGCGCGCAACTCGATATCAATATATTGATCTGTAATCGCGCTGGAACTATGTCCCGCATCATCACTAACATGTTCGCGCGGGCGAATTTTTACATCTTCAGAAATGCCAGTATGACGCAACCAGTGCACAGTTGCTGCCATAATCATTTCTGCATCTTCAATAAATCCATCAGTTTTTAAACGCTCGATTGTTTTGTCAAAACAATCCTGCACGATTTTTCGGATATGCCGTGTACCATTAATCGGACCTTTGCCAACGGCTTTTGGTATAAGCGGAGTTGCTTCACCAGGCGAGGGCAGGGAAGTCAAACCCAGGCTATTACGATAACGTTTTAGGGCATCAAGCATGGCATTACTGACGCTAATATCACGTTCTTTATTGCCTTTGCCTACTGTTTTAAACCACCAATTGCTATCTATATCTTTATAAAAATGTCCCATTTGCGGTATCCAGCGAGCACTTGCCGCTAATTCCGAAATTCGCAAATACATGGCAAAAAGTGCATTCATAATAAAAAGAGTGCGTTCATGTAGTTCAGGATTTTCAGTAGCCATCATTTCAGCCGTTTCGATAATGTAAGCCCATTGCAATTCAGATAATCGGCGTATCGTTTTTTTGCCATGATATTTACGCAGAAATTTACTTTTTTGGCGAATTTGCGCAACTAGGATTTCCAAATGTATATTCTTCTTGTTCCAGATAATTAAAGTAACTACTTAAGATAGCAAAAATCGCTTGTAAGGCACTTTGTGATAACGAGATAAGATGCAACATCTGGAACTTCGCCATCACGATGCGCTTTTTTGCTGATAGCAACAACGAATGGTCGCCAGTTAGGATTAGGTAAGCGTAAACCATTTTCATCGATAAAGCGTGGTACATGTTTGATACCAATCCAACGTTTGGGCGGTGCCTGACAAAACTCAAGAAATGTCTTCAATATCGCTTCGACGCAATTCTTTTAATGATTTTTTATGAATGAACCAAGACCATTGCAATAGCCGTTCGATTTCTCTGCGATAAGATTTGAAAGTTTCAGCGCTGCCACGATAAGCATGTAAAAACTGACAGGTATGCTGGTAATCAGAGGCAACTTCATTTGCAGGAATATCTTCTGGCAATCGGGATTGGATTTGCTTGATCTGGTCATTTAGCGTCGATTCAAGGTATTCGAGCGCATCAAATAACGGTATAGGCGCGTGTTCATTGCTCATATTAATGTCTTTCCCATGACAGCCGGTAATACGAATTACCGGCTATTATAAATGTATTTTTATAAAAAAGCAGCTACATCTCCGTTATATTAACCCAAATTTGCCATTCTTTGACTTTGCCGCATTCAAGTTTATATAAATTCATAGCATCGAGCTTAACTGGTATACCATCAGGTTTGTTCTTAGAAAAAATGGCATTTTGTTCTACGCGAAAAGCTATACGATCTTCGTCTGCGATAACATCCTTTATCTCACTTTTTAAATCCTTAAATATTTTATGTATATTGGGCAATCGAGATTTCAAATCGTTCAAATCTAATTGTTTCGACATTGCATGATTAAACATTATAAGATCTGAAGCAAAATATTGGTCAAGCATCTGTTCGTTTCCAGGTTCAAACGCCGTTACAAATGAATCGAACGCAAATTTATGTGCAAAGCCAGCAAATAATTCTTCATCACGCATGGTTATTTTACCTCTCAAATGAGCAATCGTTTGGTCAATTGTCTTAATCAATTTTTTTGTTCGATCAAGATTTTGTGCAAGGACTTGCTTGTGAGAAATCAATGCATCGATTTTATTGAAATCATCACTACTGATAATCCTTTGTATGTCATTGAGAGGAAAACTTAATTCACGATAAAATAAAATTTGCTGCAACATCAAAAGCTGCTCTTCTTCATAATAGCGATAATTGTTATCGCCATAATAAGCAGGCTTTAGTAACCCAATTTCGTCGTAAAAACGAAGTGTTCGAATACTAATCCCTGATATCTTTGCTAATTTCTTTACCGTATATACCATAGACATTCCCCCTATCCGACTTTCGCATCATAAAGGGTTACGTAACGAGAGAGTCAATACCTTCATTATCGCTCAGCGATATAGATCAAATGGTTTTCATTATTAAAAAACTGCTCTTCCAGTGATATATTCTTGAATCCAGCTTTCTCTAAAATCAATTCAATCTCATAATGATAATACCAGGACAAATACATTTGCTCATTTTCTTCAGCAACAATTTTGCCGTCAATTAGCTTTGTGTATATGCTTTCTCCAAAACAATATTGTTCGAATTTGTTAATTTTATTATATGATTTGATTTTAATTACGCTTTTATCATCTGTTTCTATTTGACGTTCGCTTACTTGATCGTTTGCATTTTCATAAAGCCATTCCCATGGGATAAATAAATCTAAAATAAGTTTCCCGCCAGGCAATAAATGTTTATATAAATTTATTAATGTTTGATATGCCGATGATCTTGGATATAAAAGTTGAAATGAGCCGTATGGTATCATTATCTTATTATACTGCTTATCAAGTGATATGGTTTCGATCGATCCCTCAAATAAGGTTGGATTTAAACCTAAGCTTGCAGCCCTCTCTTTGCAACTATTCAACATGGAAAATGAATTATCAAATCCATGAACTGAATATCCGTTTTGCAAAAGTGGAATTAAAAAACGACCAGACCCGCACATAGGTTCGAGAATGAGATCGTCTTTATTAAGAAATTTCTTGTAATAATTCATCTCATCTGGAGGAGAGAATTTTTTATCAGCATCATAAAATTCTGTGCATAATGAGCCATACATCATACTACTTACCTTTTAGTATCATTGTTTACCAAGTTGTTGTACAAAACCCAATCTATCGACCACTTGCCAATGCCCTGTTATTTTACCATCAGCAAAATAATAAATAGTTAATCCGGATACGGTAACTTTCTTGTTAGTTGTATGCAACCCAGGAATATCACCTTTTTGTGTTCCCGTAAAATGCCAGCTTATAGCAACCCTGTCATCTTCAGACAAGATATCATCTATATAAAATTTTTGATCTGGAAAAACAGTTCGAGAGTGCTTAACTCTTTCTTTAAAAGTTGCCAAATCAAATGTTTTTCCTTCCCATGGATCGCCCGGATCATGTTGTATCGTATATTGTGGAGCAATAAGTTGCTCTACGATTTTCAAATTTCCTTTACTCCATACTTCATCTAATAATTTCTTAACCATTTCTTTATTTTGTTCGGTGCTCATGGGCAAAGCCTCTTAATTTTTTTAAAGTATTTTACAAACAATTCGATAATTTTTTCGCATGCGACATCAGATAAGCCATGCCCCATTTTTTCTATTAGCTCAAATTGACTTCCGGGAATTAAAGCAGCTAATTGTTTGCCGTGTGCTAAATTAAAAACTGGATCGCAATCACCATGAATGATAAGAGAAGGAACATTGAGTTTTTTTAACCTTTCCATTCTCGGCTCAGCGCAAGCGACTGCCAACATGAGACGCTGAAACCCGATTGGATCATTAGCACGCTGGTAAGAAGCAATCATTTGCCGCTTTGCTTTTTCTTCCTCAAAAAAATTAGGATTATAAATTTTAAATAATTCTAACTTTTTATTTACAAATGATTCCATCGTTTGGTTTTTTTGCCCTTCTGCCGACGATGAAAAAAAATCCATAACTTCTTTTGTCGGTGGCGGCAACGCTGGATCACCAGATGTACTTGAGATGCATGTTAAGCTGAGCACGCGATCGGGATAATTTAAAGCGACTAATTGCGCTATCATTCCGCCCATGGATATACCCAGGATATGAGATTTCTCAACGCGAAGTTCATTCATTAATGTATTCACATCGGCGGCAACATCTTCTAACGAATATGGAGGCTTGAATATTTTTCCTTGTTGTTTAGCAACAATCGCATCATTAAAATTTGGCGCACCAAGTTCATCAAAATGTTTTGACAAACCAGAATCGCGATTATCAAAAGTGACAACATAGAAACCATTGTCAGCCAAGCCTTGTGTTAGTTTTTGCGGCCAATCAATTAACTGGCCGCCAATTCCCATAATTAAAATAATACAAGGATCATGTGGGTTACCAATGGTTTCGTAACATAATGGAAATGATCTATCTTGCATTATCCCCTCCTTGTATCTTCATCCATTTTTTATATAAGCGTTGCCATGCAGCGTTATTATTTGGTTTTTGCCAGTCAAAATCTATTAGCATCCAATCGCGATCGTTAGAATCAAAACCAAGATTATCTATGTAATCAGCGTCACAAATGAAAAATTGATTTTTGAACGGTAATAAAAAACCACCATTTAATCGCTGATATGCTTTTGCTTTATCGTAACTCGCAAACCAATGATTTAAAAAGCCTCCGCGAATAAAAGGTAATTGGCATTTCAAATCTGACCAGGAATTAAATCCCTTTTCAGAAGCAATCACTGCAAGCGCGTGTTTACGCTTAATATCTGCTTGTATAATTTTCTGAATGGAATCATTTTTAAATTCAGTCAAACGCTGAAATCTTTTCGCAGCTTTTTGTGAAGCAGCAATTTCTTTGGAGTGTAAGGACTTTAATAAAATTGACGCTTGAACTTTACATTCATCGATGCTGAAGGATTTATGTGGCTTATTCATATAACACCTTTGTTATCGCCAGATACCCACATTCTAGCAAGCAAAAGGTTAATGAATATAATTAAATCAATTATTTAACCTAGGGTGAGATCCTCTTTTGTGGGTATAGGCGCCCCTTGAGCCTGTACATATATTAGACCACAAAGAGATATTTGTAAATACGTAGCGGCGTTATTCGCGGTTAATATCTGTGTTTACAACAATATTATTCAATATATTAATCAGAGATAACCTGTCTGATTTTTTGATAACATCGAAAAATTCTGCATCAATTTTTTCAACAACAGGAATCAATTTTGTCGCCAGCTCCCTCGCCTTTACTTGTTAAATGAACCGATTTAGCGCGGGTATCTTCCTTATGTTCCGCGCGTTTAACATAGCCATGCGCCACTAGCGTTTTCATAGCTTTAGAGACGGTCATCTTATCCAGCCTGGACTGACGTATAATCACACTTTGTGAAATGACGTGATTTTTACTTTCAAACCACATCGTAACAGCAAGAATCACAAATTGCGCATGAGAAATGCCATACGGGATCTAGCGCTTTTTTAATTAACCGCTGCCAAGTAATCGTTGTTTGCCAAAGCAAAAACCCTGGGCTATGTTCCGGTTGTTCAAAACCAAATACCGAATCAGTCATCGTGAACTCGCCAATTCAACAAGCGCATCCATTTGTCTAGGAACAGAATCAGCAACATCTTTGGCAACCAAATTAACCCAGATAAAACCAAGTAAACCCTTAACTGTGATTATATTGGTAATACGCAACCCCTCCGCCGTATCTTCTAATTCATGTGCATCATACATTGTTGCGCCAGGAAACTTACAGTAATCAGTAAATTTTTCATTAGGCTTACCTCTGAAAGTATTACTTTAACTTTAGGTCCACCTTTAGGTTTTAAAATAAATTGGGTACCTTCCGCAAACATAGCTTCCATTTTGCAGTATTCCAATTCTCTGTCCCATGCAGGCCAGTTATTAACATCAGACCAGATGCGCCAAACATCTTCTTTTTTAACACCCGGATACACTTTGTTATATGACTTAACCCACATAGGCCATCCTTAATTTAGTAAACATTAATATTGTATGCGAGTTTACTAAATAGCCGGCTTTATGGCAACAGTTGTTTGTACATTTGTGGAAGATCCTTTTTTACTAGCGGCAAATAATGTGCCTGCATCAGATCGTGCCACTTGCGGCGTAATATATTTAAGTAGCAACTCTTTGATCCTATGTCTTGATTTGCGGTGGTGACAATGTTTTGCAAGATCAAGCGCGGTTTTACCCATTTTGTCTTTTACATTCGCATCAACTCCGGCTTTTAGCAAGCGCTTAACTGTACGCAAATCGCCATGCTGCGCAGCCAGATGTAAAGCCGTCTGCCCTGCCGCATCAACACATTTTACAATTTGCGCACAATGTCGCGCCAGGCATCTTGCAGTTTTCCATTCTTTACTACGGCATGCCAAATGCAAAATAGATTCGGTATTCGATATCATCAAACTGCGGAAACCACTTTCTTGTCGTACAATCTTGCGAACAATATCCCATTGATGTTTTTCGGCAATGTTTGTGACGCAAGGCATATAACTATCGTCAAATTTAATACCATGTTTAAATAAATACCTGACGAAATCCCAGTGTTCTTGCCGCATCGCACTCATCATAGCGCTGCCGTTCGTTTCATCAATATTAACGCCACGCTGCTCCAGCATTTTTAATATAGTAAAATTATTCTCTTTCGCCGCGCAACATACTACGAAATAGGCATCTTCTTTATTTAGCGTTGCGCCATGCCGGAGCAGACATTCAACAACTGATGCTTTTTCATTTCTGGCCGCGGTATTAATCGCGCTATAATATTTGTCATAATTTTTTTCTTGTTGATTAATATCAATACCAGCACGAATCAAAGCTTCTAGCGCATCTAACGCGTCAGCTCTGGCGACAGCGCTCAATAATGGTGTCTTATACTCATATTTTCGAGGTAAATTTACATTCGCGCCTTGCTCTGCCAGCCACTTAACGACATGCCAATGTTTTTTTTCAGCCGCCTCATAGATAGCTGGATCAGCATAAAAAGGACTTATGCAATCAACACTAACACCATTTTTCACAAACCATTGAACGAGCTTAAGCTGCCCATAATACGCCGACTCTAAAAACATGACTTTTGTTTTGTCATTTTTTACGTGAAAAACGGCGCCATTTTCAATCATCCACTCAGCCGTCTCCCATTGACGACGATAGATCGCATCATACAAAGCAGTTTCACCACTTTTATTTTTTTTATTTATGTCCATTCCACTAGTGACTATTTTCTTTAACAACTCTAACTGTCCAGCACTTGCCAGTCGATGCAACACAGAAGAATCCCAATGATTTTTGGCATGTATATTAGCGCCACGATCAAGCAGCCACTTAACTATGTCCCAATGACCTCCTGCCATGGCAGCGTGTAAAGGTGTGTTTTCCATATCGCCCTTGGTATCGATAAGAGCACCATGAGCCGCCAACTCTTTGACCAAGCCAAATTGACCATAAGCAGCAGCCATGTAAATTAAATCACCGGCATAATTTTTTGCCGCATTGGGATTTGCATCATTTGACAGTATCCATTCAATCACATCCCAATGTTTATTTTTGCCAGCAAGATCAACACAAGTCTTATTATTTTCATTTTTTCCATAAAATGAAGCGCCCTTAGCATGCAATGATTTCACAATATCTAGCTGTCCTTCCTCAGCTGCTTTGCATAACACATCCATACATTCTTTTGCTTTCACATCAAAACGTATGTCATGCGCTAATAACCAACGAACAATATCCCACTGCTTATTAACAGCGGCATAATGAACCGCGCTACGCTGTTGATTATCTTTAGCGCTTACATCTACGCCACGCCTAATTAACAATTCAATTAAAGCTAATTTACCAGTTTGCGCCGCAAGATGTATTGCTGTCACACCATCTTTTGCAGCAACTGCAACGTTATCCGCATGCGCTAACATCCACTCTGTCATTATTGAACGCTGTTCGCTGATGGCAGTAAAAAATGCTGGCCAGCCATTATGATTACATGTTTCGATACGCAAACCTTTTTGATACAACATTTCAGCCACATCTGTTCGATTAGAAGCAGCAATATAATGTAATAAATTGTCACCCGCTTGATTAACAACATGCAGATTACTAGCAGAACAATTAATTAACTCTATCGCGCAATCCCACTGGATAGATGAATCATTGCGTACCCAACCCGGTTCCCAAGAGGCCATTCTGATAGCAAATTGCAAAGGATGCTCGCCATTGCTATTACATGCATTAACATCAGCACCTTTACTAATTAACAATTTGACCATATCAAGTCGTGGTCGTCCTATTGCCTCAATTAATAACGTTAAATGTTCAGTTTTGGTATCAAGATTAATATCTGGTATGTTCTTGATTAAATATGCAGCCATTTCCCACATTTTATCGTGCAGCGTTTCATCATATCCATAACGAGATGAAAAAATAGCCCCCAATGGTGTGACTCCATTGTCATCTTCAGCATTAAGCTTCGCCCCACGAGATATCAGCCATTTGACTCTATCTAAATTGAGTTCATATGCCGCACGATGCAATACTGTATCACCACCAGAATTAATATCAGCGCCATGCTCAAGCAAACACTCTACCATAGGCCAATTCTCTTTTTTGGCGGCCACCGTTAAAGGAGCATAACGCTTGCCTGAAACATCGTTTACACGTGCACCGTGTTTTATATATCGCTTAATTTTATCGATGGGACAACTTTGCGCAGCATGACTCAAAACAGATTGCCCATTATTATCAACAACAGACATATCTGCTTTATGTCTAAGCATCCAATTAACCAAGTCCCATTGTTGATAGCTGGCCGCTTCTAATATTGGTGTTCCCCCATCCTTATTTTTCTGATTAAGGAAATCCGTATGCTTCATGAGCTTATGTGCTAATTTGAAAATAGATTTATTTCCTTTACGTGCTGCAAAATGCAAAACGCTATTCCCATTTTCATTTTGCAATAAAGGACTGATGCCATGCAGCATTAAAGTTTCTACCGACTCCCACTCATTATACTCGGCTGCCGACAAAATAACTTTTTGTGATTCGCCGTTGAGTTTAGCACCGCGCAGTAATAGCCAAAGTAATTCTTTAGGTTCATTAAACTTGGCAGCAAATAATGCCGGTGTGCGGTTTTTATTATCTATTAAATTTGGATCCATCTTTGTTGTTTCAATCAACCAATGTACTACATGCCATTGCTTTTTATGTGCCGCAAAATGCAAAGCGGTAAACCCATAGTTGGACGCAAGGGATAGATCAGCGCCAGATTGATGTAGCAATTGTACAAGCTCCAGATTGCCTTTTTCAGCCGCCATGTGTAATGGAGTGATATTGTTATGGTTGCGGGAATTAATGATAGCGCCAGCAGCAAGCAAGGATTTTATTTTTTCTATGGAAACATCAAGCTTTATGAGTGTATGTAAAAGCGTATTCCCCTTAATGTCTTCGTGGTTTATATCCGGTTTACTTTGTAATATAAGATCAATAATGCCGCTGCGATTTTTTTCAGTGGCCTCCCATATCAATGGGTCATAATCCATCCTTAAACCACCTGGCGCAGACGCTAGCTTTGCAAACAGTTTATCAAACAACGGCCAATTAGATTTTTTCGCAGCTAACCCTATAGCTTGATAGCCTGATTCATTGCGTACCGATAAATCACAATCTAATGTTAATAAATAATCAACAATCGCAGTCTCACCTTCTTCTATAGCTATATGCAGCGCAGTATTACCATCCTTATTTAGCGCATTTAAATCCGCACCCTGCTCAACCAGTAATTTGACTAACGTTAAATTACCGTCATGGATTGCACTATGCAGCATGACATCACCATGTACATTGATAGAATTTACACTCATGCCATCGTCAATACATTCTTTTACTTTAGCTATATCAATTGGTTTGTCGGTATCAGTAAACATATCAAACCAGGCCTTAACCAGCTTGATTCGCGTAAGAATTGTTTCTGCCGTAACACCATGTATACGCACATAGGGAAGAATGAATAATGCTAACTCGGGTTTATCTAAAGCAGCACAATAATCGCACCAACGCTTTAATGCATCCATATTATCGACATGAAATTCACTAATTAAGCCTGAATTAAAACGTAAATTACTTTGCGCATGCATGGCTATGTAAAATTGAATAATAGGTAATTCATGGTCAGCCACAATGCGCTGGAAAGCCCTGGAATCACGATAATCGTTATAATCGATGGGACGTACTTTTGTCAGTGGTGAAATCGTATCAAAATGATTCGGCGTATTTCCCTTGCCCACTAACACACGCGGAATAGCATGTTTAGTCACTAATACATGCGCGAGATAAACATAAAAATCCACCAGCATATTTTCATAATTACGCCGAAAATCCACCTGGCTTTCAACGGAATCAAACATCATATCCTTGCTTGATTGATTAGTATTTTTTTGTTCTTGCGAACGCCACGCCCAGCATTGAGCGAGTATTTTATCATTCTGTTCTGGTTCTGAATTTTTCATTTTGCATAACACATAAAAACCGCCGTACGAACTGGTAATGCCATGCACCGCGCAAGCGTGACCAATTCCTCCCAATGATTGACAGCAACTTGTCAACTTACCCAAAATCGCTGCGCGCGGATCACTTGGGTTTAACTTCTTGAGATAATATCCTTTATACTGCGGCGCAATAACTTCACCCTTAATCAAAATATCAGGAATCTGCTCGTTATCATCTTTTGGTTGCAACGACAAATATAAATTAAAATGATCTTCACTGATGCCATGCTCAAATAATAAAAATGCCGCCTCTGGATTTTCATCTGAGCGTGCATAAACCAAATGCTTAAGATGATCTTGCAAGGTAGAGAACGATGTATTTTCCGCTAATGGCTTATCGATTATATTGGCATGTTTTTCCATTCGATCAGCAAGAGAGAAAATACGCATAATTAAATCTTCGCTGCTGCTAGGTTTAAATCTCTGTAACAATTCACGCCATAAACTTACCGACCATTTTTTAGTCGCTGGCAATGAAAACAGGCAGGCATCGTGGACTAGTTGCGTTGATACGCCGCGAGTTTTTGCATAAAAGCGCTTCAAATATTCGACAGCCTTAGCCATGTCGCCAAACAAGCAGATTAATTGTGCTGCATATTCAGCTGCATTTTGAACTTGTTCCGATTGATTCAGTGTTTTTTGTTGGTCGCAAATTGCGGCCAGGATAAATGGCGCCAGTTTTTGATATTCCAGCTCATTAAATTCTTTGGCTGGAATATTTTTATCGTTCATTAGTGTCTGTAGATCAATACTTTGCAAAGCTGCCATTTGATTATTTTCTTCTTTAGGATCGCGCGCGAGAAGCTTTACCGCTGCGTCAGACCATGCGGAAAATAATGGAATATCATTTGCTTGCTGTTGTTTTCTGGTTTGCGAATAACGCTCATGCATACGCTCAAACATAACTGGTAAAGGTATATTGCCATTTTGACTAATACTTACACCGGAATCTTTAATATGAGAATCAATAAAACCCTCAATTTTATTGATATATTTATATTTCTTCTCGATCGCAGAAGTATTAATCCTTTTATTATCAGGCAACATATATTGATGCTGCTGCCAATACTGACGCAGCGTTAGATTAGCTTTCCTGCTAACAACCTTATCCAATACTTCATCACTTAATTGCAGCGGCGATTGACACATTTTCAGTAATGCTGGCATCACGAGATGTGCTGGCAAGAAAAAAACTGGCACTTCGCCTTCAACTGGCTGTAAGTTAATTTGTTTATCGATATACGGGAATACGTCTTTGCCATGTTTGCAAAAATATCGCAATGCATGATAAGCGAACGTGGTGCAGCTAAAATAATCTTTTTGCAATAAAGCTTTCATAAGCACTATTTGGACGTCAGGAAATACATTTCGCACAGCGTTCATCACTGCTTCTGGCGGGTCGTATTTAGTTGCTTCTGAGTCAACGATCAAACAATGCATTTTTCCAGCATGCCGTCGCAAATAAAATGGTACAGCATGAATACCAGAGATATTTACCAATTTCGCGTCGTCTGCATTTATTTCTATACCACGCAGTACATAATTTAATTTTTGTTCATCGTTTTTAACGACATAAATATTGCGCGTGTCATATTGGTCGTGTCTATGTCTTTTGAGATCGCATTCTATTAATAATGTTAACGCTTCATGAGTAAGATAATATTCGCCTTCACGACCGCGTTGTTGCGCGCTCCACACTCCCTCTTCAAGTAATGGATTAGCTTCTTCGCGCTTTAATAAACTGGCGGAATATGAATGCTCAGATAAAAATCTGTTACGGATATCGGGACTAACTGCAAGTGTATTGGTTTTCGCGCCAACATTGATGAAGGTATCTATTCCGGAAGTATATGTTAAGTCCTTAGGCTGTATGGCAGATGATTTTTTTTGTTCATTTTTATCTTTATTTCTACCGTTCATTATAATTATACCTTCTTATTATTTTATGAAGCTGATCTTAGAAAAAACTCATCGCGTGCAATAGGTATAGAATTCGATAATAATTGGCATGAATAGATCTTCATGTATACTAATTGGTGACTTTATTAACTGGAGATCATGGATGAAACGATATTTATTACCGCTTCTATCAACCTCTACGCGAAGGGTATGCAAGGCGTGTTAGATGGTAGCAGTGGCATCATCAAGCTAAAAACAACAATTAACAACGTGCAAAATTCTGATAAGAGCAAGAAACTTATCGAGGCTTACAAGAAAATTCACGATAAATTCCTGTTCGGTTACGATAAATCTCTGTTACCATCATTAATTAAAGCGGATGATTTATTATCCGCTTTAAATCATTATTATCAAACACTTATGGCAGATGGAAAAGATATTTTTATGATCTATAATTTGGTCTAATGCTGTATTCAACTTAGTTCGCTAAAAATAATTGTCATAGAGGAGCGACTATCATAAAATTTAGCAACTTCTTAAAAATATCTTCTCTTTCTCTTATCTCGTTTTGCACTATGGCCCTGGCCAATCCACCAACACCTTCTTATAACATCACTACGTTGCTGGATATGTCTGTTAATAGTGCGTTTGCTAAACAATTCTGCCCTCCCGATCCTGCTAATCCTGATGCAAATGGCAACCCACAACATACTTGTTATATTGAAGGTTCCACACGTGATAATTTCGGAAATATTTTTGTTTCCGCCGTGCAACCTAAAGGTGAAATATTCAAAATAACGCCAGATGGGCATGCATCACTTTACGCAACTTTCGATCTCGGGCCTGAGGCAGCAACTCCATTTGCTGCAGACAGTAACTCAGTCAGCTTTCGTTTAGCGACGGATGATTTGGGGGATGTTTATGTATCATTTCGTGCATTAGATAATACAACGAGTTTTGTTGAGCAAACACCCACAGATATGAATGGAATATGGTTAGTACATCCAGGTGGCGGCCATTGCAGTCTCGATGCAAAAAATACTTGCGAAAAAATATGGCCAGCAATCGGTCAGCAGCCAACCAATCCGCCATTAAGATGGATTGATGGTATCGCACTCGATCATCGTGGAAGTATTTATTTAGCTGATGGTCAAATGGGAAATATATGGAAAATCAATCTCTTGACTCGCAAAGGCGCACTATGGGCCGGCGTTGATGCAGGAAGCAGCCCAAATTACCTGGCAGGAAGCCCATTTAATATCGTGCTTGGATCGCCTATCAGCGGCAGAGGTTTTGGTGTGTTGGGATTAGCTTATGACTATGTAGAAAATGTGTTATACGGTGCTACCTTTGACACAGGAAGCGTTGTGCGCATACCTGTTAACAATGATGGTTCCGCTGGCAAACAAAGCGTATTGCTAAATCTATCCGCCAACAATCAAAATCTGGATTCCATTTATGTCGCGCAAAATACTTTTAATCCATTTGATAGAAAAATTTATGTGGGCGTAGATTTAGTTAACTTTGTACCGTTCGCCAAATACATTGGATGTGCACTTGAAGGCATTGCGGCTTTCTGTCCCGCCTCGCCAACAACAGATTCAGACGGACATGAAATATGGGGCGCAAGTCTTAATGATCCAAAAGGAATAACCTTCACACTTTTGATTAACAATCCAGAGTTAGATATTGCGGCTTCTGTCGTGAACGGTGTACTTGATCCTAATATACTGTACCTCGATGCACTTGGAGAAAATGAAGCAAGCGGAGCAAAAGTATTAAAAGCTACGCCTGTCTTCTCTCACTAACACTAATCGCGAATAATCACCCTTCAACCAATATTAAATTGGCTGGAGGGTGACTTATTTAAACAAGTCAAAATACTTTATTAATAGAAAACATGACTTCTTGCGCTGTCACATTAATTGACCGTTGCAAATTCAATGTCACTGGTCCAGGCGCACTAGAACCATTGTATTGAGCTGCGTTGACTGAATTATCAAAATGATTTGTACCTGATCTAGCGTAAGTATAGTTAACACTTAAAAACCAGGATGAATCAAGATAGTAGTTATAACCAGCTTGCGCAGCACCGCCCCAAAGCGTCGTGGAATTACTGACTGATTTGGTGACCAGATTATCGCCCACACCGTTTGGTTCGTGAACCGAAGAATTGTAAATACTATTGGAAGCAGTAAATAACACCGGACCAGCACCAAAATAGACAAAACCATTTGGTAATTGCGCGCCGAGAAATAATAGCATCATGAATTCATTGTCGATCCGACTCTCGGAATTAAAATCTCTATGCACATCTGCGCCAAAAAAATTAATGCTGGAAAAAGTCGCATTTGGAATATGCTGGCCTTGGCTACTACCTTCATTTGGTGTCCTGTAGCCTACATATTTCCATTGTGCCATCGCACCCCACAGCCACTGATCCCGACAGAACGGCATTGAATAACCCAATTGCAGCATGGGAGCTAATCGATTAAGACTAGCGTTGTAATGGTCTGTTGCGCTACGAGCATTAGAGGTGGTCAAGGTAGAGTGAAAATCTTCATCCAGAGAATTCCAGGCGCCACCAGCACCGATATAAATACCATGTCTTTCTTGCCCGGAAGCAAACGCATTGGCTACGGTTGTAATCGCTAATGCTCCGAATAATACGAGGCTAAATCCGTTTTTCATTGATAATCCTTTTGTTTGAAAATATTGCTTATATTGTGGCATTTCCGGTCAATAGACAATATCTGTTAAACTTATATCAATTGGAAAATTTCAACACCGTAATTTAAACTATCGGGATCGTGAAAATAATCATGAATAAGATTACCAATGCAAAATCCACAGTATTTTGCTTTAGATAAAGTATGGTCAAAAATTTCACCTGACTTTACTTTTAATAAATAATCCTCTGCATGCCCATTAAATTTATTTAATCCAGGCACACGACTTCCCGCATAGATCAAATTTACTTTTTGCTGTTTGGCAAGATTTCGCCATGCTTCCATCATCTCACGATACGATCCTTTTGGTGCACTAGAACTAACGGTAATGGATATACTAAACAAAGACTCACCATTCTTATCATGAGTACTACCCGTACCGTTTCCACTATCTAGTAACCAATTGATAGGTTCTCCAGGACTATGCATACGTCGAATCGCATAGAAACTAGCAACAATTTTATTATTACTTCGTCCAACCAGAAAACCTTCTTGAAAATTATTTAAACGTCGTAATAAATTATCCGGGGAACAACGTTGCTGTTCATTCCATTTTGAATTTTCTAATTGTATGATTTCAGGTAAATCAGTTAATTTTGCAGAACTAATTGTTAATGTAGTCATGGCTCAATCCTCACTTAAAAACTGCGTTTCTTTTTCCCATGCAGGCTGTCTTTTTTCAAAAAATGAAGCTAACCCTTCTTTAGCCTCATCACTGATACGCTTCTTTGCAAGGAATTCAACAAAATTTTGCCTGGATAGCTGTGCTGAATGATTGATAAGAAATCGACATTCTTTAATAGCCTCAGGAGCGGTGGCGAGGATATTCTTAATAATATTTTTAGTTAATGCTAATTCGCTCTGCTCTTCAGTGGTAAAATGAACCAATCCAAAATTCATTGCTTCGTCAGAAGAGAATTCCCTGCCAGTTATTAATAATTCACGCACCCTGCTTTTTCCTAAGGCTTCAATTATGAATGGCATCATAACGGCTGGAATTAAGCCCCTTCTTGGCTCGCTTAATGAAAAGATACTATTTTTATTTGCGATAACAATATCAGATGCAGCACAAAGTCCTATTCCACCACCGAAGACATGTCCATGAACCTGTGACACAATTGGTATATAACAATCCTGCATACTTTGATACATGCTAAATAGTTGGTCAGCATCATCATAATTTTCTAATTCGCTAAGATTGGAGCAAGATGACATCCATTGTAAATCTGCTCCCGCACAAAAATCAGAACCCGCCCCAGAGATATGAATAAGACGAAGGTTTTTATCTAATGAGGTAGAGGAAAAAATGTGTGTTAATTCATTAATTAACTCAGGATGAAATGCATTTCGTTTTTCTGGTCGATTTAAAATAACTCGAAGCACACATCCATTTTTTTTGATAAGAACAAATTTCATGAATACCTCACCATTCTAACAATGCCATTTCAATGACTAAACCAGGACCCATTGTCATCATTAAACCGAAATCTCCAGTCTGTATGGATTGATCTTCTACTTCTATCAATCTTTTGAAACTGAATAAGAAGCTGCCACTTGAAAGATTGCCAAAATCTTTAAGAACAGATCGTGTATGTCTAAGATCATTATCACTAAGACTAAGTTTATCTTGGATACAAGTAATGATTGAATTCCCGCCACCATGTAAAATCCAATGTTTTATCTGTTGTCGTTGAATTTTATTTCTTTCAAGAAGTCGAGCTAATGGTTGGTCGGCAACAGCAGATATCACATGTGGTGTATTCTTCCCTACAAAAAAATTATAGCGGCTTTTCTCTTCATCCCAATCAAAACGCAATTCCTCAATGTGTTCAGGAATAAGATGACTCTCAAAATCAATAATTTTTGGCTGTTTTGTGAATATATTATCTTGTTCATTTCTTATCAAAGCAATGGCAGCACCATCACCAAATAGGCTATTTACGACAGCTGTTCTTGGTGTCTCATCCACAGTATAAATAGCTGAACAAATTTCAACGCAAATGAGCAGAGCATTTTTATTTGGATTAGCATTACACCAATTAAAAACAGTATTTAAACCATTCAAACCCGCACTACATCCCATACCTACAATATCTACACGTTGACAATTCTCACGCATATTGAGGTGTTTTATAAAGCGTGCAGATAATGTTGGGACGATAAAACCGGTTGACGTCACGCAACAAATAAAATCGATATCATCAGCTTTATATTTCGTATTTGAAAGACAATCTATAAAAGCTTTTTCCGTAATATCCAAAGCTCCTTCAACGAATCTGTCTAAAAGGTCATTAACATTTTCATTTTTACCAAAATACCCATTTGATGGGAAATATAAATGTCGATATTGAATGTGATCGTGTTCAAAAAACTTTCTTAGTTTAGGATTTTTTATTCCGATATGATTGGGAATATCTTTTTGCAAAAATCTTGAAGCTGGATTGGCAATACCAATTTCACATATTCTGATTGCCTTATTATCTTTTGTGGGTAAGCGATTTGGACCAAGCATGTCATTGCCTTTATAAACTTCAAATTTAGAAGATCATAGGCTAATTTCTTTAGTTACATTCGTCTAATGCATAATTTATATTTCGACTATGCATAAAACGAATATTAGATCGCTAGACTTAAATTGACTGGTTGCTCTAATTGTTCAAGTCAATTGACAATATCCATCATTATTTACCAAGCTCATCTACATTCATTATCTTATATAATCTGGTATCTGCGGTTTTATCCGCGACTTTACGCATTTTCTTACTGCGCAATGCTTCACTTGCAGCCACACGTTCTGCTTCTTGCTGAATATGTTCTAAACTTCCAGAGACTATAGCAACTGTAATAATATGTGTTGGGTCATCAATCGCTGCCGCGTTAAAAATTTTTACCGGACCATGAAAATATGATGCCAGCGATGTTTTATCCGCAGAATTGTCCACGGGAGGCAGCCAAGCATCACGAAAATCTTCGTATGATTTTCCTGCTTTTAATTGACGTTGATTGACCATTAATATTTCTGGAGCTTTTGCGGTACTTTCCGCTGCGTCTTGACAAACTACTTCAATATTATGCCCCTCGGGATCTAACACATATGCTGCATAATAATTGGGATGATAGTGCTCACGTATACCAGGCGCGCCATTGTCTTTGGCGCCAGCAGCCAGCGCAGCAGTATGGAATTGATCGACCACATCACGATTCAGCGCGCGAAAAGCAACATGAACATGAGGCGATGTCTTAATGCCTGTTCTCAGCCAAAAATCCGGCTTGTCGTCCACGGAAAAACCAATGATATCATCGAATTCCATAAAAATCGTGTAGCGTAACTGTTTCAGCACTTCCACATAAAATTCTTTTAATTTTTTAATATCACTGACTTCTATAATCACATGATCCAGCATAAATCCTCCGATATCTGGGCACTTCTTTTGGCAGTTATTATATGGTTTTTGAACATAATTTGCATATAATATGCCAAAATTACGCACAAATGACGAGTACTTACTACGCTCCGATCACATTGATGGCTTTTTAACGCTATTATCATTTTCAGCTTCACTAGAACTCTCATCACTGCTACTGCTAAACGAAAAACTCAAAGAATCGTTGTCAGATTCAACGTGTGCATTACCTTGTGCAAAATAACCACCATTCTCAAATTCATCCACACAGAGATCGCTCCACTTACTGGAATGATTGCTAGCAGATTCATCGTCATCTTTCTTTGCCGCAGCCGGAACAACTTTGCTATCCGTTGTTATTTGATTTTTAACAGCAAGTAAAAAACTTAAAATACGCTTCATAACCACCTCGTTTCAGTATGTGTTTACGTAATGTTAGATCAGACAAAATTATCTGGTAGGGGTATTATTCCCCTGGTCCGCCTATAGCCCGCTGGAAATATTACATCTCGATAGTTTATTATTTAAACAACGGAAGGATGCATACATGACTGAACATAGCACAAAATTTTTTACCATTATTTTAAATTGCTTTTTCTTCTTTGTTGGCTTAGCCGGTATAATGATGGCATTAATGTCTGCCATGCTGTTTGATGCTCCCGGCTCAGAAAAAAATCCTTATGTCTGGATTTTATTCGCCACAACACTTGCGCTGCCGGTTTCCTGTCTTATTTCCTGCGTAACATCATTGTATGTTTATTTCCGCGAAAAAAATTATCGCAAAGCATTTATGCTTTCACTCATTCCAACTATTGTGATTGTCTGCATGGTTATAGATGTTACGGTGATTCAATTATTCTGTCATGGCAACTTTAGTTGCTCTTGATTTCTTGCCTTAGCACAAAGGGTGCGACGCACCCTTGCATCCGCGAATTAACCAATAAAAATTCTCACTTTTATATTCTTACCTTTATCAGTCGACTCTACATTTACCAATTCGCCCTCAGCACCATCTTTAATCAAATTTATGATTTCTTCGACATTAATATCCGTGCCCTCGATTTTAAGCTTATCTTTAGGAATAAATTTAAGCCCCACTTCGGCAAGAGCAATTGGTAAATTTATATTTACCTTGGTATTGTCACCATCCATGACCAACACCTTAAGAAACTTTTTATTTTCTGATTTTGCGCTTGTCTCAGCCGCAACATCACGCTGTTCCTTCTAATAATTTCTCTGCTTCGTTTACATTTATTTTACCTGAACTCAGCATTTCCAGTATTAATTTTCTTTCTTCACTCATATCACACCTCAGGATAGTTAAATTATTTCAAAATTGACTTCAAAAGCTTCGTGTTTTATTTCCATATGCGCTCCCGCGCTTTGTCTGGCAATTAATTCAAGCAATTCGCTTATTCCCACTTGAATGCCAAACTTTTTCTTCAATTCTTTATCAGCCGCGCTCGGCAAAAACCGACAAAGCCGCAAAAATGACAGAGGAAAATATAACACCATGTGTAAACGCATATGTTTACAATGGATAGCTCCTCGTAATAATGGATAATCGTTTACACCTCTTCTTGTCTGTAAATGGCGGGCAAGACTCTTTATTCTTATTACATACAAAATAGCAATCAGCATAAATAGTAAAACCGCAGCTGCACTTCCAAATAAAACACCAAACAATGTTGTATAAAGGAATACGAATATCGCCAGCGCTGAAAGAAACATCCAATGTTTCGAATAAACATTAAACGTAATGATCAAAATAACTGTCAGTGGTATTAATAACAACGCCGCCATGAGATTGACGATGATCATTTCACGTCCCTCAAATTTTTCATGGCTTCTGTGACATCAATTTTTCCTTCGGATAAGTCATTAAGAATTTTGACGCGCTGTTTAGAGCCACCTTCTTCAGTCTGATATCCCAGTGTTGTAATAATATTTTTGAGACGACTTTTAACGGTTGGATAAGAAACGCCTAAATCTTTTTCCATTAATTTGATATTGCCTTCATTCTTTAAAAACGTTTCAATAAAAAAGAGATCGTCTGGGTTAAACATATGAAAACGGTTAGATTTAAAACTGCCTTTGATCTGACTCTGGCAGCCCTGACACTCCACTTCCTTGATGACAAAATCACCCTGACAGAAAGGACAATTCGTTAACTCTCTCATATTCGCAATCACCATATTAATTTATTTAATTAAATATAGTAATTTTTGGCAATATTGTCAATTTATATGTTAATTTAATTAATTATATTATTAATAAAGTTAATATTTATATTAATCGTGTGAATAAGTTCATATAAATCATATACATATATTATTTGTGTCCACAAAAATCATCTATCACTACAAATAGATTATGATATGTATATAGCCTTGAATATTCTGAGGATGCAAAAATGGATATCGACAATGAAAATAGGGATGAAGACAACATCAACGATGACAATCAAGCCAGTGACTCCGTCTCCGAAGATATTCATGAGATAAATGAACGCTTGATTGATATTAAAAATAACGCCATTGATTACATCAAAGAAAATCCGGTAAAAGCCATAGGCGTTTCTTTTGCCGCGGGCATTATTCTGGCGCAAATTTTTCGAAAACTTAAATAAACGGATTTATTATGGAAGAAGATAACAATTCAAATATCCTGACGGTAAGCATTGAGCTGATACAAGCTTACCTGGCGCATATGAGCGACATGGCTCATTTATTCAATCTTGAAGCCAAACTTGCGATGAAATCATTAGTAATAATCATTGTGCTCGCGTTTGTAATGTCTTTGTTATTACTCTCATCGTGGCTCAGCGCAATGACTTTATTATTTGTGGCGCTTCTTGATTTTAATTTCAGTAAACTAGCAGCTGCCGCGGTTGTAGCATTGGTAAATATAGTAGTATTAGCTTCCCTCTTCGCATACACGCGCAGGTTGAGAAAAAACCTGTTATTTGCAGCAACTCGCAGACAGATAGCGAAAACACTGCATATCCTTGATGAAAACAAGAAAGGAAATGATAATGAACAACCTGCAGCATGAAATCCTGCAAATGGAAACATGCATGGACAATAATCGCGTCTACATTCGCAAAAAATATCGTATATTAAAAAACAGATTGGCAAAACCGAAAACACTAGTGCCTATAATGATTACAAGCACATTGACCGGCTACTTGATAGCAGAAGACAAGACATTGATTGAGCTTCTGGCCCTGGTTATGCGAATGATGTCCATAAAAAGAAGCGCGCACAATCTTCTTCAATATGTTCAGCATGCCACCGGGCCATAATTTTATTTACGCAGCAAAAATCCCAACACCACACCAGACAACAATGCAATGCCTAATGATTTAAATGGGCGGTCAACAATGTAGTCTGTTACTTGTTCTTTCACATCAGAAGAAGCATCCTGCATATCGTGGTAAGTATGCAAAAGCATTTCACCCGCTTTGCTTTTTACATCCACACCAGCATCCGCGAGAGCTCTTTTCAAACCAACTAAATCACGATGAAAATGTGCGTGGCCATTTGCGCGTTTTTTATGATGAGTAGCTTTATGCATAATTAGACTCCTTATTTTTTTCCTGGGTCCATTATTATTATACACGTTTTTGCCTGGCAACTGCATTAAGCGAGTCGCCAGACACTCATGATGTTTATATCATTCAATAAGATACGAATTAAAAACAATTAAACCGTTATTGTTAATAAAGTCATGGCCGGCATTTGGTATAATGATTTGATATAAGCCACAGGAGAAGCATATGAAACGGATATTAACTGGAGCACTCATAACCCTATCTATTGGTCTTCTTACCAGCTGCGCAGCTCCCTACTCAACATATAACAACACTTATTATGACGCCGAACCTTATAACTACGACACTAACGAATACAATGAATTTGACGTAGGCTATGTAACCTCTGGCGACTATTATCCGTATTCAGATTATTATCCTTATAATTACAATTATATTTACGGCTTTCCTTCCGTTTATTACTCTCATTATCACAATTATCACAACTGGAATAATTCAGGCGTAAATTACGGCGGACACTGGGGTGGTGGTCATTGGGGTGGCAATGGTGGTGGTCACTGGGGTGGCAATGGTGGCGGCCACATGGGCATGGGCATGAATTTTCATCACAAATAAAAACGATTAAGCCGCCGAAAATTGTAACGATAAATAGTTTTCCTTAATACATTCTGACAAACTGTAGCTCGCACACTCTCCGGTCTGATTGAAAAAACAGACCGGAATATCTTTATTCACAAAGCGACGAATATACTGTATCTCACTGCCACGAAATTGCGCGGCATGCAAAGCTTCGCTATAAAAATACATTTTCGCAACATCCAGGCTGCGACCGCCAAAACGGGTAATAGCATGACCAAACGCAGTAAAAACAGCATCTGTCGTTAAAAACCCTACATCCTGAACCAATGCTCCTGGTATATAACAAACAGGATTGGTCAATTTGATAATACAACTGAGAATGGGCGACGTTTTAAAATCTTCACTGATAATATGCGGTTTAATCGCGCGCAAATAGGTAAACATATCCGTGTTGTTGATACTCGAAGAAGCCGCTAAAAGCGTCTGCATATTCTGTAACAAGTTATGCATATTATCTTTTCGCTGCTCAGCATTTAGCTGCAAGTCCAGCTCACTGAATGCTTGCGGCAATAAATCTTTTAATTTATATGGTGGCTTGATTTCGTCGTTGACGGTGACAGAAATAATTTCTGCATCTTCAGTGGCGCAACTAATGAGAATTTGCCGGCAATGACCACACGACATTACAGGATTATCAGCAAGCGCATGCGTGCTGCCGTTTTTTATTGTTTCCGGCGCGCCCATAATCCACATTCTGGAAAAATGAATATCGCCTCCCAGTAAAGTTTGCGCTATAGCCAACGCCAGTTGCTCAGCATGCATAGACAAACGGTTTTGCTCATGGTTTTCAATGTTAACGCCGCCAATATATGCGAATAAATTATTTTCTAATTTTATTTCCGCAACCGCTGACACGGAAAATCGCGAACTATCAATTAACGCCCTATCGCGCAGAGTATGCAATTTAGTAATAATTTCATTTTCAGCAAGAGGTGAATGAGCAAGCGTACAAACATCGTTTTCAGACACAATCAATTTCCTTAATCATTTATGACTGGAAGCAAACCCTTGAGATGTCACCAATATAACGCCCTGGGTTTTGACTGCGCCATTGGTAGTATCAAAAACAGGATCGGTGCCGTCGGCGACCACTATTTGTGTGGCAAAATTAGAACCATCAATTGTAACATTTGCCGGCGCAGCATAAACGGTGCCCGCTGGGCCCGCTACAGGCGTAATAGCGATAGAAGTCACCGCGGCAACACAAGGCTGACCTATTCCAACCTGAATGGTTGTGGAGCCATCAAAAGCAAGCGTCGTAGTAAAACATGGCGTATTGCCGCCATTATTGAATGCTGCAATGATTGAAGTCTTAGTCAATCCTGCCGCTCCGCCAGTTGCATGCTCATTCCATAGGGTATTTGTGATGGTAATTTCCTGTATGGATGACGATTTGGAAATTTGCGCATCCGCAAAAGCAAACGCTGGGGTGAAAGCAACCACCATGAACAACGACTGAGCAACAATGAATGTCCGTTTCATTGATATTCTCCTTAAATACGTGACAATGCTTACTCACCATTTCGTATTGTATAACGATTAAGCGACTCTTCCCAGTCTTCATAAGTGATAGCCCAGCGCTCAAAATCACGCCATTCACCATTGATATTAAGATATCTTGGCGAAAAACCCTCTTTACGAAAGCCATTCGTTTTCACCAACTGAATAGAACTAATGTTCGTGGGTTGTATATTTGCCTCAAGCCTGTGCAAGCCCATCTCGACAAATACTTTTTCCAGTACCAACTTGAGTCCGCGGCTCATATAACCTTTCGCGGCATAATCAATTACCACTGAATAACCAAGGTAAGCATTTTGAAATACGCCGCGCACAATTTCACTCAAATTGAAAACGCCGGCTATATCGCCACCCTCATCGCATAGCAATATACATTTATGGTTTGGTTGATTATAGCGTTGATAGAATTCAAGAAAATCCTCGCGCGTTTGTGGCGCCCGCATCCAGAGATCATGTAGAGGCTTACTTCGACACATGGCAGCCAGAAAGGCGGCTTCGTCATCAAGACCAATATCACGTATGTATAATTTTTCTTTCATAAAACCATCAAGCACGGCAATTAATGAGTTAATTTTAGCAAGAAATAGGCTAAAAAGCACAGAACCAAAATAGCATATTGCAATAATTTTTATGATCGTGCTATCGTTACGCCATAAATAATAGAAATGGATCTAATAATAACAAAAGAGGCGTTATATGTTCAGCCATGCCAAGAGACCGCACGAAACAGCTGATTATGAAAGCAGAAAGAAATCCGCCAAAGATATATTACAAAATACAGGCATGGAATTTGTCCCTGATTACCTCACAGACGAAATAGCACGCGACCCTAATAATATTTACGAATTTTGCCGCCAATATTTTTGTAATGATTTTTTTGCTGGCTGCACATACGATGATATCCAGTTTTTTACTGAACAGTTATTATTAAGCACTCAAAACGTGAGTGCAACAGTTAGCTATGCTATCAAAATATGTCCCGCGGTAGACCCCACTGCATTTTATCGCAGATTCGGCGCATCTCTTACTGGAAGCACTATCGTAGACATTCTTAATGGCATCACAGATCCACACAAAAAAATCGCCTTTTTAAACGTATATGCTGCTCGCCTAAACACACAACGTGGATTTGCAGTGACAGTTATTAGCTCACTACCTGAAGAATTAAGATCTGAGGCAGCGCTCACCCTGCATCATATGATCAGGCATAGCGACGAACTCACGCAGGTAACGAGATTATTGCCAGGTTCAAAAATTGACTTTCTGGTTTCTTTTGTTACCGGAACCATTTTGGACCTACAATCAAATATAAATAAATTATTAACCGATGTTAATATTAGTGATACATCTGAATTTTCGACAAAAATAGCGGCAAACATTAAAACTGCAGATCAGCTTAGAATATACTTAACCTGGAACGAAGATAAAGACAGACTAAACATTGCGAGACAGTTTTCATCTACCATTAATAATGGTGATGAATACGCAATTATTTGTTATCAATTAAATCACACTGACAGACTACAATTTTGTATTGAACAGAAAGCCAAAATAAGCAACCTGCAAAGTCTGTTAGAAATACTACGTACTCTATCTGATGACAATAAACTCATCTTCATGAAACAATACAAAGCAGATTTTATACGCGATGAACAAGATCTTATCGCTATTTTAACTATACTCGACATAAGTCATCGTTTTGAGGTTGCCTGCGCACAAATCAGCGTAGTTAAAAGCATGTCGGGAGCTAAAATTATTATTCCAGATCTGCGTGAGATGAAAGAGGAAAATTTCTACAAGCGTTCAGCGAATCCATTAGCAGAGATCAACAAGCGGGAAACAACACATATCTTATTTCCAAATTATTTTTTGAACTTCTCGCGACCGATGAGGCTAATTATCCTGCTACCCAAGCAATAAACCTGATAATCACTGGACAAGCTTATCCAGTGGATGAAATCATCAGCTTTGCCAACTTTTTTAAAACGACAGGTTCGAGCAATAAAGTTGCGCATGAAATATTGCAAAACCATCGTATTCACGATCAAATCAGAGATACAGTTTATAAAAATCTACCTAATTTTTGTTATCTGGTTGACTTGAAAGTTATCAAAATCGAAGACATTCCCACTCACACACATACACTCGAGCGCACCCAAAGAATCAACCTTGAGAACATTCTGGAAAGCCCAGTCAAGTTCGGCAAAAATGCCTTAAAAATCATTCTTGACTGCGGCTATACCATGGCTAAATTAATAAACTGCACACATCCATGGACGCTGCACCGTCTGCTAGAACACGCTACCAGATTTTCGGCACTTATAAACGCGGTTGCTGATGGTGCCGTTAAAACTAATATTATCAATGAAATATTGCGGGACACCCAAGAAGCATTTCTTTCAACATTAGAGATCCTTGAAAATCGCGATAAATTTATACGCGAAAATAGCAATGCCAGAAATAGCTCTGAGTTAGCAGATAAATTAAAAGAAATCCTGAATCCCTTTAGACTTGATATCGCGCGTGCCTGCAAAAACAGAATCACAACCTCGTCTCAGTTAGTTTTGGTGTTGGCGGAATTACCAGACGCATCCCGTTATACATTTACCAAAGAACTCAGCCATCTTATTACAACAAGCAGCGATATCATTTCCATAGTAAAAAGATTGCCTAATGACGCAAAATTAACTTTTATACGAGAACACAAATCTCTCATTAACGATCCAGATACAGTCATTACGCTAATGGGTATACTAAATAAAAATAGTATAGAAGATATCAAAACATTTTTGACGGAATTCGTCCGCAATGAAAAACAATTCGTGCCTATATTGAAAACGCTTCCTGAAAATATACGCCTTGAAATTGCTATACAATTTAAATTCCTGTTTGACAGCATCGAAACCATAACGCCCGTAGTTGAGGCCATACCCGCAGAAAATCGTCGTTCGTTTCTGATAAATTCAGTCATTACGGAAAGTGACATGCAAAGAAAAACGGCGAATAGTCATTTATTGAATTTCCTGCTGACTAACGTTTTAATTAAGCATTATGTTTCTCGCGCAACAATAGCAACTACTATGGAGTTATTACTGGGAAGCGTTACTTCAGTATCCGCAAAAGATCAAATTGATTTAATCCATCAGTTGAATCGCGACAATGCGACGACAAATGCTACATTACCTGCATTTTTGTTAGCCCCATCGGTTTCACCACAGGTGAAAGAAACTGTTCGAAATCAATTACTGATAACCTATTTTTTACTTGATCACAAAATCATTTCACCTGCAGATTTAAGTTCTGCAAAAGTAAAAAACACGCATGCCGATATAGTCAATCTTGAAAACTTGCTTAGTAGCCCAGCAAAATTCAAGCCTGATGCATTAAAAATACTGCTATCCTGCGGCTTCACATTCAACCAGTTAATATCCTGTAAACACACATGGACATTGCATCACATGCTGGATCAGGCGGGCAAAGTGAAAACGTTGATTACCGACACATTAGCAGCGCCAGACAACAAAATATCGTCCAATAACTTGTTAGCAGAATTTATAAATATGGATGCTGATACGATATTGAAAAAATTAGCGCCAGCGCGGAATTGGGGATTGCTTTCATGGCTAGGAGGAGGAGCAAGATCCAGTCAATTGTCCGAACCTGTAAGCTATACTCCAATATCCAAAATATCTAGTTCATCGCTTATATAAGCATCATCAGGCGGCGGCTGTAATGATTAATTCTGCACTAGCACTTCATATTGCTCGAAGCGCAACGTGGTAGATTGATCATCGACATAACAGCCGTCATCTGGGACCAGATAACCGTAGTATTCCGTGCTGTTATATAACGTACGGCAGTAATATACCGTCGCGCCATTGCCATCCTGGTAGCTAACCGCATTTTGTGGGACTTGCCCATCATTAGCGGAAGCCCATGCATTACCTGGTAAATTTGATTGGTCATTATTATTAGCGTTATCGTTATCTTCATCTCCAGGTTGTACATAAGAATCATCTTCGTCTTCTGCTGGCGCCACATAATATGGTACCGCGACATTGTTATAAAAATAATAGCCATTATTATTATGATTAAAGTGATGGTGATTATTATTAACATTATTATTCGTGGGATGATTGTTATTATTCATTGGATGATTGTTGTTTGCCGCTGGATTCGGGTGCCAGTTATTATTCGCTGGTGATGGAGCACTATTGCCTACAGGAGTAGGATGATGGGTAAAATTATGTTGATGTGGCACACCTTGTGGATGTGGCACAGCTTGCGGATGCGCGACAGCTTGCGGACGTGGCGCTACATTATGTACTGGCATCCCTGATGGCACTTGCTGTTGAGACTGTGGTTGTGGGTGTGTTGCAGCGTAACAACTCACAGCAAAAGACAATAAAAACAATGTAGATAGATGGTAAAAGATTGGCGACTTCATATCTGCCCCCAAGCGACTATCCTGATAATAGTATTATAGCGCATCTGTTCAGGAGGCGCCTGGGAGTAAAAAAGTGCTAATAAACCCGCTCTTTAGGCTCAAATGGTTTGACGTTTTTGGGCTGCATATTCACTGGGCGAAATTCGACCTCACCATCAGCGAAGACAATCAAATGCTTTAGCCAATGCACATCATCGCGCTTTTTATAATCTTCGCGACTATGAGCGCCGCGACTTTCTTTTCGCGTCAACGCAGCGACAGCGGTAACATAAGCCACTTCCATCAAATTATCCAATTCCAGCGCTTCTATTCTGGCAGTATTGAAAGTTTTGCTAACATCTTTCAGCGCAGCATGTTTGAGGCGTTCGCGCAATTCTTCCAGCTTTTTTAAGCCTTTTTGCATATGCTCTTCCAGACGGAACACGCCGAAATCATCCTGCATTACTTTACGCATTTCGCTGGCAATATCGTACGGGTCTTCGCCCTGCCTGGTTTTATCCCAGCGTTCAAGCCGCTGCAGGGCTTCTTTAATATTTTCTTCGCTAGCGCGGTGCAGCTCCAGACCCTTATCAATTTCTTCTTTGGCATGCTCGCCAGCTGCCTTACCAAACACGACTAAATCCAGCAAGGAATTACTGCCAAGTCGATTGGCGCCATGCACAGATACACAAGCACATTCTCCTATCGCATACAAACCTTCAACCACTTCGTCTTTTTCTTTATCTGTACGGGTAAGTACCTGGCCATGAATATTGGTGGGAATACCGCCCATCATATAATGACAAGTAGGCGCAACGGGAATAGGTTCACTAACGGGATCGACATTAACGAATGTTTTTGCGAGTTCTCGAATACCTGGCAAACGCGTGTTGATAACGTCGGGACCCAGATGATCAAGCTTCAGTTTCACATAATCCACCCCGCCAGGATTAAACCCATTGCCAGCGCGTAATTCCAGCGCAATAGCGCGCGAAACCACATCACGGGATGCGAGATCCTTGGCATGGGGCGCATAGCGCTCCATGAAACGTTCGCCGTCTTTGTTAATCAGATAACCGCCTTCGCCACGACAAGCTTCCGTAATCAAAATACCTATTTGCGGCAAACCGGTTGGATGAAATTGCCACATTTCAATATCTTGCACAGGCATTCCAGCACGTAAAGTCATGCCTAAACCATCGCCGGTATTAATCCAGGCATTGGTCGTAGTTTCATAAATCCGGCCGGCACCACCAGTCGCAAGAATAGTTACTTTCGCGTTGAAAAACGCGGTTTCGCCAGTTTCAATGCAGATGGCAACCACGCCACATATTTTACCCGAATCAGTTTTTACCAGATCAACGGCAAACCATTCTGTGTAAAACTTGGTTTTGACGCGTATATTATTTTGATACAAGGTGTGAAGTAAGGCATGACCGGTACGGTCTGCTGCGGCGCAAGTTCTGTAAGCATCTTCTTTGCCATATTCTCTGGTTTGGCCACCAAAAGCGCGTTGATATATTTTGCCATTTTTCATGCGGGAAAAAGGCATACCCATATGATCCAGTTCATACATGGCTTCCGCCGCATTTTCGCACATATACTCAATACAATCCTGGTCACCAAGGTAATCTGAACCTTTGATGGTGTCATACATGTGCCAGCGCCAATCATCTGGATGCGCGTTGCCTAATGCGGCAGCAATACCGCCCTGAGCGGAAACAGTATGGGAACGAGTTGGAAAAACCTTGGATATTACCGCGACATTCAATTCAGAGTCAGCCAATTGTATTGCCGCTCTCAAGCCAGCGCCACCCGCGCCTACAATTAAAGCATCAAATTTAAACGTTGGAATCATCCGCATGCACCTCCTTGTGATCCATGATTATGACATGCCTGCAGCCCATCGCCAAATCCCTCGTACATTTAATTACATGCATGCAATTTCAGGTTTTACCGATGAAAATGGACTAAAATATAAGTATCAGCATACGAAAGGAGAATTATCATGCTTGCATGGGCACTGGTCTTTCTTCTAATAGCAATACTGGCAGGTATACTTGGTTTCACCGGCATCGCATTAGCAGCTGCCGCGATCGCCAAGATATGCTTCATCGTATTTCTCATCATGTTCATATTATCGTTCTTCTTTTATGTCACGGGATTTACCTTTGAATTACTGACATTTGTGTTTGTCTTTTTCTTCATTTCAATTATCGCTGGCATTATAGGATTTACTGGAATCGCTTTAATTGCTGCCGGCATTGCACAAGTTGTGTTCTTCATCTTCTTTATCATGTGCGTTGTGACACTGATAAATTACCTGGTGAGAAGATCGAATATCCATAGACGCTAAGCTTCGATAGTGATGGGCTCAAGTATTATGCGTCGGTCAGCGTGAAACTTATCCCCAAACATTTCAATCGCTGTCGAACGCATTTTCGGCGCATGCAGGCTTAAATATTTTTGCAGGTTATCATAAGAATCAATTGTATAACTAACGCGCACTTTTTTCTTGCCATCGTCTAATTGGTTTTCTATCAAGCCAATTTCAACTTTTTTGAATCCCTGGATTTTTAACATATCATCCATGTGCGAGATAAGCCATTTGTAATATTCGTTATAAATTTCATTGTTAACATTCAAATTAACTTCATAAATAACCATTTGATCTTCCTTTTGCAATTAAATGAATCACATCATTGTAATAGGGTCGATTGACAATTTCCATGCCCGATAAATATAATCCGACCAGGTAAAATAATAATAAAAAGGGAATAAGTATGTCTCAGCAACTCATCAACGCTGCAGCAAATGGTAATATGCCAGAGGTTCTTCGTCTTCTTTCACAACCAAATACTAATATCAATTTTGTTGGTGATGGAGCCGTTCCGTCTAGTAGCAGAACAAAAGTCACAGCGTTATCTGTGGCAATCGCCAATAGAAAATGGGATATGGCAAGATTTTTGATTGCCCAGGGAGCCAATGTCTCTGACCCTACGTGCGAGTCATACGAATATGCAGCCGTGTTTTCAGCACCGTATTTGGTTGCTACCACCCTCGATAATATGGACGCCTCTATCTTTAAATTACTACTCGCAAAAGTGCAGATACTCAATCCCAGCTTCTCAGGCTGGGGCCATTGTACTGTAGCAAGATTTCTTATCTCTCAGAGTAAAGGTAACTCTCATCTCGGCGCGCTTCTGTATCATGAAGCCATATTACGCCATGATGTAAGAACAATTGAAGAGTTAATAGCAAGTAAATTGGCTTTTACTATCAACGCGCAAAGTTTTTCCGACTATCTAAAAACAAGAACAGTGACAACTCAAGATGCATTTTTTGCAACAAAAACAATTAATATGCTTATAGATAAGAACATCATATTAAAAAGCGTAGGCGAAAATATAAAAACCATTGTAAGCAAAGATGTGAAATTTGAACTCAAGCTTGATGGGTTTCCTGAAGCATTAAAGCCGCATCTACAAAAGCCATCACAACGATCACTGGTTGATTTATTTTGCGATTTACAAGCATGGCTTTATCCGGAAGAACGCTTGCCGCATGTGAGCGTAGATAGCGATTTATTTCGACGTATGGGCAATGATTCCCCTGGTGCATCAGCCGAAGCAATACGTGGCCGCCAAAATATAATCCATCTGCGTAGCCTTTTGAATCTTGATCAAGCTTCAATTCTTATGCGTCTTAATAGCTGCACCAGCGAAACCGGAGAAAATCCAGCCGCATTATTACTGGCAGAAATTTTATTACATCACTCTGATATTAAAATACAAACCGAGACAGCAAAAGACGGTGAGCCACTGCTCAATGTGAAACAGCAATCAGCCTGCTTGACCGTATTAAACACGCTGTACAGCCTGACAAATTTGGAAAAATTATTACTGGGTGTCAGTCGACAACAATCCGTCTCACTAGCGGAGCTTAGCCAACAAAATGCAATGTTGGTGGATGATGTCCTCACAATGAAAAATACCATTGATAGAATGGATAGAAAAATGGACATAGTCGTGGCGGCATTAGCGAATAATTTAGCCAGCAATGATAAACCGCAACCATACGATCCGAGGTTCACGACAACACCGAGACAAAGCTAATGTTCAGGAGATATGATTCAGCAAAAACTGGATTAACGATCGATAATATTCAGGATTTATTTGCAACATTATCTTTCTACAAAGCAGCAGCCGCAGGCGACCCACAAACCCTGCGGCTATTGATACCTGATCATGAAATCTGGCGATTTTTCATTGACGGAGTCAGACAGGATAATGAATCATGGATAGCCTTTGAACGTACTGAAAGTGGCTATTTACAAGCGCTATACAAAGCATATCAGGAAATATTCGCTTTTAAACGCAAGCTTGATATTGATTTTATATGTCATTTGCATCGTGTTGCTACAGAGGGTGTCAAAAACACTAATTATGGGGACATAGACAAATCAGATACTGGAAACTTTCGCACGACCAAAAATGATGAAATTCATTATGGACTATATAATCATCATGATTATATAAATACCACGCTCGACGGCTTGTTTGAATATCTTGAACGTAACGATAATTTAACGCGAATAGAATGTTCAAACTACCATATTACTATTGATAAAGAACTCGTTGAATATTGCAGGTTGTGCGTTACTAAAGCTCGCGCCTCAAACTCCGCGCCTGATAACGATATACGACATCAGATACAAAGTAACAATAGCGCATCAAAATCAGTATTAGCTCTTAAAAATTGGGCTTGCATGAGTGAAACCCTATTATTTTGCAAGGAGGTTGGAGAAACAACAAATAATCGCGAGCTAGCTGCCTGTATATTTAAATATGTCAGCAGCCGTTCATCTAATTTAGATTTTCGGCTCACCAGCGAACAAAAACAAAATACCAATGAAATATTAAAAAACAGAATGAACGAACTCATTCATGAATACGAAGAAAGCATCAGCAATGCCAGAGGCCCATTTGAAAAATTATTCGCGATTGTCACGTTTATCCAGAGTTGCGAACAATTACATCCATTTCGTGACGCCAATTGTCGCACCTTTTGCATGCTGCTCGCCAATCACCTGCTGATGCGCCATGGTTTTTTACCATGCATATTTGATGATCCAAACCGTTTTGACATGTATTCGCATAAAGAGTTAATGGTAGAGTGTATCAATGGCATGAAAAACACCATGAATCTCATCAAACATGGAAAAGTATATCAATTAAGTACGGAAAGTATTCTGGAAAAAATGCTGCTAAAACATTACGACCCTGACAAAGATCTGACTTATTTTAATAATACTGTTAGCGTGGAGAGAGAATCCAGAGTACGTGAATGCAAGAGACGTAAAATATCGTAAGGAAGATTTACCTTGTTCAGGAAACTTGATTCAGCTAAAACCGGATTAACAGTCGATAATATTCAGGATTTATTTGCGACATTATCATTTTATAAAGAATCAGCCGCAGGAGACCCGCAAACACTTCGACTATTGATACCTGATCATGAAATCTGGCGGTTTTTCATTGATGGAAACAAACAGGATAGTGACTCATGGATAGGTTTTGAAGAAAGAGAAAGAGGCTATCTAAAAGCATTATACAAAGCATATCAGGAAATATTCAATTTTAAGCGCAAACTTGATATTGACTTCATTTGTGATTTACATCGCATAGCCACGAATGGTGTCGAAGAGACCAATTACGCTGATGACGATATATCAGGTGCCGGAAACTTTCGTACCATTAAAACCGATGCGGTTTATTTTGGACTCTGTTATAACGATACATACAAAAACACCTCGCCCGATGGCATATTTGAATATCTTGAACGCAATGACAATTTAACTAAAATACTTGCAAAGAAAATTGATACCACGATCGCGAACATTAGTGATAAAGAATTTATTGAATATTGCAGGACGTGCGTTGCTAAAGCTCGCGCCCTAAACCCGTCGCCCACTGAAAATGACATTTTAGAGCAGATTAAAAGTAACAATAATAATTCAGAATCGGTAGCATCTTTTCGAAAATATAGCTATATGAGTTTAACGGTATTACTTTGCAAGGCTATCGGTGAAACGACAAATAATCGTGAACTGGCTACCTGCCTATTTAAAATTATCAACAAGTTCGATAATGAATATTCATTTTGCGTTAACTTTCACCTCGTTAGTGAACAAATATATAATACTAATGAAACATTAAAAAACAGAATGAATGAACTCATTCAAAAATACGATGATAGCATCAGTAAAGCCAAAAGCCCGTTCGAAAAGTTATCCGTTATTGTTACTTTTATTCAGAGCTGCGAACAGTTACATCCATTTTATGACGCTAATTGTCGTACATTTTGCATGTTGTTAGCTAATCATTTGCTGATGCGCAATGGCTATTTACCTTGCATATTCGATGATCCTAACCGTTTTGACATGTATTCGCATAATGAGTTAATGGTAGAGTGTGTCAATGGCATGACAAATACCATGAATCTCATCAGACATGGAAAAATATATCAGGTAGCCACAGAAGATATTCTGGAAAACATGCTATTAAAAAATTCCAATCCTGATAACGAGCTGACTTATTTCAATAACACTGTTAGCGTGGAAAGAGAATCCAGAGTACGCGAGTGTAAGAGGCGCAAACTATCATAGTTTAAAAATCTGGATTGCTTTGCTAAAAACGCTCGCAATTGCGAGGAGCGCTTTTTGCGACAAAGCAATCCATAACGTTAGCCTGTTATTTCCTTCCCGGTGACGGTGTTCGTTGTGGCTCACTGAACAAACGATTTGCATCCGGCTTTACCGCAGCTTTACGCAAACTTTCAACTTCAGCTTCAAGCGCTTTAATCCTTTCGCTCTGTTCCTTCATCGTCTCTTCTGCTGCTTCCACCATTTTCTTTAAAAAATTCAATTCTATTTGCATACTGGCTGACGACTTACTTGCCTCTCTTTTTGCTTGCGCCTGCTCAAGTTCTTTTTCGAACTTGACTTCAGCAATCATCATTGGTATATGCATTTGCAGTTGTTGTACAAATAAGTTATCAGGTAAAATTTTGTCGAGAGCATTGACATCATCCAGGACTTTTTCCGGCAATGTAGCCGCCATACAAATCATTCCATGCAAGTAAAGTTCTTTTGCCTTTCTTTCCTGAACGCTGTCTAGTTTATATTGAGCGATCTTTAACACATGCAACTGTTCCAGGAAAATTTCATCGATTCTTTTTTCGCGAATAACATTATTAGCGCCGTCCGCTAAAATATTATGATGAAGCAATTCAGATTTTTCAAAATTCTTATCTAGCAACGTAGCAATATCACTTGTTATGCCTTTTTCATTATCTAATTTGGCGTTACATATCGCACGCATAAAATAAGCTGGAATGAACTCCGGATCACTAGCTATTATGTCGTCAAGCTCTACACGCGCTTCTTGGTTATTTTTATCTTTGCTTAAACTGAGTGCCTTTTTATATTTTTCTACCGTATTTGGCATAGTGAGATCCTTGGATATATTTGTTATTAAAGTAAATGCATTAAAACAAACACGACTCTTATTAACAATACGGGAAAATTCCCTAGATATATTCACTTGCAACTAAGGGAAAACATCGTTAACCTTACTTTTTTAGCCATATCACATATTAAAGGAATAATATGAAAACACGTCCCACTTATATTATCGGCAGCGCTCGCACTCCTTTTTTTAAATCGAGAACGAATTATGTTGACGTTACCACCCAGGAATTAATGACCGCATCATTACAGGCACTGGTAACCAAATTACGCCTGGACGGTAAAATACTCGGTGACGTTGCACTTGGCGCTGTCATGCTAAACTCTTATGACTGGGACCTGGCACGTGAATGTGTACTGGGAACAACGCTTGATCCGCATACCCCAGGCTATAACGTCCAGAGAGCTTGTGGAACTAGTCTCGAAACCGCACGGCAAATCGCACTTAAAATTTCTAATTACCAGATGGATTCAGGCATTGCCGCTGGCGTCGACACAAACAGTGATCTGCCTGTCATGGCACAAAAAGCTTATGTGAAAAAGCTGATAGCGTTAAATCAGGCAAAAACACTAGGCGAAAAATTAAAACTACTCGCTTCATTCCGATTGTCCGATTTAAAACTGAAATTTCCTTCCGTAACCGAACCACGCACTCACTTATCCATGGGTGAGCATACTGAAAAAATGGTGAAAGAATGGAATATTTCCCGTCAGGCTCAAGATGAATTAGCACTTAAAAGCCATCAAACCGGCGCTGCTGCCTATGCAGCTGGGTTTTATGATGATTTGATCTTTGAATTTAAAGGTCAAAAACGCGATGGAATATTACGCGGCGATACCAGCATGGAAAAATTGGGGAAATTAAAAACCGCTTTTGATTTTACCGACAAAGGCACGCTCACTGCCGGCAACAGCAGTCCCTTAACAGATGGTTCCGCAGCCGTATTTCTTGCCAGCGAAGAATATGCCAAAGAAAATAATTTACCCTTATTAGCACGCTTCGTAGATGCGCAAGCCGCCGCGGTTGATTTTGTCCATGGCGAAGGATTATTGATGGCTCCTACTATCGCTGTCAGTGAATTATTAAAACGCAATAATTTGACCCTGCAAGATTTCGACTTTTATGAAATCCACGAAGCCTTTGCCGGTCAGGTATTATGCACATTGAAAGCCTGGGAATCAGATGATTATTGCCGTCGCGTTTTAAAGCGCGATAAAGCGATGGGTTCCTTAGACAGGACGAAAATGAATGTTAAAGGTGGCAGCGTTGCGCTTGGACACCCATTTGCGGCAACTGGTGCCAGAATTGTTGGTACACTCGCTAAAATGCTGCATGAGTCAGGCAAAGGCCGCGGTTTAATTTCTATTTGCACAGCAGGCGGTATGGGCGTCGCAGCGATTCTGGAAGCAGTATAATAATGAGGAAGATTGGGCATGTATAAACATATTATTTTTGATCTCGGAAATGTATTAATCAACTGGGACCCAGATCGTGTTTACTTGCCCTATTTTAACGATAAAAACAAAGTTAAAGCATTTTATCAAGAAACAGATATTTTCAATCTTAATGCACAAATGGATAAAGGCTTGCCATTTGATACTGGATTACATGATTTAGCCAACAAATTTCCACACTATCAAGAGCCTATTATGTTTTGGAAATCGCGCTGGCCAGACATGGTAGGCGGTTTGATTGATGAGAATGTAAAAGTATTAGAAAAACTGCACACTTCAGGCCATACGCTATATGCATTAACTAATTGGTCACAAGAGACATTTCCCTATGTTTACAACAAATATGATTTTTTCAAAAAGTTCCGCGACATTGTTGTTTCTGGCGAAGTAAAAATGATTAAACCCGAGCCGGAAATTTATCAATTGTTATTACAACGCAATCATTTAAAACCTGGAGAATGCCTTTTTATCGATGACAATGAAAACAATGTTCGCAGTGCCATCGACTTAGGGATTGCTTCTATCAAACTTGAATCATCGGAACAATTGATTAAAAGTTTGAACTCATTCGGTATATCTCTATAGCCTGGCTCTTGGCAGACAGACATCCTGCTTATCGTCTGTTTTCTTGAGCCTGGTAAAAAAGGCTAGCTCGCTTGCATAAGCAACTATTTTATTCAGCGTAATCTTGGGATGAACCGTTTGCGTCACATCCTTGTTCATGCGCTTAAAATAAGCCGTTGCAACATCATCAAGCAATTCATTACACATACCAGCTAAACCAGCATCGCCATAATGAATCATTTGCAAATGCTCAAGATGAGGCAGCCAGCCACGTAAATATCTTTGCACACCAGCAAAATCCAGGTCAACGCCACCATCGAGCACTTCCTGCATTTCTTCAGAAGCATAAAACCGCGCGCGTTGAAAGTGTAGCTTGTAATAATCTGGTGTTTCATAAGTGCGACTACGAGAAAAATCAAAATCATGGAAATGGACTTTCCATTTTTCATTTTTCGTTACTTCTTCAATCACTTCATGTAAATCAATGCAACGACCTGGCACTAAAAACAATACTCGTCCATCAGGCTGCAGCATGCGACGTATGCTGTCATACAAAACATAATGCATGTGCGCAGGAATATGATGCATTGCATTGAATGAAACAACAGTGGCATATTTAACAGCAGTAATTTCACGCTGGTAATGCATTCTAACTGCATCGCCGGCAAAAAAACGCACGCGATAATTAGCGCTGAATTCCTGTTTGGCTCTAGCAACGCTGTCATAGGACATATCAAGACCAACGACATCAACATTGAATTGCCTGGCGATATACACTGCTAATTTGCCATTACCACTACCTATTTCCAGCACTGGTCCGCGTATTAAATCGCCGTTTTGGTCTATGAATTGTTTTGCTAGTTCGAAATGGATATCTTTATGTACCGCACTGGGCAGTGCAGATGAAGGATCTATATATTTAGCAGCAGGAACTTGATTATCTGATTTAATCCGGCCTGAATGCATAATGATGCCCTCCTGGCATTTTTATTATTTATAGTAAAAATTCTTATGATTAAAAATTAATGATACCTGATAGTAGTAAATTGTATGTTATTGCATACATCATTAAGTTCAACAAATTGCGCTATGCCCTTATCACTAATGGGATTAAACGCAAAATTAACCTGCTTCACCGACAGATTTTTATAAGCAAATATGGCAACACCATGATCGCTGATATTATTGCCAGCAAAATTGACGTACGTGATTGTCTGGTTTTTTTCAGAGAAATCTGAGATTCCCTTATCACCAATATTATTTAGCGAAAGATCCAATCTGGTAATTTCTGGATAGCGATGGATAAAGTTAATAATTTCCTTCATGTTTTCATCAGACAAATACTGACGCGAAAGATTGAGTGTTTCACCAGACACAAATTGCGTAAAACGTAGATAACTAGGCTCAACGCTGATCTTGTTATTTTGTTCATTATCCAGCATGCAATCCTCGTCTTCTTGGAGACTTATAAAAAAGCCACCGCTATATAATATCAGCGGTGGCTTTTATCAAATAAAGCTAGAAAGCTTATTTGCTTTCACCTTCATCATTACCACCGATGTTTAAACAAGTCACCGAGTGTGGTCTTGAGGCCGGAATCAGCAGCGGCTTTCTTCTTCTTACCAGAAGCAGTCGTAGTGGAAGCACCGGCAGCAGCTTTAGCTGGCTTGGCGGCTTTTTCCTTCTTGACTGTTGCTTTAGCATCTTTAGCCTTGATAGAAAGCGTAATCGCATGGATCTTTCTGTCTGTGCCCATGATCTTGGCTTCAACAGCGTCACCAACGTTCAGCTTGGTACGTGCATCTTCTACTTTTTCAGCAGAAATTTCAGATGCGCGCAACACGCCACGAATACCTTCAGCGAGTTCGACAATAGCGTGTTTCTGGTCAACTTCAACAACTTTACCAGTACAACGGTGCCTTTTTCATTTTCATTCAGGTAGTTCGCTAATGGATCTTCAGCAAGTTGCTTCAAGCCCAATGCAATACGTTCACGTTCAACATCAATTGCGAGAATAACAGCTTCGAGTTCATCGCCTTTCTGATATTTACGCAAGGTTTCTTGCGCTTCGGTTTCGCTCCAGGCGATATCGGAAAGATAAATAAGACCATCAATGCCGCCATCCAGTTCAAGGAAGATACCAAAATCAGTGATAGATTTGATCTTGCCTTTAACTTGTTCACCTTTCTCATGGTTTTCAGCAAATGCTGCCCATGGATTAGCGAGTGCATTGTTTGATACCGAGGGAAATACGACGACGTTCTGCATCAACATCCAAGCACCATGACTTCAACTTCCTGGCCTAAGATGAATAACTTTATTTGGGTTAACATTCTTGTTTGTCCAATCCATTTCAGAAACGTGGACCAAACCTTCAATGCCTTCTTCGATTTCAACGAAGCAACCGTAATCAGTGATATTGGTTACGCGGCCAGTGATCTTGGAACCAACTGGATAACGCTGGCTGATATCTAGCCATGGATCTCCGCCCAATTGTTTGAGGCCTAAGGATACACGAACATTGTCACGGTCGAATCTTTAAGACTTTAACTTTGATTTCATCGCCAATATTTAAAATTTCGCTTGGATGCTTGATACGCTTCCAGGACATATCGGTGATATGCAACAAGCCATCTACGCCGCCCAGATCAATGAATGCGCCGTAATCGGTAAGGTTCTTGACGATACCTTTGACTTCATCGCCTTCGTTAATGTTTTCCAGTACAGCTGCGCGTTCAACATTGCTTTCAGCTTCCAGCACGGCACGACGGGAAACAACGATGTTATTACGTTTCGGATCAACTTTAATAACTTTGAATTCGAATTCTTTGCCTTCGAAACTTTCTGGATCACGAATTGGTTTGACATCAACTAATGAACCCGGCAAGAACGCGCGGATTTTATTAATTTCAACAGTGAAACCACCTTTGACGCGGCCAACGATAACACCACGTATGGTTTCTTTGTATTCGTAAGCTGTTTCTAGATGAGACCAGGATTCAAGACGTTTTGCGCGTTCACGTGATAGACGTGTGCTACCAAAACCATCTTCCAGCACTTCAAGGGCAACTTTAACTTCGTCGCCCACCTTGATTTCAAGGCGGCCGCTTTCATCATAAAATTGCTCAATTGGGATATAAGATTCGGATTTTAAACCTGCGTCAACAACGACATGCTTATCTTCGATTCGTTCTACTGTTGCGGTGATGATTGCGCCTGGCAACATCGGGGTTTCAGTCAAACTGCTTTCAAATAATTGGGCGAAAGTATCGCTCGTATTACTTTTGTTCACTCGAACCTCTTGCATTATCACTTATCCTTACGGTTAAGTTGATCTAAAACGGTTAATATTAGTAAACTTTTCTGCTGTCCAAAACGGGGCGAATTCAATCATTGCTTGGCGATCTGGCGCGGGCAGGAAAGACCTTTCATAAGGCGCATAGAGTAGCATTAATACCCCTATCCTTCAACTAGTTATAGCTATAGATAAAGCATTTTCCCGCCTAGGCACCAAACTATACTCATTCGCTAAATTAACCACCAAACCAATGATAAATATGTATTTTTATATTAGAAAACAAGCATTTCTGGTCTGCTATACTGAAAATATGAATTGTTCCAAAAGATAAAATAATAAAGGATTCATATCTGCACGCGATCGTCGAGGAGACAGGCATGACGTTGAGAAATCAAGAAGTAGCGCAAGCTAACAGCGAAGAAATTCTTAAATCAATCGCCGAAAGTAACGAAGGATGCCCGCATTATCAGATCAAAATAACGCTTAAAACAGGCCAAAACGGCAGCATTGAAATTCCTAATCAAGATAAAAAAGAAATGGAAGTTTTACAAAAACGTTTATATGTAAAAGATGCGTCCGGAAAAAAAACACGATTTACAAACAACACACATATCGAACTTCCTGATCAAGCAAAAATCTATTTTGATCATAAATGTGTTGGCGAAGTAGAAAACGGCAAAGTTAATTTTCGACGATCATTTACATTACCGGAAGCAAGAAATATAGGCGTTTATAATAAACCGAAAACAAGTCATGGGAAATTTCACAAAGCCTGCAAACACCATCACGGCCACACGCACGATCACACACATGAACGCAATAAGAGAATAGATGGCCACACCCATCTTGCCGCAGCATTTCCAATGAAAGCAGCCTTTGAAAATGCAATGCGACTTAACAAACAAGTCTACATACCAGCGTTAGTTATACTGCAGGTTCTGAAAAATAGCGGCGTTATTCATGACGAAGCGAGCGCCAAAGAATGGATAGATTTCCTTGGCACAAATAAAGTAAGTCCCATGTCAGAAAGCTTCAGGCAAAAAAAAGATTATAGTGGTGATTTGTGCGCGGAAGATTTTGCACGTGAGATACCTGGTCTGTCTGAAGCTGAAAAAAACGCTTGTCTTGCAGACGCGAAAACTGACGCTAAAGGAAAAATATCAGGCACAGCAAATTATGTCGATCTCGCTTTACTAAAAGAAAAATTAGGCGCGGATGGCTGGGGTCAATTTTGCAATGGCTTTGACATGCCAGCAGGACATCCATGCGATTTTACCGAACACATGGAGGCGGTATACAATTTACGTAACTGGTTTGCAAAAGATTCTACGTTTCTGAAAGCAATCATGGAAATAGTTTATCAAGAGTACGAAAACAAAGGTATAGACTTCGCGGAAATGCCGTTTGGATCTTTTAAAAAACAGGCGGAATTAGACAGGTATGTTGAAGTCACGCGTGAAATTGATCAGGAAAGAGCGCTGCAGGGGAAGCCACCTATCTCAATTCGACCCGGTCTTTCTATTGCGCGTCTGACGCCTCCACCGCAATTTCGACAAACATTATTAAGCTATATTCCTCTGATTTTACAAAATCCGGAATTAGCCAGCGTCAGTGTACTCGCTCATGAAACCAATCCCACAACAGAACACCTTGAAGCAATCAAAGAATTCATACAAATAGTCAATCAGCACAGACCAGGCTTCACCGTCGAAGTACATGCCGGTGAAACAGCCTATTATGGTCAAGTCAACATGAGTGAAGCATATCATTTTGCTGAGAAAAATCCGATGACACTCATTCGTGCTGGACATGCTAATTACGGCGACCACACTCTCACAGCCAGAGACAATTTCATTGAAGAAAAATGTCCTCTTTCAAATGCGACGTTGATTGATGTTGAACCTGAAGTGCATGTTAATGTTTTGTTAGGCATAGTCGAGGGAAAATCGAAAATATTCTGGGGCAGCGATGGCACAATTTATAATCCCGAATATGGCCCCGACAAACAGCAGGAAGTATACACTTCCGTGATCGGCTACAAAGCGGTTCAGGATGAATTAAAACGACGTTGGGACAATGGCGAAATCAACGACACTTTTAACACCCGTCATTTTACTGAATACCTGGCAAAACTGCCTGAAAAACTAGCGGAAAAATTAAAATCCAATGAAGATAATGAAAACAAATATATTACCTTCAAGCAGCATGAAAAAGAATTTCAATATCTCAAGTTAAACCAGGCGAGATTATCCGTTTTGTTTAAAGATGCTCCGCAAGAGATATTGCAGGAAATAAATAAATTACTCGCCAGCGTCAACACCGTGATACAGCAATCCCCCAATAATGCTGCATACATGGCTTTTCAAAATGAGTTGGCCAGTAAGCATGAACAAATAATCGCGCTAAATAAAAAAGCCGGGGTTATTATCGAAAGCGCTCTCGCAAAAAATAAAGACGTCAGCCCAGAACAAAAAAAGAAAATGTATGCTGATCTCAATGCGGAAGCTTATAAGGAAATGCACCCTGCAAAGTTGGCACAGAGAGAAGCTGTCGAATTTTATAATCGGCTAATCAAACTTAGAAATATTTATCCGGAAGATGCCGCACCAGCTGAAGTCACGAGAGTTTTTGAGAAACTTACTGGTTACTTACCAAATAACTTATCAGAAAGTCTCCACAGCAGCAGAAAAAACCTGGCGATTAAAATTACCGACACAGAAGCTGCGAACTTGGTCAAAGCCATTGCAGAGTTAAATCCAAAGGATAAAGCAGAGGTCAACGGTTTAATGATTAAAAACGCCGCTCAATTAAAAAATGGCGACATCAATTGCGAACTTTATCTCAACCATATGTATCATCACGATCGCTATGCGAATAGAAATCAAAACACAAATACAGAAATGTTAAAAAGAAACGCCTCGACGGATAACGTTCCCACAGGAGCCTCCATTTTATTTGGAAGTCCGGAAATCTCAACGTCAAACAATGCTGCCGATCAACAGAGATATTTAGCTAATTTATATAAAAACCTTTATGTCGCACTTGATAATGCAATGAAGAATCCTGATAGTGGCACTGTTTTACTGTTAGGTAGTGTTAACGAGGGAATTAACCCATTAGTTTATAAAGTATTAAATGATCATGAGGAACATTTCAAAGATCTTAAGGTGATGCATGTTGTATGCAAAGATGAAAGCTATCATAGCATACAGACCGATGCAGCAATCATGGGAAATCGAGCGCAACAATATCCTAATTCAATCGTTCCCTATCATGTCGTGGATAAAAGTCGTCAGGAAGCACACGTTGGATATTCTGATTACATAGAAAAATCTCCCGTAAAAAATGTGATGATGTTTGGCGGCGAAGCTGCTTTGTGGTCTGATACCAAAGTTGTGCTAGAAGGCCGACTGGAAAAATCCGGCCGTAACATTCAGTTCTATGCCGATGGCTTCGGCAACACGAGAAGCTCCAGCGAATACGCTAAAGGCGCTGAAAGAAGACAGCGATTCGATTATAAAAATGAATTCCCACAGGAATTAATTGATAAAAATGGCGAAGGCATAGGAGTAGCTCGATATTTGGATAAACTCCCCAAGACCATGGCGTATCACAGAAATCTTGAGTTGGCATACAAATCATTATCCGAACTCATGAAAAAAGAAAAAATACCGTTTGATATCACCCTCAATCAGTTTTTATCAGTTTATGATCCCGTGATATCTTCCAATCAAGAACTTGGCGTAAATTCAGCCGTTAGAAATCCGGCAAACGACCAGGCAGCGGTACAAGCTGGTTTTAAATCTATATTTGAAAACTTGCAAAAAGAAGGTCGGCGCAGCGACATCAACAGAGTATCAATGAAAATTCAAAAGATACTCGGCAATGAAGGATATGGTGTTTTGAACAGAATGACGAAAGTATTTCCAAAACTCCAATTACAGAATATGCTCAAATTAATGGCCACTTATAAAATGGAAGTGCCTGCAACCAAAATCAAATAACCAAAAAAATGACGGAGACAATGTATGCGCATTGAAAAAATTAATCCTGATGGAATTTTTAGAATGGGGCAAATACCCACTCTACATATAACGTTTACCTGCGCGGGACGAGATGAGGATGATTTAACAGTAGCTGCTTTTGACCACATAAAACAATACGCCACTTCTTCAGCTAACGGATGGTATGATGTGCATGATTTACTTCGTATGCGCTACAACAAAGATAAACAACTGATAGAATTCGAGGAAAAACCGGTGCAGAACAGCACTGAGCCACCCATCACACTCCTACCTAGTCTTCTTATGCGTGATTGGCAGTTGATTAAACAGGATGAGTTTGCAAGATTGAATACATTCATACAAACACATCCTTTAGTAGAAGATGCTTTACAGCAAGCTGAAAAATCAGCTCTAAAAAATAATTTTTAATGTTACTCTGCTACGCCAACTACACCAGCGTATTCAAATATCGTCTGGCTTGCGGTAGCAGGAAAGGCCTTTTTTCCAGCATTACCCTCCATCTCGGATACAATTCTTTCGACCACTTGGTCAATGGTTAAGCGATCTGTGTCTATCATAACTGCATCTTCAGCTGGTTTAAGTGGTGCCACGCTACGTTCCTGATCACGCCGGTCACGCTCACGCAGCTCTTTTATAAGGTCGCCAAGGCTAACACTAATACCTCTTTCCTTCAACTGGTTATAGCGTCTGAATGCCCGTTCTTCGGGGCTTGCGGTAAGAAAAATCTTGAGTTCAGCATCAGGGAAAACGACGGTTCCCATGTCTCTACCATCAGCCACCAATCCTGGGGCTCACGAAAAGCTCGCTGCCGGCTTAATAATGAAGCACGTACAGCAGGTAAAGCGGCAATTATCGAAGCTGCATTACCAATTTTTTCAGTCCGAATGGTTTCCGTAACATCTTCACCTTCTAGAATAATTAGAGGGAGATTGTTTTCTTGCGCAATAAACTGCACATCTAGATGTTCAGCCAACACTTCCAAGCGCTTTTTCATTATCAAAAGCAACACTATGTTTTTGTGCAGCCAATGCTAATACCCGGTATAAAGCTCCGCTATCTAGAAATTTCCATCCTAGACGCGTAGCCAGTATCTGGCTTACCGTTCCTTTGCCTGTGCCGCTTGCACCATCAATGGTAATCACAGGTTCCTTTTGGTGGATCATTCCTTGTCCTCTCCTTTTATATTCGCAATCCTTTCCAGACTGACCAATACTTCTCCTTCGCCTAGCTGAATCAGGCGCACGCCTTGGGTATTACGGCCTATCAGTGAAATTTCTGAAGCAGGAACACGCACCAGAGTGCCCTTGTTGCTGATCAGCATGACTTCATCTTCTTGATTGACCTGGATGGCACTAACGACTTTGCCATTACGCTCGTTGACCTGGATGGAAATCACACCTTGTCCGCCGCGGCCGCTTAAACGGTATTCATCAAGGCGGTGCGTTTGCCATAGCCATTTTCTGTCGCGGTCAAGATATCGCCTTCACGAGAAACAATTAAAGAAACGACTTTTTGGCCATCCTGCAATTTAACGCCGCGCACACCGGCAGCCTGTCGACCCATGCAACGTACTTTTGATTCAGGGAAACGTACGACTTTGCCAGCATCGGTAAATAGCATGATATCGTGATTGCCATCGGTGATATCAGCCTGAACCAGTAATCACCTTCATTCAAAGCGATAGCGATAATGCCGGATGAACGTGGACGTGAAAATTCAACCAGCGAAACTTTCTTGATCATGCCCATGGATGTCGCCATGACGACATATTGGTTTTCAAGATATTCACGCACCGGCAAGAATGCATTAACTTTTTCGCCTTCAGCCAGCGGCAATATATTAATAATCGGACGTCCGCGTGCAGCGCGGTTTGCCTGCGGTAATTGATAAACCTTGAGCCAGTAAACTTTGCCATGGTTGGTGAAGCATAAAACGGTATCATGCGTGCGTGCTGCAATCAGATATTCAACAAAATCTTCTTCTTTCATCGTTGTTGCTGATTTACCGCGGCCACCGCGATGTTGCGCCTGATACAATCGTCAGCAGGCTGGGTTTTGACATATCCTTCATGAGAAAGTGTCACAACCACTTCTTCATCTGGAATCAAATCTTCAATCAAGACTTCGCCTTCTTCGGTTGCGATAATTTCAGTGCGTCGTTGCATCACCAAATTCTTCTTTAACTGCTGTCAATTCTTCGCGAATCACTTGCATCAGTCGCGCTGGATTTTGCAGAATTTCAGTTAATTCATTGATTAATATTTGTAATTCTTTATGTTCAGCAATAATTTTATCTTGTTCAAGCCCGGTCAAACGATGCAAACGCATTTCTAAAATAGCTTGCGCCTGTTCTGGCGATAGATGATAACCATCATCTGTTAAACCATAATGCTCGGTAGTATGCATTAACTGCATCATGACTGCCAGCGCGCGTTAAAATTTCAATGGTTTGCGCTGCTTGCCAGGCTCGCTGCCATTAACTGTGACTTTTGGCTTCGCCTGAATCTTTCGCTTGCTTAATCAACAGCAATCATTGCATCGATATTGGACAAGCGCAACCGCTAAACCTTCTAAAATATGCACGCGGTCACGCGCTTTACGTAAATCAAATACCGTACGGCGTGGTGACCACTTCACGACGATGACTGAATAAATGCTTCAATCAATTGTTTGATATTCAAAATTTTGGGCTGGCCATCTGCAAGTGCCACCATATTGATGCCAAATACGCTTTGCAATTGCGTATGCACAAATAAATTATTTAAGATGACATCGGCATTTTCACCGCGACGTAACTTCGATGACGACGCGCATACCTTGTTTGTCAGATTCATCACGCAGCGCAGTAATACCTTCAATTTTCTTTTCTTTAACTAATTCAGCAATACGCTCAACTAAACGCGCTTTATTCACTTGATAAGGCAATTCAGTGACGATGATTTGTTCTTTACTGGATTTTTCATCGGTTTCAATATGCGTTTTAGCGCGCACAACCACACGGCCACGACCAGTGTGATACGCTTCGACAATACCATTTCTACCCTGAATAATACCTGCGGTTGGAAAATCTGGGCCTGGAATATACTCCATGATTTCATTAATGGTAATGTCAGGATTATCAATGAGAGCAAGACAGGCATTAATGACTTCAGTCAAATTATGCGGCGGAATATTGGTCGCCATACCAACAGCAATACCTGATGAGCCATTGACCAATAAATTAGGCACTCGGGTCGGCAATACCACCGGCATCATTTCAGTTTCATCGTAGTTTGGGGTAAAATCGACGGTTTCTTTTTCAATATCGGCTAATAAAGCATGGGCGAATTTGGACATGCGGATTTCGGTATAACGCATGGCCGCCGCAGCATCACCGTCGACCGAACCGAAGTTACCCTGACCATCTACCAGCAAATAGCGCATGGAAAATGGCTGCGCCATACGCACGATGGTGTCATAAACAGCAGTATCACCATGCGGATGATATTTACCGATGACGTCACCGACGATACGGGCGGATTTTTTATAGGGCTTGTTCCAATCATTGCCAAGCTCATGCATGGCGAATAATACACGCCTGTGCACTGGCTTTAAGCCATCGCGTACATCGGGTAAGCGCACGGCCGACAATTACGCTCATCGCATAATCGAGATAAGACTTTTTTAACTCAGTTTCAACACTGACTTTCTGGACTTCTTTAGCGATTGAATTATCCATAGTGGGCTGCATTTTTCAGTGAATTTTAACTGCTGAATTATAACATGATCAGAGGGTTTAAACACGATTTTTATTGGATTTTTTGGTTTTAGGTAGGGTGGATTAGATGCGCTCTTTGCATCGTAACACCAGTATTAATGAAGTAGATAGCTGTGATACAACGCTAATCACCCTACGCAGTCGTTTTTTGGAGTTATCTCTCAACGCGCGGCGCAAAATTTTCCGACATTGGTTTTCGGTAACTCATTAGCAAATTCCACATATTTTGGGATTTTGTAAGCGGTTAAATGCTGTCGGCAGTATTTGATCACATTTCCTGCGTCATACTTGGATTATCTTTTACAATAAATGCCTTAGGCACTTCGCCTGATGCTTCATCTGGCACCGCAATCACCGCCACTTCACGCACACCTGGCAGTCTGCGCCAATGACATCTTCAATTTCATTCGGATAAACATTGAAACCCGACACTAAAATCATGTCTTTTTTACGCTCTAGAATGCGGACAAACCATTCTCATCGACGGAAGCAATATCGCCTGTCAGCAACCAGCCATCTTTGGTGAAGACTTTTGCGGTTTCTTCAGGATTTTTCCAATAGCCTTTCATGACTTGCGGGCCTTTGACCGCCAGCTCACCTGGTGCCCAATCGGTACTTCATGACCATCATCATCCAAAATGCAAATATCGGTGGATGAAACAGGCAAACCTATGGTGCCATTATAACTGTTTTAAATTAGCCGGATTGATTGTGACACAAGGTGATGTTTCTGTCAGACCATATGCTTCCAGTAAGTGGCGCGTGGGTCACTTCCTGCCATTGTTCAGCCACCACTTTTTGCACCGCCATGCCGCCGCCTAATGCAAGATGCAACTCGCTAAAATCCAGATTTTGCAAATTCGGGATGTTTTAGCAATGCATTAAACAAAGTATTCACACCAGTAATAGCGGTAAATTTAAACTTTCTCATTTCTTTAATCATGCTGGGAATATCACGCGGATTGGTGATCAACACATTTAAACCGCCAATTCTTGTAAAAATACAAGCAATTCGCCGTCAAAGAAAAAATATGATAAAGCGGCAAAGCAGTAATAATAATTTCCTGCTCGATCTACCAACAGACTTTAAACCAGGCATCAGCCTGCTGAATATTCGCAATAATATTTCTATGCGTCAGTATTGCGCCTTTAGAAATACCTGTCGTGCCACCAGTATATTGTAAAAATGCGATATCCTGATTAGTGATGGTAACTGGATCAAATGTAAGATTCTTGACCTTTTGCAAGCACTGATTTAAATGAAATAGCATGAGGAATATTCCAAGCGAGGAATTTTTTTGTAAATATATTTGAGTACAAAATTCACCATCCAGCCTTTCATTGGCGAAATAAATCGCCGATATGTGGTGACAATAATATTTTTCAACTGTCGGTATACGTGGCAATGCTTTTTCCACCGTGTTAGCAAAATTAGCCACTACTAACAATGTTTCAGCACCAGCATCATTCACCTGATGAGCCACCTCATCGGCAGTATAAAGTGGATTAACATTAACAACGATTAAACCTGCACGCAAAGCACCAAACATAGCAATAGGATATTGCAATATATTTGGCAGCATGATGCGCAAAACGATCGCCTTTTTTTAATTTCAATTCTTGCTGTAAATAAGCGGCGAAATCGCGGCTATATTGATCTAGTTGATCATAAGTGAGAGTGACTACCCATGTTATAAAATGCGGGATGGTCTGCGATATTTGTTACAAGCTTGTTCAAATACTTCAACAATCGATTGATAAGCATCAGGATTGATTTCTGCGGGTACGCCAGGCGGATAACTTTTTAGCCAAATTTTTTCCACGCTAGTATCCTTGCGACATATCAGTATTGCAATATAATTACAATTTTGATCGGGACGGCCGGATTTGAACCGACGACCACTTGCCCCCCAGACAAGTGCGCTACCAGGCTGCGCCACGCCCCGTATAATGCTAGTATTACAATGGTAGCTCTAACTGTAATGCGCAATCTTACGTAATGCTCAGTAATCTAGTCAACTGCAGATTTTGCAAAACAGTTTCAAGTTCTGCAATCACTTTTTTTACCATTGCGTTAACTTTTACAGATTGACTTACAGATTCAGGCGTGTTTGACAATTGTGCTCGTGCGCCTTCGATGGTAAAGCCATCTTCATAAAGCAGTTTTCTGATCTGGCGGACCAGTAAAATATCTTGCTGTTGATAATAGCGTCTATTACCGCGGCGTTTGACCGGTTTTAGTTGTGGAAATTCTTGCTCCCAATAACGCAAGAACATAAGCTTTTACTGCGCAAAGCGACTGACTTCACTAATTGTAAAATACAGCTTGTCAGGGATAGCAGGTAAATCTTTTCCTGTGACTGCTTACGCTTTTTACTTTTCCTCAACTGTCTTGTCCCTTCATTTCTTTGCCAATATATTTTTCAACTCGTGGCTTTCAGTTTTTGTCCACAATGGAAAGTCACGACTCGACGTGCGGTGACAGGAACTTCTTCACCAGTTCTGGGATTACGACCAGGACGTTCATTTTTATCATGGAGAGTGAAATTACCAAAACCTGATATTTTCACTTGCTTGCCATTAATCAATGCATCACTGATATATTGGAAAAAAAACTCGACGATTTCTTTGGCTTCACGGTTAGTTAAACCAATTTCTTCGTCCAAGTGCTTTGCAAGATCAGCTTTAGTTAGCGTCATATCATCTCCTTAATTCTGCTCCTAATTGTCCTTTCAACGCTATGATAACTCGTTCCATTAACCCTGTTACTTCTTCGTCTACTAAGGTACGCGTTGGATGTTGTAAAACCAAAGCCAACGCAATACTCTTTAGACCAGGTGAAATTCCCTTCCCTTGATAGACGTCAAAGATAAAAACGTCTTTTAACCAATCACCTGCAACCACCTTTATTGTATCCTGAATCTCTTTTGCTGGTACAGTCTGATTTACCAAAATGGCAATATCGCGTCGGATTTCGGGAAATTTGGATATCTCGGTAAAGCGTTGTTAGCCGTACTGCCACGCAGGGAAGCCAGGTCTAGTTCAAAAACATAGACTTTATCGGTCATATCTAGCGCTTGAAGGACATTCGGGTGCAAAGCACCTAAAACGCCCAATTTTTGGTTTTCATGGTAAATACCCGCCGTTTGCCCAGGATGCAGCACAGGATGCGTCTCAGGCTTGAAAATCAGCTCTGTCAGCGGAGAAATACAAGCCCAGTATCGCCTCTAAATCACCCTTCAAGTCAAAAAAATCCGACTTCTCGAGGGCATGCCCCATTGTTCAGGGTCAACCGAACCGCTAATCAACCCGGCCAGTCTGGCTTGCTGCATCAGCTCATCGCCTTCCTGACTGACAAAACAAACGCCTGTTTCAAATAACCGTACCCGTTGCTGCTGACGGCTTTTGTTATATAGCAAGGTATTAACCAGCCCAGGCCACATATTTGTACGCATCACCGCCATGTCCGCCGTAATCGGGTTTAATAGTTCAAGTGGCTTATGCTCAGGATCTAATAAAGCCTGCAGTTTTCTATCCACAAAACTATAAGAAACGATTTCATGGTAAGCCTAGATCGCTGAAAACACGTCTCAGATCATGTAAATCTTGAGAACCTTCTCGCGCCCTTGTTCACTACCAGCTGACCACTGATTTGATGCGTTGGTATTTTGTCATAACCATATAAACGCGCGATTTCTTCTATCAAATCTTCCGGTATGGTTATATCAAAACGATAAGATGGGATGCTAACCAGCCAATGATTTTTCTCGCGCTTGTAGGCAAATTTAAGCGCAGTAAAAATTCGCTCTACTTCCTGATCTGCGATTTCAATACCAAGTATCTGATGAATTTTCTTCGCCGTTAAAGTGATTTCATTCATTTTAGGTAAGTTGTTCTTTATGTGTCGCTTCGATGACCGGACCAGGTTCACCACCAGCGATTTCGATAATAAGTTGTGTTGCGCGCTCTATCGCTTCACGCTGAATCAGCTGGATCAACACCACGTTCAAAACGATAAGCAGAATCAGAATTCAAATTGTAATACTGGCGCTGACGCGCAACGACTGCAGGAATAAAATAAGCGCTTTCCAGAAATATATCTTGTGTCAGCAAGGTGACACCTGAATCCATGCCGCCCATGACACCAGCTATCGCCAGTGGTTTTGCCTGATCGGCAATGACCAATGTTTCAGCATCAAGTTCTTTTTCGCTGCATCTAGAAGTGCAATTTTTTCACCTTTTTTGGATAGCCGAACATGAATGCCTTTTTCAATCGTATTCAAGTCAAACGCATGCATTGGCTGACCAAGTTCCAGCATGACATAATTGGTGACATCCACAATCGGACTGATAGAGCGAATACCGCTACGGCGCAAACGTTCTTTCAACCAGGTAGGCGTTGGCAGCATCTGCTTTGACATTGACGAATAACTCGTACCGATATAACGCGGACAACCAGCTTTGCATCCACATTAACTGGTAATACATCTTGAACGCTAGGATTGACTTCGGTGACTTGCAAGCACTATTTAATGCGGTATTGGTTAGTGCTGAAACTTCACGCGCGATACCACTAATACTTAAACAATCACCGCGATTTGGCGTAATAGAAACATCAATGATATAATCATCCAGCTGCAGATACGCACGTAAATCCTTACCCATAGGTGCATCTTCAGGTAGTGCAAGCAAACCCTGGCTTTCTTCAGTCAATCCTAATTCAGCTTGCGGAACACAACATGCCTTCTGATACAACGCCACGAATTTTTGAGCGTTTAATCTTAAGATTATTCGGTAAAACAGCATCAATCATGGCAACAGCTACTTTCATGCCAGCTTTGACATTGGGAGCACCGCAAACGATTTGATAAATGCTTCGCGCCAGCAACATCCACTTCACAAACATTTAAACGATCAGCTTCCGGATGTTTTTCTACTTGTCAACACCTGGCCTATGATGACGCCGTTAAAATCGTTCGCGACCGGCGCAAACTCTTCAACTTCAAGGCCGCCCATTGTTAAGGTTTCGCATAATTCTTCTCGGGTTATATCTGGATTGACCCATTCACGTAGCCATGATTCACTGAATTTCATAGTGATGATTCTTAGTTATAAAGTTAAGGGAGAAACTAAACTAAAACTGCTTCAAAAATCGCAAATCATTTTCAAACAATGCGCGCAAATCAGTAATACCATACTTCAACATTGTTAAACGATCTATGCCAAGCACCAAATGCAAATCCACGATATCTTTCGCTATCTATTCCAACACCATTCAACACATTAGGATGGACCATGCCGCAGCCCAACACTTCAAGCCAACCTGTATTTTTACAAATGCGGCAACCTTTGCCTGCACAATTCAAACAACCGATATCTACTTCAGCGGAAGGTTCGGTAAAAGGAAAATAAGAAGGACGGAAACGGATAGTGACATCCGCGGCAAAAAATTCATGTAAGAATTGCGTCAACAATCCTTTTAAATCAGCGAAACGTAACTTTCTCATCAACCATCAAACATTCCATTTGATGAAACATAGGTGTATGGGTTATATCAAAATCACGGCGATACACTCTACCCATCGCAACCATACGTAGCGGTGGCGGCAATTTTTTCATCGCATGGATTTGCACTGGCGACATTTGCGTACGTAACAAACTGCCGTCAGGAAAATAAAATGTATCTTGCATAGCACGCGCAGGATGCAGCGGCGGAATATTTAACGCAGTAAAATTATGATAATCATCTTCAATTTCAGGGCCTTCCATAAAAGCGAAACCCATTTGCGTAGAAAATACTGCGCAATTCTTCAATGGTTTGCATCACAGGATGAATACTGCCAGCACTGGCAGTGCGTCCAGGCAAGGTGACATCAATCGATTCGGAAGCAAGTTGCTGATTCAACTAGAGCTGCTTGTAAGTTGAGTATCACGCGCATTCAATCAGTGCTTGAATTGCTTCTTTTACTGCATTGATTTTTTGTCCAGCGAGCGGTCGTTCTTCAGGAGATAATTGACCGAGAGTTTTAAGATATTCAGTTAACTGACCTTTTTTGCCAAGATAATGAACGCGAAAATTGATCTAGTGATTTTAAATCAGCGGCAGATTTAATTGCTGATTCGGCGTGATGTAAGATTTCGTCTAAAGCTTGCATGCACGGACTCGTCTCCTTTTCAGCCGTGACCAGAGTGACTCGTCTCCTCGGATCTCATCATACGAGCAGAGCAATAATATCTGGTTAAGCAGCAGTTATGCAGCTACTAAGCTGCTTTTGCTTGTTCAACAAGTGCAGCAAATGCTGCTTTGTCATGTACAGCGATATCAGCAAGCACTTTACGATCGATTTCGATAGATGCTTTTTTTAAACCATTCATGAATACGCTGTAGCTCATGCCATGTGAACGCGCACCTGCGTTTACACGCGCAATCCAGAGAGCACGAAATTCGCGTTTTCTCTGACGGCGATCACGGAATGCATATTGGGCAGCTTTGATAACAGCCTGTTTGGCGACGCGATAAACGCGGCTGCGCGCACCATAATAACCTTTTGCCTTGGCAAGAATTTTCTTGTGTCTTGCTCGGGCGGTAACACCACGTTTTACTCTTGACATACTACTATCCTCTTTAAAGTGTTACGCCAGGCACCACATTATTGGGCGAACGGCGGGATGTTTTGGGAGTGAATTATAAACAGCCTCTCCCAGTTTCGCGATTAAGATGCGTAAGGCAGCATCTGCTCAATTCTACCTGTATCTTCATCACGAACGATGAAACCTGCACGGGCATGACGTTTCATTTTGGTTGTTTTGCAAGTCATTTGGTGACGGCGTTTTGCACCACTACATTTGAACCTGCCTTTTGCAGTCGCACGAAATCGCTTTGCAGCACCACGATTTGATTTTAATTTTACTGTTTTTTTACCCTTATACGCTCTTGGCATTGCCTAACTCCAGTTACTTACCTTAAAAAAACTACTTTTTCTTTGGCCCCAACACCATCACAATTTGGCGGCCTTCAAATTTAGGATGTTGTTCTACCATCACCATAATCAGCTAAATTCAGCGATCATTCGCTGCAACAATTGCATACCTAATTCTGGATGCGACATTTCACGACCACGAAAACGCAAAGTGACTTTCGCTTTATCGCCATTCTCCAAAAACTTCATGAATACTGCGCAGTCTTGACCTGATAATCAGCTTCTTCAGTTGCTGGACGAAGCTTGATTTCTTTGATCTGAATTTGCTTTTGTTTCTTTTTTGCAGCAGCTTTACGCTTGCTCATTTGGAACTTGATATTTGCCATAATCCATGATACGGCAAACAGGCGGTTTCGCATCTGGCGAAACCTCAACCATATCCAACCCAGCTTCTTCACTTATTCTTTTCGCTTCAAGGATTGATACAACACCTAGTTGCTTGCCTTCAGCATCAATCAAACGGACCTCATGAGATCTGATCTCATCATTAACGCGAGGTTTTTTTTCTGTACTAATCCGACATCCTCCTATTCAATTCTACTCACGGCGCTGCTAATTCAGCATGTTGATCATAATGCCAGATACAACTTATCAATTGGCATAACACCTAAATCATTACCATCTTGGGTTCTTACCGAGACAGTACGCGATTCCACTTCACGATCACCCACTACCAACAGATAAGGGACATGTTGCAAGAGTGTGTTCGCGGATTTTAAAGCCGATCTTCTCATTTCTCAAGTCCGATTTTACTCTAAGCCCATGTTTTTTCAACTTCAGGGTAATTTCTTCGGCATAATCAGCCTGTTTGTCAGTAATATTCATGACCACAGCCTGAGTGGGCGCCAACCAAACGGGCAGTTTACCAGCATAATGTTCGAGTAAGATACCAATAAATCGCTCTAATGAGCCTAAAATTGCACGATGCAGCATAACTGGCACCTTTTTACTGCCATCTTCGGCAATATAATAGGCTTCTAGACGCTCTGGCATGGCATAATCGAGCTGTAAGGTACCACATTGCCACATTCGACCTATACAATCTTTTAAATGAAATTCAATTTTTGGACCATAAAATGCCCCTTCACCTGGCTTGATTTCAAATTGCAAGCCTAAGCTCTTTCAATGATTCTGCCAAAGCATTTTCGGCTTTGTCCCATAATTCATCTGTACCAATACGTTTTTCTGGACGGGTAGCCAGTTTGACGATAACTTCATTAAAGCCAAAATCGCGATAAACATCCAATAACAGACTGGATAAAATTGAGCTGCTTCTGCTTGGATTTGATCTTCTGTACAGAAAATATGAGCATCATCTTGGGTTAACTGTCGCACCCGCATTAAACCATGCATTGCGCCTGTTAGTTCATTGCGATGAACACAGCCAAATTCAGCCAATCGTGAGTGGTAAATCTCGGTAACTTTTTAAACCTTGTTTGAATACTTGAACATGGCATGGGCAATTCATGGGTTTGACTGCATAACTGCTGATCTTCAGTCATCGACGGTAAACATTTCTTCGCTGAAATTTTCCCAGTGACCAGATTTTTTCCATAACTCCATATCAACAATTTGCGGGGTGACAATTTCTTGATAACCATCTTCGGCTAACTTTGCTGCTAATATAATTCTCTATAGTGCTGATAAATTGTCCAACCATTTGGATGCCAGAATACCATGCCTGGCGCTTCTTCCTGAATATGAAAAAGATCCATGGTTTTGGCTAATTTACGATGATCGCGCTTTTCAGCTTCTTCCAGATTTTTTAAGTATTCATCTAGCGATTTTTTATCTTTCCAGGCAGTACCATAAATACGCTGCAACATTTCATTATTAGAATCGCCACGCCAATAAGCGCCGGCTACTTTGGTTAATTTAAATGCTTTTAACATGCCTGTGCTGGGAACATGAGGGCCGCGGCATAAATCAATAAAATCACCTTGCTGATAAAGAGTAAGCGTTTCATCGCCTGGAATATCTTCAATAATTTTAACTTTATATTCTTCGCCTATATCTTTGAAAGAATTAATGGCTTCATCGCGACTAACAACTTTACGGGAAACAGAATAATTCTTTTCTGCCAGTTCATGCATTTTATCTTCGATTTGCGCTAGATCTTCTGGTGAAAATGGGCGCCAAAGGCAAAATCATAATAAAAACCATTTTCAATCACTGGGCCTATCGTCACTTGCGCGGTTGGGAAATAATGATTTGACCGCATGCGCCAGTAAATGCGCTGTTGAATGGCGGATAATTTCCAATGCCTTCCGGATCTCGATCAGTAATAATGCGCAATGCTGCATCTTTTTCAATGAGATAAAAAGTATCGACTAATTTACCATCAACTTTGCCAGCAATCGCGGCTTTTGCGAGGCCCGCGCCAATACTTGCGGCAACTTGAGCAACAGTTACAGGGGCATCAAATTTTTTTTGACTTCCATCTGGTAATGTAATGACAGGCATATGATTCACTATTTTACAATGAAGATAATTTACAAAATAAAATCCCCTGCTGCAAAGCTAGCAAGGGATTTGTCGTGAACTGGTAGGCACGAGTGGGATCGAACCACCGACCACCACCATGTCAAGGTGGTGCTCTACCACTGAGCTACGTGCCTGCGTTAAATTCGGGTGTAAAGATAACTCGTAATAAAACAAGAATCAAGGTTAACGTGATGAAACAAGCATTATTTTTTATTGCCCTGCCGTTGGTGATAGCCAGGACTGAAGTTGCGCTTCCATTTCTTCATCCGTCAATGGTTTATCAAGTGTTTGCGGCTCATATCTATTAAATAAAGAAAAATCCAGCAAAGGCGATAAAGGCAATGGACTGGAAGGCGAAGAATAAGGGGCCACTTCATCACTCACATTTGACTGTTCAATTGTGGACGAAAGGCTTGGGCTTTCTACTGCCTCTTCTACTGCTTCGTTTTCTACTTTGCCTACAGCTTCATCTACCACCTCTTCTACAGCTTCCCCTACTGCTGACTCTAGCGCCGCATCAAAGTCTTCTGACGCATCAGACTTTATTGACTCATCATCTAACTCTATTGCAGCTGGTGATGAAGCATTACCAGGTTGTGGCGGTGTGACAACCGACTCAGTCACAACCACCTCCACCTGTTGTGTTAACGCCGACGCTTGATCACCTAAAGCTTTAAGTATTTCTGCAGTAGCCAATCTAATTTTTTTGATATTAGCCCGGGCAATTTGCGCGGATTTTCTGTTATTTGCTTTTTTACTTTGCTCATCAGCTGCCAAAGCAACCACTTCATCATCTGCTGGAGCTACCGATTTTTTTCTTTTACGCAGCGGTACTGCTGCTGGAAGTTGTATTTCAGCAACAACGCCGGGATTAACCTCGCTTAATATTGTTAATAGCTCAGAAAGTCGGTCTGCGGTTGGCACTCCCTCGATGTTTAACTCTCCTACGTCTTGCAAAACTTGCGAGAATCTACGTAATTGCACCGCCACTTCACTTAACTTATCGCTACGCGGTATTTTTATTTTAAATTGTTCCTTGATCGCAACAAAACACACTTCATCATTTATTCCTAACTGAATCACGCCATTGCTTAGTAATTGCGCCCTTGTTGTCACATAGTCTTTTACTGATAAGTCGTGAAGCTTTTTAGTGGCTGAAGACGTGAGAAATTCAAATAACGTGCTCTCTTTGACTTTATTATATTCACAGGTAAGCAATAACCCCACGATAAAGTGTAATTCTTCACGGGTATGAATCTGAACATCAGAAGTCTGAATATTAAGCTGAGCGGTAATATCGTTGGCTAGTTTTTGCTTTCTCAAAAAATCTTGCTGCGGCAATGTCAGTCTGAGCATATCACTTCTCGTTGGTTATTTATTATTAGTTAAACATATTAATACCGCATTTTGATCAATTCAATCAATATATATTAATCATTATCTACCCAATGCCATCTCACGTAATTGATGTATCAAATCGCGCAATTGCGCCGCTTGTTCAAATTCAAGATTATGCGCATGCTCATACATCTGGTTTTCCAGCTTGGCAATTTTTGCCGACAATGCTTCCTGGGATAAAGCGGCATAATCCGTCTTGTCTTCACCAATTTTGTGTTTCGGAAATAATTTGCCGCGCGGCGATGTATCAGCGTAAGCACCTTCCATCACATCATGCACAGCTTTTGAAATCGACACTGGCGTAATACCATGAGCCTCGTTATATGCCTGCTGTGCCTTGCGACGTCTGTCTGTTTCATTAATAGCACGTTGCATGGAACCCGTCATATTGTCGGCATATAAAATTGCTTTGCCATTAATATTTCGCGCCACGCGACCTATTGTTTGTATCAAAGATGTTTCAGAACGCAAAAATCCTTCTTTGTCGGCATCAAGAATTGCTACCAAAGAAACTTCCGGCATATCCAAACCTTCACGTAAAAAGTTAATACCAACCAGAACATCAAACTTGCCCAAGCGTAAATCACGAATAATTTCCACGCGTTCAACCGTACCAATATCAGAATGTAGATATCGCACACGCACGTTATGCTCTTCCAGATATTCGGTTAAATCTTCCGCCATGCGTTTCGTCAACGTTGTCACCAGTATGCGTTCTTTCACTGCCGTACGTTTATTAATTTCTGACAACAAATCATCGACCTGTGTTGTTGCTGGTCGCACTTCTACTTCCGGATCAAGCAAACCCGTTGGTCGCACTACTTGTTCCGCAATGTTATCAGAATGCTCTATTTCATATTTGCTTGGTGTTGCAGATACATAAATGGTTTGCGGCGCACGCGTGGTGAATTCATCAAACCGCAATGGTCGATTATCTAACGCGGACGGCAAACGAAAACCATATTCCACTAATGTTTCTTTACGTGATCTATCACCACGATACATGCCATTTAACTGTGGCATCGTAACATGTGATTCATCAATAATAAGTAATGCATTCTTTGGCAAATAATCAAATAATGTTGGCGGTGGCTCACCTGGAGCGCGGCCAGATAAATAACGCGAATAATTTTCAATGCCCTGACAATAACCTAATTCTTTCATTAATTCTAAATCATAAGTCGTGCGCTGCTCTAAGACGCTGCGCTTCAACCAGTTTATTCAATTTATATAATTCTTCCAGTCGTATGCGCAAATCGATTTTGATCTGATCAATCGCATTGATAACTGTCTCACGTCGGGTAACATAATGTGATTTTGGATAGATAGTCAAACGTGGCACTCGACGCAATACTTCACCTGTTAACGGATCAAAATAAGATAGATTTTCAATTTCATCGCCAAATAATTCAATACGAACAGCTTCACTATCAGATTCAGCTGGATAAACATCGATTACATCACCACGCACGCGATAAGTCGCACGATGCAAATCAACATCATTACGGGTGTATTGCAATTCCGCCAGTCGACGCAAAATAAAACGCTGATCTACTTTGTCACCGCGATCTAAATGCATCACCATGCTGAGATACATACGCGGATCGCCTAAACCATAAATAGCTGAAACTGTCGCGACTATGACTGCATCCTGACGCTCCAATAAAGCCTTGGTCGCTGATAAACGCATTTGTTCAATATGATCATTAATAGAAGCATCTTTAGCAATATATGTATCCGATGAAGGAACATAGGCTTCCGGCTGGATAATAATCATAATAAGAAACAAAATATTCGACTGCATTATGTGGAAAAAATTCTTTCATTTCGCCATATAATTGCGCAGCGAGGGTTTTATTGGGTGCTAGAATGATTGTTGGCCGTTGAATCGCGTGCAATGACATTGGCCATGGTAAAAGTTTTACCTGAACCAGTCACACCTAACAAAGTTTGATGCGCTAAGCCATTGTTTATACCTTCAATTAACCCGCTGATCGCGCGTGGCTGATCACCAGATGGCTTAAAGGTTGAATTTAGGTCAAAAGTATCAGTCATAAAAGTATATAGAACTGCATGGTTAAATTAATTATAATCCGGCGTTTGCTCGACGAAGGATATCTTGAGAGGAGATAATATACCATGTCATCAGCCAAAACGTTATCATCACCAACTGTGGGCACCCAGACAATGACCAAAGATTTAGCGCAAGAACTGGCACAACGTGTACAGCGCATCAAGCCTTCGCCTACGTTGCGGTATCAGCCCGCGCAGAAGAATTGCAGGCAGAAGGTAAACCAATCATCAACTTAAGCGTTGGCGAGCCTGATTTCGATACACCTGAACATATTAAAGAAGCAGCTATCAAAGCAATCAAAGAAGGTCATACCAAATATACCGCTGTGGATGGAATCAAAGGTTTAAAACAAGCCATCATTAATAAGTTCGCGCATGAAAATAAGCTGAATTATGAACCAAACCAAGTTCTAGTGTCCTGCGGCGCGAAACACAGTATTTATAACTTATTGTCAGCTATATTAAATCCCGGCGATGAAGTCATTATCCCCGCCCCTTATTGGGTGTCTTACCCTGACATGGTTAAACTTTGCGACGGCAATCCTGTCATCGTCAAAACCGATTTTGCGCAAAATTTCAAAATGACGCCTGCACAATTAAATGCGGCGATTACGGAAAATACCCGCGTAGTCATTTTGAACAGCCCATCCAACCCAACTGGTATTGGCTATTCCGCAGATGAATTGAAAGCATTAGGTGAAGTCATTTTGCGTCATCCAGGCATTATCGTCGCCTCAGGATGATATTTATGAACACACTATCTGGAACCATAAACCGTTCACTAACATTTTAAATGCCTGCCCAGAATTGTATGAACGCTGTGTTGTTATTAATGGCGTATCAAAATCTTATGCCATGACTGGCTGGCGCATAGGTTATGCGACTGGTCCGGCAAAAATTATTGCCGCAATGAAAAAAGCGCAATCACAAAGCACATCCAATCCGGCGAGTATTTCGCAATATGCTGCTAAAGCCGCGCTTGAAGGTGATCAAAGCTGCATCGCTGTCATGACCAAGGCATATAAAGAACGTCATGATTATTTGCTGGCTGAATTGCAGAAAATTAAAGGCATTAAATGCTTACCATCTGACGGTACGTTTTATGCGTTTCCTTCCGTGGAAGGTTTATTCAATAAAGATGCTGGCATTACCAATGATCTGGAATTTGCTGACTTCCTGTTGAATAAAGCTGAGCTGGCGATTATTCCTGGTTCTGCGTTTGGTGCACCAGGTCATATTCGTATTAGTTATGCGACGAGCATGAAGAATGTTGTGGATGCGGTAGAGAGATTAAATAAAGCTGTTAAAGAATTACTTTAAGTAACATTTATTCTTCTCACCCGCTGCTAGCAGCGGGTGAGCAAGAGACTTATACAATTTTAAATACGTATGCATATTTGCCTGGCGCATGTACAGGCAGCTTGATATGCAAGCCATCATTCTTTTGACTAAATTGAATTTGCTCATTTGAGCCAAGCAGCGAAACCAGACTGATTTTCTTTTCATATTTACCGTTGTTAGCAAGCGCATGAATCACCGCCTCGCCATTCGCTGGCCAGCCTAATTCAATCGCATACAAAACACCGTCTTTCATCGTGAAACGAAAATCCTGCACTGTGTAAGGCTTTGCTTCGCCTTCATGAAACGCTCCAGCCACCGATTTAACCGGCCCTTCGCCGTATATCTTCCACGGATGCGTACCATAAATAGCTTCGCCATTTGTTTTTAACCACGCGCCTACTTCCAGCAATATATTTTTTACTTCATCAGGTATGGTTCCATCCGCGCGCGGACCAATGTTTAACAATAAATTGCCATTCTTGCTGACGATATCTGCTAACACATGAATAATGTATTGCGGTGATTTAAAATTATCATTCTTGATGTAACCCCAGGATTTGTTACTAACAGAAGTATCACTTTGCCAATGCAATGGTCTTATGCCATCCAACTGACCACGCTCGACATCAAGCACTGCGGAATGTTCAGCAAATGCATATTCTTTATAATTGATAACAGGTGTGAAGCCAGCTTTATTTGCCGCGGAATTGTAATAATAAGCAGCAAAACGGGAAAGATTTGCACGCATGGCAGGATGCCCTATCCACCAATCGAAATAAATAATATCCGGCTGATATTTGTTAACAATTTCAGCAGAGCGCGCCAGCCAGTCATCTGCCCACGCATTAGAGACATAAGTAAAGTCATTCGCAGTCGGCGTATTATCTTTATTTTCCAGCCGTGAATGTGCGGGGCCATAAAACGCAGCATAATCTGGGTCATTCACATCAGATTTAATTTTTCTGCCGCCATCAAAGAAAAAGTCATGTTCGACACGATGTGAAGAAACACCAAAATACAAACCCTGCTTTCTAACTGCTGTTGCCAATTCACCTATCACATCTTTTTGCGGTCCCATTTTTACCGCTGTCCAATCACTGAGACTGCTATCGTACATGGCAAAACCATCGTGATGCTCCGCAACTGGAATGACATAGCGCGCACCGGATTGTTTAAATAAAGCTGCCCATTCATCGGCATTAAAATTATCTGCTTTAAATAAAGGAATAAAATCTTTATAGCCAAACTTATCTGGCGTGCCATACGTGGCCACATGATGTTTATAAATATCCGAATTTTTTTGATACATATTGCGCGGATACCATTCACTGCCATACGCTGGCACTGAATAAATACCCCAGTGGATAAAAATCCCAAATTTCGCATCTTTATACCAGTCAGGTATTTTATAGGTTTGCAATGAACTCCAGTCTGCGCGGAATGGGCCTTGCTGATTAACATGATCCACATTTTTTAAAATATTGCATTCGCGTAGCGTCGAATGGAGCACTGGCGTGGAGCCATAACCAGTCGGCTATCTGGGGATTTTGTGATGCAGTTGGATCAGTGGCAGAAATTGTTTCGGCCGATATTGGAGTTGAAAAACTAATTGCAGCAAGAAGACAATATAAATAACGAGAATACATAGCGAATCCTTTCGTTGAGTGGATTGGGGTCACATCTTCACTTTCCACACGACCTAACAATTTCAGTAAATTTGTTCAGAAAATGGTTGGTCTTAAATCCTAACAAAAATCGGCCTAACCGCAACAGAGTTTAAGACCAACCATTTTCTGAACAAATTTACTGAAATTGTTAGGTCGTGTGGAAAGTGAAAATGTGACCCCAATCCACCCTACACGCTTACATGGCCGATTTGCAATTGGAAGATGTCACTTTTTCCAACTCCGCAACAGGCTTCCTGTAACGCTCTTTAGATGCTGCAAAAAATCCCTGCCTGAGACTTGTTAATGAACTCCCTTTGATTCTTTCATTTATCTGCTTTTTTTCAGGATTATAATTACCCGCGATCTTTTGATTAATTTCCCTGTTCTGCGAATTCAGCAGACACAATCTCAAAGATGTGATCATCTTATCAATGGCATGCACAATTGCTCCCCCAATCAGAAAAGCGGCATCCCAGCTCCAAATAATATACTCGCGACTCCCGTATACATATACCAATCCATGTAGAATTTTCGCCTTTGCAAATAATTACTTTCGATTTCGAATGCTTTTTTATTGTTAGCGTGCATCAAAGGTGTATGTTCATTTTTATAATCATTTATTCCTCTATCATGAACTTGCTGCATGGTAGGGAAATATAACAATTTTGAAGTATCTTTTTTCTCCTCAGAACCACTTACACTATTTTCAATAGCGCTAAGCTCTTCCGCAGAAATGTAAGGCGGCAAAACTTCTTTAATACGCGCATAGGAATTACAAGCAGTTGCGAATTTATCCAGAATGTTTTCTTTAAACACAGGCGATGCAGTAAATGCTTTATTCGCACTTAATGCTTCCAGCATCAAATCACACTCTCTACGATAAACAACATCTTTTTCAATTTTTCGTTGGATTGCCAAAAAATCATCACGCACTGTTTCCAATGCATGTAAACGTTTTTCGATTTCAACAGAATCTTGTTTTGCAGCACGTGTACTTTGCATAGTTTCCTCGCTATTTCTCGTGTTTATGTTATGAAAATGTACTTAAACAAGTATACGTAGCGGAAATGACACCAGAATGGCGCGGTGATTACATTTTTGTCATAATTACCAGCCCCCGGAGATAGACAAAAATTCTTTATAAATAAACAAAAATTCTATTGACGATCGCGCCATCCGATATTAGTATTCACGTCACTTAATGCTACATTCCCCGGTAGCTCAGTCGGTAGAGCAAGTGGCTGTTAACCACTGGGTCGGCGGTTCGAGTCCGTCCCGGGGAGTAGAGTTTTCCTGTAATATCCCTCATTAAAACTAAAAGTATCAGAATCTACGCTAGGTTAGCGTATTGGAGCTTTATTAATGGATGGACTTCGAAAGCGCTTAGTCAAGAAAATCCACTGCAAATCGTGGGTACCATTAACGCATATACAGCACTGCTGGCGAAACAAGCTGGATTTCGTGCGATTTATCTCTCTGGTGCTGGCGTAGCCAATGCCTCTTATGGATTGCCTGATCTAGGCATTACCAATCTTAATGATGTACTCGAAGATGTTTACCGCATCACCTATGCCTGCGACCTACCCTTATTGGTCGATATTGATACTGGCTGGGGCTCTGCATTCAATATCGCGCGCACCATCAAATCCATGATCAAAGCTGGCGCAGCTGGCGTACACATGGAAGACCAAGTACAAGCAAAACGCTGTGGTCATAGACCAAAAAAAGAACTGGTTGATGCCGATGAAATGTGTGATCGCATCAAAGCCGCGATAGATGCCAAATACGATAAAAATTTCGTGTTCATGGCACGCACCGATGCACTCGCTGTTGAAGGTATGGATAAAGCACTTGAACGCATTCAGCGTTATATTGAAGCTGGCGCAGAAATGATTTTTTTTGAAGGCGCGACTGATCTCGCCCAATACCAGACTGTCACACGAGCATGCAATGTTCCCGTCCTCGCCAATATCACTGAATTTGGTGTCACGCCCTTGTTTACCAAGGAACAATTACAAAGTGCGGGTGTACAACTGATTCTTTATCCATTAAGCGCATTTAGGGCCATGAGCGCCGCCGCTTGAATGTCTATCAGACCATACGCGACAAAGGTTCGCAACAAACCGTGGTGAATACCATGCAAACACGCGAACAATTATATAACGTTTTAAATTATTATCAGTACGAACAAAAACTTGATGAACTGTTTGCAAAAGGAAAAGTGAAATGACCATAACAGCAAGAACTGGCGGTTTGGAAGGCATCGTTGTTGGTGATACCGCAATTTCAACAGTTGGCAAAGAAGGCGTAGGATTAACCTATCGGGGTTATGATATTCATGATCTCGCTGCTCACTCAACATTTGAAGAAGTTGCTTATCTTCTCATCTATGGTCGAATTGCCAACTGCCGAACAGTTACAAGCATATCGTGAAAAACTGGTAAAATTGCGTCGCTTGCCCAATGAATTAAAGTTATTACTGGAAACCATTCCTGGTTCTGCTCATCCTATGGAAGTATTGCGCACCAGCGTTTCCATGCTTGGCACACTGGAATCTGAATCAGCGCAATACACTGGTCATCAAATTGCTGATCGCTTAATCGCCTGCACACCTAGCATGTTGCTTTACTGGTATCAATTTCATCGCAACAATGTACGTATTGAACCCTGGAATGTGGAAGAACAAACCATCGCGGGTTATTTCCTGCATTTGCTGCATGGCAAAAAACCAGATGAAGAACACCGTCGCGCTGTTGATGTCTCACTTATTCTTTATGCTGAACATGAATTCAATGCTTCCACTTTTGCCGCACGTGTCACTGCATCCACAGAATCTGATTTTTATTCCGCTATTGTCTCTGCTATCGGCACATTACGCGGTCCATTGCATGGCGGCGCCAATGAAGAAGCCATGCGCTTGATCTCCATGTTTAAAACACCTGATCAAGCAGAAAAAGGCATCAAAGAAATGCTGGCAAAGAAAACCAAAATCATGGGCTTTGGTCATCGTGTTTATAAAATTTCTGATCCACGTTCAGATATTATTAAAGCCTGGTCACAAAAACTTTCTGCGCATGCGCGTGATGGTTATCTTGTATGCTGTTTCTGAACGCATTGAAAAAATCATGTGGGATGAAAAGAAATTATTTCCCAATCTGGATTTTTATAGCGCCACTGCTTATCATTTCTGCGGCATTCCAACACCATGATGTTCACACCCATTTTTGTTATGTCGCGATTGAGCGGCTGGAGTGCACATATTTTCGAACAACGCGCGAATAACCGATTGATTAGACCTGAAGCGAATTATGTTGGCCCAGCTCCACGTCCATTTCCACCTATACAAGAACGAGGCTAAATGAATGGCATTGCACACTGGTTGATGAAAATATACGACCAGCACCAGATAAAGAATTAGTTTCAATTGCTGATTATGTTGTTAACGATAAAATTCATAGCGATCTGGCGTTTACAACCGCACGTTATTGCTTAATGGATGCATTAGGATGCGCAATTCTGGCGTTACAATATCCTGCATGCACAAAATTACTTGGGCCCGATTATTCCTGGCACCATTGTTCCCGTTGGCGCACGCGTACCAGGAACGGATTACATGCTCGATCCTATTCTTGCCGCATTTAATATTGGCACCATTGTGCGCTGGCTAGATTTTAATGACACCTGGCTTGCCGCTGAATGGGGACATCCTTCTGATAATCTGGGTGCTATTCTTGCCATTGCTGATTATCTCAGTCGCAAACATATTGGCAGAAGGCCTAATGCCGCTGCTAGTGAAAGATGTTTTAGCTGCCATGATTAAAGCACATGAAATTCAAGGCGTGCTCGCATTGGAAAATGGTTTTAATCGCTTGGGTTTTGATCATGTCATTTTAGTGAAAATCGCTTCCACCGCCGTTGCCACGTAGTTATTAGGCGGCACACGTGATCAGATTATTAATGCTTTATCACAAGCCTGGTTAGATGGAGCAGCGCTGCGCACTTATCGACATGCGCCAAATACGGGCTCAAGAAAATCCTGGGCTGCTGGTGATGCTACCAGCCGCGCTGTCACGTCTTGCCTGGATGACCATGCAAGGTGAAATGGGTTATCCCAGCGCATTAACTGCAAAAAAATGGGGATTTTATGACACTGTTATGCATGGACAGCCGCTGAAATTTGCACGTCCATTTGGCACTTATGTCATGGAAAATGTTTTATTTAAAATTTCATTCCCTGCTGAATTTCATGCACAAACAGCTGTAGAATGCGCGATTAAATTATATCCGGAAATTAAAAATCGCCTGGATCAGATTGAAAAAATTGTTTTAACCACACAAGAATCTGCGGTGCGCATTATCAGCAAATCAGGTCCATTGCATAATCCTGCCGATCGCGATCATTGTCTGCAATACATGGTAGCTGTCGCATTGCTGCATGGTGATCTTAAAGCTGATTATTATGAAAATGAATTTGCCAATGATCCGCGCATTGATAAATTACGTGAAAAAATGCATGTGGAAGAAGATAAACAATATTCACATGATTATCTCGATCCAGAAAAACGCTCGATTGCGAATTCGATTCAGATATTTTTTAAAGATGGCATCGCATACAGATAAAGTCGTGGTTGAATATCCGATTGGACATCGCCGCCGTCGCGAAGAAGGCATTCCAGTGATGTTCAAAAAGTTTGAAGGAAATGCATCTGCGCATTATCCAGCTGATAAAGTTAAAAAGATGATGGATTTATTTAAAGATCAAAATAAGCTGGAAAATACGCCGGTTAATGAATTGATGGATTTGTTTGCAGTGTAATGTCTATTAAAACTGGATTGCTTCGCGAAAAAAACTGGGGTCAGACACCACGGAGATTAATCTAGCCGCGGAGGTGTCTGACCCCAGTTTTTTTCGCGAAGCAATCCATAACATTATCATTTTAAGCTCTAATCGCGCTGCGTATCCTACCCCGCCGACTATTCTCAGCACCACCGCTCAATTGCTCAAGCGTCAAATTCAAATTCTCAACATCTCTTTGCTTAAACAAACTAAACCCGGTAATTTTGGAACGCCGGAAAAATCCCCAAAAGCCGCTATGCTTAAAAGACCATTTATAAATTGAACTCATCATGGCCACATTGGTGGTCGTGCAATCTTTATAATGAAATTTGGCGAGACTCCATGCTTTAGCCTCTCGCGACTCAGGATGCAATGTCGCATGATTAATCACACGCTGGATAAAATCTTTGCCATCTAATCGTTCACTTCCGAGGAGAAAATTATCTTTGTTTTTTCCAGATTCACCATCGCGCAAAGCATTATAAATTTTAATAAACGCAGATTTTTTATCTTCGAAATTAATATGGACCATAGAATTCAACCGCACATAACTTTCCGCGGAATGCCGGCGAAAATATTCCGTGACGTGATCTATCTCAGGATCGAATTCAACAACAATATCATCCGTCACTCTGCGACAGACTTCAACGCAGACTTTTTTGCATAATTCTTCGCCCGCGGATGAATCAACGCCATCTCTACCATATGTTTCAAGTACACCAATAATGTCACGCAATGATAACTGCTTGGGATAATCTGGGTGGCTAAACAAGAAAAAAGCTTCTGTGAATGATCTTTTAGCCATCGCTGGGATATTCTCAGTCTGCATATCAATCCAGATCGGAGCCAGCACTTGCACCTTATTAACGGTCAAACTTCTTTCCAGCCAGGATGCTTTGTAATCTTGCGTTAATTTTTCTAAAACCTGTATGCGTTTTTGTAATTTTTTTTTCGTGAATTCAACATTAAAATCCGTGTAATCCATGTCCTCCAGATTTTGCAGTACTTTTTTAACCAACTCCGTTTGGCCATTAAATCGCGTCAAAATATCCGTCAGAATTGCCACACTTTGTTTTGAATTCCATTCTTTCATGTTACAGTGAAGACGAATAAATTCTTGATTGATTTTTTTATCGAAGGATTCGTCGCAAGTGGCACGAATAAGCTCATTTAACTCAGGCAATTGTCTTGGCGTCTTGTCCTTTTCAACCATTTTATTGAAGACGCTTCCTATTAATCCTCGATCAATCATAATTACTCCATTATTTAATATCCGTTTTTATTACATGATTTCTCTTTTCATAAGATTTACTTGAATAACTGGTATATTGCAACCAATTCTTGTGCAGAGAAATTTAAAGCAAGGGTTTTCTACAGCGAATTTGTATAATTCTGAACAGAAGAGCCAGCATTCTGAAGAGAAGAACCAACATTTTGCATGGTTGCGTTCACTTTTTGTTTGAGGCTGGAAAGCGCAGGAGAAACCACGCCAGCTAACCAGGATACTGCAGGTCTAAAATCAGGAAGAAGCGTAGATTGTTGCCACCATGCCTGGTTAGGAATAGGAGATAATTCAATAAGGAATATCAGAAGAATCGTTATTAAAAATCCTCTTACCAAACCAAAACCAGCACCAAGCACACGATTACCAAAACCGAGTATGCCTGTATTAAAAGCAATATTAAGAATCGATTTCAAAATGCTACCGCAAATGATAGTACCGGCAAACAGCAAGCCAAAGCTTAAACCTAAAGCCAGATAAGAAACCGGCTGCGCGGTACTCACGCCGATCGCACTTGATGATGAAGTAACTGCACTTTGAACTGCGGAAGAATGAGTAAACGCGGTAGCAACTGGATTGGCAAACATAATTGCGACAACAAATGCAGCAATTAGAGTAAGAAGAGAAACGACTTCACCAACAAACCCGCGAGCAAAACCAATTATGGCTGATACAAAAAAAATCAGGATGATAAATACATCAACTACATTCATATTAGCCAAGTTAGACATGGAAACCCCTCAACACGAGAATTAACTATTATTCGCTATATTATATCAGGATTATCGCTAAATACCGCATCTACTCCCATCGAATATAACTCACGAGCGCGAGCTGGATCATTAACTGTATATACTAGTAAAAACATATTCATATTCTTTATTTCATCAGCAAAATCTGGGGTTAAGATCTTTTTATTGACGTTAATTGAGACACAACCAAGCTGAGTACATATACTCCGCCATTCGTGATGCCATTCATGCTGTAATAAGCCCAACTGCCTCTCTGGTGCATATTTGCGCAAATATCGCAGCGCATCAATAGAAAAACTAGAGAACAACAATTGTTCAGGCATGGGAGATGATTTCAATTTTGCCATGTCCTGTAAAATGCGTTTCACCAGTTTTTCTTCATGGCCTGGCTGCGACTTCAATTCAATATTGGCAGCGACACCATAATTGCCCAGAAACTCCAAAACCTCTAGCAGCGTTGGGATACGCTCCGAAGAATACATAGGATCAAACCAGGAACCCGCATCCAGCTTCGCCAATACTGAATATGGGTGGCTCCAGATGTAGCCCTTGCCATCGGTTGTGCGTTCTAACTTATCATCATGGAAAATGACAGGCACATCGTCAGCCGACAGCGTTACATCAAATTCAATCCACTTAACACCCAACTGAATAGCTTTGGTAAACGCGGTCATTGTATTTTCAGGCGCATATGAACTTGCGCCGCGGTGAGCAATAACAGGAGGCTGAAATTGTAAAATTGTCATAATCCAAGTATTCCTATCACACCGACAACAATCAGCAGAAGAAAAAACATTTTTCGCCAGGAATAAGTTTCATTAAAATAAAAAACGCCTATCGCGGCTGTCAGAATTGTGCCCATACCCGACCAGGCGGCATACACTATGCTTAAATCCAGATGCTTAATTGCGACGGTAAGCGCGACAAAAGAAATGATATAAAAGAAAGATAAATAAATAACATATTTTATGCTATGTAATCCGTTGGATAATTTCATTGCAGCCGAACCCAGCACACCGAAGACTATCGCAACAGCGAGAGATATCCATGCATTTTCGACCGCAGATACCATCATACTTCTTTCAATCCTATAACACCGATAATGATACATAACAGTGATATTGATTTTATTAGCGTAGCTGGCTCATGAAACATACAGATGCCAGCTACGGATATTAAAAACGTGCCCAAGCCTGACCAGGTGGCATAAGCAAACCCTAACTCAAGCTTCTTGATCGAAAAAGCGAAAAATAAAAATGACATGGTATAAAAAACAAAAATCAACGCTGATGGAACGAGGCGGGTAAAACCAGCTGAATATTTCATAGCAGCAGTTCCCGCAACTTCAGCAAAAATAGCTAGCATAAGATAAAACCATGCGACAGCTTTAGAGTTCACACTAGCATTTTTAAATTTGAAGAACTGCATTTTACCGCGCCCTTATTTTTTCACCAAAGCATCTGGTGTCGCAGCCAGCACTACACTTGCCTGTATCTGATATTTGTTTCCAACCTGTAAAGGTTCGGCTGCCGTCATACGTACGGCTCTCACCATAAACATTGCGTTCTGTGCCATTGGTACTACTGGCGGAGGTGTGAAATTAAAATCTATCTGATGCAAATAATATTTTTGCTCAGGGTAAACTTTGTTGAGAGTGTCTATTTCCGCTTTTGCCTGCTGATAAATATTATTTCTGAGTACAACATTCGCCTGGCGTATTTCATCATCGCTAGGTGTAAATTGAATATTATCAATTGTGAATGTTTCACCTGGTTTGCTGATAGATTTTGCAAGATTGCGTAAATTTGCCAACTCAGTTTGTGGCAAACGCGCCTGCGCTGAAATTTGAATGCTTTCGAGACCAGAGCTATCTTGTTGACGGTTGAATGACACGAGATGCCACTCGCCCTTGTTGGAAATCTGATTCAGCTTTTGCATGACATCAGCTTGAATCTTATCAATGCCCTGATCGGTAACAGCGGCATTAACACTGCAATTAACTAGCGCTGTCTTTGTTGTCACCCATTGTTCGCTTGTTAATTGCAGCGTGACTTTATTCAGCAAAGGTTCCAGGTCATCCGCCCAGGCGGCCATAGCAAGAAAATAACACACTATGAAATAACAGAGTTTTTTCATGGTTATACGTCCTTGTTAGTTATATATATTCTATGCAAATATGCCCGCAAGCGCCACTATTTATGTGGAACCGGCCTGGCAATTCTTTCTACCGGCTCCGTTGAATTAGCCTCCGTGTTCGACCAGAACTTTAACTTTGGCAGCCAGGATGATGATTGTTCTTGGCGTGGCTCAAGCAACGGCCGCGCTTCGCCAGCGGATTGTTCCTCATGACTTTTGCCGTTAAAGTACTCCTTGAACAAATGCGACACGCCGCCACTTACAGCAATACCACCCATACCACCCGCGACAGCCAGTACAGATACGGCCACAGGATTTAATGCAAACGCAAATATCGCTAACGCGGTAGTACCACCGCTCGCTCCTGCACCACCTATGCCCATTTTCCACCAATGTTCTAACAAAAACGATTTGATATAGGTCACGGTATCGCCATCATTCACTCGTACATAACTTTCGAGAACGTCGTTATCTATCGTGTTAATAGCAACCTTGCATTCATTCCACGCTTCTTCGCCACGCCCAATCTTTGTTCGTAACGTTTCACATAAATCTTCCAAAATTTTCTTTTGGTCTTTCACTCTTTTTATCATCTGCAGCATTGTTTTCAGATCTGCATATTCTGATATAAACACATCCGTTTTTTTCGCCAGCATATCCAATGAACTATTTACTTCTATACCAGCAAGTTTCCATCCTTTGGCATAAAATCCAAATGACAATTTTTCTGCCGATGACTGCATATTACATGCAGCCTGAGTTTTGACTGCTGCGTCCGTCAACAATTGTTTATAATCTTTTTTGATAACATCGTCGCGCTCATCATAACCATCCATTTCCTGCAGCAGCTGATAAATATCCAGCAAACGCGCATATTGATTAATATTCATGAGTTTCGTGGCAACACGTCTGTTTGATTCAGTCAGTTCATCAATTACACGACGATACGCATTAAAAACATTGCTTAACGCTCTATCTAATTTGTTGACGACATCACGTATATCCATTTGCATTAACTTAATATCAAGCTTATGTGCTTCAACTTCATTTTGATCTCTGTTTCTACGCGCTTGTTCAAAATTTCGTGTTACTTCTACCATTTTCGAGCTGGTCGGAAGTTGTTTCAGCGCGTCAACAATTGGAGATAAAAATAGAAGATCAGCGCGCACATCATCAGATTTTCTGAATGGAAAATTTCTATTGATATAGTTTTGGGCATTTAATGTCGTTGCGATAGTGGAAAATATTTCATTCAGCGTTGAAATCATTTTTTTGATTTCATATGCATTCACACTTTGTATTGCCTGTTCAGCCTGATCACAGGCAAGTTTGATGTCTGCCGCATGCTTATTAAAAACTTCCGCTTCGTCACCCGGCTTGAATTTTGACAAAATATAGCGTTGTCGCTGCATGGCATAATAAACGTCTGCGATTTGTAGCAGCATTTTTCTCTTATTTTCTGAAATATCTTCTTTCAGAATGTTGCTTTTGTTCACGCAGAAATCATCAATATAAACTTCCAGCGAACTCAACACGCCTTCGTAATAGGTGGTTAATTCCTTCAGCGACTGGAATTTTAATTCATGACTAAGTAATGCCCATACATCGTCAAATAGCGTGACTTTATAAGCTTCTTCCTTCTTTTCTGGCTTTTCTTTTCCTTCACAAAAGGCTTTTCTGAAAGCATCATGAATTTTGACGAGAGATGAATCAATTTCTTCCACAAGTGTTGCGGGGGAATTTATATGTCTAGTGTCCGCCATGACTTTATCCTCATTTTATAGTTGTTTCTTCCAGTAGCATCCGCATAAGGTTAGCGGGAATTGAAACATTTATATATACTTCCTATTCTTAATTCAACTATATTTATAGAACCATCATGCATAAGACCGATCTGTTAAAACCACCGCTGCCAACCAACTCCGGGGATTTGTACCTGTGGAAAAATCTGCACGGAGCCAGTACTGGCCTTGCTCTTAGCAAAACGGTTGCTGAAAGCCGTCGGCCTGTTTTAATTATTGCGCCCGACAGTCTTTATGTCTCGCATCTCATTGAAGAATTGCAGTTTTTTAGTAGCGAAGCTGCAAATATGCTGGTTTTTCCTGATTGGGAAACGCTGCCTTATGATCATTTTTCACCGCATCAAGACATTATTTCCGAACGATTAGCAGCACTGTTGCGCATACCTGCATTGGCTCAGGGCGCAGTCATCACCACCGTTTCCACCTTAATGCAACGCCTGCCGCCCCAGGAATATATAGACGGTCACAGTTTTTATCTGAAAACCGGCGACAAATTAAATATAGATATCTTGCGTACACGCCTGGCTAACGCTGGCTACCATGCCGCCAGCCAGGTAAGAGAACATGGTGAATTTGCTATTCGCGGATCAATTATTGATCTTTATCCCATGGGAAGTAAAACACCTTTCCGTATTGATTTGTTTGATGATGAAGTGGATACCATACGCATTTTTTCCCCCGACACGCAGCGCTCCATGGAAAAAATTGATGAAATCCGCTTGCTGCCAGCAAAAGAATTTCCCCTCACTGAAGATGCGATTGAACGTTTCCGTCAAAACTGGCGCAGCCTGTTTGGCGGCAATCCTTTAAAGTGCCCTACTTATCAAGACATCAGCGAAGGCATTTGCTCACCCGGCATAGAATATTATTTGCCATTCTTTTTCGAAAATACCGCGACTCTTTTTGATTATCTGCCCAAAAATGCGTTAATCGTCACGATAGGTGACATCGAGACAAAAGCAAAAGAATTCTGGCATGAAATTAGTGTGCGCTATGAACAAGGTCGATATGATATTTCTCGTCCTTTATTAGCTCCAAAGCAAATGTTTGTTCCGGCAGAAAACGTAAAAGAAGCATTGCAGCAATATCCACAAATACAAATTAATAATCCTGCTTCTAATGCCGCGAACAATAACACATTTGAATTTGCTACCGCAGCTGCACCATCACTGGATATTAATCATAAAGCAACACAGCCACTAGCACCGCTACAACAATTTACAGAAACATATCAAGGGCGAATTTTATTCTGCGCTGAAACCATGGGGCGAAGAGAAGTTATCTTACAATTATTCAAAACCATTGCGCTTTATCCTAAATTCTTTTCATCCTGGCAAGAATTTTTAACCAGCACAGAACAACGCGGTATTGTTGTCGCACCACTAGAAGAAGGTTTTAGTCTGGAAAATCCAGCGTTAACGCTGCTGACAGAAACACAATTATATGGCAAACGCGTCATGCAAAGACGTTTGCGCAAAAAAACCGTGCAAGACACGGATGCATTAATAAGTGATTTAACTGAATTACAAATCAATGATCCCGTTGTGCATATTGATCATGGCGTCGGCCGATATCGCGGATTGCAAACACTAAAAATCGGCGATCAAATCGGTGAGTTTTTATGCCTTGAATATCAAGGCGGCGATAAATTATATGTGCCTGTTGCGTCATTACATTTAATCAGCCGTTACTACTGGCGCCGACCCTGAAAGCACACCTATCAATAAATTAGGCACAGAACAATGGTCGCGCGCAAAACGTCGCGCCGCAGAAAAAATTCGCGATGTCGCCGCTGAATTATTGGATTTATATGCCAAACGCGCGGCACGTCCAGGCCAGGCATATGCACTATTCCAAGTGAACAATATGCAGCTTTTGCCGCCGCTTTTCCATTTGAAGAAACACCAGATCAATTGCAAGCTATCGAACAAGTGTTTGCTGACATGACTTCCGAAAAACCCATGGATCGTGTTATTTGCGGTGATGTTGGCTTTGGTAAAACAGAAGTCGCTTTACGCGCGGCATTTATCGCCGTGCAAAATAATAAACAAGTCGCCATGCTGGTGCCTACCACTTTGTTGGCGCAACAACATTTTGAAAATTTCCGTAATCGTTTTGCCGAATGGCCAATTCAAGTTGAAATGTTATCGCGCTTTCGCACCGGCAAAGAAACCAAATCAGTGTTACAGCGCATGGAAGAAGGCAAAGTTGATATTGTCATTGGCACGCATAAATTATTGCAAGCTGATATTAAATTTAAATCGCTGGGTCTGGTTATCATCGATGAAGAACATCGTTTTGGTGTGAAGCAAAAAGAAAAATTAAAAGCCTTGCGCGCTATGGTTGATATTCTAACACTGACAGCAACACCTATTCCGCGCACACTTAATATGGCATTGTCTGGCATTCGTGATCTTTCTGTCATTGCCACGCCGCCAGCACGCACGATTATCTGTTAAAACATTTGTGCATGAATATCAAGGATCATATTGTACAAGAAGCTATTCAGCGTGAAATTCATGCGCGGTGGTCAAGTTTATTTTCTGCATAATGATGTCACTACCATCAATAAAAAAGCGGAAGAAATTGAAGCATTAGTGCCAGAAGCACGCCCAGGCGTCGCGCATGGACAAATGCATGAACGCGAACTGGAACAAGTCATGTCTGATTTTTATCATCGCCGTTATAATGTTTTGGTTTGCTCGACCATTATTGAAAGCGGCATCGACATTCCAACTGCAAATACTATTATTATCAATCGCGCCGATAAATTTGGTCTCGCGCAATTACATCAATTACGTGGCCGCGTTGGACGTTCGCATCATCAGGCTTATGCTTATCTACTTACACCGCCACGCGAAAAGTATCAGCTACTGATGCCAACAAACGTCTAGATGCCATTGCCTCGTTAGACGATCTAGGCATTGGCTTTACACTGGCGACACATGATTTGGAAATTCGCGGCGCGGGTGAATTACTAGGCGAAGAACAAAGTGGCGATATGCAGAAATTGGTTTCACTCTTTATATGGATTTATTATCGCGTGCAGTGGACGCATTAAAATCCGGTAAAGAACCTGATTTTGAAAAATCACTCTTACATCATCGCTCCGAAATTGATTTGCATATTACTGCGCTGATTCCTGAAGATTATCTGAATGATGTGCAATTACGTCTGCAATTTTATAAACGCATCGCCAATGCCAGCAATCAGGCTGAGCTGGATGAAATTCAGGTTGAAATGATTGACCGCTTTGGCTTATTGCCCGAACAATTAAAAAATCTGATTGCCATCACTGAATTGAAACAAAAAGCCGATGCGTTAGGCATTATCAAAATTGAAGCCAATGACAAAGGCGGAAAATTTGAATTCTCGGAAAAACCCGCAGTAAAACCAGAAACAATTATTCGTTTAATTCAAATAAAACCAATGCGTTACAAATTGGATGGCCCGACAAAACTGCGTTTTACGCTGGATAAACATGAGGTAAAAGACAGGATCAAACTGGTTGCGGAATTACTTGATGAAGTGGGCAAATGAAATCACTTTACAGCCATTAATAGATCATGCGAGAATTGAAAAAAATAGCGTTATTGCTTACAATTTAAACAAAAACGGGGCCAGTATGCAGTTAGCAGATCACGACAAAGTTTTTTCAATAAAACCGCTACCCCTGTCGCTATGTCCAGACTTCACACTTTTGGCTTTTTTATGCAAGGTGTCAGTTCTCTAGCCGTTACATTCTACGTCGAAAATTCGCTGCGTAAACCCAAACAACAACCAGAGGCATCCAGTCCTCCGAACGATACAGTCAAAACGCATAAACGTTCTTGATCGTTATTTTATTCCCTTTGCTGGCGCTGCTTCAGCTGCCACCTCTGCCAATGCCTGCTGTGCACTTTGTGGTTTAAATAAAGTTTGCTGTTGGTTAGCAGTGTAAACCGCTGGCTGTTTTTTCGCTGGCAACTGACGATCTACCCATTCATAAACAGCTTTTGGCACCAAATCTTTTTGACTAAGCAAGTTAAACAAAAGGATAACACCAGCTTGCTGCGGTACGACCCGAAAAATATCTTTCAGTCGGAAAAACGCGCGAATTCCATTTGTTTTAAGCTCATGTTTGAAAATATCTATAGTTGATGCAACAGTCAAATCAACAATTCTACCATCCGCAATTCTAGCGAATTGTGTTTTATAGACTACATTCTTAATTAAGTAAGACATTGGATTAGTAATAAAACTGGATACAAATCCACACAATGAGCCGGCAATCACTTGATTTTGTAAAGGATATGTCCCTGGTCCAATGACATACGATTTACTTGTTCATTAACCAAAGGAAACCCAAACATCATCAAGAACCAACTACACTACGCCCATAGCGCACTTCCAGAGCACCTCTATTTAACTTTAGCGTCAATCCCCATGACAATGGGTCTTTCATACACCTGTGCATGCAATATGGCAGGATTGGTAAAAATACCGGTAAACAAAACATCCATAAACGCGGTAGCGGCTGAAGTAACACCCAAAGACATGAGTCTATATTTCATGATCGCTTGTTGATTTTGAGTTGATTCTTCATTAGCAAATGCTTCATCAACATGATTATTGATATTTTTACCGCCGGTTGCGACCACCGATTTAGTAGCAGAAGCATTCACCGAACGTTTAAATGACGCAGGATAAAAAGTTGCCAAAAAGGCAAACTAAACAATGAAATAGGCGCAAGACCTGGGGCAGCGCGAGCAGATATGATATGAAAAACAGACGACCACGCAGCTGTGGCTACAGTTGTTGCGACTAAAGAAGTGCCGTTACGCAACAAGATTTTTGCCGCTTCATTATCGAATCCTTCTGAATTTTGCTCCTTTTGTTCCGGTAACTGCCCACGATTAGAGCTCATTTTGCCTACAATTTCTCATTTAGTGTTAATTTCAACCTTGTATTGTACATTTTATAAGTTAATGTAATATTAAATATCAAAATTTAGTTAAACTTTTAGTCAATGGCGATTAGCGCAAAAAAAAATGATAATAAAATCATAATTTTACGAAAAATCTTTTGAAATAGAAGGAATAACCATGATTGAAGCGCAATTAAACTGCAATTGACTCACCAAAACAATGATCTAAATCAATTACTGATTCACAACCACAGCTTTAGAAGCACTCAACCCACTTTCGTGACGAACGTGGGCGATAAGATTAGCCAATTTTGACGAATTGCTGACAGCATTGAGATCGTCGAAAGTCAAACGAAAGACTTCGATCCCGTGGCTTTGCAACATTTTATCGCGTGCGTTATTTTCTCTGATCAATACTAATGGTCTTACCGGCTCAAAATTTGATTGTTTATAATAATGAAACTCAATACCGTCATATTCTATATCGTATATTTTGCCTGTCATTTTATTTACAATCCGAATGTCTGCATGTAAGCAATCAAGCACTATTCCTTCAAGTTTAATCTCGATATTAGCATCATCTTTGAATGCATTTTTTAATATTTCATATAACTCTAATTGTTTAGGTGATGAAGTATTATTTTCACCCTCATCTTTTATCATTTTAGATAAATCATTATGCAACCTGGTATCAAGTTTACTACGATAAAATGCTTCCGCAAAAAGCAGACAGCGGGCATCATCAACACCTCTATAGGAACTGACACCGTCACGATAAAACAAGCAAGCTTTGTTATTGGTTTTAATATTTGCCTGGTTAATAGCAGCAAAAATTGCTTTTATATTTTCTGGATCAATTAATGTTTGCCCTGGGCCACAATTGGCATCATGCATATAACATGAAAATAACAACATAGCCAAGTCACCACGACGTAACATTGTGCCCATATCAACCATTTTCATTAACTTGGTTACTGCGTCTTTTATATCAATACCCATTTTTGCGCATACAAAAATATGCTTACAAACTTGATCTTTAGCATGCAGAAAGAGAAGATCGATTTGTAATGATTCTTGAAGTTTAGCTTTAAGCTCTGGCGTAATAGCAATATGCAGTAAATTCAAGCTACCGATAATACTGATTGTCGCATTGTGCAATGCTAATTTATCTTGCTCTGCTGGACCAAAAGCAAAAATATGCGCATTAAATTCATGCATTATTTCCGCAATATCATCGTTTTGCTTCACATAACATTGCGCCTGATATAATTGCGTAATTTTGCGAAAAATATCCGCAAATAAATTCATGGACTGAATATTAGCGTGCAACAAATCTTTGTGTTTTCTGAAAACAATAAGCAAGTCATGCATATTCACACAATTTTCAATCTGCTTTGCGAACAAATTGGCGTTGAATTCATATTCATTGCCGTTTCGCTCTGATTTCATCTTACTCAAGATATCTTCTAAATTTTTTACAATCTGGCTATCTACACCTTTATTTTTTGTTATTGCATGTAGAAGTTTTTCCACATCATCCGTGCGCCATTCAAGTACAACTTTACTTTTAATTAATTCCGCAAGACAATGATTAATATCAATACCAGCCTGCGCGCAAACCAGCAAATCATCGGAAATTACCGGATAATTCTTACTAAAATCCAGCAACTTGCGCGCTATTGTTAAAGTATTTTCTTGTAATTTAATATTGTGTAAATTCAAAATACGCAAAATGGAAATGAGAGATTCGTTACTTTTTAAGCTAGAAACTACCCTTCTATCGTTATAACGATCAAGAAGAGATACGATAAATTTCGTCGCGCAATCAAGCTCTGTAGACAAGCTAGCTACGGATTTTTTCATGTCGTTCAGCTTTGTCAGCACTCTGCCAAACAGAGCTATGGAATCATCACAAGGCAGCATGACGCCAGCGAATACAGAAAAATCCTTAAGGAGATCTGCAGCAGATTTATAACCATCGAGATTCTTTTTAAACTTCTCGATTACACGCTGATGTTTCAATCTATTTTGATGCGCAGTATTGGCCGACTCTAAACTGCGAACTATATATTGCTGCTTTTCAACCATCTCAGCCTTACCAGATTTACACGCTGATAATTCATGAGATTGCTTTTGCAGTTTGATGATCATCTCTTGAATTAAAGCTGGATGAGTATCTTTTTTAATAAGTTTTTTTAACTTGTCAATTTGGCTGACGATCTGAGTGGCAACGATATCAGCGTGCTTAACAAATGCGGCATAATCCGCATGTATTTTTTCATATGCATTTCTTGCGCTATCTACTTTTTGCAATTGCTCTGCAGTATCGCCGTCTAATTCCCATTTCGCCGCCATGACAACCATTGGGCGTGATTGCGCATCAATTATTAATTTAGCAGCGGTGGATACTATAGCCGTCGTTTCATTCTGTACTTCATTTAAAGTTTGCATTTGTGTTAAAACACGCTGCAAACCTTCTTTAACACGCGCAATAGAGCGCGACACGTTTAACGCAAAACGACTATTATACAATTGTGGAGAAATGCATATTTCCTGAAATTTATCTTCATACTGTTGTAGCTGGGCTTGTTTTTTACGTATCGCTTCGCAATCAATTACACAACCTTTTACACTAACTGCAGATAGAAAAGTCGCTGCGTCATTCACGCCAAGCGTGATGTCTTTCATTGATTTGATCAATGTTGCCAGTGTATTCATGCTCTCCATAGACGCATGAACATCATTCATTAATTTAACTGTTTTATTACTCGTTTCACTTTGTTTATTTTCGGTGCTAAGACTTTTTTTATGTTCTTCTAATAATGCGGCCTTTTGCTCTGATTCGTTTTTCAATGTAACTAAACGCGTTTTAATCAGTGGAACTAACGCAAGTTTATGCTTATTTGTCCAGGTTACAAATCTAACCATGTATTGAGTGTATCGTGTAATCATGCCATCGCGAGCTGCAAGTTCAGTTTCTTTAACTGCTTGCCAATTCTTTACATCTACTTCTGTCCAGCCCATCAATTTGACAAGCTGATTGAAATCAAATTTATCAAAAGGAATGTAAGATGTAGTGTCATCTTCTATCATTTTTAGAATACGACTTAACTCTTGTTTATCTTGATTCTGCTGCCAACAAAGCGCTTTTTGTTTTTCCGCATTGGTTTTGCAACGATTAAGTTCGCTGCTGCTTTTATCAGCTTGCTTGACGACTATAGTCGCAACATTTGCAAGATAGAAAGGTAGCTTAGACAAATCTTCCGTTATTTCTTTTTCACACAAACGATGATTTGCGAGGTGAGATATTAGCTGCTTTTTTGTTGCTATTAGTTTTTCATCTAACTCAATACAAACTTTTTCTGGGTCAGCACCATCACACACTGACATTAGAATGGATTGCTGAAACTCGCCTGCAGCGGCAAGCCACGCTATGAGCGATTTATTTAACTGCTCATCAATACCGGGCTTTGTTGGAGACTTGTTTAACCGTTGCATAATGCTGCCTTTAGAGATAAAGAAAAGCCATCATACCACTTGATCATTAAATGAACATTAACTGTATTTAATGATTATTAATCAATTACTTAGTCAGCATAAACGGATTCTTTTTGTTACTGCTTCAGCACGATATTTCTGCTACAATCAATCCCAACATAAAATTCCATCCTCAAAGCCATTTATGACATCTTCAAGTCGCTCAACAGCGTTATTCAGCCTGGCACTTTTAATTATGCTGGGCATGATCTGGGGCACGGGTTACTCTATCGCCCGCTTTGCCATGACGAATGGTGTGCCGCCTCTTGGCTATAGCTTTTGGCAATCGCTGGGGCCAGCCATAGTCATTACGCTAATAACGCTACTAAGCAGAAAAACCATCAAATTCTCAGTTGCAAATTCGCGCTTTTACCTTATTTGTGGCTTGACGGGAATTGTTATCCCTAACACATCCATGTATTTTGCCGCCGCGCACTTGCCAGCCAGCATTCTTGCCACATTAGTTAATACGGTTCCAGTTATCGCTTATCCAATGGCTCTGCTTGCCGGCCTCGAAAAATTCAACTGGCAGCGCATGCTTGGAATTCTTCTGGCATTTTGTGGCTTGATGTTTATCATTCTTCCCAAAACCAGCTTGCCATCGCCTGACATGGTGCCGTGGGTATTATCAACACTGATAACACCTGTTTCATTTGCTTTTTGTTCGATATTTATCGCGCGCAGCAATACAAAACATATTGATACCCTGGTCCTTACTGCCGGGATGCTTCTTGCTTCCAGCCTGCTGTTAACGCCGCTAGTTTTTTCCATGCACAGTTTTTATTGGTTTCACATGCCATTCACTACCCCCGACTGGATTATTATTCTTGAAATTATTTTATCCAGTATAGGTTACGTATTATTTATTCAACTGGTCAGACTTGCCGGGCCGGTATATTACAGTCTGGTTGATACTATTGTGGTATTAACAGGCGTTTTTTGGGGTTATGTTATATTCGCTGAAAAATTAAATGTATGGACTGCGACAGCCGTTGTGTTTATTCTCTTCGCATTACTGCTCGTGACACGTCAACAAAGGAATTCAGGAAATAACAGCGAAAATGCCCGATAAACTTTCATATCAAAACTTGTTTCCACAGCTTGCAGAAAATAACATTACCATTCTCACACCTAATCGCCGTCTCGCGGCGACGATGCATAAACTGTATCAAGAGTTTCAACGTCATCAGCAAATTGATTGTTGGCAAACTCCTGACATTTTGCCGATTACGAGTTGGCTGCAAAGATTTTGGCAGGATTTAACCTGTAATGAAAGATCCACATCACCACATTTACTCAATGCTGCGCAAGAGCAATATCTGTGGGAAAAAATTATTTTAAGCTCCAAACAAAGCGATCAACTACTGCAAATTTCAGAAACCGCCGACATCGCACAATCAGCATGGGAATTACTGAAGCAATGGCGTGTAGACTTTCAACATCCATTATTCAGTTCAGCGGAAGATTATGCCGCTCTCAAACATTGGGCTAGTGAATTTAGCAATTTGTGCAAAAAGAATAATTGGGTTGATAACGCATCTATCGCGGAAATCATTGGTGAAAAAATCGTGTCAGGCACGATCAAACCAGCGCATACCATTATTTTAGCTGGCTTTACTGAACATTCACCACAAACCAGACAATTACTGGAATGCTGCCGGCAGGTAGGCAGCGAAATAATCGAATTAGAAACAGCGAACCACAGTACATCGCGGGCAATGCGCATCGGTCTGACGGAAGCGGAAGATGAAATAATCGCTATGGCGCAATGGGCTAAGACTGTTTTAAATAACAACCGCGAAGCAAAAATTGGTTGTGTCGTCCCCGCATTAGATAAATCACGTGACCGCGTCTTGCAAGTATTTTCGGAAGTGTTCGCTACCGATAACATGATCACAGTTGACCCGGAAATTATTCCATTTAACATTTCTGCAGGTAAAAGCCTGCCACAATTTCCCGTCATCAACACCGCACTGCAATTATTAACCCTACATAAACAATCTATTTCTATTGAAATATTAGGGCATTTATTGTCATCGCCATTTTTAGGCGATGCGGAAAGTGAACGAATTAAACGCGCGAAGTACGACACTATCTTGCGCAAAAATAATCTGAAAATAGTAAATCTGAGTGATGAAAATAAAAAAACATCCATCACTAGCAATGTCCCTTTGTTGGCTAAACGCATATCACGCTTTTTTTCCCTGCTGAACTCCGCGGGAAAAGCCATGACTTATTCCGAGTGGGCTGGATTATTTTCCCGGCTACTCACAGCCGCAGGTTGGCCTGGCGAACGTAGCCTTAATAGCGTTGAATATCAAGTCGTCGAATGCTGGCTGGATTTGCTGTCAGCGTATAGCACTTTGGATCAAATTTCTAATCCCGTTAAGTTACCGCAAGCAGTATCCGCATTACAAAAAATGGCAGGCAATACTGTGTTTCAGCCGAAAACACCGGAAGCAACTATTCAAGTGTTAGGTGTGCTCGAGGCTGCTGGCCTGCCTTTCGATTACTTATGGGTCGCTGGCATGGATGATATTTCGTGGCCACCGCAGCCAAAACCTAATCCATTTATTCCTAAACCTTTGCAGCGTGAATTACAAATGCCGCATGCGACAGCGGAGCGCGAATTGTTTTTCTGTAAAAATCTAATTTCTCAATTCCAGCAATGCGCCAAGACCGTTATTTTTAGCCATGCAGAAAAAAATGAAGAATTGGAATTACAAGCCAGCCCATTAATTCGCGAAATAAATGAAGCTAGTATGAATGAACTTCATTTGCCAGCATTCACAAGTAACATCGAACGTGTTTACACAACAAAAAATCTGGAAAAGCTGAACGATGAAAACGCACCATCTTATGCCACAGACGTAAAAGTACAAGGTGGCGTGGATGTATTAAAACAACAAGCTTTATGTCCATTTAAAGCTTTTGCCACGCACAGATTGCATGCGCGCGAACTTGAAAGTCCGCTCACTGGTATGCGTGCTAAAGATAGAGGTAACATTTTACATAAAGCATTAGAACTGGCATGGAAAGCACTTAAAGATCAAAACACATTAACCGCCATGCCGGATGATGAATTAGATAACCTGATCCAGAATTGTGTACACTCAGCATTAACCTTCACGACTAATGCACATACAGACGCGCTACAATACATCACATTGGAAAAGCAACGGCTGCATAAATTAATACGCAGCTGGCTGGATATTGAAAAATCCCGTCCTTTATTTAAGGTGTCTGACACCGAAATCAAATGCCAGACCACGATTAGTAAATTAACTTTCGACATTCGTATTGATCGCATTGATGAACTGGATGATGGCAGTAAATTAGTGATCGATTATAAGTCGGGAAAGAACAATGACATTAATTCCTGGTTCAGCGACAGACCGGAAGAGCCACAGCTGCCAGTATATGTATTGCTAGATCCAGAAAAAACGTCAGGCTTGAGCTTCGCGCAGCTATTCCCTGGCGATCACGGCTTCAAAGGAATTAGCAGCCGCAACCTGGATATTAAAGGTTTTAAAACGATTGAAGAAATAAACAAAGAAGCTCCAGCTAACTGGAAAGAACAAATCAGTCAGTGGCAGACCATCCTCACTAAACTCAGTGATGATTTTTACTCTGGCGCCGCGAAAGTCGACCCCAAAGACCCAGCCCAAACTTGTAACTGGTGTGCGTTAAAACCACTCTGCCGTATTAATGAAGAACTTTAATATGAATCAGGATTTAATTGATCAAGATTTACAACAGCGAAAACTGGCATTGGACGCTAGCAAATCATTCATTGTGCAAGCGCCGGCTGGTTCAGGAAAAACAGAATTATTGATTCAGCGATTTTTAACTTTATTGAATCAAGTGAAAAAGCCGGAAGAAATTCTGGCAATTACATTTACCAAAAAAGCTGCCAATGAAATGCGTTTACGGGTGATCAAAGCGCTAAAATTCGCGTTGAATGAGCCAGAACCGGAATCAGCGCATGGCAAACAAACCTGGCATCTGGCAAAACAAGTCTTACAACGCGACGAGCAATTTCAATGGCATTTGATTAGCAATCCCAATCAATTGCGTATTCAAACCATTGACGCATTATGCACTTATCTAACTCGTCAATTGCCATTATTATCTCATTTTGGTTCGCAGCCGGATATTGCTGACAGTGCAACAATTTTGTATAACGATACAGTGCAAGAAGTTTTGAGTCATGTGGAAGAAAATTTTGAATGGTCGCAAGCCATTTCAAGTTTATTACTACATCTCGACAATGATTTAAACAAATTGCATGACTTGCTAGTAACATTATTAGCGAAACGCGACCAGTGGATACCTTATATCGGTTTCGATAATAATCCGGACGTCATTCGCAAACAACTTGAAAATCAGCTGGGAGCAGTTGTATCTGACAGTCTTAAAGTAATAGCTGAACATTTCCCTGATGAAATCGCCGATGAACTTATGGCTTGCGCACGCTTTGCCGCGGATAATTTAATTTATGCTGGCAAAGAATCTGCTATTACTATTTGCCGTGATATACAGCGACTACCAGGCATCAAAGCGGACGACAGAATTATTTGGCAAGGATTAGCCAAGTTATTACTGACGGAGGAAGGTACCTGGCGCAAAGCATACACCGTTAACAATGGCTTTCCGCCGGAAAAAAGTGCAAAAAATCCTGAGGAAAAGGCCCTCTATTCCATGCGCAAGCAAACCATCACGGAATTGGTTGCTTCTTTGCAAGACTTTGATGATTTCCGTCATGCACTGCATGAAATCACATTCTTGCCAGATCACCGCTATCAGGATGCGCAATGGAAAATACTACAATCATTATTATTAGTGCTCAAGATTATCGCTGCACAATTGCGCGTTACCTTTCGTCAACACGGCAAAATTGATTTTATTGAAAACTCGCAAGCGGCGCTGTCTGCGCTTGGCAGTGATGAAGCACCTACCGATCTTGCTCTAGCATTAGATTATCAGATTCGACACATTCTTATTGATGAATTTCAAGATACATCACTTTCACAATATCGCTTATTAAAAATGCTGACTACCGGTTGGGAAACCAATGACGGCAGAACATTATTTGTGGTCGGCGATCCTATGCAATCCATTTATCGTTTTCGTGAAGCCGATGTAGGTTTGTTTATTAGAATGCGCAAAAGCGGTATTGGTAATATTAAATTAACGCCGCTGACGCTGGCGCTTAACTTTCGCTCTACCGCAAAAGTAGTAGAATGGAATAACACGCAGTTTGACAGCATCTTCCCTTCATTTAACGATATTGCCACTGGTGCTGTGACATTCAGCCACAGCATATCGAATAAAAATAATGATACACCTGATAATCTTTCCAATATTACTATCAATGGCTACGAAGATGCGGATGAACAAACCACAGGCAACAAAATTGCCGAGCTGATTAAACAAACCAGTCTTGAGTATCCTAATGAATCCATTGCCCTCCTGATCAGATCGCGTACGCATTTGTCAGCTATCATTCCGGCATTGAAACGACACCAAATACCTTACCGCGCTATCGACATTGATCCACTTGCTTCGCGACAATGTATTCAAGACTTATTATCGCTGACTTGCGCCATGCTGCATCCCGCAGACCGAATTTCCTGGCTGGCTGTGTTACGCGCACCGTGGTGCGGACTGACGCTGGCAGATTTGTTAGTTATTGCCGGAAATAATGCGTATACAGCAATCATGGAAGAACTGGCTAAACCAGAAATATTGCAGCAACTTAGTGCCGACGGAAAAAAACGCATTGAGCGAATATTACCAATTTTAACGGTAAAAATGGCTGAACGTGAACGCAGCAGTTTGCGTTACTGGATTGAAAGCACCTGGCTGTTATTAGGTGGCCCTGCATGTCTGACTGATATTTCTGACATTAATGATACTAAAGCATTCTTTACACTGTTGGATGAATTCAGCCAGAATTCCCGTATTCTTAATCTGGATGCGCTGAAAGAAAAAATTAACCGCTTATACGCATCATCTCAGCATGATCATGCAACGGTGCAAATCATGACTGTACATACAGCAAAAGGTCTTGAGTTTGATACTGTCATCATGCCACATCTAGAACGCAAACCTTCATCTGATGATACTTCATTATTATTATGGATGGAGCAGCCGCTTGAATCAGGGCAACCTGCATTATTGCTTGCGCCAGTCAATGCAACTGGTACAAACAAAGACCCAATTTACGAATACATTAACCGTAGACAACGTATTAAAGCAAAATATGAAATAGAACGTTTATTTTATGTTGCAGCCACGCGCGCGAAAAAACGACTGCATTTATTTTTCAATGTGAAAAGTAGAGAAAAAGAAGGTTATAAAATTGAACCCGGCAGTTTTCTCGAAAAACTTTGGCCCATGATTAAAAATCAGCAAGACACCATTGTCAGCAAACCTGCGCCACAGCCAGAAACAGCTACAATTGAAAACGTCAGCAATAGACACATTTTGCGCTTGCAAACTGCATGGCTTAATCCGATCAACGAACCTGAAGTTGCAAAAGCTGCATATCATCAACAAAAATCTGGTTTTGATCTTGGCAGTGATTTATTTAGATTAAGCGGTATTGTGACGCATATGGTATTGCAAAAAATTTCGCAGTTTGGCACAACCTGGTGGACTGGTATTGACGAAAACACAAAGAAATCATATTTAGAAAGCCGCTTTTTACAGGCTGGATTGCCGCCGGAAGATAAAGAATCCGCGATTAATAAAGCATATAGCGCTGTTAACAATATGCTCGCGGATAAACGCGGACAATGGATATTACACTCACATAAAGACGCTAAATCTGAATATGCATTAACAGCCGTCATCAATAACAAAATAGAAAATCTTGTGATTGATAGAACGTTTATCGATGACAATGGCACACGCTGGATTATTGACTATAAAACCACGGCGTTCACACAAGATGATATGCATGAATTTCTTGCTAATGAGCAGAAAAAATATCAGGAAAAAATGCACAAGTATAGTATTGCCATGCGTAAGACAGATGAACGAGCGGTTAAATGTGGATTGTATTTTCCGGCATTATCAGCGTGGCATGAGTGGGCGGAAGAAATATAAAAACTTGATTGCTTCGCAAAAAAAACCGGGGTCAGACACCACGGAGATTAATCTAGCCGCGGAGGTGTCTGACCCCGGTTTTTTTCGCGAAGCAATCAAGTTTTTAAAGATCATTCATCATCGACAAATATGTCAGGAATCACAGGTATGAATCTGTGCATTGAATATTGTTTAAAGTCCTTCACACCGCGTTCCCGCAATAATCTTTCATCAATAAAGAAATTGCCTGTGACTTGACGGCTGTCGCTGGTAACAATTTCATATGCCGCGTCAGCCACAATTATTGGCTTCCTGCTGGCATGATAAATAATCTTGGAAAAATTATTAGCGATCGCTGCCGTGGCAATAATAGTCTTAGGCCAAAGCGAATTGACTGCGATTCCCTGTTTTTTAAATTCTTCCGCCATACCCAGTGTACACATGCTCATACCAAACTTGGACATGGTATATGCCAGATGTTTCGCAAACCATTTTGGCTTCATGCTTAATGGCGGAGAAAGATTGAGAATATGCGGATTTTTAGCTTTCTTCAAAAATGGAATACATAACTTGGAACACATAAACGTAGCGCGGACATTGACGGAAAAAATCAAGTCATATCGCTTCATTTCTATTTCTTCTGTCGTGCCCAGGTTAATCGCACTGGCATTATTAATGAGAATATCAATTCCACCAAACGTTGCCGCCGTTTTAGCAACAGCATCCGCAACGATCTTCTCATCTCTGACATCCACAACCAGCGGCAATGCTTTACCACCGGCTTTTTCTATTTCTTCAGCAACGGTATAAATAGTTCCTTCAAGTTTTGGATGAGGTTCGGCTGTTTTTGCCGCAATGGCGATCTTGGCGCCGTCACGCGCAAAACGAAGCGCTATTTCACGTCCGATACCACGGCTTGCGCCGGTAATGAATACCACCTTATCCTGCAGCTTTTTGCCCGTATCCATAGCCAGATCCTTTAAATTTCACGAACCATTTGTCGTCCCAGTTTAACATAATGTGGGTTGTCATTGCATATTACCGTTTCTGGTGCTGGCTTGGCCAGTGTACTCTGCAACAGTATTTTTATGCCCTTTAGCCCCTTTGGAATAGATAACAGTGTCATTCGGTAATATTCTGCCGTACTGCCATTAAGCACTGCACATGCATCAACACCCAATGCCTCAATCACGTAATAATATTCAGCATAGTCAGATGTCGACATACAGGCGTTTTCTCGCCACCAGCTATCGGGTTTAGCAGATATTGCGGCTACTGGCATCGTGTTTACCATGCACACAGGCAGCTTTAATATCGACTTCGCTTCCACCGCCTGTAACAATACATCAGCAGCTTGCACAGCCTCGCGGCTAAACCAAAAATTTGTCACTTGTTTCAGTGATAGCGTAACCTCTAACATCGCCAGCAGCCAAGTCATGGAAATGATTTGCAGCAAGACCAACGTTAGCATAAGTACAAATCCATCTTCTCGACATTTCATATCGACCCCAATCTCACATAAGCACGCCATGTCTTATCATGCATTTGCAATTCAATCGCTACTGCCGCTACTTCGCTCCAGTTAATGACATTCCTGGCGGGTATATCCTTCCAGACACCAGCATTTTTCACGGTATATAAAAATTTTAAAGATGTAATTCCAGTCGCTAATTCATGTGTAATACCATCAATGTCTCGCAACATGAATGAAAATGTATTTTCATTTTTCCTGGTAAGATAAAATGTATTTTGCGTCAATTTGCTAACTTCAGCAGTTTGCTCATAATTATATTGCACTGCTTGCGACAACTTGATTCTTTGTGTTTTTCTGTCGGTATTTACTTTTTCCGCTATAACTAATTCAGCATGCTTACAATCAGAAATCAGCAAAATATCGCCGCCAGAAAAATGCTTGCTGTTATCTGCGGTAACAATAAAATGATCTTGTGACAACGATATAAGTGATGCCGGTTGACTGGCATGACGCATCATTAACTCGCCCGCCTCCGTACCAACCAATCTGTTTGACTGATTAATCATCCACGGCAAATGCGATATAACATGAAAACTCTCATCCAGGCACGGGCAACCAATATAGCCTGCTTCATGTATTTCATTACTTAAAGCATCGATCACAACAGCAGCGTTATTCTGCAAGTCCAGCAAGTCATGCTGTTGTTTCAGACTTTTATGCGCCGCGAGATATAATTCAAATAATATGCTTAACAGAAGTAAACCCAGACTAATAGCCACCATTACGTCCGTTAACATCAATCCTGAACAGGCACGCTTGGCACGCATCAAATTATTCTCACGTATTGGCGCACACAACCGCTTGCACCCGGATGATTTAACGTGCACTCAACCATTTCTCCACCACCCCAAAATACTGAAACAATATATTCGGGATACGTGCCGGCAATGACTCCTCGTCCGCGCGGCAATAATGTTTTATTCTCATCGTTCCAGTGATTGAAAATATCAGTCATATTTTCACCCCGAGATAATAATATGCGGTTAATCATGGCATCTGCTTGTCGCATTGCTGTGTTAAAATACAAACTTGCTCTGGCTGCACCCACAGAGGTAACTTGCAGCATATCTATGCCTAACAACAATGTTGATGTCAGCAATAGACAAATCATAAATTCAAATAGACTGATGCCTGATTGTGTTTTCATACGAATTCCTAACGAGTAACAAGATAAAGAGAGGGATACCCCCTTATCCACGCTTGTGGTAAGGGAACATTTAAAAGGTTAAAGCAGATGTGAAGAAAGTGCGGCTAAGCAATCGTCTTAGCGTTCGGTGACACAACAACAATTTCTAATGTATCAGCAGGATTTTCCTTAACCTGCGTGTCCTTGGCAAACAAACCAACAGCATGTTGCGCTTGCACACTATTCCTATCCAGATACAAACGTTCTTTACGTCTTAATATATTAGCAACCTGATATAACGCATGTTCTTTATCAATTTCAAGATCAAGTTTTCTGCCAAGAGCGCAAATTTTATTAAATTTTTCTTCTGATAATAAAGCTAAAGTTGGTGCATTCGTCCGTATATTACAGGTGGTAACCATAGAAACACTGGAAATTACTAAGCCCATCACAGCTAAAATGATTTCTGATGTTTTGCGATCTTTACATATTTCATCATCTTCAGGACAGGTAGCAATACGCCTAATCGCATCAGCAAACGCCAAACAAGTCGCAATTATCATGAAAATTGTAATGAGACCGCAAGTTGTTCTTTGTGTCCAAAGGCGTCCGCCTCTATCCACGATACGGATACAATCTTTTATTTCTTGCATACTAGGTAGTTCTAGAACTTCATCCTGATCTGAATCAATTTCTTCATACTGCGAACGTATACTAATCAATAATGGCAGATCCTGACGGCGAACTTCCATAACCAACTCCTCATTGTTATTTTTAGAGTTCCCGCTTAGTGCGGGAACTCGAATTATATTAATTAGCCTTTTCTCTTCACAAAATCAAGCATAAATTCGGAAAGTAAATTCGCACCTTCTTCAGGAAATGGATTATACATACTTGCACGCACACCACCGCTCACACGGTGACCACGTAAATTAGTCATACCCTGGCGTTCTGCTTCTTCAAGAAACATTGGTGTCAATTTTTCATCGTGTAAATAAAACATGACATTCATTGTTGAGCGACATTCTGGATGAATACGACAATTATAAAAATCTTTATACTGATCAATGACTGAATATATTTTGCCGGATTTACGCTTGCTAATTTCATAAAACGCGGGCACACCGCCATGACGTTTCATCCAGGCAAGAACTAAACCTGCGATATACCAACTGTATGTTGGCGGCGTGTTATAAAAAGAATGATGCTCAGCGTGCAACTTGTATGAATATAATGTTGGTGTATTTGGCAAAGGATCTTTGATTAAATCATCTCTGACAATAACAACCGTTATACCTGCCTGCCCGATATTTTTTTGCGCGCCTGCATAAATAATGCCGTAATCATTCACATTAATTGGCCGGGACAAAATCATGGAAGTCATATCTGCTACTAATGGGATACCATCTGTTTTGGGCACCCAGCTAAACTCAAGACCATCAATGGTTTCATTAGGCGTATAATGCAAATAAGCAGCGTCTTTGCTGAGATTCCATTTATCCTGATGTGGAATAAAAGCTAAATTATCACGCTGCTCCGCCTGAGCGGCAATATTCACTTTTCCATAACGACCAGCTTCTGCAGCAGCTTTTTTAGACCAGATGCCTGTATCTATATAGTCGGCTATTATTTTGTCGCCAAACAAGTTGAGTGGCACCATAGCAAACTGTGCGGTTGCTCCACCAGGAAGGAAAAATACCTGATAATTCTTAGGGATAGACATTAACTCGCGCAGATCAGCTTCTGCCTGTTCAGCGACTTCTTTAAATTCTTCGCCACGATGGCCGATTTCCATGATCGACATGCCGGTTCCATGCCAATCCAGCATTTCTGCCTGGGCTTGAAGCAATACTTCTTCCGGCAACATGGCCGGGCCAGCATTAAAATTATATACCTTACGCATATGACGGCTTCCCATTTCCCTAAAATCGTTAAAATCAGCGTATAATGCTGACCGTATTTTTGATGCATATCCTAGCAATTCTTTGCTAGCTTCGCTATTATGTTTCCCCATAAAAGATATGTGTAATGTGAGAATTTAGCTGTGACTTACGCCGATACCGTCAAATTTTTGGTCGCCATGATTATCATGATGAATCCATTGGGTTCATTGTCGATATTTCTGCAATTGACCAATAGATTTACTCTCGCTAATCAGCGCAAGACCGCTATTAAATGTGGAGTTTCCATTACAATTATCATGGTAGCGTCTATTTGGTGCGGTAGCCAACTGTTAGATGTGCTGGGCATTACCCTGTCATCTTTCCGCTTCGCAGGTGGTATTATCTTACTGTTAACCGGCTTATCCATGCTTCAATCCAAAGAAAGCCCCATGAACCATACGCCAGAAGATGATACTGCCGCGGAAGAACGCAGCTCTATTGCCGTCGTGCCACTGGCATTGCCTATCATTATCGGTCCGGGTTCGATTAGTACCCTGATTATTGAAACCAGCGACTTTCCTAACGTCATTTTCAAAGCATGGCTGTCTGTTTTGTGTCTCGCACTAGCCGTCGGCATGTTCGTGCTACTGTATTACGGCGCTATTATCAGCCGCCTGGTCGGTGAATCCGTGATCAAAGTAATCACCCGTATCATGGGTATGATTATTATGGCTATCGCCGTAGGCATGCTCGCGAATGGCCTGGTAGGCTTAATACCCGCTTTACGCTAATTCATCTGTAGGGTGGATTAGGCGCTCTTCGCCGTAATCCACCAAACAACTCCCAACTCTTCGTAGTTTATACCCTCACAATCGTTGTACCTGTGGCAATACAATTGATTAAATTAATCAATAATCAGGTATAACAATGAAATCAAATCTACTCAGAATCTGTTCTATAGCGGGCATTAGCTTTTGTTCAATAAATGCAAACGCCGATCATGTATTGCCACAATTTTCAGGCTATTGGTTTACTGACGCTATTTATCAGTACATGGACGCCTGTAGTAATTCCAATTTTACTTATAACAATAAAATACAAGGTGACGCTGCTTCTGTAGCCACACAATTGTTGTCAAATGTAACACCACGCACCGATTGTGAATGGAGCACTCCACAGTTAATGCAAGATGTACAATTCGGCCCTGCTGATTTCGTTGGCAGCAATGCTGATTGGGCAAAAATTATTGCTGACAAATCTAACGCTCACATCATGGTGTGGGGGCGTTCATGCAAAGACAAACAAGGCCGCATCCTCGATGGCAAATCCGTCAAAATTCAACCCGCTTACATGTGCCCACCCGGGACAGTACGAAGTTTTGATACGCAAAGCCCCAGCGGGGATATAGGCTGCACCAGCACGCCAGCAGCTTGCCGCTCAGATGTCATGGGCCGCGACTTAAATCTCAGTGGCTTTGGTGATTTAGGCCACGTTTCATTGGCGCAACCAGGTTTTACCAGCGGCATGGTACTGGAAGTCTTAAAAACTCCAACTGAAGGGATTTTTTCCAATTCTATGGATAGTTTTAAAAACTTTCCTAACAGCCCATATTGGGGTGACAAATCTGGCTTACCCGACTTGCCAATTTTGACCCTGGATCAGGCAACCAAAATTATAAGCGCAGGCATTGCCCAAGGTAGCTTTCCATTTGAATACACTCTCACCTGGGACTGGCATCCAGGCAGTTTTTCTTCCCAATATGTATTGAACCAACAAACACGTGCGTTTGAAGCTGTTACTACAGGTCAAAGCGCCAAATTCCGCTGCGATTCTTTTGTTTATTACACTTATCTCGCTGGTGCCAATTTACATATCATTCCTGATTTTGGCATGCCAGATGTGCCAAAAACATTGTTCACAGCCATGTTGGCATGTCGCGATAATCAAGGTAAATATTGTGGCATTACACAAGATTTTGATTTAGCGAAAGCATTTAACACGAACTATAGTGTCGCTGCAGTGTTCAACCAGCCAATGATTAACATTCATGTTGCTGACAATTCCATGAAGACATACATCGAAGATCAGACTATTCCTCGATCGGTAAAATTAAATTATTTGTGGGGACTAGCCAATCAGAATAGTAATGATGAAAATAAATATGGTTATATTCTGGATTCATTAAGTGCATTGCATCCTATCGAATTAATTCCTGATTTTATCAGCGCGTTCAAGGCGACAGATAACACTTCCAATCAACACAAGTTAGTTACAGCGATATTTTCCGCACTTAAACAAGATGATATAAGTGTTTTAAATAGTGAAATTGATAACGTGATACAAGCGCAAAACTTTATGCGCGATGTTTTACTGAATAATCAGAAACCAGAAATACTCCGGTTTGTTGTGCAAATGTATCCGTCCATCACCACTCCTGATCAAGCTGAGCAGGATATAAATCTATTTTATCAGCGTAAAGACATGCAAAAGCTGTTGTCAGACAAAGAAAAAGCGTTATTGCAACTGCGAATGGCATTCAGCACGCCGCAAACACAATCAACACGTCTGCCAGATATGATAGCTGCGAATAAACATAATGTGGAATTCAGACATGCACTTTGTTTTACATTAAACAACGTGCCTATGCAGAATATCTCGCAAGATATTAAATCATCCGCGCGAAATTATTTAGATAATGCCAAGACCATGTTAGTGAAATCTGATGATGCAAATAATGCGCCATGCGACTGGCTGGATGCTTATGCAACCACATCGGTAAATGACGCACAGCAAAAAGATGATTTCATGCTGAATTATATTCGTAACGAAAACGACGGAGAAATTCGTGCACGCTTTTTATTGAAATTATCCAAGCCATTGTTTGCTAAAATATCTGCCGCAGAACGACGCCATTATCAGGCTGAATTGCAGCAAATGCTGGATGCAAAACAAACAGCCGCACCCAAAGATAAGGAAGTATTGGTAAATGCGTTAGGAAAAGTTTCCGCAGTAAAGCAATAACATTCAAATGAAGCATACCGCCGCTTATTTTAGCGGCGGATGCAGAGAATAATACATGTTAACTTCACGCTCATCTCCGCAAAATAAATTAGCTTGCCTGGAAAATCTTCCGGGGGACATATTCAGATACATACTTGAGCTTTTAGATAAGAAAGGCTTCGATAAATTACGCCGATTGAATTCATGTCTTGAACAACGTTCGCGCGAAGAATTTTTGCGTCGCTGTTTTGCCACTCTGGTTAAATCAATCGTGAGTACCGAGAAGGCAATATGGATATTAACTCGTGACGGTACAGTGTTAACCTGCAGCGGATTAGCTATTAATATCAAAAAATCAAGACTGCCTTCATTATTTGCAGCAGCTTCTCCAACAGCTTCGTTAATAAATATTACAAAAGTAAATGGGCTTCAAGAAAAAATTGTCCAGATTGCCGCCAATAAATCCAAAGTCTGGTTTCTTACCGAAAACGGCGATGTCTATAGTAAAACACAGAACGCTGATAAGGCATGCTTGTATTTAGTTCCTGAGAAAGTGCGCACGATCAGGGCTAGTGTAAATTTTACTATTTTTATTACCGTGACAAATAATTTATATGGTATTGGCTGTAGTAATTATAACGACATATTAAACCAGAACCTGTTTAACGATCCAACACTGCATACGATTGAAATACCAGAAAATGAAACTATCGTTGACGTTGCATGCGGAACAGGACATTACGCATTACTAACAGCTTCTAGCAAATTATTTCTTTATGGTAATAATGTTTGGAATCAACTTGGCACTTATGGAGCACATATTAGTTGTAATCAATTAAGAAACGCGTGCATAACTCAGGTTGTCGCCGGCGATTTCTTCACAGCTTTCATAAATAGTCTCGGAATGGCTTATGTTTGCGGTAACTTTATTACTGATGATCAATCTTCATTGTTCAGATCTTCTGGTTATTCCCAACCATCTTTGATTAAAACACAAATAAAAAAGTTATTTGCCGTGGGCGGGATACTATATATGGAGGCTGAATCCGGTGAATTATATAATTTTATGTACCAGCCAGCACATCGTTTCGTTACAGATAAACTTATTCAGTCAATTGATAATCAATCAGTCATTGATGTTTTCAACGGTTTACAGCGGTCATTAATTTTGTATGATAATCAGCAATTGTATTGTGCAGATTACGCCAATGGCCTGCTAAGGAATGTAGGGCAATTCAAATCTCTTGAGAGTTTACGAGCAATCAGAATACCTCATTATGAAGAATGGTCAACGATGTGGCGCAAGCTGGAAAATAAACATCTAACCAATAAGTTTTTAATCGTCCATGAATTATTATCAAGTTATACAAAAATGCTTTGGGGTGAGAAAGATTATAAAGTATTTATTGCCAATGCATTGGCGGCTTATACAAAAAATCAATTCGCGATAACACCTGATATTAAAGTATTACTTCAGTATGTCGCGGCCGAGTTAGCTAGCCAGAAAGTTATCATGAAAGATATGCGCAAGACGCAGTTATATGCATTGTTAAATGTGATTCAGGATCATGATGCAGGCGTGGTGCTAGTGGAAGAGACGCAGCAATTTTCTGCGATGATGAGAAGGCGCTAAAAGCTGGATTGCTTCGCGAAAAGCGCTCGCAATGACGGTGACTTCGATCGAAGCACCCGTCATTGCAGGTACCTCGATCAGAGCATCCGTCATTGCAAGCGCTTCGGTCGAAGTCACCGTCATTGCGAGCGCTTTTCGCGAAGCAATCCAGCTTTTTTCTTACTCTTTCGGACCTATCATCAACTCAGGTCGCATTAACTTTTTAAATTCCGCCTCATCCAGATAACCTAAAGCCAACGTTGCATCTAATAAAGAAGTATTATCATGCCACGCTTTATGCGCAATTTCCGCCGCTTTGTCATAACCAATTTTTGGCGCCAGCGCGGTGACCAACATAAATGAATTATGCACCGATTCGCTGATTGCACGTTCATCCGCCTGCAAATCTTTCACGCAATATTTATTAAACATGCGTGCAGAATCAGCGAGCAAATGTAAGGAATTCATGAAATTATGAATGATAACCGGCTTGAATACATTTAATTCAAAATTACCTTGTGAATCAGCAAAGCCAATCGCCGCATCATTACCCATGACTTGCACACAAACCATAGTCATTGCTTCTGACTGCGTCGGATTAACTTTACCCGGCATAATAGAAGAACCCGGTTCATTTGCTGGCAAAATTAATTCGCCCAAACCACAACGCGGGCCCGACCCTAACCAGCGTACGTCGTTGGCAATTTTCATTAACGCACAAGCCAGCGTTTTCAACGCACCACTTGCAAATACAAACGCATCATGCGCAGCCAGCGCAGCAAATTTATTTGGCGCAGAAACAAATGGCAATCCAGTTAATTCAGCAATTTTTGCAGCAGCCATTCACGCAAATTTAGGATGCGTATTTAAGCCAGTTCCAACCGCTGTACCACCAATCGCCAATTCATATAAACCTGGCAAAGTTTTCTTGATATTTTCCATTGCCGCATCCAGTTGCGCAACATAGCCAGAAAATTCCTGGCCCAATGTCAACGGCACCGCATCTTGTAAATGTGTACGGCCCGTTTTGACAATATGAGCGAATTGCTTTTGTTTTTCCGCAAGACCATCACGTAATTCTTTTATCGCTGGCAATAAATAATGCACAACTGAATTCTGCCGCGGCAATATGCATAGCCGTTGGAAAAGTATCATTTGACGATTGTGACTGATTAACATGATCATTAGGATGCACAGGATTTTTGCTGCCACCCATCTTGCCCGTCGCCATTTCAATCGCGCGATTAGCTAATCACTTCATTCACATTCATATTGGTTTGCGTACCACTACCCGTCTGCCAGATACGCAACGGAAATTGACTATCGAGTTTACCAGCAATAACTTCATCAGCCGCTTTTGCGATCAAATCCATGGTTTCTTTTTTCATTAAACCCAGTTCGTGATTGGTCATTGCCGCCGCTTTTTTTAATACGCAAACGCCCGGATTAATTCTTTCGGCATTACATCATGGCCAATAGCAAAATGCTCCAGTGAACGTTGGGTTTGCGCGCCCCAATATTTATCGGCTGGAACTTCAATGTCACCCATGCTGTCAGATTCAAGTCGGGATTTTTTGTCGTCATGTGTTAAACCTCGCTAAGTATGTCTATTTTTAAAATCTGCTGCCTATTCAAGACTTTTACTTACCAATTCATATAAATCGGTAGAAAGTTTTTTATCTGCTGCAGCAATTCCAATTGTTCTCGCATTAACTCCTGGCGTTCTTTATCATACCGTCTCCAGGTAGTCAAAGGTTTTACCATTCGGCCGCCACCTGTGGATTTAATTTATCCAACTGATGCACCACTTCACGCAAAAACGCATAGCCCTCACCGTCGTCAGCATGAAAATTACATTGCATTACGGCCAGCGAATGCCCAATCAAGGCATACACTTTATTAGGATTTTTAATATCAAATGCCTCGTGCCGCAACAACTTTCTCACATCCTGCAAATGTATCTGGCAATTTGGTAGCCGCTTGTATTGCCAGCCATTTATCCACGACCAACGCATCATGTTTCCATGTCGTATAAAACTGATCCAGGCTTTTTTGGCGCAAATGCTGATTCAATATTCGCAAGACCCGCCAAAGCAGCAATGGTATCCGTCATATTTGATTTAAGAGAATCATTAAACTGTTTCATACCAGTTTCAACATAATTCGGCAACAACATTAAATATGCAAAGCAACGATTTTTTAATTGTCGCTTACCCACTTCTTCCATCGTGAATTTATAAGCGCCGGAAGTGTCATGATTATTCTTATAAGTTTCATGCAAAACTGCTTTCAATTGCGTCGCGATTTGTTTACGAGAAAAATTCACGCGCAGCGTGAATGCGCATCAACATCAACTGATTTCCATTTGCTCGCCAATATATTTTTCCGATGGCAATATCAGCATTTCTGAAACAAGATATTTATCCTTGCCATCATGCTTAAGAATGTACTCAAACATGCGCGGCAAGCTGTCATTCATTTGCAATGCTTTTTTATTCTGCTGATCACGCACCAGATTCAACATCATGTTCAGCGCGATACTTTTGTCCTGCTTCCCAGCGATTAAATGAATCTTTATCGTGCTTGAATAAAAACGGATAATCCGCATCGTGTAAAGTTATACTTTAACTTCACTGGCGCAGAAAAATTTCGTAATAAAGAAGGCACCGGACGTTCTGACACTTTATCAAAGCGAAATGTTTGTTCGAGTCTTAGTTAAATGCAAAACTTTTTCAGTTTCAACCGCTTCATCCTGATAATGCAACGGCATTTCATCGCCTTTATCATTCAGCAATCCCATTTTGACTGGAATATGAAACGGCTGCTTTGGTTGGCTGACCTGGTGTCGGCGGACAAGATCTGACGCATGGTGAGAGTATAAACTTGATTCTTGCTATCATATTCATCTGTCACGTGCAATTTCCGGCGTGCCAGCCTGCGTGTACCAAAGACGAAACTGCTTCAAATCATATACCAGATACATCTTCCATCGCCTTGACATAATCTTCGATCGTCACCGCCTGGCCATCATGCCGGGCGAAATATAAATCCATGCCTTTACGAAATACTGTTTTGCCCAAAATGGTTTGCAACATGCGCAATACTTCTGCGCCTTTGTTATAAATCGTAGCAGTATAAAAATTATTAATTTCAATATAAGAATCAGGACGCACCGGATGCGCTAACGGGCCCGCATCTTCTGGAAATTGCACTTCACGCAAAGCATTCACTTCATGAATACGCATCACTGCTGGCGAAATAATATCTTCTGAAAAAGTTTGATCGCGGAAAATCGTCAAACCTTCTTTTAAACTCAACTGAAACCAGTCACGGCAAGTGACGCGATTGCCACTCCAGTTATGAAAATATTCATGCCCAATGACAGACAAGATATGAATATAATCATCATCAGTCGCAGTTTCAGGTTTGGCCAAAACATATTTAGTATTAAAAATATTTAAGGCCTTTGTTTTCCATCGCGCCCATATTGAAATCGCCGATCGCGACTATCATGTAAATATCCAGATCGTATTCACGTCCATACGTTTTCTCATCCCAGCGCATGGCTTCTTTGAGTGAATACATGGCGTGATGCGCCTGATCGCCATAACCTTTTTCAACATAAATTTTTAGCGCGACTTCACGTTCTGAATGCAGTAATAAATTTATCTTCCAGTAAATCAAAATCGCCCGCCACCAATGCAAATAAATAACGATGGTTTTTTAAATGGATCTTCCCATTTTACCCAATGCCGGCCTTTTTCCAGCTTACCGGAATCAATCAAATTACCATTTGATAACAAGTAAGGATATTTTGCTTCGTCTGCGAAATAGTCGTCGTAAAGCGGGACAAAACATCGGGCTGATCAGGAAAATAAGTAATTCGTCTAAAACCTTCCGCTTCACATTGCGTGCAATAAGTTTTGGCGGATCTGTATAAACCACTTAATGCGGTATTTTTTTGCGGATATATTTTTGTCGTAATATCCAATTCAAAATTATCTGGCACATTAAAAATGGTTAGTTCATGACCGCTGATTTTATAATCCGACGACGTTAATTCCTTGCCATTCAATGCGATTGCTTCCAGTGTTAATTCTTCACCTTTTAATATTAAATTACGGTCTTTGTTCGTGCTTTGTCGATTATGACGCACGCGCAAATGTGATTTAACAATGGTGTATTCATCCTGAAGATCAAAATTAAGATTTATTTCATCAATTAAATATTCCGGTACTTTATAGTCTTTTAAATATACCGTGTGTTTATCGTGGCATGTGTGCTCGACTACCTGATTCATGGTTTACTCCTAAAAATTAAATACCCCTCGCAGAGCACCCTACCCAACAGGTGCTGGCGCTGGCTCTGGCGCAACTTGAGGCGCAGGAGCTTCTTGGGGCTGTTGAACTGGTTTTGGGTGTGGCGCCGGTGCTGGTAATGGAGCTAGTTCTGGAAGCGTAGGCTCTGTAGATTCTGGATTGATTCTAGGATGAATGAAACCTGAAGCATCGGCTTTTGCTGCAGCGTCAAAAGGATTAGCCTTGGATGCTGCCGCATTCGCGGCTTCTGCTGCTGCAGCGGCTGCAGCTTCTACTGCGGCGGACGACCCTGCTGGTGCTGCTGGTGCTCTCGGCACGAATTTTAAATTTCCGTTTACGTCGATGATGTCACCTTCTGTTGGCGCAGATGGTTGATGTGCTTCTGCCACTTGCATATTTTCCGAAGGACGCGGCGCTTGATATACACGCACAGGCGGATTTTTAACTGCTTGCGCTGGCCGACCTTCTGGCTGTGATTGATATGATTGTACGTTTTGTGCCATTACATTTACCGAAGTTAACGCAACCACCATGGTCGCTGTTAAGCATTTCAATTTCATAGAAATTCCTTTTCACTGAGTCAAGATAATCCGTCAATCATAATCAATATTAAACACTCTGGGCAAGACAATAAACAATTGCACTAATATTGATATTCCAGCAGAATGACCTGGCAAAATATCGAGACTGAACCCATGCAAACTGAAAGCCAAAATTTTGATCCTAATGAACTGGCAAAATTCGCTGCAATGGCAGCACACTGGTGGGATCCCAACGGTGAACTTAAGACCCTGCATCAAATTAATCCGCTAAGACTGTCTTATATAAATGAAAAAGCTAAGCTTGCGGGCAAACGAGTGATAGACATAGGCTGCGGCGGCGGCATTCTCGCCGAGAGTATGGCTCAAGCAGGCGCTACCGTCACTGGCATAGACATGAATAAATCCGTCATCGATGTGGCCAAACTGCATCAACTCGAATCCGGAACGCCTGTTGAATATTTACACATCTCCACTGAGGCACATGCAAGCACACATGCTGAACAATATGATGTTGTCACTTGCCTGGAAATGCTCGAACACGTCCCCGACCCTCAAGCTATCGTGCAAGCATGCGCAGCATTGGTGAAACCAGGCGGACATGTATTTTTTTCCACACTAAACCGTAACCCCAAAGCTTATCTCTTTGCCATACTCGGCGCGGAATATGTGCTGAAAATTCTGCCGAAAAACACGCACGATTATGCCAAGTTTATTCGTCCATCTGAATTAAATAACTGGGCGCGCAAAGCCAGCCTCAGTGCCAAAGAAATGAAAGGCATCAGCTATAATCCTTTTACTAACGATTTCAAACTAACGGATGATATTTCGGTTAATTATCTTTATTACTCTACACGACAGGACTTGTTATGAGCTCAATCCGCGCTGTGCTTTTTGATCTGGATGGAACACTGCTTGATACCGCACCAGATCTATTATCTGCACTGAATCGCGTACGTCGTGAACATCAACTTGCCGATCTGCCGCTCGCCACATTACGCAATATCGCCAATATGGGTTCAAAAATGATGGTGAAAACAGCCTTTGGTATCGAAGAAAGCGATCCGCACTTTGGTGCGCTGAGAGAAAAATTTCTTGCCTATTATGAAGAAAATATTGCCGATTCAACGTGTTTTTTTCCGCAAATTGAAACCGTGCTGACCCATCTTGAACAAAATAATATTCCATGGGGCATAGTCACCAACAAGCTGACCAGACACACCAAACAATTACTGCAAGCATTGAATATTGCGCAACGACCAGCTTGCGTGATTTGCGGTGATTCATTGGCAAAGGCCAAGCCACATCCAGAGCCTATCTTGCACGCGTGCCAGTTAATGCAGCAAAATCCCAAGGATTGCCTTTATGTCGGCGATGCTGTCACCGATGTGATGGCCAGCAAAAGTGCTGGCACTAAAGTAGTCGTAGCACTGTATGGATACATACATCAGGAAGAAGACCCATTAAGCTGGCAAGCTGATGGCTACATAAATGAGCCGCAAGAAATTATTAAGTGGCTGTGATTTTTAAAATATCAGCAGACTGAATGATTTTCGCACCAGCCGCACGCATTTCATTATATGCGTTAGCAATATCATCATTTTTCAATCCAACGCCACGGCATGCATCTTCAATAACATAAACATTAAAACCAAGCTTTACTGCATCTAGCGTTGAATATTTCACACAATAATCCGTCGCCAAACCTATGATATAAACATCTTTCACATTTTCACTGTTCAGATATTCGCCCAATCCCGTTGCTTGATCATGTGCGTTATCAAAAAACGCGCTATAGCTATCTATTTTTTTTTGCGCGCCTTTATGAAATATTTTTGTGATCTTATGCGTATCAAGATCAGGATGAAAACTTGCCCCATGGGAGTTTTGAACGCAATGTTCAGGCCACAAAATTTGTGTCATATGGTCAATCAACAACACATCGCCAATGGCGGACCCTGGGTGATTCGCTGCAAAACTGATGTGATCTTGCGGATGCCAATCCTGGCTAGCCACAATCAGGTCAAAACGTTGTTGTAGCTGATTTGCCAGTGGAATAACTTCATCACCGCCAGGAACAGCCAAATGACCGCCCTTACAAAAATCATTTTGCAAATCAACCATTACCAGTGCTCTTTTATTAGCCATCTGTTACAACCCCTCCTCTAGGGATATATTCCCGAGCAAAATATATGGTATCAACAGCCATATATTCAATAAAATTATGATATTTTTTCGTGCTATATTTTATTATATTACATATAACACATAAGCGGGAACTCCCGCGGGCCAAGAAGAATAGACTTTTATGCACTCAGAAGACTGGAAAACATTCCTAAACAACTACCCCGCTCCGGGACAAGATCACTATGTAAAATTCCCGGACAAGCCCATGTTATGTGACCTTTCCAGCTTTGGCCTGTTGCAAGTCAGTGGCCAGGAGGCGGAAAAATTATTGCAAGGGCAATTAACTTGCGATGTGACCATGCTCCATCAAGGCAATAGCTGCCTGGGAGCACATTGCAATCCCCAGGGCCGTATCATCAGCCTGTTTTATTTATTTCGATTCCGCGATGCTTATTATTTATTTATGCCGCGCAGCATGGTGAGCACTGCCATGAATGCTTTAAAGAAATACGCCGTGTTTTATAAAGCTGAGTTGACCGATGCCAGTGACGCTTTAATTAGTATTGGTTATGTGGGCAGCAATTTACCGCCAGATATCGCCGCCACGAGCGCCGTCATCACTCCACCGGCGGGAAAAAACCGCCACATCATTATTGGCGAAGCGGCAACGATCAAAACATTGTGGGAAACGCTAGCCAGAGACACCGAGATTACCAATGCGTACGCCTGGAAGCATGTTAATATTCTTAATAACATTCCCACCATTTATCCCGAGACATCAGAAAAATTTCTCCCACACGAACTCAATCTCGACAAACTTGAGGCTATCGATTTTTCGAAAGGATGTTATACCGGACAGGAAATCATTGCGCGCATGCATTATCGCGGCAAATTAAAAAACCACATGTATCTTACCAAAATCACCAGCAATGTTGCGCCATTGCCTGGTGATGATATTTCTTCGCTGCAAGGACAAGATATTCGCGCAACTGGATTTGTAGTTGATGCTTGCCGCGAAGACAAAACAAATTATCTGGCGCTGATTACAACCGATGAAGCAAATGCGAAAAATGAACATTTGTTTCTTGATCATGACTATAAAGCTGTTTTCACTTTCATGCCTGACGTATGAGCATTCCTGAATGAAAAATAAATTACGCATCGTACTCGCTCAACTTAATTTACATGTGGGCGATATTCACAGCAATTTGGAAAAACATTTGCGCGCCGCTATTCGTGCGCGTGATGAAATGCAGGCTGATATTATTGTTTTCCCCGAACTTAGTTTGATCGGTTACGCAGCAGAAGATTTGCTGTTACGAAAATCATTTATCCAGGACACACAAGCTGCGTTAGATAAATTTCGCGCTGAAGTGAAAGGCATATATTGTTTAGTCGGTCATCCGCATACTGATGGTCATCGTTTATTTAATTCCTGCTCATTGATTCATGACAGCAAATTACTTGCGCGTTATGACAAACAAAGACTGCCAAATTATGGTGTATTTGATGAAGCACGTTATTTTACAACGGGTGATCGTTCCTGTGTAATAAACGTGAATGGCATTCCAACTGGCATCATTATTTGCGAAGATGTCTGGCGAATTGGACCTGCGCAAACAGCAGCAAATGCGGGCGCGCAAATTATTCTCGTACCAAACGCATCACCTTTTGAAACAGACAAGCATGAACAGCGTCTTGCCTTATTAAGCAAGCGTGCAAAAAGCCACAAGCTCCCTATTGTTTATGTCAACCAGGTGCACGGCCAGGATGAATTAATTTTCGATGGTGGCTCCATGGTTGTGGATGCAGATGGAAATCTGCGGCATTTCGCTGGATTTTTTAATGAAACACTCATGCCTGTCGATTTTTCCTTGCATAATAATACAGTTGTTACATCTGCCGCACCGCAACAAGCGGTTATAACAGGCGTAGAAGAACGTATTTATAATGCGCTTGTGCTGGGCGTGCGAGATTACATTAATAAAAATCGTTTTCCAGGTGTAATTGTCGGTCTCTCTGGCGGCATCGATTCTGCACTAACATTGGCAATTGCTGTAGATGCGCTTGGCAAAGATCGTGTACGCGCAGTCATGATGCCATCACGCTTCACCGCAGCGATGAGTAATGACGATGCTATCAGTTTAGCCACCAATCTCGGCGTCGAGTTAGAATCAATTTCCATTGAACCTGTATACAAAACATTTCTTGAATCTCTCGCATCTAGTTTTAATGGCAAAAAACCTGATATTACTGAAGAAAATATTCAGGCACGCTGCCGCGCGATTATCCTCATGGCACTATCGAACAAGTATGGTCATCTGGTATTAACAACAGGTAATCGTAGTGAAATCGCCGTGGGTTATTGCACTTTGTATGGTGATATGGCTGGCGGTTATGCTGTTTTAAAAGATATACCGAAAACACTGGTGTACCAGTTATCAAATTACCGCAATCAGATAAGTCCAGTGATTCCACAGCGTATTATTGATCGCCCACCGTCCGCGGAATTAGCGCCAGATCAAAAAGATGAAGATTCATTGCCGCCTTATTCTGTGCTGGATGAAATTCTCGAGCGTTATCTTAATCGCAGTATGAGTATTGATGATATTGTCGCGGAAAAATTCGCCAGGGACACGGTAGTTAAAGTTGTGAATCTGATACATAAGAGTGAATACAAACGCAAGCAAGCAGCGATTGGACCGCGGATTAACCATAAGTCATTTGGGAAGGATTGGCGGTATCCGGTAACAAATGGGTACAAGAAATAATAATTTATTATATTTAATTACCCCTCACCCGCAAAGCTCGTCATTGCGAGTGAGGGATAATAATAAAAATCAATAATTCGCCGGTGCGATCATCTTAGCCGCGGTCGTCGACGCGTTATTTTGATGATACGTATAACTGCTATTACCTTCAGGACCTGGAGGCACTGTTTCGCTCGGCGTGGTTGTGCAACCAGCAACAAACATAGCCGCCATCAGACAAACAACTGAAAATGAGAATTTCATAAAACGCTCCCTGTTAATAAAAACTTCCCGTCCGTCGCGAACGGGAAGTGACAATCAATACTAGATATTGTAATCCGAATTATAATCCACGGTCACATTTGGATAATTATATTTCAACACTGCCAGTGTATCCTGCTCCAGCCTGGTCATGCCAAGCTTATGATAGGATTTCGCCATCAATACCAATCCATCAACAACTGTTGGCGCGCCCTGGAAGTGCGCAACCAGACCGCTTGCGCGATTTGCTGCTGCAACATAGGCTTTGCGATTGTAATAATATTCCGCCACGTGTAATTCATGGTCAGCCAACACATTACGCAAATAAACCATATATTGATGCGCTGCTGGTACATAACGGCTATTTGGGAAATTCACGGTCAATTCATTAAAGTCATTATAAGACTTTTGAATTTGCGTCAAATCACGTGTCGCCAGGTCAATTGAGAAAAGCTTTTCCAGCACACCCATGTTTTGATAGTAATCGGAAACACCACGCATATAGTAGGCATAATCAACATTTGGATTGGTTGGATGCAGCCTGATAAAGCGATCAGCCGCCGAAACAGAAAGTGTGTAATCTTCTTTCATGTAATAAGCGTAAATCAAATACAATTGCGCGTTTTCCGTTTCCGCGCCAAATGGATATTGCACATCCAGTGCTTCAAAGCGTTTTACTGCTTCACTATAACTCTTGTCTTGCAATGCTGATTTGCCGCGCACGTAAATTTGCTGCGGCGATTCACCTTTGTACGCTTCTGACGGATCAGTGGAAGTTGAGCAAGCAGTCAGCAGACCGCCCAGTGCTGCGGTAATTGTTAACATACACAAAATTTTTTTCATGAATAAGTACCTGTGTGATCTTCTATCCTCAGCGAATACCGCTGCCTAGCCTATAAACCTGGCCTATAAAACTGACGTGCATTGTAAACCAATTTCTGTCATTATTCCCATAGTTATGTTAGACAAAAAATTACTTACACTCATTATTCCAGATATTCATGCAAACGAGCGGCTTGATCAGACTTTAGCCAAACTTTTGCCTGAGTATTCGCGCACCCAAATTCAGGACTGGATCGATTCTGGCCAAGTCCTTGTTGATGGCAAGATTGTCAAAGCCAAAGCAAGGGTCAAAGGCGGCGAATCCGTTTCGGTGCAGGTCACACACAAACAACAGCCACAATTTGCAGCGCAAAGCATACCCCTTAACATTGTTCATGAAGATGAAGCCGTTATCATCATCAACAAGCCAGCTGGATTAGTAGTCCATCCCGGCGCGGGCAATGCCGACAGTACACTGTTAAACGCTCTACTGCATCACGTGCCAGAGCTGCGAGACCTACCGCGTGCCGGCATATTACATAGACTTGATAAAGACACCACCGGCTTATTAGTCATAGCCAAAACCGCTGCAGCACTTAAAGATTTATCATATCAGTTAAAAAAGCGTGAAATATTACGCGAATACCAGGCAATTGTTTATGGTGACATGATCAGCGGGGGCATGGTGGACGCGCCGATCGGCCGTCACGGTTTGCAACGCAAGCGCATGGCGGTGACCGAGACAGGAAAACCGGCCATTACCCATTATCGGGTAGCGGAAAAATACCGCGCTCACACCAGACTCAAAATCCGCCTCGAAACAGGCCGCACCCATCAAATTCGCGTGCATATGTCTCATATCCATCATCCTATCGTAGGCGACATTGCTTATGGTGGACGTGTGCAGTTGACTAAAAATATGACTCTGGAATTAATTCAGACCATGCGTGGATTCAAACGCCAGGCATTACATGCGTTTGCTCTAGGGTTTATACATCCGCTGACCGATGAATTTACTCGCTGGGAAATAGATTTGCCGGATGATATGAAAGAACTGATTAATCAACTTAGAGACGACGTGGCGAGGAATAAAAAATGAAATTTATAACCGCTGACTGGCCAGCGCCAGAGCAGATAAAGGCTTATACCACCACACGTCAGGGTTGGGGCGAACACTATAAGTCGCAACCACAAGCCGGCGCAACAGAATGGCCGCGCTACCTGCCGCGTCCAGAAGAAAGAGACAAACTTGCTACCCTTTTACAGATGCCATCTGAACCAATCTGGTTAGACCAGGTTCATGGCGCCGATGTTGTGGAAGCCGCGCCCAGCCATCTCGGAAAATCTGCCGATGCCAGTTATACGCAGGAAAAAAATCGCATCTGCGCTATTTTGACCGCAGATTGTCTGCCGTTATTCATTTGTGACAAATCGGCAACACGTGTTGCCGCAATTCATGCTGGTTGGCGCAGTCTGTGTGCCGGCATGATAGAAAATACGATAAACGCGTTGAATATACCTGCCAGCGAGTTATTAATCTGGCTAGGCCCCGCTATCGGACCGGAAAAATTTGAAGTCGGAAAAGATGTTTACGATGCTTTTACCGCCAAACATCAGGAATCAGCCAAAGCATTTATTCAATACAAAGAAGACAAATGGCTGGCCAGCCTTTACACTCTGGCGCGAATCAGACTGGGTATGATTGATGTCACCAGCGTATATGGTGGAAATTATTGCACTTACAGTGAAGAAAACTTGTTTTATTCTTATCGCCGCGACAAAGGCAAAACCGGACGCATGGCAAGTTTAATATGGATTGAAGATAAATAAGTGGTAATATAATTAGCTGATTCATAAAGAGGGTTTTATATGAGAACACTTATTCAGCGCGCATTAACCATTACATTTCTCACCATATCACTAGTTGCAGCATCACTCAGTCATGCTGCCACGCCCGTAGATAACTCCCTCGCACCCATGTTGCAAAGCGTATTGCCAGCCGTAGTAAATATCAAAGCCCAGATTAAAGTCACCGACATCAATACGCTACGTGAAATCATGAAACAAAAAGGACGTAATCAACAAGACGATGATGCGGATCAATTAGCTTCTGGCGTACTTGTGTCTGTCGCTTCGGGCGTTATTGTTGATGCTAAAAATGGCTATATTCTCACCAACGCTCATGTGGTGTCATGACGCTACCAATGTCGCCATCACTTTAGGCGATGGCCGTCATTTTACCGCCAAAATCATTGGCCTGGATAAACCATCTGACGTTGCCTTGCTGCAAATTAAAGCAAAAAATCTAACAGCAATGACACTGGCAAATTCAAATGATCTCAAAGTAGGCGATTTTGTTGCTGCTATTGGTAATCCATTTGGATTAAATCAAACGGTAACATCCGGCATTGTCAGCGCATTAGGCCGCACTACGCTTGGCATCGAAAATTATGAAAACTTTATTCAGACCGATGCGCCTATCAATCCAGGCAATTCCGGTGGCGCGCTGATCAATATGCAAGGCCAGTTAATTGGTATCAATACAGCTATTCTGGCGCCTAACAGCGGCAGCGTTGGTATTGGTTTTGCTATTCCCGCCAACATGGCCAAAAGTGTCATGCTGCAATTAATTCAATATGGAAATGTCAAACGCGGCGTACTCGGCATTGGCGCACAAGATATTACACCTGAACTTGCCAATGCATTTAATATTGGCACCACCAGAGGCGCAGCGGTAACACAAGTGCTGCCAGATTCTCCCGCGCAACATGGCGGCATAAAGTTGGTGACATTATCACATCCGTGAATGGCACTGATATTAAAAATGCGAGCGATGTAGTTAACACGATTGGTTTCTTGCGAGTAGATTCAAAAATTAATATCAATGTCTTGCGTAATAACAAATCGTTGACTGTCAGCGTGACATTGTCTGATCCAAGCAAACGCAAAGAAAGTATCCAGAAAAGCGATCCATTCATGTACGGTGTTTCGCTGAAAAACTTCACCATACTCAGTCCTGTGCATGGCAATGTACAAGGAATTCTGGTTGTGTCCGTGGAAGAAGATAGCAAAGCCTGGCAGTCTGATATGCGTCCAGGCGATATTATTACTTCGGTCAATCAGCAGAAAGTGACGAATATTGATGAACTCAAGGCGCAAGTGGCGAAAGCAAATAGTACGTTGTTACTAAATGTATTACGCGGCCCAAGCGCGATCTTTTTGGTATTCAATAAAGAAGAAGCTTAGCATAAATAGAGCTGGGGTCTGACCCCAGCTCTTTACCTCACTTCCAAAGAAGAACTTAAAGATAAAAATAAAACTATCGTGATTTAGTGTTTAGGTTTCGTAACATAATAAGCCACTGCCGCAACACCTGCTGCCGCTATTCCTACTGGCAATACTTTTCGGGTAAAGAATTGACACCACGACGTACTGCTTGCAGGTGCAGCATTTCTCATCATAGCTGCAAATGGACAACCACGCGCACTTGCTGAATTATTTGTATCCGTTGTGTTACCTGCGTCTTTGCCATCGCCATCATTTTCAGGATGCTCATTAATGACTTTCATTGGCGCTTTCGATTTATCTGGCGCTGGCGTCAGTCGATCGGCAACCACTAATTTAGCGTGTAACTCCGGAGCAATTCTGGCGATAACTGGCACAATACCAGCGTTAATGCCTCGTGAACCGTGCGCTGCCGCGGAGATACCATCTAACGACTGCAACGTTTTGCCAATTTGATAAAGCTTATGCAGTGAATTATTTTTATCTTCTTCACTAACAGTCATAACTCCATTAGCTTGATCAAACTCATCTGCCATTTTAATTAAATGATCTAACCCTAAAGCTTTACGTAATACTTGCAGAATGCGCTCAGAAGCTGGTATTTGCAAACCCATGATTGGACCACTCTCATCTCTTGGCAAATTGCATGCCATAGTAACCAACTGATGATACATTTCATCGTCGCCTAAGATTTTTCTCAATGCGACCACATGCGGATGCTCAGCCCCAAACATTACCGCGCTACGTAATAATTGCTCGAGTATCATTTGCTCTGCAACAAGAACGCCTGTCGAAATAAGCGCGGCGACATGTTTTGGATTGGTAAGATCAGGCTCTGCTAATGTACCTTGCATGCGAACATCCACCAAACCATTATCTGGCGGCGTAAATGGAACCGCATCTGCATTGAATACCAAGCTACCATCTGGTTTTTTTAAATCGAAAGCATAGGCAAATGCTTTATTCATATTTTGCAACCAATCAAATGAATCCTGAAATTCAGACGGAAGTTTTGGTCGCGCACTTCGTGACTGCGTCAATTTTAATGACTGCACCATTTCAGTAAGCAATGCACCCGTCAAAAAATCTTCAATGACATCACTTTCTTGCGATTTTTTCTGAATGGCCATATAAGACGCCTTCAGCAAGTTACCTAACAGACCGCTTGCATCAAAAGTAAAATCGCGCTCAAGAGCTTGAGCAATGCCTTCTAATAAATTTAGATTTCTGTTTTGTGTATGTCTAATGTCAGTGTTATATCCTCTATTGTTATGCACCAACAATAAATCAAATTCTTTCTTACTTAATTTGTTTGTACCGCCTCTAGCAATAGCTGTTATACGAAGAATATCCTGTGTATATTGTGTATCAACTAATTTAGCTTCTTTCCCAGCATGGATTGTCCAACCGATAGGCCCAGCACTACCATTCGCAGTAATAATAAAACCATTCTTTTGATAAGTGCGCTTGAAATCAGGATCCATAGAAATACAGACATTAGTAAACTTACTTGTTTTAAGCTCAATACCAGAATCGGTAATAACAAATTTCTGGCAATCTTTCTCAATGATTTTAAATCGGCCTTGCTGCAACTCATCTGAAACACATTTATATTCTTGTTCACTCATCTTTTCCGGATGACAAACATATACAAAACCCTGCGCATCTAATTGCCCAGGCAAGTTGATCCCAGAAGACCAAATAGGCGCATGCAACGAATCCCATAAAAATTCTTCGCCTCGCAAGCTTTTCACGTTGCGATCTTTTTGTGGCTGTGCTCGCTCGCTAAGTATTTTTCCTTTACCCAAAGTATAGTGTGCGTATTTTTCTAATCTGCGTGTGGTACGATAAGTTTCACTCGAGTTTAACTCTGGCGCGAACAATCCTGTCTCATCTCCTCCAGCTGAAGGAATTTCGATAGGATTATCTGAATAATGATGCCTGACTGAACTTTCCAGTAAGGCAATGCGTTGAGATTGCGATAATTGCACGCGCATAGTTAATGCGCCAATATTTTGATATGCAATTTTTAATTTTGCACTTTTACTACCCGGAGTTTTGTCACATTCAGTGACTTTAAAGCCAGTGTATTCAAGTTCAATACGCAGCATAATACACACCACCTCAGTTATTTCTAATAACAATTGGTCAAAATGTTATCTTAATTAACTTAAGAGAGTATTATATTTGCACAAATATGATGGTATTGAATAAATTATGCTATTTATTCAATGTCTTGGTTAAAGCCAAAAACCGCTCCAGTTATAATAGATATACAGATCTCTTTTAACAGGTGCCCTATGTCTTCCCCTCTGGATGAGAAATTGCAATCTATCGAAGATCGCCTTAGCCGCATAGAAGCACAACTGAATATAACACCCAGAACATCCCGAATACCTACACCCTCCGAGACGATTTTCAAACAGCAAGAATCGCAACCAGTACCGAAACAGCATGATGTCCCTACATCTGCGCCGCACACTGATCAAAGCCAGTCAGACTCCGGTAAATTACTGGGAATCATTGCCATTATTTGCTTTGTATTGGCAGGCGGTTTCATTATTAAACTTTCCATCAGCTCAGGCTGGCTAACACCAGCGCGACAAATTGGTATCGCTGCGTTATTCGGGTTTAGTTTAATTGGTCTAGGATTAAAGTTATTAAATGTTGACCGAGAATATGCCAGTTATCTTCCCGCCGTTGGCATCATTGTATTATTTCTTGCGACATTCGCAGCTCATCGTTATTATTTTTTGATTCCATTTACCTGGGCAATCATCTCAACAATAGCAGTGTCACTGCTTTGCATTGGCTTATATTTGCGTATCAGGCGTGATATCTATCCAATCATTGCATCCATTGGTGCGTATTTAGCGCCATTAATCCTTACCTTCAATGATAATACAGATTTTTCTTTATATTATTTTGTGCTTTGTTCTCTTACATTTTCAGCGCTATCAATTTGGCTCAACACACGCATATTAACAGTAATATCTGCGTATTTAGCAATGCTGGCCACAGCGTATGTTGGCTTTTACCTGCATCAAGATAAGTTAATCGTGCAAACACTTGCATTGCAATTTATCATTTTTTCAATAGCAACATTTTGTTATTCACGCATTCGTGGGCAAACCGTAACAGAAAAAGAAGCGTGGGATTTTTTCCCAGTTCTACTTTTCTTTTATGGTACTGAATATTATTTCATGAGCTTGATTAATGTTAATTTTGCAGCATTGGCTTCATTGGGTTTTGCGACCTTTCTGATTTGCCTCTATCTGCTGCAGAAGAAAATATTTACGCCGGAACAATCGTCTGGCAGCCAAAAGATGATATTCACTTTCGCAGCGATTGTGTTTTTTCATTCCGGATATTTTGTTTTATTACCGGAAGCAGCCGGGCCGTGGCTGTTAGTGGCTATTTTATTGTTACTCTCATTTTTGCCTGCGCGTTATGCGAGTACGGACAAAAACATATTATTATTCACACCTATTGTTTTGCTGGTATGGCTAATCATGGCAATAGAATATGCCAAATTAGCCCTCAACTTATACAACCTGGACGCATACCAACTTATTTCCTGGCCAGCTACTTTCTTTGTTGTCATCAGCATATGGGCTCTATTCATTCGCCAACATTCGTACTTGATGCAGAAACAAGATTTTGGTTATGCATTATTATGCTCGGCGCACTTATTGGTTATTTTATCTCTCTACCGCCTGGCGGATCCGCATGGTTCGCTAGCAGTATCAGCATCATGGTTGGCTTATGCAACTGCAGTCATCATATTTGGATTTATACGAAAAGATAAAATCATGGCAAATTCAGCTTTGTTAGTTTTATTTATTTCTGCAGCTAAAGCATTGCTATATGATGCCGCCTCAGCGCCATCCACAGTACGTATAGTATGCTTAATTTTAACTGGCGCAGTATTTTATAGCGCAGGATTGCTGTATCGAAGAATAGCGAGATGGTAACCGTAACAAGCGGTTAAGAGGTGATTACTCTTGACCGCTTGTTCGTTGAGTTAATTCAATTTAGGCTGAGTTACAGGTCCCGGAGAAATACTTGTTATGCCCGACTGAACTTGTGGAGCCGAAGCCGATACTGGTGCCACTGACGCAGAACCATACAATGTAAACAGACTAGTTGACACCCTGGCATCAGCAGATGGCGCCGCTGGAACAGCACTCATAAGCTCATTCAAGAACTGCTGATATTCAGCTTCTTTTTGCTTTTTAGCCGCATCCTGTGCCGGAGTTGGCACAGAGAAATCAATTAGCACTCCTTCATCCCTGGCTTGTGGAGGTGGCGGAATCTCCATCACTGGCGCTGATGGCACTACAGAATGATACTGCACTGCCGGGTTATATGGCGGTGGAGGCGGATATGGAAGCGGCTCGTTTTGTGCAAGCGGCATTGCTATGGGTTGCAGCTGCGGCTGCGCACTAACATACAATGGTTGATACGGTTGATAAACTGGCGCATAAACATGGGGCTGTTCGTATGGTGGTGGCGGTGCTACAGCCACAGCTGCTGGAGTGCGATAATTCTCTTGCTTACTGAGTTCTATAGCCAGCCTTATTTCTTCATCTTCTCTAGCTGCTTCTGAAACAGGAACCAGCGGCAGCGTTCTTTGCGGCAAAACGCTATCCCTCATAGCCCATCTCAGTTGCTCTTCTTCGCTTGGATGTTTATCAAGCTTAGGGTATATCGATTGATATTTTGGTTTCTCGTTCGCTTTAGTTTCTAAAGCAATTAGCTGTTTACTAATCGCATCTAATAATTTCTTCGCTTCGCCAAACAGATTTGCTGTTCCAAAACCAACGCCTGATTGCGCAATGACGGATGTAACAAATTTTTCTTTGAGACTTTGCCAGTCTTTAAATGATGATTTTTTACCTGAGAGTAATTCCGGTGACTTTTCCAAATCAGCGATTATCCTCGCAAGTTGCGCACCGTTATTAGCATTACCAGCCTGAACCTGCGACTGGATTTCTTTTAACTTGGCGATAACCCGCAAAAAATTCATACGTAATTGATAAAAGGCGTCATTCACTTTTTCCAGCTGATCAACTACCACTCTTAAAAAGCTTTCATCAGGTGAATTGAAATCAGAAACATTCATTATCTGATTTAATATTTTTTGCTTGAGCTCGAAAATTTCAATATTTCTTTCATCCATATCAACAAATCTGAAAAATTCAAAAATATCCTTGTCATAAACAACGGCTGTTTGTGGTTTATCTTTATTTATTTTTGCGAGAAATTGTTGTGCAGCGCCATATTGCTTCTTCGCTAATAATGACTTAAAGATACGATACAATACGAGATCGTTGTCTATTTGTTTATCATCGGCAAAATCATTAATATTGTATTTGTTAAATCCTGATGAAATGCTATCAATACACTTAACGCCATTAGCTACCGCTTCCAGGTATTGCCGTGGATTTCTCGCATATAAATCTGGATTTCTTCGACTGAAATAATATTTGGCTTGTGTATAAGCACCCATGTCTGCATAACGAGATTGGGCAGATTTGTCACTGGCAAATTCTGGCATTTGCATCATATAGTAGCGCATGACCGCTTCGTAAACGTTCTCTGGAATAATTCCTGCCTTGAAACAATAAACAAAGAAATCATGATAGATAACTGGATCACTGGATATTATATGGTGTAAAAGTTTAGGAACAGCCGTCTGATTTTCATATTTTTGCGCTGTCAGTGCAGCGGTTAATATTTCATTAAGCGCGGCTTGCCTATTAACTTTGTGCGCATTTTCTATGGTACCTTTATTGCTATTATGCCAATGCGCATACCATTTTGTTTCAGTTAATTCTGGAAATTCAAAATTATTATCCGAAAGAATAACCGCCACAAACGTACTAAGTGAGAGTGCATAACCGCTATCCACCCAGCTTTGCCTATCGGATATTGGATGCTTGTAACCGCTTGGCTGCTTATAATCAAGCGCTGCAAATGGCGGAAAATTAACATCTACACGCTGGCCAAGGAAAGATTCTAACGCTGATGAATACCCATTTAATAATGCTTTCACCATCCAGGCTTGTGCTTCAATGTATTTGCCTTCTTTCTTGTACAATCCGGCCAGTTCATATGCTGCTGCACCAGATACCTCCATGGAACGCGGGCCAGTTGAAAGTGCGGCTGTTTCTAGATATTTAACCTTGGCTTCTCTACTAATGCTATGCATGCCTAATATCAAATTGAAAAAATTATGCTGCGAATTCTTGCTCAAGTGGGCTCTGCATATAGATTCAGCCCTACCTTTATCACAAACAGAACCAAATACTTTATTTTTCAGGCTGCTTTGATTGACAGATCTAATCAGTAATTCTCGCACTTCTTCCGTATCATTGTACTCTGAGCCAGCGGGTAGCCTTGCTAACAATTGTTTATCATTTGAACCAGCTAATGAAGTAGTCAGACGTAGCACGATCAAATCTCCTGTTTGTTTTTCGAGGTTTGCTGGCATCGTATATCAACTCAATATGAGTAGCAATCAGCAAAAAATACCAGATTGAAATGTAGGCAAGATACTGAAACTGATGAGTTAGCTTTGATTTACTTGAGGTATAAAATGATCAAGCCCTGCGGCTTTTGCGATAGACATCATATCAGATGAGACATGATTGAACTGAATTGACTTATTATGTACAGCGGCAAATTTAATCCATTCTATGATCAACGCCAAGCCTGCGCTATCACTCGTTTTGACTTGCGAAAAATCAAACACTAATTTTTCTCGCGCTTCCAGTTGCGGTAAACTTTTTCGATACAATGACATCACATTGGAAAAATCAAGTTCGCCAGAAACCTGACAAACCTGATGATCAAATGTGATGTCAGCAATCTTCATGATATTTAGCCTGCGTTATGTTGTGACATGCTGTTCAGTAAATCACTCATAGAGCCGCTCGCCAGAGTATCCGCGAATTGCGCGCGGAAGCTTTCCAGCATATCAACGCCTTCCACCGACATATCATAAAGTTTCCAGCCACCGCCAACATGAACGAGACGATAAGAAACATTGATTGGATCATGTGATGAGCTAACAATCTGACTGTTTACTTCGATTGTGTTTTTACCAGCGATACCGCCGCGTACTGGATAAAACTGTACGGTCTGATCTTCGTAGGAAGTCAGCGCGGAAGCATAAGTACGAATCACTGTAGTGGTGAATTCATGCTGGAATTGCGCACGTTGTGCTGATGTGGCGGCATTCCATTTTTGTGGTGACAGCACATCTTTTGACATCGTCTGTAAATCTGCGTACGGAACGACGTATTTATACGCGAGACCATAAACAACTTTTGGATTAGTCTTTAATGTTGCCTTGTTGGTTTTCAAACCTGAAATCATGTTGTTTGCAACGGATTGCAACATAACCACTGGATCACTGCCAGAAGCCGCAAATGCGGAAACAGAAGATATCCAGCTGAATATAACTAAAATACACGTGATTAAAATTTTATGGCTTCGCATTGTCGTCTCCACTGCCAGTTATCAGGATTTTTTCGCTGCCGCATCAGTAGAACTATTGTTACTACCGCTGCCGCCGCCAACTTTATAAATCAATTGTCCAATCAGCTTTTCAAGTATCATCGCTGAACGGGTAATTTCTATTTTGCCGTCATTTTTAAGCATGCTCTGGCTGTACATTGGGCTAATAGCAATATAATTATCGCCCAGCAATCCAGAAGTAAAAATACCTGCTGTTGAATCATCCGGAATTTCATCAAATTTATCGCGGATCTTCATGGTGACTTGCGCTTTAAACGTATTGGGATTCAAAGCAATTTTAGTCACTTCACCCACTTGAACGCCGCTGATTTTCACTGGCGCGCGTACTTTCAATCCGCCAATATCATCAAATTCAGCATTAATTGTGTATGTATCGCCCGGAAACAAATTAGTCAGACCGCTGACTTTAAATGCGAGTACTGACAAAGCGATGCCGGCGCAGATAATGAATAATCCAACCAGGCTTTCTATAAATCGTTGAGACACCATTACCATTCCCCTATCATCACAGCGGTTAAAACAAAATCCAGCGCCAATACAGCGAGCGAACCATAAACAACTGAACGCGTAGTCGCGTTTGCGATGCCGGCGGACGTTGGTACGGCAAAATAACCTTGAGTAACCGCAATCCAGGTCACACCAATACCAAATATGATACTTTTTATTATACCGTTAAATATATCCGATCTGAATTCTACCGAAGATTGCATATTAGACCAAAATACACCCGTGTCCATGCCCAGCCATTTCACGCCGACCAGATAAGCGCCATAGATAGCACAGGCGTTAAAAATAATCGTCAGCAGCGGCATAGAAATCACACCACCCCAAAAACGCGGCGAAATCACCCGTCGCAAGGGGTCAACTGCCATCATTTCCATACTCGATAACTGCTCTGTCGCCCTCATCAAGCCAATTTCCGCGGTCAACGCCGAACCGGCGCGGCCAGCGAATAAAATCGCCGTCACCACTGGTCCCAGCTCACGACTGACACTTAATGCAACCATCGGCCCCAATTCTTGCGAGGCACCGAATTTAGCCAAGGTGTGGAAACCCTGCAAGCGCCAACACCATACCAATAAACAAACTGGAAACCACAATAATAGGCAGTGATAACACACCTTCTGCATACATCTGCTGTAACAGTAATGGGAAATTCTTGCGCACATTGGGTGGATAAAACATCACGCGGCATAATAATAATCCCGCTCTGCCAAATTCGCGCAGATTATCCATTCCCCATGTGCCTAACAAAATAACTCTATTGATCATGCCTGTTCTCCCAGGAATGCCTGTTCCAACGGTCTGGCTGGATAATCAAACGGCACAGGGCCATCTGGCAAGCCTTGAATGAATTGTTGCAGTTCGCTGGATTTATCCGCTCTCAACGCGTCGGGCGTACCCTGACCTACTACTTTTTTATCAACAATTACATATACATAATCGGAAATACTTAGTGTTTCCTGGACGTCGTGCGAAACAATCACACTCGTCAAACCTAGCGCCTGATTCATCATGCGGACTAATTTCACCAAAACTCCCATGGAAATGGGATCCTGACCGGTGAAAGGCTCATCATACATAATGAGTTCTGGATCTAACGCGATGGCTCGTGCCAACGCCACTCGCCGTGACATACCGCCTGATAATTCATTGGGCATTAAATGCGCGGCGCCACGCAAGCCCACCATCTGCAGCTTCATAAATACCAGTGTCTGAATCATGGATTCAGACAGGTTTGTGTGTTCGCGCAAGGGGAACGCCACATTTTCATAAACATTAAGGTGGGTAAAAAGGCCACCAGATTGGAACAACATGCCCATACGCTTGCGTAATTGATACAATTCCCGACGCGATAAGCGATGAATATCTTGCTCCGCGATTCTAACATTGCCGCTGGTCGGCGTTAATTGACCGCCAATCAAACGTAATAAAGTGGTTTTACCAGTTCCGCTAGGTCCCATGATTGCAGTGACTTTTCCGCGCGGAATAACGATGTCTACATCCTGGAAAACGACCTTGCCGTTTTCATGAACGAAGGACATCTTACTGATTTCAACTAGATTTTCTGGCATTATTCAAGTTTCGCAAATGGCTGATGAAATAGCTAGTAGGGTGAATACTGTGTGCCTCAGGGCCACGCACCTGCCACCAAGTTAGCAAAGAGCTGCGAATTGAACCATATTTTTTCGAATTACGCTAGGGTCAGACGCTAGCACCCGACCCCTTACAATGCTTGTCGGCGCATCAATCCGCGGTTAATATATGGACACCCTGCAAGCCGAAGCTTTTCTTCGGCGCAGCATATAAAATATCTAAACTACTACTCAAAACCAGGAAAAACGATGGAAGCAGAAAATATCTGCAAAATGGGTCGCGCGGTCATAGAAATTGAAGCCGAAATGATCAGCAATCTTGCTGATAGAATTGACCATCATTTTGCTAAAGCATGTGAATATTTACATAACTGCGAAGGTCGCATCGTGGTCATAGGCGTAGGTAAGTCCGGTCATATTTGCAAAAAAATCGCGGCTACTTTCGCGAGTACCGGCAGTCCAGCCTTTTTTATCCATCCTAGCGAAGCCAAACACGGCGATATCGGCATGTTGACCAAAGATGATGTCATCATAGCCATCTCTAATTCCGGGGAATCTGAAGAAATTGTTTCGATTTTACCCTTCATCAAACGCCTGAATCTGCCCTTAATCAGCCTGACCGGCAAACCCGAATCTACCCTGGCCAAAGCCGCAACCATCAATATCGATGTCAGCGTGGAAAAAGAAGCCTGTCCACTGGGTCTCGCTCCCACTTCAAGCACTACCGCCGCCCTGGTAATGGGTGACGCCCTGGCCATGGCTTTATTGGAAAAACGCGGCTTTACAGAAAATGATTTTGCCATGTCTCATCCAGGCGGTACGCTGGGGCGACGTCTATTGCTGCTGGTGAATGAAATCATGCATAAAGATGATCAAGTACCAGTTGTCACACTTAACACCTCACTGAAAGAAGCACTGGTAGAAATGACGCAGAAAAAACTCGGCATGACTACCGTAGTTAATGAAGCGCGTAAACTGGTTGGCGTATTTCACCGACGGTGATGTGCGACGCGCGTTTGACAATAATGCCGATATACATCAAACCCAGATTCATCAAGTGATGACGAAAAATCCGAAAACGATTTCTCACAATATTCTCGCGGCGGAAGCGCTTAGCATCATGGAATCATTTAAAATTACTTCATTGGTTGTCACTGATGAAGCGCAAGTTCCCGTTGGCATTATTCACATTCATGATATTTTGCGCGCAGGAGTTATTTAATGGCCACAGCAGCCGAAAAAGCCAAATCAATTCGTCTTTTGATACTTGACGTTGATGGCGTAATGACAGATGGACTGATTTATTACGGCGCTAACAATACCGAATTAAAAGGCTTTCACATACATGACGGCCTTGGCATCAAATTGCTGCAAAAATGCGGCATCACTATTGCCGTTATCTCTGGTAAAAATTCTCCTGCAACCGCCGCTCGTTTGGCTGAATTAAATATCGAATTAGCCTACCTGGGACATGAAGATAAAATTCACGCCTATGAAGAACTCAAGCAGAAATTACAGCTGACTGATGATGCCATCGCGTATATGGGCGATGATTTGCCTGATTTGCCGCTGCTATGTCGTGCCGGATTTGCCATTAGCGTCCCGCAAGCGCCTGAATATATTAAGCAACACGTTGATTACATTACAAAAATAAAAGCCGGGAAAGGCGCGGTGCGTGAAGCTTGTGAATTTATCATGGAAGCACAAGGCAAACTGCACTCTGTGTTACAATCATATCTTGAAAATGAACGTGTTACGTAACCCATGACTTATAAAAACACTATCTTCACTCTGGCTATGATTATTGTTGTCGGCTTTGCCGCAGCAACATCATTATTGTCTCTGCGTCCGCAAAATGTCGTCGCGGTAAAAAATACCGAGCTACCTGATGCCATCATGGAAAATGTTGTCGCCGTGATCATGGACAAACAAGGCAAGCCCAGCATGAAAATCGTGACGCCAAAAATGGTGCATTACAGTGAAAATGACACGACAAAACTTTCATCGCCACAACTGACCATTTACCGTAAATCACCTAAACCCTGGATTGTTACTTCTGATTTCGCTAAAGCAACACAAGGCATTGAAGATATTTTATTTGAAAAAAATGTAACGATTCATCATCCAGCGGATTTGAGTAACCCATCCACCTTGATTAAAACACCTGTTTTGCTTGTTCATCCTAACGCACATACAGCGGAAACGAATGAACACATCACCTTGATACAACCAAGCATGACAGTGAATGCAATAGGCATGTTCGCGGATATGAACAGCGGCGATATTAAACTTTTATCTCAGGCAAGAGGCGAGTATGTTCCAAGTTCCTAACTATAAAGAAATACTCTTAATCCTAATTTCCACAATTATCATTATGTGTTTAAAACCAGTTTTTGCACTGGATACCGACAGCAAAGAAAAAGTGAACATTGTCGCCGATTCAGTCATTTATAATTATAAATCTGGCATTGATGTTTACGAAGGTCACATCCGAGTTGATCAAGGCACTACGCACATTACCGCCGATCGTCTGGTCACTAAAAAGAATGACAGACATATCATTCAGGAAGCTACTGCGTATGGTTTGCTGAATTTAGCTCAATACTGGACGGTACCAAAACTTGGCGAACCAGAATTGCATGCTCGCGCTAAAATCATAAAGTTTTATCCTGTTGAATCTAACATTTCGCTGGAACAAAACGCGCATGTGGTGCAAGGAGAAAATAGTTTCCAAGGCGAATTTATACACTATAATAGCAAAGATCAGACTATTACTGTTCCCGCCTCTAAAAATGGTCGCGCCGTAATAGTCTATAACCCGGACAAAACCTAAGCATACACTATGGCCAAGATCTTACAGGCTCAGCACCTGAGCAAGAAATATAAATCGCGCGATGTAGTCAAAGATGTATCGATATCGATTAATCGCGGTGAAGTTGTCGGCTTGCTTGGGCCCAATGGCGCTGGTAAAACAACATCGTTTTACATGATTGTTGGTTTAATTCCCGTCGATGGTGGCAAGATTCTGCTTGATGAAACCGACATCACCAAACTTCCCGTACATGTACGCGCACAATATGGTATTGGTTATCTGCCACAAGAAGCGTCGATCTTCCGTAAACTAACCGTCGCGCAAAACATCATGGGCATATTGGAACTGCGCAAAGATTTAAACAGAGCACAACGCAAGCAGTTACTGGAACAACTTATGGAAGAATTTCGCATTACCCATATACGCGATACTGTGGGCGCCAGTCTCTCTGGTGGCGAACGCCGTCGCGTTGAAATCGCCAGATTAATGGCGATGGATCCTAAATTTATTTTACTTGATGAACCTTTCGCCGGTATTGATCCGATTTCTGTTATTGATGTGAAACGTGTTATCAATCATTTGCGCAAACGCGGTATCGGCATACTCATCACTGATCACAATGTTCGTGACACATTAAATATTTGTGAACGCGCCTACATTGTTAATCAAGGCAAAATCATGTGCGAAGGCAATCCGGAAACGGTGTTATCAAATAGTGAAGTACGTTCTGTCTATCTGGGTGAAGATTTTAATCTGTAAAAGTCAGCGCGAAGCGCTGAAAAATTTTAAACAATCTTTGTATTGGAGCAAAACAACATGGTTCAGTTGCATATTGTAGGAAAAAATATCGAAATCACTCCCGCGATTAAAGACGCTCGCCACAGAAAAACTGCAAATACTCGAGAAGCATTACAATCATATTCATAAAATCAATATCGTTCTTGAATCAGAACGGATAACACAAATAGCGGAAGCAACAGTATTCATCAATGGAACTGAAATTCACGCCGTAGCCAGGGATGACGACATGTATAAAGCCATTGATATGTTAGTCTCGAAACTATCAGGGCAAATTACAAAACATAAGGAAAAAATCAGCGATCATCACAAATAAGATAAATTATTATGATTCGACAACAAATTACCATTCAAAACAAGCTAGGTTTACATGTGCGCGCAGCGGCAAAGCTGGTCGATACCGCGAAAAAATTTGCCAGCCGTATTGAGTTGACCTACAAGGATCGCAGTATTGATTGCAAAAGCATTATGAGCGTCATCACGCTGGGAGCGCAAAAAGATAATGTGCTCGACTTAAGCATTACCGGCGAAGACGAACAAGAAGCATGTAAAGCGATTACCCGCCTTATTGATGACAAATTTGGTGAAGATTAAACCTTACTGGCCATTATTAGATCATATCTGCGCAACCGTATAATGGTCAGGTTGTCACCTGAGCCAAGATAAGCTAGGATATATTTTCTAACCAGAATGAAGGGAATCGACATGAGAAAGCTCATCTTAGTTGCAAGCAGCCTTATCCTTTCCAGCGCGTTCAGTTTATCTGCGTTGGCACAAGACGACTCAAACACAGTATCCAATACCACCACGGCTACACCTGCAGTAGGAACTCCAACTGCTGGCGGCACAATGATGCCTATGCATCACCATGAGCATAATGGTCCTTGCAGCAAAATATTTGCCGCCTGCAAAAGCGCTGGTTTTGGCAAAGATGCTGGTAAAGACAAAAGCATGTGGAGACATTGTGTTAAGCCAACTCTGATGGGACAAAGCGTTCCAGGCGTAACTGTCGATCCAAACGACGCGCAAGCTTGCAAAAGCCAGAATGGCAGAAAAAATGCAGTAAACAGGCTGTGAATTAAATGGTTCAGGTCCACTCCGCTCCTGCATCAAGCAATGCCTGCTGCTGCTCCAGCACCTGCACAATAACTATTTGTCATTCTCACCCGCCACTGGCGGGTGAGAAATGATTCGATATTAAGAACCAGCTATCATCATTTCATCAATCAATATTGAACCCGTACGTATATTGCCACGCATGTCAACATCATTACCGACTTCCTTGATGCGCGCATACATATCCTGCAACTTTCCTGCGACAGTAACTTCTGACACAGGGAATTGAATTTCACCATTTTCAACCCAAAAACCACCTACGCCACGCGAGTAATCACCTGTCACCAGATTAACTCCATTACCCATCATTTCAGTGATCAACAATCCTCTGCCCATCGTTTTAATCAAAGCAGATAAATTTTTATCGCCAGTCTTAACAACTAAATTATGCATACCACCAGAATTTCCGGTAGTTTTCATACCTAATTTACGCGCTGAATAAACGCCTAATGTATAAGTGCGCAAAATACCATTTTCAATAAAAACATTTGCGCGCGTCGCTACACCATCATCATCAAACGGCGAACTGCCTAAACCATGTGGAATATGCGGCTGTTCTTGCATATGCATAAAATCAGGAAATATTTTCTTATCCAAATGATCTACCAGAAAGGAAGATTTACGATATATACTGCCGCCGGAAATTGCCGCAGCAAAATGTCCGAGCAAACCACGCGCTTCTTCCGCCACATAAATCACTGGCGCTTTCATCGTTGGCAATCTTCTTGCACCTAAACGACGCACCGTGCGTTCAGCAGCTTCTTTCGCCACATGCGAAACCGATTCCAGCAGCGCCGGATCAGATGCAACGGTGTAACTATAATCACGCTGCATTTCATCGCCATCTTTGCCAACCAACACGCAACTGATTTCATGTCGTGTTAATGGATAGTGCCCGATAAAACCATTGCTGTTTGCGTAAACATAAACGACTTCTCCCGTCGCGACAGTCGCTTCTTCAGCACTCATAATACGTTTGTCTTGTGCAAGCGCTTCACGTTCACATTGACAAGCGAGTTCAATTGCTTGTTCTACCGATAAACGCCCAGGGACTATGCTAATTCCAGCTTGGGATAATCAAATGCCAGCTCACTCTTGTCAGCAAGTCCAGCAGCTGGATCTTCATCAGTAAATTTAGCAATATGACACGCAGCTTCGACCGCTGCTCCATATGCTTCCGGACGAATATCAGAAATACTTGCAGAGCCGGTGTCTTACGGCCAAAATAAACCGTGATTTCGATAGATTTATCCTGGTTATATTCCACTGTTTCGACGTCACCATTGACGCGCAGTCACGGAAAAACCTTTATTCGCGCGATATATAGACTTCCGCCTGACTTGCACCGCAGCGCGTCGCTTCTTTTAAAATATCTTTGGAAATCGATTGTAATGTGTTTGCATCTATTAATGTCGTTTCGACTTCATTCATGCTTGTGATCTCGTTCCACCAACAGTTAATTCATCCACGCGTAATGTCGGCTGCCCCACTCCAACCGGCACACTTTGTCCATCCTTGCCGCAAACGCCAACACCCGCATCAAGCTTAAGGTCATTACCAACCATGGATACTCTTATTAATACATCTGGGCCATTACCAATCAGTGTCGCGCCTTTGACTGGCGCACCGATTTTGCCATTTTCAATCAGATAAGCTTCGCTGGCTGAAAATACAAATTTGCCTGAAGTAATATCAACCTGGCCACCGCCAAAATTCACGGCATATATTCCTTTTTTCACGGATGCGATAATTTCTTCAGGTGCAGATTTGCCTGGCAAGCATATAAGTATTAGTCATGCGTGGCAGAGGCAGACTGTGCATATGATTCACGTCTACCATTACCGGTTGATTCAACACCCATCAAGCGGGCATTACGTTTATCCATCATGTAACCACGTAATATGCCATTTTCAATCAGAACATTATTTCGGGTTGGAGTGCCTTCATCATCTATATTCAGTGAACCACGGCGATGTAGGCAACGTACCATCATCAACGATAGTGCATAAATCACTGGCGACTCGTTGACCCATGCGGCCCTGTAAGCAGATATACCTTTGCGATTAAAATCACCTTCTAAACCATGTCCAACCGCTTCATGTAATAATACACCCGGCCAACCTGGACCTAATACCACTGTCATAGGGCCTGCAGGAGCATCAACAGCTTCTAGATTGACCAGTGCCTGACGTAATGCTTCATCAGCATATTCAAACGCCTGATCATTGTTTAAGAAATATTGATAATCAAATCGACCGCCGCCACCAGCATAACCGGATTCACGTCGGCCATTGTGTTCAATCACCAGACTGACATTAAAACGCACTAAAGGACGCACATCTGCAGCCAGATGACCATCATTTGCCATCACTAATATGGTTTCGTATTCACCGGAGAGACTGATATTAACTTGTACAATACGTGGGTCTTTTTGACGAATATAAGCGTCTACTCGTTGCATTAAAGAAACTTTGTCATTTCCGCGAGAGAATGCAGTGGATTAACTGGCTGATACAAATTATGACCGGGACTTTTCTGCCAGGCTTTTACAGTTGTTCACCACCCTGTCTGACAATACTGCGCGCTGCCTGTGCGGCTTGATTCAAGAGCAGGCATCACAATGTCATCAGCGTAAGCAAAACCGGTTTTTTCACCACTCATGGCGCGCACACCAACACCGCGGTCTATATCAAAGCTACCGCCTTTGATAATGCCATCTTCCAACACCCAGGATTCTGAATAAGTTGATTGAAAATACAGATCAGCATAGTCAATATTTGTACCGGCGAGCTTAAAGAGTACATTTTGGAGTTGGTTATCGGTTAAACCTGCTGGATCCAGCAAGTCATGTTGCGCGATCTGTAGAATATCGGTCATATCTTATTCAGCCTGCTGTATTTATTATGAATGCGAATATGACTAATTCTATAGAGATGCCCAGGAAATGTCAGCAAGGTTTAATAAGCTGGGGTCAGACGCTAAGAGCTGGTCAGAGGGTTGCGGGTTGATGCTTTGGTGTCAGACACCACGGAGGCTAATCCAACCACGGAGGTGTCTGACACCAAAGCATCAACCCGCAACCCCCTGACCAGCTCTTAGCGTCTGACCCCAAAGCTTTATCAACTAGCGTTTTCGTTTGGCGACGAATCAAGCAAGCTAATCTTAGGCATTTCTCTGCGTAAAACAATTTCCTGCTGTGGATATGGCGCTTTAATGCCGTGTTCCGCGAACGCATCCCAGATGCACATTAACACTGATGACATAACATTGGTTCTTGATTTCACCTGACGAATGTTAACACAATAACGCACTTCGAAATCCATCAACGTATCAGTCATTTCTTTCAAATAAACTTCCGGCACGGGATCACGCATAACTTCTTTATGCGCCATCAACACACTCTGAATAATTTCTTTCACTTCATGCGGATTATCGTGACGGCCAATTTTGATATGCATCACTGTACGCACAGTATTATCTTTGGCAGTCCAGTTAGTAAAAGATTTGTTAAAGATTTCCGTATTAGGAACAACCAGCTCCGTATAATCCCAGGTACGCACTGACACAGCGCGGCCACCAATATGCGCCACTTCACCTTCAATACCACTAATATTCACAATATCGCCAACACGCAATGGACGTTCGAGCAAAATCAAAAAACCACAGGCAAAATTATTCGCCAAATCTCTAAGACCCAAACCAATACCGAAAGCAAACGACGCAGCGACAAATGTCAGCGCCTGCAAATCAATACCAAGCACGCGCAAAGAAATAATCGCACCAAGTACGACCACGCTATATTGGCTTAAAATCGCAATACTATTACGAATACCCATATCTTTGGTGCGCTTTGCAAGCATGCGATAAACAAATTCGCGCGTCCATTTTGCTGTCCACCAAAACACAGAAACCACTACGGATAATTCAATAATGCTAAGCGGTGTAATCGTGGTTTTTAAAACATTAGCAAGCTGGTAATGCAGCAAACCCGTGAGTCGTTCAACAATAGGCGATTGCTTGTCCCAACCGTATGCTAAAAACAACACTGCCCATGCTAACAAAAACAATGTAATCCGCATTACTTTATGCAATGGCTTCAATACAGCTTCCGTCCACAACCAGCCATTATTTACGTATTGAATGACCAAGCCTGATAGCTGCTCCATACCATCAGTCAATAAACCACGTAAAACCAGATAAGCGATTAAGACAATCAGGAAAATACCTTCGTACCATGACACTGTCATAATCAAATTAACAAAACCAAACAAACCAATGACGGAATTGCCAAACATGAGTATCGGCACAAAGATACCAATCACACGAATACTTTTATTTAAATACGGATGACGCGCTTCCATATTCGAAAGAATAAGATTAGGCACCACATCGTATGAACGCAGCAATAAAAGAGAAAGAATCATCATGAATAACAGGAACACGCGATCACACAATGTTTTCAATTCATAAATCAACGGCAGTTGATGCACAAACACTGTTAACGCGGTAATCATGCCGCACAACATGATAATCCATTTTAATCGGTTGTATAAACGCATGTCATGGCCACTAGCGTCATGCGTTGTTTCCACCAGACAGACTTTGGCAACAACCATGATGCTTTTGAAGACCATCCATACGAATGCCATGTAAACGATAAATATATAGTTCTGCTCTGGCACATCAAAAAGATAGATCAGCGACATAACATTCAAAAATATTGCCAGATCGATATAATGCCGGCGCAACCATTGCAGACATAGTATTTTAGAATTAATTTGTTCACGCACTGCCGAAATTCGCGCAAGCGAATTATTGACGATGCGACGCAAAAAGAAACACGACACAACCAGTGCTATTTCCGCAAATAAAATAGCGACCCAGGCAAACGCGTTAATAGACTCAAAACCACGGACGATATTGGACGACAGGCTTTTGACCACTTGAAATGTCAGCGCTGGCACCAATAGCATTTCCTTGCCAAGATCGATGATGGTTTTCAAGCCAAAAGTCGGCAACCCTTCACGATCAGATAATTCCGCCTGCAAGGATTGATCAAGTGTCTGGCGAAAATCAGCGAGATTTTTATTCAATGCCGCGAGCACAGTATCAGCTTCTTTGTATTGATGAACAAAGTTATGCAGTTGTTGCATATATGCCTGATCTTGTGCCGCGCTTTTTTTACGCTGGGAAAGATAATTGATATGTTTATTCAAAAATCCAACGCGGGCTTTTAATACCGAATCCAGTTTGCCAATCTGCTTATTCAGTGTCTGCACCTGATCGCCGAGTTCATTCAGCAGGCTGATTGAATTGCTACGCAACACGACCAGTTTCATTTGTTCAATCTGGTCCTTGTAACGCGCGATCAACGACATGTCATACGCATAATTCGCGCTTTCATTGGTGATGAAAATATCTCGCTCAATTGCAGCATAAGCAGGACGATCTTTCACCGGGTCCATGTGATCCAGCTTTGCATACAACACATTCAACTGTGACAAAAGTCTGTTTTGCTGTTGTTGAAATTCCAGCTCGTCTTTCACTTGCTGTTGTTTAACATGCAGTAAATTGCGCGACTTCAGTAAGGTATCTATGCGAGCATAGTTATCTTTGTTAAACGTTAAAATGCTGCTTGCCACGCCCTGAAGTTGTTGCAGATATTTAACCCGGCTCGATTCCAGATCCAGTAATTTTTTCTGATAAGCCAAATCAGTATGCAATTCCTGTTCATTTGCCGCTTCATTGCTGGCAAACTTCAAACCAAAAATATTCATGACATTTAACTGGTTTTCAATTTCCTGCACACTTTTTTCCAGCCAGTTGATCGTCTGCCGACAATCAGTCAACTCAATATTAACGCTATCGAGATTAGATTTGGAAACTGCGATGTCTAACGAAGCTTTATTAAGAAGATTTTTGCTAACTTTCTCAATGGCAAGCTGGGAAATTTCCTTGTCATGCTGAGCCTGCAATTCAGACAATTCATGCTCGCCCTGACCAAGACGGCTTTTTAGCAAATTAATTTGCTCATTCACTAACTGAATACGGTCTATGGTCGTGGAATCATTGATATTGCCAATTTGCGCGTGCACAGGCGTTATCAGCACACATGCCAAAAATAAAATCGGTAAGAAGAACCGGAATATGTTAATTAGCTGGTGCTTGCGCATAACTTAACACTCTGTTTTTCAATATCAATAACAAGGTAATGCCCGGGAAACAGGCAACGAATGACCAAATGTAAAACTGTACCCAACCCATGTTTTCCACCATGATACCGGCGACTGGACCAAGAAATACACGGCCAAGAGATGCAAACGTGGAAAGAATGGCAAACTGTGACGCTGTATAGCGGTGATCACAAAGTGACATCATGAATGCAAGGAGTGCCGCCGTGCTCATACCAGTACAAAAATTTTCAACAAAAATAGAGGCTGTCATCAAGGCAAAGTTCTTGCCTGCCATGGCCAACAATACAAACATCAAATTTGAAAATGCCTGCGCTAAGCCAAACACTAGCAATGCACGGAATATGTTCCAGCGGGTTAGAAATACACCGCCGACAAAAACCCCGAGGATGGTTGCCAAACTGCCAAATACTTTAAACGCCATCCCGACTTCCGATAAAGAAAAGCCTAGTCCGCGCAATAAAAAGTTTGTCATTAATTGCAACGCCAGTGCATCGCCAATTTTATAAAACATGATAAATAACAATATTGCCAAAATTTTGTCACGCTGGAGAAAGTTACCAATAGCAGCGGAAATGGTCTGAATAATATTAGCGCTATGGATATCAGGCTCCACGCTACGCGGCGACAAATACGTTGTGATCATAGTGCCTGCGACTAACAACGCCATAAATTCATAAGTGATTTTCCAGCCTATGTAATCCGCAAACACTAACGCGAGACCACCAGAAATGATCGCCGCCATACGCCAGGCGAAAATATAATATGCTGCACCAAGACCGCGCTCTTCGGTAAGCAACACATCAGTTTGATAAGCTGTAATGGAAATATCCTGAGAAGCGGAAAAAAATGCTACCACTAAGGCCACCATACCCATGCGTGTCGCCTGAGTTGATGGGTCCATATTGGCCAGCACCAACAAAGAAATAACCACACCTGCCTGCGCTAAAAGAATCCAACCCCTACGTTTACCTATTTTCGGGAATGAATAATGGTCCATTAACGGCGCCCAGAGAAACTTCAGCGTATAAGGGATGCCGACTAGTGAAAGCGCCCCGATAGTGACCAGGTCAATATGTGCTTGAGTAAACCAGGCTTGTAATGTTGAGCCAGTCAAAGCTAATGGCAATCCGGATGAAAATCCAAGAAACAGGATTGCCAGCAGGCGGGTGCTCATAAGCATTTTTGTTGTTTTATTCAACATAATGGCTATATCACAGATAGTATGGAAAAAATTGGTCTAAATTTTACCATTATATTCCTGATTTTGATAGCTATTTTATTTGTTTTTATTGTATTTTTACGGGCCAGCAGGCAATAAATAACCCTCCACATTACCCAACAATTCAGCTTCACCTTCTTTCAAACGTGAACGCACATCTTCTTTGGTTTGCCTGTATTCACGTGACTGAAAAAACGAATGCATCCCAAACCGCTCATCAGAGCGATCAACGCTATTAGCATCAAGAGCATCGGCATACTGCAGGTAAGCATCATGTATTGCTTTAACTATCTTTTCGACACTGTTACGCATGCCATAAAATACGCGCATAAATGGCCTAAAATATCCCCGACCATCAGGCACGCCCGGGAATTTGCCTTTGGTGGCAAGATTGATAGCATCGCGAAAACGGTTTTGCACACGATTAAATACATCGACAAGAATAGGTGTAGATTCATTCAGCTTTGCTGATGGCGTCGGTAGCGGAGGCAAAAATCCGAAACGATCAGTATAACCAGTGCAGGCTTTAAATACTTTTTTCACCGCCGAAAAACCACCTAAGCTCGCAACATTAGCAACACCTTTCACCATACGTGTGCAATTGAATGGTTTGTGATGCACTGCATCCATAATCGGGCGTAGAGCAAAATTAAAGAAACCTGTCACCGTTTTCCTGATAACAAAAATCGGCAAAGCGAGTGCAGCACCGATAGCGACACCAACGAAGAGAAATATTGGCTTTTTAATTGTATTATCATAATTTTTAAAATAAGCACAGACAGCATCAATGACATTCGTCACAAGCGCCAACGCAAAAACAGCTGGAGCGGTAATGACACCATAAACAATTTTAGCCAGCCTGCCGCGGCAATCTTCGTAAGGAATGCGCTCACCCATCACACCATAATGGCCAAGCAAATGATAACTGCTGCGAAGATTATTTTTGAATGACAACCAACAGTTATGCATAAATGAGCAAACGATATCAGCGACGTTCGAAAATGTTGCCGCAAATACTACCAATGGCGCAGAAAGAATCCCGTAAAAGATTTTTGCCGGCAATCCGCGCTCATCCTGATAGGGGTGGCACGACCCCATGACACCATAATCACCTAATAAATTAAAAGTACAGATAAGGTTACGACCAAATGATAAAAAGAAATGTTTGCCGAATGATAATATCGCATCAGCAACATTGGTAACGATTGCAGTTGGCAGCACCAATGGCAAAGACAATAAACCATAAACAATCCGCGCAGGCATGCCACGACCATCTTCATATGGTCGATGCGGGCCCATCACACCGTAATCACCCAACAAATTAAAAATCCTGCGCGTATTGTGTTTAAACGAGGCAAACAAATGACCGGCAAACGCACAAAACGCATCCGTGATATTCGTGATTAACGCTAGCGGCAATACAAAAGGCGTGGCGAAGGCACCAAAAACGATTTGCGTCGCTAAATGACGGTCATCGATATACCCTCTACGCTCGCCCATCACACCATAACCACCTAGCAACAGGTTGAAACTACTGCGCAAAAGACGCCCAAACGATAAAAATAAATGTTTGAAAAATGTAGCGACTGCATCAACTGAGTTTGTTATCACCAATAATGGTGCCACTAAAGGAGTAACAAGCGTATTGTAAAACATGATAGCAACCGGTCCGCGATCATCTTGATAAACTCTACGCGCACCCATCACGCCATGCTCACCGAGTAGCGCATTAAATTTATAACTTAAGACCCGGCAAAATGATAAAGCATAATTGCGTGCAAACGCACAAACCGCATCGGCGATGTTAGTTGCAAATATTAACGGTGCCACCAGCGGAGCTGAAAATATACCAAAAATTATTTTCACTGGCAGACTGCGTGAATCGCCATGCGGTTTACGCGCACCCATCACCCCGTTTTCGCCTAAAAGATTAAATCCCCACACGAGATTAAAGTAAAACGACAAAGCATTATGATGTATGAATGTGAAAAATCCATCGATCAGGTTTGTCACAGCCGCTACTGGTAAAACAACAGGGAGAGAAAAAATTCCATAAATAATTCTTGCTGGCTTACCGCGATCATCTGCATACGGTTTTCTTTCACCAAGCACACCTGATTTACCCAACAAGTTGTAAGTGCTGCGCAGATTGCGCCAGATAGATAAACCCAGGTTTTTAGCAACAGCACATATAACATCAACCGTATTACTTACTAGCGCTGCGAACGCAACCAATGGCACTGTCAGCGCACCGTATAATATTCTACAACCCCTGCCACGATCATCTTCATATGCCCGGCGCGGACCCATCACGCCATTTTCACCTAATAAATTAAAGGTTGGTCGCAAGTTACGACCGAATGATAAAAACAAATTTTTGGTAATAGCACCAATGGCATCAATAATATTTGTTACTAATATTACTGGAGCCACTAAAAGCGCAGACAATATTCCATAAATAATTCGCGCAGGCCAACCACGCTCATCTTGATACTCCCTGCGCTCACCCATGACACCATATGAACCCAGCAGATTAAATGTCGAACGCAGATTACGCCAAAATGATAACGCCATATTTTTTGGCAATGCACACAAACCATCTACTAAATTTGTTGTGAAGGCTGCAACTGCAACCAATGGTGCAGAGAATATGCCATATATAATTCTAGCTGTCAGACTACGCTCATCAACATACGCTCGGCGTGGGCCCATGACACCACTTTCACCCAACAAATTAAATATACAACGTAAATTTCGCCCGAAGGAAAGGCTGAAATGTTTTACAAACGTGCAAAACATATCTGTTAAATTAGTTATCGTTGCTGACACAACGACGAAAGGCATGGAAAGCAACCCATAAATGATTTTCGCTGGCTTACCACGGGTATCAGCATAATCTCTACGCTCACCCATCACGCCATAATTACCCAGGAAATTAAAAATATAGCGCGTATTATGATAAAACGAGAGACAGAAATGTTTTAGAACCGCGCAAACACCATCAAAAATGTTTGTAATAACAAGCGGCGCCAATACGACAGGCAAGGTAAGAAGACCAAAAAATACTTTAACGGCAATATGACGCTTATCTTCCGTTACATCTCTTATGCCAAATACACCATTTTCGCCCAATAGATGAGAATAATTTGGGATGTTATATCTTATAGAAGTCAGGAGATGGTTAATAAAATTTAATACGCCAATACCACCGCCAAGCAACCCAAAAAAATTATTTAAGACTGGATGCATAGTATTATAAATATCCCAACCAGTATTATTGCGTACATATTCACGCCAACTATTCGGAATTTCACTAGCGATAAGACCATGCTGAAGTAATGGATGTAAACCTGGAGAACCAAACAAAAATTTCTCGAAGAGATAACCAAGAATGTTCGCGCCAGTCATGGCAAGAGGGATTAATACTTTGCTAGTGAGTTGTACTACGAGATACCAGACAAATTTTGCAACTATCCCAATACCTTCACTAATTATTTTAAACAAACCGCCTATTGCATTGAGTATTTTTTCAGTAACAGCAGTTAAAGCATTCCATAATTCACCAGCACAACTGATATTTGTATCTTCTTCAGCAACCACTACTCCATGGTTCGGCATTATTGTATCCTTCAATAATCATTATCCTATCATTGCCTTTTACTCATTGAAGAATAGATTGTCAAGTATTGAAACCAGCGTTATTACAGTATTTATAGCTTTGGTCTGGGGGCGGCGCTTGCTTTATTAACGGTAAGATATGCGGGAAGTTTTTTGTTAAACCAAAACAGATGACTGCTTTGCGAAAAACTTATTATACCAGGAGCGGCGCCAGGCGTTGCGCCCTGATAAATACCAAGAGCATTAGCTAAATGCCCCAGATGATCTGCGAAATTTATACCTGATGCTGCCATGGCAAATTGTAATTTACGAAAACTATCATCGCCAACATAAAACAACACCGGCGCACCGCGCGCAGATGTTTTTGCGTCTTGCATATTAAGGAGGTGCTGATAAAAAAATTCCTCTCCTAAATCAGCCGTGTGATTCGAGGCCGCCTCCTTAACCATCGTGTCTTCATCCAGATAACACATTAATAAATCGTGATGAAAACTCGAAGATTCCTTAAATATTTTTATTATTAAATTGAAAATTTTACCATTGACGTGATCGGGCTGAAATTTTGGAAAATGTAATAAATCCTTGATCATGCGATAGCTGTTATAATGGATGGCGGAAAAAATAATACCTACGGCTTGCTCAGGGTTAAGCATTTGCAAAGCAAAAGCCAGCCTGAATGCCAGCAACGACATGATGCGATAGCCGCGATATTCCTGCTCTACAAATGAATATATGCAATGCAAGTATAATTCTTCCTCCTGCTTTATTAATTCAAATAAATTGAAACCTATCAATTGATTTTCAGAATAGATAAGTTCCACAATATTATTAAATTTCCCGACAGCTTCTTGAAAAATTTCCGTGATTTTCCTGTTATCAGCTGCTTGAAATTTTTTTGCGAACATCGATATTAATTCTGAGTGTTGCTCGCCAGATAAATCTTGCGTATGCATTAGTTTGGTATGAATAGATCTGGCATTCGTAAATTCAAATTCAGTTGCTATAGATTTATACCTGATTGCCGCAATGCGTGTATTTCTTACTTTCAAGTTTGGTTTCGTGTCAGGCAGGGATTTTTCAACTCTCATATATCTGGACATAAATAAATCGACAAGATCATAACGCCGCAAACTCTTCGCTAACTCAACTGGTGATATATAAAACTCGCCATTATCACGATAAAACGGATCTGCGCCATACATTAGCAGCAATTTGACTGCTGGCACGCTGTCATGACGTGAAACAGCCTCATATAATGGTGTTGTGCCAAAACCACCTTTTGAGCAACCGTGTTGATTGGTATCTTCGCCCTGGATCAATAAATAAATTAAATCGCGAAGCGAAAAACCATTTTTTAAATTATATGCAATTAAATCAAATAATTTTTCCGATTGGGCTCTGGCTGGATTGGGACAGTTAGAAACATAGATTTTCTTCGGAATAATATGTCGAAATTGTTGATCGTGAACATCCGCAATTAAATAGGCTGCAATTTGTTGAAATTCATTAACGACATCGGCAGGAAAATCAATTCTATTGTAGAGTTCATTAAGATATTTAAATAATTCTATAAGGCGATTGATGGCTGAAATAGAATGTATGGTAAAAGCAATATCAATAACTCCCCGTTCGCTATCAAATTTTCTGGTCGAGAAATCGAACTCATTTTCCAGAAAAAATTTTCTACAAGCGCTCGCAAGCTCTTCGCCGCAAAACGGTGAAAATGCTGCACGGACTATTGTATTGCCTTTTTTATATCGAGTGACAGTGAGCTGCATCACCATCGAGCCGGGTATTTCATTTCGAAAATAGACGCTGTTTGTTACTGGATCGTGAGGCGGATAATTATCAGTGCGATAATCGTAAAAATCGAATTCTCTATACCAGCTTCTAAACATGTATTCTTCTTGGTAATTAAAGGATCAAGCATCTGATCTTGTGATGCCAAAGAATACTATCAAATGTTAAGAGGGTCACTAGGTTTTACTTCGTTGCGAAAAGCAAAGACACTCTTCGCAACGGAGTGATTAAATTTTATCATCCCGGTCGATTAGTCAATAATCCTGCTTCGCTTGCAAATTGAACACCAGCGCCTAATATACCGCCAGCACCTGCGCATACACAGACAATAAGCGCTGCGCAAACTGGTGTCAGCAAAATCAGTCCAGAATCTCTCAGCCCTTTATAACCAGGATTTTTTTGATTTGCTTTTTTTGCTTCAGAGTACACATACAAAAAGCAGCATAAACTCAATGCCACCCCACTAATCGTACCAGAGACAAACCCAGCAGTAATTGCTTTTTCATAAGGATTGTAATCATTAAAAAATCTCATATTCCCAACCCCTTCTTCATTCCAGCATCTTTGCTAATATAGAAATCCAAATATTTTTTTATGTCATTATTAGTCGTCAAATCTTTTGGCGTTTTTTTCTTATTTAATGTTTTTGCTTTGGGATCAGCCCCATTCTGTAAAAGAATGGTCACTGCTTCTTCATTATTTTTCATTGCCGCGACATGCAAAGCTGTTAAACCATTTTTATCTCGGACATTAACATCAACACCGTGTTCAACCAAAAACTTAAGCGCTTTATTATTTTCCGCATGCAATGCCTGCGAAAATAAAGATGGCGGTGCAAATAGAGTATGCGCACTATGAAACACTGCTTTGATGCTAGCGCCATTTGCAGCGAGCAATTCCGCTATCTCAATATGCTTTCTTTCTAAAGCTAATTGCATAGGATATTTATTATTCAAAGTACCATAATAAATATTTCCTCCATCCAATTCGATGCCAGACTCTTTACATATTTTCGCAATCTCGAATGTAGATGCAATATCTCCTGTGCTTGAGGAAATAATTGCTTTTGCATTAGCGCCATTTGCCAGCAGGTATCTGGCAGTAGACGTCAGGCCGTAATAACAGGCTATACAAAGAAAATAATTTTTTGCTATTTGGTTCAGATTTCTATGGGATATATCACTGAATAAGCGCTTATCTTCGGATACTTTTTCATCATCGGATGAATCTGATTGTGACTGTTCATTTCGCTGCATAAATATTTCCTCGTTATGTAATTTATGCATGCGAATACTACGGATTCACGGAAATGTCGCTATTATACTTTTATATACTTGCAATTAATAAACGAGGCTAACTACTTAAATGTTATTTCTTTTTTTTCATTCCAATCAATCTCATTGGTGCTTCTGTGCCATCCTTAACCTTGATTGGTAGCGCAAAAAGATAACAACCTACCGGATCTAACTGATCAGCATTAGCAACATTTTCAATAATGTATTTGCCTGCGCCCAGCAATAATTGATGCACAGGAAAATCAGAACCAAACATATCGGGTGAAAGTGTATCTATACCAATGCCAGCAATATCGCGATCAACCAATAGCTGAGCAGCTTCAACCGAAATATATGGAAAAATTTTCTCATTGCGATATTTCTCTGGTGTTTTCCATCTTTTATCCCAGCCGGTATAAATAATGACACACGCATTTTTAGGAATGATTCCATAGCGCTGTTCGAACTGGAGAATATCATCTGGCGTCACACCATAGCGTTCGTGAGCTTGTTTAGATACGTCGATAACACGGCAAGCAGTAATCAGCGATGTCACGGGTATTGCATCAATTGCATCTGCTTTATCAAAGCAATGCGATGGCGCATCCATGTGGGTACCAATACCGGAAGACATTTCCAGGCGCTGTACGTGAAATTTCACGTCAGATTCTGGTTGCGAGCTTTTGATATCGCGAGCGTTAAATTTGAAGCCAACATCTATGCCCCAATGCGGAACATCCGGCGAGAGTGTATGCGTAAGATCAATAAAGACAAATTCATCAAGCAGGTCGGCATCCATCGTCATAATTTTTCTCCTTGATATCAATATTATATCATGAAGATGGCTGATAGGCAGTGCGCGATGACAAAACATGACAAAACACAGGCCGCGCTGTAAAATACGGCCGTTTGCAAGCAGAGGAATTACAATGACAATCAGCGTGTTTGACCTATTTTCGATCGGTATCGGTCCGTCCAGCTCTCACACAGTAGGACCCATGAAAGCCGCAAGACTTTTTATTTCCACTCTTGCCGCCGAAGGCAAACTAGCAGATATCAAGCAATTAAAAGTAGAATTATTTGGCTCGCTCGCTTACACAGGCAAAGGCCATGGCACTGATCTTGCCATTTTATCCGGACTGGAAGGCAATGCGCCTGACACGGTAAATCCAGATTTGATCAAACCACGAGCGCATGAAATCATCGAACAAAAATTAATAAACTTGAATGGTACACAGACTATTCCCTTTGATTATCAAACGGATTTTCTTTACAACTTCAAAGATTTACTGCCATTTCACACTAACGGTATGCGTTTCACCGCTATCGCAAGTGATAGCAATATTATCAGTATGAATATCTATTACTCTATCGGCGGTGGCTTTATTGTCGATGAGCATCAGGCATCACATCCACAAGCAAATGATACATCTACTGCGCCCCACCCATTCTCAACCGCCAAGACTTTGCTTGAATTGTGTGAAAACAATAATCTTTCCATCAAAGAATTAATGCTTGTGAATGAATCAAGTATGCGCTCTGAAACTGAAGTAAAAAGTCGCATACTGCACATCGCGCAAATCATGCAGGAATGTATCGAAAAAGGCTGCCATAGTCCTGGCATCCTTCCTGGTGGCTTGAATGTTAAACGACGCGCGGCTGGGCTTTATGACAAACTGTTGGCAAAAGGCAAACCATCTTCGCACGAACAAATGGATAGCATGGAGTGGTTAAATTTATTTGCTATCGCCGTCAATGAAGAAAACGCAGCGGGCGGACGCGTCGTAACAGCACCTACCAATGGAGCTGCTGGCATTATTCCCGCTGTATTGCATTACTATCTCACCTTCTATCCGCAAGCTGATAGAGAAGAATCCATTATGACCTTTTTATTAACGGCTGGCGCTATCGCCATTCTTTATAAAAAAGGCGCATCTATTTCCGGCGCTGAAGTTGGTTGTCAGGGAGAAGTTGGCGTTGCCTGCTCTATGGCTGCTGGCGCACTTACCGCAGTATTAGGTGGTACTTTGTATCAAATTGAAAATGCCGCTGAAATCGCTATGGAACATCATCTTGGCATGACTTGCGATCCTATCAATGGATTAGTGCAAATACCCTGTATTGAGCGTAATGCCATGGGTTCTGTCAAAGCTGTGAATGCAGCCCGTCTGGCATTGTTAGGCGATGGCTCGCATTTTGTTCCACTCGATAAGGTGATTGCCACTATGAAGCAAACCGGCAAAGACATGATGACTATTTACAAAGAAACATCGCAAGGTGGCCTGGCTGCTAACCTACCTGAGTGCTGATTAAAGAACTGGGGTCAGACGCTAGTTGCGGGTCTAGCTGTGGGGTCAGACGCTAGCATTGGGGTCAGACACCACGAAGGCTAAGCCAACCGCGGAGGTGTCTGACCCCAATGCTAGCGTCTGACCCCAGCTAATTAAACTCGCAATTTGAGACCTTCTCGCAAAGAAGTTTTTGCCATCATTTTTTCATAGAGATGTCGCTCTAACGGATTTCTCACTTTCGCGACACTAATAAATTCTCTATGTGGTATCTCACGATCGTTTGATAACCGCACCAAATCTTTATTAGTCAAACCATGCGCTTCACCGCGATAGGCAAATACCACTCTCGCAAGGAAAATACCGTTTTGCGTCAAACAATTGTCGCGCTCTTCAAATACACTTCTGATCGTCTTCAATTCACTGCATGGTATAGTTTCATTCCAGAATGCCTCCTGCTCTTTAGCCGGCAGCTTCACCAATCCAATACCCATTTTGGTATACGCTTGATGCGCAGTATCATTTTGCCTATTAGAATAATTACTACTAAATCCGTTGGAATAAATCGCGTTATTCAAATATTCAACCAGCAATGCCAGTCCGCGCTCTGAAATACCATTTGTGCAATTGCTCCAGACATGTTCAAGTAATACTTTAGATTTAGCATTACGACAAACATCATCAAGCTCAGAAATGGTTAACTCAACTTCCGTATATGGATTTATCAGTTTTTGATCTTTTTGATAGCGCGTAATAATCCAGTCAATATCAAGCGCATAACCACTACGTGTAATCACCAGATTTGCCAGAGGAATGCCAGCAATACTCGTATCTTGTTGTTCGACTTGATAGGCGATGCAAATCGATTTAGGCAGAGTATATTCACGTAGTTTGCTCGCATCAGGATAACGCGCATATTCGGGCATCAACAAGTTAAAGTTAAATATCACCATGCCTTTCGAATGATAATAATTCGTCAATATATCAGCAACAGCGATATACACTTTATCTTTTCTATCAGGATGCTCAATGTAATGTTTAGCGGCTTCGAATGAACCAAAGTCCATCACCAGTTTGCGCCAGCGCTCTTGTAAACGACGTCTTAATTTTTCAACGTCATCTTCATCCAGATTGAATGCCTGATCGTTACCGTGCTTTCTTTTAATATCCAATAAATCTTTTTCTATCTGTGTTAATCCGCCGCCAAAAATTCCCCATGACTGCATACCAGTTCTTACCAAATCGACAGCTCGCACATTTGGCATATCGTCTATATAAGCAGCTTTTTGTTGCTCTACGCCTGCAGAGCCTCCCGCTTCGTTAATAATCTCTTGACGCAACTTCGCGAGATCCAACGCGGCGCTTGGGTTATCAGCACGCGCTTTTCTAATTTTCTCCATCAGTTTCGATTGAATATATGGCTCTGAAATCACTGGCGCGCGTTGAGCAGCTTGTTTTGCTGCAGCTTCGCGCAGAGAAAGGAATTCACTCAGATCAGCAAAACGCAAAGGCGTTGACGTCGCATTCATTAACGTCGTTGTTTTCGCCAGGACAGCTTTGATTCGATCAACCATATCAGTCGAAGCGAAAATACTCAGATTTTCCGAGTTTTCACTGAGCAGGACATATGACTTCAAATGCTGAATTTGTTCCGCCGCTAAAACATCAGCCGCAGCCTGATCATTGGGCAAGCCATTTACTATATCTATCAGCTTGTGAATGAATTCAGGCAAATGGTCATTAGCAAACCATAGCGAAGGACGCAGCAAACTATATGAAATAGAACTTTGCGTAAACCAGAATGAAATGCATTGCAATAACAACTCACGTGTCACTGGCTTGCCATAAGCATTAGGCAGCGCTGCCATTGGCTCTAATACATATACGTTCTGATCTTTACGAACATGATACACAGCAACTTCATTGAAGTTTTGACATTTATTCATGATGTCACGATCAATACGATAAGCCTCACTGTAAGTGGTAATATGCGGAGCATCAATATCCAGCAAACAACATAAGGCCGGCCGCAGCTTTGTGGTAACACTGCCTGGCTTGATCATGGCAAAACTGTAACACGCGTTAGTCACAAAAGAACAAACTTGTTGAATTTCAACTAAAACTTCAACATTTAACTTATCATAAGCTGCGGTAAACTCTTCACCCATTGAAATGGCATCAAGTTTTTTCAGCATGACGCCCAGTCTGCTAACATGTGTATTAAGTTGTACTATAGTATTTTGCTGTGTTTTCTCATCAAGTAACTTAGTCGTGTATATAATATGCTGCATGTATGAAACGTGCTGACTTGCATTTGTAATATTGTCTGCGAGCTGACGCGCACGACGATTGTTTTTCGTGATAACGTCGCAAACCTTACTCATAAACCAATGATGAAAACGAATGCCGATCAAATTGAAGTCCGCATATGGATTTTGCGATATGGGACCATTCGCTGCTAATGGTGCAGATAAAAAAGTCTGCGTGAAAAAATTATATGCCTGGATGTTAGACTGCATATAAGAAATATAAAAGCTATACGCCATTCCATGCATATCCGCCAAATCACATTGCGAATTAATGTGGCGATACTGAAGTTTCTCCGCATTAACATTGACAATCGCATCCGCCAACATTTTATAATGTTCATGTAAAGCATTAAGTATTATTTTCGCGATGCCTTGCTCAATGTACAAACCAGCATACTGGCTTACCAGCATATGAGAATAATCATGCATGGTCAGCGTACTTTGACTACCGTAACGCTCCATCAGATAATTCAGATTAATCGCTCCCTGCATGGCGGGCATTAGCTTGCCTTGTTCATCGAGCATACTTGTCAGCGACATGATACCCTGGTTCGCAGTAATTTCCTGTTGTATCGCCGGTATCATGAAGAAGCGTTCTATGCTTTCTTTCACGATCGTGCCAACATAATCTTTAACTTCCTGGAATAGTCGTCTGTTTATTTCCGCAAGTACTACTTGCCCGAGATAACCATCGACTTCCATAGCAGACAACACATAAGGATGAATTTGCTCACCAGCAAATTTTTTGAGATGAGTTTTTAATGCGGCCGCATCCAGCGGAATAAATTGCCCAGTATCTCTGGTAATAAACGCAAGAATATCTACCAGACGTTTTTGGCGTAAATTCAAGGTATGAATAACATGCCCAACGCTGTCTTCAACCACCCGCTCTTGTGTTTCAGCCAAGTATCTGTGCAGCCTGCTCAAAAGATTAGATTCGGCATGAATTTTTAAAAATTGCAATGCCTCATTTATTTTGCCGGCACCTCTGTGCGTCATATAAATATGATTCGCCAGCAATTGTTCGATGGTCAGCCCGTTTGCTTCCATCTTTAATTGCGACAGATAATCACGACCACTTTGTTGCAGCAACGTGAAAATTATTTCCGAATATACTGCTATCAATTCTTTTTCAATAGCACGTTCAGCATATTCTTGCAGCTCATGCGTTAACATACGCTGCTGATGGATTGGTAGTTTCGCGAAAATGCTGCCAAAGTCGTGCTCAAGGAATTGTTTAACTACAGTTTCCGCGCGCAGATCAGGGGAATGCGGCAAATTACCTAATACATTCGATATAAATACCGACGACAGCGCCGCGGGTATATGCTCGCGCAACAATACAGTAATAACATCTTCAGCTAAATTTTCAAGACTGGTGTGTGCACTGGCAAGAACTTCCTGTTGCACTTGCGTCGTCACTTTTGACTTGATGAAATCAACCAGCATGCGTGGCTCTGGCAATACCAGAGTAGCCTTATACTGCTCTATCAACCTATTGATAAGCGCCTGGCCTTCTGGCGCACCAAGCAACATGGAATGAACGGCGGAAATATTTTCAGCTCGTGAATCCTGCTGTTGTTGTGATTCAACGAGTTGAACATAATTGTAATCCTCCATGATTTGCACATTAATGTCGTACTCATCATAGACTGATTGCGGACGTTCAGGATTTTGTCCAGCGGCACTTGTCCGCTCTGTTAACGTCCTGACTTCTTTTACCTGCATTAATCTTTCCTGCCAGCGCGCTCTATTAGCGAGAGAATCCGCTTCCAGTCGGTCAGAATACACAAAAATATTTGTATATGGATTAACACCCACATTGGTATAGTGGCTTGTTAGTCGTCCAGAATTAATCTCCAGCCTGTCATCAACTCCATTATGAACAATCTGCAGCAATGGCTGATCACCCTCACAACTTTCCAGCGCATCCAGTAAGGTAGTAGCTGAATTAGGCCCGCAATCACGTTCACGTAACATTTGATTGACATCTGGATCATAAACTTCGCATCCAGGGAAAACACTAGCAAATATTTTCGTTATTTTTTTAAATGTTTTTAGCTTGCTATCCAGATATTCGCCATGCCTGTCCAACATTTCACGCGGGTGCGTGCGTGGCGAAGGGTCAACCGTAATAACCTGGATTTTGCCTTGCGTATTTTTATAAATAAAATAAGGTATGTAATGCGCAGTGCCTATATTAATGATGCCGCAAAAAATGACCGGCTTCCCCCATTTACTTAGAGCATCATCGTTGCTCATGATCAGCTGCGGAATATCTTTTTGAAAATCCCGAAAACGATAATAAAACGCATTTCCAGCATCCTCGGGATCAAGCAACATATAACGGGCGGCTGGTATTTGATAAAAGAAGTACGGCGCTATTAATGATTTAATTACCAGCGCACCCCCAGTCTTAATGTTATTTATGAATAAGCGACTGAATTGACTGCGTAGCCATTGCTCCACCGCGAAAACAGTTAATTCATCGTATTGGTACAACTGATATTTTGTCAGGCCTTGATCGGTCAGCTGATTAACACCCGGTGAGCGGCAATTTAATGGCAACAATGTTTGTGCCTTCAATTTGCTTCTATTCAAATTAACATATTCTAGCGTTTCTCTGTTATCAGCCAGCAGACTTTTCATCATTTCATAATTCAGTCTGCAACCAACATCAGGAATATCATTACAGACGAATTTATCATCCTGGTAAAAATTCACGACGACATCGGCGACTATCTTAGGATGGTAATACCAGAATAATTTTGCGATAGAAACTGGACCTATGGTGTTGTATACGTCTTTGTTCAACAACACATCCAATAATAAATCCGTGTTATTTATTTTCAGGAATTCCTGATACTTATAAATAAACTTATCCACTACCTTGCTTAAATGCATCCTGAGAAAATTGAACTTATATTCTTTCGCGCCGACGATTTGCTGAAAATAAGGCGTAGCAACATATTGGTATACTTCATAAGCGCTAGATGTTTTTAGCATTTCCAGTAATAAATTCACCGCAACGGCACGCGCTGATTTAGTCGCTTTTTTCTGTGGAACGACTATACGGCTTAAACCATCATTGGTTTCTTCTATAGTGTAATTATCCGACTCACCAATGCGATTCAGGTTTTCGTGTGCGTAGTGATACAACTCATCCGCAAGTTCTTGTAATAGAATTTTTTCTTGTGTGCAGCTTTCGAGTAAGGTTTGCAAGTCCTCAGAAGGGTTTACGTTATTAGATTTTTTCTTGTAGCCATATGAATATTTTTTCTTTAGAGCAACAATCAATTCTTCTTGTCTGCTGATCATAGCTTCCTCGCTTTGGCGTATTTTTTCCAAACACCGTATTTTCTTAATACTTAATCTGCCAGTTTCCATATTTATTCCTGCCGAGAAATTCATCTCAGGCCTGGCGAAATTAATTTGAGCGAGTATCGATGACGAGCTGAGCAATAGTCAATAATAAAAAATACCCAGCGAGACTAATTGGTTTTAGTCTCGGGTAATAAATGAACAAAAGTGAAGGAATTGTTCCACGGGGAACAATTTTAAGGGATGTGTGTATTATTTTTTCAATGTTCGGACATCCTGAGCGCGCTGTTTACGCATTTTGCGCAAGCGCCACAAGGTATTAAATGGCCCTGACAGGACATAAACAAAGAACAAAGCAAACAGCATTTCCGGGGGCTCAAGCGCAATTGCAGCAATAATGAACATAGCCAGCACCACCGTGACAAATGGTACACGACCACTGAAATCGATAGATTTGAAACTGGAATAGCGAATAGAACTGACCATTAATGTTGCGACAATAATAGTCAATATTGATAACGGAACCGCGATCGCCACCCCCTCCAATTCATAAGCCGATCCCATCCAGACGAGGCTGGCGAGAATGCCAGCAGCTGATGGACATGGCAAACCCTGGAAATATTTTTTATCACTAGTCTGTGTATTAACTTGGGTATTAAAGCGGGCAAGCCGTAACGCCGTAGCCGCCGCATAAACAAATGCTGCCAGCCATCCTAGCTTGCCAAGATGAAATGATGACCAGCTATATATGACTAGTGCTGGAGCGATACCGAAAGCCACCATATCTGACAAACTGTCGTATTGGGCACCAAAAGCGCTTTGTGTATTTGTTAGTCTTGCCACTCTACCGTCAAGACCATCGGCAACCATGGCAATAAAAATAGCTATCGCGGCACTTTCGAAATGGCCCTTCATAGCGGCAACAATAGAATAAAATCCCGCGAATAAGGCCGCCGTAGTTAACAGGTTTGGCAACAGATAAATGCCTCTTTGTGGCATTTTTTCTTGCAGGTCTGAATCCTGCTGATTTGGGGCATCACCATCTTTCTGAGCAAAATTCATTCACAACTCTCCTCAAACTTCTTGATTCCCGCTTCGAGGTCAGCATCCAGCGGGGCCACTACTTTAATATTCTGGTCAAGAGAAGGCAAAGTAAACTCTATTGACCGTGCATGCAAAAACATACGCTTGACTCCCATCTGGCGCGCCAGCTTATTGAATTCAGGGTCGCCGTAACGATCATCTCCTGCTATAGGATGCCCCTGATGCTGCGCGTGAACACGTATCTGATGGGTACGTCCTGTATATAGTTTAACCTCCATTAGGGATGCCTGCCTACGATAAGATTTTAACGTATGAAACACGGTGAGCGCGGTCTTACCGTCTTTATCAACTTCAACCACATGCTTGCCGCCATCACGATAGTCTTTATATAGGGGAACATCAACTCGCAATTCTGAGTCTTTCCACTTGCCCATGGTCAGCGCCCAATAAATTTTTCTGACCTGGCCTTCACGCAAAAGAGTATGAATTTCGCGTAAAATACGTTTTTTCTTGGCGATAACCAGACAACCAGATGTTTCCGAGTCCAGCCTGTGCGCCAACTCCATGTCTGGTAACTTTGGATACATATGACGCAGGGCTTCTATCACCCCCACTCTTACTGTACTTCCGGCATGGACAGACATGCCCGATGGTTTATTAATGACTAATAAATAGTCATCTTCATATAAAATTCGTCCAGCCAATAATTCTGAGGTGGTCTTACTGGGTGGTACCTGAGCAGCTTTTTCGGCCAGAAATACTGGCGGTATTCTGATGTCATCTCCCGCTTCCAGCTTGTAAAATGCAGTAACTCGCTTCTTATTTACGCGAACTTCGCCTTTTCGTAAGATTCTGTATATGCGTGATTTAGGCACGCCCTTCAGGCGTGTAAACAAGAAATTGTCTATTCTTTGGCCAGAATAATCCTCTGGCACAATATAATGCTGCACTCCCGATTTTTTCTGGTCTTTGGGTTCTGACATGAATCCACCTAATAATTATTGGAAGGGTAATCTAATTGCATAATTGAAGATTTACAAGTTCATTTTATAGACAACCATCACATTTTATTACAAGCTTAAATCTTGGTTTTTAATTGATATAAAATCAAGATATTGGTAATATTCACTGTAACCTATTAAAGGTATATGCTGGCTGACATTTTGCAGCCATAACGAATAAAGTCTCTGACTTTAGTTCAATTTAAACGTGCTATTAAGCACTGATGACAGGCATCGTTTTTATAGTTTAGTTGCCGCTTATGCGGCCAAGAGCGAAGAATTCTTTGAGTCTGAGAGTCTTCAGATTCAAAATGATAGATGGTTTTGACAGGTTTTTCCGACAAAAAACCCACTGCGGCGCTGACGACCGACTGATAACTGGAAGCGCAAGAGCAGTGAGAATGATGAGCTTATAGGCTCTCTAATGTTGTTGCTATCAACAACCGTTCCGCTCGCTATAAAAATCGTTCACCTCTCATCCCGGTGCGGCAAGCACACTAACTGGATGAAAATATGAATAGAATGCTTATTAATGCAACTCATAAAGATGAAGAGTTGCGGATTGCTTTAGCCTACAGGACAATATCTTTACGATCTCATTATTGAGTCGACCTCCCGCGAACAAAAACAATCCAATATCTACAAAGGCAAGATAACCCGCATTGAGCCTAGCCTTGAAGCGGCTTTCGTCGATTACGGCGAAGAACGTCACGGCTTCTTACCACTAAAAGAAATTGCCCGCTCCTGTTTCAGAAAAGATTATGTAGATACACGGCAGACGCCCTTCCATCACCGAAGTGATTGAAGAAGGCCAGGAAATGATTGTACAGGTGGAAAAAGAAGAACGCGGCAATAAAGGCGCGGCACTAACCACTTTTATCACCCTGCCCGGCTGTTATCTCGTCTTAATGCCTAACAATCCACGCGCAGGTGGCGTTTCACGTCGTATTGAAGGCGATGAACGCGACGAACTGCATAGCGTATTAAATACCCTGCAAGTGCCAGAAGGCATGGGTCTCATCATCCGTACCGCGGGCGGCGGCAGATCCCAGGAAGAATTACAGTGGGACTTGGAAATATTACTCCGCCTCTGGGATGTCAGTACAAAAAGCTGCCAGCGAACGCCCAGCACCATTCCTGATCTACCAGGAAGGCAATGCTGTTATCCGCGCATTACGAGATTATCTGCGCAAAGACATTGATGAAATTCTGATCGACCATCAACGATTGTATGAAGATGTCGTCAACCATCTTGAAACTGGTTCGTCCTGACTTTGTTAACCGTGTCAAACTCTACAAAGATCCGACCCCGCTCTTTACCCGCTTCCAAATCGAAAGCCAGATTGAATCCGCATTCCAGCGCGAAGTACGATTACCTTCCGGCGGCTCGATTATTATCGATCATACCGAAGCACTGGTTTCCATTGATATTAACTCAGCGAAATCCACCAAAGGCGGCGATATTGAAGAAACCGCATTAATGACCAATCTTGAAGCAGCTAATGAAATTGCCAGACAACTGCGTTTGCGCGACATTGGCGGCTTGATCGTGATCGACTTCATCGACATGACTCCTATCCGCAACCAGCGTGAAGTGGAAGAACGCCTGAAGAAAGCATTGTCCATGGATCGTGCCCGCGTACAAATCGGCCGCATTTCCCGTTTTGGCTTGTTGGAAATGTCACGTCAGCGCCTCACGACCATCATTGGGCGAATCCAGCCGCATTACCTGCCCACGCTGTCCGGGTCAAGGAACTATCCGCGGCATCGAATCATTAGGCTTTCTATCATTCGTATCATTGAAGAAGAAGCCCTGAAAGAAAATACAGCTCAAGTACGCGCGATTCTGCCTACCGAAATCGCTGCTTATCTGTTAAATGAAAAACGTCAAGCGATTATTGATATTGAAAAGCGTCAGAGCGTAGCCATCATTGTGGTTCCAAGCTCACATCTGCTGACACCGCAATATGAAGTTGAGCGCATGAGATTATCTGACCTGACAGAAAAAGATGAAAAAATGGCGAGCTATAAGCTGGCGATCAAACCTGAAATTTCAACTCAGAACGTCATGCCAGCGGTCCCGAAAGCGCATCAGGAACCAGCCATCAAAAATATTCCGCTTGAAGAAATGCCAGCACCACAAGCTTCTTCTGTGCCGGCAATACGCACCATTAAAGAAACAGGTGAACCAGGATTATTAAAGAAACTGTACAACTTCCTGTTCGATAAAAAAGCTGAGCCAGAAGCAACCTCTACCACGCCTGAAGACCAGCAACAACGCTTCAGAAAACATGGCAGAATACATCCACAATCCAGACGCAAGGGCGGAGGACGCCATCATAATCGTGGGCGCCGTGACCGCGGCAGAGGCGGCAGAGATGCACGCGATGGCAATAGAGAAAATAGAGAAGGCAGAGAAAACCGGGAAAATCGCGACAATAGAGACGCTGGTTCCCGCAACTTTGAAAACCGTGACAGCCATAACAATCGCCCACCACGCGAAGATCGGCCACGTGAAGAAAAGAAACCACATGAACACCCGCATCGTGATCGTGACCATGACACACGCGACCAGCAGCAGACGCATGCACCAAGAGAAAAGCCTGAAACTCATCATCAGCAACAAACACAGGCCGCTCCACAACAACAAGCGCCCAGAAATAATGTTACAAACATAAATGAACAACAGCGCAATTACGAAGCACAGCTGCCGATTAAAGTTGAAGAATCGCGGCCTGCTAACAAACCACAGCATGTTAGTCATGAACAACAGCAAAGCAACGAAAGTGGCGACACTGGCAGTGGAAGCAATGCTGGAAGTGGTGGCGGTAATACTGGTAATACCGGTGGCGGCGAAAGAAGACCACGCCCACGGTTCCATCCACGTTACAGGCATGGCAAAAATCGCCATAAGAAAGGCTCTGGCGAACGTAAAACGTTGGAAGGCGAAGATATTTACAGCTCGAAGAAAAATAGCGGTAGCGACGAAAGCTAATTAGCATCACCCCTCACCGCCACGCGGCGAGTGAGGGGTGTATCAATTGACTTATTCTTCTTCCATACCCAATCGTCTTGCTCTAGCTTCCATCATCACTGGTATATCGTTAATCACCGGATAAGCAACCCGATCAAAACGGCAAACCAATTCCTGATTAGGTTGATCATAAATCAATTCGCCCTTGCAAATCGGGCATGCCAATATTTCAATTAAACTTTTATCCATCTCACCTTACCGCTATTTATTCATAATGCATCCTATCTTACACTTAGGGGAATTTGATGTTAACGCCTGGATGCAAATAATGACGACATACGATTTCAACGTAAGCAGTATTGATCCATCATGGAACGAATGCCTTATCCGAGGATTGGCAAAAGTGAGTCCGAAGTATCTGGAATTACTCCAATCCGCACCTGAATGGCTTCCCGGTCGTGATAAAATTTTCAACGCATTCAGTTTGCCGCTATCACAGGTTAACTATATTTTGCTCGGTGAATCACCCTACCCACGCCGTGAATCAGCCAATGGTTATGCGTTTTGGGATGCAGCGGTGCAAGAACTTTGGTCACCAACGGGATTAAGCAAAAAAGTGAATCGCGCTACATCCTTGCGAAATATTCTTAAAATGCTGCTGATTGCTGAAGGTCAACTCGACCGCGACAATGCCACTCAGGAAGAAATCGCTAAAATAAATAAAAGTGCGTATGTGCAAACCAATAATGAATTTTTCCAAAACCTGCTTACGCGTGGTTTTTTGTTATTAAACGCCTCACCAGTGTTACAATCTGGCCCGCCACAAAAAGATGCGCGTGCGTGGCAGCCATTCATTCATGAATTACTGGATTGTCTGCTTGAAAAACAACCGCAAGTAAAACTGATTTTATTCGGCCGTATTGCTAACATGCTGGAGCCTTTTCTTCAGCATCACCCAAGGTTGAAAATGCTTTGTGCCGAACATCCTTATAACATTTCATTTATAACCAATGAAGACGTTATTAATTTCTTCCGGCCTTTGCATCTGTTAAAAAGATAGCAACACATATACGCTTGAGGATGCATTACATCTTGCGTAAAATATGAACCAAGGCTGTGCAAATATTGACCCGGATCACTAATCAATATTTGCTATACTTTGTTAAAAAAGATAAAGTTATATATATAACAAAGAGGGATTATTATGCGCATACTTCTGGTCGAAGACGATGAATTATTAGGTGAAGGAACGCGTAAAGGCTTGATCCAAGATGGTTATACGGTCGATTGGGTCAAAGATGGTGCACTTGCCGACCAAGCTTTAAAAACAGAAAAATTTGATCTTGATTGTACTGGATCTTGGGCTTCCCAAAATGCCGGGCATTACTGTTTTGCAAAACTTGCGTGAACGCGGCGACACTACACCTGTGCTTAATCCTGACCGCTCGCGAATCCATTGAAGACCGCGTTAAAGGCTTAGATAGCGGCGCAGATGACTACCTTACCAAACCCTTCGATCTTTATGAATTACTAGCCAGCTTAAGGGCCTTGCAAAGACGTTTTGCTTCCAGAGCGGCACCTTTACTGGTCCATAACGACATTTCTCTCGATCCCGCCTCACATACCGTTGTCTTACAAAGGCGAACCCGTCAATCTATCGCGCCGTGAATTTGCGTTATTACATGTATTACTGGAAAATGCCGGACGCGTATTATCACGCGAACATCTCACCCAATCACTGTATGGCTGGGGTGAAGAAGTGGATAGTAATGCACTGGAAGTCCATGTACATAATTTACGCAAACGTTTTGGTCAAGATTTCATTCGTACTGTTCGCGGTATTGGCTATACCATAGAAAAAAGTAAAGATGAAAAATAATGATCAAATCGATCAGATATTTTCTTTTAATCAGCCTTTTGCTGAGCATTACGATTGCTTCCGCAATTAATGGGATTGGTAATTATCTGCTTGATGAACAAGTCATTCAACCCTATCTGGACAGCCAGCTGGTCAGACTTTCCATCCCTGATCAGACATATCTGAGCGAATCAACCAATCATAACTTCCAAAGCCAGGTACGATATCTTCGATTACCTGAGAAAAAACCAACCCATTACCAACCAAAAGTTTTTGTTTCAGGTTTGGAGATCAACGGGCACGTGATTATTAATCTCAACCTCAAATAAGGTCAGCCTGGATTTAAGAGATGTACCGCTTGGATTTAGTGATCAAATCATCCATGGCAATGACTGGCGTATTATATAGTCAGTTATGATGATAAATTAAAGGTCAAAATCATCGTCGCTGAATTATATAATATTACGCCGCGAACTGGCTGATGATATCGCGCGCAGCAATGCCAATATCTTACTAATTACTTATCCAGTCTTTGGTTTTCTGGTCTGGTTTATCATTAGCTTTGCGCTGCGCTCTATTACCCGCGTGACCACTGAAATTTCCAATCGTGCCTCGACTTTTCTTGAACCAGTGCAATTAACGGAAATTCCCGTGGAAATCAAACCACTGGTTGGCGAATTAAACCAACTATTTATTCGTCTGAAACTTGCGTTTGAACGCAACAAACGCTTTGCGGCCGATGCAGCTCATGAATTACGCACACCACTGGCAGCACTTAAAACACATGCGCAAGTATCGTTAAAAGCAGATAATGAAGCAGACCGCAATAAAGCACTGACAAAAGTAATTGAAAGCGTAGACCGCAGCTCTCACGTGGTCGCGCAGCTGTTGACACTTAGCCGTCTGGGTGAAGAAGAAGCACTGACGGATGTCAAACCATTGGATTTGCATAAACTTGCCACGGAAATCATTGCCTATCTCGCACCTCACGCTCTCGAAAAAAACATTGAAATTGAACTGGCACCACCACCGCCAGAAGCCATTATCATGGGTAATGATACCGCGATCGGTATTCTGATTCGTAATATTGTCGATAATGCTATCCGCTATACACCGACCCATGGCGAAGTCAAAGTCAGTATTGTTGATACCGGCGGCCAAATTATTTTCCGCGTAATAGATACTGGTACAGGCATCCCACTGGAGTTACGCGAACGGGTATTTGAACGTTTTTATCGAATTCTTGGCACCAAAGCCTCTGGCAGCGGCCTGGGCTTGCCATTGTCAGCCAGATTGCCAAGCTGCATCATGCAACCATCAATCTTGCCACCCCAGCAAATAGCATAGGACTGCAATTCGATGTAGCATTTCCCAAGTATCACGCTTAAAATGGGCACTTCTGAAATAATGCAGGACAGTAGACTTACAATCATGCTAAAACGTTTATTACCGCGTCAGGAATCTTTTTTTGATCTATTTCAACGAGCTGCTGATAAGTTAGTGTTGGCCTCTACTGAGTTTTCCAACATGCTGCAAAACCTAGATAATCAACAGCATTATGTCGATGAAATTGCGCAAGCATGAAGAAGAAGCTGATCAAATTGCCTACACTAATTTTGAATTGCTGCATAAAACATTTATTACGCCTTTCGACCGTCATGATATTCATCAATCTTACCAGTACGCTCGATGATATTATTGATTTGATTAATCGTATCGCACAGCGCTTTCCTTTTTATCAACTTAAAGCTGTTCCTGAAGAATTGATCAAGCTTTCGCAACTTAGCGCGGAAGCGACCAGTCAATTAAAAAAAGCAATTTACTGTCTGCATTCTTTAAAAAACTCAGCTGACATATTCAATCATTGCAATGAAATTGATCATGTCGAAAGCAAAGCTCATCAAGTTGTACTCGCCGGTGAGAAAAAATTATTTCTGGAAGAAAATGACTTCAAACAATTTTTCAAATTAAAAGAAATTTACGGGCATACCAAATCTGTCATTAATCGCTGTCAGGATGTCGCGAATATCCTTAAAGGCATCGTGCTAGAGTATTCTTGATATGGACCATCCGTAACACTGGTTGTCATTACAATCGGCCTGGCGCTGTTTTTTGATTTTCTTAATGGATTTCATGATGCCGCCAATTCCATCGCCGCCATTGTTTCCACACGCTTGTTAAAACCGCATTGGGCAGTCCTGTGGGCGGCGTTTTTTAATTTTGTCGCATTTTTGTTGTTTGGTGTGCATGTTGCGACGACTATCGGTATAGGCCTGGTTGATCCCAGCGTGATCAACACGCATGTTATTTTATCAGCCTTGCTAGGCGCGATTTTCTGGAATATATTCACCTGGTATTATGGTTTGCCCTCAAGCTCATCACATGCTCTTATCGGTGGTTTGCTAGGCGCGAGTATTGCGCATGCCGGAACTGCAACCTCTGGAATGGTACGGCATCTCAAAAGTATTGGCGTTCATCGTCATCTCACCGCTTACTTGGCATGATCATGGGCATGTCACTGATGGTACTGACCGCGCGCTTATTTTTTTACTCCAACCCGCATAAAGTGGAAGGCTGGTTTCACAAATTGCAATTTATATCTTCTGCTTTTATTAGCCTTGGTCATGGCAGTAATGATGCGCAAAAAACCATGGGTATTATTGCCATGTGTTTATACTCGTCCAAACTGATGCAGTGGCGATTTTCATGTTCCTTTCTGGGTAGTCATTTCTGTAATTTTGTCATTGCGCTAGGCACGTTTTTTGGTGGCTGGCGTATTGTGAAAACCATGGGAATGAAAATCACCAAATTAAGACCCGTTAGTGGTTTTTGTTCTGATACAGCAAGCGCCTTTACACTTGGCCTTGGCCACCATGTTAGGTATTCCTGTTTCCACCACCCACACTGTGACTGGCGCAATTATTGGCGTTGGTTCACTGAATGGTTTTTCCGCCGTGCGTTGGGGTGTGGCAAGAAATATTGTCTGGGCATGGGTGTTGACTATTCCTGCTTCAGGTTGTGTTGCTGCGATTGTCTGGGGATGCATGCAGATTCTGCATTGTTAAGTTTATTTCCGTTCACCTTGCAGCAGGGTGAACCGGTGCTATCAAATCTTTTCTTCTTTCCTGGCCGTTAGCACCTCATATCCTGTTTCAGTCACCAGAATAGTGTGTTCCCACTGCGCGGATAATTTATGATCTTTTGTTACGACAGTCCATCCATCGGGTAAACTGCGGATATCTCTTTTTCCTAGATTAACCATAGGTTCAATTGTGAAAGTCATCCCCGATTGGAGCTCGACCCCTGTATTTGGTTTACCAAAATGCAGGACATGGGGTTCTTCCCACATTTCTTGTCCGATGCCATGACCACCAAATTCGCGAACAACAGTATAGTGATGCGATTCCGCATGCTGTTGTATGATGTGACCAATGTCACCTAAATAAATCCCGGGCCGCACTATTTCTATAGCCTTATACAAGCATTCTTGCGTCACTCTAACCAATCGTTCAGCATAAGCTTTTACAGTACCAACAAAAAACATTTTGCTCGTATCACCAATAAAACCATCTTTTTTAACGGTAACATCGATATTTAAAATATCCCCTCTTTTAATACTTTTTTATCAGAAGGAATTCCATGACAAACTACGTAATTAGGTGAGGTACAAATACAACCAGGAAATCCATGATGATTTAAAGACGCGGGCACTGCCTGCAGATCATCAATAATATATTTTCGACAAATGCGTTCAAGCTCTCCAGTAGTCACGCCTGGAACTACAAACGGTTCTATCATCTCCAATACAGATGCAGCCAAACGGCCTGCCACCCGCATTTTTTGAATTTGATCAGGCGTCTTCGTTAACATAATCGCTATTATCTACTGAAGCTTGATTAACCAATATTTTAAGGACTTCCGCATAAGTAATTGACGGGTTTTCCTCGACCAGTCTGCCGATGCGCATCCAAAATTCTGCTTGTGAATTAATGGAACGACTCATAGCTTTTGCCATCAGCTTGGCAGCTTCATGTAGCTCATCTGAAATTTTAACTATTCCCATAAACCTCTCCTAACAATAAAAGGAGTTTATAGTATTTATATACGGATTGATACACTTTATATCAATTCATATATTCATGAGAGTTAGATTTCGCGACACCTCTATCGGCAAGAAGTATTGGAAATTAGTTTTATTTAACTTATAAGTATATAAAATTAACATCTGAATTCTTAATCTGATTAGGAGATTTCCTGTGCTGCTCAACAACAAAACAGTATTCATCACCGGCGCCTCCAGCGGTATAGGCGCTGCGTGCGCATGGCAATTTGCAGCAGCCGGAGCAAATCTTATTCTCTGCGCCAGACGAAAAGATAAACTGGATGAAATAGCGACGGCGATACAGGCAAAACACAAAAACAAAATTCACACTTTTGAACTCGATGTTTGCAAACGTAGTGATGTCACGCAAGCTATCAATGCATTGCCAAAAGAATGGACTAACATTGATATTCTTCTTAACAATGCTGGATTGGCAGCAGGGCTTGATACAGTGCAGGAAGGAAATGTTGATGATTGGGAAGCGATGATAGATACCAATGTTAAAGGATTACTTTATGTGACAAAAACAATTTTGCCGCGAATGATAGAAAACAACAGCGGCCATATCATCAATATTGGCTCTGTCGCCGGCCACTATGTTTATCCTAAAGGCGCGGTATACTGCGCGACAAAATTTGCCGTCAACGCGTTAACGAATGGCTTGCGTATGGATTTATTCGGCAAAAAAATTCGTGTCACTACAGTAGATCCAGGTGCCGTTAAAACCGATTTCAGTCTGGTACGTTTCAAGGGCGATGAAAAACGCGCAGATGCCGTTTACGAAGGCATGGAAGCATTAACACCAGATGACATCGCGGAAACAATATTGTTTTGCGCAACCAGACCCGCGCACGTCAATATCAGCGAAGTGATTATCATGCCAGTAGATCAGGCAGCAGCCACCATGGTGGCACGCAAAGAATCTTAAATCACGCGCGCAATGCCGCAGGCCTGTCTTCCACTTTCTTGTCGCTGATTTCCAATAATATTTTGGTAATGGAACCAAGCGTATCATTCATGAGTGGTCCTTCATGTTTCTTGAATATTGCATCACTCTTGATAGTTTCTAGCGGTATATCGCTAATCAAAAGACCAATCAAGGCGTCACACGCTTTGAGTTTGTCTTCTTTTGAATAAGTAGTCGCACCCCAAAGACGGTAGCCTATACTGTGTCCAAACAGGGAAGTATAAACTGGGCCTTCATTGCGAGTCAGTTTATAGGTTCGCAGTAAACATAATAATAATGCACGAATATGCAAGTGATCATGATCGTTAATTAAATCGCTCTTTAATATATTTGGCAGTTTTACCGCGACATCTGGCAACATGGCTTTATGAAAATCAGCGGTATCACTATAAACTTTGCTGTTGTAACGTAAAGCAGTCGGCTCAATATCCATATCCAACATGATACGGAACATATTTTCTGGACTTAAGCTGCAAATTTTATCGAGAAAATGTTGCCAGCCATGATCTTTCGTTAAGTGTTTTGTCATAAAACGCGCGAGTTCATCACGCGTTGTCACATTGCGCAAGATACAATTAATCAGACATTTTTCACCTTCGGTCGAATAACTGGCGGTCACCCTATAATTGTCACTCTTGAGCGCTTCAATAAATTTTGCTTCTTCTATCGTGTTTTTTGTTGCATAAATCGCCTTCCAATAGCCAGGAGCCTCTTTTGAATGACACAAAATTCTATGCACTTCCGAAAGACTTAATTTGCTGCGTGAAGATCTGATCGGCGAATCTCTACGCAATAAATAACTTTCCTGAATTTTTGTTTCGACTTTTTCATCTTCAAGACACGCGAAGCCTTCCACCACTTCCAGCGGTGTAATGCCATCATCGCGCAAGATAAATTCACTCAACTTTAATTCATAATTAGCAAACCTGACGGATGGCATTAACATATCATAAGGATGTCGATTGGTTACTTTAGCCAGATGACGTGCCAGTAGAAGACAGATAAAATTGATGCTTGATTTTGGCGTATGCGGATAAATGGCATCGGTTTTTTGAATATTCGTCCAGCGCTCTTCAAGAAAATCGAAAAGAGGTTTCATATTTTCTTCCGATACAACCTCATCGGATTGAGCATAATCCAATTTAAATTTATCAAATAAATGCAGCAATCTCTCGATGCTGATTTCAGACTCCAGCCTGATCAACACATCATAATCATTTTTACCTTCTGGCAATGCCTGTATTTCAGCAGTCAATGCATCGATAAAATCTCTGACACGTGTCTTCATTCAACGTCCCTCTTTGATAAAGTTGTCATCCTTAAAAAAACCGCGGTTAAATCCTGGGAACGAGATTCAACTCAGGTTTTCGATATTCAGGCGTCGTGACCACCAAGAACTGATTCGCTAACGTGCCAAGATCACTTTCATTTTGTGTTAACGCACCACGCAATTCCACAAAGTTGATCTTTTTCATATATCCTTCGAAATCCGCTAGCTTGCCACCTTCTATCAAAAAGTTATAAGGTATGAATGAAGCATCCAGTTTTTCCTTGCGGGAATATCCTTTTCCCCAATTCCAGCCGAATAATCCTGCATTTTCATAATCACGCAATTCCAATTGTTTGCGATAGAAAACCGTGAACAATAATAATACGGAGCCATCATGCGTTTCATCGCCCGTATAAGCATTTTTATTTTTGACGGCATTTCTGTATGTTTCACCCTCAAGAACATAACGCGTTAAATCTTCCAGGCTAAAAAGATTAAGGAATTTTTCTCTCGCTTCCATTGGGTACTTTAACATCGCGCTAACCAACTGCTCACGATGATGAATATCGCCGCAGAGACTGGAACGAATACGGCTCCAACCATCATCTTCTGCTACAGCGACTAATTTTGCGCTTTTTGCGCCGTTAGTTAACTGTGGCGTAAGCAATGATTCTTTAGTTTCAGAAATGGCGGCTGCGAGTGACGTCGCAACGGAGACACATAATTGATTAGCTGGGGTTTGCGTTTGTTCGTACATTGCCGGAGTATCACGAATACGTTGATAACGCTTCTTTAAAAACGCTTTGATGGGGTCAACATTTCCTTCCAGTTCCAAAGAATAGTAATTTCCAAGCTCGGGATTATGCTTGAAATATCTAACCATTTGCTGAAATTCATTTAACGTCAGTTGCGATTCGAGGTATAGCAGATTATCTTTATCATTATTAATGTCAGCTTTTGTATTTATACTTCCAAGTTTCCTATTTTGCTTGCTGATGAATTTACATAACAACATCCTTTAACTCCTCCCTGTTCCAAATAAAATGAGATTCACGAAAATTGCTGTGATCCTCTTAATGAAGATAATGCTTATTGCTTAAGGTTTTCTTAAATTTTAAAAGTTTAAGCAATCCTTAAGGAAGCTTGGAGCAATCTATAATACATGTGGTCAAATTCCACCAAATAATTATTCCAAGGAGGGATGATCATGCTGTCACAACATGAGAAAGAGTTTGACTCATCAGAACATAATGCTTTGGGCGCTGTTAATCTTTCTGGGCTACCCGCTGGATTCACTCAATTCACTTTAACAAATGGCGCCAGATTGACATTCGGGGACATCATCGCGCTAGCCGGCGACTACTACGGTGTTCCAGAAAAACCTATTTGCCAGGGAAGCACGGAGCAGGAACGCATAAAACGTTTTCTGGCCGCATATAATACTTTGGCGAAAGGTAATGTCAGTGAAATAACTAATTTACTGAACCTCATCAAGAATGAGCGCCACGCAGTCGATACCGCATTAGAAAACGGTACTTCTGTTTCCGCCGCTATCAACGCTCATAACTCGGAAGAATATCTGCATGCTGTCGAATATACCAAAGGCAGATTTGTGGAGCTTGCGGAACGTAATCTTGATCACTTTAATGAGCAAGCGATTATCGCCTATCAGACTGGACATCAACTGGCGATGCTTGCCGCCATTGACGCCAGAAAAATAAGCGATAGCGAAGAACAGCAAAAACAGTTGGAATATGCATATACACTGGAAGCATATGCTTGTCATTTTCTCACTGATCATTTCGCCACTGGACATATACGCACACCGCGAGCGCAACTTGAAAAACAGTTTGATGCTGTTATTGGCTCATTGTTATCTCTGTTTCAGCACAATGAAGATGGTGACAGTGGTCTTGAAGTTGCAAACAAACGTGGCGACGTGTGGAAAGCTTATGGTGACGGACATTTATTTGAAGAAGTGTGCGCCGATACCAAAACCAAAGCAAAAGAAGCGGTACAGACTGCCGTAGATGAAATCTATCAGGCATTTAAAACTGGCAAAACAATACAACCTGAAAAAAGCGCCGTATATCAATTAATACCAGATGCCACTAGTAATAATTATTCAGCCATGTTTTTGTATGATGCCACTACAGAAAAAATATCTTATCGCTCCGATTTGAATGATAAATACTGCAAAAAATACGACGCCCTGACTAATGAAGGTGTTTTGCGCATACTGGATCACTTTGCAGAACAATATGTTGATGATGACATTGTGCAGGGAAAAATAGCAAGTGTGCGTAAATCAATTAGCACTGACGCCCACCGATTGGAGAATTGCGCCAAATATTTATATAACTGGTCTCTATTCAAATGCTTTGCTCGTGACAATTCGAGCGTAATCAAAAATACCGCTGCCGCCACTAAAAAGATATAAAACGGAGGATATATGCCTGACTATAAATATTTGGTTTTTTCTGGTGGCGGTTCAGCTGGTGTCGCTTATGCTGGCGCAATTGAACAACTTGGGCAGGAAAAAGAATTCTCTTTAGCGAAAATCGAAGGGGTTGCCGGCGCATCAGTGGGTGCGATAGCAGCGCTAATGGTCAGCCTGAATTATTCGCCAGAGGAAGCAAGTCAAAAGTTAGGTAGCTTGAATCTTTCCAAGCTAACCGACGGCGGTTGTTTAATTTCCGAAGGTTATCGTTTGTTTTCCAAATATGGAATGTATAAAGGTGAAGCCATTTACCAATTCATTCTCGATATTATCAAAGAAAAGATTAAAACGATCACGCCGAAAATTAACGCCAAAAATCTCACTTTCGCCGATTTAAAAAAATTGGGATTTAAAGATTTGCATGTGGTTTCCACAAAAATCCAGTTAGTAAATGGCGTGCCTACTGGAAAACTCAAGCATTTTTCCTTTGAAACCACACCTGATACACCAATCGCTGGAGTCGTGCATGCTTCTGCTGCTGCACCATTTTTCTTTGCACGCGTGCGTTTGTTAAAAGTTGCAAAAGGCAGACATATTTTACATGATGACGGAGATTTATATGCTGACGGTGGCATGTTAAACAATTTCCCTATTGATATCTTCGATAAACCACAATATCTGCCTGTGCATGAACACGGTGACGTGACTAATATTATTAACCCTCATACACTTGGCATCGCCATGCGCAGCAAAGCACAAATTATCAATCAGGAAAATAAACCTGTTAAAGCAAGAATTGGCGACAATGATCCGCTGAAAGCATTTGAAGGTGTGGCGACTTCTTTTTTAAAAAATTTCATTACTGAAAAATTGGATAAGCCTGGCAATTTCAATCGCACAATTGAAATAGATCAGTTAGGTGTGTTTTCATTTAATTTTAATATTTCAGACAAAACCAAGCAGGAATTAATCGCTTCAGGAAAAAAAGCGGTAACAGAATTTTTTCATCCTGAGCTGACGCAGACAACCGAAGAAAAGAAAAAACAAAAGCTAACAATGTAAGTTAAGTGGAGCCAAAAAGACGTCATCTTGACCCAGCTAAATAAAATTTAGTACTATTTGACCATTATAAAATTAAGCTCACATCAGCGAGGATGGTCATGCAACGTTTTTTTCACCAAATTAATCAATTAGTAAGCATTATTTCATCCGATACAAAAGAGAGTATCGCCAAAGAAATCTGTGCCCGCTTCAAAGCCAGCCTGACAGACAAAATTGCTGCCACAGATGCGCAATATGCAGAAGCCCTGAGATCACCAACAACTTCTCTTACCATTTTCGGCTGGGATGATTTTAAACAATCACTGAATACATGTCTGACTGACGTGTTCATTAGACGTTTAAACGCCAGCAACCACCATGAACGCGCGGCGATACTGTCTGCTATCAATGATAAATTAATTGAATTGGCTGGAGCAAATAGTCGTATGGATATTGCAAAACGATATCAGCGCGGCATTTATCACCATCATCGCCAATACCACACCATTTCTCTTCGTTATACATTACCTGCAATCGATAGTAACCTGCTCAGTCCGTTACTCCAGCAGATAAATGAAAAAGAAAAACCAGTATCTCCTGTGATAAAATGATGATTTACAGGCAGACCCATGCGTATCTTGATTGATGCGGACGCGTGTCCAAAGATTATTAAAGAAATTTTATTCCGTGCGGCCATGCGCACGGAAACCACGTTAATTGTAGTTTCCAACCACGCACTTACCATTCCTTCATCGCCATATATCACCAGAATACAAGTGACTGCGGGATTTGATGTAGCAGACAACAAAATCATTGAATTAATTACACCCGGCGATCTTGTGATTACGGCAGACATTCCTCTCGCAGATGCGGTGGTCACCAAAGAATGCATTGCACTCAACCCGCGCGGAGAAAGATACACCCCAGCAAATATCAAACAGCGGCTTTCCATCCGCAATTTCAGCGCCGACTTGCGCGGCAGCGGTGTGATAACAGGTGGTCCCGCGACATTATCCAAGAAAGAAATTCAAAGTTTCGCGAACGAGCTTGATAAAATTCTTCATTCCAAATAAAGAATTTACTTCTTCGCTTTCTTATCCAACTCGCGAAAATATGCCAATCGCTCGGCGATCTTTGCTTCCAGTCCGCGTGGCACAGGATGATAATAAACCCGATCAGACAATTGCTCCGGCATATAATTTTCACCTGCTGCATATGCTTCCGGCTCATCATGCGCATAACGGTATGCTTTGCCATAGCCAAATTTTTTCATCAATTTCGTCGGCGCATTGCGTATATGCAATGGCACTTCGAGTGAGCCATAGCGTTTGGCATCGTCCATGGCTTCGCCAAAGGCCGTATAAACAGCGTTACTCTTAGGGGCGCATGCGAGGTATACAATGGCTTGCGCGATCGCCAGCTCGCCTTCTGGTGAGCCCAGACGCTCATACACATTACAAGCATTCATGGTGAGATCCAGCGCACGTGGATCGGCAAGACCAATATCTTCGCTGGCCATGCGAACAGCACGCCTGGCGATATACAATGGATCACAACCACCATCCAGCATGCGACACAACCAATATAAAGCAGCATCGGGTGCTGAGCCACGCACAGCTTTATGCAAAGCGGATATCTGGTCGTAAAATGCTTCGCCTTGTTTATCAAAACGACGCAAATTCACCTGCATGACTTCTGCCAGCAATTCTTTCGTTATCGTTAGCTTACCACCCTGCTCTTGCGCTAAATCAGCAATAATTTCCAGCAGATTTAACACCTGGCGTGCATCGCCATCCGCTGCCTGCACCAAAATCATTTGTAATTCTTGCGGAAATTGCAGCGACAAATCGCCCAATCCACGCTCTTTGTCTGTCAATGCAGAATTCAATACTTCAAGTAATTCTTCTTCTGCTAAACGCCTTAAGCACATAAACTCGGGTTCGGGACAATAACGCGCTATTTAATTCAAACGAAGGATTTTCAGTCGTTGCGCCAATTAAAATAAATGTTCCATCTTCCACATAAGGCAAAAATACATCTTGCTGCGCCTTATTGAAACGATGAACTTCATCGATGAATAAAATAGTCGCCTGACGATTTTCAACTCTGGCTGCTTTTGCATCTTCAACCGCTTTGCGAATATCTTTCACACCAGAAAATATGGCTGACAAGCGTTCAAAACGTGCCTGCGTCTTGGCTGCCATTAATTGTGCCAATGTGTTTTTCCAGTGCCTGGCGGTCCCCATAAAATCATGGAATGCAATATTCCATGCTCAATCGCACGTCGTAATGGTTTTCCCGGCGCTAATAAATGTGGTTGGCCAATAAATTCATCCAGTGACCGCGGGCGCATTCGTGTCGCCAGCGGCTGGAATGACGCGCTATCATCACTGCTTCGCTTTCATCAATCACATCTACATTTTTTGGCGGAGTAAAATTAAACATGGAAGCAGATAAATTGGTATTAAACTGCGGATTTTGATATTGAATACGCGTGGTATGACCAAGATTATCTTTCAATTGCATTTCGGCAATTTGATTGCCTTGAAAACCCATTTGCACTGATTCAAACATATTATCGGGATGTTTAGGTACTAAGGAAAACCAACGCCAGCCTGGGGCCGCGTCTTTTTGTTCAGTGACATTAAAATCCTGCTCTACCGCGGTATTAACATTGCTTAATAACAATGCTGGCGTTTCACCGACTTCTTTTTTCAGCGCACGTATCGTTACCTGTTGCAAATCCGGATCATAAATCCACAAGCGTGTGCCATTCGCAATCACTAACTGTGGAATAGGTTTGCTCACTTCCCAGCGAAATTTACCAGGGCGTTGCATAGCCATTTTTCCATAAGAACGTTGAATGGCTTTACCATGATTATCGTAAATAGTTTGCGTGAAGTTGGCACTCATGCTTTTTACCGCATTGAGCAAACTGGCGAGATCTGAAGCAGTAGATGCTGCGTGAGCGGCGGTAAAGAACACCAGCAAAAATAATGCTGTCATCGAACGAAGTAATAATTTAAACATAATAATCTCCACACCTGTTGAAGGATTGCAATTAATCCATGGGCGGGACCGCAGCCAAGACTTCTCTGGAACCACTGTGATCCATCGTGCTGACAACACCTGCGGCTTCCATTTCTTCCATCATGCGCGCGGCACGATTATACCCTATTCGCAAGCGACGCTGCACCAACGAGATAGAAGCACGACGGCTTTCTGTCACTATTCTTACCGCTTCATCATACAAAGGATCATGCTCGCCTGCCCCGTGACCCTCACCGCCGCCAGCTTCGGTGACTTCATCCGTCACTTCTTCCAGATATTCTGGCTGGCCACAACTACGCCAGGCTGCAACGACTCTATGCACTTCTTCATCAGCAACATATGCGCCATGCACACGAATAGGCACGCCTGCACCTGGCGGCAAATAAAGCATATCACCATGACCTAACAATCTGTTCTGCGCCTTGCTGATCCAAAATGGTGCGTGAATCAATGCGTGATGAAACCTGAAACGCGATACGCGTTGGAATATTCGCCTTGATCAAACCAGTGATCACATCCACAGAAGGACGCTGCGTAGCGATAATAAGATGTATTCCCGCGGCACGTGCTTTTTGTGCGATACGCGCAATCAAATCTTCAACTTTTTTACCCACCACCATCATCATGTCAGCGAGCTCATCCGCGACTACCACAACAATTGGCAATGTTTCCAATGTCGCTTTCGCAGATTCTTCATCAGTGACCAATATGCCGGGCATAGGAATAGGCTGGCCTTGTTTGATGGCGTCGCTAACTTTCTGGTTATAACCGGTGATATTACGCACTCCCAGTGCCGCCATCAGCCGATAACGTCTATCCATTTCCGCGACGCACCAACGCAGCGAATTAGCCGCATCTTTCATATCGGTGATCACTGGCGTTAACAAATGTGGAATGCCATCATAAACTGAAAGCTCCAACATTTTCGGATCAATCAAAATTAAGCGCAACTGCTCTGGCGTAGACTTGTAAAGCATACTCAATAACATGGCATTGAGACTGACTGATTTACCTGAACCAGTAGTACCAGCAACAAACAAATGCGGCATTTTTGCGAGATCGACAACGACTGGATTACCGGAAATATCTTTACCTAACACCAGACTCACTGGTGAACGCGATTGCGTATAACGCTGTGATTCAAACATATCGCGCAACGAAACCAGTTCACGATTTTCATTGGGAATTTCCAGACCAATAACAGATTTGCCCGGAATGACTTCGACCACACGCACGCTTACCACTGACAAGGAACGCGCAATATCTTTGGCGAGTCCAGTAATTTTGCTGACTTTAATACCTGGCGCAAGATCTAATTCAAAGCGCGTAATAACCGGCCCGGGATGTACAGCGACAACTTTCACTTCCACACCAAAATCTGACAGACGCTGCTCAACCAACTGTGACAAATCTTCAAAAGAAGTATTGGCAAATGCTTTTTCCGCAGCTGGTGGTTGTGCATTTAACAAAGTCAGCGGCGGCAACTCCCCTGGCGCTAATTTAATGCCGGGGTTAACATCAAGCGCTTTCTTTTTCTCTCGTGGTGGTTCAAGTTTTACAACCACTGGTTTTGCTACAGGCACGACTACCGGCGCTTGCACAGGCATGCGATCAGGAATAACAGGCTCTTTCTCTTCTGATACCGCGCGTTTTGATTTTTGCGCTCTCTCTACGATAACAGGCTCTGCTTTTGTTATCGATTTAACGACTAATACTTTGGGACGGCTGCGCAATTTAGCGCGCATATGCATCCAAAGACGTACTACACCTTCACCTAATACTTCAACTACCCACAACCAGGATAATCCTGTAACCAGCGTAATTCCGCATAACAGTGTGGTGGTGAATATTAATGTGCTGCCGGTTTGGTTGAAGAATTGTGACAATCCTCTGCTCAACACATCGCCCAGCATGCCGCCGGAATTAGCGGGCAAATGAGAAATTGCTTTAACATAAAAACTGACCAGGCCACAGCTACTGGTAACGAGGAAAATCCAGCCTATGGATTTGTATATCCATTCATATGATTTTTTTTTGTTGAGATCGATATTTTCTTTTATGCCTAACCAACTGGATAAGACAATCAGTGCTGGCAACAGATAAGCAACAACACCAAACAAAGACAGGAAAATATCAGCCAGCCAGGAGCCAACTTTACCTCCCCAATTTGCCACTTTATTGCCTAGACCAGTACTAGACCAACTAGGATCGGTTTGATGATAGCTTGCAAAAGAAACAAAAAGAAAAATAGCGCACGCGACACAAACGAGGAACAAACCCTCGCGCAACCGGTGACGCATTTGCCCTGTCAAAGGACTCCGTTTTTTAGTATCAACTGCCTGTTTATAGCGATTTTTCATGGTTTTATTAGAGACGAATCCGTTATGATGAATAGAATGTTGTTTACCCGTCAAACTCCTTCTCGTACTATATACCACCTTGGCAGCAATGAGAAAGAGAGACAACAGAATCATGACACAAACAACACATCATCGCTTAATTATTCTGGGTTCAGGTCCATGCCGGCTGGACTGCAGCTGTTTACGCAGCGCGCGCGAATTTAAAACCAGTCGTTATCACTGGCATGACACCTGGCGGCCAACTCAGTCTGACCACTGACGTCGATAACTGGCCGGGTGGCAAAGAAGGCTTACAAGGCCCAGATCTCATGGAAAGCATGAAACATCATGCCGAACGCTTTAATACTGAAGTTATTTTTGATGAAATCACCTTTGCTGATCTTAATCAAAGACCATTTGTGTTAAAGGGTGAAAATACCTATACCTGCGATGCACTCATTATTGCTACCGGTGCCAGCGCTAAATATCTTGGGCTGCCGTCTGAAGAAGCTTTCAAAGGCAAAGGTGTTTCCGCCTGCGCCACCTGCGATGGTTTCTTTTATCGCAATCAGAAAGTTGTTGTCATTGGCGGTGGTAATACCGCAGTTGAAGAAACACTTTATCTTTCCAATCTGGTCTCTAATGTGACATTGATTCATAGACGAGATAAATTACGTTCGGAAAAAATCCTGATCGATCATTTGCATGCAGAAAAAAGAATCAACCGGCAAGATTAATTTTGCCTGGAACAGTGTCGTTGATGAAATTGTGGGTAACGACACAGGCGTGACTGGCGTGCGCATAAAAAATACAGTCACTGGTGAAATCAGCACATTGGATGTGACTGGTGTATTTATTGCCATTGGCCATAAACCGAACACCGATATTTTCACTGGCCAGCTGGATATGGAGAATGGTTACATCAAAGTTCGCAGCGGCTCCGGTCAGAACGCCACAGCAACGAATATTCCAGGCGTTTTTGCCGCGGGGGATGTCTCAGACCCTACTTACCGTCAAGCGATCACAGCGGCTGGTACTGGCTGTATGGCGGCACTGGATGCTGATAAATATTTGGACAACCTACAGTTAGAAAAATAATACAGTATGCTCGTCATGCTCGTCATCACATGGCTGAACCGTTATACTATCGCGTACTAGAATATTGAGAGATGGAGTCAAATGGCAAAAGAAGAACAGATTGAAATGGAAGGCACCGTTATTGATGCCTTACCGAATACCATGTTTCGTGTGGAGTTAGAGAATGGGCACGTTGTACTCGCTCATATCTCTGGCAAAATGCGTAAAAATTATATACGCATTCTGAAAGGCGACAAAGTGACCGTCGAAATGACACCTTATGATTTAACCAAAGGTCGCATCACATTCCGTCACAAAGAAGGCGGACCAAGACCGCCTGCTGCTGATAAAGACGAATAATCTCTCTCTCCCTCATCATCAACGACGTCTGTTCAGCTATTCAAGCTGAATGGGCGTTGTGTGTTTACACGCAATCGGTATAATTCATCCGCCCGGAAAGATATCCAGGGTAAAAAAAATAATAATAACTTTGCTAAGGAAAATCGGCAGATGAAAATTTCATACACCACTAAAGCTAGCTTTAATCCCAACGAAAAATTAGCTCGCGCCCAACTTACTGATGATAACGACCGCGTTAATATCGTGATTGATCAATCTATAAGATATGAAGAAGGCAAAAATATTGAGCCCGATTGTATGATTCTGGATGTAGTTTTCAGCAAGGAAGTCCGCGCACTTGCATATGAAACGCTATCAAACCTGGATAAAGAACTGGTCACTCATTATGGCTTGCCTTATAACAGCACTGAAGTAGAAATATTATATGTCCCATATAGCAAGCTGGCTACATTTTACTCCAGTTTACTCATGCTGGATCCGACGATTACTAGCCAGCAAATGAACGAATTAAGAAATTACTTTAATCCGCATAAACCTGAAAACCAGCGTAGTCAGCAAAGATTTTTTGAAGATCCCACTATCACAAAAGAACTGATTCTCAAGCGCTTTGAAGAAAAGAAAACCAACCTGGATGATGGCACTATCAATCTGATCAATGATTTAAATTCACAGCCTCTTTCCAACGAGATTGTTATTATCATGGGTAAAGCTTTGGCGGGTGTATATCATGACTTCGGCATGTCAGACATGCCAAAACATCTCTTAGCTGAGCATTTGCGACAAGCAAAAGCGAGATCAGAAGCTGGTTCAAAATGTGCATGGTGGCCGCTACGATAACTCTCCACCAGAACGTACACAAACAAATGTTTCTGGCTATAGAAAATAAAATTGCAGCCTGGATGAACTATTGTCATCCAGGTTTCATCCCTTCTTATATGGATAGGGTTGGCGCATCTTTTGGCGATGCTTTTAATTTAGTGCTTAATTCTAATATTTGCTGCAGATGCGAGTTTTTTTCATCGACCGCGATAGTTGTACAGCCTAGCATCTGCGCGCCAACAATATTCCTGAAACTATCATCGATTAACACAACACGATGATTCGGGCCATTATATTCAAAATGTTTTTTTGCCATTTCGATATGAGCATTCTTATTTGCATGACCAGGATTCGGAGGCAAATGCGCATAAACATATACCTGACTCATAACGTTTTCGGACAAGCCAACGATTTCGCGCAGATAATTTTCAATCATATGTGGATAGGAGCTAAACGAAATAATACCCACCTTGTGCCCATCTGCGAGCAAAGTTGCAAAAACTTTTTGCCACTCTTGCGCCGAACCCAATGGATGGTGCGAGCCGTGATGAATCAATTTACGCAAAAAATCCCAATGCGATTTTTTTTCATTAGTTATATGATTTTCTTTCACGGCAAATGCAACAGCATTATGCGTATGCCCGTCAGCAATAGTGCCATCAAAATCAATTAAAAATATCGCGCTAATATCAACGGGGTTTTTGTCCGGATTTTGTTTCTGCTCCATGGTCGGAAACATCCGTGAAGTTATCATTTCCTTTATCCTTATTATTAATCGTTATGTCCATAGCTTTAGGGTTGTTCATGTTAGAACGTACGTCGGAGGAATTCAACATTTGCAGAGCTGGTCGCTTATTTGTACTTGGCCTGAATAAGCAGGATAAAACAACGGGAACAAGAAGAAATGTTACTGCGCTTGCAATGATCAACATACAATCATTAGCTGTCACGCCTGTTTTAATCTTATGATCATCAGCTGCAACCGAACGGAGTAAGGCAAGCAGGCAAATAATTGTGAATCCGGCTTTATTGAGATTGGATTGTTCTTGATTAAATTGCAGTAGAAGCCTATTTGTGCTCACCACGCATTCCTCGTATATTATTATACGAGGATGATAGCGGACGATGACAATTGATTCAATCCCTTCTAATTCACCTTTGTTACCGCAGTCGTATCCATGTCTTCGATCAAGAACTTGATCTTACCCTTCTCAATCGTCACTTTCACTGTTCCACCATTACTCAATTGACCAAACAATAATCTCTTCCGCCAATGGCTTCTTGATTTGCTCCTGAATTAACCGCGCCATGGGTCGCGCACCCATTTTCTTATCATAGCCATTCTTAGCCAGCCATGCCCGTGCTTCCTCATCTACTTCCAGAATCACATGACGCTGCTTGCAACTGACCTTCCAGTTCAGTAACAAATTTATCAACCACTGACAATATTGTCTTCGGATCCAGCGCTTTAAATTGAATAATCGCATCTAAACGATTACGAAACTCAGGTGAAAACACTCTGTGTCACTGCAGACATCACATCAGTCGTACTATCTTGCGGAGTAAAACCAATATTTATTTTATCCAATAAATCTGCACCCGCATTCGATGTCATGATCAAAACGGTGTGACGGAAATCAGTTTTACGACCATTCATATCCGTCAACGTACCATGATCCATGATTTGCAATAACAAGTTGTAAACATCAGGATGCGCTTTTTCAATTTCATCCAGCAACACAATTGAATGCGGAGTTTTATTGACAGCTTCCGTTAATAAACCACCTTCATCATAACCAACATAGCCCGGAGGCGCACCAATCAAACGTGAAACGGAATGACGTTCCATATATTCAGACATATCAAAACGCATCAATTCCACACCTAATATTTTCGCTAATTGTTTACAAACTTCTGTTTTACCGACACCAGTTGGACCAACAAATAGGAATGAACCAATTGGTTTATTCGGATCACGCAAACCTGAACGCGCCAGTTTGACTGCAGCACCTAAGTGTTTCAATCGATTCATCCTGACCGAAAATCATCATTTTCAAATCGCGTGCTCAGATTTTTTAACACTTCACGATCAGATGCTGAAACATTTCGTTCAGGAATACGCGCAATTTTCGCAACCATTTTTTCAATATCAGCTACTTCAATCACTTTTTTGCGATTTTCTTCCGGCAATAGATATTGATAAGCACCCACTTCATCCACTAAGATCAATGGCTTTATCAGGCAAATGACGATCGCTGATATAACGAGCAGATAATCGCGCAGCTGCTTCAAGTGCTTCATCGGTATATTTCACATTATGATGCGCTTCAAAGCGGCCGCGTAATCCTTTTAAAATTTCAATGGTTTGTTCAACGGTTGGTTCTTTGACATCAATCTTTTGGAAACGTCGATCCAACGCATGATCTTTTTCAAAAATACTGCGGTATTCTTTGTAAGTTGTTGAACCAATGCAAGTCAACTCACCAGATGCCAGTAATGGTTTAATCAAGTTGGAAACATCCATTAAACCACCGGATGCCGCACCCGCACCAATGATGGTATGAATTTCATCAATAAAGAGTATCGCGCCTTTTTGTTCTTTCAATTGATGCAATACACTCTTTAAACGTTTTTCAAAATCGCCGCGATATTTAGTACCTGCAAGTAAACTGCCAAGATCCAGTGAATAAATAATACTTTCATGTAATACGCTGGGAACTTTTTTTTCAACAATTAATCGTGCTAATCCTTCCGCAATAGCTGTTTTACCTACACCCGCTTCACCAACTAATAATGGATTGTTTTTACGGCGACGGCATAACACTTGAATCGTACGTTCAACTTCTTCTTCACGACCAATCAATGGATCAATCAAACCCATTTTGGCGCGCGCATTTAAATTAGTGGTATAAAGTTCTAATGGACTTGTGCCACTCTCCTCGCCATTCCATCCTGTCTTCTGATTCTTCATGAATAATGATTAAATGGATGATCTTCACGTGATTGCATTGTTGTTGTGGTTTCGCAGTGCCATGAGCAATGTAATTGATGACATCTAAGACGACTGATATTTTCCTGGCGGATGAAATAAACACTTTGGCTTTCTTGTTCGCTGAAAATAGCAGCTAAAATATTTGCGCCAGTTACTTCTGTTTTTCCGGAAGATTGCACTTGAAAAACAGCGCGCTGAATAACACGTTGAAATCCCAATGTTGGTTGAGTATCTCGATCATGCATATTCAGTGGAATAATAGGTGTGGTGCGATCAATGAATTCAGTCAGATTGCTGCGCAGGCGATTAATATTTGCGCCGCATGCTTTCAAGACTTCAAGAGCGGAAGAATTTTCTAGCAAAGCTAGCAACAAGATGCTCTACCGTCACAAACTCATGCCGTTTATTACGTGCCTCTTTGAACGCCGAATTCAGTGTGTACTCAAGTTCTTTGTCCAGCATGGTCACTCCTCCTCAACTCTGTTCACGGTATCTCATTTTTATGCAGCCTCCATGCTGCAAATCAGAGGATGTTCATGCTTCTGTGCATATTCAATAACTTGTGCAACTTTGGTTTCAGCTAAATCTTTACTAAACACACCGCAAATCGACTTTCCCTTACATGTGCTTCCATCATGACCTTGTCGCTTTACGCCTGTCCATGTAAAAAAACTTTTCCAATACACCTACCACAAATTCCATCGGCGTAAAATCATCATTATGCATACATAACCTGATACATGGATGGTTCTTTTAACTTCAGTCTGTCTAAATCCAGGTCTGCTTTATATTCTTTATTTGTCCTCATTTTTCATACGTCTTTACCTTTTTTATAGACGATAGAAGCACTGCATTTTCCTTAACGTATGAAAAATATTTTTTAAGTTCAACTAAAATTATCAGAAATAAACATCTATAATTAAAAAGATGGATACCGCAAAAAGATGGCTGAATTATACACGAATCCACTTGAGATGAACAATATATTATACAAGTAATTTTTGCAAGTAACTGTAGCTATTTTGATACATGCCCTTCAGTCACATTACTGAGATATTTTTTTCCGTAAGAGCGACAGAAATATCAGCCATATTTACATAGCATATTACATATGCTTAATCATTGCTCGCCAAATCCTGAAGAACTCACTTCTTTCGCATCACTCATCAAGCGGGCAAAATCATAAGTCACTGTTTTTGCTGCAATTGCCCCTTCCATCCCCTTGATAATCAAATCTGCCGCTTCATTCCAGCCCATATGTCGCAACATCATTTCCGCTGAAAGAATGATATGAGCCTGGATTCACTTTATTTTGGCCCGCATATTTGGGCGCTGTGCCATGAGTTGCTTCAAACATTGCCACGCTCATCGCCAATATTTGCGCCTGGCGCAATACCAATACCACCCACCTGCGCAGCCAGGGCATCAGAAATATAGTCGCCATTCAAATTTAATGTGGCAATCACACTATATTCTGCCGGACGCAATAAAATTTGCTGCAGAAATGCATCAGCAATCACATCTTTGATAATAATATCTTTGCCGGTTTTAGGATTTTTGAATCACATGCCAAGGGCCACCATCAAGCGGATTGCGCACCAAATTCGTTACGCGCGACTTCATAACCCCAATCACGAAATGCACCTTCAGTAAATTTCATGATATTGCCTTTGTGCACCAGGGTGACCGAATCACGTTCATTATCAATAGCATACTGAATAGCAGCTTTTCACCAAACGCGTAGTGCCTTCTTTGGAAACTGGTTTGATACCAATGCCACAATGTTCTGGAAAACGAATTTTTTTCACTTTCATTTCATTTTGTAAAAATTGAATGACTTTTTTTGCTTCGGCGCTATCCGCTGCCCATTCAATACCCGCATAAATATCTTCAGAATTTTCACGGAAAATAACCATATTTGTATGCCAAGGTTCTTTCAACGGGCTTGGCACGCCTTTAAAATAACGCACTGGACGCAAACAAACATACAAATCCAGTTCTTGACGCAACGCCACATTCAAGCGAACGAATGCCACCGCCGACTGGTGTCGTTAACGGGCCTTTAATCGAAACAACAAATTCTCGTAACGCTGTCAATGGTTTCTGCTGGCAACCATGTATCTTTGCCATAAACTTTGGTCGCTTTTTCACCAGCATAAATTTCCATCCAATGAATTTTGCGCTTGCCGCCATAAGCTTTTTTAACCGCTGCATCAACGACTTTTTTCATGACCGGCGTAATATCAACGCCAATGCCATCACCTTCTATATAAGGAATAATTGGCTGATCAGGAACATTTAGTTTGAAATCTTTTTTAACAGTAATTTTTTTCCCAGCTGATGGGATTGTGATGTGTTCATAATTCATGGCTGAATCCTTTAGATTTCGAGAAGCGCTATGTTATCAGGGACATACAGCCGGAAACAATGACTATTCGCCACTCTATAAAACGCCATCAAAAACATGGATTTTTACATGCAATCATAAACCTACGCAGGGACGAGATAATTTAAAAACGTGAATTATACTTAACTTATAAGAAAGGAAATCTAAACATACAAAACGAGAGGTCTACTATCATGCAAAGAAAAGGCACCTCAACACCTGCACAACCAAATGCTGCTGACGCAGAACAAAAAAACATATCAGGCGATGCGCCATTACCACCACAAGAAGAACTTAATTTAGGCGAACCTCCCCTGCCACCTCGAGAAGCAATTCTGGCAGATATTGACCGCCTGAAAATGAAACTTGAAAGTGAGATGCGCAGTAACAACTTATCCATTGTCTCATACGCAAGTTTACGTAGATCTTTAGATAATATCGATCGTAAATTAGGTAATGTAACAAATAAAGATATTAAGGAACTGCAGACATTTGACGAGAAAATAGAAACAGCGAAGCAAAAAAAAGCCAATGAACAATTAAATTCCGATGCTGCTGCTCAACCACCAAAAGAAGCTTCGGCAGTACAATATGAGGCCATACCGGCGATACCGGCAAAACCGGCGGCAAACACAAATCAATATGACGCAATGCCTCCTCTGAAACCAAACACCAATCCATTGCTTTCACATATGCAAGCTTGGGATGCTGAAAAGCTGACACCTCCTCCAGGACGGGCTTTTATGTTTAGCGGAGAAGGTCCAAGAATACGACCTGAACTAGACCAGAAGATCGCCGCGGAAGCCGAGGAACTACGCCAAATATACACAACTCAATACGATGACCCGGGATTGCTGCAGCAAAAATTGCAAGAATATTTTATGAAAATGTGCAGGGAAGTTGTCGCCGCACTAGGGAATGATCGCAGCGACTACTCTCACTCTCAAAAAATTAATGCATATAATTCTTTTGCTTCCGCGGTGAAAAGACACCTCATAGCTGGACCAATACCGATACAGGCGCCCAGTATAAATAAAAATATAAATACAGGAGGGTTTTCCGATTTGATTGATAAATACTGCATTCCGCCAAATACAACGGTAACCGCTTTTGCTCTCGAACATTCTATCCCTGAGGTTTCTCAGACTGACATCATTCACAGTCAAAATTCCATACAACTGGTTAACCTGGTAGATTTACTCAATAAAATGCGCGAAGACTATAAAGCTCTTGGCAAGTCAACACATGAAAAAGCTTTCGACTCTCTGATTACCAGAGTTGAAGCAGTTGATGGCAAGAATCCAACCGCGAAGCTGGAAAATGCCATGAAGATACTTCATAGCGAGTTTAACGGAAAACAGTCAAAACTAAATTCCATGTTTGATCTGGGTTCCAAAAAGGATCCATTAAAATTCATAGATGCTATCAATAAAGACAAAAGCGGACATCATTATCCACGCATGCTCGCACTAGCCATAGAGCAGGTATATCAGGGAAACGCCAAACTTCGTGCTGGCGCACCGACTTATTTAAACACCACGCTTACCAGCAAAGTACATCTTGGCAGAAATGATATTTACGACAAATATATTCCAAAAATATCCCCTGACGATGACAGTAAGAAATTTAAAGCACTTCAGGGCGAACTTAAAAATAGCAATTTATCGCAAGCACAAATTTACCGTCTGTTTACTGGGATGGATAAAATGGACGCCAAAATGGCAAAAAAAATCTGGCCTGCCCTGAAAGATCCGCTGAATCTTTCTGATAAATTAATCGAAAAATTAAGTACCGATCCAAAAGCAGTGACAGAACAGGTTGTCGCACACATCAAAAGATCTGCGGAAATCAGGAACCAATTCGCTAAAATCAATGTGGCCAATAAAGCTACCCCCAATCAAGAAATAGATAAGCAATGCAAGGAAGTTACAAAATTACTGGATGAAATAGCCAAGAATATGGCTGAAGTGAATAAAAACATAAAACCAGCGCCTGCGGCGGCAAAACAAAATAAACGCTAGCTGTTTAAGCTCATGCTTCCCCTTAGCATTTATACCTAACATCAGGTATAATAAGCACATATTACTATTAATCAATAACTCATGAGTACAACACCTCTTCATATCATTGTCGGCATGTCCGGCGGCGTAGATTCTTCTGTGGCAGCTTATTTGCTAAAGCAAGCTGGTCATCACGTCGAAGGCATTTTCATGAAAAACTGGGAAGGTGATGATACCGATACCTTTGCCCTGCCACACAAGACATGGCAGACGCGCAATCCGTATGTGACCGACTGGGAATAGAACTTACACTCGGTCAATTTTGCCGATGAATATTGGGAACGGGTTTTTAGCCATTTTTTAACCGAATACCGCGCTGGCCGCACGCCCAACCCTGATATATCTGTGCAATAAAGAAATCAAATTCAGAGCATTTCTTGATTATGCCAAACAACGCGGCGCGGATTTTATCGCCACCGGACATTACGTACGCGTACGCACGATGCAGATACTGTGCATTTACTGCAAAGGCAGCGACCCACTAAAAGATCAAAGTTATTTTCTCTATGCGCTGGATGAAACCCAGGTTGCGCAAAGTTTATTCCCCGTCGGGGATTTACCTAAACAACAAGTACGCGCTATTGCCGAAGAAATTGGTCTAATTAATTCTGCTAAAAAAGATAGCACCGGAATTTGCTTTATCGGTGAACGCAAATTTAAAGCTTTTTTAAATGAATATCTCCCCGCTCAACCTGGCGTGATCGAAACGCTGGATGGCGAAAAGATAGGCAAACACGATGGCTTGATGTTTTATACGCATAGGCCAGCGGCAAGGGCTGCTGATAGGCGGCAAAAAAGGCAAATCCGAAGCTCCCTGGTATGTTGCCCGTAAAGACTTGAAACGAAATGTCCTCATTGTTGTTCAGGGTGATCACCACCCCGCTCTTTATTCAAGCACATCTCTGACTTGCGGCGCAATCCACTGGATTAATAAACCACCACAGTTACCCCTGCGTACGACGGCTAAAACCCGTTACCGCCAGCAGATCAAGCCTGTATAATTGATCAAATTGAAGACAGTCGTTATCGTGTTACCTTTGATCAGCCGCAACGCGCCATCACACCAGGACAATCTATTGTTTTTTATCAGGATGATATTTGCCTGGGTGGTGGTATTATTGAAGAATGAATGAGAACGTAGAAATCCGGGAGTCCGCAATGCAAATAACAGCAGAAACCGCTGCATTAATGGCTATTTCACCATTAGACGGCCGTTATCAGGAAAAAGTCAGTCATTTAAGCGCCATATTCAGCGAATATGGCTTGATTAAATTTCGCGTGATTGTTGAAATTCGCTGGTTGCAAATGCTGGCTGAATTTGCCAATCTGCCTGAAATTCCGCGCCTAAGCCCGCATGCAAAAAAAATCCTGGATGACATGGTTGAAAATTTTTCCCTGCAAGATGCATTGCGCGTCAAACACATTGAATCCGGCATCAATCATGATGTCAAAGCAGTTGAATATTTCATCAAGGAACAAATCTGCGGCAATGAAGAATTAAATACCATCAGCGAATTCATTCATTTTGGCTGCACTTCTGAAGACATTAACAATCTTGCTTATGGCTTGATGCTACAAACAGCACGCAAACAATGCATTTTGCCCGCACTGGATGATTTGCTCACGCAATTACGCAAATTTGCGCACGATCATGCCGGACTTGCCATGCTGTCACGCACACATGGCCAACCAGCAACACCAACCACTGTCGGCAAAGAAATTGCCAATGTTATTGCACGTTTGCAACGTCAAATTGAACAATTGAATAATGTTCAAATATTGGGCAAAATTAATGGCGCTTCCGGAAATTACAATGCCTTGGCTATCGCCTATCCTGAAACTGACTGGCAATGCTTAAGCAAAAATTTTGTGACCAAACTTGGTCTGACCTGGAACCCTTACACAACTCAAATTGAACCGCATGATACCATGGCTGAATTTTTCTGCTGTCATGATACGCATCAATAATATCCTCATCGATTTTAATCGTGACATGTGGGGTTATATTTCCATTAATTATTTCAAACAAAAATCTTTTGCTAATGAAGTTGGCTCATCCACCATGCCACATAAAGTTAATCCCGATTGATTTTGAAAATTCGGAAGGCAATCTTGGCATCGCCAATGCGTTGTTTGAACACATGATTGCCAAACTGCCTATTTCACGCTGGCAGCGTGATCTTTCCGATTCAACTGTATTACGCAATATTGGTGTCGCTTTTGGTCATTCGCTACTTGCTTATCAATCTACCTGCAAAGGTGTTTGCAAAGCTCGAACCCAATCAGCAACGTCATTGCAGCAGATCTCGATCATCACTGGGAAATTCTAGCTGAAGCCATTCAAACCGTCATGCGCACGTTATAAACTAGAACAGCCTTATGAAAAATTAAAAGCTTTCACGCGCGGCAAAAACATTGATCAAAGTTATATTGCAGCAATTTATTACGTGATTTGCCGTTGCCTGAAAAGCTAAAAAACAATTACTTGATTTAACACCAGGGGATTATACTGGCTATGCGGAAGAGTTGGCGAAAAGGATTTAATGCATAATTAAATAAAGCATCACATAAGGAAGTGACGACGATGCTAAACGGCTTTCTCAAGGAATTAGCGACAAATTGCAACTGGCTAACCTACGAACCGCCATCTACTGATATCATGCCTTATGATTTCAATCGCCTGAAATATGAAATCCGCCCAGGCGATGTCTTATTAATTGAAGGCCGCAGCCGCATCAGCAACATCATTCGCACTATCACGCAAAGCCCATGGACGCATGCCGCGTTATACATTGGCCGCATGATTGATTTCGAAGATGAAGAAATACAAAACATCATCCCAAAAAGCATACCGACGTTAAAGACAATACTCGTCTCATCATTGAAGATTTGCTGGATCACGGCACCGTTGTCACACCACTTAAATGTATATCGCAATCATCATATCGTATTTGTCGCCCTATTGGTATCACACCATCTGATATGCATCTTGTGATTCAATTACGCAGTTCAGAGCACTAGGACAACCTTATAATGTGCGGCATTTATTGGATCTTACTCGCTTTATGTTGCCATGGACTATTTTGCCGCGCCGCTGGGGATCCAGTCTTTTTCGCACATCATCGGGTGAAGCCAGAAAGTGGTATTTGTTCATCTCTGATTGCAGAAGCTTTTACTTCCGTGCAATTTCCCATTTTACCTTTTATCAAATCTCATGCAGAAGATCGGCCTGGAAGTATTTCAACGCAATCCTTATTTATTTACACCGAAAGATTTTGATTACTCGCCTTATTTTGAAATTATCAAATATCCTTTATTTAATCCAGATGAACCATTGCCTTATTATCGTCGTCTGCCCTGGACAGAAGCGGCAATCATGCATCAAGATCACGGTATTTTGGCGGAACCTGCACAGAAGAAGAAAAAGAAATTAAGGATTTTCCGGAAAAAAACCGGCATGATGATAAACCAGTGAAGAAAATGAAAATTTTGCTGAGAATTGATAACGAAAAAGGATGCAACATGAGTCATACCCATCCTGTTCCCAAGCCATTGCTGACACAATGGAACGAATCCATTAAGTATCTATTCATGTAACAAATTATCTTGAAACACTTAATATCACTGCCGCCAACAAAGAATTATCGCTTTGTACCGAATTTTTAAAAAGTTATGCAACTCCAACGATACTTTCACCGCTTACCGACGTGAAATAGAACGTATGTTGCATTGGTCATGGTTAATTTGTAAAAAACCATTAAAAGAAATTACCCGCAATGAAATTCGCGACTATCTGCAATTTGTTAACTCGCCACCGAAATCCTGGATAGCCACCAAAATTGTCGATCGCTTTATTACCGATAGTGACGGCAACGCAAACCCAATCCTGCATGGCGGCCTTTTGTTGTTAAAGTCAGTAAAATCACATCGTCGTCATGGCAAATTACCTGATAAAGTCGGAACTATCAATTAGGCAATAAATCCATAGAAGCGATTTTTGCTGCTTTAAGTTCCTTATTTACTTTTTTGCAACAGGAAAATTATCTTGAAATAAATCCAATTGCCTTGATACGACAAAAAAAAGGTTATATTCAACGTCAGCAAACTCGCAAAGTCACGCGCAAATTAAGTAAGCTGCAATGGACTACATGTCATCAATACTTGCGAAGAAATGGCGCACGACAGACCCGCAACATCAACGCACATTATTTTTAATGTCGGCATTTTATTTATTAGGTTTGCGTATTTCCGAATTAGCCTATACGCCTGACGCGCATGGCGACGATGGGAAATTTTGCTCCCGATAAAGGAGGTTTATGGTGGTATACCACGATAGGCAAAGGTAATAAAATTCGTGATGTCGCAGTACCCGATGAATTATCTAACTGCGTTAAAAAATTATCGTCATAAGCCTTGGCTTTCATCGCTACCGTCACGTGACGAAGCTACCCCGTTATTTCCCAAACTTAAAGGCAAAATGGGTTTAGGTTCACGGCAAATTCGCAATATCGTGCACAAGTGTTTTTGACCACGCTATTGATGATTTATTACAGGCAGGGCAAAATTGATGAAGCAGAAGATTTAGCCACCGCAACGGTGCACTGGTTACGACATACTGCCATTTCCACTGAAGTTGAATATCGTCCACGTGAACATATACGTGATGATGTCGGCCATGAAAATCCTGCAACCATGGATAAATATATTGATACTGATCGCGTAGCCAGACATCGCTCCGCGCAATCGAAACGTTTAAAGCCTGAAAGTACAACTTGATCTTTAGGAGGGAATACTTATGAAACGGGTATATCATCTCATCATCAGTTCGTTAATATCTGGCCTTACGCCTATGCTTGCGCTCGCCATGACCTGCCCTAGTAACTTTACTATCATTAATCCAGGGCAAACACCTGATCAAATTACGCAGCTTTGTGGCAAGCCTGATGTCACCAAAGCTTACTCAAAAGAGAATGAAAACGTGCCACAACAATGGAGTTATTTTATTCCGCAAACCGTGGCCGCTTACAACCCTATGCAACAAATCACAGGAACACTAAAAGTCGATATTACTTTTGATAGTAGCGGCAAAGCCATCAATATTAGCGTGAATGGCATAGGCGTAGGCGCATCTACAGTTTGCGGATCCTCAATACAATTAGGCCAATCGCGTGATGACATTAAATCTGCTTGCGGAACACCTGGATTTATTAATAAACAAGCAAGCCCACCGGGCGGCGGGCTAGGTGGCGGTCAGCCAGACAGTATTAAATACACGGAATATTATTACAACAACACCAATCCGCCGACAAAATTAACTTTTGTAAATGGTCAATTAATTAGTCCGCCGTAAGATTGCTATTTTCCCTGCGTAGACACATGAAATACTATTTGTGTCGAACTGTCGCCGCTCTGCCATGGACGCGCGTAAATCATGCGCACCGTGGTAATTTGTGGCACTGAGAAACCTGCTGATTTAACGCGGAAAGTCCAAAGTTCATATCCTGGCGCGCCTATCAGTGTTTTTTCTGGCGGCAGAAAACTATGTTTTACTGGGGTCACCAAAGCACTATTATAATCACGCAAGAACCACGTATAACCCGTAGTAGGATTTGATTTGAGCTTTAATACAAAAGTTGGTTTATCTGCTGAAACTGAAATATTTTGTTTATCTTCCGAATAAACATTTGTGTTCGCGTCAGGCGTCTTTTCTATCTGCGCCGCAATTGTCATTGTACTGCAAGTTGTCAGACTGAGCACCAGAATAGCTTTTACAGTTTTTTGCAAAATCATTTTCATACTCATTGCACACCTCCAGACTTTTTAACCGTGATAACAATTGTCGTTCGAAATTAGAGCCCAATTTAGCACTGACTTGCAGATACCAATAACGATCATCAACAAAATCAGTGCACTTTACCGCATCTTTTTCTGTCATAACTACTGGTTGCGAATCACCAAATTCAATATCTACTGGTCGATAAAGATAATGATCAGGAAACGCATGTGGATTAATATTAAATCCATTGTTACGCAGCAAACTGAAAAATCTTCCTGGATTACCTATGCCAGCCACCACATGAACATTTTTATCGGCAAATGCGGCCAGGCTTGCGGTCCGCGTCGAATCTTTAACTGACACTAACTGCACAGGCTGCAGATGCATTACATTTTCATCCGCACTATCACCGCCGTTTACAACAACAAAATCCACGTTCTTTATACGCGTTAGTGGTTCACGTAATGGTCCGGCCGGAAGCATGCATTCATTACCAAAACGACGCTCGCCATCAACGATAGCAATCTCAATATCACGACCAAGACGATAATGCTGCAAGCCATCATCACTAATCACAACATCACATGAAAATTGTTGTAATAATGTTGCTACTGCCGCTGCACGGTCAACGCACAAAACGACTGGAGAGCCGCTATTTCTCAATAACAATGCTTCATCGCCAACAGCAGCTGCCGTGTCATCTGCTGTAACAATATGCGGCTTAAGCTGTGTCTTACCGCCCACACCTCTACTCACAATACCTGGGCGATATCCCTGCGCTTGCAACAACTTCGTCAGCCAGATAACAAACGGTGTTTTGCCTGTACCGCCAACGGTAACATTACCGACAACGATGATAGGCTTGGCGAAGCGTAGTGTTTTTAACAAACCTGAGCGATACAATTTACGTCGAATGAAAACACAAAGCCTGAATAACCATGAAAATGGCAGCAATAACAGAACCAGCGCAGATGTTGATTTACTATACCAATATCTGGCGAAATCAATCTGCATTTGCGACTTCCATCATGGGAGACACATCTTTAAACTGCATGCGATATAGTCTTGCGTAATGGCCATTCTGCGCCAGCAATTCCTGATGGTTTCCAGTTTCGATAATTTTACCATCATCCATGACAATAATTTTATTCGCATGCTCAACGGTTGAGAGACGATGCGCAATCACCAGAGTCGTGCGCGTTTTCATTAATTCATCCAGTGCGGCTTGTATATAACGTTCTGATTCTGTATCTAACGATGATGTCGCTTCATCAAGAATTAAAATTGGCGCGTTTTTCAATACCGCGCGCGCGATGGCAATGCGTTGACGCTGACCGCCTGAAAGCAACACACCGTTTTCGCCAATTTGTGAATCAAAGCCCTTAGGTAATTTCTCGATAAATTCCAGCGCATGCGCAGCTTTGGCAGCTTCTCTGATTTCTGCATCAGTCACATCAGCAAAACGTCCGTACGCGATATTATTGCGTACCGTATCCTGAAACAGCGTGACATTCTGCGATACCAACGCAAACTGACGGCGCAAATCTTTCAAGTGATAGTCACGCACGGAAACATTATCCAGAGTAATATCGCCGGTATAATCATTATAAAAACGCGGCAGCAAACTGACTATTGTGGATTTACCACTACCAGAACGCCCAACCAGCGCGACAATCTCACCTGGATTAATCTTGAATGAGATATCATCGAGGACGTGCTTGTTATGCTCATCGTTATATTTGAAATTCACCTGTGAAAATTCAATCGCACCACTGGCGCGCTCCAAAGCTTTGGTCCCAGTATCGACTTCCGGTTTTTCATCCATCAATTCAAATACTTTTTGCGCACCCGCAAGTCCGCGATATAGTTTATTTTGCACGAAAGCCAAATCTTTCATAGGCTTTAACAAGGCAAACATCGCGATTAACATGGCAACGAAACCACCCGGCGTTAAAAGCGACGCGCCTGTATCCATCAATGCGATGTAAAGTGTTAATGCAATCGCACCGGCCATAATAAATTGCACAATGGAAACACTGACTGATCGTGTTACCACTACTTTCATTTCGCGCTGTCTATTGATGCGCGTGGCCTTATTAAATTTATAAGCTTCGTGTTCCTGGCCTTCAAAAGCACGTACTACTTTGTAACCTTCAATATTTTCTTCCGCATTGTGGCTGATATTACCGATAGAATTCTGCACCTCAAGACTTAAGCGGCGTATGCGAACACTGGTAAACCGCATCACAAAGACAACCAGGGGCAGAATGGCAAAATACAACAACGTCAATTTCCAGCTGGTTTTAATCATGCCAACCAACAGGGCAGTCATCAGAAACATCGCCTGGATCGCACTGGTCAACACGTCAGCGCTGGCATTGGCAACCTGGTCAACGGCATACAAAAGCGTAGAAAGCACCTGCCCAGTCGAATTATGGTCGTAATACCGCGCTGGTAGACGCTGCAAATGGCCAAACAAATCCTGGCGAATAGACATGATGACGCTACGTGATGCGGAAGCAATATAGTAATTCGAGAAGAAGCTGGCGATACCACGGAAAATAAATGCCGCCATCAAAATAAACGGCGCGGTTTCAACGAATTCGTGATTTTTAGCTATTATCCCTTTGTTTAATAAGGGTTTAAATGAAAACACCAACCAGGCGTCCACACCGGAAAAAGCCATACTGCCCAGCATGGCCACCACAAGCGCAACCCAATAGCGGCGCACATAGCCCAATAGCCGGACGTAAAGGTGAAAAGCATTCGCGACTTTTGTTTGCTCGGATTTTTGTTTTGCCATAGCCAATTCTTGTGAATTTTCGAAGTGGTGTATCCTAGCACAATCAGCCGCCCCAGTCATCAGTCTGAGCGGTCTGCCACTTGCGGAATCATAGCCCAAATTGATAAAATTATCTTAATGGCATTTACTGGATAACTATATGAAAAAAGTACTAACCGCCGCCCTCCTCAGTTCCTGCTTTAATGCCTATGCCTTTACCTGCCCCCAAGTCGTCACCGGTGTAACCTTTGTACATATGGCTGCAGGCCAACGCTGGGTATTGCAGGATGAAGTTTCGAAATCGGCCGGTTGGTATGTTCAACAAAATCCCTCTATCAAGAACCGGGCGGAAACGACTGTTGCCGGCAACGCACCGCTTAATGTTTATTTGAATAAAGATGCCAGCGGAAAATTCTATGCCACTTGCGAATACCAAGTTGGTTCCGGCGACAATGCCACCACCTTGCAAGTATCTAACCATCAGCCACAAGGTTTTCCAAGTAATTCGTTATACAAAAAAGTAAGTGACGCATCTTATGTTTGCAACACAACCGCATTGCTGCCAAATTTATGCACTAGTGTCGACATCAATCAACGACCTGTGGTATACAAAGCGAATTAAAAAATATAACTAAAAATGTAGCGATGTGTTGACAAGATAATTATTTCAATTCTATTATCTAACCCCTCCCCAAAAATCCTTCCTTTACACGTTTTATCGTGCGCACTTTTCCTTTCTGAAAATCATTTCCGCAAAAACCTCAAATCATTTCAATAAATGGAGTTATACCCAATGAAAAATCCAATTCAGGAAATTTTTATTTCTTATGCAGAAGCACAATCATTAAAGAATAATCAGGTCACCATCACCGATTTTTCCGATCATAGCTTGTTAGACTCTATGGATGAATGCGCAACATTGTTCCGTCTCGCTCTCACGGCAAATAATCTAGCGAAAATTATTCACTTTAAAAATAATCGAGATGCGGTAGTCATGATTATTCGCGGCCTACCCTGTGAGCAGGATATTCCGGCAACACCTTATTACGCCAATGAATCACTGATGCAAACACAACAAGCCGTCACTGCAACATTAGGCATTTATGAATTATTAAAATTGTATCCCGTCACTTATGAAGGTGAAAACGCTGGCCATTTATTCCGGCATGTAGTGCCAGCCAAACCAGCTGTTCATCAAAAAAGTTCTCATGGTTCATATTTTACTTTAGGAATGCATGTTGATAATTGTCACTTGCCGCTTGCTCCGGAACCTGGTGATCGTAACTTCTCTTCCAGCCCGGAATATCTTTCTTTATTTTGTCTGCGCTGTGATTTGCGCGTATACACTAAAGTTGCGATTCTTGATGAAGCGGTTAAGCAATTACCTTCTGACAGCGTCCATGAATTATTGAAACCGAATTTCACGCTAACCATGCCGGAATCATTTTCCAACCGACGTGAACGCACGCTACCCATCTTGATTCGTGATCAATCAGGTGTTTATTACAGTCGCTTTGATCGTGAATACACGCAACCCAAAACCAAAGCCGCGCAACGCGCATTCGAACATTTGAGCGAAGCATTATTAAAACCACCAGCGTTGCACAATATCATGCTGCGACCGGGTGATTTTATGATCTTTAAAAATCAGCGCGTGACACATGCGCGCGAATCATTCACGCCACGCTTTGATGGCACTGATCGCTGGTTGCTGCGCGTATTTGGAATTCATGATTTAAAACGCACTGTCGCAGTGAATGAAAACCAATGGTTTTGTTTGCGCGCTTAAGAGAATAAATAGTCAGGAGAATATTTATGTCAGCTTTACAAAACTGGATGGCACTCTCAGCACTTTGTTTATTAGCATCCATGGTACCCGGATTAAGTTTTGCATTAGTATTAAAAAACACTCTCAGCAACAATCGACTCATTGGCGTCTGGACCGCTGCCGGCCTCGCGACAGGAATGAGCGTACACGCTCTATTGGTCATTCTAGGCTTATCAAGCATGCTGACAGGCAATGTAGTCGTTTTTCAAATTATGCAATTATGCGGAGCATGTTATCTTGCTTACGTAGGATTTAATTCTTTATTCCGTAGACAAAATACAAAAATGCAAAATGTGGGCGCTGAACTGCATTTAAAATCGTGCACACCGCGACGGGCTTTCGTAATGGGAGCCCTCACTAATTTGTTAAACCCTAAAGTGATCATTTTCTTTCTGGCCTTATTTGCGCAGTTTCTTATTCCCGGGATGTTTGGCTTTACTCAGTGGCTATATGGATTATCCGCGATACTCATTGAATTTATCTGGTTCACCACGGTCGCGGTATTATTTTCGCATGCACTTTGGCAAAACCGGCTACAGCATTTTGGTGTCTGGCTGGAACGATTATCAGGTATCATATTATTGGCCTTAAGCCTGCAATTACTGTTTAGAAACTTTCATTTTTATGCCACAATGCTGCAAAAGTGAGGTGAAAATCATGCAGAAATTACAATCCACCATTGAAGCCGCTTTCGACGACCGCGCCAACCTGTCGCCTAAAAATGTGCCTACCGACATTAGAAATGCAGCCGCGGAAATCCTTGATTTACTCGATACCGGAAAAATCCGCATCGCGGAAAAAATTAATGGTAACTGGCATGTCCATGAATGGTTAAAAAAAGCTGTGCTGCTTTATTTTCGCATTCATGACAACGCCATTATCAATGGCGGCTTCACCCGTCATTTTGATAAAGTACCGCTCAAATTTCATACGCATTCTCACGAAGAATTCGTTGAATCAGGCGTTCGCGTAGTACCGCCAGCGATTGCGCGCAAAGGTGCTTATATTGCTCCCAATACGATTCTCATGCCTTCTTATATTAATATTGGCGCTTATATTGACAGCGGCACCATGATTGATACCTGGGCAACCGTCGGCTCTTGCGCACAAATTGGTAAAAATGTGCATATTTCTGGCGGCGCAGGCATTGGCGGCGTACTGGAACCATTACAAGCCAACCCAACCATTATCGAAGATAATTGCTTTATCGGCGCACGCTCTGAAATTGTTGAAGGTGTGATTGTTGAAGAAGGCGCTGTCATTTCCATGGGTGTTTTCCTTGGCCAAAGCACCCGCATTTATAATCGCCTGAAACCGGTGAAATTACTTATGGCACGAGTACCTGCAGGTTCCGTCGTCGTGTCAGGAAATTTACCTAGCGAAGATGGCAAATATAGTCTTTATTGCGCCGTGATCGTTAAACAAGTCGATGCAAAAACTCGCGGTAAAGTCAGCCTCAATGAATTATTGAGATTATAGGAACGCTATCCATGATAGAAACCAGGACATCTGCTGTGATTGATCTTGCCCAGTCAATTAATTGCCTGCGCTTCAATCACACCAGATGATGCTGGTTGTCAGGAAATGATTGCTGAACGCCTAGCGCAAAGTAGGCTTTCAATGCGAAGAGTTGCGTTTTGGTGATGTTGATAATTTATGGGCACGCTATGGCAGTGCAATCGCCCTTGTTCGTATTTGCAGGTCATACTGATGTAGTGCCAACCGGGCCTGAAGCTGACTGGACATCTCCATCCTTTTGCAACCTGACAATACGCGATGGTTATTTATATGGTCGCGGCGCTTGCTGACATGAAAAGCGCGGTTGCAGCCATGGTGATTGCCGCTGAAAATTTCATTAAATCCAATCCTGATTTTCCAGGTTCCATTGCTTTTTTACTCACTAGCGATGAAGAAGGCCCAGCCATCAATGGCACGCGAAAAGTCATGGAATACCTTGCAGAAACGCGATGAAAAAATTGATTATTGTATCGTTGGCGAACCCAGCAGCGACAAACATACAGGCGATCAAGTTCGCGTTGGCCGACGTGGTTCTTTGCACGGCAAATTGACTGTTCATGGCAAACAAGGCCATGTTGCACATCCGCATCTGGCAATAAATCCTATTCATATAGCCGCGCTGGCTTTGCATGAACTAGCACAAACCGAATGGGACAAAGGCAATGAATCATTTTCCACCCACTACTTTTCAAATTTCCAATATTCATAGCGGCACGGGTGCTGCTAATGTCATCCCTGGACATCTGGAAGTCTTATTTAATTTCCGTTTTTCAACTGCGTCACCGTTGAGCAATTACAACAGCGCGTGGAAGAAATTTTGCATAACAATGATCTTAAATTTGATCTCGACTGGAATGTCAGCGCAGAACCCTTTTTAACTCAAAAAGGAAAATTAATTACCGCAGTTCAATCAGGCGATTAAAACATGACTACCAGTCAAGACGTCAAACTTTCCACCGGCGGCGGCACATCCGATGGCCGGTTTATTGCCCCGACAGGCGCGGAAGTCGTTGAGCTTGGCGTATCACATGCCACCGCGCATCAGATTAATGAATGCGTGAAAGTGGAAGATCTGGATATTCTGGTCAGAAATTTATCAAGATATTTTGCGAATTATTGATTTATATTAAAGTTCATTTGACTTAACGCCATGCATTCTAGTTTAACCTTACGCCCTCTTGATGGAGAGATGTCCGAGCGGTCGAAGGAGCACGCCTGGAAAGCGTGTATACGTTCATAGCGTATCGAGGGTTCGAATCCCTCTCTCTCCGGAATATGCATAATGAATTTATAGTAGCGAGTATTGGTCCCTTCGCGACGATAGGCTGTGAACCCCGCCAGGTCCGGAAGGAAGCAACGGTAGCAGCTGATGCGGGCGCCGAAGTGTGGCTGGTGCTCGCTACTTTGATTTCAATGTTCAAGATGAGATGACAATCCATGAGCTATCAAGTTCTGGCACGCAAATGGCGGCCCCGCTCCTTCAAGGACATGGTTGGACAAGAACATATCCTGCGCATGCTCGCCAACGCACTAGAACAAAAACGCATTCATCACGCTTATCTATTTACCGGAACCCGCGGCGTTGGTAAAACCACTCTCGCCCGCATACTTTGCCAAATGTCTGAATTGCGAAACCGGCATCACCCCAACACCTTGCGGCACTTGTCACACCTGTCAGGCCATTGATGCCGGACAATTTCTCGATTTATTCGAAGTAGACGCAGCTTCGCGCACCAAAGTAGAAGATACACGCGAATTGCTGGACAACGTTCATTATCCGCCTACTCAAGGTCGCTATAAAATTTATCTGATCGACGAAGTGCACATGCTGTCTAACCACAGCTTTAACGCATTATTAAAAACACTGGAAGAACCACCGGCAGCATGTGAAATTTCTATTGGCAACCACCGATCCGAAACGTCTACCCATCACTATCTTGTCACGCTGTCTGCAATTTCATTTAAAACGCATTACGCCAGAACAAATCGCGCAAACATTTACAACATATTTGCACTGCTGAAAATATTACCAATGAAACAACCGCGCTGGACAGATTAGCGAAAGCTGCTGATGGCAGTATGCGTGATGCTCTCAGTTTGCTAGATCAGGCCATTGCCTATGGTCATGGCAGCGTCAACCGGCAAGATGTAAATTCCATGCTGGGCAGCATGGCACAAGATGATTTAATTCCACTGCTGGAAGCGCTGGCTACACAAGATGGCAATCAAGTTTTTGCCGTTGTTAAACAATTGGCTGAACGCGCGCCTGACTTTACTCAAGTACTAGATGAACTTGCCAGCATGTTGCACAACATCGCTGTATGTCAGATTGTTCCAGACAGCGTGAACAGCAGCGACCCGGTTGCCGCATTAAGCAAGCGTATCGCACCAGAAGACATACAATTGTATTATCAAATTGTATTACTCGGACGACGTGATTTAGCTCTTGCGCCAACACCGCAGCAAGGTTTTGAAATGACCATGATCAGAATGCTGGCATTTCAACCAAACACAGACACAGCTCAAGCTAAACCAATAGTTAAAGCAGTGAAGCAACAACCAGCACAACGCAGTAATGAAACAGCTACACCAGTAGTAGCACAGCATGCCAAAGCAGAAAATACGGCATCGCCACCGTCAGCAGGCATTACCGAATGGCGAGATATGTTGCCCAAGCTGGAATTAACCGGCATGGCTTACGCGCTCGCTGCAAATTGCACGCTGGAAAAAATTGATGGCAATAAAGTAGAGCTAGCCATCGCGCCTAATCATCAAGCCATGTTGAATGCAAAATTAAAAGAAAGGCTGACAGAAGCATTGAGTCGATATCTCAATCAGCCAGTCCATCTCGAAATTAATCCTGCTACAACTGAGTTAATCACGCCCATCAAACAACAGCAGGCAGAACAAAAGCAACATCTTGCCGGCGCAACACAAAACATCATGCAAGATCCAAAAGTGAAACAATTAATTGAAATGTATGATGCAACGGTGAATGTGTCGATCGTCAGCTGAAAAACATGAGATAAGACATGCACCCCAAAAACCGAGGCGCGCTTAGCAATCCTCAGGGACGGTTTGAAATTCATGGCAGAGAATTTTTTGATGATGGTTGGAACCTTGAAGATGAGGAACCACTGCAGCCGCTAAACACTATTCTTTATCCTGAAAACGCTAAATCTATCATTAGTTATAACGATTCGCCTGATATCGGTTTTGAACAATCCATCAATCCATATCGTGGTTGCGAGCATGGTTGCATTTATTGTTACGCACGGCCAAGTCATGCATACGTTAATCTTTCTCCCGGGCTGGATTTTGAAACGAAAATTTTTCATAAAGTAGACGCGGCAAAATTACTGGAACAGGAACTCGCGAAACCAAAATACGAATGCAAACCTATTATGCTTGGGTCGAACACCGATCCTTATCAACCAGCGGAAAGCAAACTGAAAGTCACGCGCAGTATTCTTGAAACATTAAGCCGATATAACCACCCTGTCGCTATTATCACAAAAAGTTCGCTGATAGAACGCGATCTGGATTTAATCGCAGACATGGCAAAAAGGAAATTGGCGAAAGTTGCAGTTAGCATTACTACTTTAAACACAGACATGAAACGCACATTAGAACCGCGCGCGTCTTCGCCACAAGCTCGTTTACGCATTATTCGTAAATTCAGTGGCGCAGGCGTACCAGTACGCGTGATGGCTTCGCCTATTATTCCCATGATAAATGATATTGAAATGGAAAGAATTCTCGCTATGGCTGCGACTGCTGGTGCCAGGCACGCGAGTTATATTTTGATACGCCTGCCGCATGAAGTGAAAGATTTGTTTAGAGAATGGTTGGCGGTACATTTTCCTGATCGCGCAGAACACGTGATGAGCTTGATTAAACAAATGCGCGGCGGCAAAGATTATGACGCCACGTTTGGCAAGCGTATGCGTGGTGAAGGTGAATATGCGAATCTATTGAACCAGCGTTTTGATATTGCCTGTAAGCGTTATAATTTGAACACGTTCCCCTCTGAATCGTTATCCACTGAGCTCTTCCAAAAGCCGGTCAAATCCACACCAACTTCAGCACAACTTGATCTGTGGGGATAAAGGCTTTACTTGTGTGCAGCATCTAAAAATTCTAAAATGCTTGCGATGTTAACCATGGTTACGGAGTTTTAATTAAAATGAACAAACCAACGAACGACAAGATCGGCCTGAACGATATCATGAAACGCGCTCAGGAAATGCAGAAAAAGCTTCAAGATATCCAGAAGCAGGTTTCCGAAATGGAAGTAACTGGTCAATCCGGCGGCGGCGTGGTGAAAATTGTGATGACCGGCCAGCATTATGCGAAGAAAGTTACCCTTGACCCCAATCTGTTGAAAGAAGAAAAATCAATCATCGAAGATTTGATTGCTGCGGCCATTAATGACGCTACCGATAAAATTGAAAGAAATTTGCGCGATAAAATGGGCGGCCTGGCTGGCATCAAACTTCCAGAAGGTTTTGGCGGCGATTTACCCAAGTAATAGTAATTATCTTAATCCCGGACAGTGTCCGGGATATTTTTTTAGTGCATCTTCAGGATGAGACGACATGCGCTTTAGCCCATTGCTTGAACAATTAATCGAAGCATTACGCTGCCTGCCGGGTGTAGGCCCTAAATCCGCTCAACGTATGGCATTGCAGCTGTTAACGCGTGGCCGCGATAATGGCAAACGTTTAGCGCAACGCCTGAATGAAGCCATGGATTTAATTATTCATTGCCAGCAATGCCGCATTTTCAGTGAATCTGAATTATGCGAAATATGTGCCTCTACTCATAGAGACCATACGCTGTTATGCATCGTGGAAAATCCTATTGATGTCACCGTTATCGAACAGGCCAGCTCCTTCAGAGGAAAATATTTTGTTCTGCTGGGACATCTATCACCACTAGACGGCATCGGCCCGGAAGAAATTGGCATAGGCAAATTAAAAACACAATTTGAGCGCGGCGATATTAATGAAGTCATTATCGCAACCAATCCAACCGTGGAAGGCGAAGCAACAGCGCATTATATTTCTGAACTGGCAAAACAATATAGCATTAAAGTCACGCGTATCGCGCGCGGTGTTGCCATCGGCAGCGAGCTGGAATACATAGATCCAAATACATTAGCGCATGCATTCGCAGGTCGGGAAGTTATCTAATGCTGCGCCTGCTCAATCTATTACTTTTATTATTTGTTTCCTGCGCCACCTGGGCTGATCAATTAATCATAGAACCAGATATGGGGCGCAAACCCATTATTGATGCTATTGCCTGCGCGCAACAATCAGTCAAGCTGACCATGTATGGCATGACCGATAAAGAAATTTTGAATGCGATTTTACAGCAGAAAATACGCGGCAAAACTATTCAAGTAATACTTGAACAAAGCCCTTACAAAACAGAAAACGAAAATGGCAACGCGATTCAAGCGTTAAACGCGAACAATATTGATTGGCGCGGTTCCATTCCTAATATGCGCTTGATTCATCAAAAAACATTGCTGATTGATGGACGTGAAGCAATAGTGATGACATTCAATTTCACTCGTTCTACGTTTAACAAAGAAAGAAATTTTGCGCTTATCATCGATGATCCCGCGCGCGTACAAGGTATTAACACTGTTTTTTCCGCGGACTGGAGCCAAAAACCGGTCGTAAATGCTAATCCGGATTTAATTTATAGCCCCGATGACAGTAGGGAAAAATTATCCACCCTCATTAATCATGCGAAAAAATCGATAAAAATATACGCGCAAAATATTAGTGATTACAAAATTATTGGCATGCTGGCAAAAGCCGCACGCAGCGGCGTTGACGTACAAATCATATCATCGGAAAAAATGCGCGAGCGTCAGGCTGATTACTTGCAACGCGCCGGCGTGATCGTACACAAGAATGATCAATACATTATTCATGCCAAAGTTTTCATTATTGATGATGAACTGGCTGTTTTAGGTTCTATTAATCTAACAAAAGCATCGCTAGATTCTAACCGTGAATTATCAGTCATTACTCGCGATCGTTCTGTGATTAAAGCGCTTGATGATGTATTTGTCAAAGATTGGGGCGACACCACTACGCTAACGCTAGGAAAACAAAAGTTAAAGCTTAACTTTAACGAGAAAGATGCAAAGCAAGCTGTCCGTTTGCTGAAAAAATTAGCGCATAAGTATCTCGACAATTAAGCTGATTGCCTAAATATACCCTTGTCGCACATCAAGCAAAGTGCATAATGACGCAATAATTATTATAACGAGAATAACGTCATGCACAGTCACCAACAAACGTCCATTGATACCTTGCTGTCAAATAATCATCTTGGGAATGATGTGGTAAATTTCGATAGTGCTGACAAATTACTTGAACTTGGCGCCACCCTACCATCGCCATACATGCAAGAAGCTGCATGCACATCAAAATCAGAGCATTTATCACACCTCTCTCAATGTTCACATGATTTATATATAGCATTGCGTAAAACACCGGAAATCATTTCTGCAGTAGATGAAAATGGCATGACCTTGCTACATCATGCTGCGAGAATTGGCTTTATGATGGGTTCTAATAGCGCCAGCCTAATCCATTATTTATTATTTACTGCGCCAGGTTGTGATTTCAATATTAAAGATCACAATGGCAATACACCGCTTCACATCGCTGCGGAATGCTGCTCCGATAGAGTAACGCAAACTTATATTTTTGCTAATTATGTCAGAAGCGCGGTCAAAACAGATTTCGACTTTTCGATATTAAATAAGCAAGGGCAGGCCGTGATACATATTGCTGCGCGCACCAGTTATATCGATTATGTATTTGGCGGACTAAGAATCAATATCCATCATCTTCTAAACAATGTGAAAAACATCGATGTGGATATTTTATCAAGCTCAGGATCAACCGCATTTTACTATGCTGTAAACTGGTTACATCTTAAGGATGCGAAAGCGCTGCTTGATGCAGGAGCAAATCCATTGCTATGCGGCCTACCTGACCGTGAGCCTTTACAGCAAATCAATGCGCACATCGACGATTTCACAGCTGAATTAAACAGCGAACCCAATGAGAATAAGCGTGAAATGTATCAAAATATGATTGATAATCTTACCGAATTAAAACAGAGAGTATTAGTTTATGCTGTTGAAAATAATAACACTCGCGGCTGCAGACCGTGATTAAAACTACTGGTTTTCTGCTATAATATACAAAGAATAAGGAAAAACGTCGGAGCCCGTATGGCGACCCTGAAAAATCTGCGTATATTAATTATCATTTCGTTTCTATTATTTTTTTGTCAGCAATTGGTCATTCAGGGTTATGAACCATTATTAAATTCTGCCGTTCTTATACAGCAACGTCATGAACTCGTAGAATTGATCGCGACAAATTCCATGTTTATATATTGCGCTGCCATCGAAATGATATTGATGTCATATTCAGCGGCAGCGCTTTGGTTTGGTTATCGCTCGGGCCAAATAGCATTTATCTTTTATCTGATTTTCATAGTGACTGATAATCGCTTGATTGAAGTGCAAGCATCAAGCTGGCTGGGGATTGCGGTAGCAGAATTGACATTTCTGGTCTGGGGCATGATATTAGCGTTACAATTCTGCTCGCCGCTCAAGGATGTTATCAATGCAAAAAAACCTTACCATTTCTGGCGCACTGCTGGTATGTTTCTTGTCTTTATCGTGATATTACTATTATTCAGTTGTTCAGCACGTGTAATCGCATAACAGACAGGACTACCATGACCAAAACCAATCACCTCGCGGGCGAAAGCAGCCCTTATTTGCTTCAACATGAGCACAACCCTGTTGACTGGTATCCTTGGGGTGAAGAAGCACTGGCAAAAGCACGACATGAAAACAAGCCGATTTTACTATCTATAGGTTATGCCGCATGCCATTGGTGTCACGTCATGGCGCATGAATCATTTGAAGACGAAGCTACCGCGGAAATAATGAATCGCTTGTTCGTTAATATTAAAGTAGATCGTGAAGAACGCCCCGACCTCGATAAAATTTATCAAACAGCACATTATCTGTTAACTCAACGCAGCGGTGGCTGGCCGCTAACCGTTTTTCTCACGCCAGACACGCTAGCACCATTTTTCAGCGGCACTTATTTTCCACCACAAGCGCGTTATCGGTTACCCGCTTTCAAAGATGTGCTACAAGCGATTGCTGATTTGTATCAGCATAAAATGGCTGATATTCAAATACAAAATTCACAATTGTTACAAGCGCTCACACCTCAATCTGCTGATATTATTGACCAGCGGCTTAATTCACAGCCGTTGCAACATGCACAACAAGTATTACAGCGAGCGTTTGACCCTGTTAATGGTGGCTTTAATGGCGCACCGAAATTCCCCCAGGCACCTAAACTGGAATTTTTATTGCGTATTGAATCCCCTATTGCACCATTCACATTACAACACATTGCCGCAGGTGGTATTTATGACCAGATAGCAGGTGGCTTTTACCGTTATTCTGTAGATGATCACTGGCGCATCCCGCATTTCGAAAAAATGCTTTATGATAATGCGCAATTGTTATTTTTGTACGCTCAAGCAGCTCAATATTATGCAGATCCAGCTTTTACTGCGGTAACACATGATACAGCGCATTGGATTATTAACAGCATGCAAGCGAAAGATGGCGGCTATTATTCCAGTCTGGATGCGGATTCAGAAGGACATGAAGGCAAATATTACGTCTGGGATAAAGAAGAAGTAAAAGCATTACTAAACCAACAGGAATTCGATCTCATCAATGTTCACTTTGGTTTAGAACATCCAGCTAACTTTGAAAATCACTGGCATTTTTATGTTGCCATGCCTTTAGGTTTGGCGGCAAACGAATTACAAATTCATCCCGCTAAAGCACAAGAATTATTAAATTCAGCAAAAGAAAAATTATTAACCACGCGTGCCAAACGCATACCTCCGGGTTTAGATGATAAAATTTTAACGTCGTGGAATGCGTTAATGATAAAAGCGATGCTTACCGCGGGTACAATATTCAATAAAGCAGAATACATTGATTCTGCATTACGTGCGCTGACATACATAAAGAAATACCATTGGCACAATTCTCGATTACTCGCCGTTAGCAAACAATCAAAAGCGCATCTGCCCGCTTACCTTGATGATTACGCTTATCTAATTGATGCTTTGCTTACCAGCCTGCAATCTTCCTGGGACAGTGATCATTTAGATTTTGCCGTCAAATTAGCTGACATTTTATTAAAGCATTTTTATGACACTCAATCAGGCGGATTTTATTTTACCGCTGATGATCATGAAAAATTATTATATAGACCGAAATCAATGACTGATGAAGCCATTCCTGCTGGCAATGGCATCGCTGCACGCGCTCTTTTTATTCTCGGTCATTTGCTTGGCAATACACGCTATATTTCTGCGGCAGAAACCACGTTGCAATCTGCGTGGCCTATGCTCGCGCACTATCCAGCTGAACATCCGAATTTACTGCTGGCATTACAAGATTATCTCGAACCACCACAACTGATTATTTTGCGCGGCAACAAGCATGATATGATGAAATGGCGCGATGCATGCAAATCACCGCGTAATTATATCTTTATGGTGGCGGATGATGTCGTTAATCTGCCTGAGGCTATCGCGGATAAATCTGCTCGTGGCCGCACTTGCGCTTATGTATGTCAGGGAATGGTATGTCGCAATGTTATTGAAGATATTGATGAGCTAAGGAAAGCTATTCATGAATAAGTTAACAAATATATTACAAATTAAATACCCCATTATCCAGGCACCCATGGTGCTTGCTGATAGTCCCGCACTGGCTGCTGCCATCTCTAATCAGGGCGGCCTTGGTTCATTTGGCGCTGCGCTATATTCACCTGAAGTGATACGTGAAAAAATCCACGAAATTCGGCGTTTAACAGACAAGCCATTTGCCATTAATTTATTTGCACCAACCAAGACTAAAACATATTCGCAGGAAGAATTAAACGCCGCAGTGCAAGCCTTTAATTATTTTCGCCGCAAATTAAACATGCCGGAAATTAATCATATCGATATCAAAGCATCCGCTTCATTTGAAGAAAAACTTAGAGTAGTACTTGAAGAAAAAGTTCCCGTATTCAGCTTTACCTTCGGTGTATTGTCAGCAGATATTATTCAACACATCAAAGCCCAAGGCATTCCTGTCATCGGTACGGCAACCACAGTGCGTGAAGCGCAAGCATTAGAAAAAAATGGCGTAGATATCATCGCAGCACAAGGTTTCGAAGCTGGTGGTCATCGTGGCACTGACTTGAATATGACTGCCATTACTGATGCGCTCATCACAACCATTGTACTTGTGCCGCAAATTGTTGATGCTGTCAAAATACCTGTGCTTGCATCCGGCGGCATTATGGATGGACGCGGTATCGCTGCTGCTTTTGCACTCGGTGCCTCAGGCGTGCAAATGGGCACAGCATTTTTAAATTGCCCCGAATCAGGCATCAATGCCGCGCATAGAAAACGCATTAGTGAGAGTAGCGATGAAAGCACACATCTCACGAATGTTTTCACTGGCCGTATGGCTCGCTCTATCAGTAATGCTTTTATGCTTGATATGGAAAAAAATAATTTTCCCATTCTGGATTACCCGATACAAAGCGCGCTTGTTAAAGATATTCGTGAAGAAGCGCAAAAACAAACCAACCCGGATTATATGTCTCTATGGGCTGGGCAAGGATGTTGTCTTTGTCAAAACAAACCTGCGGCGCAATTATTTAACGAGTTAATAACTGACGCTAACACCATTTTAAAAATGATAGCCCCATCACACCAATAGCCTGCAATTATTGTATAATTATAAGATATACATGAGAGCCATCATGACGCGCACTCGCAATGAAAATAAAATAGATAAAAATCATATAGAAAGGAAAATGCGCCAGCTTGGCATTCCCGGTGTATCTATTGCCGCGTTTAATAGTCACGGGCCTACTTACGCAGAACCCATTGGCATCGATCACAAATTAAAAACCCAGTTAAATAAAAATTCCATTTTTCGCGCCGCATCATTAAGTAAACCAGTATTTGCATATTTGGTGCTAAAACTAATCGCAGATAACAAAGTCAATAAAGCGAAAGAAGGCGTTGGCAAATTTACACTTCCAGTCAATGTAAAAGAATTTGATCTCGATACGCCGTTATATCTTGTTTATCCAGAAATACTCGCTAAATTCAGTGAAAATGACAGAAAAAAAGCCGAGCTGTTAACAGCACGCAATATATTGTCGCATCAATCCGGTTTACCGGGAAATCAACGTGATGATCCACTTTCATTTTTATTTACGCCAGGTGAACAATACGGATATTCCAATCCTGGTATCATGCTGCTGCAAGAAGTCATTGATAAAATCACTGGCAGCAACCTTCAGACGCTTGCCAAAGCCAACATTTTTGATAATCCTGAATTTCACATGGAAAACAGCAGTTTTGTTCCTCCACGACACTTAATGTCAACCTTTGCAGCACAAAACCAGATGACCGCCACCAACAGTCTGCATACTACTGCCAGTGATTATGCTCGCTTCATCGCTGGCTGGATGCGCGATGAAGAATTATGGAAGCAAGCTGTTACCAGCCAGATTTCCATCGTTCACGATGATTGGGCAGCAAGACAGGGTTTATCGGAACATGAACGCAAACAACTCGCCTGGGGCATCGGCATGGGCCTTGAAGTAGACAGTCATGATCACACGCAAAAAGTTTTTCATTCTGGTGACATGAATGAATGGCGGGCATTCGTTGCCATTGATGCAACAAACAAAACAGGCATAGTCTATTTTGCCAATGGCAAAAATGGCTTGATGCTCGCGGATGACATCATCGCACCAAACATAGAACTCAAACACGGTTTGAATTATATTTTTGAAAAATATGGTTTTGCGCGAAATGCTGAACCCGGCTGGGAAGAAAATGAAAAGCGCAGAGTGATTGATATCATAGAAACATTTGAACTGCGCGTTAAGGATAAAAGCGATAGAGAAATGGCGCGGAGTTCATTCGGACAATCTTCGGATACAGCGCACAAATCTCCCTCGCCTTTTTCTACAAAGCCTAATCCATCCAAGAAATAAGAGTTGGCGGATTACTGGGGTCACATCTTCACTTTCCACACACCACAACAATTCTAATGAATTTGCATAAAAAAACGCAGCCATGCCCCTGGTTTGCGCGATTAATAAACAATTATGATGAGGTTGTTATGGCGTGTGGAAAGTGAAGATGTGACCCCAAATACGTTTGTCATATTCCCGTAACAATTCTCAAGTAAGCTTGCCTCTAAATCAACCTTAATCCAGGGTGAATATTATGCCATATGCTACAGTAAAAGAATTTAAAGATACCGCAATAACTGCTTTGCAAGGATATTGCGATGATTACGTAGTGTTTGCACCAACTCATAATAAGGAGGCAAAAAAGCTTCTGCTGATTATTGCCGGATGCCAAACGAAAGAACATCTACTCGATGTACTTTATGTGGGATATTGCCGTGCGCTTAAATTGAAGAGTGTGAAATTAGCCAAAGCATTGGCTTATGTAATAGGGATAGAATTAAATATCCCCAGGAATATTATCGATCAATACCATTATATTAGAAAAGATCCAACACTGAGAATATTTAAGACAGATTCTTTAGGTAACAATCAGGCTTTCAAGCCAAATGAGGGGTTATTAAATGGATTGATTCAACCATATGAATCGCTTAAGTGGGATAGAATTTTAGGTTACATTATGGAGTTCTCATCTACAGACCTTGGCCTGGGATTACTGAAGAATAAAGGGACTTATGAGCTTTTAGATCCAGTCATTACAGCCGGTGAAAGTGTGAATCACTGTGTTAAACTAAGATAGTTATCATTAATAAAATAACTAATCAACGACTAAGTATTGATTTTTCATGAGAAAATGCAAGAGATGAAAGCAATATCAATTTTGATTATTGAAGATGAAATAGCTATCAGAGATATGCTTCGCTATGCGCTTGAAGCCGCTGGATTTACCGTGCAGGAAGCAGGTAACGCCAGCGAAGCAGAGCAGAAAATTGCGCAGCAAATCCCTGACCTAATTTTATTGGATTGGATGCTGCCTACGATCAGCGGTATCGAATTCATTAAGCAATTAAAACGCAAACCACTTATTAAAGATATTCCTATCATCATGCTGACTGCAAAAGCAGAAGAAGAAAATAAAATTAAAGGACTTGAAACAGGTGTTGATGACTATATAACTAAACCATTTTCACCGCGTGAATTAATCGCACGCATCAAAACAGTTTTACGACGCAGCCCACTGGTAACTCCTGAGGGTATTATTCAAATCGGAGATTTATGCCTGGATACAAATACTCATCAAGTTACAATTAAAAAACAAGCGATTGAACTAGCGCCGATTGAATACAAACTGTTATATTTTTTTGTGACACATCAGGACAGAGTTTACAATCGAGAACAACTATTAGATCAAGTTTGGGGTGGAGAAAATTATATTGATGAACGTACGGTTGATGTACAGATTCGTCGTTTGCGCAGCCGTTTGAAGCCCCATGGTTATGAAACCCGCATTAAAACAATACGAGGCGCTGGGTATCAATTTATTGGGAAAAAACATGAACTCTAATTTACACGAATTATTGGCTTCCCTGCCTGACTCCGTAATTAAACATATCCAGCACTTAGAGCGTATGCGACAAGACTTTGTGGCTAATGTATCGCATGAACTACGCACGCCCCTGACAGTTATACATGGTTATCTCGAAACATTGATCGATCTAAACCTTGATGAAACGAAACCCTTGCGGAATATATTTCTTCAAATGCAGCAGCAAACATTACGCATGGAAAATCTCATCGATGAACTCTTGCTGTTATCACGTCTGGAAAGCCAGGACGATAAAAATAAAACTGAAAAAACAGTGTCAGTAGCGAATTTATTAATGACTATTTGTCATGAAGCCAAAGAATTAAGTGGAGATTTAAATCATTTACTCCAATTAAATGTTGACAGTACTGTAGAGCTAGTGGCAAATGAAGATGAATTACGTAGCCTGTTTTCAAATATCATTTTTAATGCCGTGAAATACACCCCAAAAGGTGGTTTTATTCATATCGATTGGTACAGTAAAAATATGCAAGCCTACTTTCGTGTCAGCGATTCAGGAATTGGCATCCCAGCTGAACACATACCAAGATTAACAGAACGCTTTTATCGTGTAGATCCTGCGCGCTCAAGAAATAGCGGAGGAACAGGTCTTGGTTTGGCGATCGTAAAGCATGTGCTTATTCGTCATCAGGCTACACTCAACATTAGTAGCGAGGTGGACAAAGGCAGCACTTTTACATGCTGTTTCCCAGCAGAAAGAACTTTAATAAAAGAATAAGCATCCTGGGGTCACATCTTCACTTTCCACACGGCATAACAATTTTATCGAAATTGTTATGCCGTGTGGAAAGTGAAGATGTGACCCCATTCTATTCAGGCAGCAAACAAATCCCCTGCATCTCACTCGCATGTAACGCCTTAATCAACGCGCCGATTGCTTTTGGACGCGTAAAACTAACGCGCCAGGCCAGTGCGATACGCCGTTGCGGCACCTTACCTGCAAATGGTCTGGTGCATAAAATAGATTTGTAATATTGAATTTGCGTGGCAGTGCTAGGCAAAATAGTAATACCGATACCTGAAGCAACCATGTGTCGCAGCGTTTCTATTGATGATCCTTCAATCGTACTTTCCTGACTGCCTTCCGTTGGATAACAGTTAGGACAGGCTTCCATTACTTGATTACGAAAACAATGCCCTTCCCCTAACAGCAACATTTCATGCGCATCCAACTCACTTGGTTTGATCGTTTCTTTTTTACTTAGCGGATGATCTTTACGCATCAGCACTACAAACGGTTCATCGTACAAAGCCTGCGTCACCACCCCCGTTTCGGTAAAGGGCAGTGAAATAAAAATAGCATCAACCTCACCCTGCAATAATCGCGCACGCAAATTAGCGGTAAAATCTTCCTGAATTAATAAAGGCATTTCTGGCGCAATTTTTTTCAGCTTTGGAATCAAGCTGGGAAAAAGATAAGGTCCAATGGTATAAATCGCGCCAACTTTTAATGGCGTATTTAATTGCGATTTTCCACCTTGTGCAATGTCGCGAATCTGACTGACTTCATCAAGCGCTCGCTGCGCTTGCGCAATAATTTGCTCACCGATTTTCGTTACCCGTACACTGTTACGATCACGTTCAAATAAAGCAACACCAAGTTCAGATTCCAGCTTGGTAATTGCCACACTCAAGGTCGGCTGACTGACATGACAAACTTTGGCAGCACGACCAAAATGCTTTTCCTGAGCCAGCGTGATGGCATAGCGTAATTCGGTTAATGTCATTAATGCAGTCTCGAACGAAACGTTTTAGTAATTTCAGAAGGAGCGCTTAAAATAAACTTGGGGATTTCAATCTTGAAACGCTTTTCATCCAAATCCTGCATTTCATAATGCCCTTCCATCGTTCCTTGCGGCGTCTGCAACTGACAAAAACTGGTATAAACAAATGGTTTACCAGGCTTAATAATAGGTTGCATGCCAATCACCCCCAAACCTTGCACTTCTTCTATATGACCCGTCATGTCGGTGATGCGCCAATAACGATTAAGTAGCTGTATGATATCCTCGCCTTCATTTTCAATAGTGATTTCATATGACCACAGAAATTTTTCATTTGCGGGATCAGATTGTTCCGGTTTGTATACGGGATTTGCGCTGACTCTTATTGGTTTAGACTTCTTACTCATACTCCACTCCTCGCCTATTATTGTATGTAATATAATATCGCCACTAACGTTACCGCTAAAACAACATAGGCAGCAAAACCAAGCCATGCACCGGTTTTTGTAAATGCAGTTTTGACTCTTTTTTCATTCTCTTCCATTGGATTATTTAACCTCTTTGAGAGCTTGCAGGAGTTTATTGTGTATGCCACCAAAACCAGAGTTGCTCATAATGACGACATGATCGTTTGGCGCCAGCTGAGGAACAAGGCCGCGAACCAATGCATCAACATCATTATACATTGCTACCGGCTGCTCAAACCCGGCAAGCACTTCATTTAAACCCCAGTCAGTATCAGTACTCTTGCATACCACCATATCAGCATCGCGCAAGGAATCACGTATACGATCTTTGTGCACACCGGTACGCATGGTATATGAGCCAAATTCGATCACAGCCACCAGACGATTACCATTTATCCTGGCTCGCAAACCTGCCAACGTTGTTTCTATGGCCGTGGGATGATGAGCAAAATCATCATAGACGACAATCCCATTGACCTTGCCTTTGACTTCCAGACGACGTTTAACATTTTTAAATGCTGCCAGAGATTCGATGGCCTGCGCCGCCGGAACTCCTGCATGGCTTGCCGCGGCAATTGCCGCCAGAGCGTTATCGACGTTATGTCGGCCTAACAAATCCCAATGCACATCGCCCAGTTTATTGCCCGCGTGCATGACTGAAAACGCACTGCCATCCGCCGCGAGTAAACTTGCCTGCCATTCACCTGCTGGTCCACTGAATGTGACCACCGGAGTCCAACAGCCCATGGCAATGACATCCGCCAAATTATGATCCTGGGAATGACGGATAATGCAGCCATTACCGGGAACCGTTCTTACCTGATAATGAAATTGCTGCTTGATTGCATCCAGGTCTGGAAAAATATCTGCATGGTCATATTCCAGATTATTCAATATGAGTGTCTTAGGATGATAATGAATAAACTTGGAGCGTTTATCAAAAAACGCACTAGTCATATTCATCCGCTTCAATGACAAAATAATGGACTTTCGCCCAGCCGTGCTGACACGCCGAAATTTTCCGGCACACCGCCGATCAAAAAACCCGGTTTCTTACCCGCATATTCAAGTATCCAGGTCAACAAACTGGTTGTCGTCGTTTTACCATGCGTACCGGAAACACCCAACACCCAGCGATCTCTAAGCACATTTTCCGCCAGCCATTGTGGTCCTGACATATAAGGTATGCCTTGCGCCAGCACATATTCCATTGCTGGATTACCCCGACGAATAACATTACCAACAATCACCATATCAACATTGAGGATCGATATGGGCAGGGTCATACCCTTCCAGCAATTCTATCCCCTGTTCAGTTAATTGCGTACTCATAGGAGGATAAACATTCATGTCCGACCCGGTCACTTTATGACCGGCTTGCTTTGCGAGGATCGCAATACCACTCATAAACGTGCCGCAAACGCCTAATATATGTAAACGCATAAAGCTCCTATTTCGACCATGAGAGGATGTTTTCTCTTTATATTTTAATTGTGCTATTATTAACAAATTTACGGTATACCGCAAAGGATTGTGGGTAGCAGCCTAAATGGATAATCAAGGATTGATTTGACGCCATAATGGATAGCGCAGTTTTGCTCGATAAAGCTGGGCGCATCATTAACTGGAACAATGGTGCCGCTTCCCTCTTTGGTTATACGAAAAAAGAAGTGATCGGCCGCTCAATTAATTTTATTTATGATCGCAATTATCCGTTTCCCAAACTCATTCAGGAAATTTCTTCGCAGCAGAAAAAATGGCAGGAAGATACCATTTTTATCCGTAAAAACGGCATTAAAGGTCACTGCAAATCCTATCTTTGCTCTCTGCCGCCAAATGAACAAAATAAAATTACCGCCCTACTGATTAATCAAAACATATCCAGTTACAAAAAAGTCGAAGAAGACTTGCTGAAAGAACAAAACATGCTCCGGCAGCAACTGCAACATGTGCTGGGTGGCTTTAGCAACGCCAGCGGTCTGCTAATTAACCTCTTGCATCAACTTGGAACAAACCGAACGAAAATTACGTGAAAGTGAATTACGCTTTCATCTACTCGCTGAAAATGCGACTGACGTTATCTCCCGGCATACACCAGATGGCACTTATCTCTATGTCTCTCCCGCCTGCAAGTCATCCATTGGTTATTACCCAGAAGAATTGGTTGGGAAAAATATCTATAAACTCATTCATCACGATGACTTCACCAAAATCAAAAAAATATTTTCTCGCCGGCGCGATGATGCTGACAATAAACCCATTGTCTATCGCATCAAACGCAAAGAAGGCGAATTTCGCTGGTTTGAAAGCAATATCCGTCTCATCATCGATGAACAAACACGCATTATTAATGAAATCCAGCTTGCTTCACGCGATATTACCGATCGCGTATCGATAAAAAAGCCCGTTTGCGCGGCCAACAACTAGCACATGTTTTTCGCCTTAGCACCATGGAAGAAATGGCTTCCGGCATGGCGCATGAAATCAGCCAACCTCTGGCCGCTATTGTCAATTACACACGCGGCTGCGTACGTCATCTGCAAAACAGCGATCACGACCGCGATCAATTGAAACAATGTTATGGAAAAAGCAGTCGCACAAGCAGAACGCGCGGGTGAAATTGTTCATCGCCTGAAAAACTTTTTTTGTAAAGGCCAGTTAGTTAAAACACCCTGCAAAATTAATAATGTCATCCGTGAAACAGTCAGTTTGATTAAAAATGAACTAACCATTTCAAAAACAAAAATCGATTTCAATTTTGATAAAAATTTCCTTTTATTTTTATCGATAAAATTCAGATTCAACAAGTGTTGTTAAATCTGATTCAAAATGCCATTGAAGCCATGCAGGAAAGACATTCGAAAGAAAAACGCATTCATATTCATACCAAATCCACTCACAGCGAAACCATTGAAATCACGCTGACTGATACTGGCCCTGGGTTTTCAAAAGAAAATCATCACATAAAGTATTTATGCCCTTTTTCACCACTAAAGCGCATGGACGCGGCATGGGTCTGCTATTTGCCGCTCTATTATCGAAGCCCATGGCGGCCAATTTACCATTAACCCAAATACAAGCGGCAATAGTTGGATACGTTTTTCTTTACCTGTTTCGATTTAATAGGAGAGAGTGATAATGTCAACATTAGATCCAATTGTTTATATCATTGATGATGATCAAGCAATGGTGGAATCATTATCGTGGATCATTGAATCCATCGGTCTGAAAGTTAAAACCTACGTCCGGGCACAAGATTTTTAGAAGAATATGATCCTCAGCAGCATGGCTGTTTATTATTAGATGTGCGCATGCCTGGCATGAGCGGCCCAGAACTACAAACCAAATTCAATGAAGATGGCCTCCCCACCTTACCTATTATTTTCATCAGTGGTCATGGCGATGTCCCTCTTGCGGTTACGGTCATGAAAGCAGGCGCCATCGATTTTCTTACCAAACCATTTAACGATCAAGTATTACTTGAAAGCATCAATAAAGCGCTGCGCATTGATAAAGCTAATCGTGAAAAACGCCAGGAAAGCGCCCAAGCACGTGCTAAATTTGCTTTATTATCCCCACGAGAAGTACAAGTTTTACAAGGAATTGTGGCCGGCAAACCCAATAAAGTGATTTCTGCCGAATTAAATATTTCATTGAAAACCGTTGAAGCTCATCGCGCCTCTGTCATGAAAAAAATGGGGGTTAAATCAGTACCCGAATTAGTTAAATTAGTTCTCACAAATAGCATTCAAGAAGAAGTAGTTGAAGAAGAATAGATACACAATTAATCTATGATGATATTTCTAATTCAAATTAGTACTTTCCTGATGGTACTAACCCTGATCTAGTTAGGTATATTCAAGTAAGTTCTTATGGTTTTCTCCCAATTTTTATCAGCGTTCATTAGTGAGATGATTAGTATCCCTCATAAATAATCATGATGGAAATATATAAGTAATGTGTGTTTAGGAGAGAGCAGCCATGGATCAGAGAAAGCAAGTTTTAATTGTAACAAATGCGATCACGGAAGAAGAAGTGTTACAAATCAAACAAGCCTTTAGTTCTGAATATGCGCCACAAATGGATATTAAGTTAAGTCTGGTACATGTCATCCCGCATTTACCAACCTGTTATTTCAATATCCCTTCGATGGGCATGCTGGTTGAAAAATATTATGATGAAGCCAAACAATCCTTATCTCAAGTTGGCAAACATCTGGGTGTTGCCAAAAAAGACCAATGGTTAATTTCCGGCAAAATTCGTACGGAAGTTTTACGCCTGGCAAATAAACTAGGCTCCAGCTTTATTCTGGCGAGCGCACAGCAAATTCAGGAATTACAACGGTCTTTGTTTTTTAAAAACATACATCAATATGCCATGATTAAAAACATTAACCAGTTAAAACAACAACTATAAGTGTCAAATCTCAAGTCAGTATCTCCTCGAGAATCCGACGAACTTGAGTTTAAAACCCGTATTGGAACCTCCCATCCAATACGGGATTTTTTTATGCTGCGGTAGGCTTTGAGGCCTTAGGATGCATACATTCAACATCCCTACTCATATCTGTCGGTATACGCATTATTTGTCCACCGAAGAGTCCTGCGCGTGCAGGCGTGAGCATTGACGGCCAACGCAAGCCTTGCTCCCATTCCCCGGTAATTTTCCATTGTGGGAATTTAGTTTCTATTTCCTGGGCAAAGGCAACAAACGTTCGCACCAAAGCATCAAACATTTGTTTATTTTCTAGTGTTAACTGTGACGGCTTTAAACGCCTGAGTACATTGACCAAAATAGGATAATAAGTTGAAAACACATCTTTATATCTTGCGGAAAGCTGTTGTCCCTCAGTCAAACCACTTACTGCTTTGGAAAACCAGCGCAATGAACGATGAAAACATTCGAATGCGCCGGCGACATCACCCAATTTAAAACCAGGCCACACCATGTCACGGCGAGCCAGCGCCAACAGCAGATAATCATCTTTATTTAAGGACATCCTGGGAATCTGCCGCGTTTCATTAATGGATTTTTTGAAGAAAATAAGCGCATTAACCCAGTCTTTCTGATCAAAACAAAATTGTGCTTTGTGTGAATAATTATCTGCGTTCAGGCGCAGGCTTATATAACGGCCTTGGGACATGTATTGCTCTCCTTTTCACTATACTCATTATCATGCTGAGTATTCATCCTGTTAAATAACAAATGAGATGAAGACATTTCCGCTGATTTTACTTTGGCATGATTGTCAGCATTTAATATTTTTTTGCATTGCTGCAAATTTTCTTCAAACTCTTTGAGAAGATTGTCAGTCACTTCCGTCGGGCCAAACAATTGAAATAAATTGTTCTGTTTTCTTTTCATCATTATCACTGCCCACTTGACGACATCGCAGAATAGCAGAATATCGTAATGCTTGTCTGTACGTTTTTCCTCGGGAATTTTGCTAACGCATTTACTCAAACGTGAGCGTGCATGATCGAGATTTTCCAGCGCGGAAGAACCATCTTGCTTGCGTATGCAAGCACAAACAATTTCTTTGTATGCGACAGCTTGCCAATAATAATCTTCTTCTGTTCTGACTGATTTAGAAATAACATCAAGCGTTGTAATCGCATTGGTAAACTGACTGATTGCCTGATCATCGCTGGTTTTGCAGGCAAGTGTGGCTTGTCGATAATAATCCTGCGCGGTTTCACGTAATTGTGCATTCCTGACCTGTGACATGGCTAATCCTCCCCTGGATTAAGATATCGAACTTACATTTTAACATATGGCAGTATAATGACTGGCAATTCTTCGATAAACACTTGTTTAATAAGCTACGCCAGGTATTTTATTCAGCCTATTGAACTCAGATAAAAATCAGTATACTTTTAGGCCATTCTTGAACCTATTTTCGGAGTTCCCCATGGAAAAATATAATGCACTTTACGCTCAATCTGGCGGTGTTACCGCTGTCATCAATGCTTCGGCTTGCGGCGTGATTGAAACCGCACGCAAACATGGTGATAAAATTGGCAAGGTCTACGCTGCGCGTAACGGCATCATTGGCGCTCTCACCGAAGATCTCATTGATACCAGCCTGGAATCTGACGCTGATATCGCCAGCTTGCGCCACACACCCGCAGGTGCGTTTGGCTCATGCCGACATAAACTCGGTTCCATTGAAAAACATCGTAAACAATATGAACGTCTGGTGGAAGTTTTCACCGCGCATAATATCCGTTACTTTTTTTATAACGGCGGCGGCGATTCACAAGATACCGCGCACAAAGTATCACAAATCAGCAAAGAACTTGGCTATCCCATCACTTGCATAGGCGTGCCAAAAACAGTTGATAATGATTTACCTTTTACTGATAACAGCCCTGGCTTTGGCTCAGTTGCGAAATATGTTGCCGTTTCCATACGCGAAGCTGGCATGGATGTCGCCTCTATGGCGCTCACTTCAACTAAAGTATTTATTCTCGAAGTAATGGGAAGACATGCTGGATGGATAGCTGCCGCTGGTGGTTTGGCTGCAGAAAAAGATGGCGATTCTCCACATATTATTCTGTTTCCAGAAATACCACTGAATGTTGAAGCATTCCTGCAACGCGTGAAAGAATGCGTGCAAAAATACGATCATTGTTCCATCGTGGTATCGGAAGGCTTAAAAAACCAGGATGGCAATTTCGTTTCCGAACAAGGATTGGTTGACGCATTCGGTCATAAACAATTAGGCGGCGTCGCACCTGTCATCGCTAAATTAGTCAAAGAAAGTCTTGGCTACAAATACCACTGGGCGCTGGCTGATTACTTGCAACGCTCAGCAAGACATATTGCTTCCGCCACTGACGTTGAACAAGCTTACGCGGTCGGCAAAGCTGCGGTTGAGTTCGCACTGGCCGGCAAAAACGCAGTCATGCCTATCATCGTCAGGGAAAAAGGTGATAAATATCACTGGAGCATAGGCGAAGCACCGTTAGATAAAGTCGCCAATGTTGAACAGAAAATGCCTCGCGATTATATTACTAGTGATGGCTTTGGCATTACCGAAGCTTGCCGGCGCTATTTATCGCCGCTCATTCAGGGCGAAGATTACCCGCCATATAAAAATGGCTTGCCCGTTTATGTGAAGCTAAAAAACCTGCCGGTGGAAAAGAAACTTAGCACCACGTTTGAATTGGCGTAGTTCATTCATTGTCGTTGCAATAAAAGGAATTTATGCAGCTGAAAAACACGGATGATCAGTTTGGCCTGGTAGCCATCAGCTTTCATTGGGTGATGGCTATCATTGTTATCGGCCTCATATGCTTGGGTTTGTATATGAGCGACTTACCAATCAGCATGGAAAAACTCAAGCTATATGGCTGGCACAAAGAGTTTGGGTTGCTTGTGCTGATGCTGGTGGTGTTACGAATGTCATGGCGATGGCTTAATATTCTGCCAGAGCTGGATCTGCCTAGATGGGAAGTCATTGCCGCACGCACTGTAAGCTGGGCATTTTATTTTTTTATGTTCGCCATGCCGCTCACAGGCTGGTTAATGTCATCTTACGCTGGACTGTCAGTTTCATTTTTTGGTTTGTTTACCATGCCCGATCTTGTCGCATCGGATCATGACAAGATAATAATATTCAAGGTTATTCACGAATACCTGGCTTACTGTTTGATTGCCACCATTACTTTACATATTTTAGCAGCGCTAAAGCATCATTTTATCGACAAAGATAATATTTTGCGGCGAATGTTATAATTACAATATATCTTCACCCAAGCCACGCGCTTCCAGAATTTCGCGTAATGCTTTTAACGCACTCATTTGGATTTGTCGTACACGCTCACGCGTCAACCCAACAGCCTTACCTACCTCTTCTAGCGTCTGACGCTCATATCCTGCGAGACCAAAACGGCGGCACAAAACTTCGCGCTGTTTCTCATTTAATTGATTAATACATTGCTCGAGATTTTCGTGCAAATGTTCATTTGCCAATGCGTCTGCAGGGTCGACAACATTTTTGTCTGCGAGTGCTTCAACAAGCGGTTTGCCAGCCGAATTATCATTCGACACTTGCATATCCAGCGACACCATATGCTCGTTTAGCTCCATCATATTCTTCACATCATCTATAGGCTTATCTAGTGCCTCAGCGATTTCATGATAATTTGGCTCATGATCTTGCGTTTTTACCAATTCGCGCGCCGTGGAAAGATACATATTTAATTCACGCAGTACATGAATTGGCAAACGTATCGTACGGGTTTGATTCATGATCGCGCGTTCTATCGTCTGCCGTATCCACCATGTCGCATAAGTTGAAAAACGGAATCCACGTTCAGGATCAAATTTTTCTACTGCCCGCAGCAAACCCAGATTACCCTCTTCGATAAGATCAGAAAATTCCAGCCCACGGTTGTAATAATGACGGGCGATTTTTACCACCAAACGCAAATTGCTTTCTATCATTTTTTTTCTGGCGGCGGGATCGCCTTTTATCGCGAGACGGCCATAATGAACTTCTTCTTCAGCGGATAATAATGGAGAAAAGCCTATTTCTTTGAGATAAATCTGTGTGGGATCAAGACTGACTTCTTTTTCTCGGATTTTTCTACCTGCAGGTTTATCATTTGCTTCAGTCGGTGCCTGATTATGCTGCTTGCCATTTGTTTCAGTTTTTTGATTATTCCCAAACGAAATCGGCGCATCTTCGACAAGAATAGCTTCCTTGTCGTTACTAGTCTTTTTTTTCACTCCCTGGTCATTACCTTTTTTACTTTTAGGCATGGACGACCTCTTTAGAAATGAGTCCCCACCTGAACAAAACCTTAACTCTATTATATATTGATTACCCTGCGCATAGGTACAGAAAACCGAGCAGGGCTAAGAGGCTGGCAGTAAAAATCCTGTAGGATCAATAGGCTTACCCGCCTGTCGAATTTCAAAATGCAACATGACTCTATCTGCACCAGAATTGCCCATTTTTGCTATTTTTTGACCTTTAGTTACCCATTCGCCTTCATGGACCAGAATCGCATTATTATGCGCGTATGCAGATAGATACGTACTGTTATGTTTAAGTATGATGAGCTTGCCATATCCGCGTAAACCCTCGCCACTATATACTACCTTCCCGGATGCAGCGGCATAGATGGGAGCGTCAGCTTTCCCGGCAATATTGATGCCTTTATTCAAAGAAGAAAAAGTACCGATAATTCTTCCATGCGCCGGCCACGCCCAGGCGGAAACAACCGCATCAGGTTCGCGGCTTTTTACTGCCGTTACAACAACATGTCTAGTGCGATTAGCGTGATATACAACAGCATGCGTATTGCGACCACGCAGATAAATAACCTGGCCAGAATAAAGAATATAAGGCGAATGCATATTGTTTGTGGCGGCAAGGCTGCGGTAATCCATGCCATAACGCCAGGCGATTTCATACAATGTTTCACCATGCTTGACGACATGCTTACCAGCTTGAGGAACAGGATCGAAACCACTGGCATCTGTGACTGGCGCGAAATTGTCGCCATTGTCGCAGCCAAGTAAAACAACACACATCAGACTAATGATAATTAGCCGCAACATTGCATTAATAATCCTTATGCCTAACCAATCTGCAACGGCTGAACCCACGTGGATAATTCATCCAGAACTTTATAGTGCGTCAAATCCAGTTGCAAAGGCGTGATAGAGACGTAACCTGAATTGACCGCGTAAAAATCCGTTCCCGGGCCTGCGTCCTGTTGTGGGCCTGGCTGACCTATCCAATAAATTTTTCTGCCTCTGGGATCAAGTTCTTTAATAGTAGGTTCCGCAATATGGCGCGTACCCAGTCGCGTCACTTGAATGCCTTTTAATTCAGAATAAGGCAAATCAGGCACATTCACATTTAAAATTGTGTCATACGTTAAAGGTGTTTCACGCAAACGCTCAACTAGTAACTTGGCTACCTTAGCGGCAGTATCATAATGTTCGCAACGCGGCCCTGCCAGCGAAATAGCAACAGAAGGCAACCCAAGAAAACGTCCTTCGGTGGCGGCGGCAACCGTGCCTGAATAAATAACATCATCACTCAAGTTCGATCCTTCATTAATACCGGAAACAACCATATCCGGCATTTCTTTTAACAAACCTGTCACTGCCAAATGCACACAATCGGTAGGCGTGCCATTAACACTGAAAAAACCATTTGAGGCGGTGATCACACGCAACGGATGTTCTAATGTCAGCGAGTTACTGACGCCGCTACGATTACGGTCAGGCGCAACGACAGTGATATCCGCCAGTTTTTCCAGCGCTTTCGCCAGATACATCAAACCAGGCGCGTGCACACCATCATCGTTACTGATCAAGATTTTCATGTTCGTTATCCTTCATAGTTTCACGGAGTTTTCTCATTTAACGATCTGATAAAACGTCTCGTCCTTTTTAATCATCCCCAGTTCATTACGTGCGCGGGCTTCTGTCGCTTCTTTGCTACTCTGAAGACGCTGAATTTGCATTAGCAAATCGTCATTCAGCTTTTTTAACTTGTCATTTTCATCCGTTTGTTTCGCCAATGATTTTTTTAACAGCGCCATATCGTGAATACCATCCGATTCAAACCATAATCGGTATTGAAGAAAGAACAACAGTGCGAACAACAACACTGTCAGGATATTCAAGCGCAGTTTTGACATTACCCAGTTACCTTACTCAGGTTTTTCAAATTCAATTGGGAAAATACCTGTTGACCGGCGTATTTACCTTTATTACCCAACTGTTCTTCTATACGCAGTAATTGGTTATATTTAGCGACGCGATCAGTACGGCATAACGAACCCGTTTTAATTTGCCCTGCATTAGTGGCGACAGCAATATCCGCAATAGTAGTGTCTTCGGTTTCACCGGAACGGTGGGAAATAACGGTATTATAATGAGCATTCTTGGCCATATTGATTGCTGCCATGGTTTCAGTCAGCGTGCCAATCTGATTGGGCTTGATCAATATTGCATTCGCCATGCGCTGATTAATTCCCCGCTGTAACAATTCCGTGTTCGTGACAAACAAATCATCGCCAACCAGCTGAACACGATTGCCTAAACGTTTGGTCAAGCTGCTCCAACCATCCCAGTCATCTTCTGCCATGCCGTCTTCAATGCTGATGATAGGATATTGATCAACAAAGCGCGCGAGATAATCAGTAAATTCATCTGCGGTCAGAGATAAGTTTTCACTCTCAAGATGATATTTTCCATTACGATAAAGTTCGTTGCTGGCAACATCGAATGCCAGACAAATATCTTTGCCAGCTTGATAACCAGCGCGTCCAATCGCTTCGAGAATTAATTCAACCGCTGCTTTTTGACTTGGTAAATCCGGTGCGAAACCACCTTCGTCACCCACGTTGGTGTTATATTTTTTTGCTTTCAACAATGATTTCAAATGATGAAATACTTCTGTGCCCGCGCGTAATGCTTCCGAAAAAGTCGGCAATCCCGCAGGAATAATCATGAATTCCTGAAAATCGATATTATTGTCGGCGTGCGCACCACCATTAATAATATTCATCATCGGTACTGGCAAAACAAAATTACTGTTTTTATTACCAAGATATTGATAAAGCGGTTCATTGCGACTTAATGCCGCCGCCTTCGCCGCAGCGAGAGAAACAGCCAACAATGCATTCGCGCCAAACTTTTCTTTATTTGCTGTTCCATCCAGCGCAATCATGGCATCGTCAATTTCACGCTGTTGCGAAACTTCAAAACCTGATAACGCTTTGGATAAATCATTGTTGATATATGAAACCGCCAGCCTGACGCCTTTACCCATATAGCGTTGTGATTCATTGTCTCGCAGTTCAAGCGCTTCGCGCGATCCAGTTGAAGCACCAGAAGGTACAGCGGCCCTGCCGCATTCACCGGTATTCAAATAAACTTCTGCTTCAACAGTAGGATTGCCACGGGAGTCGAGAATTTCCCGCGCTTTAATCATTTTAATCTGTGGCATTACTTTCTCCTTACAATTTTTAAATCTGCAGCACTTCTTTCACAAATGGTATGGTTAGACGTCGCTGTGCCGCGAGAGACGCCTTGTCAAGCGCATCCAGGGCAGCAAACAACGTGCCCATATGACGCGGACAATGATTAAGAATATATTTTCCCACTTCATCCGATAAACTGATGCCGCGACCATGCGCGCGCATAACAAGGACCGCAATTTTATCCGCGTCGGTCAAAGAATTTAATTGATATACAATTCCCCAGGATAAACGTGAGACTAAATCTGGCAGCGCGAGATTAATAGACTTGGGCACATCTTGCGCGGCTAAAATAATACGACCACCAGCATCATAAATCCGATTGAAAAGATGAAACACTGCTTCTTCCCATTCTGGATGGCCGGCGATTTTATGCAAATCATCAATGCAGACTAAGGAGAGTGTTTCAAAACCATTTAATACTTCAGGGGAAAGCGTAATCAGTGTATCAAGCGGCAAATAAACGGAACCGATGTGGTGTTGATGAGCATAGTGGCAGCATGCCTGCAGTAAATGACTGCAACCTTCGCCGCGCATACCACACAAATAAATAATTCTTTCGCCTTCGCCACGCGCGGTTTTTTTCAGCGCATCAATAATTTCAATATTATTATTGCCCGCATAGAAATTCGCGAATGTTGCTTCTTCTTTCAGACTGAAACCTAATGGCAGTTGGGGAGATAATCTATGCATGCGTTAACGCACCCATTCATAAACATAGCTGTTAGAGCCCTGGTCTTGTGATTTCAACACCAGGTGCTGGCCAATCGTGGCATTCTTGAGAAAACCATCTACCGGTCCATTCACGGCTACCGTCAAAGCAACAACATTACCGGAAACCTGTGCCAGATCAACGCGCTCAACCGGCGTTATCTGCTTGAGATATTGCATCAACAGCGCCAGATCATTACGTTCAAAAACATTACTCACCTGCAGCTTTAATATTTGCGACTGCGTATTAGCTGATTTCACAATATAATTTTTCGCTAGCGTTTGACTGACAAAATTCATGATAGTAGCCATATCATCTGGCATCGATTTATCTGCTGTTGACCAATCCCAATTAGTGTCACCAAGAACAAGCCGCCACTTGCCTTGCACACCAGCTCCAGCTTTAGATGTTTGTATATTGCCAATCAGGATAGCATCGGGAGAATAGCGTTTAGCCGCTTCCGAAAGCAGCGACACATTCATATGACTGACATCATCCACCGATACCTTATTTATGTCATCCATATCCATCATTGGAAAAATTAAAGGTATGCCAAATTTACGGCTTTGCTGTTTCATCGCGGCATATTCGCCACCTGGCGCTTCACTAGCCACAATTTCCACATCATTCGCATCATTTCTTACCGTCAGCCAGACCAACAGCAAAGGTCTGCTCTCACCCCAAAAAGACGCGCCTGCGTGTTTTAACAGCCGGTTAACATCGTCTGCATCATAGCGTACCTGGAGCATATATTCTGATGCGTCCGGCGTTGGCGCCATGTAACTGTATTCCTGAACGTAATAATCCGCTCGCTGCAAGCTGGAGCGTATCACGGGATTAGATGCGATTTGCGGATTGCCGGTCAGCTTGATTAATACTTGTTGAAAACCATCTTCAACAGCCTGTTGTTTCAGATCTTCTGTTTGTGAAGCCACAGGAACTTCCGCCTGGTAGAGACTGGAAACCTTAACGGCAAACGCGTTAGAAAGAGACAAAATGAATAAAATAATGGAGCAGAGCAATAACTTTTTCATAGCGTGCAAATGGCCCAGTACCAAGTTAGGGTTATTATAACGTGATAACTGTCTATTTTCATTGTTTATATACCCCTTCATGCCAGCTAAACAAACCCCAACAAACCCTATTCTCCAGACTGTGAATATGCTAAATTCTGCGCTCATGAAATAGCTGATTGAAGACACGCCCATGCAGCAAAGCCGGCTGCCTGACAGCCTCAGTAAAGACGACCTCCAGTCATGGTGGAAAGATATTTTCTTTCTGCTGCTATTTTTAGGCATTGTTTTTTTTATGCTGCTTGGCTCCAGACCACTGTTCGTGCCGGACGAAGGCCGCTATGCCGAGATCGCGCGTGAAATGGCGACGGCGAATGATTACATTACCCCCTATCTCAATGGCATCAAATATTTTGAGAAACCGGTACTTTTTTACTGGCTAGGCGCGCTGGCGATTAAAATCGGCGGCCTCAACCTTTGGTCTTTGCGCAGTGTGAACGCCATTTTGGGTTTGTTCGGCTGCATTTTCACCTATACCACCGCGCGTAAATTATACAACCGCGCCGTAGGTCTTTTATCCGCACTGGTGCTTGGCAACAGCACGCTTTATTTCATCATGGCACACATGGTCAGCCTGGATTTACCAGTCACCGTATTCCTTGCCTCTTGCCTGTATTGCTTCATACTCGGCGCCCAGCTACCTCCCGGTCGCGCCCGACATTGGTATTTTTGTAGCGCTTCAGCTTTTGCCGCGTTAGCTGTTCTGACTAAAGGACTGATAGGCATCGTTTTTCCCGCCATGATCGTATGCGCCTGGATTATCATTCAGGGCGAATGGAAACAATTAAAAAATCTTTACCTGCCATCATGTCTGGGTTTATTTTTATTGCTAGCCGCGCCCTGGCATATACTGGTGCAATATTACAACCCGGAATTTTTTTACTTTTATTTTATTGAACAACATTTTCTCCGCTATACCACTTTGGATGTGGGACATTATCAGCCTGGCTGGTTTTTTATCCCGGTACTGCTCATCGGATTTTTTCCCTGGATTGTATTCCTGCCTCAGACTGTGCTGAACGTATTCCGCGGACAAAGAAAACAGCGCGCTAGTGAAATGTTTTTTTTACTGTGGGCGACGCTGATATTTATTTTCTTTTCGTTTTCCAAATCGAAATTGATGCCGTACATTCTGCCGGTGCTGCCACCACTCTCGATATTAACCGCGCGCTATCTGCAAGAAGCTGCCTGTGCTGGAAGATTATTCGGAATTAAAGCGGGATACCTGTTTCAACTTATTGCCGCCATCATTTTTGGCTGCGCCTGTGCATTGCTGACGCATTTTGCTAATACTGCACAACCCGCTATGGCCAATCTATTTCTGATACCAGCCGGGTTAGTATTGATAACAGGCACGATCACAGCTGTCATTTTTTCATACCGCAACATCAAACACGCATTATTAACGACAATCATTACTTCCGCGCTATTTTTAATATTATTTCTTAGCTCTATGCAATATGCGGATTCACGTACCGTGTTGCCGTTAGCGCAAAAACTCAAACCTATGTTGCAGCCACAAGATGTTGTTGTGACATTTCACCAATATTATCAGGATTTACCATTTTATCTTGAACGTCGTGTAACCGTTTTAGATTGGCAAAATGAATTGTCCTATGGCATGCAACATCAAGATACGCATGAATGGATGATTGATGAAAATAAATTCTGGCAAATCTGGGACAGTAACAAACGTGTGTTCGTATTTATGGATATAAAACATTTTCAACAATTGCAAAGCGATCATCCTAAAGAAAAATTTTATTTGCTTGCGCAAACACCAACTACAGCGCTGATCGCCAATAGTAACGTGGCCAGTAATTGATCAATTTGGTTACAAAAATATCTTGTCTTTACCACCCCAAGCCCTTGACATGCTAACCCTTTGAGTTATATTGTAAAGTATAGGCCATCTAAAGGAGGCAGCAACTGCTGAACCGACTATGCTGATCAAATCACAACTTATCGGCGAACTCAGCAAGCACTTTCCTCACCTTCCCGAAAAAGACATTGCCATGGGTGTTAATCATATTATTGAACACATGAGCAACGTTCTTAGCCAAGGTGGAAGAATTGAAATCCGCGGTTTTGGTAGTTTCAATTTGCACTTTCGCCCACCACGTAGAGCCCACAACCCGAAAACTGGCGAAAAATTGGTCACCAATCCAAAATATGCCGCTCATTTCAAACCCGGCAAAGAGTTACGAGAAAAGGTTAACGGAAATCGTCATCTTCCTATCGAAGCCGTTTCTCAAGCCGAACTGGATGATGAATCCGACTCTTAATCCATAACATTCCCGCGGTTTTGCCGCGGGAATACTTCCGTCTGTTCAAGTAATAGGCAACGTCACCCCTTTTTGCCCCTGATACTTTCCGCCACGATCTTTATATGATGTTTCGCATTCTTCATCCGACTCTAAGAACAAAAGCTGGGCAACCCCTTCATTGGCATAAATCTTAGCTGGCAGCGGCGTGGTATTAGAAAATTCCAGGGTAATGTGACCTTCCCATTCTGGCTCTAACGGTGTCACATTAACAATGATGCCACAACGCGCATAAGTGGATTTACCAAGACAGATCACTAAGACGCTACGTGGAATGCGGAAATATTCCACACTGCGGGCGAGCGCAAATGAATTAGGCGGAATAATACAAACATCAGAAGTAACATCAACAAAACTTTCCGCGGCGAAATTCTTTGGATCGACAATTGCAGAATTAATGTTGGTAAAAATCTTGAATTCATTTGAGCAGCGGATATCGTAACCATAACTGGATGTTCCATGCGACACGATTTTGCCGCCTGCACCATGGCGCACCTGGCCTGGTTCAAATGGAGTAATCATGGCGTGCTTTTCCGCCATGCGGCGTATCCACTTATCGGATTTGATACTCATTGTTACTACTCCTATATTTTATTTGTTATTTAACGACTATTTTTGGAAACTTGGCGGAATAATCTTTTGGCTGCAATGCTAACTTCGCCGCAGCTTTACGCGCAGCGACAGCAAAGGCTTTAGCATAATGACTGTCAGGTTCGCATACAACCGGAGGATTGCCACCGTCAGTCAACTCACGGATGCGCATCTCCAAAGGAATTTGCCCTAACATGCTCAAACCAAATTCATTGGCGAGTTTTGCGCCACCACCGGCACCAAATATATGCGCTTCATGGCCACAATTCGGGCAATGATAAACACTCATGTTTTCAATAACGCCCAGCATAGGCACATTTAATTTAGTAAACATTTCACACGCGCGCGTGACATCAAGCAAAGCCAAATCTTGCGGGGTCGTCACTACTACCGCACCGCTGACTGGTATTTTCTGGCATAAGCGTCAACTGCACATCACCAGTGCCTGGTGGCAAATCAACGATGAGATAATCCAGCGCTTTCCACTGCGTATCATGAATAAGCTGTTCCAATGCCTTACCCAGCATAGGGCCGCGCCACACCATTGCAGCAGTGCCATCCACCAGAAAACCAATGGACATAGATTGGATACCGTGGCGGACAATAGGCTCAATTTTACGGTTTTCAATAACTGGTTTTTCATCTATTGCGCCCAGCATCATAGGTTGACTAGGGCCATAAATATCAGCATCGAGAATACCCACATTTGCACCTTCACCGGCCAGCGCCAATGCGAGATTGACTGCCACCGTGGATTTGCCCACACCACCCTTGCCCGAGGCTACAGCGATGATATTTTTAATATTTGGTAAACCTGCCATGCCCTGCTTGCCAGCATGCGGTTCTATGCGGGAAGACACGTTGATTTTCAATTGCTTGCTATTCATGACCGGCGCTAAAAAAGCTGTCAGCGCCGTGCGCAACTCATTTTCATAATTCCGATGGGGAAAGCCGAGAACAATATCAAGGATGATTTCATCCGATGATTCGGCAATATTTTTCACCACCTTGGCTGAAACCAGATCAGTTTCCAGATAGGGATCGCGGAATTGGGCTAGCCTGGATTCAATATCTTTCTGCACCACAACACTCTCCAAGGGATTTTGAATTTGCTATACTTTAGCACTTTCTGACAGCTAAAAATATATAACCTCAGTTTAAGGAACACCATAAATGCCGGTAAAACGTAAAATACTCGTTACCAACGCCCTGCCCTATGCCAATGGCGCCCTGCACCTTGGCCACATGGTCGGCTATATCCAAGCCGATATTTGGGTACGTTTACAAAAAATGCTGGGCCATGATTGTATATATATCTGCGGCAGTGACAGCTCACGGCACTCCAATCATGATTCAGGCAGAAAAAATCGGCATGACACCTGAAGCTATGATAGAAGAAGTAAGACGTGATCACGAAAAAGACTTTGCTGATTTTGATATTGATTTTGATAATTATTACACCACGCATTCACCGGAAAATAAAAAATTAGTCGAAACGATTTATAAACGCCACGTGGAAAAAGGCAATATCGCCAAACGCACGATCAAACAATTGTTTGATCCCGTCAAAAACATGTTTTTACCTGACCGTTACATTAAAGGCGAATGCCCAAATTGCGGCGCCAAAGATCAGTACGGTGATAATTGCGAAGTATGCGGCACCACTTACGCACCAACTGATTTGAAAAATCCATATTCAACTTTATCTGGCGCCAAACCAATTGAAAAAGAATCCGAACACTATTTTTTCAAATTGCAAAACTACGAAGAATTTCTCAAAGACTGGACGCGTAAAGGTCATTTACAAGAACTGAAGTCAGCAATAAATTAGATGAATGGTTTAAAGATGGATTAAAAGAATGGGATATTTCCCGTGACTCACCCTATTTTGGTTTTGCTATTCCCGATGCAAAAGATAAATATTTTTATGTCTGGCTAGATGCGCCGGTTGGCTATATGGCGAGTTTCGCTAATCTTTGCGAACGTAGAACAGATTTAAATTTCGCGGATTACTGGGAAAGCGACAGCAAGGTTGAGCTGTATCATTTCATCGGCAAAGATATTATTTATTTTCATGCATTATTTTGGCCGGCAATTTTACATGGCGCAGAATTCCGCACGCCATCAGCAATTTTCGCCAATGGCTTTCTCACCATTGATGGCCAGAAAATGTCGAAATCGCGCGGCACGTTTATCAAAGCAAGAACTTATCTGAATCATTTGAAACCGGAATATTTACGTTATTATTTCGCTGCTAAACTTAGCGATCGCATTGAAGATTTGGATATTAATTTTGATGATTTTACTCAACGCGTGAATTCCGATCTGGTTGGTAAATTTATTAATATCGCTAGCCGTTGCGCCAGCTTTATTAATAAAAATTTCGCCGGCAAATTATCTGCGCACTGTGTTGAAAAACAATTGTATGAAGATTTTGCTAAAGCCGGTGATAGTATTGCAGAAAATTGGCAAAAGATGGAATACAGTCATGCCATCCGTCAGATTATGGCACTGGCTGATCGCGCCAATCAGTATATCGATGAGAAAAAACCTTGGGCATTGATGAAAGATCCTGCGCGCAAACAGGAAGTACAAGATGTTTGCAGCATGGGAATTAATTTGTTTCGTGTGCTCATGATTTACCTCAAACCTGTGCTGCCTGAAACTGCTAGCCAGGTTGAAAGTTTTCTCAATATTAAACCATTGCAATGGCATGATAAAGATCAACCATTGCTAGATCACACGATTCTGGAATTCCAAGCATTAATTAACCGTATTGATCCTAAACAAATAGAGGCGATGAAAATGGCGGCACAACAAGACATAGACAAATCAAGCGCTACCACAACTGCAGCTCCAGTTGAAGCAGCAAAACCTGCTGTGGAAATAAAGCTAAGAAAAAGCTGAAGAAAAAAAGGAATATATCAGCATAGATGATTTCAGCAAAATTGATTTACGCATCGCTAAAGTACTGGAAGCAGATGCAGTAGAAGGCGCAGATAAATTATTGCGTCTTAAAGTTGATATTGGCGGTGAAACAAGACAAATTTTTGCTGGCATCAAATCAGCTTATCAACCTGAAAATTTAATTGGACGACAAGTTGTTATCGTCGCCAACCTCGCGCCACGAAAAATGCGTTTTGGCATGTCTGAAGGCATGGTCATTGTCGCCTCTGGTGAAGGCGGTAATCTTTACATTGTCAGCCCAGATGAAGGCGCGCAACCAGGCGCACGCGTAAAGTAAGTGAAAAATATTACGCCGGAACAAATTGATGATCTGCTGCCGCAAACCCAATGTGGGCTTTGCGGCTACGGCGGCTGCATGCCGTATGCGGAAGCCATCGTATTTGAAAAAGCGACGATCAATTTATGTCCTCCTGGCGGCGTAAAAACCTTACGCGCGCTAGGTGGCTTGCTCGCGCAAGATCCGGAACCATTTGTTGCCGACATGGAAACAAAAGCCAAGCCGAAAATGCTGGCTGTGATCAGGGAAGCTGAATGCATAGGTTGCACCAAATGTATTCAAGCTTGCCCTGTCGATGCGATACTTGGCGGCGCAAAACAAATGCATACTGTTATTGCCGATGAATGCACAGGCTGTGAATTGTGTGTAGAACCATGTCCAGTTGATTGCATAGACATGATCACTGTCACCGAACAATATTCTGATGATGAAGAAAAACAACGTGCTGATATCGCGCGACAGCGCTTTCAGGCACATGATAAAAGATTAAAATCCCAACAACGCGATAAACAATCTGCGCAATCTGAACAATCAGTGGCAAACAAAAGAAACTATATTCAGGAAGCTATTGCCAGAGCCAAGGCAAAAAAAGTGCATAAATTTTCGTAATAACTACCCTACTTGCGTTTTTCATTTCTAGCCTATCATTCACCGCATAAATCATATCAAGCAAATGGATAATCGTTATTGCAGTATTATCCACCTTGTAGTAATAATAAAAAAAGACATGAAAAACTAAATTCAAGGGGAGTGAGAAATGGCAAATGTCCGCGCATCACTAGCTAATTTGAAAGAGTATGGTGACAAAGCTCACGCTATGTTTGCTTCATCAATTCAAATTACCGAACCCATGCTTTCTGATCCTGCAGCGATAGCTAACTTACTGACGCAAATAACCGATCCCGGTCAAATGCTTGGATGGGCCACATCGTTTGAAACCGTAATGAAACACAAAACGAAAGAGTATTCCCCTGAAAATGAAAATTTTCGCGTGTATACAAATAAAGGTGCTCACTGGAACAGCACAATCAGTAATTATATTAAAGCATACACCCAGATGCGATTTTATTTTGCTGAATTAGAAAAATGGCTTGTTCCCGAGCGGGGAACGGTTAATGCATTACATCAACTAATCCAGATAGTCACGGAATCGGTCGACGCATATCTTGGCAAACACATATCGAAAAAGACGCTGGAACAACTCGTTTTGCTGGCAGATAAAAAATTTTCTACGCTTTGCTGCATTGCCATTGCGCCTGACAGACAAAACATTACCCGGAAAATACATGCTGAATTGATTGAAAATCCACAAATGTTTTTTCGCTCGGCAGCTAGTCTTATTGGCAAGTCCACTTCAACAGTCGCATTGCTAGCTAATACCGAAAACACCAGTCAAAGAAAACTGGCACTGCAAAATTGTTTGCGGCAAACTGATTGACGCTTTCACCGTGCTTAAACAAGAGAAAGAAAAGATTAATGCTTTTGAGACTTTTGACAAAAATATTCTATCCGTCGTTATTGACGCATTGAAATATCGCCGCGAACGCACCATAAGCAAATTAAATAATTTCTTTTCTAACGCTGAACTATGTCGACAACGAGCAGCATTGCTTGATCGATACATTGAACGACTGGAAAATGGCGAGTGTAAAAATATTATAGAGCTAAATGTGCTGTTAAATAGGTTAAGAACTGACAATGCCAGCAATACCATGCCATATCGCTTTATTGATAAATTAGGTGGTTTGAATAAATTACTAGTCGCGCACGAAAGCTGACACGAATGACTTCACTACGTTTAGTGAATCAGCGGAGAAATATAAGCAACAAATAGATAAGTAATTATTTCGGCTTATAAACTTTCACCGACTTCCACACCGGGTTATCCCATGGCCCGGTGACGTCGTAATAATACGTTGTCACTTTAGAAAACTGCGAACCCAGCACTGTATTCACCGCAAATGCGCCAAGACCCACTAAAGGATTCATTGTTATTAATGTCGCCGCCAACGGAATACTGGATGTCACTGAAGTTACCGAAGGAATCACAATCAAGGTAAAATTGAAATCCTTGTCTCTCAACCCTATTCTGCCATTGATGCCGACTTTAGCGACAGTGCCATCGAACAGGAAATCCGATGTATAAGCATTGCCATTACGCAAGTCAAAATCACCTTTTACCGAATCGAAACTATAACCTTTTTGAAATACATCGCTGAAATCGAAAGTAAGTCGCCGCGGTATGGTTTGCAAACTGAAAATACTCAGCAATTGTCCGAGACCAACTTTAGCATTTGCGCTGCGGCCAATATCAACAATTCTGCCCGCGCCCATATTCATAGACACATTGCCATTCATCATCGCCAGTGATGGCGTGTAAGGCGCATCCTGCCAATTCAGATCAAAATTAAGTTCCCCATTGTGGGCGACAAAATTATGCGCGTTAAATCCTAGACTATCCAGCAGTTCAGTTACGCGTGACGACACCGCTTTACCACTTAAATGTGTTGTGTATCCGTGTCCTTGTAACCAGTCCCCTTTGGCTTGCAATTCCATCAATGGTGATAACACATGCAAGTTTTGTATATTCAAGCCATTATTTGCTGGTGTTGTTTTGATATAGACCTGTCCTAATGACAAATTGTTATAACTAAAATTATTCGCTTGAATAGAAATAGACGGCAGTTGTTTAACATCTATTGCTCGGTGTTACGGCAACTTTGGATTTGCCAGATTTATTCAGTGCTGATAATTGCAGTTTCTGGAATTGCGCATTGATTGTCGCTTGCGGAGAAAATTCCTGCGGCAGTTGAATTTGTCCCACCACAGCAGGACTATTAACAACGATTTGCCAATTCTTTTGTTCGGGAGTTACTTTCAGCTGCACATTTTTGAATACTCACCCATCAAATCCAATGCGTTCACATGTATATTAATGTTACGTAATGGAGCGATGGAATTTGCGCTAGACTTCCCTGACTTAATTCCCTGATTTGTTCCCAACCCAGCTGATTAAGATTGCCAGTGACATATAAACCTGTGCCTGCTGGCCAGTTGGCATCACCACCGCCAAGACGTAAATTGGCAGCACTTAGGTTAAATTTGTCATTCTTACGCTCGAGTACAAACGCAGCACCCAACAAATTTCCATAACTGATTTTCATTTTCATCGGCTGATTTTCCGCAGCGCCGATATCTGCGGAAAAATCACGGGCTTCATCGGCTTTTTTGCCCATATTGTCCGGCAATGTTAACGCCACGCCTGATAGGTCGCTTTGCAAATGAATCTGCATAGGTTGCTGCAGTGAAAAATCAATATTGCCGGAGACATCTGTTGAGCCTTGCGCATACTGTGTAAATGGCAGTTTCAACCAGCTTTCCAAATCTCTCATGTCAAAACTGGTGAAAAATCCTGCGCTCACAACCGATGAATTCTTGCCTTTCTGCACGGTGGCAATATTTAATTGCAGTGATTTATTAAACAATTGGCCTTGAATATTTTTCGCGGTCTGTTGTTGACTTCAGTGAAATTCCACCTGACCATAAAGATGATTAATATCCATATGCCATTCAGGCATATTCATGTCCGCATCATTCATATCCAGATTCCCGACACTTTCGTATTGTCGGGATCTTTCAACGGCACCGTTAAATCTAATTTCAGCGTCATCATGCCAGTCATATCAACGCCGTCAAACATCTTGCCCATGGTTTTTTGCAGAGGGCTTGCGTGCACAAACGCTAATGCATGGTTAAAATCAGTTTGAATATCTCCTGATTTCACTTGCAGAATTTGCGGTTGCGCATCGCCAAGATAAGGTATGACGCCTTGCACGCCGGAAAGAGGAATATTCATCATTTCCGCATTATCAATATCCACCGTCATCTTGCGTCCAACAAAATTCAGCTTGCCATTCAAATGCTCCAGCGCTGGCCAATCAGGTGCGTAACGTAAACCAATATTGCTGACATCGCTAGTGACGCTAAATAAACCATTGCCTTTATCAAATGGAAAATCCGCCCAATTACCACGTAAAATTGCATGCCCTGACTTTATTTCTCCAGACAGAAATGCCTGCTTCAACCACGCAGCGAGATCTGGATCAAACACTCCTGTTGGCATATAACTGGCAATATGTTCTACCTGTGGGACAGTAAAATTAGCGGTTAAATCTATTAGCGACGATCCTTTGGCGGGAATAGTCAAATTGCCGCTGATATTTGCAGCCAAATCATTATTAAGCATTTGCAACGAAGAAACGTGCAACATCCAGGCATTATTCTGATCAAGCTGAGCCTGCAAGGTTCCGGTCAATTGATCCAGCTCAATTCCAGTTGGGAACATTGAAGTATAATCAATTCTAGCTTTATTGCTTTTCAGAAACAGACTGCCTTGTGCGGCATTCCATTTTATATCGCCAGAAAGATTGCTCGCTCCGGGAATATTTTTCCAGGATGAAAGTTTAATCTTATTAAAATTGGTATTAAAGGAAATATGTTTCCAGTCTGACCAGGGAGATGCGAAAGTGATGGTCGTATTTTGCAAATTACCCTGCAAATGTAGATCCATTACCATCTGCCGCCAATCATTAGATACAGTATTCAACCATTCTTGCGAGCAAGAAAATAAAAATGACTGCACATCATTTAAGTCTGCATAACCTAGCGAAGCTGATTTCGGCGTCAGCGCACCTGTGGTATCGGGAGCTAGCAATAAATAAAAACTGGAGACAGGCCAAAGATGTGATGGCAAATCAATCAGAATATCGTCACCCGCGAAAACTTGCGATGTTCCATCGCGCTTCCAGCCAATATTGCCACTAAAACGATTAACGACATGCGTAGATTTATCTGCCGCGGAGAAAAGAGAGAGATCGTATGCCTGATAATCACTTTGAACTTTTTGCAGTAAACCCTGCTGCCACGCTGCCCAGATTTTCGCACTGACAATTCCCTGTTTGACTTGCCAGCCATGCCAGGAATAATTATTCATCCATTGACCCAACGACAAGCCCGATACATACAAATAAGCTTTGGCATTCATTTGTTTCAGATCAAAACCACTGCCTTCCCATTCCAGCGAAAAAGTAACCTGGGTTGGTATTTCTTGATGAAGTTCAGCTTTACCAAGAATGACATGTCCAGAAGGAGAATTTTTCAGTGTCAGGTTATATAAAGTGACATAACGTTTACTACCATTGAAACCCACATAACGCACATCGATATCATTTAAAATCAGGCGTGGCTGCATTGACAGCCAACCCATAATATCGCCAAACCTGGATTCATTGGAAAATGGCTGGCTGTTAAATCCGCCAATTGCCGGGAATCCTTGTACAGAATACTCACCAGCAGAATCCTGATGAACAACAACATCCGTACCAGAAATCATGATGCCAGCAGGTACAAGTTTACGTTGCCATAAACTTTCTGGAATTGAGAAAAAGACACTGACCTGGTCGGCCTGGAGTATGGGTTTGCGTGATTGTGAATCCAGCACTGTGACTTGATTTAAACTGATTTGCGGCTGATATTGATACCAGGAGACGCGCACTGATTTAATCTGCACTGGTTTTTGCAGTAGTTCGCTAGCCCATTTTTCAAAATCACCCCTATGCTGATCAAGAACAGGAGTTAACAAGCGGCTGATACAAACCAGAACAGCGGCGATGATGATCGCCAAAGCAGTAATGTACGCTGCCTTTCTGGCGACCGACTTAACTAGCGTTTTCACGACTTAGTTTCTCTCATTGGCCTCTCAGTAAATACTTTATGCTACGTTGAACCACCTGCGATAATCGCGCATAAGCACAAAAAGCCAAGGCCAAAGCAACATACTGGTAACAGAAGACAGCCAAAATAAGTGGCTACCGGGCAACTCACCGATAAATCCCTGGATGCAATATATAAGGAACAGGTATAACAAAACAAAAATTAGGACGCTTATACCCTGTTGCAATAGTGGATACATACGCAGACGGATGTGCATTCTGTTAACAAAATATATCACAATAGTATACGCTAATGCATGCTCGCCCAACAGAGTGCCGTTTAAAAGATCAACTACCAGGCCCATGAGCCACGCTGAGCCCACGTTAACTCTATATGGGGTCATCATCGCCCAATAAATGAGCACCATTAAGACCCAAGCTGGCCTGAACCAGATTGTCCATTCCGGCATAGGTAAAAACGCCAGCACTAGCGCCACAACAAATGTGCAAAAAATTGCAAACCAGCTATTCATTTCGTTTATACCAGACTAGTAAGACTTGCCTGCTACTATCCAAATGCGCGCTGGGCTGTAAATATACGTCAGCGAACTGATGAGCAGGATCATTGATCACAGACACGACTTTTCCAACCGGATAACCTTCGGGATAATGCTCGCCCAATCCCGATGTCAGAAATAGATCACCCGCTTTGATATCCGCTGTTTTAGGTACATACATAAGACGAAGTTTGCCGGAATAACTATCACCCACGGTGATAGCCCGCATGCCGGTACGTGCATCTTGCACCGCTACACCGCTATGCGGGTCGTTAACAAGCAAAACTCTGCTGGTAATAGGGCCAACTTGAATGACCTGCCCCATGACGCCACTGGCATCGAGTACCGGCTGGCCAACATACACGCCATCGCGCGTGCCTTTATTCAATATGACCTGGTTTACAAATGGTTCAAAATCTATCGCCAGCAGTTCGGCAATCAGTGTTTTGCCTTTGACCTGACGTGATGATTGAAGTAAAGCTTTAAGATAATTATTTTCTGATTCAATAGCGATCAAACGCTGCAATTGTGCCTTGAGCAACAATTGATCAGCCTTGAGGCGCAAGTTTTCATTAACCAAATCATCATGAGAACTGATGACGGTTTTCACATTTTCATAAATCCGGGTAGGCCAACTCACCATATATTGAAATGGTGCCAGCGGCAAAGACATTGCCGCGCGTACAGGCACAAAGCTATCCAGGCGCTTGTCCATCACCATCAAGGCAATAGCAAGCATCACCAGAAGCACGGTGCGCAATCCAGGTTGTGAGTCTCTGGTAAAAATGGAACGGATGGTTACGGCTCCCTATTCCTGTTTATAGGCGTAAAAACAGCATTCTCCCCACCAGCAACAGCTGGTGAGGGTCAGTCATAATATAACAGACAGGAATTGCTGTTCTTAATTCCTTATTCCTTCAAGAGAAAATCAACACTTGAAGTTCCTATCATTTCCAGTGCTTTACCGCCGCCTCGTGCAACGCAAGTCAACGGCTCATCAGCAATAATGACAGGCAAACCTGTTTCTTCCATGAATAAACGGTCAATATTACGCAAACATGCGCCACCGCCGGTTAACACCATACCGCGTTCTGCGATATCGGCAGCCAGTTCTGGTGGAGCTTGTTCCAGTGCAGCACGCACTGCACCCAGAATGCCGGAAAGTGGCTCTTGCAAGGCTTCAAGAATTTCATTACTGGTAATCGTAAAGCTGCGGGGAATACCTTCGGCAAGATTACGTCCACGAACTTCCATCTGCAGCATTTGGTTCGCAGGATAAGCGAGACCAATTTCATGCTTGATGCGTTCCGCGGTTGCTTCACCGATAAGAATACCGTAGTTACGGCGAACATAGCTGACAATAGATTCATCAAAACGGTCACCGCCAATACGAACAGAGGCGGAATAAACAATACCATTCAGCGAAATAATAGCCACTTCAGTAGTACCACCACCAATATCAACGACCATGGAGCCACGGGCTTCTTCAACCGGCATGCCTGCACCCATCGCTGCAGCCATTGGTTCTTCCAGCAGAAATACTTCTCTGGCGCCAGCGCTAATTGCAGATTCCCGGATCGCACGACGTTCAACCTGGGTTGAACCACAAGGAACGGAAACCAGCACACGTGGGCTTGGTCGTAGAAACCTGTTTTCATGCACTTTATGAATAAAGTGCTGCAACATCTTTTCTGTAACATAAAAATCAGCAATAACACCGTCTTTCATAGGTCGGATGGCCTGAATATTTCCAGGAGTACGGCCAAGCATTAATTTTGCTTCGCTACCAACAGCGACAACATGCTTCTGGCCTACGGATGTTTCATTTCCCTGTCGTATTGCCACAACGGAAGGCTCATTCAAAATGATGCCTTTGCCGCGTACATAAATAAGAGTATTAGCTGTTCCTAAATCGATGGACAAATCATTAGAAAACATACCACGTAGCTTTTTGAACATAGCGCCCGATATCCTTTAAAAATTCGGAAACGTCAGCAGCGAAAACCACTGAATTTTTTTAAACTTACAATAACCATGCATTCTAATCAATTTATATTTGGACGCCAATGGAAAAATCGAAAATAGCGGTTTCCGCTAAAAAGATCTAAATCCAATATTCATGCATGACTGTCGTCCTGCCATGCATTATAATGCGTCACTATTTTATACTTGCCTGGAGCCAATAAAATAACATGTCTCTTACACCTGATGATATAAGGAAAATTGCACATCTAGCGCGCCTGAACCTCTCAGAAAGCGATATTGCGCTTTATACCCCCCAGCTGTCCAATATTTTGCAATTTATTGAGCAATTAAACCAGGTTGATACCGCAAACGTAGAACCGCTGGCTCATCCGCTCGACATTTCCCAACGTCTACGTCCGGACGAAATCACTGAGCCCAATTTGCGGGACAAATTCCAGCATATCGCGCCGCAGGTAGAAGCTGGTCTCTATCTCGTTCCTAAAGTTATTGAAGAGGCATAAACGCTATGCATCATAAAACTATTGCCGAACTATCCCTTGAGCTGGATGCAAAAAAAATATCCAGCGTTGAATTGACCACTTTATATCTGGAGCGGATCAAAAAGCTAGACAAACAATTGAACAGTTTTATGACTGTGACGGAAGAACAAGCCCTGCAAGCCGCAAAAAACGCTGACGCAGCTCGCGCGCAAGGCAAAGCAGGAAAGCTCACTGGCATACCTATCGCGCAAAAAGATATTTTTTGCACTGATGGAGTAAAAACCAGCTGCGGCTCGAAAATGCTGGATAATTTTATCGCACCTTACGATGCTACTGTCCGTTAAAAAACTCAAAGACGCTGGCACTGTCATGCTAGGCAAAACCAACATGGATGAATTCGCCATGGGTTCGTCTAATGAAACCAGTTTTTATGGCCCGGTTAAAAATCCCTGGGATTTAGATTGCGTCCCTGGCGGTTCTTCTGGCGGTTCCGCCGCTGCCGTTGCCGCAGGATTAGCATGCTGCCGCGACAGGCACCGATACTGGCGGCTCCATTCGTCAGCCAGCTGCGCTGTGCGGCATTACTGGTCTAAAACCAACTTATGGCCGCGTATCACGTTATGGCATGATCGCTTACGCTTCCAGTCTGGATCAAGGCGGCCCAATGACTAAAAGCGCTGAAGATGCTGCGCTGCTGTTAAATGTCATGGCTGGATTTGATGAACACGATTCCACCAGCGTTAATAAACCCGTGCCTGATTATACCAAGACATTAAACGATCCTATTAAAGGCTTGCGTATTGGTTTACCGAAAGAATATTTCAGCAGCGGTTTGAACGCGATGTCGCCAAAGCCATTGAAGCAGCGATCAAGGAATATGAAAAACTGGGCGCCGTGATAGAGGAAATCAGCTTACCGAACTCCGGTTTGTCTGTTCCAACTTATTACGTCATTGCACCAGCGGAATGCTCTTCCAATCTCGCGCGTTATGATGGCGTGCGTTATGGTTATCGCTGTGAAGATCCTAAAGATTTGCAGGATTTATACAAACGTTCGCGCAGTGAAGGTTTCGGCAATGAAGTGAAACGCCGCATCATGATAGGCACTTATGTATTATCCGCTGGCTATTACGATGCCTATTATCTTAAGGCACAAAAAGTGCGCCGTCTGATTCGCGATGATTTTGTCAGCGCGTTCAAAAAAGTGGATGTGATTTTATGTCCTACCGCACCATCGACCGCGTTTAAATTCGGCGAAAAAACCAGTGATCCAATTAGCATGTATCTCTCTGACATTTACACCATCGCAGTCAATCTCGCTGGCTTGCCAGGCATCTCCGTTCCTGCGGGATTCAGTAATAATTTGCCTGTCGGCATGCAATTAATTGGCGATTTGTTTGGTGAAGCCAAACTACTGAATGTCGCACATCAATTCCAAAAAGTTACAGACTGGCATAAACGCACTCCGGAGGGTTTTTAAATGATGACCGAATGGTGATGGGAAGTTGTTATCGGTCTTAGAAGTACACGCACAACTTGCCACGAAAAGTAAAATTTTCTCCGGCGCGCCAACACAGTTTGGCGCTGAACCAAATACACAAGCATGCGCGATTGATCTTGGCATGCCAGGTGTATTACCCGTGCTGAATAAAGAAGCGGTGGAAATGGCGATCAAATTTGGCCTGGGTGCCAATGCAGAAATCTCACATAAATCTGTATTTGCGCGTAAAAATTATTTTTATCCCGATCTGCCAAAAGGTTATCAAATCAGCCAATATGAATTGCCTATTGTCGGCAAAGGCCATCTGGATATTATACTGGAAGACGGCATCAACCAAACGCATTAACATCACCCGCGCGCATCTGGAAGAAGATGCTGGCAAATCTTTGCATGAAGATTTTCACGGTTTGAGCGGCATTGATTTAAATCGCGCCGGCACGCCGCTGCTGGAAATTGTGTCTGAACCAGACATGCGTTCAGCCAAAGAAGCGGTTGCTTATCTTAAAGTATTACATTCACTGGTGCGTTATCTGGAAATTTGTGATGGCAATATGCAGGAAGGTTCATTCCGCTGCGATGCTAACGTTTCCGTGCGCCCCAAAGGTGAAAGCAAACTCGGCACACGCGCTGAATTAAAAAATATTAATTCATTCCGTTTTGTCGAACGCGCCATTAATTATGAAGTTGAACGTCAAATCAATCTGATTGAAAGCGGCGGCAAAGTCGCGCAGGAAACTCGTCTGTATGATCCAGATAAAAATGAAACGCGCTCCATGCGCAGCAAGGAAGAAGCAAACGATTACCGCTACTTCCCTGATCCAGATTTATTGCCAGTGATCAGTCACCGATGAATTAATTGAAAAAGTTCGCCGTGAATTACCTGAATTACCACAGCAAAAACGCCAGCGCTTCATGGATCAATATGGTTTAAGTGCTTATGACGCAGGTATTCTGGTTAGCAGCAAAGAAATGGCTGCCTATTATGAAGATGTTGTTAAAGAATCTGGTAATCAGCCAAAACTAGCCGCTAACTGGGTGATCAGTGAATTACTTGGCGCTCTTAACAAAGAAGGCCTGGAAATGAATGAAAGCCCGATTTCCAGCGCAACTTGGGTAAACTAATTATCCGCATCGCCGATAACACTATTTCGGGAAAAATTGCTAAAACGATTTTTGAAGCCCTATGGAATCGAAAAGAAGGCGACGTCGATGAAATCATCGAAAAACGTGGCTTGAAACAAGTTTCTGATACCGGCGCAATTGAAAAGCTGATTGATGAAATCCTGGCCGCGAATCCAGCAACACGTTGCTGATTACCGCGCAGGCAAAGAAAAATTGTTTGGCTTCTTTGTCGGTCAGGCTATGAAAGCGTCTGGCGGCAAATTAAATCCAGCGCAGTTGAATGAGTTATTGAAGAAGAAACTGCAAGGATAATTTAATTACCCCTCACCCGCGTTTAAAGCGCATTTTTGCGGCGGGTGAGGGGTATATAGTTAATGATGCCATGTCACTGTTGAATGATGCCCGCCGTGATCATGGTGATGATGCACAGGCTCTGGTTCCGGCATAGGAATAACAACCACTGGTGGTGGAGTATAAACTGGCGGCGGAGTATAAATCACCGGCGAGCTGCTCACACTTCCACTGTAATATGTGCTACTGGTTGCAGGAGCACTAAGCGGCTGCATGTCTGTAGTAACAGTACCATAATTAGTTTTGAAACTATTGTCATGATGATCTTCATGACGCCGGCAGCAACGACTATTTAAACATGCACAAATAGCAATAACAGCGCCAATGACAACAACAATACTACCAATAACTATCAATACAGCTAACGGACTGCCGCCGCCAGAACGATAATTATTATCGTAATAGTCATCACACATGTCGCGCAAACCATCGCTAAAACATGACATAAATGACGATGTGATATCTTTCCCTACCTCGACAGCAACAGAAACCAGCGGTCCTGAAGTGCTACTTTCAAATTCACATTGTGGTGACGCCGCATATGAATAAGCTACCTGCGGAGTGCTAAACAACACCATATTGCAATAATCCATCAACGCGCTTTTCATTCCGGGCAATTCTGCAGAATTATAATCAAGTTGATAATTAGTATTGGTGGAAGGCTCAAATGCATAAATTGTATCGGTAAACGCACCTTGGGCCTTATGCAAAAAAGCTAAAGTGCTGAGCAGAATAAGATTGAGCTGGGTCGAAAGTGTTAATGCAGGCCTGCTGCTTGAAACCTTTCCTGCATTTTTATCTGCATGAAGTTGACCTAGAAGTAATGATGTGGACAACCTGGATTTTCTGGCAAGTGACATAGTAATTCCCTTTAATTTAATCTTTAACTTAATAGTAAATTTTAAACGCGGCACATCATATGCAAATAACGCATCACAATCAATACAATGTAATTATTTATACCATGCCATTGCGGGATAATGGCGCTGCCGAGTCATCAGTAGAAATCTCAATCGACTCAACATCTCCCGGAACCGTACCATATTTCGTCTTGAAATCATCGTGATCATTCTGCTGCTGATGCTGGCAGCAACGACTGTGGAAACACGCGTGAATCGTGATAGCACTGGCGATCACAACAATAATTCCGCCAATAAACAGCGATAACATCATTGGACTTACCTTATCGGTGTTATCGCTATTGTTTAGGTTTATTTTGTCGATCAGTGTCAGTAAACGCTCCTTGCGCCATATGCAATAAAGCTAATGTAGAAAGCAGCATGATCCTAAACTGGGTTGAAAGGCTTGGCACAGGGCCGCTGACATGTATTTCGGTTTTTCTGGCGGAATTGAGCTGACCTAACAGTAAAGACGTAGATAAACTGGATGTAGCTAAGCTGGATTTTCTGGCAAGTGACATCATAATTCCCTTTATAGTAAATTTCTAAACGCGCCACATCTTATGCAAATGACGCGCCACAATCAATCCTCATTGGCAAAATTGGCAAAATCCCCTATAATTCACCACTCTTTCGCCAAATTACATTACAATAACAGCATGACGACACAGCCAGAATTGCGTCTCCCGTATGATTTCACTTTCACCGAGTTACTAAACCCGGAGGGACTACATCGTCTGGATAAGACATTTTTGGCTTATTTACACGAGCAAAACCCGGAATTACATACCAGTCTGGTCGCTTACCGGCGATGAAAGCCGCTCATTTACCACGCTGGAAATCAGTGAATTATTAATTAGTTGCGCAGCTATTTTAGAGGATTTTCTGGCTGCATTCTTTGCCATCGAAGAAGCTGTTGCGATCAGCCAGGCGAAAACAACTTCTCTTCAATCCAATTTCCACTTTTAAAAAATACTTTGTTTTGCGCCGTGCCAAAAAAGAAGCGGCAAAAGTAGCTGCATTTCCTGTAATTCGCCGAATTCGATGCAGTGGCTAACGACGCGAACTGAAAAAAGCGCCTCTGCAAGCGACAGACAAAGAATTAGCCATCGCGCTGTTAGGCACGCAATATCTTGAAAAACCCGATGAGTTTAAAGAAGAACATTGAAAAACTCGTGCAATGGTGTACCCGCGCCCTGACTTCTCCCGAGGGAAAAGAACTTACAGCAACTGGACCAGTTTCAACATTCCTGAACGTATCGATCTCAAAACCTGGTACCCACTGTAGCCGTAGCCAACGATAAATGCGGATCGCGTAGCCGCACCCGAATGCTACATTGCGGCAACGCGATGGTTTCAAACTCACTGATCCACGCATGAATGCGCGCGAAGTTCAAGATGAAGTCAATTACTGTATTTATTGCCATGATCATGACGGCGATTTTTGTTCCAAAGGTTTTCCTGTTAAAAAAGGCGATCCCGAGCAAGGCTTAAAAAAAAACCCACTCGATGTCACCTTGACCGGCTGCCCGCTGGAAGAAAAAATTTCTGAAATGCATTTTCTAAAACGAGATGGTCTACACCTTGCCTCACTCGCCATGGTCATGGTCGATAATCCCATGTGCCCTGCGACCGGTCATCGCATTTGTAACGACTGCATGAAAGCCTGCATTTATCAAAAACAAGATCCCGTTAATATTCCGCAAATTGAAACACGTGTATTAACTGATGTTCTGCATTACCTTGGGGCGTGGAAATTTATGATTTACTGACACGCTGGAATCCGCTGCGTCAAAAACAATGGGTCATGAAACCTTATAATGGCTTAAAAGTCATGATTGCCGGCATGGGGCCAGCTGGTTTTACTCTCGCGCATCATTTATTACTGGAAGGTTTTGCTGTCGTTGGTTTTGATGGCTTGAAAATCGAACCTTTGCCAGAAAAATTAATTAAAGAACCCATTTATCATTTTGATGATTTAAGAGAATCACTTGATGAACGTTTCATGGCAGGATTTGGCGGCGTTGCTGAATATGGCATTACTGTGCGCTGGGATAAAAATTTTTTGAAATTAATTTATATCAGCTTAATGCGCCGCCCTCATTTTCAAGTATTTGGCAGTGTGCGTTTTGGCGGCACTGTCACTGTCGAAGATGCCTGGGAAATGGGCTTTGATCATTTTGTTGTTGCTGTTGGCGCAGGCTTACCAAAAGCATTATCTATTCCTGGCAGTCTCGCGCCCGGCATGCGTCAAGCCAATGATTTTTTAATGGCATTACAATTTGGCAATGCAGCAAAATCCAGCAGCCTGACCAACTTACAAATTCGTTTACCTGCTGTGGTTATTGGCGGTGGTTTGACTGGTGTTGATACCGCAACAGAAGTACAAGCGTATTACATTACGCCAGGTCGAAAAAATTCTGACGCGTTATGAAATTCTGGCGCCGAATATGGTGAAGAATCATATTCACAACCAATTGGATAGCGCCGCAAGAGAAATACTCGCGGAATATTTACGTCACGGTGCAGCCGTGCGCAAAGAACGTGAGCGCGCGAAATTACTCCGCATACAACCTGATTTTATCAAGCTGGCACGTGAATG
>CAWAUT010000004.1:0-204627 GCA_963785295.1 uncultured Gammaproteobacteria bacterium | reverse complement strand
CCATAAAGTTGCGCGTGCATTAGATGCCGGTTCCGTACGCGTCATGGTCGATAACCTGCCCAATGACAGAGCTGTTTATCAAGGCGATATCGCTTCGCCTAAAAACGAAGAAAATTCTGGTTATAGTCAATACCAGCAAAAACGCTTAATGAGCCAATACGTACCTATCATTGCGCGCATTGAAAATCTTTTCATGGATCCAGGTGATGTGAAAGCAAAGGTTATCGTTAATTCACGCACAGGAACAATTGTGGTTGATCAGAATGTCACGATTTCTCCTGTGGCTGTTTCACATGGTAATTTGTCGGTGATCATCACTGAAACGCCATTTGTCAGCCAGCCAAATGCTTTCTCAAGTACTGGCAGAACAGTCGTTGGCAAATCATCCAACATCAATATTAATCAAAGTGCGAACCGTGCTTTCGTGTTTGCGCCTGGTGCGTCATTAACCGATCTCGTTAATGCTATTAATGCTGTTGGCGCTGCTCCTGGCGATTTAATTGCAATTCTGGAAGCAATCAAAGCAGCGGGTTCACTGCATGCAGAATTGGATGTGATCTAATATGGCAGACAAAGTCATCAACGACGCAAGAATATACACGGACGTCCAGAGTCTGGAAAACTTGCGTTATCATTCAAAAACAAATAACCCGGCAGCGACCAAAGAAGTCGCGCAGCAGTTCGAAGCCATGTTAATGCAAATGGTGATGCGCAGCATGCGCGAAGCTAACAATGCGTTTTCCAGCGGCTTGCTGGAAGATTCTAATGCGATGGATTTTTATCAGGATATGTTTGATAAACAGTTAACACTCTCTTCTTCTACCCCCGGCTCCGTAGTTTCGCCAAGATGATTGAAGAAAATCTCAAACAACAATTCCATATCGATACTTCCACAGATGCGAACAATAGCATGGGAAAAAGCCATTGAATTTCAGCATGTCGCAGAAACCACTGCCTGCGCTTGCTATCAAAGCCGTTACTAACGATAAACATGATAATCCTTTGCCTGTAGCGCCGATAACAGCTGAGGCAATCAATACCAGCACCACTAAACCACCAGTTAATACGCAAGCGGAAGATCCAACATCTGCTTTCAGTACACCCGAGCAATTTGTTAAAACCTTATGGTCATCGGCGAAACACGCCGCGAAAATATTGGGTGTTGATCCCAGAATATTAATGGCTCAAGCGGCACTGGAAACCAATTGGGGTAAAAAAATATTACCGCATGGAATAGATGGCTCTACTTTCAATCTGTTCAATATCAAAGCCGATAATAGCTGGGACAAAAAAACTACAACTGTAGCGACTTTAGAACAAAAGAATGGCACACTGACAAAAGAGAAAGCGTCTTTTCGGGCATATGATTCTTTTGTAGACAGTTTCAAGGATTATGTCAGTTTTCTGAAAAGCAATGGCCGTTACAACGAAGCGCTTAGCAAGGTCACCGATCCTGGCCAATTTATCCATGCTTTACAGAAAGCCGGTTTTGCTACCGATCAGAACTATGCTGATAAAATATTGAAGATATTTTCCAGTAAGACGTTCAAAAATATAGTAGATAAGATGGAATGAGGGGAATGACAGAAAACACTTAAGTTTTCTCTAAAATCCAAGATATATAAGTATGGACAGTAACATTTTAGAGAAGCGCTTATGTTTACACGGAATTAAGAGACACTTATGATTAAAGGTATTAAGTTGACAGGTATCGTACCAGCCACTCCGAAATCCTCTTTCACTGGGCCAGATAAATCCGCTCAAAACACCACTCAGGAAAGCGTGACCATTTCTACCGGTTTAAGCCGTCACATTAACAGCTTGCTGACTGAAAACGGCATGCCGGATGAAAGCGCCAGAGTAGCGGAAATGAAACACAGGATTGAATCAAACAATTATTCTATCGATACCGACAAGCTGGCAAAGAAAATATTTCAGGATATGTTTGCTAAATAGGATATTTCATGCTGACAGATAAGGTCATCGTCAATTCTTTGCAGGAAATGCTGCAGTGTTGCAATGCGCTTACAGAATCATTGAAGCTCGATCAGGAATATTTTAAAAAAAACGAAATGACCAAACTGCATGCCAGCAATGATATTAAAGCACAGCATATCGAACGCCTTGTCCATGTCGCCTCCGATTTAAAATCCGGACAACCGACAAACCATAAAGACAATTTTCTCACTGCACTTGAAAAATATTCCGCAGACCAGAACTCGCCGGAAAAACGCGAAATAAACACACTAGTCCGCGACATCAACGTCGCCATGAAAAAATGCTACGATGTCATTTTGACAAATAGCCAGGTGATAAACGCCAACCTGACCAAACTGAAAAACATATGGGAAGGTTTGCTGGCGTCCAGGCTGGAAAACAATAGTGTGTATAACCACAAAGGCTGCACAGGAAAATAATTAATGAAAACGATGTTTGCTGGTTTGATGGAATTAATAGTGGCGATATTGATACTTGCTTGTTATCAATCCTGCTTCGCGGCTGATAACTATGAAAAATCTGAGCATATCAATGAAGTCGTGAAAAATTTTCTGACGCAAAATATTCAAACCGCTCCCGATGAAACATTGGAAATAAAAGTTAATCAGTCAAACGCTTCTCTCAATGTTCCTATGTGCGCCAGCGAAATTAGCGCGGCATATCCTGCAGATGCTAACCGCGAACAATTATCTTCCGTACAACTAAGCTGTAATGACGCCAAACCATGGCAAATTGTTGTTCCCGTAGACGTACAAGTATTTTCCAAAGTCTTAGTAGCGAAACATACTATCGCAGCGAAAGAAACCATTAGCGATGAAGATGTAGATTATACCGTTTACAATAAAAACCATTTATACAATGGTTTTTTTACTCGTAAAGAAGATGTGATTGGCAACCAGACTGCTTTTGTAGTTCCGGCAGGAACAGTGCTAACCAAGAAAAACATGCAGCAACCGCTCATTGTCACGAGAAATCAAACGATTACTATTGTCGCCCAGTCTAACTCTATTGTTGTCAGCATGCAGGGAATTGCAAGATCGGACGGGGCTCTGAATTCAATGATAAAAGTTTACAACCCATCATCCAAACGAACACTGGATGCCATTGTTATAGGCCCGAATAAAGCACAAGTGACAGGCTGACCATAAGCGCGAGGTCAAACTATGCTGGTTATGATTGGTCTTTTTATTATAATAATATCCGTCTTCGGCGGTTTCGCGCTTGGAGGAGGCCATTTATACGCGCTATTTCAACCTACTGAATTCATCATCATCGGGGCGCGGCGCTAGGATCATTCATTATCAGTAACAACTTAAAAGTTATTAAATCCTGTATAAAAGGTTGTTTTTTAACGTTGCGCGCCTACCCTTACAGCAACAAATTCAACGTTGAACTATTGTCATTGTTCTTCGAAATCTGCAACAAGATTCGCAAAAGTGGACCGCTAGCGATAGAAACCGACGTGGAAAATTATCGTGAAAGCCCTCTTTTCACCAAATATCCGCTGATCATGCGAAATCCAAAAGTCATGGAATTTCTCACTGACAATTTACGCCTGATTATTACGGGCAGAGTCGATGTTTCACATCTTGAAATTATCATGGACATCGATATCGAAACTTATGAACATGAAGCCGAAATACCTGTCAACGCCATTAACAAAGTTGCTGACAGTATGCCAGCGTTTGGTATCGTCGCCGCTGTGATGGGTGTTGTACACACGATGGAATCCATAGGTGTACCACCAGAACAATTAGGCGCGCTGGTGGCCAAAGCATTGGTTGGTACATTTCTCGGCGTATTGATAGGTTATGGATTTATCGCTCCGTTTGCCGCATCACTGGATCACAGACGTCAGGGCACTATCAAGATATTGCATTCAGTCAAAGTTGCCCTGCTTGCTTCCGCGCACAATTTCGCGCCCACCATCGGAGTCGAAATGGCGCGTAAAGTGCTTTACAGTGACGCTCGTCCAAATAGCAGAGAACTGGAAGATATTCTGAAAGAAATTAAAGCTAACAAATCTAGCGAAACAGCCAATGTCTGAAGAATCTGAAGGCAAACAAATTGTTATCATCAAGCGCGTCAAAAAGATGCATAACAAGCATCATGGCGGCTCGTGGAAAATCGCATACGCCGATTTTGTCACCGCCATGATGACATTCTTTTTGTTAATGTGGCTATTATCACTGTTAAACAAATATCAGCTGCAAGGCATTGCTCAATACTTTAAAAAACCACTCAAAGAAGCATTTACCAAGCAGGATAACATAGCGAAAAAAGACACTTTGAAACCTGATATGCTAGGCCCAACCACTTATAAAGATAGTGGTTCCAAAGAAAAAACCCAAAACGCCGTGGACAAAAACGCTGGACTGTCTGAGCAAAAACAAAAACTAAGTGAATTAACTTATGCTTTACCGCAAAACCAGACAACGAACAATATTAACAAGCCAGCCAGCAGCCAAACCCAGCAAATGTCGCAAATGGAACTCATGAAAGCTGATCTTGAAGCCAAACTGATGAACGATCCTGAAGTCAGTCAATTCAAGAACCAGCTTAATTTTGTTATCACTTCTGATGGGTTGAAAATCGTGCTGAAAGACCTGGAAAACAAGCCCATGTTTTCTGAAGGCAAAACCGACTTCAAACAATACGCGACAAAAATCCTGTCCTGGCTAAGCAAACAGATTAATGGCTATCAAAATAAAATTATTATTATCGGACACACTGACGCGATACCTTATGGTGGCGAAAACAATTATACCAACTGGGAACTCTCAGCCGATAGAGCAAACGCCACACGCAGGATATTAATCGGCGCCGGTATGAATGAAAGCAAAGTATTACGGATTGTTGGTGGCGCCGATACTGACTTGCTAGACACAAAAGAAGGCAATGACCCTTCCAACCGCAGAATTGAAATCATCGTCCTGACTGACGAAGCCACCAAACACATACAAAACCAATAAACGGATGCTCTATTATTGGTCATAGTCAATCAATAACATCACTATATAGTCAACAATCCTGCTCAATAATGTAAAGATTGCCAGTGCACCAAGAGCAATCTTTGAACTTCAACCAATTTAATGTATGATTATTCTAATAATATCCGTTTAAGAATGTTTCAAAGATCTAAAGTCTAATCAGGATGATTGATATGACTAAGCAAGTACTCACCAGCGAAGAAGTGGATGCAATTTTAAAAATCTCCCAGGAAAACAATGTAGACCTGGGTAAACTCTCCACTAATTTTGATAATAGCCCCGGTAATGTAAGAAAATACAGTTATGCGCTGGGTGACATTAACGATACCGTCAGGACTGAAACCGAAAAAAATCTGTCGGCATTACTTAGAAAACGCGTCATCCTCAAAACAAAATCCGCCAATTTCGCACAAGTCTCATCCTGCATAAGCGCCACCGGCGACAATAGCACACTAGTATTATTCAGGATGTTGCCAAGCGAACAATTCGGGATTTTTCTGGTCGACATGCCGTTTATAGATCAAGCCATCAATCTATTGTTTGGCGGCGGCGTGATAGAGGCGAAACGATAAAAACACCTGGCAAAGTTGGATTACTCATCTCGGAAAAAATCACCGAGATAGGCCTTTCGCTTTTACTCAAGCATGCGCTGAATATGGAGAAGTAAAGTTTGACCTGCTCAAAACAACTTCTACTTCCAATCCGAACCTTAATCTCGGATTAACGCCAGATGAACAAGTCTATTTTATTGTTTTTTCCGTATTCTTTGATGAAGTTGAAACAACATTGACATTCATGATCGCGGAACAATTTCTTTTTGAATTCATTCCGCAAAAAAATCCAGGCAAAAAACACCGCGATAAAGATTTCTGGCGCGAGGCAATCAAAAGCCAGGTCGCCGATTCCATCGTCAGCATTAACGTGACGCTGCCTGATATTAATTTAAGAGTGAAAGATTTTCTCGACCTGAAGGCTGGTGACGTTATCCCTATCAGTGAACCAACGCTGGTTTATGTCTGCCTTAATAGCCTCAAATTGTTTCGGGCCATGGCAGGACAGGCAAATTCCCAAATGGTGATAAAAATTCTCAATCAGATTTGACATGTCAGGAGATAGTAGATGACGACGGATGACACCAAAATGGGCGAAGAAAATCAGGCAAAAGCAAAGCCAAAGCAAGCGGATAAAACACCCGCTGAAAATGCCGCACCAGAAGCGCAAGAACATGAAAATCTTTTTGACATCAGCAAATTTGGCATTTTAAATGATGTTTCCATTTTGATTACGATTGAAGTCGGCCGGACACAAATTAAAATTCGCGACTTGTTAAATCTGACGAAAGATTCCATTCTTGATCTGAATAAACTAGCCGGCGAACCCGTGGATATTTATGCAAATGGCAAACTGATTGCCAAAGGCAATATTATTACCGCCAATGGCAAATATTGCGTGCGCCTTATTTCACTTTATTCAAAGCCAGAATGAAAGGATTAAGTTTATGACCAGCCTGTACGGCTATAGCATATTAAATCTGCTCGCAGTATTAACATTTATTTTTGTGCTGATGTATGTACTGAAAAAATTAAAATTGGCTAAATACGCGCAAAACAGACATATCAGAATTATCAATTCCGTACCCATCGGCGGCAAGGAAAAAATTCTTTTGCTGGAAGTGAATAACACATTTTTACTGTTAGGAGCTACGCCAAATCATATTGAAACACTCTATGTTTTTGATGAATTGAAAGAAACCCAAACAGTCACGGCAAACGGCGGCAATGAAATACGCGAGCCGACGTTTTCCGCATTAGGCGGATAAAATGACAAGGATATTACTGGCTGTTTTTACAACGGTCGTTTTATTCCTGGTAAGCCAGCAGGTGCTTGCCGACGTCCCTTCTATTCCAGTATTAACCGCTAAACAAATCGGTGGCACCACTTCTTACAGCGTCAGCGTCAAGATTTTGGCGCTGATGGCACTCCTCACCGTATTGCCCGCCCTGTTAATCACCACGACCGCTTTTACCCGCATTATTATCGTCATGGCTATTCTCAGACAAGCGTTAGGCATTCCCAGCGTTCCCAGCAACCAGATTATCATCGGCTTGTCTCTGATCATGACCTTGTTTGTCATGACCCCTATCATTCAGAAAACCAATGATGTCGCTTTGCAACCCTATTTAAGCGGCAAGCTGAATGAAGAACAGGCTTTTAATATAACGATGACGCAATTGAAAGGCTTCATGATGAAGCAAACCCGTAAAACGGATTTGCGCGTTTTCACGAATTATCCCGCACCAAAGTCACGAATAATAATGATTATCCAATGCTGGTCCTGATGGCTGCGTTTATCACTAGCGAATTGAAAACCGCTTTTGAAATAGGATTTTTGATATTCCTGCCGTTTTTAATTATAGACCTGGTCATTTCCAGTATTTTAATGTCTATGGGTATGATGATGCTGTCACCGATGGTGATATCGCTACCGTTTAAATTACTGTTTTTCGTACTCGTTGATGGATGGGGGTTAATTGTAACAAGCCTGGTGACAAGTTTTAGGATCTAATTGCTCTTGCGTTAAAAGGAGTTAATAGACCATGAGTTCCAAGATGCTTTTAACAGCAAGATTGGATCAGCGGCTGGTGATGAGCCAGCAGTTAACGCAGGCGATTACCTTGTTGCAATACACCACGCTGGACTTGAAACAACTCGTCAAACAATACATCGAAACCAACCCGCTTATCGAAGCTGAAGAACACGACACTGCGACTAATGATAATGCCGACGGTGAAGAAGATCACCAGCAATATTATCAGCCGAGAAAAAGTACGCGTTACAATAATGACAATAACCAGGATGATAATGCGTTAGAAAATTATTCGACGCCCAAAAGCCTGCGTGAACATCTGCTGGAACAAACCTTATTATGCAAATTCAAACCGTTAGAACAATTAGTTGCGGAAACCATTATTGACGCTATCGATGAAAATGGTTACTTATGTATGTCTCTGGCGGAAATCCTGCAAACATTACCTCCAGAAACGGATTGCACACTGGCATTCATGGAAACTGTGCTAACAAAACTTCAGTCATTTGATCCCGTCGGCGTTGCCTGTCGTGATATTCGCGAATGTCTCGCACTGCAAATACAAGCAATGCCTGAACGTGGCACCTCACATCGCATCGCCATGGATATTTTAACTAATCACTTTGACATGATTCCGCTGCGCAACCCGCGTGCGCTGAGTAAAAAACTGGATATTTCTATTGAGCAATGCACTGAAGCACTGACAATCATTCGCGGCCTGAATCCAAAACCAGGCTTGCAGTACACGAATGAAATTGAGCTGAATATGGATCCGGAATTATATATTAAAAAAGTGAAAAATGTCTGGTGTGTGTTTTTAAACGAAAGCATTCTCACCAGCATTAAAATCAATAAGTCTTATCATGAAGCGATTAAAAACAATAAAAAACATGCATCATACGAAGCCTTGAGCCGTGAATTACAGGAAGCGCAATGGCTTTTAAAAGGTTTACAGCGCAGAAATGAAACCCTGCTGAAAGTCGCTACACACATCATCAAATTACAGCATGATTTCATCGAATATGGTCAAACCTTCATGAAACCCATGAATATCACCGACGTCGCACAAGCGCTTAATTTACACGAATCAACCGTATCACGCGTTACCACCGGAAAACATATCTCCACACCTCGTGGTGTCTTTGAATTAAAATATTTCTTTCCCAGTTATGTACTAACCGACTCTGGCGCAACCTGCTCCGATACGGCAGTCAAAGAATACATCAAAGAAATTATTGCCGCGAATCAGCCACGCACGCATACAGCGATGGCGAAATCGCAAACATGCTGAAACAAAAAGGCATTCACATTGCGCGCCGTACCGTGGCAAAATATAGAGACGCATTGAAAATAGCACCCTCTTTGCAACGTACCCAGTATTTTTCCAATACTCGCAGCGATCATGTTGCTCAGACAGAAGATGAACCTATTATATGCAACGATTAATCTATCTTGACAGAATAACAACATCGCCCAAGCAACTGCTTGAATTATCCGACTGGGTTGACGATTTAACCACCTTGCAGACAGAAAGTCTGGCACCTTATTTTCAGGCATACGCCGCACAACCCGGTACGGTGATATTAAAAGAAAATAAACCAGCTGGTTTTTTCTGCTTTATATGCGAAGGCGCGGTAGACGTCATCAAAGAGAATTCCGCCGGTAAATTCAAAAAACTGAAAACACTGGAAAAAGGCAAAGCATTTGGTGAAATGGCTTTCTTTGATCACATACCTTCTTCCGCTAGTATCGTCGTGAAACAACAAGCCACTTTATTAATCATGGAAGAACGCGACTTCGAATCACTATGCATCGACTTTCCTTACCTTGCATTGAAAATCACTATCAATCTTATTCGAACACTCAGTTCACGGCTACGTGAAGCCAGCGGAAAATTAATCGATCTTATATGATTTCAGGCTTTAGGTTTTTTGGGTCCTGACACATCTGTTTTATTAGTTTCTTTATTTTTTTCATCGAACTTGGCTTTTGACTGATCTAATGGATGCGAAAAGAAATTCGTTGTATTTGGACGTGGGTCGCTCGTACGCTTTGCTTCAGCCTTATCATATTCCTGATCCAATTTACCCGCCCGGTTTAAACGTACAATGCTGTCTGCCCATTGTCTTGATTTGCCTTTTGCTGACTGAAGATTCTGCCATTGTTGCTGGTATTGCTTATATTCTGGAGTTTGTTCTTTTAACTGTTGTTGCAGCTCTTCCTGAGTTTTTACTGCAATAGGCGCACCTGTTTTCAAGGTGTGATACATTCTATGCTCTGGATTTCTTGAAATCATAAATCTTATGTCACGCGCGGTTTCACTATCTTTTTGCAATGGATCATTGGATGAGGGCAGCTCCATAGCTGCTTTAATATATTTTTCAACGCGACGTTGATCTTCTTTGTTATTATCACTCATTTTTAAAGGTTGTGCTTTGCCGTTTTCAACAAAGTATAAACCTGCTGGATCTTTGGTAAAAACATATGTATTTTCAAATTTTTTGTCACTTAACATTTTGCTATCTGGTAATTTATCCATCACGAAAATGCTGCGATTACGTTTATCTTCCGCCAATTCAAATTTATAAACGTATAACGCTTCCAGCTCGCCATTTTCAATGCTTTTTTTAATCCTGGGCCATTCATCGGTGAAAAACGCGCTTTCTTTGACGACTTGTTCCAGCACATACAAATCAACTATTTTATCAGGTGAGTTTGATGCGGCTTTGGCAATTTCCACTGACATTCGCATCCAGAATTTTTTCATTGGTGCGTCAGGATCAGTTGACCACGATGTTCCCCACATTAATCCATCATACAAATATCCCGCCAACGAACCTTCCAGCGTCACACCTTGTTTTTCTTTAGCAATGTCGGAAGCAAATGTCTGATTCAGCTTGGACCATAAAGCCGTATTGCCAGTCATCTTATTCAGGTTTTTATCATGTTTGAAAGCATCGATTTCCAGTAAGGTATCGACAGCTTTATTAAATTTTTCATGGAATGATTGCTTTGCTTCAGGAGATTGAGTTTTACTGGCTATCATAAGATCAGTGACATAATCATGCGTCAGTTGTTGCACTTCTTTCAACGCCTTTAATTGTTTTGTTATGAGTATTTTGACGTCATCGCCGCTAGACTGTGGTAACAATGCCAGCTTCCAGTTCAGCGATCTGATAATCTCTGATATACGGCGATCAAAGATAGCGAGATCACGCTCTAATTTGGCCTCATCTAATGAACCCCAATCAACGCCTGGCATAGCCACCCTCCTCACTAACGGCAATCTGTTCTTTTTATATACATATCATCTAATTATAGAATCATAATGAGAGATTGCCTGGTGGTATGTAGGTGGATGAATTAATTGACTTTTTCATGGTTGACGAGAAGAACAGCATTAACTTAACAGCGGCCGGGGCAGGAAAAGACAAACGAAAAAGGAGCTACACATGTTTCAGAGAAAAGAAACAAAACCCGCTAAAAAGGAATTGATAGATCGTCAACTTTCAGTACCGCAGGAATCTCCCGCAATACAATTATTTCCACTCGACAGTCAATATGTTGCAGCCATCATATCAACGACAACAACAGACAGTTTTCCGTTTCACCAGGGTGAGATGACATATGCTATTCAAAGCTACGACAACACAGAGGGAGTATCATTAGCATATTCAAAAAGGTCTTTTAGCAATAAAGCTACTGATTACAAACCTTATGTTATGCCGGACGGATATTTTTTACGACCTGCAAGCAATAAAAATGATGATAACAAGACTTTTCTTCATCGTATGCAAAATGATATTGACGTCACCATCAAGGAAGATTTGTATCCATCTATTGTCGCAAATATATCCAAATTTAATAACCTGCTGGATTTTGCTTGTGTCTCCACAAGCAGAGATAAATTATATCTTTACCATTTTCTCAAACAAGAAATCATTAGGATTACTAGTATAGGTGTTCATTATCAGAAGAACTACGAACCTGTTAGCTGGAATCAAGCTAAAACTGAAATTATATTTGCTAATTCAGAAAAGATAAATGCTCTCGCTGCTTGCAATCACGAAGACAAAATCTATCTCGCTATTGCATTCGACGATGGCACACTACGGTTAAGTAATATAGTAAACGACGAATTATCCAACACTATTTACCTTGATCGGAACGCGGAAAAAAACTTTGATAAAATACAGTTATTCTTCGCCAACAATCATTTGTTGCTTGCCTATGAAACGGAATCATCAAGATTACGCATTTGGGACATCAAGAAAAAATGCCAATTGACAGAATTTAAATGTCCGTCGTTATTCAATTGCAATGTCGCCGCTACAGGCGATTATTTTTCTGGCCTTGTCCGCAGTGAAGACGGTAAATCAGATCGGTTATTTCTGCTTGATCTTCACTCCTGCAAACAGCAAATAGTAAAGCTGGACAGCCCGGCCGAACATTTTGTGCTTGGTTACAAGAATTACATGTGTTCAGCGTACCAGACCGCCCGTCAACTATACTGGTCATGTCAGCAAACTCCTGCCACCAGAGCCAACAGTGGAAAAAGGCAAACCATCTACATTCGGTTTCTTTTCTGGATTTACAGCTCTATTTCGCGGAGAGAATGAAAAAGACGAAAATAAACAGGAAAAATTATCACCTCGCTAAAAATACTATATCCGGGCCTTTGACTGGGCCCGGATAAACACTGATTACCGTTTCAATCGCATAGAAGCTGGAGCAGTCTTTTCAACTGCCGCCGCAGGTACTGGCAACGGACCATGATTATTCACTGGTGTTGGTGGCAGTGGTGCTTCATTATTTTGAATGGGCTGATTTCGGAGAGTCTGATATTGTCTTGGCAGCAAGCCTGTAATTGAAACGAATGTATTCTGCAATTGCGCCGTGAGTTGCTGCTTAAATTCATTCCTATTTCTGTCGTTAATATCGAAATAATAAAGCAGTGTTTCAACATGGCGCTTATTATCAAGTTCCGCACCGCCATCCCTTATAAAACGACCATTCACAAGCATGGCAAGAAAATCATTTGCCAGTATATTGGTTATTTTTGTTTTTAATGACTTATCTAATTTATTGTAAACTTTTGGTTCTATATTTTGCTTTACTAACACAGCCAATATAGAACCAAAAGTTTACAATAAATTAGATAAGTCATTAAAAACAAAAATAACCAATATACTGGCAAATCATTTTCTTGCCATGTTTGTGAATGGTCGTTTTATAAGGGATGGCGGTGCGGAACTTGATAATAAGCGCCATGTTGAAACACTGTTTTATTATTTCGATATTAACGACAGAAATAGGAATGAATTTAAGCAGCAACTCACGGCGCAATTGCAGAATACATTCGTTTCCAATTACAGGCTTTCTTCCAAGACAATATCAGACTCTCCGAAATCAGCCCATTCAAAATAATGAAGCACCACTGCCACCAACACCAGTGAATAATCATAGGTCCGTTTCCAGTTAGTGCGGCGGCAGCTGAAAAGACTGCTCCAGCTTCTATGCGATTGAAACGGTAATAAGTGCTTATCCGGGCCCAGTCAGAAGGCCCGGATATAGTACTCCTGTTTATTTTCGTCTTTTTCATTCTCTCCGCGAAATAGAGCTGTAAATCCACCAAAGAAACCGAATGTAGATGGTTTGCCTTTTCCCCACTGTTGGCTCTGGTGGCAGGAGTTTGCTGACATGACCAGTATAGTTGACAGTAGTACTGGTCCCAGCTGAACACCAGTAATTCTTCTGACCAAACAGCAAAATGTTCGGCCGGGCTGTCCACTTTACTATTTTGCTGTTTGCAGGAGTGAAGATCAAGCAGAAATAACCGATCTGATTTACCGTCTTCACTGCGGACAAGGCCAGAAAAATAATCGCCTGTAGCGGCGACATTGCAATTGAATAACGACGGAACTTAAATTCTGTCAATTGGCATTTTTTCTTGATGTCCCAAATGCGTAATCTTGATGATTCCGTTTCATAGGCAAGCAACAAATAATTGTTGGCGAAGAATAACTGTATTTTATCAAAGTTTTTTTCCGCGTTCCGATCAAGGTTGATAGTTTCGATAATTCGTCGTTTACTATATTACTTAACCGTAGTGTGCCATCGTCGAATGCAAATGCGAGATAGATTTTGTCTTCGTGATTGCAAGCAGCGAGAGCATTTATCTTTTCTGAATTAGCAAATATAATTTCAGTTTTAGCTTGATTCCAGCTAACAGGTTCGTAGTTCTTCTGAATGAACACCTATACTAGTAATCCTAATGATTTCTTGTTTGAGAAAATGGTCAAGCATATAATTTATCTCTGCTTGTGGAGACACAAGCAAAATCCAGCAGGTTATTAAATTTGGATATATTGCGACAATCGATGAATACAAATCTTCTTGATGGTTACGTCAATATCATTTTGCATGAGATGAAGAAAAGTCTTGTTATCATCATCCTTTTTTGCTTGCAGGTGAGTAAAAAATATCCGTCCGGCATGACATAAGGCTTGTAATCAGTAGCTTTATTGCTAAAAGACCTTTTTGAATATGTTAATGATACTCCATCTGTGTTGTCGTAGCTTTGAATAGCATATGTCATCTCCCCCTGGTGAAACGGAAAGCTGTCTGTTGTTGTCGTTGATATGATGGCTGCAACATACTGACTATCGAGTGGAAATAATTGTATCGCGGGAGATTCCTGCGGTACTGAAAGTTGATCTATAAATTCCTGCTTAGCGGGTTTCGTTTCTTTTCTGTGAAACATGTGTTGCTCCTTTTTCGTTAGTCTTTTTCCGTTCAGGCCGATGTTAGGTTAATGATGTTCTTCTAGTCAACCCTGAAAAATGTAATTAATTCATTATACCTACACCCCACCAAGCAATGTTTTATTATGATTCTATAATTAAAGATATGCATATAAAAAGAACAGGTTGCCGTTAATGGGGAGGTAGATATGCCAGGCGTTGACTGGGGTTCGCTAGATGAGGCCAATTTAGAGCGTGATCTTGCTATCTTTGATCGACGTATATCGGACATTATCAGATCGCTGAATTGGAAGCTGGCATTGTTACCACAGGATAGCGGTGATGATGTAAAAACGCTAATAACAAAACAATTAAAAGCATTGAAAGGAATACAACAACTGACGCACGATTATGTGAGCTGATCTTAAGATAGCTAGCAAAACTCAATCTCCTGAAGCAAAACAATCATTCCATGAAAAATTTAACGCCGCTGTTGATGCCTTGCTTGAAATTGATGCTTTCAAGCATGATAAAAACTTAAATGAGATGACAGGTAACACAGCTTTGTGGTCCAAGCTAAATCAGACATTTGCTTCCGACGTTGCTAAAGAAAAAAAAGGTGTGACGCTGGAGGTTCGCTGGCGGGATATTTGTATGATGGGTTGATGTGGGGAACATCGTGGTCGACCGATCCTGACGCACCAATGAAAAAATTCTGGATAAGAATGTGGGTGGAAATTGCGAAAGCAGCATCAAACTCACCTGATAAAATAGTTGATTTATATGTGTTGGAACAAGTCGTGAAAGAAAGCGCGTTTTTCACTGATGAGTGGCCGAGGATAAAAAAGAGTATTGAGAGTGGTGAGCTGGAAGCGCTGTATGTTTATAAATTCCAATTAGCGGAAGATAAACGTAATCGCAGCATTTTTGTGATGGATAAATTGCCAGATAACGCAATGTTAAGCGACAAGAAATTCGAAAATACATATGTTTTTACCAAAGATCCAGTAGCTTTATACTTTGTTGAAAACGGCAAAACACAACCATTAAAAATGAGTGATGATAATAAAGAAGATCAACGTCGTGTTGCAAAATATATCGAAGCCGCCATGGCGCAACCATCATCTAATGATCCATTACAAAAAGAAAGTGAAGCCGCGCGTAACATACGGTTTATGATTTCAAGAAATCCAGATCATAGAATGTATAAAACCTTGAAAGCTGGCGCGCCTATTGCAGTAAAAACTCAGGAAGAACTGCAGCAACAGTTAAAAGAACAGACTCCAGAATATAAGCAATACCAGCAGCAATGGCAAAATCTCCAGTCTGCAAAAGGCAAATCAAGACAATGGGCGGACAGTGTTGTACGCTTGAATCGCGCGGGCAAATTGGATCAGGAATATGACAAGGCTGAAGAGAAGCGTAAGAGTGATCCGCGTACAAATACAGCGAATTTCTTTTCTCATCCCTTAGATCAGTCAAAAGCCAAGTTCGATGAAAAAAATAAAGAAACAAATAAAACAGATGTGTCAGGACCCAAAAAACCCAAAGCCTGAAATCATATTAAATCTATTAATTGTCCGCTGGCTTCACGTAGCCGTGAGCTGAGTGTGCGAATAAGATTGATAGTGATTTTCAATGCCAGATAAGGAAAATCGATGCATAGTGATTCGAAGTCACGTTCTTCCATGATCAATAGAGTGGCTTGTTCTTTCACGACGATGCTGGCAGAAGATGGTATATGATCAAAGAACGCCATTTCTCCAAATGCTTTGCCTTTTTCCAATGTTTTCAGTTTTTTGAATTTACCTGCAGAATTCTCTTTGATGACATCTACCGCGCCTTCGCATATGAAGCAGAAAAAACCGGCAGGTTCATTTTCTTTTAATATTACAGTGCCAGGTTGCGCGGCGTATGCTTGAAAATAAGGCGCGAGGCTTTCTGTCTGTAAGGTAGTTAAATCTTCAACCCAGTCGGATAATTCAAGCAATTGCTTGGGTGAGGTTGCTATTCTGTCAAGATAGATTAATCGTTGCATATAATAGGTTCATCTTCTATCTTGGCAACATGATCGCTGCGAGTATTGGAAAAATACTGGGTACGTTGCAAAGAGGGTGCTATTTTCAATGCGTCTCTATATTTTGCCACGGTACGACGCGCAATATGAATGCCTTTTTGTTTCAACATGATTGCGATTTCACCGTCGCTATATGCATGCGTAGCGGATTCACCGGCAATAATTTCTTTAATATATTCTTTGACTGCCGTATCGGAACAAGTTGCGCCAGATTCTGTTAGCACATAACTGGGAAAGAAATATTTTAATTCAAACACGCCACGTGGCGTGGAGATATGCTTTCCTGTAGTAACGCGTGATACGGTTGATTCGTGTAAATTTAACGCCTGTGCGACATCGGTTATATTCATAGGTTTCATGAAGGTTTGACCATATTCAATGAAATCATGCTGTAATTTGATAATATGCGTGGCAACTTTGAGCAGGGTTTCATTTCTGCGCTGTAAGCCCTTCAAAAGCCATTGTGCTTCCTGTAATTCACGACTCAAGGCTTCGTATGAAGCATGTTTTCTATTGTTTTTAATGGCATCGTGATATGACTTATTGATTTTAATGCTGGTGAGAATGCTTTCATTTAAAAACACACACCAGACATTTTTCACTTTTTTAATATATAATTCCGGATCTATATTTAGCTCAATTTCATTTGTGTATTGCAAGCCGGGTTTCGGGTTCAGGCTGCGAATGAGTGTCAGCGCTTCATTGCATTGCTCAATAGAAATATCCAGTTTTTTACTAAGCGTGCGCGGGTTGCGCAGCGGAATCATGTCAAAGTTGTTGGTTAAAATATCCAAAGCGATGCGATGTGACGCGTCACGTTCAGGCATAGCTTGTATTTGCAGTGCGAGACATTCGCGAATATCACGACAGGCAACGCCCGTGGGATCAAATGACTGAATTTTTGTGAGCACAGCTTCCATGAATTCCAGCGTGCAGTCAGTTTCAGAGGGCAGGGTTTGCAAGATTTCTGCCAGAGACATGCTTAAGTAACCATTTTCATCGATAGCGTCAATGATTGTTTCCGCAATCAATTGTTCTAACGGCTTGAATTTGCATAATAAGGTTTGTTCCAACAGATGTTCACGCAGGCTTTTGGGTGTGGAGTAATTTTCTAAAGCGTTATCATCCTGGTTGTTGTCATTGTTGTAGCGCGTACTTTTTCTTGGCTGATAGTATTGTTGGTGATCTTCTTCACCGTCAGCACTATCATTAGCGGTAGTGTCGTGTTCTTCAGCTTCAATAAGCGGGTTGGTTTCGATGTACTGTTTGACCAGTTGTTTCAAGTCCAGTGTGGTGTATTGCAGCAAGGTAATCGCCTGCGTTAACTGCTGGCTCATCACCAGCCGCTGATCCAATCTTGCTGTTAAAAGCATCTTGGAACTCATGGTCTATTAACTCCTTACAACGCAAGAGCAATTAGATCCTAAAACTTGTCACCAGGCTTGTTACAATTAACCCCCATCCATCAACGAGTACGAAAAACAGTAATTTAAAAGGTAGTGATATCACCATAGGTGACAGCATCATCATACCCATAGACATCAAAATACTGGAAATGACCAGATCTATAATTAAAAACGGCAGAAATATCAAAAATCCTATTTCAAAAGCAGTTTTCAATTCGCTAGTGATAAACGCAGCCATCAGAACCAGCATTGGGTAATCGTTGTTATTTGTAACTTTGGTGCGGGATAATTCGTTAAAGACGCGCAAATCCGTTTTACGGGTTTGCTTCATCATGAATCCTTTTAATTGCGTCAGTGCCACATTAAAAGCCTGTTCTTCATTCAGCTTGCCATTTAAATAGGGTTGCAAAGCGACATCATTGGTTTTCTGAATGATAGGTGTCATGACAAACAACGTCATGATCAGAGACAAGCCGATGATAATCTGGTTGCTAGGAACACTGGGAATGCCTAACGCTTGTCTGAGGATAGCCATCACGATAATGATGCGGGTGAAAGCGGTCGTGGTGATTAACAGGGCGGGCAACACTGTGAGCAGTGCCATCAGCGCCAAAATCTTGACGCTGACACTGTAGGAGGTGGTGCCACCTATTTGTTTTGCTGTTAATACTGGAATAGAGGGAACGTCGGCAAGCACCTGCTGGCTTACCAGGAATAAAACGACCGTTGTAATAACAGCCAGTAATATCCTTGTCATTTCATCCGCCTAATGCAGAAAACGTCGGCTCGCGTATTTCATTGCCGGCGTTTGCTGTGACTGTTTGGGTTTCTTTCAATTCATCAAAAACATATAGTGTTTCAATATGGTTCGGCGTAGCTCCTAACAGTAAAAATGTGTTATTCACTTCCAGCAAAAGAATTTTTTCCTTGCCGCCGATAGGCACGGAATTGATAATTTTGATATGTCTGTTTTGCGCGTATTTCGACAGTTTTAATTTTTTTACTACATACATCAGTACAAAAATAAATGTTAATACTGCGAGCAGATTTAAAATGCTATAGCCGTACAGGCTGGTCATAAAAGCTAATCCTTTTTATTCTGGTTTTGAGTAAAGTGAAATAAGGCGCACGCAATATTTGCCATTGGCAGTAATAATATTGCCCTTGGCAATCAAATTACCGTTTGCATAAATATCTACAGGGTCGCCAGCCTGTTTATTCAGGTCAAGAATGGAATCTTTCGTGAGATTTAACAAGTCGCGAATTTTGATTTGCGTACGCCCGACTTCAATCGTCATAACGATAGGCACGTCGTTTAAGATGCCAAATTTGCTGATGTCAAAAAGATTTTCGTGTTCTTGCGGTTCTTGCGCGGCATTTTCAACGGGTGCTTTTTCCGCTGGTTTTGGCTTTGTTTTTGCCTGATTTTCGTCGCCCATTTTGGTGTCATCTGTCGTCATCTACTATCTCCTGACATGTCAAATCTGATTGAGAATTTTTATCACCATTTTGGAATTTGCCTGTCCTGCCATGGCGCGAAACAATTTGAGGCTATTCAGGCAGACATAAACTAGCGTTGGTTCACTGATGGGGATAACATCACCAGCCTTCAGGTCGAGAAAATCTTTCACTTTTAAATTAATATCAGGCAGGGTCACATTGATGCTGACAACGGAATCAGCGACCTGGCTTTTGATTGCCTCACGCCAGAAATCTTTGTCGCGATGTTTTTTACCTGGATTTTTTTGCGGAATGAATTCAAAGAGAAATTGTTCCGCGATCATGAATGTCAATGTTGTTTCAACTTCATCGAAGAATACAGAAAAAACAATGAAATAGACTTGTTCATCTGGGGTTAATCCGAGATTAAGGTTCGGATTGGAAGTAGATGTTGTTTTGATCAGGTCAAACTTTACTTCGCCATATTCAGCGCACGCTTGAGTGAAAGCTATCAGGCCTATCTCGGTGATTTTTTCTGAGATAATTAATCCAACTTTGCCCGGTGTTTTTATCGTTTCACCTCTCATGACGCCGCCGCCAAACAATAGATTAATCGCTTGATCTATAAATGGCATGTCTACCAGAAAAATCCCGAATTGTTCGCTTGGCAGCATCCTGAATAGTACCAGTGTGCTATTGTCGCCAGTTGAGCTTATGCAAGATGAGACGGGTGCGAAATTAGCGGATTTTGTTTTGACGATGACTCTTTTTCTAAGCAGCGCCGACAGATTTTTTTCGGTTTCAGTCCTGACGGTATCGTTAATGTCGCCCAAGGCGTAACTGTATTTTCTTATGTTACCGGGATTATTGTCAAAATTAGTGGAGATTTTACCCAGGTCTACATTATTTTCCTGAGAGATTTTTAAAATGGCATCCACTTCTTCGCTGGTGAGTACTTGCTTAGTCATATCTATATCGTCCTGATTAGACTTTAGATCTTAGATATTTCTTAAATGGATATTATTAGAATAATCATACATTAAATTGGTTGAAGTTCAAAGATTGATCTTGGTGTGTTTACAATCTGTTCATTATTGAGCAGAGTTTTGATTATATAGTGATGTGTTTATTTAATTATGGATAATAATAAATCATCTATTTATTGGTTTTGTATATGCTTGGTGGCTTCGTCTGTTAAGACTATGATTTCAATTCTGCGGTTAGATGGGTCATTGCCTTGTTTCGTATCCAGCAAGTCAGTATCGGCGCCACCAACAATTCGTAACACTTTATTTTCGTTCATGCCAGCGCCGATTAATATCCGGCGTGTGGCGTTTGCTCTGTCGGCTGAGAGTTCCCAGTTGGTATAATTGGTTTCGCCGCTATAAGGTATCGCGTCAGTGTGTCCGATGATGATAATTTTATTTTGATAACCATTAATCTGTTTGCTTAGCCATGACAGGATTTTTGTCGCGTATTGCTTGAAGTCGGTTTTGCCTTCAGAAAACATGGGTTTGTTTTCCAGGTCTTTGAGCACGATTTTCAAACCATCAGAAGTGATAACAAAATTAAGCTGGTTCCTGAATTGACTAACTTCAGGATCGTTCATCAGTTTGGCTTCAAGTTCAGCTTTCATTTGTTCCATTTGCGACAGCTGCTGGTTTTGGCTGCTAGCTGGCTTGGTGATATTATTCGTTGTCTGGTTTTGCGGCTGAGCATAAGTTAATTCACTTAGTTTTTGTTTTTGTTCAGACAGCCCCGCATTTTTGTCTACTGCGTTTTGGGTTTTTTCTTTAGAGCCGCTATCTTTATAGGTGGTTGGGCCTAACATGTCAGGCTTCAGCGTGTCTTTTTTCGCTATATTATCCTGTTTGGTAAATACTTCTTTGAGTGGTTTTTTAAAGTATTGAGCAATACCTTGCAGCTGATATTTGTTTAACAATGATAATAACCACATTAACAAAAAGAATGTCATCATAGCGGTGACAAAGTCGGCGTACGCGATTTTCCACGAGCCGCCATGATGCTTGTTATGCATCTTTTTGACGCGCTTGATGATGACAATTTGTTTGCTTTCAGATTCTTCAGACATTGGCTGTTTCGCTAGATTTGTTAGCTTTAATTTCTTTCAGAATATCTTCCAGTTCTCTGCTATTAGGACGAGCGTCACTGTAAAGCACTTTACGCGCCATTTCGACTCCGATAGTGGGCGCGAAATTGTGCGCGGAAGCAAGCAGGGCAACTTTGACTGAATGCAATATCTTGATAGTGCCCTGACGTCTGTGATCCAGTGATGCGGCAAACGGAGCGATAAATCCATAACCTATTAATACGCCGAGAAATGTACCAACCAATGCTTTGGCCACCAGCGCGCCTAATTGTTCTGGTGGTACACCTATTGATTCCATCGTGTGTACAACACCCATCACAGCGGCGACGATACCAAACGCTGGCATACTGTCAGCAACTTTGTTAATGGCGTTGACAGGTATTTCGGCTTCATGTTCATAAGTTTCGATATCGATGTCCATGATAATTTCAAGATGTGAAACATCGACTCTGCCCGTAATAATCAGGCGTAAATTGTCAGTGAGAAATTCCATGACTTTTGGATTTCGCATGATCAGCGGATATTTGGTGAAAAGAGGGCTTTCACGATAATTTTCCACGTCGGTTTCTATCGCTAGCGGTCCACTTTTGCGAATCTTGTTGCAGATTTCGAAGAACAATGACAATAGTTCAACGTTGAATTTGTTGCTGTAAGGGTAGGCGCGCAACGTTAAAAAACAACCTTTTATACAGGATTTAATAACTTTTAAGTTGTTACTGATAATGAATGATCCTAGCGCCGCGCCACCGATGATGATGAATTCAGTAGGTTGAAATAGCGCGTATAAATGGCCTCCTCCAAGCGCGAAACCGCCGAAGACGGATATTATTATAATAAAAAGACCAATCATGACCAGCATAGTTTGACCTCGCGCTTATGGTCAGCCTGTCACTTGTGCTTTATTCGGGCCTATAACAATGGCATCCAGTGTTCGTTTGGATGATGGGTTGTAAACTTTTATCATTGAATTCAGAGCCCCGTCCGATCTTGCAATTCCCTGCATGCTGACAACAATAGAGTTAGACTGGGCGACAATAGTAATCGTTTGATTTCTCGTGACAATGAGCGGTTGCTGCATGTTTTTCTTGGTTAGCACTGTTCCTGCCGGAACTACAAAAGCAGTCTGGTTGCCAATCACATCTTCTTTACGAGTAAAAAAACCATTGTATAAATGGTTTTTATTGTAAACGGTATAATCTACATCTTCATCGCTAATGGTTTCTTTCGCTGCGATAGTATGTTTCGCTACTAAGACTTTGGAAAATACTTGTACGTCTACGGGAACAACAATTTGCCATGGTTTGGCGTCATTACAGCTTAGTTGTACGGAAGATAATTGTTCGCGGTTAGCATCTGCAGGATATGCCGCGCTAATTTCGCTGGCGCACATAGGAACGTTGAGAGAAGCGTTTGACTGATTAACTTTTATTTCCAATGTTTCATCGGGGGCGGTTTGAATATTTTGCGTCAGAAAATTTTTGACGACTTCATTGATATGCTCGGATTTTTCATAGTTATCAGCCGCGAAGCAGGATTGATAACAAGCAAGCATCAATATCACCACTATTATTTCCATCAAACCAGCAAACATCGTTTTCATTAATTATTTTCCTGTGCAGCCTTTGTGGTTGTACACACTATTGTTTTCCAGCCTGGACGCCAGCAAACCTTCCCATATGTTTTTCAGTTTGGTCAGGTTGGCGTTAATAACCTGGCTATTTGTCAAAATGACATCGTAACATTTTTTCATGGCGACGTTGATGTCGCGGATTAGTGTGTTTATTTCGCGTTTTTCCGGCGAGTTCTGGTCTGCGGAATATTTTTCAAGTGCAGTGAGAAAATTGTCTTTATTGTTTGTCGGTTGTCCGGCTTTTAAATCGGAGGCGACATGGACAAGACGTTCGATATGCTGTGCTTTAATATCATTACTGGCATGCAATTTGGTCATTTCATTTTTTTTAAAATATTCCTGATCGAGCTTCAATGATTCTGTAAGCGCATTGCAACACTGCAGCATTTCCTGCAAAGAATTGACGATGACCTTATCTGTCAGCATGAAATTATCCTATTTAGCAAACATATCCTGAAATATTTTCTTCGCCAGCTTGTCGGTATCGATAGAATAATTGTTTGATTCAATCCTGTGTTTCATTTCCGCTACTCTGGCGTTTTCATCCGGCATGCTGTTTTCAGCCAGCAAGCTGTTAATGTGACGGCTTAAACCGGTAGAAATGGTTACGCCTTCCTGAGTAGTACTCTGAGCGGATTTCTCTGGCCCGTTGAAAGAGGATTTCGGAGTGGCTGGTACGATACCTGCCAACTTAATGTCTTTAATCATAAGTGTCTCCTTGTAACTCCGTGTAAACATAAGCGCTTCTCTAAAATGTTACTGTCCATACTTATATATCTTGGATTTTAGAGAAAACTTAAGCGTTTTCTGTCATCCCTCTCATTCCATCTTATCTACTATATTTTTGAACGTCTTACTGGAAAATATCTTCAATATTTTATCAGCATAGTTTTGATCGGTGGCAAAACCGGCTTTCTGTAAAGCATGGATAAATTGGCCAGGGTTGGTGACCTTACTAAGTGCCTCGTTGTAACGGCCGTTGCTTTTCAGAAAACTGACATAATCCTTGAAACTGTCTACAAAAGAATCATATGCACGAAAAGACGCTTTCTCTTTTGTCAGTGTGCCATTCTTTTGTTCTAAAGTCGCTACAGTTGTAGTTTTTTTGTCCCAGTTATTATCGGCTTTGATATTGAACAGATTGAAAGTAGATCCATCTATTCCATGCGGTAATATTTTTTTACCCCAATTGGTTTCCAGAGCCGCTTGAGCCATTAATATTCTGGGATCAACACCCAATATTTTCGCGGCGTGTTTTGCTGATGACCATAAGGTTTTAACAAATTGTTCGGGTGAACTGAAAACGGATGTTGAATCTTCCGCTTGTGTAGTAACTGGTGGCTTGGTGGTGCTTGTATTGATTGCCTCAGCTGTTAGCGGCGCTACAGGCAGAGAATTATTATGTTTATCGCTAGTAACAGGTTTGATAGCAAGCGCAGGCAGTGCTTTCTGCGACATGCTGAAATTCAATGGCTTTTTTCCATCGCTATTGTTTGCAGCTGTGGAAGTATCAATATGGAATTGTTGTTTGAGATTTTCTTCAATCATCCTGGCGAAACTGTTGCCGCCAGTAGAAGAAGAGAGCGTTAACTGTTTATCAAACATGTCTTGATAAAAATCCATCGCATTTGAGTCTTCCAGCAAACCGCTGGAAAATGCATTGTTAGCTTCGCGCATGCTGCGCATTACCATTTGCATCAACATGGCTTCAAATTGTTGCGCAACTTCTTTGGTCGCTGCGGCGGAATGTGTTTTTGACTGATAACGCAAATTCTCCAGACTCTGGACGTCCGTGTATATTCTTGCGTCGTTGAGAACTTTGTCTGCCATATTAGATCACATCCAATTCTGCATGCAGTGAGCCTGCTGCTTTGATTGCTTCCAGGATCGCAATTAAATCGCCAGGAGCAGCGCCAACAGCATTAATAGCATTAACGAGATCATTTAATGACGCACCAGGCGCAAACAGGAAAGCACGGTTTGCACTTTGATTAATATTGATGTTGGATGATTTGCCAACGACTGTTCTGCCGGTGTTCGCGAATGCATTTGGCTGGCTGACAAACGGCGTTTCCGTAATGATAACGGACAGATTACCATGTGAAACTGCCACAGGAGATATCGTGACATTCTGATCAACCACAATAGTACCTGTGCGTGAATTAACGATAACTTTTGCTTTCACATCGCCAGGATCCAGGAAAATATTTTCAATTCGCGCAATGATAGGTACGTACTGGCTCATTAAGCGTTTTTGCTGATAGTGACTATAACCAGAATTTTCTTCGTTTTTAGGTGAAGAGACATCGCCATTATAAATAGCTCTGTCATTGGGCAGGTTGTCGACCATGACGCGTACGGAACCTGCATCTAATGCTCGTGCAACTTTATGGCCAAAGTCATGATTGATTGCCTGTTCGATTTTTATTGCAGTAGTAAAATCAGGCTGGGCCAGTTCAAATGTAATTGCTCCATCCTTAACGAAAGGCATATCTATGGTTTTTTCTATGGTTGAGCCGTTGGGAATGCTACCGCTAGCAGTTGAATTCACAATGACTTTAGAACCGTCACTACCTTGCGCGCCGAAGCCAGAAACAACAACGCTACCTTGTGCAACGGCGTAGACTTGACCATCTGCACCACGCAGCGGTGTCATCAACAACTGTCCGCTGCGTAGGCTGGTGGCGTTGCCAAGGGAGGAAACTTGCACATCGAGTTTTTGTCCAATGTTGCCGAAGGGTGGTAGTAAGGCGCTGACCGCGACAGCAGCAATATTTTTCAATTGTAAATTAGTGCCTACTGGCAGTCGTATGCCAAATTGCAGCAACATATTTTCAAAGCTTTGCTGGGTGAATGGTGTCTGGTTAACACGATCGCCTGTGCCATCAAGACCAACAACAAGACCGTAACCGACGAGTTGGTTATCGCGCACGCCTGCAAGATTAGTAATGTCTTTGATGCGAGCGGCATTTGATGCCGTCATCAATACTGTCAGGCTTGTGATCAGAAGCATATCCCTAATCAGGCGCATTCCGAATTACCTTCAAATTATGGCTAATAAACTATATGCAAATTTCATGCCACCCACTTGCAGGAGAGTTAAAGCAGAGTGAAGCGCATATTATTCATAAGTAATTGATTTATAAGTGATTTCAAATTTGTTAAAACAATAATCTAGTCAATATATGAGCTATAATTTTAATAAGTATATAAAAATAACAGGGTGATATATGTCTATAACAAGAAACGGGGTGAAAACGATAGTCGATCAAATTTTCGAACTGGTTCCCAGGCCTAGGTCAAATGCTGGCGGACCGCCAGAGCTACTGACACCAGATAAGAAGCGTGCGCGTGAAGTTGGGTTGAGCCTGGAAGCTATGAGCAGTCGTGCTACTACGGATGAGCAATTAGCCGCTCAAGCTGGACCATTAATCACAGAAGCTAATCAGTTAATATCACGCATGAAAGGATTAAAGGCTGCGGCGGATAAGTCACATGCGCCCTTGCCAGCGGCTCCTTCTGTAAATGCTAAGCCTGCCAGGCCAGCAGTCAGTGTAGATGATATGCAAAAAATAATGGATGATTACAATGCATTAGCAGACCAAGTAGCGGGAACCAGGAATGCTACCATGATTAAAAAAAATCTTCGTCCATTGGCAGAAGCAGCTATCAATGCCAAACCAAACGAACGAGATGGTCTCTATCGAAAATTGAGTGATGAAGTTATAGCGACAAGAACGGTGCTTGGACTCGGCGGCGACAGGCCGCAGCACAGAATCGCTGATGAATTCATGGCAAGAAGGGCTCAAGACATTGCGGCACTGCATTCAAAATCTGCTGGCACGTCAGCGCAGCTGAAGAAGTTTTTTACTCCTCCACCTAATTTAGGATCGAAACCAGCACCCGCTCCAGCGGTGGTGAAGCCGCCATCTGTGTCTTCAGCAGACAGACAAACGGTTAAGAAGAATGAAAGCGTGAAAGTTGATCCAGTACTTAACAGTGATCTTGTTAAACTTAGTCAAGAGGTTAACTTTCTTGTCGCGAAGGTAAGTTCTTATGGTAAGAATGCTTCTGCTCAGCAGCAGGATTTATCGAAAAAATGCGTACAGTGGCAAGCAAAAATCGATCAATTGATTAATCAGGCAAAAACAGGAAAAGATATTGATTCCATCAAACCAGAAATGAATAAATTAGCTCAGGCTATGGCAACTGAATTGAAAAGTCAGAAGAAAGGTAAATCATCGGATGATTATAGTCGGTTCATATCTCAAAGATTGGCTACAGTAAATGCTATGCAGAAATCCATGCAGCCACCAAAAGAAAAATCCAAGAATATAGTGGAAAGTGTAGTTAGTGCGGTGCGTAAAAGATTCTAATTTGCGCGTATTCAGTGAGGGTGCTAAAATATTGTCATACTGATTATCAGGATGACATATGAAAGTTCAATCCGGAAAGGGAAACGTTCAAAGTCAGGTAAAGTCCACAACCGAAGATTTATCAACCCAGCCCCCAACATCTCAGTCTGCTCCAGCAACAGATTATTTTTCTTCTCTAATCAATAGCATGTCATTTCAACCTAATGCTGATACAGAAGATAATGCTGCAGAGCAATCAGATGATAATCAGGTCGATGTTACACAGGCAACAGAAAAACAGGCCGGATTTGACGCGCTTTTTTCCGCTCTTGAATTTCAATATCCAGCAGTGGATGTTAATAAAGCGCCAATTCAACAACAGACACAGTTACAGCAGCAAGAGCAAATCACCGATTTTAATCCTGATGTGAAAGCTGTTATTCCAGCGACCACACCAGCTGTATTTAATACTAATGTGATTCCAGAAAAAGTCGTTGCTAAAAATGCCGCTACACTCGATATCCCAGTTAAACCTGATTTTGTCCAGATGCAACAGGAATCATCTGTGTTACCGCCGGCAAAAGAAGCTCTGAATGCGATGCTTGATTTAGCTGCGCTTAATCAGGAAAGCATGCTGGTGCAAAAACCGCCTGTCAGTAACACTCAACAGGGAATAACAACCAGGGATGTAGTCGCTGAAATGGATGATGATGTATCCGATGCGTCAGAACAAACGAAGACTACACCAATCAGGTTCAATGGGCCGACGTTTAACACGGAAACTAATTCAACTCAGTCTGTTACTTTATTAAGTCTGCTGAAAGGGCAAACTTATCAACCTGATGAGCAAGCAAATAAATATGTTGATGCACTGGTACAAATGGGTGGGTTGATTAATGGCGAGACTATGCGTCATTTTGGTGCGGGTACTAATCAGCCAGGTGAAATGGTCATGCGTGAAGCTTCCTCGGTTGATTATGGCGAAATGATAAGCAGAGCATCCCGGCCTGAATATGAATTAAAAATAGACTTATTGCCATTGGCTGCCGGATCAATGGCCAGTGATGTTTATACTGCTAACATTAAAATCTATCCGCCAGAATTGGGTTCAGTCATCGCAAAACTTAAATTGGACAAAAAGAATGCTGAATTAACGATTGTTACAGAAAATAACCGTGTTAAGGAAGTGGTAGAAGCTAATTTGTCGCAATTAAAACAGCAGTTCCAGCAGTCTGACATTAATTTAACTACTATTCATGTAGAAGTGCAGACATCTGACGCAAGGCAAGGCCAACAGCAACAGCAAAACCCACAAACATCAGATTCTAAAATGAGCAGTAATGATAGTAATGCTAAAAATAATACCAACAAAGAGCCTGCTACCAAGCCGCAACGCCTGAATTCCATCATTGATACATACATTTAAGGTCTTGGTGTCAGACACCTAACAGCTGTTAGGGGTCTGACCCCAAAAAATTTATTTAAGAATCTCCTTGGCTTCGTCGATAAACCTTATGGAAGAAGCATAATTTTAAATTCAAGGAGATTTACAATGGCCCTTACAATTAATACGAACATCAGTTCGTTATTCGCTCAGCAATACTTATCTGAAAACCAAACAGGTCTGTCAAATACTCTGCAACGTCTTTCTTCAGGCTTACGTATTAACAATGCCAGCGATGATCCAGCAGGTTTAGCTATCTCTCAAACCATGCAGGCCAGCATCAGCGGTTTGACCCAAGGTTCACGTAACGGTCAAACAGGCGTTGACTTAGTTCAGACAGCCCAAGGTGCTATGCAGACAATTCTGAGCGACCTTCAGTTGATGAACCAGCTCGCTGTTCAAGCTTCTAACGGTACAAACAGCGCAAACGACTTAAGCGACCTTGATACAGAATATCAAGCACTGCTGACAGAAATTGGTCGTGTTGCTAGTTCCACCAACTTTAACGGTGTATCAGTATTAGGCGGTGGTTCAATCAGCATTCAGATCGGTGACGCAGCAGGTGCTGGCAACCAGATCACCATCAGTCTGACCGACGTAAACACAGGTTCAGCTGGTCTGAATATCGCATCTTCAAAACTGTATGATGGTTCAACAAATGCCAATACAGATGCTGAAGCTGCTATCACTTCCTTAAGCACGGCAATTGACTCAGTGACAACCGGTTTAGCAACACTCGGCGCTGTCTCTGCTAACTTGCAAGCTGCTATTCAGAGTAACGATACTTACTCAACCAACCTCAGCTCAGCTAAGTCATCCATCGTTGATGCTGACTACGCAGCTGAAAGTTCCAACCTGGCGAAATATAACATATTGAACCAGTCAGACGTTGCTATGTTAGCCCAAGCGAACTCAGCTCCTTCGCTGGTTATGCAATTGCTCCGTCAATAATGTTGGCAAAATGATTCGGGGCCGCACAGGCCCCGGATTTTTCTAAATCAATCTTGGGAAGAAAATACATATGGCAAAGATCGGCACAGGCATGCTAGATGTCGGTGAAATCGTCGAGAAAATGATTGTGTATCAATCTTCTCATCTCTATCACCTTCAGACAGAAAAGCAGGTCGAACAAGTGCAGATGAGTGCTTATTCTTCTTTGCAAAATCTTTTCAGCCAATTTCAAAATTCATTGGATGGTCTTACCGATGCATTTGGTACGATCGCATATACAGTTAACTCATCCAACGGCGCAGTAGCAACCGCCGTTGCTAATAGCAATGATGTGGGTTTAGGTACGCATACCATTAATGTTACTCAGCTGGCGACGGCGCAGAGTTATAGTACACAGGCTACTTTTTCCAGTAACGTTGCTTCGTTGGGATTTAACGAAACACTAACATTTGCTAACTCTGCTAATCCCTCAAAAAATTTCTCATTGGATTTAACTTCAGATATGGCTCTGACAGATGTTCGCGACGCCATCAATCAATCAGATAATAATTTCGGCATATCAGCGGCTATTATTTCTTCTACCGTGAGTGGCACAACGCAATATAGTCTGGTGTTGACTTCACAAACTGGTCTTACCAACGAATTTACTATTAATGGCGACGTAAATAATGATTTTAACTTTACGCAAGCAAGCGCAGCGCAAAACGCTAAATTCACGTTTGATACTTATAGTGAAGAAACGGCTTCTAATATCGTCGACACTGTCATTGACGGTCTTACTATTAATTTGGCAGGTGCAGGCGCGGCGTCATTAACAGTCGTGCAAAATACAAATACGAATCAGGCATCGGACGTGCAGGAAGCTATTTCTAATATGTTGTCAGCGTACAACAATATCATTACGTTTCTTGACGCTGATGAATATGTTTCGATGTATGACGAGAAAAATAAATCGTTTGCTTCTGGATTGAATAGCTCATTTCAATTTATCAAATCACAATTGCGTTCAGCGGTAAACGCGCAATATTACGTGTCTGGCGATATAAAAAGTATTTCATCCGTCGGACTGTCGTTAGCGGCTCCGACAAAAGTAAAAGACCAGTATGATGTCAAACAAAGTGAAGTGGTGACAAGCGGTCAATTAACTATTAATCAGCAAATTTTTCCCAGTCTTGATAACGAAACGACGTTTAACTTGGCGTTGGATAACGATTTTGATTCGCTCAACGCGTTTTTTAACGATCCCAATGGTTTTATATTCAACATGCAAAACGTAATTGACAACAACATCATTGGTTCGTCAAATACAGGCTTGATTTCAAGCAGTGAGGCTACTATCAATCAGGAAATGGATAATACCGATACGCGGATTCGTAACGAAAATGATAGATTGAAAACTGTGAAAGATGCGCTGATTCTTAAATATGCCAAGCTGAATGCTTCCATGCAAACATATCAAACTTTAAGTGATTATCTCGACAAGCAATATGAGTACCTTAACAATATGTATTCTGGCAACGACTAATGAATAAAAGGGGATTATATGACTAACGCGAATCAGGCATATCAGGAAATCGAGATTTCTACCGAAGTAATGACTGCGTCTGGACATCGCCTGATTCAGCTGTTGCTTGAACGTTGTCTGCAGAACATAGAATTCATCAAGAATTACATGAACGCGAAAGATATGAATGGTAAATCGCAAACTATCATGAAAACATTGGATATCGTCGAATATTTGCGTCTTTGTCTGAATCACACCGACGCAAAAACCAAAGAATTATCCGCTTTATTAGATTCTCTCTATGCCTACTTACAAAATAATCTCAGACAAGCTAATATGACGAATGATATAGCACATCTGGAAAGTGCGAAATCAGTATTATTGGATATTAAAGCTGGTTGGGACGGGATTGCCTAATTTCATTTTATGCATAAACATCAATTGCAAAACAGCATAGACGAGCTGGTCGATTTGATCGCGCGCAAAATTTCTGAACATGAAATCGAAGGCCTGGATGATTTACTTATGCGTCGGCATAGTTTGCTGACGGAATTTATTTCATTGCATGAGGCTGATATCGGATAAAAAATCATTGCTGGATTACCTGGCTGCGTTGAGAGAGAAAGATTATAAGCTGATGAAGCAGCTGGGGGAGATTAAAGCTAGCGTGAAGGATTCTTTGCTGAGGATTGGCAAGATTAAAGAATATGTGAAATAGAACTGGATTGCTTCGTCGTAAAAAGCACTCCTCGCAAAACGGGCTACGACTATGCCGCTTTTTCATCAACAAATTACGTAACCCTTACAGCAATGACGGTTGCTACGATCCGAAGCATCCGTCATTGCGAGCGCTTTTTGCGAAGCAATCCAGTTATTATCTTCTTAGTGGTGTGGGAATCATCGGCGATGCTGCTGGAGCAGATGTTGAACCTGTGCTTGAACTTCCGCTGGTAGAACCCGTTGAACCAGATCCCGGCATATTATATTCAACGTATGGCTGCACGCCTGATGTGTTATTGTTGCAGGTATTATCGGCTATAAATGGCTTTTTATCGCCAGTAGTGTAAAGAGTGTTTGTGCCACCATTGCCGTTTGGTGTCGTATATACGCCTGCAGGCATGCCATTATCGTTATTATTGTTTGCGCTTTGATTGCAGTTGGAATTGGAGCCGGAAGCCGCTGGCGCAGGAGCGGGTGTCTGTGTTTGCTGCGGTTGGCTAGAGTAATTATTGATAACTGTTTCAGCTATCGCTGTATTAATGGAACTCATTGAAAATACAGTTAGAATGATAGCTGCGGAATAGTATATTTTTAGCATGGCGGCTTCCTATCATTATTTGGTTATTCCATAGCTTAATTATACCATTTTCAGTCATGGCATTATTTTCTTAAAAATAATTTAAGTTTTTTTAACGGCAGCCGATAATGCAATTTTTGCCGGTAGCGGCAATATTTTGCCGTTATCGGCAAAATACTATTTAAGTTTCAATAATCACTGCCGATATTGTTAGTACCTCAAATTGTTATTTCCCTCCTGGCACGGAACTTGCATTGTTACTCATACCAATGTGGAGTTATATGCCATGGACTCAAAATTATTCGGAATGTCAGAACGCGCCTTGCAGCTTATCGAGAGCAGGTCGGTAATGTTAACCAATAACCTGGTGAACAGTAGTACGCCGCATTATAAAGCGCGCGATATCGATTTTAACAAGGCCATGCAGGATGCAAATAGTGATTATGCTCTGGCGACTACAAACCCTAATCATATGCAGCCAGTCGATGCTACTGGCGGAGCACGAACCATGTATCGTATTCCCATGCAAATGAGCATGGATGGAAACACGGTAGATGAAGAACTCGAACGTAAGAATTTCATTGAAAACGCGTTGCGTTATCAAGTCAATCTTACATTCATCCAGAATAAATCAGATGAAATAAGCAAAGCCATTAAAGGAGACTAATAATGACTAAGCCAATTGATAATCTGAATCAAATATTTACCAATGCCGCCAGCGGCATGAGCGCGCAGAATATTCGCATGAACACGATAGCAAGTAACCTTGCTAACGCTGGCAACATAGGCAGCAGTGATGCCACTACCTATCATTCGAAATATCCAATTTTTAGCGAAATAACACACGATTTGCCGGGGTTAGGCCAGAATGATCAACCTGTCGGTGGTGTGCGCGTTACCAAAATTGATCACAGTAAAAAACCACTGGATAAAGCTTATGAGCCAGAGAATCCAATGGCGGACAAAGATGGTTTTATTTATCGGTCGGACGTCAATCCGATCATGGAAATGACCAATATGATTTCTGCTTCAAAAGAATATCAGGCGAATGTTGACATCATGAATACGACTAAAAACCTGATTATGCAGACATTGAATGTGTTAAGCAGTAAATAATTTACATAAAAGGCGGATCGCATTATGACAGTCATCAATAATTCAGTCAGCGGTGGTAAAGCTCCTGATGATCCAATGTTTAAAGCACAACGTCAGGTGAAAGGAAAAGAATTAACGACTGATGATTTTATGAAAGTATTTTTGGCGCAGATCAAAATGCAAGATCCAAACAAGCCTTTTGACAGTAGCGCGATGTTGCAGCAAATGGCGCAGCTGACACAATTATCCGCATCGCAGGAATTAAAGAAAACGATTGGTGGTTTGAATAACAGTATTGCCAAATCACAAGTGATGACGGCAGCGCAATTCATCGGAAAAAGAGTTCAGTTTTTAAGTGGCGTTGCGCCTCTAAAAAAGGATGAAGGATTAAGTGGTTCGGTGATTCTGGATAGACCATCGAATGATGTTACGATTACTATTCGTGACGATACCGGCAAGGTAGTTAAGACTATCAAGAAGAGTTCGCAAAGCCCTGGCGTACTGGATTTTACCTGGGATGGAAAAATTGATGGTCAGGAAGAACCAATGAAAGACGGATTTTATAAAATTTCCGCAACAGCAATGTATGACGGTAAAGCTGTTGATATGCCAACAGGCGGCACGTTTAGAGTTGATAGCGTCGCGATGGATGCAAGCAAGGGCACGGTTTATTTAAACGTCGACGGTTTAGGTGGTATGGATATGAATATGATTATCAAAATTATGTCAGCCTAATTAATGCGATAAAATATAATAAGGAGATTACACATGGGTATCGGAGATATAGCAAACAGCGGAATGCAAGCAGCGATGTCAAACATGGAAGTGATCAGTAACAACATCGCCAACGCAAATACAATAGGATTTAAGAGATCTTACGCTAATTTTGCAGATATTTTTCCGTCAACGAATGGCGCTGCGGCGAATCAGATTGGCGTGGGTGTTGAAGTATCCAGTGTGTTACAGGATTTCGGTAGTGGTGCGCCATCACCAACTGGTAACACATGGGATCTTAGTATTAACAATACTGGATTTTTCATTTTACGCAATCCAAACTCTGGTCAGGTTAGCTATACCAGAGCAGGTAGATTCTTGCCGGTGCATGGTTATATTATGTCTGGTACACAGCGATTGCAAGGATTTGCTGCAAGCAATAATACTATTCCACCAGGTAGTCCGGTTGGTGATTTGCAAATAAGTACTGCGCCATTACCAGCAGTCGCTTCAACGCAGGCAAATGTTGTGGTTAACGTGAGTTCGATGATACCGCACCTACTAATGCCATTTAATGCCACTGATCAAACGACTTATAACAATTTATCCGAAGTAAATGTTTATGACAGTCTTGGTAATGTGCATACAGTTACATCTTATTATGTCAAGTTGCCAACGCCAGAAAATTCCTGGAATGTATATGTAAGCGTAGACGGGAACGTAATTAATAGTGCGGCTCCAGGCGCGCTTACATTTAATGACAGTGGTACGCTGATATCAGCAACTGGATTAACAGCATCAGATTTGTCATTTGCTCCTGGCACAGGTGCTGCATCACCGCAGTCATTCGCAATCAATATGACAGGTTCGACACAAGTCAGTACGCCTGATGCGATTCTCACGCATACAGCAAATGGTAATCCGCCATCAATCTTAACTACACCACGATTGATCAGAGCGGTATGGTCTGGCTGAATTATTCCAATAATCAGCAAGTGCTTGCAGGTCAGGTTGCGCTGGCGGATTTCCAGTCGCCACAATCATTGACTGACATAGGTAATATGCAATGGATTGCCAATAGTGAATCCGGTAATCCAGTTGTCATGCAAAGCAATAGTACATTGAATATTTCTACTGGTTATGTTGAATTGTCTAATGTCGATTTAACAACGGAAATGGTTAATCTGCTCAATGCGCAGCATACTTTCCAGGCAAACGCGCAAGTAGAGCAAGTCATATAACGAAGTCATGAATACAGTTATTCAGTTGTAATGTACCCACTGAAGCACTTCAACATCGAAGTGCTTCAATGTTTCAACAGGAGATTGTGTAATGGATAAATCGTTATATATAAGCATGGGCGGCGCAAGCAATGCCATGCGCGAGCTACAAGTCGTCACCAATAATTTAGCGAATGTGAACACGACTGCTTTTCGCGGCGATTCATTATCTTTCAGTCAATTTCAGTGTTGACTGACAAAAACATGCCGACGCGTACCTACGGTAAAGTGGATCACACGGTTACCAATTTTGATAAAGGCAGCATGCTTAATACCGGGCGCGATCTTGATGTCGCGTTAAATGGCGAGGGTTTTATTGCCGTGCAGTCTAAAACTGGCAAAGAAGGTTATACCAGATCAGGTAGTTTTCAATTGCAAAATGGCGTGCTAATGACCAAGTCAGGTGAATTGGTCATGGGTAACGCTGGTGCGATTAATATTCCAGAAGCGGAAAGGCTGCATATTTCTAACGATGGTACGATTTCTGCAAAATTTCCTAACCAACCTGATTTCGTTACCGTTGATCACATCAAGCTGACGAATCCAGATACTTCAAACTTGCAGAAAGGTACAGACGGTTTGTTTTATTCAAATGATGGTACGACAGCAATACAAGATCCAAACGTCACAATTATCACAGGTACATTGGAAGGAAGTAATGTGAATGCAATCGACTACGATGACACAATTAATTGATTTGTCGCGTCATTATGAAATTCATACGAATTTCATGAAAACAACAGCGGATAATACTAGTAAAGCTAATCAAATTCTTGAGTTATCACGATAATAGGAGGAGATCGTCATGGATTTAGCATTATTGATCGCAAGATCAGGTTTGGATGCGCATCACAAAAATATTGAAGTCATCAGTAATAACCTTGCTAACGCGAATACCGCCGGTTTTAAAAAGAACCGCGCTGAATTTGAAGAATTACCTTATCAAGTTATCAAGCAGCCAGGTTCGCCCGCGGCAGACGGTATTACCACTCCAGGTGGTGTTGTGATTGGTACCGGTGCCAAACTTGGTAACAACAAAAATATTTTCACCGATGGCGCGCCAGTGACTACGGGTAATGCGCTTGATATTGCTATTAGTGGCCGTGGTTTTCTTCAGGTTCAACTACCTAATGGCGGTGAATCTGCTTATACGCGTGCGGGTAATTTGACATATGAATGAACAAGGTCAGTTGACCATGCCAAATGGCTATGTTGTACAGCCGCCGATTACCATTCCTCACAGGCGTACAACAAATTACCATCAGTCAAGATGGTATTGTCAGCATTATTCCTGCCACAGGTGGTAATTCACAACAAATTGGTCAGATGCAATTAGCTGATTTTATTAATCCAGATGGATTGCTACCTATCGGACAAAACCTTTATGAGGCAACCACTGCAAGTGGTCAGCCAACATTAGGAAATCCTGCGCAACAAGGTATGGGCACTCTTTCGCAGGGTTCAATTGAAGGATCAAATGTGAATGTCGTTGAAGAAATGGTGAATTTGATTGAAGCGCAAAGAGCTTTTGAAGTGACATCCAAAGCGGTTTCCGCAGTTGATAATATGCTGCAGTATCTTAATCAGGCGACGTAATGAATGAAGAAGACATGCACTGGTTTTAAATTGTTGGCGTTGTCGCGTTTGTGATGGGAATCTCGGGATGTGGTACGCATTTTCTCGATGATGCCGGGCTGCGGGATGAAACAGTTTATCCCGCGGCGCTTCCTATTGATAATCCGCCACCGCCAAAAACTAATGGCACGATTTATCAGGCTGGCCATGAAATTTCGCTTTATCAAGATCATATTCCTGGTCGCATCGGCGATATTCTGACGATCAGGCTGGAAGAAGCAACGCAAGGTGAAAAGAAGACGAAAACAAAATCCAATAAGCTAACCGCAGATTCGTTTACTTTGCCTGGTACGAAACAGGGATTTATCACTGGGCACATCGCATCGTGGGATACAGATCAGCAATTTGATGGCGGCGGTGAAAGCAATCAACAAAATAAATTGCACGGTACTATTTCAGTGACGGTAACACGTGTTCTCTCTAATGCTAATCTGGTGGTGCAGGGCGAATCCTGGCTGACTATTAATCAGGGAAGAGAATATATCCGTTTGACTGGTATTGTTCGTAAAGATGATATTGATTCGAATAATTCCGTTTCTTCACAACGACTTGCAGATGCAAGAATCAGTTATAGCGGCTACGGGCCAAATACACAACGCAAGCCGTGGCGGCTTGTTGACGCAAATGCTGTTTAAGTTCTTCCCGTACTAGCCGATATTCATATTGCAGTATTGAGGTGGACTATGAGCGATATATTAAACATTGGTCTCAGCGGTTTAACTACCTATCGTGCCGCATTAACATACACGGCGCAAAATATCGCCAATGTTGCGGTGCCTTATTATAGCAGGCGTCAGGTTACTATCTCTGAAGCCATGTTTGAAAGCGGTGTGACCCTGGGTGACGTTAGCCGTGTTTATGATAGTGCTTCAAGTTGCGAGTTTGCAGAACGCCAATAGCACTTATGGAATGTACAACGAGTATTATCAGGATCTTTCCGAACTGGAAACGATGCTGCAAAATAGTTCTAACAGTGTTAGTACTTATATCAATGACGCGATGGCGGCAATCAGGGATTTAAACGTTGACACTAGTTCTGTTACTGGACGCTCAACTTATCTGAACAGATTGCAAACTCTCTGTCAGCGTGTTAATTCCATCAGCGGTCAAATTGAACAGCAACAGCTAAATATTAATTCATCGCTACAAACTATCGCGACGACTATCAATCAGTTAACTACACAAATCGCATTTGTTAATCAACAAATCGCAGTAAATGTAAACCAGGATAATTCATCGCTGATGGATCAGCAGGAAGGGCTGGTGCAAACATTGGCACAATATATGAATTTCACCAGACAAACCGACGCTAATGGTCAGACTACCATTATGTTGAGTAATGGTTTGCAAATTGTATCTGGTGCTCAATCTACTGATATTACGACCGCGGTTAGTCCAGCCAATCCTGGTCAAATAGAGTTGCAATGTCAAAATGGTCCAACTATTTTTAACGTGACTTCATGCATTAACAACGGCCAAATCGCGGGCTTGTACAGCACGCAAGCGTCATTGGCGCAAGCAGAAACTGGATTGAATCAATTATCGCTAAGTATCATGGATATGATGAACAAGCAAAATAAATTGGGAATAGATGCTTACGGCAATCTGGGTGACGATATCTTTGTTGATATCAATAATGCAAATGCGCTCATTCAGCGCGTCATACCAAATACAAATAATACTGGCAGTGAAGACTTAACAGTAAGTATTACTGACAGTTCTCTGATACAAGCTAGCGATTATGCGCTGGCGTTCAATGGTGGAAATTATACGTTGACCCGGCTTTCGGATAATGCCGTTGTTAGTACAGGTGCGGTGACGGCTCCTCCGCAAGACATTAGTGTTGATGGTTTTTCCATTAATATTAATAGCGGTACGGTAGCGTCAGGAGACAGTTTTATTATTTCTCCGACACGCGGTATGTCAGATGCTATGGCTTTGAATATCATCGATCCCAATGCATTGGCCTTGGCTTGGCCTGTTGTTGCCTCAGCCGATTTGAATAACACTGGATCAGGCTCAGTAAAAGTCGCGAGCATTGTTGATACAACAAATACTTCGTTTTCCATTCCACAACAATTGAATCCGCCTCTTACCATTCAATTTGTTTCCAATACGCAGTTTCAACTAATAGATGCAAATACCAGCACAGTGATAGAAGGACCGATTGACTACGTACCCGGTCAGCAACCAATTGGTTTTGCTGTATTTCCAACGCCTGGTGGTTATGACCCTGGTTATCGTGTGTCACTGTTTGGTGCTATAAAATCCGGCGATACATTCAATCTTAATTATCAATCAAATTCTAGCGGTGACAATAGAAATGGCTTGGCCATGGAAGATTTGTACAGCGGTACGCCAATGAATGGCGGAACACAATCTTATACTGGTGCTTATCAGTTGATGGCAAACAATGTTTCCGGTCAAACAAGCCAGGCTGGCATTGCGTATAACAGTAGTCAAACGTTGCAGCAACAGGCAGATGCGAATTTCGCGCAAGTATCAGGTGTTAGCGTGGAAGAAGAAATGAGTAATCTCATGATTTTCCAACAGGCTTTTGCCGCCAGCGCACAAGTGCTTTCGGTGGCGAAAAATGTATTTGATATTATCACTAGCTTAGGAAATAGATAATATGCGTATTCCAACTTATAATTTATATTCAAAAGAATTATTTTCCGTTTCACAACAATATCTCGGACTGAATAATCTATATCAGCAGGCTGATACGCAACAAAAATTATTGGAGCCGTCGGATGATCCGGTATTGGCGAGTCGTATCAGTTTAACCAGTAATTACATTGATGAGCTTGATTCTTATTCACAGAATGCCACGCTGGGAAAGAATCGTATGCAAACATTTGCATCTTCGATTAGCAGCGCTGTTTCTTATGTGGGACAAATTCAGTCGTTAATTCAGAATGCGCAAAATGGCACGAACACTGATGATGAAAGACAGGCGATTGCCTTGCAGTTAAACGGTTATTTAAATAACTTGTTGACGACTGCGAGCGCACAAGATGGTTCCGGTGGTTATATTTATTCTGGATCGTATACTAATTTGCAACCATTCGTATTGCAGAATGGTGAATATGATTATCAGGGCAGTTTTGACACGACCTCAATTAATATTGGTCCAGGTTCGAGTGTTATTTATAACGAAGTAGGTTATAACGTGTTTGGCAATATTCCACAGGGAAATGGCACATTTACCGTAACGGCAAGTGATGCTAACACTGGTACAGCAACAACCACAGCCGGCAATGTGGTAAGCACGTCAGGCTATGTCCCAGACGTTTATACCATTAGCTTTACGAAAAATTCCTCTGATCAGACAGTTTATACCGTTTCTGGTCTGACGACTGGACAAGTCATTCCGCCTCCGCCCGCAACCATTCCTGATGATGCACCAGCTTATACACCAGGTCCAAATGGTATGGATATTACTTTCAATGGCATGTCATTGAGTGTCAGTGGCAATCCTGCTGCTGGCGATAGTTTTCAAGTGGCACCCAGTCAGAATCAAAATATTTTCAATTCATTACAGAATTTAATTAATGTGCTGCAAACACCGACCAACGGTAATCCGGTTGCTGTCGCGCAGCTACAACAGACTCTTTCCCAGGCGGCATCAACATTTTCTAATGCTTATAGTCAGATGGTTTCCTATCAAAGTGAATTTGGTACTCGCGGTGCGACGGTTAACAGCCAGACCGAGCTAAATGCCAGCCTGACATCAAGTGAAACAGACATTCTAATCGACTTATCAATCGCGGATCCTTTTGAAGTGGTATCATCAATTACTCAGCAAAAAACTTATCTTGAAATTTCTCTGGATGCCTATAAGCAGATGCAAGATGTTTTGAAAGCGATTATGCAGACGTAAGACCGTATTTTTTCATTTTTTCCAGCAGTGTTTTTGGCGCCAGGGAAAGATATTTCGCCGCGGCGTCAATTAATCCATTGGAGTGTTGTAGCGCAAGTTCAATTGCCTGGCGTTCCAGGTTGGCAATGTATTCTTTGAAATTAAAAGCGCCTTCTTTAGTGTGAGCAATATCACGCGCGGATGATGGTTTTTTTCCTTGCCTGTAAGTTGGATCAAGATCGTTTTCATCCAGCACGCTGTCGCGATGTATGACAGCCATGCGTTCGAGAAAATTTTCCAATTCCCTAATGTTGCCTGGCCAGGGATAACGGCACAATGCTGCGATCGCTTTATCCGTGAAGTGAACTTTATGCTGCAAACGCAGCGCTATTTTTTCCAGATGAAAATCAATGAGCGCTGGAATATCTTCGGCACGTTCCTGCAGGGTAGGCATTTGGATAGGAAATACATTGAGGCGATAGAATAAATCTTCGCGAAAACGATTTTCCTGTATCTGCTTTTCAATGTTTTTATTAGTTGCGGCAATAATTCTCACGTCGACTTTTATGCTTTCATTACCACCGACCCGATCAATTTTGCGTTCCTGCAACACGCGCAGTAGTTTGACTTGCATGGGTAAGGGCATGTCGCCAATTTCATCGAGAAATAGTGTGCCCTTGTTGGCAATTTCAAAACGTCCGAGCCTGCGCATGGATGCGCCGGTGAAAGAACCTTTCTCGTGGCCGAATAATTCGCTTTCCATCAACTCACTGGGGATGGCGCCGCAATTAATGGGGACAAAGCTGTTATTTTTACGTTTAGAAAAATGATGTATGCACGAGGCTACCAAATCCTTGCCTGTGCCTGATTGGCCCATGATTAGCACTGTGCTGTCAGTACTCGCTACTTGTCTGATCAACGAGCGAATAATGCGTATCTCTTTGCTATTTCCAATCAGCGCTTGTATGGCTGGGTGAGAAGTGGATTCATCGCCCAGATCGACTTCCTTGATGGCTGCTTGGGCTAAAGCTTCGACGAGTTCGGTTTTGCTGAATCCGGGTTTTAAGTATCTGGGTTTGTTTAATAAGTCATGATGCGCTGCGTCAGCTTCCAAAAAGCTGATTAAATGGGCGTCTGCGTTATTGATTGTTTCGTAAATATTACGCCCCTGTTGTTTTTCCAGCTCCTGACAAACCATGACAAGGCAGCCATGATGAATATGTTTGGGGCTTTCGTTTAGCGTATAGGCCCGCAAGGGGAGGCGTAACAGGGTAAATGCATTGATGATGTATTTGCACTGGTCGCAATTATTGCTGATGAGAACATACTGGCTTTCATTATCCATATTGTGCCTGTTTGACTCGTCCATGAGCGTAATAAAAGCATACAGCGTATTTTAACATAACAATCACAGGGTTTGCTGTCAAATGTCAGATTTTTATTTCTGGGGTCACATCTTCACTTTCCACGCGGCCTAACAATTTCAGTAAATTTGTTCAGAAAATGTCTTGGAGTCAAACCCTAAGAATAAATGACCCCAATAGTAACAGGTTTGACCCCAAGACATTTTCTGAACAAATTTACTGAAATTGTTAGGCCGTGTGGAAAGTGAAGATGTGACCCCAGCTCTTGAAATCCCAAAGCGCGGGCCTGGTACGAAAATTGCATGAGTATAAGCACGGAGTCACTGTCACAAGCGTATGGAGTTTTCGTATGGTGAGAGTGTTAATCATAGATAACGATAATGCACGGTGTCAGGCACTGGCTGAAAAGCTTACGTCTGCAGGCCAGGCGGTATCGTCCATGTCTATGATTAATAGCGATAACTGCTCTGTGGCAGTGGAAAACGCGCAAATTGTTGTCGCCCTGGATCAGGAGAAAGTCCTGGTCAATCATTTGGTGAAGCAAACGGAAAGTCAGCGCACCATGTTTCTGTTGACGAATACCCCCGCCAAAAACCAGGCCAGTCAGGAAAATGTCATTTATTTCAGTCGTGACGAAAATATTTTAGAAGAAATCGTTCAGCGCGTTGAAACATTGGCGCATATGCTTGGCAACCTGAGGTTTATGCCTGTCGCGGTCGATACGCGCAGCAAGGCTGTGCTGCAAATGGCCCGCAAAGCCGCCAGAACCATGGCGACGGTCTTAATCAGTGGTGAAACCGGCGTTGGGAAAGAAGTGCTGGCACACTACATTCACTATCATTCCGCATTTGCTCGCGGACCTTTTATTTCAGTTAACTGCGCTGCATTGCCAGATAACATGATGGAAGCAATATTGTTTGGTTATGAAAAAGGCGCGTTTACCAGCGCAATCAACAGTTATATCGGTAAATTCGAACAAGCACAGAATGGCACGTTGTTGCTTGATGAAATTTCCGAAATTTCTATCGCGCTGCAAGCCAAGCTGCTGCGTGTTCTGCAAGAAAGAGAAATTGAAAGATTAGGCGGTAAAAAGCCTATCCAAATCAATGTACGAATTATAGCTGCGACCAATCGCGACTTGAATCAGCAAGTTGTGATGGGCGCATTCAGAAAAGACTTGTTTTATCGCTTGAATGTTATTCCTCTTGTTTGTCCAGCATTGCGTGATCGTCCCGAAGATATTTTGCCGCTGGCGCAATTCATGCTGGAACAGCATGCCGCACTGCTTAATCGTGTTATTCCTGATTTAACCAGCTTGGCTAAAGCAAAACTGATGAATCATCGTTGGCCGGGTAATGTCAGGGAAATGGATAATGTTATTCAACGCGCGCTGATCATGAGTGATGAGTGTGTCATTGACGCGCACGATATTGTTTTGCAGGAAACCTTGGTAGAAGTCGGCAGCCAGAATCAAGTGATAGAGTTGGAAAAATTTAGTTCCAGGCTGGAAGAAAACGAAGCCAAAGTCATTATCGATGTCTTGAAGGAAACAGAGGGTTGCAGAAATGACGCGGCGAAAATGCTGAATATTAGTCCACGTACACTGCGCTACAAAATTGCGAAATTACGTTCAATCGGGATGAAGATACCGTAAAGGATGAAAGACATGAGCATAAATAACGTTACTGGCACAAGAGCTGATATTTCGGAAATATTAACGCGTATGCGCGAAATATCGAGTAAGACGGCGGCGTTCTCAGAAACCAGTACTGAGAAAGTCAGCGTTTTCAATCAAGGTCAAACTCATGTTGCGCCAGCAAAAAGTTTTGAAGATGCTTTGTCGGCGGTCAAAGGTGTGTTTGCCCATGTAAGCACATTGCAGTCGCAATCCGACAGTGTGAAAAATGCGTATATCGCCGGAGATCAGGGTACTTCTTTGTCGCAAGTGTTGGTTGCGGCACAAAAATCCAAGCTCGCGTTTGAAGGATTAGTAACAGTTAGAAACAAGATATTGGAAGCGTACAAAGAAATCATGAATATGCCGGTTTAATGTGACGCGATAAAAATGGGGAATCATTATGGCGAAAAATCAACAGGCTAATAATAAGTACCTGATGAGTCTCAGGAATTTAATGTATGTGCCTGCGGTGAAGCAGATAGTGTTTCTGCTTGGCGTAGCAGGCTCTGTGGCGCTAGGTATTGTTTTGTTTCTGTCAATCCAGGAACCTACTTACATGCCTCTGGATTATCAGCTGACAGGACAAAATACCAGTGCGATTGTTGATACTCTGGATAAAGCAGGCGTGCAATACAAGATTAATGAGCAGGATGGCATCTTGTATGTCGCAGCGAAAGACATGCAAATGGCCAAGCTTAGACTTGCCAGCGCTGGCGTCGCGAGAGATGACGGTTTTAATTTTGCTTATCTCAATGACCAAAACAGCATTGGCAATAGCCAGTTTCTGGAAAACGCGCGTTTCATCCGCGCGCTGGAAAGCGATCTGGCGAGAACAATTAGTGGTATTGAAGGTATTTCAGCTGCGCGCGTACATATCGCCGTACCGCAAAATAATATTTTCGCCGATGAAAATCAGCGTCCAACGGCTTCAATTGTCGTGAATATGGCTCCAGGTCTTTCGTCTGATAAAGAGAAAGTGCGTGCGATCATTCAGATTGTCGCCAGCAGTGTTCCTGGGCTTGATCCCAAAGATGTGTCTATCACTGATCAATACGGTCATTTCCTTTCTGGTACTTCTGATCAAGATGCAATCTTCAGCGCAGGCCAGTTAAGTTATCAAAACAATATGCAAAATTATTACGAGAAACGTATTACTTCAATGGTTTCGCCGCTGTTGGGTAATAACAAGGTAAACGTAAGGGTTTTCGCTAATGTTGATTTTACGCAACAAGAAGAAGCGGATGAACAGTATGATCCAGATAAAAGGGTAATACGCAGTGAGCAGAATGTTAGCGAGCATAGTAATTCCAGCGGTGCTTCCGGACCTCCGGGTGCATTGTCAAATACACCGCCAGACAGTGATACAGATGGTAAAGCTGGTGCGGATAATGGCGCTAGTGATGGTAAAACAGAAACCGTTAAAAATTACGAAGTCAGTAAGTCAGTTACTTACAAGAAAGTGCTGCATCCCAAGCTGGTCAGCCTTTCTGTGGCGGTTGTTTTGGATAATGAAATGATAATGGATCCGAAAACTCATAAGTTGATTAGCCAGCCAGTGCCAGCTGACAAGATCAACAAAATCACTGAACTGGTCAAGGCAACAATCGGCTTTGACGATAAACGCGGTGACAAAGTGATGGTCGTCAATAGCTCGTTCAATATGGTTTCTCAAGATGATTTGGTTTCCGCGCCTGGTATGTGGACGCAGCCATGGTTTTGGGATGTTGTTAAAAAGATCGTCGGCTTCGCCGTCGGCGCTGGTGTGCTGGTGTTTGTCTATAGGTGGCTTGAGGGTTATATGAGAACAAACATACGCCCACAACGTGAGCGTATTATCGAAGATGAAGATGAGGATTTGGAAGAGCAGCGGCTTGTTGCGCAGCAGGCGCGTGAGCTTAAAGAAAAGAAAATTGGCAAGCTGAAAGAAATAGCGGGTCATGATCCAAGTCGTGTTGCTTTGATTCTCAAAAATTGGGTAGGGAAGTAATGCATGGATAAAATCCGGAAAGCAGCGATCATTTTGCTCGGTCTAGGCGATGCTTATGCCGAAGAAATTTTAAAGAACATGAGCAAAAGCGAAGTGCATAAAATCATGGAAGTCATTAACACGCTTGATAGTGTCAGCGAAGAAGACGTGATTCAAGCCATGAATGACTTTTTTAATGTGACGGACGGCACGGGTATAGATATCGTATCAAAAGAGCATTTGAAAAATTCAATTGTGTCTGCTCTTGGCATTAAAGGTATGGAAAAAATAGACTTGGAAAAATCCAAGTGGCTAGACTTAATTAAAAATGAGCCACTGGACGGCATACTGGAATTGATCAGGGAAGAACATCCGCAGGTAATTGCCGCGTTGATTGTCATATTAACGCAATTAGGCAGTTTGCGTTCTTCTGAAATTACCAAAGCACAGACAAAAGAAATGAAAAACGAAATCATCAAGCGTATGTCTACCATTGGTCCTATGTCGACGTTTGGACTGGAAGCGCTAGGTTCATTCATAGAGGGTGAGCTTGATTCTACAGATCGATATGGTGTGGTCACTGTTGATGGAATAGATGTGGTCGCAAACCTGATTTCCAATCTCGATGCAGATACTGAACGTGAAATTATCGGTGACTTGACCGCCAGGGATAAGGTATTGGCGGAAAAAATCCAGGATAAATTGCTGCCGTTCGAGAAGCTCGCATATCTCGATTCCAAGAGTTTGCAAACATTATTAAAAGAAATCGCGCCAGACGACCTGGTCGTCGCGCTGAAGGGATCGAACGAACATTTGCGCAATTCATTTATGCGTAATATGTCTACCAAAGCAGCGGAAATTTTGAAAGATGATCTTGAATCAAAAGGGCCGGTCAAAGTATCCAATGTGATTGAGGCGCAGAAAAAAATCATATTATTGGCGAAAAAGTTGGCCAAAGAAGAGAAAATTATTCTTTCCAGCAAGAGTGATAGCGACATTGTTTATTAACGGACGAATGACGCATGTATCATGACGAGACACAACAGATGAACGATTGGTCTTTCCCAGAGATAGATGTTCCGCCTTTGCCTACCTTTGATATGGAAGGAGAAGCCGAGACGGAAAGTGATAATGCAAAAGTTATAAGGCAAGCGGACGAAGCCGCTGAAAAAGCTGCATCTGTTAATCAAAGTATCAATGCTGCGGCATTGATCGAGCTGGATAATTTAAAAAGAGAATATGAAGCACGCATCAATATCTTGAATAATTTGCTGAATAAACTTAAAAATCCCACCTCCATTCTGGACGAAGAATTGATTGAGTTGATACAGGATATTGTCAGAAAGATAGCAAAAAAAATTATTTGTCGCGAAATTGAAACGGATAAAACACTGCTGCCGCAAATGATCAATGAATTAAAAGCATTGATAGACGCAAAAAACGGTATCTTAAGCATCAATTTATCACAGGCAGATTACGCGCGTCTGGAGGCGGAACAAAATCAATTGTCTAATCTCATGAGCGTTGATAGCAATCTGCAAGTAGGCGACATTATTGTTAAATCGAATTTTGCAGAAGTGAGAGCGGTGTTGAATGATCGCATTGAGCAGTTGATAAGGATACAGCATGACTGATTTCCTCAACAAGGAATCAATCAAAAATCATCTGCTACGTATTTCTCGTGCGGTGAGTGATAATTCTTCCGTGTCTGTCGCTGGAACTATTTCGCGTGTCACTGGTCTTAAGCTGGAAGCTTCTGGTTTATCCGCGCCAGTGGGTACTATGTGCGAAATTATCGTTGCTGAAAATAATTCAGTGCATGCGGAAGTGATTGGCTTTGCAGACAATGTTACTTTTCTCATGCCGATTGGTGAAACACACGGCATTAAACAAGGCACGCCAGTGGTGCCATTATTAAAAGCATATAGCGCTCGCGTTGGCATGTCCTTGCTGGGCAGGATATTGGATGCATCCGGTAATCCTATCGATAATAAAGGCGATATTGAAGCTGACGAATATTATTCTCTTACTAGCAAACTCATTAATCCATTACAGCGCAAACGTATTACTGAATCGCTGGATGTTGGCATTAGAGTCATTAATGCATTGTTTACGGTTGGCAAGGGCCAGCGTTTAGGTATATTCGCGGGCAGTGGCGTAGGCAAAAGTGTATTGTTGGGAATGATGACCAAATATACGCGCGCGGATATCGTTGTCGTGGGCTTGATTGGTGAGCGCGGCAGAGAAGTAAAAGAATTCATCGAAGAAATCCTTGGTGAAGATGGTCTTACCCGGGCGGTAGTTGTGGCTTCACCGGCCGATACTTCGCCGCTAATGCGTGTAAATGGCGCAGCGCTTGCGACGACTATTGCTGAGTATTATCGCGATAAAGGTTTTGATGTTCTGCTAATTATTGATTCGCTCACGCGTTACGCTCACGCGCAAAGAGAAATTTCACTCGCTGCAGGCGAGCTGCCTGCAACCAAAGGTTACACACCTTCAGTTTTTGCCAAACTTTCACAGTTGGTTGAAAGATCAGGTAATGGGACAGATACGCAAGGTTCGATTACGGCTTTTTACACAGTGCTTGTCGAAGGCGATGATCAGCAAGATCCCGTTGCCGATAATGCGCGCTCGATTCTTGATGGTCATATCGTTTTATCCAGACAGCTTGCTGATGCCGGCCATTATCCGGCAGTGGACATAGAAAAATCCATCAGTCGTGTCATGCCTTCAGTGATAGATGAAGCGCAGTTGATTGTGTCTGGCAAACTAAAACAGTTATATAGTGCGTACATGCGCAATAGAGAAGTGATTAATATTGGCATGTATCAGCGTGGCGCCGATCATGCGGTAGATGAAGCGATTCAGCGTAAAGATTTGATTGAACATTTTTTGCAGCAAGGTATGAATGAAGCGTCGGATATGAGAGAAAGTCTGGAACGCTTGGTGACTGTGTTTAGTTAAACACGAAAGGTGAGACATGAAAAACATTGCCCAGATCAAAGTAATTAACAACGCTCTTAGTAAAGAGCGCGACAGGTTCATGAGTGAACTCGTGAAAGTGAATGCGTATCTGGAAAATAAAATGACTACGCTGAAAAAATTCACGGATTATCTGCGTGAATATGCAGACAGTGAATCATTTAGTCTGAGCCGCTCGGTGCCCGCGCTTAGTCGTAATATGAATAGTTTTTCCCAGCGCATACAAGAAATTATTATGGCGGAAGAAAAAGAAGTTGAGAAGTTAGTGAAGCTCAAAAACGAAAAAATAAAGAATATCGAAGAACTCGATCGCAAAATGAAGGCGATGGATCATTTCGAAGCGACTGCCATGACGGAAAAGCGTGAAAAATCGGAAAAAAGCGAACAATCCAATATTGATGAATTGAACTCAATCAAGCATACAAGAGGCGATTATGAATGATCTGCACATGCTGCTAGCAATGCAGGAAATGCTATATTACACGGTGGTCGCAGTATGTATTATCACGCTTGCCAACGCTGGTGGTTGGTTTGGCAGTTTCAGTTTTTCAGGCGGCGACACAAATCAATGAAATGACCATGACGTTTATTCCCAAGATGATAGTCATGTTTGGTGTGTTGTATTTGTTGTGTCCGTGGTTATTGAATCATCTGGTATTGATTACACAACGTTATTTAACCCATTTGCCAACCTACATAAGGTAACTATGGATATTCTGGGCTTAATTCCAGCGGTATATGCGAAATTTCTCGTGTATACGCTGTTTTTTACCAGAATATCTGTGATGCTAACGACGTTTGTACTATTTCGCCGCGAAATGATAACAGCGCGTATCATTCTTTCGCTTTCGTCTGTGTTGGCAATGTTTGCTCTCATGGCATATACGGGTGATGAAATATATAGCGATATGTATTCGATACAAATGTTGCTACAACTGATGGTGCAGGTATTAATAGGTTTTGTCACCGGTATTATTTTAAATATCGTGTTTGAAGTGTTTGTTGCGATAGGGCAAATAGCTTCTACCCAGATAGGTTTGAGTGTGGCGGGTATGATTGATCCCAGGTTTGGATATATCACCAGCCTGACGCATTTTTACGTCATTGTAGGTTCACTTATTTTTCTGCTGTTAAACGGTCATTTGTACGCTATTACCACTATCGTGGAAAGTTTCAACACGCTGCCTATCTATCAAAATTATTTGCCACCGGATGTCATGCAAGCGGTCCTGAAATATGCCACAGTGATTTTTTCTGGTTCAGTGATGTTGGCGGTGACAATTCTGATTGTTTTATTGTTGATGAATATATCTTTGGCGGTGATGACCAAATTCGCACCGCAATTTAACCTCTTTACGATTGGTATCAACCTGCAATTGATTTTAGGCTTGTTAGTCATTTATCTGACTTTTAGCCTGTTTCTCGATCATGGCAGGATATTAATGACAGATGCGCTTGATTTGTTACATAAATTATTTTTTAAGATGAAGTGACATGGCAGAAGATATAACTGAAAAGCAACACGAAGCCACATCCAAGCGCCTTGAAGATTTGCGCGCTAAAGGTCAGTCTTTGCGTTCCAGAGACTTGACTAGTGGTTTAGTGTTTGTTGTCTGCGTTGTCATGCTTACTTTTATGGCGGAACAATTTAAAGAAAAATTCACGGAAAATTTTATTTTGTCATTTACCAGTATGAAGCTGGTTGCTCATAGCGTCGAATTTCCCACCGCCTTGATGCAAAAATTCATATGGACGAATTTCTTTCTCGTTCTGCCGCTGTTTTTATGTGTGGTGCTCACTGCCTTGTTGTCGCCATTCCTGTTTGGTGGATGGAATTTTACTCTACAGTCTATCCAGTTCAGACTTGAGTTGCTAAATCCTATTAGTAATTTGCAAAATCTATTCTCGCGCCGAATGGCGATGAATGTAGTCAAATCAATTCTCAAGGTTTTAGTGATATTGGCGGCTTTGTCGCTTTTTTGTTATGACAGAAAAATACAAATGTATGGTCTGATCAATCTGCCGGTGCAGCGATCAATATCAGCTATGTATTTTATCGCGAAAGATTATGTATTCGTTATTTCCTGCTCTTTAGTGCTAATCGTTGTTTATGATGTCATTACCAATTATTTTGAGTATGCGAAAAAAGGAAAAATGACATCGCAGGAATTGAAAGACGAAGGCAAAGAAACCGAAGGTAATCAGGATGTGAAGCGTAAGCTGCGTTCCGTGCAGTTAGCGCTTGTGCGCCAGCGTTTGAGTGTCACCGTACCGCGCGCTACCGTGATTATCACTAACCCGACGCACTATGCGGTCGCTATTCGCTATGAATCTGGAAAAGATAAAGCGCCTAAAGTAATGGCGAAAGGAAAAGATTTTTCTGCTCAGCAAATTAGACGTATAGGTGTTTCAAATTCAGTGCCTATATATGAAGCGCCATTACTCGCGCGTGCCATTTATCATACGTCTACAGTTAACGCTGAGATTAATCCAGGATTGTATATGGCCGTCGCGATTGTGCTTTCGTATGTGCAGCAATTAAGGAGTTATCAGCAGGGACGCGCGGCGATGCCGCAATTTGTTAGCGACCTGAAGATACCAGAAGAATTTGTGTTTGATGATTAGGGAAGACAGGTATGAATGACTTTTTGAGCTTGTTTAAATTTAACAATATCAAGCATTTTAACTTTGGGATATTAGTATTAATTATCTCGATGTTGGTAATGACAATCTTGCCATTGCCGCCATTCATGCTTGATATGCTGTTTACATTTAATATCTCACTATCGCTAATCATACTCATGGTTTGTGTATATGTCTCGCGACCACTTGAATTCAGCGTATTTCCAACCGTTTTGCTGGTAACCACGTTGTTACGTTTGACACTTAACATTGCTTCAACGCGCGTCGTGTTATTACATGGTCATCAAGGTCCAGGTGCGGCAGGCCAGGTGATTAAGGCGTTTGGTGAAGTTGTTATTGGCGGTAATTTTGTTGTTGGTATGATTGTGTTCGCCATTTTGATGATTATCAATTTTGTCGTCGTTACCAAAGGTGCTGGCCGTGTATCAGAAGTCAGCGCAAGGTTTACTTTGGACGCGATGCCTGGCAAACAAATGTCTATCGACGCTGATTTAAACGCCGGTATTATCACTCAGGAAGAAGCAAAGAAACGTAGAAGCGACGTTATGCAGGAAGCCGACTTTTACGGCTCCATGGATGGTGCCAGCAAATTTATCCGCGGTGACGCCATCGCCGGCATGCTGATTTTATTCATTAACCTGGTTGGCGGTATTATTATTGCCGTGTTTCAACATCACATGGCGTTAAGCATGGCGGTGAAGAACTTTTCGCTATTGACGATTGGTGATGGATTGGTTGCACAAATTCCCTCACTGTTAATGTCCGTATCAGCGGCGATTATGGTGACTCGTGTTAACAATGAAACTGACATGAGTAAACAAACCATTACGCAATTATTTAATGATCCCAAACCGCTAATGGTAGCTGCATCTATACTATTTATCATGGCGCTTATACCAAAAATGCCGCATATGCCATTTTTACTGCTGTCAGTCATGATTGGATCGCTGGCTTATTTTGCGCACAGTAAAAAGCTTGCTGCCGCGGCGGGAACTGCTGCAAAACCAAAAGAACTGACAAAGAAAACTGAGAGTGCAGAGCTGGATTGGGATGAAGTTATTTCTGCTGACCGTATCGCTTTGGAAATCGGTTATGGCTTGATTGGGCTGGTAGGAGTTAACAAAGATGGCTTGCTCATTAACAGAATTAAAGCCATCAGAAAAAAATTATCGCATGATCTCGGTTTTCTTATTCCTACCGTGCATGTAAAAGATAATTTGAATATCCCACCGAATCATTATCGTATTTTTCTTAAAAATGTCGTGATCGCTGAAGCAGAAGTATTCGCGGATATGCATCTGGCGATCAATCCTGGACATATACAACAACAGTTGAGTGGCAAAAAATGCAAAGATCCAACTTTTGGTCTGGATGCAGTCTGGATCGCGCCAGGGCAGCGTGAGCAGGCGCAAACACTAGGTTACACGGTAGTCGATGCCAGCACTGTTATTACCACGCATTTAAATCAGATCATTAAAACAAATGCCAGCCACTTGCTTGGCTATGATGAAGTTCAGCAGTTATTAAGTAAGCTTTCTGTGTCTACGCCTAAGCTCGTAGAAGCATTATCATCGGGCGCCCAGGCCGTGCCCATTAATATTATTGTTTCCGTCCTGCAGCGCTTATTGCAATCTGATATCCCGATTATCGATATGCGTACCATCGCCGAAAAAATGATAGAAACATGGGCCAAATCTAAAGATATCGATAATCTGGTGGAAGCCGTTAGAGTTTCACTTAAGCATTTGATTATTTACAGTATTTGCAGCAGTAATAAGGATGTGCCAGTAGCGGTGCTGGATAATGACCTGGCACAGATATTGCATAAATCTATACAGCAGGCACCGGAAATAGGAGAAAGATCAGTGGTCATAGAGCCTTCTCTGACAGAGCGTATATATTCCCGCATGCTGGAATATGTGCAGAAATGCGAGATTGATTCGCTGCCGGCTATCATGCTTGTGAATACAGAACTGAGAGGATTGCTGGAACGGTTATTCAAGCCGGGGATACCGAATATCCACTTTATCTCTCATAGCGAAATTCCCGAAGACCGGCAATTGAATGTAGTCGCGAAAATTGGTTGAGGGAGACGTAATTTATGAAGCTGCGTATATTTAAAGCGTCAACGAATCAAAAAGCGATGTCCATGGTGCTAGAAGCATTCGGACAAGATGCTTTGATTTACAATACACGCAGTATCACGGATGGCGTTGAAATACTCGCGGGTCCATCAGAAGATGAGCAAGAGAATATCTTGGTGAATGGTAATCATCTTGCAAGCATTAACACTAAGAGTGACAGTGAACCGCAAGCAGTAGTTAATGAGACACAATCTGTCGCAGTTGAAAGTTTAGACGCAATGAAGCAGCAGATTGCATGCGCTGACACAAATAGTGGATAGCCTGAACAAACAAATTCACACGCGTTATCTGGATATGTTTCATATGTCCGATGATGAAAAGACTATCAAGCGCAATTATCTTTTTTATTATCTTAACAAGCTGGGTTTTCGCGGAAATTTCTGTCATCAATTCGCCAATCAATATCTGAATGCGCGCAAAGTGCATGAAGATATCAATGACACGAAAATACAATCCGCTTTACTCAGAAGTATTAAAACCGGCGAATTTGATTTGGGTGACGAGAAAATTACTTGCGCATTGGTTGGTCCTACCGGTGTAGGCAAAACCACGACCATCTCCAAAATAGCTAATCGTTATATCGCTAGCAACGGTCCGGCAGGATTGGGTTTGATCACAACAGATTTTAACGATATCACCGGCAAAAATCGTTTGTTAAATTACAGCTGGTTGGTCAATGTTCCTGTGGAATATGTCAGAAACAGCTCAGGAACTTTCACAAGTGCTGAATCAAATGCGCGACAAAAAATTAATTTTGATCGATACGCATGGTATTGGACAACGCAACGCCGATCAAATCGCGAAATTGCTTGATTTGCTTGAAAGTCAGGGCAGCCGTGTACAGATATGTCTGGCTATGCCAGCCAATGTGCAGGAAGCAGTATTGGATGAAATAGCGCGTGCTTATAGTTCGCCAAATTTGCATAGTTGCATACTCACCAAACAAGATGAATGTATCAGTCTCGCTTCTGCACTTGGTGTATGTCTGAATTATAAGATGAGAATTTCATATATTTGCGATGGACAAGATATTAATACTGATTTGCATGTCGCTGATGCGCGGCAATTGATGCATCAGATTATTTCCGAAGCGGCAAATTTGAAAAAAATCGACCGAAGAAAATTTATTTAAATCCACGGAAAGGGTGGAGCAGACTCCGCGTAAACGCAAATCTGCTTCGTTGTCCATTACGAGTATAGCAAAACACTGACAGGATGCATTTATGCGTGTGATTTCAGTGACAGGCGGTAAGGGCGGCATTGGCAAAACAACCATTTCAATTAATCTTGCGTTGGCATTCGCGCAAAGAAACAAAAAAGTTTTGTTGTTTGATGCTGATCTTGGCTTGGCGAATGTGGATGTTATGCTGGGTCTCAAGCCAAAGCAAAATCTGCATGATTATTTATCCGGCGCTTGTACGCTGGATGATGTTTGCGTTACCGGTCCTTATGGTTTGAATATTATTCCAGCCGCTTCTGGCATACAAAAAATGGCTGAATTATCCTCTGCTGAAGCCTATGAGTTGATCAGGTCATTTTCCAGTCTGACACGCGATATTGATGTGATGATAGTTGACCAGGCTTCTGGTATCTCCAGTCAGGTAATGGATTTCACGCATGCGTCACAAGATATACTGATTGTGATTTGCAACGATCCAGCGTCGTTAATGGATAGTTATGCCGTGATTAAAATTCTGCATCAGAAATATGGCCGTAGCCGCTTTGGTGTGATCGTTAACAAAGCGCGCAGCTTGCAGGAAGGTTATGATGTGTTTGCCAAATTCCAATCGGCAATCGGGCAATTTATTACTATCAGTATGCAGTATTTGGGTCATGTGCCGCAGGATGATTACGTAGGCATGGCGGCGCGAGAAAGAACAGCGGTTGTTCATGCTTATCCTTATGCTGAATCGTCGGCTGCTTTTGGTAATTTGTGTCATGGCATTTCCCAGTGGCAGCAAGATGTGGCTGCGGCAGGGGGAATACAATTTTTCTTTGAACGCCTGATTCAAAACCATTCTCTCGACACGGAGCAATTGTGCAAGGCATAGATGTTTACGAAGAAAATGCCGATGCACAAAAGCTGGAAGAATTTGTGCAACAGCATCGTGGCTTAGTCAAGAAAATCGCTTTGCATGTCAAGCGGCGTTTGCCATCGCATATTGAATTGGAAGATTTGTTGCAATCCGGATTTATTGGCTTGCTGGAAGCGCGTCAGCACTATAAGCAAAATATGGGCACTACATTTGAAACATTCGCAAGTATTCGCATTCATGGCGCTATTATTGATTCACTGCGCAAGAATTCCTGGGGCACGCGTGAATCATTGAAAAATATGCGGCTAATCGCTAATGCAGTGGCGCGGATAGAGCAGCGTACCCAAAAACATGCTACAGCGGAAGAAATCGCTGCTGAGCTTGGTATCACGCTAGAAGAGCACGATAAGATGTGCAGTCAGATTAGTATTTGCAATGTCTTAAGCCTCGATGCTATTGACGGCGAAGAAATGGTTCCAGGCGAAGAATCCGAAGATCCGCAGTTGATCACGCAAAAAGATGAGATCATTCAATATATCAAAGAAATTCTCACGACATTTCCTGAGCGCGAACAATTGGTATTATCATTGTATTATCTGGAGGATTTCACCTTCAAACAGATTGGTGAAATATTGGATTTAACCGAAGCCAGGATTTGTCAATTGCATAGCCAGGCAGTTTCCAAGCTGAGGACGAAAATGCGCAGGGAATTAAAAGTCTAATTTTTCTTTCTTTCCACCACTGGCCTGAATATTACTCTTAACACCTGATTATCAACGTGTTCTTTCCCGTCGGGATTATATATCAGCAAACTGGTTTCGTTTTCACACTCAAATAAACCACCGCTCTTATCAGACATTTTTTCTGCCATCATGCAATTAGCGGCGTCAATGGTATGGTCTGACTCTTTGTGTCCATACAATGAATGTGTGGCGATTAACTCCGTGCTTTCAATCTGTACCCATTTGCAGGCGAGCCCAAATTGTATGCCAACTTTAATATTGCCCTGCCCAACGGGAACTAGTAGCGCATAATAGCCTTCGTTGGTTGGTATGGCTTCGATTAATTTTTGCGAAGCTTGTCCATTGCGAATAAAAATGACGTTGAGCTGCATGCGCAGCAGGCTCATATCATTGATTTTGAGCCTAAAGCCGACGCGATATTGAGACAACATTGTTATTGCTAATCCTACGCTGGCGGCGCGTAATTCGGCCGGATAATTAGTCCGCATGGTTTTCACATTTTTTTCCATGAACGTTATGCCGCGTCGACGTAAGCCAGTGAGTCCTTTTTCTACGTCAATCACACCTAACAAATCTTTTGTTCCCATATTTAAATCGAATTGAAACGATTGCAGATAGTTAATTTCTGCTTGAGATGGGAAGAATAGCAATCTGCCTAATTCTGCCAGCGCGGCATCGCGGAGAATGGCAAGTGACACGTCACTGCCGGACGCTGCAAAGAATTTCTCTGCGTCGCGCACAAAGCGCAGGCATTCGGATTGAATATCACGAAGTTTATTATGTTGCTGCTGGCTGATTGTTGTTTCAGAGTAAACTGGATTTCCTTGCTCATCGTAACCGATAGAGCTGCTTTCATTAGTCGTGCATATCTGTTCCAGTAATGCGATAAACTCAACCAGTGTATGAATAGTGCGGTCATCGCACCAGGAAGGATCTAGCAAACCGCGGCGAGAGTTTTCCCATCCTGGTGTGCGTAAAGCAATTAAATAACAACCGTGAACACTTACATCTAATTCAGCGCGTAGTACGGGTTCAAGCAGTAATTGCGCAGTGCCAGAATAACCCAGGTCGACAAATAATAGAGAATCGCCACGCTCAAGATTAACTTCATTTTTAAGGTGTTGAATCAGGCGTTTTGTATGCGCTTTTGATTCGTTCATGATTGTTTGCAAAATATCGGGTTGTCTGATCTGGTGGATAAATTCAGTTGGTGGATGTTTGGCGGCATTTGCGTTTGCCGTAATCTTGCTGGCGATGCTTTCCGGCAGCATTAATTGTTTGCACATCTCCATGAAACGCTCTGACGCAGCATTGTCACAAAGATATTTGTCTATTTCATCTTTACTATGAAATGATGCGGCATGTGCGGAAAAACGGCTGATGCGCACACGCTTACCGATTTCGTTGCCTGCAATTGCTTCGCAAACTAGCGAAGGCAGATAGGCATCGCGCATTAAAAATAAAACTTTGACGCGTTTACCCTGGGCGCGCAGTCTTGCGGTTTCGTCGCATATAAAACGACCGAACGCATGCATGATTTGACCTATGGATGCATAACCAATCATGCTTTCGGGCTTATCTTCGCTTAGGTTGGCGCCTGCGAGTACGCCCCGATAAGGGCATACAAGACCGCGAAGATGCCTGATGTTGGTATCTAAAAAACCGCCTGCTACAGATTGCATGCGGAGCAAATCAGTAATCTGGTCAAGCTGGTGTTTGAGATAAACTGCATTCAAACCTTCTTTTTTAGGTGCTTCAAAGTCTGCGGTGATATGATCGCCAATGTGTAAAATAGTCCTGGGGTTCAATTGCAGCTTTTCACGTATTTTTGCATGCAGCCCCTGAGATTTGGATTTGCCATGCTCACATGATACGAATATTTTTGAAATCATGGACATGGCATCTGCTGGTAAAGTTGTTTCTAATATCTTCCGCAGCTGTGGTTCTTCCAGATAAGTATCGCTGGCAATTATGATCTTGATCTTGCGTGCATGTGCGGCACGCATAAAGTCCAGCATGGCGGGCAGGGCATAGCAGGATGCTATTTCTTCCTGTAACTCTTCTTCCATCAGGTTTGCGAGTTGGTCTGCGGTTAGATTTGGAAAAGCAGCCAGGTATATATCTTTTAACCGTACTTCACTGCTTGCTTGACTAAACACCATTTTATCGCGGGCGCGTCCTTCGGCTTTTTCGCGCATACGGGCGCTGAATCCAAGCGATTTAAAGGTTGGCCTGTGTTGGAGATTGTAGAATACATCGACGGGCGAAGTGGTTTTGCGCCAGATCAGGGTGTCAAAACAATCCAGTGAAAGGACTTTTATACTGGGATATTCATCAAGAAGTGAAAGTAATTCTGACGCGCGTGTGACTGTCCTGGTCGTGACGGTGTTGACTTCGGCTTCCATGCGTTCATCTCATAAGGGATACAGGTAATGACCAGCATACGATATGACAAAAATTCACGCAACCAGCCTCTCACCCGCTATCCTGCGGGTGAGAGAGGTTGTTACTTCTCGTTAGGCAAAATCGTTAGATGTGTTTGCATACATATCTTATTTATAGTCGATAAAATTGAAATGTGTGAAATCGGACAACAAGTAATTGATTATTTATGTCTAATTTTAATTACCCTCACCCGCGTTTCACGCGTCCTCTCCCCTTGCGGGAGAGGTCGACGCGCATTTTGCGGTGGGTGAGGGGTAATCTAAATTTTTTATAGCTTTGCCTGCGGAGCAGCAGTATCTACTTCCATTTCCTTTACCTCTTGCCTACAAATAGCTTTCACATGCTTATGCAAGTCCATCACAAATATCCCCTGCATCGCCGGCTCAAGAAACACTACCGGATTCCACGGACTTTTCGCATCCAGTATTTTTTCTTTCGGAATAGGCAAGAAATAAAAACCTGTTTCTCCATGGCTTGTCATCGCTTGTTGCCACGCAAAAGGTGTTTTACCAAAACGATCGGGCAGTGCGGTTTCTGCATCCATACCCAATTGATGATAGCGTTGCAGCAAATATTGTTTCTCAACATCAGAAGGTGCAAACCATACCGCATCTGCTTGATGCAGTACTTGTTCCGCATTTGCCGGCGAATCAACACCTGTTGCTACTTCCATCGTTATCAAATTTGGCACATTCAGTTTGCTTAACGCTTTAATTACGCGTAAATCCTGATCAGGCGTACTTTTGCTATCAGAAACACCATCAGTATTACTTTCCTGATAAAGACCATCACCACCAGTATCCAAACCGATCACAGTGTCTGCCTGCAAATGCGCAATTAAATGCTGAAATTGTCGTTCAAGCCCAGCGATATTTTCTTCATCAGAAAATTCTGGTCGCATGGCATCAAGAACCATGAAAGTTGTTTTGCTGTCTGCAACCGCGTTTTCAAGAAAACGATCAAAGTGCTCACCTTTTGAATTCGGAGCTAACAGATAAGTATCGTTGCCTAAGTTGGCTACGGCGTTAATAATCTTTCGTTCCGTTCCTTTTGGTATTCTGCTGCTATCAAATGTGGTGAACTTGGTGCGTACGGAAACTGTGCCAACGATTTGTTTGCCTGATTTTTCCATTAATTCACTGACTAGTTTTGCCTGAATCCCATCGCTGCCACCGCCTATGCCGATGACTACGACGCGATTACCAGGTAATTCACCTAAAGATTTAGCAGCTCTGAAGGTATCTGTTTTAATAGGTTGGCGATCAATAACGTTAGTCACTTTGCCAGCCTTGAGATCTATTTCAAAATCCTTGTGTTTTAACATGTCAGGATCTTTGGCGGCAGCGGTGGAAACAGTCGCAATCAACAGCGGATAAATGCCTGGGCTGTTTTGTCCTTTGAGATGAATTCTTGCTTCTATATATAATCGTGCCAGTACTTCAAAGCCGCGCGTTAAACCCAGTGCTTTGGCTGCGCCACTTTTGTTAGTGATCAGATTTACCAGGGTTTGCGGTGCGTAATAAAGTAATATGCCTTTTTTGTTATCCATGCCAGATACATTTAATTCTTCCGTCAATATGGTCTTGCACGCGGCGGGCAGGCGATTAAAAGTATCTAATACCAATTGTGCATCTTGCGGGTTATATAAGCGCGCATTGCAACACAGGCGAACGACAGCACGCATTTCTTCATTTGTTATTTTCAATTCCAGTCTGGTAGCGCGTGCAGCTAGATAGGCGTTATAAGCAGCTGTTTCATTGTGATAAGCTGGGTTAATCACAATACTCCAGGCTGCGTCATAAGCAAAACAATTATTTTCATTAAGTGTCTCTGATCCTGCCAGACTTTTATGACCAGTCACGCCGCCAAGATCAAGCATTTCATGCAAGAAAAAGTACTCAATCACATGTGGATTGTTACGTGCCGTGCTTAGGCAATTGCTGAGGTTAGCTGGAAGATTTTCACCTTGAACAAATTGGCCGAGATTGAATCGCATAGCCCACGCGTCACGTATCAATACTTGATATTGTTTCTGCAGACGAGAATAACTAGGAAGAATTTCCGGACAATGCTCAAGTGCGAATAATAAAATTTCATCATGATCGACGGAAGTGGATTTGCTGATTTCTTTTACTTTATTTTGAAACCAGACGATTTTGCCCAAGTCATGAATTGCCATGGTTGAGAGCATAGCATCAACGGCTTCATCGTCATGCAACAGTGTTTTTATCTTCTCGCGTAATACATCAAATGTTGCGCGTGATAATTTTTCTTCTGGCTTTTGCAGTGATGTCAGTTTTTCATAGTCACCGCGCATGAGCCAATAAAGGCAGAGAAATGAAAGTTCAGTGCGTCGTTGTTCTTGTTCATTACCATTGATTGGTGAGCCATCTGGCGAACCTTCGACAGTGCCACTATAAAATCCAAACTCAGGATATATTGCTCTTACCCGCTGTAAAAATACGCTTTCATTGTTAATGCTGCTGTCACGGATTTCTTTTGCCAATGCTAAAGCTTTGTCAGTGACTGATTGATCTGTCTGCGCCAGATTTTGCAGAATAGTAGAGCTGGAGCTTGCGCACATAATTATATTTCCTTGAAAGTTATTTTTTGATTCGTTCGTTATGCAGGATAATTTTTTCCATAAATCATTTTCTACAAAAATATCGCGAGCATTTTTCCATAATATTTGTTTCGTACTGGCGTCTGGGCGTGTACGATTGACCAGCGGATTGAGATCAATATATTTTTCAAAAATATGGTTAATATTGCTTTCGTTAAGCATGGCGAAGTTTTGTTTTAAATGATTAAAAAAACGCGCTGCTGATAAATAAGGTAAGCGTGTCTCTGGCTCGTGGGTTTTGTTGCTATTCAGGTCGCGTAAACCAGAAATAGTATCAATCGGCAAACTTTGTTTTAAACCATTCATCATCTGTAGTACACACTGCGCGCCACCTTCCATGCAAATCATGGCATCTGACAAATAATCGGAAACGTGGGCGTCATCACCAAACTGCGCTTCAGGTTTTTGTTGCGTATACACCAGGAAATAATTTCTGACACGGTCAGAAATGTCGCAACCCCACGAACTAACTGCCAGCGATGTATGTAGATCTACCACATTGGCAATGATATGTTCAGGAGCAATTTGATTTTCCGCTATCCATTCGCTGACTAATTGATTAACGTCTAGTTGTACTTGCTTGTTAGTGTCAGTTTTTTGATTACCAGTAAAACCGTATAACACAATACTATTCTTAATAACGGGATTTAATTTTGTAGCAAGATAGCGTTGAGCGAATACAGTACCTTCGTGGCTGTAAACACTGGAATCACCAATGACCTGGCGAAATACTGGTTTTGACCTAAAACCAAGCTCACGCGCGATAGCGTTCTTTAGCTCGGAAAATGGAATGTTTCGTTGTTCGTGCCGTTGCACCGCAAAAAATCGATAAACTTCGTTATCAACTATTTCACGATAAATTTTAACTGGGCCACAAAATGGTTTAACTTTGTCATGAGATTTGCCAGCATCAAAAGCGATAAATGCTGAGCGTGCGCGTTCTTGCAGTGTGAGAAATCTGGTTTTGTGATTGATCGACAGCGGACGTTTTCTGAGCATTCAATAAATCTCCGATTTATTTTTAAAATTATTTCCATTAGCGCTGCAGCGGCGCGAGTATATGTTAACTCAAGAATGAAAGTAAGCGGTTAATACAGCTAGGGGAGTCGTACCTAAATGATTGACAGTTTTAACACACTATTATAGCCTTCGCGCACGATAATAATTAAAAAAATGGAAGATAGCATATGATGGAACGTATACACGATGAATCCTCGCCGTTACTGCAACACGATACTATTATCAACATTCAACCCACGCCTTTTGAAGAAATTAACAAAGCTATTTCTATGCTCAAACGAGCGAATAACAAACAATTATTTCAGAATTGGTTGCCGATATTCATTGGTATTGTGGTAACAAGCTTATCAATTGCTGGCATTGTTGTTTCTGCTATTCCAATAGATAGAGAACGGCGTATATCGGGAAAATGGCCGAAATTAATGGATGAATATAATAGTTACACGGGACGAGATGGGGGAAATGAAACATGTGGACAGATATATCCATTAAAAAGTTTGTGCGATTTCAAATCGATTGACCCCAATAACATGCGAGACCAGGTTACTTCCGGTTCTCTTTCTCTGGAGCTTTATAACCTGGCAGGAGATTGTTATTTTTATGCACGTTCGCGTTGCCTTTGGCCTTCAGAATATGGCGTTGATGAGAAATTTTGGCCTACTATAGTCATCATTGTGTCTTGTATAGGTGTCTTGCTTGGCGTGGGAGTCACTATTTTTTATTTATGTACGCGAGCTGACGGTATCATCAGCAATGCCAATCAGGCTACGCGAGATTATTTGCAAGAAGTCTCACGAAAATATGCGATAAATATACCTTCTAATATTAAGTATCAGGATGCGCAGCTAGTGTTACATCAAAAAGCACTGGAGATTTCAAAATCAGCGCGACGCAGAGCATTTTTATCTGCGGGTTTGCCGCAATATGCAAACCAGTCTAGTCTGCATACCTTTTTCAAAGGCGACGGAAAGCAATTCTTCGATGGTAAAAGTATGTTGAGGCATGCGCCCAGGGAAATACAGGCCATGATTCTTGATTATGCTGATCTACTGCCAAAACCAAAATAAAATATCTAATTTAAACAATGACTTGCATTATCGGTATTGGGTTTTTATAGGGCTCGGAGTACAATATAGATATAACTTATACATGGTTTGTCTGAGTGTTTTATTTCCATACACGAAAGGAGTTCTTATGAACGCGATCTATAAGCTTATATTGACCGTGTCACTAAGCTCGCTCGCAATGGCGGCTTTCGCAGATGCAGATTTCTCTGGTACCTATTCTTGCAATGGTAATGATCCAAATTCTACTCCCCCCGCATTTAAAGAAAATATTATATTCAAAAAAACAGGCAGCACTTACAGCGTTCAACTTATTCATAGCGGCAGTGTATTCCCTTACAACCTGGGAACTGGTGTTGTGAATAAAGATATTCCGAATGCTATCGCTTACGTCTATTGGGATCCGAAGAGTCCAACCACCATGGGTTCTGAAATATTTATCGTCAATTCCGATGGCTCATTGGACGGCGTTTATGCAGACAGTAACAAGACGAAATCTGGTACTGAAACTTGCACGAAATCAGCTTCTTAATGTTACTGACTTGAATGTGATGATGTTGGTGTTCAAATAGAAAGGAGTTTATTATGAATTCGATCACAAAGAGTTTATGTTTGCTAGGCGCAGTATCTGTTCTGACCGCATCAGCTTATGCTGACGCAAGTATTGTTGGTAATTATCAATGCCAGCGTACCGATGCATCTGGTTCAGCAAATTCATATGGATTGACAGTAAAAGCTTCTGGCGATACATATGCGTTTGAATGGGATAATTCCAGCGGTTATCCACAAGTTTATGGTACTGGTGTTGTGCATTCTAAAATGCCTAACGCTGCCAGCGTTTCTTTCTGGGATGCGAAAGATTCCAACAATTATGGCGTGGAATTTTTCTCAGTGAAATCGGACGGTTCAATGTCTGGCACCTGGGCAGTGCAATCTGCTAACCAGACAGGCTCGGATTCTTGCACTAAGAGCAAATAACCGTCAGACTATCTGAAACACAATGCAGCCGTGTGTCATTAGCGCGGCTGCGCGGGTATATCATCCTTAGTCTTCCAAAGGCTGTTGTCCTCTAATTCAATCTTGTTTATGATACGCATTGGTCATGCGCCCTTGATTTGGGATGGGATTTGGCGTTTTTTTATTTTTTTAAAAGATAGCGACGATGAAACGAAAGTTATATCAAAATGAAATATATGTGATGAAATCAAGCAAACGTGGTTTTGGAGTGTTTGCGGGGAAAAAAATAAAAAAAGGCGAAAAAATTGAAGAATGCTACATCATTCTTTCGCGTGGCGGGGATAAAAAGCTGGATGATTATTATTTTGACGCGAAAGGCAAGTGGGCGATATTTTTTGGCTATGGCTGTATATATAACCATTCAGACGAACCAAACGCAGTGTACAGCATCAATATTAGCAAGCGTATAGCGACTATTAAGGCAAATAAAGATATCCCTAAAGGCAAAGAAATCTTCATTTCATACGGCGATAAATGGTTTAGCAGCCGTGGCGAAAGTTCACACGAAGATAATTCCTAGAAGTCAACTCACCAAAAGGTATAGAAAACTACCGTATTAACGCGGTATATATTTTATTATTATAAATATTTAAGATTAGCCATATAACAACAGCAAAATCCTATAACGGAACTAATAATAAGAAGAGGATGCTATGCTAAGAAGCGTGACTGAAATTGTTGTTGATGGCATACCCAAGAATGTTAATAGAGTCAATATCCAACGCAGTATAGAGTATTTTTTATCTTGCCGCGGTATTCAGGATCAAATCGTTAATATCAAATATATTGGCGGATGCTCCAATCACGCTCTAAAAGTTGTGGTCGAAAATAATAATCGTCAGCAAAAATCCCTTATGGTTAGATTGCCCGGTTCAAATGCTGAATTGCTAGTGAATCGGCATGCAGAAAGAACAAATACCGCTATTGTTACTGAGCTAGGTGTATGCCCAGCCTTTGCGAAGGATTTCACTGAGCGGGGCAGTGTATTGCAGTTAGCGGGATATAAAGTGGAAGAATTTCTCGAGGCAGCTGAATCGCTTACGCATGCCAATTTTAATCTCTATCGTCGTCAGGCGCTGGCGCAGCTAAAAAAAGTACATCGTTGCGGCAGGCAATTTGAAGGTGAATACAACATCCTCGAACGTATCAAATTAATGTGTTACATGCTGCAAGACGTAGCGGGTAAAAATATAGCTAGTTTAGATTCTATCTTGATTCATATCGAACGCATGGAAAAACAAGTCAAGGCATTTGGTCCAGTCAGGCTGGTGCCTTGTCATAATGATATTCCGCCGTTTAATTTCATGAAAATGCCTGATGGTAACGGAGGTATTGCCATCAAAATCATTGATTGGGAATTTTCTGCCATGAATGATCCTATGGTTGAACTGGCTTATCTCGCCTGTGAAAACAAATATATTGGCCGAGAAGCAATAGGAAATTTGCTGGATGATTACTATGCTGATGAAGTAATTAGCATGGATGAGCGCGAGAAGGAAATTGATAAGGTATTATTTTACACGCCGGTCATCGATTTAAAAGTGACAGTATGGTCTTTATTGCAAGAGCATATGTGTAATCAATCGCAATACATTGAAGATTTGCGTGCTTATTGGGGGCCAGAACGATATCAGCATTTCCTTGGCAAGCTGAAATCGCCTGAATATAATGAAGTAATTACGCGGTTGGAATCTACGCTCGCCGCGCAAGTATCCAGCAATAATCTGTTTAGGCGTAAATAAGCTACGTTATAAGTATTAAGTGGCTAGGAAAATAATAATAAAAAAGGTATTTCTTCATGAAGAAACAGCTAATTTATCTTATGACTGATGATAATTGTGACTCCAGTCGCGCCGATGAAATTAATAAATTGTTTAAACGTTATGACATAAAAGTTGTGTCTGCATCAGCTACAGCAGATGAGGGTGACATTAGGGCTTTGCTTGAGCAGGGCGACACGGATGTTGTAGTGCTGGCTGTGATTTATATTAAGAATCAAATTAATATCGCTGATGTTAACGATAAGAATAAGCATTCTGGCTTTGTAACGGCGCAAGATGAATCCTTGGTTTATTCCTATAAATTGGAACAGGGCGAATTGCGGCGTAATTCATTCAGCTCTGCTACCGAAGGATATTTAACAGATATTCTGGGCCATCAATCTGCGGGTGAAAATGATTTTTTATTAAAAAACAGCATGCTGACTTATTCGCAGCTGGATGATTTCAATATGAAGAATACTTCGCAAGGGCTTGCTGTTTCCAAATTCATTTGTGATCAGATCTATTATTCACCGCCAGTTAATCTGAATTTCAATCCGCAGAAGTTAGTTGGCTCTATTGATTTTCGCAATGATCCCGCGGATTTTTTGCAAAATAATATTTATTTCAATAATCCACGGGCAATTCAGTATGGATTAACAAATCTGTTTCATACGGTGATGAACAAAGGGATTTTTTTCAAAGCGGCAAAAAATCGTAGAGAAAAAAACTACTGGTGTCCGCCACTAAATGCTGGTTTGCCGCTGGTGCCAAAAAGAGATGTTATCCATGAAATTACTTATATGGCGCATGACTTTTCGCATTTTCTGATTCCAGATTTGTTATACACGGGTGTGCATAATGCGCAAAATCAGCAAACTTATATCGCGTATCGCATGATGAGTGAAGCATGTACGTTAGTGTTGGCTGATATGGTGTTTGTTGATAGTCTAAAAAAATGCGACTTTGAATATGATTATACCAAGCGAAAAATATATCCTTTGTTTGAAGAATTTGATATTGACTTATCGGATGAAAGAAACTTTTTGCCGAATATCAAACGTATGCTACGTGCTTCAGTAGATTACTGTCTGAAAGGCGATGATAGTGGATTTTATGAGTTGTCGCGCAAATATCGTGGTCACACACCTAATCTTGATAATTTCAAAGAAAAATACATGAAATTCTTTTGTGAAGATTTTAAGTGGACCAGACATAATTATTCCTGTTTTCGCGCCAAATCAGAAGAAATATCCCGTTGGTGGGAATTAGTCAGCCCGTTGCGAGACAAAGCCGGGCTTGATACTGAAACCATTGCAGAGTTTTCTACTTGTATTGCGGGTCGCGCAGATGATTTGATTGATGCTATTTTTGACGAATTATATACAAGAATCAGTTTGATTTTGCAGAAAAAACCAGTGACAATCGATGCGTTTGAAAAACGGCGGAAAAAAGCATTTTATCGCTATATGATGGGGCAATTCATGCTTTTTGTGCGTTTTGAGCCTGTCGTCAGAGAAGCTAAAATTTTCCAAAAAATTATCCTGAATTATCTGCTGGATATGCCGGACAGGATGAGTTTTGAAAATATAGATTTTGTTCGTACTATCATCGCTGATTTTGTTGATTTATTGCTGGACAAAAATCTAATCAATTACGATGATGCTCTCACATTCAAAGAAATATTTCCGGTTTTTGAACCGTCTTTTGCATTTTACGATGAAAAAATAGATTTTTATAAAGATCTCTCCATTGTTGCATATGAGAGTATTTACTCAGCTCAGGATATATTATGACGTCAGCTTTAATAGACCAGATTTTGCAGATTTATAGCCAAAAACCGCGTGTCGCTATTTTAATGTCGGGAAAGGGGAGTAATGCAGATGCTATTCTCAGGCATGCGTATCGTTATAAGAACGTGAATTTTGTCACTATCTGCACAGACCGTAATGATAGTAATGCCAGGGCGCTAAGCGCGAAATATGACACTGATTTTTATTTACTGGAAGGTGATGTTGCTACGAGTGAAAATCGTGAGCGATATTTTCAAGAGCTGACACATTATCTAACTAGCCTCAATATTGATACGATTGTATATGCAGGCTTTATGAAAATCAGCACGCCAGCGTTTGTGCGTAGATTTCCCGGAATTAATGTGCATCCTGCTGATTTGACTATTTGTGATGCTGCGGGAATGCCGAAATATACGGGTATGAATGCTGTTCCAGACGCAGTGAGTGCAGGAGAAGCATATCTTGCCAGCACTGCGCATGTGGTGGATCAAGAAGTTGATTGCGGTGTGCCCATTGCTGTTTCCAGGCACTTGCCTTTAAAGTCTGATCATTTGAATCATCAGCAATTACACGAGCAATTAAAAATTCACGCCGAACATTTATTATATCCGCGTATTCTCGAGCGTTTGGCAAAGGGGCAGATTGAAAAAGAAAGACTACCTTATAGCTGGAGTGATCTTGAGGATTTGCCGCAGTTGACGAAAGGTGAATTATTTGCGCGTATCTTGCTGGGAAAGGCTGCAACAACTGATGGTCTTGAGTTGGCTTATCTTGCGCAAGATTATTCGTCTGAAGTCGGTTTTGATTTCAGTCATATTGAACAAGTGATGGTGAAAGTAAAAGAAGAATTTAATGAATTAATGGAAGCGTATGAAGCTAGAGATAGCAATTTTGAGCATTTTCTTGAAGAAATAGGCGATTGCTTTTTTTCTCTGGTAAATTTATGCCGGTTCGCACATGTTCAGCCTGAGATGGTGGTGAAACGTAATGTGAATAAATATCTCAACAGATGCCGTCGTATCGAAGACAGGCTGACAAATGAAAAGCGTAATTGGTCTGGGCTGACGCAAGAAGAAATCAATACTATGTGGAAAGAGGCGAAGAAAGATGAATATAACTTATCGTGATAAATTAGCCAGATTGATTACAGCAGCGGGCGGGGTGCTGGATGATAGCGGCATATTTGTGCTTAAGCCCGGTATTGCTATACTCAATATGACGAAAGAAATGGATACAGGCGAACAGATTTATAATATGTTTAATATTGATATGGAGCGTCCCGCGTACGAACGTCGTGCTGAATTCAAATCCAGGATAACCTATCTTTCTTTTCAGACCATGGCTGATGCGACAGCTTACAATAAAAAAATGGCGCAGGAATATCAGCATTTATCAGTGCACACGTCAACGCAGGTTGAATTTTTAATTGCTGGCGTTACTGTGGAAACGTGTCTGGAATTTGTCGCGCATTCGGAAGCAAAAGTAGCGCGGTTAACGTCATCAAAGACCAAGGCGATGGATGAAACTTTGTACCGTTTGCAAGGTACGGAGAAAGAGCAGGAAGTGCAAAAAGCTTTTATAATGGATTTTATGCGCCTTAAAGACACATTAGAGACTGAGGTCAAGCCAAGAATATTATCGGCTAATGGCACTGAGTTTGTAAATATGTTAAATCTATGCACTAAAGTTAATGCTTTTACTTACAGCATGAATTTAAAAGATTATCATAAACTATTCATAGGCAGATTGTCAGAGCATGGCAATGAGCAGGAAGTGCAGGAAGTATGCGCATATATGTGTCAACAATTGCATGATTTGTTTCCCTTGGTCATACGTACTCCTGCTGAATATTACGCCATGAATAATGGAGAGAAATATAAAACCGCATGAAATTCGATACAATTGTGTTTGATCTGGATGGAACATTGGTAGACTCGTCTGCGATGGTTATCAACGGCTTTAATTATGCATTGAGTCGTTTTGGTATATCAGTAAGTGCTGCGGAAGTTGAAATCATGCGTTCCAGAACATCGGCGGAATTGTTTCGTGATCGTCTTACAGAGGCGCAAGCTAATGAAGCGTTAGCCAGGTTATTTGAACATTCGCGTACGTCTGCCAGCGATACGCGTATATTACCCGGTGTTAAAGAAATGCTGGAAAATTTAGCTGCCAGGAAAATTAAAATGGGATTGTGGACGGGCAGGGACCGTGCGTCTGCGCTTGCTATTTTACGTGCACATCAAATTGATGTTTATTTCGATGCTGTTGTCGGTGGTTGCGAAGTTAAAAAGAATAAGCCGGATGCAGAAGGTTTGTTAATGTTGGCGCAGCGTCTTGGTGCGGCGGTAGATAAAATTGTGCATGTAGGTGATCACGCCCACGATTTGCAGGGCGCGTGTTCTGCAGGAGTAGCTTTTGTGCATGCACAATGGCATGTTCCAGTGGCGCAAACAGCGCCACTGACAAATTTAGCATTTGATTCGATTCATGGATTTTTGCCCTGGATTGATAATGTTTTCAAAGCTTGAATCTATAGCATAAATGTGTTGCCAGTCATCCATTGCTAATTCATGGTTAATATTAATCGCTGCCAATTGGTAATTTAACTTTTTCATTGTGCTAAGGATGCGGGCGATTTCAATTCCTGGATGATGGTCTTTCAAATGTGTCCATTGATAATCTTCGCGTGCATCATCATAATCATAATAGCTTAGACTGACAGATGTGATTTGTTGTGCGAGAGGAGCAAAAACTTCTTCTAATTGTTCATTACTATATGCCTTAAAGCCATACGCATTCAGTTTAAGGCAAGTGACATGAGCTGGAACAGCCTGAATGATTTGTCTGACACCATTATCGCCGAAACTCAACTCATCTTGACTTAAGCTAAAATAAGTTACGTTTTCAGGATAATATTTTTTTATATAATTAATGCCTTGTTGTAACGTTAAGCGCTGAAATTTATTTGGGGGTATGTTGCCATTTTTATAGGCATAATACACATCGCATCCAGGCCACCACTTTCTATAATTATTTCTGAACATAGTGAATTTCCTTTTCATTTCAATTCCATTTGTAAAATATGTCAATTGTTTGCAAAAGTACAAAGGTTTTTCACACACATAGCCACATCCCCGAACCATTCTCGGTATTGCTCAAGTGTACTCAGCGTCAACGAATTATGTACCTTACCGCAATCGCGATTTGTCCTGTATTGCGTTTGCATGACATATTTCCAGTGCCAAATCAGCAGTGTTTTGTTCTGCTGCATAACCAAATAACCTCCCCATATAACCATAAAGCTTATTTGTTGTATTATTTAGCTTATGCGCATATTCCAGGCTTGAGGTCCAGTTAGCGATGGCGGAGGTCAATATCGGATGAATTTCCGAGGTTTTGGCCACAGTTAACAGGATCTTGATCAGGCGATTAGTCGGCACATGCTGATAAAAATCCTGTAATGATAATACGCCTTTTCGAATGTGCATCAGGTATTTTGCCGCATCATTGCGCTTATGTAATGTTTCTATATGTTTTGATAATTCATTTTCAAATAATGTCGCAAATGGTGTGGAAGACAGCGAAGCATAATCAATGGAATTCAGCACATTAACAAACTGCATGATTTCGATATCGCTAGGTCTTTCCAGCGACATTTCACCAAAATCATACAAACCAATATCAACAACGTTATTTGCTTTATCTAACCTGATGCGTAATTGATTGCCATGTCTATCGCAATCAAAACAGCCGCCGCGTAATATGTTTTGTAATTCAAGCGTGACAATAGCTTCGGCAACGATATTGATGATTGGGTCACTTTTGTTATTCATGACAATAGTATTGAATTCTTCACCATGAATTTCTTCAATAAAACGATATCCTTTACCTGATTTAAACAATTTGGAAGGATGAATTTTAACGATGTGCGAGCCAATCTTGACATTAAATTGATATATATCTGCGGCAATTTCAAATTGTATCGCGCTTTTCTTCTGGTCCATTTCAATCAAAGACAAGTCTCTGGCTTGATTGATTAGCGACACGGCGGTGTCGTTGAGTGCGCGTACGCGCGGATGATCACAAGTCTGCACGGCGCGTTTTAAATGTGCGAAACCATTTTCCGCTTGTTTGGCGGCGTTTTCGCGCAATAAAATTAACACGACTTGGGAGCCATCTTGTAAGTCAACTTCTAAAGCCAGATTGTACGATGCAGATCCTAATAAACGTCCAATACGTTTTATATTTTTTCTATCTTCCGGTGCTAACACTTCATCTATCATGCGACATAGTTGCCAGCGTGTCGGCGGATTCGCGCGACCTTTGATATGCTTTAAATCATCTCTGATATGAGCTGGCGTCCCAGGATAACTGTGAATCGCTTGCGCCAGTTTAATGTACGCAGGGCCCATGTGTTCACATAATAGTACTAATTTTTTGCCAAGAGTGAGATCGTTATGCTGGCCTTCATTATTTGCGACTAACATACCAGATAATAAAAAGCCACGTGAATATTCATCTGAACTGTCAAGATAAGCTTTAAGAAACGCTTTAGCCAGATGATCGTCTGTTCCTGGTACGTTTGCTTGCGGAAATAATTTAACAACAACAAATTCAAACGCTTGGCTGAATGTTGCATCACATAATGATTTCGTGGTTATTTTATCAGGTGGAATTAATAAATAATTCACGGCCAACGAGCGTTGCTCCAATGGCCTATCCCAGAATAAGTGATAAATAACACATGCGAGCATTTCAATATAATTGATATTTTTTAGCGCATCACCGTCGAAATTAAGTTTTCGACCTATCTCTTCTAATTTCGGGTGCGTTGATAAAAAGTTGGCGAAATCTAACGATGATTTCGCTGTAAGGGATTCAGATAAATAATTCAGTAAGACTTGCTGGTCCGATGAGTTGTTGCCAATCAGTTCAGCGACGTTGGCAAGTACTCCTAATGATACAGCGGCTGGATCGCTGCCCTTACTGAAAATGCTTTTGTTAGAGGTAGCTTTTATATATTTAGCAGGATCGATTTTCAGACCTATGTATTCACTCAACATATGCTGCGAACAAATAGATTCGGTTAATTTTACTAACAATAGTTGCAGATCGCGATTGGAGGATTTATCTATGATTTTATCGACGACAGGTTTGATTTTGTCAAAATATGCTTGTGATCCATCATCCGTGCCATAACTAACCAGAACGGCTTTACACCATAAATCTATCGCTTCATTGCGTATATTGAGATCGCTTATTGGCAGATGATATTCATCACCAAGTAATAGTAGAGAATCTAATATTTTGATTTGATTATCATGTGTTTCTATATGCTTGATTGCGTCCATGATCAGGCGGCCAAACTTTCTGTGCAATTGCAACGATGGAAATAAAATCATTTCATCATAGGAGCGGTATAAAACGATTAATTTGCTAATGTCGATATGTGACATGCCTAACCAGGAATCCGGTAAATCCCATTTAACCATCTCAAGCGCGCTTTTACGATCGTAAAGCTTCATGAAATATTCGACCAGGCTCAGAAATTCGGCGTTAAGCAGTGTGCGTGGATTATTCTTTAAATATAAAACAATTAACTCAGTTACAACATGATTGAGGTGTTCTTTAATTAGCAATGGAATCAGTGTTAATAAAACACTGATAGTAAATTCGCGCTCTTTCAATCCAAACATGCGCATATAAATGTATGGCTGGACGCAGTCATACTCATACCAGTGTTGTTTGTATGCTTTTAAAGCTTCTTCAACGCTGTATAATTCAATTTCTCTACCACCAATACGTTGTTCCAGAAAAAAGTTAGCATATAGCGGTAAATTTTTGACATGACAATAGTTACGCGTTGCTCTAAGGAGGTTAGTGAAATCTCTATTATCTTCACGTGAAATAAAAAAATCTTTTACAATTTTTTTGTCTGCTTCTGATCCTTCGTTTAGTATATGTTCGAAATATTGCAGCATACGGCGTACGGTGTAATTATTTGAATTGCGCCTTTCCGTTGGCGCCATCAGGCTGAATTTATTAGCGTCATAAAATAATTTGAATTTTTCGTCATTGCTAATGTCGCTTCTTTGTAACATGGAATAATCTGGCACATGATTTTCCGCAATATGATCTATTATCATTTCAACGGCTAAAGTCATGCCTTGGTTATCGCAGCCGTATAATTTGTATCTGCCATCCAGCTTTATTAGTGGCTCAAGCTTATTCTCGCGTTTGGAGTCTATGAGTTGCAAAAGTGTTTCTGTTTTGAAAGCGTTTAATAAGCGTCTGTCGCGAATTACTCCCAGTCGCCATAAGACTTTCGGTAGTAAATCATTATCAGCAGAGTCAATCCAGGCAAAATATTTGCCCCAAGGCGTATCATTATGAGGGGTGGGTGTGGAATCGTTAAACCCGCGCCAGTTTATATATCTGCCTACGCTCGAGCCGTAATATCGGTCAAGTCCCCTGGGCACGTTATCGTTATGCTCTTTTTTATAATTAATAGCATATTCGTTGGCATTTGATGTCACGTAATAGCACTCTTGCATATGGTTTTTAACTTTTTCATCATATTGCATAATGAGATTTGCATAGTTTAAAGCGTCTTCCTTGTTATTTGCGGCTATGAAATTATTAATTGCGATTTGCATGCCCTTAAAAATACCATGCGGTTCTAGCGCACTATTGAATCTGCCTGCATAATTACGGTTGCTTTTCTCTGGCTTTAATCCCAGAGCGTTCCTGTAAATATAATCAAACCCTGGTATTCGTTGTTCAAAAGCCTGGTCGATCAAATTACCCGCCGCGGCTCCTTGAGCTTCGTCCCAATCATTATTTATGCTATTTAACAAATGACAAAATTCTCTTAATCTTATGCAGGGTTGATTCGTCATCTCGAACGGTAGCAATTCCTTGCGCAACTCAGGCAGCTTGCTGGTTAAAAATGCAAATTTTTCCAGATTGTTGTTAAGCCTGCTAAATTCCATATCAAAAAAGTTAAACTTTTTTATGCTGTGCATTTCATTACTAATCGAAATATTCACAGGAATGGTATCGCCACTGTGACGTGAGCTTTCATCGCTCGCGAGATAAGTGATAACATTTTTTAAGCGTTTATTATAAATATCCGTACTTAATTTCTCGACGCTATGATACTGCCGCAAGACCGAAACTCTTTGCACATCATCATGATCATTATGCTTGTTAATAAATTCGATACAATTGCGCAGAAAATTAATGGCTGATGTACCATTAGTAAATTCTTTAATAATTGCGATATCTAGCTCCGATGATTGCAATTCGGATAATTCGCTATTACTGCTTAGTGGAAAGTGTTTGATGAATAATATACACCAGGCCATGATAAAAATGGCTTCATCTGTTTTGTTATCGCCCGCAGCTTCGTTAACCACCAGATAGGTAAGATAATCTTTGTGTACTGCTATCGCGGGGATGGTAAGCCCATAAACAATTTGTATGGGTATGGAGCCACTACAGGTAAGAAAAAGTTTAATTTTTAAATCTTTTTCAGTATTAGCAGCTGTATATAATTGCTCTATAAAATTTTTGGTTTCTTTTAGTGTCGGCTCATTTAAATCGACAAGATTATATTCTTCCAGAATGGCCGCATCTCTTTCTTCCTGATTGTTATGCCCGGTGATGGAGAAGTTGTCTTCATTAACGCGCAATGACTTTAATAAATAATGATCATAAGGGCCCAATTTTATAGTGATTTCCCATTTGGCTGCATCTGGATACGAGAAATAATAAACTGGAAGTGATTTAAAGTCTGACGCCATGCAAACAATTCTGTTCCAGGCATCGAATAAAATAGCATTGGGGCCCCAGCTTGAAATATCATTTACATTACTCTGAGGGTCGCGATCGATGGCTAGAAATACGTGATTATCTCCTTCTTCATATGATATGACGACTTCCTCAAGGGTAAATTCTTTATCTTGAATTTCTTCGAGTATCATTTTGACAGAGAGGCTGACATGTTCGCCGCAGTAACCAACTGTCGTGCCAATCTGGTCAATATACAAGGCAGCAAATAAAAACTCGGTTTTTTTTAGTTTTTCTCTATGCTGCTCATCCAAAGCCATTTCAATCATTGATTTTGCATTCATATTGAATGTGTTGCGAAAGCGTAGTTTTCTTTCCTGGCTAAGTTGTAAGTCCAGCTTAAAGCGCCTGCTGAAATCCTGATTTTCAATTTCAAGAATGCGTCCGCTGCATAATGTAGTTAATATTGACTCTATATTTGTGTGTAAATAGTTCTTAACAGCATCGAAATCGATGTTTGATTTCTTTTCCAGGGATGCGCAAACTTTTTCGTATCCAGAACATATTTTTACAGTCAAACTCAATAGGCAGTCTTTCAATTTCTCGACATGGACTTTGTCGTCGCGAGCTATGCTTTTGATATTATGTTCGATTAAGTATTCGCGATAGGCTGCATTGATTTCTTCATAGACATAAAACTTGTGAAACTCTTGACAACGTAATTTCTCATGAATGAAAAATTTTCTGTCAACCTCATCTTGATCATCTTCCAGACCGCAGACCTCAAATTCTTCATAACGATTTGATGCCAACGGAATGCGTTCATTGAGTTTGTTTTTGATGGCGATAAGTTTTTCAAGAAATGCTCTTGTGTCCATGTTGTAGTTATTAGCCTGTTATTTATAATTATTGGTATTAGCTTTTTGTTATTAGGGGTTTTTTAACATGGATATTATGTTTATTACAAGCAGATGTGTGTTGAGTTAGTTGCTTGTATTTTCATAATTTTCTGACGATTTTGATCTATATAATAATAAATACACATATCAAGGATAGGTGTATAATATTCTTATAACTAAAGAAGGGATAAGGATATGACGCCGAACACACTATATTTGGTGCAAAATTTTGACTTAATTGGCGTGTTTACTATTGTCATGACCGGCGTGCTGCTATTATTGTATTGCGCCCGGATTATGCAGCAAGAAAATAGTAGAACATATAAACGTGTGAATGATCATTATTCCTTGTCTGAAACTAATTCGCAGACAGCAAGCGTGTCTTTGTTACCAAATGAGCAGAATCAGCAGGTATCTTTCATGGAAAATGGCATGCTTTTTTATATGCTGACTTACCGTCCGACAGCATCGCCGTATTCTTCATTTTATATGTGGAATGATCAAGCCGCCAAACATGATGGAGTAAACGATTATTATATTAATACGGACGAGCTTGAACAGGTATAATGTGTTTTCATGACAAATAAAATATGTTTGGTGACAGGTGCTAATTCAGGGATAGGGAAAGCAATTGCAACAGGGTTGGCTGTCGCAGGTATGCATGTCGTTATCGTTTGCCGCAATGCCGAAAAAGGCAGGGCGGCTATGTTGGACATCAAGGCTAAATCCGGTAATAACTTAATTGATTTACTCATAGCAGATCTGTCTTCACAGGCGGATATCCGTGCACTAGCGCAAACAGTTTATGCCCGTTATCCACGTCTGGATATATTAATCAATAACGCAGCAGTTGTTCTGACTAAAAAAGCATTTTCTAAAGATGGTATTGAAATGACGCTGGCAACAAATCATTTAGGCCCGTTTTTACTGACAAATTTGCTGCTGGATTTGTTGAAGCGTAGTGCGCCCTCAAGAATCATTAATATTTCATCTGGTATTCATAAATGGGGCAAGGTGGATTTGCATGATTTGCAGTTCGAGCATAGATATTATTATTTCATCAGAGCGTATGCTCAATCCAAGCTGCTGATGAATTTGACTTCATTTGCATTGGCGCAAAAGCTGAAGGGCACAGGCGTTACTATTAATTGTATTCATCCTGGAGCTGTTAAGACGCATCTAGGATCAGATAACGCTAAAAACATTCTTGTGCAAGCTATCGATAAAATGATTAAGTTTTTCTTTATGACTCCGGAACAAGCCGCCAGATTCCCTATTGAGCTAGCTATTTCACAAGAAATGGAAGGTGTGACAGGGGAATACTTTGTGAATGGAAAAGCGGTACCTGCCAGTTCTACATCTTATGATGCTGATTTGGCGAAAAAAGTTTGGGATATTAGCGAAAAAATGACTGGGTTAATATAAACATCACGACGACTCATTTTAAATAAGTCGTCGTGATTGTGTGTTACTCACGTTATTTAGAAAGTGAGGAAAGTGTGATTGTTATATCTTCATGTACATGTGCCGTCGATGCAGTATTAGCGGATGCAGCAAACATATGATTGATATTTCCAGCTATGGATGTGTTAGTGCTTGCAAACACTGGTTTGTGGCATAACTGATGCAAGATCGCGAGCTTTTCCGCAATCTTCTGTAAGCTTTGCGGTTCGTGTTCAGCAGTAACAACCAATTCTACGACATCCTTAGAGCAAACATTCACGTCTAAACCATCGCTATTGGCAAGGTTATAAAATTCTCTGGCCTTGTCAGTATCTTTGATGCGAATGATCTGCGGATTTGTTTCGCTTTGCTCGCAAGGAACGCCTTTGCTTTTCAACGCTTCCAGCAATAAATTCACAGCTGGTTTTGGATCGCAAGCTGCGCGTTGTTCTAGCGGTAGGTTTAATTCTTTAACGAGATAGGACAAAATATCCATAGCGCGTAAAACATCATGTCCGCTGACATTTAAATGTGTCACGATGCGTACGACATTTTCCTGCCAGGCAATTAACAACAAGCCACGTTCTTTTGCCATGGCAACAAATTTTTGTGCGTTAACGCCAAGCGCTTGTACGTCAAACAATACCATATTGGTTTCAGCGTTAACTATCTTGATACCAGGTAATGCCTGCAGACCACAAGCCATTAAACTAATGTGATCATGATCTTCTTTCAGGCGGTTCACATTGTGTTGAATTGCATATAAGCCTGTTGCTGCCATATAGCCAGCCTGGTGAAAACTGCCACCAAAGCGCTTGCGATAAATTTTCGCACGTTCAATCACTTCTTTTTTGCCTAACAACATAGATCCCATCGGTGCGCCTAAACCTTTTGAGAGGCAAACAGCCATGCAGTCTACATACTTGGCATATTCTTTTGCGGTTGCTTCAGGATCGCGTCCGGAAGCTACGCAAGCGTTAAATAAGCGAGCGCCGTCCATATAAAGGATGATGCCGTTTTGAGAAGTGAATTCATATAACTCTTTCAATTTATCTAATGGAAACACTTTGCCGCCATGGCTATTAATAGTGTTTTCAACCACGACTATTTTAGGCTTGGTGTACAAAACCGAAGAGCGACATTTGCTATCGATGACTTTTTTCAATTTTTCTACAGTCAGGATGCCATCTTTTGTTTTGCAGGGATTTAATACTGCGCCAGCAAAATTAGCCATTTGCGCCGATTCAAAAAAGTTTTCATGATAAGATTTATCAAGTATGACTTCTTCGCCTGGGTTGATCAGCGCGCGCATGGCAACTACGTTAGTCATCGTGCCGGTAGGAAAATACAAAGCAGCTTCTTTGCCGAAATACTTGGCGGTGTAATCTTGTAATTGATTGACTGAGGAATCTTCGCCGTAACAGTCATCGCCACTTTCAGCATTACGCATGGCATCGAGCATTGCATCGGTGGGTTTGGTAAAGGTGTCGCTTCTGAGGTCTACATATCGCAGGTAAGTTTTCATTTTTAGTTCTCCGTTCAGTGTCGAAAACGCTACATTAGTCCGCGAGTATACTCCGTTATTTTCAGTAGAAAAGGCCTATTTGAAATTTGTATTTTTCAGTGAATTAAACGCAATATTTTTATGCTATTGTCGGTGGGAGATGCATTTTTTATGCGTGCTTGATAATAGATAATAAAGCGGGGACACAACAATAATCCCCGTTATACCGTGTTTTTACAGTAGTGTGCACTTACTTTTGTTTGTATCGGTATTGATAACCGCGGCGTTAAGCAGTTGCATTGGATTTCCTGAGTCAGGTTGATCAACACAAATAAAATTGAAATCACCCAAATTAAAATCCTTGGATGCTATTAGCCGGTAATTAATGCGCGCTGATTTTGTAAGTTCAGCGCCATTATTATCTTTGCTAGCAAAGTTATAATGTGCCCCTTCGTATACTGTGTAATTGATTGTTTCAGACTTTACTGGACTGTTAAGGTACTTGTTAACCTGTTCAGCAGATAAATCAAGATGAATGACGGGAGCGATTTGTTTGCGGGAGGGATCTGGTAAGTGCGATGCCCTGCAAACTCTTAACGTGCGTGCATAATCGTAAGCTTCATCGATAGAGATAAATAATACGATTGCTGGGAGAGATTTCAGGTTTGCTTTTAATTCTTCTTGACTGAACATTCTTGGGATTATTGTGGCGCCTGTGACGATGTTTTTTAGCATCCAATCCGATTTAAGCTGGTAAAAAGATTCTGGTGCTCCAACGGCATATACTCTCATTAATATCTCCTCATAATTGAAATTTTGCCTTCCTAGCATGACATATGGAGGGATTAAGGCTAGGGTTGAAAACACGTATATATAGATAGTTCAAACTGTTGCTTTATTGATCATATATGGTGTAAAATTGACCAAAATTTACCCGGTATATAAATCATGCAATCATCTCGTCCTACCGATAACTATTGAATTTACATGAATCATATAATGTGCTCATTCGTGCATTAAATGCTTATATCAGTAAAAACGTTAGCAAATTGAAAGATAAGAAATGACATTCGGTCAAAAGATGTCGCTGATATTATCAAAACCATTCGTAATAATAGTGATCGTAATGCGATTAAAGAGTTTGATTCGGCTGAACCCGGAAATACTGCCAGAATTCAAACTGGAGCAATTAACTCATTTCACGGTTTATCAGCTAATGGCAAAGATCAAAAGTATGCTGGATATTTTGGACGCCAGGATGCGAGTCCTGGAAACAGGTTTGCGGGGTAATAGTACTTTACGTGATGCGATGGTTATAGCGATTAAGGAAAGCACATCAATCACCAATGCCAGCTGCAATATACGAACTTCATAATAAGAATGAAGAATATAAAAAGCTGGTTGCGGTTAAGAACCAAAATGATGAAACATATCTTAATGACAATTCCCAAGAGATGCTGTTCGGCTATTTACTTTTATTTTTGCCAACTAGAGAATATTTCCAATTTGCGTAGGGCAGCCAACATTTATCGCAACTCAGTTGATAATCATGAGATATGGAAAAGCCAAATAACAATGGAATTTAAAGTAAATCTAGATGAAGCGAATAATATTAAAAAAAGAAAGCTCATGGTATATGTTAATGCATCAAATGCGCCGCATTAATCATCGATGTGTAAAAATACGTGAAACCGAACGTTTAAATATGATTAAGAAAGATGAGATACGGCGAGGCTGTTCTCTACAAGCAATCATCAGCGACCCATCTTGAAGATTTGCGTGAAGGAATGAAGGCGGGTGAGTCAGCGTTAGAATCAAAGTTTAAAAATGTAACAAATCCTTCATTCAGACGATCAGCAGCAGTTTGCTGATGAAGCACCTGAGTTTGGAGTTTATAACTATTTCATTCATTAAGCTTTTCACCGATCACCCGGCACGTGCAAGTATCGGGTGACTCACTTTCGCATTATATTCAAGACCAACGCTTCGGTTTTATCTGTGCAGTATTTTCAACTGCTGGAGCCGGCAGTAATTGTTGCAATCGGGTTTTCATTGCATACAAGCATGGCACGAGTTTGCAACATATCGATAATGGCTCGTGCTTTTGCGCTGAAAGTGGATGGTGCGCTTGTATTGGCAAATAATGTTGGCACTGCTGGTTTGGTTTTACGAGTGTACATAGTGGCATGCTCCTTTTTCGAATTAATTAATGTTATACTATGAGTTCATCATGCCGTTGCGAATTAACTATCCCGTAACGAATACGGAGGTCTGGATGAAAGGAAAACCAATGCTGCGATTGATACCGTTATTCGGATTGATTTTTTTATCTGCCGTATACGCAGGTACGCAAGTTGATCCGGCATTAACCATCACAACTAACGCAGCAAATCCAGTTACCTACACCAAATCACAATTGTTAACGCGTCAAGATGTGGATACATTAACTGTTGCTGGCAATCCCGCTTTTCCTGGCAAAAGTACTAATTATAAAGCGATTAAACTTTGCAATCTTCTCACCGGAATTCCTGTTGGTCAAAATGGAAAATTCGAATTTGTTGGCGCAGATGGCTATGTGACAACGATACCAGTTAATTTAATTATGGATTGCAGTGGCAAGAACAATGTTGCCTATCTCGCTATCGAGCCAAATCAACCTTGGCCACCGCTACCACACGGCAGTGGCACCGCTGGACCGTTTGATCTCATCTGGAAATCTGCCGCGCCACAGCAAATACCAACCCAATATTGGCCCTGGCAAGTGGTGCAAATCAGAATGGCGCAGAATACTAATGAATTAACTGCACCAGCTACCACGGACAGTAATGTGCAGGCTGGATTCAATACATTCAAGCAATACTGCTCTGTTTGTCATTCCATCAATGGCATGGGCAATTCACATATGGGGCCAGATTTGAATCTGCCCATGAGTCCTGTCGAGTATTACAAAAATGACGCCTTACTACAGCGTTTTATTCGCAACCCACAAGATATACGTAGGTTAGAGAAAGACCGAATGCCGGGCGTTGGTAACGCGTTAAGCGCTACGGAGTTGGATAATCTGGTGGCGTATTTGAGATATATGTCGCAACACCGCAACTAGCTGGATAATGGATAATCTTTAGTCAGCAGCAAATATAGTCAAAATTAAAACAATAGTGTAAAATTTGCGCTCATAAAATCCATTATTACGATGAGTGCGCGTTACACATGAATTGGTCAGATAAAAGCGAGGTGATGAAAGAGCTTGAGGTTAACCCCTTAAATCTTGCACACGCCGCCGCTGAACTCCGAGATGATCCCGAAGTTGTTCTTCATGCTATTCGTAAAGATGACTCAGCATTTGAGTTTGCCTCTGATCGTCTAAAAAATGATGCTGATTTTGTACTGGCGGCAATGCGTATAAGTAAAATCGTGATTTTGAAAGCGGGAAATGAACTTAAAGCAAAGAAAGAATTTATCACGGAAGCAAGTAAGATCTATTCTTCAGCGATCAGTAACGCGCATGCAGATTTGAGAGGTGATGCAGCATATGTTCTGTCACTTTTTGATAAAGTAGATACCCCTAGTTTCCTGGTCGGTCGCTGTACAGACAAAGTAAAAAATAACGAAGAAGTTATTTATAAACTTATTGAGTTAGGTGAAAACAACCTTTTTTATAACATACCAAAAGTGTTGAAACGTAAGCGTGAATTTATATTAAGAATCGTGAAAGGGCACTTGGATGGCACGATAAAAAATACTAATTGTATGTTTAGTAGTAAATCAGGGCTATGGGTGGTTGCTTATTACATAAAAAAATATGGTGGCTCTGATAAAGATTTATTGCTGCAAGCCTTGGCTCTTGATGGCACGTTACTACAACATGCTGCCGATGAGTTGCGACGTGATCCAGAAGTTTTGCGAGTCGCCATCAGGCAAAACGATTTAGCGGCGCAATATGTTTCCGAAGAATTTAAATCAAAACCAGAAATATGCAAAATGCTAGCAGATAAACATAGCGAGCATCAGGCATTTATTTACGATAACCTGATCAAGGCAATGCAGTCCGGTTATATTGAACCTAATGCGGAGCAAGTAGAGTTGTTGGAACAAATCAAATGCAATGGTTTGGTTCAATTAAGCCGTAAAAAAGTAAAAAATGCATCAGAACCTGAATTCAAAGCTGTTGAGTCGAAGTATGTATTAGAGAGAGGTGTGAGTGACTTGGCGATTGCTGTCGAGAATTTTTTTCGCGATGAAATGGCTTTATTTGAATATAATATTTTTTATCCGAAAACAGCGGCGGCAAAAGGCGTGATTATCCAGCATTACGGTGGTTATGGGGATTTTGACTTTCATTATGTGCTCCCATCTGCTCCGGATAGCAGGCAGCGTGTTTTTTTACAAGAAGGCTATATAGTCATTAACTTGTCTACACATGATAATTGGCAAACGCTATTTCAAGGAGAACAGGCTACTGAAAACAGTAAAGAGGGAATAGCGCTTTTAAATAAAACAATTTTGCAATTACTTCTTTTTGCTCAAGCAACAAAAATACGTTTTGCAGGTGTGCCATTGATTTACTTCGGCGCCAGTTTTGGCGGATTTAAAGGTGCATTGGTTAATTTATTGCTTTCCAATAAAAACTCTTTAGAGCAACTAAATGTGAAAGGTTTATTTAATCGTTTACTCCCTCTGCTAAAACAATGTGATGCGAATTTATTTGCTGCTTATATTCTTCACGATGGCTCTTATGATTACCTTTCACGACTTGGTATGGATAAGCTTCCGAATGCAATGCAGAATGAAACATTGATCTTGCAGAATTTTGACGATGACCGTGTCCCACTAAGCGCAGCGCTAAATTTATTGAAAGGTCAGTTTGATCATAATGCTAGTCCTGACACCATATCTTTTTATTTGACGCCTCGAGCTGCCTCTAGAATTCGACAGGTTCCGGAGAAGTCTCTTGGAACATCGACAGATGCTCATTTTGTACCTGAGTCAGAAAAATATCAAAAGGCGTATTATAACGCGATAAGAAAATTTCTTACGAGTTTAGGCCGAAAACAAAGTGCAAAAGTGGCTTTAACGTCAATCCGTTTGGATCAGGCAAAATTATTTAGAGATTGTCGACCTTCATTATATGATTCTATGCTCACTATACACATATTTCGATTGTATTATGCATTGTTACAACTAGATGATAATGCAATGAGTAAGCGTGCCGATAGACTGCGCCTGTTATTTTCATTATTCGCTTACGATCAAGATAAAGAAGAAAAACCGGTAGCTTATAAAAATTTATTACTAGCATATGGTTCCTGGTTATTAACGAAAGTAGTAAAAAGAAATTCTGCATTGCGTAGATATTTTTTTACTCAAAGCAGAAATAAAACAAATAATCTGGGACTTTTTCAATTAAAACCCATTCAGGAAAAAGAAAGCGCTAAACAAAAAGATACTACTGACGGATTTGTGTTAACGCAGGATGCTATTGAGTATTTAAAAAATATATCGGATCCATTCCCATTGATTCAACGTTGCAGCCAGTTTGCTATTAGAATCGATAAAGCAGTCCTGGAATTTTTTGCTAGTCATGCGGATTTAAAAAACATAGATGATTTGCAAAAATTATGGGACTTGGGCGCAACTCCTTTACCTTTGACGATGGAATTAGTAGCGGCTTCTCGTGTGTTATCACTCATGAAGCAATATTACCCAGATCAAGATGAACGTGCAAAAGCGATTATTTGCTTACAAGGTTGCGAGCCGTTTGAAGTCATCTATCATCTGGGTGTGCATAAATTCAAGTTGGAAGAATTACAATATTTAGCTGACAAGTTGAGGCAATTAGCTGCGCTTGATCGAATACCATTTATCAGGTCACTGGCAGGACTTTGTAGTTGCTTTACCGATAAGTTGCAAGCGATAGATTGGCTCATGAAAATAGATACAGCCAAACGCAGGAAAATAGTCAAACGATACAAGGTTGCCGTCAGTCTATTTAAATTCATAAACGAGGCCAAGCTAACACGTGTACAAGAGCATCCTGAATTGCTGGATACAGATTTCCTCCACAGCGCAGTTGCTCTCAACAAATTCACGCAATAATGGGGTCACATCTTCACTTTCCACACGCCCTGACAAAATCGACCAATGTGATGCAATATTGTCCAGGTCAGATAATCAGCATCAATGGGATTGATTACTGAATAAATCCCCTATACGATCTCGCCCACGCAAGGAATATTTTGAAGATTATCTTTGCACATAATAACTATAAAAAAATAATTTCATGGAGAATTAAAATGCAAAACCGCTTTGTTGATTTATTAGAAAAGTTTCTCAATCCATTAGGTATCACCACAAATGGGGATATTCTTGAAGGTAAACAAATCTCGAGCGATATTTTCGAAGAAACCTTGTTAAGATTAGCTGGCATTACAACTAAGCCGCAAATGTGCATGTTTAATCCCACAGAAGATCCTACACCTTTTATCATCCAAGGATTAACAAGTAACGATATCACTCTGCTTGCTAAGTTCCTGGGTATCGAACGTGCGTCTGTAAGCTATCCAAGACGTGGCATGGCGTTATTTCACATACCTTATAAGAGACTGATTGACGAAATATTTCCTCTTTTCCAGAAAGAAATTATTAAATATCGTGATACCTCACCAGAAATTTTGCAACCTTATCTCTATCCAGGGCTTGATGCTGTGCTAAGTAAACATCCAATAAAGATAATGGCTGAACCATCATCAGAATCAACCAAAGCCTCTAGCGATTGCTCGGATGCAAATCAACTACTTGCGCAAATTGACCTGTTGAAGAATACATTGGGCGAAAAATTTACCCCTGTCATGAAGAGTATCGCTTATTCGCTTAATTTTGCGTATTCAGGCGATTCTTGTTATGCCGCTGTGGCGCATGAACCGGTGGTGGATGCATTCGATGACTTGCTAGAGTTTTGCAAGAATAATCCAGAAACCGCACAAAATGAAGAAGTCAAGAAAGGTCTGGATATGTTAGTTTCTCTCCTTAAAAGTCAGATTGAATCAATAGCGCCTAATGCTCTCAATGCTGAAAGACCAAAAGATGCGAATGGTAAGCGAATCAGATTTTTTGATAGAGATATCTCTACAAACCTTTTACGCGCCCATCAATTGGCATCTGAAGGAAAAGCAGATGTAGATATGGATGATGCGTCGCCGGTGCGAGTAGACTCAGATGATGAAGCTTGTCTGCGCAGTAGCAGTCCGAAACCATAAACTCCGCATACGTCTTGCAATATAAATTTAGGGTGACTTAAGCACATGGTTAATGTGTAAGCCACCCTGGATTTGTTCTTGTTAAGGTCTTGGCGATGATTTCTTTTCAGCTTCATCGACGGAGCTATCTACTTCAACGCCGCTCATACGCGCAGCAAACTCAGAAAGCTGTTGTATCAGAAAGTCAGCCATATTATTGGTAGGTTTTTTTGGCATGGTAAATTTAGCATCATCAGTGAGCGTCAAATCGCCAAATCGATTAGACATGTCTTGCAATGCATCTGCTTCAATTTCAACACGAGGGTGTTTCAATAATTTAAATAAAACGGATTTATGAGCTTTGACATAATCGCTGATATTTTTAGCAATTAGCGGGTCTTCCACATCATTCTCTGCATATTGATGAGCACGATAAAAGTCCACCAGAGAGACAGCGCCGTTTATCATGTTGTCATATGGTGCTACTGGTCCTGGTCTTAATGCATCATTCCATTCTTCGAGTGTAATGTTTTCTGTGCTGCAATGGGTTTGCAACGCAGCCACAGCTAAGATCTTGTATGAAAGATCGGTGATATTTCCACGTCGCACGCTACGCAAGCGCTCCGCGTCTTTTTCGCGGCAAGCTTTAAAAACGTCTTGATTGGAAAATCCCGAAGGGGTGAAAAACATAGAATTTGATTTATGTTGATTTCGTGGATCCATAATTTAATTGCCTTTTATTATTATTATTATTTAGGAATTGCAGGCTAGTATGGGGTGCAAAGATGTTGTAAAAAACCGTAATAAGTACCCTAATATGTTGGTTTCTAATTATAGGATAAATCTATTGTATCAATAATTGATACGTATTTTACCCACACCGCGGTATAGATTATATTAATTGGAGTAACAAAAAATTAATGGAGTTAAAGTCATGAAGTTAAAATATTTGCAATACTGCTTCCTCGCGCTAACAAGTATTGTCTCTGTTACAGTGCATGCTTCTTCTGCTTCAATCGACCTCAGTGAGGGCATGAGCCTAAATATCGAATCCGGAGATTATTTTCAACAAGCTGTTTATAGAATCAGTTATCCAGGATCTGACGCATGGCTGGAGAATGGCGATTATCATGTTACTGATAAAATGCCGGCGTGTCTGATCGTTACCGCCAGCGATTTATCCAGCGATCAATTGCAAAAATTTATTGATGACCTGGATGTGACAACAAAGTATGACAGAGAACTGCCATTGGAAACATATAAAGGCACCTTGACTTATGTGGATAAAGACCCGTTTAATTCATCATTTGGGGATACACCATATACGATAAAAACTAAAAATAATCTCAGCTTCGGTCAGTTGCTGCAATATGTTGGCGGCACACAATCCAGTAGAGTATTCATATTCTTCAACAGAGGATGCGCTGAGCTGGCAACACGCGCTTATTTACCTGAAAAAAATGCTGATATTTTGAAAACGGCCAACGCTAAATTAAGAAGGGATATAAAATGAAAAAATTATTACTCGTTACAGCAGTTTCACTTTCTCTTATTGCTTCCACTTCGATTCTTGCAGCAAATTCAAAACCTACAGCTTGTCCTGGCGTAAGCACAATACAGGGCGTTAAGTTTGATATGGCCCGTGAAGTGAATGGAAAATGGGGCGTGGGTGTAACACGCAACAAGTTTGACACTGACACAGCATGGAGTTTCCGTATTGAAGGTATACCTGCAAAAGATTCTGATCATGCCTACTATATTGCTAATCAGGCGGTTAAAACTTTAGGCTTTGTTGGCGGCCCATTTCATGCGAGCAGTGGTGGCTACGAGTGGGATTACTGCGAGTACACTACCGCCGAAGGTTATGAAGCCTTTACCTACGCATTATAATGGGGTCACATCTTCACTTTCCACACGCCCTAGCAATTTGATCAGTTTCGATTGTTAATTGCTCAAGTGCCTGAAGCCCAACGGACTAACGAATCCACTTTTATTAGTTTTGTCGGGCAAAGGCAGGGGTCACATCTTCACTTTCCACACGCCCTAACAATTTGACCAATTTCGATCTTTAATTGCTCATCATTCTGAATGTCGCGAAGCATGTTTTTATGAATAGTAGAAACTCTTGTCTTTCCAATGTTCTCAAAAATACCTACAACCTCGCCAAGTTTCATATTGCAAACTTCAATAGCGAGATAAATTATAATATTTCGCACGGATGGATTTATTCTGCTTTGATAAATGTCGTCCTCTGAAATATTAAAATGCATGCACACAGATGAAACTACCTTGTCCAATGATGGTAATGTTAAATTACGTAATAGCCTGTCTTCTGGGATTTCATCATGAACAGGTTTATCCAATAAATTTTGGTTAATATTTTTTATGAATTCTCCTCCCGCTATAACAGGTATCTTTTTTTTAAAAAATAATTCCATGAGATCTGTGTTGTTAGCGTCAAGTATGAATTTTAGATAGTTATAATATTTATCTTTTAAACCAGATTGAAACCTATTTAAAATTTCATCAACATATAACCATGATCGCTTTCTTGTTAAACCTAAATAGTTACTGCAGCTCGACCACCGATATTCCCATGGATTATTACACATTGATGCTTCTATAGGATTCAGGTGAATATAGCGAGTCAAATGCGTGAGATATTCATCATCATCAACTAATTTTGTTTTGAATCGGCCTCTAAAAAGTGGACCGTCAATATTATTAATAAAATTAAATTTTTGAGCGTATACACCATCCAGATATTTAATGGCGTGGCTTATATTTGGTAAAGGAGTTCTTACTAATAAGTGATAGTGATTGTCCATCAAGCAATAACTATGTATTTCTATTTTATAACGACAATGTATTCGCTCTAACAAATCTAAAAATATATGTCTCTCAATGTCAGAATGAAAAATATTTTTTTTCGCAGCGCCTCGATTCATTACATGATACCAGGCACCTTCAAAGCTAATTCGTAATGGTCTTGCCATAAGCTTATCTTCCTTAATAAGGTGTGTGAAAACTGAACGGAAAGGGTGGAATTGTTAGGAGAGGTGGAAAGTGAAGATGTGACCCCATTGGCGCGCCCGGAGGGATTCGAACCCCCGACCACCTGGTTCGAAGCCAGATACTCTATCCAGCTGAGCTACGGGCGCAATAGGTAATGTTAGCCGCGCATACTAGTTCAGGTTTTGGGGATAGTCAATCTGAATCGATTATTTAATAATCTTTGGCTTTGGTGTGCCCATGAAAGGATCATTTGCGGGTGATTTTTTCGCGTTTCTAAGAATAGTATCGTAATGTGATGTTTTTCCCTGCGCGACTGTGAAAAATTTACTAACACTATTGCGTGAGTAATTGTTGACGGCATCTTTGTATTTCTTATCCAGGTCGGCGATGAATTCTTTTAAGCTCGAGCCATCGTGTTGATCCAGTGTTGCTTCCAGTTGTTGGATTTTTTTATTCATACGGTCAAGTGCATCATAAAGCGCGAGAGCTCTACTTTTATTTTCTGGCGAAGGCTTGCCAACATATGTTTGCAGTTGTGACATAACATCAATAATATGCAATCTTCTTTCTGCCAATAGTGCAACGACTTGGTCGCGACTTTCAATTTTTATTTCATACAATGGTGAACTATGTACGGAAACACCATCAAACTTTGATATTTCTTTCTCTTGTAATTGTTCGTCGGCGCGATATGATGGCGGTTTATTGTAATTGGCGAATTCATTGAAACTTTTATAGATTAAACCCAGCTTTGATACTATATCGCGACATAATACTCTGGCCGTGTCTTTAATGCCAAATGATCCCGGTGTGTTTGCAGCGGCTGCTTCCTGTATTTTTAAACTGTTATATAGCGATACAAAAATATTAATAAATTTTTCGTGTTCTTTGCTGGATTCATCATAGCTCGGTAACTTTTTATGTTTGTCATAATATACCAGCATCGCATGACGGTATAACTCTTCAAGTCCCGTACGATCTTTTCCGCTCTTACAATTTGTTGAAACAATGCCTCCCATGCTTTCAATCAAGATGCTGGTGTAAGCAGATTTAAACGCGGCGAAATTTCTGTCAAAACGTGGGAAACGCATATCGTTTCGTAAATGATGGAGTTGTTGATATGCTTCTTGCATCAGAGCCAGACGGCTAATCTGTGGCGAACTTAGAGTGCCTTCTTTCTTTTTCACTTCCAAAAAATCAATCATGGTTTTGGCTGAATTCATTACCTGACTGGTGTGCTTCCAGCGACCGACAAATTCAGAAAGTAAACCGGATTCTGGAGTAAAGTGGCGTAAAATATTTAATGGATCATTACCGCTGATGATTTCAGTGCCGTTATATTTCGGATCCGTTTTCATATTGTTAACCGCGCGGCTTTGTTCTTCCATTAAATGACTATCTAAGCCGCCACCCACCGTATCACTTAGTAAACCACCGATAAATATGATTGGTTTAATATTTGGTGGAAAGTCGATATCGATCCAGACACTGGCAAAATCGCTATTAACTTCGCGATGTAAATGATCCAATACTTGTTGCGCAGTTCTTTCGGTTTCTTCTGTGCGCATCCTTTTCGGCATTTCATATGGCACCATGGTTCCTATTTTGAGGCTGTGAGCTAATAATGCTGGATTACCGTTATTGTCTGTTTTTAAAAGATAATTCATGCGTGCATTATTAATGCCTGGAATATGCGTCATCGCGGATGATTTGAAAACTTTGAAAAATTCCGACCAGTCTTCTTCAAGTGTTTTCGGTACACGCTTAAAATACCATTCTTGTTCCCAGTCAGGCAGCGATCTAAACCATTCAGGTCGTGTTAAAACATTAGTATTGTGAATCGAAAAAAATTCCCTCTGTTGCGCATCGGTCAGCGCATTTTTAAACGGCATATCCATCTGAATCAACTTGCTACCGTCATAATCCATTTCATTGACAAGAATATTATTACTTTTATATTCCGCGACAAAATAACGTTCGGAATTACGTATTTGTCTGACTACTTCTGCTTCTGAGTTGCCGGTGACGTCTTCAATTTCATGTATAACTTTTTGAATAAAGCTGTCGACTTCATCTTTTTCAGGCGTTGCAGATCGTTTGTCAGCGTCTTGAAATAATTTATTTAACCTTGTTTCAATGACTGCTCGTTGTCTGGGATCGGGTGTCAAAAATGTCTGAGAGAATTGTAACGCATTTAATATGCCAGCCAGAATGCTTAATTTACGTAACACAAGCGTCTGCTCTCTCATTTCGTCTAATTCTTTGGCTCCCAATGGCGTGCCATCGTATTTAATATATGACGCAGTCATCTCGCCGCTATCTGTTACTACGCGCACATTTTGATAATCATAAGGTGGGTGGGGATATTTTAACTTTTCATGCAGACGCATTTTATTTGTTATTTTTTGTAATAAAGAAGTAGGCGACGGTTCCACGGACTCATGCATGCTGACGAGTAATGGGTTGGAGTTTGATTGTAAGGACAAAAGTATCCTGTAAATCTCATTCTCGTTCATTGTGTGCCTATAAAATAAGAATATTTATTAGATATAACTTAAGTATAGGAGGTGTATATTAAAAATAGCTGAGAGATTAATGTTTTAATTTTCAAAAGCTTGAGTGATGGTAAACTAAGACGACTGCTGCAACAGGATATTGGCTTGTACTATCCCAGCCTGTTTTCTTTCTAGAGTAACTTCAAGCACATAGATGCTATCTTTGTTGTATAGATTAGTTAGCCAGTCCACCAGATCACTGTAAGGAATAGAATTAAATGTCACTTGCACGCGATTCTGCTGAACTTGATGCACATCAGTCACTAAATTATTCCAGCCGGCCGTGTTGATAGATTGATTCACCAGAGTAAATGCGGATTCATTTCTTTTGATTTTTTGATGTGGCGCTGCTTGCCGTAAACGTACAATTTCTTTGCTAGCCTTTGCCATCCACACGGCTTTAGCCTGGTCATCGTTGATTTCGTCACTCAAGTCGCCAACGATGTAATTTAAAGTAGAGTTCACAATTAAATAATATAACAAGAAGGCAAGTGCAATGCCGCCCCAGATGATCCACAGAGGTTTTTCCTGCCGCCATTGTTGCCAGGTGTCCCGCGTTGTCTGGTACCAGTTTTTTTGCATCAGCTTATCTCTTCTACTGTTAATCGCGTTTCAATCAGTCCTGACGCGCCACGTTCCGCATTGCTAAGCGTGGCTTTGAAGCCTTGCATTTCCAATGATTGTCTCAGGTTTTCCACTGCGGTCAAATCATTGCCTTCCATATCCAGAATCAGCTGATTATTGCGATAACTCATGGTTTTGATCGTAACGCCAGACTTGATGACGTCGCCGATGCCGGGACCTACGATATTCAAAAGACGTGTAAAAGCGCTATCGGTATTGCTTGTGCGCAAGGCTGAAAGTTCTTTTTGCATCTGCGATTTTGCGTCCGCAGTGATGGGTTTACCAGGGTAAACATTGGCATAAATTTGTTGCAGCTGCTGATCAATGATGCCGTTTGCATGCCTTAAGATAAAATAATCTGCCAGATCAGCTATAGTTATCACCAATAGCCAAGCCGCGGCTAATGCAAGGCCAATCCAGACTAATTGATCGAATGAGGCTTTCTTTTGCTTAGGTGTGTATACGCCCTGTAATAGATTAAGCGGATAGGGTTCGTGTAACGCGTTTACCATGGTAGCCAGGTCCGCGTATTGACCGGTTTTGTATTCTATAGGAATGCCAAGCTTGGCTGCTTGCTCAGGAGTAAAAACAGTTTCTGGCGCAAAGACTTTGATGGTCGTTGGCTTCTTGTTTTCGCGTTTGAGCTTTAATTGCAGAATGGCGAATAGCGAGTCTTTTTCAATCGCAAAACCAGTGTCTTTGCTAGTGCGCACATAAGCCATGTTTTGCTGAATAAATATGGAAAATGTATCGTTTTCCCATGGAGTTGCAAGCACATCTGGTAAAAACACCTTAACTTTACTGTGGCTGCTATTTACTTGCTCTGTCAGCGTGTTCTTCCATTGTTGCATAACGTTTTTGTTAACGACGGCAACGGGAACGAGCTGGCCTTTATCGAATTGCCCTATGGCAAAATGTAAAGATGCCGGATCTTCTGTTAACTGATCTTCAAGTGCGTATGGAATCGCTTTGACTAATTTGCCAGGTGAAAGTTTTGGCAGTTTAACTTTGGTTAGTAGAACATCTTCAGTTGGAACGAGGACAATAATGGCTTGTGCGTCTTTTGCCACGGCGGCCAGATCGACATGACTATTGAATGCTTCCAGCTTGCCGCCAGAATACGATTTGATCCATTCTAACGGTGTTTCCGCGCTATTTTTTAAACGGATGAACAGCTTGTATGACATCAGCATCCTTTCCAGTGACTTACAGCCTGCCTTCATTTTCGCAAATTATTCAATAAATAACCACCGGGATTTTTTAGGTTGTACAGTTGTTATACTAATATTAGACTGGGTGTAATGCCTCGGTTGCCAGGACCATGAATGAAGACCAATAACTCGGTTAGTCGTTTCATAGACAGCGTACGTAATGAGCAATCAAATTATATTATTGCCTTGATTATCATCTGCGTTTTGGCGTTGCTGCTTATTTATAGTATTGTAATGAATGGCTATGAAATCACTTCCCTGGTTGTCACATCAAAAGAAGAAACGCAAAAAGTCGAGCGATTGAATAATTCATCCCAGGCCGCAAATCCACTTATTAACACTATGCATCCAAGTCGCTGGGATTATTTTGGTTCTGCCGAAGCATCGGCGGGGCCAAGCAATTATTCCCTCCTTGGGATTGAATATACTGCTGGAGATCCTGCTGACGCTAAAGCGATTATCAGCGCAAACTCAGGTGATGCTGAGTTATATAGTGTAGGCGATAAACTCGGCCCGGGCACTATCGTAGATCGTATTGAGCAGAATAGTGTGATTGTCTTGCACAATGGTGTGCGGCAAACGCTTAGTCTTATCTGGGATGGCGAAACCGACATGAATAAACCGCTTCCTCCCGAGAATCTATCTAGTCCTCCACCAAGTTATCGTTCGATGATGGAGCAAATAAAGCGTTTCAAAATGAACGGCGGTGAATTCCCTATTCGTAAATATGAGCAGTAATGGGTGAGGATTTAGAATGGCACAAGAAACATCAAATCACGCGTATCAACTGACTGGATTACGTTATGGTTTTGCGAAATCACAAGGTGTTCTTGTTACTGAATTTACCGATGAATTTGTCGCTGCAGTGTATCGTCCTGATGCTTCCGCTACTGCGATTGAAGAATTGCGCCGTTATGTACAGCGGCCATTGCGTTTGACGGGCAGTGAATGAAGATGAGTTCGCCAATCTTCTGGCGAAAAGTTATGAAACCAAATCCGGCGCAGCTAATCAGCTGGCGGAAAATATCCATGAAAAAATGGATCTTCAGCAATTAATGCATGATTTGCCTAAAACCGCTGATTTGCTTGAAAGTGAAAACGACGCTCCCGTTATCAGTTTGTTAAATGCCTTATTTAGCGAAGCGATAAAACAAAAAGCGTCTGATATTCATCTCGAAACATTTGAAAGTCGCATGCAGGCGCGCTTTCGTATTGATGGTGTTTTACAGCCGGTATTGGAGCTGCCTCCAGTGTTAGGCCCATTGGTTGTTTCGCGTATTAAAGTGATGTCGCGATTAAATATCGCGGAAAAACGCTTGCCGCAAGATGGACGCATCACGATTAGAATCGCTGGCGCGCCTGTCGACGTTCGTGTTTCTACCATACCGGCAAGTCATGGCGAACGTGTTGTGCTACGTTTGCTAAATAAAAAAGCGGCACATCTCAATCTCGATGATCTCGGCATGAATAAACATTTGCTGGAATATGTACGTGAAATGATTGCGCGTCCGCACGGCATTATTCTGGTGACAGGCCCTACCGGTGCGGGTAAAACAACTTCTCTCTATGCAATGCTCACAGAGCTTAATGTGCCAGGCCGCAATATTCTCACAGTGGAAGAACCTATTGAATATGATTTGCCTGGCATAGGTCAGATACAAGTGAATCCCAAAGTGGAGATGACGTTCGCGCGTGGATTACGTGCAATTTTGCGTCAAGACCCAAACGTTATCATGGTGGGTGAAATTCGCGATCTGGAAACTGCTGGCATAGCAGTACAAGCCAGTTTGACCGGTCACCTGGTGTTATCAACATTGCATACTAATACAGCGATAGGCGCGATTACGCGTTTGCGCGATATGGGCATTGAGCCTTTCTTAATATCATCTTCATTAATTGGTGTGATGGCACAGCGTCTGGTACGTGTTCTGTGTCCGCATTGTAAAAAGTCGCATATGGCGACACCGGATGAGTGTCAGTTTCTTGGTGTTTCACCACAAGATCCTAAACCGATTTATACGCGCAGATGGTTGCGATCTTTGCGCGAAAACCGGCTATACTGGCCGTACCGGGATTTATGAAGTCTTAATGCTGGATAGCAAATTAAAAGTTATGATTCATGATAACGCGGGTGAAACAGAAATGGCCGCGTATGTTAGGACTATTTACCCGAGTATTCGCCAGGATGGTTTGAAGCGTATTCTTGCTGGTGATACGAGTATCGAAGAAGTTATACGTGTTACAAGTGAGTAAGACATGGCCGTCTTTAATTACGTCGCTGTTACTGAAAATGGTAAAACCCGCAAAGGAATTCTTGAAGGAGACTCTGCTGCGCAAATTCGTCAGATGCTGGCGGAGCGAAGTCTCACTCCATTAGAAATTACGCTGGCAACGGTTGAGAAACCGCGTACTACTGGAAATGTTAGCGGTTGGCGGCATTATCTGGAACGGCAAAGACGTGTGCCGGTATCACATCTGGCTATTATTACTTATCAGTTTTCGACATTACTTTCCGCAGGCATGCCAGTGGAAGCCGCACTCGCGAGTATGTCCATGGAAATGGATAATCATACTTTCAAGCGCGTGATACTCGGTGTTCGCGGCAAAGTTCTGGAAGGCCATACACTGGCTGCGGGCATGGCAGATTATCCGCATGTATTTCCCAAGCTTTATGTTGCGTCGGTTGCTGTCGGTGAAAAAACCGGACAACTGGAACGGGTATTGCTGCGTCTGGCTGATTATTATGAAAAGCAGCGTCAGGTACAGGAAAAAATAATGCAGGCGATGATTTATCCAGCATTGTTAACCCTGGTTGCAGGCTCTATCGTAATATTTTTGATGACATATGTTATTCCACAAATAGCCGCTGTATTTATTCAAACTGGACAGGCTTTACCGACTGTCACCATCATGTTATTAGCAATCAGTGATATTTTGCAAAAATATGGGTTATATGCGTTATTAGTTATTATCGCGCTGGCTATCGTTTTTCGTTTTGCTTTGCGCAATCAGTCATTCCGTTATCGTTTTCATGTTTTTTTATTAAAAGTTCCTGTGATTGGTAGTACATTGATTGCCGTGAATGCCGCGCGTTTTTCGCGAACATTTGGTATTTTGTTTGCGGCTGGCGTGCCAGTGTTGGATGCGATGACATCGGCGAATAGCATTATCGGACTGTTGCCTATGCATGCAGCGATTGAGCGTTCGATTTTGAAAGTAGGCGAGGGCACCAGCATACATCAATCACTGCAAAAGACAGGTTATTTTTCTTCACTCAGTAATCAGTTAATCGCGAGCGGTGAAGCCAGTGGTGAATTGGAAATGATGCTGGAAAAAGCCGCGGGGTTTCAAGAGCAAAGCACTGCGCATAAACTGAGTACCGCTTTAGCACTATTTGAGCCTATCTTGATATTGAGCATGGGTTGTATCGTGTTATTTATTGTTCTGGCAGTTTTGCTTCCTATCTTTGAAATGAATGAACTGGTGAAGTAATGCGTGCCTTACGTAATGGATTTACGCTGGTTGAATTGCTGGTTGTCATCTTGATCATAGGATTGGCGAGCAGCATTATTGTGCTGAAAACCGGTAATTTTTATTTATCAAATAAACGCAGTGAAGTATTCGCACGCGAAATGACTGCTATATTAGACCTTGCGCATGATCAAGCTATTTTTTCCTCGAATACTATAGGCTTGCGAGTAGACGCTGATGAATATCATTTTGTCTGGCTTGATAACACACCTGATGGTTCAAAATGGAAAGTACTAGGTGATAAAGATGTTTTCTGGCAAGCAAGACCTATTCCAGATGATATGATTATCACTGTCAATGTTCAGCGTCCTGGTCAGCAGAATATATTGAAAGATGATACAGCGCCGCAAATAATCATGTTGCCTAGTGGTGAAGTGACACCGTTTACGATTTCAATTCATAAGCAGGATAGTAGTCAGATATACAAAATCACTAACAATAATGGCGGTAAGATAACAATGAAGGAAGCCGAATAAAAGCATGAAAAAGCAAATCGGATTTACTCTTCTGGAAGTGTTAATCGCGCTTGTTATTTTAGCGTTAGCATTTACTGCTTCTTTTCTCGCGCTTGGTTCGTCGGCCCGTCACTTGTTGTCATTACAAGATAAAACTGCCGCACAGTGGGTGGGATTGAATGTTATCTCACGTGCACAATTGGGCATTATGCAAGTCCCGCAAGGTTCTGGCAGTACTGCTGGCACTGATAAAATGTTTAATAAGGATTGGAGCTGGCAGCTTTCGATATCATCTACACCGGATACCAATACATCACGAATAGATGTGACTGTAGGCAAAGGAAATAATAAGTCAGGCGTAGCTTCACTTACTGGGTATCTGCCGAAATGAAAAATCGCGCAAATGGTTTTACGTTAATTGAAATTCTAGTCGCGCTAATGATCCTGGCGATTATCGGCATTTTAATGGTAACAGGCTTGCGATCAGCGATACGTTCTCAGGGCACAATAAATAAAAAATCAACACAACTTGCTGACGTGCAATCCGCAATGATGATTATGGAACGCGAAGTCGCGCAAATCATTAATCGTCCTATTTATGATGTCGATGGCAGCATGCTGCCAGCAGTATTTGTCCGTTATGAAGGCGGCAAATTACATCTGGAATTTACACGCGCTGGTTATGTCAATCCGTTTGGCGCGGAGAATAGAACCACCATGCTGCGTGTGCGTTATTCCTGGAATGGGACGTCTCTGATAAGAACGACGTGGTCGGTGTTGGATCGCATGCAGAATTCGCCATCAACAAGTGAAACAGTGTTGACGGGTGTCAATACATTCAACGTGCGTTTTCTCGATAGCAACGGCCAATTCAGTGTTCCTGGCGATACACCAGCGATACAGCAATTATTGCAACAATATACGACTCAGATTTCACCATTGCCGTTAGCAATTGAAATTAATATTGATGTAGATGGATTTGGCCTCATTACACGTCTGGTGCCGCTGCCATCATAGGAAAATCACATGCATAAAAATTTACATTCGCGAATGCAGGGTACCGCCATCTTTATGGCGTTGCTGATGATCGCGATCGTCGCCGGTATGGCCAGCGTGTTGATGCGCATGCAGCATATTGATATTCGACGCACGCAAATGATGTTAACGTCGGAACAGTCGTATTTATATGCGCAAGGTGTGATTGATTGGGCGAAGGGCGCATTGAAAGCGGATTTGCGCGATCCTGGCGCGACGATATGGCCAATGGTGTTGTCACCGACGTCGATAGCGAATGGTACCGGCACTATTGCGGGTACCTTACAAGATGCTCAAGGGCTATTTAATATTAATGTTTATAGCGCCACAGCCGGTCAACAGGGCTCGCAGCAAGATTTTGGCATCGTGCTGCCGCCTGACCAGCAAAACTCGGCGCAAGTTTATCAAAAAGCGATGCAAGCTGCGCAGGCGGGCGGCAGCGGTCAGAAAAATAATAAAATATTGTTTAATTTGCTGGGGCTTCTGGGTATTGAAATGAATGAGGAAAACCAACAGCACCTGGTGAGTGCCATTGCCGCCTGGGTTTCCAGACCACCAGGGTCTGTCAATAATACGGATTCCTACGATGAGTATTACGGGAGTGTCAATCCTCCCTATCGTGCACCGCATGCTTTGATGGCGAATGCATCAGAATTGCGGATAGTCTCAGGCATGACGCCAGCGATGTTTAATAAATTACAGCCCTATATTATTGCATTGCCGGAGGGAGCGAATTTTAATCCTGCGCATGCCCCACCATTATTGCAAAGAGCAGCTGGTTATAATCCTCAAAGTGGCCAGAGTGCCGCGCAATCGCCATCTGGCAAATATTTCTTATTAAGAGCGGATGTTTATCTAAATGACCAGCATTTAGTGTTGTATACCTTGCTAATGCGTAGCAATAAGCAGCAGAAAATCCAGGTGTCGCAACTCTGGCAAAGTTTTGGGACCGCGTAAGGAGTCAGCCGCTATAGATTGCACATATTTAAGTAATTAGGTACTATCTTTGATAGCCTTTAGGGACATCAGCCGTAAGTAAAAATGGATACGAATCAGTGAAGACATTTTTAAGCATCTTGTTCATCGTCACACTTTCCATCTTGACGGGTTGTACTTCAAATACCAGCTCGCTTGATCGCGCGGAAAAAAATTATTATGCCCATGATTACGCGCGTGCATTTAAAGAATTGTGGACGCCGGTTGAAGCGCATGATCCAAGAGCGACTTATGCGATGGGTTACATGTATTATTACGGCATAGGCACAGACAAGGACCAGGATATTGGTCGCAGTTTGATTCGACGCGCTGCCGCAATGCATTATCCACCTGCCATCGAAGCGCTCAAGCTAATTACTGAAAGCAAGCACGAACAATATTTGCCGTTTGAAAAATATTCCGCTGGCACTACACCTGAGCAGGAAAACGGTATTCTGGAAATCAATAAACCATTAATAAGTCGGACTAAGGTATGAGGCTTGAATTATTGCGTCGCGCAGTATTATCTTGCGGTTTGATTTTTGCGGCCTGCGATTACTCGCTTGCACTAGCGCAATCCACGCCGGCGGTGAATAAACCGCATAAAACAGCAAACCAGCAAAATCTGAAACTGTGGAATTTGAAAGACGTTGATATTCGTACATTTATTCATTCGATTTCAGCAGAAATCGGCAAGAATTTCGTTATCGACCCACGTGTCAACGGCAAAGTAACCTTTATTTCCTCGCAGGCATTAAATCAGGATGAGCTATATCAGGCTTTTCTTTCTGTATTACAAGTAAATGGTTTTGTCGCGTTGCCTGATGGCTCGGTAATTAAGGTGGTTCCTGATTATGTTGCCAAAGGTTTAAGCAGTCCGATTTATAATGCCAGCATGCGCAAAGACGGCGATGCCATGGCAGTTTCAGTTCTTGGTATACGTTATGTGCCGGCTAATGAACTTGCCGGTGCGTTGAACCAGTTCCTGACGCCAGCGGGTCATATTGCTTCTTACGGGCCATCCAATGATTTAATTGTCGCTGACAGAGCGGGCAATATTGAGCATTTGATTCGGCTGGTACGCCAGATTGATCAGCAGCGTTCCGGTAGCATTGATGTTATTCATTTGCATTATGCGCAAGCCAAGTTTCTTGTCGATACATTGAAGTCTATGCTGGAACGCAAGGGCCCAGGACAAGGTCTTTCTAGCGTCGCTGATGTGAGTTTGGCGGCAGATGAACGTACCAATAGTGTTTTATTGGCTGGTGGTAGCCAGGAACAGCGTTCACAAATACGTTCTGTTATCAAAAGATTAGATGCATCCAATTCTGTTCCCGCCAGTGTTACTCAAGTGATATATCTCAAGCACTTGCATGCAGAACGCGCGGCCACTATTGTTAATGGTCTTATCCAGAATTATACGCAAAAAAGTAAAGGCGAAGGTTCGACTGCGTCTTCTTCGTCATCTGGCCAGTCATCGCAGGGTTCATCATCTGGTGGTTCGAATTCCGATGTATCCAGCTTGTTTAATACTTCAATGAGTGGTTCTGGTAGTTCTGGCGGTAGCGGTTCTAATGGGCCGTCTACCATGTATTCAAGCAACAGCGGCTTTTTCAGCAATAACTCCCAGGATAATGATATAAACAGTATTATTGGTAAGATGCCCAAGAGCGGCAGCGTTAGTCCGGCTGTGCAATGGGAAGAAAGTACCAATTCTCTCGTTGTAACAGCGCCTAGAGATTTGATGCGCAAGATCATGCAAGTCATTACCAGGCTAGATATAAGACGTCCGCAAGTCTTGATAGAAGCAGTGATTGCTGAAGTTTCCGAACAACGGCAAAAAGAACTGGGCATACAGTGGAACACTAGTGGCAGTGTCCAGTTCCAGACTGCTTATTTACCGACTATGCCTCTTTCTATCATTGGTTCGGACGGCAAGCTGGCAACATTATCTGGCGGTGAAGATACAACAGGGCAAGGTATCAGTCTTACCAAGCTTGGTAATAATAACATCATCAGATTATTAATTTCTGCACTGGAAGGTGATTCAACTTCAAATGTGTTGGCTACACCTAATTTGGTGACACTGGATAATGAGCCAGCCCAGATCAAGGTTGGTGAAAAAGTCCCGTTTGCGACCGGCCAAATTCAGAATAATCCTACTGGCGGTAATCCATTCAACTTTTTTGATCGTGAAGACGTTGGTTTAGTGTTAACGATTGATCCGCAAATTACACCTAATGGCGCGATCAAGCTGCTAATCCAGCAAGAATTATCAGCGATTATTCCTGGGCCTGTTGCTGCAGGTGGAAATCCTACAACCAGCGAAAGATTTATTCGTACAACTGTCATGGCAGACAATGGCAAGATATTAGTGCTTGGTGGATTATTGGAAAATCAGTGGAATGAATCGGCCAGTCAAGTACCATGGCTTGCAAATATTCCAGTACTCGGTTGGTTAATGAAAGACAAACAAAAGTCTATCACCAAGACAAACTTGATGATCTTCCTGCGCCCAACCATTTTGTATGATGAACGTGATGAAACCAGAGTTTCCGATGGCAAATATGAATTCCTGCGTCAATCGCAATTAGCCGTAGATATAGATAATCCTTACAGACATCATTATGTAACGCCGACTATGCCGGTTGAAGGTAAAGAAGTTGAATTGCCACCGCCATTTCCATTATTAGCTTATAAACAATTCCGCGGACAAGGATAAAACGCATGCGTAACAGCAGTGGTTTCACTTTGATTGAAGTGATGGTAGTTGTGGTTATTCTCGGTATTCTCGCCGCAATTATTGTGCCCAAGATTATGAGCAGGCCGGAGCAAGCTAGAATTGTTAAAGTACATCAAGATATTCTCGCGATTCAAAATGCTCTGGATTTATATAAACTTGATAATGGTATGTATCCAAGCACCGATCAGGGTTTACAAGCGTTAGTTACCAAACCTACGAATGCACCAGTGCCAAATAGCTGGAATGCAGATGGTTATTTGAAAGACGTACCTACGGATCCCTGGGGCCAGCCATATCAATATGAAAACAATAGCGATCAAGTCAGGATTTACAGTTTTGGTCCAAAAGGCAAAGAAGGCGGTAGCGAAATAGATAATTCCAGTTCAGGAAGTAGCGGTTAACTCGGTGTTAATTAACACGTAGGGTGGATTGGTGCTCTTTACCGTAATCACCATCCCAGCAATTTAAGGTATATAATTTAGGTATGGTACTGAAAATGCGTTAAATTGATAAAAAATCCACGCATTGGGAGGAACCATATGATAATTAATAAAAAGTGGAAGCTTGTTTTTGCTTTGTCTGTTTCTCTGTTTTTTCTTTTGAACTCCAATTCTATTGCTGCGCCTCATCCGGGTGGCGGCGGTCATCCAGGTGGTGGTGGTCATCCTGGAGGCGGTGGTGGTTTTCACCCGCATTTTGGTGGTGGTGGCGGAGGCGGTGCTCCCCATTTTCATATGGGCGGTGGTGGTGGAGGTATGCATTTTCATTTTGGCGGCGGCGGACATCCTATATCAGCTTCAGCATTCCATCCCGCAACTTTACATCATGTATTTCACACAGGTAACGTCGGCGGTATATTTCATACGACAGTTCACCACACAGTCGCAGGCGCGGCTGTTCCCACATTTGCGCAACATCGTGTTGGTGGTGTTGGCGCACATCCTGTAGGTTCAACTGGTGCCGCGATTGCAGGAGCACATCCAAATTTTAGAATGAATCCACATCCTGGCATTCCGCGCAGTGCTTACAATTCGTTTAATCATTTTCATAACGGTGGTGGTTGGAACGGCGGTGGCTGGAATGGATATAGAAATAGAAATGGTTTCAGCTCATTTTTTGAATTTCCTATGTTCTTTGCTTTCCCGGATATGTACCCATTTTACTATCCTTATGATGATAATGACGATGATTACGGTTATCCGGATGTTTATGATTTCTTCTATCAACCGCAACCATATGGTGAAGCAAGTCAGCCAGTTGCACAGGCGCCTGCAGCAAATGAGCAATGGATACCGGCAGTCAATGGTAATGTGCCAGCTGAGGCAGTGGAAAACTCAAGCGAAAACGGCGTCACTACCTATTATTGTCGAGCGCAATTCAATGGCACGATGTATTATGGTGTATTAGTGCCAAGAGATGCTTGTTATACGCAATCACAAGCGGTCTCCTTGCGCTTTACCAGTTATGACGTCATGGTTCAATAAACAATGGAATAGTTATGAAATCATTGGATGAATTACCACTGGATGACGCGATCATGATGTATTATGAAAAACATCATGCCATTCGCAATGGTGATATGGAAAAGCTTAGGGAATTAAAGGGCAAATGCCCCGATTTGTTTGATAAAGCCAAAGATGATCAGTTGCGTGGATTGATTGAATACGCAAAAAAATTCGCTGATACAGCTTACTATAAAGAGAAAAAGCGTTTGGATGTAAAAAGAAAGTTATCGATCATATCGGACGATGACAGTTCGCAATAAAAAACCTTTCTAAAATTAAAATTGATAAATCATTCATTAGGTTAATGATGATAAAGTCTTTTATTCGCAGGGTATGAATTTGTTTCAAACCCTCTAAATAGGCTATGATAGTTAGACTTATGGAGGAAATTCTCATGAAGTATATAAAAAGGAATGTTTGCGTCGCCCTTCTCGTGATTTCAGGCGCCGTTGTTAATATAGGTTATGCCCAAACTTCCCCAGTGAAGTTTATCTGTACGTTGACTGATCAGGTTTCTGCCAATAACCAACCTGGCGCCCCAAAAAGCACATTCGCAACCAACACACCTATGATTTATCTTGTTTGTGATTCAGATAATGTGAAAAAGTCACAAGCAATTAAGGCAGTATGGATTGCGGCCGATACTAACAATGCAGCTCCGGCAAATTACAAGATTGATGAAAAATCAACGCAGGTACCAGATGATTTAACTAGTGCTCAAACTTATACAGCGAAATTTTCTTTAAGCAAGCCAACAAATGGCTGGCCAGCTGGAACGTATCATGTCGATCTTTATGTTGATGATGCGTTAAATCAGTCAGTACCATTCTCAGTTAAATAACAGATTTGGGGTGGATTAGGTGCTCTTTGCCATAATCCACCCTATGATTATTGTTAATCCTTCACTGTCAATGATATAAACCGCACGCGTGTCCACACCCAGATACTGATATACATAAAAACCCACATAAACGCGGAAAGAATGATAGGCACGACAATGCCAATCACAATTCCAGTGATCAAACCTTTTACGCCGTAGACATATTGATTATTCAATGTCACTGTTTGATGGCCAAAATAACTTGATATGCCGCAGGCGAGTCCGAGGAGAAATACAGGAAGTGATAAACCTAAATAAATTATTTTATACAATGAGCCAGCTGATAAACCACGCGATTTGATGGTTGTCATTAGGATGATGTCCTTTTTCATAGCCCAGAATATATTGTAACATATTGCTTTACCTTCGATTCTGGCTTACCGTGGCATCATAATCCTGCGTCCAACTCGTATTGAAGGCAAAAATATCAATATTTTCCAATGTTTTACTTAAGGTAATAATAAGATCACGTTTAATAAATTCTTCTATAATTGCTTTGAAGATGATTTCCGTAAAACCAAACCTCGCAGGGCAACCGCGTATGCCGTCAGAAAATGTCACCAGCATTTTTTCGAGGGTTTTATCTGTGTCATTCTCAAATCTGGATGGGTCAAATTGCCACGGATTTTCCCAGAGATCAGCATCCATATGTTTTGGTCGTATGGGTGCGAATAGATACGAATAAGCCGGCACCGTGATGTTATTATCTTTTCCCTGCGTGTCTTTTACGCTGAGTGTGGTTTTGCGTGACGTTTGTCTTGCTAACACGGAAGGAGAAAATAAACGTTGTGCTTCAAGAAAGACACAATGCAAATATGGCAGCTGATTCAGGCTAGTGTAATTAATTTTTCTTTCGTTATTAATTTCGTTGCCAAGTTCACTTCTAACTTGATTGTTTTTGCTTAACTCAACGAGAGTCTTCATGATCATGTCGACAAGATTTGTGCCGGCGATAAATGATCCGGCGATATTGATTTCGCGCAGGTTATTGAGCTTTTGTTCGTGTGTTACAGCTGGATTATGCAAATCAATTTCTAACGCGACAAGTTTGTCTGGAGCTATGCTATCCAGTGAATCGCCAGTGATTTCGCTGCTTATGTGCTTCAAGTCACGATGCGCGCTTGCGATTTCACCACCGGAAGGCCACGGTTTTGCTATTAATCTGTTTATTTCCATTAATCTGGTAATATCTTTTCTTTCTGGTGTTGGCACACCAAACAAGCATTTGGAAAGTATTTTCAGGACTGCGTAAGTAACTTGTTCAGGATAAGAAGGTATAAATTCACTGGGAAATAAATCATTAAAAATGGAAGGCGTATATTCATAAACATCTTCCAGTGCTTTTTTGCCAATCAGGAATGGTTTCATCCGTTTTAGTACAGCCAGTGCTTCCGCGCCATGCATATTGATGATAGCGGGATGACCTATTATTTTAGCAACATGATTGAATATACGGTGTGAACCAGGATCATAATTTGTTGCTAACTCACCGTAACCAGATATGCTGCAAAATACATTTCTATCATTTCCCGCGATATAAACAAATTTTGGTAATTGATTTTGCCATGCGGGGCCTAAGTGTCCTATGCCTACATTGGTGCCGCTTTTTTTCGCACGCTGTGCTAATTCTTCCATTAATTTTTCAGGGTCTTTATATGCGCTATAAAGATCACCGATAGTGTAATATTTAATTGTGCTGGCAATGGTAACAGCGAGAGCGCGGATGAAAATATAGGGAGTTGTTACTAAATTAAATGTAAAAGAAATAGCGCGTCCATTCATAGAGCCGCATCCTTTTTATATTTTTTATATTTATAATGCGGCGGATTCTAGGTGATTAGTTTTCTTTAGTCAAATTGAGTTGAAACATCTCCCACAAGGTCAGTTTTATTAGTCAAATTTAGCCGCATTGTTGGAGCACCTGGCGTGAGATTGAACTTGTCTAATGATACCCAAAAAATATTAAAACTCATGGTAGAGTTAAAATAATAAATATGATTTGTTAAGTCGGAAACAGTACGCCAGAGAGATTCGTAAATAGTGCCATCTTCCGAACGTTCTGGACTGAGCGTTCCGTATGGTTGGCCAGCGTTTTGCATCACGCTCAACAGTTTTAAAACCGCCTCGCGATTGGATTGTGGTTCAGACATGTGGCTAATGTAATATGCGGCGCGGACAAAACGATCGGCTGGAAAAGTTGTGCCGGGCAGAGGTTTGTCGCCGCCGAAGCCAGCGTATTGTTTTAAATTCTCTAATTGTTTGTCGTAAGAGGGTGAGTTGGTCACAACAGTAAATTGTCTATCATGATAAATTCGTGGTTCACCATTAATGTATTCAATGATGGCGGAATCACCGGTAGCATCTTCCAGCGCTAAATGTAATTGCACATAACCTGCTTTCGGATGTATGAAGCTCACAATCTGGAATGAATGACTTTGTGTGTATTTGACGGCCTCAGCTACCGTTTGGAAATTATCGAGATAATATTGTATCCATAGTTTAATGGATATGCCGGGGATTTTTTCATTGCGTGTGCCGTAATCAGACCCATTCAAGCCCAACATGTGAGCGGCGAGTCCGCGCTCATTCATGCCATTAGTGGTAATCAATTCATCATAAGCCGTAGCAACAATGCTGCCGTATTTGGAGGTCCATTTTAATTCGTTGCCGCTGACATTACCGGAACGTTGTTTGCCGCGTGGGTATACCAGTAAATCAGTATGCAAATCTTCAAACCAATCCATGTTGTTGCCCACCAGCACCGGGCCATTAGGGTAGGTGAATAACACGCGTGTACACGCGTTTGCTGCTGAAATAGAAAGACATGACAATAAAGACGCTAATAGCAGACACAATGATTTATTGTGAATATGGCGCAGCATTTCAATTCCTTTTAAAAAATAAATGTGACGAACTTAAATACTAATATACCGGCGCAAACAGAAATAAGTAAAAAAAATAACAACCAGGCGATCATGCTAATAGCCAGACCGGCGAAAAACAGTGTGATGCCGAGAACAAATACGGAAATGAAGGCAAGAAAAATGAATTTGCAAATGGCAGCGGTAATGACTATCGCGCCAGTTAAGCCGAGTATGCCGGCAATAACACATAATAAGACTAATAATGTGGCGAAAATAAACATATGTTTCTCAAGTGAATGATACAGTGCTTCTTTAGGCACCGTATCATTCCAGATTAGATGTGTGTTAGCAACCCATTCTTCTTTGAGCTGGAGCGTCTGTGCAGCAGTTACAGCTGCTTGCAATGCAACCATTTATACACCAGCCGGCGGCAACAACAGTGCCTAAAAGTGACGCTGCAGCGCCAGCTATATTAATTTCTTCTATGAGTGCCGTTTTAGCTGCGGCTATGCCGACAGTCGCTAATTTTACTGCGGGAAAAGCAAAGAAACCGCATGTTGCCGCAGAAACAGCTGCTACGACGGTCGTAGTGATACAGCAACATCTATTGCATTTGCATGAGCCGCAAACAATATTCGGATCTTGCTCTTCACGGGTTTCGGTGTTCTCGTGATTGACTGAAAAGGCGCCGTAAGTTCTTTGCATTTTTCACTCCTCAAGCTATTTTTTGTACTAAAATTTCTTACACGCAAAAAAAAGCATGAACACCCTAAAGGATGCTCATGCTTTTTTTTTGCGCGCCCGGAGAGATTCGAACTCCCGACCCCTTGGTTCGTAGCCAAGTACTCTATCCAACTGAGCTACGGGCGCGTATATAAAAACAAAAACCTGATGACAGAAGACGGAAAGCAAAGAGGATAGACTAATGATTGACTGAGTACTATTTTAAAAAATTAAAACAACACCTAGCTTTTCCATAAAGTCAGTCTTCTGTCCTCCGTCATCAGCCTTCTGTTTCGGAGAGGGAGGGATTCGAACCCTCGATGGAGCTTTTGGCCCCATACTCCCTTAGCAGGGGAGCGCCTTCAGCCTCTCGGCCACCTCTCCAGATTTGTTTTCCCGGCAATTTCGTCTGCATTTATATCAGGTCATTTCGCATTTTGCCATATGATGCAAGTTTTTTTACTCGGAAAAAATTACTCTTTATTGCCGTCTTTATCTATTTTACTTTCGCGTTTCTTTCTAACCTGTTGTTGGAGCCGCAGCAGGTGCAACTGGAGCTGCTACTGGTGCTGGTTCCTCTTGCTTCGGTGTCGTATTCTTTTCTTGCTGAATACGCTGATAAATTTCTTCGCGATGTACTGATACATCTTTTGGTGCATTGATACCAATACGCACTTGGTTACCTTTAATACCAAGCACAGTAACGATGACATCATCACCGATTACTATGGTTTCACCCACACGTCTTGTTAATATGAGCATTGTCCATCTCCTTTTATAAAACTGCCTTGTCCATTAAAACCACTCTTCCCCGTTTCAGTAAGAGTTTTGTTCCTTTAGTGTATAAATTTTGGTCAATATAACCATGAATATGCAATAAGTTATGACCCTAGCTATTATTTTATCAGGCTTCAGTGCCAGGAGCGGGGAACTCATAACAGTTTTTATTGCCGTACGCATAGTTACGTTTCAAGGTGTGCAATAGTAAACAATAAATTGTTATTCTGCAAATAGGTTTTGCATCTTTAACTGATTTATTCAAAAATTCATTCAATAACAGTTTGTTCTGCGGGGTTGGGTAGCTTTATCCAGTTCAAAGGCTTGATGCATCGCTCTTACACCTTGCTTCTAAGTGAGCTTCATCAACAACTAACGGAAATTTTGATTTCAGAGGTGGTGATCATTTGGATGTTAATGCCCAGCATTGCCAAGGGCTTTAAACATAGTGCTGGCGACTCCAGTGTGGGAACGCATGCCTATGCCAACTAGAGATAATTTGGCCACCTTGGCATTGGTTTTAATTGAGATGGCGCCAATGTCTGGTGCCAATTCTTCGACCATTTTCAGTGCTTTAGGGATATTCTCGCGATGCACGGTAAAAGTAAAGTCGGATGATGCCTTGCGTGTTCGCATTTTGAGCAATCATATCAATTTCAATATTAGCTTCACTAACTTTGCTCAAAATTTGGCCTTCGACACCAGCCTGCCGCGGAACGCCAGAAAGAGAGATTATGGCTTCTTCACGGCTGAATGCAATACCTGAGACTAATCGTTTTTGCATAATCTTATCCTCAAATGTCACTAATGTGCCGGGGCCATCGGAAAAAGTGGAAAGCACACGTATAGGCATATTATGTTTACTTGCCAATTCGACCGAACGCATTTGTAATACTTTAGCGCCCAGGCTGGCCATTTCCAGCATTTCTTCAAAACTGATTTGCGGCAGTAGCCGCGCTTCTGGAATCAGATGCGGGTCAGTCGTATAAACACCATCAACATCTGTATAAATCTGGCATTCATCCGCTCTGAATAGCGGCAGCGATAGCGACAGCGGTGGTATCTGAGCCGCCGCGGCCTAGGGTAGTGATATCACCATGCTTCATTGACGCCTTGAAAACCAGCAACGACCACAATATTGCCTGGCTTTAATTCGCGCTGGATGATTTCAGTTTTGACTTCTAGAATACGTGCTTTGGTGTGGATACTGTCGGTGTGGATACCAATTTGCGGCCCGGTAAATGAACGGGCGGGCAATTTTTGGCATTCAAGGCCATGCTTAGTAAAGCCATGGATACTTGTTCGCCGGTGGAGATGAGTACGTCATATTCGCGCGGATCAGGTTGCTGGGTTAAGGCATTGGCAAGCTGGATCAGGCGGTCGGTTTCACCATACATGGCGGAAACAACGACTACAACATCATGTCCTTGTTGTTTTGCTTTGATGACTTTTTCCGCCACATGATGAATGCGATCGAGGTTGCCGACTGAGCTGCCGCCATATTTTTGTACAATCAAAGCCATAAAAAAAATTTCACTTCGGTTGTCGGGTTAATAGCGCTCATTTTGCGTGATTATTAACCATGTTCAATGTGTTCAGTGGATTTATATTGCTCCTCACCTGCATAGTCGTGCAGGTGAGAGCGATATATTATTTTAGGCTGGAAACTTTTCCTGCACCCAAGCATAAACTGACTGCAATGCTTTTTCCAATGCTTCCGGTTTATTACCACCAGCTTCGGCCAGATCAGCGCGGCCGCCGCCTTTGCCACCAACTTGCGTCGGCAACCATGCTGACAATTTCTCTGGCACTTAATTTATCAGTAAGATCAGCAGTGACGCCGCCAACGACACCGACTTTATTATCTTTGACCATGGCGAGCACAATGACCGCACTGCCAAGTTCGCTGTTTAAGATGATCCATGGCATTGCGCAATGCTTTACCATCCAGGCCTTCAACTTTGGTTGCCAGTATTTTGAATTTGCCAATCGTTTTTGCCTGTGTCACCAGATCGCGGCTGAATACACCTGCTAATTTGTCTTTCAGTTGTTGGATTTCTTTTTCCAATGCGTGAATGCGTTCTTCAGATTGAGTAATTTTTTGTTTGAATTCAGTCTTCACGTTTTTCAATATAACGTAATGCGCCTTCGCCAGTGACTGCTTCAATACGGCGAATGCCAGCGGCAACGCCGGATTCAGAAGTAATTTTGAAAATGCCAATATCACCAGTATGATCCGCATGCGTGCCACCGCATAATTCAACGGATGGCCCAAAGTGGACGACGCGGACTTTGCTACCATATTTTTCACCGAATAAAGCCACGGCGCCGCTGGCGATGGCTTCTTCCGGCGTTGATGACACGTACCACGCCTTCGTAGTTTGCGCGAATTTCATCATTCACGCGTTGCTCAACTTTGCGCAATTCTTCTTCTGTCAGTGGTGCGGAATGAGAAAAATCAAAACGCAATCGTTCTGGTTCAACCAGCGAACCTTTTTGCATAGCATGTTCACCTAGCACTTGTTTTAATACCATATGTAAAAGATGCGTGGCGGTGTGATTTAACACAGTGGCGGCGCGGCGTTTCGCATCAACTTCAGCATTGTACTTCATCGCCTATTCTGCAATGTGCCTTTTTCCAGTTTGCCAAGATGCAAATGCAGTGTGGCCTTGTTTGATCGTGTCCAGCACTTTAAAGAAATGCTTTATTGTTTATACGCAATAATCCCTTGATCGCCAACTTGTCCGCCAGATTCAGCATAAAAAGGCGTGCGATCTAAGAACAATAGAGCCTTTTTCACCCGCATTTAATGTTTCAACAAATTTACCATCGCGATACAGTGCGAGAATTTTGCCGGTTTCTGGTGCTTGTTCGCTGTAATAAATTTTTATGGCCGGTAAATTCTGTTGGTGCTTGTGTCATCTTGCGCATCACAGTATATTCAGCAGTGAATTTGACTGGCTTGGCGTGAGCGTTCGCGCTGTTTGGACATGGCGGCTTCAAAGCCTTCGTAATCAATGATTAAATTACGTTCGCGTGCAATATCAGCAGTTAAATCAGCAGGGAAGCCGTATGTGTCGTATAGTTTAAATACAGTTTCGCCAGGAATAATATCGCCTTTTAATTCACTAACGACTTGCTCAAACAATTTTAATCCTTGCGCGAGTGTGGTGCTGAATTGTTCTTCTTCTTGTTGCAATACTTTTTCTACATGCGCTTGTGCTTTTGACTAAGTTCAGGATAGGCATCACCCATTACATCAACCAGTGGTTGCACCAGTTTATAAAAGAAAGGTTGAGTTAAACCTAATTTATTGCCATGGCGCAATGCGCGACGAATAATGCGGCGTAAAACATAACCACGACCTTCGTTGGACGGTGTGACACCATCAATAATTAAAAAGCTGCAAGAGCGAATATGATCGGCAATGACGCGCAAAGAAAATAATCTTGCGTGTAGAATCTTTAATATTAGCCAGTTTGGCGGCTGCTTTAATCAGTGGTTGGAATAAGTCAGTATCATAATTGTTGTGCACGCCTTGCATCACAGCGGAAATACGTTCCAATCCCATGCCGGTATCGACCGATGGTTTCGGCAAGGGGGTGAGTGTGCCATCCGCGGCGCGGTCATATTGCATGAAAACCAGGTTCCAGATTTCAATGTAACGATCGCCATCTGCATCGGGGCTGCCCGGTGGTCCGCCAGCAATATTGGCGCCGTGATCGTAAAAAATTTCGGTGCAAGGGCCGCAAGGACCGGTAGGGCCCATGGACCAAAAATTATCATGCTTCACCGCAGCGGCTGAAACGGCTAGGATCAATTTTCATTTCTTTTAACCAGATTTCTTCCGCTTCTTTGTCGTCTTCAAAAACAGTGACCCATAATTTTTCTGGCGGCAATCCCATGTTTTTAGTCAGAAATTCCCAGGCGAATCGAATTGCTTCACGTTTGAAATAATCACCAAAGCTGAAATTACCCAGCATTTCAAAAAAAGTATGATGTCGCGCAGTATAACCTACGCGCTCAAGGTCATTATGTTTGCCGCCTGCGCGTACGCAGCGTTGCGAAGAAGTGGCGCGTTTGATAAGGGCGTTTTTCTTTGCCAAGAAAAACATCTTTAAATTGCACCATGCCGGCATTGGTAAATAAAAGAGTGGGGTCATTGCCGGGTACAAGAGAGCTACTGGCCACGATTTCATGTCCGTGGCTGTGAAAATAATCCAGAAATTGGCTGCGTATTTCATTGCTGCTTAGATGTTTTTTATTCATGGCATTTATCGCTATTCAACTGGTTTTTTAATAAAGATTGATTGAACTCGCTAATATAATGGATGGCAAGAATCAAAGCAAAGACCTTAGAGTGGGTTGATGACGAATTATTACACAATTATTATAAATTATTAGACTGGGCTAGGTTTTCTTTGGACTTGGTTTAGTTCCTGTCAGGGTGTTTAGAAGGTTTATTGCATGCTCTTGAACCAGTTCATTATAAATAGTTTCCGATCTGCTTCCTGGATGCAATTTAATGTAGTTTTCGACTTCCGTCATGGAGAGGATTTTCTTGTCCAGTAAGGAATACATTGTATCGCCCCAGAATTTTTTAAAGGTCTCTTTTTTGTATTGCTGATTGTAACGTGTCTTGAATTCTTCGAAGGTAATTTCAGCACGAGCTGATTTGATGGCTTGCTCTTGTAAACTGGTTGCAGCAGATTGACCAGCAGATCGTTTTGTTCTGGCTACACGACCCGCTGATTTTGTATCTAAATATGAGCCAATGATTCTGCCAACATCGGCAGGTAATTTACCTGCAAATAAACCTGCGCCGGCTCCTTGTTTATGTGCTGTAGAAAAATCAGCTAGTATTTTAGGATCTTTTCCTTCTTTTATAATGGAAAAAGTCTCTCGAGGAAGAATAATTTGTCCGTCAGGTTTAATCGTTGCGTATTTTTTTATCGCGGCGAAAATTTCTTGTAATTGTTCAGGATCCTTGATGACGATAAAGTCTCTAAATAAACCAGAGACAGGCATACGTTCGTTATAATTGTTACCGTTGGTTGAGTAATCATTTATAAATTTTTCTATTGCAGCGATTGTTTCTAATTGTATTGGCCCATGTATTCTTCCGCTATTGACGGAAGATTCTACCCATCTTGGCAGCATATTGCCGTCCGCTATCCATAAAGAAATCGCGCCATCGAAGTGTAAGACGATATTAATCAACATGTTCCAATCCTCGCGAATCCTTCTATTTATTAAAGTATAGCATCAAGAACATGTTCTTCTATCAGCGGGCAATACAGCTACATTTGCTGGCGCTGAGCGTGCCACTGGCGCATCAAATAATTTGTTTTGAGCGACTGTGTGAGTGAGGCTGGCATAACGTCTGGCTGATTCTGCATGTCCTAATTCGGCTGCGCGTTTATAATAAACTAAAGCGATATCATTACGATTGCCACGCCATTTTGAACGTATCTCAAAATTGCCATCAGCATTTGGCACGGGATGAACATAATAATATCTGCCCGCGATCAAGTTCATCAGCAAGTCATCTTTATCCATACGCCAGCGCGCATTCAAGCCTAGGTTATGCTCGTACAGCCAAGCCAGGCTGTACAATGCTCCCGTATGTTCTGAGTTGTGAACAATGGTTTCTGTATACCAGCACCATGCTTCAGCATAATTTTTTGCTTTATAATATTCTTCCGCAGTTTTATAACAAGCATTGGCTTCGGCAGTGTTTTTTGGTTTCATTATCGTATCCTCGTTTATTGTTATGGTTTGAGCCGGCGTGTTTCCGCTATATCTAAAGGAATTTCCTGATTGTTTCTATCTTCAGCGGCACGCATCAAAAGACGCTTGATGTCACGGTAAAATTTTTTCTTGGGATTTTCTCGTTTTGGATTTTGATGATCAGCATATCTATAATTACTATCGCCTATTGGCTGGTCATAATCAGGATCGAATGGCTGCGAACGAATATCCATGCCAACCGACATACCTTTAAACACGCAATTACCTCTGTTTTGAAATTTACGAGTAAAAAACCAGGCATGATAACCTTCATTACCATTAGTGGTGTGACGAAAATTATTGCTGTAAATAAGCGGAAGTGCTGCGTCATAATTTAAATATCGTGCGCGGCACAGATCGATCAGATAATTGAGTAGAAGATCATTCGTGCTGATATTTTGTTGTTTAATGACACCAAGCACCACTGGCCAGCGATGATGATTAGCCATGGATTCAAAATTATTTGTTGAGACAAGTTCTTGTTGTATCCAGCTTTTGCGTACACCGGATTCTTCGTGATGACGCACTTCATCGCCATCATGACCCAAATTATCTACGCGGATAACGATATTGCCGTCCTGATTCGCAAAGTTGACATAAACAATATGGCTGCCGGCTTCTTGTCCAGGACGAACAACTTTATAAGAAATAGCAACAGTGTATTCTTGCTTGTTTTGCAGTTGGCTGATTTTGAGCGCCTGATGTAAAGCGATAACAAAAAAATCTTTTTCCATTGCATCTGTGTTTGGTAGTTCTTGCAAGTATTTCACTATCACATGCATTTCCATGCAGCCACGTAATTCGTTTTTCAGATAATCACTTACTCTGGCATCTTCACAAATGATCAGCATTTGAAATAGATAAAAAATATGAATAGGCAGGAAGTTCAGGAAATTGAAACCTTCCAGCGGTTGTTGATTAATATTGCCTTCCAGATTGTTAGCATGGCCGTAATAAGTGTAATTATGCTGGCGCGCAAAATGCAGAATATTCTCTTTTCCCAGTAACCTGCTGACATGTGGAACGGCCAGTCTGGCAAAACCGCGTCCGCCTTGATAAGCTGCCTTGCACGTTTGTAGCGGTGTTTCAAAATCATAAGTAAATGCCGCTGGAAATGTGATTCTGCGTTCCAATAGTCTGGCTTCGTTTGCGCTCGGCGCTGCAGATACATAACCACGCTGACGTGCGAGTTGGAAATAATAAGCAGCATCATCGGGACTTCTACCACCAATGCAGCCTGCTTGATGAACCAGGCCAAGATTATATGTTGCGACAGCGTTACCTAGTGTTGATGCTTGTGCGAAAAATCTGGCTGCGTATTCGCGACATTTTTGTTTGAGAGCTTCGCTGGCATCATTGTAAAGCAATACACCCATGGCATTGATGACGATCGCTTTGTCTAGTGCTGGTATAGCAACGCGTCTTTCGGCTGCGCATAATTCCATATTCTTACGATCATTGCCTAGTAAACTAATTTTCAGGCTAGTTGAGTATTTGCCACTAGCGGCATCATCTCGAAAACGGTTTAAGCCTTGTTCAGTAATACGGTTACCAGAGAGATTTAAAGATTGTAACGAACTATTGTTGCCAAGACTGATAGCTAATTCTTTAGCGGCTTCATCATTTACCTGATTAAAGCTTAAACTCAAGGATTGCAGCGTTGTATTTAATTGCAAAGATTTGGCAATAGTCGCGCAAACTACCCAGTCCATTCCAGTCATGCTCAAATATAATTTCTTAATAGTTCTATTTTCTAACAGTAATTCAGCTACGCCTACACCGCCATCCACGCCTAAAAGATTATCTCCTAAATCTAATAATTCAAGATGATTGTTGCGTTGTAAGCAGAGAATAAGATAGCGCGCAGCGGCTGGACCCATTCTGGAATTACACAATGATAATTCTTTGAGATGAGTATTTACTTTAAGGGCATTAGCGAGTGCTTCTGCTCCTGTGCCCGTTACAACGTTTTTCTGTGACCAGCTTCCTGATTCCCGATAAGCAATATCATCTAATGTGTTGTTACCTAATTCTAAGCGTGAGAGTGTGGTATTAATCTTAAGTGCATTAGCAATGCAGGTAATGCCTTGCGAATTCATTGTGTTGTTTGTCAGCTTCAATGTGACAAGGTGTTGATTTCTGGCAAGCATGCCGGCAATTGAATTTGCACTAGCATCAGAAATTCGATTAAAACCTAAGCCAAGCTCTTGCAAAGATGTATTTTGTTCCAGGGCTGATGCGATACTCGCTGCACCTTGATCGCCAATCTTATTATTCCATAACTCTAATTTTTGTAATGTGCGGTTGACGCGTAGCATGCCGGCAATGCTGGCGGCTCCTGCTGGGCCTATGCTTTGACAATTAAAACTTAAATTTGTGACTGAGGTGTTAGTTTTTAATGCTTCTGCAAATTCAGCGACATCTTGAGGAGTTAATGGCGATCCGAATGCATTGCCAATGATTTCTGTGATTTGATTGTTACGAATCTGGTGCAATAAATTTGTTATTGTTGTTCTCGCGTGCATTTTTACTTATCCGTTCGTTTTTTATTATTTAATGTAATATTTGTATAATTCTGTGCAATGCATTCGCACTATAGCGATCATTAAGCTCTGCACCAATTGTCCTTTAGTGTAATTGAATTTTTGTTTGATAGTTAGGATGGAACTTTGGGGTCAGACACCACGGAGGCTAAGCCAACCGCGGAGGTGTCTGACCCCAGTTTTTTTAACAGGCTAGCGTGGCATTTTCAGGTACAACGTTGCTTGAACGGTTTGATCTTTGTCTGGCTGGCTTCGTAAAGCTTCTATTTTTTTTGCAGCAGCTTGCATTAGTGCCGCATCGGATATCTGTATATTTACACCGTATACTGCCTCAACTAAATTTGTTTTTGTTGATGTGGGATTTTGGCTGGGAAACTGTTGTATGTATTTCTGGTAATCGACTTCCAGGCCAAGCTGTTTACAAAGGCTTTCCATATTCTGATCTAAAGATTTCGTTAAAATGTAAGCTGCGATTAAGCGTATATCAGCCTTTAACTGCGAGTTTAAATCATTTGTCATGTTATCTTCGAATGACAGAACCGCATAGCAAAAAGCAGAAAAGAAAATTTTAATAAATCGTTCAGAATAATCGCTTATGCCGAGCTCGAAAGTGTATTCGATATCTTTTGCTTCGCGTCTATCTTCCCCGATATTCGCAGTTGTATTTCTTCGCATGCTTCTGAACGGTTGTGGACATAAATTCTCGATGTCGTGTTGCATTCTTGAACTTGTATCAAGAATGATTCTATTGCTTGTAATAATATCTTCAAAATCAAACGCAATAAAACCTCTTGAAGTGTAACCATCTTTGAGTATTATTTTGTCTACGTGATATTGCCCATATGTATTTTTAAACGATGTTTTGCCTGGCATGGTGTGCTCCAATTTTATGTAATTTTACCGGGATTGTACGCATTCTTAGGCGCCAGTAAAGATTTAATTGATAAAATAAAATCACGGCGGCAAAGTTTGACGATAAGTTAATCACAAGGAATCGTGGATGTCTTTTTTGGACGAATTCAAAAAGTTTGCCATGCGTGGAAGTGTCTTTTTTGTGATACGACTGTTTCGTTGAAAGCGAGCCGTTGTCCACAATGTACTTCACAGTTAGATAAACCGGCGGCTTAGTCGTTACCTAACACGCTTTCAATTTGTTCGCGGGTAAAGCCACGATATTGTAAAAAGCGCATTTGCTTCATGCGCTCGTGATAATCCGCGGGCGCTCTGCCGCGAAAGTGTTTTTGCCAAACCTTGCGTGCTGCTTCATCCCAAAAGTTTTCAGTAATTTGTAAAAATTCTGTGATGGTATCCGGTGCAATCCCGCGTGTTTGCAGTTCCATGGCGATACGTACCGGCCCATATCCTCTACCGCGGCGCCAATAAATAAAATTTTCTGCAAAACGTGATTCGTTAATCAGTCCTTCTTGCGCCAGGCTCGCAACGACAGTTTTAATCTCATGGCCGGCATATCCTTTGGCTTTCAATTTCTGACTGATTTCATGTTGAGAATAATCCCGGCGCGTGAGCATGTTCATCGCTGCGCGCCGGACATTGTCGAGATTGTTTTGATCCATATGGATTAGGCCACGCTTTCTTCAAGTTCCTCTTCTTCTTTGCCGGAACCACGATTGTCATCAGGTGAGGTAATCATGATTTCGCGGATTTTCGCTTCAACTTCAGCCGCCATGCTCTTGTGTTCCTTGAGGAATTGGCGTGCGTTTTCTTTGCCTTGGCCTATGCGCTGACCGTTATAACTGAACCAGGCGCCAGATTTATCAATCAATGCCAACTGGACACCAAGATTGATAATTTCGCTTTCGCGTGAAATACCTTCGTTGTACAAGATATCAAATTCAGCTTGTTTGAATGGTGGTGCGACTTTGTTTTTGACGATTTTGACGCGTGTTTCGCTACCAACGACTTCATCGCCTTCTTTGACACTGCCAATACGGCGAATATCGAGACGCACAGAAGCATAGAATTTAAGTGCATTACCACCAGTTGTTGTTTCAGGATTGCCAAACATCACGCCTATCTTCATACGGATCTGGTTAATAAAGATGACCAGTGTGTTTGAGCGTTTAATATTTGCGGTTAGTTTGCGCAAGGCTTGTGACATCAAGCGTGCTTGTAAGCCCATGTGCTGAGTCACCCATTTCACCTTCAATTTCAGCTTTAGGTGTTAGCGCAGCCACTGAGTCAATGATGATCACGTCGATAGCGCTAGAACGGACTAACATGTCAGCGATTTCCAGTGCTTGTTCGCCAGTGTCAGGTTGGGAAATCAGTAAATCATCAACATTCACACCCAGACGTCTTGCATAATTTGGATCCAGAGCGTGTTCGGCATCGATAAATGCTGCGGTACCGCCGGTTTTCTGGCATTCAGCAATAACTTGCAAAGTGAGAGTGGTTTTACCAGATGATTCTGGTCCGTATATTTCAACAATACGCCCTTTGGGCAAGCCGCCTATACCGAGTGCAATGTCTAATGACAGAGAGCCGGTGGAAATGGGTTCAATATCTGGCATGTCAGTTGCGTCATCACCCATGCGCATGACTGAGCCTTTACCAAATTGACGTTCGATCTGGCTGAGTGCCGCGGCCAATGCTTTTTTCTTGTTGTCTTCCATATCGTAATCCTTGTTTAAGTTTAGAACTGTTGATAACAGTCCTAATGGTTTTTGAATAGGGTTTATTTCTCACGTCATGAGACATGTAGTGTCATGCACACAGTGAGTTACAGGGGAGACTTTTATTTATAACTCTTTATTGCGAATTTGGGAAGAGATTTATATGTCTTCAATAAAGGTTCTTAAGGCTCTCTTAACGATTCATCCCGTAGAATGGCGCATTTTTAACCCGGCAGAAAGCCGCTGTAATACAAGGTTTGTAAATTTTGCCCATCTGCAGTGCGGAGGGCTTATTAAAGTTAAAGGAAGATTATACAGTGACGTTATCAAGAGAAAAAAGACCAGCCACTCTGGCAAGGCTCGTAGCTGAACACGCAGAATCTGAACCCACCGCTAATCGGGAAACCAGAGCCGTCCCCATCAATAATGTTGAACAAGTAAATTTTGATGGTGATCAGGTTACCATTAAGTGTGATGGTGGCCGTCTGGTCAAAATGACTAGAGCCGAATTTCAGCATTTGCGTGATGGTATGGCAACTGATCTGCCGATAGACAAAAAAGTGCAGGTCGATATTGCTGGCAATGGCGATCACATGGTCACGATCGAAGGCAGTGCGCCTGTTGCTATGACTAAATATCCGTTTTTACAAAAAGCTGGTCAGTCGTTGGTTAATTTCGTTGAAGCTGGTGCGGCTACCTATCTGGTGCAGCAAATTTCTCCCTACAGTGATAATTGTTTTTATAGCTTTGCTTCAAACGCATTGGTATTGGGCGTGATACGAGAATTTGTTAGTAAAGAAAGGCCGGGAGTAAATTATTTTAGTGCACAAGGTAATGGCAACTTATTGGTGGGTTTATGCGTGGCTGGCATGGCAAATGCTGGCGCATATGGGTTGGTGTTGGGATTAAGTTCATTTACGATTCACATCGATGCAGGCAATAGCAAAATACTGACGACTGTGAATGGTGTCATGAGCAATCGCTGGTTATCAAATTCCAATACTTGGCACAGCTGGTTATCTGACTTTTCAACTTACACGCTGGGCCGGCAGGCAAGTGTGGGAATACTGTGTGCCATCTTATGAAGAAATGGTAAATGTGAATCCTGACCTGAATCTTCTTCAATTGTTAGGGCAATACGGCATGCGCTGGTTCAATGATGTTGCGTTAACGGAAGCATTTCTCTATTACATTGCCGCGTTTGGTAACCAACAAACTGCAGCGAGTCCATATGTGCAAATCCTGCTGTTATTAGCTAGTGATGTAGCATTGCAATTAGGCGAATATTTTTCGTATGTGCCATATCCCATCAAAACATTAATAGGCGAACCAGCAGTAGAACCTGCTGATGTTGAGCGTGGGCATGTGCAACATCCGCCAATGCATTCAAGATCAGAAGAAGTATGTGTACGACTTGGCAAAAAAGCCGCAGTGGTGGCTGGTATATTCCTGGGCGCTTATGTCATTAGTGAGATTACCGCTGCGATTATGGATCATAACAATGATGATAGGGTGGCGAGCAATACATTACCCAGGCGCATGATACGCTTTAGTACGGCACTTGGTATTCCATTAGCAGTAAAATATACCGCAGAAAATGTTGTTCCATCTCTCGTGAAATGTTGTTCAACACTATTCAAGCGTAAAAGATGCTGAAGAAACTCACGCGCTATTGATTGAAGAGCCGACACGGTCTTACGGTGCAGCGCAACAAAAATAAATATAAGAAGGAAAAATAAATATGACAGTGACTCGTGCTCAAGAAAATCAAGCGCAGCAAGAACAATGTAATACTGCACAAAAAATAGGAAAGGAATTTTTGCGCTTTACTAAGGCTATGACGCTGTCATATGTTAATTATGAAGTACTGCCTGTGATTCCAATTCGGTATCAGGGCCTGGAAGAATTGAGTATGGTGCCCATCAATCTTGTTATATACGGCATTCTTAATCAGGCATTTGAAGTAGAAGACCCATTGGCATATGCGCGGGCGATGGGTGGTGATCACGCTGGTAAAGGATTTTTAAAGCTGGCATCCAGCAGTGGTCTTGCGCTTCTCTGTCTATTTGCGGTTGGATATAAATCGACGGCTCTTGGTTTTAAATATTTGCCCAAGTTGATACAGGCAGATACAAAGTTATCACGCATGATTGCCAATATGCTGTTATTCAATGAATACAGATGGGCGGCGATGGGTTTGTTAGGTTATGCTGCGTATAGAGGAATTGATTCACTCGGTCTGAAAGTCTGGGATTGTTGTTGCCACGAGTAGAGGAAGTCGAAAAAAGCAATCCGCAATTAAATCTGGTGCAAAAAGCTGGTAGTTATGTTGTGCGCTGGACCGCTGATTGTGCCATCACTGAAATGGTATTGTATTACATGAAAGGTGCGGGTTATCTTTCTGTTGCAGGGAATCCATGGTTTCAGATAGCTCTGCTGCTGGCGAGTGATATGTTTCTGCAGTCAGCGCAATATTTATTTTACACGCCACATCCATTCGAATCTCTATTGCCATTAAAACCTGGCGTGGAGACTGATTTGGAACAAGATGGCGAGCGCGCAGTCAGTAATACAAATAAGCGCGACTATTTTCCTGTGGCCAGTCAATTTGGCATATTTATCGCTATTTGTTTGGGCGCGTTGGCTCTTAACGCAATCATGAATGCACTTTGCCCGCTTGTGCTGCCGATGATGATTGTGCGTTTGGTCAAAGAATGATGCGTGATGCTGCGTGTTTTGCCATGCCTTTGGGTATTAAATATGTACTGGAAGATTTTGCTCCGCGTTTGATAAGTGAATGTCGTTCGGTTTTATTCCGGCCTAAAACAGAAGAGCAGGCGCCGCTTTTGCAAGAAGTGCCAGTAAGGTCTACAGCTACGCTATAAATTTTTGGCACGCGTAGAAATAAAATCCAGTAACAATCGCGTGCGTTTTGGCAGCGCTTTTTGCTGCGGATAAAGAGCGTATAAACTATACGTTCCCCAATGATAATTATTTAAAACGGGGACTAATTGTTTTTTCTCTACGGCGGTCTTGGCTACCAGGTTGTTAAATCTGCCTATGCCAAGGCCGGATATGGATGCTATTAATGCGCTGCCAATATCGTTGACATTAAATGTGGAATTCAAATGCAGGAAATTCGTTTTATTCTTTTGCAGATAATACCATTTGTCTTCTTCTGATATGGTCTTGCTATCAGCATAACGAATGGTGGTATGCACGGCTAATTGTTGCGGATTTGTCGGTGCGCCATTATTTGTAATGTAAGTCGGGCTCGCATATAAACCAATTTTATCTTCCAGCAATATTTTCATTTGCAAATTACTATCGGCAGGTTCTGTGTTATGCAAAATACCACTGCTACGAATGATTAAATCAAGTTGAGATTTTATTGGATCTAATTGCTGATCATCCAGAATGAGATCAATCTGAATATCTTTAAAGCGCTGCAAAAATTCCGTCAGGATAGGTGTTAAATAATGCCGGCCAAAATAAGGAGCGGCGCTAATACGAATTCTTCCCTTCGGATTTTTCGCGAATGACTGGATCAGGCAAACGGCAGTATCTAATTCTTGTTGTATGCGTTGAGCATGCTGCCAGAATAAAACGCCTTCTGGAGTTAATTGAATTTGTCGAGTGGTGCGTTTGATAAGTGTGACGCCTAATTTCGTTTCCAATTGCGCAATGCGCCGGCTGATTAAACCGTTAGAAAAGCCCAGATATTTTGCGGCATGACTAAAGCCTCCTTGTTGAATGACTGCGGCAAAAATTGCTGTGTCATCCAGAATGCTCATTGATTATATCTAAAAAGTAAAAGGAAAAGTGAATTGTAGGCAATTGTAATTATAATTTCAATTTTATATCGTTCAGGGTGTGGAAAATAAATGAACCAAAACTTAAACCAGAGGTGAAAATGAAAAAGCTATTACCAGTAATTTTTTGTTTAATAACAGTAAATTCATGTTTTGCAGCAAGGAATCTATCTATACCCAAAATGCGCCTAACCCGATCGGAACGTATTCTCAGGCAATCAAAGTAGATAATACGGTTTATATATCAGGCCAAATTGCTATTGATCCCAAAACCGGCAATGTTGTTGATGGCGGATTTCAAAATCAGGTAAACAAGTGTTGTCTAATATCAATGAAATTACCAAAGCAGCAGGCGGAAATATTGACGACATTGATAAGCTCACTGTTTATATGACTGACGTGAGTTACTTCGCTGATTTGAACACGGCTATGCAAGCTGTCTTTCAAAAGCCATATCCTGCACGTTCTGTTGTCCAGATTGTCGCATTGCCAAGAAAAGAAGCGCTGATAGAAATTGATGCCGTTATGCAGCTTCCAACTTGACAAGTCTGCTGGCGCCAGCAAAAATGCGACTGATGAAAATCATTAGTAACAGCCACTCTCTTGTCCTCCTGGGCTGTTATGAACAATGATTTTTGGGGAGGGCTCTAAAATTAATTTTCATTAATTGACGGAGACCTCACTATCATGTTTGCCAGATCTTTCATGCTCGAAGCATATTTCAAAAGAATCAATCGCGAAAACTTTTTTCAAGAAAAAATTAAACCCGCTAAATCAGTAATAGAAATTGCAACAGCCGAAACACCTGGAGCTTATTCATGTCGCGCATGCCTGCAGTATTCCTTTTGAAAATCTGGAAATGCATGAAAATGATAAGCGTGTGAATCTTGACTGGATAAATCATAATCTGGATATTCAGCGGATTTTTCAAAAAATTGTCATGGGAAATCGCGGTGGACATTGTCTTGAAACGAATGAATTGCTTGCTTTTGTGCTTGCTGAGCTGGGATTTAAAGTGGGCAGAATGATGGGGCGAGGATTGGCAATTCCTGGATTAGTGCGTGGACACAAGATGCTGGTTGTTGAGATTGATAATGCTTTGTGGATTGCTGATGTTGGTTTTGGTGGCCGTGGTTTAGTTAAGCCGCTGCCATTGATTATGAATCAAGAGCAAAATGATTTTGATGGTAAATTTAAAATACGTCGTGATGATTCAGGATATGTTCCCAAATATTGCATTAGTTACTACGCACATGGTGAATATAAAGATTTGCTTGAATTTGATTTAGTGATTTGTCAGGCGCTTGATTATAAGCATTTCAATTATTCTATTGTCATAATCCAGAAGAAACATTTTTCCGCCAAAACAGAATATGTGTGATAGCTAATGCAAGTGGGAGAATTATTCTGCATAACAATAAATTAAAAACACTGACTGGGGATATCGAGACAACTCATGAGATTCAAACAGAGGAAGAATATCATTCTATTTTAAAGACTTATTTTGGCCTGGTAGTGCCCGGCATTCATTTAAACGATATGTTATCATTGGGCAAGTCTCCAGCAAAAAAGGAATGTACATGTCTAGTTCCAGGGAAGCAGGGATAACAGTTAATTGGAAAGGTATTGCAGTTGTGGCGGATCCTGATGACGAGCCTAAAAAACTAGTCATTGAAAAACCATTAGAAGAATTGGCTACCGCTTGATGATATCAAGTTGATGATATTGAAGAAACCGCGCCCATTTCATCTGATGCTGCATATAGTTATTCAGCAGCACTAACTTGTCTTTATTCCATGGTGACAAAGTTCATTTCCTGGTTGAGTGTCATACCCAGGACGTGTTACGCCATGTTATTTCAGCCGCCAAAAACAATTGTTGAGGATAATCAACCGGTGCGCCTGTCGCCGTGAAGAAGTGCTATAAGCTCTAGAATCTTTTCCAGCGCTTTTGCAATTGAGCACAGTCTTACATTTTGCCTGTCGCCGGGAAATAAATTTATTTCCGCATTTATTTCGGCATCGCGCTTGCCCCATGCAATCCATACGGTGCCGACCGGTTTTTCTTTTGTGCCACCGTCGGGGCCGGCAATACCAGTGATAGAAACGGCGATGTCTGCGTGACTATTGCGCAGCGCGCCAGCGACCATTTCCATGGCGGTTTGTTCACTGACGGCGCCATTGACTGTCTATGGTTTTTGCGTTGACGCCTAGCAATTCAATTTTTGCTTCATTGCTATAAGTGATAAATCCACGATCAAACCAGTCAGAGCTGCCGGGCACGCTGGTTAGCCAGTAACATAAGCCACCGCCTGTGCAAGATTCGGCAGCTGCCAATTTCAAACCACTGCTTTTCAATTTGCCAGCTGCTTCGAGTACTAAAGTTTTGACTGTTCTATCATGTTCTTTACCTTCCTCAATTCTCAAGGTATATGGTATATAGATTAATTCCCAGTAAAAATGTATATGGAATCACTTTATGGCGCAATCTATGATTGATCTTCCGCGTGAGCACACTCCCATGATGCAGCAATATTTGCGCATCAAGGCGGATTATCCGGATACCTTACTGTTTTATCGCATGGGTGATTTTTATGAATTATTTTTTGATGATGCGCAAAAAGCGGCGCGTCTGTTGGATATTACCTTGACCGCGCGCGGCCAATCCGCCGGCAAGCCCATTCCCATGGCGGGTGTACCATTTCATTCTGCGGAATCTTATATCGCCAAATTAATTCGTCAGGGTTTATCAGTCGCGATTTGTGAACAAATCGGCGATCCGAAAACCGGTGCCGGGCCAGTTGAGCGCCAAGTCGTGCGTATTTTGACGCCGGGCACTGTCAGTGATGCGGCATTTTTGGAGGATCATCAAGATAATTTGCTGTTGTCTCTGTTCTGCGCACAATAACCATTTTGGTATTGCGGCGCTGGATATTAGCGGCGGTCGTTTTCAATTGCTGGAAGTGCAGGGTGAAGAAGCATTAAGTAGTGAACTGGCGCGTTTTAAGCCGGCGGAATTATTAATCAGTGATGATTGGGAACATGCCATATTGCGTGAATATCAAAATCAGGTTCGCCGCCGTCCACCTTGGGAATTTGATTTGAAACCGCAGTGCGTTTGTTGACGGAACAAATGCAAACGCTGATCTTGCGGATTTGGCTGTCAGGATATGCCGGTTGCGCTTTGTGCCGCAGGATGTTTGTTGCAATATGCGAAAGAAACGCAACGTGCTGCCATGCCGCATATTCGCACTATCCATGTTGAGCGGCGCGAAGAAAGTTTGATTCTGGATGCAGCTACAGCGCCGCAATCTGGAATTAGTTACCAATCTTGCTGGCGGCGAGAAAATACGCTGGCGTCTGTGCTCGATCACACGCGCAACGCGATGGGCAGTCGTTTATTAAAACGCTGGCTGAATCGTCCGTTGCGTGATCAGGCAGAATTGCGTGAGCGGCAGGAAAGTATTGCAACAATTAATTTCTGGTCAGGCATTATTTGCCTTTGCAGCAAACTCTGCATGGAATTGCTGATCTGGAACGTATTCTTGCGCGCGTCGCATTGAAAACAGCGCGGCCGCGTGATTTGGTGGCGTTGCGTTCACACGCTTGCGCTGTTGCCTGCACTTGCAGACATCAATTGCATGCATTCGCTGCGCCTCGATTGCAAGCAATTAAGAAATTCCATCAGTGAATTTCCTGAATATGCATGATTTGTTGCAGCGAGCGATTATTGAAAATCCGCCTGTGACAATTCGTGATGGCGGTGTGATTGCGCGTGGTTATGATGCAGAGCTGGATGAGTTGCTTGCAATTAGTGAAAATGCCGGCGATTTTTTAATTCGAACTGGAAGAGCAGGAAAAAAAGCGTACGGGTTTTTCCACTTTGAAAGTCGGTTATAACCGTGTGCATGGTTATTACATTGAAATTAGCCGCTTGCAGGCAGAACAAGCGCCGGCTGATTATATTCGCCGTCAAACTCTGAAAAATGCTGAGCGTTTTATTACGCCTGAATTAAAAGCATTTGAAGATAAAGCATTAAGTGCGCGTGACCATGCGCTGGCGCGTGAAAAAGAATTATATGAAGATTTGCTGGATAAACTTTGCGCCAGTTATTTCACCGTTGCAAGATATCTGCGCAGGCGATTGCAGAACTGGATGTGTTGACCAATTTTGCAGAGCGCGCAGCGCATCTTGAACTGGTGTTGTCCGGAATTAACGGATGAGACGGGGATTCAATATTATTGACGGCCGTCATCCGGTGGTGGAAAGTGTTTCCACGCAGCCGTTTGTGCCGAATGATGTGAACTTGATGACAAGCAGCGCATGCTGATTATTACCGGCCCAAATATGGGCGGTAAATCTACTTACATGCGGCAGATTGCTTTGATTGTGTTGCTAGCGCATATTGGCAGTTTTGTTCCTGCGCGTGAAGTAAGCATTGGGCCTGTTGATAGTATTTTTACGCGTATTGGTGCAGCAGATGATTTGGCGAGCGGGCGTTCTACTTTTATGGTGGAAATGACGGAAACAGCGAATATTCTGCATAATGCGACGGCGCAAAGTCTGGTGTTGATGGATGAAATAGGGCGCGGTACCAGTACGTTTGATGGTTTGTCTCTGGCATGGTCGTGCGCGCATCATCTTGCGCAAGGAATACGTGCATTTACTTTGTTTGCGACGCATTATTTTGAATTGACTGCGTTGGCAGAAGAAATTGCCACGGTGCAAAATGTGCATCTGGATGCGACCGAGCATGGCGATAAAATTATTTTTCTGCATACTGTGCAGCCGGGGCCAGCGAATCAAAGTTATGGTATTCAAGTTGCGCAACTTGCGGGTGTGCCGCGTTCAGTGATTCAGCGCGCAAAACAAAAATTACAAGAACTGGAACAGCAAGCATATACACACAATGTCGTGCATTCACCTGTGCCAGAGCAAAGAGATTTGTTTGCTGAGCCAGAGAAAGAGCATGAAGTAGTGACGCGCTTGCGCGATATTAATCCCGATCAGCTGACGCCAAAAGAAGCGCTGGAATTAATGTATCAGCTGACGGCGGAAGCGCGTTCACAGTGAACTTATAGTCTGGCTTTTAGGGGCGTGATCTCGTGATCGCGTCCAGAAAAATCCAGACTAAATTCAACATTTGCTACACCTCTTAATCCGCATTCAGGCATGAAATTTGGAAGGTCGCTGAGCGGATAAAACGGATTTTTTTTGTTCCAGGGGTCTGACACCACACAAGTAAAATCGTGCATGACATTATCTTGTAATAAATCGATGGTAGCGGGTGATTCGCGATAATTTTTGTGCGGTGTACGGTCAATTAAAATAAAACAATGGCCGCCAATATTATTCGTTACGTCAATACGATCGAGTCGGTCTATTGGAGAAGGTCGACCTTGGTTCGCAGCTTCGCGCACCAATGTGTACAGATAAACAAACGCGATATTGCTTTGTTCGCCACAATTGCCTGGCTGCCTGGATTTATTGCTGGAGTATTGATACCACATGCCCATATTAAAACCTGAGCCCTTACGATATGCCGATTGTGTGAATTCAAACTGACTGGTATTGCCAGAATCTAATCTCTGCCGCTGTTTTTTTAAGGTCGCGCATGTTTCCTGCAGCTGTGTTTTATTAAGTTGCAACCGCGTCATTGTTAATTGTTGTTGCTGCGCGTCTGTTGCCTCAGGATTATTGGTGGCTATCATTTTAGAGGCTGCATACTCGGCAGCTTCTTTTGCAAGTCTGAGATTGCCAAGCAATCGTTCGCCTACAGACAATGATGTATTAAGTTCGTCAATATCATCAACAGAGAGCAGACCATTGTTGATTAGCATGCGGAAATATTTCAGGTGGTTTACCGCGCGGTTATGCGTGCGTGGCGCGAGGTCTTGAAGGTTATCGAGTAGATCATTGATTTGTGTTTGTATGGAGCGATTGGATTGCATGTTAATTTCCTTATTTATTTTTTTAATTTTATGGGGTCAGACGCTATCAGTAGCGTCTGACCCCATTGAGATGTGTTAATGCGATCTGCTAAATTGTATCAATTGATCCACTTCATCATCTGACAGTTCCACATGCTTCCCGCGTTTTAACCCCGATGGCAAATAAGTCGGCCCAAAACGTATGCGAATCAAACGGCTGACAGTGAAGCCCAGTGCTTCCCATAATCGGCGGACGAGACGGTTGCGTCCTTCTTTCACGATGACATGAAACCAGTGGTTAGAACCGCTGCCACCGGCATCTACGATTTTATCAAAATGCGCCATGCCATCGTCCAGCTTGACGCCTTTTTGCAGCGAAAGTAGCGTATCCCCTGTCACGTCACCGCGAACACGCACAGCATATTCACGTTCAATTTCAGAGCTGGGATGCATCAGACTGTTAGCTAATTCGCCGTCGTTAGTAATTAACAACAAACCTGACGTATTGAAATCCAATCTGCCAACGCAAATCCAGCGGCTGTTACGTATCAGCGGCAGGCTTTCAAATATGGTTGGGCGTCCTTCAGGATCGTTGCGTGAACAAATTTCACCTTCAGGCTTATGGTAAAGCAAAACCCGGGATTTCTGGTTTTTGCTTTTGATTAATTTTACTTCGCGGCCATCGACACAGACTTTGTCGTGATATGTCATGCGGTCACCAACAGTCGCCGTTCGGCCGTTAACAGTGATTCTACCTTCCTGCAATCCATGCCTCAATTTGACGGCGTGAAGCAACGCCAGCATTAGCCAGTATTTTTTGAATTTTTTCAGACATGATTATTAGCCAGCCATTTCTTTGTCGGTGATTTCAGCAGTCGTTTCTTCTGTTTCAGCAGAAGTTTCTTCGGACGCTATTTCTACTGCGTCGACTTCGCATTCAGTTTCTGCGCTTTCTGCTTCTTCATCATCGTTAATATTGATAGAGTCGTTAATGGCGATAACATTGCTTTCTTCACTGACGAAGGCTTCTCTTTCTTCTGGGATAACTTCACTGTTTTCTGGGCCAATATTACTGTTTTCCATGGCGAGTTCAACTTGTAGCCGGGATTCCTGCGCTTCAAGATTTTTAATATCAGCAAGTGTGGGCATGTCACTCAAAGATTTCAGATTGAAATAATCCAGAAATTCTTTGGTAGTGCCATAAATCGCGGGTTTGCCAGGAATTTCACGATAACCTATGACGCGTATCCATTCTCTTTCCTGCAGGGTTTTCATGATATTGGTGCTGACAGTAACGCCACGAATTTCTTCAATTTCCGCGCGGGTCACTGGTTGTTTGTAAGCAATAATGACCAGTGTTTCCAGCAATGCACGTGAATAACGCGGAGAACGTTCTTCCCAAAGTTTGCTCAGCCAGGGGCTGAGTTCGGGTTTGGCGGAAAACGGAAACCGCTAGCTACTTCCTGCAGCTCAATACCGCTATTAGGGTCTTGATGGCGTTCCTTCAAAATAGCGAGAATGTTTTTAATGTCAGATGTAGCTGGGCGCTCATCTTCAGGAAACAGGTTTTGGAGTGCTGCAACGGTTAGCGGTTGTCCAGCCACCATGATGGCGGCTTCGATAATTGCCTGCATTTTTTCGATAGTCATCAACGACATTGAGTTCCTCCTGGACAGATGACAAAAAAACATTTCCTATATCCTAGCAAAAAGTCGCGATTTAACATACATTTTCTGTCTTTCATTATTAGATTAGCGTTGGAAGATAATATGGCCACGAAACTGATTCGTTCGATTTATAACATGCGCCCTGAAGTGCAGGGTGGTGTTGTTACCATTGGCAATTTTGATGGGGTCATGTCGGTCATCAGGCGCTGGTTAAAAGCGTAGTGGCCAAGGCAAAGGAACTGAAAGTACCGTCGCTGGTCATAACCTTTGAACCACATCCTTTTGAATTTTTCGGCAAGGAAAACCTTACCATTCCGCGGCTGACCCGGTTGCGGGAAAAATTCCTGGCACTGGCAGAATGCGGTGTAGATTATGTTTTGATATTTCCGTTTAATCAAGCACTTGCAGATTTATCTGCAAGTGATTTCGTCACTGCAATTATTCACCATTCATTGCGTCCGGTGCATATTATCATCGGTGATGATTTTCATTTTGGCCATAAACGTCAGGGTGATTTTGCGTTGTTACAAGAGATGGGTAAACAGTCAGGCTTTACGGTTGAAGCCATGCCTACCGTTCTAGTGGATGGGGAGCGGGTCAGCAGTACGCGGGTACGTAAAGCCCTGGCGGATGGTGATCATGCATTGGCAAACGTCTGCTTGGTCATCCTTATACCATGCATGGGCAGAGTGAGACAGGGTGATCAGCGCGGCAGGCAATGGGGTTTTCCAACTGCTAATATTTTTCTGCATCGTAAGTTGACCCCGGTGCGAGGTGTTTATACAGTGTACATGCATGGTCTGGCGAGATAAGCCATTGCCGGGTGTGGCAAATGTCGGAATGCGGCCAACTGTTGATGGCACCAGGACCTTACTCGAGGTACACTTACTCGATTTTAACCAAGATATTTATGGACGCTACGTGCGCGTGGAATTTTGTGAAAAACTGCGTGATGAAGTCCGTTATGCCAATCTGGATCTCTTAAGAGAACAGATTGCCAAAGATGTAGCAGCGGCCCGGAACTATTTTAAAAACAATGGTGTATTATGAGTGATTATAAAAATACTTTAAATTTGCCGCAAACTGATTTTCCCATGAAAGCCAATCTGTCCCAGCGCGAGCCGGAAATTTTGAAGAAATGGGCAGGATATTGATATTTATGCCAAACTGCGTGCAGCATGGCAAGGGCAAGAAAAAATTTATTCTTGCATCATGGGCCGCCATATGCGAATGGTCATATTCATCTCGGCACGCGCTAAACAAAATTTTGAAAGATATTATTGTCAAATCAAAAACCTTGAGTGGTTTTGATTCGCCCTCTGTTCCTGGCTGGGATTGTCATGGTTTGCCAATTGAATTGAATGTGGAAAAAAAAATTGGCAAGCCGGGCGTAAAATCAGTGCGGCAGAATTTCGCGTGGCTTGCCGTGAATATGCTGCTTCATTTATTGATATTCAACGCGAAGAATTTAAGCGTTTAGGTATTATCGCTGATTGGGATCATCCTTATCTCACCATGGATTTTAAATATGAAGCCAATATCATCCGCAGCCTGGCAAAAATCATTAAAAACAACCATGTGCAAAAAGGTTATAAACCAGTGCATTGGTGTCTGGATTGCGCTTCAGCGCTTGGCTGAAGCGGAAGTGGAATATGCGGAAAAACCTCACCTTCGATTGATGTGCGTTTTGCTGTGGTAGATGAGACTGATTTTCTGGAGCGCTTCGATGAAGTGCATAAAGGCATCGGGACAATTTCTATTCCCATCTGGACGACGACACCATGGACTTTACCTGCTAATGAAGCTGTTGCCCTAAATCCAATGTTGTAATATGTGCTGGTTGCATGCCCTGGTCCGAGCAATTATTAATTGCGGAAGATTTACTGCCGGCCGTGTTGAAGCGTTATGGCATTGAAAACATACAGTTCTCAGGCCGCATCATGGGTGAAAAACTCGCGGGCGTTAAACTCAAACATCCATTTTATGATAAACAAGTGCCAGTCATTTTAGGTGATCATGTGACTGTCGATTCTGGTACTGGTGCTGTGCATACGGCGCCGGCGCATGGACGAAGATGATTATATCGTTGGTAAAAAATATAATTTGCCGCTGGAAAATCCAGTTGGTGATGATGGTTGTTTTACTGCGACCACGCCGATTTTTGCCGGTTTGCATGTCAGTAAAGCCAATGATCGAATCATTGAAGAATTAACGCACACGCGGTGCGTTGATTCATCAATGAAACGATTACGCCATAGTTATCCGCATTGCTGGCGTCATAAAACACCATTAATTTTCCGTGCGACACCGCAATGGTTTATCAGCATGGATCAAAATGGTTTGCGTCAAAAAGCCCTGGAAGCCATCGACCGTGTTGAGTGGATTCCTGATTGGGGTAAATCACGTATTAGCGGCATGATGGAAAATCGTCCGGACTGGTGTATCTCACGTCAGCGTACCTGGGGTGTGCCGCTGGCATTATTTATTCATAAAGAAACCGGCGATCTGCATCCTGACACTATCGAGTTGATGGAAAAAGTTGCGCAGCATGTGGAAAAACAAGGTATTGAAGCGTGGTATACGCTAGATGCAGAAGAATTATTAGGTGAAGATGCAGACAAATATCAAAAATCCATGGATGTGCTGGATGTCTGGTTTGATTCCGGTGTCAGCGCATGAATGTGTATTGAAAGTCCGTCCTGAACTTGCTTTTCCTGCGGATATTGTGCTGGAAGGTTCAGATCAACATCGAGGCTGGTTCCAGTCATCACTGCTGACATCAGTGGCGATTAATGGCACGGAATCTTATAAAGAAGTGCTTGACGCATGGTTTTGTTGTCGATGGCCAGGGACGCAAAATGTCCAAATCATTAGGCAATGTCATCGCGCCGGAAGAAGTGATTCAAACCCTGGGCGCGGATATTTTGCGTTTGTGGGTGGCTTCTATTGATTATCGCTATGAAATTAGCGCGTCTAAAGAAATTTTAAACCGTACGTCGGAAGCATATCGACGTATTCGTAATACCGCGCGCTTTCTGCTTGCGAATTTGCATGGTTTTGATCCGGAACAGCATCTGTTGCAGCCAGATGAAATGTTGGCGCTGGATCGCTGGGCAGTTGATAAAGCACGCATGATACAACGTAGAAATTGTTGACGCTTATGCTAGCTTATCAATTTCATTTAGTCGTGCAAAAGCTGCATAATTTCTGCGTGGCTGATCTGGGTGGATTTTATCTGGATATTATTAAAGACCGTCAATACACCATGCCGACAGATAGTCGTGGTCGTCGTTCTGCGCAAACAGCTTTGTATCATATCGCGCATGCGTTGGTACGCTGGATGGCGCCGATCATGAGTTTACCGCAGAAGAAATCTGGCAGTTATATTCCTGGCAAACGTCCTGAATCAGTATTGCTGACCACCTGGTATGACAGATTTGGCGACATTGCCTGAAGATGAAGTCATGAATCAGGAATATTGGGAAAAAATTCGTGCTGTGCGTGATGCGGTGAATAAAGAAATTGAAAATCAGCGTAATGCAGGCAAGATTGGTTCTGCGCTGGAAGCAGAAGTGTATTTGTATTGCGCGCCGCATTTGAAAGCAAATGCTGGATGCGCTGGAAGATGAATTGCGCTTTGTCTTGATTACTTCGTTTGCGAAAGTGGTTGCAGAACATGCAGGTCCAGTTGATACGGTTGTGACAGATGTAGCAGGTTTGGCGTTGAAAGTTGAAGCTACTACCAATCCTAAATGTGAACGCTGCTGGCATAGTACGAAGTGATGTTGGTGCTAATGCTGAATATCCGGGATTGTGTGGTCGTTGTGTGGAAAATGTTGCTGGTCCAGGAGAAGTGAGAAATTACGCATGAAGATGAATGTGATGAAAAGGATTTGTTCCAGCGGTCTGGCCTGGTTATGGGTTGCGGTCGTTGTCATCGTGTTGGATCGTTGGGCGAAAGAGTGGGTCAGTGCAGCATCTTACGTTTCATGAGCCCACATATGTGCTGCCGGTATTCAATTTGACGTTGTATTACAATACCGGAGCCGCTTTCAGCTTTTTACAAACGGCTTCAGGCTGGCAAAACTGGTTTTTTGGCAGTCTGGCGTTTGTCGTCAGCGTCTTTATATTGTGTTGGTTAGCGAAATTACCGTCGCGCCAGTACTGGCTTGGTATCGCTTTATGTTTGATTTTGGGCGGAGCGCTAGGTAATGCGTGGGATAGAATTACTTATCATTACGTAATCGATTTTCTCTCATTTCATTACGGAACGTGGTATTTCGCTATTTTCAATACCGCAGACGCCGCTATTTCTGTTGGTGCGGCGATGGTGTTTCTGAGCTGGTGCTTCCAAAAGAAATAAAATATTTAGAATAGTAGGGTGGATTAGACGCTTTTTGCCGTAATCCACCAAATGTTACATCGATAATAGGTGGATTACGGCAAAAAGCGTCTAATCCACCCTACTTCTAACCCTATAATAAAGAATAAAGGAATTTATGTTAATGAAGACAAAACAAACATTAGCTATTATTACTGTCGGATTGCTTGCTGCTTTTGCCATTCCTGCTTTCGCAAACCTGCCATATTTTCCCGTTAACTTTCCGCGTGATGATGCTGCGCATCATGATAATGTTCCTTATCCAGTCAACCAGATTACGGAATGGTGGTATTACAATGGCAAGCTGACATCGACGGAAGGTAGAAAATTCGCTTATTTTGTCGCGGTTTTTCATCTCGATATGGAATTGACAGCGCAGCAAAAATCGCGCGGCGCGGTCGTGATGGTGCAGGTAATGGATCTTGACCAGAAGAATGTGTATGGCAAAGAAATGGTATATCCAGATGATGCCGCGAGTTTTTCAACGCAACAGCTAGCAATACAAATCGGCACTGATTTTTCATTAAATGCAAACGGTTCGAATTATTATCTGACGGAAGCAATCGCAGACGATAAGCCAGATATCAAATTTAATTTGACCTATACAAAAACCAGCCGCCATTGTTAATCAACAAGACTGGTTTGCTAGATATGTGGGATAACACCAATAGTTATTATTATTCCAATACACGTTTAAAAACCGAAGGAACGATACAAATTGGTAATGATGTCATTACCATCAATCCAGATGAAAGTTCTTCCTGGATGGACCATCAGTGGGGTGATTTCACTCTTGATTCCGGTAAAGCGCAATGGATATGGACTAGTTCGCAGTTAGATAATGATATGGATTTGAGCGTGTTTGAATTGATTAACCCGCAAACCAAACAACCCATCTGGGGATTGGCGAATGTGATCATGCCTGATGGATCACATGCTTATACCAAGAAAATTAAAATGATACCTTCTAATAATGGTAATTCTGGCTATCCGCAGACTTACGATATAGAAGTTAAGCCGTTAAACATGCGTTTGACGCTGGATTCTATGGTGCCTGATCAGAATAGCAATGGCTTTTGGGAAGGTATACATGAAACCAGTGGTTTATATGGCGCTAAAACGGTGAAAGGTTATTCATTTGTTGAAAATACGGTGCATTATAAATAAAGTGGTAGTTTATCTTGATGTATCAGGGATGATATTTGAATTAAGGAGATTGGGATGTTAAAGCTTGACGGTGTAACCTGCAATATTGATGAAAGTGATCGTAGAAACCGTATTGTTCTGGGCGTGATCTTGCTTCTGGGTTGTTTGCTTGGCCTGGGCAGATGGTTTTTTGGATTAGTTGCTCTGATTATGATTGTGGAAGGTGTGATTGGCTGGTGTGCCATACCTCTCGCATGGGCGAAGATTCAAGGCTTGATGAATAAGAACAAACAGTCTTAATAGATACGTGCCTCATCCACTGTTTAGCGGGTGGGGCTCCGTGTTTTATACGCATGTCTGCCAGTACGGTTTCATCTAACATATATTCTTTTGAATAAAGGAATATTCTATGTTTAGACCGAAGCCATGTAACAATCGTCCACCCGTTACAGCTCAGCGACCAGTTAGACCCACTCATAAGCCAGTATTTTTTCAGTGTGCTTATGCCACCAGAAATCCGCATGTTGCTTCTGACAAATATTCGCTGACAGAAGATCGCAAGGCGCGTTTACGTCGAGATGGGCGCAGTGAAAAAGAAATTATTGTCATTGAGCACAGCGCTCGTGCTTTTGGATCAATGAATGATATTGATGATGGTTACGGCATGCGCCCGTTAACCGTAGACGAAATACACTCGCTTGCCGAAGAGCGTTCATCGCGACCTGCGCCGGTATCAAGCAAGATGAAAAAATAAGAATTAGATCTTATTGCTGAGTCTTTCCACCATCATGCCACATACTGTATCGCCAGTAACATTGAGCATGGTAGCCAGTGGATCGATAATGATGCTAATGGCAGCAATAACAATCAAAGCCTGCGGTGGAAATCCGTAAAGCGATAATATTAACATTTCGCCGAGCATGCCACCGCCAGGAATCGCTCCCATGACCGTGCCTGCCAATATTGCGGTAACCAGCGCAGTGAGTAATACCGCGGTGCCGCTAAAACTCATGTGAAAAATCCCAAACAAAAACGCGATTTTAATTATGGCGCCGAGAACAGAACCATCTTTATGCAGCATGGCGCCGAGCGGTATCACCGTTTCATAAGTTTTTGCTGAAACACCCATGTCTTTGCTGGCTTGTAAATTTGCTGGAATGCTTGCCGCGCTACTGCAAGTAGAAAGTGAGGTCAGCGAAGGGACGAGTATATTTTTCCAGAATAAAGAAATACTGCTTCTGCCGCCGGCAAGCCACGCATAAAACGTGAAAGCAACAATGAAATATACTAAAGCCGCAGGATAATAAATCAGAAACACACGTAAATAATCTTGCATCAGCTGCGTGCCAGCATCGCCGATCAATACTGCAAAACAGGCGAAGAACCCTAATGGTGCGAGATACATAATAATAGTGACTAATTGCAGAGACATATCCGCGCCAGATTGTAAGAAACGCGCGAACGATTCACTTTTTGCTTTTGTCATCACAGTCGCTAAACCAACTAATAGCGAAAAGAATATTAGCGGCAACATATTTGCATGTGAAAGTAATTGGCTGAAATCAGTAACGCTGACGGCGCTGACAATCTGGTCAGCAAGATTGATGGTCTCAATTTTATTTGGCGCTGTCAGTTGCAGATTAACACCTAATGCTGGTGGAAATAATTTCACGACATAAATCATGAAAATTGCCGCAATAATGCCGGTAAAAACAAAAGTGCCAAACATGCGGCCTAGTGTTTTTCCGACTTGTTTAGAGTCGCCCATGCGAGTGACGGAAGCGGAAATGCTGAAAAAAATTAACGGTACAATAGCTGTCAGGATGAGGTTAAGAAATATATCACTAATCGGTTTTAATGCATCAGCTTGATGGCCCAATACGCAGCCAGCGACGCCACCCGCGATAATCGAAGTGATCAATAATAACGGGAAATAATAGGCTTTAAGATGTGAAAGTATTTTTCTCATGAAGCAGTCGTATGTGTGTCTATAGTATAAATTATGTTCTGTATCATAAATCAGCAGCTAAATGGAGTCAAACCACTACCGAATTCATGTATAAAATCATCTATTTACAGTGCCGAGATAAGCGGCTTATTATCAATTGTTGTGTTGAAAATGGAATTTGTATTTTTTCAGGGAGTTTTATATGAAGAAAAAGTTAATCGCTAAAGTTTCGCTGCTTTCGTTATTCTTATCGGGTTCAGTATTTGCCGCTGGCAGTACCAATGAATGTCTTCAGCATATAGATGATCATATTTATGATGGACGTTATCTGGAGCTAAGTAATTGTAGATTGCAAGACAGAGATATGCCGGCCGTTGTGTCTGTGTTAACAGATCATCCTGCTATTACAGTAGTGTCTTTAGGAGATAATAGGATTTCTGACGATGGTGCAATGATATTGAAGAATGCCAATATAGAACAGCTTTACATCGAAGATAATCAGATTGGTGATAAGGGCGCAGCTGCTTTGGCAAAAAGTAAATCATTAGCATTGTTGGATATCGACTTTAATAATATTGATGAGAAAGGTGTATTTGCATTAGCTGCAAGTAAGACATTAGTCGCGCTTGCTATTGGCGATAATTATGAGGTGACATCAGCTGGAATCACAGCATTGGCGCATAATAAAAATCTACAGTTACTTTCTCTTGGTAACGCAAAAATGGATAACGATGCTGCAAAAGCAATTTCAACAAATACAACTCTAACTTGTCTCTCATTCTCATATCCAAAACTTAGTCTGAAAAATTTATCAGCTATATCAAGAATGACTGGTTTGATTGAACTGTCTATTCGTGACAGTAAAATGGATGATAAAGGTGCGAAGATCATTAGCCAGAATGATAATCTTCAATATGTGTTTGTTGATAATAATAATATAGGTCCTGACGGTGCGCGTGATCTCGCAACTATGCATCATCTAACATATGCTGATCTTGCGGATAATCCTATGGGTGATGATGGCGCTGCGGCGATTGCTGGTTCTACATCAATTACCTGGCTGGCTTTGACATATAATAATATCAGTGATACAGGCGTTATCGCGCTCGCTAAAAATAAACATCTGACAAACTTGTTTTTGTCTGGTAATAATATTACCAACACTGGAGCACTGGCTTTGGCGCTATCAGATGCTAAATATCAAAGGTTATTTGTTAATCATAATCACATTGGTCCAGACGGCATTTCTGCATTACAAGAAAAACATATTCCTATTCTTAATGTGGAAGATAATGACGGTAAATTGAAAGCAGAGAAGACTGCATTGCATGACAGGCAAGATAGAAAGATATTTATGCAGATTTATTGCCAGCAAAACAATATGGCTGGGTGTGACAAATATTTTGATGGAAAATAGCATTGTATCGTGATTATCAGCTTTTGTTGTGTCATGTGAATTATGGCCAGCAAAGGCTGATTCTGTTTTGAATCCGTATTTTATCCCTATATAATTTATTTTCTATCGAGAATAAGCTTAGAGCTTGGAAAATAATTATAAAAAGGATAGTTTAATGTCGGTGACGAGAGCCCCGCAAAATGTAAGTTATAAAGTTAATTATGAGCCGCAATCAAGTTACCTTCGCTTATCTCTAAAATCTTTTTCCGATGGCCGACTAGTCTTTGGCAACGATTGCTATATTTGGGTTGTGGCGATGAATGGTGAATCACAATTTAAAACCACGGCGATTAAACGCGGTGGCAACCCCGATTTTGTGTTGTTTAATGATAATTGTGTCGCGTACAGAATTATTTTTGGTTTGTATTTTGATGTAAATATTTGGAATGTAGAGCGTAATACTTTAAAAGAAAATGCTAGCAAGGGTGCGGTAAAACAATTTGTCATTAGACCGGAAGCATTAAATCATTATTTGATAATGGATAATGTTAATCATAATCTCGAATTAAAAATTTGGAATGGTTTGGATTTTCAGAATGTCGCAACGTTAGAGAGCGAGGTCAAAGAACTTTCTGATTTACAAGTATTGCCTGGCGGTAATATTTTTTATGGCAGAAAAAAACATGATGTTGGAAAAATATATTCTGAATATAAATTTAATGGCCAAATTCCGGAGCTGGTGTGGGAAAAGTCTATTAATAACTCATATTTTAGTAATATTTTTTGGATATCAGACCAGCAGTGTGTAGGCGCAACTAATTGTGGAGTAGAAATTTCCTTGTGGGGAAAAAACTTCACATTATTAGACGGGCCTTATAACTTACAGAGCTCAATCATTAGCGTGCAACCACTAAAAGATAGTAATTATGTGTTTTGTTGCACATATGCTAACTTGCATTTATTGCAAGTGGTGGATAATAAATTGGTATTTGTAAATCAATTTCCTGTGCCGCGCCCTGATAATCATTATTATGCTCGTGATTTTACTTTACTGCCGAATGGTGATGCGGCGATCTTATCGGAGAATGATAATGGCGGTATAGTCGCTACCGAAGCTAAAAATTACTTCGTTAGTTTTTGTCGATTTTCAGAATTAAAACAATATAGAGATAATATTGCTTACAAAATAGTTCATTTTAAATATTTGTTGACGGTGGGGTTGGGTTTGCCGCCTGAGTTAATTCATCAAATAGTGGGTTATTTGCTGCCGGAGATGAGGTTTTATGAGGCGAGCAGGAAGTTTGGGATGTTCAAGCCGCGATTACCTGAAGCTGCGGCAATTATCATTCCTGGTCCTGGTTTACAGTAATTAATTTTTATTACCCCTCACCCGCGCTTCGCGCGACCTCTCCCGCAAGGGGAGAGGTATCTCCGTTCAATACTGCGGTGAATTAGAACTACCTCTCCCCTTGCGGGAGAGGTCGACGCGGAGCGGCGGGTGGGGGGTAATTTAGTTACCTTCTCAAACCAGGTTTGCTTTCCTCAACAACATCAGCCTCAAACATTTTCACACAAGCAGCTTGGGTCTCTGCCACTGGATCAAACATCGCAGATTCAACACCATTTAAATTTTGTAAACGCTTTTTCAAATCCGGCCCAGTTAGTTTTACGCCATCATCATTAAATAAATACGCACCTTTTAAATTAGCATTGGTGATATTGACCTCACCCCAATTGCCAACGCCGGTAAAATCAACATTGCGTAAATTGGCATTACTAAAATCAGTTGTCTTGATACACAGACCGTGACCAGGAAGATTGGCAAATTTAGCGCCTTCCAGGTTGGCCTGGCTCAAGTCTGCATGTAGGCATTCGCCGGTGCTACATGTTCCCAGAAAATAACAACCGGAGAGATTGGCGCCTCTAAGATCCAGCACGCCTTCACCGACATAGGGGCTGACCAGGTGATGGTTGTAAAAAGCCAGACCACTCAAATCAAGGTTTGAGAAATTACTTAATTCTTTTTTTCCAATTATTTTTGCTGGTTTTTGCTCTACGTGCTTCTTTATTAATATTTGTATTTCCTGATTCGACTTCATTTTGCTATCGCGATCTGCTGCATTTGAACTCAAGACAAGAAAGTGTTTCTTGATGGCTTCTCTATAACTTAAATATGACGAGGAGAACATTTTCTCTTGTTTCGCTATTAAGTCACTTTTTAACGTATTAAATTTACGCTGAATTTCAGCGATTTGCTCTAATCCCTGATTCAAACGTAAAATCCTGTCGACATCAAACTGTGGAAGTTGTTCGCGAGTGACGGGATCGATAAAACGTTTTGATTTTTTAAACCAGGTAAAAAGACTTTCCTTATCGTATAGATATCCATTCGATAAGATAATAAATTCATTGCTTATGTGGTAACACGCCGTGCTTTTATCGGATATTGGGCATACCCAACATGGTGAAGTTGCTTTTTCATTCTCAACATTGTTGTATGGAGATAGCCTGGCAGCTTCCAGTAGTAAAGCATAAAATTCATTATCATAAAACATGCCATAAAAGAATTCTGAATATTCTTTATTTTTAGCTAAATGTAATAATTTATTTCTTATATCAGAAATGAAACTGATAATTTCTTTATCGTTTTTTCTCCAGTCCGATAAGAATATTTCGCAATCAGTGACGATATCGCATATTTGCTTTTTGAATGCTGCATTGTCAGAAGAGCGCAACACTTTCTTTTTGAATGAGGTCAATGCTTTAGTAAATGGTTTCTTGTCCATGACAAACTCCCTATTATAATTTCGCAAAATTATATAGGGCTTTGATGTTCTTGTGATAGGGTAGATTAACCGCTATTTTAGCGGTTGATTTAGCGGCCTTGAATGAATTTATTAATGTTTTCTGCCATGAAATCAAAATCTGGATTAAATGTAAGCTCGCGGCGTCTGCATTTGATAAGTTGCAGTTGATACAGTAAATTGAAAAAGCGTTCTTCGATATGATTGTAAGCACCATAAACAAACTCTTTGGTATTCATATGCGAAGCAAAAGCATAATCACCATTTTTTCCATAATGTGGATTATCTGGCGCAAAGGGAATTGATACATGCGAAAAATGTTTGATTTGCAACTCAGGATTGCCGGTCACGCGCGTAGTAATGCGTCGATCAGGGTAGCGATGCTCAAATGACGTGTATAACAATAATTTGCTTTCCTGATTAGGCAAACTGGAAAAAAAGTCTATAGCATTATCACTGGAAATAGTTTCATCTTCGCGGCTTAATGCCATGAACACAGGGCATTCAAGTTGATGTTGCTCTCTTAACTCTTTAATGACATCGGTTAATTGCGCTACCTGATTAACAGGATTGAAGCCTATGGAAAGATATTTTGTGTAATCGACTTCTGCTTGTCGATACAGCCATTGTCTGTTTTCGCTCAGCCAGCGCATTAAATATTGCCAGCTCGCGATGATATTGACTGGTGCTTTGATTCTGATAGCGGGCGCCAGTAATACAATGCCATTGATCTGGTTGTCTTGTAACGCATGATAAACCGATAAAGTCGCGCCAGTGGAATAGCCAATCAGATAAATTTGTTCTACTTCCTGCTTTAATGTTTCGATGCCATAGCGTACGGCCTGTATCCAGGTGTGATAAGAAATATTCAGCAGATCAGCGGGATTGGTGCCATGACCGGGCAATAAAATGGAGCGGCATAACATACCTTTGGATTGCAGGTAATTGCCTGTATCTCTAAGAGAAAAAGGGCAGTCTAACAATCCATGTATCAATAACACCCCATATTTTATGCGTTGGCCAGCCATGATTGGTTGTTGCGGCAATAATTCATATGGACTGTTGGTTTCAATGATGCGGGCGGCATTGGCGCCAGGATTTTGCAAGTCCATCCGTCGATCTTGAATCAGCTGCTGACAGCGCAAAATATATTCAGAGAAAGGTAGAGTGCTATCTGAAATGGGATAGTTTATGATGGAGTCGTTTAAGGATGCAGATAAGTTGCCAAACATATATACCAATTTATAATAAATTGTTATTTTAGCCAAGTTTAGCTTATAAACGCAGGCTATAACTGGAGCAATATTTGCACTATAATGACTATAGAGATTTATTTTTGTATTTAGTTTGAGTGAACTATATGAATAAGGTTGTTTTTAGACTACTCCTCGTCATCTGTGTTGCCATGCCTTTGGCAGCTTCCGCGACTTCTTATGGTTTTGGAGCGATGGCGACTAATATGATGACGCCTGTTGGTATCGTCTCGGATTTTGTTAATAGCGCTTGTATCATGCTAGGCGGTTGTTTTCTCTTTGCTTCTATCGTGAAATATTTTGAGCATAAAAGAAGTCCTCTCATGGTTACCATGAGTACCGTGGTATTTCTTTTCGTTGCCGGTATTGTTCTTATTTTACTGCCATTTATCTATGTGCTTTCGCAAGGTGGTAATCCTCTCGCAGGTTTTAACGCATTGGTACAATAAATATGTCTATTAAATATAAGTTTTTTTTGCTATTGCCGTTTATTTGTTTCTTATCGGGTTGTGATAAAGAAAATACTTATGATTATCTGATTGAACATCCACTTAAGCTGAATCAGGAATTTACTGACTGTCAGATTGACGCAACTAAATCACCAGCGCGTAATGAATATTGTCAGATGGTTGCTAAAGCCGCTAATACAGTGTCAGACATCATTGAACAAGAACAACAAGATTCATTGCAATTTGGCCAGCATTTGCTGGAAAAAGAAATGGCCTGTGCGAAATCCAAAGAAGATTTGCGTCAGGCGCAGCAAACGCTGGATGTTTTGAAACAAAAAAATGCTGCAGCTGCCGATATCGCGACTGCGGAACAAAATCTTAATGCTCTTAACCAGCAATACACTAAACAGCATGATGAAATAAAACAGATATTAGCTGTGTTGGGGTTAAATAGACCCGAGTAGGATTTGTTTGTAGTTGGCAGTATTGATCTTGAATCAGTGTGTGCTAACATAACGAAGAATTAATTATGTTTGGAAATACCATAAAAAAAATAAGGAGTGGCACATGCAGCGTACAATCTTCAATCCAGCTAAAACCTATGAAACTTTTACTACCACCAATACTACCATCAACACTACCACCAATGAAGCCGAAACAAATATCGCTTGGAAAATTAGAGTGAATATGGCGCGTTATCTTTCATTTATCCATGACGATCTCAAAAGATTCGAAGGACAAGATAGACTGGCAATTTCAGTTAACAGCGATACGAAAGACAGCAATTTATACCGTCTGGAAATCTTGGCTATCTACCGCAAATCTGATACTAGCGCTGCTAATGAATCGTTAGATGTCGCGATTAGAAATTTGTTTTCTTTATTAAACAAACATTCAGGTCTGACGACGAAAGATTATGTTGAGTTGGTTAAAGCGCACGAAGATTTTCTGAAGAGTAATGATATTCAGTCAAATTATCATGCCAAAGTTGCGAAACAGCATGGTTCGAATTATCGTCCGCATGGTAATGCGTATTAATTTGAATGCCCCCACCAGCGAAGAGCGGGTGGGGTAGTATTATCTATGATACGGATGCCCCTGCATAATCGACCAGGCGCGATAAATCTGCTCCGCCACAATCAGGCGCACAATAATATGCGGAAACGTTAACGGCGACAGCGACCAGCGTTCCTCAGCTTTCTGCAGACACTTTTCTGACAACCCTTCCGGACCGCCAACTAGCAAGTCAATATTACGGCCATCCAGATGCCAAGCCGATAAATGCTCCGCCAATTGCTCTGTCGTCCATAACTTGCCTTTCACATCCAGCGCGATGACTTTGTGATTAGGCTTGATTGCCGCCAGCATTTTTTCACCTTCACGCTCAGTAATGCGTTTCAAGTCAGCGTTGACGGTGCGCTTTTCAGCGGGAATTTCCACTAATTCTAATGCACAGGATGCAGGCAGGCGTTTAGCGTATTCTTCATAGCCTTCCTGTATCCATGCCGGTGATTTGTGGGTAATGGTGAGAAGGCGTATTTTCATCGAGAACTACTTTGAGTTCTCGCGCAATTCTTTAACTGGCTCCCAGAGATCTTCCAGGCTGTAAAACGCTCTGGTAGCAGCGAGCATTATATGAACAACCACATCGCCAAGGTCGACCAGTATCCATTCGTTTTCACGGTCGCCTTCAGTGCGGACAACTGAGACTTTCATTTCTTTTGCTTTGGTCGCAACGCTTTCTGCTAATGATTTCACATGTCTGGTGGAGCGTCCGGTGCAAATAACCATGTAATCAGTAATAGATGTCAGGGTGCTGAACATCAATAGTGGCGATATCAACGCCTTTCATATCTTCTAATTCTTGGATCGCAAGATCACGTAACTCTTCGGATGTCATAATTTACCTATGCTGTAAATACCATGTTGATTGATATAGTCGTAGACTGCATCGGGCAATAAATACCTCGGATTCCTTCCCATTGCAATCTGTTTTCTGATGTCCGTGGCAGAGATTTCCAGTGCGGTGATAGGACGCAAGAGTATACCACCGGCAAGATTTTCATGAATAAAGGCTATTTCGTGCTGCTTATGCTTCTTGATCAAATCCACTACCATGCCCGAAGGCGGAATGTGATAGTGTGGCCTGTGAGCGACAATAATATGAGCATAATCAAGGATTTCCTTCCAGCGATGCCAGCTGGGAAAGCCTAAAAATGCATCTATGCCAACCAGCAAGCATAGTGGTGTATCGGGCATTTGCTTGCGCATTTCCAGCAAAGTATCAATTGTGTAAGTAGGCCCATCACGGTTAATTTCTCTGTCATCGCCGATTAGCGCAGGCTCGCCCGCGACAGCGCATTTCACCATGGCAATACGATGCTGAGGTGACGCGACTGGCTGTTTGCGATAAACCGGAAGGTGGGTGGGAACGATATGCACTTTGGAAAGGTCCAGTGCTTCATATAATTCAAGCGCCATACGCAAATGCCCATTATGTATGGGATCAAAGGTACCGCCGAGGATGCCTATGGCTTTATGAGTCTGATGCATATCTTGATTATATCATACGGTGCGCAGGCAGAATAATTGCAGGGCATCCCAGACATTGCCAGCACTAGCGCCTTTAATGATACGGTCAATCTCGACGGCATTAGCTAGCAACTGCCAGCAACCTTGAATCGAAAATGAACTGAGAAACCGCCGTACCGCCGGTTGACGGCGGGAAAAAATACGATATTTGTGGAATAAACTATCGTAGGTTTCGCCCTGTTTTAATTGCTGTGCCAGGTCAGCCATCAAACGTAGTTCACGTGTAATCGCCCACAGAATTAATACGGGTTCAGTGCCATCTTCTCTGAGCGACTCCAGGATATGCAAGGTACGTGATTTATCACTGCTAATGAGTGCTTCAATAAAATCGAAAATAGTAAAACGACTTTCGTCGGTAAGAATAGACTTGAATGAGCTGGGCATCGATAGTAGCTTCGGGTCGTAACAGATAAATTTTTTCAATAGCCTGCGCCGCGGCAATCAGATTGCCTTCTATATATTCGGCCAGTAAATTCGCCGCATCCATATTAAATTGCAATTTATATTTCTTCGCGCGATTGATTATCCATTGCGGCAGTTGTTCACGTGGCAGCGGCCAGATGGTGATAACTGCGCCGATTTTTTCCAATGCTTTGTACCAGGCGCTGCGAGAAATTTTATCGTCGATTTTGCCGATATCAATCAGTACAACATTATCTGACGATGGCTGCCTGGCATATTCTTCGAGTATTTTTCCCGCCGTCTTGTTTGGCGGGCTGTCACGAAAATCCAGTTCGAATACGCGTTTTTCTGCGAACAAGCCAGTTGAATAAAGCTGCGTGTAAAGCTGCTCCCAATCAAAGCCCGCTTCCGGAGCCAAGCGTACGCGTTCATTGTACCCAGCTTGTTTAGCGGCTTTGCGTATCAAATTAACCGCGTCTTGTTTTAGTAATAGCTCTTCTCCGCTGACAATATAGACGGCGGAGAGCGCTGCTTTACCTAAATGCTGTTCAAGCTGGAAATAAGTCAGCTTCATTGCTTGTTAGTTCCAATTTTGTTGTGATGATAGGTGCTTATGACTAGTTGTGTAATTTCGCGCGAAGCAATCCTGTTCATGATGGCATAAGCCAGTGCGCGGCGCATTTGCTGATAATACAAATTCGCTTCATTACTGCTGCCGAGTATGTCATTAGACTGGATGGTGATGGCGCGCGATTCCGCCAGTGATTGAGACGGTGTAAGCTCTACTCCATGCGCATCGGTGATTTCAAATGTCACCGTGACTCTCAAATTGTACTGACGTGTCTGCTGTGTTGCGCCTACGCTTAAAAAGTCTTGTGCCGCAATATCTGAAGAAATCACCAGAATAGTGTCAGCTTCTTGCGGTGAAGAAACCAGCTGAACATTAGACGTTTTTAATATCTCTTTCAAATTGCGCGCAAGCGTGCCGTAAGGATCGCTAGTCTGCAAATAAAGACGGCGCAGCGGCGGTGCAAGTTGTTTTTCACCTTGCATTTTAAATCCGCAAGCGGTCAGTAAAAAAGTCAGACAAAATAACAATAGTGTTGCTAAATGAATTTTTTTCATGATCCTCCCGCGACAATATTCACCAGTTTGCCTGGAACAATAATGATTTTTTTAATCGATTGACCGTTTAATGCCTGTATCACTTTAGCGTCTTCCTTCACGGTACCTTCAATTACATCTTGTGCTGCGCCGTTAGGAACACGTACGCGGCTACGCAATTTACCATTCACCTGAACCACTAATTCAATGGTATCCACTTTGAAAGTGATCGCGCTTGCTTTTGGCCATGGCGCGTCAAGAATAGTGTCTTCATATTGCAAATCCTGCCACAATTGCTGCGCGATATGTGGTGTGACGGGCGCGAGCAGACGCAACAAAATACTGAAGCCGTTATGAATAACAATATGGCGTATATCCATGCGATCAGCTTCTGGTGCCGCCAGCTTGCCAAGCAGATTTAATATTTTCATGCAGCTGGAAACAACAGTGTTGTATTGCTGACGCTCATAATCAAATCGCGCCTGATCCAGAATTTCATAAATCTGACGGAATATTTCCATTTGCGCTGGATCTGCTTTATCCCAGTCTGCTGCATTTTGCAAATTCATTTTTGGCAAACGGTTTTGATTGCTAATGATTGCACGGTTTTCGTAGCCAAATGCCCATAAACGTTTGAGAAAGCGGTGCGCGCCTTCGACGCCGCTGTCTGACCATTCCAGACTTTGTTCTGGCGGCGCCGCGAACATGATGAATAATCGCACGGTGTCCGCGCCATAACGTTCTATCAATGCTTGCGGATCAACAACATTGCCTTTGGATTTGGACATTTTAATGCCGTTATTTAATACCATGCCTTGCGACAACAAGCGGGTGAATGGTTCATCACTGTTTAGCAAGCCTTCGTCGCGCATCAATTTATGGAAGAAGCGCGCATACAATAAATGTAATACGGCGTGTTCAATGCCGCCGACGTATTGATCGACTGGCAGCCAGTAATTGGCGCGGCCATCCAGCATGGCTTTGTGCTGTTTTTTGCAGGCGAAACGTGCGTAATACCAGGATGATTCCATAAACGTATCAAAGGTATCGGTTTCACGTTCGCCGGGCCATGACAATTTGGGCAAGTGGTTTGATAAAACGCTGGCATGGATTTTAATGGTGAACTGACACCTGTCAAATTGCACATCTTCAGGTAGTACGACTGGCAAATCTTTTTCTGGCACCGGAACCGCGCCGCAGGTTGGGCAGTTGATAATGGGAATCGGCGCGCCCCAATAACGCTGACGGGAAACGCCCCAGTCGCGCAGACGATAATTAACTTTGCGTGCGCCTATGCCTTGTTTTTCCAGATGAGTCAGCAATGGCATCAAAAGCTTGCTTTGGATGTCATGCCGTTAAATTCAGCTGAATCAATTAATATGCCATAGTCAGTAAATGCAGCTTTGCTGTAAATCCCAGCTGGATCTATCTTCAGGAGCGATGACTTGTTTAATCGGGAATATTGATATTTGGTGTGCAAATTCAAAATCGCGCTGATCATGCGCAGGCACCGCCATTACTGCGCCAGAACCATATTCCATTAACACAAAATTCGCGACCCAGATGGGAATGTCTTCACCGGTAATGGATGTTTTGCGTAAATGCCTAACGGCATGCCGCGTTTTTCCATGGTGGCAATATCTGCTTCCGCGACTTTAATGTTGCGGCATTCTTCTATAAATTTTTGCAATTCGGGATTATTTTCCGCGAGCTGTTTTGCTGAGTGGATGTTGTGGCGCGAGGGCGAGATAAGTAACGCCATATAATGTGTCGGGACGGGTGGTGTAAATGCTAACAGGTTCGTGCTGATCAATATTAAATGTAATTTCTACGCCTTCAGAGCGGCCAATCCAGTTGCGTTGCATGGTGCGCACTTGTTCGTGGCCAGTGTTCCAGCTTGTCTAGATCATTAAGTAATTCTTCTGCATAATCAGTGATTTTTAAAAACCATTGTGGGATTTCACGTCGTTCAACCAGTGCGCCTGAGCGCCAGCCGCGGCCATTGACGACTTGTTCATTGGCAAGAACAGTTTGATCGACCGGGTCCCAATTCACTTCGGCATTTTTTTTATAAACCAAACCTTTTTTATAAAGTCGCAAAAAGAACCATTGTTCCCAGCGATAATATTCAGGATCGCAAGTGTAATTTCGCGGCTCCAGTCATAAGCAAAACCCATGCGCATCATTTGGCTCTTGATGTGTTGAATATTTTTCGTGTCCATTCGGCCGGTGGAATTTTATTTTTAATGGCGGCATTTTCAGCGGGTAAACCAAACGCATCCCAGCCCATGGGCTGCATGACATTTTTGCCAAGCATGCGTTGATAGCGTGCGATGACGTCGCCTATGGTGTAATTGCGCACATGTCCCATGTGCAAGCTGCCGCTGGGATAGGGCAACATGGACAGGCAATAAAATTTTTCTTTATTGACGTCTTCCACCACTTGAAAGCTGTTTGATTCCTGCCAGAATTCTTGCGTGTTTTTTTCAATTTCTTGCGGGTTATATTGTTCTTCCATCATTAGTGTCGAGACCTGTCATTAATATTAAGTTGCATAAATTATTTTTTACTTTTGAGCTTTCGTTTAGCTTTTCTATTTGCATAAATAGAGATAGCGAGTAATCCAATAATGATTGAAAGCACTGGATCGGTGCCATAGCGCATCCATGGCGTTAATCCATTCATAGGCTGTATTGTGCCGGTTAGAACGAATGCTTTACGTTGCGGCGCTGCTGATTCAATTGTGCCGTCGGATCTGATAATGGCGGTAATACCATCGTTAGCGACAAATAATACTGGCCGCGCTAATTCAAGTGCGCGCATTTGCGCCATTTGTAAATGTTGCTCGCGTGCATTTGATTTGCCAAACCAGGCATCATTGGTGACGCTTAGCAGCATGCCGACCGCTGGATCTTTTGAATAAGCAACCGTAGGGAATGCGATTTCATAACAAATAGAAGCAAGGATTTTATTCTTACCTATGTTAATAGTGCCTTGGTCTGGTTTGCCGGCAACAGTATTTGATAGCGGAATATTGAGGAAATTAAACGTAGCTGGAAAACGTATCATAAAACGGTGTGTATTCACCGAATGGAACGAGATGACGTTTAATATAAACGTTTTTATCTTTACCTACGCTGACGATAGTATTCCAGTAACCATTCTTTTCAGCGCGAATTGGAATACCTAAAATCAGTGCGCTGCCGCTGCTGGTTGCTTTTTCATCAAGTGCATTTATCAATTCAGAAGCATTGGGAAGTGGCAGGGGAATAGCAGCTTCCGGCCAAATGATAATATTTTCTTTGCCCCACAATGGCTCGGTCAGTTGTGTATAGGTGTCAATCGAAAGCTGTAAGTGTTCTGGCGACCATTTTAGACTTTGCTCAATATTGCCTTGAACGAGGGCGACAGAAACCGGTTTGCCCGCAGGCTGGGTCCATTGTATGTGACAGAGCATGCCACCGACAATCCAAATCATTGCCATGATAAACAGGCTGAGATAAACGCGAAAATAAGATTTTTGCCTATACTTGATCACTGCATAGACGAGGAGTGCACTGCTCATGATCACGGCTAGTGAAACACCATAGACGGAAAATAGTCGGCGCATATCCTCTTAACGGCGAATTAGTTTGGCTGTAACCAAGAAACAACCAGGGGAAGCCAGTGAACAGAAAAGTGCGAAACCATTCGCTGAAAATCCAGATCGCTGGACAGGCACAAAGTATTTTTGTCGCTGTATTGTCAGGAAAAAATCGATTGAGTAGCCACCCGACCGCAGCGGGATAAAGCGCAAGAAACGCGACCATGCCAGCGGTAATAATGAAGGATAAAATAATTTCCACATCGCCAATATCGTGGATGCTGATATATACCCAGTAAACTCCTGCGCCGAATAAGCCTATACCAAATAAAAATCCACGCCAGAATGCGCGTTTTGGAGATACCTCAAGCCAGAGCGCTATCAGGCCGGCAGGGGCGAGAATTGCGAATGGGAAAATCTCATATGGCGCGAAAGCAAAAGTCAGCAATATGCCGAGTAATAATGCCGCCAATGATGGATATGATTTTCTTAGTTTATTCTTTAACCAGTGTGTCATACAAAATGTGTCTTTTATTCGCGCAAATGTGAAATTTTACTGGAGATATTGATGTAATGGAACACGTTTAGAAAAAAAATTAATCACAGGAAAAATAAATATTTTTCTTACGCCGAGTTTTTTATTGTAATGCAAAAGCGATTTTGATAACTTGCACTTTTTCCCTGTCAGGTCTTGTGATCTGAACATATGTAGAACAACTACGCACAAAAATAAGTAAGGAGTAATAATGAAGATCCAAATGAAACAATTTGCAGCTGCCCTGTTCCTGGCAGGTTTTATTGCTGCTCCAGCAATTGCAGCAACACCTGGCGATGCCGAATCAGGTCAAGTTGCAAGCGCACAAGATAATACAACTACAACATCAACCGTTAAAAAAACTCACAAAAGACGTGCGCACAAAAGAATCGCGCACAGACATAGAGTTGTTGCAGCACAAATGACGACAGATGATGCTTCAACACCTAATAACGCACTTGTAACGCCGCCATCACGCAAGTTAAACGGCAGAGACATTGTTAGATTGATCAGCGAAGAACAAGAATATTTACCATTTGACCTTGATGTCCCAGGCCAGGCATTTGTTTCCACCGGTCCTTATGTTGGCGTGCCAATCCAGTTCGCTGGTACCAACTTAATCATCAACAGCCCAAGTGTTAACACCGACTTGCAGTTGTTGGGCATTCGCAAAAGTATTTCCAAGCAGTTAAATGCGATGGGTGGCGAAATCTTTAAAGAACCATACCATTCACATTTATTACTCAGCGGTTTGATTGAAACCCAAGCTAACTATATTCATGATGGCGGCAGACCAAATACATCGGATATTGATGTATCAGGAGTCTCCATTGATGCTACTGTGCTCGGGCCAAGTGACTGGATGTTAGGATTTATCGAATTAAATTACGATAATGATACGCCATCAAGACAGCGTGTTTACATCTCCATCGAAATTACCGCGTTGCTAATTCACGAGTTTTTGTGAATAAAGCATTTATGACATTTGGTAATCTGAATTGCTCACCATTCTATGGCACTGTTGGACAATACTACGTTCCATTTGGTACCTATTCATCTGTCATGGTTAGCGATACATTAACCAAATTGCTCGGCCGTACAAAAGAACGTGCAATTACCAGTTGGTTTCCAACCACAAACAGCTGACACATTTTATGGTTCAGGCTTCTTCTTCCGTGGCGACACACACGCATCATCTGTCAGCAGAATCAACAATGGTGGTGTGAACCTCGGTTACAAGTTTGACACTGGCACATTCACTGGTGATATCGGTGGTGGCGTGATCGGTAACATCGCTGATTCCGCTGGCATGCAGTTTGGCAATGGCTTCCAGTTCAATGAACAAATCGTTCATCCAGTAGCTGCTTATGATATTCGCAGCAACATTGGTGTATTGACAAACTGGGACTTCATTACTGAATTCGTTTCAGCAATGCGTGAATTTAATCCAAACGATATGTCATATGATGGCCGTGGCGCTAAACCATGGGCGCTTGATCTTGAAGCTGCTTATTCATTCCCAATTCTGGATAACAAGCCAAGCTCAATCGGTATTGGTTATGGTAAGTCAAGAGAATCGCTTCTCAATGGGCGTGCCACTGACTCGTGAATCAATCGTGTTCAACACTTCACTGTTTAGAAACACATTGCAAAGTCTCGAATTCAGACATGACAAAGAATACGGTTCCGGCGTATATGCCAGCGGCGCGGGTGCAATTGTTTCCCCAGCTGAAACTGGTAAGAACGACAACGCTGTTACCGCACAGTTTGACTACTATTTCTAGTCTGTTAACCTGTTAGTCGTAAATAATAAAGACGCCCTCATCTGAGGGCGTTTTTTTATGTGATGGAATAATAATATTTAATCAATTTAAGGAAAAATAATATGTTAAGAACGGCCAATTATCAGCAAATTTCCCCGCAAGCCATCAAATCATTAAAAACACCCCAGGAAATTCGTGAAGCAATCAGTGGCGCTAAAGATTATCGTGTCATGGATAATCAATTAGAGTGCGGCGGTGTTGTTAGCGGTGATGAATACAAGGCAGAAAAACAAAAGCATCGTTTGGATATGGTAAATCTGGAAGGTTTCAATCTGCTATCCAGAGAAGAACAAAACGCACTTATTGCTGAAACATTAGATGAAATTCAGAATAGTATTAAGAATGCGACGGTAACAACGCCGAGTGCTTTCTCATGCATGTTGATGAATATTTTGTTGCCAGGGAAAGAGGAGGGCTATAGTGAATTGTTAACTGCAAATTTAGGCGATTGCAGTGCTTATACTGTCAGGCGTGATAAATCATCAGAAGAAGTGACTGTCGCGGCTATTGGCAAGACTCATCCACCAATCTATTTGTCGAAATATCGCACGACCATAACAAGTGGTGGTATTGGTGGTTTGGAATTCGTTGACTCAGGACTAAGTCATAAGCCTGTCTTTTCCAGACAACAGATTCCTACTACTTCTGATGAATGTGATTATTATGTGCTTGCCAGTGATAAAGAAGTTGATACACGCTTGCTGACGCGAAATTTGACGCGTTATTTCGCCGATGGAATGAATCTGGATGCAATTGCGCATGAGCTGGCAGTTGATTTAACGCAACATAATTCATCATTTATGATCACACGGTTAAATAATCGTAAAGCGTCGCTATCATCGGCGCCAGTCGTCGCGGCATGTATATTTAAAGGTGTTCATTATGATGTGTATGCGGAATGGTTGCGCGTGCTGTTTTTACCCAAGCTGCTTGCTAATATTCAAGCGCAATTAGAACAGCTTTCGACGCAGAATTATACGTTAGCTAACTATCTGACTCTTGTGCGCAGCGCGATGATGCAATCAGATTCTATGGTGGATTATTTACGGGAACTTAAGCTGGCGGACAAAGTCCTCAGAAATATATTTCCAAATATAGGTGATTATGATTCATTCGATAAATCGGCATTCACATTGTTTGCGCCAACTTGCAAAAATCAGGAATCTGCAGAAGCAATTGAGCAGCATGCGCTTTTGGTTAGGCGAGGCGACCGATGTCTATGTTGATGAACGACATGTTAAAACGCAGTTCGTATTTTTCCTGATTTCGCGCAATTGAAAGCTAGCATTTTTAGAAGTTGTAGCTGAAATCAATCGTTTGTATAATGCAGAAGAAAAAAATACGGCTAAAGAAGCTTGCAAGATGTAAAAATTATTTTTTTACCCCTCACCTGCGCCAATACGGCGGGTGAGGGTATCAAATGAGACTTAATAATTTTAAATATTCATTTCATCTGGCATTTCACCTGTCTGCTGCGCTTTCCAGATCATTTGTGAGAGACATGTCATCATGTGATGATCAACGTCATGCGCATGAATTAATTTTTCCAGTAATTGTTTGTAGTATTGTGGCAATGCCATGCGGTCTGTTCATTCTGATTTGTTCACGCAATGCGATGTGCAGACTCATATGCAAAAATGGATTTTCTTCTAATTCAAATTCCTGCTGTTGATAAGCAGCTGGATTTTCAAGTAACGCATGAAATTCTGGATGCAGAGCGATGACTTCCACTAATTGTGCTTCAGTTGCGTCTAGTGGCAGTTTTTTCTGATATTTCTGCCAAACAGTGAAAAATGCCTGGCGGTAAGCGTCGCGGTTATTTGTGTACATCAGTTATCGTCTTGTCTTTATATTCACACAAGTCCCGAATAATACATTCAGGGCAGTGTGGTTTGCGCGCAATACAAACATAACGGCCATGTAAAATTAGCCAGTGATGCGCATCGTGTATAAATTCTTGCGGGATATTCTGCATTAACTGCTTTTCAACTTCCAGCGGTGTTTTTCCTTTGGCCAGCCCAATTCGATTGGCGACACGGAATATATGCGTATCGACGGCAATCACTGGCTCGCGAAAACAAGTATTTAAAATGACATTAGCTGTTTTGCGGCCAACGCCAGGCAGTGATTCCAGTTCTTCACGGGTTTGGGGTACTTTAGAGTGAAATTTCTCAATCAGCAGCCTGCAAGTTGCGATAACATTTTTTCCTTTAGTCGTATACAAGCCTATGGTTTTAATATATTCTTTCAAACCTTTCTCGCCTAGCTTCAGAATTTTTTCAGGTGTGTTCGCGACTGGAAACAACTTTTCCGTGGCTTTATTAACCGATTTGTCAGTTGCCTGGGCAGAAAAGATAACCGCTATCAATAGTTCGAAATGACTGTGATATTTGAGTTCTGTGGTTGGGTGCGGATTATTCTTGCGAAAGCGTAGAAATATTTCCCGAATTTTTTTGCTGTTCATTTTTTAGCCTATACATTCATTGACCTACTGTTGTTCAAGGCAGAATTGCAATTAGCACCAGACCCTATATAATTTGTCAAAATTGTAAACATCACAAAGGTTATTTTTATGGAGCACACGCCCTATATTAGCATAGTCATTCCAGTTCATAACGAGCAGGAAGTGCTAGAAGAATTGTATACCCGTTTGACAGCGACGCTGGATAAACTTGGCAAGACTTATGAAATCATATTGACCAATGACGGCAGTACCGATAAATCAGCTGCAATGCTGAAAGATTTGCATAACCGCCGCCCAGACCAAATTCGAGTCATTGAATTTAATGGTAATTATGGTCAGCACATGGCAATTATGGCAGGCTTCGAACGCGTGCGTGGTCAGATCATTATTACCATGGATGCCGACTTGCAAAACCCGCCAGAAGAAATCGGTAAACTGGTTGCTGCGATGGAAGCGGGACATGATGTGGTCAATACTTACCGCATGGATCGTCAGGATTCCATGTGGCGTTTACAAGTATCCAAATGGCATAACAAGCTGCGAGCCTTGATGATGCCTAAACTGATCATGAAAGACGAAGGCTGCATGTTGCGCGCTTATAGTCGCGATATCGTTGACCTGATGGCGTCTACCGGCGAAAGCAGTACCTTTATTCCAGCGCTTGCGCTGACCTATGCTTCCAACCCAACGGAAGTAGGGGTGGCTCACGCAGAACGTAGTGCGGGTACCTCCAGTTATAATTTTTATAAGCTGATTCGCTATAACTTCGACCTTGTTACCGGCTTTTCTGTGTTCCCCTTGCAAGTATTTACCATGGTGGGACTGCTGATATCACTGTGCAGTTTTGCTTTCGTGGTATTTCTGTTCCTGCGCCGGTTGATTGTAGGTCCTGAAGTCCAAGGTGTGTTTACCTTGTTTGCGATCATGTTCTTCCTGCTGGGCATTGTATTGTTTGGCCTGGGCGTGGTCGGTGAGTATATCGGCCGTATTTATCAGGAAGTGCGTAAACGTCCAAGGTTTGTTGTTCGCACGGTATTGGAGCGCCCACCGGTTTCGGCTGCAGTGGTGAAGCTAGCGTATGATACGAAAGAGAATGAAGCTGAAGCATAAAATTTAACTCACTTTCTGGTGGATTACGGCAAAAGGCGCCTAATCCACTCTACTGCACACTGAGTATAAACGAAGCCGTAGGGTGGATTAGGTGTCGTTTGCCGTAATCCACCAGCCACCAGCTGGGTAATAAAAATAATAAACATTTACATAAAAACAAGAATTAAAAATGCAGGAAGTACCACAAGAATACCTCATTGCCGGTGTAGATGAGGCTGGAAGAGGCCCTTTGGCCGGCCCAGTCATCGCCGCGGCTGTTATCCTTGACCCAGCCAGACCCATTGCTGGCTTGGCTGATTCAAAAAAACTAACTGAAAAACAGCGTGATGCATTATTTCTTGAAATACGTCAGCATGCTTTGGCATGGTCTGCAGCGCGCGCCAGGGTCGAAGAAATCGACAAGATCAATATTCTCCAGGCGTCTCTCCTGGCTATGCAGCGAGCGGTTGCCAGCTTGAAATTCAAGCCATGCCTGGCACTGATCGATGGCAATAAATGCCCTAAACTGGATTGTGAAGCCAAGGCTATCGTTCAGGGTGATCAGACCGAGCCTGCTATTAGCGCCGCTTCAATCGTGGCCAAAGTATTGCGTGATCGTATTATGCGGATGCTGGATAAACGCTATCCCATGTATGCTTTTGCGCAACACAAAGGTTATCCGACCTCACTGCACGTAGATTTACTCCAGAAGCATGGGCCATGCAGGGTGCATAGACGTTCATTTGCCCCGGTGTCACAATTTGGTATGAATTTTAAGGCCTAAAATAAAAAACCCCTCAAGAGAGGGGTTTTAGAAGACGGTGTATTGTCTGGATTATAAGTGTGACGGTTTGTGGAACAAGAGTAGGTCTGCGAGAAACGTCATCACCAGCATAACCCATCGTAATGTCGTTCTGGTTTAATTTAATTTGAGCAGGTTGATGAGATTTCCACGCTGAACCCAGAGCATTAAGCTGAGATGAACCCTTGCTAAATCCAGTGCCTGCAAAACTACAAGTGCAAAGAATAAAAGCTCCAGCTACAATTATCATCTGTTTCATGTTTCCTCCCAGTACAAACAAGTATTTATCACTAAAATTAGGAATATTATACAAAAAATATGCAAAAGAACCAACTGTAATTTTTAACAGTCCCAAATCTACACTAATTACCATAATTGATCAAATTTTAACCAATTAATCAGCATTAAATCAAAGAGATATGTAAGGATTCCTTAAGATTGAACTAAGGGTGTCTTAATGATCGTGCCATATAATTAGCGAAACATAATTATTAGATTCATATTGGGGTAGTGGCAATGTTGAGCTTTGGGAATTCAAACGTTTCAGTTCAATCGAACCGGCCTGCGGTGGTAACGGAGTACGCCCCTGTGATGAAAGAATTATTTGCGAAAGAAACCAAGGAAGTTATTGATCTGGCTGCCAGAGTACAAGAAGCCATATTGCGTGATCTGGATGAGTTATACGGAAAAAAATTAATGGCAGGATATGAATATTCTGGCCTCGATTATCTGCTCAATCCGCATAAAGAAAGACACCAAAATAAAATCAAGATTGCCCTTGAATTGAAAGCCGCCTGCATGAAAAAACTTTCCAGCATAGTAGATGTGCAGCGTTTTATTAAATTTTACGAAGAAGTGGTTGGCAGAAATAAAGACGTGGATCCTGAAGGCCATAAATTTGGCCAATTGCTGGCAAAACGGGAAGCGGATATTTTTTCTATGTCAGCAAGCGTGCGTAAGACTACTTCTTCCACGAAAGATTTTTATCAGTTTACGCATGAAATTCTCGTACATTTACATGCGGAAGCAATCGAAGCAGAAGCTAATAAGGGTTTTACTTTTCAAGTGGGCCATGATGATCATCATACTAGTGGAGTTGAACGGGCAATTGAAAACCTCGCTCGCTTATTTAAAGATCGCGATGATTCCAATGCTCCAGAAAGTGAAAAAAATGCCAAAGCGAAGAGGAAAGCAGAATTTGTACGTGATCTGATTATCAAAGATATTGATGCATGCGGGACGAATAAACAGGCCAAAATCGAGCTACTTCAGAAATACTCCAACCTATATATAAAAAATTTATTTATTCATGATATCAGAGAAGATAGCATTGTTCTGGAACGGTTTTGTAAATTTATCCAGCACCCGGAACAGCTAAAACGAATGTTATTATTTACGCTGGCGGCCAAGGAATTGGAAAATGAATTGGCGATAGCAGAAAAAGAAGCATTCTGGCAGGCAAGAGTTGCCTTGCATAATTCTATCTCTGCTTCGGCAGATGGGTCGGGTAAAGATAGAATGCTTGACTGGTTGAAGGAATGTTATCGACGCACTAAAGGTGTAAGACAATTGACAGAAGAGGAGCGTCGTATTCTTGAGCGTCAAAAAGAAAAAAATGAAGACGAAGAACTGGAACGTGAAATCAGGCAAATCAAGCGTGAAGTTCGTACGGGTTCCTCTGCCTTGTTCGAGAGTAGAAAATCTTCACGATCGATAAGCAATTTTACGTTAACTAACGGCGCTTATATTGATTTTTCTGATCCATTGTTTAATACGCAATTTTCAGCCAATCTGGCGACGACTATTGCTATAATGCAGCCGTGTTTCGACGGTGCCGCGCTGTTAAATGATTTACTTGCCAAGTTTAAAATGGATTACGACAAGCATGTAAGCAGTCTGACGCAAAAAGTTGTCCAGGCTGGAAAAAAATTAACTATATATAATCTTTATAATGATGAATTTATATCTGCATGGAAACGCAGACTGGATGGCATCATGAAACAATTTATCGAACGTATGGCTTTGCTGCATACGGCGGCAGATATGAATGCATACGATGCGGAAGGACAGGCTTTGTGGATTCTTGCTGATGCCAATATATTGATGGCTGAAGTTGAAAGCTATCGGACTTTAAGAACGTCCGCGTTTGTCACTAGCGCTGATGTGGAAAGAGCAAAGAAAACGGTGATTAATGAATTTTTACACCGTCCTCTATCGTTACATGGTATGAGTATATTTGCGAATAATGCGACGACAACTCATGTACATGCGGTTACTGAGGCATCGGATAAGGTTGATATGACTGATCACACTCAGTTGCCCCACTCAGCGCCATGAAAAACGGCTCTGCTCATTAAGCAGACGCCGTTTCTTCGATACCAACAATAGGGCCATCGAGTTTGACAGTGTCGAATTCAGCTTTGTCGATCTGCACAAACCGCTGCGAAATTTTTCTTGAAGATATATGTATTTGTTCTACGTCTGAATGCGCCTGTGAAATACGTTTAGCCAGATTATCCATGCGCATTTGAAAGCGTTCAAAATCATCCGCGAGCATGCGTAAATGTTTCTGAATTTCATGCACTTGTTTACGCGTGGCAGCATCTTTTAACACAGCGCGAGCAGTTGTGAGGATGGCCATCATGGTAGTTGGCGACACCATCCAGATTTTAGTTTTCTGTGCGAATTCAACCAGATCAGAATGATGCGCATGAATTTCCGCAAACACAGATTCGGCAGGAATAAACATGACCGCACCGTCAGATGTTTCGCCTGGGATAATATATTTGTCTGCTATATCCTGAATATGTTTGCGAATATCAATTTTGAATTGCTTCAGCGCTTGTTGTCTTTCTATCTCGGACAGCGAAGAATCTATAATGAGACGATAATTTTCCAGCGGAAATTTTGCGTCAATCGCAATATTTCCAGTTGGTTCTGGCAAAAATAGCATGCAGTCCGGGCGTTTTTGATTGCTCAGTAAATGCTGAAAACTGAAATGCTGTTCTGGAATCATATTGTGAATTAATGCGGAGAGTTGTACTTCGCCAAAAGTGCCGCGCGAGCGCTTATCATTCAGTATTTCATTCAGGTTAATAACATTGGAAGATAATTCGCCGATTTGTTTTTGTGCCGCGTCAATTAATGCCAAACGCTTGATAACATCATTAAATGTTTCATTGGTTTTTTCAAAACCATCGGTCAGGCGTTTTTCAACTTGAGCGTTGATTTCTTTCAGCTTGTTTTCTGTGGTTTCTGTTAGTTTGTCGACTTTGGTGCCCATGTCTTTGCCATAATCATTCAGCGCTTCTTTTACTTGCTGACGATTTTCCTGCGTCGATTTTTGCAGAGTGTCATGCAATATTTTCAAGGATTCCAGCGATTGTTGTGTTTGTTCGATGCGAGAATTGCTCAGTTTTTCCAGGATAGCCTGTTGTAATGTGTTAAGGTTAACAAGCAGATTTTCACGCAGCTGTTGTTCGTTAGCCTGGTTATCTTTCGATAACTGGGATATTTGGTCTAAAATTTGCGAGCTGGCTCTTTCAGCGCTGCCGGTAAAAAATAACTGCTTGATCACCAGGATTGAAAGTAAAAAAACAGAACTGCCGCAAAGGGCGAGAATGATTTCAGTGTACATGGATATTCCTTTTTTATAATAAATATTTTAATTACTCCTCATGCTGGTGGATTACGGCAAAAGGCGCCTAATCCACCCTACGACGTGCCTCTTACTCTGGCGTAGGGTGATTAGGCGCCTTTTGCCGTAATCCACCGGCGGGTGAGGGTTGTAAACTACACAACTCTATACGATGGTGACAAATTCAACGCCAGAAAATATCTTGTCGACGTCTGTTTTTTCGTAATAAGTTTATGTTGCAACATATATCCCGCGAACTTGTCCCAGTCTTCATTATTCATCGATGCAGGGTCTTCAGCAAAATACGGAATAGTCGCAAACCATGATTGATGGTTCACGGTATTATTGGCTTCCGGATATTGTCTGGCGAATGCAGCCCAGCCTTCTTTGGGATGTTCATCCAGATATCTGACGCCTTTTTTCACCGCAGCCAGGAAGCGCGGCAGGCGTGGATCACTCAATTTTGTGGTATGCGTAATAAAAACTAATTCACTGTAATTGGGAATACCGTTTTCTTCCGGGAAGAACATTACCACTTGCTGATTTTTTGATTCCAGCTGTGGGATTTCAACATTACGCATCATGCCGGTGACGGCATCGACTTTGTGTGACAACAGTGCTTGCGTCAAACCGTATTTAACATCGACAATTTCAACGTCTTTTTCTGTTAAACCTTCTTTGGCCAGCATGGTACGCAGCATAATGCTGGATAAGCCACCAACGCTGATACCAATACGTTTGCCTTTGAGATCGGCAAGATTGTGAATGCCGCTGCCTTTCAGCGCGACGAGGCAGTTTAATGGTTTGTCTATCAATGTACCAAACTGTACTACCGGTAAACCGCGGTCTACCTGCTGTATATAATCAGGTTCATAAGTAATACCAACATCTGTTTTACCTGCCGCAACCATTTTCGGTGGGTCGGTGGGATCTGCGGGGCCGATTAATTCAACATCCAGGCCTTGTTGTTTAAAATATCCCTGTTGTTGCGCAATGATTAACGGGGCGTGATCGGGATTGGGAAACCAATCCAGCATAACGGTCAGTTTTTGTGAATTCGGTGCAGCTGCGAAGCTGACAGAAGTTAACATGGATAAAAATACAAAGATAAATTTCTTCATCATTAAATCTCCTAAACCTGCCACCAGATTAATTTACGCATGATTTTATCGACACTAAAATACAAACCCAGCGCTAACAGTATAATAACAATTAATGCGGCAAACATCATGTCGATTTGCAAACGTGCGTTTGCGTTTAACATGAGGTAGCCGAGTCCATGACTGGAACCTACCCATTCGCCTATAACGGCACCAATAGGTGCAGAAACAGCGGCGATACGTATCCCGGATGCCAGCGCTGGCAGCGCGGCGGGTAGGCGCATATGTATAAACGTTCGCCATTTACTCGCATTCATGGTTTTAGCCAGGTCCAGCCATAATGGCTCAGTCCGGCGCAGCCCGTCATACATGGCGCTGGCGATGGGGAAGAAAATCATGAGAATAGTCATGACAATTTTCGATGACATTCCATAACCTAACCAAATGACCAGTACTGGCGCAATGGCAAACGTTGGTATGGCTTGGCTAATGATAAGCAAAGGCAGAAACCATAATGCTGCCCGGCGAAAAAACGCGAGTATGATTCCTGCGGTGCAGCCGGCGACAATTCCTAATAAAAATCCAAGCAAGGTTTCAATCAGTGTTGGCAGGGCTTCATGCAGAATAACATCATGTTGATCTATTAAAGCGTGAAATACCTGACCGGGTGTGGGTAACAGATAATCTGGTAACTGAAAACCAGAAACAATCGCCTGCCAGATGAGTAGCAGACTGATGAAAATAATCAGCAAGCGCAGTGTGAATTTCATGCGGCGTCTCCGGTGGAACGGGCGAGTTCCTGATACAGCAACCCTTGCAGATTAGTAACCTCCGGATCAAGTAATGAACGTGGCGCCAGTGAGGTGAGTTCAACGACCTGCTTCAATCCGGCTGGATGCCCTTGCATGATATAAATACTGTCCGCTAGCCGTAATGCTTCGACTGGATCATGGGTAATGAATAAAACCGTTTTGTCTTTTAACAATGCCGCTGCAGTTTCTTGTAATTTGTAACGGGTAATGGCATCTAGCGCGGAAAATGGCTCATCCATCAACACAATGGGTTTGTATTCCATGAGTGTTCGCACCAGGGCAACGCGTTGGCGCATGCCGCCGGATAACTGGTGAGGGTAAAGATGGTGCGCTTGTTTCAGGCCGGCTTGTTCAAGTAGCGAGGTGGCTTTTGCTATTGCCGCGGCTTTTTCACCGCGCTGCTGTGGCCTCAGTTTGCATCCCAGCAAGACATTCCCCAGCACCGTTAACCATGGCAGTAATAAATCAGTTTGCGCCATATAGGCAACTTGTTGATTTAAAGGGATATTATTGTCTGCGTAAAGTATGCCGCCAGATTGTTCTTGTGGCAGCGTTAAGCCCGCAATCATGCGCAAAAATGAACTTTTGCCTATGCCGCTTGGCCCTAGCAAGCCTATCCATTTACCGGCAGATATATCTAGATTGATGTCAGAAAATACAGTTTTATTGCTGTAAGCAAGCGCTGCATTCCTGATTCTGATTTCAGGTACGTTCACTTCTTCCTCCGCCGGTATAATCCGGATCAGGTTCTAAGGGTCGTCCCGGGATTGGGACATCTCAGCCTTACGGCCCCCCTGAGTGGTTCGCTGACAAATATAAATGGTCTATTGGACTCGCGCAAGCAGCGCTAAGTTGTTCTTTTATAGCATTTGATAAAAAATAAATCATTTTGTTTGATTTTTAGTCATGCAATTCATTAAAATATGTGATCAAAATTCAAATAAATGAAGAAATTATAAACAATGCGCAGCTCACGCGAATTAATGACATCATTTTACAATGCTACCAGCGCGGCCTATCGTGTTTCTGTTTCTTACGCCGGTGCCTTGACCCGCAGCATAGCTGGAGATGCTTTGGATGCCTACTTAAATCCAGAGCAAATGTTAGAAGAACTTCATCGTCGCTCCTGGAACAATGGCGCTAATGTTGGTATTGGGCATTTAGGGCCCGCTTGGCAAAACTGGTTGCCGAAGATGGTTTATGTTACGCATCCAAATCCAGAATATTTCCAGAAAATAGCTGGTTATGGTGAAAGTGAGACTGATCCAGATCCAGCCGCACGCAAACCCTTCGATGTAGTAGAAGTTTTATTGCGGCAAAAAACTATTAATAATCTGCAAGGCCGTGAGGCAATGCAAGAGAAAGCCTTAATCAAAGCGCATTTGAATCCTGTCGAAAAACACGAAGAAATTTATCAGTGCGTCAGTCGTGAATTGCTGCAATTGTTTAAAGCAGTCGAAAATGAAATGATGAAGAACCCTAGAGTTCCGGATATTAATTCATATCCAGTGCAAATTAACTTATTAGTAAATAGAGTTTTGGCGCAGTGCGTGTTTGGTATTAGAACTAAAATACAACCATGGCATATGGCTACAGCGATGAGTGTTTCAAAATTTATTACTAACCCGTGGCCGTCTTCGAATGATTTAAATGCTGCATATCTTTCATTGCTAGGTCTTAGTGAAGATTTACTGCAAAATTCAGTCGCATCGATCGATCCTGATAAATATATTTATGCGCATGCCGGTTTGCAAAATTGTGCTACCGACGCGGAAAAATTAGAAAAACTAAAAAAGGAAAATATCGCTGCCAGTTTGCTTGCTGGCACCAATCTGTCAGATTTAATCATGAAAACACTGGTTGAATTAAGCCAGAATGAAGAAGTCAGAGAGCGATTGATTAAGGAGATTGATCAAGCTGGTAAAAATGTTGAGGCGTTAAAAAATCTTCCTTATCTGGATCAGGTTTATCGTGAGGCAATGCGTAAGTTTTCGCCTTCTTATATCGTCAGACGCACCAGCAAATTATTTTCATTAGTGACCGCTGATAGTGACGGCGTCGAACACACTACACATGTACCAGCCGGTTCTTATTTATTCGCGCCTATCCGTCCTCGTCATATGGATCCCAGGTTATGGCCGCAGCCGGAACGATTTGATCCGTCACGCTTTGATGGTCCCGAAGGCCAGGCGAAAATTCGTTTATTGATGACATTCTCAGATGGCGTGCGATCTTGCCCGGCGAAGTTTGGATTCACTGAGGTGGTATTTAAAACAGCGATCGCGGAGTTTTTCCGTCATTATCGTAAGTTACAGTTAGACAGCGCTGTAGAATCAACGCCGATTTACAGCATTAATACGAGCTGGGATGAAATTTATTATATTAGCAAGTTGCAACCACGACCACGCTAATATAAGCGCATCACATCGTTAATGACGGCTTGAATCAATACAAAGAAAATAAGTAAAAATCCCGCACGATATAAATTAGTTAATACTTCTTCCGGCACCGGACGCTGGATGATGAATTCCACAATCTGAATAAACATGTGTCCACCGTCTAATCCAGGAATAGGCAAGAAATTCACAACACCAATCGCGATACTGAGAAACGCTAAAAATCCAAGAAATGACAGCAATCCTGTGTTTAATGCATCGCCAGCGGTTTCAAAAATAGTAATCGGGCCGCCCATACTTTGCAGCGATATTTTTCCTGTTACCATTTTGCCAAACAACAGCAGGTTGAAATAAGTAAAATCGACTATTTCTCTCCAGGCATGACCGGCGGCATCCAAAGGATTATATTTAACGTCTTTCAGTAATTCTGGTGGCAGTTTAAAATCAGGGCCTAAACCGAGATAACCCGTTTTCTGCATGGAAATACCGCGTTGATAACCGATGGCAACAGGTATTTGCATAAACTGTTTATTACGTTCTACATAAAATGTCAGCGTTTCGGAAGGATGTTTTCGAATCGTGGTGAGTACATCATTCCAGTTATTCATGCTCATGGAATTAATAGCAATAATTTTATCGCCTATCTTTAATGGCGAAGCAGCGGCTGGAGAATCTTTATTAACAATACCAATCACTAATGGGATAGCAGGTTCATACGGCGCAATACCAAGACTGCTAAGCGGATCGGGTGTTAATTTATCCAGATGCCAATCTGCTAAATCGAGAATAAACGTATCAGTTTTATTGTTTGTTAAATCGCGAGTTTCAATTTTGACATGATCTTGATCGCCAGCATGCGCAATGAGGCGCAGCATAATGCCAGTCCATGTCGACGTAGTACTATTATCGACGGCAATGATTTCCTGATTGCCTTTCATGCCGCTTTGAGCAGCGATAGAATGAGGTTCTATGTTACCTATGACAGGTTTGATGGTGGTAAAACCAATCATGAATATCAGCCAATAGAGAATTAAGGCACATAAAATATTGGTGACGGGACCGGCAAGTACGACCAGAAATTTTTTATAAAAAGGCTGTCTATTGTAGGCAAGATGTAATTCTTCCGGTGCTACCGTACCTTCGGATTCATCCAGCATTTTGACATAGCCACCAAGTGGTATCAGCGCGAGCACATATTCCGTGCCTTTTTTATCGGTCCAGCGTAATAGCGTTTTACCAAAACCAATAGAAAAGCGTAATACCTTGATCCCCATCCATCTGGCCACGAGAAAATGCGCGGATTCATGAGTTCCAACGACAAAAAAGATGGTCAGAAATATTCCCAGAATGGAGATGAGTGTATATATCATCGGACGCCTTATAGTTTATTGGATCGAATGCCAAGATTTTGCAAACGTAACGATAATTTGTTTGCAGTCATCACATCTCTGATCGGGCCAACACGGACATTATAAAGTTTGCCATGTTTTGCCTGTCGGGAAACATTAACAGGTGTGCCGAGCAGGGCTGTTAAACGTTGTCTAAGCCGCTGTGCGTTTTGCTTGCTGCGGAATGCACCTACCTGGAGATAAACAGCTTGTGACTGGTTGCGGGCTGTCGCTTTATGCAAGGCAATGCGCTTATTGCCACGAATGTTTTGCGCGTATGTAGTACGGGACTTACCATGTCGTGCCACGCGAGCGTGATTATTAAAGGATTTTTCAATGGTGCGTCTGTCAGCAAATAACGCGCGTGTTTTTGTACGATGGTTTGCATATGATGGATAAGAAAAAACTTTTCTTATTGGTGCTGCGCTTGCAGTTGTGACGGTTGCGCCGCGACCCAGATGATGATCACCGGTCAGATAATAAGTATATGTACGTTTGAGAGGTCTTGGACTGTCAGTATTATCGCTGCTTTGCGTTTCTGAGTTTGATTCTGAGTTTGATGCCAGCCACATGTTATCAGTTTTGCCCCATGTGGAAGGATCAATCGCTTTGATTTTTACCGATGCAGTACCATGAGGTAGCATGCCCAGCTTTTTGGCGGCAACATACGACAAGTCAATTATTCGGTTTGATTCAAATGGCCCGCGATCATTAACTTTGACAATAATGGTGCGGTGATTGTTCAAATTTGTCACTTCAACATAAGTTGGCAATGGCAAGGTTTTATGCGCGGCAGTCATGCCCAGCATGTCGTAAGGTTCGCCGCTGGATGTGCTCCTGGAGTGAAACAATGTTCCATACCATGATGCAGTACCGACGGCTTCATAGTTTTTGCTGGATTTCATTGTGTAATAGCGTTTTCCAAACACGACATATGAAGGCATATTGCCGTTTTTGGCTAGCGGTTCCACTTTAGGCACAGCATTGGGGATTTTGGATTCATCAACATAATAATCAGGTGCCCCATCATGTCTTTTCATGGTGCTGCAACCACTTAACACAATGCTGAAAATAATAAACAGCAGCCAGCGCATGATAAATTTGCCTGTATTATCGCCCATTTTATCCATGATTAGAACGTTCCCTTAATGCGGTGATGTAATAACTCAATTGAAATACAGCCATAGCATATAAATCGCTGGGATTGTAACGTTTGATAACATCAAAATTGCGGAAACCTAGCCAATATTCACTACTGTAGCGGCTTTGTAATTCAATGATTTTGACTTTGAGATCATTTCTGCCGACAGTGTATTTCGGCATGATGTCGTAGCGTGCCAGATCATTTAACCAATATGCCTGGTTGTTGTGATTTAAGCGAGTCAGATAATTATAGCGTTCACCCAGTACAACAGCAGGTACGGTAACAGGTTCATTGGTTTTCCAGCCATGTTTGCTATAGTAATTGGCAATACTGCCGATCACATCGACTTCATTATTCATTAAATCTGTTTTGCCACTGTTAGAGAAATTGATGGCGTAATAACGATAACTGCTAGGCATAAATTGTGGCTGTCCAATCGCGCCAGCATAAGAACCCATCACTTTCAGTGGATCTAATTTCTGTTCTCGGGTGAGCAGTAAAAATTCTTCTAATTCCTGACGGAAAAAGCCAGCACGTGGTGAACCGCTGAAAGCAATATTGCTCAGCGAATCAATCACTCTATAATCTCCAGTTCTTTGGCCATATCTGGTTTCAACACCGATGGTGGCAACGATAATACCGGCAGGCACACCGTAAATTTCTTCTGCTTTTTTCAATACCGCTGCGTATTTGTTCCAGAATTCAACGCCGTGTTCTATGCGCCATTCATTCACGAACACATTTGATAAAGACGCCAGGTTTCTTTTTCCAGTGGCTTATTAATATGGCGCATGACTTGCGGCCGAATTTTTACCTGCTCGAATAAAGTGATCAGCTGTTGTTTATCAAAGTTATGTTTTTTGACCATGCGCTGTATGAATTCTTGCACATCTGTTCGGTGCACAAAGGCGGTATTATCAGCACGTCCAATGGCGGGCATGAACAAAAGTGTTAGCAGTAACGACAAAATAGCCGCGCGTAAAAAATGAAACATTTCTTTCAATCCTTAAGTAGTCACTAATTTTCTATGAGTCTGTATAGACATTAGAATACCGAAACTTGCCATTATCGTCACCATGGATGATCCGCCGTAACTAACTAGAGGAAGTGGAATACCCACCACTGGTAATATACCAGTCACCATGCCCATGTTTATGAAAAATGAAACAAAAAAGTGAAAGTGATACTTCCAGCCAGTAGCCGGGAAAAAGTATCTTGCGCATGCATGGTAATATATAGTCCGCGAAAGATGATCAGCATGTAAAGTGAAATCAAAATTAAGCTGCCAATAAAGCCAAATTCTTCGCCGCATACCGCAAAAATGAAATCGGTGGAATGTTCAGGTAGAAATTGTAAATTGGATTGTGTGCCGTTTAACCAGCCTTTACCAAATAAACCGCCAGATCCGATGGCAATTTTGGATTGAATGATATGATAGCCAGTGCCTAATGGATCGCGTTCCGGATTTAAGAAAGGTCAGTACACGCTGGCGTTGATAATCATGTAACAAATACCATGCAAAGGCAGGCAAACGCCTAGTGTGGAGAGTGTGCCAATAATAATGTGCCAGCTTAAGCCAGCCAGAAATAACACGCTGAAACCAGCGATAGTCATTAGAATGGCGGTGCTGAGATCTGGTTGTTTGGCGACTAAAGCAGCAGGAATTAAGATGATAGGCAAAGCCAGCAACACAGAATGAAGCGTGATTGGCAAACTGATACGGTGATAATACCAGGCAAGTACAAAGGAATGGCGAGTTTCATTAACTCAGCGGGTTGAAAATGGGTAAAGCCAACGTTTAACCAGCGTTGCGCGCCTTTTCCGATGTGGCCGGTGACTAACACCACCGCCAGCAATAATAATCCGATGATATAAATAACAGGCGCTGAGCGGCGCAATGAAACCGGCGGGATTTGCGCAATGACAAACATAACGCCAAAGGCAAGTAACAAATGCGCGACCTGATATTCAATCGCGCGCATATTCTGATTGCTCGCGCTGTAAAGAATAAGCAATCCGGCTGAACACAGCATGACCAAAAAGGTCAACAATATGATATCAATATGGATATATTGCCAGAACGTGCGATAGCGCGTGTCATGTGCCGGCTTTTTCAACTTGTACTTGAGGTTGTCGATTAACATTTTGTTGATTTCCTAAATAATAATCGAAAATCGCACGCGCGGCTTCAACGGCGTTATTACTATTTTCAGTGATAATGGCAACCGCAATTTGAGGTTTGTCGACCGGTGCGAAGGCAATAAAAAGATGATGGTCGCGCAGCCGTTCAGGCACATTTTCCTGCTTGTCTTCTTCATCTGGATTGCCACGTTTTGCGATAATCTGAGCAGTACCTGTTTTCGCTGCAATGGTGTAATTGTGATTGTGGGCGGAATGATAAGCAACATAGGCAGTTCCTTGCGGAGACGCAACTACTTCTTGCATGGCGTTAATGACTATGTCCCAATTTTTACTGTCTTTCAGTACGACAGGATCAAGAGGAATAGGTTGTTGTGTTGTATATTTGCTGCCTGGCGATTTGTTCGCCCAGTAATAAATAAGGCATGAAACGTTGACCGCGATTAGCTAGCGTTGAAACGCCAGTGGCAAACTGTAATGGCGTTGCTTGCATGTATCCCTGACCAATACCGGAAATGATTGTGTCACCATCATACCAGTGTGCGCCTTTGCTTTTAGTTTCCATTCGGGAGAAGCGACTATGCCAGGCAATTCATCGTCTAAATCAATTCCTGTCGGTGCGCCAAAACCAAACTGAGTGAAAATTTCATCCATGCGGTGAATACCCATTTTATTCGCCAACTCATAGAAATAAGTATCGCACGAGACATGATGGCGCGAGCAAGATTGACTGAGCCATGACCATGCGTACGCCAGTCATGATAAGGACGTGAATAATTGCGCAGCTTGAACCAGCCTGGATCGTAGATGGTGTATTCAGGTGTAGTCATGCCACTATCCAGGCCTTCCAAAGCGAAATAAGGTTTAATGGTGGAAGCGAGAGGATAGAGTCCGCGTAATGCACGGTTAAACAGTGGTCGGTCTTCCGATTGTTGCAATGCTTGATAATCTTGTTGACTGATGCCAGGGACAAATATATTTGGATCATAACCTGGTTCACTGACCATGGCGAGTACTTGCCCAGTGGCGGGTTGAATGGCAACGATTGCACCGCGATGACCTTGAAGTGCTTTTTCAGCAACAAATTGTAAGCCGCTATCCAGTGTTAGATAAATATTTTTTCCGGGAATGCCTTTGATTTCTTTTAATACACGAATAGGTTTGCCGCTGGCATCATTTTCGACTTCTTCATAGCCGACTTTGCCATGCAATTCTTCTTCATAATATTTTTCTACGCCCAATTTGCCGATGTAGTGGCTGGCGCTATAATTGATTGGATCAATTTCATTCAATTCCTGGGCATTAATACGGCCTACATAACCCAACACATGGCTAAAGCTTTCGCCATATAGGGTAATGCCGCATTAATCGCGCTTTAATGATGACGCCTGGAAAACGATGTTGGTTTTCAGTGAAGCGGGCTACTTCTTCTTCTGTTAGGCGCAATTTCAATGGGATTTCATCAAAACGACGATGTTGTTTCAGTTGTTTCCGGAATTGTTGAATATCATTGTCACTAAGTAGCAACTATTTTGCTCAAAGAGTTGAGTGTCTTAGTAAGATCAGTGACCTGAAAAGGAATGACATCAAGACTGAAAACGGGAATATTTTCAGCCAGCATAACGCCTTTTCGATCATAAATTAGCCCGCGTGTCGGTTCAACCGGCACAAGATCCAGCCAGTTTTTAGTGGAAAGTGTGATGTAGACATCATGTTTGTAAATTTGCAGATAAGCCAGGCGTATAACTAACAGTATGATCAAAAGACAGATACCCACCAGCGCCAGCATGGAACGCTGCGCCGTGAGCTGAATTTCCTGGTGGTGATTTTTTATTGGGATCCGTTTCAGCATGATTCGTGTCACTCTGTATGATGATATATCTTACTGAATAGATGGGGGGTAGGACTAGGAAAAAATAACAAAAAATATGGCAATGCATTCCTGGATTTTGCTAACGCTCAATCCAGGCTACATTGCCTCAATAGCGGAGTTGGTTACATAGCTAAACAATTACCTTCCAGGCTAAACAATTACCCTCCAGTGTTGGTTTGGTTACCTGGGTCTGTTGCTGTCTTTCTGTCGTCTTGAACATTGCCGCCGCTGGTGCGTTTGTAGCAGGGGCGGTAGGAACTGTAGTTGATAATCCCAGTTTCTCGAATTCAAACGCTGTCGCATTGGCAATGTGCCGAGCTGGCTGAATTTCACGCAGAGAAAACAGCTCATCTGTGTTTAATTCCTGGCGTTGTCCATTACCATTAACTATTGGCAGATCAAGTAGTGTCTGAAGATCATAAAGATTGCCATTTACCATGACTGGTATATCCATGGGTATTTGGCCAAATGATTTTTTTTGTTCCATGTTAAGTATACAGTACAAGTCGGAATTTCTGAGTTTGTTCTCGAAAGACTTGAGATACGTCTGCATGGCTGGAGAAAGATCATTTAATACATTATTAAATTCCCCTAAATTAACTTTCTTTGTACTAACAACTGGTACTGCTGGTGTAGCGACAGCCGTTGTGGTTGCCGGAGAAAAATTGTTATCAGCCACATCTTTCTTTTCTACTTTCTGTTCTTCGGGGGAGTTTTAGCTTTCTTTTTATAATCGTCTTCTGAATCAGAGTCGGAATCAGAACTTTCCGAGTCGCTTGAAGAGCTGCTAGAGGAGCTACTGGAAGAATCGCTATCATTGCTACCAATAGATATTCCACCAATAGATACGCCACCCATAGAAATAGGCCCGTGACCTGGTGGCAATACAACTTGTTTGCCATTGGCATCGGTGTAGCGGGTACCATTACTATCCATGACCAGATTTCTGATGACAGTTCCACCGACAACAGTATTGCCAATGGTTATCATGGAGGTTGGCTTTAGAGCGTTTTTTATTATAGCCGCCAGGAACGGTGACATCTGCGCTGCCTGACACAGTCATATTTTCAAGTACGCTTTCCGGTGGTCTTTGCTTGAAAATGATATCGCCAGAGCCTGAAGCAGTAATGGTCACGCTAGGTGCTACGGTGCCCTCAATTTTTAAATCGCCGCTGCCGCTTTTGGTGATATGCGACATTATTGCCAATATGTCCTTTGAATTTGGCATCGCCACTGCCACTGATTGAAAATGTGGAGCCATCAGCCACATTCTCATACGTTTTGTTATTGCTGCCAGATTGAGTATATTGTCTGCCCATCATTGTTATTTATCCTTGTAAGTGGGGTTACGTTACATACTTTGTTTTGGTGTTGATGCGGAAGGAGCTCAATAAAATCGTCCAATCCAGCTCCTCCCTGTAACATGGCTTGCAGCATCGCTGCTTCCTGTTCTGCTTTAGAGGTAGCCGAAACAATAGGGCGCGCTTTGTCGCTCAAGCATTGACGGAAGACTGTTGTTTGGCTGGCTGTGACGTATTTTTATTTTCAGCAGTGCGCAATCTGTCTAATTCTTTTTGTATGTTTTCCGCCATGTAGCGCGCTGGCTGGATTTCATTGAGAAAATAACTATAACCAGTATTGCCTTCATTATATCGTCCATCACGTCCGACACGATTGATTCAATAGTGTATCCAGATCATAAACAGTACCATTGACCGAAACAGGTCTATCCATTAATTCATGTGTGATTGGATCAAAAAATTGCGGGAAGCCATCTAATGCGTTGCCGACATTTTTTTGCATGAGAAGGTTGATATAAGTATCAGAGAATTTCGGTTTATCTTTAAACGAATCAATGTAAGCCTGGGTGGAATTTGAAAAGCGTTGCGCATCAGTGTTTGACACAGGTTTCTGAACTGGTGCTGGATTATTGTTATATACATTTCCTGCAGTAAAAGTAACGCCGCGACTATTGTTTCATTGGGGATATAGACATTTTTTCCAGACGCGTCTGTATAACGTATGCCAGAACTATCCATTACCAAATTACGCATCACACCGCCACCGTTAATTACGGCGCCGTTTATAATCATGCTTCCGCCATCACTTACATAGGTGCCAGCCGAAGAAGATGGCGATTTGCTTGTATAGCCACCTGGGACATTGACAGATCCCATGCCTGAATTTTCAAGAGTTATCAAGCACAGCTTGCGGTGGTCTGGAGTGAAATTGGTTGAGCCCATGCCACTGATATTAAATTTTGCAGTAGCGTGAACGGAGCCTCGAATGTTCAAAGAGCCCATGCCACTTTTGTTGATAGTGACATTCTGACCTATAGAGCCAATATCAACTGAACCCATACCGCTGATATCAAGAGTGGAATTGTCTTCCAGGTGTCCGAAGTTGTGTGAATCCATTCCACTCGCTGAGTAGTGTCTATTACGCATGTATCTTATCCTTATTATAATTATTAGAGCCTATTATTTTCCGCATACACTAAGCATTCTGCTTTTAGGGGTCAATGAATTTTTAGAGTTACCTATGATTAAGCGGGGATTAGGAAAAGCGATAGCCTATATCTATATCAAGAGGAACGGTAATGCCGGAATTGTGACCGCACAAGTGTGCGTTAGAATAATGAACAGCGTGTAATCCAATAGAAAAATTATCACCGGGTCCAAAAAGCGCGCCTATGCCAAATCTATCCTGAAATGCAAAATGCATACCAAGGTTACGATCATCCAGACGTGTATGATTCAGATATGCTACGCCTATACTTAATTCAAGAAATGGTAGTATTGGGCCTCTGCGTTTAAAGGTGTAACGTACAACTGGTGCGGCGGAAAAAATGTTGAGTGTCGTGTAGTAAGAAGTATTGGTAATCCAGAAGTGTGAAAAACCCGCATCAAAATAAACATTAAATTTACGCCATTGATAGCGCTGGGGATCGTAGTTAACCATGAATTGATAGCCATGCAGGTAAGGTGGTTCTTTGGCTATTGCTGCGTATGAAAATGTTGCGCCATAGTAAGGCGCGGCAGATGCCAGGGCGGGGGTGGACATAGCAATAAAGAAATTAATGCAATCCTGGTCAGTCGCATATGGTTACCGGCATCATCCTTGAATACCTTAACTGATTTAGTCTAGCAGCCGCTGTTAGCTGACAATGAAGTGGCGGCTCATGCTACAGCATCTGTTCTTTTTTAGTCTCTTAAATCCTAATGCCGCCAGTCGGGTGGCTAAGCTGGGGTGCGTTGAAAATAATTCGCTGACAGAAGCAATGGATTCGATGCCAGCTTGGGTGGGATCGTAAATATATGCTTCGCGTCTGACGTTTTCATGCGGAGTCTGTTTGTATTCAGCGTTATATTTGTCGCGATTTTGTGTATGATCATCCGAAATTTTCATCAGTGCAGAAGCTAGCGGCTGGTTAGTACGCATCAATTCAACGGAGCCTGCATCAGCCATTAATTCGCGTGTACGGCTCAAATAAAGCAGCAGTAAAACGCTGATAACAGGCAACAGATAACGCAATACCATGATAATCATAAATAATCCGTTGCGTGAGCGGTTATCTTCACCGTCGCGGCGTCCGCCACCGCTGAAGATGGCATTATAAAAAAGAATATCCAGTGCCATGATGGTCAGGTTGGAAAGTAGAGAAGCGGTAAGCGTTAATTTGATATCCAGATGGCGGATATGACTCAACTCATGTGCCATGACGGCCTGTAGTTCGTCGCGATTGAGTTTTTCCATTAAGCCTCTGGTGATGGCGACCATGGCGGATTTTTCACTGTAGCCGCTGGCGAACGCATTCATATAATCCGCGTCAATAATAAATACTTTAGGCATGTAACGTAAACCGGCGGCAATCTTCATTTCTTCAACGACATTATATAATTGCTGTTCGGGAATGAGACTGGAAGTTCCCAGGCGATATTTCATGATATTCCGTGCCCAAAAGCATGAGCTTGTCGTAAAGAATATAACTGACAAAAAGTGAAACGCCAGCAATGATGAGCATGATGCTGGTAGCCAAGCGGAAATATCCTGAATGTGATCAGTGCGTGAAATAATTGCGGTATTGTCGCTTGCGGATAATAAGTTGTAGCCATATACATATCGACAAGCAAGCCAATCGCGCAATAAATCAAAAAGAATAAGCGCAATAATGATATACGTACGAAAGTTATTCTGGCGCAGGGTTCTGCGCCAGTCAGCAGGAGATACTGCGTAATGTTGAAGTTCGTCAGCCATAATGTTTTATAAACTTATAATTGTACGGTATAAGATTCCTGCTCGGCAATTTTCTGTTCGCTCAACTGCCAGTAGGGGAAGTCAAAATCAACTTTAGCTGAAAATGCGCTGACGATTAAAGTTGTTGGAAATGATTTCTTGTTCGCATTGTAACGTTCGACGCTGTCATTATAAGACTGCTTGGCATATGCCAGTTTGTTTTCAGTGCTGACAATTTCTTCCTGCAGCTGCATGACATTCTGATTTGCTTTCAGATCGGGATATTGTTCAAACACAACATTTAAATGTGAAGCAATGTCGGAAATTTTATTTTCTGCCGCGATACGGGTTTTTTCATCACCGCTGGCTTGAGCTTGCTGCGCCTGGTTACGTAATGCGACGACATCTTTCAGTGTGGTTTGTTCATAATCCATGTATTTTTTAACTACATTGATCAGGGATTCAAATACTTTGAAACGGCGATCCAACTGAATATCAATCTGCTTTTGATTGTTGCGGACTGATTCAATTTGCGAAATAAGGCCGTTATAACACAATACAACATAGCCAATAATGGCAACGAGTATCAGGACGATGATAAGTGTCATTGCAATGATGCTCCTTCAGGGATGATAGATTACTAATCTTGCCCTATATTATAGCATTTGACGGCATATAAGATAAACCTATGATAATGATTAATTAAAACGGTATTATCAGAGACTTATGTTCTGGTTAAAATGTAGTCTTTGTTAGAAACATACAAAAGGGATGGTTTAATTATGTCAGCTGAAACTTTGAATCTCACACCAGGATTATATACATATCTGAAAAATGTCTCACTGCGCGAACCTGAAGTGTTACATGAACTACGCCAGAGAACGCGAACATTAAGCAATTACGGCATGCAGATTTCCCCGGAACAAGGCCAATTCATGGCATTGTTAATCGAACTACTGGGTGCGCGTAAAACACTCGATATCGGCACATTCACGGGTTATAGCGCATTAGCTGTCGCTCTTGCATTACCTGCTGATGGCAAAGTAATAGCTTGTGATGTTAACGAAGAATGTACCAATACCGCCAAAGAATTTTGGGACAAAGCAGGAGTGACACGCAAAATCGAGCTGCGTTTAGCGCCAGCGCTGGAAACACTGATGGGTTTGTTGGCTCAGGGTGAAGCAGGTACATTTGATTTTGCTTTTATCGACGCCGATAAAACCAATTATATTGAGTATTATGAGAAATCACTTGAATTATTGCGGCCGGGTGGGTTAGTGGCGATTGATAATGTGTTATGGAGTGGCAATGTAGCGGATCCAGCTGTGCATGATGAATCTACAGATGCAATTCGTGAATTGAATAAACATGTTTTTTATGACCAGCGAGTTACTATGAGTTTGCTGCCGATTGGTGATGGCTTAACATTGGCACGAAAGCGTTGAATTAATGGGGCAGTGTCTGTCTTCTGGTGGATTACGGCAAAAGGCGCCAATCCACCCTACAGCTTCGTTCATGCTCGGTGATAATTAGTACGGTAGGGTGGATTAGGCGCCTTTTGCCGTAATCCACCAGAGAGCCGACTCTAAGCTGCTGGAGATGAGAGTCGTGTCAGCAGTAATTCTTCGAGACCATCATCCTGATGCGAAGATTCACTTTCGAATTTATCTTGATGATGGAAGAAAGAAATACCAGTAGATTTTCTTTCTTCAGCGAAGACGTCAATTTCCTGGGTAATTGCAGGAGCATTTGGCGTCGACGCATTATCAGATAACTGCAGCCTGGCATTTACTATTGCCATAGTGCTGCGTACTTCTTGTGGAGAAGAGTCTGCGATGATATTTTTTGCCACAGGTTTTTCTTTCTTAACTTCAATCCTGACTTCATTTTGCAATTCATCATGAACAGTCATTTCAGTCTTATGCGCGAATGGATCCAGATTAATGACTGGTTTGCCAATTATTTTGCTACTCAGAAAATTAATGCCACGGCCTAATAATTTAAGTGGGTTATAGCCAAGCGCATGCATGATAGAGTAGGCGGTAACACCTGCTAAAATGGCTGCACCAACTGGCATAGCAGGTGTTAATAACAATATAGAGCCTACCGCAGCAACAATGCCTACTGCTAAACCATGAGATGCATTTGCAATTTTGGCGTGACGGTCCTGCTGTTTGTTAATATTTTCTGTTAACTCGAGAAGTTGCGGCAGATTAATTGTTTTTTCGCTACGAATCTGTTCTTTTAAATCTGTTGTTAGATTCTGAATTATTTTTGCTTCTCCTTTGCCTGCACCTGTGACGCGTTCGTAAATGCTTACACCTACGCTCCAGGCTTTTTCCAGCAAGCTTTTCGTAGTGCTAATGATAGTTAAAATGGGTGCGGCAGAAGCTAATACACCAAAAGTGGCAAGTATACCTAATATTGATAAAGGTACGGCAACAAGCAACAATCCAAGCTTGACGACAAAATCAAATTTGTATTCTCTCTTGAATGTTGATTGATAGAATAGTGTGTAGAATAAAATGATTAATTGGATAAGCGAGAAAAACAAACCGAAAAACGCGAGTTCTTTTTTGAAGGCTTCAAATTGATTGATGACAGTGATGAGCTTTTCCTGGCTGGATAATTCTTTCGACGTGTTGCTGATTAAATTCCCGCCGATATCGAATCTATCCATCAGAATGTCAAAACGTGAAGCTTTAGTTTTCGCTACTGTTTCGGACATAAATTAGGCCACTCTCGCTGATGTGACTAATAATTGATCTATATAGTTTATATGGGCAGAATTAAGGCATAATTAAGCGTTTTAATTTAAATATGAGCAGTCAAAGCACATAACTGATTGAATTTAAATGAGTTAAATCTAGATGTTGTGTAATTCGTTGATTCATTCTTAGGTATATAATAAGTAAATAAGTAGAAAGGGGAGTAACGGGCGATGGAAAACTGGCGCTATGCTTCACTGAGTGGAAATGAAACTATATCCAATCAGAAAGTTAGCGATCAACCGCATTATGCCATCAAATCCGCAAACGCTTTGTATGCGGCGCTGCAGAACTTTATTGTCTTCCGCCACGATAGCCTTTCTCTCGGAACCGAAGCTGAAATACAGGTAAATAACTGGGCTATTGATATTTATGTTAGCCAGGCAGATTTGCCTGTCGCGTGGGATAGCATTTTTCCCATTTTGGTAAAATACGATTGTGAATTATTTCAGATAGTGAATTTAAAAAAGAATCCCGCAGAAAAATATCAAATCACGATATTCGTTATTCCCGGCCAGGAATACAAATATCGTTTGGCATTAAGTGAAATTGAATATGTTCTTAAACATCAGAATATTCATTCTGGTATACCGACAAAAACGGATAAGATGATTGGTGTTTATTCGGCGGTGCGATTTATGCCTGCAAAAGAAACCATTGCCGGATTAGCCAACTCATATAATCCAGATAATATACCTGAAGTTTTTTATCCATTAAACCAGTCTGATTTTTTTCAGGAAGCAAGACTAATTATTTCCTCTTCAGAAATCAAAAATAAACGCAAATTTATCAGAAAATTTATATTAGGAAAGATCGCCGCGGTAAGTAATATTCTGGTGTTGCAAGATATTTATCATTTAGTCAAGCTGCCTGAATTTGATTATTTGCGTAAAAAGAAAAAATTCAGATTTATGCCATTTGGTAAGGACGAGACACTTGCGCTAAGAGCAATAAATAAAGCGATACGCAAACGTTTGTTGGCATTGGCAAGAAACATCAAAGTTATTTCTGTTGCCGCGGATCATGCAATACGTGATGTGTTTGTAGATCGGAAAATCATGAAGTCAGTTGCGCCAAGGTCACTGCGCAAGTATTTACGTTTGCAAAAGAAAGGCATTATCAAAGTCATGGGCGCGCATGAGATAAGACCGTATCATTAAACGCGTTCTATTTTATAAGCCGAGAATAAATGATCTACCCACATGTTGCTTAATACATCCAGCATGCGATTTTGTGTTTGCCGCGCGTCAATATGATCAATATCAATAATCTCAAGCGGTTGGTCTTGCCAGGAGCAGGCAAATACCGCTTTGGTGCGCTGGCCAGTTTCCGGATCTATTTGCCATTGTAAACATTGCGCGCATACGCCTTTGAGCATGCATTGCATATTGCCATAAACAGAACCAAATACTTTTGGATCTTTGAGCAAATGATTCTTTGAGTAACTGTTTTTCGCGCAGCCTGGAATACGCGCAGTAATTCTGTGTCGCCAACGATGTAAATTCGATCAACGTCGGCGAGGAATTACTTTTGCATTCCAGTAATGCCGCAATGACATCACCGCTGATTAAAAGAATGATCGCTAGCGCGTTTGGCTGGTAATGACTCGCCTTTTTTTGTCAGCCATAATAATGGTATCCGCGGCATTTTCCAATTTGCTCCGGCAAACACTTCGCTGCTGTTATTGAATACGCCAGCATAAATCGACACGATTATGCGCAGAGCGCAATTCAGGGCCGTAGCTGCGTAAAAAAGAAAAGCTGGTAGCGATTACCAACTAATCAGTATGGTTTCATGTTCAGTGGGAATTTTCGCGCGTACACCGGTTGGACCCATTAATGAAACTGGTTCACCCGGTTTTAACGTGGCGCATAATTTCGCGTGGCGCATTGTCTTCATGTGACGATGAAATGTCAGTGTGCCGTGCTTTGTATCACATTCTGCGGTGACTAGTGCGAGTGGCTCCATCTGGCAAAGTGTATGGTCGATGCGCGGTGCGAATGTTTCAAAATTTTGTAAACGATAAAATTGTCCGGGTTTGAAATGTCTTGGCCGCCAGAGGTGCTTGCATCGTGAGCTCTACGATCTCTTTTGTTTTACGTGCCACATGTCTACAACATGGGCGCGTGAACAGATGATTCATTTGCGCGGCGAATTGTTGATATTCTTCATTCGCTGCCGCGCTGACTTAATTTATTTTGTAGCAATTGTCAATATTTTCGGATAAGTGCGCATGCCGGATGCAATGGCTTTCACAACATTACCATGAAATACAGGATGAGTGTCGCCAATCAGGCTGATGCGTTTATCATGTTTGTGATAAGAAGTGAATGGACCAAATTGCGGATCTTTGCAATGTTCGACACCATGCGCGACATTCAATTCACCATCTACATCTTCATAATGCTGATATTGCAGATTGAGTCGATTAAAAGTGCCGCGATATTCAAATTCATACGCAGTATTGGGCTGCGTTCCAGTGGCAACTAAAATGGAACGGGCAGGCAAACGAACTTCTTCTTTCGTTGTGACCCATTCGTTTGCTTCATTGCGCAAGCGTTTGTGGCAAATCAATGTTTCCGCATGGCCGTATTCATTCAGTTCAACGGCGGCGGGTTCCAATGCTTCGCAGTAATAAATGCCTTCTTCCAGCGCTTTTTTCAATTCTTCATGATTATTAATATATGCCGGAGATTCTTGCATGGATCGTCGGTAAGCAATCGTCACGCCGCCCCATTCACGTGCCAGTTTGATAAAATCCGGCTGCTGCTTAGCGTTTTTCGCGCGCTCACGTTCTTTGCGCACCGCCGCGCTCCATGGCGCGTTCATTGGCCTCGGCGTCCCGCTTGATCGGAATCTGCGCCGCCATGCCACCCATGGCATGGATGCCGCGACGGTGGCAGGTTTCGATCAGCAGTTCGACGTAGGACCTGAGGAAATGCCGGTCCATAGTGATGGTGGAACGGTCGGGAAGCGCCAGGTCCTCGCGGTAACTGAATTTCTTGATGAAGCTGAAGATGTAATCCCAGCGGCCGCAATTCAAGCCGGCGGAGTGGTCCTTCAGCTCAAAGAGAATCTCATCCATTTCGAAGGCCGCGGGCAAGGTTTCGATGAGCACGGTGGCGCGGATGGTGCCGCGCGGTATGCCGAGCGCATCCTGCGCGAAGTTAAAAACGCTCTTCCACAGGCGCGCTTCGCGATGGCTTTCCATCTTGGGCAGATAGAAGTAAGGACCCGTACCGCGCGCTTTGAGCTCGGCGGCGTTGTGAAAGAAGTACAAGCCGAAATCGAAGAGCGAAGCCGAGATGGGCTGGCCTTGCACCAGGAGGTGTTTCTCGGGCAGGTGCCATCCGCGCGGTCGCACGAAAAGCGTAGCCGTCTTCTGGTTGAGTTTGTATTGCTTGCCCTCGGGGCTGGCGAAGCTGATCTCGCGCCGTATCGCATCCCGCAGGTTCACCTGGCCATCGATTACGTTGCGCCAGGTGGGCGAGGTGGAATCCTCGAAATCGGCCATGAAGACTTTCGCGCCGGAGTTGAGCGCGTTGATCACCATCTTGCGATCGACCGGGCCGGTAATCTCGGTGCGACGGTCCTCAAGGTCGGCAGGAATGGGCGCGACGCGCCACTCAGCCTGGCGGACGGAGGCCGTCTCCGGCAGAAAATCATAGAGTTTACCCGTGCGCAGTGCTTCTGCCCTGGCCACGCGGGCAGCCAATAAGCGCTGCCGCTCGGCCTCGAAGTTGCTCGCCAGGGCGCCCAGGAATTCAAGCGCTTTCGGGGTAAGAATTTCCGCTTCCGCTGCGCCTTGTGAACCTGCAATCGTCACCGTGGGCGCCGTTACCGTCGAGTTCGTCATGATGTCTCCGCAGGGCCTTATTTTACGCCCGCCAGGGGAACGTTTCGGATGGATGCGTCCAGCAGCTCGACCATGTGAAAGGCGGGCATGTCCGCGAGCCCGCGCCGGCGCAGCGAACTCATCAGCTGCAGCAGGCAGCCGGGATTGGCGGAGATGACGGCTCTGGCCTTGGTCGCGAGCAGGTTTTCTACCTTGCGGTCGCCCAGTTGGTTGGCCGGCTCAGGATGGAGCAGGTTGTAGACGCCGGCGGAGCCGCAGCAGAGCGAGGCCTCTTCGATCTCCGCGACTTCGAGTCCGGGAATCGTAGCCAGCAGCCGCCGCGGCTCAGCGTGGATGGCCTGCGCGTGGCGCAGGTGGCAAGCGTCGTGGTAGGCCACTCGCATGGGCAGAGGGTGGCGCGGGGAACGTGCGGGCAGTTCGCACAGAATCTCGGAGATGTCTTTGCATTTGGCGCTGAAGGCGGCGGCGCGCGCGGCCCATGCGGGATCGTCGCGCAGCAGATGGCCGTATTCCTTCATGGTGGAGCCGCAGCCGGCGGCGTTGATGACGATGGTGTCCACGTTCGCCGCTTCGAAGGCGGCGATCATCTTGCGCGCGAGCGCGGCGGCCTGTTCGTCCAGACCGGAGTGCAGCATGAGGGCGCCGCAGCACTGCTGGGCCTGGGGGATGACGACCTCGCAGCCTTCCGCGGCGAGCACCCGCGCGGTGGCCTCGTTCACGTGCTGGAAGAAGACCTGCTGCACGCAACCGGAGAGCATGCCCACCCGGCGCCGGGGCTTCTGAGACGGGGGACACTGGGCGGGCAGGCCCTGCATAAAGCCTGTGGGGACGCGGGGAAGCAGGGCTTCCATTGCGGCCAGCCGTTTGGGCAGTAGCCGCAGCAGGCCGGTGGCGCGCACCAGCTTCTGCAGGCCGGACCGCTGATAGATCAGCATGGGCAGAGCCAGCAGGCGCAGGCGTTCACGTAAGGGAAGGTGGCGAAGAGGAGCTTGCGGAAGAGGCTATCCGTGGTGGTGCGCGGGATATTGCGCTCCACCTGGGCGCGCGTGTCTTCGATCAGCTTGTTGTACTGCACCCCGGAGGGGCAGGCGGTCATGCAGGCCATGCAGCCCAGGCAGTTGTCCATGTGCAGGCGGAAGCGCTGGTCGAGCGGAGCCTCGCCCTGGGCGGACTTCTTCATCATGTAGATGCGGCCGCGCGGCGAATCCATCTCCTCGCCCCAGAGCACGTAGGTGGGGCAGGCGGGAAGGCAGAAGCCGCAGTGCACGCAGTCGTCGATCAGCTCTGTTTCCGGCGGCTTGTGGGCGTCGAAGTTGGAGGGCTTTGCGGGTTCGCGCTGGGTGAGCTTGGGCCATAGGTTTTCTTGTGTAGATTACATGGGGGAGTCCTGGGTAATTTTCAGCCATCCCCTTCGGGACTGTCTTGCCGGAGGCGCGGGTAAGTAAGCTAAATGCTCTTGCGGGTTCAGCAAGCAAATACGATGGTAGGGGCTCCCCCGGGATTTCCCGCGCAGCTTGGTGGCTCCGACGCACTTCATGCGGCTTTCCTTAATGAAAGCCGCATACGCGGCCGCATTAACGGCAGCGTACAGGAAATCCGGGTCGACCCCGGCTTTTTCAACCCATGTAGTGCCCCGGCTTTGCCGGTGCAAACATGGGGCACCCGTCCTGTTCCTATTGGGCTCTGGTATGGCACCAGACCCGTCAGAACTCCTTCTGAATCGCGGCTAAGTCCTTTGTTTTGCCAAGGTGCTCAAATTTTTATTTTTCCCGCCCCCATAAATCGTTTAGGGGGCTACCCCCCCATTTGCGATTCTGTTCCTGAAAGAGTTGGTTCTTCATGTAATTAGATCCAATTCAGTGAGGTTTCGTTCCCCCTTCGCTCATTTTTTTCGAGTCTATATGCCGCCCAAGAAGCGGCCAGGATTGAGAACAACTTCGGGATCGAACCTGCGCTTGATCTCGCGCATCAAGGGAAGACTATCGGGCAGGGTTCCCCAGCAATCGACCTTACTTTCTGCCGGCTGCTTGAGGACCATCAGCGATCCGCTCGCGGCTTCCAATTCACGCCGCAATTGCGGTAGGTGCCCGGCAGCCGCAGCCGGGAAGCCCGCCATCATAATCCCGGTCGCCTGGGTCACGGACTCGCCACCCAGGCTACGAACCCGTTCGGCGAATGGCGCAATCTCCGAGGGAAGCATGGTGGCCTTGCAGACGAAATCGTTGGAATGGGCGAGCTGTTGTTGCCGGGCATCCCAGACCGCCTCGGTCGCAGCCTCCATCGCAAGGCCTTCGACGCGCGCCATCGACTCCAGCATTTCGGCCTGGGTGTGCAGAACCTCGGGCAAAGAGGCGAGTTGGATATCAAGATGGAATCCCTCCGCCGTACCCCGGAGCTGGATCGACAGGGTGCTGAGCTGCTGGTGGAGCAGCTTGAGCAGCCACTCGCCCAGCGGTTTAGCGGCCGGCGCGGAGAAGGTAAAGCTTGCGTGGACTTCGGTATGGAATGCAAACGGAAGTTTACCGAGGTAATGACGCCGAGGGTGCCGAAGGCCCCAATCATCAATTTATGCAAGTCATATCCGGCAACGTTTTTGACTACTTTCCCTCCGGTGTGGGCAATGGTCCCGTCCGCCAGCACAATCGTCATGCCGATAATCAGGTCGCGCAGGCCTCCGTAGCGCAGCCGGAGCACGCCTGAGTCGTTGGTGGCGACGATGCCGCCCACCGTCGCTCTCTCGGGCCAAAGTGGATCGAGGGCAACGCACTGGCCATGTTTCGCCAGGGCCGACTGCAGGGACGCCCAGGTACAGCCGGCTTCGACGGTGCAGGTCATGTCCTGCCAGGTATGTTCCCGGATTACATTCAGGCGATGCGTCTCCATTAGCACCGCCGGCGTCACGGGATAACCCCAGCCTTGTTTTGTACCGCCGCCCCAGGGAACCACCGCGAGCCGGTTTTCGTGCGCGAAGCGAAGAATGGCCGCGACCTCTTCGGTATTGGCCGGAGCGACGGCGGTCGCGCTGTCCAAGGCCAGCAGGTGGTCGGGCCCGGTAATGGCCGCCAAAGAAGCAGTGATGGTTTGCGAATTGGTAGAGGCAGCATTCATGATGGCGGAATAAGAAACTGTCCTAGAGGCAGATCAAAAGTACTCCGCGACGCCCGCGGTCTCCAGAGGGTGAGGGGTATACTTGCCGGTTTTCTCGCCGCACAGCCGGGGGCGAGGAAAGACCTTATCGGGGTTGGCGATATTTTCCGGGTCGAAGCTGCAGCGCACCCGCTGCATGGTGTCCAGGTCGGGCTCGGAAAACATATATCCCATGGCCTGCTGCTTGTCCCGGCCCACTCCATGTTCGCCGGTGATCGAGCCCCCCTGGTCGACGCACAGATGCAGTATGCGGGTCGACAAGTCGACGGCCATCTCCTCCTGGCCGGGGATCGAAGCATCGAAAAGCACCAGGGGATGCAGGTTCCCGTCGCCGGCGTGAAAGACATTCGAGACCCGCAGCCCGACTTCCGCCGCCATCTCTGCAATCTTTTCCAACACCATGGGTAGCTTGGTGCGCGGTATCACTCCGTCCTGCACGATGTAGTCGGGGGAAAGGCGGCCGGCGGCGGCGAAGGCTGCCTTGCGGCCTTTCCACACCAGCATCCGCTCCTGCTCGCTCTGCGCCAACCGATCCTCCCATGCGCCATTGTCTTTGCACAGATCTTACGGACCTGTTGCATCTGCAGATCGACCTCGGCGGAAGGGCCGTCCAGCTCCACCAGCAACAGCGCTTCGCACTCCGGATAATGCGGGTGTACAGCGGCTTCGGCAGCCTGGATGGCGAGGCGGTCCATGATCTCCATAGCCGCAGGCAGGATGGAGGCGGCAATGATGTCCGAGACGGTCTGCCCCGCGGCCGAGATGGAGTCAAAGGCGGCCAACAAAACCTGAACGGTTTCGGGGCGGCGCACAATGCGCAGCGTCATGGAACTGGCGACCCCCAGTGTTCCCTCAGAACCGACGAAGACGCCCGGCCAGGTCGTAACCGGGCGGGTCGAGCGTGGGCGAGCCGAGGTGGACCAGTTCGCCGGTCGGTAGAACTACTTCGAGGGCCAGCACGTGGGTGGTGGTGAAACCATACTTGAGGCAATGTGCTCCGCCGGAGTTTTCCGCGACATTGCCTCCGATCGTGCACACCGTTTGCGAAGAGGGATCGGGCGCATAAAAGTGACCCGTGGGCGCCACGCGTTGGGTAACGTGAGCATTGATCACGCCCGGCTTCCACGGTGATGCGCTGGTTGGGAATATCGGTGGCCAGGAATTTGGTCATGCGGGCAAAGCTGATCACGATGCCCCGGTCGTCGGGCATCGCTCCTCCCGATAGGCCGGTGCCGGCGCCGCGGCCTACGAAGGGTATGTGATGCCGGGCGCAGATGCGCTACGGCCTTCTGCAGTTGCGCGGTGGAGCGAGGCAGAATCACGGCGCCGGGCAGGCTGCGCAGCACGGCAAGGGCATCGCATTCGTAGGTTTGCAGCTGGTTGCGCTCGATGATCAGGCCGTCGGCGCCCACGGCATCGCGTAACTCGGCGAGGATGGCTGCGGAGAGCATGTAGCTACTATCCTATGCGGTTTCACCATCACGGGCGAGGGTTCGCATAGACTGACGCCTGGCATCCGCAAGTAGAATTCGTACACCTGACTCCAAGAGAGAGCCCGCCCAGATGAGCCCAGCGTGGTCCCAGAGCTACACCCTCTTCGGGCGTGGCCTCGCATTCTCCTCGGTCATTGCTTCCTTACCTATACTTACGTTGCTTTTCCTGCTGGGTGTGCGGCGCAAGGCAGCTTGGGTCGCCTCCCTTTGCGCATTGGCCGTGGCGCTGGTGGTCGCGCTCTTTGCCTACCACTTACCGCCCACGCTCACCGTGAGCGCAGCCACCTATGGCGCCGGCTTTGGATTATTTCCCATCTCGTGGATCGTCTTTTGGGCCATTACCCTCTACCGCGTTACGGTGGAAACGGGCAAATTCGAAATCATCAAGTCGTCCATGGGGAACCTGACCAGCGATGCCCGTCTGCAGGCGCTCTTGATCGCCTTTGCTTTTGGAGCATTTGTGGAAGGCGCAGCTGGCTTCGGCACCCCGGTGGCGGTCGCCGCGGCCATGTTGGTCGGCCTCGGCTTCTCTCCCTTTTACGCTTCGGCGCTTTGCCTGGTGGCGAATACTGCCCCCGTAGCATTTGGTTCCATCGGCATTCCTGTGGTCACCTTGGCTGGGATTACCGGCTTGCCGCTGGATAAGCTGAGCGGCGCGGTGGGGCGTCTCTGTGCTCCGCTGTCCTTATTCGTTCCCACTTACCTGGTCTGCATCATGGTGGGTTGGCGCGGCATGCTGGAGGTGTGGCCGGCGGTAGTGGTGGTGGGCGGCGTCTTCGCCTCGGTCCAGTTCCTCATGTCGAATTTTGTGGGCCCGCAACTGACCGACATCATGAGTTCGCTTTGTGCCTTGGGCGGGTTGCTGGTGCTGCTTCGCTTTTGGCGCCCGGCGGCTATGTGGGACCGGGAATTGGAGAAGGTGGATCCGAAAGCGGTAGACCCCACCGCCGGCATGATGGAGTTTCCGCCCCCGTACAACCCGGCAGAGCATAAATTCGCGCCCCTCGCTCCTGGATCGAGACGATCGGAAGCATGGGACGGGAGAGATTGTGGGCGCCTGGATGCCCTACGGTCTGCTGGTGATCCTGGTACTGCTTTGGGGGTTCAAGCCCTTCCAGGCGCGTGCTGAACTCCGTCACCCTCAGCGTCGGCTGGCCGCTCTTGCACAATCACGTCATGATGATGCCGCCGGTGGTCGCCAAGCCAACCCTGTACAAGGCGGTCTACCAGCTGAACTTTCTCTCCGCCGCCGGCACTGCTTGCATGTTCGCGGCCCTGCTATCGGCTCTGCTATTGCGCATGCCTCTGAGCGGCCTTCGCGCGCCTCCTGCTTGCGGTATGCCGCCAGCTCTTTTTGCCTACCCTGACGGTCACCGCCGTGCTCGCCATGGCCTTCGTGATGAACTATTGCGGCGCAACCGCCACGCTGGGGCTGGCATTTGCTGCGTCCGGCAGGCTCTTTCCCTTCTTCAGCCCGTTACTCGGCTGGCTGGGCGTCTTCCTGACCGGCTCGGATACGTCAGCCAACGCGCTCTTCGGCAACCTGCAGGTGGTGACCGCCGGCCGTCTGGGCTTTGAGCCCACGCTGATGGCGGCTGCCAACTCCGCCGGCGGCGTCGTGGGTAAGATGATCAGCGTGCAGAACATCGCGGTCGCGGCGGCGGCCACCGCCATGTCCGTCGCCGACCAGGCGAAGCTCTTTCGATTTACCCTGAGGCATAGCATCATCATGGCGACAGCCATCGGCGTAGAAGTCATGCTGTATGCCTACCTCGTCCACGCCCGTTAGCAAACCCTACCAGGAGTGGTCACATGGCAAAGCTAGGATTTTTAGGACTCGGCATCATGGGCGGTCCCATGGCTGTCATCTAGTGACAGGCGGCCACGATGTGGCGGTCTGGTCCCATAACCAGAAGAAGGCAAAGGAACTCGCCGATTCCACAGGCGCGTTGTTCTGCGCAACGCCCGCGGAGGTTGCCCAGAACAGTGAATGTGCTTTTCTTTGTGTTGGCGATACAGCTATGTCCCGGGGAGTCATCCTGGGCGACAAGGGGCTGGTCAAAGGAGCAAAAAAAGGATTTGTCATCGCTGACTGCAGCACCGTCTCGCCCCTCGAGAGCAGCCGCATAGCGGAGGAACTCGCAGGGCTGGGCATCGAATTTCTGGATGCCCCCTGTACCGGCTCGAAAGGCGGTGCGGAGGGGGGAACACTCACCTTCATGATTGGCGGCAAGCAAGAGGTCTTTGCCCACGTCAAACCCTTCTTCGAGGCCATGGGCAAGACGCTTTATTACTGCGGCAAGTCAGGCATGGGGTTGCGCGCCAAGCTTACCCAGAACCTGATCCTCGGCAATCTGCTGCAGGCGTTCAACGAGGGATTGGTGTTGAGCACCAAGGCCGGGGTCGATCCCGAGCTCATGCTGGATATTCTGAACAACAGCGCGGCGCGATCGGGATTGATTGCCATCAAGGCGCCGATGGTGTTCAAGCGCGACTTCTCGACAAATTTCTCCGTCAAGTGGCTGGAGAAGGATATCGGGCTTGCGGTCGAGCTGGGTGGCGAGATTGGTGTTCCGTTGATGCTCACCGGACTGACACAACAGCTTTTTCGAGCCGCGATGGCCAAGGGCTATGGGGAAGAAGATATTTGCGGGTCGATTCGCGTGCTGGAAGAGGTGGCGGGATGCGAGGTCAGCGCGGCTAAGGAAACCGTGGCAAGGGTTGAGAGTTGCGTTCAGAAAGGCGCACAGCAGGTCCCGACCGGAGCTTAGCGAGTGGAGGGACCTGCCTCTGTTCTCTCAATCCAGTCGGCTTGCCCGAGCTTGGGGGCGTCCCAGGAGTAGTACATGGCAAATAGCAGAAGAACTTTTCTCAAGCAGGCGGCGGGCGTAACCGCCGCCCATTTTTTTGGTGTTCCGACCCTCTCTGGCGCGGAAACCAAGAGCGTGGTCGGCAACCCGGGATGGTACAACCGGCCCATGCGCTGGGCGCAGCTTGCGTTTGTTGAAGACGACCCCGGCAACTACGACCGCCTTTTGGCTCGACTACTTTCGCAGCGTCCATGCCGATGCGGCCTGCCTGAGCGCAGGTGGCAGTCGTTGCGTTCTACCCCACGGAAATTCCTCTGCAGTAGCGCAGCGCATGGCTGGGCGATCGCGATACCTTCGGGACTTGATGGCCGGCTGCCGCGCCATGGGCATGAACGTGATTGCGCGCACCGATTCGCATGCCTGCTGGCAGAAGGTCTACGATGCGCATCCTGACTGGATCACAGTCGATGCCGAGCGGCAAGCATGTGCCGCCATCCCTCCGATCCGCACTACTGGGAAACCTGCGCTCTCGGCCCTTACAACTTCGAATTCATGACCAGGTGCATGAGGAGATCATGCGCAAGTACAAGCCCGACGGGATCTTTACCAACCGCTGGGCAGGCAGCGGCATGTGCTATTGCGAGCACTGCCGGGAAAATTTCCATGCCTCCGCCGGGACTCGACCTGCCGCGCACCAGCAATCCGCAAGATCCGGCACGAAAGCAATACATCGTCTGGCGCCAGCAGCGGCTCTTCGAGTTGTGGCGCTTGTGGAACGAAAAAATCCGCGCGATCAATCCCAACGCCAGTTATCTGGCCAACGCCGGCGGCGGAGCGCTCAGCGATCTCGACATGAAGACCATCAACCAGCTTGCGCCCACCATGGTCGCCGACCGCCAGGGCCGCAGCGGGCTGATGGCTCCCTGGGCCAACGGGAAAAATGGCAAAGAGTATCGCGCCACCATGGGCAACAAAGCCATCGCAGGCATGTTCAGCGTGGGCATCGAAGACGAGCATCGCTGGAAAGACTCCGTGCAGAATGGCGACGAGATCCGCATGTGGGTTGCCGATGGCATGGCGCAGGGTCTTCGGCCCTGGTTCATCAAGTTCAACGCCAAGCCGATCGACCGGCGCTGGCTACCGGTTGTCAAGGAGATCTTTCAGTGGCACTACGCCAACGAGAACTATCTGCGCGAATGAGACGCCGCTCGCGCGCGTCGGCCTTGTCTACTCGCAGCAAAGCGCCTGGTTTTACGGCGGAGAGCAAGCGCGCGAAAAGATCGAGGAACCGGCGCTGGGATTCTACGAGGCGCTGGTCGAGGCGCGCATTCCCTTTGAGATGGTGCACGATCGTTGCTCGACCAGGAGCATCTTGCCCGCTTCCGCACGCTGATTCTGCCCAACATCGCGGCGCTTTCCGACGACCAGTGCGCCAGCTTCGCGCCTTTGTCGAGCAGGGCGGCGGCCTGGTCGCCACCTATGAGACTTCGCTCTACGACGAGTGGGGCGTGCGGCGCAAAGACTTCGGCCTGGCGTCGCTCTTCGGCGCATCCTACGCGGGCAAGCGAAGAGGCCGCTGCGCAATTCGTATCTGACTCTCGAAAAAGATCCTGCAACCGACGCATTCTCATCCGCTGCTGCGGGCTTCGAAGATGCGGGCCGCATCATCAACGGCGGTAATCAGGTAGACGTCACGCCCGCTGACGCAGCGGCAATTCGCCCCTGCGCTATTCCCGCCCTATCCCGATCTGCCCATGGAGGCGGTATTTACGCGCCCGGCGACGCGGCAGCCGGGCGTCTTTGCAACGCGAGTTCGGACGGGGCGCGTGGTTTATTTCCCGGGCGACATCGATCGCACTTTCTGGGAGGTGCTCGATGTGGATCACGGCAAACTGCTGCGCAACGCAGTCGAGTGGGCCACCAATGAGCCCGCTCCGGTGACGGTCGAAGGGCAAGGGCGTTCTGGATGTGTCCGTGTGGAGCAAAAGAATTCGATGACCCTGCATCTGGTCAATCTCACCAATCCCATGATGATGAAAGGCCCGCTGCGCGAAGTGATCCCGCTTCCGAATCAGGAGGTCAGCATCCTTATCCCGGAAGGCCGGCGAGTCAGCGCGGTGCGTTTACTGGTGGCGGGCGGGAGTCCGCCGTACCGTAAGGATGGTGCGTCGATTCGGCTCACGGTGCCTTCGATCGGAGTGCATGAGGTCATAGCTCTCGACTTTGTAAGCTAGCTGTAGATCGAGGGGTTCAGGATCGTGGAATCCCACATCTCGCGAAAAACGAGCGAGATATGGGATTCTACGATCCTGGTTGGGAGGGAGTTAGAAGCAGCCCGTTTTAGCTGACCGCTTCGACTCCAACGAAATCGCTCACCGTGCTCTTAGCGGCGGCCTGTTCTTTGCGTTCCACCTTCTCAGCCTCTTCCTCGAGGTGGTCGATCACCACCTTGGAGTAGAGAAGGAAATGCTGTGCGGAGAGCAACAGCGAGAAGCCTATCCACAGTTTCGCCGGTGAGCGCCAAAAGGAGCTGACGGTCCGGTAGAGGAATTTCCAATAGCTGCTGCGGTAATTGGAGCGGATGCCCTGCCGCCATATGGAGGCAGAGAGGCAACGCACGTTGTAGATCATGCCCAGGTAGGGCGGCTTCTGCGTTGCTATGGGCTGCCACACCTTCAAGGAGTTATAAGCGCGCTCAAAAAAGGCATCCGGTTTGTATAGGCCGGTTAGCAGGGTGCAAAGGCCGCGCAGCAGGATGGGCAGGGGCAGTACGGTGCGGAAATTCGGGAGGCCAAATTGGGTGATGGATTGGCTGTCCTCGATCAGTCGCCCTTCCCGTTTCATGCGATCGAATAAGGCGGTGGTTGGCGGCGCCATCAATATACCGGCCATAGCCCAGGGGATCGCTGTCCGGTCGATAAACTCCAGCTGCCGGGCAAAGATGGTCTCGTCGTCGGAATCGAAACCGACAATAAAGCCGGCCAGCACCCACAAACCCTTCTCCTGAATGATGCGTACCTGGTCGACATTGTTTTTGCGCAGATTCTGAAACTTGTGCGTCTCTTTCAGAGCTTCGGCAGACGGGGTCTCGATGCCGATGAAGACCATCATGAAATTCGCGGCGACCATGGCGTCCAGAAGTTCGGTCTTCGAGGCCAGGTCGATCGAAGCCTCGGTACTGAACGCGAATGGGTAATCGTGCTGCTTTTGCCACTCGATGAGTTCGAGCGAAAGCGCTAATGCTTGATGACTGTTGCCGATGAAGTTGTCATCGACGATGAACACCTCGTTGCGCCAGCCCAGGTTGATCAAGGTTTCCAGCTCGCGAATGACTTGCTTGGGCGTTTTCGCGCGCGGCCGGCGACCGTAAATGGTGATGATGTCGCAGAATTCACACTGGAAGGGGCATCCTCGGGAAAACTGGATGGGCATGGAGCTGTATTTATTCCGGTGCAGCAGGTCGAAGCGAGGCACCGGGCTGCGCGTCATGTCGGGTTTGTCGATAACGTGGTACAGCGCGTGTGCTGTCCCTTGTTCGAGTGCGGTGGCGATTCCAGGAAAGACCTCGTCTGCCTCGCCGACCAACACATGATCGGCCACTTCCAACACGACCTCGGGTTGTGTACTGGCCCAGGGACCGCCCACGAAGGTGCGCTTGCCCATGGCGCGGGCGCGGGCCAAGGTGGTCAGCGCGTCGGCACGTTGGGCGTGCATGGCGCTTATCATCACCAGGTCAGCCCACGCGAAATCCTCATCCAGCAACTCTTCGAAGGCATGATCCTTCAAGCGGAGCTCCCAGGTCGCCGGACAGAGCGCAGCGACGGTGATGAGGCCGAGCGGCGGCGTCATGGCCTGCTCGGGAATCATCTCCAGAACGCCCTCAAAGCCCCAGAACGACGGCGGGAAACTTGGCCACACCATCAAAACCTTGATATTCGAACCTAGCGGCGGGAAAGTAGCGTTCTTTAACTCATTGGAGATCTCGGGTTCAGCGGTTGGGACTGGAAGAGACGATGTGCTTTGCGGCTGGCTGGGGAGGACGTTGAGTCGAGGATCTGGTACAGAGGGCATGGCGCCCCTTTCTCAATGAGTCACAAACATGGCACAAGGCCGGAGTCATCCTTGACGCCAAAGGTACAAAGGGGCCCACGGCACAGCTGGACAGAACACTACCGGGAGGTCAATCGGGATGCCCGGCGCATCGACGAGACTTCGGCCATGACGCAAAATGGCGCAGTGGGCTTGAGTCTACGCCAAAGCCCTGATCCTGTCATCTGAATGTGGACTCATCCGATGAAGGGGGATTCTCAAGTCTTGTGCTGATTCCTCGACCGATCCCTCAGCGGCTTCTAAAGCCGCAAACTCGGCGCAGGTCTCACGGCGGGGCTGAAGCGGCTGCGGAGAAACTCTGTACCGAGCGGGAAAGCAACACCTCAGGGGCTAAAGCCCGACCTATTCGCAATCATTTACGGCACGACTAAAGTCGTGCCCTGATACAAAACATGAGTTTTTCCGCAGCCTGTAAATCCGTGTCCCTCGTTGAGCGAGTTTTTCCGCAGCCTCTGAAGCCCCACCCCTTCAAAACCCGCTGCATAGTGTTGAAGGGGACGGGCTTTAGCCTGTCCGCTTAAGGCCAAGTGTTTGAGGCTTTAGCCTCTGAGGGAAAGCATATGGCTGAGCGATAGTTAGGGAGACGCTCGTGGGTTTGCGTCCTCGAGAGAGTGGCCGTTCCTGGCGGAGCGGCCACTCTCTTTGGGTTAGCGAACCGCTGCGTTGTGTTTGTCGCGGTAGATGCGACGGGATTCCTGGTTCTGCTGCGCATGGATAACCTGACGATCCTGTTTTGTCAGGTGACCGTTATCCTGGGCACGCATACCGCGCTCTTCCCGGTTGATGCCGGCTTCCTGGTGTTCCAGGCGCGCGGTCTCACCTGCGGTCAACTGGCCGCTCCTGACGCCGTTTGCGATGCGGCCCTGCTGATCGACTTTGCGCTGGCCAATGTTATAGTCGTGTGCGCCAGGTGTGGGAGTGGTTTGGGCTATCATCGCCGTGGGGGCGATGACGAGAGCAGATGCAAGAATAGCCGTGACAAGTCTCATGGGACGCTCCTGTTTTCTGGCGGCTGCTTATTCACATCACATGCTTGGCCGCTCGCTCCAGATAGACCCAGCCTGGAAGAGCCAGTTGCACCATCTTTGGTAACTTTATTGGTGGGGACCTACCACCGAAGTACAGTACGTTGAGCGCAACTTATTTGTAGCTGCCACCGGAACAACCTCATTCCAAAGGAACCTGTCACCCTTGCAGAACTTTCGCCTCCGCCCTTTCCTCACCGTGGTCAGTTGCTGCCTGATGCTTCTGTTCGCGGCCGGCCCTGGTTCCGCTGCCGCGCAAGAAGCCGGTAAAGACGCACCAGCAAAAGACGCCGCCAAGGCCGATGCAGAACCAGTTGTCCCCAAAGACTCCACCACCCAGGGCTCGGTGACTGTTGCAGGCCAAACCATCAATTACCAGGCGGTCGCGGGCACCATCCTGGTCGCAGCAACCAACGAGGCCGACGCCGCCCTGGGCATAAACCCGGCTGCGGGGAAAGAAACCGCCGATTCCCCGCCCACGGCACGCATGTTCTATGTGGCTTACTTCAAGAAAGATGTCCCGGCGGAATCACGTCCCGTAACCTTCATTTACAACGGCGGTCCTGGCAGTTCCACCATGTGGCTGCACATGGGCGCATTCGGTCCGCGGCGCATTGTTACCGCAGACGATCAGCACACCAGCCCCGCGCCTTATGAGCTGGTTGATAATGCCTACAGCCTGCTGGATGCGAGTGACCTGGTCTTTATCGATGCGCCGGGCACCGGCTTCGGCCGTCTCTTCGGGAAGGACAAGGAGAAAGCGTTCTGGGGAGTGGATCCCGACGGCCATGCCTTTGCCCGCTTTATCGCGCGCTTCCTCTCGACTTACCAGCGCTGGAACTCGCCCAAATATCTCTTCGGAGAGAGCTACGGCACCACCCGCTCAGCGGTGATCGCGGGGATTCTCGAGACAGAAAGCCACATCGACCTCAACGGCGTCATTCTGCTTTCGCAAGTTCTGAATTACGACGACAGTGCCGACGCGCCACAATGGAACCCCGGCATCGATGTCCCCTATCAGCTGGCGCTCCCCACCTTCGCTGCCACTGCCTACTATCACAAACGCCTGCCCACCCAACCCCCAGCGCTCGAGCCTTTCCTCGCCGAGGTAGAGCAATTTGCCATGGGCGACTATGCTTCAGCCCTGGCTCAAGGTTCGCAGCTGCCCGAGGCTAGCCGCCAGGCCATCGCCGAAAAGCTGCACCAGTACACTGGCCTACCGGTCGCCTACATCCTCAAGGCCGACTTGCGCGTCAACACCGGTCAGTTCAACCATAATCTGCAGGGCAGTGAAGATCTCACCACCGGCCGGCTGGACAGCCGGTTCTCCGGCCCAACCATCGACCCGCTGGCTGAGGAAGCGGCCTACGACCCGCAGGCCGCGGCGATCTCATCGGCTTATGTTGCGGCGCTGAATGACTATGTCCGCCGCCAGCTCAAATTCGGCGACGGCCTCACCTACCTGCCGGAGTCCGAAGCCGTTAACAATACCTGGGAGTTCAAACACAAGGCTCCCGATTCTCCGGGCGAATCCTGGGGGGTCAACGTCATGCCTGATCTTGCCACCGCGATGAAGTACAACCCCCGCCTTAAGGTCATGCTGAACGGCGGTTATTTCGATCTGGCCACACCGTACTTCGCCGCCCGGTACGAGATGAATCACCTGCCGATCCAGGCCAGTTTGAGGCAGAATATCCAGTTCTCCTGGTACATGTCCGGACACATGGTGTATCTCCACGAGGACTCGCTTAAACAACTTCACCAGAAGGTTTCCGCTTTTATCGCCAGCACCCACAAACCGGGGAAGTGAGGTTTGCGTTGTTCTAGGAGCTGCGGAAAAGGTTGCCGGACGAAGGGCACGGCTTCAGGCGTGCCACACAGGCCGAGGACGGATGAGGGCTTTAGCCCGGTCCTGATACAAACCCAATGGCGTCCAGCCGACAGAACGGCAAGTCCCTAAGCGCTCAGGGCAATAGGGGTCAAGGAGCATCGTAGCCCACTCAAGCCAAAGAAGGCTTGACCCCGATTTCCTGCCACGCTGTGCTAGTTTCCTGTCCCTGAAGTTCCTGGAACAATTCGAGGAATCGAAAATGTTCCAGAAACTGCGCTCAGGGGCTGAAGCCCATTTGGTTTTGCAGTGTTTGCGGCACGACTGAAGTCGTGCCCTGATACAAAGCCGAAGAGGAGTTCTTTAACGAACTTTAGGGACGGGACACTAGTGAGGCCCGCGTGTGCGCCTTTCATTAGGGAAAGGCGCATGGAGTGTATCAACGCCACAAGCTTCCGCAGGAAATCGGGGCAAATGGGCCACCCAAAGCTTTGGTTGCCGGTGTAACTCGCCGCCCACAGGTTTGGCGCTGGGGTAGGCGGCGGCCATGAACATCCGATCGAAAAAGCCGTGCCCTTCGTCCAGTGAGTTTTTCTTGCAGCCTGTGAAGCCGAGCTGTTCCTCCGGCGAATTTTCACGGAGCCTCGGAGCGTTTTCGCTTCCTATGCTTTTAGAAAAATCTGCGGGCAGATGCGTCACTTTGCAAAAACCAGGAGTCAAGAAGTCTTAACGAGCCGGCCTTACAATGGCCACGCTGTTCTGGAGGGATTTTCATGGCGAAAATGCGCGCAGTGCAAGTTGCTAAAGCGGGCGGTCCATTGGAGATGGTGGAACGGGAGATTCCCGAGCCTGAGTCCGGTGCGGTACGCATCAAGGTGCAGGCCTGCGGAGTCTGTCACAGCGATTCCGTGACCAAGGACGGATTGTTTCCAGGGATTGAGTATCCGCGGGTTCCCGGCCACGAGGTGATCGGGATGGTCGATGCCCTTGGCCCGAACGTTCCCCGATGGAAGGTTGGTGAACGTGTGGGCGTGGGTTGGAATGGAGGCTACTGCGGTTACTGCGACCGTTGCCGGCGAGGGAACTTTTTTGCCTGCGAGACGAGCACCCTGGTCACCGGCGTTACCCGGGACGGTGGCTATGCAGAGTATTTGGTTGCGCCCGCCACGGCACTGGCCTTGGTGCCTGAAGCGCTGTCGTCGGTTGAAGCCGCTCCGCTCATGTGCGCCGGGGTCACGACCTACAATTGCCTGCGCAACAGCGGCGCTCGCCCAGGCGACGTGGTTGCCGTGATCGGCTTGGGTGGACTGGGCCATCTGGGCATTCAGTACGCAGCCAAGAGTGGATTCAATACCGTCGCCATCGGACGCGGGCAAGACAAAGAAGCACTCGCCAGGAAGCTTGGCGCGTCGCACTACGTCGATAACGCAGTGCAGGATCCGGCAGCGGAGTTGTTGAAACTGGGAGGCGCCAAAGTGATCCTCGCCACCGTGACCAGCGCGGACGCAATGAAGTCGGTGATCGGAGGCCTTATGCCAACCGGGACCTTCATGATCGTGGGCGCCGTACCCTCGTTGGAAGTACCCGCGCTCCAGCTTCTCTTGCAATCGCAGCAGGTCAAAGGCTGGTATTCAGGAACGTCGCTCGATTCACAGGATACGCTTGCGTTCAGCGTGCTCTCCGGCGTGCGCTCGATGAACGAAAGCTACCCGCTGGAGCGCGCGAGTGAGGCTTACGAGCGCATGATGTCGGGAAAGGCGAGGTTCCGGGTCGTGCTCACGATGGAGAAGTAGGTCGGGCTAGAGCGTTAGTGTTTCCAGCCATTGACGATTTTTCCGTCGGCGCGCTTCATGTCTCCGGGTTGCATGTCCGCAGGACAACTGCCGAGATATTTCTGGTCCATGGTCATGGTGGAGTCGCTCACGCCGTACAACGGTGGGGTGTATGTGGCATGAGTCTCAGCGTGGATTGCGGTATCACCCTGGAAGGTGGCCGTTTCCTTCGTATCGATCACAGTATTGGCCACGGTGCATCGTAAGGCGGTGGTGAGCGTATGTCCGCGCAGGTTCTCACTTAGCTTCTGGCACCCCGGCATCTTAGCTGCAAGATTTTTCACATATTGGTCATAGGCGTGGCTGCGGCAGATGGTCAGAGTGCCGCCGCCTCGCTTATTGCCGGGGTTGTCGATGGTTTGCGTCTGGTTCGACCAGAGACCTTCTTTCACATCCGGTAGATCGGCCGCGTGGGCGGACGCAAAAGATAGCAACACCGTGGCTCTCACACAAAACAGCAGCTTCTTCATCTCCACGCCTCCATCGGTCGCGTTGACTATCGCAGACCAGGGGAGCGGATACCACGATGGTTGTGGATAGGAAACAGTGACGGATTCTTTTTACCCCAGGGCTCCGGTTCGTTCTGGGAGCCTGAACACTCAAGCGAATCCGCCATCCCGGTAGGTGCTTGCGGTGGCGGTTTCGGTGTTGATCTTCCAGTCTTCCAACTGCGGACCTTTCAGTTTCGCCACCTTTTCGCGGATCTGGTCAAGCTGCGCTTCATCTAACGGCTTGAATTCCTGCGCGATGCGCACATCGTCTTCGACCTGGCCGACAGTGGTGCAGCCGAGCGCGACGCAATGCACCGGCAGACTGAGAGCGTAGGAGAGGCACTCCTTCAACGCAATGGCCTGCAGCAGCTTGGCATTCGCGGTGCTCTTCATTCCCTGGATGCCCATGCCGCGCGCGACGGCTACCGGCAGCACGTTCTTCTCGAAACTCTGGTAGCCGGGATCGGCCGCATGCAGGGGCATAAGGATGGTGTCGTAGTGATCGTACTTCTTCAGCATGGCCAGGTGGACCTGGGGATCATGGTGGCCGGTGAATCCAATGAACCGGCACTTACCTGCTTTTTTGGCGGCTTCAAATGCCTCGATCGCGCCGCCGGGGGCGAAGATCTGCTCCACTTCCTCCTGCGTACTTACCTGGTGCATCTGCCACAGATCCACGTGGTCCGTCTTGAGCGCACGCAGAGACATCTCCAGATCCGCTTCGGCGCCCTTGCGGCTACGTTGCGCGGATTTCGTGGTGAGGAAGATGTTTTTGCGGTACGGCGGCAGCACGGCGCCATAGACCTCTTCCGACTTACCGTCCCAGTAGAGGCGCGCACAATCGAAATAATTGATGCCGAGTTCATAGGCGCGCAGGGTGACCGCTTTGGCCTCCTCAAAGGTGCACAAAGGGAACCGGCCGCCGGCCTGGCCGACGATCGTCAGGCGCTCGCCGGTCTTTCCGAAGGTACGCTTCGGTATGTCTCCCGCGCTGGCCTGTAAGGTCCGGCCGCCCCAGGCAAAAACGCCTAGTCCTGCCGCAGCGGAAGTCGAGAGAAAAGTCCTGCGTCGCATAGTCGATCCTCGTGCTCCAGTATGCTACCGTTGCCCGTGGCCTTCAAGATCCATCCCCTAGCTCATCTTCGGTCTTTGCGCCAGCTTCCCTGGCTGGCGGTCGTTCTGTTCCTGGCCCTTCCGGCATTGGACGCACAGAAAAATGCGGGTTTTCGGGTTATCAGCTGGTCTCCGCAGCGGCTGGAAAGCGGTTCGCCCGTGCTCTTCCGGATCGAACTCGACCAGGCTGCGGATTCGCTCCATGGCACATGGCTCGATCACGCGCTGGTGTTCACGCGGGCTCAGCAGGGCAACACCTGGTACGCGCTGGCGGGCGTCGACGTGGAGCAGCCGCCGGGAACTTATCCGCTGGAGCTTACCGCGACCGGAGCCGATGGTGGGGAACTACACGCCAGCCAGCAGGTGACGGTGCTGCCAGGTAGCTATAGGACCACCACGCTGCACGTAGAGGAAAAATTTGTAGCGCCAGACGCCGCAACGCTGCAACGTATTGCAGCCGACAAAGCGGTGAAGGATGCGGCCTTCGCTCACACCATCAGCGAGCCCTTATGGAACGGCAGCTTTCAATCGCCCGTGCCCTTCACGCCTACCGATTCCTTTGGGACGCGACGCATGTTCAACGGCAAGCTAGCCAGCATCCATCGGGGAACCGACTTCCATGCTCCTTCGGGAACGCCCGTGGTGGCCGCCAACGATGGAGTCGTGATCATCGCCCAGGGCATGTTTTATGAGGGGAACCTGGTGGTGGTGGATCACGGGCAGCAGTTCTCGACCCTCTACATGCACCTGTCCAAGATAGAGGTGAAAGTGGGAGATCGCGTCCATAAAGGGCAGCGCCTTGGCCTAAGTGGGGCTACCGGCAGGGTGACCGGCCCGCATCTCCACCTGGGCGTCCGTTGGCAAGGTATGTATGTCGATGCTGTTGTGCTGCTCAAGTTGACGCTGCCTACGCGCTGAACTGAATAGGCTGTACCCTTCGACAAACTCAGGGCAGGCTCTTCGGGACTCGATTATGATCCCGCGATTCTCACGCAGGCTCTGAAGCCCTCATAGTTGCGGGCTGTGCGGCACGGCTAAAGCTTGCACCCACTCAAGCCAAAGAACGGCTTGAATGGGCCACCCATCCTTTGCGTATTTCAAGGGGTTAAAACGCCCCA
>CAWAUT010000003.1:0-546825 GCA_963785295.1 uncultured Gammaproteobacteria bacterium | reverse complement strand
CGAAATGTTCAATACGCTGTTTAATGAGTTCACTAATTTCTGTTGGACTTAGTTGCTTGACTTGCATAGTAGTTACCTTAAAGAAAATTCAAGTAAGCGAGTTAATTTCCCGCGAATGGATCCGTCTATTACCCTGTCACCAATGTGAATAACTGCGCCGCCAAGAATGGCTGGATCAATTTCACAATGTAACGTAACTTCACGCTGAATTCGTTTAGATAAAGCTTGAGTAAGCCTGTTGCGGAAATCTTCTTTCGCTTCAACGGCGGTGATAACTCGAACTTTGCTGATTTTTTCCAGCGCGGCATAATAGGCATTAAAAACATCTGAGATTTCAGGCAGAACATTCAGACGCTTGTTTTGCGCAAGTAACATCAGGAAATTTTTCTGCTCTGTACCTGCCAGTGCCGATAACACGCCATAAAAGAAATCAAACAAGCCGGATGATGGCACTTCAGGATTAGCCAATACCTTCATGACTGAACGTTGCCGGGCTGTATAGGCGGCTGCTTCCAGAAATGCTTTCCACACCGACAACTGCTGTTTGTCCCGCCCGCTTTCAAAAGCGGCGAGCGCGTATGGTCTTGCGATGCTCGAAAGGTTTGACATAATTCTGTATCCTGCTTTTAGATCTCAGCTGCTAGTTCGTTTAATAGGTCATCATGTATCGATGGATCGAGCTTGCGTTGAATGATTTTTTCCGCGCCAGTGATGGCAAGCATAGCAAGCTGTGTTTTCAAAGCTTCTTTTGCTTGTGTCACTTCACGGTCGATCTCACCCTGAGCCATTTCAACGATACGCTGGCTTTCCTGCTTAGCCTGGCCTTTTGCTTCTTCCATTAACTGGGCAGAATGCAAATTAGCCTGTTCAATGATTTGCGATGCCTGTTGTTTGGCTTCACGAATAATGGAAAATGCCTTGTGTTCCGCCATTTCCAGCTCGCGCTTGCTGCGTTCAGCAGCTTCCAAACCTGCGGCAATTTTTTTCTCACGCTCATGCATGAACTTGGTGATAGGCGGCCACACATACTTCATCGTGACCCACACCAGGATCGCAAAGGTGAAAAACTGGCCGATTATAGTGGCATTGATATCCATCTTATTTCCTCACCGTTAGGTTAGCCGCCGGTCGCTGTTTTTGCGGCATTGAGAACTGATGCCAGGAATGGGTTGTTAAAGAACAACAGCAAGCCCATAACGATAGAAATAGCAGCGAAAGCGTCGACCAGACCAGCCATAATGAACATACGCATCATCAGCATAGGACCGAGTTCTGGCTGACGGGCAACACCTTCAAGAAACTTACCACCTAACAGTCCGAAACCAATACCGGTGCCGAGAGCAGCAACACCAATCAAAATACCTGCGGCTAATACGCTAAAGCCTTGAATTTGACCAACTACACCTACGATATCCATGGAACCTCCTCTCTAGATTAAAAAAAACAAAAACCAAAACGATAATTAATGACCTTCCTGCGCCATGCTCAGATAAATAATCGTCAGCATCATGAACAAGAAAGCCTGTAACGTGATCACAAGAATATGGAACACAGCCCAGATTCCACCCGGCGCCCATTGTACCCACCATGGCATAATTGCGATCAGAATAAAGATCAACTCACCCGCGAACATGTTTCCGAAAAGTCGGAGCGCCAATGAGAGTGGCTTCACGCATTCTTCAATCAGGCGGAAGACAAAGTTGACGGGGAACATATACGGGCCAAAAGGAAATACCAGCATTTCCTTGAGTAAAAGATGTTTTTTAGCGCGAAGATTAAAAATAACGATCATCGCAAACACGCTGAAAGACATAGCAAAAGTCGCATTTGGATCAGCGGTTGGAACACTCTTGAAATAGGGAACGCCAAATGGTTTTAACAGACGTGGAATTAAATCAACCGGCAGCAAGTCCATCGCGTTCATGGCAAATACCCATAAAAAGATGGTTAAGGCCAGAGCGGGAATAAAAGTGGTTTTGTGATGAAATACGTCTTGAACGGCATTGCCAACAAATTCGAGCACAATTTCGGTCATGTTTTGCAGCTTGCCAGGTATTTCAGTCAAGCGCGTGGCGATGAAACGCAAACCACCGAAAATAATTAAGCCAAGAAGGGCAGAAACGATGAGGGTATCGAGGTTCAGTGTCCAGAAACCACCGCCTTCGCCACCTATGGTAAATGTTTTCAGGTTGAGCGTTAAGTGCTCAAGATGATGCTGTATATACTGACCAGTGGTAATACCGGCTTCACTCATTTAGCCGCTCTCCTCATTGTTGCGATTTAACACGTGCCGTGGCCGATTCCTTGGAAAAATGCCACATACACACAATCCAGAAAGAAATAATAGCTCCAACATATCCAAAGAGCTCGGATGATAAACTAACTGGCAAGTATTTAACAATAACTAAAAACAAAACTGCGCTTAATGCCAGTTTCAGCATTTCTCCGAAGAAAAAAGCCGTTACAAACTTGTTCATTTGTTGCGCACCAACATAGCGAAATACCAGCCAAACAAATACCAGATTAGGTAATCCATAAGCCATGCCGCCAGCAAAAACAGAAAAACCGCTTTTTTTGCCTGCTAAAATCAAAGCTAGAATTGATAATATGAAGACACCTACGAGTTGCAAAAGTACAATTCGATAAGCTTCACTCTGTATTAAATTTCTTAGCTTTTTTGTTGGCATAAACCATTTGATATCTAAAAACCGGCAAGTTTGCGCGAGTATAGATAACAAATACTACAATGGCAACATATGATTTGATTGAGAAAAATTATTTACGGGACTTAATCCGTCCAGCTGGCTGGGGTATTTGCGCTGTGGTAGAAATCGATTTGCTTTTGTGCATGAATGTTCCCCCGAAAATGAGAGAACCACGTTCCTTGTAAGTTTGTTTGTGTCCAGGTAAATCTGAGTGCGGAGGTATGGCTACAGGTGGTGCTTTGGGCTGTATTACTTTACTGGCTGCAAGTGGTACGGATGGATTGTCTTTCGAGATTTTTTGAAAGATAGCAGCTAGTTTTATGTATGCTTCCAGTAATTTTTTCAGTATCCCCAACGTTTCAGGCGTCATTTGCGTATTTTTTTTCAATGTTTCAATTTCATTACGTAAAAATGCTATGTGTTCTTCTAGTGTGTTTCTATTGTCCAGGCATTCGGTAATAGCGTACAGGTGAGTGGCTAATTTTTTGTCTTTTTGCAACTTGACCGCTTCTTTCAAAGAAGCGGTCAAATGTTTTATTTCACTTTTTAGCGTGGTGATCGTACTCGTATCTCTGACGCAAGTATGACATTTGTCCGCAAAAATAATATTTTTGAATGCTTTATCCTGAAATATTTCACAAGCTTCCGCTTCTTCTGTTTTCTTTAAACGATGTTGCGAGCGTTCAAAATTGGATTGGTCAAGCTTGTTAAATAATTCTACGGTCATGCCTAAAGCGATTTCCTGTTGAAAATTATTTAATTCTGAAAAAGCGATAGGGCCGCCAAGCCGCTGTTTTCTGTCATTCAATTCGCGAACAATGTCGGCGATGACGCGTTGACAATGTGAATGTTCGTCACGAAATGTATGTTCGATTTCACGCCAGGATTTTTCATAAATTTTTTGTTGCTTGGGCGGTAATTCATGTAAAACCTGTTTCCATAATCTCTGGATTTCAGCCTGGCTTTGCATTTTAGCCTTAAGTGCGGCCGCATATAAATTTTCAAGCTTTTTTAAATTCGATTTATCATCGTCTTCATCTATTCCCAACGCTTGTTTTTCCATTAAAACTTTTATTTTTTCCGCTAGTTCAATGATATTTTTTTTGATTTCACGATTTTCTTCTATGTATTTGGTAAAAACTTCTCTATATGAATTTTTACGTATAGATTTAGTCGCGGCATACAGTTCAATCGCTTCATTTAGCAATTTATATTTTTGCGCAAATTCAAATTGATTCAGATTGCGCTGTTTACTCTTATAAAGAGACAGCAATGACTTATAGTTGCCATGATGAGGTATGACGAGATCGCTTCTGTGTGACATGAGAACGTCCGCAGTCTGAGCGTTATTCAAAATATCAGAGTCTTGTTCTTGTGTACGCATTAAATGAAACATTTCTTTTGCTTGTTCCGAAAGTCCAGGCTCGATTCGGAGTCTTGTAATGCAAAGAGCATGATATGCAGCGGAAATGGCTGATGCAGTGGGAAAATCTCCCAGCATCAGACTCTCGTGCATGATAGCCGCCCAGCGTTCCATAATAATAGTGCGAGCATTTGAGTCCGGCGCTTTTAATATTTCATCAATTACTAGTGTGACGATTTTATTGAATTGCATGGTAAGTTTTTTCAAACTCTCTGGTTTTTGATCATCGTCTTTTGTGCTTCCCATTTCATTGTCTGCAATTTTGCAATAGAGATATAAACTGACTTGTCGTAATTCTTCCGCGGTTTGCTTGATGCAGCGACGATATAAATTTTTTACTTGCACGCGCTCATGTTCATTCTCATGAAGATATATTCGGCATGATTCATCGGCGAGTGCTTGATCAAGTGCTAACAATTGCGCTTCGCTGCACGGGAATTTATCATTCAGGGCTTTATTTAATATGTCAGGTTTTATTTGTTCTTTTGCCATTTCAATAAATACCTATGTTGACATCTGTATTCACCCAATTTCAATCTAAAGTATAGATCGCTTTTTTGTGGTTGTACTTTCCCAATTTAATATCACCTCATGCCCGCAGGCTTATTGTAAATATATAGAAATATTAGCTTTTTTATTTGCCATCATCCCTCGGGCAAATATTCAACCGTGCACTATACTTTTAAATATAAATATATAACACGCACTTAGACGAGGAATGATCATGAGCCGTGACCGCACGCGAGCAGGCGATCTGCGTCCTTACAATGGAAAAGTAGATTCGACATGGACAATAGATCTTATCTTTGCGTTAGAAACATTGATTGATGATGTTCACGCAAAAGAAAGAACATTCTTTCAGGATTATCACGCATCAATGCGTGAATTCGTGCAGAAAGGCGAAACAAATCACAGTGAAATATTTGCTACGCGTCAGGAACAAATACAGGCGAAATTAGATTCCAGATTACAAAAAGTCTCTGCGACAGCGGAAAAAGGTAATGCGCAAACAAAATATCAGGATGATCACGACTTGCAAGAAAATCTTTCCACTGAAGCCGGTGCGGAAGTCAACAATGCCAGAGACCAAAACAAACAATTGCAAATAGGAGGAAGATTTTTAGCTATAAAAAATGCAATTAACGAGTGTGCAAAACTGGAAGAAGTATATCTCAATGGCATCTCAGCAAAAATTAATAATATACAAGAATCAACGAGCAAGCCTGAAGTCGTTCGCGAAGAAATCAAAACCTTACTCAACGATTTGAACAAATCCATGCAAAATGTGCTGGATTACATGCATTCATTAGAAAAATTAAAAATGCTGTTGCCGGAAAGCTCGCAAGAACGATTGTATGTCACACAATGCGAACATGACATCAGAGAAATCTATATCAGACTCCATCAAAACGTCGCACGATTATACGCAAATCCTAATGTACACCCGCAACATAAAGAATTGATATTGAAAACACAGGAACAAATTGAGACGTCATGGCTTTCGCAAAAAATTAATTCATATCGTGAAGGTGTTCACGAGCTGGAAAGAAATATAGAATCCTGTGTTAATGAATTGCGAAGCGTAAGAAACGATCGTGAGAGTGACAATGATTTTCTAGCCAGAGATACGCGACAAGTCAAAGAAGCTGAATTGTTAGATAAGATGGCAAAGCTGGAATATGAATTGGAAACGATGCGCATTTCCGCGTCGCAAATTGTTTCACTACGGCATTTATACGATGGCTTTGTTGATGACAAAGCGTTACGTGATCAATTCAATAGCTTTACGCGATTAGATCCATTGCCAAAGTTAAAAATCAAGTTTGATAATTTAAAAAATGAATTGGGTGTGCAAGCAAAATTCACGCCGGTTAGAACGACGGAATCTCCTAGTATAATTGTTTATGCCGATGCGAAAGCAGAATTGCGTGAAAGAAAAGCTGCTACCAGCGCCGCGCATAGTGCAGGGGTTCAAATAGACAAAGAACAGGAACGACGTAAAAAGGCGGCAGACGAAGAACGTGCCACGCAAGAACAACGTAAAACAGCAACCGCCGTACCAAAAAATGGTGAAATACATAAACGTGATTATCTTTTTGTGGCGGAAAACATGCTTGCTAATACCGAGAAAACTTCTGTTATGGAAATACGCGAAATAAAAGCGAAGCAAACCACTTTGAATATCGCTATCAGTGATATTCAGGCTAAACCTCATCTGGCCAGCAAAATAGAAACCAACAGAAAACAGAAAAAACAACTTGATGCTAATTTGAAAGTATTAGAAGCAGGTGGAATAAAAATTAAAGATGCTTTGGAACAAATAAAGAAATTAGATGCTGGAACTCAATTGAAGGATTTAGATTTATTGAAAAAGCAGAAAGAAATCGTGAAAGGTTTGCTGAAATCAGACGAAATAAAAAAAGGTTCCCCACAAGTATTAAAAGAATTGAAATCAATCGATAAACAACTAAGCAAACATATTCAAAACCTGAGTCCGAATTTATTTTTACGCTTGTTCGGCAAAAAAAAGACAAATACAGAGGAGCAGCAACCATCCCCTGTTGTTAAAAAGCCCTAATTAGTTCAGGGCCTGTTTCAAGTCGTATTTTAAATCATCCAATGCTTCTATACCCACGGATAATCTAATCAGGCTGTCGCTGATGCCTAAGTGTTCACGTACCTCTTTGGGTATGCTGGCATGTGTCATGATAGCTGGATGTTCTATCAGGCTTTCCACCCCACCCAGACTTTCCGCCAGAGAAAAAATCTTGCAGCGTTCAAGCACTTTGACGGTTTCATCGCTGTCGCAATTCAATACGACTGAGATCATGCCACCGTAAAATTTCATTTGTTTTTTCGCCAGAGCATGCTGCGGATGATTTTCCAGTCCGGGGTAAATAACCCGTGAAACTTTCGGGTGCTGGGCGAGCCAACGCGCTAATTCCATCGCATTCTGGCAATGGCGTTCCATGCGCACAATGAGTGTTTTGACACCTCTTAGCGCAAGAAAACTGTCGAATGGTCCGGCTATCGCGCCTATCGCGTTTTGTAGAAATCCAATTTGCTCAGAGAGGTCGCCGCGTTCTCCGGTGACAACCATGCCGCCTATCATGTCTGAATGGCCATTTAAATATTTTGTCGCTGAATGAACGATGATATCGAAACCATATTCCAGCGGTCGTTGTATCACTGGCGTTGCAAACGTATTATCAACTACCGAAATTAGATTATGTTTTTTGGCTATTGCGGCTATTTTTTCCAGATCCATTAGTTTTAATAAGGGATTAGTGGGCGTTTCAACCCAAATCATGCGTGTTTCTGGTCGCAATGCTTGTTCTACATTACGTAAATCAGTCATATCCACAAATGAAAATTGTAATCCAGCAGAACGTTTACGCACTTTTTCAAACAAACGATAAGTGCCGCCATACACATCATCGCAGACAATGACATGATCGCCAGGATTTAATATTTCCATCACGGTGGCAGTTGCAGCCATGCCAGAAGCAAAAGCATAACCATTTTTGCCTGATTCCAGGTCAGCTATGCACTGTTCATAGGCTGATCGTGTTGGATTTTTCGTGCGTGAATACTCATAACCTTTATGTTTTCCAGGGCTTTCCTGCACATAAGTGGATGTAGCGTAAATTGGTGTCATGATTGCGCCAGTCGTCGGATCAGGTTCTTGTCCGGCATGAATAGCGCGAGTAGCTAGATGTTGTTTACTCATACTTCAGTTTTCTCTCCAAGAAAGCCTTTTTCTCGCATCCAGGCGTCATCGACGAATTTGCTCAGATAATTACGAATACTATCGGGTAATATGACCACACAACGTTGACCTCGTTTCAAACGACGAGCGGCTTGCAGCGCTGCCCAGACAGCAGTTCCTGAAGAACCACCAACTAATAATCCTTCTTCACGTATTAAGCGTCTTGCGGTAAGAAATGATTCTTTATCGTGTACTTTGACGTATTCATCCACGAGATTGTTATCTAACACTTCAGGGAAGAAATCATATCCTATGCCTTCTACCAGATAAGGGAATATGGTGGTTCCGCCGCCTAAAATTGAACCGTATGGATCAACGCCGACGATTTGTACTTGCGGCATTTTTTCTTTAATTTTTCTTGCTACGCCAGTGATGGTTCCACCGGTACCTACGCCAATAACAACCATCGCGAGATTTTCACCCATGTCATCGAGAATTTCCTGCGCGGTAGTTTCATAATGAATATCTGGATTCGCAGGATTATTGTACTGATCGAGGATATGTGAATTCGGTATTTCTTTCTGCAAGCGTTTTGCGAGTGAAATATGACTATCAGGATCATCGTATTTGGCTTCGGTAGGAGTGCGATAAATGACTGCTCCCAATGATTCGAGTACTACTTCTTTTTCTCTACTCATTTTCGCCGGCATGGTGATGACTATTTTGTAACCTTTTACTGCACCTGCCATAGCAAAACCTATACCAGTGTTGCCAGATGTAGCTTCGATAAGGGTATCGCCAGGTTTGATTTTGCCTTCACGCTCAGCTCTTTCGATCATGCTAACGGCAATTCTGTCTTTAACTGAACCGCCGGGATTGAGAAATTCGCACTTGCCGTATAATTCACAATCGAGTTCTTTGCCTATACGATGCAGCCTTACGATCGGCGTCTTGCCAACCGCGTCCAGTATATTGTTTAACAACATAGTTACTCCAAATTAATTATCGGAATCATCTTCCTCATGAGGGACTATCGTAAAATGTCTTTCGGGGAATTTAAGAACGTTGCAGGTATAACTGTTGTAATACGGATACAAATCACCTTCTACCGTAATATAAAGCGAATCACCGCGAATTGTGCGTCCTGTCTGCAGGTGACAGAAATTATTAATTTTATATGATTTGAAAGTATCGTTTCTGCTATCAAATGTTTCAAACTGAATGATTGAAGCGGCAACTTGATAATTTCTGCCGTAGGTATACGCCAGGTAATTATTTCTTCCTCTCCGTATGGGGAATTGGTAAGTATGATATTCACCATGATCGACGTCATAAATATTCAGAAACCAGACCGGATGTCCGAGCCAGGAATCAAAACGTAAATTAATTTGCAGAGTTTGTCCTACGCCTTCGTTATATTCTTCATTTTGTGCGTAGGTTAACGGAGCCGCGAGGCCCATACATAGAAAAATAATGAGGCATGATAAAACATGTTTGTTTGGCATGCGGCAGAGACTCATGTAATTAATAATATATTAGCTTAAATATATGATGGAAAATAGGCGCGGCAAATTAAAAGCAATTTATGGGATTAATGATTAAATTTGCACATGCATTATTAATTATCTTTCACCTGCCGTACCAAAAGCGTACGCCCTCGTGGCTTCGTCATTGCGAGGGCGTATACTTGCAGTGCGACGACAATTAATAAATTACTATTTCTTCCACTTAATCTCTTCCAGAAACAATACGAAAGTCATCAGAAGGAATAATAAAAACCAGATGAGTGCCCATTCCGCCATGTTCAGATGTAAAAACTCCCATCCACGCTGCGTACATTCGGCACTCCCCGCAAAAATTTTTGAAATTGCTTCATTCACTGGTAAAACATGCAACATGTATTGCAGACTGACACCGCATTCACTATTGTCAGCGGGTGGAAAGTGTTGTAACCAGACTTGTCTGCCAGCGAGCATGATGCCGACAACTGAAAAAATTGTTGTCATGGAATTGATAATTAATCGGCGGGAATGCTTTTTGTAGACAAACATGCCTATTAAAAACAGCATTCCAAGAATGCCAAAAGTAAAACGCTGTAATGTGCAAAGCGGACACGGCATGATGCCCTGGAAGAATTGAAAATACAGACTCGCAAGCAGTAATGAGCAAACAACTACTAAACCCAGTAGATATGTTAATCGAGTAGACATAAGTTAATCCAATTTCTATAGACTCTATTTATTTTTGCAGCTTTTCTGCAAACCAATTTTGGAGGATTAATTGTGCAGCGACACGATCAACTTGTCCATCTTGAAGTGCTTTAAATCCGCCCTCGTTGAATAATCTTTCGCGTGCATCTTTGGTCGTTAGGCGCTCATCCATTTCGTAAACAGGCAAATGGTAATGTTCGCGTAATGCTTCGGCAAATTTACGTGCTTCATTACTTATAGGTTGATCTGTTCCATCCATGTTGAGCGGAATTCCAACAATAAATGCATTTGGAAGCCATTTCTTGATCAGCTTATTTAGCGCATCCCAGTTCGGCACGCCGTTTTTTGCTTGCAGAGTATCTAATGGTCTTGCCGATAGCGTTACCGTTTGACCGATAGCGACACCAATACGTTTCATGCCAAAGTCAAAACCCATCAGGATTTTGAGGTCTTTTATATTTTGATCAGGCTGCAATTTCTTTCCGGAGTTCCAGGTCTTTTAATTGCACTAATAATAGCGCAGCAACCCAGGGAATGAAAATCGCAAATATTACTATATTGGTGACAGCTCCCCATAAGGAGTGCGGAGTTGTTTCAGTAAAATAAAGATGCAAATCGATATTAAACTTGTATTTCAAAATACTTAAGAGCAGAAAATAAAGCAGCCATGGCGTCATTTGAGTCGAAAATATACGCCAGCTATGGTTCCAGCCCAGGTAAACACTTTTTTCCAGCGAACCGACGACGCCTTTATTTTCGACAGCGATTAATGGCGGAAGAAAGACAAACAGAGTGGCGACATAAAAAACAAACAGCATTCCACCTACCCAGAATATGGCATGCTTCACAAATGAAAGCTCGGTCAGCGGAATCACATTATGCTCGAATGCGTATAGATGTATGGAAAAAAGCAGTAAAAAACTGGCAATAATCAGCATGGTTTCGATTAATGTGGCAATGAACAAGTAGACAACTTTTTTCACGCCTACCATCACGTCTTCTATTAATGGCTCGCGTCGTTTCATCATGACGCAATACATATGCCAGATGATGGTAATAAATAGGAATGTACTCACAAATTCAACTAATAATACCCAGAAGCTGTTTAGACGATATATAGATGCATAGCGGAAAATATCGGCACCACCCATAATGGACAGCATGCGCGGAATAAAGACCACGATAGCGAAAAGTATGCTGATCAAGATGATTTTGGGAAAACCAATAAAGTACAACTTGAGACTGCGTCCTAGTAGTTCACCATATCCGCAGGGCTGGGTCGGTACAATAGTATTCATATCAAACCTTCCATGGTCTAGATTAGCCTATTTTAACACCGTCAATGGTGGATTACGATGCAAAAAGCGCATCTAATCCACCCTACAAAAAAGAACTGTAGGGTGGATTAGTCGCGCTCTATGCGACGTAATCCACCACCATCATTATTAGTGCTCGGACGCCTGATCCCAGTTGTCCCCCATTCCTACAGAAACCAGCAACGGCACATGCAAACTCACCACTTCAGACATATGTCGGCGCACGTTTTCAGCAATAACATCTAATTCGTTTTCAGCTGCTTCAAACACAAGTTCGTCGTGTACTTGCATGATCATTTTCGCATTAATATTTTCTTCCCGCAGCCAGCGATCAATGCGGATCATAGCCATTTTAATGATATCAGCCGCACTACCCTGTAATGGCGCGTTAATTGCTGCACGTTCCGCAGCTTTTTGTCGCATGACTTGGCTGGAACGTATTTCCGGCAAATAAAGTCTGCGTCCCCACAATGTTTCCACATAACCTTTTTCTTTTGCCTGTATGCGGGTGTTATCCATATAAGCCTGTACATTTGGATAACGTGCGAAATATCGATCTATATATTCTTGCGCAGCTCTTCGGTCTATTCCTAGCTGACGCGTTAAACCAAAAGCTGACATGCCATAAATCAAACCGAAATTGATTGCTTTGGCATTGCGTCGCATTTCCGATTGTCACTTCATCAAGTGGAACACCCCAAACTTCTGCTGCCGTCGCGCGATGAATATCGAGGTTGTTGGAAAAAGCGTGCAGCAAACTTTTGATCTTCAGAAATATGCGCCATTAGTCGTAATTCAATTTGCGAGTAATCCGCGCTGATTAATTTATATCCTTTTGCTGGAATAAATGCCTGACGAATGCGCCGTCCTTCAGGAGAACGTATTGGAATATTTTGCAAATTTGGTTCTGAGGAAGATAATCTTCCTGTTGCGGTACCAGTTTGATTATAAGAAGTATGTATTCTTCCGGTTTGCGGATTGATTTGTTCCACCAATTTGCTCGTATAAGTAGACATTAACTTGCTCAAACTGCGGTATTCAATAATGATGCGCGGCATAGCGAAATCAAGCGCTAATTCCTGCAATACATTATCCGCGGTTGAAGCTTGTCCCGTCGGTGTTTTTTGCAATACCGGCAAATTTAATTTCTGAAATAATACTTCCTGTAATTGCTTGGGCGAATTCATATTGAATTCAATATTCGCCAGTATAAATGCTTCTTGTTCAAGCTCAGTCAAACGCTGTTGTAATTCTTTACCTTGTTGTCGCAATTTTTCCGGATCAATCAATACACCAGTACGTTCAATATGTGCGAGCACGGGAATAAGCGGCATTTCAATTTCTTCAAATATGCGCTTGATGCCTTGTTCTTCATTAATGCGTGGCCATAATGTTTCATGCAATTGCAATGTGATATCTGCATCTTCCGCGGCATAAACACCGGCTTTTTCTATCTCAACTTGATTGAAAGTTAATTGTTTGCTGCCTTTGCCGGCGATATCTTCAAATGTAATTGTGCGCAAGCCAAGATATTTCAAAGCGAGAGCATCCATATTATGCGTATTGCTAGCGCTATCTAGCACATAAGATTCCATCATAGTGTCAAACGCTACGCCTTGTAAGGAAATGCCTGCGTTTGCCAACACTTCAATATCATATTTAATATTCTGGCCAATTTTTTTGATGCCTGGATTTTCCAAGAATTGGTTTCAATTCCGCGAGCACATATTCTTTTGGTAATTGCGCGGGCGCGCCAAGATAATCGTGGCCAAACGGAACATAAGCAGCCTTGCCGCTTTTTATCGCGAATGAAACACCGACCAGTTGCGCAGTCATGTAATCAAGACTAGTTGTTTCTGTATCGAATGCGATGATGTCAGCTTGTTTTAACCAGCCAATCCATTCTTTAAAAAGAGCTTCAGAATGAATGATGGCGTAATTTGCATAAGTATCGACGGCATGATCAGGATTAGGCTGTGCGGAATTATTTTCTAATAATTCACTTAGCCAATTTTTAAATTCCATAGCACGATACAGATCAAGCAACGTTTTTTTATCGGCAGACTGGATTTTTAAATCCAAGAGGTTTAATGGTAATTCGACATCCAGTTTGATGGTGACAAGTGCTTTTGATAAAGGAATTTGTGTTAAGAAAGAGCGCAGATTTTCACCGACTTTACCTGTAATTTTGTCTGCATTAGTAATAATGCTATCGAGTGTGCTGTATTCCTGCAGCCATTTTGCCGCTGTTTTTGGACCAACTTGTGGTACGCCGGGAATATTGTCCGAGGTGTCACCAATTAAAGTTAAATAATCTACGATTTGATGTGGATGCACGCCGAATTTTTTTTTCACGTTTTCCGGATTAAGCAAACTGTTAGTCATAGTGTTAACAAGCGTGACATGATTATTTACTAATTGTGCGAGATCTTTGTCGCCCGTGGATATTAATAAATCTTTCTGTTCTTTCGCAGCTTGTGCCGCAAGCGTGCCTATGACGTCATCAGCTTCAACGCCTTCCACCATAATGATTGGCAAACCTAAGGCTTTGATAATTTGATGTATAGGCTCAATTTGTAACACTAATTCATTTGGCATTTCCTGACGTGTGGCTTTATATGCTTCGAACATTTCATCACGAAAGGTCTTGCCTTTGGCGTCAAATATCACGGCCATGTATTCAGGCTGATAATCTGTCAGTAATTTTTTCAACATATTGACCATGCCATAAACAGCACCGGTCGGAGCGCCTTTGGAATTCGTTAATGCCGGCATGGCATGAAACGCACGATATAAATATGATGAACCATCTACGAGAATAATAGGCTTGTTCGTTGACATAAGGCCCTTTAGGTAATATTTATAGAAGAAATGGCAAAATTTTTACAAATTTTTCGCTTATAGTCCATTTTATTTTTTCTGGCATACCGCGAGGATTCATTATACTCTTGTAGGTCACATGGAGGTGAGCGATGTTAAGATTAATCGCGATATTACTTGGCATAGTATTTATTTTTGCCGGCGTTGCTGGTTTTTTGCCAACGTTTACCACAAACGGATATGTCTTTGGTTTTTTCCAGGTGGACACTGTACATAATATAGTTAGTATTGTGAGCGGTGTGCTGGCAATCATGGCATCCACAAATCTTAAATATACAAAATTGTATTTTCTCGTCATTGGCGTCGTTTATTTAATTTTAGCAATAGCTGGTTTTTGGCACCACGGTGATCTATATCTTATGCAGATGAATATGAGCGATAATATATTGAATCTCGCAATTGGTATTGTAACAATATACATAGGATTAACCGCGGTAAGACGTATTTAATAGTTCTAAATGACTGTATATACCCTCTGAAATCTGCTTCAAAATTAGCAAATTTGAGATAGGTTGCAACATACGCCTTGTTTTAGAGGCATTGTTAGTGTACTTATGCAGACCAAATTTTAAAGTCATATGGAGTATTCTTGGTGAGCGTGTCACTTTGGGAAAAATGTTTGAATTCTCTTGAGAGTGAATTTCCCTCTCAACAATTCAATACCTGGATACGGCCCTTACAAGCAGAACATGCTAATGGCAAGTTGGTCCTGCTTGCGCCTAATCGTTTTGTCATTGGATTGGATTGTTGAGCGTTTTTTTAGCGCGTATTAATGAACTTGTAAAGCAATTTAGTGATGATCAACCACCTGCAGTTATTCTTGAAATTGGCAGTAAACGAAATGATCTAGCCGAAAGCGGACACTGGCCAAAAAATGCAGTCACGCAGGCTCTATGGTTCCACACAGCAAACACCAAATCTGCGTTTACTTATACGGATAATACTATTTATCAAAGCAATCTTAATCCTAATTTTACTTTTGATAATTTTGTTGAAGGTAAATCTAACCAATTAGCAAAAGCAGCTTCATTCCAAGTCGCTGATAATCCAGCGGTTGCTTATAACCCGCTCTTTCTTTATGGTGGTGTTGGTTTGGGTAAAACCCATTTAATGCATGCAATTGGCAATCAAATTATTCGCGATAATCCAAATGCCAAAGTATTATATTTACATTCTGAACGTTTTGTGGCCGATATGGTGAAAGCATTACAAACTAATTCTATGAATGAATTTAAACGTTATTATCGCAATGTTGATGCACTTGCTGATCGATGATATTCAATTTTTTGCTGGCAAAGATCGTACGCAGGAAGAGTTTTTCCATACGTTTAATGCTCTGTTGGAAAGCCAGCAACAAGTTATTTTAACCTGCGATCGTTATCCAAAAGAAATCAATGGCGTGGAAGAACGCTTAAAATCGCGATTTGGCTGGGGATTGACCGTTGCTGTTGAGCCACCAGAATTGAAACTCGCGTGGCTATTTTGATGAGTAAAGCTGAAGCAACTAATATCAATCTTCCTTATGAAGTTGCTTTTTTTGTCGCGAAACGTATTCGTTCTAATGTGCGTGAATTGGAAGGTGCATTAAAACGTATTATTGCCAATGCTCATTTTACTGGCAAAGCAATTACGCTCGATTTTGTCAAAGAAGCGTTGCGTGATTTGCTTGCTTTACAAGATAAATTAGTCACCGTTGAAAATATTCAACGTACTGTTGCTGAATATTATAAGATTAAAGTGGCTGATTTATTATCCAAACGTCGCAATCGTTCAGTGGCAAGACCACGACAAATTGCGATGGCTTTAGCTAAAGAATTAACTAATCACAGTTTGCCAGAAATTGGCGATGCGTTTGGTGGTCGAGATCATACAACTGTGTTGCATGCCTGCCGTATATTAATGAATTACGTCAGACCGATGCAGATATTGAAGAAGATTATACGAATTTGCTGCGAATTTTGACCACATAGCTTGTCACTGCGGTGCGCGGCTTATTATTATACGTCGATTTTGGGCTATTAATTGAGAAGAGGACACATCAATGGATATTACTGTTCAACGCGAAGCTCTTTTAAAACCGCTTCAAGCCGTCAGCGGTGTTGTTGAAAAAAAGCAAACTCTCCCTATCCTCTCTAATGTATTGCTCACGATTAAAGATGGTCAATTATTGTTAACCGGAACGATCTTGAAATTGAATTGATTGGTTTTGTTAAGCTTGAGTCGCTGTACTGCTGAAGGTACGACCACTGTTTCTGCGCGAAAATTTTTGATATTTGCCGCACTTTGCCGGAAGGTAGCACTCTGCGCTTGTCTCTGGAAAAAAATTATCTTGTTGTTCGCGCCGGTGAAAGCTGTTTCATGCTGAATACGTTGCCTGCGCAAGATTTTCCTAATCTCGAAGACATGCGAATACTCGGTTAAGTTCTACCATCAAGCAAACCAATCTAAAGAATTTACTTCGACGCAAAACGTATTTTGCCATGGGTCAACAAGATGTCCGTCATTATTTAAATGGCACTTATATTGATATTGGTCAAAATACCATTAAATGTGTGGCTGCAGATGGCCATCGTCTCGCTTGGCCTCGGTACAGGATGAAACCATTGGTAATGTTGAAGCCGTGTTATTTTGCCGCGTAAAAGTGTTCTTGAATTGATTCGGTTTTAGATACATGATGGTGATAATGATGTCACCATACATATCGGCGATAGCCGTTTTCGCATTGTCACTAATGATTATATTTTCACCTCAAAACTAATTAATGCTCAATATCCAGACTATAATCGCTTAATTCCACGTGGTACCATGGCTGCTATAGGTGATCGTGAAGCCATTAAACAAGCATTGACACGTGCTTCAATTCTCTCAAATGAAAAATTTCGCGGTGTTCGTTTTCAATTAGAGCCTATGAAATTGCGTATTACCGCAAATAATTCTGATCAGGAACAGGCAGAAGAAGCTGTGGCGCTGGATTATGAAGGCAATAATATTGAAATTGGCTTTAATGTTGCTTATTTGTTGGATGTTGTTTCTGCTATTGCCGCAAAACTGATTCGTTGTGTGTTTACCGGCCCAAATGATGGTGTATTAATTGAATCCGCCGACGGTGATCATAGTTTGTATGTGGTGATGCCAATGCGTTTGTAAATAGCGTGAACCGCTGTTGGAAATATTTAAAGGTATACGGTGCCAATCAGCATCGTTACGAATATCAAGTTTTAGAAACCTCGCGGCGTTGATCTGATTGCCGTGTTCTGACGGGCTTGAATATTATTTGCGGTAATAATGGCAGTGGTAAAACCAGTTTGCTCGAAGCAATTTATTATTTAGGCCATGGACAATCATTTCGCACTTCAACTAACAGCCGCTTAATCAAGCATTCTGACGATAAATTTTCCATTTTTTCTCAATTACTTAGCAGATTCTCAGCGCGATGTACCTATCGGCGTTGAACGTGATACCAGTGGTTCTAGCCGTCTTCGAATTGCAGAAAAAGATGCTTCCAGTATTACTGAGCTAGCGGCATTTTTGCCAATTCGAATCATCAATTCACAATCGCATCAATTATTCGAATCTGGACCTTTGTATCGGCGTAAATTTCTCGATTGGGGTTTGTTTTATCATTCCGAAGCTTTTCTCCCTTGCTGGCGCCAGTTTGAACGGGTGTTGAAACAACGTAACGCGGTTTTGCGTGAAAGACAGACCTAAACGTGAGCTGGATGTGTGGACAGATGAATTGGTTAAATATGGATTGGAGTTTGATCGGTTCCGACGTGATTATGTCCGCGATATTACTCCATTGATACATCAAGCCGCTCAAGAATTATTGCCATGACAATGGATTTAGAGCTTTGTTATCACTGTGGTTGGGATGAAAGCGTGGATTATGCCACAGTATTGGATGAGCGTTTTCGCGAAGAATATGGTTCTGGATGCACGCAATATGGGCCTCATCGGGCTGATCTTGATATATCACATTGATGGGATTTCAGTGAAGCATTTTTTATCAAGAGGACAGCAAAAATTGCTTATTTGTGCTATGATTCTAGCCCAGGGAATGTTATTAACTAGGCATGTAAATAAGGGTCTGATTTATCTGGTAGATGATTTACCATCAGAGTTAGATTTTTACAGTAAACAAAAGCTAATCTCTCTGCTATCCAGGCAACAAACCCAGATTTTTATTACAGCGATCGAAAGCCAGGATATTTGCGAGTTCATTAACGATAAACCCAATATATCCATGAAAGTGTTTCACGTGGAACATGGAAATGTTGTATCTGATCCTGCTAACGCGTAAAAGGCCTTGGAAATGGGTAAAATGTACATATATACATATGTATATGGTCCCAAATTTGCAGGAATATGTAGTTCTTCAGATAAATAACTTGAATTAAGAATGTTCAGATTACTTATCTGCAGAAGTATGTAACCCTTAGGAGTGAGAAAAGTGAGTATGAATACAGCTGAAAGCTATGATTCATCGAATATTAAGGTTCTAAAAGGCCTGGATGCAGTGCGTAAGCGCCCTGGCATGTATATCGGCGATACTGAAGATGGCACCGGCTTGCATCATATGGTATTTGAGTTGGTTGATAACTCAATTGATGAAGCTCTGGCAGGATATTGCGATACAATTTGGGTCACTATTCATACAGATGAATCTGTTTCTGTTAAAGATAATGGGCGCGGTATTCCTGTTGATATTCATCCAGAAGAAGGCCGTTCTGCAGCAGAAGTTATTATGACAGTGCTGCATTCTGGCGGTAAATTTGATAATGATTCCTATAAAATATCTGGCGGTTTGCATGGTGTTGGTGTTTCTGTTGTGAATGCATTGTCAGAAGATTTGCATTTAACTATTCAGAATTCATGGAAAAGTGCACGAACAACATTATCAACATGGTGAACCCGTCGCGCCTTTAGCTGAAGTTGGCGAAACCACAGAACGTGGAACCGAAGTTAGTTTTAAACCAAGTGCTGAAACCTTCAAAAATATCGAATTTCATTACGATATTTTGGCAAAACGATTACGTGAATTAGCTTTTCTTAATACCTCGATCAACATTCTATTTAACCGATGAACGTAGCGGATAAAACCGATACTTTTGAATATCATGGCGGTTTAAAAGGCTTTGTTGAAGATTTAAATCGTAATAAAACGCCTATTCACTCCAAAATTTTCTATTTCACTGCTGAAAAAGACAAAGTAATAGTTGAAGTGCATTGCAATGGAATGATACCTATCAAGAAAAGCTATTTTGCTATACCAATAACATTCCACAACGCGATGGCGGTACGCATGTTGCCGGTTTTCGCAGTGCTTTGACCCGTGTATTAAATAATTATATTGAAAAAGAAGGTTATGCCAAAAAAGAGAAAAGTAGCGACCTCTGGTGATGATTTTACGTGAAGGTTTAACCGCAGTTTTATCGGTGAAAATGCCAGATCCCAAGTTTTCATCGCAAACCAAAGATAAATTGGTCTCTTCTGAAATCAAAGCTATCGTTGAATCGTTGATGGGTGAAAAATTCCAAGATTATTTAATGGAAAATCCACAAGATGCAAAAGTATTGTGTCAAAAGTGATTGAAGCGGCACGTGCGCGTGAAGCCGCACGTAAAGCTCGTGAATTAACACGTCGTAAAAGTGCATTAGATGTGGCTGGATTACCAGGAAAACTAGCAGATTGTCAGGAAGAAGATCCAAGTAAGTCTGAATTATTCATTGTAGAGGGAGATTCGGCAGGCGGATCTGCAAAACAAGCCCGTGATCGTAAATCACAAGCTATTTTGCCTTTAAAAGGTAAGATTTTAAATGTGAAAAAGCCCGTTTTGATAAAATGCTGTCATCTGCAGAAGTCGGCAACACTGATTACCGCACTTGGTTGTGGTATTGGTCGGGAAGAATATTCCCCAGATAAAGCTAGATATCACAGTATTATCATCATGACCGACGCTGACGTCGACGGTTCACATATTCGTACCCTATCTGACCTTTTTTTACCGTCAAATGCCAGAATTGATTGAAAGAGGATATATTTATATTGCTCAACCACCCTTGTTTAAGGTTAAAAAGAACAAACAAGAACGTTATGTTAAAGATGAAAAAGCATTAGAAGAATTATTGATTCAAACTGCATTGGATGGCGCAGCACTTTATCCAGGAGATGGGTCGTTAATTAGTGGACAAGAGCTGGAACAGCTAGTGACAGAATATCATGCCAATATGTCTATTATTAACCGCATGTCTAAACGCTATCCGAAAGAATTTCTGGAAATGCTGATGTATGCACCAGTTTTGACTGAAGTCATTGCTAACCAACCGTGAAGAGGTGGAAAAGATTTACAAGACATGCAAGAAAAACTGAATACTCGTATGGTTGATACCGCTTATTATGAAATTGAACTGGTTGAAGATATGGAACGTCACTGGTGGTGCCAAAAGTTACATATTACCAGCCATGGCGTTAAACATAGCATCATGATTAATAAAGATTTATTCATTTCTTCAGATTATCGTAAATTGGCCGAATTTGGCTGCAAGTTTAACTAATCTGTTAAAAAGCGGATCTTATATCCAACGTGATGAAAAGAAACAAAGCGATCGATTCTTTTGCTCAAGCAATGACTTGGTTAATCGCCGAAGCTAAAAAAGGTCAATCTATTCAACGATATAAAGGATTAGGAGAAATGAACCCGGATCAGCTGTGGGAAACCACCATGGATCCTGGTAAACGTGTTCTATTACAGGTTAAGGTCGAAGATGCTGTTGCTGCTGATCAAATATTTACCACATTGATGGGCGATGAAGTTGAACCACGACGTCAGTTCATTGAATCCAATGCGCTGGAAGTAGTTAACCTCGATATTTAACTGGTGACGGACGGTCTTATCATTGATAAGTGTTTGATTTTCAATGGATTAGAACGTCCGGACAGGTTAAAGCTAAAACAATCAGTTACCCGAGACCAGACTGGCAAAAAAGAACTATAATAGATAGAGTGGCGTCCAAGTCATAGATAGTTAGCATTTTTGCTTACGAGGGGTAAGTATGGCAGAAGTAATCTTATCTCAAAAAGATGGCCAGAAAGGCCAACCAGGTTTGTTGGAACAATATGCCAATGCAACTAAAACAAAAGTTGTAAATAGCCCCAGCGATCTTGATGCTAAAGATAAAGTAATGGAAGAAATGTTTCACTGGTGTAAAGAACAAGGAAACATTGTTGTTTTAAGTAGCGGCACGATTCTTTCCAATGACCTACTTCACGAACAGTTCAAAACTGCAAATCACTATTATTAAGCAAAGGCATTCATCCCGGACAAGTTTATGCTGCTGCACCAGCATTAATAAATCTGTTGCTTGCGAGTGGTGAAGAAGAAGAAACAGCAAAAAAAACAAAAGGCGAAACCACTACTACCTTTAGCGATCAACAACGTCATTTACGCGATTTAGTTTATGAAGCTGTGCGCCAGAATGTCAGTGATATTCATATTCAGGTAAGACAAAACTATACAAAAATTCGTATGCGCCAACATGGCGAGTTACGAGTTTTTGCAGAATGGTCAGAAAAACTTGGACGAGAAATTGCTTCTGTCGCATTTAACAAAGAAACTGATCATGCAACTTCACATTTTAATCCATTAGTTCCGCAAGATGCTTCCATGCCGCTGAAAATTCGAAGGCAAAGATATTCGTTTGCGTCTCGCCAGTGTACCTGCGCATGGCGGTTTTGACATGGTCATGCGTATTTTGGCTACCGGTGAAGAACGCAAACTAACGCTGGAAGATTTGGGTTATACAGATAAACAAATTGAAATTATTAAAATGGCAATGAAGCTGCCGTTTGGTGCGATCATTGTTGCTGGTCCAACAGGATCAGGTAAAACAACGACACTTGCCAGTTGTATGGAAATGGTCGAATCAACACAAAAGCTTTATTCGATTGAAGATCCAGTTGAAAAAGTTGTGGAAGAAGCGACGCAAGTTCCTGTTAATACCGAAAAAGAAGATCGAGTTTTGCGCAGTATGGGTCGCGCTGCTTTACGTATGGATCCTGATGTTATCATCTTCGGTGAAATGCGCGATGAAGATACCGCGCATGTGATGGTACGCGCTTCTATCACCGGTCACTTGTTTTAACCACACTACATACCAACAGAGCCACAGCTATTGTGACGCGTCTTGTTGATATGGGCGTTTCTCCTGTATTGTTAAGTGACAGCAGTGTGTTACGCTGCTTGATGTGTCAACGCTTATCGCAAAAGTCTGCACAGGATTGTGCGATACCATTAAGAACTTCGCCGAAACATCAGGCTTTATTGCAGCATGGGAAGCTGTTATTGGTAAAGAAGTGCTGGATGGTGCGAAAGCACGCGGCCCGGTTGTGAAAAATGCAATCGTACCGGCGTTGGTGGTCGAATAGTTGTTGCAGAAGTTATCTGGGTAGATGAAGATGGTAGGCAATTTATACAAAAATGCGATACGCTGAATTGGGAAAAATATTTAAAGGAAAATGGCTGGCAAGATTTCCGTGACCGTGCGATTGATCTGATTAACAAAGGAATATGCGATCCATTTGATGCCGAAAAAGTTGTTGGGCCTATTAACCCTTCTACTGTGGCTAGAACATATAAATATGTTTAAGTATATTTAATAGGACGCGCGGCATAACTGTTTATTTAAGACTACAAAGGTAATATATGGATATATCTGCTGAAGGCTTAAAAGAGTATTCGTCTAAGATCATTCAGATATTCAAGCATATTCAATTTAGTAATAAACAGCAGCTCGCTTTTCTTGAAGACTTGTATACGCTGATCAATGACGGTATTCCCGCGAATCGCGCGGTAGAAATGATGGCTAGTTCCACGACAGGAATCAGTCGTGAAGTTGCTCTTACGCTAACGCAAAGAATCGCTGAAGGTCAGCCACTGGCTGAAGGTATGAAAGAATGGTTTGCACCCAACGTGGTAGAAATCATTCGTGTTGGTGAATCAGGTGGTGCTTTAGCACAAACACTTAAATCTGCGATTAACACATTGGCACAATCAGGCGTCGCTTATGGCGCGTTTATTGGCGCAGTCACCTATCCTCTCTTTGTTATTATCGCCGGCTGTTTTCTGATGGTGTTTATCAATAAAAAGGTATTCACTCAATTTGAAGCAATTAAACCAATATCAAAATGGCCTTCATCAGGACAGAATTTTGTTGCCCTGGCTGACTTTATTCAAGATTGGTGGTGGACTGCGATTTTGGCGATTATTTTGATCTTCTTTGCCTTTCGTTACGTAATGCTTAATTACGTAGGTGAGTACCGTTCCGCACTGGATAGGTTCGTTCCATTTTCTTTCTATCGTAGATTGACTGCAGCACGAGTGCTAGAAACATTAGGTTTGCTGGTTGTTAATGGCGTCGTGTTCAAATCCGCGATTAAAGTCATGCAATATCAAGCGAATCCATACATGCTTTCTCACCTGGAAAAAATGGAACAGCAGTTAAGTACTGGTAAAACAAATATTGCTGAAGTGCTTGATACTGGTTTGATAGATGCAAATGATTTGATGCGTTTACGCGTGATGGCGGAAGTAAAAGGTTTTGAGCATGGTCTCGTGCGTATGGGTCTCAGAGGCTCGGAGCAAACTACCGCAACGCTGAAAATGGTATCAAAAGTCATTGGTGGTTTATTACTTTTGGTCGGTTTTGGAATCATTCTTATTATGGTATCGGGTATCATGATGACAGGTATGTCGCTGGCGCAACCGTAATTTATCATGAGGTATACTCAGTGATTTCGACCTTTAAGAAAAAACAACAAGGCTATACACTTACTGAAGTGATACTGGTTTTAGCTGTCATAACTATGATTCTTACTATGGGAATGCGTATTTACCAGTCATATAGCCTTGACTCGAATGTATTACAGGTTCAGCAAAATGTAGCACGGATATTTAATGCAATGGGATTATATTATCGACAGAATTGCAATGGCGTGGAGACAGCGGGTGGTGGTTTAAAGCCCGGAAAATTAAACCCATCGAAGGGTTATCCCGCAGTTTATGCAGTTAGTCTTCAAAATGATTTAATCGACCCCGGGCTGCTTGGCCAGGCGCCATCGGAAATAAACCCTATTGTAAGCACGGGCAATAGCACTGGTTTAGCATATGTGACACAGTTTAATAGCGGACCCGATACCAGGCAGACAAGAATAATGTGTACGGATATGATAAATGGTGTTTGCATATCGACCGCAAATATCGGAACGACTTATATATGGGAAGCCCAGGTTTCTGTTATGCTTAACACGACATCTCAAAGCGTAGCTGAAGCATATCTCAATATGTTAGGTGGTGATTGTTTATCTACATTTGATAAGTCGACGGGTACGGTTTCGCCCTGCAAAGGCAATCCATCCAAGCCAGGCAAATCTGCTAGTGGTTATTTTGTAGTATGGCAAAGATCACCATCTATAGGCATGGGCGAAGGCTTGTCGTCAATGTGGCAAGTCAATTCGGTGACAAGAGCATTTAATGTTCTTGAATCGACCCCATCAATGAGTTATTTACTAGGACCAAGTGGTAATCAGACAAAGTATTTATGCGGTGGCTAAAAGGTAGGATGCGATGAAAATGAAGCTGGGCGTGAAAATAAAAGGATTTACACTGATAGAGATGCTATTGGTGCTTACAATTATCAGCGCAATAGTTTATGGCAGTATTACCTATATGCAGCAGAGAACAACACAGACCATGATTGATAGGACAACTTCACAGATGCAGCAACTTCTTGCCGCTGGTTTGTCCTATTACGCTGCTAATAGTCTATGGCCAACCAGCCTTGCTTGTTTACAGGGCGGTGCAGGGGCGCCCTGTCAAGTTCAATATGTGCCTAATGTCGCTTCAATTTCGAGTAATCCATGGGGTAATCCTTATAAAATAGCCAGCAGCGGAAGCGTTTTTTACGTTTATACCGCGGTGCCTCCGCAAACAGGTAGTGGTACAGGAACGCCATCTAGCTATGCTTCATCTGTCGCGGCCTCTATCGCCGGTTCACTGCCTCTATCGTATACAGCCAATCCTAGTGGTGTTCCGCCGGCAGACATAGGTACACCATGCGGCACTGGCGCAGTAGGGTGTAGAGTTGTGACAAGTGTTAACACACCACCAACCAGTATACAAAATCTGGGTTCAGTAAATTTTGCTGGCATTTATCATCATGGCGGTTGTATTCCTGTCCCGACATGTCCAATCACTGGTACACAGACATCAACGCCAGAGGTGATTGTTGCTCCAGTCAGCGTCACTGGTGTAAATAGTAACGGGAGCACAAACTCATATCCAATCACGAGCTTTTCTGCTTATGTGGTCGGTCCAGCTACCAACCCTCCGGCATGTGTGGATACAGGCGGTGAAGTGCCTGTTGCCTGCCAGGCTCCGAGCGGCACTACTACAACCAAGTATTGGCGTGCCTGTTTAGATGTTGTCACACAGTTGGGTGATGTTGCTGCCACAAATACTACTGGTAATCCTTCCCAGTTTTGGGGTCAGTATGTAACATTAATGGCGATTACTCGCTGTGCCATAAGTGGAGAAAATCCAGGATCTCCATATACGTCTGTGTATAGCAATTAAACCACAGATAAATCACGAGACATAAATTACTAACACATTGTCTTTTAATTCTCATATACTCTTGATTACTAATACTAATCGAGCTATCTTGACATGAGATCATGGAGATAAAGGATGAGAGCCGGGTCATGAAAATCAGAAGTATATTACTTAGCTTATTCATAATAGCCATTCCATTAGTCGCAGAAGCAGGATGGCAAGTTTCAAAACCAGAATCAGCTGTACCACGCGAGCCCTTTTTTCAAGCTGGTACACAGCAAGCTGCTGCATTTATGCCTTCAGCTTACGGAAGTTCTGCATTCCCAAATCAATATGCTGACCTTGGCCAACCAGCCGCGCTTTATGCAGTGAGCATCAGTGGATCCCTGAAAGAAAATCTTGAACGAATCCTGGGAAGATATCATTGGAAAGTGATCTGGAAAGCACCATTTGATTATAATTTTGATGGCAGAATCACGGGAGCGAGTTTGCCAAATGTGGTAGAAAAATTATTACAGCCGTTTCCCCTGCAAGCTGTAATGTATATGTCTAATCGCACGATAGCTATCGTACCAAGATATAGAACATAGGATTTAGAACAAAGGAAGATAGATGATGTTAAAGAAATGGATTGCTTTGCTTCTCTCAACTGCATTTGTACTGGCTGCTTGTCACTCTCCTGTTTATAACCAGACAGCAGGTAACGTAGCTGATGTTAAAATTAAAGCAGCGGATGCTCGTCTTAAATCTGACAACGACGCTAAACCTACGCCACCACTGGTAGTGAAGCAAGGTCCTTATGTTGATACCACACCCGTAAGCCTTGCGTCGCAACCAACCTGGTTGAGCAATCATATCGTTCTGCGTGGCGATTCACTGCCGTTTTCTTATTACAGCCGTATTATTTCCAGCGGTGCCAATAGTAATGTATTGACCAAGTATCAACCAGGCATGGATTCAACGGTTAATACTTCAATGAGCTATTCCGGTACGGTAAAAGGTGCGCTTGATCTTCTGGCTGCCAGAACAGGATACTCATATACAGTTCATAACAATAGTATTAACTGGCAGGCATGGGTAACGAAAACATTTGATGTCGCTTTCATGCCGGGTTCTTCAGATTACATGATGGGTAAAAAAGGTGGTGGAGCAGGTACTTCTTCTACCACTGCGACAGGCGCATCTGTCAGCAGCTATGTTAGCAGCGACGAATCTGATTCAGAATACAGCAGTCTCAGCGGTAAATTGTCAATCTGGGATGATTTGGAAAAAACTATTACACAGCTGTTAACGCCAGAAGGTAAGGTCATTGTTTCTCAGGCGACAACGTCTGTAACCATCCGTGACAAGCCGAGCACTGTTGAATTGATCGGACAATATATAACTAACATGAATAACAACCTGACCAGACAGGTTCTTGTTAAGGTACAGGTTTTACAAGTTCAGTTAGAAAACGATTACACCTTCGGTATTAACTGGAATATGATTATCAGCGCATTCCATAATTCACCATTTATTATTAATGGTAATTATGGCACACCAGTCAGTATCTCGACTTTTACGCCGCAAAATAATACCACCCCTGGCGTTACAGCATTGCCGCAATTAGGTTTAAACAATGCTTCTGAAGATAATGCTAACAAAATTGGACAAATACCCTTCTATACCATTTTGTTCAATGCGCTTAATCAACAGGGTAAAACATCGGTTGTTACCGAACCTAGAGTTGTCTGTTTAAATAACCAGGTTTCTGTTATCCGTATTGTCAACTCGGTTGGTTATCTGGCGAGCGTTCAGAATACTACCTTGGCCGGTACGACTGGCGCATCAGCTGTTAACACCGTTACTTCACAGCTGACACCAGGAACAGTAGTAACTGGTTTGACACTGTATATCTTACCGCGAATTTTGAAACAAAATGTTTACCTGCAAGTGAATGCTGACTTGTCTACGGCCGAACCGTTTACAACAGTATCGTCCGGCGGACAAAATGCAACATCGATCCAGGTACCGAATATAACCGAGAAACACTTTAACCAGCGCAGTGTGATCAAATCTGGCGACACCTTGATCTTGTCCGGATTCAGACAGGTATCAAACACGGCGAATGCTAACCAGTTTGTTACTTCACAAGCTTTAGGTGGTAAGGGATCGCAACAATTGAATACTGAAACAATTGTATTGATTACACCATTTATATTGCCGGGAAGCGCATAATGGCTTATATCACTCGTGAAGATGGGGTACATTTTGTAGTACCGTCTTATCGTGATGTGTTGACGTTTAAACAAAAGAGTCAATTGAAAAAAGACATACTTTTGTTGAGTCAAAGCTATGGCGGTTATATTACGATGCAGAAGAAAGGCTCTTCGCAGTATGAAGTTGCCTTTGCTCCTGACACAGGTTATCTGTTGGGCGAATCTGTTTGGAACCATTTCAAACGCCCGATGGATATGATTTTTTGCGAACAAATACCTAATACCAAAGAAGCAATACTCGTTATCGTTAAAAATGGCGGTGTATACCTCGATGGCAGCTTTCCTTTGGAAAATATTGCAGAAGAACTTGTAATATTTTTAACTCAGGAAAACAATTTTGAAATTTACGTGGATGGTGATGTACCAATTAGCCAAACACCTACCGAAGGTAAATTTAGTTTTGAACCAAGTTCAGTTAAGTCGTTTACTGTTTTAGATAAACCAGCATTTCCCAGCGTACCTTTAGTGAAGGCGTATCAGCTGCAATTAGTTGAAGCGACGTTAAAAGCTCAAGGCATTGGCGCACTGCCAATAAAACCAGTATTGGCACTGATCGTTTTAATTGGTGTTGGCTATTTCTTTTATACGACTGTTTTAAAGCCACCACCACCGCCTCCGCCGGTCGTTGTCAATCCATACCAGGGTTTTAACGATACACTTAATTCTCCTGCGCCTGATGAAGAAGTTACACAGTTTGTTCAGGGAGCGAATACGCTTCTGACCATTCCAGGCTGGATACTTCTCAGAATGGATTATTCATCAGGAAATATTACCAGTCAGGCAGCATCTGCTGGTGGTAAGGTTGAAGATTTGTTTGCCTGGGCAAAAGCGAATAATGTTACCGTCGGTGTGACAAGTGACGGTGTTACTTTGAATATGTCAGTGCCTGTGCCAAATAAAAGAGGTTTTCCAAAGAAGATATATCCTTTGGATCAGGTTGTAGCTCAATATATCGATTTGCTTGCTCAAGTTTATCCAGGCAATAATATTAAATTGGATAGTAAAGTAAGCTCTGGTCAATATTCGCTAGAACCCATTACGGTGAATTTAACCGATGTATCGCCTGATACTGTTATGTTGATTGGCCAGCAATTGCAAGGTTTACCTATGGTATTAAGCGGGATTTCTGTGGCAGTTACAAATGGATCTCTATCCGGGACTATGACTCTTAACGCATTAGGTAGCTAACTATGAACGCAAACACGCAAGTACTTTCAAGCATGACCTCACGCCAGAAGTTATCAGCAGGGATTCTTGTACTGATAGTCATGGGTGTCTTATGGCAAGCGTATGGTATGTTTAGTGGTAAGTCGTTTACCTTAAACAAGCCGGCGCACAATCTGAATTCGTTTTCAGTGCTGGGTTCTTCGTCACCCAAGATGCTTGCTGATAATACTCCACAACAAAATATGCAGCCGCAAGAACCACAGCCATCTCAGGCACAGCTGCCAAGTTTAGCCGATCAGTCTGGTATGTCGGATAGAGAAAAGCAATTAATGGCTTTGCAGCAGCAGACCCAGGCTAAATACCTGCAGGCAGTTAATGAATTGCAAATGTTGAAAGTGACTAAAGATATTTGGGAAGCGAACCAGGCTATTATGACAGCCAGATTGAGCACTGTATCATCCGAGAAGCAAATTGTTGATATGCTTGAGCCATCTGCTGCTCCAACACCAGCGACAACCGCATCGGCTGAAGGGCCAACAACGATTCATAAAGCAGCGGTTACCTATACAGTAGTTTCTGTTTCTGAAGTTCATGGCAGATGGTCAGCTGTTATGAACAGTGCTGGCAATCTTTACAATGTTTCCATTGGTGATGTCATGCCAGCGACGGTTCAAGTGTTATTGGCATCGATAGAGCAGGTGTGACGCTTGATCTGAATGGCGACAGAAAAAAATATTACATTAGTGCCAATTATCTAAATCTCACCTGAATAAACATGTGTAGCGGGGCCGGTCATATGAATCGGTTCCGCACCACCTTCCCACTCGATGCGCAATGATCCGTAACGAAATTCCACATTTACCTGCTTGTCTAACCAGCCATTAACGATACCGGCAACGGTTGCCGCGCAAGCATTACTGCCGCAAGCATTGGTCAAACCAGCGCCACGTTCAAATGTGCGCAGTTTGATATGTTGATGATTGAGAACGTGCATGAAACCAACATTTGCGCCTTGAGGAAAATGTTTATGAGTTGAAATTTCGGCACCCAGCTTTTCTGTGGAAATAGCTTCGAACGAAGGAACTTTAGCAATCGCATGCGGATTACCAACAGAAAGAACGCTAATAGCAATACTGTCGTGTTTCAAACGTAACTCTACCAATGGTTCTTTGATTTCTGGCGCACCCATCGTGACGCGGATATGGTCGAAATCTTCGATAGTGACAGGATAAATACCCGCTTTGGTTTCAAGTTTTAATTCTTTATTCAGGTTTAATCCCTGTTCTTGAATAAAACGCGCCACGCAGCGTAGGCCATTGCCACACTGCTCTGCTTCACTACCATCGGAATTGAAAATACGGCAATAAAAATCTGCACTTTTAGATGGTTCTAAAATGAGAAGCTGATCGAAGCCAATACCACGGTAACGATCGGCCAGTTCTTGAATAGGCAGTTGTTGTAAATCAAAAATCTGGTCAATAGCATTAATAACAACGAAATCGTTGCCTAAGCCATGCATTTTCGAGAAACGAATTGAAGAAGGTTGTCATTTTGGCGACCTGCTCTGTTTTTTCAGGCAAATAAAGTTTGCCTGATTGTCCGCATGAACACAGTATACCTGTACAAGTAATGAGAAGTGAAAACGCAAGAATCATTCTGGCCATAGTTATTTTCTCATGTGTTGAATTAAACTCGCAGTGGCGGTATCAATTTGCCCACCCTGCGCTGAACCTTTGAGATGCTCAAGAATATCTGGCAGCAATTGTTTACCGAGTTCAACGCCCCATTGATCAAAAGAGTTGATACCCCAGATGACACCCTGAACAAATATTTTGTGTTCATATAACGCGAGCAGAGCCCCCAGGTTACGCGGAGTCAGCTGTTGCATAAACAGGATATTGCATGGTCTATTGCCCGGAATAACTTGATGGTGGGCAAGATCAGCGGCTTTGTCACTGGAATGTCTTGGCAGCAATAAGCTGTTCGCGCGCTTCTTCGTAAGTTTTGCCGCGCATCAGTGCCTGTGCCTGGCTAAGTGCGCTGGCAATAATAATGTTTTGATGTATGTCCGTGCCTGTCCCATCGTTGCCGGTCAGGATAAAGTCCGCGGGAATTAATTGTGGTCCCTGATGCAACAACTGATGATAAGCATGTTGCCCAATAACACCTTCTTCACCAAAAATAACAGGGCCGGTTGTATAGGAAACGATTTCACCTTGCAGATTATTGCGTTTGCCATTGCTTTCCATATCCGCCTGTTGCAGATAAGGAATGAAGTAACGTAAACGATGCGCGTACGGCACTATTGCTTGCGCGTGTGCACCAAAGAAATTGCTATACCACACACCTAACAAAGCCAGGATGACTGGCATATTGTCTCTGAATGCGGCGGTGCGGAAATGCTGGTCCATGCTGTCAGCACCAGCAAGAAACTCGTCAAAGCCTGCATTGCCAAGCATTAACATCAAAGGCAAGCCTATCGCTGACCAGACGGAATAACGACCGCCTACCCATTCCCATACCGGGAAGATACGCGCTTCTGGTATGCCGAATTTCACAGCTTTAGCACGGGCAGAAGTAACAGCGGCGAACTGGTGCTGCAGAATATCCGCACCTAAACGATCTTTCATCCAGGCAATCACGGTTTCAGCATTAGTAAGCGTTTCAATGGTCGTGAATGATTTGGATGAAATAATAAATAAGGTTGTTTCCGGGTCTATGCGTTGCAATATTTCATCTACATGGTTTTTATCCACGCTAGAGATGAAGTGGAATTGCAGCCTGGAAGTCGCATAGGCTTGCAAAGCGTAAGTACACATCATGGGGCCGGTATAAGAACCGCCAATACCGATATTCACGATGTGAGTAAATGGTCTGCTGGTACTTCCGCGCCATTCGCCGGAATGAATAGCCGAGACAGCCGCGCGTAACCGCTGTTGCGCTTCACTAATGAGCGTTGCAACGTTTTCGTCATTAACAGTAATGGCCGCATGGGAAGAATCGCGTAAAGCTGTATGCAGCGCTGGCCGGTTTTCTGTGTTGTTGACGCGTTTACCGCTGAACAAAGCTTCGATTTGTTCTTTCAGGCCAACGGCATTCGCCAGGTTATCTAACAATGCCATCGTGTTATCAGTGATACGATTGCGGGAGTAATCCAGCAAAATGTCACTGGCAGATAAACTGAAACGGGAAAACCTTTCCGGGTCTTCATTAAACCAATCACGCATATGCTGGTTAGCAATATCTTTTTGATGCGTGATAAGAGCTTGCCATTCTTTAAGCTCAGGACGATTTAGCATATTTTTTGACCATTCTGGCGTTGTTGTATTTTGCATGCAGAGTGTTAGTATCCAGAGTACTGTGTCTTTGTAATTTAGCCATGTATATTATATGATACTTAAGACATTTTGAATCATAATTTACCCTCTGTTACGGTGTGAAGAAAGGCCCCGATGATCATGGAAGAGTTATTGCAACGTCTCGAACTGAGAATTAAAGAAAAAATAAATGATCTTGTTGATCAGCGCGAAAAGCTGACACAGTCAAACCACCAGTTAAATCAAAGTAAAACCCTCCTTGCCCGGGAAAAACAATTGCTGCTCGAGAAACAGCAAAAAGCTATCACTCAGATAGAAACTTTGGTTACGAAACTGAAAGCAATTGAGAAACTACCATGAGCGATAAATCAATCAACGCAACGATAGAAATATTAGGCAAGTATTACCAGATACGATGTCCTGAATCCCAGGTTGAATCTTTGCAGCAAGCTGCCAAGTTTGTGAATGAAAAGATGTCTGAAGTCCAGGAATCTGGTAAAGCGATTAATATTGAACGCATAGCGATTATTACGGCATTAAATATCGCGCATGATTTTCTGCAGCAAGATCAGCAGAAAAGCACACTCATGAATAATATTAATGAACGGATTTCCAACTTACAGGATAAGCTGGATATCGCTATCAACAAGCCAACGCAAACGGAGCTAGTTTATACCAGTGATTGAAAGGCCTGCTGTGCCGAAAGTGAAATTGCGAAAACAGTACCGTGCTATACGTAGCCGTGTAGCGGCAGCGGTTCGTCATGAAGCTTCTCTTGCTGCTGCGAATCTGTTTGTAAATCAGCCCTTATTCAAACAAAGCAAACGTATCGCTTGTTATCTTTCACTCAAAGATGAATTTGATTCAGCAGCCGTTATAGAAGCTATCTGGAAGGCAAAAAAGATTTGTTACATTCCCATTCTCGCCAATGATGACGAAAGCAAACATAAAGATGAAAATTATTTGCGTTTCGTTCGTTATGAATACGGCGATCCTCTGCATATGAATCGCTATGAAATTCTTGAGCCGGTATCTCTGAAAAATGAAGAGAAACCCGAGGAACTGGATCTAGTGATCCTGCCGTTAATTGCTTTTGATAAAACTGGCAATCGATTGGGAACTGGCGGCGGTTATTATGATCGTACGTTTGAATTTCAACGTAGCGTTTTAAATGATGATCCGAATAAAAAGCCTAAACTGATCGGTCTTGGTTATGCTGCACAAGAAGCTGAAGCAGTGCCCGCCGATATTTGGGACTTACGGCTGGATGGAATTCTTACGGAAAAAGAATTTATCCCCTGCCCATAATTACTTTTTACTTCTGAATAACCTTATTTTAGCTTTTTCCTGCGTGACTAATCCACCTTCAAGCGAGTTTTCCAGCACCGGCATAAAGGCTTCAATTTTATCCAGAGTATCTATGAGTTCAACGATAACCGGCAAATCCGTGGATAATTGTAATATTTTAGCCGTGTGAATCTGGCTATGGCCACCATATCCTTCTATGCCTCGCAGCACCGTCGCGCCGGCAATACCACTTTCTTTTGCACGTCGCACTATCCATTCATATAACGGCATACCGTCTTTTTTATCCGATTCACCGATAAATACTCGTAATAAGTAACCTTCATCTGTCAAAGTCATAGTCATCCACCTAAATAATAGCCAAGCCAGACTGCAAAAAGACCAACAAACATGGACAATAAAATATTGGCTGCACCAAGAAGAAATTGTCCGTCACGTATCAGGTTAAATGTTTCATAGCCAAAAGAAGAAAATGTAGTGAAACCGCCGAGAATGCCGATTTGTAAAAAAATACGAGTTTCAGGCGTCAACGATATGCGGCTTTCCGCGAGACTGGCAATATAGCCGATAAAAAAACAACCCAGTACATTAATAATGAGCGTGCCGAAAGGAAAAATAGGATAGGCAAGCGCCTTATAAACAAGATTGTTAAGCGTATATCGCATAATAGTGCCGATAAAGCCGCCTATTCCTGCGATAAGCATGTTAACCATATTCACTCCCGCCGTTTACTGGCTAGAAAGAATCAATCCCATTAATTCACGTATAGCGATAAAAAACATGGTGTATTCAACGTTGGTACTGCCGTGCAGCATGGCGAGTAATCTGTCCCAGCGTTCCAACAAACGTTTATTTTTACCCATCCATTTATGTATCAATGCTGATGCATCCTGATCGTTGCTACCGTTTTTGATGATGGCAATAGTCAATGCGCGTTGCGCAATATCAAGTTCATCGCGCAGTGTGAGACGCGCCAATGTATTCCAATGACCTTCACGCGAATCATTCGCAATCTGATCACGAAACCAGAGCAAATTGATTTTTTCGCCGCCAGCGAAATAAACTTTTGCCGTTTTCAGCAGATCAAAATTATTTTTCGTTGCGACTTCAATAATATTTAATGAAGTATAAATGGCGCGATATGTAGCGATACGCCGTGCAATATCTTTAGGCAATCCTGATTTTTCAAAATCTGCAATTAATGAATCAAGATATTCTTTGGTAAATCCTGCCATCAGACCTGGAATGAGATGTTCGAGTGTTTTGATATGCGCAGAAAAGTGTGCAATGGTTTCACCCAAATCATTCTTGAGATGACTGCTATGTAAAAACCAGCGTGTCGCAAGATTAATCAGTCGACGAATGTTGTAAAGCATATCGTACTGATCTTGCATTGGGATTTTGTAATCAAGCGATAAAACTAATTTCTTGCAAATTGTTGCGTGCCAAATATTTTTGAAGCAATGGCGTGTGCGCGAACCACTTCTTCAGTCGTGGCACCTGTTTCCATTTGTACGCGATAAACAAAAGTAATACCCATTTCATTGACGATTTCATTGCTCATTTGCGTGGCGATGATATCGCGTTTCAACAGATGCTCTTCCATCGCGCTTTTGTATTTTTTGCGTATCGCAGGTGGAAAAGCCGTATCCAATATTCCTTTCAAATATGGATCGTCGGGTAAATCAGTCTTTAAAATTTCATGTTTGATATGAATTTTAGTGTAAGCAAGCAAGACGGCTAATTCTGGCCGAGTCAATCCTTCTTCTGCTGATTTGCGTTCGAGTAATTCTTTATCATCAGGAAGAAATTCAACTTTGCGATTGATAATTCCTAATGTTTCCAATTCTTTGATATAAGACGTATGCAGACTGATATTCTTGCGTGAATGATAAGCGGAAAAACTCATGACTAGTGCTTGTTGATAATTATCTTTCAATATCAGATCAGCGATTTCATCAGTTAACGACGCTAATAAAGTATTGCGTTTTTTTACGGATAATTTACCTTTGTGCACTTCTGAATCCAGAAGAATTTTGAGATTGACTTCATGGTCAGAACAGTCAACGCCAGCTGAATTATCAATAAAATCAGTATTGATGAAGCCACCTTTTAATGCATATTCAACTCGGCCGAGTTGAGTAAAGCCGAAATTGCCGCCTTCACCAACAACTTTGCAGCGTAATTCGCCGCCGTTGATACGGCAAAAATCATTGGTGCGGTCGCCGACATCGGCATTGGTTTCGCTGCTGGCTTTAACATAAGTGCCGATGCCGCCATTAAAGAGTAAGTCTACCGGCGCTTTTAAGATAGCCTGAATTAATTCAATAGGTGTCAGGTTGTCTTCTTCAATGGCTAATACTTTTTTCATTGCGGCAGTGATGGCAATGGATTTCACGCTGCGCTTGAATACGCCGCCGCCTTTGGAAATAAGTTTCGCATTATAATCTTCCCACGATGAAGACGGCAAATTGAAAATGCGCACGCGTTCATAATAGGAAGTTGCTGCATCTGGATCAGGATCTATAAAAATATGTCGGTGATCAAACGCGGCAATCAATTTGATGTGTTTGGAATAAATCATACCATTACCAAAAACATCGCCGCTCATGTCGCCTATACCAACAACACTAATATCTGTTTTTTCAGGATTAACATTCATCTCACGGAAATGACGCTTGATGGATTCCCATGCGCCGCGCGCGGTAATCCCCATTTTTTTGTGGTCATAGCCAGTTGAGCCGCCAGAGGCAAACGCATCATCTAGCCAGTAATCATATTCTTTCGAGATACTGTTGGCGATATCGGAAAAAGTTGCTGTGCCTTTATCTGCAGCGACGACCAGATACGGATCAGTGTCATCGTGACAGACGACATTTTTAGGCGGTATAATTTTTTTGCCTTTTATATTGTCGGTAAGATCTAGCAACCCGGAAATAAAAGATTTGTAGCAAGCGATCACATTGTTTAAAGCAGATGTATTGGCGTCTGCTTTTAACACAAAACCACCTTTTGCGCCAGATGGTACGATGACAGCATTTTTCACCACTTGCGCTTTCATCAAGCCAAGAATTTCTGTGCGGAAATCTTCCGGTCGGTCTGACCAGCGTATGCCACCACGTGCCACTTTTGTATTGCGTAAATGAATACCTTCAAAGCGTGGCGAATAAACAAATATTTCATATAACGGCACTGGCAATGGTAATTCAGGAATGGTGCGCGATTCCAGCTTCAGTGACAAATATTCTTTAGGCGCGCCGTCAGCGTCCGTGGTGAAATAATTGGTTCGCAGTGTGTGTTTGATCATGTCCAGTATGCGACGGATGATGCGGTCTTCATCCAGGCTGTTAACGGATTCCAACTGTTGCAAAATATGTTGCTCGATTTTTTCTGCCGCTATCGACTTGGTTTTGCCTTTGCCTGCTTTAGCCGGATCATGCAAAGTCATAAATAATTCAATCAAATCTTTGGTGATTTCTATGTTATTTAACAATGCTTTTTCAATGTATGGTTGACTAAAACGGAAGCCAACCTGGCGCAGATATTTGGCGTAAGCACGCAATATTTTGATTTCTTGCCAGGACAAATGCGCAGCAAGAACTAATTTATTAAAACCATCATTTTCTGTCTTGCCATCATATATTTGTGCAAACGCATCCTGAAATAATTCACTGATGGTCGGAATATCAAAAGGCTTTTTGTTATATTGGATAACAAAATCACTGAGCCATATTGTTTGTTTGGGGCTGATCTGAAGTTTATGCGGCGTTTCATTGTCTATGCGTAAATCCAGATTTTCCAACATGGGCAAAATATCTGATAGCGCAGCAGGTTTGTTCCATTGATATAGACGCAGATGCAGTGGGTATTCAGTTTTTTCCGGGGAGAAATAAAAACTAACTTCTAAGGGTTTGGATTCTGACAATTGATCCATATAACCAATGTCAGCGACAGCTGTTTCAATGGGATATTCATCCATGTAACTGTGGGGGAATGCGGGACTGAATTTTTTATTCAGGGCGGCGCCTTTCTTGTTACCGAACTGTTTTATCAGCTGGTTTTCTAACTGTTCTTTCCAGGTCAAGGCCATAGCATATTCCCTTTGCTAAGATGTTCACCCTACAACCTTATTTTACTCCTAAAGTTCGTTCGAGTGGTGGATTACGATGCAAAGAGCGCATCTAATCCACCCTACGGTAGGGTGGATTAGTCGTGTCTTTTACGACGTAATCCACCGTTTAAAGTTCCTTCCAGTCGTCAGAATCGATGATTCGCCCGGTTTTCTTTTGCTCAGGCTTGATCACGTTAGTCGTTTTGGGCGTAAAGAATTTATTTCGTATGACTGAAACCAGGAATAGGACGATACCGACTATCGCGCCAATCATCACGATGTAAGCCAATAACATGATGCCCAGGGTAAAAAAGACGACAGCCACACCTAGCAGAACGAACGGTACCAGCTTATTAAGAAAGCGTTGCATTGAATAATGCTCTAAAATTGATCCCAAAGGGTGTCTTGCTCTTGCTTTTGGGCATTTGGATTGTCACGTAACTTATAAATGCGTTGGTATTTCTCTTTTTCTTTACGCTGAGAAAGCGTTAACGTGGGGTGACTGTGGTCAAACTCAGTCAAAAACTGATCTAACTCACTCGTATAATAATTTAGGCCGAGAAATGCTCTTAAACTTTTCATTTAGAGGGTGCTCCCACTCAACTTCTATACATTTATACTATATTTTACCCACGATTATGGAATTGAGTATACCAAACTAATTACATATTATCTCAAGTTTAGTAAGATTGAGATAGTGGCGGCGCTTGGGTTCAAATAACGGAGATTAGATGAAATTATTTCGCATTATAACTGGTGTAGGGATGGTCTTTTTTTGCTTGATTAATCCAGCGCTTGCAAAACATAGAATACATAGATCCCACTCTAGTCATCACTCGCACACACGAGTTGTCGCTCCCTCTCCTGTGCGTCAGGCGGATCGCTCGCCCATGCATAGCGCCGTGAATATTTTTGGTACTCCACAGTTAAACAATGAATTGTCCAATATTATTGCAAATGGTAACGCTAACGCAAATGTAGCTGTTTATGTTAAGTCCATGAAGTATGGCGATGCTCTTTATGCACGCAACATTTACCAGCCATTGACGCCAGCCAGCACGATGAAAATTTTGACCGCTGAAGCCGCTCTGCTTTACCTTGGTCCGGAATATCATTTTTCGACCCAGCTTCTAACGGATGCCAAGTCGGTTAAGAATGGTGTGCTGCAGGGTAATTTGTATGTGGTATTAAGCGGCGACCCTTCTCTGACTTATAACGATTTGTACGAGTTGATGCAGACTCTGAGAGTCGCATCAAATCACCTCGATAGGCGGCAATGTATACATTGATAATACGGCATATGACCAAAGTTTTTATGGCCCAGGCTGGGAATGGCGGGACAAGAAATATTGTTACGCAGCGCCTATCAGTGCCAGCATTATTAATCATAATTGCCTCTCCTTCCAGGTAACGCCATCGCAAGTGGCTGGCCAATCAGCCCAGGTCGTTGGTGCGCCAAAAGATTTCTATCCGGAAATTCGTAATTCTATCATTACCACCTCCGGACGTTCTCGTGCATGTTCGGTGCGGTTGTCGACAGATGAGAGCGAGATCGGGTTAGATGGCTGCATACCACGTGGTCATGCCTGGGGCATAGGTTATGTTGTGACCGATATTCCAGACTATAACCGGGCATTGTTTAAGAGTGTAATGAGTCAGCAAGGCATTAATGTGTACGGCCGTATCACCTTTGGATCGGCTCCTGATGACTTATCCATTGTTGGTACCCATACTTCCAAACCGTTACGCGGGCTGATCAATGAAATGCTGAAAAAGTCCGATAACATTATCGCAGGTGCCTTATTCAAAAAATTAGGTCAGTTATACACGCATCAACCGGGCAGCTGGCAAAACGGAAGTATTGCGGTGACGCAAATTTTATCCAAACATGCCGGAGTCAATATTGATGGCATGCGAATTCTCGATGGTTCCGGGTTATCCGCAGACAACCTGACTACGCCTTCACAAATGATGCAGGTGCTGGATTTTGCCTATCACCATTACGGTACCAGTTATGAATTTATTTCTTCGCTGCCAATCGCTGGTGTCGATGGAACATTGAAGCACCGCATGGGTAATATAGCCCGCAAGGTAAGAGCGAAAACAGGTACGATATCAGGCGTAGTCAGCTCTGGCTGGTTATGTTGTCAGTGGCGATAAAGAGCCATTAGCATTTGTCATTATGATTAATGGTATGAAAGGCATGGGCTGGCGTTATAAGTCACTGGAAGACAGGATCGCGACTGCATTGACCAAGTACAAACGCGTCGGTTAATAGTTATTTTGATTTAGTCAGGGATTACTGCCCGCCTTCTTGCAACAGAAGTACGGGCACATAAGGATATTTGCTATGCGGTCAATGGATGACCTCTTTGAGATTGATGAGCTCGATCGGAATAACATCAGGAGTCGTTTCTCACACAAGATTGTCAAAGTCAAAAAAAAGCCCCCTGTTAAAACAAAAAAACTTAAACAGAAATATCACCATCTTTGGTATCTGAAGAAAGATCATGATGATGCGGAGAAATGATAACAATAATTCAGGTACAACGGACGACAAGGAAGAATTTCCGGTTTATGAACTGATAGCCCAGGAATTATTACGCTTATTCATACCACGTCAGCCGAAAACACGTCTTGTATATGATGAGAAAAATGATTGTGAGTACGTCATGTCCAAGCAGGTGTCAGGATATCGTTCATTGGAAACAGTGAGTAGAGAGGAATTAAAACAGGGAATAAAAACTGGAAAATATACGGGCCTGGGTGAAATACAAATCATGGCGCTATTTCTCAATGAAATAGATCTCAAATTCGATAACATGTGCCTGAATGATCTGAATCAAATTGTGAAAATAGATGGCGATAGATGTTTTGCACAAATAAATGGCTTCCAAAGCGCAAAATACGCGATTACTGAAAAAGACATAACGGCGCTACCTTTCATCAAAGATTATTATGCATATAACTGGCTGGATTTAATCGAATACGAAATGATGGCAAAGGACATATATCTTCCCATTAAAAAGACCTCAAGATCGCTGGATATTGAAATGGTATCGAATGCGGGTTTTCGTGCGGAAATAAACAAAACAATGTTTAAAATAATGATGATGCCTGATCAATTGCTCGCTGATTTCATTGCCTGTTATCCAGTGACAGATTCGCAACTCGCAGACTTATATGAAGAATTGATTGAGCGCAAAGAGCAAATCGCGCATGCGGCCACACGCAATCAGAGTTTTTGTGAATTTATTTCCGGTATGGAAGCGGTAAATGTAGCGCATGATTTTGTCGAAGAATTGAGAAGTTTTCACACCATGGGAAAACATCAATTGCCAATGAAAAGGCATGAATCTACGATTGTACAGAATTATCTGGATTTACGCGCAAAGGTAGCCAATGAAATTAAACCAAGAAGGTCTTCACGATTGAAATATACGCTGTTTGCCGAACAGGAAAAACCGCGTAGTGATAATGAAGTTAAAGCAAGAAAAAGAAGAACACTCTCCTGAAACTTTTTGCTGAATTACGTGATTCTTATTATGCATTAGCCCTTACGCCAGTTTCTGCTAAAATTGCCAGGCAAATAATAGTTAGATTAAGGTTGTTTTATGCTGAAATTGTTCGCTGTGGTGTTGGGTGGGCGTGCCCAGGGATGTAATATTGAATTGCATGATGTTGTTTTTATTGCTGGAAATTCGCTGGAAGAAAGTTATCCTCGGTTGGTAAACAAATGGTTTGGTGTGACCAAGCGTTTGCATATTGATTCAACCATAGAATTATCACGTGTCGATGGTCATGAAATCATTCTGTGCAATGAAAAACCAGATAACCGCGGCAAAAGATTATATTTTGTTAATTTTGGCGGATACCGTGAAGGGCATTTTGGTGAAATACATGAAGCGCGTTTTTATGTGGCGAACACAAAAAGCGCAGCATTAGCTCGCGCCAAGCAGGAATTGGGATTGGGTCTGAGCGAGCCGCATTGCGATGATAACGTTGATATTGATGATATTTTTGCAGTTGATGAAGTTGATCAGTGTTATATCCAATTATTGCCATCAGACGTGCAGGAACAAATACAGGTGGATTCTCGCTATCGTAGATTGGATGTGCCCGAAATCGTGGCTCAAGCGGAAGCAATCAAATGAGTCTGCTTAATCCACAGCTGGATGCTTTTATCGCCGTCGCTAAACACAAAAGCATGCATGCAGGTGCACGTGCCATTCATATTTCACAGACAGCAATCACGCAGCGTATACATGCGCTTGAATCCAGGCTGGGAACGACTCTGTTTGTGCGTACACGCCAAGGTGTTTATTTAACGCAGGAAGGCGAAGAATTATTACGTTATTGCCTTACTGTTAGTGAGCTTGGCGGTGAGACCTTAGCAAAAATAAAAGGCGCGGGAACGAAATCAATTATACGCCTGAGTATTTCAGGGCCAGCGAGTATTATGGCTTCAAGAATTATTCCGCAATGTTTGAAGGTAATGAAAAAATTTCCGCAGTTGTATATGACATTTGATGTGAACGATAGTGATGATTGTTCTCGTTTGCTACGCGTAGGTGAAAGCCAGCTTGCTATTCTTGAGCCTGGACAAGTTGCGCAGGAAATGAAGGCTAAACAGTTAGCGACGGAAAAATATATGCTGGTGTGTTCCAGTCGTTGGAAAAACAGGAAATTAGCAGACATTATCGCATCTGAGCGCATTATTGATTTTGATGCGGCAGATCGCATGACGTTTAATTATCTGAAACATTTTAATTTGCACCAGGGCGCAAATCCCGAGCGGTTGTTTGTTAATCGCACGGATTCACTCGCGCGTATGATAGCAGAAGAGTATGGTTATGGCGTGTTGACGGAAGAATTTAGTGAGCGATATCTTGAGCAGGGCGATCTGATCGCGCTGAATAGTGGTAAAAAATATCATAATCAGTTGGTGCTGGCCTGGTATGATCGGCCAGAGCCACCGGCGTATTTTACACAGTTGATTAAAGCGATTAGTTGATTTCTTTATTACCCCTCACCCGTTAAAAGCTGGATTGCTTCGCGAAAAGCGCTCGCAATTGTAAAGGTTACATAATTCGTTGATGAAGTGTATAAACCCACTTCATCAAGGAATCGTACAATGAGAAATAATAATAAAGATCAAACTCTTAAAAAGAACTACATTCAGAAATATCAATTTTTGATCAATGATTATGAGTTGATCAAAGCAAAGCAGCATCCAAAGTACAAACTCGTCAAAGAATTCCATAAAGCACATGGAACTTGCGGCCAGACGTTTTCTAAGTATTATGCGTTATACATACAAAGCGGCAGAAAGATAGAAAGCGTACTGCCAGGAAAACGTGGGCCGAAATTTAAGACGCGCCGTACGCCAAAAGAAATCGAAGAGCTGGTGTTGTTGGAACGCGAGAAGGGGTGTAATAAATACGAAATAAACTCGTCTCTTAAACCTATTCTCAAAGATAAAACACCATCGGCAAGTTGTGTTTATAAAATATTGAAAAGATATGACAAAAACAGGTTACAAAAGAAAATGAAAGAAGAGAAGCGCAGAATTATTAAAGAAAAAGCTGGTGAATTAGCTCATATTGATTGCTTTCATTTGTCAAAAGATACCATTGCAAATGATTCTAATCGCTACTATTTGGTATGCGTAATTGATAGCTGTACACGAGTAGCATGGGTTGAATTAGTTGAAGATATTAAGTCTATCAGCGTGATGTTTGCCGCTCTAAGATGTTTAAATCATCTTACAGAAAAGTTTAACGTAAAGTTTGCTGAAGCCATGACAGATAATGGTCCTGAATTTGGCACGCGCGAATCAGAAGCTAAGATGTACCATCCATTTGAAAGAATGTTGATTGAGTTAGGCATCAAGCATCGATACATCAAGCCTTACAGACCACAGACAAATGGCAAGGTAGAGAGATTTTGGAGAACGCTCAATGAAGATTTGATTGAGGGTACATATTTTGAGTCTCTTGATAACTTTAAAGAAGAATTATTTGCCTACAATCTGTACTATAACAAGTTAAGACCTCATCAGGGGCTTAATGGTAAAACCCCTGAACAGGCCGAAATTCATCAACGAAATGCGTAACCCTTACAGCAATGACCAGACTTCGATCGGAGCCTCCGTCATTGCGAGCGCTTTTCGCGAAGCAATCCAGCTTTTAACGGGTGAGGAATAAAAAATCAAGCTGCTAAATAATATAACGCGCCTGTTATTGCAGCGGCAAAAACTACTCCACCAAGAAAATACACAATCTTTTGCCTGCTATTTCCGTTATTTTCTTTATGGCCATTGGTCTTCGCAATGGTCTTCTCAAACCGTTCACTCTCCTGCCGCAACTTCGTCTCTTTCAATACTTCATAAATTAATCCCGGCATTTCCGGCAAATGTTCCGACCACAACGGCAAATTATCGTAAATACGGCGGAAAAATGATTTAACCCCAACTTGTTTGCGCAGCCATTTTTCTATCTGCGGCGATGCGGTTGCCCATAAATCTAATTCGGGTGCGATGGTGCGGGTCAAACCTTCTATGCTCAACAAGGTTTTTTGCAGCAATATCAACTGTGGTTGAATATTGATATGAAACCGACGTGCGACTGTAAACAATCGCATTAACAATTTGCCGAAAGACATTTCATGCAAAGGTTGTTCGAATATAGGTTCGGAAACAGCACGTATCGCACCTTCAAATTGATCAATGCGTGTATCTGGCGGCAACCATCCGCAAGCAATATGCAATTCCGCCACCCGCTGATAATCGCGTTTAAAAAACGCTATCATGTTTTCTGCGATATAACGCTGATCATTTTGACTGAGTGAGCCAACGATGCCGAAATCAACGGCAATGTAACGTAGGATTCTCAGGATCTTTAGCGGAAACAAAAATATTACCCGGATGAAGATCGGCATGGAAAAAACTATCGCGAAAAACCTGAGTAAAAAAGATTTCAATGCCGCGTTCAGCTAGTTTCGTCATGTTGACGCCAGCGCTACGCAATTTTTCCAGATCATGAATGGGTATGCCATGAATTCTTTCCATCACGAGAATGTTTTGCCGGCAATAATTCCAATAGATTTTTGGTATGTATAAAATATCTGATTTAGCGAAATTGCGTTTCAACTGCGAAGCATTCGCGCCTTCACGTAGCAAATCCAGCTCGTCATATAATGTTTGCGCTACTTCATCAACCAATTGTACTGGTTTGAAATGTCGTGCGTTATACCAATAGCGATCGGCGAATTTTGCCAAAGACATAAGTAAATCTACATCGCGATCTATGATTGTGCCGATATCGGGTCGCAACACTTTCACTACAACAGACTCGCCGCTGTTGAGTTTAGCCGCGTGTACTTGTGCAATAGATGCAGATGCCAGCGCTTTGATGTCAAATTCAGCAAAAGTAGTTTCAATCGGTGCTTGTAATGCAGTTTCTATAATCGTCTGGCTTTTTTGCCTGGAAATGGTGGCACGCGGTCCTGCAACTTAGCTAACTCAATGGCAATATCATCAGGAAGTATATCGCGCCGGGTAGAAATGATTTGTCCTGCTTTGACAAAAATAGGGCCTAGTTCTTCTAACGCCATTCTGATGCGTTCAGCGCGTGTGTATTTATCTTTTAGCATCCAGTAATAGGGATTTAAATAAATAACAAAGCGCAGCGGATGAAACCAATGCGTGCCGAGCACAATTTCGTCAATGTTATAACGCATTAAAATAAAGTTAATGCGGATGAGCCGGAGTATACGGGTAAATACTTTCACTGTTCTTCCCTTATGTTCAATTGAGCCAGAAGATTTTGTATCTTTGCTTCGACACGGTCGACATCCATGCGCAGCGTGTCTATATCGTTAAAATAATCTTGTAATGCTTCGCGCGCAGGCAGCCAGCGTGCTTCTTCCTGAGTATATTCAGTAAAATTTGCCATCAAGCTGCTACTGGCGGTATGCAGGAATTTTCTTGCTCCGCGCAACAAGCGACCAGCATGATAAGCAGGCACATCGCCAACTAATTTTGATAACTGTTCTTCCCAATCAATGTCGAGTTCATCGAAAAGTTCCACCACTTGCTGCGCAACCTCGGCATCACCTTCAATAGTCAAATCTTCAGCGAAAAACCGCTGTCTATCTTCTTTAGCTGTCATTGCGCCTAACATTTGCAATGGTGTGCCACGAATAATGGTTGCAGCAGCGAGAGTCTCGCTTTCTTGCACCGCAACGCCGTCTTCACTAAAAACACACTGGAAAGTTAAATGGAATGGTAATAATTCGATGGTGATGGTTTTGCCACGCAGTTTCTGCAAACGATGTCGCGATTCTGGATCCAGTCCAAGACTGGTATTAATCGCTTTAGCGATGGAAGAGAAAATTATTTTCTTCACTAGTATTTATATCCTTTATGTAAAGCCACTACGCCACCAGTCAAATTAAAATATTCAACATCTTCAAAGCCAGCTTCCTGCATCATTGCTTTAAGTGTTTCCTGATCGGGATGCATGCGTATGGACTCAACCAGATACTGATAACTTTCCCTATCATTTGTCACCAATTCCCCTAATTTGGGAATGATGTTAAATGAATACAAATCATAAAGCTTATTTAACACAGGTACGGTTGGATGTGAGAATTCCAGTACCAATAATTTGCCGCCTGGTTTGAGAGTACGATACATCGATCTTAAAGCCGCGGTTTTATCAGTGACATTGCGTAATCCGAATGCAATGGAAACACAATCAAATTCATTATCAGCGAACGGTAAATTTTCTGCATTTGCCTGCACGCATTCTATGCTGCCGATAATGCCAGCATCAACTAATCGATCACGACCTACTTCTAACATTGCTTCATTAATATCAGTCATGACAACTTTGCCAGTTTTGCCCACGCATTTTGCGAACGAACGTGCCAAATCACCAGTACCGGATGCGACATCCAACACAGCTTGTCCTGGGCGAATTTGTGCTTGTTCGATGGTGAAACGTTTCCATAAACGATGCATGCCGAAAGACATCAAATCATTCATTAGATCGTAGCGCGATGCGACAGAACGAAATACATCCGCTACCAGATTTGCTTTGTCCTCAACTGGCACTTCACGATAACCAAAGTGCGTTGTTTTACTGGTGTCATCAACCGTCATGATAATTCCCTGCTCTAATAAAGGTTATTGCCTGCACAGTCTGGTATTGTCGACATTCACAGGGTAATTCGCGCGATAAGGATTGATATCTAACCCACCACGGCGAGTGTAACGCGCATACACAAGCAATTTTTCGGGCGCGCATTGTCTGGAAATATCCATAAATATGCGTTCCACGCATTGTTCATGAAATTCATTATGATTACGAAATGAAACGAGATAACGCAACAAACCTTCGTGATTAATTTTCTTTCCGGTATAGGTAATTTGCACGCTGCCCCAGTCAGGCTGGCCTGTCACCAGACAGTTTGATTTCAACAGATCAGAATAAACAGTTTCAGTGACAGTGGAATTTTCAGTAGTCAAAAATGCTGGTTCAGTCGTGTATGTGTCACAGCTGATATCTAATTCATCAAGACAAATACCGCTAAAATGTGCGCTGATGTGTTCTTGTGCTTGCGTCAACGGCATGAGTTTAACAATTACATCGGCGCCAGCGGCTTGCGATAAATCACGTTTCAATGTGGTTGCCACTATGGAGAAAGATTCAAACGCGGTGTTATTGAATGAATTCAGATAAAGTTTGAAAGATTTGGATTCAATAATATTTGGCGATTCACATGGGATCAGAAATTCAGCCATGGCGACTTGTGGCTTGCCTTTGCTGTTCAACCAGGAAATTTCGAACGCATTCCAAAAATCTCCACCCTGAAAAGGAAGGGCCCCAGTAACACCTATTTCATCGCGTTTTCCCTGGCGGGGAATAGGAAACAATAAATCCGGTTGATAAATGGCTATATAAGAAGATTGTTTTCCCAGCGGAGCATGTTGTAAGTCATTGGAATCAATACTTTTATTTTGCATGTGAGGAAGTCTCAAACGTTTCATGAATTCAGTCGCGTATGATACAGGAAATTTAATAATTTAAGAATGGTTGAATAAAAAATGCCCAATTGGGAGGTGTGTTATCTGGTAAAATAGTCATATGGATAACCATATCCCCGTATTGATCATCGGCGCTGGTCCAACTGGACTCATGATGGCTTGCGAGCTTGCCCGCAATGGCGTCGGCTTTCGTATTATCGATAAAAAACCAGCCCGCACAGCCACTTCAAATGCGACATGGATACAGGCCCGCACTATCGAATTGTTCGACAAAATGGGATTGGCTAGTCGATTCCTGAAAGCAGGACATACTTGTGATGCGATTAATGTTTATGCTAACGGCGAGCACTTATTCAAGTTGTCATTAAAACATATTAATTCTGCTTTCCCATTAATTCTGATGCTTCCACAAAGTGAAACAGAAAAAATACTAACGGAATATCTGCATGAATTGCATGGCAAAGTGGAACGGTCTTTGGAATTAACCGATATTAAACTGGAAAATGATAGAGCCATCAGTACGGTGCATCATGCTGATGGCAAGACAGAAACAATTACTAGCGATTGGGTCATCGCTTGTGATGGTGTAAACAGTCTGGTACGTAAGACATGTGGTATTAGTTTCCCAGGCGAAGAATTAACAGAACAATTTATGGTTGCAGACGCGAATATTGATTTTTCATTTATGTCTAAAGATGAAGTGCATTTTTTCTTTGATGTTGGCACTGTATTAGCAGCGTTTCCACTCGGATTCCAAAAATACCGTATTGCCGCCAATTTACATTTGGATTATCCACGCAAACTTTTTACTGAACGTGAAGTCATTGAGATAGTACAAGAGCGCGCACACGGAAAATATTATGTGAGTGATGTCGAAGCCATTTCACCTTTCTGGGTACACAGTAGATATGCGAGCCAGATGCGCCACGGGGCAGTGTTTTTGGCTGGCGATGCTGCGCATGTGCTTTCTCCCGCCAGCGGTCAGGGAATGAATACGGGCTTGCAGGATTGTCATAATCTTGCCTGGAAATTGGCTTTAGTTATTAAAGGCAAGGCAAAAGCAGAATTGCTTGATACTTACCAGGCGGAGCGACATGCCATCGTCAAGCAAGCGGTTAACGAGAATGAACATTACTCAAAAACAGCATTATTAGAAAATGATTTTTTAATGCGACTGAAACAGTTTAGTGAACAAGAAGATCGTGATGAGTGGATGAAACTTAATCGCATTAGTGAGCGTATTTCACAACTTGAGATTCGTTACACTGACAGTCCAGTGATTGATTATGCAAATAAGGTCAGTGGCGCAGCGCCGCTGCCAGGAGATCATGCGCCAGATATTGCGTTAGATAAATCTACGCGTTTATACAATACTTTTAATCATGCACAGCATAATATTTTGTTGTTTTCTGGTTTGGATACTGACAAAGATAAACTAGAAAAAATAAAGGAATTAAAGCAACAGTTAGATCAGGCTTATCCTGATCTTGTAAAAACAATATTAATTGCCAAAGATAATATGGCAGGCATGAAAGATGTGGTGATCGATAAAAATGCCGCGATTCATCATGCCTATCAGGTAACAGAACCCGCGGTGTTTGTTCTCAGGCCGGACACGTATATTGCTTACTGTTCCGCTGCGTTGAATTTTAATGCTATCCGCCAAGTGTTAGCGACCTATTTGTCACTGTAACACGCATAAGGAGCGCGGCCATGAAAGCACTGGTATATCAGGGGCCTGGAAAGAAAGCAGTCGAAGAACGACCTATACCTGAGCTGAAAGCCGCAACCGATGCGCTTGTCAAAGTAATCAAAACCACCATCTGCGGGACAGATTTGCATATTCTCAAAGGCGATGTCACCACCTGCGCTCCAGGCCGCATACTTGGGCATGAAGGGATAGGCATCGTAGAAAAAGTCGGACAGGGTGTTACCGCGATCAAAACCGGCGATCGTGTGCTCATTTCTTGTATAAGCGCTGATGGTATTTGTGAATACTGTCGCAAAGGCATGTACTCACACTGTGTTAATGGCGGCTGGATACTGGGCAATCAGATTGACGGCACACAAGCCGAGTACGTGCGCATTCCACACGCGGATACGAGTTTGTACAAACTACCAGAAAAGATTAATGAAGATGCCGTTGTGATGTTAAGTGATATTTTGCCTACGGCTTATGAATGTGGTGTATTGAATGGAAAAATACAACCTGGCAGTAGCGTCGCGATCGTCGGCGCCGGCCCGATCGGTCTTGCAGTGCTACTGACGGCGCAATTTTATTCTCCCGCGGACATCATCATGATAGACACAGATGACAACCGTCTTGCCAGCGCGAAACAGTTAGGCGCGACCGCAGTCATTAATAATAGCAAAGCCAATGCGGCGGAACAGCTAATGAAAATGACTAATGGACGCGGTGTGGATACAGCGATTGAAGCTGTAGGTGTGCCGGCCACGTTTGAACTTTGTGAAGAAATTATCGCTCCCGGCGGCACGATTGCGAATATTGGTGTGCATGGTGCCAAAGTAGATTTGCATCTTGAGCGGTTATGGTCGCAAAACATTGCAATAACTACTCGCCTGGTTGATACCGTGACAACGCCGCTGCTATTGAAAACTGTCGCGATGGGAAAAATAGATCCGGCGCAGCTGATCAGCCATCATTTCAGCTTTGACAAGATCATGGATGCATATGAAACCTTTAGCAAGGCGGCATCTACAAAAGCATTGAAGGTGATTATCAAGATGTCATGATCCTCACCGTGTGCACATTAAACCAAGGCCCTGTCGCCACGCCGCAATATTTCCCCTGCCAGCGCAAGATATGCTAAAGCCCCTTGTGATTTTTCATCATAATTTAATACTGACATGCCGTGACTGGGTGCTTCCGCCAGACGGACATTGCGTGGAATAACCGTGCGATAAACACGTTCAGGAAAATGCGCCAGTAATTGTGATGAAACATCTAATGCCAAACGGTTACGACCGTCATACATGGTGCGTAACAAACCTTCAATATGCAGGCTTGGATTAATGGTAGTGCGAATTTGTTCGACCGTGTTCAGCAAACCGCTTAATCCTTCCAGCGCGAAATATTCACACTGTATAGGAATTAATACTGAATCAGCGGCGACTAATGCATTGACGGTGAGAATGCTCAGTGATGGTGGGCAATCAATCAAGATGTAATCATATTCAGCACGCACTGCGCTAAGTATGGTTTTCATACGTAATTCACGCTGTGGTAATTGCAGCAGTGTCATTTCCGCGACGATAAGTTCTTGCGTAGTCGCCAGCATATCAAAGCCGCCGTGAGTTTTGATCAGCGCTTCTTTGATCTCGACTTCATTGCAAAGCACTTGATTGCACGCATATTTGATTTGCTCTTTGGCGATACCGCTACCGACGGTCGCGTTGCCCTGCGGATCCAAATCAATCAACATGACTTTTCGTTTCATTGCCGCGAATGATGCCGCAAGATTGATGCTGGTGGTGGTTTTGCCTACACCGCCTTTCTGATTCGTGACCGCAATAATTTTACCCACTGTGATTCCTCTCAACCCTTACTATGTGTCGTTCGATGTCTATTCCTTTGATCTCCAGTCGTGTGATGTCTTCGACTCGAAATGCGGCCGGCAAGTCATTCAGCTCATCATGCGGATACTTGCCTTTCATGGCGATCAATTTACCATTTGGGCAAAGTAGGTGTTCAGTTGTTTCCGCAAACATACGCATCGTACCCAAAGCCCTTGAAAGAATACTATCAAAACAAGAGGCAGTATGAAAATCTTCGCTGCGGCTATTGATCACTTCGATATTTTTTAGTCCTAACTCTGCTGCAGCCTGAGTAAGAAAGCGCGTCTTTTTACCATTCTTGTCCAATAATGCCCAATGCTGCTCAGGGTTCAGAATGGCAAGTGGGATGCCTGGCAAGCCGGCACCCGTGCCTACATCCAACATTCTGCTGCCATGCAAGAAGGGTTGTACGGCAAGACTGTCAATGAGATGAAGGTAAACCATTTCTTTGGGTTCGATGATATTGGTCAAATTAAAAACTTTATTCCACTTCACCATCAGGTTGAGATAAGCAATAAGCTGCTCTTGCTCAGCAGCCGTCAATTCCATATTGTTTTGTTTCAGTGCGGTGGTTAACAGTGATGCAACATTCATGTTAGCTGGCCTTGCGTCGTTTTAAGTGCACGACTAATAGTGAAATCGCGGCTGGTGTAATGCCTGGAATGCGTGATGCCATGCCAACTGTCGCTGGACGTGCACTAGCTAATTTTTGCCGCACTTCATTGGAGAGACCGGAAATATTGCTATAATCTAAGATCGGCAGGTAGTTTCAGTGTTTCCTGACGCACCAAACGGGCGATTTCATCTTCCTGGCGATCAATATAACCAGCATATTTAGCTTGAATTTCGATTTGTTCCGCAGCTTTTTCATCGGTGATACCTGGACCTAATTCTTCTACAGCAGTTAAATCGCGATAACTGATGCCAGGTCGGCGTAATAAATCCATCATGCGATATTCACGCGTGAGTGGTTGCTCCAGCAGTGGATTCACTTTTTCCGCGGCAGTAGTGCCTGGATGCACAAATGTATTCTGCAGACGTTTTGTTTCTTGTGTGATCGCTTCCAGCTTTTGTTCGAAGCGCTGCCAGCGTGCGTCATCCACCAAACCTAATTCACGGCCTTTTGGGGTCAAACGCAGATCCGCATTATCTTCGCGTAATAGCAAACGATATTCAGCGCGACTGGTAAACATGCGATAAGGTTCTGTGGTGCCGCGTGTGACTAAATCATCAATTAACACGCCGATATATGCTTCATCACGACGTGGTGTCCACGCTTCCTGATCTTGCACATAACGTGCCGCATTGATGCCAGCGATAATGCCTTGCGCGCCTGCTTCTTCATAACCAGTCGTACCATTGATTTGGCCGGCGAAAAATAAACCGGCAATCGATTTGGTTTCCAGTGATGGTTTTAAATCACGTGGATCAAAATAATCATATTCAATCGCATAACCCGGACGGGTAATGTGCGCGTTTTCAAAACCGCGGATAGAGCGAACAAATTCAATTTGGGTAGCAAAAGGCAAACTGGTGGAAATACCATTTGGATAAAATTCAGTGGTGGTTAATCCTTCTGGCTCAACAAAAATCTGATGTGATGTTTTATCAGCGAAACGCATGATTTTATCTTCGATGGATGGACAGTAGCGTGGGCCTATGCCTTCAATCACGCCGGTATACATGGGTGATTCTGATAAACCATTGCGGATATGATCATGGGTTTGTTCATTGGTATGCGTGATGTAGCAGCAGATTTGTTCGGGATGCTGTGCAACGCTTGCCCATGAAAGAAAATACGGGTGTCGGTGTGTCGCCATGCTGTTTTTCCATGACGCTGAAATCAACGCTGCGGCCATCAATACGTGGCGGTGTGCCGGTTTTCAGGCGCGATATGCGGAATGGCAATTCACGCAAACGCGAAGCCAGTGTTTTGGCTGGAGGATCGCCTGCTCGGCCCGCCTTCATAATTGTTGAGACCAATATGAATTTTGCCAGCCAGAAAAGTACCTGCGGTCAAAATCACGGTTTTGGAGCGAAATTTCAACCCCATTTGCGTGACAACGCCGGTCACTCGATCATTTTCCACCAGAATATCATCCACTGGCTGTTGAAAAAAACTAAGTTGGGCTGGGTTTCCAACATGTGACGAATGGCTTGTTTGTATAACACGCGGTCTGCTTGAGCGCGGGTAGCGCGTACGGCCGGGCCTTTGCTGGCATTAAGAATACGGAAATGAATACCAGCCTGATCGATCGCGCGCGCCATGGCGCCGCCCAGTGCATCGATTTCTTTGACCAGATGGCCTTTGCCTATGCCGCCTATCGCCGGGTTGCAGGACATTTGTCCCAAGGTTTCGATGTTGTGGCTCAATAAGAGGGTTTTCGCGCCCATACGTGCGGCCGCAAGCGCAGCTTCAGTGCCGGCATGGCCGCCGCCGACGACAATCACATCGAAATTTTTTGTTAAATCAATCATATGGTTAGCATTCGGCAAAGATTTATAAGGTTATAAAAAGTTCCTATTGTACCCTAAAAGGGGTAAAATCCTGCGAATTTTAATCAAATATGCTGAATGAGGAAACTATGAAGAAAGTTGCAGCGGCCGATGTGGTAATCTTCGGTGGCGGTATCGCTGGCTTATGGTTGTTAAATCGTTTACGACAAACAGGATTTTCAGCGTTATTATTTGAATCCGGCGCATTAGGCGGCGGCCAGACCCACAAGGCCCAGGGAATTATCCATGGCGGTATGAAATATGCCCTGCACGGCATAATGACCGGGGAAGCAACGGCAATGTCTGACATGCCAGGGTTCTGGCGCGAATGTCTTGCTGGCCGAGGTGATATTGATTTGTCGCAAGTGCCCGTTCTTTCTCAGCAGCATTATCTTTGGTCACCAAGCAGAATCACTTCCAAGCTAACTGGCTTTTTGGCTGGTGCGACCCTGACTAGTAAAGTCAATTCATTACCGAAAGAAGAATACCCTGCTGTGTTTCGTCATCCATCTTTTAAAGGCGAAGTTTACGCACTGGATGAAGTGGTTGTCGATGTACCAGAATTAGTGCGCGAACTGGTGAAATCAAATCAGGATGCGATATTTAAAATTGAACCATTGTGTGATCAGGAACTGAAATTTGATGAACATGGTGAGCTGAAATCCGCTACAGTGTATTTAGCTGGTAAATCAGTAGAAGTGAGCGCGCAACATTTTGTTTTTGCCGCTGGTGCGGGCAATGAAGTGATTGTCAAAAAATTGAAAAATAAAGAAGTTGCCATGCAACGTCGTCCTTTGCATATGGTGTTAGTAAAAACACCGTTTGAATTTCCACTCTATGCGCATTGTCTTGGTCTTGGCAGCAGACCACGTGTGACGATTACCACTCACTATATGCAAGATGGCAGCACAGTATGGTATCTGGGTGGTTTGCTTTCTGAAGAAGGTGTGGGTCGTGAAAGTGCGGAGCAAATTAATGCCGCACGTAAAGAATTAACGGATCTGTTTCCATGGCTGGATTTCTCTCAAGCGGAATTCGCCACATTCATGGTAGATCGCGCTGAACCGCAGCAAAAAAGCGGTTTGAAACCAGAAACATCATTTAGCAAAATGATCAACAATATGGTTGTTGCCTGGCCGACCAAATTGGCGCTGGCGCCAAAACTGGCTGATGAAATCATGCAGCATTTCCATAATGTACAAATGACACCGCAACTTTTTGATACGCGTGAATTACGTTCCTGGCCTATGCCACCGCTGGCAAGACCAGTGTGGGAGGATGCGTTTTGCAAAAACGTCGCGTAGGACAGACAGATATTGAAGTCAGTGTGATTGGTTTAGGCACAGTAAAATTTGGCCGTAATCAGGGTGTGAAATATCCAACGGCATTTTCTTTGCCATCAGATCGTGATATTCAAAATTTGCTGGCTGCTGCATCCGATATGGGAATTAATCTGCTGGATACCGCGCCTGCGTATGGCAGCAGCGAAGAAAGGCTAGGAAAGTTATTATCGCAACGCCATGATTGGGTCATTACCACAAAAGTTGGCGAAGAATTTGTTGATGGCGAATCGCGATATGATTTTTCCATGCCGGCGGTGCGCGCCAGTGTTGATCGTAGTTTGCAGCGTTTAAAAACGGATTATCTGGATATTGTGTTGGTACATTCCAACGGTGACGATGAACAGATTATTCAACAGCAATATATTTTTGCTGTGCTTGATGAGCTTAAACGAGCGGGAAAAATCCGCGCGTATGGCATGTCGACGAAAACAATCAGCGGCGGCAAATTGACGGTTGAACAAGCGGATGTCGCCATGGTGACGTTGAATCCACAAAGCACAGATGATAAGGAAGTGATTGTGCATGCGCAAAAACACAATAAAGGTATATTCATCAAGAAAGCATTAGACAGTGGTCACTTACCCGCAGCGGAAGCTTTGCAGTTTGTATTTGCTCAGCCGGGAGTGACAAGCGTTGTTATCGGCACGATCAATCCAGTTCATTTGCAGCAAAATATTGCCAGTTTGAAATAAATCATTCTTCCTTTCTTGTCTTGTATTTATGGTTCCTATAAATTCCGTGATGTCGTAAATATAATAAAAAAAGGGAACCATTATGTTAGGAAGAGAAGATGTAGCATTAATGTCTACGAAGTTGGGTGATGGAGATTACAATGGGGCTATTGAAATAGCGACGGGTTTTATCAATCAAAGATATCTTTTTCTCCAGTTTGCTTATCGTATACGTGCTACCGCTTACGAAAGAATGGGTAATCATCTCGCAGCCTTGAGAGATGCTACTTCAGCTATAAATGAAGACGCTGGCGATATATTTCCTTATGAAACTCGTGCTGCGGCAAAATTATATGGTCTTAATGATTTCAAAGGCGCAATTGAAGACGCTACCAAAGCAATCGACATTCATCGATTATACACGTCTGCGTATTTAATCCGGGCAAAAGCTAAACTGGTTGCGGGCGATAGTGCGAGTGCCAAACAAGATATTAATATTATGCTTGGGTTTCTCGCAAAACGTATGCCAGAAGAAACCGGTAGTGCGCTAGCTCATTTACAGCGTGAACATAATGAAGGAATGAAAATCCTTGAAATGATAAAAAATGGTAAAACCGTAGTTGGTCAGGCTTACGAGTTACAGCGATTGTTTCCAGCAGCTTCTGAAGTTACACAAAAAAATTCGCAATCAGAACAGATGCGTGTTGATTTGAGTAAAAGAGAAGAAGAGTTGGCTCAACTTTCCTCTATCCAATTCGGCATGACATAAACAATAGAGATATACAAAATGTTTCGTCAATTAAATGGAAGTAAAAGTCAGCACCCGGACAAACGCAATGAGCATGCTGTGAAATTGGAAGAAAATTTCCGTCAGCATCAATTTCAAAATGTCATTAGCATTGCCGAAGATATTCATTTTTTGTTTGCGAATGATAAAAGTCTCTGCAGTTTTGCGTATCAATTTAGCGCTGCTGCGAAAGCGCGATTGGGCGATTTGAACGGGGCGCTGTATGACGCAAACAGAGCATTATCTTTTGATAAATCAAATGGCGAAGCATATACAGCAAGAGCAGCGGCGAAATATGGTCTCGGTAATTTTAGAGGCGCGATCGATGATGCCGATCTTGCAGTAAATCTTTCGCCATTGACGGCTTTAGGGTATTCCATACGTTCGGAAGCAAAACGTGCGCTAAATGAAGATATGGATCATGCTATCAATGATGCCGGTATTGTTAGCGCCATGGTAACTACTGGTCTTCTTAAAGATCGTTTCCATTCAAAATATGAAATCGCGGATGCACGCATGATGCGTGCCGCGGCAAAAAGGCTGCAAGGCGATGCAGCTTTTGCTTCTCAGGATGAAACGGAAGCAAATAACCTGGTGCCGGCTTTGCTGCCTTATTTATTTAAGACAGCATCAGAGAAGGCATATTGTTATGAAACATTAAAAGAAGACGCGCGTAGTCAGGATATTAAACGTTTATACGAGTATTTTAAAAACCATCAATTTCAGCGCGTCATTAATAAGGCCGCGAGTATTTTAGCGTCATATGTTTCCGACACAGCTATGCATGTCACTGCTTATCATGTCTCGGCTGCGGCAAAAGTAAGAGTCGGCGATTTCCAGGGCGCATTACATGATGCTGATAATGCACTTAAATTAGATCAGTATGACGCGGAAGCTTATATTGCCAGAGCTGCGGCGAAATTCTCATTAGGAAATTATAATGGTGCGATTGTTGATAGTGATGCGGCGATAAAACGGCGTCCTTTTAGTGCGTATGCGTATGTGATTCGTGCGGAAGCAAAGCGTGTAAATCATAATATGGAAGGTGCGATTAAAGACGCTCAATGCGCGGTGAACTTCACTTCATCAGAAAATTATCGGCACACTTTTGCTTCAAAATTTGAAACGTTCGATACTGCGGATGCGTTACTGTTGCGCGCGGCGGCGAAGAAAATCATGGGTTATGAAAGTGCTGCGCAGCAAGATGAAAAAGACGCGGAAAAACTGGTAGCTAAAGTGGTTCCACTACAGTTAAAAAATCCTTATTTGATAACGGTGAATCGCAGGCAGTCGAATATATTTGTTGAAGAGCTAGCAGTGCGGCAGAGAATGATTGATGATTTATCCAAGCGCGAAGATGAGCTGGCTCTGCTTTTGCGGATGAGAAGCAATTAAAAACTTAATTGTTTTTTTAACTCGTCTGAATTCAATTCAGCAATCACCTTATCAATAGTGGGTCGTTTGCCTGGATCCTGTTGCCACATGGTTTGAACCAATGCGAATAACACCGGAGGTTTGTCTGTTAATTTAGGCAACACACCGTTCACTGAGGTCATGACATCGCATTCCTTAATGTTACCAATGACTACGCCCATGCTGTATATATCTGTGGCCGTCGAGAGTCCTTTTTCCTTCATCTCGGGCGCCATGTAACCAGGAGTGCCGATTTCTCTGGGTTGGTTGTTTTCAGGAATTGGGCATGCGAGACCTAAATCGCAAATCTTTGCATGGCCATCCAATGTCAGCAATACATTATCTGGTTTGATATCATTATGGAGCCAGCCAGATTCATGAATGAATTTAACTGCCTGGCTAATGTCACACATGATGGTTAGGCGTGATTGCCAGGAGAATTGTTTGGCAGGCGTATCAATAATGAAGTCACACAGAGAACCTTTTTCAAAATATTCAAATATCAAAAATTTTTTGTAAGGAGATAATACGTAGCCATGACATTTGACTATATTCACGGAATAATTGTTGGTGAGTGCAATATTGCTTTTTAACTCTTTGTCTAGACAGTATTCGCTTACGTCTTCGCCTTTAGAGTTGGTTTTTTTAAATGATTTTACTGCAACGGTTTTTTTATTGTATTCGCCCAGATAGACGATGGCAAAAGCTCCCCGGGCTATTTCTTTGTAACAGGAAATATTCTCAGGGTCGATGGAGCCGATAAGTTCTGATTGATTGAGACGCTCTTGTAAAATACGTAAATCATCATCATCACTCAAGACTCGGGTTAGTTGGCGCGGTTCCATAGACACTCGTTTTGTTTGCTATAAATTTGATCAAAATATTAGCAAATTCTATGTAATTTGTCTATAAATTGTGGTGGTAGAATCTAATTCTGAAATGACTTCTTCTATAGCGGGTCTTTTTTCTGGCTTAGGGTCCCACATACGCTGGATCAAGGCGAATAATGTAGCCGGGTTTTCTGTTAACGAAAGCCTTTTGCCCTGTTTTATTTGTGTTCTCACGGTGGCGTTATTAACTGTTTCAATGTTCCACTCTTTAACGTCGCGAATAAGTACACCCAGGCTGTATATATCTGTTGCCGTTGATTTGCCGGTTTCTTCTACTTCAGGTGCCATGTATTTAAATGTGCCGCGCAATTTATATTTATCGGCCTCAGATATTGGACACGCCAGACCAAAATCGCATAGCTTTGCATGACCATCCGCCGCCAGCAACACATTACCTGGTTTGATATCATTATGCAGCCAGCCAGACTCATGAATGAATTTGACGGCTTTGCTAATGTCTTGCGGAATAATGATGAGTGATGACCAGGGCGGTGGCGCAACATTTTTATTCTGGATGGCTTTATACAAAGAACCATTTGGGAAATATTCAAATATCAAAAATTTCTGTGTCGGTGATAAGGCATAGCCAAGATATTTGACTAAATTTACCGGGTATTTGTTGGCAAGCGCAATATTGCAGTTTAATTCCTGGCGGAAATCAAATTGCTTAATATAGGATTTTACGGCAACGAACTGTTCTCCATTATGCCGTCCTCGGTAGACAATTGCAGAGCCACCACGGCCTATTTCTTCATCACACGAGATACTCTCACATTCCATACGACCGGGAAGGTTCATCTGATTGATTTCGACACTGAGGTCTACAGCTGAATTTGTAGTATCTGTGGAGTCATCATTGCTGAAGGTCAGGGATAGTGAGCGTGGTTCCATATGCACTCGCTTGTCATCTAATATTTCGGCTGCATATTAACAAATTTAATATACTTTCTCTATATTGGTTTCGAACCAGGCGTCTACCTGCTGAGCGATTTTCTGCATAAATTCAGCATAATAATGCGCGGGATCGGCTAAATCGTTGGGCGTGGCTAAACCAGTTAAATCGAGAATGGATATGAAAGGGAAGTGTGGTGCAAGCGTTCGCCAGACATTATTAAATGCAGCAGTGCGAGCGCGAGTATTACCGTCAACAGGGCGATAACAGGCATCCGGCATATTTTCTGGCGGCAACACGGCCAATATTTTGTGATCACCTTTCTCGAAATATTTGCAGAATAAATAAATGCCATTGATGAAGCTATCATTTTCTAATGGCAATGCAGCAGGCGACCATGATGAATTAAAATAATCAAAAGCCGCGCCATAAACTAAAACTTTTGGAAAATGTTGATCGGCAATTTCTGCAGGATGAGTTAGCAACGTGCTGAAACTGAGAAAACGATTTTGTTGTTCGAAGAACGCACCGTCAAAATCCATGATGTCACGATATTTGCTATAAAATGCGATACCGCCGGACATGCAGCCATACATGATTTTGATTTGCACATTCTTTTTAAGCGCAGTGTTTTCCTTATTGCGAATCATTGAGCGTACGTCAGTGTCGAGATATTTTTCTTCTTTCAGCCAGTCACCGCCAAGTGTTGGTAAAGGAATTTTTAGCAGAGAAAAATCAGGCTGCGGATATCTAACATTGATTTTACGCAGCGTAGCATTCTCTATACCCATGTGCATGGCACGACAAGAAAATACGAAATGTTGCAGTAATTTGCGCTGGCGTTCAATCATGGCAAAACCAACGAGCCCGTAATAACCGTATTTATCCCACACAAAAATCGACCAGCAATCATAATGGGTAATGTCCATCATCATACTGGTCAATGTTTCAAGTTCGATACGAGATTGTGTGTAATTAAGCTGATTGCTGCGATTGATTAACTCGACAATACGGTCTTTGAATTCCACATTTTCCAACATGACAGCGAATGAAATTCGGATATCAGATGAGCGTAAAAAATCTTCGTTAGAAAGAGACTGATTGCGGCGATCGTCAACTTTGGTTTGTAGTATTCGATATTCTTCAATGCGATTTTTGTTGAGATGTTTATTCTTGTCGAGAATTTGCTGCAGAAGAATGTCGCATTCAGGTTGTGTTGCATCAACGATATTAATATCAGGTACGGCAGCTTTCACATCTTGAAGATTATGCACGTTGTCGTCGACAAACAACACGTTCACGGGCCTGAGCTGCATATCTTCAATGAGTTGTTTTACCGCAGGGCCTTTGGGGACAAAAGCAATGCGCGGGAAGATGAATTCATCCCATAAATTAAGTGCTTCCAGTTGGGTTTTAGCCGTAGCGTAGTCGTTTTTGGAGCATATGGCGGAAACTAACCCGCAGCGGTTATAAGCGCGAACTAAATCAGCTCGTTGTGGTAGTAGTTGAACGTCATCACCTTCGGCAAGTATGCCTTGCCAGAGTGTGTTATCCAAATCCCAGATGATGAGTTTGATGTCCATTTTGACATAATAACATACCCCGTCATTGCTGTAAGGGTGACGTAATTCGTTGATGAATCATCGGAGCCTCGTCATTGCGAGGAGCGCTTTTCGCGAAGAACGCTCGCAATGACGGGCTCCGATCGATAGGCATTTTTCATCAACGAATTATGTTAGAGCTCCGATAATATTTATGATTTTTTCTTCAATTCTTTATATCTAAAGCAATCATGCATGTGATCATTGACCATCCCAGTCGCCTGCATAAACGCGTAACAAATCGTACTCCCTACAAATTTAAACCCGCGCTTTTTCAAATCCTTGGACATCGCGTCAGATATATCCGTCGTCGCCGGAACGCGTTCACCATTTTTCCTGGTATTTTGTAACGTTTTATTATCAACAAAATGCCAAATGTAATCGGCAAAACTACCCCATTCTTTTTTAACTTCCAGATACGCTTTTGCATTTAGCACGGCGGAGTTAATTTTTAATCTATTACGTATAATGCCTTCGTTATTCAATAACTCTTTAATTTTACGTTGATCATAAGCGACGATTTTTTTCGCATTAAAATTATCAAACGCAGCACGAAATGCTTTGCGCTTTTTTAAAATAGTAAACCAGCTTAATCCCGCCTGCATTCCTTCCAGAACAAGAAATTCAAACAACATTCGATCATCATGAATGGGCACGCCCCATTCTTCATCGTGATAATCCATGTACAGCTGATCGCTGGTGCACCAACTGCAACGTGTTTTTTCAGTAAGTCCTTTTGCCATTATTTCTTAATCTCCTTAATCAAATTCTGTTTCATATCAAACAGCTTTTTTTCCAATCCGACAATATATTCTTTCTCGCCATGAGTGCGATAAAACTGTTGCGTTTCTTCAATCGCATTCGCACGAATCTCATGTATGGATTCATATTTTTGTACTAATTCACCGCGTTGAAAAACTGGCTGTAGTAAATCAACAAACGCATCGTAATCATCCAGACGCTTATGAGTAGCTGCTTTATCTAATAACACTACTTCTGGTGATTCTGCGATACCTAGCTCAAGGTCGTAAATAACATCCATCACATACTGATCGGCGCAGAAAAAGCGTCTGACTTGATGTCTGCCCGGATTGGAAATTTTTACTTCCTGTTCGGACAGTTTCAGTTTGTAATTCCACTTGCCATCTGCTTCGCGTAACGCGCAAAGTTTATAAACGCCGTCTAACGCAGGTTGATCATACGCGGTTGCCAGATGAGTACCGACGCCCCATGAAGATATTTGCGCGCCATGAGATTTCATTTCCTTGATGATGTATTCATCCAGTGAATTGCTGGCAATGATATATGTTTTTTCAAAGCCCGCATCATCCAGCAGTTTTCTTGCCTGGATGCTTAACTCAGTAATATCGCCAGAATCAAGACGAATACCTAACAGTTCAGCGCCTTCTTCACGTAATTGTTTGCCTGTTTCAATCGCGTTTTTGACACCTTGAATGGAATTGTAAGTGTCGACTAATAGCACGCAATTATGCGGCATGACGCTGGCATAAGCCTGAAATGATTCTTTTTCTGATGGGAAAGCAGTGACCCAGCTATGCGCGTGTGTCCCGCGTACTGGAATGTCGTATATTTTTCCCGCGAGTGTATTCGATGTCGCAACACAGCCGCCAATATAAGCAGCGCGACTAGCTGAAATCGCACCATCTGGTCCTTGCGCCCGACGCGCACCAAATTCAATGACGGGATCACCTTTGGCGGCACGACAAACACGAGAGGCTTTAGTCGCGATCAACGTTTGGAAGTTAACCATGTTTAGCAACGGCGTTTCCAGCATCTGACATTGCAACAACGGGCCTTGAATGCGTATCAACGGTTCATTGGCGAATACCACGGTGCCTTCTGGTATCGCATCGACATCGCAGGTGAATTTTAACTGTGCGAGGTAATCGATAAATTCTTGCGGAAACAATTGTTGATTATGAGCATCTTTCAAGCTGGCAAGATATTCGAGATCATCGGCGCCAAATTTCCAGTCAGACAGAAAATCAACTACAGTGGCCAGACCGCAGCTTAATGCGTAATTACTTTTAAACGGACTATTGCGAAATATCAGATGAAACGCGGCTTCCTGATTGTGCATGCCGAGTTTCCAATAACCATAAGCCATGGTCAATTGATAAAAGTCCGTTAATAAAGGTGAATAGCGGTGTGAAGTCACTGGTTGTATCCTCATGTGTGCTTTGGAGATATAATCAAACGCAACTCTTGTCACTCAATAAAAAGGTCAAAATATGTCCATCAAAAAGTTGCTGTTATTACTTGGATTATCGATGTTATTCGCTGGTTGTTCAACTGGCGGCGACTATAGCCAAATTACGCCGACTTCCAAAGTTGACCCTGCAAAAGCGGGAATGCGTTATTTATTGGGACGTGGCGTGCCACAAGACAATGCGAAAGCATTTGGCTATTTCAGCCAGGCAGCTGCACAAGATGATGCATTCGCACAGAATGAACTGGGATTCATGTACGCTGCCGGCAAAGGCACCAAACAAGATTATGCTAAAGCATTATTCTGGTACCAGAAAGCAGCGGACCACGATCTTGCCAGCGCTCAATATAACCTCGGCTTGTTGTATCAGCGCGGTTTAGGCACGCCTCCAAATAAAGAGCTTGCCCACAAATGGTTCAAGCGTTCAGCTGACCATGGATTTGAACCTGCAATCAAAGCATTAAATCGGGCTTAAACGTGCACATACCTCGCAAACGATTTGGCCAGAATTTTTTACGCGACCAGGTGATTGTTAGCCGTATTGTCGCTGCGCTTGCTCCCAAGGCTGGCCAACATTTGGTTGAAATTGGACCTGGGCAAGGTGCGCTCACCTTGCCTGTTCTGAAAATAGTTCGTCAGCTTGAAGTCGTTGAGCTGGATCGTGATTTGATTCCAGAATTGAAAGAACGCTGTAGTCATGCGGGCACACTCGACGTTTATTCTGCTGATGCATTAGAGTTTGATTTTGCTGGTTTGAAAAAAGATGACCGACCACTGCATGTGTTTGGTAATCTGCCGTACAATATTTCCACGCCACTGATTTTTCATTTGCTTACTTTTTCCGACACTATTACCGATATGTTATTCATGTTGCAGAAAGAAGTCGCGGAACGGTTGGCTGCTGGTGCAGACACAGATCATTACGGGCGTTTAAGTGTCATGGTGCAGTACCATTGTCAGGTAGAGATTTTATTTGATGTGCCTCCTGGTGCGTTTTTTCCGCCGCCGCAAGTGACATCAAGCATTGTGCGCCTGATACCGCATCGTAATAAACCTTTTGTCGCGCGCAATTATGCTATGTTTGAATCGGTTGTGAAACATGCTTTCGGGCAAAGACGCAAGACATTGCGTAATAGCCTGAAAAACATTGTCACGGATGAGATTTGGGAAAAAACGCATATCGATGCGAAATTACGCGCGGAAGACCTTACCGTTGCAGATTTTGTTAAACTAAGTAATGAGGTATCTGGAGAAGGTTAATGTCGACTTATGCGATTGGCGATATACAAGGCTGTTTCGCTGAATTGGAAAAATTGCTCGATGTTATTCATTTTGACACCAACGAAGATACCTTATGGTTCACTGGCGATCTGGTGAATCGCGGCCCGCGTTCACTGGAAACACTACGTTTTATTAAATCCCTGGATAATCACCATCGTAATCACCATAAAGTTGTTCTAGGCAATCACGATTTGCATTTGCTGGCAGTCGCGTATGGTTTACAGGTAGAAAAAAAAGGCGATACGTTAGGACAAATTCTCGCTGCGCCTGATCGCGATGAATTGATTAGTTGGTTAAGACATTGTCCGCTGTTACATCATGATAAAGATTCAGGATATGTCATGACACACGCTGGATTGTCACCGGCGTGGACGATAAGAGAAGCGAAATTGTTGGCGCAAGAAGTGGAAGAAGTGTTGCGTGGCGAAACACCAGAATTTTTACTGCAAAATATGTATGGCAATTTTCCCGATCGGTGGGATGATAAATTAGGTGGTATTGATCGGTTACGCTGTATCGTTAATTTCCTCACACGAATGCGTTTTTGTCATGCGGATGGTCGTCTGGATTTGACTTATAAAGGTGAAATCGCAGGCAAGCCGGATGATTTGATTCCATGGTTTGATGTGCCGGGTCGCGTGAATGCTGGCGAAAAAATTATATTCGGTCATTGGGCTGCACTGAATGGAAAAACCCCGGAATCAAACCTGTTTGCACTGGATACAGGATGTGTCTGGGGCAACTGTCTCACTGCTATGCGGTTAGAAGACAATAAACGTTTTAACGTGAAATGCAAATGAACATAACCATAACCAAGAGAAGTAATTATGCAGGATGCAGACATTATTATCGTGGGAGCAGGCCTGGCAGGATTGGTCGCGGCAGCTGAAGCGGCTGATGCTGGACGGCGTGTTTTAATTATCGATCAAGAAGCGGAAAATTCACTGGGCGGTCAGGCTTATTGGTCGTTTGGTGGTTTGTTTTTTATTAATTCACCGCTGCAGCGTTTTATGGGTATACACGATTCCATTGAGCTGGCGACAAAAGACTGGATGAGCACGGCGGCGTTTGATCGAGCAGAAGATAAATGGCCGCGTAAGTGGGCGGAAGCCTATCTGCAATTTGCCGCCGGCGAAAAATATTCCTGGTTACACGCGCAAGGATTACGTTTTATGCCAATAGTGAATTGGCCGGAACGCGGTGGTTATTTCGCTAATGGCCCTGGTAATTCTGTGCCGCGATTCCATATTACCTGGGGAACAGGCCATGGAGTCCTCGAACCTTTTCTGCGTCGCGTGCAAGCCGCGCGCGCGAAAGGATTAATTGAATGCCGCTTCCGGCACAAGGTCAAATCACTGATTCAAAGCAACGGCGTGGTGACTGGCGTGAGCGGTGATATTTTGGAGCCTGCGCAAGCAGAACGTGGCCAATCAACTTCGCGTAAAGCGATAGGCAATTTTTCTTTACAGGCACAAGCAGTCATCATTGCTTCTGGTGGTATTGGCGGCAATCATGATTTGGTTCGCCAATATTGGCCGGAAAGAATGGGGCCAGTTCCGAAGCAAATGTTATGTGGAGTGCCTGATTACGTCGATGGCAGTATGTTCGCGGTAGCGGCGGCTGTTGGTGCAAATTTAATTAACGCTGATCGCATGTGGCATTATCCGGAAGGCGTTAAAAACTTCGCGCCAGTTTGGCCACGACATGCGATTAGAATTCTAAGCGGGCCCACACCGTTATGGCTGGATGCCACTGGCAAACGCTTGCCTGCCCCGCTCTTTCCTGGCTTCGACGCGCTAGGTACGTTAAAACATATTTGCCGCGGTGGTCATGATTATTCCTGGTTTATCCTCAATAAAAAAATCATGGCGAAAGAATTTGCTTTATCTGGCTCGGAACAAAATCCTGATTTGACCTCGAAAAGTTACTTAAAAATGGCCGCACGTGTTTTGCCGCATTCCACTGGCCCGGTACAAAAGTTTCAACAATACGGCGAAGATTTTATTACGCGTGATAATTTAGATGATCTGATAAGGGAAATGAATGCGCTAAGTGGTGCGCAATTACTGGATGCCGCGGTGGTTAGACAAGAAATAATTGACCGTGATTTAAACTTTGTCAGTGGTTTGGGAAAAGATGTGCAGCTTGCCGAAATCTATGCGGCAAGACGCTATCTGGGAGACAAATTACTTAGAGTAACAGCGCCCGCGGCGTTGTTAGATCCAAAAGACGGTCCTTTAATTGCGGTAAGACTACGTGTTTTGACGCGTAAAACATTAGGCGGTCTGGAAGCTGATCTTGAAGGCCGTGTATTGCACACCAATGGCAGCGTCATACCTGGGTTATATACCGCTGGTGAGGTGTCGGGTTTTGGCGGTGGTGGTTACCATGGTTATCGCGCGTTAGAAGGAACGTTTTTAGGTGGCTGTATTTTTTCCGGAAGAACCGCCGGGCGTGCTGCCGCGGCGGCGGTGATTTAATTATGTTCTTTTGTCCAAGCGCAAAAAACTGTAGGAATACGGATTTTCTGCATCTGCAGAAAAGTCTTCGTGTTCAACTTCTTTCCATTCATTCTGTTTTATTTCTGGGAAAAATGTATCCCCATCAAAATCATGATGAATAACAGTCAGATAAATCCGATCGGTGGCAGGCAGTAATTGTTTGTACACTTCTGCACCACCAATAATGAATATTTCATTCGCGCCTTGCTGGGACGCCGTGGCAATCGCGTCGGCCAGCGACGTGACGACAATACATCCCGGAGCGTGAAAGTCTTTGTCGCGGGTAATGATGATATTGGTGCGCCCTGGCAGCGGTCGGCCTATGGATTGATAGGTTTTGCGGCCCATCAAAATAGGTTTGCCCATGGTCACAGCCTTAAAATGCTTGAGATCGGCTGGTAAATGCCATGGCATTTTATTGTCTTTGCCTATAACGCGGTTTTCCCCGATCGCAGCAATGGCGGAGATAACGAGACGAGTTGTACTTTTCATATATTTTAGAGTCCTTATTGACCAGCTATTACATATAAGGGTGACGTCTGGCTGGTATTTCGCTAATATTGTAACTTTTATGCTGGTACATTATATGAAGCAATCATCCTTGCCAACGTTTCGAGAGCTTAATCAGGCGCTCAGTAAAACTACTTTAAAGCTGCATCCATCGCAGGTCCATGGTCTTGTTAGCGGTGTCATTTGCGGCAACCCCAAGAGTACTGCGGCGTGGGAAGAACTGGTCACCGGTGGTGAAGATCCAGCTCCGACCCATGAAGTTTTACAAGAGTTATATGATTCCAGTGCAAAACAACTGGAAGATTTTTTATTTGAATTCCAATTGCTATTGCCTGCGGATTCAGAAGATTTGCCAACACGCGCGGAAGCATTGACCTTGTGGTGTCAGGGTATGCTGACCGGCTTAAAATTAGCGCAGGTACAGATTGTTGACCGAGAAGCTAGTGAAATGACGGAAGCGATTAATGATCTTATTGAAATCGCGAAAATGAATTATGAAGATGTGGTTGCGAATGAAGAAGATGAAGCGGCATACGCGGAACTGGTTGAATATGTGCGTGTGGCAATTATTTTGATTTATCAGGATATGCGCGAGGCGGAAACTTCCAAAAAGTCAGCCAACTCATCCAACCATCTACATTAAGATATGCTGCGCACAAGCAAAGCTTGTGCAAGATTTGTTAAATAAATACGGGAGCGAAAATGATGATAAAAATGACTGAATACGCCAAGCGCCGCAAAGAATTAATGCAGAAAGTCGGCCCAAATGGGATTGTGATACTCCCAGCCGCTCCCGAAGCGCCGCGTAATGGTGATGCATTTTATGCTTATCGTCAAAATAGTGATTTTTACTATCTGACCGGATTTGAAGAACCAGAAGCGGTATTGGTACTGGCACCAAAACGCAAAGAAGGTGAATTCATTTTATTTAATCGTGTGCGTGATCGCGCGCGCGAAATCTGGGATGGTCCACGTGCTGGTCAGGAAGGTGCAGTTAAAGATTTTCTTGCTGATGAGTCATTTCCTTATAGTGAATTAGAAAATGTTTTGCCGGAATTATTAGCGGGCAGAGAATCTATTCATTACACATTGGGAAAAAATCGCGATTTTGATAAAACCATTTTGAATTGCCTGAATAACGTGCGTGCGAAAATTCGCGCTGGCGCGCAATCACCGACTTCATTTGTTGATATCGGGCCTTCATTGCATGAAATGCGTTTATTCAAGAGTGCTGCAGAAGCTGAAGTAATGCAAAAAGCCGTTGATATCACGACAAAAGCACATGCTCGCGCTATGCAGGTATGTAAACCGGGAATGTATGAGTATCAACTCGAAGCTGAATTGATGTATGAATTCCAGCGTCATGGCGCACGTTCAGCCGCGTACAATTCTATTGTGGGCGCAGGTCGCAACAGTTGCATTTTGCATTATGTGAATAACAACCACAAAATCGCCGATGGTGATTTAGTGTTGATTGATGCTGGTTGCGAATATCAAAACTACGCATCTGATATTACCCGTACTTTTCCTGCGAATGGTCGCTTTAGCGCAGAACAACGCGCTATCTATGAATTAGTACTAGAGTCGCAGATGGCTGCGATCAAAGCAGTGAAACCTGGTGCTGCGTGGACAGCTCCACAGACAGTGATTGTCAAAATCATTACGCAAGGTTTGATTGATCTGGGTATCTTGAAAGGAAACCTGGATGATCTTATCGAAAATGAAGCTTATTTCCCATTTTATATGCACCGTTCTGGCCATTGGCTGGGACTGGATGTGCACGATGTTGGCCGTTATCGCGTTGATAACAAATGGAGAACAATGCAACCTGGTATGGTGTTGACTGTTGAGCCAGGCATTTACATTTCTGCTGATATTCCAGGTGTACACAAGCGCTGGCATAACATTGGCGTGCGTATCGAAGATGATGTGATGGTTACCGAAGGTGGCAGACATAATTTCAGCCAGAATATTCCAAAATCAATCGCAGACGTAGAAGCCTTAATGGGTAAAGAAGCACTGACGGCGAAGTAATAATGATAATGGAATATGACCTGATTATCGTTGGTGGTGGTCTGGTTGGCTCAGGGCTGGCAGCTGCATTGCGCCATACGGGTTTACGTATAGCGCTGATAGATGCACGTTTGCCTAGTAATAATGATCCGCGGCTGTTCGCGTTGAATATGAGCAGCTGCTGTTTCTTACAAAACGTTGATATATGGGACAAGCTGCTGCCGCATGCAGCGCCCATTCATCAGGTACATGTTTCTAATCAAGGCCGGTTTGGTTCCGTGCGGCTGCAACGCGAAGATGTGCGTCTTTCCTCTCTTGGTTATGTTATTCCCGCTTATTTTATTGAATCAGCATTAAACGATGAGTTAGAAAAAATTTCGGCGATTGATGGTTTTATTACTCTTTATCGTCCCGCTCGTCTGACAGCTTTATCGCAACAAAATGGTATCGCTTCTGTCACCGTTGAAACGCAAGCGGGTGAAAAAGTTTTACAAGCGCCAATTGTTATTGGTGCGGATGGCACAGAATCTTCAGTGCGTACATTAGTGAATATCAAGACCGATATCTTTGATTATCATCAAAGCGCATTAGTGACACGAACAACGTTACAGCGCGCGCATAAAAACATCGCCTATGAACGTTTCAATAAAAATGGTGCGATCGCCATGTTGCCGTTAACTGGCAACGAGTGCGCGACCATCTGGAGCGCGGACAGCGATACTATTTTACGGTTGATGAATTTAACAGACATGGAATTTCTTCAGACGCTGCAAGAAGAATTTGGTTATCGTCTGGGCCGGTTACAAAGCATCAGCAAGCGTCATACTTTTCCGTTACGTATGGTGCGAGCGGACAAAGCAGTTGATCAATGTGTCATGCTGCTGGGAAATTCAGCGCATACGCTACATCCTATCGCGGCACAGGGGTTTAATCTGGCATTATATGAAGTTGCTGCATTAGTAGATGGCATCAACGCTAAGCTAGAGAAAAATGAAATATTCACGGCGGCAGATTTACCAACGATTTATGAACAGACGAAGAAGCATCAAGCTAAAACCATGGGTGTGTCTCACCGATTATCCAGAGTGTTTTCTGAGTCATCGGGTTTGATGAATGTATTGTTGCAGGCTGGCATGGTTGGCTTTGATCTTGCGCTGCCAATCAAGAAAAGATTTATCGATGGCATATTAGGCAGACGTGGACGACTGCCAGAATTGATGAATAGAGGGTAATCCCCGTCGTTGCGAGGATTCGAGTATTATTTATAATTTGCGGGCAAGGACATGATGACTGTATCGCAACAGGATGTTGAGCAGGATTTAATTGCTATTACCAGTAAGTTTCTGGCGGATTCCGGCCAGCATTACAAACGTGAAATCAAACTGGACGCGTCGTTACAGCGTCATCTTGGCATAGATAGTATGGGACGCGCGGAGTTATTTCAACGCGTTGAAAAACATTTTCATGTCATCGTGCCCGATCGTTTGCTGGTGCAAGCTGAGACATTGCAAGACATCGCTAATTTTCTACTGGAAGCCAAACCGACGGCGACAAAAATAGAGCGCAAATCAGTCGAAACCGCGCAACGAGATAAATCCATTATTGATATGTCAGGTCAATCGTCGCTGAATGACGTTCTGTTGAAATATGGCGAAACCACGCCTGATAAACGCCATATCTATTTTCAGAATGAAGATGGCGAACAGGAAATTATTACGTATGGTGAATTGTTAAAAAACTCACTGCGAATTGCACAGGGCTTGCGTGAGCTTGGTTTGAAAGAAAATGAAGCTGTCGCCATTATGCAGCCAACCAATCCCGGATTTTTTTATACGTTTTATGGCACGCTGCTCGCGGGCGGCGTTCCGGTGCCTATCTATCCACCGTTTCGCATGCACATGTTGGAAGCATATGCAAAAACCGAAGCGCGCATTCTGTCTAACGCAGAAGTCCGTATTCTTGTTACTTTTCAGCAGGCGGAAAATCTCAGTCGCTTACTGCAAGCGTTTGTGCCTAGTCTGAAACATGTCACCACAATCGCGGAATTGATGCGGCCTGATGAATTGCAATCACCATTCAGGGCGAAATCCGATAATTTTGCATTTATTCAATATACTTCCGGCAGCACATCCGATCCAAAAGGCGTGTTGCTGACGCATTATAATTTACTTTCAAATATTCATGCTTATGGGAAAGCAATCAAAGTCACGCCAGACGATGTCTCTGTCAGTTGGTTGCCGCTATATCATGACATGGGTTTGATAGGGATGTGGTTGGGTAGTTTGTATTATGGTGTTCCGCTTGTATTGATGACACCGTTTTCATTTTTGAATCATCCCGAACGCTGGTTATGGGCAATTCATAATCATCGCGGAACCATTTCCGGCGCGCCGAATTTCGCTTATGAGCTTTGTGTACGTAAAATTGATCAGGAAATGGTTGAAGGTTTGGATCTCTCTTCATGGCGTGTTGCCGCGAACGGTGCGGAAAAAGTATATCCGCGCACACTGGAAGAATTCGCCAATAAATTCGCGCCTTATGGTTTCAAGCGCAGCGCGTTGATGCCTGTGTATGGCTTGGCTGAATCTGCGGTCGCGCTGGCGATTCCACCACCAGGTCGTGATTTTCGTATTGATCACGTAGACAGAAAAAAATTTGAAGAAGATCGTATAGCAGAGCAGTCAAAAAATGCTGGCGCGCTGCAGTTTGTTGGCTGTGGTATGCCCATAGAAGGTCATCATATTCGTATTGTTGATAATGATGGTAAAGAACTGCCGGAGCGTCATATTGGCAGTTTGTGGTTTAGCGGCCCGTCAACGATGCAAGGTTATTACCATAATCCTCGCGCGACGGAAGCTGTTTATCATGACGGCTGGATTGATTCAGGCGATCTTGCTTATATGGCGGATGGCGAAGTATTCATAACAGGACGGCGCAAAGACCTGATTATTAAAGCAGGAAGAAATATCTACCCAGCTGAACTGGAAGAATTGGTGGGTGCGGTTCCCGGCGTACGCCAAGGATGTGTGGCCGCGTTTGGCGTGACTGATCCAAAAACTGGAACGGAAGATTTAGTTGTCGTCGCGGAAACGCGCGAAAAAAACAAAGCGAAAAAAGATGAAATTACAGACAATATCAATGAAGCAGTCGCTGCCACATTAGATATTGTTCCTGATCATGTTGTTCTTGTCGCACCGCATATTGTTCCGAAGACATCGAGCGGAAAATTACAGCGTGCAGCGTGCAAGAAAATGTATATGGAAGGTCAGTTAGGTAAAATTCGCGTGCCACCGTGGGTGCAGATTGCACGTCTGGCGTTAAGCGGCGCAGCAAGAAAATGTATGACTGCTTTGAATTTCCTCGGAAAATTTATCTATACCTTTTATTGTGTCGCTGTGTTTTCCATCTTTTTATTGCCGGCATATATTGTTGTGTGTAGTGCGAGCCGTGAAACCTCGGCAAAGTTTCTGCAAACTGGCGCGAAAATATTGCTGGGTTTGTCATTCTGTCCGGTACGTATTACTGGCGCGGAAAAATTAACTGCTGCGCCGTTTATTTACGCGCCCAATCATGCCAGTTATTTTGATTCGCTGGTTATGCTGGCATTTATGCCGGTTAACACGCGGTTTGTCGTTAAAAAAGAACTATTTTCCGTGCCTGTGTTACGTACTTTTGTGCGCAAACTGGATTATATTCCAGTCGATCGTATCGATTTATCAAAAGGTATGGAAGATACACATCATATTGAAACTGTGTTGCAAGCCGGTAATCCGATTTTAATATTTCCCGAAGGCACATTTGGTTACGCGTCTGGTTTGCGTCCGTTTCGTTTAGGCGCATTTAAAATCGCGGTTGAAACAAACACACCTATTTGCCCTATCGCCATAAATGGCACGCGTATGGTTTTACGCGATGATGAAAAAATAATGCGTCCAAACGCAATTACTATCACCGTCTGCGACAGTGTTACGCCATCCGGCTCAGAATGGAAAGATGTCACACACTTGCGTGATGTCGTGCGTGGTGAAATCGCAAAATATTGCGGCGAGCCTTCTCTCGATTATATTGCTGCGCAGACTGTGGCGCCAAAGCGGCACACATAATGACGAAAGAAAATAGAGTTAAAAGCATTATTGCCTGGTGTATGTATGATTGGGCAAGCGCGGCCTATTCCATCATTGTGATGACATTTATTTTTGCTACTTATTTCACGACTAATGTTGCTCAAAATAAAATAATCGGCACATATCAGTGGGCAAATGCGACAGCGATAGCGGGTATCGTGATTGCACTCACAAGTCCATTATTTGGCGCGATTGCTGATCATTACGGCTATCACAAACGTTGGTTGTTTGTGTTTACCATGATATGTGTGGTGAGTTCAGCGCTGCTTTGGTTTGCATATCCACATATCAGTTCGGTTTATCTTATATTGGGTTGTCTGGTCTTTGGCACGATAGGATTGGAAATAGCGCTAGTTTTCTATAATGCATTTTTGCCGCAACTGGCACCAAAAAATTATCTCGGGCGCATTTCTGGTTGGGGTTGGGGATGTGGTTATTTAGGCGGGATTATAGCGCTGACTATCGCGTTATTCGTGTTTGTTAAATTTAATGTATTTTCATTGGATACCAGCAGCGCAGAACAAGTACGAATTTGCGGTCCATATGTCGCAGTCTGGTTCACGCTATTTTCATTGCCTTTATTTTTTCTCGTACCAGGTATTCCCTCTGCTCGAGAGCCTTTACCACAAGCTGTACGCTCTGGCTGGCGAGAATTAAAAGCTACGTTGAAAAGATTACCGAAGGAAAAAAATATTCTCATCTATTTGATTTCCCATATGATTTATACCGATGGTTTAAATACATTATTTGAATTCGGCGGTATTTATGCTGCTGGAACATACGGACTGAGCTTTGAAGAAGTATTGCTGTTTGGCATCACTATGAATATTACTGCAGGCTTAGGCGCCATTCTGTTGGCATGGGTAGATGATTACATGGGTTCCAAGCCTACCGTGATTATTTCATTAATTTGTCTAGTGCTGTTTGGCGTACCGCTGCTTTTTCTTCACCATAAAAAAGCTTTCTGGCTGATGGCATTATGCTTGTGTGTCTTTGTTGGGCCTGTGCAGTCAGCGAGCAGATCATTAATGGTGCGTCTTATCCAAAATAAGGAATGGTCGACAGAAATGTTTGGTTTATATGCATTATCTGGCCGAATTACCGCGTTTATAGGGCCTTGGCTGCTTGGCTGGTTGACGCTCATTTCTGGCAGTCAGCGCGTAGGTATGGCGGTTGTGATGGTATTTTTCGCGCTTGGTGCTGTATTATTGCTGCCAGTAAAGGTAGTGGAACGCGAGGTTTAGTTTATGTTGTTGCAGCAAAAGCAACAGGCGATTTTTTTCAGCTTTATGATTGTATTCGCTTATATGTTTGCGTGGGTAGTGCAAGACGAGCTTTTTATAAATAGTAATGTTGGGTATTTATTAAACGCCAGTAGATTGTTGCTGCAAGGCGGTAGCTATGCAAATGATTTTTTTACGCCGCACTCTCCCATACTCTTGTTTCTTTATCTTCCGGTGGTTGTTGTCAGCAAGCTGTTTGACCTGGATATTGTTCCTGTATTCCAGGGTTATGTTTTTTCGCTTTGCACCTTGTCATTGGCTTTGTGTTGGTTGTCAGTTAAAAAAATAGTGACCAATGATATGTTTCTGTCGGGCTTGCTTATGTTTATGCTCGCCTGTGTGTTATTAATTCTGCCTGTGTATGATTTTGGTCAAAGCGATCATTTGTTGCTGGTTTTGACGATGCCATATTTATTATTGGTTGCGGTCAGGCTAGGCGACGAAACAATAAATGATTATGCCGCTGTTATCATCGGTGTGATGGCAGGCGCGGCCGCCGCAATTAAACCGCAGTTTTTGTTAACGCCAATCTTGATGGAAAGCTGTTATATATGCTGGAAAAATAAATGGAATACATGGATGCGCATAGAAACGTTTGCGTTGATTTGTGTCCTATTGTCTTCTGTTTTAATCACGCTAGTATTTTTCCAGGATTATTTGCGCATTGTTTTGCCTTTTCATTTGCGTAATTATTACAGCGTTGCCAGTGCGTCATGGATTGATATGACATTGTCGCCGCTGGCCTTGTTTTGTTTGTTGGCGGTGCCGTTGTATTTTGCTTGCTTGAAAAAAAATAATTATCAAGCGTTAAGCGCGGTGTTGCTGATTGGTCTGGGTGGATTTTTGCTTGCGTTTTATTTTCAGCACTCCTTGTCGTATTGTCATATGCTAGCGGCGCTGTCAGTCGCTTTACTTTTATTTGCACTATTGTTTTACCAATTGTTTCAGCAGCCCGAATTGAATCGTAAAGATTCGATCTATCTGGCTTTAATCATGCTGGTGTTTTTGTTCGTGAATTACAGCCTTTCTTTTAACACATGGACCAATTTGGTATTTTTCCCCGGTGTTTTTTATGCTTTCTTTAGCGTCTTGTTATGCGCGCTGCTGTATTTGACGCAACGAGATAAAAATATGTGGATAGTCACGCCTTGCGTGATTGCTATCATGACGGCTTGCTATCTCTTTACGCATATTTTTCTGCCGCCTATGTGGCACCTTGATGCTTATATTATAGCGTTTATGCTGCTGATAATTTTATATGCTGGTTGCGCCTGGCAATTTCGCCGCAAGCTGACTGCGCATGCGTTTATAGGAACGTTAGGCATGCTGGTATTTTTTATTCCGATGATACAAGGTTTTTATCGTTTTAACGAAGGCATCGCTTACAAAGATAAAACAGTAAATCAGCTGGTAGAATTCATGCGCACGCAGCCGTCGGAACATAAAACATTTTATGTGTTATCCAGTTCGGTCAATTACAGTATTCCACTGGAATATTATGCTAACTCAGTTAGCGTGCAGCGCTTTGATCGTTTACCAAAGTATGTCCAGTTTAGTAAAGATCGCAAACTGGTGATTGATATGGTGGTCGAAGATTTGCATCGCAGCAGACCAGATCTGATTTTCGTTGATGCGTCTGATGTGAATCTGAATTATCTGACTGATTTTATTGGCGATCAGAATTTTCGCGATGAGTGGAAGTCATATCAATATTTGACAACAATTAGACAGGGTAATTCTGCCGTCGCTAGCCAGCTTCAGGTTTACCGACGGGTAGTGAATTAATAAATTTAAATTACCTCTCTACTTGAGGACTGAGGAATCGACATATTTTTTAGAAGCCATGCATGTTGAAATACCGAGAATGGTCCGGGGATGTGGCTATGTGTGTTCAAAACGACGCTGCATCCTGCGATCTAGAGGCACATCCATGTGCCTCAAGGTTTTTCACACACATAGCGCACATCCCCGTCCCTCGAGTCCGCTGCTACATTGAGTAAAAAACTCCGTCATCGCGAGGAGCGCTTTTTGCGACGAAGCAACCCAGGCTTTGACTTTAGTGTTTAATGAAAATCGAGAAAAAGAAAATTGCATTGTTTTAGGTATTTAATCCTGAATGGCTCGATTTTATATGCCGATATTCCATTAAGTCAAAGCCTGGGTTGCTTCGTCGCAAAAAGCGCTCCTCGCAATGACGGGCTGCGATAGAGTGGTTTCTTTCATCAACGAATTATGTAACTTTTACAGCAATGACGGAGCTCCGAATTAGAACGAATCTTGAATTACGCAGCGGGCTTGAGGGACGGGGATGTGCGCTATGTGTGTGAAAAACCTTGAGGCACATGGATGTGCCTCTAGATCGCAGGATGCAGCGTCGTTTTGAACACACATAGCCACATCCTCGGACCATTCTCGGTGCTAATAAAACAACGCAAGGGTATATTCAATAAATAATCCAAGGTGTAATCATCCTTGATTTCTATTAAAATGTGACCATATTAAATTAATCAAACTAGAGAAGGTAATATCATGAGCACCCATATCCACGCCATTAGTGATGATTCATTTGAAACCGAAGTGATTGAATCTAATATACCTGTTATCGTTGATTTCTGGGCCCAATGGTGCGGTCCATGCAAGGCGTTGGCGCCTATCATTGAAGATGTTGCCACGAAATATGTTGATAAGGTCAAGTTCGTGAAACTTGATGTGGACCATAACCCGTCCACCCCACCAAAATTTGGCGTGCGCGGCATTCCTACCCTGATTCTTTTTAAAGATGGTCAGGTGAAAGCAACGCAAGTTGGCTTGTTGAGCAAAGCTGATTTAGCCAAATTTATAGATAGCAATATCTAATTGATTTTATTTGCTTTTTGTTTACCGCTCCGGGTTAGTTCGCGGGGCGGTAAAATAACTCGTTACCAGCATTATAGCGGGCTAGATATTTTCTCAAAATAGTGATATTTTTAGCTTGTAGATAACCCCATTTTACCTGTCGTACTTTTTCCAAAGTTTATGTTTGCGGTTATCAGGTGTGTCACAGCCCTGAATAGATAACAATTTTTAATCAGGGCACAACATAAGTTGGTCCCTGTGTCACTTCGATATTTTAAAATCAATCAATTTTCTTTATTTTAGGGTTAGAACCAATATGAATTTAACTGAGCTTAAGAAAAAAAGTGCAGCTGAACTAGTTACATTAGCTGAACAATATGGGCTGGAAAATATGGCCCGCTCAAGAAAACAAGACATTATTTTTGCCATTCTGAAAGAACACGCAAAACGCGGTGAAGATATTTACGGTGATGGTGTTCTGGAAATTCTTCAAGATGGTTTTGGATTTTTACGCTCAGCCGAAGGTTCTTATCTCGCTGGCCCTGATGATATTTATGTTTCGCCAAGTCAAATTCGCCGTTTCAATTTACGCACTGGCGATACCATTTCCGGCAAAATTCGTCCGCCTAAAGAAGGCGAACGTTATTTTGCCCTGTTGAAAGTCGATGAAATTAATTTTGAAGCCCTGAAAACGCCAAGAATAAAGTTTTATTTGAAAACCTAACACCGCTCTTTGCTGAAAAACGGCTTAAGATGGAATTAGGTAATGGCAGTACAGAAGATATTACTGCTCGTGTTATTGATTTGGTTGCTCCATTTGGTAAAGGCCAGCGTGGTTTGATTGTATCGCCACCTAAAGCTGGTAAAACCATGATGCTGCAAAATATTGCGCATTCTATCGCGCATAATCATCCTGAATGTTATTTCATTGTATTGTTGATTGATGAACGTCCTGAAGAAGTCACCGAAATGTCACGCTCGGTCAAAGGCGAAGTCATTGCCAGTACCTTTGATGAACCTGCAAATCGCCACGTTCAAGTCGCTGAAATGGTCATTGAAAAAGCCAAGCGTCTGGTTGAACATAAACGCGATGTCATTATTTTACTTGATTCTATTACCCGTCTTGCACGTGCTTATAACACAGTGGTTCCTGCTTCCGGTAAAGTATTAACCGGTGGTGTGGATTCAAACGCGCTGCAACGTCCAAAACGATTTTTTGGTGCTGCACGTAATATTGAAGAAGGCGGCAGCTTAACCATTATCGCAACCGCGTTGGTTGAAACCGGTTCCAAGATGGATGATGTGATTTACGAAGAATTTAAAGGTACGGGTAATATGGAAATTCATCTTGATCGCCGTATTGCGGAAAGACGTGTTTATCCGGCTATTAATATTAATCGCAGTGGTACTCGCCGCGATGAAAAATTTGTTCCGAAAGAAGATCTGCAAAAAATGTGGATTTTACGTAAACTCTTACAGCCTATGGAAGAAGGCGCTGTTGAATTCTTGCTCGACAAGATGAAAGATACGAAAACGAATGATGAATTTCTTTGATGCGATGAAGAGATTTTAAAGATTATGAAATAACCTTGGCATGGTGTTTGTAGTAGGGTGGATTAGGCGCTTTGTGCCGTAATCCACCATAAGCAGGATGAAGATAAATAGTTTGTGGATTACGGCACAAGGCGCCTAATCCACCCTACGCGTAAAGTTTTCTGGAATTAGAGATGCATCATTGGCTTTTCAAATCAGAACCAGATTGTTTCAGCATTGATGATTTAAGTCGCCGTCCCAAACAGATTGAACATTGGGATGGAGTGAGAAATTATCAGGTAAGAAATTTGCTGCGTGATGAAATTAAAGTGGGTGATCAAGGTTTCTTTTATCATTCCAGTTGTACCCCGCCCGGTATTGCCGGCATTGTTGAAGTTGTGAAAAATGGATATCCGGATTTTACCGCCTGGGATATTCAGTCAGATCATTTTGATCCAAAAAGCACACATGAAAATCCGCGCTGGTTTATGGTGGATGTGAAATTAGTAAAAAAATTCCCGCGTTTAATTACACTAGAAGAAATTAAAAATCATCCCAAGCTGAAAGAAATGCAGGTTACGCGAAAAGGTAGCCGTCTTTCTATTACATCCGTTACTCCGCAGGAATGGAAAGTGATTGTGAGCCTGGCCGGCTGATTTTGGCCGCCAACACTATCTGTTTGTCAATACCCTAACGCCTTTGATTTTGATTTATAATATAAATTGATACCAATGCAGCATTTCACTGTTTTTCTTCAGAATTATTCAAGAACTTACAAGAACATGAGAAGGAGAAGATCATGAATATCACAGCATTAATCAAGAAAGGCCTGTTAGTTGTGATTCTTGCCAGCAGCTTACTGAGCCTCTCAAGCACTTATGCTTACTATACATGGAACAGACATTACACCCGTTGCTGGAATGGACGTTGCCATCACTATGATTATCATAAAACTTGTGCAAATCACCATTGCAGAATGTATTATCACAACCGCGTTTGGTAAAGATAATTGCAGATTGAGTTGTTAAAAACTTGTTTGCAGAACCGTAAGGTACTGCAAACAAGTATTGGTTTATTGTTTTCTAGGAAGTAACGCTGAGGTTTCCGATGCTGCGGCAGGTGCTTGTGTATTTGCTGCTGTGTTTGCGAATACTGTCAGTGCTTGCAATGGGTTTTTTCTTGGCACATAGCCAGGCGCGCGTTCGCACAATACATTCGCTGCTCCAGCGAGCAATTTTAATTGCCCGAAAGTATCTTTGATATTTTTGATACTCACAGCTGGATGTTCATATACTTGAGTAACATTTTGTATGTCGTTCTCTATCAGTTGCGCAATTTTATAATCAGGATTTTCATGATTAGAGAAAGCTATCACTAAATCCAATTTTAATCTGAATAGCATAGCTACGAGTTCATGAAATGGCTGTAAATCATCACGACTCAAACTGCAAGTCAATGTCCTGATCTTGATTGGCCAGCTATCAGGAGAATTCTTTTGGTGTATGTAAGCAGCTGACGATAACAGGCCTAAAAGAAATACAGCTGTTTGTAAGTTAGAAACGATATTTTTTGTATGACCATCGGATAAAGATTTGTCCGTGATCCACAAAGTGATCGATACGAGAGTGAGAAATAGACAAAGATAACCAATATAAGCGGCACGTTGTTCACGGCGCAGGCGTACATCATCTTCTTCATCAAATCGGCTGAAAATAATATCCAGTTCAGCGATTTTAGCTAAAATCGATTCAATATCTCTTTCGCAGGCGTAGTAATTTTCAGCAGGAGAAGCTTCGTATGCTGGAGAGGAATCAAGGTCAATAACTAAAGGTAATTCGCTTCGTGGTTCCATATCTAAGTGTTCCGTTTTTTTTAATAGTAAAAAGTGGTGAGGATTCTAACATCCCCCACCACTCGATACGATTAATTTCTAACGGCCGCGTCCATCGCGATCATTGCTGAACGAACGACGTTCTGCATTCGGACGTTTTTTCTTTGCGAATGGGCTGGCGCTGGAAGAAGAACGCTGTTCACTTCCTTTTGATTTTTTAAAATCTCTGGAATCTGATTTACGGAAACCAGTGCTTTCAGACTCGATACTTCTTTTCTTGAAGCCACCTTTTTTAAATCCGCCTTTTTTGAAATCTCCATCGCGGGATTCAGGTCTGGAGTCACCGTTACGAGAAGCTGGCTTTCTAAAATCGCTTCTTGAGTCGCTTCTCGAGTCGCCTCTTGAATCGCTTCTAAAATTGCCACGGGATTCAGATCTGGAGTCGCTGCTACGAAAATCTGACTTTCTGGAATCGCTACGGAATTCAGGTTTTCTGGAATCGCCACCGCGAAAATCGGATTTTCTGGAATCTCTTGAATCTCTTGAATCGCTTCTGAAGTTGCCACGGGATTCTGATCTGGAATCGCCACCACGAAACTCCGACTTTCTGGAATCTCTGGAATCATTACGGAATTCTGACTTTCTGGAATCACCGCCACGAAACTCTGATTTTCTTGCATCATTACCACGGAATTCAGATTTTCTCGGGAATTCTGATTTTTTTGCAAACTCAGATTTTCTTGGAAATTCAGATTTCTTGGAGAAGTCAGATTTTTTGGAATCGAACTTTCTAGGTTTTTCATGCTTTTCATCAGCATATTCGTGATCGCGTTCACTACCGCGTACGAATCTGTCTTGTCTTTGCTCGGACTGATGACGACCATGACCGCCACCGAATTTACGATCTTTTTTGAAGCCTATCACTTCTGGGACATAATTACGGTTTTTAGGTTCAGCATTTTCATCGATTTCCAGATTGTTAATCAATTGAATGCGTTGACCAATGTAGCGTTCAATGGAATTCAGATTGCGTGATTCAGATGGCAATACAAATGAAATAGCGGTGCCATCTTTGCCGGCGCGACCAGTACGACCAATACGATGGACGTAATCTTCACAGAAGCGTGGTAAATCATAATTAATTACGTGAGTAATGTCGCTGACATCAATACCACGCGCGGCCACATCAGTTGCCACGAGGAATTGGATTTTGCCACGGCGTAATTGCTCAAGTGTGCGAGTACGTACGTTCTGGCGCAAGTCACCATGCAGTGCTGCAGCTGAGAAACCATCATCGCGTAATGTGGTTGCCAGGCGTTCAGCATTCATTTTGGTTGCGGAGAAAATAATCGCTTTAAAAATATTTTCATCATTAAGAAAATGTTTAAGCAGACGAGTTTTATGTTGACTGTTGTTTGCACGATACATTTCTTGTTTGATTTTTGGCGCTGTCAGTTTTTGTGATGACAAATCGATACGCACTGGATTACGCAGCAAATGTTTTACTGCATGCATTAACTTGTTATCCATCGTGGCGCTAAATAATAAAGTCTGGCGCTTTGCTGGCGTCATTTGTGCAATGTGCTGCACATCATCAATAAAGCCCATGTCTAACATGCGATCAGCTTCATCCAGTACCAACATTTCCACATGAGATAAGTCGACACGTTTTTGTTCCATATGATCGATCAAACGTCCTGGCGTAGCCACAATAATATCGGCGCCGCGAGACAGATCTTTGATTTGGCCATGATATGGCATGCCACCAACAAGGCTGACAATATTGAAACGTAAAAATTTACCGTACATGCTGGCTGCTTTGGTAATCTGGCTGGCGAGTTCACGGGTTGGTGTCAGAATTAAAACACGGGTTTTACGGGTCATTTCTTTGAGGCTAAGGTTGTGCAGAGCTGGCAGAACAAAAGCGGCGGTTTTGCCGGTTCCGGTTTGCGCTGAAACAACAACGTCGTTTCCAAGTAAAACTTGCGGTATGGATTTGGCTTGAACTGGCGTTGGGGCGGTATAGCCACAAGCGGTAATTGCTTTGTAAATATTTGAATCTAAGTCGAAACTTTTAAAATTATCCACGGTTTCCTCATAATGTATGCGATAGCGAGCAAGCTGGATCAAACAATTCCGGGAGGGGGAAATGAGATCTAGGTAGCTGGCGGTTAATGTGTATCATCGCCAATCTAAAAACCTAGTTCATCTCAGGTGTAAGCCCATAAGAAATTAACGAAAACTTCGGAGGGTATAACTTATTGGTGATGATGATATAAAAACTCAATTTAACTATATGAACATTATTTTTGCAAAAACGCAAGAAATATTCATATCTAGATTATATATGAATACTGCCCATCCGGCAATGATACGAGGGAAAGATGGGGTGGATTAGGCGCTTTTAGCGGTAATCCACCCATCAATAGACTACTTCATGCCAGGTCTTGCTGCGGCAGGTGCTTCTTGAGCTAACAAATCTGCAGTAAGATCAATCATTTCGACATCTGCAGCGGGTGGAACCGGAATGGCCCCAATCAATGGTTCAACCGGTAACGCATCAATAAGTGTTTCTTCCTGGGTTACTGGTGTAGGAGCTGTCGCTGCTGGCGTTGTTGCTGGCATGGCGGCGATTTCTTTCCAGAAGTTATCAACATGTTCTTGATCAAGCAACTTCTGAGCACTTTCATTAGGTTTGAAGTCTTTGAAGTTGCCGATTTTCGGAACTAAGGAGTCGTAATGGAAACCGAATATATACGCTAGATAAAGAGTGGTTGTTGCATTCTCTTGGCGTATCACATGGGTATTGGAATTAACTTCTTTTTTACCAGCGGCGTTTACCCTGGGTCTACGATCAACCTGAACAATAAACAGGTTTACATTTAATTCTCTGGATAGCGCTTGAATGGCGTAATGATTTGCCCAATTGCGATTATTACGCAAGCTTTTTGTTTCTTTGTCTTCGTGTCTGTCTTCTTCATAAGCAGTGAATTGACGATAATAAGTTTCGTACTTATCCAGGTGAGCAGTTGCCATTATGCGCAGCTGTTCATCGGTAACACCTTTCCACCGCTCAAGTCCTTGCGCATTTAACTGATGCGCAATCGTGTAAAATAAACAATTGCCATCACCCACTTGTGGCGCAAGATCAAAACCAAATCCATCAGAAACACTGTGCAGTTTAGCCATTACTTCTTTTAATTCCTGCTCTGCTTCGGCTTGTTTTTTTGATTCTTCTAATGCTTTGGCAAAATCGGTTTCTTCCTGAGAGGCAATTTTCGATGTGTAACTGCTGTAATACGGTTTGTTTACTCCATCCAGTAAGCCGAAGCCGCTAAAGAATGAAGAATTTCCACCAGATTTTTTTCTGTGAGCTCCATTAACAGCGGGAACGTAATTCTTGTATTGATGAGCACCGCCAGAAATTACGCCGCCACTTAATGTTTCCGCACGATAAGTTTTTTTTTCCTGCTTTAAAGCATGATCTTCATACAAGCTATTAATAGTGAGTAAACCTGAACGGCATTCTCTATCTAATCTTGCAAAATCGCTATCGCTCTTGCTTACTTTTTCTACTTCCGCCTTACTTTTTTGATACGCTTCTACAGCTTTGATGATAGCTTGTTCGTCAGATTCTTTTGTATGTTGATAAATATAAGCGCCACCGAGATTAGAATAATAGGTGACTAAGTTTTTGGAATCGACTTCAGTTTTAGCACTCACAGAGTTGCGATACTGTACAGCCAATTCGTATAGTGAAATTGCGAAAGCCGTTTGGTGAATATCCACATAATGATTAGCGATATCATTTAAGCCATTAGAAATGTTTCTGGCATTTTCATCGATTTCATCTTTGCTTAATGTTTGATACGCAGGATGATTGGTAATGCACTGAACCACATCTTCTTGTCTTGCCAATACCGCCCAGTATAAAGCGGTAACGCCATGGTGGCTTTTTTCTCTGATGCGATCAGGGTTCTGATCTAAAATAAGTTTAACTTCGTCCACTCTGCCGGCTAATGCAGCTGCGTGAAAATCTGTCGTGCCGTCATTGAATTGTGTATAAATATCCGGCTTGGATAGGTACTTAATAACTTCTGGTCTGTTGAATAATGCATAAAGGAATAAATTTCTTTCATCTTTACTGGCATCAAGGCTGGCCCTTGCCCGGACGAGTTCTTTTAAGGTAAGTAAACTTCCAGATTGTGCAGCAAAAGCTACAGGTGTTGTTCCATATTGGGAGTGTCTTTCGTTAACATCTGCTCCTTCGCGGATTAATTTTTTTACCTTATTCCATCCATCTACGCTTGGATCTTTAGCTGCATTGTGTAATTCATTAGGCATTTGGGCTATCCTTTAATCATTATTATAAATTTTGTGACTCGAGCTCGCTGTCGTAGATATTTAACATACCGTCGTGCGGACTACAAGACTATGAATAACGGAATATTATGCGCGATTAAATTCGAAACTTAAAATGTCAGCAATCTTAGTGCTATTCGTTGCCAACATGATTAGGCGATCTATACCTAGTGCAACACCAGCGCAATCTGGTAAGCCATGTTCTAGTGCGGAAAGAAAAAACTCATCTATAAGAATTTCGTTCAGATCAAGCTCATTTCGTTTTACTAAATTATTCTCGAAACGTTTGCGTTGTTCTCTCGCATCTTGCAGTTCATGAAAACCATTAGCGAGTTCAATACCGCGAAAATAAACTTCAAAACGCGATGCTACTGGTGGCTTGCCAGCTTTAATGCGTGCAAGAGCGGCTTGTGACGCAGGAAAATCATAAATAAATACGGGACGATCTGTGCCAATCACAGGTTCAATGCAATGTGACATCAACAATTCCAGCCATGTATCTTTGTTTGTTATATTGCCTTGAACAGAAATATTCCTGGCTTGGGCGCACGCTTGCAATTCTTCTATGCTCGCGTGATGTGGGTCAATAGTTAACTGCGATAAAAATAATTCCGCGTAACTTTTACGCTCGGCAGGTGGAAGCACTAAAACCAGCTGTAATAATTCATCCATTTCATCCATCAAATGGTGATGATCAAAACCTGGTCGATACCATTCCAGCATAGTGAATTCCGGATTATGAAAGCGTCCAATTTCGCCTTGGCGAAATGCTTTAGTAATCTGAAAAATGGCACCACTGCCAGCGGCCAGTAGACGTTTCATCGCGTATTCAGGAGAAGTCTGTAAATAGTGACGTCGTTCGGCTTCGTGCGGGTGTGCTTGAAATAATGCGGGAATACTTTGGATAAAAGGATCGGTAACTGATGTGTGACACATCAGTGGTGTTTCAACTTCCATTACTCCGCGAGCATGAAAAAAATCACGGATAGTTTTAATAACCTGCGCACGTTTACGCAGGTTATCAATAGGTGCAGATGGCTGCCAGGAATTACTCTTTTGCTCTGGAGACATATTCGCCGGTTCTGGTATCAACTTTGATGACTTCACCTTCCTGAATAAACAATGGTACGCGTACAACCGCACCAGATTCCAACTTGGCTGGTTTGCCACCACCGCCAGAGGTATCGCCTTTCAGTCCAGGATCTGTTTCAACGATTTTCAAGTTCACAAATGTTGGTGGTACAACCAGAATAGGTGTGCCATTCCATAATGTCAGTTTGCATTCGGATTGTTCTCTGAGCCATATTTTGGCTTCAGCGACTTCGGCTTCATGAACAGCGTATTGTTCGAACGATTCAGTTGCCATGAAATGCCATTCGTTGCCATCGCCATAAAGAAACTGCGCATCAACTTCAACCACATCAGCAGCTTGAATACTGTCACCTGATTTATAGGTGCGTTCAATGACGCGACCGTTTTTCAGGTTGCGATATCTTAAGCGATTAAATGCCTGGCCTTTGCCGGGTTTGACGAATTCATTATCAACGACGACGCAGGGGTCGTTATCTATGATCAGTTTCATGCCGCTTCTGATTTCATTTAAGCCATACGAACTCATGGGGTGCTCCTAAAATAAAGTGGGCATATCATACTCTGATCATAGGGATTCGGGCAATTGTCTAATCATTGTCTAATCCTTAAGGACTTGCTTTAACCCAATTCGACCAGGAAAAGCACAATGGTGACGGCAAAAGCCAGACAGGCATAAGTGAAAAACGCATGCTGGTATATGGCTAGTTTTTGTGCGGCTGTTTGTGCTGTCTGTGGAATACTGGCAATTTTTGCCAGCATTCCGGCAAAGAGACCGCCAAAACCAGTGGCAACAAACCATACGCCCATCATCATGCCGACCAGATTTGCTGGTGCCAGTGAAGTAACGGCAGAAAGACCAATGGGTGACAGTAATAATTCACCGATAGTCAGCAGAAAATAGGCTAAAAACACCCATAAAGGATTAATTAAATCCTGACTGTTAGGGAAGTGGGTGCTGATGGCTAGCACTAAAAATCCTAGTCCCGCGAACAAGATACCCAGCACAAACTTGCTAATAGCCGATGGATTTTTATTATGCGTGCCTAATATTTCCCAAAGTATGGCGAATACTGGACCCAGCAGCATAATGAAAACACTTTCAGAAGCATAAAAAATAGTGGTGGTGAGGTGCATGCCAAACAAATTTTTATCTACCAACCGATCGATATAAAGGTTGGCTGAAGTGAAAAGCTGCAGGAAGAGGGTCCAAAAGACGATAGAGGAAATAATCAGCGTATTCAGCATGATCATGCGCTTACGGGACTCAGCATCTTCTTTGAGTGTCAGGACAACCAGAAATATTAACAGTGCAATCCCCGCCGCTGGCAACAGAATGTTTGCCAGGATGCTGATTTTGAGCATGCAGGTTACCACCAGGATGGCCAGCAAGCAGCCGACTAATACCTGCGATCTTAAATGACTACTGACTGGTTTGAGTTTTTGCGTGTTCTTGATATAGCGAAGACCAAACAGAAACACAGTTAAACCAATGATCATGCCCATACTGGCAAGAGCAAAAGTGGTTTGCCAGCCCAGTGCATTTTTGACGTAACCAGAAACGCCAGATAAGGCGACACCGATGTTGATGCCTATATAAAAAAGCGTAAAGCCGGAATCCCGACGTGGATTGTCCGCGGCATATTGCGAGCCAAGCAAGCTGGAAATATTGGGTTTTAATAGACCGTTACCGACGATGATGGTTGCGAGCGCAGGATAGAAAAGCCAATGTATAGATGATAAAGACAATAAGGCATAGCCAATGATGAGGAAAAAGCCGCCCCAAATAATGGTGGTCTTGAAACCAAGGATCCTGTCGGCCAGGAGACCGCCAAGGAAGGGTGAGATATAGACCAAGCCAGAGAAGATGCCGGAAATAGTGAAGCTTTCACTATCGGAAAAGCCATAGTACTGAGTCATGTACAAGACTAACAAGCCTTGTGCTACATAAAACCCAAACCTCTCCCACATTTCCGTTAAAAATAAAAATGGCAATGCTTTGGGATGAGTGTTTTTTACAGCGGTAGCACTCATGGTGTCTCCTCATGATTGTGATTTTGAATTATTAACATTGATTATGACGGGATTGGTTAATTATGTCACCTCTCACCCGCTGGAGGCCCCTTCTTGCATGTTGAAATACCGAGAATGGTCCGGGGATGTGCGCTATGTGGGTGAAAAACCTTGGGGCACATGGATGTGCCCCTAGATCGCAGGATGCATTGACGTTTTGAGCACACATAGCCACATCCCCGGACCATTCTCGGTGCTAATAAAGTTGTGCCGATTTCTCAGCCTTGCAGGATCAGTTAACTTGTTATTCCACTCAATCGCAACAGTGCATCTATCTTCGGCTTGCGTCCTCTAAACGCGATGAAGGATTGCATAGGATCGCGCACGCCGCCAACTTCAAGAATATTTTCCATGAAAGAACGACCGGTGGCCTGATCGAATATCCCCGTTTCTTCAAATTTTTCATATGCATCTGATGACAAGACTTCCGCCCATTTGTAACTGTAATATCCCGCGGCATAACCACCAGCAAAAATATGCGAGAAGCTATGCTGGAAACGATTAAATTCCGGCACGGGCAACACAGCAGTTTCTTTGCGCACCTGATTGAGAATAGTTTGAATCTGGTCTTTCACTTCTGGATCAAATTCGAGATGCAGACGAAAATCAAAGATAGCGAATTCCAACTGTCGCACCATTTGCAGGCCAGTCTGAAAATGTTTTGCAGCCATCATTTTTTTATATAACTCATCGGGCAGCGGCGCGCCAGTTTGATAATGTGACGCAATCATATCTAGCGATTCTTTTTCCCAGCAGTAATTTTCCATAAACTGACTTGGAAATTCGACGGCATCCCAGGGCACGCCATTAATGCCGGCGACGGATGGATAATCTACTTTGGTTAACATGTGATGTAAGCAATGTCCGAATTCATGAAACAATGTATTCACATCATCGTGTGTCAGTAACGCGGGTTGATTGCCGACCGGCGGCATGAAATTACAAGTCAGGTATGCGACAGGATATTGAATTTTTCCATTCAGACGACGACGTGTGCGGCAATCATCCATCCATGCGCCATCGCGTTTGTGCGGACGCGCGTATAAATCAATATAAAAACCAGCACGTAATTCATTATGATTGTCATATATAGCGTAAAACTGCGCTTGCGGATTCCAGACATCAATGTTTTCCTGGCGACGAATGGTAATGCCATATAATTTATTCACAAGCGTGAATAAACCAGCAAGAACTTTTTCGATGGGAAAATATGGGCGCAAATCTTCCGGTGAGAAATCAAAGTTTTCTTCACGCAATTTTTCAGAATAATAAGCGACATCCCAGGCTTGCAGTTGTGTGATGTTATCTTTTTTGCGTGCCAACTCTTGAACTTCCTGCATTTCTTTTTCTGCCATCGACTTGCTGCGGATTAATAAATCATGCAAGAAATTCCAGCACTTCATCCGGTGTTTTTGCCATTTTTGTCGCTAGTGAATATTCGGCATAATTTTTAAAACCAACCAGTCTGGCCATTTCTTCGCGCGTAGCGGTAATGTCTTTCATAACGGTGGAATTATCCCACTTGCCCGCGTTTGGTCCGCGATCAGACGCACGAGTGTTATAAGCTTCATAAAGTGTTTTGCGTAATTCACGATTGTGTAAAAATTTAATCGCAGTGGAATAAGAAGGATAATCCAGCGTAAATACGTAACCATCCAGTGAATGTTGTTTTGCATTATCAATTGCAAGTTGGACTGCGTGATCTGGAAGTCCTTCAAGTTGTGCTGGATCAGTAATATGCAATGTCCAGCCATGCGTCGCATCAAGAATATTTTCAGAAAATTTGGTGGTTAATTCGCTGAGGCGTAATTGTAATTTTGACATTTGCGCTTTTTTATCTGCAGGGAGATTAATACCCGCCAATTTGAAATCGCGCAATTCATCTTCAATAATTTTATGCTGAGCAGCGTTGAGCTTTGCGTATTCAGGGCTTTTGGCGATTTGATCAACAGCATTGAATAAGCGTTACATTTTGAGAAATTTCCGTACTGTATTTAGTCAGGTGCGGCAAGCAATCGTTGTAGGCTTTGCGTAGCGCATCTGTTTCCATGACAGAATGTACATGACCAATAGGCGACCAGTATTTGTTCAATTCATCAGCCATGTCTTCCATGGGCTGCATCAGATTGTCCCAGGTATACGGCCCTGGCTGTGCCAATAATGCGTTAATTTTTTTGAGATTGTCGGTAAGCATGTTGCTGAGTTCTGGTTCAATGCGTGCTGGATCAATATTGCTAAAGCGTGGTAACAGGTCTTGGGGGAATAGCTGGGTAGTCATGAATTGGTCTCTTTGTTGTCTAATAGCTAACTTCTTTTATGTTATCAGGCTGATGAATGTTAATGCTATAATCTCCGGCTAATTTAATAATTACGGCAACTATTCACAATGGCTATGGAAAAAACACATCCGAAAACCTTTCAGGCGCTGATTGCCGCCCTGCAAAATTATTGGGCAGATCAGGGCTGTGTCATTATGCAGCCGGTAGATATGGAAGTAGGTGCCGGTACTTTTCATACGGGAAGCTTTCTTGGCGCGATAGGTCCGGAACCCTGGCGTGCAGCCTATGTACAACCTAGCCGACGTCCTACCGATGGTCGTTATGGCGAAAATCCTAACCGTGTTCAACGTCATCATCAATTTCAAGTTATTTTAAAACCTTCTCCCGCGGATATTCAGGATTTATACCTGGATTCGCTACGTCAATTGGGCGTGGATACATTGGTTGATGATATTCGTTTTGTCGAAGATAACTGGGAATCACCTACCCTGGGTGCCTGGGGATTGGGTTGGGAAGTCTGGTTGAATGGTATGGAAGTCACACAGTTTACTTATTTCCAGCAAGTAGGCGGTTTGGAATGCAAGCCAGTGACTGGTGAAATCACTTATGGTCTGGAACGTCTGGCGATGGCGTTACAAGGCGTAGACAATATTTACGATCTGGTTTGGAGCAAAGGCCCGCAAGGCACCGTCACTTATGGCGATGTTTGTCATCAAACCGAAGTGGAAATTTCACGTTATAATTTTGAAGTAGCAGATGTCCCATTCTCTGTTTAAACATTTTGAATTTTATGAAAAAGAAAGTCAGCGTTTGATAGATGCTGGTTTGCCGCTGCCAGCGTATGAGATGGTGTTAAAAGCCTCGCATACCTTTAATTTGCTGGATGCACGGCGCGCATTGTCAGTGACAGAACGGCAGCATCATATTTTAAAAATTCGTCGATTATCAAAAGCCGTCGCAGAAAGTTATTATCAATCACGCGAAGCGTTAGGATTTCCGCTGCTAAAAGAGAACAAGTCATGATGAAAAGCGAAGATTTTCTGGTTGAAATTCATACTGAAGAATTGCCGCCTAAAGCATTGTTGAAATTGGGAGAAGCATTTCGCCAACAAATTGAAGAGCGTTTGCAGAAAGCAGATTTGCAATATTCGGATATTAATTTTTATGCCACGCCGCGTCGTTTAGCTGTATTAGTGCATAAACTTGCATCCGCACAGCCAGATCAAGTGGTGGAACGCAAAGGCCCAGCGTTAAACGCAGCGTTTGATGCGCAGGGAAATCCATCGCAAGCTTGTGTTGGTTTTGCGCGTTCATGTCGGTGTGACGCCAGCAGAATTAAAGACTATCAAAACCAATCAAGGCGAATGGGTTGGTTATAGTCAGAATGTGCCTGGTAAACCAGTCACAGAATTATTGCCTGCAATTGTTGAGCAAGCTGCGACTGCGCTGCCAATTCCCAAGCGTATGCGGTGGGGCGACAATGATGCGCAATTTACCCGCCCTATTCATTCCGTCATGATGTTGTATGGTGAAAATATTGTGCCGGGAACAATTCTTGGTTATCCAGCTGGTCGTGAAACACGTGGACATCGATTTCATGCACCGCAATGGATAGAGATTCCGCAGCGCTTCTGATTATGTCACACTGCTGGAAAAAGAAGGCCATGTCATTGCTGATTTTGATAAGCGTCGGCAAATGATTCGCGAACAGGCAAATAAAATTCTGTCGGCTGGTATGAAATGTCTGATCACATGATGAATTGCTGGATGAAGTAACTGGTCTGGTTGAATGGCCGGTTGCATTGTTTGGTAAATTTGATGATGTGTTTCTTGATTTGCCGCCGGAAGTATTGATTTCTTCCATGCAAGATCATCAGCGTTATTTTCCTGTCGCGGATGCGAAAAATAAATTGACTGCCGCATTTTGTCACCATCAGTAATATTGAAAGTCACGATGCCAAGCGCGTGATTCATGGCAATGAGCGTGTTATTCGTGCGCGTCTTTCTGACGCAGCATTTTTTTATGCGGCCGATAAAAAAGAAACATTAGCTGATCGTGTGGAACGTCTTAAAGGTATTGTGTTTCAAGCCAAATTAGGCACGCTTTATGATAAAGCAGAGCGTATCAGCAAAATTGCCGTATTTATTGCTGAAAAATTACACGTGAATGTCGAGCATGCTACGCGCGCTGGTTTGTTAGCGAAAACAGATTTAACCACTAACATGGTAATGAATTTCCTGAGTTGCAAGGCGTGATGGGTTCGTATTATGCGCGTCACGATAAAGAACATGATGATGTCGCGCAAGCTATGAAAGAACAATATATGCCGCGTTTTGCTGGCGATAATCTGCCGCAAAATCCTGTCGGACAAGTGCTGGCGCTCGCTGATCGTATCGATACATTGGTAGGTACGTTTGGCATTAATCAAATTCCTACGGGCGATAAAGATCCTTATGGCTTGCGTCGTGCCGCTCTTGGTATTTTGCGTACGTTGATTGAAAATAATATCAGCTGGACTTGGATAAGGTGTTAGAGTTTGCTGTTTCTTCTTACACCGTCAAACTGGAAAATGCAGAAGTTGTATCGCAAGTATTGAATTTTCTTCAGGAACGCTTACGCGCGTTTTATCAGGAACAAGGCATTACCGCAGATGTGTTTGCTGCGGTCGCCGCGCTGGGCATTACCAATCCATTGGATGCGCATCAACGTATTTTAGCGGTGCAAGCATTTAAAAAATTGAGCGAAGCGGAAACATTAAGTGTCGCCAATAAACGTGTCAGCAATATTCTGGCGAAATATGTTGAAGTTATAGAAGCTAAAACAGTTGATCCATCCAAGTTTGAAAATTCAGCGGAAAATGAATTGGCGCAGCATTTGGAAGCAAAAAGCGTTGTAGTGTCACGACTGTCAGATTCTGGAAAATATGAAGAAGTGTTATTTGAACTTGCTGATTTGCGCAAACCGGTAGATGATTTTTTTGATCAAGTCATGGTGATGACGGATGATAAGCCGCGGCGTGAAAACCGAATATTGTTATTAAGCAAACTACGTAATTTGTTTTTGCAGGTAGCGGATATCGCGCTATTGCAATAGATTAGGATAGGTAGAGTGGCATGGAAGCCAGAAAAAGAAATTTAACTGCAACATTAATTATTTTGACAGCTTTGTTTGTGCTGGCACAAATTGCTTTTGTTGCAGTTTCGTGGAAAGTTCATGCTGGTCTTCCAGTATTGCAGCAAGCATTCACCGATAAAATAGTATTTACGCGCTATTTTCTTTGGCCCATCACTAGTTTTATCTGCGCACAAATTTTTCTTTATGCGGGTTTAATTTATTTAATCTGGTTTACCGCGGTTTCCCTCGCTGAGTTATTTTCATTTCGCTCCGCATATTTGATTGGCGTTATTTTATGGTTTAATGCCGCGGCGGCAATAATGTTTCTTAACGCCAGATTTGTGCCGCATTCATTTTTCGCGCAATTTCTGCAGTCATATGTATTGAATAATGCTTTTTCACTCGCGCAAATCAAGACTATTGCATTTTATCTCGCTTGTGGTTTTGGTGTTGCCATGTTGTTTGCAGTGGTAAACATGTGGCAATGTTTTATGCGCAAACAATTGGTGGTACGCAATAGTTTGATGCTGTTATTTCTGATGATGCTCGGCATGATGGGCAATGATTCATTCTGGATGAGAAAAAATAGTGCGTCAAACCAGCCAAATATTTTCATTATTAGCTTTGATGCTTTGCGTCCAGATTATCTGGGTTTTTTTGCAGAAAAACAGCAACAGCTTACGCCAAATTTTGATGCGTTTCTAAGTTCGGCAGTCGTGTTTGATAATGCGTACACGCCTGTTGCTCGTACATCACCTTCGTGGGCGGGCGTGTTGACGGGTAGATATCCGTTGCATAATGGTTTACGCGAAAATAACAGTGATCTCGCGGCGATTTCGATTCCTGCCAGTTTATCCGCGCAACTGCAAAAGAATGGCTATTATACGATTTATGCAACGGACGATAGGTTATTCAATAATATTGATAAGCGTTATGGGTTTAATCAGTTGATAGGCCCTGAAGGCAAAGCAGCTGATTTTTTCTTTGCTGCGCTGAATGATTTTCCACTTTCCAATTTGGTAGTGTCATCCAAAATCGGCGCCATTCTTTTTCCTTATGCCCACGGTAATCATGCTTCTCCGCATACTTACCAGCCGGATAATTTTTTGTATTCGATTACAACTGGTTTGCAGCAAGCCAATAACAAGCCGGTTTTTCTTGCTGTACATTTTGATCTGACCGCATGGCCGCATTATTGGTTTAATGATGGCTTGGCCTATGATGCAACACAGTTAAATCGTTATCGTCATGCTGTGATTGCGAGCGATGAATTGCTAGCGAAATTTATAGATATACTTTCGGAAAATAAATTGTTGGAGAATGCCATTGTCGTATTGATGTCTGATCATGGCATTAGCCTGGGATTACACGGCGATAGAATGATTACGAGTAATCATTATCAGGGCGAGGGATTAAAATCAGATGTAGGTTTGTCGCCTTATGCCGAAAAAGCGGATGTCGATGCGTTTTCTCTGCAAATCAAGCCATTAAATCACGATGGTAATCATCTTTTTAGAAAAGAAGATTATGGTATAGATACCTCATATGGCTATGGCAGTGATTTATTGAGTGTGGCACGACAGAATAAAGTGTTATTAGCGATCAAAACATATGGGTTTGATACTATGCAGTCGCATCGTGTCGCGGGCCCGACGCTGTTGCTTGATGTTGCTCCTACTCTATTAGATTTGTTGCATCTTCCGGCGCTGCAAAATGCTGATGGTATATCGTTAAAGAAATATTTATTCGATTCTCGTCTCGAATTATCATCAAATCGCGATATTTATTTTGAAAGCACCATGAGTCCGGCGGGTATTACGCAAAAAGACATTAATATTAACGCGGTCGTGAATGCCAATAGAAATCGTTTTGAAGTTGATCCAAAGACTGGATTAATTCATCTGTTGCCATCGTATTTAAACGCCGCGATCAAAAACAAACAGCGTGCGCTAATGTGGGAAGACTGGTTTCTTGCATTTTATCCAGCAGCGGAGAAAACTGTTCTGGCACCTAAACAAAATCAATCGTCAGACAATGCGCTGACTTTTGCTACTGTCCCGGTGCCTTCATATTTTGTTCTCGTAAATATGAAAACGGGAGAATGGAAAACAGGGAAACCTGATGAGTTAATAAAATTAACGACAATTAAAAATCTAAAAGAGCATTTATACGCATTTTATGGACAAGAGATGAATGTGTATTAAGTTGAGTAAGTAAACAATATTTCCTAGAATCAACAATCTGGTTATATACTAATGCGCATATCTATATTAAAGGTTAGGGAGGAAGATTCATGCAGGGCAAACGGTTATTATCGGCATTGATTGGAGGCATAGCTGCGTTATCTGTCGCGGCACCCGCATTGGCTGTGATGTCAAACCCCAATGGCTGGTTTTTGGAAGGTAACATTGGTTCCACCAAATTATCTAATAAAAGTTATAACGGCTCATCAAGTTCTTCCGGCGTAGGTTACAATGGCAATCTTGGTTACAAGTTTATGCCCTATTTCGCTGCGGAAGCTGGATATACCAGATATGCCGACACAAAAATAACGAATAGTGGTACAACGGCGGGAACGGATAAACATTATTCCTGGGATATCGCATTCAGAGGTATTTTGCCCGCGGCTGATACTGGTTTTGAAGCATTTGCAAAAGTAGGTGCAGAACGAATTTCATCACATACCACCATTCAGAATTCAACCACGGCTGCAAATATCGGTCTTAGCAGTGGATCTCACAGTAACACAGGTTTGTTTGTAGGCGGCGGCGTGCAATGGTATTTCATGCCTGAACTGGCTGGCGTTGTGCAATGGCAGCGTGCTTATGGTAACAGCAGCACTGGTACGATGGATCTGATCAGCGGCGGTATTTCATTCATGTTTGAGTAAGATTTCATTTTATTACCCCTCACTCGCTCGAAGAGCGGGTGAGGGGTATTTAAAAATTAATTACTCCATACTCCCTGCATCCAGCTACTAATATCATTTACCTCTTCCGGACTAACCGTATGTGGAATATTGTAACTCCGCCATGTCACCGGATAACCACTCTGCTGCAACGCCTCATGAGTTACCACACCCAACGGATATGGAACAACCGGATCTTCCGTCCCATGAGCAAGAAAAATAGGGATTTGACGATTTGCCGCTGACCCTTCCGCTAATACTTGTCCCGCCTGCGGCAGATAGCCCGACAGCGCAATGATGCCAGCTAATTGCTGCTTACAATGAATCCCCGTACACATCGCGATGGCGGCACCCTGAGAAAATCCCGCTATCAATATATCTTTTGAAGCAATCCCGCGTGTCCGCTCTTTTTCTATAAATGTTTCAATATACGCAACCGACTTGGCGATTCCTTCCATGTCCATTCTGGACTCAACGGAAAGTGAATAAATATCAAACCATGCGCGCGTTTCATAACCATTATTAATAGTCACTGGCATAACGGGTGCGTGTGGAAATATAAAGCGCAATCTTAACGAAGTTGGTAAATTCATTTCCGGAATGATAGGAACAAAGTCACTACCATCTGCGCCTAAGCCGTGTAGCCATATCACCGATTTATCCGGGTTTTCAGATGTTTCAATTTCTATACAATCTTCATTGTTTTGCTTGATAAACATTCTTTTCTCTTATTAGTTGATGATGAATGAGCGAAAAATAGCATATTCGTAATAGATAAAACCATTAATTTAAATCTTGGAGCAGTATGTTCCACGATTTGCTATGTGATTGTAATAACCAGTTTTATTGTGCGTAGCAGATAAACAATCGTAGGTATTTAGCGCTTGATTTATTGAGTAAAAAGATTACATAATGATAATTCAGCAATGTGGTTTTTTGACATCGGGATTCCAGGATCTAAATTTAATGAATAGAGGGAGTTAAGTACCATGAAGAGATTAACTAAATCAATGCTAGGTGTCACCTTACTTGAAATCATGCTGGTACTCGCTGTTGCTGCCATGATTATCGTAATGTCAGTTCGCTACTATCAATCAGCTAGTGCAAGTCAGCAATCTAACTCATTGTTAGAACAAATCCAGGCAATCACTGCAGCTGCTGATGGTATTGCTCAGGGTTCAAATACCTACGCAAATCTTTCTACCGCTCAGGTTCAGCCGATGATGCCAAATCAAAGTATGAATGATACTTGGGGTGGTGCAATCACTGTAAAGGGTACTGGCGCAACCACATATACAGTGACAATCCCTGGCGTTCCTCAGAACGTTTGCGCTCCGGTTATTGCATCTTTAGCTGCTAACGCAAAGTATACAGCTCTCAAACCTGCCACTTCTTCTGCATGTACAGGTACATCTATAACAATTACGTATACCTACAATTCACAAGGTTAATCGCTGAATTGATATTAAATTCCCGACTGGTGAGTCATATTACCAGTCGGGAAATTTGTTAAGCGCAGACTTTTATTCCCGCAGAATTCCCAACAAACTTATCTTGAAGCTAAATGCGGTTGCTGTTTAAGCGGACTGTTAGTGAATTCGCATTTTTCCATTCCAGCAGCGCAATGCATTGAGCCACTGACGCTATACCAATAATCCTTGGAATTTTCCGGTGAAAAATTACCTTTGGCCAGATATGCTTCCAGGTCGGAACCAGTGTTATCACGGTAATAGCAGTGAATAGTTCCAGTCTTTTTATCTGTTCCAGTCCATTTCCATTCGGCGAGCGCAAATTCTTTGGCGTTTTGCTTGAATTGCGTTTCGCGTTTCAGTGTTAGCGGTGTGCCATCATCACTGTCATATGCTTTCCAACCTCTTAATGAGTTTTGCTTGAGGCTTGCTACGCTTGGGCAGGTAAGTGAAAAACCTGATTGGCACAGCATTAATAAAGCAGCGGAAATCATTAACTTCTTATTCATAGAAAATAACTCCTACTAGTAACGGTAGAGATCTGGCTTGTATGGACCATCAACAGAAATGCTGAGATACTTCGCTTGTTCATCAGTTAACTTAGTAAGTTTCGCGCCAATCTTTTGCAGATGCAAGCGTGCAACCATTTCATCCAGTTTTTTAGGCAAAACATAAACGCCAACTGGATATTTTTCACTATGTTGCCAGAGTTCAATCTGCGCTAACACTTGATTGGTGAATGAAGTCGACATCACAAAGCTAGGATGGCCTGTTGCACAACCGAGATTCACCAGGCGACCTTCAGCGAGAATGATGAGTCGTTTGCCATCAGGAATAATGACATGATCAACTTGTGGTTTGATATTTTCCCACTTGTATTGTCGCAACGATGCGATATCAATTTCGGAATCGAAGTGACCAATATTGCAGACAATAGCTTCATTTTGCATTTTCAACATGTGTTCATGAGTGATGACATGCAAATTGCCGGTTGCAGTCACAAATATATTACCAATGGATGCGGCTTCTTCCATGGTGACAACGCGATAACCTTCCATCGCGGCTTGCAATGCACAAATAGGATCAATTTCAGTGATCAATACCGTCGCGCCAAATGAACGTAATGCTTGAGCGCAACCTTTACCAACTTCGCCATAACCACAAACGACAGCAATTTTGCCAGCAATCATCACATCGGTGGCGCGTTTGATGCCATCGATCAATGATTCGCGGCAGCCATATAAATTATCGAATTTGGATTTGGTGACGGAATCATTCACATTGATAGCAGGAACTTTTAATTCACCTTCTTTATGCATTTCATAAAGTCGATGCACGCCAGTCGTGGTTTCTTCTGAAATACCTTTTACATTCTTTAACAATTCAGGATATTCCTGATGCATGAGCAAGCGTGAGATCGCCACCATCATCTAGAATCAGATTGGGATGCCAGTTGTTTGGACCGTGAATGGTTTGTTCGACACACCACCAATATTCTTCTTCTGTTTCACCTTTCCAGGCAAATACAGGAATGCCTGCTTTGCGCAATAGCAGCAGCAGCATGATCTTGCGTGGAAAAAATATTGCATGAAGACCAGCGAACTTCCGCGCCTAACTCAATCAATGTTTCGATTAATACCGCAGTTTGCACGGTCATGTGTAAACAGCCAGCAATACGTGCGCCTTTTAGCGGCTGTTTGCCTTTGTATATTTGCACGTAATGCCATCAACCCTGGCATTTCTGTTTCAGCGATTTGAATTTCTTTTCGGCCCCATTCTGCGAGACCTAATATCTGCGACTTTGATAATCTGTATTGTGATGTTTTCATAGCTTGTACCTGCATTTGTAATACTCCTTCTATTTTATAGCCTGCTTCGTCGACGTAAGAATGTCTGCTTTATCGGTTTTTTCCCACTGAACATCCATATCTTCGCGACCAAAATGACCATAGCTGCTGTCTGTCGGTAAATAGGACGCAGCAGATCTAAGCATTTTGATGATGCCGTAAGGACGTAAATCAAAATGTTTGTGGATCAATTTGATAATGTTTTGATTTCGGAATTTTGCTGGTGCCAAATGTTTCTAAATGAATTGCAGTTGGTTCAGCGATACCAATGGCATATGAAATTTGAATTTCGCAACGATCAGCAAGTCCTGCAGCAACAATATTTTTTGCGACATAACGTGCAGCATATGCAGCGGAACGATCAACTTTTGATGGATCTTTACCAGAGAAACAACCGCCGCCATGACGCGCCATGCCGCCGTAAGTAGTCGACAATAATTTTTCGACCGGTTAAGCCGCAATCGCCTTGTGGGCCACCGATGACAAAACGGCCGGTTGGATTGATGTAGTATTTTGTTTTCTTCAGCCATTCTTCTGGCAGCACTGGTTTGATGATTTCTTCAATCACTGCTTCAACTAAATTAGTTATGGGTAATATCAGGATGATGTTGAGTGGAAAGAACAACATTGGTAATGCTGTTCTGGTTTGCCATTCACATAACGGAAAGTAATTTGGATTTTGCATCGGGACGCAACCAGGGCAGAACATCTTCTTTGCGCAATTGTGCTTGTCGCGCATCAATCGGTGTGCATAAGTGATTGGTGCTGGCATTAATACATCGGTTTCATTGCTGGCATAACCAAACATTAAGCCTTGGTCACCCGCGCCTTGCTCTTCTTTTGATGTTCTATCAACACCCATGGCGATATCGGCAGATTGTTTGCCAATGGCAGTGATGACCGCGCATGATTCTGCGTCAAAACCAATTTCGGAACTGTTATAACCAATGTCAGCAATGACTTTACGCGCGATGTTGTTCAATATCGACCCAGGCTTTGGTGGTGATTTCACCGCCGACAAATACCATGCCGGTTTTCACCAGTGTTTCGCAAGCAACGCGAGCATTTTTATCTTGTTCAATGATCGCATCAAGAATGGCATCAGAAATTTGATCGGCGATTTTATCCGGATGGCCTTCAGAGACGGATTCTGAGGTAAATAAAAATTCATTTTGCTGCATGGTTCCAGTGCCTTATCTATTTGTAAAATCTCGACATGATAGCATGGCTGGGCAGTGTAAGCACGCATAGAGCAGTGCTATCGTTTTCGGAAAAATAGATAAGCGGTACCAGCAATAGCAAGATTAAGAATCGCAGCCCTATCAATGCAGGCAGTAAGTTCGAGGCTATACAATAATACAAATCCGCAGAGATAAGCGCCCACAGCGCCGCCCAGCGTATTGGCAAAATACAGGCTGCCAACGGAATGGCCGACGTTTTGATTGTAACGATTGATATGTGTTACCAGAATAGGAAATGTGGCGCCCATTAATATGGTTGGAAAGGCGAGAATCACAAAACTCGCCACAGCAGTCAGCCATCTACTTTCAGAAAGTAAGGTGTTTCCTAAGGAATGAATTAGACCGCTGCTGGCAAAGCCAAATAAGGCGATGCCGATTTCGACGAGAATATAAATTCCTAACAGTCTGCCGGGCATTAAATCAGCGACATAGCCGCCGAGTAAACCACCAATGCCGAGGCCGAACATGAATACAGAGACAATGATGGTGATGGAAGTCAGGTCGACACCGAACATGGTGAAGAGCATGCGTTCCCAGACGATTTGGTATATCAGGGCGGAGCAGCCAGAGCAGAAAAACAGGGTGCATAAGATGACTTGTATGCTCGATGTGCTGAGGGGAAAGTCGGTGAAAAGAGAGGTTTTCGCGCTGTCCATGCGGTGCCCAGATTAATAAATTATTAATTACAATAGCATATTTAGAAAGGGGTGAGCGTAATCTATAAAATTCGTTCAAATTAAGGTAACATGCGCAAAGCATTTTTAGCATATATCAAGAGGGTAATTACATGCCGACACCAACGCGCAGAGACCGAGCTGATGCGATTCGATTTTTAAGTATTGATGCAGTGCAAAAGGCTAATTCCGGGCATCCCGGGATGCCGATGGGAATGGCCGATATCGCAGAAGTGTTGTGGCATGATTTTCTGCGGCATAACCCGACCAACCCGAACTGGGCTAATCGCGACCGCTTTATCCTCTCGAATGGCCATGGCAGTATGCTCCTCTATTCTTTGCTCCATCTGACTGGCTATGATGTAACCATCGAAGATCTCAAGCAATTCCGCCAACTTCATTCCAGAACACCAGGCCATCCTGAATTTGCTGAAACACCCGGTGTGGAAACAACGACTGGCCCACTAGGCCAGGGTATTGCTAACGCTGTCGGTATGGCGATTGCGGAAAAACACATGGCGGCACAATTTAACCGCCCAGAATTCTCCATTATCGATCATTACACTTATTGCTTTGTCGGTGATGGCGACTTGATGGAAGGCATTTCTCACGAAGTTTGCTCGTTGGCCGGCATGTTTGGCCTTGGCAAGTTGATTGTATTTTATGATGATAATGGCATTTCCATTGATGGCAAAGTTAGCGGCTGGTTTGGCGACAATACACCGTTACGATTTGAATCTTATGGCTGGCATGTCATCGCGAATGTTGATGGTCATGATAGCGAAGCATTGCGTCAGGCTATTTCAGCTGCACGTGCTGAAACCGGCAAGCCAACAATTATTTGCTGCAAAACCACTATCGGCTGGGGCTCACCCAATAAAGCTGGTACTGCAGATACTCATGGCGCCGCATTAGGTGACACAGAAATTGCCGCTGTGCGTACCCATTTAAACTGGCCGCATATTCCATTCAACGTTCCAGCTGAAATTGCTCAATCCTGGGATGCGCGTGAACATGGAGCAACCTGGAAAAAGAATGGAATGAATTATTTCAGCGTTATGAAAAACAATATCCAGATTTGGCGCGCGAACTGCATGCGTCGTAAAGAACAGCAATTGCCTGCCGACTGGCAGCAACAAGCTGATGCACTCATATTTGATTTGAATGAAAAGAAACAAACAGTGCAACACGCAAAGCATCACAATTCTGTCTCGATCATTTTGCCAAAGCATTGCCGGAAATGATGGGTGGATCTGCTGATTTAACAGAATCCAACTGCACCAACTGGAAAGGCATGAAAGTGTTTTCCAGCGATGCTCCAGATGGCAGTTATATTCATTATGGCGTGCGTGAATTTGGTATGTCCGGCATCATGAATGGTATGGCATTGTATAAAGGCATTATTCCTTTTGGCGGCACGTTTTTAACATTTTCTGATTATGCTCGTAATGCCATTCGCCTTTGCTTCGCTGATGCGGCAACGTGTGGTGTTTGTTTATACCCATGATTCGATTGGTCTGGGTGAAGATGGTCCAACGCATCAACCAGTTGAACATATTCCCAGCTTGCGCATGATGCCCGGTCTTTCCTCCTGGCGTCCTTGCGATACCGTTGAAACCGCGGTGGCCTGGCAGGCTGCGATTGAACGTCAGGGCCCAACTTGCTTGTTCTTGTCACGTCAGGCGCTACCATTCCAGGAGCGCAACACGGAACAATTAAGTCATGGTGAAGCGCGGCGGTTATGTATTGATAGATCATGCGCAAGATAAACATCCAGACGCTATTATTATCGCGACCGGTTCTGAAGTCATGCTGGCTGTAGACGCAGCTAATCAGTTGCGTGACGCTGGAATTTTCGTCCGTGTAGTTTCCATGCCATCGACAGATGTGTTTTTGGCGCAGGATGAAGCAATATCAACATGAAGTATTGCCAACGACTATTGCAGCGCGCGTGGTAGTTGAAGCCGCGGCAACTGGCGGCTGGTATCGTTTTGTAGGTATGCATGGTGCAGTCATAGGATTAGATCGTTTTGGCGCTTCCGCACCGGCAAAAGATGTGTACCGTGATTGCGGTATAACAGTGGAAAGGGTAGTGGCAATGACAAAAGAAGTTATATATTCTGTTGCCAGCGCGGCACATCACGCCCAGTCTAAATGTGTTTCTGGTTAATGTAATAAAGAGAATTTTTTATTTCGGAGAAATGAGATGACGATTCGTATTGCTATTAATGGTTATGGCAGAATTGGCCGCAACATTTTACGTGCTCACTATGAGAAAAAACTGCATCCTGAAATCCAGATTGTTGCAATCAATGATCTTGGCGATGTGAATACCAATGTTTATTTAACGCGTCATGATACCACTCATGGCCCATTTCCAGGTGAAGTATCCGTTTCTGGCAATGATATGATTGTTAATGGCGATAAAATCCGCGTCGTGGCTGAACGCGATCCAAAGAAATTGCCATGGAAAGAATTGAACGTAGATGTCGTGTTTGAATGCACCGGTCTTTTCACCACTAAAGAAAAAGCCGCCATGCATATCGAAGCAGGCGCGAAAAAAGTAATTATCTCCGCGCCAGCAACAGGCGTGGATGCGACTGTTGTTTACGGTGTGAACGATCACGTTTTAAAAGCGACTGATACCGTTATTTCCAATGCTTCTTGCACCACGAACTGTCTCGCGACACTGGTGAAGCCATTGCATGAATCAGTCGGTATTGTCAGTGGTTTGATGAATACCGTACATGCGTTTACTAATGATCAAAGCTTGATTGATGTTTATCACAGCGATTTACGTCGTGCGCGTTCCGCTACCCAATCCATTATCCCAACCAAAACTGGCGCTGCGTCAGCTGTTGGTTTGGTGTTGCCAGAATTAGATGGCAAGTTAGATGGTTTTGCTGTGCGTGTTCCAACGATTAATGTTTCATTGGTTGATTTTACATTCGAATCAAAGCGTACTACCACTGTGAACGAAATCAATGAAATCGTTAAGAAAGCAGCTAACGGCCCATTGAAAGGTTTGCTGGGTTACAATGAAGAACAACTGGTTTCTGTGGATTTCAACCACAATCCTGCATCCGCAATTTTTGATACGTTCGGCACCAAAGTGATTGGCAATCTGGTCAAAGTGCTGGCCTGGTATGACAATGAATGGGGCTTTTCAAATCGTATGCTCGATGTTGCGGTCGCGTGGATGAAAGCTGGTGCACATGCTAAACCAATGGCTTCAGCTGCAAATAACTAACGTACAAATTAAATGAGGTAAATGTCCATGGCAGACACAATGGCAAATGTGATGGAAGTAATCCATCGATATGCGCCAAAAGGATTTGTGCCCAAAGTAGGTATGATTTTAGGTTCTGGTATGTCTTCTCTCGCTGAGCAAATTACCAATCCAGTTTCTATTCCTTATCAGGCGATACCTGGGTTGCAAACGTCTGGCGTAAGCGGACATGCATCATTGCTAGTCATGGGATATTTGAATGAAGTGCCGGTCGTGTGTTTGCGCGGCCGTCTGCATATTTATGAAGGTATTTCCCATGATTCTATGCGCACACTGGTGCGTATTGTGCGACGTTTGGGTGCGAGTATTTATTTCGCTACTTGCGCGGTTGGTTCACTCAATGCAGATGTTGGACCTGGTGAATTATTGATGGTGACTGATCATATTAATTTTCAACCGGTCAATCCATTGATGGGCCAAATGATGAATCCATCGGTCCGCGTTTTGTCGGTATGGAAGATGCATATGATCCAGGTTTACGTGAGCTCATGCAAAATACCGCTAACAAAATGAATATTCCGTTGCACAAAGGCGTTTATATTTCTACATTAGGTCCATCATTTGAAACGCCGGCGGAAATTCGCGCGTTTAAAATGTGGGGCGCGGATGTAGTCGGTATGTCAGTAGTGCCGGAAGTGATTATTGCGCGTCATTGTGGTTTGAAAGTGGTTTGCGTGTCAGCGATTACCAATCTCGGCAGCTGGTCTGAGCGATGAAAAAATTACGCATGAAGGCACGTTGCATTTTGGTGAAATCGCATCACGTAAATTAGCCAAGTTAATTCCAGACTTTATCAAGGATGTAGGTAATGTATTGGACTGAGGCAATCAGTGAATATACGCGGGACTTGCAGCCGGTCGCCGGCAGTCCCGCAGTAATTCAGCGTTTGATTGGTTTAATTGATCTGACCAGTTTGAATGATTCTGACACGGAAGCGAGTATTGCCAGTTTTTGTGAAAAAGCGCAAACCTCGTTTGGTCATGTCGCTGCGGTTTGTATTTATCCGCGATTTGTCCGCGAAGTTGCCACACAATTTGCCGGTACGCCGATAAAAACGGCGACAGTCGTCAATTTTCCTGAAGGTACAGCTTCACTCGAAACAGTGATGATAGAAATTGGTCGTTCACTGCAAGATGGCGCGCAGGAAATTGATGTGGTTTTCCCGTATGTGCGTTTTCTCGCTGGTGAGAAACAGTATACGCATTCATTTGTGCAAGCTTGTAAAGCGGCTTGTGGTGAGAGTGCGACACTCAAAGTCATACTCGAAACGGGTGCGCTGGTTGAGCCTGGTATTATTGCCGATGCAAGTTATGAGGCGCTGAGCGCTGGCGCGGATTTTATTAAAACTTCAACGGGTAAAATTGCCGGCGGTGCGACACTCGAAGCTGCTGCTGCCATGTTGCTCGTAATAAAACATATTATGCCGCAGATTAAGCGTCCTGTTGGATTGAAAGTATCCGGCGGAATTCGTGATGTTGCGCAAGCAGCATTATATGTAGAGTTAGCGGATAAAATCATGGGACGTGAATGGGTCACTGCTGATACGTTTCGTATAGGCGCAAGCAAGCTCGTGGATGAAATGATAAAAGAAATGAAATAAAGCCACCAAAGGTGGCTTCGAACATCTGTGATATTGACGCTTTAAAAATGTTGATGTAGTTTTGCAGCTGATAAGAATAATAATAAAAATAAAATGAGGTTGCATATTAAGGACAGAATAGATTTACATGGCAAAGATATTGTCATCATCGGCGACGGACCAATGGGTTTCATTGCCGCCATCAAATTACAGCAGTGCGGCGTTAAAAATATTACTTTAGTTGGGCCGCGAATAGGCGCATTCACGCGTTCTGGCGATTATAAAGATGGCATGTTTGAAGCAGTGGCTGCAGCAATTGAGCCATTGCCTTTAGTGAGTACGTCTACTCGTCATATCAAAGAAATTGAACGGCAATTGCATCCGCATGCGCTAAATGCAGATATTTCTATTATTAAAAAGAAATTAATTGGCTTTGGCGGGAAGCGTCATCTTCTGCTTGCTGATGAAAATGCGGAACAGCAGATGATCAAGGCTGATGTTGTATTTGATTGTTCTGGGACGCAACGTGCAGCTATCAAATTATTTAATGCACAATCTCAATCGGAAACAAAATTTTCCATTCAACCTGAAGATGTTATACCGCATAAAGCGCATGCGTTTATTCGTGCTTTAGTTGATGTGAATGATATGGGCGCGCTGGTTGATCCTTTTAATTTTGTTCCAGATCCTCTTGCCTATACATTAGCGATGGCTGAATTACATCAACTAGGATGGCGTGGTTATGCCATTCCTTTAATTTATGCGAATACATTTAGCCGCCCAGGCACTGATATCAGAAAAGCAAATATTTATCTGCAAGTGCCGGAAGAATTCATTGCAGACAAGACGAGTAAAACCGAAAAAATTCTTCAGTTTGCCAAAGTCTTGCTGAAGTTATATAACAATGGAGATCGTGCACCAGAAATAACACTGCATGCGCCCTCAAAAAAATATCCTGCTAAACCTGTTGTTTCTGGTTTTTATATTGATCCGCATCAAACCACGCCTGGTTGTTATTTGGGCGATGAAGAATATCCGGCAATATTTCATTTAGGCGACGCCACGGCAGATTTACCATTTTTGCTGGGCAGTGGGTTGAAGAATGGCCTTGCCAGGCTCACCAACATAATTAAGACATTTACCATTCAGGATGGGGCCATACGTTTTATAGACCTGGGTCAATTTGATGAATATTTTAAAACGGGATTGCGGGAGCATCAGTCCGCCCTCGCCTTATATCGCCGGTTATTACTGGAGCGGCCGCGTTGGGTGTCATGGATGCAGCCGGCAAAATTGATTAAAATTTATACTACCGCTTATGAGGGATGCTCTGATAAAGCAAAGAAAGAAGTTATCCGGCAGGGTTTAGAAAGGCTTAAAGCCGAATATGCGGCTGTTCCTATAGACGAAGTGTGGCGTCCGCGCTTATAGCACTAGCCTTCCCGGGCATGTTTGTTTAAAATTACTGCTTCGTAAAATTCAAGAAAGAAAAAGCTGACTATGAACGATACGCACAAACACGAAAAAACGACCCATACCACCCTCGCTTGGGTTGTCACCATCACCGCTTCGCTCTTTTTCTTTTATGAATTCATCCAAATGAACATTTTTAATGCCATTAACACTCAGTTAAGAGAGGCATATAGTCTGGATGCGGTTCACATTGGACAGTTTTTCTCTATGTATTTCTATGCAAACTTCCTCTGCCTATTCCCGGCGGGAAATTTGCTTGATCGTTATTCGACCAGAAAATTATTACTTTTCGCGATTAGCCTGTGTACTTTAGGTACCCTTTTATTCTCGGTTTCTGAAGTTTACTGGCTGGCGGCAGTCGGCAGGTTTATGGTGGGTGCTGGTGCATCTTTCTGTTTCCTGAGTTGTATCCGTATCGCCTCGCGCTGGTTTTCACCTCATCACATGGCGCTGGTTACCGGCGTGGTGGTGACGATGGCCATGTTTGGTGGCTTGGTCGCACAAACACCGTTCAAGATGCTGGTTGAATGGCTTGGCAGCTGGCGATATGCGCTGTATTTGAACACTGGGTTGGGTTTCCTTATCCTGATCGTTACTTACTTCATCGTGCAAGATCGTCCACCAGATGCATTGGGCGAAGAAAAAGCCGATCGCCAGCATTTACAGGAATTAGGACTGTGGCGTTGCATCAAACTGGCCATGTTAAACCCGCAAAACTGGCTGGGCGGCATTTATACCGCATTAATGAATTTGCCAGTGTTTGTACTCGGTGGCCTGTGGGGCATTCTGTATTTAAGCGATGTGCATCATATTAGCCAGCAAGAAGCTTCTTATGCCACGACCATGTTCTTTTTTGGCGTGATTGCCGGTTCATTGATCTTTGGTTGGTATTCGGACCATATTGAACGCCGTGTGCGTCCTATGGTGATTGGCGCCATTCTGTCGCTAGTTGTGATGGGCATATTAATGTATGTTCCAAACTTGTCCCTTTGGTCTATCATTGGATTGTTTTTCCTCATCGGGTTAGTGACGAGTTCACAGGTACTGAGCTACCCTTTGATTGCCGAATTGAATCCAATTTATCTAACCAGTACGGCGGTTAGTATCGATTCCTTATGCATCATGTCCAGCGGATTCATTGTGCCGCCATTATTTGGCTGGCTGATGGAGCATAGTGGCACGCAACATATCGTTAATGGTGTGGCAACATATTCAGCTGAGAATTTCAATATTCCCATGTTGATTATGCCGGCATCTTTCGTGATCGCGCTGCTAATTACCGCGTTCATGCGCGAAACTTACTGTAAGTCGCAAGCATAGCCATGACCCGCGCATTCATTATTATGCTGGACTCATTTGGCCTCGGTGCTACTGCCGATGCCGACAAATATGGCGATCAGGGTGCTGATACATTAAGACATATCGCTGAATACTGTTCTCAAGGCAAAGCCGATAAAGCTGGTGTACGTTCCGGTCCTTTGCATATTCCTAATCTGGTTCGACTTGGCATCAATGGTGCCGCAGCTATCAGTCAGGGCCAACCAGTAGCGAGTCTGCCTGACAATGTTGAAATCCAGGCAGCTTATGGTTGTGCAGCCGAAAAAAGCCTGGGTAAAGATACACAAAGCGGCCACTGGGAAATGGCTGGTGTGCCAGTCTTGTTTGATTGGGGTTATTTCTCTCCAGAGTATCCAAGTTTTCCAGAAAAACTGTTGAATGAACTTATCGAGAAAGCAGGATTGCCGGGTGTGCTTGGCAACAGACATGCTTCTGGTACCGTCATTATTGAAGAATTGGGTGAAGAACATCAGAAAACTGGCAAGCCTATTGTTTATACCTCGGCTGACAGCGTATTTCAGATTGCCGCACATGAAGAATCTTTTGGTTTAGAGCGCTTATACGAAATTTGCGATATCACCCGCAAACTGGTTGATGAATATAATATTGGTCGCGTGATCGCGCGTCCGTTTTCAGGCGAACCTGGACATTATTATCGTACCGGCAATCGTCATGATTATGCTACGCCTCCGCCAGAGCCAACACTGCTGGATAAATTAGTGCAGGCTGGTGGCCAGGTCATCGCTATCGGTAAGGTCGCTGATATTTATGCGCACAATGGTATTTCCAAAGAAGTGAAAGCAAATGGCAATGACGCATTGTTCGCCGCCTTTGCGCAAGAAGCGAAATCCGCGCCGAATAATAGTATTACCTTTGTGAATCTGGTTGATTTCGACATGGTGTACGGTCATCGCCGCGATGTACTGGGTTATGCCAAAGCCTTGGAAGATTTTGATTCCTGGTTACCAGCGTTTGAGAAAGACATGAAGCCTGGTGATATCGCTGTCATCACAGCAGATCATGGCTGCGATCCTACGAGAGAAGGTTCTGATCATACTCGTGAACATGTGCCAGTGATTGTATTTGGTCCCGGAGTTAAACCTGGCCCAATTGGTAAACGCGAAACATTTGCGGACATAGGTCAAACAATCGCACAACACTTAGGTATGGCGCCGCTGAAGGCTGGTACTTCTATTTTTTAATTACCCTTTACCTGTTTTTTATTACTCCTCATCCGCACGAAGTGCGGGTGAGGGGTATAGATAAATAAAATCATTTCATAAACGGAATATATTTATACCCGCTGCCACTCTGCTGCACCTGCTGTGCTTCTAGCTCCAACACTATTTTTGCGTTCTTAATAATGGCGTCAATATCTTTTGATAATTGTGCCGGCGCGAAAAGATAATAATTTATTGAGCTAAGATAGGTATCTTCGCCGAGTATTTTTTTGCAATTACTTTCATATTGATGCACAACGCGTTTGATTTCTTCTTTTTCATTGGATGTATGGCTGCGCATGTTTTTCAGTAAATTAAGTGTTTCCTGAGCGATATGCGCGCTTGGAGAAATCATTATTTTTTCTGCGCTAATCGTTTTCTCGCTTGTTTCGATGTCGGCGGCCACGTTTTTACGTAATTCTCGTAATGCTTTATGCAAATGCTCAAAATTACCGTGCTTACTATGTATTTCATGAGTCGCTAAAAATGTTATTTCAGCATCTAACGTTTGCAGACAAGATTTCATGTCGCATAATTCCTTGAACTTTTTCAGGTTCAATTCATTTTTCATGCGTAAGTGTGATGCGACATCCCAGGGTTGCTTTGTGTCTAGAGCAGTGTCAAAGCCAGCGCATTGCACAAGCCGTTTGACATATTCCATAGGATTGGCGGCAAGCTTGCCGGTGCCTTGAATCGGTTGGTCAGTGATGAGTTTGTTATAGTGCGGCGCGGTGCATTGCAGTGAGAGTGCGACATTGCCTGGCAATAAATCAGGATGAAGCATAAATAAATATTTCAGTGAAACAATAGCATCAACTCGGGAATCGCTATAAATATATGTGATTGTTGATTCAGGATTTTCCGCGGAAAGTTTATGCGCGTGAGCGATAATAAAAGTCGATTTCGAATCGTCTATAAAACTACCGAAACCGCAATCGAATTTGTTGGCGTCATCTACGGTAGAAGTAATCAAAATTTCTTTGGGTTTGCTAACGGGTGCTGCGGTTGCTGCTTTAGTAAATATTGAAGAAAACATTGCTCACTCCTTGAAGCTTTATTTTAACGATTATGTGCCGTAAGCAACGGCACATAATCGCATATTTTAATTTTTCACCAGGCTTAAAAATTCAGCCCTTGTTCTTGGGTCGTCACGCAATACACCTAACATCATGGATGTTGCCATAATGGAATTTTGTTTTTCCACGCCGCGCATCATCATGCAAAAATGCTGAGCTTCAATAACAACGCCTACGCCTTTCGCGCCGGTAATGTCATAGATAGTATGAGCAATTTCAGCCGTTAGATTTTCCTGTACTTGCAAGCGACGTGCATGCATATCAACAATACGAGCAATTTTTGATAAACCAATGATTTTGCCGTTTGGCAGATAACCAACATGGCATTTGCCAGTAAAAGGCAGCAGATGATGTTCGCACAATGAATATAATTCAATGTTTTTGACCATGATCATTTCATCATTGCTGGATTCAAACAGTGCGCCATTGACGATTTCATCAACGGATTGTTTGTAGCCTTGGGTCAGAAACTCCATTGCTTTCGCCGCGCGTTTCGGCGTGTTGAGTAAGCCTTCGCGATTGGGGTCTTCGCCAAGTGCTTCGATAATTTTCTTAAATTGATCCTGCATATTACTGCCTCTAATTAACCTGGGGGCCAGGTCATGCTTCTGCCGCCCAACAAATGAACATGTATGTGGAAAACCGTCTGGCCGCCATTGGAATTGCAATTCATCACCAGCCGATAACCGTCATCAGCGATATTGAGCTGACGTGCCAGTTTGACCGCTGATTGTATCATGTTACCAACTACAGCACTGTCATCTGCCTGCAAGTCATTGATTGTTGATATATGTTTACGTGGAATGATGACTTTATGCAGCGGAGCCTGGGGATTAATGTCGTCGAATGCTACCACCTGATCATCCTGATAAATGATTTTAGCCGGAATTTCTCCGTTTGCGATTTTACAGAATATACAATCCATCCAGTTCTCCTAAGTGTTAAGGTCGGATAGTTTAAAATATTGTCCTATGACTTGCAAAATTGATAATGAACCGTACACTTACAACATCAGTAAATTTTTATCTCAAAGAGGCTAATCATGGGTTTAGAAAATCTTCAGGCTGGAAGACAAGTTCCAGATGATATTAATGTCGTCATTGAAATTCCATCACATAGTGATCCGATTAAATATGAACTCGACAAAGATAGCGGCATGATGTGCGTGGACCGCTTCCTCGGGACCTCCATGTTTTATCCCTGTGAATATGGTTTTGTGCCGCATACTTTATCAGAAGACGGCGATCCGGTAGACGTATTAGTCGTATCACCCTTTTCTCTCACGCCTTGCACCGTAATTCGCTGCCGACCGATAGGGTTGCTGCGTATGACCGATGAATCCGGCAAAGATGCGAAAATTTTGGCTGTGCCAGTTTCCAAACTGACACCACGGTATGATCATATTAAATCACCACAAGACTTTGGCGGTGAGCTGCTGAACGTGATTGAGCATTTTTTTACCCACTATAAAGACCTGGAAAAAGGTAAATGGGTGAAAATTGATGGTTGGGAAGGTGTTGACGCCGCCAGAAAAGAATTGCTGGATGGTGTGAAGCGTTACGAACAAAAGAAAGAACTCGTATAATAACTAGTATCAGATAGCCAAAAGGGGCAGCTTAATCCTTAAGCTGCCCCTTTTTGCCTACCAGGCTTCCTGGCCTTATTCTGCCCTTTCCGTGGCAGTTTACCGTCCGTGAAGCTGTATCACTCCGTGATACCTGTCCTTGGTAAATCATCCCTGAACAACTTCTAGATTAGCAAAACGGTTCTCACTACCTCAATCAGTTTATCTGACTCGATGAGTACAGGGATTGTACATAAGTAGAAAAATAATTTGAATTCAAAAGCTTGCAAGATGTGACAGGCAGGAGGTGTGGCTTTTGTCTCAATATGTTTATGGTTAAATACTTACACAGTTAATGGGTTATGTCTTAAGTCGATTTTTTCAGGAAGGGAGTTTTTCGTTTTCGATGGAGCGGAGAAGGAATTGCTGGAAGGTAGAGCCTATATAAATGCCAAGCATCGCTGCACCAAAAATCATCGTAGCAATATAAATTGGCAATAATCCATGCACGAGCACACGTTTCTTAACTTCAAGGTGATGTGAGTTAGAAATGATGGATGCAATAGAAGCGTGGAGAAAGTTATCTCGCAGCAATAAATAATAAACAATGGCGAATAGCGCGCCCAGGGCGACTATTGTACCTATGTTTAAAGCTGCTAATTTCTTTTTCATTATGGTTGCTCAGATAAAATATTGTACAGCGATATTATCCACTCGTGTTCAGGATAAAGAATTAGGGGGTAGATAATAACTGAGGTTAATTCTATAGAAGTAATCTTAAGAAAAGATTAAGTTTACTTCTTATTCTAAGATTTTTCCTAAAAATTGACCAAATTGCACAGTAGAATCAGCACTTAAACCAGGTGCCCACGCGACTTTGCTTTGTTTGAATGCGACGATAACAGTCGATCCGAGCAAGAATTTACCCAATTCAGCCCCTTTGGCTAAATGGACGTTTTTCGATGGCGGCATGATATCACCAGCTTTATAACTGGTTGCTGGTTTATTCATCCAGACAGTCTGTATACCACCCACAATCAATGCGCCTACGAAGATGACAGCCATAGGCCCAGCTTCGGTACTGAACAAACAGATAAGCCGTTCATTACGGCTATACAGCTGTGGTACCAGATCAGAAGTCATGCGGTTGACCGAGAACAGCCTTCCCGGCACGTAAATCGCTTTTTCCAGCTTGCCAGCCAAGGGCATATGCACACGGTGATAATCGCGCGGGCTGAGATACAGCGTGGCAAATGAGCCATCATAAAAAGTTTCCGCGAGCTGCTGGTCATTGGCGAACATTGTTTCGAGGTCAAAGTAAAAGTTCTTTGCCTGCAGTAGCTGGTTTTGTTTGATTTGCCCAATTTGTGCGATAGAGCCATCCACTGGACAGACGATGTCTTTTTCACCGTTAGTCATGGGTCTTACTTCTGGTTTTAGATGGCGGGTAAAGAAATCATTAAAATTACTATATTTTTCAGGGTCTTCTATCACGGCGAGTGACATATCAACATTGTAGCGTTGAATAAAACGTTTAATCATCCAGTTCTTTAATCCTGGATTGGTTGATTCCGCGAGTCGTCCTGCCAGAGAGGTCAGCAGACGTTTTGGTAATAAATATTGTAAATAAGCCGTGAGCATAGTTTTTATTGCACTCAAAAGGGGCAGTCATTATAACCGATGATAGTCTTGTGCACTACTACGCGGATTATCAGTTTAATGTTTAAACTTAAATCAAAAAGTGGTAATATTTTGCCTCACATGTTCCTGCGTAATTTTTTGTCTACTATAACTGCTCGACGAAATGAGGAGAGAAAGTAATGCAAAGCCGCTTAAGAGATATTCTTTTAAAACACATCGACGCTTACCTGGCATTTAATCCTTTACCGGTTAAGAAAGATCCTGAACCAGCGAAGGAAAACCAGAAATTCTTTGACAAGGTTGGTACCTTTTTTAATGTAGTTGGTGATGCAGCTATTGATGCCAAAAATTATGTTGGCAGAGGTTTCTCTGGAGCAGAGGGCAGTATCCGCGCAGACAAATATGGAAAAAAAATAAGGAACAATAACGAAGGTTATGATGATGCAACATTGTTTGCCGTTGTTTTCAAAGATGTTGTTATTGATATAGATTGTGGCGAATTAGAATCAAGTGCTGAATTTCGTAAGTATTTAAATGCTGCATTGTGTGAGTTTTTAAACATGCCTATGACTTACAACTCAGTATCAAAAGAACTACTCTCAACATTATATTTTAGACATCTAAAACTAGATGAGAAAGAATTGGACAGAAGAACACAGGAAGGCATACAAAGCTATGCGAGAGGTGTGGCTCTTGGTTCCGGAAGCGCAATGATGGGCGCTCCTTCTTTAGATGTGAAAAAAGAAACGCAACTAATAAGAGAAAGCATGATATCTGCTGCTGTTCCACACGTGTTCGCAGCAAAGCAAACATCTTTCGAACTTAAGTAAGACGCCGTAATAGTAACAAATGTAGGGTGGATTAGATGCGCTTTTTGCATCGTAATCCACCATCTACAACGAGTTATCCGCGATAATTTTTAACGCTAGCATCAAACGCTTGCGCAAACACATCAGGCTTCAAACCAAAACGAAATAATCCAGCCCATTGTCCCTTTGGATTAATCAACATAATCGATGAAGTATGTTGAATCTGATAATTCGTACCAGGTTGTGCGTCCGGTGCTTTTTCAGAGTAAATTCCTAACTGGCCTTGCAGCTTATGCAATTCCTGAATTTTTCCAGTGACGCCAATAAAATTAGGATCGAATGATTTGGTATATTTTGCCAATGTATTCACATCATCACGTTCCGGATCAAGCGACACTAATGCGACTTGCAGATTCGGATATTTGTCGTGCAGTTTGCCATACACACGCTTCATCAAATCCATGGTAGTTGGGCAAACAGACGCGCAATGCGTGAAACCAAAAAACAGCAAAGTCCAATGATTGTTAAAACTTTCCTGGCTGAATTTTTGCTGGTCGGCTGTTATTAAATCAAATGATTTGATATCGCGTGCAACGGGAAAAATAATGCCATTATCAGGTGAAATAACCGGCCCAGTCTGTTTTTGTCGGGAATGAAATACAAAAACAGATGCCATGATGGCTGCGCACATGAAGACAAGAAAGATAACAATTTTGTTGGTAGAAGCAGATGTTGAGTTTTGCATGATAATTCCGTTCAGTTAATCAGTAAATGATGATCTAGCAATATCACCAGAAATAACCCAGTCAAATAAACCAGTGAATATTGAAATGTTTTTAATGCGATGCGATTGTCAGATGTCGCAAACTGCAATTTCAGCGCGTAACCAATTAATCCGGCATCTAATAACAACACGCAAACAAAATAAAATAAACCGCTCATGCCGATAGCATATGGCAGTAAACTGCAGGCAATCGTCAGCAGGCTATAAAGCACGATATTAAGTTTCGTAAAAGAAATGCCGTGCGTTACCGGCAGCATGGGAATATCGGTTTTTTTATATTCATGAAAACGATGTAAGCAGAGCGCCCAGAAATGCGCGGGTGTCCAGGTGAAAATAATCAACACTAACAACCATGCTTGTGGATCAAGTTGACCAGTTACTGCTGTCCAGCCTAACAATGGCGGCATGGCGCCAGATAAACCACCAATCACAATATTTTGTGAAGTAGCGCGTTTAAGATAGAGAGAATAAACCACGGAATAACCGATAGCTGCCAACAAAGTTAATACGGCAGTCAGTTTGTTGACGCCAAAATATAGAATCACAAAACCGCTGATACCAATCACTGTGGCGAAAATGCTGGCGGCGCGCATGGAGAGTTTGCCGGTAGGCAGCGGACGGTTTTTTGTTCGCTCCATGATAGCATCTATGCGATGATCAATGATGTGATTTAAAGTAGCGGCAGAACCAGACATTAATGCAATGCCAACCGTGGCATTGATCCATAACCACCATGGAATAGTTTCAGTAGTGCCAAGATACATTCCTGCCCATGCGGTGAGCAGCATGAGCAGCACAACACGCGGCTTACATAAGGTGTAGTAATTACGCAGACCAAGAGACATAACGAGATTCCCTATTGATTGTCACCTTAACCAGCGCGGTAATAATGGTTAGCAATAAAAGTATGGCAACAGATTGATGGATGAGTGCGATCCAGACGGGGCGCAGCCACATAATATTGAGAATTCCTAACGTGACTTGTAACGCCAGCAAAGCAAGGACATGTGCGCCCAGCACCCGGAAAGAGGTTTTTGTCAGCAAATAGACACCGAAAAATGACAGATAGACGGCGGTGATCAAGGCACCAATACGGTGCAGCATATGAATCGTAATCAAATCACCATTGAGATTGTTCCATTGCATGATAGGCATGATCTGACCATTGCAATAAGGAAAATCAACACAGGCAAGGCCGGCATAATGCGTGCTGACCCAGCCGCCAAGCGTGATTTGGCCAATAATAACAAACAAGGCTAACCAGAATGGCAGGCTAGTGAGGGAATTTCTGTTAAAAGTGGCAGGTTTGCCAGGTAAATAAGACTCCAGGAATGCCCACCATAATACGCTGAGAATGGATAAGCCGTTCAAAAGATGTGATAACACTATGACAGGTTTAAGTTTTTCAGTGACCGTCAGCATGCCAAGAGTCACCTGGCTGCATAACAACAATATCAGCGCTGCGCCAATGAATTTTGATTTTATGCCGCCATTTTTGCGACTCAATATATATAGAGAAAGGAACAATATAAATATTCCTTCCGTGCCGGCAAAATAACGATGGGTCATTTCGGTCCAGGCTTTTTTGACGTCGATAGGCATGGCCGGGTAGCGTTGCGCGGCATCCTGTATCTGGGAGGCGGTGTGTGGTGCGGTGACAAAGCCATAGCAATGCGGCCAGTCGGGGCAAGATAACCCCGCGTCAGTCAAACGGGTATACGCGCCAAGAATGATGACGATAAAGGCAAGAATAAATGTAAAAAGCGCAAGTTTGGAGCTAAGCCTATTATTATTTGTCGATATAAACCAGTAACGTGTCAAAGAACATGCCCTCACTTAAAGTTTTCAAACCAGCTATTTAGTAGCTGTGTTCCGATTTAGAGCGACAAATAATATCAATAAGGTGATGGCTAAAGCAAACCATTGTACCGCATAACCGATATGCCGTTCCGGGGGCATGGTGACTACCCCTTGCCACTCGATTGCATAAGCACTTGGATCTTTTGGGCTAATGTTCAGGACAAAAGAAGTGACGGGATAGTTCAAAAATTTAGCAATTTCATTTGTGTTTATATATTCAACGCGTAATGGCCAGGTGACTTTGGCGGATTCACTGATCTGACCGAACGCCACATAAGTGGGTGGATGGTTCAGCAGGCCGACAATAGATGTCTTGCCGACAATGGCACGAACAGTTGGTAATTCGGCACGGCTTCTGCCCATAGGAACAAAACCGCGATCCACGAGAATTGGATCAGCAACGCCATCAGCATGGAAGGGGGTATAAATTTCATAACCCACCTGACCATGAAAAATCGTATTGTCTAATAGCATGGTATGTTCATTGTCAAAGTGACCGCTTAATGCGGCACGATAAAAACGCCAATCACCAGGTTGAATAATTTCGTTTGCCGAAAGCGGAGTGTGATTAGTTCTGTCAGCGAAAGATTTTAATAAAAGTTTTTTCTGATTAGCGCGAGAAACTTGCCAACAACCGAGACTGGTAAATAGACAGATAAATAAAAGCGCTAAAATTGCTAATTTCCAGTTTTTTATTTTAAAGGACATGTTTTGATGTATTTCCATTTACTTCTATGAATATAATACCTTCGCGGTATACCTCGTTTAACACTTGGAATAGGATTGTAAGTGCAATGACTATAGTAATCAAAGCGATTATTTTATTTTTGTTTTTGCTAATCTTTTTCGCTTTAGGCGAAGCATTGTATTTTCTTGTTCGTGGTGGTGACCGTAATAATTCAGACAAAATAGTAAAAGCGCTGACCTGGCGTATTGCGATTTCAATATTATTATTTTTATTCTTATTCTTTGCTTTTGCGATGGGTTGGATTACACCGCATCAAGTAGTGTGAGGAGGAGGTTGTTGTGGGTTTTCGTAATTTTGGTTCGTTACTGCTCATTTTTTTAATTCTTATGATGGTATTTGGTACACAGCGTTTGCGTGATGTCGGAAACGATCTGGCGATCGCAATCAAAAGCTTCCGCAAAGGCCTGCAGGATGATGGTGACGAAAATAATAAAGACAAAGAAGGAAAGGCATCGTGAATTTTAGCGTCAGCGAAGTTATTTTAATCCTTTTGATCGCGCTAATAGTTATCAAGCCGGAGCAATTACCGGATGTAGCGTTTTCACTCGGCCGTTTTGCGCAAACTATTCGACGCATGATGGGCAAGATGAAATCAGAAGTGAATGGGTTTATTGAAGATATTGAAAAGCCGGTAGAGACCAAGCGTGACTAGCAATGTGCCAGCACCCAGAGAAAGCGCGGGTGCGAATGCTTTGTACTTCCTGATTGAGCTGCGTTCAAGGGTGCTTTATTCGCTCATTTTTCTATTTGTCATTTTTGCTGCAACAGCGTATTTCGCGAATGATTTATATACTTTACTGGCACAGCCGCTGCTGAGATTTTTACCACAAGGACATTTAATCGCGACGGAAATTGTGTCGCCATTTTTTGTTCCATTCAAACTGGCATTCATGGCATCCATGCTTTTGTCAGTGCCATTTTTCCTGTATCAAGTTTGGTCGTTTATTTCTCCAGCATTGTATGGCAACGAGCGCCGTTTGATTTGGCCATTTTTATTTCTCAGTCTGTTTTTATTTTATGCTGGTATAGCATTTGCTTATTTTGTTATCTTCCCGATGCTGTTTCATTTTCTTGCACGCTCTGCACCTGTGGGAGTGATAATAAGTCCCGATATTAGTGAATATCTGGATTTCACGGTGAAATTGTTAATGGTGTTTGGCGCATTGTTTGAAATTCCAATTGTCATGGCATTGCTGGCAAAAACTGGCATGGTGACGCAAGAAAAGTTTATCAAAATGCGCTCATATGCAATTGTAGGCTCTTTCGTCATTGGTATGTTGCTAGCGCCACCTGATGTGCTTTCACAGACCATACTCGCGGTGCCGATATGGATGTTGTACGAGGCGGGAATTCTGCTGCTGCGGTTTACTGACAAAAAACGCAAATCATAACTATTCAAAAATCAGTCAACATAAACGCGTAGGGTGGATTAGGCGCTTTTCGCCGTAATCCACCAATAATGCAGATTTGGTGGATTACGATGTAAAATGCGCATCTAATCCACCCTACGCAGTAAGTTTGCCAGCAAAAAAGTTGTGTCATATTGCTACTGACCTCTTAGAAGTGTTTATGTATAATCCTTGTGGTGCAAGTTATAGGCTAAAAAGGGAACGACCGAGATGATGCGAATCGTTAACAGGCAGGAAAAGAACAGAGAAAGAAAACATACCGACATCTCTTATCAGGTGGAAGATGCTGCGAATGCGCAAACAGATGACATTCATCATCCGTGGATGCAGGCGGCTAATGTTGCTGCTGCACCGAAAATTTCTCTGCGAATTGCTGATAGTGAAGACACGACAACTTTTCAGCAGCCTGAAATCCGCGTTCATATACGTGGCCCAGTAGTAAAAAATACTGTTGTGTCTGGCAAAGTTCAGCCAAAAGTGGAACCCACATTAGAGCTTAAAAAAGAAACAAAGATAGAAACGAAACTGACATCAATGCTTGAAGCTGATCGGGAATCAAAATTTGAAACGAAAATTGAAATGCAGAATATGACATTGCCTGCAGCTAGTAAAGCGCCTGTCTCGGACCCGCAGAATCTTATTCCGCAGTCCAGTATTAATGCAATTATGCATCCCAATCCGACTACACAATTATTACTTAGCAGTAAAGTGATCATTCATCGTCCAGAAGCGGGATTAAATCCTATTGTGGATGCAGCTGCTCACCTGTTTTCTGTGATGGGCAGATTAAAACATTTAAAAACACATCAGCATCTCGATAAATTACAGAAAGAATTGATGCAGGATATCGAAGATTTTATCGAGACTATTCAGACATACAATTACAATGCCGATTATATGCCTGAGTATCTTTTAGTGACCCGCTATGCTTTGTGTGTCACACTCGATGACATTATTATGAGCACCCCATGGGGTGGACAAGGTAAATGGGGTAGATTTAATCTCGTTGCCGCGTTTGAACAAGCACCGCTTTCACATCAAAGTTTCTTAATCATTCTGGAAAGAATGGTGCGTGATCCTGACATATATATAGACTTGATGGAGTTTATGTATATCTGTTTAAGTCTTGGTTTTAAATGTCATTACAATTCATCTCAGTTTGATCACGAACAGTTGGAGCATATTTCCAATGCGCTATATAAGAGAATCCGGGCTTATCGGGGGAATTTCAGTAAAATCCTCTCGCCATTTGCGGTGCGACCGCCGCAAGCATCGCCAATCGTTTCATTTTGGCGTAATTTGCCCGTCTGGTCGATAGCATTGCTTGCTGGCATTGTTACTATTGTGTTTTTGGCCGGGGGCAAAATTCTGTTGGATCGTTCCTTTAAACATGTGTCTCAAAGTCTAACGCAAACGGAATTGGTGCCATATGCAAAAACTAATCAATCTATTAAGTAAACGTCCCACTGCGGCAACAACTCATCCCGAGCAAGCCACGCATTTGCAAATGCTGGAAAATCGTGTGCGCGGCGCTATCCGTTTTTTAGGAAAAACCAAGGTCAAGAGAGGCAACGGCGCTAGTTACAGGTTAAACACACTGCCGTGGTTTTTGCTGATCGGATCAGCCAATGCTGGCAAAACCAGTCTGCTGGCAAATTCAAATATTAATTTTATTTTGGATAAGCATGCACGCCGCGAGAATAGCGGTAACCTGGTCGCTTCAAGTCCTTGTGTCTGGTGGGGAATGCGCGATGCCGTGTTAGTTGATGTTCCGGGTAGCTATCTTGATACCACTAGCGGTCGTGCTCCTGTTTCGAATAGTTTGTTGAGCCAACTGCTCGAAATCATGCAGCGTGTACGTGGTAAAGAAGCGGTTCGCGGCGCTATCGTGGCGATATCTTTGCCTGAATTGATGGATTGGGATAATCATGAACGTTTGACGACTGTCATCAAAAAGAATATAGCGGAAGTCAGAGCCAGATTCGGTCAACACCTGCCTATCTATTTCACGCTAACAAAATGTGATTTATTACCGGGGTTTATTGATTTCTTTAATGATTGTGGCAGTGATGAATTGGCGCAAGCGTGGGGTATCACTTTCCCACCCGTGGCGGCGATGGAATCATTCGCGGAAATTTGTCAAAACCGTTTTGACGCATTAATTAGCCGACTCAACAAACAATTGATCTGGCGTTTGCATCAGGAACGTGATGCGTATGCGCGTACTTATATAAAAGATTTTCCACTGCGAATTGAAAGAGTCAAAGAAGCTTTTGTTGATATCCTGAAAAACCTGACAGCGAATGGAAATCATTTTGCTCTTAAAGGTATTTACTTAACAAGTGCTGTGCAATATCCAGTGTCGGATCAAGCGCCACAAACGGTTTCCGGCAATGAATTTCAACGCTCAATGGAAATCATGAATGCTCCGGTGCTGCGTAGACAGGCGTATTTTATCAAGCAATTTATGCTTCAGAGTATTTTGTCATCTATTCCTGCGCCGGTTAAACAAGATAATTGGAATAGAGATGCTTTTGCGTCTGTGGCAGTTCTGTGTATGATCGCTGTTGGTGCAATAAAAGGTAAGGATGCGCTGGAAAAGTTTTACCCGCGTACGGCGACTGCGCCGATACAATCAGCCAGTTTTGTACAAGCCCAGCTGAAGCCCAGGCAGGATGTTAAGGCAGCACCTGTCCAAGTAGCTTCTAACACGGCACAAAGTCAAAAACTAGAGTTGGCCCGATTGAAACCAGGAAAATTTTCTAATCAACATAGAGAGGATAAAGTATGATCGATGAAGCTTCTACGACAAACGCCGACATCAAAAACGAAGTTGTCACTGCTTATAATGAAGTTTTGCGTAAGTTGAAAGTCACAAAAAGAGTGACGCAACAGGAAGAAAAGCAGGAAGAAGAAAAGAAGCAGCTCGTCGAACCGTTGATTAGAGAAACGCCGGAAATTACCATTAAAAGCCTGGCTGACCTGAAATCATCTATCAATGATTCAATTAAAGAAATTGAAACAAAGATATTGGCGGAACAGGAAAAACTGCAGCGTTTGCAGCGTGCTATTGAAATCAAAACAAACGAATTGGCCAGTGTAAATGAAATCAAGGTCAATGCTGATTCGTTGACGGCTTTGATCACTGCGCAAAGAGAAAAAATGGATGAATTTGAAAGAGAAACAAAAGAACGCAAGCAAGCGCTTGAGTATGAAATTCTTCAGAAGCGTAGAGAATGGGACAGCACCAGACGCGATCTGGAAACTGATCTGGAATCTAAACGCCAAGTCATAGATGAAGAATTTAAAGAACGTGAATCAAGAATCGCAGCACGTGAATTGGAATATCAACAATTGAAAGAACGTGAAGCGACTATCATTGCACGCGAACAGGAATATCGTGAATTGAAATTAAAAGTTGAAGAACGTTTCCCAATCGAATTGCAGCAAGCAGTGCAAAAAACTGAGTTGGCGGTTAAAGAACACTACTCACTTAAATATGAATACGAAGCTAAGCTTGCGCAAAAAGAAATGGAAGCAGAGCGTAAAGAAATGGAATCAGAACGCAAAGTTTATCAGCAAACAATTTCAATGTTGGAAACAAAAATCAGCAGAGTTACGCACGAGCTGCAAAATATTACAAATATCTAATTTATGCTTAATTACCCCTCACCTGCGATGCAACAACGGGTGAGAGGTAATTAGTAATTGCAAATAAAACCCCGAATATTTTTATAAAAACCTAGCTATCTCTATTTTGAATGATTAAACTTACGAACTTTCAATAATCGAATCCTTAAACAATAAAAGTCGAGTAAGGACATAAGAGCGTGAAGGATGAAGTAGATAAAAGACGGCGTTGTTTTTTACGCGCTGCAACAACCGCTGTTGGCGGTGTGGGTTTAGCTGCTGCAGCTGTCCCATTTTTTCAATACTGGATGCCAAGTGCTGATACAGAAGCTTCTGCGGCTCCAATGAAAATCGATATCAGTGCATTAAAACCAAGAGAACAATTGACTGTTCCCTGGCGTGGTATGCCTATTTGGATTATCAGTCGTGATGCGGAAATGCTGGCTTCACTCGACAAATCTACCAATTTGTTGCGTGATCCACTCAGTGATCAAGATCAACAGCCTGAGTATTGCAAAAATACTCATCGCTCGATCAAGCCTGAGATTTTCTTGTCTATAGGTATTTGTACGCACTTAGGTTGTGTACCGACTTATCGACCAGATGCTGGCAGCGTATCTCCAGACTGGTTGGGCGGATTTTATTGTCCGTGCCACGGATCCAAATACGATCTCGCAGGCAGGGTTTATCAAAACGTTCCAGCTCCTTTAAACCTCAAAATTCCACGTCACATGTATATCAGCGACACTGAAATTATGGTCGGCGAGGACAAGAACGGGGTGGAAGGCGCTATTTCCATCAGCTAATGCACGGAAGGAGTTGAGATAAAATAATGAGCGAAAAAGAAATGAACGATAAAAAACCAGCATACATGGAGTGGATAGATAAGCGTTATCCATGGACTGATTTTTGGAAAAAACATTTAAGTGAATATTACGCACCGAAAAATTTTAATTTCTGGTATTTCTTCGGTTCCTTCTCATTACTTGTTTTTGTCATGCAAATTCTCACGGGTATCTGGTTGGTGATGGAATACACTCCAACCGCAGATGCTTCCTTTCAATCCGTACAACATATTATGCGTGAAGTCCGCTTTGGCTGGCTGTTGCGCTTTATGCATACTACCGGCGCGTCAGCGTTTTTCATCGTCGTGTATTTGCATATGTATCGTGGTCTTATCTATGGTTCTTACAAAAAGCCACGCGAATTAGTCTGGTTGATTGGTATGGTGATTTACTTCTGTCTATTGATAGAAGCATTTACCGGTTATGTGTTGCCATGGGGACAAATGTCTTACTGGGGTGCGGCGGTTATTACCTCGTTCGCCAGCGCGATTCCCTATATTGGCGACTTGCTTTTAACCTGGATGCGCGGTGGGTTCGCGGTGACTGGCGTTACTCTGCATCGCTTTTTCTCGTTGCATGTGATTGCGGTTCCGTTGTTGCTGGCAGTTCTGATTTTTGTCCATCTGGTTGCATTGCATCAGGTTGGTTCAAACAATCCAGATGGTATTGATATCAAAGACAAGAAAAACAAAGAAGGTATTCCTCTTGATGGCATTCCCTTCCATCCTTACTACACAGTAAAAGATCTGGTTGGTGTTGTCGTGTTCCTGTTTGTGTTTTGCTCGGTGGTGTTTTTCATGCCGAAATTGGGTGGTTTGTTCCTTGAACCGGATAATTTTATCCCAGCAAACCCAATGGTCACGCCGCCAGAAATTTCACCAGTTTGGTATATGACACCTTTCTATGCGATGTTAAGAGCGGTGCCAAATAAATTACTGGGCTTGATGACAATGGCTGCTGGTGTTGCCATCATGTTTGTATTGCCTTGGCTGGATCGAAGCAAAGTACGCTCCATACGCTACAAAGGTACGTATTCCAAGATTGCAATCCTGGTGTTTGTTGTCTGCTTTATGGGCTTGGGATATCTTGGTCACGAAGGCGTATCACCACTTCGTACCATGATGGCGCGAGTATTTACGATTGGTTATTTTGGCTTTTTCTTGCTAATGCCTTTCTATTCTTCAAGAGAAAACACTAAACAATTACCAGAACGGGTCACTGGATGATGAAGCGTTATATAACTGTATTTTTAGCACTATTTGCTTCCGCCCATGTTTGGGCGGAAGAGCCGGATTTCACGGGCCTGGAGCTTGCCAATGCACCAATCCATGAAACTGATATGGACTCCATCAAGCGTGGCGCCAAGTTTTTCGCGACGAATTGCATCACCTGTCATTCGTTAAATTATTTGCGTTATGATCCTGTCGCGAAAGAAGCAGGTATTACTCCGGAAAAAACGCCGGCTAATGTCATGACCAATGGTGTTACATCCGCCAGATTTATCGCTGGAAGCAGATTCACGTGGTGTTGACTGGATTTATACGTATCTGCACAGCTTTTATCAGGATAAGACACGTCCATCAGGTGTCAACAACCTGGTGTTCCCAGGCACAGCAATGCCGGATATGGTTGGCGTTTATCAAGGTGACCAAGTGTTGTTGACTAGCGCTCCGCACGATTTCTTTGGCGGAACGCAATGGTATGATTGGGTTGAGTTAACCCGTCAAGGTACCCTGTCGCCAGATGAGTTTGACAAGACCATTGCTGATCTTGTGAACTTCCTTGCTTATGCTGCTGAACCGTACCATATTGAACAAGTGACGATTGGCAAATGGGCATTAGGATTTTTAGTCATCCTGTTTGTGCTAATGTATATGTTGAAATCCGAATATTGGAAAGATGTGAAGGGGCATAAAGGGAAATAATTATTACCCCCTCACCCATTGGTGGATTACGGCAAAAGGCGCCTAATCCACCCTACCATACTAATTTAATGAAGTTGTAGGGTGGATTAGGCGCCTTTTGCCGTAATCCACCAACAGGTAAGGAGTAATCAAATATTGATAGAGAAATAAATAAGGCCATTCTATAAATGAACATCTTATTTACCTCAGCTTCCCTCAAGCGCTTATTCTTTTTCTTCCTCACCACTGCAATCACATTCTGCATTTTCTCCCAGCAGCATGACCCGCAAGCATACTGGCTAGTGTGGACTGCTCTACCCTTATCTCTTATCACCGCAGGTGATACATTCATTGACCGTCTCGGCATACTGTTACTCACAGCAGTTGCTGCTGCATTGGCAGCGATGCTGACCGCTGCTGTAGCGATATATACTCCTTTGCTTGCTTGTAGTTTATTATTGCTAACGATTTCTGGCATGGCTGCTGCCTATTATTGGCCGCAATATTATCTTTCTATCGTCATTATTATATTGTCCGCGATTATGTCTTCTGGTTTTGCCCCTCCCTACACTGACGTAGTAGGCCGAACCTATTTTATGCTTGTCGGATTGGGCATTGCATTGTTTTGTCAGTTGCTTTTTATGCCTTTTTATTTAAAAAACCAAATTCGTTTTGTTCGTTTTATCGCCCTGCTGCACTTACAAGAATTAAATCGCGAAATTTTTTCTTGTCTGCTGCAGCTTGAATACGCAGACAATATTTATTTGTTTGAACGTAGGCTGCATTTACAAAAAAACAAATGTGTTAATGCCATTGAGCGCATGAGAAAACTGGTCAATGCGGACAAGAGTAATGAGTTTGTGTCGCAATTAACTTGTCTGAGTAGACTATATGAAGGGATGTTGGATTACGCACAATTACGCCGGCGCGTCAGCGATGTTAATACGTTTGCTGTTTGCAAAGATGAATTCACTGGCTTATCACAGGCAATTAATAAGGCATTCACACAATTAATGCGTTCCGTCGCCAGAAAAAAACACACGCTTGATCTGGAAACGTTGGCTGCGTGGACCAGACGTATGGAAGAAAGTTATCATCATGTCGTACAGATTGCCGCGCGTGAGCCTTTAGTCTTTTTATTATTTATTGCCAGTCTTAATAGCTTTCGCGCCGCCATACAAAATTTTTATGACTCAATACAGCAGGTGCGATTGCAATGATAAAACAGCCGGCACTTAAGTCATTTTCCTGGCGTAACGCATTTGCGGTTGGTATCGCTGTATTTATAGCGACATTTGTTAATAATTATCACAGTTTCACGCATGCCTGCTGGATATTGCTGACGGCATATATTGTTGGACAAACAACGCGTGGGACGCCGATTCGACAATCACATTTCCGCTTTCTGGGTATTGTGACAGCGGTTTTTGTTTCCAGCTTGTTAATGACTGTGATCACTCGCCAAAGCTGGTATTACGGCATGATAGGTTTCGTGTTTGTTATCGGCGCGCAAACACTATTTCTCACCCGGCAGCTTGAATTTCCATTGGAAAAAGCAGTGATATTTTTCCTTTTTGGCGTGCTATTTGGCACGCTCGCGCCAGAGAAATTTCCTATTTACCAACGTCTGATTGATGTTTTATTGGGATTTGTCATCGGGTTGTCGTGTTCACTTCTTGTTGTTCCTTTTCGTCTGGAACAGGAATTTTGCGAAGGTGTGGTTGCTGTTTTGCATGCGCTGAATGAATATTCATCGCATCTGCGTAAAAGAATTGAATTGTTCAGTGAAAACACTGCTGCGGCGAAATCTGACGCGGATTTGTCTTTGTTATTGAAGCGACAGGCAGGTTATCCCGAGTGGGTATTTGAGGTTGGTTTTAACCCGGGGTTGCGCGGAGGTTTTCGTTTCTTTCTCGTTAATCTTGATCGTGTGACCGAACTTTTTATGTCGATTGATTATCATGTCAGTCAAGCTAGTCCGGCGTTATTGCAGCAAATTTCTGTCAGCATGAATGATGCGGTGAAGAAAAATCAGGAATTGCTGGAGATAATGCAAAAGTATTTTGCTGAAAACCATTTGCAGCAATCCGCATCTGATTACACTAGCGATATTGTGGAACTCGAAAAGAGATTGAATAGTATAGTGCCCGCCAATATAGAATTGCTGGATATTTCAGCGGATAATTTATATCTCACCGCTATCGTGCGCGATATTAAAGATTTACGCGGCATTCTTCTGCAGTTAATTACTTCTTTGCCGTCAAAAACAAGCCATTGACCATCTAAAGAATATTGCTTAGTCTGTGCATTCAAACACTGGCAACTATAACGGATAAAAAAATGAATTCCAGGGTATTCAAATTAGAAGAATTAGAAAAATTGGATTTTGCGCAATTGCTTTTATTAAAAGAAGGATTAAAAGAAAGTCATCCAGATAATAAGCAAGCCTGGATTGAACTGGATGAGTGGATAGAAGGTTATGTCTATAAGAACAGCGCAAGATTGAATGAAGAATTTCACGCTAGCATCAAAAAAATAATGGACCAGGCTGTTCCTGAGAAAAAAGAAGAAAAATCACCTGTTGTTCCTGCCGAAGCAAATGTCAGCAAGCAAGGAATATTCGCCCCGACACCAATGGTAGAACCTGTGCAACCGAAACCCAGACTAACCGCGCTGGAGCAATTTTTTGAAGATCAGGAAAATTCCTGGTGCCCCGTTATGTAAATGCGGTCTTGTAGTATACTGGTAAAATTATCTACGGGAGAGCGCATGATGAAAGGATTCATATTAGTCGCCGCAGCGTCTGCTTTATTAACATCCTCAGTTTATGCATATACCGGTTTCGGGATATGCAATTTTGGGAAACAAACCGTTTCCGACATTATCTGTTATGGCCCGGTCATTTTAAAAGATACAGCGGTGACAGGTGCGATGAAAGTCGCTGGCTTTGTTAAAGCGTCCGGAGTCACGGCAGGCGCCATGACTGTAGCGGGTGCGTTGACCATAGAAAATTCCAAAATAAAAGGCACGGTCAATGTTGTTGGCACATTGAGTTCAAATAATGTGGAATTTATGAAAGATGTTTCTGTTACCTCTGATTCGGTAACGTTATCGAATACAAAATTGGATGGTTCGATTAAAGTGACTTACCAACAATCCAAGCCTACTGTTTTGGTTGAATGCGGCACGATTGTTAGCGGGAATATTATATTTGCCGGTAAGGCCGGTGTTGTGCAGATGACAAATGATTCGTCGCTGCAGGGTAAGATTATTAATGGTACGCAGGAATTTTTGCAGAAAAAATGCTAAGGATCGTAGCCGTCATTGCGAGGAGTGCTTTTTACGACGAAGCAACCCAGGCTTCGACTTTAACTAAAAAGAAAGTCAAAGCCTGGGTTGCTTCGTCGTAAAAAGCACTCCTCGCAATGACGGGCTCCGCTGAATTGTGTCTATCCTCAGCCTTGAGGACGTGGCTTACGCACCCACTTCAGCTTTTTCTGCCAATCCATTTAAGCGTTCAAAGAATTCTGGAAACACATTCCCCAAACTATACGCATTTTCAATTATCACACCCGGAACTTTCAACCCAACCAATGAAAACGCCATCGCTATACGGTAATCATCCTGTGCGTCTATCGTGCAGCCTGAAGGCGATCCTGGAAATATCTTTATCCAATCATCCCCTGTCTCGACCTTTATTTTCATGCTTTCCAATATCCTGCCCGCTGTTTTCAGCAAGCTTGTTTCCGCACTACCGAGTTTGCCAACATGCGTGATTCGTGTCGGTAGATTTGCAAAAGGTGCTATCGCAGCCATGATTAAAAATACTTCTGAGAATTCGCGTAAGCTGATTTCAATGCCATTCAAGATTTCCGGACCGTTCAACGTCAAACCATACTTGGACTCATTTATTTTGCAGCCCATTTTTTCAAGCAATGACAGACATTTTACTTCGACTTGTCTGGATAATGAGCGTCGTAGCGAGTGTACGGTGATCTCACCGCCGGTCACTGCTGCAGCAGCGAGAAAATAAACGGCTAAGGTATGATCTGCTTCAATCGAGTAATCGCGCGCATGATATTTCTGTGGCACTGGCACCATTAATTGTCCCTGATGCGGTCTGCGAGTGAGTACGCCAAACTCTGCCATCATGGCGCAAGTGATATCAATATACTCTTGCCCCATTGATTCCGGGAAAATGAAATTGACGGCCGATCTTGCATAAGGCGCGATCAATAGCAGCGCGCATGCGAGCGTGGGAGGATAGTCAGCGTTGAAAACGATTTCTCCACCGGCGAGTGAATCCGCGCCTATAATTGTGAACGGCATGTGTGTCGCATCATTGGGAATAAATTGCATGCCCTGCCGGTTTAATATGTCCAAAATGGTTGCAAAGGATTGTTCGCGTAATACCGCTGTGGCGTCGAGATAATATACGCCTGGTGAGCTGGCACAGACGGCGATAAGATATTGTGCCAGATCAGCATCGAGATCACATAAAATGGTGGTCTGTGTTTTAGGGAACTTACCATTACCGCCGGCAATAATGCAGGATAGAGTTTTTTCATCAGGCTGAACAACGATACCAGCCTCGCGTAACACTTTCAGATGAGCTTTCATTTCATCATCAAAGTGTAAGCCGTGAAGCTCTGAAACACCGTCCGCAAGCGCTGCCAGCATGATGGCCAAATGTGTGATATATCTGGAACCTGGAATCGTAACTTCGGTTTGAATGGGTCCTTCTACTGGCTGGATCCGGTGTTGCATGCAGTTTTCCTTTTCTGTTCAAGTTTGCAGCTCAAGTATAAGATAAATTTTTAGTAGAAGTTAATATGAAAAAAAATATAGAAGAAATTCAGGTATTGCATCGCGCCGGTCGTCTGGATGAGGCAAAAATTGCTTATCTCGAGTATCTCAACACGCATCCTGATGATATCACCGCGCTGCATATGCTCGGAATCATATTTGCCGAGGAAGGCAATTTAGATACCGCACAGAGTTATCTCGAACGTGCATTGACACAGAAATCTGATGATCCAGTACTGTTTCTGCACTTGGCGAACATACTCAAAGCACAAGGATTGCTCGATCGGGCTGTGCAAGTTTTGCTTGATTTGATTCAATTACGTCCAGATTTCGCCGCCGCTTTCAATAATTTGGGTACAGTATATTTCGCTCAGCAAAAATGGGAGGATGCGGCCAAGACTTTCCAGACTGCGATTGATATCCAGTCAGATTACATCGATGCATACTATAATTTGGGTCTTGCGTTTGCCCGCGCCAAAGAAAGAAATGAAGCGCTTAATGTCTGGCAAGCATTGATAGAGCTTGCTCCCACGCATCCTGGAGCGCGTTTTCAGCTCGGACGTTTGATGATGGAGCAGGGTCAGTTTAAATCAGCTATCGAACATTTTTCCGCCATTGAGAAAGAACATCCATTTCATTTTGAAACACTGACTAACCTGGCAACTTGTTTTTTACGCTTGGGCAAATTGAATGAAGCAAAATTGTATTACCTGCAGGCGCTTGATCTGGTTGCTAGTGACGTCCAGATTCTTTTTAACCTCGGCGTGATCAACACTCAGCAAGGTAATATCAAAGAGGCAATCGATTTTTATCTCCGGGCAGTGAAACAAAATCCTGATTTTTATGAGGCACATAATAATCTTGGTGCTGCTTATCTGGCAATGAAAGATACTGATGCTGCGTTATTGCATTTTCGTGAATCATTACGCATTCATCCTGATAATCAGGCGGTACGACATACAATAGATATTTTGATGCATAAACGTGATTTGTCAGCCGCACCGCCAGAATATATTTCATCGCTTTTTGATTCTTACGCAGATCATTACGATTTACATCTGACAGAAGCATTGCATTACCAAGTGCCAGAATGTCTTTATCAAGCTGTCGTGGGGTCTGACCCCGTTCAACCAAATAGTCTGGATATACTTGATCTTGGTTGTGGTACCGGTTTGTGCGGTGAAAAATTTAAAAGTCTGGCGCGCACACTGACAGGCGTTGATTTGTCAGCGCAAATGCTAGTTTTTGCTAAGCAAAAAAGTATATATAGTGACCTTATTCAGTCAGATATTCTCACTTATCTACAAAACTGTCAGCGAATGTTTGATCTCATCGTCGCTGGTGATGTGTTAGTGTATTACGGTGATCTTGATGCGGTGTTTGCAGCGGCGGCGCAAGTGCTGACATCAGGTGGTCTATTTGGTTTTAATGCCGAGATCAGCAAAGAAGATTATGTGATGACTGCTTCTGGCAGATTCGCACATAACAAAACTTATCTGGACAAGTTAGCTGCCACGAATCATTTTGAAATTGTGATGTATAAAGTGATTACCATGCGTACGCAAAATGAAGCGCCTGTCTCCGGACATTTATATTTGCTGCGTTTTCGTCGTTCTGTTTGATACTCGACCACTGTGTATGGTAGATTTTTCAAATGGATATGCTAGAGGACTGTCATGAAACGATATTTACCCGCAACAATGGTTATTTTCGTAATGCTGATGCTGGCCGGTTGTGCATCGCATCGCTATCCCTACTTGAATAAAAACCTGGCACACGAAGGCTGGATGCGTTTTGTTGACGCAGATCCTAACCGATGGACAGCCGGTTCTGATAATTGGTTCATGACTGGTGATCCAAATGGAACAGAAATTGCTGACCAGAATGCTCCTTACGCAGCGGCTATCAGCACTATGTCAGTCAAAGTGCCTGAATTCGTCAATATCAAATCCAATGGTGATTTCCAGGTTCAGTTGTTTGGAACATATGGTCCAGACAGCGTTTATGTATATGGCCCGAATGATGCGGTCAGATCCGTTATCATAGAAGTTCGCAACAACACACTTTGCATCAGCATGGCGAAGAATGCGCCGCGCAGCATACGCAAAGTCATCATTAGAATAGGCGTCAATCAGTTAAGTAATCTTATCCAGTTGGGCTGTGGTTCCATCGAAGGTATACAGATGCACAGTGCTGGCCTCAGTGTCATGTCCAGAGGTAAAGGTAATATTTATCTGGCAGGCCCAATGAATTTGAGACGTGTTGATGCTATCAATGCCGGCTCAGTCAGCGTATTTGGTGCACGTACACCAGTGCTGGATATCAGGACTGGTGGTGCTGCATCAGTGAATGTCAGTGGTAATGTTGGCGTCAGATCCATCACGCATCATGGTGTTGGTAACGTGAATATTATCGGTGCTAACACGGATGGCTTGAGAATTTATACCGATGGTAAAGGTAAGATTGGCATACGCGGTCAGGCTAACGTGCGTATGATCAAAGCGCTGGATAATACTTGTGTCTACATTTGTAATTCGAATAGCAGTGGCGTCTATGTCTGGGAAGGTAACAATGCTCGTGTCGGTATGGCTGGCGCAGCAGATAGCCTGTATGTAGATACCAAGAATTATTCCAGATTCGAAGGCCGTAACTTGTGCGCCAACAATGGTTTTGTCCGCGCACACGATGCTTCTCATATTAATGTCACCGCGACAAATAAATTGTTTGCGGCAGCAACAGAAAATGGCAGCGTTTACTTCTTTGGCTCACCTAATATGATGTCGCAGTTTGTCAGCGGTTTGGGTGTGGTTATTCCAATCTGGTCTGAAAACGCATCTATTTGCCCAGTGGAAACCCTCGCTCCGGTTTCTTATAAAGGCGAGAACATTTCTTACAAAGGTGAAAACATCTCTTATCCGAGTGTGAATAAACCAGCTCCAGCAACAACGATTCCATATGATGTGCCCAAGCCGGTTGTAAAAGAAGTGCCATTCAAAGAGTCAAAGGAAAAAGAACCAGGCTACCCACATTCCAGTTTCAAGTGGGTGAAGAAGAAGTTAGTCGGACAAGATTAATCTTTAATTTGGTGGATTACGGCAAAGGACGCCTAATCCACCCTACAGCGCGCATCTAATTCTGACGTAGGGTAGATTAGGCGCTTTTTGCCGTAATCCACCAGCGGGTGATCAAGAATTAAAATGTAGAAAACAACTTATCAACTGAACTTCCCAACTGCCCGCTAATCATACGCATAAAATTCGATTCCGCGCCGTACTCTTTATACTGACTGGTACCAAATTCTTTTTCCGATGCATCCGTCAAATTACCAAGATCATCAACCAGGCCAAGTTTCACTGCTGTTTGACCAGACCAGAAATCGCCACTAAATAATTGCAGCTGGATCGCCTTGCAATTTTCCTTTGCGGCCTTCCATCACAGCCTGCACAAAATTTTGATGCACTTCACTCATCACTTGTTGAATTTTTTTCTAGATCATCAGGATTTTGCGGTAAAAATGGATCCAGTCGGTCTTTATTCAGTTCCAGCAGTGTACACACGTCGTGTCGATGCCAATTTTTTTCATGGCATCTACAAAACCAAAACCTTTCATGATGACGCCAACTGAGCCGGTGATTGTGTTTGGATTGACATAAATTTTATCAGCGGCGACAGCAACAAAATAAGCACCGGAAGTTAACATGTCTTCGCCAACGACAATCACTTTTTTATGATATTTCTTTTTATAATGCAATGATCGCATCATGAATAATCGCTGCTTGCACAGGTGTGCCGCCAGGAGAATTAATGATCAATCACAACGCCTTCTGCATTTTTATCTGCGAATGCTTCATGTAAAACTGGTAACAACTTTTCAGCAGAAAAATCTCTGCCAGGTGCAATCATGCCATCCAGTCTAATCAGCGCAACATATTTGTTACTGCTTAGTGTCGAGCACGCCAGATGAATCACTGTTGAGATAAGTGAATACTGCAATTGAAATGTAAGCAAATAACAACAAACCAAAGTACAAAGCGCAATTTTTCCAGCGTCGATCTGATCGTTTTTCTTTCAAAAGATCGTTGAACTAGTGAGGATAGTACATCATGACTTATCAATATCTGGCATATTTTTTTATTCCCATGGTTTTAATCGGAATGAAAGTGAGCTATAATTCGCCAATTCATGAACCCTAAAATAATTATTAACCGAAAAATCTCACGGAAGGAGATAGCGTGCGAAGCATACAATCTACCTTGTTTGCTTTACTTGCCGCAAGTAGCGCGGCATATGCAGATACCACTCTGAATTTAACACAAGGCGTCTCGCCAATTAGTCGTGATGTATATCGATTTGCACATGACTGATCTTCTGGATTTGTGTTGCAATCGGTGTTGTGGTATTTGGTGCGATGTTTTATTCCATGATTTATCATCGTAAATCAAAAGGAGCATAAGGCTGCTGATTTTCATTCTCATCCTGCTTTAGAAATTACCTGGACAATTATTCCTGTTCTTATTCTTAGTCTTGATGGCAATTCCTGCAACCAAAGTTTTATTGAGAATGAATAATGAAGATCAAGAAGATATGACTATCAAAGTCACTGGATATCAATGGAAGTGGCATTATGAGTATATGGAAGATAAGATTAGTTTCTTCAGTAATCTCTCCACTCCTTATGATCAAATGCATAATAAAGCGCCAAAAGGTGAATATTATTTGCGTGAAGTGGATCATCCTCTGGTTGTTCCAATTCATAAGAAAATTCGTTTTCTCATTACCTCAAACGATGTGAATCATGCCTGGTGGGTTCCAGACTTTGGCGTTAAGCGTGATGCTATTGGCGGTATTATTAATGAAGCTTGGACTATTATTGACAAGCCGGGCACATATCGCGGTCAATGCGCTGAACTTTGTGGTGTGAATCATGCATTCATGCCTATTGTTGTCATTGCGACGACTGAAGCAAGGTTATAAAGATTGGGTAGCAAAGCAAAAAGGTCAAGCTACTGCAGGCGATGCCGAAGTGAACAAGAGATTGGACCATGAAAGAATTGATGGATAGCGGTGAACAAGTTTACGGCCGTATCTGTGCAGCCTGTCATCAACCTGGTGGTGTTGGTCAACCGCCAACCTTCCCTGCTCTTAAAGGCAGCAAGGTGGCAACTGGTCCAATTGAAGACCATATTAATACGGTTTTGAATGGTATTTCTGGTACAGCAATGCAGGCATTCAAGAACCAGTTATCAGATGTTGAACTCGCTTCTATTATTACTTATGAGCGTAATGCTTTTGGTAATAATACGGGTACGATGGTTCAGCCAATTCAGATTAAGGCTTTGCGTGATGGCAAACCAATGGCTGAAGCACTGGCAACCAAGCCAACAGGAAACGCAGCGACACCAGCCGCCGCTCCTGCAGCTGCTACAACGCAAGCAGGTCCTGCTCCAGCAGCAGCGCCAGCAGCGAATGGCACGCCAGCGGTAAATACATCTACCACTCCGGCAACAGCATCACCAGCAACAGCGCCTTCCGCGCCGGTAGCTGAGTCACCTGCACCAGCTGCAGCACCAGCCCCGACTGCAACGGCTGCTCCTGCAAATGCAATGCTCCAACATCTGCCGCACCTGCAACAGCAACAACGACAGCAGCTACAGCTGCTGCGCCATCTGCTGATGCATTGAAGCAGGCAATTGCTCGTGGTGAAAAAGTTTACTTAACAACATGTGTTGCTTGTCATCAGCCAACAGGTGCAGGTATGCCGCCCACCTTCCCGGCGTTGAAAGGCAGCCCAATCGCGACTGGACCAGTTGATGGTCACATCAATCGCGTGATGAATGGTAAACAGGGCACTGCTATGGTTGCATTTAAAGATCAACTCAACGATCAAGACCTTGCTGATGTTATTACTTATGAACGTAATTCATGGGGCAATAACACCGGAACACTTGTAACGCCAGATCAAATCAAAGCTGCGCGTGCGCAAGGCCTAAACAATAAATAATAGGGAGCATATAAACATGACCCATGAACATCAACATGCACACAGTCACGATGATGGCCATTCTCATGGCCATGTATCTGCCCATGAGCCACCCGCACACCATTCTTTGAAGAATGGTTTGTGGGCGTGGATTTCTGGATGGTTTTTTACCACCAATCATAAAGATATCGGTACGCTTTATTTATTGCTCAGTCTTGCTGATGTTTTTCTATGGCGGTTCAATGGCGTTATTGATTCGTATGGAATTATTCCAGCCGGGTTCGCAATTTTTTGATCCAAACTTTTATAACCAGTTAGTCACAATACATGGTTTGGTGATGGTGTTTGGTGTGATCATGCCTGCATTCGTCGGTCTCGCGAACTGGATGGTGCCCATGATGATTGGCGCACCTGACATGGCGCTGCCACGTTTGAATAACTGGAGTTTCTGGATTATTGCCATTTGCTTTCACACTATTGACCATTTCATTGTTTATTCCTGGCGGCGGTCCTAACTTCGGTTGGACGTTGTATGCGCCATTGTCTACGCAATATGGTCCACCAAGTACCGATTATCTGATTGTTGCAATCCACATGATGGGTATTTCATCCATGTCTCGGCGCGATTAACATTATCGCCACGATTATTAACATGCGCTGCTCCTGGCATGACCTGGATGAAAATGCCATTGTTTGTCTGGACCTGGTTTATCACCGCGTTTTTATTGATTGGTGCGATGCCAGTGCTTGCCGGTGTGGTCACGATGGTGTTGTTTGATCGTCACTTTGGTACCAGCTTCTTTAATGCAGCCGGTGGTGGCGATCCCGTCATGTTCCAGCATTTATTCTGGTTCTTCGGTCATCCTGAAGTTTACATCATGATTCTGCCCGCATTCGGTATTGTCTCCGAAGTCATTCCGACTTTTGCGCGCAAGAAATTATTTGGTTATGAATTCATGGTGGGTGCGGTTGCCGCGATTGCTTTCCTCTCTTACATCGTTTGGGGACATCACATGTTCACAGCGGGTATGGCGGTGGGTACGCAGGTTTACTTTATGTATGTCACCATGTTGATTGCAGTGCCGACAGGTATCAAAGTATTTAACTGGGTGGCGACCATGTGGCGCGGTTCGCTCTCATTTGAAACACCGATGCTGTTTGCAATCACTTTTGTGTTCCTGTTTAGTATCGGTGGTTTCTCAGGCTTGATGCTTGCGATTGTTCCCGCGGATTATCAGTATCAGGATACCTATTTTGTTGTTGCGCACTTCCATTATGTGTTAGTGGCCGGCGCGCTGGTTTCCATCTTCTGCGCCGTGTATTACTGGCTGCCGAAATGGAGCGGCCGTTACTACAATGAAACATTAGGTAAATGGCATTTCTGGCTGACATTCATTGGCATTAACATGACTTTCTTCCCTATGCACTTTTTGGGATTAGCTGGTATGCCAAGGCGTATTGCAGATTATGCGCCGCAATACACCGAATTTAATATGGTTTGTACCGTTGGTGCGTTTATTCTCGGTTTCGCTCAGTTGATCTTCCTCTACAACGTCTCTCAACCATGATGGGTAAAGGTGAAAGAGCTGATGCGAGAGTTTGGGAAGGTTCGCATGGGCTGGAGTGGACACTGGATTCGCCTCCTCCATATCATAGCTTCAATACGCCGCCAACGATTGGCAATGTGGCGCATGAAGCTGCAGATAAGTTTTAACACGTAAAATGAGGCGGATATGTCAGGTCAAAAGTCACATCGCAAAATATTTATTATAGGCGGTGTTGTAGCAGTAATAATGTTTGGTTTTTGTTTTGCGATGGTGCCGTTATATAGACTTTTGTGTAAGCAGATTGGTGTTAATAGTTCTACCACTAACAGCAGTTTGTTAACTGCTGTTAGTGCGACTACCACTGAACCACCGGATCTGACGCGCACGATTAAAATCCAGTTTACGACAACAAACCATAATGGTATGCCGTGGGAATTTTTTCCGCGCACTGAATCCATTGAAGTGCATCCAGGCGAAAATAATAAAGTGTTTTTCTATGCCAAGAATACGACTGAGAAAACAATGAGTGTGCAGGCGATTCCAAGCATGACGCCAACGGATGCAATTAGCTCATTTTCATAAGATACAATGTTTTTGCTTTAACCAGCAGACTTTAAAAGCCGGTGAAAGCAAGGAAATGCCAATGATTTTCCGTGTTGATAAAGATATACCAAAGGAAATTCACGTGATTACACTGGCATACACTTTGTTTGATACCACTCCAAAAGAAACAAAGAAGGGATGACTATGAAGAGTAATAACACAACTAAAAAGTATAACCCGGTTAAATATTATTTTATTGCTGATCCTTCGTTCTGGCCTATGGTAGGTTCCGTCGGGATTTTCAGTACGCTTGCTTGGATTAGTGCAAGTGTTACATGGTGGTGCTATTGGCCCATATTTAATGGTGTTTGGTGTCGCGTTGTTGCTGACAACCATGTTTGGCTGGTTTGGTCGTGTTATTAATGAAAGTCTCAATGGCTTGCACAGTGAGCAATTGGATAAAACGTATCGCTGGGGTATGTTGTGGTTTATCGTATCTGAAATCGCGCTGTTTTTTGTGTTTTTCTTGGCGTTGTTTTATACCAGATTGTTTACTATTCCGCAGATTGGTGCCGCGCCATTCGCGTTCGAGAGCGCCCTGGACTTATATAAAGGTGCTGCGACTCATCATTATCTCTGGCCTAATTTCCACGCAACGTGGCCTTTGTTAGTAAACCCAAATCCAGCTTTATTTAAAGGGCCGGAAGACGTTATTAATACCTGGGGTATTCCCGCATTAAACACGCTGATCTTATTGACTAGTGCGGTGACAGTAACCTGGGCACACTGGGGATTCAAAAAAGGTAACAGACCACAAATCATCATTGGTTTGATCTTAACGATTATTTTAGGTCTTATCTTCGAAGGATTTCAGGCGCATGAATATATCAAAGCTTACACTGAGCTGCATTTGACATTGGCTAGTGGTATTTATGGTTCGACATTTTTTAGTCTGACTGGTTTGCATGCCATGCATGTAAGCATTGGTATTATTATGTTGACCGTCATCTTGATGCGTTGTCTGAAAGGACATTTCTTGCCAGAGCATCATTTTGCTTTTGAAGCAGTGTCCTGGTATTGGCACTTTGTTGATGTAGTCTGGTTGTTCTTATTTATATTTGTTTATTGGTTGTAATAGTTAAACCTGTTCCATGTATAAACAACATGGAACAGGCTCTTTTAATCTGATTTGATCTTTGCGAGTGTGTTATGCCTTGGTTAATTAATTCAGTCCAGTTGGACAAGTTTCGAAAAAGCCAAAAGAATGTCACTATTTTGGATACTAGCTGGTTTTTACCAGCAGATGGACGTAACGCCAAGGATGAATTTTTGTCTAAACATATCAGTAGTGCCCGTTTTCTTGATCTCAATATGTTTCATGATCCTGACAGCGAGCTGCCAAATATGTTAATTCGTGATGAGAATAAAATCAGCGAATTAGTCGGTGCGCTGGGGATTACCAGTGAGCACAAGATTATTTTTTATGATAATAGTCCTCATCATACTAGTTGCCGCGCCTATTGGATGTTTAAAGTATTTGGACATAATCCAAATCAGTTATACATCCTCGATGGTGGTTATCCTGCATGGGAAAAATTTGGTGGTAAAGTTGAAGCAGGTGAAGTGCGACCAGTGACACCGAAACAATATACAGTCACATTTGGCGCGAATTGTATTCGTTCGTTAGTGCAGATGAAAAGCAATCTGCATCATCCTTCGGAACAAGTTGTTGATGTGCGTCATCCTGTTCGTTATGCCGGTGGCAAAGAGCAGCGTCCGCATATGCGTCCCGGACATATTCCTGGCAGTTATTGTTTCCCTTACATAACCATGTTCGAAGCTGACGGACGTTGGAAGCCATTAGAAAGGATTCGTAAACAATTGACTGGGATTGGCGTTGATTTTGCGACAACGATAGTCACTTCTTGCGGCTCGGGTATTACTTCCGCGATTTTAAATTATGCTCTGGATTTAATGGGGCAGGAAAGTAATGCGCTTTATGATGGATCATGGTCTGAATGGGGTAGTGATAAACTCTATCCGGGTGAAAATGATATTGCAGAAAGACCTGTTATTACGAGTTTAGATTAATTTATTTATTAGCGGCCTGGTTTCGGGCCGCAATGATTTTCTTCGGCATAGTCTTTAGCATTCATCAGCTGTTTTATTTCTATTGGATTACCAAAAAATTGCTGCCTCAGCCCTTTATTCGTATGCAAAGCATTTAAATAACGATTATCGGAATTAGTCAGTACATCGTTGCAATAATCCAAACCCATTTTGACGATATCAGCAGCTCTTGGATCTTTTAGTTGCTGGAGAATGTTTCCCATTATATTTGTGCATGTAACGATTCTACCCATGTCTTGCACGGTCTTATTTTTATCGGGAATAGTTTTCAGTAATTTGTATGCATGCATTAGCTCTGTGCATTGTTCTTTTAATTTAACTGGATGATGCTCGTTATTGTTTAGTGCAATATTTCTCATGGTATCAAATGCATATTGGCGTATTTCTTTTGGTATTGTCGGAGAAGGAGGTATTTTTGGTGGTGGTTCGGGTATTGGTGGCGCTAGTGTGATGATGGGTAGGTTTTTATAGCCAATTTGCAGCTGATTTAATGTCTCCAGTACAGTTGGTAATACTCTGCTTTCAAGTTCAGTAAAAAGAAAACCTGAGTTATTGAGATTGGTTATGTGCGCGGCAATGTCAGGAATAATTTTTGCGACTAAGGTGGCTTTTTCGTGATTGTTAAGTTTGTTGTCATCAAGATGAGTGCGTAATTCTTTTAATTGCCACGTCATTTGATCTCTGGCGTACCGAAATGAATCACCTCTGGTTACTTCCAAAGTGGTTAATTCTAAAAGATGATTAACAGGCGCAGGTATGTTGTTAGCCGTAGGTTTAGAATAAACGAATATATAATCTGTTATTCGTTCTAATTCGCGCTTGGCTGTTTCAAATACAGTAAACGTAATACCACTAGATTTCCCTTCGTTTTGTTGTGGCATGTTATAAAAATCTCCGCCTTATGCATTATTATAACCTTTTCGCACAGGCAGAAGTTTGTACACACCGCATTTATCCAGGCGTAAACAATTGTTTTATAGGCGATTAAATTTGCGCTTACAAATTAAAATATTTTGCGTGATAATACCCCGACTTTGCGAAAGCTCCCTTCGTCTAGTGGTTAGGACACCGCCCTCTCACGGCGGGAACACGAGTTCGAATCTCGTAGGGAGCGTTAATAATCAATAAATTAGAAAATGTATTAAAATTTAATTGATACAAATACCGGTAATAATTTAATGGTATTTGCTTGATTTATGCATTTTTAGATAATTTATCTGCTAGTCTATTGTTTTTATTTTTAATTAAAAGAGTGTTTAGTATTTTATTCCATGTTTGTTTTATTTTTTCTTCTATTAGGCCGACTTTTGGCTTGAATAACTTTAACCATCCAACCTTTGTTTAGTAAATAAGACTTAAAAACAATAAGTGGTTGCTTTCCGCCTCCCAGATAAGGTAAAAAAATATTACAAATATTAATTAGTAGGTCTAAAAAGCACCATGAGAAACTTAGATAAACACCCAATATTTCAATTTGCTTCTGATATTAAGGCGATTTGCCAGCCCTTGTTAAAACTAAATATCGACTGTTTTGCACATATGAAAATTGATGAAGCTGGGAAATTATCTACGATATCAAATCATCCAGAATTTCATAAAAATTATTTAGAAAAATCTTATCATCATTCCGGTATACATTTGGCTGAATTTGCAGAGAGATCAAATTATATTCTTTGGGATGTTTTACAATCCACTGGAAATAGTGCGAAGATGGTTGAAGATCTAGAATTATTTAATATTCGTCACTCATTTACAATCATCGAAAAAAACTCCTCTGGTGCTGATTACTATCATTTTTCAACGGCAATAAAAGATTCATTTAATCATGTTTATTTATCTAATTTAGATTTATTGAAGTTGTTTATTGGACATTTCAAAGCTTCTGTCCGCCAATCTAAAAATTTATCCAGAGCATATAATATAAAATTTGATATCAAAGAAAATACGGCGGAATACTCTTTGGGTGTAGACAATGAGCTTAAGATAAGGCGGGAAAAATTTTTGCATGAATTGCTTGATTCTCAAAGCAAGACAATTCAATGCAAAAATTTCAATAACTTTATTATCCATAAAGATTCACATCAAGCAGTTGCAATTTCTAGACAACAGACTAAATGTCTTTTGTTATTGTTTGAAGGACATAGCGCGAAAGAAATTGCTAAGAAGATGGAGCTTTCGCCAAGAACTATTAACAATTATTTAGAGGCTATAAAAGATAAATTAGGTTGTAGAAATAGTAAAGAATTGATCTCAATTTATTACACCCAGCTTATGCATTATATATAAGATCATATTATTCCCGTTATAAAAGCTGGATTAATTCACGTTCAATTTGAAATAATTCATCCTTTTTTGGATGGGAATGATCGCACAGGTCGAATGCTAATCACATTATTTTTCTGGATTGCCCCGTTCTCTTCTTATCATCATATTTTAAAAAAAATCAAAATGTATATTATGACCGTCTTGATGGATACCATAGTAACAATGTTGAAGCTTGGCTTGATTTCTACCTGAATCATAATCATATCGATAAATTGCAGAATTTTTGCGATTCTTTTAAAGAGCAGGCAAGGAAATTACGCGTGAATTATACCTTTCTCATCGCACCGTTGAAGATTATGTCGCCAAGATGAAAGTGAAGTTTGAAGCCAGGAATCTCAAGGAGTTATTAATTAAATTGTCTGAATTCAGTAAATCTCGGAGTCCGTCATTGCGAGGAGCGCTTTTTGCGACGAAGCAATCCAGTCTTTAACAAGCTAACGTTATGGATTGCTTCGTCGCAAAAGCGCTCCTCGCAATGACGGGCTCCGATGTTTCAGCAACGACGGGGCTATGATAACGAGTAATTATTAAATATTTTCATTCATCTTTAAAGAAATCATAGTTAGAATGCAGCAAAATTTATTAAGGAATAGATATGCAACGCGGAATGGGATTATTTGACCAAAGCTTCTCAAAGCAAGACAAAGATCTACAATTATATGTAAAATCATTCGCGGCATCTATTGTTCGCCAGCACCCAGAATTATCACATCTGAATAGAAAAGAATTTGAAAAAGCAACGCGAGTAGCGCGCGTTACCTCTAAAATATTAGAGACACACGCAGGTGAAATGGCTGCTGCTGCATTACTTATACTGATGGTGCCAACACTGGCAGCGTTAATCATGAAAACCACGCAACCAGCGAAATTAGACCAATTTATCGATATATTTCAAAAAGACGGTAAGATTACAGGCGAAAAGATTTTTATTGCAGCATTGATTTTGTCATTCTATGGTCTTGGTATGACTGGTCAAATTGATAATTTATTTATCATGTCTTCCGCAATAGCGGCATTTCTATTTTTTACTTCCATGATTTTTGACAAGTTAGAAGTAATGATGAAGCAGGGTAACGATATTGATTTTGTTAATAAAGTGCTGAAATTAATTACTGCCGATCAGCCAGAACTTGAAACAGCTACAGTCAACAGAATGCTTGCTTTAAGATAATAATTAAAAACAAATAAGGATATTCACATGCAAAGAAACGATAAAGATCAAAAACATTATTCCGCTGAAGATATAACTAAAATTAAAGCCCTTCAAGATTTAAGAAAGCGCGACATTTCCTACAAAAAAACTCACGATGAATCAGGAAAGGCATTGGGTGAGGCGCGCGCAATTGATATCAAAAAGAAATCCGCGGAAAATTTAAAAAATATCAAGCAACGCTTACGCATGGGTGCGTATTTGCCAGAACAAGATTTGGCTAAGCTCAAGCAGGAAAAAGCAGCAAATGCCATTTTAACCACAAGAGAAATTCCACTTTTCAGCGCATTATTAGATAGACGTTATATTTTGCAACACACTACGGCTGCTTCTTCGCTGGAAAAAATTCAGAAATCACAAACCATGCGCGATCCAAAAGAATTAGAGCGTATGGGTATAGGCTCAAAACAAGCGACGCCAGATTTTTGTGGCGTTGAACAAAATATATTTTTTGGCATTGGCTCAGAGCATAGCTCATTACCAAAATTCGTGCGCACACCTACTAATTTCGAGACTGATAAGCCAGACGATTACGCCACGTTGCAGCTGGATTTTAATAAATTGATAGCCGCTGATGCTCATGTTGCCCAGTCAATCTGGGGTAGCGGTCATTTCGCGCATTTCCTGCAATCCGGATTGGTATCACAAGTAACGGAAGTTGATATCCCAATGATGACGCTATTTGTTTTAGCTATGACGGATAGAATGCAGCCGGTCACACTGGGTGATAGCGTATTCGTGATTCGTTACATGGATAAGTCACCAGAACAAAAAGCACAAGATGAATTGGCTATCGAGAATCCTTTATATAGAACACAAAATAAAGTATTTCTATTTGAGCGCAACACCAGTGATAGTGATGATGAGGATGGTGTTACTATTAAGTTGCCATTGGATATTGATGATGAAGTAACGGCTGGTGGCGATATTTTGCCGTTTATTGCCTATAGTTTTATTGAAAGGCTGCGTTTGCTCGGCGGTTCCATGCAAGAATATTTGCTGAGTCATCCAGATGATGATCATGCAATTGATGAAGTGATGGAAAAGTTTTTCCGCGTCGATGAATTTGAAGTACATATTCCAAGCAAGCTGTCACTATCCCCTGCCTTCACAAAAGTGGTAACACCGCAACTACGCAAGAGCATGACTGAAGCAGTCAGGAATGCGAGTGCTGCGGGTGATATTGCAACGCTGGAACAATTGTTGCAACGAGGTTATCCGCTTGATGGTTATATGTATGAAGATCCATATCATTTTGATAATTCACCTGCCACAGAATTGCCGTTGATTGCTGCGATTAAAGCTGGGCATCTGAAAACCATACAATGGTTGATTGAAAATGGCGCTCATCGTTCAGCGTTTGGAAAGATGTGGCATGGTGTGCCACGTGCGGTTGATAGCGATGATAAATTTGATGCTCTCATTATTGCTGCATTGGAAGCAGGCAATGTCAATGTGTTTGAATATTTGCTACAGCAGGGACTGGATATTAACAAAGAATACAAAATACAACGTACAGTTGCAGCTAGAAGAAAAGCGGCACGAGAAAAAAGTAGAGAAGAACTGGGGTTTGCTGAACAAAAAGCTGATAAGAAATATGATTCTGATGACTCGGATAAATATTTTCTGGCAGCTCTGCACGCGTTACGTAAAAATGACAAGCTGGAAATCCTGGATGCAATGTTAAAGCATTCAGATTATGCGCGTGATAATGCTGTGCAACAAAGTCGACTGATATCTGATGCGGCAGGAAATATGCATAGTCTTCTTTACCTGCTAGCTAAATTTAGCCAGCAAGAAAAGTATAATTTTACCGATTTATTTGTCAAAGCGGCCGTTAACAATAATATTGACCTGATGCCTGCTTTGTTTGCCCATGCCAACTTTGTACATCTACCTAAAACTCAATCTGTGGAAGAATTGCAGAAATTACGCAAGAAAAAATTGGATCAGCATTTTGAGAATGGATATGTTTATCACGAAATTGATGCGATTGATTTGCATAATTTTGCACTGGATTTGCTTGGCGAAGGCTGTATCGAGGGTGCGGAATGGCTATTAGAAAAATCTTATCCTATACAATCTCATGAGATTGGCGGCATCGCACTTCATGAAAAGTTTTCAATGGGTGAAGATAATAAAAAAGATACGTTAGAAACGCGCATAAAATGGTTAGTAACTCATGCCGAAGCTGATCCGTGTCAGCCAATTAAAGAATATTCTTTTGTAGATGATAAAGATCGTACAACTCTTTTATCGCTCGCGATGAAAAAAGAACAGAATGATCTGGTCAAATGGCTACTGCAAACATGCAAAATAGATGTAGAAACTATTTTGTTTAATGGTAGAAGTCTTTTGATGGAAGCGGTTGAGAATGACAATCTTGAAATTGCTGAATATTTTTTGTCGCAAGGCGCGAAAGTTCCGCAAGACGCGAAGATGCTCATACATGTTGTCCAGCAAAAGCAAGTTAAAATACTAAAGTGGCTGCTAGCGCATGGCGTGAAGATAGAAAATGAAGAAGTCGTTATTGAGGCTATGACGGAAGGTAATCCCGAAATCATGGATATTCTTATTGCCAATAACGCTAAATTACCGGCAGCTGAAAAAGCAACGGAATTATTTGGCAAGGCTATCGATAAGAATAACATGGACATGCTCAAATGGTTGGAGCAACGTTACACATTTGTTCCGTCACAATTTCATGATCGAGTAATAGCATTTTTCGATCTGAAGAGTAATTCACCCATGTTGATATTGGAAGAACTCTTGCATTGGTTGAGCGATCATGGATTAAAGTTGGAAGCAGTAAGTAAAATTATTTTGGACAAAATATTCAACAATACTGGTTATGTTAACGGCATCCAGGTTGGTCGCTTGCTGTATCTCAAATCGCACGGAATTGATATGGAACCAATGTTAAAAGATCAGCGTGGTCTTGATATGTTGATGAGGGCGATTTCCACAGATAATAGTTTGATGGGAAGTTTGTTGGGCGATGACAATACTTTAAAAATTTCTGGAATAGGTGTTCCAGTTAATCAGATATTTAAACGTGATAGCACTGTGTCACCTTTTGCACCGATGACGCCTTTGGAATATGCCTGCAGTCTGGGTGGAAAAGCAAAAGTGGTGCGTGAATTGCTGGCTGCGGGCGCAAAGACTGATTTCATCCATAAGCCACATGCAACTGCTTTGCATTTTGCTTGTGGCTTACCCTTAGGAGAAAATCACGCATTTAGATTTGATCGTTCCGAAGTGCCTAATACGGAAGTAATCAAAATGCTGCTAGCGGCGAACGCGCCGGTGAATATCGGTGAGGTAAGTCCTCTGGCTGTATTGTGTCAGCAGAAAGTTGTACGTGCCGATGCGTTGGAGGCGATGCTGCAGTCTGGGGCTAATCCGGATGTGAAAATACCAGGAAAAGATTTGACGGTGCGTGAGTTTGTTGCGCGAGATTATCGAGAATTGAATGGATTGATTGCGCCGCGTAATAATCTTTTAGCTGCACCGGTAAGATTATTTTTGACGCCGGTTGTTCATGTGCATGAAAGTGAAGAGGTGACATTGACGTTGAAGCGTTAAACGAAAAATGCCTCTCCCCTAAAACATTAGGGGAGAGGATCATTTTAACGCCGCGAATATTTTGGCGCTAAATGGCTTGTAGAATCACGATCAAGAAATTCACTCGATTCTGTATCAAAATCTTTTAGTGCTTTAAGATTTTTCATGGCTTCTTCCGCTTGATTTTGCAAATTCGGCAATTGCTTCATCGCTTGTTGAATATCGATAATTTTCTTTTCAAGACCTTCTTTAAATGATTCAACATCTTTAATCATCGTCTTGTGTTCTTCTTCCCTATGCGCTCTATGCAATTCTAACTGCCGCCGATAAATGCTTTTACCATTTGCATCAAGTTTGCTGGGCTCAAGCTTCAACTTGCACATAAAACTACGTAATTCACATAATTCTCGTTCCTGTTCGCGATATCTAACCAGATTTTGCTGTTCTATGTCTTCGAACGGACCACTGTGGCATGGGGCAAATAGGGATTGGGATTGATGAAATTGCCGTCTTGGCGCGGATGGAGCTGAATGTCTATTAATGCGAACGTTGAATGCAGGTGCTCTTCTTAGCATAATTATCTCCTTTTATTCCAGATAAGAATGCTATTTGAATTCACGCCTGAAAATAATTGTCCTAAATGACAATACGAAACTTACTCTCGCGGATCTTTTAACAATTGTGCTGCAGCAATAATCTGCGACATCCGGGAAAATTGCGCCTGCGAAACGTGAGCAGTCACAGCGGAATACCACACCACATAAACACCATCTATCCCATTAAACACCTTACCAAATTCTTTCATATCCGGTTGATCGCGGCATGCATCCATTTCCAATTGGAAAACCACATCTTCGCTCGTTTGTGAAATAATTTCCGGCCGGGTTTGCTGACAATTTTGCGCGGCATTAGCAAATTCCATACGCACTAATTTTTCCGCAGTGATTGTTGGCTCTTTTCTCTGGCTAACCATCATGGTTTTGATATTTTCACGCCAATGTTCTGAGTTTTCACCGGCGCGAAACATCATGGCCACATTGCCGACTACTTGAGGAATAATGACTTTTCGCCATTTTTGTTCGTGCGGTAATTTAATGCTAATCATTTGTCTAGCAGGCAGAGCAGTATTATTTTCCTGTATTAATCGCGCAGCCTGCTTATCGTTAAACGGCTCTAATGAATTGATGGGCGAGCAGGCGCTGAGGAATGTTGTCGCGGCGAGCAGAAAACAGATTTTTTTTTGCTTTTTGTTCATTACACAGTCCTTGTGTCGTTGTTTCAGGAAGCGGCTAGATTACCCCAGCTTGCACCACCTGATTGTCCTGGCCCATTGTAAACTTTGACGCTGATGCCATGGATACCATGCTGTGCTACTTCTTCATGGTCGGTGATAATCTGCTGTAAAAACCAGTGTGATAATTCTTCTATGGTAATGTTGCTTAACGGCAAAATCACCACATCTTCTTTGAGAAAAGGCAGTTTCTTATTATCGAAATGCGCGATCCAGTACTCATCACCGTCTTCCAGTTTTAAATAAGGTGATTCGGATGGCAACAATAAATGTCTGTCTAGTTCTTCGCAAACGGCTAATAGTTTGCGTTTGTAATGACGATAATCAAATGACAAGCCGTTATGCTCAATACGGAAGTTGAAGGAAATGCTGACATTGTAATTATGCCCATGGACTTTTTCGCGTTCTGTCGCGGAAAAAATAGTGAAATGTCCTGCGGAAAAAGAAAATTCCTCTTTGTGTATTTCCAGCTTAGCAAAACGTGCCACGCAGCCAATCCTCATTTTCTTAAAATTATTGAAGCAATGTCAAAATATGGCGAAATTTTATCCACTTACATCGATATGGTCAAGCATTAAAGATCTCTTCTTCTATCATGTAGCCCAAAACCTAGCAAAGGAATGGTCACTTTTTTAGCGAATCCCATGAACTTGACGACTTCACCCATTTCAGTAGGCATAGTCAGCATTTTTACTGCTCTATGCAGATGAACCTTTTCTATAGAAGTCAGCTGGTGTTCCTGTTCCGCCACAATATCTGCTAAACCGCATGACAGCAGGAAAGATGTTTGATTGGTAAAGCCTTTCAAATCGCAGTCATAATCAGCCGCAGCCTCGACCACTTTGGTAAAGTCGACATGCGCGGTGATATCCATCAAGCCTGGCAATACTAATGGATTGTCATATTTATTATGTTGATAGAAACAGGTCAGCGTTCCATGGTTGCGTTTAGGATGATAGTACTCCTTTTGACCATAACCATAATCCGCTAACAAGATGATACCGCGCTCAAGCGTATTTGTTAGTGCGCGAATAAATTGCTTTATATTCAAGTTAATTTCGGACTCATAACCATTATCCAGATTATAGTGATTGGCGATTTCCAGCGCTGATTCTGCTATTTCGCTAGAAGTGGGCGTGCCAGCTTCCCAGGCAAATTCATCATTTTTCCAGACAACACAGCGTTCTTTGATCGCGCCATTTTCAACACAAAAAGAGTGTACCGGCAGTGCATCCAAGACTTCGTTTGCGATGATGACACCCTGAATTCTCTCGGGCATTTCATCCAGCCAAACAACATGGTGCAGTAAATCAGGGCATTCAGTGCTGATGGTTGCCACCTGCTTTTTACGCATTGCGGGACTGACTTCATAAATATAATAATGCTGCGGTAAATATCCTAAATTTTGCAGTTCCAGCAACAAGTCTTTCGCCATGCGGCCATTGCCGGCACCTACTTCCAGAATATTGGCGACGCCAAAAATCTCGGCAATTTGCCGGACTTGTCGCGCTATACATTGGGCGAATAAAGGAGAAATTTCTGGTGCGGTGACAAAATCGCCTTTTGCGCCGATTTTAATATCATAAGAGTTGTAATAGCCGAATTCAGGGTGATATAACGCCATCTCCATGAACCGGGCAAAAGAAATTCTTCCGCCGTGATTATTAATTTCTTGCCGGATGCGTACGCTTAATGCTTTACTGCGCTGTGCCGCATCGCTCCCTGGTTCGGGAAGATCGTAATTAGTTGTCATAAATGTCTATAATATATTGTTTAATTGGCCAGCGAATAAATGAGAAAACCGCTGGTTAAGTAAAGCTTTATCATAAAGGAAAACATGCTATGCAAAAAAAACCATTGGCCTCGAAAGTCGCCCTTGTCACTGGCGCTGCCAGACGAATTGGCGCTGAAATAGCGCGCACACTGCATGCTGCCGATATGAATATCGTTTTGCATTATAATACGTCCGAAGCAGAAGCGCTCGATTTGTGCAAAGAACTAAATGAAATTCGTTCTCACTCGGCAGTGGTGGCACAAGCAGACTTAACAAAATCCGAGACCTTGAAAGGCTTGGTTCAACAAGCGATGGAGCCATGGAAAAGACTCGATGCGCTGGTGAATAATGCGTCGCGTTTTTATAGCACTCCATTAGGCAAGGCGACAGATTTCGCCTGGAATGATTTGATGGATAGCAATTTGCGCTCGCCATTTTTTCTTTCTCAAGCTGCGGCGCCAAGTCTTGCCGCTGTTCAGGGTTCTATTGTCAATATCACCGATATTCATGCGGAACGTCCATTAGTGGATTATTCGGTATACTGCATTTCCAAAAGCGGATTAGTCATGATGACAAAAGCCATGGCTAAAGAATATGGTCCGTTAATTAGAGTCAATGCGGTGGCACCAGGAGCAATTATCTGGCCGGAAGGTAAAAGCACGCTTTCTGAAGAAGAAAAGCAGCGCATCATCGGTCAAACTTGTTTACAACGACCAGGTAGTCCAGAAGATATTGCCAAAGCTGTGCTATTTTTTGTGCGTGACGCAGAATACGTGACTGGCCAGATTCTGGATGTTGATGGCGGAAGAATTTTATCGAGTTAAAGAGACCGGCATGAGTTTTTTACGCTCCAAGTTTGTGACAGCTTACAGAGAAAGAATGTATCCCAATTACTGGGACGTTCTTGCTTTGCTATTTGTGTTGGCTGTTATCACATTTTTGGCGTGGACTGCAAAGCAAATGGCGACGCCATATCAAGCTTGGGCAAATGATGCCTATTTCGCTGGATCCGCATGAGCTGCCTTTTTATGCCGCGCGCACAGTCGTGCGCATGTTGATCGCTTTATTCTTTTCACTGTTATTTACGTTTACTTTCGCAACCTGGGCGGCAAAAAGTCGGCGTGCGGAAAAAATTATTATTCCTATTATTGATGTCCTGCAATCTGTGCCCATTCTCGGCTTTTTGTCCGTCACAGTGGCTGGATTTATCGGTTTATTTCCTGGCAGTATGCTGGGTCCTGAATGCGCGACTATTTTTGTGATTTTCACTTCCCAAGCCTGGAATATGGCATTGGGTTTTTATCAAACTGTTAAATCAGTACCGTCAGAAGTGCAAGAAGCGGCAAGAATGTTTCATTTGTCCGCCTGGCAGCGTTTTTGGCGTATTGATGTGCCTTTTTCCATGCCGGGATTATTGTGGAATGCCATGGCATCCATGTCGGCTGGCTGGTTTTTTGTGGTTGCATCTGAAGCTATCACCGTTTCCAATCAGAACATTATGCTGCCGGGCATTGGTTCTTATATTGCTACTGCAATCAAAGCCGCAGATATGCGGGCGATTAGCTATGCGGTTTTAACCATGCTTGTGGTTATTTTGATTTATGACCAATTATTATTTCGTCCATTGGTTGCATGGGCGGAAAGATTCAAGGCGGAACGTGAAGGTGTAGGCGCGGATAGAGTAGTAGAATCCTGGGTCATCGATTTATTTCGCCGCACACGTTTGATGCGTAGTGTCGGCCGACGAATAGCATTACTGTTTAACATGTTTGTGAATATCAGACTTTTTCATAGTAAACCAAAGCAACCAGTTGCTATGCCGATAAGACTGCGGCATGAAAGATTGATATCGATTCTTTGGGCTATGTTTACTTTCCTTGCTGTAGTCGGTGCTTTTATTTTCTGTTTGATTACATGCTGAATAATATTTCTCTTCCAGAAGTCTGGCATGTATGTTTTCTTGGGATTGAGTGACGGCGTTTCGAGTCGTTATCCTTATTATTTTATGTTCCCTTTTTTGGGTGCCGGTAGGTGTCTGGATTGGTATTGAGACCGCGTGTCGCGCAAATTGCACAACCCATCGCGCAAATTCTCGCTGCCTTTCCTGCCAATCTTGTTATATCCATTTATTGTCGTGTTTATCGTGACTTATCATTTGAATCCGAACATTTGGCTGACGCCACTCATGATTTTAGGATCACAATGGTATATTTTATTTAATGTGATTGCTGGCGCGTCTATCGATGCCCAAAGATTTGTTGCAGGTGGCTGATAATTTAGGGGTGATCGGGCTGGTTGCGTTGGAGTCGTTTATTGCTGCCAGCAATTTTTCCTTATTATATTACTGGTGCGATTACAGCTGCAGGCGGTGCATGGAATGCCAGTATCGTGGCAGAAGTCGCGAGTTGGGGCAATAAAACGGTGACTGCAACCGGCTTTGGCTGCTTATATTACACAATATACTAACGAAGGTAACTTTCCTCACATCGCTTTGGGTATTGGTGTCATGTGTTTGTTTGTGCTGATTTTTAATCGACTGGTCTGGCGGCCATTGTATGCGTATGCTGTCAATCGCTTTTTATTGGAGTAGGGTCATGTCTGAGCCCCTTATTGAAATAGCTGCTGTAGAAAAATCGTTTAAAAAAGGCGATCGCCAAGAATTACTGGTTTTGCACGATATTAATCTCAAGATTTATGAAGGCGAAATTGTTGCGATCCTTGGTAAATCAGGATCGGGAAAATCCACATTGCTGCGTATTATTGCGGGTCTTATCGATGCCAGTAACGGCAATGTCGATTATCGCGGCAAGCCAGTATCATGGTCCGGTGCGCGGTATTTCCATGGTGTTTCAAACTTTCGCATTATTGCCGTGGCTTACGGTGTTGCAAAATGTGGAACTAGGTCTTGAAGCATTAGGCATGGACCGTGAAGAGCGCGTGAGCGTCGTTGAAAGCGATTGATATGATTGGTCTCGATGGTTTTGAATCCGCGTTGCCGAAAGAATTATCTGGTGGTATGCGCCAGCGTGTTGGGTTTGCGCGCGCGTTAGTGGTGAATCCAGATATTTTATTAATGGATGAACCCTTTTCTGCGTTAGATGTGTTGACCGCGGATAACTTGAAAAGCGATCTTGTTGATTTATGGCAAAGTAAAAAAACCGGCTTAAATGCCATTGTGTTTGTCACGCATAGTATTGAAGAAGCCATCACCATTGCTGATCGTATTATTGTATTTAACAGTAATCCTGGTTCAATTCGTGCTGATTTGAAAGTCACTTTACCTTTTCCACGCAGTGATCTGGATCCGCGTTTCCGCAATCAAATCGATCGAGTTTATACATTGATGACGACGCAACCGCAAGAAGAAATATCCAAAGAAGGCGCAGCAAAATATGCCGCGATTGATATTGGTTATCGTTTGCCAGAAGCTAGTGTTGCTGAAGTGACAGGTTTGCTTGGAATTATTAAATTCACCTGAACATCAAGGACAAAATGGATTTGCCAGATGTCGCTGATACTTTGACACTGGATATCGATGATTTATTTCCTTTGACTGAATTACTGGAAATTTTACATTTTGCTAAAGTTTCGAAAGGTGATATCACCATTACTGATGAAGGCAAAGCATTTGCTGATGCAGATATTCTGGAACGTAAGAAAATCTTTTCCATTCATCTTAAAAAATATGTGCCACTTGCACGTTATATTTATGATCAATTGATTCGCCATCCTCGGCATCGCGCATTGGAAGAAAATTTTCTTTCGTTGCTGGAAGATTATTTATCTGAAGTCAGAAGCAGAGCGAGTATTACGCACTGTGATTGAGTGGGGACGTTATGCGGAATTATTTGCGTATGATTATAATTCAGGCGTATTGAGTTTGGAAAACCCGCATTAAGGTTTTCTGGTTTTGCGTTCCTCATTTGGAGCGTCATTTTTGCTAAACAGTTTGTCGACTTTTTTGGTAAGACTTTCAAATTGTTTGGCAAGAAATGATTGCTTTTTTTCATCCAACCTGGCCATTGAATCTTTATGAGAGGAGCTATTTAGAACATTATGGCGTTGTCGTACAATGTCACTCTTGGCTAGTTCATAGAGAGATGCGTATGCTTCAGCACGGGTTTTTTCTTCGGGGTTCTTCTTGCTATTCTTATGCGCAGCCATTGATTTTGCTTTAAATTCATTTTTGTGTTCCAGCAAATAATTAATCGCTTGTTTTCGTATAGAGTCTGGCAGCGTTTGATATACATTTAATGTGAGCATGTTGTTAAACTTTGCACGGGCTTCAGCTGGAGCAAACCCTTTTTTACCTTCGGCAGAATAGATTGCCGCATCTAACATCGACTGGCCATGGCCCTTCCCAGCGGCTAATTCTAACCATTTTTTGCCAGCTGCATTGTCATCTCGCCAAAAATGTTCTTTAGCCAGCGCATATTGAGCGAACATGTTACCGTTTTGAGCGAGAAATTTAATTTCTGGATATTGAGAGTTAATTTTTTCAGCCATCTCGCGCATGACTTTATCTTCTGCTTCGCGTCCACTGGCCCGAGCCAACTTGATTACTTCCCGGGGACTCATAGAAGGATTTCTTATGTCAAATCCCAAGTTATGAAATCCGATAATAAAATCCATCTTCTGTTGATTAGTCATGGCACTTAATTCTTTCATCCGCTCTTCGGATAAGCCAGCAATCTTGACCACGGGTTCCGGTTGGACTGCTTGCCTGGCGTTCAATATTTCCATCTCCGCCATATTTTTAAATCGAGATATTTCCTTTTGAACCTGAGCTAACGGGTCCATTTGGCGACTGTATTCAACAATCATTTTATGTGTGGCAGGATCTACTTCAGAAAGGACTTTTAATTTTTCATGGATGTTTTTTGATCGTTCTCTGAACGCGTTGATATCACCAACCTCATTTAGAGGAGGGAGTTCCAGAATGGATTTAGCTACCACGTTGATGACTTGACGTTGTTGACTAAGAGGTTGTTTTTGGTTTTGCCTGCGTTCCGTTTCTGCAACATAGTTTCTAAGGTATTCAAACAGTTTCTTCTCAGTTTGCAATAAATTATCTGCTGCACCTTTTTCCTTATTGGCAAGTCTGGTTTCTTCCTCCTTTTGTTTTTTTAATATCATTGGATTTATTGCAGGTTGTTCCTGTTTGTTTTCAGGTTTTATTACTGGTGCCATAGCGTCATACTGTACCGCGGAAGATTTAGGTTTCGGCGGCATAGCGGCATACTGCACCGCTGAAGATTTTGGCTGCATCACTTCGGGGTTTGTTACTGACATGTTGTCATCAGGCCCTTCTGACTCCATTGCTTGAGAAAGTTTTCTGGATGACACAAATTTGAAATCTGGGTCTACTGCTGGTCGTTCTGTATGATCAAACACTTTTTCTTGCTCGGATCCTGAAGTCAAAGTATCCCGCATTTGACGAATGGCTTCTTGATTACCTGACTTTGCTGCGACGTCTATTGGCGACAGACCGTTGTTTGCTTTTTTATAAATATCACCACCATCAAATTCAGTAAGAATATTCCAAAGTATTACTCCTGCTTCTTCGTTTGCATCTGGATATCCTTTATTGGCAGCTAAATAGTGAAGAATGTTATAGCCATTTCCGTCCACTTGGTATAATTGCGCGCCTTGCTCTGATTTATCGAGTTTTCCAATTTCCTTTAAGTAATTTTCTAAAGGTATGAAATCTTTTTTTTCTTTAGCCGTAGCAATAGCATTTAACGCATCGGCATGCATTTTTTGTAATTCTTGTGGTGATGGCATATTTACACTCCTCGCGATTCACCTAAAGTCAGGCGAGATGGATTATTTATTGGATTTCTTATTTAAAGTATAGCAGAGGGAAAAATTATCATTATTTATCGCAAATAATGATAATTTTATAGATAAATCATGAAATTACGGCTTGATTTTATTTTCATAAACCATCAGATTGTATAATTCAGCTAACGCTCGCAAACTGCTTAATAACACTTCCGCGCAAAACAGAAAACCATCAATATAAATCAGCTCGTTGCGCGATGGCGCATGCACATTCTTTTGTAATTCTTCTTTCAAACCATCCAACTCTGGAATATGAATATGTTCATTCGCGGTATTATCATTTTCAATCGCTTTAATCAGCGTACTGATTGACTGCAAAATAGTTTCGTTAAATGCATGCGCAGCAGGGGAATGCATAAATATTTGCGCAGAATTTTTAATATGAGTTTTCGCGCTGTGCATGAATGTCAGTGCGCGCAATATTTCACGTTCATAATAAAGCGTCTTGGAAAAATGCACCGGATCAAATGTAGATCCCAATCGTTCACTGGATGATTCTTTCGCCAGCTGACGTTGGCGCAGCAGTGATTTGACTATGCTTTCATCTACTTCGTGATAGTCAAATGCTTGTCCGCCATCTTTTGTCATCATTGAAGCGATATAGTAATCGCGCAGTTGGTTTAATGTAGCTGCTTGCGTACGACGTAAATGCGTACGCGCATTAATAGGTAAAATAAATTGTGAAACAACAGTGGCAATTAGAATACCTATGCTGATTTCGAGAAAACGCTGCATGGCAAATAAAATAGTAGGATTTTGTCCGAGCATAATGATTGCAGTCGTGACCGCGCCCAGTGTGCCAGCATAAGTCAGATTTTCTTTGGATACCGCAAGATAACTAAATATGAAACTGGATAATCCGATGGTAATGGCGATATCAAAATTATTATGACCAGAAACCGCCAGTGTGATTGCTGCGAAAATACAGCCAATCAGTGTGCCAAGAAAGCGTAAATATGATTTTTGCAAAACACTGCCAACATACAATTGTGAACACATCACGACAATAATGGTCACGACTATCCATTGATCAGCAGCAAAACCAATCAAGCGCGTGAGCAAAAAACCAAATAAACAGGCGATAGCAGTTTTAAAGCTATGAATAAGATGTTCTATCGTGATGGATTTAGTGAATCCAATATTCATGCTTGTTTCCATCCTGGCGCAATCATCATGTAACGCCCAATGCGTTCCATCTTGTCCATCTGTTTCACGCGACCGCGCATAACCGCGGCGATTTCTGGTTTGACTATAATATAAATAGATTGTGGATCAAGTTGCTGCTGTGCCGCCTCTATTAATAACTGACGTGTGGCAAAATAAATTTTGCTAGTATCTTCGCGCGCGAAATATCCAAGATTCACTTTCATTTGGTGTTGCGCGGCGTAATGAATATATTCCTGAAAATCCTTGATTCTGGCTTGCGGATTTTTGATGTGAGGAAGAAAAACCATTTTGGTGTAGTGCTTGCCAGCTTCCTGCCAAAATGGAGTATTGAGTTCTGATTTGATTGGCTGCAGCTGCGAAAAGAATTGATGCGTTTGTCTCAATTTGAACGACATGTCCGCAACCTGGAAAAACATCGCTATGCCTAGCAGCGAAATAACCGCGATTTTGTTTAATCGGCGGCACAATAAATAAAATACGCCAGTCATCACCAGATAATACACCGGCCAGAAAAAGCGCCCAGATGCGCGGAAAATATCGCCTATGATTAACAATGGTTCTGGCAGCGGATATTGTAATAATAATCTCGGCCCGGCGGTGATCATGTTGGAGAGCGAGTAAATAATGAATCCTATACAAATTAAAATCAGCGGCAACCAGTCTGATAAAACATGTTTAGGTGGAAAGTGTCTGATGAGATGATAAATGCTGACGGCGATCAGCAATAACATGCCGAAACCAAAATAATTGAATCCTTCGTCAATCTGATTAATTTGAAAACCATGTAAAGGTTTGACGAACAATGACCAGTTGCCAGGAATAACAGGAGAACCGCGGCTGGGAATAAATGGCGCGAATAAATTCATTGAATCCAGATTGTAGCCGCCGGCTTCAATGCCATGAGTGAGTGAAACGACAAAATATCCAGTTATCCACGCGGTTAACAATATTGCAGTTATGTTAATAGCTATTTCACGTAATGCTTGTTTTCCGGTGAGAAAATAATCGAGATAAACGTTTTTATAAAGATAAGCACACCATATGCTTAAAACCATGACGACAAGATAAGCGTGAATCAAAACCGTGAGAATATTCAACGCCAGCCAGTAATGATTTGTTCTTAAAGCGTAAGGTTTCACATAAAAGTAAACTGCTGCGAGCAACACCCATTGCGCGGCCAGTGCCTGATGCTCAAATGTGCGGTTTAACATAATAGGGCTGAGCAAGAAAAACACGGTGACAAAAATTTTAATCCAGGTGTTGTGTGTAATTTCTTCCGCGATCAGCCAGCCAAATAATCCCTGCAGAAAATAACACATGGCAAACCAGATGCCGAAATATTGAAACTGCGTGGGGAGATAGTCTGCGAAACATTTAAAGATCAGCGCAAAAATGGGGATAGAGTCAGTGTAAACAATCGAAGTGGAAACAGGGAAACCATAATTTTGAATAATGCCTAACGGGAAATGCCATGGTTCATTGCGGAAAAATTCCCAGCCAACTAAATGCTGCACGGAATCCTGATTGTTTGCTTGTAACAGCCAGCCAATATTTTGCGGATCTAATGTAGCAGCGCCAAATATTAACAGAAAAAAACATAAGCCTAACAAGCCACCGCATAAAGCACGGTGGTTGTGAGAATTGATAACGATATATGGTTTACGAAATTCTCTAGTGTTTCTAGCTGATTCCATAAAGCTTTCCACTACTGTAACCCGTTGGAATTGGTAGTACTTGCTGTGTCCAGTTAACGCCGCCATCGGTACTGATAGCAACTCCTGGATGAGTAACAAAACCCGCACTATCATAACCGCCTACTGTAGTGCAAACATTTCCAGTGCAGCTGACATCGATAAACTCACCTGATGTATAACCTGTCGGTACAGCGAGAGTTTTCACTGACCAAGTGTTGCCAGCGTTGTTGGTGGTGACGATGGCAGGTGATGATGCAGCATCAGAGCCGCCTGCAACGCTAAAATATCCAACGACTACACAATGACTGCCACTCGTGCAGCTGACACCGTCCAGTTCGCCTTCGGCGAAACCAACCGGCAAGCTTATTGCTTGTTGTGTCCACGATGCACCGGAATTATTACTGACTGTCACAGCAGGGATATTATTCGTGCCATCAAAAAATGTACTCGCACCTACACATAGTGTGCCGTTGCAAGAAACCCGTTGAGTTTGTGCATCTACATAGCCTGCAGGTAAGGGTAATGCGGTTTGCGACCAGGTGTTGCCACCATTCGTAGTGATAGCAAAAGCGCTATGACTAGCAGAACTGTTGTCATTATAAACACCGGAAGCGACACAAAAGTTATTATTACAACTGATGCCACCTAACTGGGCGGCAACATAAGTGGGTAATAATGACAATCCTTGCTGTGTCCATGTTGCACCGTTATTCAAGCTGATAGCGATAGCAAATTCTTGTTGTGAAGTTGACGTCGAAGTAAGGCTACCGACGGCAATACATTTATTGGCAGAACAAGTGACACCTTGATAGCTGCTGTTATTAAAACCAGAAGGTAGGGCTAATATTTGCTGCATCCAGCTATTACCGCCATCGTGGCTGATAGCGAATCCGCCCGCCTGGCTACTCGATAAACCGTATGTTACCGCGCTAACACAATTCTTGCCTGAACAGCTAACGCCAAGCGCGCTAGCATCGTTAACACCTGAGGGTAAAGCTAAAACTTGCTGGCTCCAGCTAATGCCGGCGTTATTGCTAACCGCAAATCCAATGTTCGAATCATACATACCTGCAGCAACTAATGCGTTGCTGTTATTTACGGCGGCAACATTTAGCGGAAAGTTTGTTCCAGCGCAGGTAAGGCCACCAGGGAAGCAAGCGAACAAATGATGATGTGGATCGGGATCGTTTCCGTTAACTGCGCCGGTAATATTTAAAAGTAAGTTGCAGCTATCGCCGCTGGTGCCGTGTGCTTGCAAGGCGAATGAGGAGCCGCACATATTCGGATAGTCACCAGCGGGAACTTGCGTCGTATTGGGCGGAAGATATTTCATAAAATTGCCCGCGCGTGTACTGCCGGTGTTATTTGTGATGGTATAAAGCGCGCTAATGGTTTGGCCAGGGAGTATTTCGGTTGGCAGACTTGTTCCCGCCATTGGCACAATATTAAAAGGCAATGCATGGCAGGCGCCGCTAAAAGAAAGCATTGCTCCAGAGAGTATCAACAAAGATTTCTTCACGTGTTTCATTGCCATTCGCATTCCTTATTAAAAGAGATAGGTCAATTGCGCTAATATTTCATGGTTGTAAAAATGCGTTTGTTTTAACGTGCCCGAAATAGGAGTGGTATCAATCCTGCCATCTCCCAGGCTAACTCTACCCAGGTCAGTGAAGCGATAACCAACACCAAGTCGCCAGTTACAGGGAATGTCTACATCCGCACCCACGCCTACACTATAAGAAAATGAACTGGTTGAATGGTTACTGAATTCGGGCGTGAAGGTCAGGAAGGGCGGTACATTCGTGTCATAACTGTAAGCGTGATTAAAGGCGGCGCCAATTCCGACCGAAAGATAAGGGTGATAGATTTCCTGCAAGTTTAAAAAGAATTTGTTATCAAACAAAACTTGTTGGCTCACCAGATTAAAGTCGTAACGATAATGATCTTGCGACATCACGTCCGCGCCTTGTGTCAGGTTGCCTTTCGCGGTGGATGAGATACGGTAATAAGAAATACCCGCTTGCCAGAACCAGTTTGGACTAAAGTAGAATTCTTCACCTATAAATACGCCGCCTATCCCCTGGGTTTGGGATTTATCCGGGCTATAAGTATAAGTACTGCTATCTATATTAGAGAGTGTCGCTGATTTGCCCATGTCTGACGTGATAGCGACGCCACCGGATATCGTTACGGCTGGTCGCATGGAGTTAGCATCGGCGAATGCTGACGGGCATAGAAGGGTAAAGGCGCTAAGGCTGTAAACAATATATTTCCATGAGTGCATATCATTAATCCATTATGGTAATACAGCAGTGTTATGAGACAGCGACAATCCATCTTGCCACTATCCGAATCTATACTTCAATATTATTCACGATATTAACTTGCTCGAATGCCAAAAATTTAATAGAATAGCGCCGTTACTGCGGGGTGGAGCAGTCTGGTAGCTCGTCGGGCTCATAACCCGAAGGTCGTAGGTTCAAATCCTGCCCCCGCTACCAAATTAAAAGTAAGAACACAGAAACCCCTTATGGGGTTTTTTGTTTATAGTGGGCCAATTAGTTGATAGAGGCCCATTTTTGTATCAGGCGCATTATAATGAGAAAGATTGATCCTATATTGCATGAGCGGTTGGCACAGCTGATTGGTGCAATGGGTTATGAGTTGGTTGGCTGCGAACATGTACCGCAAGGGCGGCAAATGCTATTTCGCATCTATATTGATAGTGCAAAGGGTGTTACAGTAGACGATTGCTCTCAAGTGAGTCGTCAGGTCAGTGCCATGCTGGATGTGGAAGATCCATTTCAGGGCCGATATGTGCTGGAAGTATCGTCGCCAGGCATAGATAGGCCATTATTTGAGATTGAACATTATCAAAAATATGTTGGCAAGCGGGTAAAGGTACGGTTGTATCGCAGCGATTGATGAGCGTCGGCAGTTTAAAGGTGTATTGCAGCGTGTTGAAGGAGAAGATATCTATCTTTTGGTTGATGATACTGAGGAAGAAGTGAAATTGCCTTTTTCAGTGATAGAAAAGGCAAATTTAGTTGGAGAAGCAATAGTAGCTAACGGCATAATCTGAGTAGCGGGTTTGCTAGGTGTATCGAGTCGATAATACTGGTTGGATGATGTGTGAGGTCGCGCTATGAATAAAGAGATCTTATTAGTTGTTGAAGCAGTATCCAACGAAAAAGGTGTGGATAGAGAAGTTATTTTCCAAGCTATCGAAGCTGCTCTGGAAACGGCGACGAAAAAAAAAGCTGATGAAGAAATTGATGTCAAAGTTGAAATTAATCGCAAAACGGGTGATTACAGCACTGCCGTCGTTGGTTAGTTATTGAAGATGCAGACGAAGATGAAGAAGGCGATGAAGGCTTAACCAAGCTTGACATTGACGCGAAGCTAAAAAGCGTGAATCCTACATGCTAAAGTTGGTGAATATGTCGTAGAACCGATGGAATCCGTTGAATTTGGCCGTATTGCTGCGCAAAAAGCCAAACAAGTCATCATTCAAAAAGTACTTGAAGCTGAGCGCGCTCAAATTGTTAATGCTTATAAAGAAAAAATCGGCACATTAATCAATGGGTACGGTGAAAAAAGTTACGCGTGATTTTATCGTTCTCGATTTGGGTAACAATGCAGAAGCCATTTTGCCACGTTCTGAAATGATTCCACATGAAGCAGTTCGTGTTGGCGATCGTGTGCGTGCTTATCTTGTATGATATTCATACCGACGGTGGCAAGAGCCCACAAATTCTGGTCAGCCGCACCCGTCCAGAAATGTTAATTGAATTATTTAAGATTGAAGTGCCAGAAATCGGCGAAGAATTCATTGAAATCAAAGGCGGCGGCGCGTGATCCAGGTTCCCGCGCGAAAATTGCTGTTAAAACCAATGATGGCCGTATTGATCCTATCGGTGCTTGTGTTGGTATGCGCGGTTCGCGTGTACAAGCTGTTTCTGGTGAGTTAGGCGGCGAACGTATTGATATTGTGTTGTGGGATGATAATCCAGCGCAGTTAGTTATTAATGCGATGGCACCAGCGGAAGTTGCGTCTATTGTTGTGGATGAAGATACCCACACCATGGATATTGCTGTTAAAGCAGATCAATTGTCACAAGCGATTGGTCGTCACGGACAAAATGTTAAGTTTAGCCAGTGAATTAACCGGCTGGACCTTGAATGTGATGACGGAAGAAGAAGCGCAGGCAAAATCAGCGGCTGAAGGTGAAAAAGTCTTGAACTTGTTCCAGGAAAAATTAGGTGTTGATGAAGAGTTGCTGAAGTGTTAGTCAACGAAGGTTTTTCTTCGTTGGAAGAAATTGCTTATGTGCCTGTTCAGGAATTGCTGGAAATTGATGGCTTTGATCAGGATATTGGTGAATGCTTTGCGTGAACGTGCGAAAGCTGCTTTGTTAACGCAAGGCAATTGCAGAAGAACAGGCGTTGGAAGTTGAACCAGCCCAAGATTTGCTGGAAATGGAAGGCATGGATAAAGACACTTGCTTACATGCTGGCAAGCCATGGTGTTGTCACGCGTGAAGATTTGGCGGAACAATCAGTCGATGATTTACTTGATATTGGAGAGATTGACGAAGATAACAGCAGCCAAATTGATTATGACAGCGCGTAAAATATGGTTTGATGATGAAACCGATAAAGTGTGAATGAAACGAACGGAGTTTTCACTGAAGGAAGTGGAAACTCCCGAGCGGAGGCGTTAGAGTGGTAAAAAAATTAGTGTCAGAAGCCGAGAAAGACGGCGTAACAGTAAAACAATTTGCCGATGAGATTGGCGTTAAGCCTGATCGCTTGCTTGATCAATTTAAAGATGCGGGAATCATTATTACACAATGTGACGATCTGGTTAGTGAAGAACAAAAACAAAAATTACTTCGTTATCTGCAACAACATCATCATGGCGCCAAGCAGGATGCTGTTCCTGATAAAATCGTTTTGCGTCGTGCCAAAACCAGTGAAATTAAGTCGGTGGTTCGCATGGTGCATGCGAAGACTGTTAGTATTCAAGTTCGTAAGAAACGTACTTATGTTAAACGTCCGCTAGAAGAAGCAAGGCAAACGCCGAAGAAAGCAATGATCAGTCAGAAACAGCAGCTGACTGAGATGCCAGAAATCGCGGCAACATGCTGAGGCAGAAATCATTGAGATAATGCCAGAAACAACTGAAGCTCCAGCACAAACTACAGCTGTTACTCCCGCAACGGAAACTGCCACAGAAACTCAGCTGCTACTTATCACTGAAGAACAGCCTGCGCCACCAGCACCTGGTAGTCCCGAAGAAAAAGCGGCAGAAGAAGCAAAAGCTGCAGCTCTCGGTATCAAACGCAAAGAAAAGCATCGAACTGGCGAAGAAGTTGAAGAAGCCGAAAGCGATAAGCACAAAAAGAAAAAGAAAGTCACGTGATAGCTCACGTGAAGGTGATAGACATTTGGAATCATTATTATCACGCGGCGCTGATTTAAGCCGTGTACTTCGAGTGAAGATGAAGATGATCTTGATACTGCGTTCAGTAAATCTGGCAAAGTTCCGTCAGTTCATCGCACGCTAAAGTTAAAGTACAAGCGTTTACGCAGACCAACCGCGCCCGTTGTGCGTGAAGTTGAAATTCCAGAAACCATTAATTTGGGTGAACTGGCGCAGCGTATGTCTGTGAAAGCGGCTGAAGTCATCAAAACCATGATGAAGATGGGTATCATGGCGACGATTAATCAAGTCCTTGATCAAGATACAGCGATATTAGTTGTTGAAGAAATGGGACATAAAGCCAAAACCAGTCAGTTCCGATGCAATTGAAGAATGAATTGGCAAAATCACTTGAAGTGACAGGTGAGGCGCAGCCACGACCACCAGTCATTACCATTATGGGTCATGTCGATCATGGTAAAACCACTTTGCTCGATTATATTCGTACGCAAAAGTGGCGGCATCCGAAGCGGGTGGTATTACCCAGCATATTGGTGCTTATCATGTGCAAACACCAAAAGGTACGATTACATTTCTTGATACACCTGGCCACGCGGCATTTACCGCTATGCGTGCACGCGGTGCGAAATTGACCGATATCGTTATTCTGGTCGTTGCCGCGGATGACGGTGTGATGCCGCAAACTGTCGAAGCTATTCAGCATGCGAAAGCAGCGAATGTGCCTATTGTTGTCGCTGTTAATAAAATGGATAAACATGGCGCTGATCCAGATCGCGTCAAACATGAATTAGTCAAAATATGGTCTCGTTCCCGAAGATTGGGGTGGCGATACCATGTTTGTGCCTATCTCGGCAAAAACGGGCATGGGCATTGATAATTTGCTTGATTCCGTGTTGGTTCAAGCTGAAGTACTTGAATTGAAAGCTGTTGCTGATTGCCCAGCGCGTGGTGTTGTCATTGAATCACGTCTGGATAAAGGCCGCGGTGCGGTGATGAGTGTATTAGTTCAGCAAGGTACTTTGCGTAAAGGCGATATTATTCTCGCTGGTTTAGAATATGGTCGTATTCGCGCTTTATTTGATGAAACCGGCAAACCAGATTGAAAGCGCTGGCCCGTCTATTCCTGTTGAAGTGTTAGGTCTTTCCGGCGTGCCACAAGCAGGCGATGATTTTATTATCGTGCCAGATGAAAGACGTGCACGTGAAGTGGCGATGTTCCGTCAGGCGAAACATCGTGAAACCAAGACTGGCTCGTGCATGCGCCTAAACTGGAAGATTTGCTGCAGCGTATTGAGAGCGAAAAGACATTAACCAACGACACTCAATATCGTGTTGAAAGCAGATGTGCTGGGTTCTGTGGAAGCATTGAAACAAGCATTAACTGAATTGTCTGGCACAGAAGTGAAAGTCAACATTATTTCCAGCGGTATTGGCGGTATTAATGAAAGCGATGTGAATCTCGCGATTGCATCCAAAGCTATCATCATTGCGTTTAACGTTCGTGCAAATGCAGAAGCGCGCAAGCTGATGGAAATGAATGGCGTCGACGTGCATTATTACAACATTATTTATGATGTGATTAATCAAGTGAAGAAAGCGATTAGCGGTGTCTATGGCTCCAGAAATTCAAGAAAAAATCGTGGGTCTTGCGCAAGTTCGTGAAGTATTCCGCTCTTCCAAGACTGGTGCTGTTGCTGGTTGTATGGTGACTGAAGGTTTGGTCAAACGTAATCTCCCTATTCGTGTATTGCGCGATAACGTGGTGATTTTTGAAGGCTCGCTGGAATCCTTGCGCCGCTTTAAAGATGACGTTTCTGAAGTCCGTGCTGGTATGGAATGTGGTATCGCGGTGAAAAATTACAACGATATTAAAGCAGGCGATCAGATCGAAGTTTTTGAAAAAATTGAAGTTAAACGTGAGATCTGAGTAATATGAAAAGAAAAGGTTATGATCGCACCCAGCGCATCGCGGATCTTTTGCAAAAAACACTTGCAAGAATGTTATTGCAAGACATGACGGGTGACAAATTTCAATTTGTCACCGTCACCAGTGTCACTGTTACACGTGATCTTTCCTATGCGAAAATCTATGTCAGTCTATTGGTAGATGAGGCGGATCAAATCAAGACAACTGTCCAGGCTCTTAACCGTCAAGCAAAAATGCTGCGCTATAATCTGGCGAAAGAAGTAAAGTTGCGTGTCGTGCCCGAATTGAAATTTGTTTACGATGAATCCACCGCCCACGGGTTCCGCATTTCGACTCTAATTGATTCCGCAGTAAAAAAATCGGAAAAGAAATAAATCTAAAATACAAATCACAAAACGGGAAAACATTATGCGCAGGCAGGTTCACGGTATTTTTTTGTTGGATAAGCCAATCGATATAACGTCTAACGGTGCCTTGCAGCGTGTAAAACGTTTGTTTAATGCTAAAAAAGCCGGGCATACTGGCAGTCTTGATCCTGTCGCTACTGGTATGTTGCCTCTGTGCTTCGGCGAAGCTACCAAGTTTTCTCAATTTCTGCTCGAATCAGACAAGAGTTATTATGTGACCGCACAACTCGGTGTGCAAACGAACACGGGTGATAGTGAAGGTGAAGTCATCGCGACCAAACCTGTCGTTGATGTAACAGCAGAACGCTTGCAGCAAGTAATGAATAAGTTCCTGGGTGAAATAGACCAGGTTCCGCCTATGTATTCCGCAATTAAGCACAAGGGCAAGCCTTTGTATGAATTGGCGCGACGCGGTATTGAAGTAGAGCGTAAGTCACGTCGAATCAAAATTTTCTCTATCAGCCTGGATAAAGTCGAAGGTGATGTAGTCAATTTTAACGTTCATTGCAGCAAAGGTACTTATGTACGTACGCTGGTGGAAGATATAGGTCGCGAACTGGATTGCGGTGCGCATGTGATTGGTTTACGGCGTACAACAGTGTCTCCGTATGGTAATGCGGTGATGCATACTCTTCCTGAATTGGAAGCGATTGCTCAAAGCAGTGGTCAGGAAGGATTGTTAGCCTGTTTACTGCCAGTTGAAACATCAGTGGAAGCATTCCCGGCAGTGAAATTATCAACATCAGCGGCGTTTTATTTGCGTATGGGACAGCCAGTGCGCGCGCCATTTCAAATTAGCAGTCATTTGGTGCGATTAATTTCGGAAGATGAGAGATTTCTTGGTATGGGCGAAGTGATGGATGATGGGCGAGTGAAGCCGCATCGTTTGTTAGTCTCCCAGGAAGTAAAAGCAGTCGGCGCAGCGTAATAAAATATTCTTTACTTACCCACCGCGTAGCGGTGGGTAAGAATAATTTAAACTAACTTTTCCCCTAATATTTTCTCTAATACTCTCAACGGCGACCTCGACTCATCCTTCATCGCCTTCACCGGCAAATAAAACGTCTGTTCCATCAAATACTGCCCACTCATCGCAGCATGCGAAACATCATCTGTCTGCACTATCCACGTACTTCCCGGCGGAAAACGAACTTCCTGCTGCTCAGCTTCTTTCTGATAAATATCATCCTGTTTCATGCGATCGTGGATTTGCAGCATGTAATGATCATACTGTGTACGATAACTCTTGGTAATTTTCAGCATACGTAACAACGTAGCCTTACCTGGAATAGGCTTGCTGCAGCGTGGGATAAAAGTAGCGGCGACTTTTTCAAAAGGCTCACCCGTGCGCCAGACACGATCTTCACCATTCGGATTAATATTAGAAAATACGCGCAAAATACGCTGGCCCTGATTAGGCGCAGAAGGAAACGCATCCACATGCAGGCGTTTATCATCTTTGCGATAAGAGGTTTTACGGCCACTGATTTGTATCGGGCGGTAACTAGTGCGCGCCATTTGTAACTGCTGCGCGTAGCGTGGTAACAATTGATGTATCAGATTGAATGCATAACGAGAATAACGATCCATCATGGCTTTCAAAGCAAGATTTTCTTCGTCTGTTAAACCCTGAACGCCCCAGAGCTTTTTACGTTCAGCATGATAACTAATGTTCTTGGCATGCGGATCAGAATATTCAGTAGTGAGAAACTTTTGCTCCTCGGGTGATAGAGAAAAGGCAAGCTCAGGAAAGTATAATATTTGACCATTTTCTAGGTTGCGAATTGCCTGTTGTTGCGTTGAATCGGGGTAATGTTCATTCCAGTCACGGCTTGGAAACGTATACAGCATATTTAGCTCTGTGGTTACCTTGAAAGAGCATAATTCTACCGCTGTATAGAGGTGAATAACAACCTCTCACCTGCTGGTGGATTACGGCAAAAGGCGCCTAATCCACCCTACGTCAGAGTAAGATGCTCGTCGTAGGGTGGATTAGGCGCCTTTTGCCGTAATCCACCAGCGGTAAGTGATTAAATAGCAGGTTCAGCTAATTCCACGGCAAATGCTGTACCCAGCTTGGCGTAGTCAGTCATATGCTTCAGTGATAACACATCCATTTTATCTTGTGAGGTATGGATGTACGGATCATCGTTACCAAAGGAAGATTCAAATGGGAATGAAGAATTAAAGCCACCTTGTGTCCAGCTTGCGTGGTCGCTGCATGCATAACCGCATTTGGTGGAACTAACTGGTACTTTGACATAAGTGTTGATCAACGTTTTCAGATAAGCAGTCAGATCGCTGTTAACATAATCCGAAATCAACCAAATGGTTGGATCGTTCTTATATGAGTAACCAGTCATATCAAATTGCAGAACAGCATCAACTGGAATATTGTTTTTCTTGAAATCTTTAACGACATAACCAGATCCAATCAAACCTTCTTCTTCAGCGGAATACCAGATAATGTAAATCGGTTTATTAAATGTCATGCCACTTTTTAACAGATTTCTGGCTACTTGCAGCGTTGTTACTGTGCCTGAACCGTCATCATCCGCACCCGGTTTTAATTCTCGTGAACTGGACAGTGTATCCATGTGTCCACCGATAACGATACCTGGGCCAGTGCCTGTACCAATCTTAACAACAACGGATGGTTGTTTGTAATTTGATCCGGTTGCTACATAGCGTACGCTGACATCACTGCGGCCAGCATTATTTGCCATGGTTTCAACTTGGGTTTTGAGCCACGCGGCAGCGGCAACGCCATTATCGGAATCAGCATAACGATCAGGGAAGTTGGTCAAAGTTGTTAAATCAGTCCACATATCTTGAGGATTCATGGCGTCGATTAACTGTTTGACTTGTTCTGGATATTTAATCGCATACTGGGTCTGATCATCGATTGATTTACTTTTTACGGTTTTACTTTTTGTATAATTAGCTAAGAAGTTCACCGACTGATTTTTCAGCTTTGCTTCCTGCCAGTCTGCGCTAACATCTATAAAGCCACCGCAAGCCTGCGCACGACGTGTATGTTTTGCTTCAATTAATTTGTCGATACCGTCATTGCTTACTTCAATCAATGCGAATGATTTGTTAGTAGACAATGTTTTATAATCAATGCCAGAATTTTTCAGCAGGCATTGTGGCGCGACAACAACATGTTTAACTGGTTGTGCGATCGCAACGAATGGAATGGCGGCAAGCAAACCGAGAGAATATAAAGCTAGTTTTTTGCTTTTCCTTATCATTTTCTTACTCCTAAATGTAAATAAATAACTAACAATGCATATTGCGGCAAGCGGCGGGACTCTTACCTTGAATTGATGCGCCGGCATTCATTGCCGGCGCACCGAATTAAAGTTACTTGCTAACGGGTTCGGCCATTTCAACGGCAAACGCGGAAGCCAGTTTCAGATAATCAGTCATATGTTTGAGAGACAATTTATCCATGGTATCTCTGCTGCTATGAATATTTGGATTGGTGTCTTCATAGGCTGCTTCAGCTGGAATCGCGGCAGAATAACCATTCATGGTCCAGGTAGCGTGATCACTACATGCGTAACCACAGTTGCTATGTTTTACTGGCACTTTTACATATGCATCAATTAACTTGCTGATATAGGTGACCAGGTTTTTATCGACATAGTCATCCATGAGCCACATGGTGGATTCATTATTGTGAGCGTAACCAGTTAAATCAAAGTGCATAACAGCTTCGACTGGAATTTGTTTTTTCTTGAACTCAGCGACGACACTGCTGGATCCAACTAAACCTTCTTCTTCTGCTGCGTACCAAATCAGATAAATAGGTTTTTTGAAAGTCATGCCGCTAGCTAATAACGTGCGTGCGGTTTCCAATACAGTTACAGAGCCACTACCGTCATCATCCGCGCCAGGTGCTTTGCGGAATGAGCCGGAAATAGTATCCATGTGCGCGCCAATGACAATTCCTGGAACTGATGAATTACCAATTTTAGCTACCACAGATGGTTGTTTATAACCATTGGTGGAAATTGTATAAACGGTTACATCGTCACGATGATAGTTTTTAGCAAAAGTTTCAACCTGGGTTTTGATCCAGTTTGCAGCTGCAATACCAGTGTCCGAGTCAGCGTATCTATCCTGTGCGCTAGATAATTCAGTCAGAAAATCCCACATTTCCTGCGGATTGGTTTGCGCCAGTAATTCATTCACTTGTTTCTGGTATTTGATGTCGTATGACAAATTATTTTGGATGTTGTTTGGTTTATTTGTCTGGCGTATTAAAAATGATTTCGCATCTGCATCACCAACGTGCGTGCTGTATTGGTTCCATGCATGAGTGACATCAACAAAACCACCGCAAAGTTCTTTGCTAGCATTTTTTACCGCGATGAGTTGTTCAATGCCGGCGTTATCAGTGCTGATCAACGAAAATGAATTCGTCGTCGCTAAAGAGTGAAAACTGCTGCTGGTTTTATTAATCAGACAGTCAGGCGCTATCAACACATGCTGAGTAGCAGCTTGAGCCTGTACGGTGAACAAAAGCGCAGATAATAAACCGAATGAAGATAAAATAAATTTTTTATTTGTCCTTAACATGTTGCCTCCTTTTAATGCAATCAACTTATATAACATTATTTTTTCTAGCTGTCACGATTACTGCGTACTTCGACTGTCGGTGGATTACGGCAAAAAGCGCCTAATCCACCCTACGTACACCGAGCAGGAACGGAGCTGTAGGGTGGATTAGTGTATAGATTGGGACATGGGTGACAGTGTTCGGGGACATGGTAAACACTTTCACCCTAATTCATTAATAGTCGTAACTATATATTTTAAACTGCCCAAAATATAGCTCAATGCTTCGATCTATTTCATTATGCTTAATTTCAATTAGGCTCCCTTTAAACGCTTCTCCCACTAAATATTCGTTACTCTTATACTGGATATACCCATTGCCACGAGCCCTTCTTAATATTGCATCGTCACTATATTCTATAAGCGGTAATTTACTCGGCATTTGTTTTATACTGGCCACATATCTATTCATAGGGAACTTCCATTCCAATACCTTCATGTGGTCTTTCATGATTATAGTGGCGTCGCCACTCATCAAACAATTTTTGAGCATGTGAGAATGTCCGCATTGGATGGCGAAATATAAGATCACTCTTTCAACGTTCGATGAAACCGCTCACACTTTCCATTCGTTTGGGGATGTCCAGGTCTGGAGTGGGTAACTCTAATTCCCAACTGCATAAGCCAAACAGTCAAGGCAGTATAGGGTAATAATTTAGAATTTCCCCATGGATTTCCATTATCAACATTAATTTGATCTGGCAATCCATAATTATCAAAAACGTGAATTAGCTGCTTTTTAGCGGTTAAATGCTGCTCGTTTGCGCATGCCTTGATACTTAGAGAAAAGCGGGAATAGTCATCAATGATGGTTAGTGGGTAACATGACTGCTTTGGTGAGTAATTGAAATTTTCCTTTGAAATCCATTTGCCAAAGATCGTTTGGCTGTTCTCTTTCAAAGCGAATCAGTTTCTGACGTTTTAATGATTCTTCAATCGTAATGAGATTATATCTTTTTAAAATAGTGGTGGCTGTACTTGCAGCGGGTAAATTATTTATACCTTGGTTGCGTAGATACTTTAATAGTTTCCGTGCACCCCAAGTTGGTTGTTTCAAACGTAAATTAACAATCGCTTCTTCTATTTCGGGATCAGTTTTGTAAGGGCTTGATAGAGGTTTCTTGGAGCGAGGCTCAAGCCCCGCCAAGCCTTCTTCCTGGTATCTTTTTACTAGCTTGTATCCTGTTTTTCGGGTGATCCTATATTCTTGGCAAAGCTTCGTAAATGATTCTTCTTTGGCAAGGGCGCGGGTAATAAAGTCTTCTTTTAAAGACATAATACTTTCCTCTCTCCAAGGCATATTGAATCCTCTCAAGGGTCTAATATGCCTAGTTTAAAGTGTTTACTATGTCCCCGAACGATTGGATACTATGTCCCCGGTCTATACATTAGGCGCTTTTTGCCGTAATCCACCGACAAATGAGGGAGAACAAAAAAGGATATTGCTGCAGAAGAAATGAGGGTGAGTGATTCACCCTCATCGCATTGATGTTAAGATTTTGCTTTGTTGATCGCGTCTTGCAATTCGCTTTCAGACATTTCACCAAGCACGAAATTAACATTGCTGTTGGTTTTCGCATTGGTTTTGCCGATGAAGAATGCCGGTGTACCGGTGACCTGGAATTCTTGTGCGAGAGAATAAGTAGACTTGATCTCATTGTTGATCGCTGGACTGTTCATGTCTTTCTTCAGTTTGCTCATGTCCAGACCTACGCTCTTTGCAATATCGAGAATAGTGTCTTCATTCAATGACAGTGTGGTCAACAATAAAGCATGGCTGAATTCATAGTATTTGCCTTGCTTGTTGGCGGCTAACGCTGCGCGTGCAGCAAATTCAGAGACGGGTCCACGAATCGGGAAGTCTTTGAATACTACGCGTACATCCGGATTAGCTTTGATGACAGAACCGATGACGGAAGCCATGTTGATGCAATGGGAGCACTGATAATCAAAAAACTCGACGACAGTGATAGAACCATTTGGATTGCCGGCAACTGGGTCACCTTCATGACGAAATAAACTGTTGACTGATGCGGCATTAGCAGCGATGGAAAATGAGAAGAACAAGCTAAGAGCTAATAAAATAAATCTTACATGTCGCTTTAACATCTTTCTCTCCTTCAAGTTAGATTAAAAACGGGATGATTTTTGTTTGCATCATCCCGTTTATTTTTAGCTTACTTACCAGCTTTGTTAATGGCGTCTTGCAATTGTTGCGTGTTCATCTGGCCAGGAACGTAGTTGATATTGTCGCTAGATTTAGCATCTGTTTTGCCGATGAAGAAAGCTGGCGTGCCAAGTAACTGCAAGTCTTGAGCCAATTTCGTGTTTGCCTTGATCTGAGCATTAATGCTGTCGTCATTCATGTCTTTCTTGAGCTGATCGACATTAATGCCATTCGCTTTGGCGAGTTGGAACACAACATCTTGTGTCAACGGCTGAGTAGAAGACGTTAATAAAGCATGGCTTAATTGATAATACTTGCCTTGCTTGTTGGCGGCTAATGCAGCGCGTGCAGCGAAGTCAGACATTGGTCCACGAATTGGGAATTCTTTGAAGACGACGCGTATGTTTGGATTGTTTTTGATAATGTCAGACATGACAGGTGCCATATCTACGCAATGTGGACATTGATAGTCAAAAAATTCAGCGACAGTCACTGCACCGTTCGGGTTGCCCACGACAGGATCTTTTGCATCATGGAACAGGGCGTTAACATAAGTGCCAGCTGTTTGCTGAGTTTTCTTTAGTGTTTGTTGTGCTTGATCGTATTGTTTTTGTTGCAGGACTTGCATTGCCTGAATCAGAACTTCCGGCTTGCGTAACAAATAATCATGCACGACTTGCTCAATTTTTGCCCGTTCTACTGGACTAACGTTTACGCTGCCTGCATTGTTTGCTGTTGCAGCAAAAGTGTTTACACCGATAGCGAGTAATCCGGCGGTTAATAATGTTTTACCAAACTTATTCATTAAAACTCCTTAATGCGATGATTGTTCAATTCATGTATGTCTACGCTCTGGTTTGTCGATAATAGCAAACCGTTTGGTGATGATAAAGGTCAAAATGTGTTCTTGTCTCAGCATTGACATGTTTATTGATTGCCACGCAAAATGGCATTCCGTTATTTAAAATAATAATAAGAAAGGACAGATTTTCACGTGAAAAGAATAATCAGAATTGTTGTGCAGCTAATCGTCACTTTTACTTTGCTCATAAGCGCACAAACTGCACTAGCTACACACGACGGCCCATATATCGGCTTACAACTAGGATGGGGTGTACTTAATCAAGGTGAATTCATCGCCTCTAATTTAAATAAAGAACTCAGTAAAACATTTCCTGACGCAACAGTTGGCAACACCACATTTTGTGATACCGGACGTGGCGGCAGAGCGTTTTTTGGCTATCAATTTAATCGTTATCTCGCTGCCGAAATTGGGTATTATCGTTTTAGCAGTCTTAATTTGAACGCCAGTTTAAGTACAGATATTACCGTGTTACAAAAATTTGGTCTCGAAATCGATGTTCCCCTGAGTATTTATACCAATATATATGTGAAAACAGACGCGTTTGATTTGGTCGCGAAAGGCATGTATCCAGTGACAAGTAAATTCAGCGTCTATGCCAAAGCTGGTCTGGTTTCATTAAATTCAGATGGTAAAGCGGTCATTACGCTGCAAACATCCATCGCGGATTTGAGTTTGTTCGTTGATCCATCAATCAGCATTGTTTATCCAGTATTTGGTTTAGGTATGAGTTACGATATAACCGACCAGGTCAGCGCTGATTTGTCATGGACAAGAATGCAAAAAGTAAATCCTTGTCCATATCCAAGTATTGATTTCGCCGCAGTTGGCTTGATGTATCACTTCTACTAAAAATAGACGCAGTGTCTATTTTTTTTCTGCCAGCCACTGCTCAATCTTTTCTTTACGTTGATCTTTCAGCTTTGCTGCAAGATCATTACCTTTTAATCCTCGGGAAACTAAAGCTTGTACGTCTACTGATTTGGCAACATGTGCGCATTCTAACACCCAGTCAGCATCAAACTCTTTTCCTTCTGCGTTCGCAATGGCATGGCTTGCGATCACAAATTTTTGAAACCTGTCTTCGCGGCGGTATATATCTAATGCATTAAAGAATCGCAGCAAATCAGTGGCGGAAAGCTTTTTCGCAAGCGCAGCATTTTTGTGATAAGCCGCCGTCAATTGCGCTAATTCTCTGTATGCGTTTGGCGCACGATAACGATCGCAAGTAGCATTGATGTAACCAATCGTTAATGCTTTTGCTGGATCATAAATATCACCATACATAAACGCGGCGAAACGTATCGATGAGTCAGATGTTAATTGCGCCGCGGCTTTTAGCGCCTTAATACCGTTACCATTTATCTCATGACCGGGAAATAGTTTTGGTAACGCTTTGCATTCTGTCAGCACGGTAAAAAATTCTTCTGGATTAGCTTCGCCCAGCGCGCGATCGAGTTCTTTCCACACGCGTTCGGCAACCAGCGCATCTATTTCACCAGCGGCAACCATGCCACGCATGAGTTGATAGGTTTCTGGCGCTACATGAAATCCCAGATGCGCAAACCGAGCAAGAAAGCGCCCGACCCGCAATATTCGTACTGGATCTTCACCAAACGCCGGCGACACATGTCTAAGGATTCCATACTCTAAATCGTCTTTGCCGTGATAAGGGTCAACCAGTTCACCTTCTGGTGTTTCAGCCATTGCATTGATAGTAAGATCACGACGGATTAAATCTGCTTCCAGTGTCACTTCGGGTGAAGTGTCAAACGTAAATCCTTTATATCCGAGGTGTACTTTGCGCTCCATACGCGCCAAGGCATATTCTTCGTTGGTCTTTGGATGAAGAAACACAGGGAATTCTTTGCCGACCTGGCGATAGCCTAGTTTCAGCATGTCTTCCACGGTCGCACCGACCACGACCCAATCCCGCTCTTTTACCGGGAGGCCTAATAATTTATCTCTAACAGCCCCTCCGACCAGGTAAATTTTCATGTATGATGTACCCTCTGTAAAACTGACTAAATTGACGCAAAATGCAAACTCAACCTGAAAACCACGAAGTATCCGGACAACCCGGCCTCGTCATTTCCTATTTTGGGAGTAGTGTCGCAGTTGAGGCCGATGATGGGCAAGTTTTTCAATGCCATTTACGTCGTAATCAGGAGTTGCCGGTAGTTGGAGACAGGGTCAGATGGCAGTTAGAGCGTGATAATACTGGCATTATCCTGGGTATCGAGCCGCGTAAATCCGTTCTTTCCCGTGGGCAAGGTCACGGCCGCGTCAAACCCGTGGCGGCTAATATCGATATACTGGCGGTGGTAATGTCACCTCCACCTATTTTTTCTGAAGCCCTGGTTGATCGTTATCTGGTAGCAGCAGAGTTGTTAAATCTGACACCTATTGTGGTGATCAACAAAATCGATCTGCTGGATAATGATGGTAAGGGTGAACTGGAGCAGCAAATTGCCAGATATCGAAACGTTCCCTATTCCGTCATTTTATCAACAATTTATGCTCCAGAAGGCTTAAAAGAACTGCAAACCATGCTGGCTGGTAAAAGCGCGGTTTTGGTTGGCCCTTCAGGCGTGGGTAAATCTTCTATCATTTCTTCGTTATGCGAAGAGTCTATCCGGGTTGGTGATGTTTCTGCTAAAGGCTCTGGTAAGCATACGACTACTGCTACGCGTTTGTATCATTTGCCGCAGCAGGGTAGTTTGATCGATTCACCTGGTGTGCGTGAATTTAATTTATGGCCGATTACCAAGCAGGAAGTATTAAAGGGTTTTCGCGAGATTGGCCAATATGCTACTGGCTGTAAGTTCCGCAATTGTAGCCATACGGTAGAGCCAGGCTGTGCCGTGCAAGCTGCTGTCGCTGATGGTAAAATCAGCCAGCATCGATTTACTAGTTACCAGGGAATGATGAAAGAGGCAGGAGATAGTAATAACACTCCCACGTCTAAAAAAGGCGGGCGAGACTTTACCAGATCAAAATAATATGTTGACCATATCCAGCAAAAAATCTTACGAAGAATTCCGTTTACGTAGTTTTGTACGTCGTGACAGTCGGCTCACTAATGCCCAAGAACGCGCATTCAGTGATTATTATGCCGAACTTGGTTTGCGCATCGAAGATGGTGTATTTGATCAGGCAAAAATATTTGGCCGCAACAACCCGTTAGTACTGGAAATTGGTTTTGGATTTGGGAAGTCATTGCTGGAATGCGCCAGGTTATTTCCGCAGCAAGATTTTATCGGCGTTGAAACGCACAAGCCGGGCATAGGCACCGTATTTATAGGTGCTAAAGAACATGAACTGGCAAATCTCAAGGTTTATTACGGTGATGTGATCGATGTGTTGGGAAAATGTATGCCAGATGCTTCTCTCGATGGAATACAAATATTTTTCCCTGACCCCTGGCCTAAGCGTCGTCATCATCAGCGTCGTTTGATTCAAGCTGAATTTATTGCGCTCGCAGTCAAAAAGTTAAAAGCCGGCGGTGTGTTGCATCTGGCGACAGATTGGGAAGATTATTCAGTCCATATGATGCGAGTATTGTCGCAAGAAGATAAATTGTTGAATCTCGCTGGCGCCAATCAATTTGCGGCGCGTTCAGCATATCGCCCAGTTATCACAAAATTTGAAGCCCGCGCAATTTCTGAAGGCCGCGGTGTGTGGGAATTACAGTTTCAGAAAAAATGATTTTTTGCGAATTCCCAATCTCAGCTTGCTTGTATTCATCTTATTTCGATAGAATTTTCGCACTTAAAAGGATAGGTGACTGCATGCGGCGTTCAATCTCGATATTTTCTTTCTTCATTATTTTAGCTGTACTTTTATCTGGCTGTAGTTTCATGTTCAAACCCAAATACACTTATATACCACCCGAATCGCACGCCGACAGAGTATGTGTGAACAGATGCGCTAGAGCAAAAAACTTTTGTGAAACTATTTGTCACTTAAAATTGGATAGCTGCAAGATGCGTGCTTATCGCACCGCGCAAAACAAATTTGAAGCATACAAAAGAGATATGCAACGCTGGGGCAGGTCGGTGAGTAAATCGGTACGAGATTTTGATACGGGCTATAAATGCCGGTTGACTTGTAATTGTGTGGTTTCGTTCAATACCTGTTACACGGCTTGTGGCGGAGAAGTGATAGAAGGGTATATGTAGTCTTGTCTTAGATATTCAGTATGGACATTAGTTCTTTGCTCACTTAATCTACTAAGCACTCGTCTTTAGGAATATAAATATTTAGGAATATAAAAAATGAATAACAGGATAATGAAACAAATCGCCGTGACCATGGTGACGAGCAGCCTCTTCATTAGCGCTTATGCGGTCAGCCCAGGCTTTTATTTGGGAATTTCGACAGGCCCGGCGACAAATACCGGTGGTACCCAATACGTCCAAACGATGAATGGCGGTTTGACTGCCGCGACACCAAAGTCCAGCCAATGGGGTACGCAAATCGTTATAGGCAACAAGCTCAATAATTATGCCTCTATTCAAGGTGGTTTGGTTTATTTCACTGGCGTTCAATACGACACAAAAGAAGTGGCGACTTGCTCCAGCACACAAGTGCGTATCAGAGGCTTTGACGTCGTAGCAAAAGGTGAAATGTCCCTCGGCCCTGTTGAAGGATATGTGAAAGCCGGTCCTTCCATTCTTTATCAGACGCTTTCTGGCGATATGAATGCTGACTTGTCGCAACCTTGCGGTAAGAGCAGTTACACGACGAAGTTCCGTCCAACCTTTGGCTTGGGCGCGAGTTATGACATGACCCAGAACTGGGTCGTCGACTTTTCCTATACCACCTGGTTGACAGGTGGCCCCGCTGGTAATGCCACCATTTATGGTCTGGGTATTTCCTACCATTTTGTGAATGTTTACTGCGGTCAATTTCTTTGCGATGGTACATAGTCTTACGCCTCTGTAAAATACCTAATTAAATCAATAGGATCCCAGCATGTGCTGGGACCTCTGGTTTTTGCTTAAAAATAGGCCATCTTTTTCTCATTCCATGCTAAAATTGTGCAAATTTATTGCATATTCCTGTTTTAGACAAAATTTAGACAAAAACGAGAGAGCTGAAGATGATGTCACGCGATATTGTAGAACTCGCCGCAAATGTGAATGGCGACGATTTTATTATTGGCGATGTTCACGGTAACTTTGAAAGTTTTGAACAAGTCTTGCGGCACGTGAAAGCGCAGCCAGGCGCCAGACTTTTTGTCGCAGGGGACATGTCCGATCGTGGACCAAATAGTTTAGCTGTGATTAAAGCTGTTCTTGATAATCCTGGCGTCGTTTTTGCGGTACGCGGCAATCATGAAGAAATGGTGCTAGATTCTATTAAATCGCTGGAAGCTGTTTTACTTAGCATGGCTGCCGAAGGTGTAGAAATTAAAGATCCAGAAGAAGTCGCGTCACGTGGACAGTCTAATAGAGAGTTGTCTCTGCATTTTAATGATAATGACGGTATTTGGCTGTTCCGATTGTTTGCACAGGAATTAATGGACAATAAAATCACCATCAAGAATGGCGTGATTGAATATACGAATGATTGCGAGATAAAAAAAGTAAAAGATATATTGAGTGCGCTGCCATACATTATTTGTGTGCGCGGTGGCGGCACCCCTGATAAAGCGAAAGTAGGATTTCATAGTTCTTTTAATGTTGTTCATGCGGATATGCCGTTTGATGATACTGTATTGCGTGAACGCATCAAGACTGGCCAGGGATTAACGCCTCAAGAAAAAAAATATTCAGTATGGGCAAGAGATCATGGCGGCACTCTTTTTAGGAATAACGGCAGAAACAAATATTCCGCGATGACTTATTGTGGACACAATATTGTTTTAAATGCGCCGACGAGATGTGTGCGCGATGAAATCAATACTCTTTGTTTAGATGCCGGTACATATTATTCCAATATTGCTTTGTTGGTTAATCATACACAAAAAACCGTAACATGCCTGACAGTTAATGATGCAGTTGTAGAGCCAAAATCACGAGCAAGCAGGCTGAATAGAGTCCTCAAAGACATAAATCATCATTTGACGAGTGAACAAAAAAGAGAAAATTTATTATTAAATTTATCAGCGCTGTGCGAAAACATAAAAAAAGTGCATCGGTTTCTTGCCAAGAAAAAAAATAATGATAAATATTACGATTATGTCGAATATCTTTTAAATAACGATGGATTGAAACAATTTGGCGTTCAGTCTCGTAAAGAGTTTGATGAAAAGTTAATGGAGTTTGTTCTTGCTGAAGTGAAAACAATGAATTCGGTAGCGAAAGTGGAAGCATTTTTATTGGCAATTACTGATACATGGCCAGAAGAAATGCTGAACCATGGTGAATTGTTGGAATATGTTTTAAAAAATAATGGATTGCTTCATCTGCAAGTTGTGTCTAAAGATGATTATTTCGCTAAGCTTGACGCACAGGAAATTAATTTGCATGGCCTGTCATTCTTTTCTAAATGGAAAAATATTCAACCAGAAATAGTCGAAGCAAGCGCTGATTTACAGCAAAAACATGGCAGTTAAATCATTAAGAAATTTTTTACCAGTTTCAGATGGTACAAGTTGATTCGGATCATCCAGCAAAAGCCCGCGTTTTTTCGCGTCTTGTATTATTGGTATGATTTGCTGTGTCGGTATGCCGCAGCGCTCTTGAAACAGTTTGAGTGGGACGCCTTGCGTTAGTCGTAAAGCATTTAACATAAATTCAAACGCTAAATCTTTTTCTGAAATAATTTTGTTGTTTTGCTTTCTTCGCGTTTCCGCATTGAGATAATCTTTTGGATTACGCGCTTGCGAGAAGCGAATAACACTTTCAGGTAGCGTGATTTTGCTGTGCGCACCAGCGCCTATGCCGAGATAATCGCCGAATTCCCAGTAATTACGATTGTGCCTGCATTCTTTTTGCGGCTGTGCGTAAGCGGAAACTTCGTACTGCTGAAATCCGGCTTCTCTAATTTTTTCTTGCCCTGCTAGTTGCATGTCCCAAATCAAATCATCAATCGGTAGCACAGGTGTTTGATGATAAAACAAAGTATTGGGTTCGATAGTGAGTTGATACCAGGAAAAATGTGTTGGTTCGAATGACAATGCAGTTTGTATATCATGCAGTGCATCTTCGATAGATTGATTCGGCAACCCAAACATAATATCGAGATTGAAATTATTAAAACCAGCTGCTTTGGCAATTTCAATCGCACGTATAGCATGCGCGCGATCGTGAATGCGGCCCAGCACTTTTAGTTTTTCATCCTGCATGCTCTGTATGCCTAACGACAATCTGTTAATGCCGGCAGTGCGATAGCCTTTAAAATTTTCCTGATCGATGGTGCCTGGATTCGCTTCCAGTGTGATTTCAATATCGTGAGCAAGATTCAGACGCTGGGAAATACCGTCTAAAATACGACCAATAGCTCTGGCGGAAAACAGACTGGGGGTGCCGCCACCAAAAAAGATGCTAATAATCGGTCTTTTTTGAATCAAGTCTATACGACTATCGATATCGTCCAATAATGCATCGACATAGAGGTCTTCTGGCAGTGCGCCTTTGTTTTCATGCGAATTAAAGTCGCAATATGGGCATTTACGCACGCACCAGGGAATGTGGACATAAAGGCTGAGCGGCAAGTTAATAATAAATTTTGGCATAAATCATTTTCGGGTTAATATATCGGGCAATTATAGCACTTGGAGACCCATCTATGAACAAACGAGTTAAAGTCGCAGTATCAGGAGCAGCCGGCCAAATCGGTTATGCCCTGATTTTCCGCATTGCCTCAGGCCAGATGTTTGGTCCCGATACAGATGTGGAATTAAAGTTGCTTGAAGTTCCACCAGTACTCCCAGCGCTTAACGGTGTCAGGATGGAGCTCGAAGATTGCGCATTCCCATTGCTGAAAAAAATCACGACGACTTCAGATGTGAATGAAGCGATGAAAGACGTGAATTGGGCTGTGTTGGTAGGTTCAATGCCAAGAAAAGATGGTATGGAACGTTCCGATTTGCTGAAAATTAACGGTAATATTTTTACCGGCCAAGGTCGCGCGATTAATGATAATGCTGCAAGCGATGTGCGCGTGTTTGTCGTTGGTAATCCATGCAATACCAATTGCTTAGTGGCAATGAACAATGCACCAGATGTCCCAAGCGATCGTTTTTATGCCATGACCATGCTGGATGAATTCCGTGCTCGTTCACAAATTGCCATCAAAGCTGGCGTAGATGTAACAGCAGTAACACAAATGAATATTTGGGGTAATCATTCCACCACCATGTATCCAGATTTTTATCACGCGAAAATTAATGGTAAAGCAGCGACAGAAGTCATCACTGATGTGAACTGGCTGCAAACTGATTTCATTACCACGATACAAAAACGCGGTGCTGAAGTTATCAAGGCACGTGGCGCTTCTTCTGCTGCGTCAGCGGCAAATGCAGCGTTAATGTCTGTGTATAATCTCACCCATGATACTGCTCAAGGCGAATCATTCTCTGTTGCCCGTTGCTCACAAGGCGAATACGGTATTGATGAAGGACTGATCTTCTCCTTCCCAAGTCGTACTGAAGGCGGCAAGCTGAAAGTGATTACTGGTTTGGAATTGAATGAGTTCAGCCAGAAGAAAATCGCGATTACGCTGGATGAGTTGCGTAAAGAACGTGATGCAGTGAAAGAACTTGAGTTGATCTAGCAAGTTTGTTTTCCCTCGCTCAATTGAGCGAGGGAAACATTATGTCCATAGCGCGATTACACCCATCATCACCGCACCACTCACCAAACTAATAAACTCCACCAACCCCTGCCCATCTTCCCTCTCATGCTTATGAAAGTGAATATGATGCAACGTTGAAATATATAAAAACGTCCCTGCCGCAAACGCATTAAACATAGCCGCGGCCAGCGCACCGTTTTGGAAAATACTTAGCAGATTTATCACTGTGCCAAGCCCAATACCAAGAGGCGTCATCAAAGCAAAGAAAATAATAGTCATCATAATGCGTCGAGTAGGAACCTGATGCCGAATCAGTATGATAGTCAAAGCAAAACTTTCCGAGCCTTTATGCGCAAGAATAGCGATGAACAACATCACTGTTTCGGACAGCGTAGAGCCTATACCCAGAGCAGTACCTTCAACCACCGCATGAATAATCAGAATCACCGCGACCACGGTGGGAATGGAGCTATTTGATTTAGAAGACTTTCCTAGCGACAGGCGCTCAAGCAGTAATAGCAAAAGAAACCCAAATACAGCGACAGCTTCTGGTACTGGATAAGCAGTACTTCCATACAGCTTGCTGAATAGACGGATAGAGTCCGGCAACATATGAAAAAACGCCGCGCCCAGAAAAATACCGCTGGCTAATGCTTCGCCAGTTGCCATGGCATGAGTATGATGGCGGGCTTTGTTTTTCAAGGGATATAAAGCTGTGCAGGCGCTAACCAAAAAGATAAACAGCGCGGCAAGTGCTTTATAACTAATTAAAGTCACTGTGTGTACCATGAATTGTTGAGTTTGCTAATACTAATCATCATTTCAAGTCTTGTATAGAAAATTGAGATAATAGATACTTTCATTATGGAACCTACCCAAATTCAATATATCAGCGTAATGGCAATTCCTTTGCTGTTTGCAATCACCCTCCATGAAGTCGCTCATGGCTGGATTGCGTCATTTTTTGGCGACAAAACCGCCAAACTTGCTGGACGGTTAACCATTAATCCAATCAAGCATATCGATCTTATCGGTACGGTTCTTGTGCCGGTCTTTTCTTTGTTAGCAGGTGGTTTTATTTTAGGCTGGGCGAAACCAGTGCCGGTTGATCCACGTAACATGGGTCATCCCCGTCGCGATATGGCGTTTGTCGCGCTTGCAGGTCCAATGTCCAATCTTTTGATGGCTGTGTTTTGGGGCGGAATCGCCAAACTGGCTGTGCTGATTCAAGGTACGGGCAATGTCTGGCTCGGAAATCCGCTTTATTTGATGGGTATGGCGGGAATTAGTTTGAACGTCATGCTTGGCGTGCTTAATTTTATCCCTTTGCCGCCATTGGATGGAGGCCGCATTTTAAGCAGTATACTGCCGCCACGAGCTGCGTATCGGTTGAGTTTTATTGAACCTTATGGCTTCTGGATTTTGTTTATTTTGATTATTACCGGCGTATTGTTCCGCATCATGATACCGTTTGTGGTCGTGCTGGTTTATGCGATTCAGAGCATGTACGGATTGGTTTAATCCTCTTTTTTGAATTGTCCCCAATTGGTTGCCACGTTGCGTGCCGTCGCCAGGCTAATCACTCGTTTCATGACTAATGTTTGCAGATATTGTTCCATCGTACACATGCCGATATCGCCGCTGGTTTGAATAGTCGATTCCATATGTGAAATCATATCCTGGCTGATTAAGTGGCGAATAGCGGGATTGGCAAGCATGATTTCAAACGCCGCGACTCTGCCGCCGGAAACTTTTTTCACCAGCGTCTGACAAATAACGGCTTGAATTGTTTCCGACAACATATTGCGCACGCGATTTTTTTCTGCAGTGGGAAAAACATCAATAATGCGGCTTATTGCTAACGGTGCAGTATTGGCATGCATCGTCACCAAAACAAGATGTCCTGTTTCTGCTGCGGTAAGCGCGAGACGCATGGTTTCAAGATCACGCATTTCTCCCAGCATGATGACATCTGGATCCTGGCGCAAAGCGGCGCGCAATGATACTGCCATGTCTGGTGTATCACGTCTGACTTGAATCTGGTTAATAGCGCTTTTCTTTGATATATGGATGAATTCGATAGGATCTTCGATGGTAATAATATGGCAAGAGCGTGACGCATTGATGAAGTCGAGCATGGTGGCTAGTGTGGTACTTTTGCCTGAACCAGTGGGGCCGGTGACTAATATCATGCCGTGTGCCAGTGAAATCATTTTTTTCATTATTGGCGGCAGCATTAATTCGTCAAACGATGGTACTTTTTCCGGAATGACACGAAAAACAGCGGCAATGCCACGCATCTGATGCAAGACGCTAACACGAAAGTTACCGATGTTAGGAAATGACAATGCCATTTCTATCACCAGATCGGTTTCAAATTCCTGTTGTTGTTCAATCGACATAACGCTGTAAATCAACCGCTTGGTTGTTTCAGCGTTAAGCACATGAAAACCTTTTGCTGGTACCAGGTCGCCATGAATGCGTATGAGCGGCTGCATTCCAGGGAGAATGTGCAAATCAGAAGCTTGTTCACCGACTGCCGCAGTTAATAACTCTTCTATCTGCATTATGGTGCTTCCTGGCTGGTTAATACTTCTATTATATAGGAGAGACTAATCTGCTAACCATGAGGAATCGAAAGTTATTGATTTAATGAGTATTTTTTGTTTTAGAAAATGATCTCTTTTGATTTGGAATGGATTATACTAAATAAATAGTGATAGGGCGGAGGAAAAAACATGCTTAAAGGGTCGATTCGCAATTTACTTTGTCTTCTTATCTGTATTTTTATGGGTGCTGCTCATGCTACTACTTATGACTCATCTTACTTGCGACCAGTCAGTACTACCCCAAATATAAGCATTTTTGACACGACAATCCTGCAACTAGCAGCAGGTGTTGATTCTTCATTTATTCCACAGTGTCCCACAGGGCAAACTATCATTAATCAATGGTTTTTACCTGATACAGCTGGTAGCTCTACTGGCAACTCTTACTTCGCATGTTTGTATGTTTATAACCCAGTCAATACTACGGTCCAGGCTTACCTCGCTAATTTGGGTAGTGGTTTCGTTCCCTGTCAGCAAATAGCAGGCCAACAGCAGGGCAATTTTTGCACGACGAGATGGGTGTCGCCACCAATAACGAATTTCCAAACCGACTCTTGCGCGGCTGGTATGTGTGAAACAAATGCCGAGTTTTATTACTTTTACGAGGTTAACTCTGGAAACATAAACAATTGGGTAGGCACGGCAAACTGTCCAACAACGGGGCAAAGCGGAAGCTGCTCCATACAAGGCCAAGGCCGTGGCCCTGGCGATGTTGCCTGGAATAATAATGGGCAAAGCAGTTCAGATGATGGCTCCCACATAGCTTCATTCAGCGCAACAAATATACCACCTGGCTATTACTTTGTTTATGTACATATCTGGCGAAGCGGCGGATGGGAAGAAATGTGCCCTTCAACAGGCACAACCGGAAACAAATATGGCATGGATTATAGTAAGACTGTTTATATAGGACAATCAGACTACGGAAAAACATGCTATTTCAGTTGTAGCGGTGCCCCGACGACAGAAAAGACCAGCGGTAGCCCGGCTCACTATCACTATCCAAATATTAATATGTATTGCCATTAGTAATCTTTGAGCAAATAAAAACCCCGCCGAAGCGGGGTTTTTTTTAGGCTTATATTTCTGGCATTGAGCGTACTGGATCTGTTGCGCCAATGTCTCTCAGGACATCAGAAAAATCTGCAGGTTTATTTTGCTTAACATCTTCAACCAGGCGGCGAACGTTTTCAGATAACTGCTTTAATTTATCTTTATCATCATGCACTACCGCATGTATTAAATCTTTAATAGCATTGATAGCACTTTGCAGGTTTGAGCAGCCCATGGCAGTGAATGCCGTTTTCTTTAATTCACTATGATGTCGGGAAGCAAGTAATGCATAAACAACGGCATATTTTTCTAACGGAGATTTCGCTTCTTGTAATAGCTGACGATAATTATTTAATTGCTGTTGTTCGCTGACGCTGGAATGCAGAAACGGCAGTAACGTATGTGGTTTAGCTGGGTGGTATTGCTCAAGACTGGCCATGACTTTTTTGATGGTTTCTTCGTCAATCTTAATCTCTGTGTTGTTGCTCTCGGATGAAAGAACTTGGTAACTGTGCATGTTATCCTCGTTTTTTATTATTTAGTTAAGTAAGCATACATTATTTATCAGTCTCATTTTAGTTGATATTGTACCAAAGGCCAGTGTCAAAATTCGCGCATTCATATCATTCTATTTGTTCAGGATGCTATCTTTGCAGGAGCAATTTATGCGCAAACTCACTTTGTTCATTATCACATCTTTTTTCATCAGTGCATCGTATGCAAATGTCCAGCCAGCGAATGCGCTGGATTATCTTAGAAATCCAAGCTCAGTGAAACGTATTCATCGCATTGAACATCCACCAGTTGCAACATCAGAGATGAAAATCAATCTTAATGTGAATGCGGCAGCTACTATTCCTGATAATGCTTTCAATCCTAATGACCCCGAAACATTTAACTGGCAATTTGATTTTATGATTTATGACAGCCTGGGTGCTTATCATATTGTCTCTTTATATTATGTGAAAGAATTCACAAACAACTGGGCTGTTTATCCTTATGTGGATGGTGTTTATATCGCCAAAGGTGAAATGATTTTCAATAGCAATGGAATTATTAACAGCGTGCAAGGGTTGAGTAATTTAGTTTTCTCTCCCGCTACTGGCGCAACATCTCCACAAGTTTTTTCGATTAAATTTGATGATTCAACGCAATATGTCAGCAGATATCGGGTTCGTTCATTTGAACAAAATGGTTCGCCGAATACGCCATAACACAAACCCCGCCAGAGCGGGGTTTCTTCTTTTTACATACGCAGGCTTGATCTTGCTGCGAGTTCTTCTTCCATCCTGCGCTGAAACTGAATATCCAATTCTTGCAAATAATGCTTACAAGCAGGTAAAACAGTGTTGCGATAGTAAGCCAATAATTCGGGATATTGTTTTTCATTGACGGTATCATCGTGTTTGAATGGCTGGTATTGATTGTTAAATACCTTATTCATCACATACTGTGTGATGGCATATAAAAGTCTGCCGCGCACAATTTCTTTGCTTTCTTCGAGGTCCTAGGATTCCTGACCAATAGCAATGTAAATGATGTTATCACGATAACCAATGAGACCTGTTTGCAGACCAAAACACATATGATTTATATCATTGTGATAAGGATCCATCATGATCATAAGTCGTTCTGGTGTCTGAAAAGCAAATAATACCAGTTAAGTGGTCAGCAGTTTCTTCATTTAAGTCGTCGTCGTTGCGTGTAATCATACTGTTCTTCCTTAATTATTATTTTTTATGGCGTAAGGTTATTTGAATTAGCAGAGTGAAAACAGCGTGCTTTTAACCCATGCGCGAAGGTGCAATATGTTGACCAAGTATCTCGATCGATTGGAAAGCAGGGCCAAATAATTTATGCAAAGGATTAATGATTAAATTAAATTCTTCTGGAACGAGTACCGAAGGCACAGCTATTGCTAATTTATCCGCTAGATATAATTCCTGTTCAGCAAAATCACGAGTTATATCAGTGGATGGTGTGGCATCCCATTCAGTCGGTAGCTTGTTACACGCAAAAGTTGCAATAAGATTATCGGGAATATTAATTGAATAACGATAGTAATCAAAACCAGAAACAGAAAGCCCGTTGTGGGCTAGCCATTCCAGCGTGCAAAGAGAAATCGACTGCGAACAATAAATAGCTTTTTTGCCGCGATAATTCCATCTTCCAGCAGTGAACAATCCACCATCACCAGAAAAAACACTTTGTATGTCTTTAAGTTTTGAAGCGCGATACCAAATAGTCATTATCCATAAATACCGTATTTGATCTGTAACAATGCTTGCTCAACAAGGCGATGGCCAGCTTCTGTATCTAATAAATCTAAAGGAACTTCATTGCCCAGAGAGGGTATTTTTTTATAAATCCAGCTCCTGGTTTCTTCTTTGCCAAGAATTTGATAGCCCAGCAAGATAATTGAGATTAAGCGTATAAATTTTTCCGAAGAATGCGCATCAAGTGGTTTGCGCGAACTTTTCCTGGAAAAATAAGTTGAGGCAGGAATGTGTAACCGTTCCAGAAAATCTTTAACAGGAAAATTTTCCTGGGAAAGAAAGGATTCAATGTCCTTTGGCTTCAGGCCACTTCGTATCAACCGTATTTCATTTAAAGGGTCTTTTAGAGATTTGGCAAAGTCGATGGATGCAGACATAAATTTATACCTCTCCTTACAGGATAAGTCTAAATATGGATAATTGCAAGTCCAAATCTGGAGTCGTACAAAAATACGAAGAAATTGAAGGGGTTAAATAGCGTACTCAGCGTCCAATGAATTGGTATCCTTCACAGCAATGACGAAGCATCTACTTCTAATAAGAATTTTTGTGATATTGTGATATATGAAATTACGCGAAAATATAAGGAAATGTGCAATGTTTTCACCTAAAAATCCAACCACCTTAAATACCCCTAAATTCGATATTCTTGAATATTTAAAACAAGCCATGCTGGAATATAAACAAACGCATAATATTCAAAAGGATTACAACGATGACAGCGTGAGAAAAGAATTTCTTCAGTTTTTGAATAAGCATGAAACTGTCATTGGTAACATGAGCAAAGAAGATCTGGAAAAACTAAAGAAACAGTTGCAATCATGTTTGGAAAGTAAGCGGAAGTCATATTGCATTGATTGTACTAGCGGTGCTGGTTATATGATTACAGAGACATATTTAACAGCAACGGTCATTTGTATTAATCGTGTGGGTTTAAAAGCGCTGGGTGAGGATTTAAAGAAAATGCGTACACCGGAAGATATTGAAAAGCATAAATCATTCTGGAAAAAATTAGTTGGTTAATGTAACCATAAAAAAACCCCGCCGAAGCGGGGTTTTTTGTGACTCAGGAAAAACCTGATTACATCATTCCGCCCATGCCGCCCATACCGCCACCATGACCGCCGCCTACAGGTGCATCATCTTTTGGCAGTTCAGTGATCATGCATTCGGTGGTAATCATCATGCCGGCAACGGATGCAGCTTGTTGCAATGCGGTACGTGTTACTTTGGTTGGATCCAAAATACCCATTTCCAGCATGTCGCCGTATTCGCCAGTTGCAGCGTTGAAACCATAGTTGCCTTTGCCTTCAACAACTTTGTTCAACACAACAGAGGCTTCATAACCAGCATTTGTGACGATTTGACGCAGCGGAGCTTCGAGTGCGCGGCAAATGATTTGTACGCCAACGGTTTGTGCTTCGTTTTCGCCTTTCAATGATTTCAGTGACTGCATCACGCGAATGAGTGCAACACCGCCGCCAGGAACCACGCCTTCTTCAACAGCAGCGCGAGTTGCGTGCAAAGCATCTTCAACGCGGGCTTTCTTTTCTTTCATTTCGATTTCAGAAGCAGCACCTACTTTGATGACAGCAACACCGCCAGCAAGTTTAGCAACACGTTCCTGCAGTTTTTCACGATCGTAATCAGAAGTGGTTTCTTCAATACGCGCTCTTAATTGTTTGATGCGTTCCTGAATTTCTTTCTTGTCGCCAGCACCATCAATAATGGTGGTGTTGTCTTTGGTGATGTGAATGCGTTTTGCGGAACCCAAATCTTTCAAAGTGGTGGATTCTAGTGTGCGGCCGACTTCTTCAGCAATCACTTGTGCCTTTGGTCAGGATAGCAATGTCTTGCAACATTTCTTTGCGACGATCGCCAAAACCAGGCGCTTTCACTGCGCAAACTCTCACGATGCCACGCATGTGGTTAACAACCAGAGTCGCCAACGCTTCGCCTTCAACATCTTCAGCAATGAATCAACTAATGGACGACCGGATTTTGCCACTGCTTCCAGCACCGGCAGCAAATCACGAATAGAAGAAATTTTCTTGTCGGTGATTAAGATGTAGGGATTGTCCAGTTCAGCAGACATGTTTTGTTGATTGGTGATGAAGTAAGGAGACAGGTAACCGCGATCGAACTGCATACCTTCAACAACATCTAATTCATTTTCGAAACCAGAACCTTCTTCAACAGTGATAACGCCTTCTTTGCCGACTTTTGCCATCGCATCAGCAATGATTTTGCCGATTGATTCATCGGAGTTAGCAGAAATTGTACCAACTTGAGCAATCGCTTTGTCGTCTTTGCAAGGAACGGACAGTTTCTTCAATTCTTCAACGGCTGCGGCAACGGCTTTATCAATACCGCGCTTCAAATCCATTGGGTCGTAACCAGCAACAACCGCTTTCAAGCCTTCAGCAAAGATTTGGCGGCCTAATACGGTAGCAGTGGTGGTGCCGTCGCCAGCTTCGTCAGAAGTTTGGGAAGCCACTTCTTTAACCATTTGCGCGCCCATGTTTTTGAATTTGTCTTTAAATTCAATTTCTTTGGCAACGGTTACGCCGTCTTTGGTGACGAGTGGTGCGCCAAAAGATTTGTCGATTACCACGTTGCGGCCACGTGGACCCATGGTGATTTGTACGGCATTAGCCAGATCATTCACGCCAGCCAGCATTAGTTGACGGGCATCTTCGCTAAATCGTAATTCTTTAGCAGCCATGATTATTTCCTCTTTAAATGAATTAGTTAGTCAATAAACAGATTATTCCAGAACGCCCATGATGTCTTCTTCACGCATGACGAGATATTCTTTTTCACTGAGTTTGAAGTTGGTGCCGGCATATTTGCCAAACAAAACTGCGTCGCCAATTTTGACTTGCAGAGGTTGCTATTTTGCCTTCGATGCTATTTGCCATTGCCAATCGCAACAACGGTGCCTTGCATAGGCTTTTCTTTATCAGCTGTGTCTGGAATAACGATACCGCCAGCGGTTTTGGTTTCTTTGTCTTTTGGAAGCACAACGATTCGATCGCCTAATGGGCGTATCTTTGGAGTAGTCATGGTCATATTTAATTTCTCCTTACTGTGTAATAAGTAAACTTATTTAGGCCGTGAGTAGGCGCTGGAGTGTATATAGGGGTGATAGTTGCTAGTTCAAGGGTGAAGTGAATATTTTTTATGACTTCATGCTAAAATAGACGAATGGCAACTCCGGAGCCAGCGGCATGGATATCCTGAAGGAACCAGTGTCAAAAAATGTCTGGGACATTAAGTACCGTTACCGGCAAGGTGACAAGATTATCGACCAGACAGTGTCAGACACCTGGCGCAGAGTAGCAAAAGCCATCGCCCAAGCCGAAAAAAGCCCAGAACAACATCGCTGGGAACAAGAATTCTACCGCATACTCGAAGGTTTTCATTTTCTCCCAGGTGGCCGTATTATCGCCGGCGCCGGCACCACGCATCAAGTCACTTTATTTAACTGCTTTGTGATGAATATCGCTGAAGATTCTTTGACCAGTATCTTTGAAGCGCTGCGCGAAGGGGCTTTGACCCTGCAGCAAGGCGGGGGTGTGGGCTATGATTTTTCTATCCTGCGTCCCAATGGTGAAATCGTCAAAAAAACTGGCATACCCGCATCAGGCCCGGTTTCTTTTATGCGTATCTGGGATGCCATGTGCAGCGTTTTATTGTCTACCGGCACTCGCCGTGGCGCCATGATGGGTGTGTTACGCTGTGATCATCCTGATATCGAAGAATTTATTACCGCGAAAGAAAATCCGACTGAGCTAAGACATTTCAATGTTTCCGTGATGGTGACCGATGAATTCATGGAGGCAGTGAAAAATAACAGCGAATGGCCGCTGGTTTTCCCTCTGGAACCCGGCGCGGAAAAAAGCGGAACGATTATGTATCGGCGCTGGGGTGGTTCGCTGATGCCGCAGCCTTGCCGAGTTTATCGTGTGGTGATGGCGCGCGAGTTATGGCAGAAAATCATTCGTTCAGCCTATGATTATGCCGAACCGGGCGTGCTGTTCAGCGATACCATTAATCGCATGAATAATTTGTGGTACCGCGAACACATTGTTGCCACTAACCCATGCGGGGAGATTCCTTTGCCCCCATATGGCGCCTGTGATCTGGGTGCGATTAACCTGACTCAATTTGTGACAGCGCCATTCACCGCAAAAGCGGCGCTGGACTGGCGCAAGATAGAAGAAGTGACCCGCGTCGCTACCCGGTTTCTGGATAATGTGATTGATGTCTCCAATTACCCTCTCCAGGCACAGCGTGAGCAAGCGCTGGGCACACGACGCATAGGTCTTGGTATCACCGGCCTTGCTGATGTCATGGTCATGCTGGGTGTCCAATATGGCAGTCCTCAGGGTGTTAAGCTTGCCGCTGATATTATGAAATGTGTGGCGGAAGCGACCTGGCTGACGTCGATTGAGCTAGGAAAGGAAAAAGGCGCGTTTCCGTTTTACGCACCGGATTATCAAAAAGGTGCGTTTGTGAATACTTTAAGCAGCCATATCACGGCTGAGCTGGCACGTTTTGGCATACGCAATAGTCACCACAATACCATCGCGCCGACCGGTACGATCAGCCTGCTGGCGAATAATGTCTCTAACGGCATTGAACCCATCTTTCGTGCTGAATATGACCGGCATGTACGTTCGACCAAAGGCGATTCTGTCACTTACCGAGTGCGGGATTTTGCTTATGATTTATGGCGCAAAGACCATCAAGACGGCTCATTGCCACCATCCTGGCAGGCAACGGATACGCTGTTGCCAGAGGCGCATTTACTTATCCAGGGGGCAGTCCAGCCCTTTGTGGATAATGCCATTTCCAAGACGATTAACATCCCCGAAGATTTTCCTTTCGAGAAACTAGCTGATGTTTACTCGCAGGCATATACTCTTGGGTTAAAAGGCTGTACAATTTTTCGACCAAATCCGGTCACAGGCAGTGTGATAGAAGTGCCGGAAGAACATTGTTGTCAGTTTGAAGATAATAGCAAACCATAATCCATGAAAAAAAATGAGAATTCTTTAAATGTAAGGGCGACCGGCGTTATCGGCCTTGCTGTCTTGTTAAGCCGCTTCCTCGGATTGATTCGTGAAGTATTGTTTAACTCATTTTTCGGCACTTCCTCCATGGGGGTGTTCCTGATCGCTTTCCGTGCCCCTAATTTATTACGCGACTTGTTTGCCGAGGGTGCGCTGTCTATTTCTTTTATCACCGTTTTTTCGCAGAAAATAGCGACGGAAGGGGAAGAGTCGGCCTGGGCGTTGGCATCGAAAGTTATGACGCTGACCATTGTGGTCATGAGTGTGATCAGCGTGCTGGGTGTTATCTATGCCAAACAAATGATAGCTGTGCTTGCGCCTGGTTTTGCACCGGCGGATGCGCAGATGACAGTTTATTTAACCCAAATCATGTATCCGTTTATCCTGCTGGTGTCGCTCGCGGCACTAACAATGGGCATGCTGAATTCTCGCAATGTTTTTGGCGTACCGGCGCTTGCTTCCAGCTTTTTTAATTTAGGTTCTATTGCGGGCGGCATGTTGTGCGGCTGGTTGCTGGATCCGCATTTTGGCGTGCGCGCGTTAACGGGTCTTGCTATCGGTACCTTGATTGGTGGCGTGTTACAGTTGATATCACAATTTCCCAGCTTGAAGCGTGTTGGTTTTCGTTTTAAACCAGATTTCCGCTGGAATGATCCTGGTGTGCGCGAGGTACTGATTTTAACAGTGCCAGCAATTATTGCTGCGAGTGCAGTACAAATTAATGTCTTGATCAATACCAGTTTCGCTTCTTATCTTGGTAAAGAAGCCGTGACCTGGTTGAATAGCGCGTTTCGTTTAATGCAATTTCCTATTGGTATTTTTGGCGTGGCAGTGGCAACCATTACGTTGCCAGTTGTATCACGCATCGCTACGACGAATGATCACGGATTATTTGGCGCGACATTAGGACGCGCACTGCGATTGGCAGTGTTTTTGACGATGCCTGCGGCAGTAGGATTGTATTTTTTTGCGTATCCCATTATTGGTGTGATTTACCAGCACTGGAAATTTCAGGCTACTGATACTTTACAAACAGCGCTGGCATTGCAATTTTATGCGCCAGGTTTAATGGCATATTCTTGTATTAAAGTTTTATCACCAGGTTTTTATGCTATTCGTCGCAAGTGGGTGCCCATGATTGTGAGTCTGGGCGCAGTGTTGTTGAATGTTGTGTTGAATTATACGCTAATCTTTAAAGCTGGTTTGGGCCACAAAGGATTGGCATTTTCCACGACAATTTGCGCGACAGTAAATTTTGTTATTTTGTATTTATTAATGGCTGCGACACATGATTTGCAGACCAGACGGTTTCTCGATCATGTATTCCGCTGTTTGGTGGCATGTTTTTGTTTAGGCGCATTTAGCTGGTTTATTTTAACCACGTTCCATGATCAATTTTATATCGCATCATTGTGGGTGCGTCTTGCTGCGCTTGCATTTGCAGTGCCTTGTTGTGGAATTATTTATCTACTCATTTGTTTACTGTTGAAAGTCGAAGGCACGAAAGAAATTTTTAATCGACGTCAATGGCGGTTGGCAGCTAAAACAGAATAGATTTGCTAATTATCTCTTGCCGTTGTCAGTAACGGCATGTATTTTGAAGCCCTCAGAATAATTATAAGATTACATGAGGGTGGCATGCAGGGCAGAAAAAAAACACGTGCAGAAATAAAACGTGATTTATTCCCAGACATCATTGCTGCAGCAAAAAAACAAGACCTGGATGCACTAAAGCAATTATTTGCCACGGTGGGTTACCCCGATATATCCTCAATGAATGATTACAATGGCGATTTTATTTGTGATTGTCTGATTCAACCTGTCATAAAGTTTGCGCAAAAATGTAATACTAACGCAGTTAATTTTTTGCTCCGAATCCGCTCTAATCTTATTCACGACGCGTTGGAAGGCTATGCTCGTGGTAATCATATTGAGTTTGTAAATCTATGTATCAGTAAAGGTGCGCACTTGAATCGTGCTGTGTTTGGTGCTGCTTGCGCAGGGCATCAACCCTTAGTAGATAATTTATTGGCGCGAGGTGGTGCGGTTAAAAGCGCGATTGTCGGCTACGCGCGCGGTGGTTTTGAAGCGCCAGTGAATGACTTATTGGCAACGAATCCGCAGTTTACATCGCTTGCTGTTTATGGTTATGCACATGGTTTGCATTTCAAACTACTGGAAACTCTGCTCGCAAAAAAATTTAATGTATTCGATGCAATCCGTGGATTTAGAGAAAGCGGTTATATGCAGAATAAGAATAATTTTCTTTATTTGCTCACCATGGTGGAAAATCAAAAGCTTCGTATGGAATTGATGCGTGTCGCGACGCAGTATCCACGGCATTTTGATACAAAAGGAATGTTGCAAGAATCTGATAAATTAAAATTAATAATGAAGCGGCATGAGTTAAATTATTTTCAGGCGTTAGCGTGGAGTACACTGCAATTTCGTATTTGGATGTTATATAGCCCAATCTTTATGAAAGATCGTGGTTTGCCATTAGATATGATTTTATATATTGCAGCGCGAATTCCCGCGTGCAAGCCGCTGCCGACGAAAGATTTATTAGATTTGCGTGCCAAGCTCGATATTCATTTGTATAAATCTTTTGTGATCACCAGTTTGAATAAATGTACGGTAGAAGAAAAAAGAGCGAAGTCTTTAGCTGATGCGTGTGAGCGGGTAAAAACAAAGCATGACTTGCATACGTTAATTAAATATCAAAAAGAATTATTTGAGAAAACGAGATATGTCATGCCCAATAAGTATCGTCCGGCGCATGAACGGCCGTTTGAAGATAATACGGCAAATGCGTTTACTGAAATTGTTGATAGATATGCTTTGAAATTAAAGTGAAACCTTGGTGGATTACGGCAAAAGGCGCCTAATCCACCCTACAGCTTCGTTCATGCTCGGTGTAGTAGGGTGGATTAGGTGCCTTTTGCCGTAATCCACCATTTAAATAACGCGAACTCCAGCTTGTTCAAGCATTTTCGTTAACCGCATCAGTGGCAAGCCAACCAGTGCGGTGTAATCATCACCCGCAAACTTTTCTATCAACGCAATCCCAAGCCCTTCCGCCTGAAAACTACCCGCGCACTGATACGGTTGTTCCTTCCGCAAATAATTCTCAATCATCTCATCCGTCAATTCGCGAAAATAAACATCGTACGTTTCTGTTGCTTGTTGCAACGTTCCCGTACTCGCATCTAACAAGCAAATAGCCGTGAGAAAACGCACTTTTTTGCCGCTGACCTGACGCAGCATGCTAACCGCTTTTTCATGTGTTAGTGGTTTGCAAAGTATAGTGTCATCAATAGAACCAACTTGATCACAACCTATAATCAACGCATCAGGATGAAGCTGTGCTGACTTGCGAGCTTTCGCTTCCGCTAGTCTTGTTACCATCGCAGTAACATGTTCGCCAGGAAGACGAGTTTCATCAACATCTGGCGAAACACTAATATACGGCATGGATAAACGCCCGAGCAGCGCGCGCCGCGCGGGCGAAGAAGAACTTAAAACTAATATTTTGTTCATGCAAAATTTTACTTTATTAAAAGCAGTAAAACTTCCTGGTCTTCTACTTTGATAAATCAAGCGCACATGATCCACATCTTCACTATACAATCCAGTCATGCCTTCAATTTTTTTCACACCCGGTGGTCGGGGATTGATGGCTAGTGCTTCAATAAATTTGATAATCACTTTTTGATGCTTGGAAGGCAGCGATAAGATTTGCCTGCATGCAGCTGGTGCGATTTTAATGTGATACGGTGTAGTGGTTGTCACGTGTCCTTGTCCTACCCTATTTCAGCTTTAAGTTCATCGAGGCTTTTGGTGCCCTGGCCTCGGGCTTCCTGCAGTGCTTCAACCGCTTCTTCCAGATCATTTTTGCTTTGCGATTTTTGCAAAAACAATAAATCATCTAAAGGAACAATAGCAGCGATTTCTTTGCCGCGTCGGGTTAAGACAATACGTTCTTTGCCATGCGAAACCCGATTGATGAGTTCTGAAAATTCTTCCTTGGCGTCTATCGTGCTGATGTACGTAGTAGACATATTATATTTCCTTATTTGAGGCGGAGAAAACGCGTGATGCCTCTGTCTCCTTCAGCGCATTATAACTGCGCGCTGAAGGAGAGGCGAACCATACTAAGCCAAAGAGACTTCTTCTTTTTCCATGGCTTCAGCATATTTGCCTGTCGCAGCGAGACTGTTTAATTTGGCGCGTTTTAGGAATGCTGCTTGTGCTGCAGGAACATTTTTCGCCTGACCAGCCCAGGTTTTCATGCAGTAATCTTGCAGAGCACGTGCATAAGAGAAGCTGAGATTCCAAGGCAGATGACCGGTTTGGTTCATCAGATTGAAATGTGCAGTAGCTTGTTCAGATGACTGACCACCGGACAAGAAGTTAATGGTTGGAACAGCGCCTGGAACAGTGCGACGCAAAACGCGAACGGTTGCTTCAGCGACTTCTTTCACGCTGGCTTTTTGTGAGCAGGCTTTGCCGCTGATGACCATGCTTGGTTTCAAAATGATGTATTCGAGTTTTACTTTGTGGCGATACAACGCGTTGAATACAGCGTGAAATACTGGTTCGGAAACTTCTTCGCAACGAGCGAGAGTGTGTTCGCCGTCGATTAATACTTCTGGTTCAACGATTGGAACGATGCCGTGATGCTGGCAGATAGCAGCGTAACGAGCTAATACTTCAGCGTTGGCGCTGATAGCTAATTCGCTTGGGGTGTTGTTGGAAATAGCATAAACAGAGCGCCATTTTGCAAATACCGCGCCTTTGGATTTGTATTCAACTAAACGTTCAGCTAAACCATCTAAACCTTGGGTGACTTGTTCGTCGGTGGTGCCGGCGAGGTGGACTAAACCTTTGTCGACTTTGATGCCTGGCAAAATACCGAGTTTGTTTAATGCTTCTGGGAAGGGAACGCCCTGGCTGGTTTTCTGGTTTAAGGTTTCTTCAAACAAGATGACACCAGCAATATATTGATTAACGCCTGGGGTGGTCATCAGCATTTCGCGATAAGTGCGGCGGGTTTCTTCGGTGGATTGAATGCCACAAGCTTCAAAACGTTTGGTGATAGTTGCGGTGCTTTCATCCGCAGCCAGAATGCCTTTGCCACGTACGGCAATTTTGTTGATAGTGGCTTCTAAATCTCTGATATTTGACATAAATAATACCCTTATTAGCTAATGCCTATGAAAGTTGCGCAAAAGAGTAGCACAATTTTGCGGTTGAATCGAGTATGTGATCATCTTCTGGTGGATCACGGCAAAAGGAGCCTAATCCACCCTTCCGTGCTAATTATTACCGAGCAAAAACGAAGCTGTAGGGTGGATTAGGCGTCTTTTGCCGTAATCCACCACTATAAATATTAATACGACTTCGCGAATATTACGCGTTGCTTGCTAGGCTCACCCGTAAATATACATTTACCCGGCCCAGAATGATCTTCAAACGGAATACAGCGAATCGTCACGCTTAAATCCTGTTTAATCTTCGCTTCTACCTCCGCGCTGCCATTCCAGTGTGCTAGTGCAAAACCACCATCACCTTTGAAATATTCATAAAACGCATCTTTGCTATCAATGACAGTCGTATTTTCTTTCTGATAAGCCAATGCGCTGCTGAAACAGATTATTCTGCATGTCATCCAATATATTTTGAATAGACTGCGAGAAATTCCTGCGCTGGCAATGACTGACGATCTTTGTATTCTTTGTCTCTGCGACCCATGAATACGCTATTAGCGGAATATTCTTTATTGCCAATTTCAAGACGTACCGGAATACCTTTCTTGACCCAGCTCCAGCCTTTTTCGCCACCCGGTAATTCGCGAGTGTCGATTTCAACCACCAGTTTGACGGTGGTGATAATGAATTTCCCGCAGTTGTTTTGCCAGATTGTCGCAATAAGCACAGAATATTCGCGCGGTCTTCTTCCTTGTGAATGACTGGAAGAATAACAACATGTGCAGGCGCGAGTCTTGGTGGCATGCGTAAACCATTATCATCGCTGTGCGTCATAATCAAGCCGCCAATAAGACGTGTCGAAACACCCCATGATGTTGTCCAGACAAATTCTTCTTTGCCTTCGGCGCTAAGATATTTAATATTAAATCCACGGGAAAAATGCTGGCCAAGGAAATGCGATGTGCCGGCCTGCAGAGCTTTTTTGTCCTGCATCATGGCTTCAATGGTGTAGGTATTTTCTGCACCCGGGAAGCGTTCGCTAGCGGATTTTTCACCTTTGATGACAGGCATGGCCATGTATTCTTCGGCGAATTGCTGGTAAACATCGAGCATTAGCCGGGATTCCTGCACGGCTTCATCCGCAGTCGCATGTGCGGTATGGCCTTCCTGCCAGAGAAATTCAGTGGTTCGCAAAAACATGCGGGTACGCATTTCCCAGCGCACGATATTCGCCCATTGGTTAACGAGCAGCGGCAAGATCGCGGTAAGATTGGATCCAGCGTGAAAAAGCATCGCCAATAATTGTTTCTGAAGTAGGACGTAAAATGTATGGTTCTTCAAGCGGTCCTGCTGGCACTAATTTACCGTCTTCACCTTTTTCGAGTCTGTGATGAGTGACAACCGCGCATTCTTTAGCAAAGCCTTCAATATGCTCTGCTTCTTTTTGCATGAAGCTCATGGGAATCATGAGAGGAAAATACAGATTTTTGTGGCCGGTTTCGCGTGAATTTTTCATCCAGGATGCGCTGTATGTTTTCCCAGATGGCCCAGCCCCAGGGTTTGATAATCATGCAGCCGCGCACCGGCGAAACTTCGGCCAGATCTGCTGCTTTGATAACTTGCTGGTACCACTCAGGATAATTGTCAGCTCGTGTTGGTGTAATAGCGGTTTTCGTATTTTTAGTTGAGTTCATTTAAGATTTGCTCCACATGGCCAGGGACTTTCACTTTACGCCACATGGCGCGAATAATGCCTTTATCATCGATAAGAAATGTCGAGCGTTGAATGCCCATAAAGGTTTTTCCAAACATGACTTTTTTTGTTATGACGCCATAGTCTTTGCAAACGTTGGCATTGGCATCAACTAGTAAAGTAAATGGCAGTTGATATTTTTCTTTGAAATTGCTGTGTGATTTTGCGCTGTCTTTGGAGATACCGAAAACTTCAACTGCCATGCTTTTTGAAAGCGGCAAAATTATCGCGGAAATCGCAGGCTTCCTGAGTGCAGCCAGGGGTGTTGTCTTTGGGGTAAAAATATAAAACAACGTACTTGCCGCGTAATTTGCTTAGCGTCACTTCTTTGTTTTCAATATCGGTTGGCAGGGAAAAATCCGGCGCCTTGTCGCCAATTTCAAGCGCCATGATATCCTCGGGATAATATTTTTGGGATGTGGGAAGAATATCACTGCGGGGCTAAGGCAACAATACATATGAAAATTCCTCTTCCCCGCCGTATCACGGCGGGTGAGGGGAATTTGTTATGACACGTTAAGGTTTAGCGTGAAACAGAGTTACCAATCAAGCCGCCACCAACAGCGCCTACTACGGTGCCTGCTGTGCTGCCGCCTGTTAACGCGCTACCTGCGATACCACCTAATGCTGCACCGCCAACTGTACCCATTTGTCTGTTGGTGCATGCGCACAAGGAACCTGCAACTAAAACGATAGCAAGAAGTGATATAAGAGTTTTTTTCATGATGACCACCTCATCCTTATTCAAGTAATCACACCCTTATTCTAGCAGAAAAACGGGAGCTGACTCGGTAGGAGTGACCTAAGTTATTGAATTCAATAGTGTTAAATTATTATTCGCTTCTCAGCATGAAGGTTTTATAAGCGCCTTGTTTCTCCACTGAAAGAGCATTCCAAAGCCAGGGCAGTAGTTCATTTACTGTCTTTTCAAACTGATACGGTGGATTTATGATCACCATGCCAGAGCCATTTAAATGGCTTGGCAAGTCTGGGTAAGTAGTTAATTCTATTGCCAGAGTTGGTTTGAGAATAGTTTGTTTAATGGTGCGGTAAAAGCGCTCCACGTGTGCTTTTTCTTTAATCGGATACCAGATCGCATAAATACCTGTTTCCCAGCGCTTCATGGCTGCGAGCAAAGAATGCCCGATTTGAGCGAATTCATCCGGATCTTCGTAAGGTGGATCGATTAAAACCAAACCACGACGTTCCTGTGGCGGCAAAAATGCTTTTAAACCCAGAAAGCCATCGAGATGATGTACGGCAACTTGTTTGTCACCGGCAAATGCTTCGCGCAAGGTTTCATATTCCTGACGTTGTAATTCACACGCAATCAGGCGGTCATGAGGACGTGCGAGGAAACGCGCGATCATGGGTGAGCCAGGATAATAACGCAAAGAAGAGAATTTGGTGCCAGTTAGCTGGTTGTTTATTCTGTGTACGCAATCAAGATATCTCTTCACCAGTTCAGGTGGATGTTCCTGATGGATGACTTTTTCAATACCACTTTCAAATTCACGTGTCTTTTTTGAGAAATCAGAAAATAAATCGTAATAACCAATACCGGCGTGGGTGTCGATATAACAAAGCGCTGAATCTTTGCGTGCGATGGCGGTGAGTAACGCGGTTAAAATGACATGTTTAACAACATCGGTGGAGCTACCAGCGTGGTAAGAGTGACGATAATTCATTTAGCAGCTAATCCCATAACGGATAATGTTCTAGTGTTATATCATCGCCAAAGAATAATTTTGCATTTGCCGCGAATGTATCCGTGTAATCAGAGACATAAAAATGCTTGGAACTAGTGCCATTGTTGTTTAGCAAATTATTTTGTTCCAGCTGTTTTTTAACGGCCACGGCGACAATTTCCGATGAATCAATGATTTCAATCGGTTTTTTATAATGTTGTAATATTCGTTCTTTGATAATGGGGTAATGTGTGCAGGCTAATACCAGCGCGTCTATCTGTTGCAAATCAGGGTGTGACAAATAAGTTTCCAGCAGGGAATCAATGACACCATGATTGCCAAATTCTTCGATAGCTGAGGCCAGCAGATTAGTGGCATAAGAAGATAAGGCGATTTCAGTATTTAATTCATCAAGTTTCTTTTTATAAATATTGGAATTCACTGTTTGTCGTGTGCCAATGAGGCCGATACGTCTGGCATTGTATTTTTCTTTCAGCAATCTGACCGTAGGGTCGATGACATTCATGACAATGGCTTTGCTGCCAATATATTCTTTTACCAAATCATAAGCCGCTGCGGATGAGGAATTGCAGGCAATCAGGATAAGCTTACATTCCTGTTGCAATAACATATGTGCAATTTTGACCGCGTAAGCCTGAATGGCGGCAGTAGATTTATCGCCATAAGGGAGATGGGCGGTATCACCAAAATAAATGATATTTTCCTTTGGCAAGTGTTTGACGAGGGCGTGAGCAACGGTCAAGCCGCCTATGCCGCTGTCGAAAATGCCTATGGGTTGGGTTGGTGAATGATTTGGTTTCATGGCCATATTGTATTCTCTGCCTTGTAAAATGTCTTCACTCTTTTATATATCCATATTATCTGTATAATAATACAAGTGTTTTCCATTTTTACTTAAGTAAACAAAAGGAGTTGATATGAAGAAGATTACAGGAATGTTGCTCGTAGTGATGATGATGGGTTTATTAGGCGGTTGCTATTCAACCTCTTGCCAGCAACCAGCTCCAATGCCAATGAAAGGCGAAGGCTAGAATTTGGCTTGTTTCAGCTGAACAAAAAAGGGTATCGTACGATGCCCTTTTTTTATGCCCGCAAAAATGGTGCCTGACACCAAGTCTATTGTGATAAAGTATTGCGCAAATTAATCCAAAACGAGACGTTGCAATGCTGCGCAACAATAAGCGTAAAAGTGATGCTGGCCAACCAGTAGAAAAAAAGCCACTAATCAGCAGACCATTTTATACATTGGAAGATGAAAATAGTTTTCCACTACCGCAGTTGCCTGCTGATGTATTAAATCATTTCGGCTCATACCTTCCTGCTACTAAACAGTTATTCTTATTCTCTGGTAATAAACGCCTATATTCTGTTTTTAAACCGCGTATTCGTCCCGCACGTAAAGTAGTACATGATTTTTTATTACATGTTGCACACGGAGAATTGGCACAAGCGGAAGCAATGATTCGCAACGATCCTGGTTTATTGCTAGAAAAAGCCACTATCAAGGATTATTCAGGCCGTTTGATTGAAGGCACTGCGTTGCAAATAGCATTAGGCGCAGGCGATGTGAGTCTGAATACACATTGTGACCTGATATCGGTATCAACATTGCCACTGCCCACGAGAGAAAATCTGCGTGAAATAGGAATCAACAGGAAATCTGCTTATGTGCGTTACAGAAGAGACCGGCTTTTCTACATAGATAAAGCAAACAATTATGAGTGTACTGAAATACCGGTAGATAAAGATACGCTCGAACAATTTAATGCTGAAATGAAGCCATCCCCGTGGCCGCGAAAACTAACAGAAAATGACTTAAAGAGAATTACTACGCTCACCGGCCATATTCACGAAGAAGGCATGGCGGAAATGATTGAACGTTATTTACGGCAATTGCCGAATGGCGAAGCAATTATTGCGGCGCAAAAACTCGAACAATTTCCTGCTGGGTGGGAAAAGCAGGAAGAAGAAAGAACGGCAAAAGATTTGCGAGCGCTGCGAGAAGTCGTGCAAGCGATTGCTGATTCCGAAGAGGATGATGATTGCGCGGAAGTTATAGAGAATTTTTTTGCGGGATTGCAGTCACGAGGTGTCATCAAAAGTGGTATGCACTTTAATAATCAGCTTATTCATGCGGCAAGCAAGCTATGTGTTGAAAATTTTACGGCCTTTGGTGGTTGGAACAGTCGCAGGAATAATTTGTTTTGGCGTGAAATAGTTGGCGGACTCCAATGTTTTGCCACCGCATGCGATGTGATGATGCTTGGTCAGGATAGTCATCGGATTTTTGAAGGCGAGAAATTAAACCGTAGCTTACAATTCCGTTTCGCTCATCATAATAATGGTCGCCCGAGGCCGTTCTTTTATCCGCTTAATCCTGATGCGGATTTTCGGTTGGGTAAAGAATATGCCGCGTGGGGTGGCGTGGCACACGAGATGGCGCTTGGGTGCCTTGGTGATGCCGATAGCTTCGAAATTTTGGCTAACAAAAAACGACAACGCTGCGCGGTCTTATGCGGTAACCAGCCAATACCGGAAAGACCGCGCAGAATGCGTTAAAGAATATTTTCCAATCCGTAAACCAGATGATCTAACTCCATCACTTTTTCACATGCCAGACAGATGCCTGGCATAAAGCATTGCCTGTCTATGCTGTCGTGACGAATAGTGAGGCTCTCGCCTGTATCACCAAAGATAACTTCCTGATGAGCAAGAAATCCTGGCAGACGCACGGCGTGAATAGGAATGCCGCGATAATTGGCGCCGCGTGCTCCCGGTACGGTTTCTTTGGATGTTTTTGCTGGCTTATTCACGAGGCTGTTGGCTTCGCTGATCAATTCAGCGGTGCGCAGCGCGGTGCCGGAAGGGCTGTCCACCTTGCCGTCATGATGCAGTTCAATGATTTCAACATGTGGCATGTATTTCGCGATTTCTTTGGCGTGCTTCATCATTAGCACAGCGCCGAGAGAAAAGTTTGGCGCGATAATGCCACCCAATTTCACGCTCGCGCACTTTTCTTGTAATGTGCGTATCTGGTCGGGTTTTAAGCCTGTGGTACCGATCACAGGGCGTGCGCCTGCTTCAATAATGGCGTTGGTATTGGCGAATACAGAATCAGGGTTGGTGAAATCGATGACGACATCTGCGCCGCTATCTTTGATTGACGTTTTCAAGTCGTATTCTTTGCCAGTTTGACCAACCAGTTTTAATCCTTGGTGTGCGTCGATTGCTTTTACTGTAATTTGACCCATGCGCCCAAATGCACCGTTGATCAAGACTTTGATAGTCATAGAAACCATCCTTAAACAATTAAAAAGAGATTGTCGGTTATTTTACGGCAAGTTCAGTATTCTGGCATCCAATATGTGCTGTCATTGTAGTGTATTGCCTGCATACGATGTTGATACAAACGGGACAAATTGTCACTGTCCAACACTTCAGCAGTACGTCCATGCAACGTTTCGCCATCAGGAAAAAGTAATAAAACATGATCACAAAAATGTCGCGCCAATGATGCATCATGCAGTGTCATCATTACTGTTGCTGCATTTGTTTGCGCGAGTGACCGAAATATGCGTAGTACATTTATTTCGCTGCGCACGTCCAAATGATTGCCTGGTTCATCGAGCAGATAAATTTCTGGTGTTTGCACTAACAACGCGGCAATGGCAAGCCGACGTTTTTCACCACCAGATAATTGATGAATGTTTTTATGTTGCAGGTGTTCGAGATTCATTTTGCGTAATGTATCAAGCGTAATATTTTTGTCTTCCGTGCTTTCACGTTGATAATAAGATAAATGTGGATAACGACCGGCAAGACAATATTCCCAAACGGTTTGCGGGAATGCCGTGTTGATTTCCTGAAATAATATTCCTAGCTGACGCGCAATGTTTTTTGGCTGCAAATCGGTGACGTTGTCACCGTGCAGTAATATTTTTCCTTCTATCGCTGGCAGCAATCCTGCCAGTGTGTGCAGCAATGTGGTTTTGCCGCTACCGTTTGCGCCTAATACTCCCCAAACTTCACCGGGACGCAGAAGCAAATTTAATTGGCGATAAATTATATTGCCGCCATTGCCAATCGTTAATTGCTCTGTTTGCAAGCGTGCAGATGTCATCATCGTTGCAGTAGCCAGACAAAGACAGGCACACCAATCAATGCTGTCAAAATACCAACCGGGATTTGTTGCGGCGCAAATAATGAACGCGCCAATGTATCTGCTGCAGTCAATAAGCTGCCACCGAGTAAAGCGGACAGTGGCAGCACAATGCGGTGATCGTAGCCAGCCAGCATGCGTGTTAGATGCGGAATAATTAAGCCGATAAATCCTATGCACCCAGCCATGGTGACCGCGGTAGCGGTGAAGAGTGTACTCAATAAATACAAAGCGAGGCGGTAGTTGGCGCAAGGCAGGCCGAGTACGCGCGCTTCTTTATCACCACGGCCAAGAATATTTAAACCGGGCGCGAGTAACATGCTAATTAACATGCCAACACATAAAATGATCAGCCCAAGCCAGGGAAATTGTGCATCGTTAAGATCGCCTGTGAGCCAAAACAGCATGCTGCGAATGCCAGATTCGGGTGTGATTAGCAGGATAAAACTGATACAGGCGGAAAATCCGCAGGCGAGCGCAATGCCAGAGAGCAGTAATGTATGTGTTTGCCAGCGATGTTTTCTTGCCAGTAACAAAATTAAAACAATAGTGAGTAGACTGCCTGCCCAGGTACCACCGATTAACCACGGACCACTGACGCCAAGCAGCATCAATAGCAAAGTGAACAGTGCTGCGCCACCAGAAACGCCTAGCACATAAGGGTCAGCAAGCGGGTTTTGTAATAATAATTGCATTAATGAACCGGCGAGCGCGAGCAGGCTGCCACAAGTGAAAGCAGTAAGCGTTCTTGGCAGCCGCAATTTAAATAAAATAGTGTTTATTTCACTGTTATCGCTAAACAAAAGTTGATATATAGGAATGGGCGAGCTTCCTTTGCATAATGAAAATAAAATGCTCACTAATGCCAGGCCTGGAATAATCGTGAAAATTAATCGGCGTGATTTGTCATGGTAACCTCGGTTATGCCGTTAGATTACCCCGCACCTGAATATTTACAATTACTTTACATAACTATTTGATTAGCGAATGGTTTTTTGAAACAATGAACAGGGCGCGTGGCCCAGCTGGGCCGATACTGCAATTAATAGGTGATAAATCGTGATTGATAAAGCAGGATACAGATATGGAGTGGGTATTATTTTGGTGAATGATAACCGTCAGGTTTTCTTCGCCAAACGTATCGGTATGGTTGCTTGGCAATTTCCTCAGGGTGGCATGAAAGAAGATGAAACACCTGAGCAAACCATGTATCGCGAATTAAAAGAAGAAATTGGTCTGAATCCCGAAGATGTGCAAATACTGGCAAGCACGCGTCGTTGGCTGCGCTATCGTTTGCCAAGTCGTCTTGTTCGGCATTATGCAAAACCATTATGTATAGGGCAGAAACAAAAATGGTTTTTGCTGCGTCTGAGCAAATCAGGATGCCAAAATTGATTTAGCAGCGAATGATGATCCTGAATTTGATTCCTGGGCTTGGGTTTCTTATTGGTATCCTTTGCGGCAAGTCGTGACTTTCAAGCGCAGTGTTTATGTGATGGCATTGAAAGAATTTGCCAAGATTGTATTATCGAAACGATTCTGGAGCCAGGGCAAATAATTCAGAAAGCCGAAGGCGGAGAGATGTAATATAGGAGATTCACCAGGCCAATAACCGCAGACAGAGTCGCGAACGATGCTGACCATTTTGCGGCATATTATTCAAGAAGTATCCAGCGCTGAAGATTTTAACGAAGCGCTGGATATTATGGTCAAGCGCATCGCGAATGCACTTGCCACGCAAGCTTGTTCTATTTTTTTGCTCGATCGCCACCATGGCGAATATGTTTTAGTCGCAACCCAAGGTTTAAATCCAGAGCCGTCGGTAAAGTCCGTGTTCCCCTGAATAAAGGTTTGATTGGTTTGGTCGGCGAACGTGAAGAGCCTATTAATATCGATGATGCGACCTAAGCATCCGCGTTTTTTCCATGTCGCTGAAGTAAAAGAAGAAGCTTATCGCGCTTTTCTTGGCACGCCGATTATTTATCATCGCCAAGTGCTTGGGCGTGCTGATTGTGCAGCAAGAAGAACCCAGACGTTATGATGAATCAGAAGAAGCTTTTCTGGTCACACTGGCCACTCAGCTTGCTGCCATTATTGCGCATGCAGAAGCAACATGGCGATTTGGCGCGCATTGTTGGAGAGTTCTAAAGAAAAACGTCATGAATTAGTTTATTCCGGCGTGCCAGGTGCACCAGGCATTGGCATGGGCACCGGCGTTGTTATTTATGCTCCCTGCGATCTAGATTCCGTTCCTGATCGTGAGCCGGATGATATTGAAACTGAAATTCAATTGTTAGAGGCGGCATTTGCCGCAGTGCGCGAAGATTTGCGTCTTTTGAGCGAACGCTTGTATCCCAGCCTGCCTGCGGAAGAGCGCGCGTTGTTTGATGTCTATCAACGCATTTTAGATAGTGCGGATTTGGGTAAAGAAGTTGCTGATCGCATTCGTGACGGGAATTGGGCGCCGGGCGCATTGCGTGACACGATTACATGTGCATGTGCGTCGTCTGGAAAGTCTTGATAATGAATATATGCGTGAACGCGCGATAGATATTAAAGATCTTGGGTTTGCGTGTGCTTGTCTTATTTGCAAAAAAATGACCGGGCAATGCCGCAATATGCAGAAAAAACCATTTTGATTGGTGAAACATTAACGCCTAACGATTTGGCGGAAGTGCCAGAAGGTTGTCTTGCGGGTGTGATTTCAGCGAAAGGTTCAGGTAATTCACATGTTGCTATTTTGGCGCGGGCGATGAAAGTGCCGACCGTCATGGGGGTGGGTGATGCGCCTCTTTATGAATTGCAGGATAAAGATATTATTGTTGATGGTTATTATGGACAGATTTATGTGTCGCCTGGCCAACCGTTGCGTGCAGAATTTGAGCGCTTGATTCAGCGAAGAACAAAAATTGATGCTGAACTGGATGAAATTCGTGATTTGCCCGCGGTCACCAAAGATGGGCATCGTATCGGTTTGATGGTCAATACTGGTTTGGGCGCTGATATTAGTATTTCGTTGGCGGCGGGAGCGGAAGGTGTTGGTTTATATCGTACAGAAATTCCGTTTTTAATGCGCGATCGTTTTCCTTCTGGCGAAGAACAACGCATTATTTATCGACAATTGCTGGCTTCATTTGCGCCGCGGCCAGTCATTATGCGTACGCTGGATGTGGGTGGTGATAAACCGCTGCCGTATTTTCCTATCAAGGAAGATAATCCATTTCTTGGTTGGCGCGGTATTCGTATTACACTTGATCATCCGGAAATTTTCCTTAGTCAAGCGCGTGCCATGATGCGTGCCAGTGAAGGCTTGAATAATATGCGCATCATGCTGCCCATGATTACGGATGTTACCGAAGTGGATGAAGCATTGCGCTTGCTGCGCAAAGCGTATAGCGAAGTGCGTGACGAAGGTTATGATATTGAAATGCCGCAAATTGGTGTGATGATAGAAGTGCCTTCCGCGGTTTATCAAGCACGTGCCCTCGCAAAACGCGTCGATTTTTTTCTGTTGGCAGTAATGATTTAACGCAATATATTCTGGCGGTGGATAGAAATAATCCGCGCGTGGCTAATTTGTATGATGCCCTGCATCCAGCAGTGTTGCGTGCATTAATTCAAGTCGTGGAAAATGGGCATCAAGAAGGTAAGCACATTAGTATTTGCGGTGAAATGGCGGGTGATCCTGTCGCAGTTTTATTATTGCTGGCGATAGGTTTTGATTCATTGAGTATGAATGCATCATCAGTGGGTCGTGTAAGGTGGATTATTCGGCATTTCAATTACAAGAAAGCGGCGAAATTGTTGCAGGAAGTATTGGGTATGGAAAGTGCGGTCATGATTCGTTGTCATATGGAGTTTGCGTTAGAACGCGCAGGCTTAGGTAATTTAATTCGAGCAGGAAGATAAATGTTACAGTATCCAAATATTGATCCGGTGGCTTTTTCTATTCCCATTCCTCACTTTGGCGGCTGGCCGGTGTATTGGTATGGCTTGATGTATCTGGTTGGTTTTGTTGGCGGCTGGGCGGTGTTGTCTTTGCGTAATCATTATTCGCCGCGTGGTTTTACATCCGAGCAGATCGCAGACATTATTTTTTATACCGCGCTGAGCGGCATTATCGGCGGTCGTTTAGGATATATGTTGTTTTATGACTGGCAGGTGATTTTTTCCGATCCTGTGCTGATATTTCAAACCTGGAAAGGTGGTATGTCTTTTCATGGTGGCTTGCTGGGCGTCTGCGTCGGCATTTATTTGTGCGCGCGAAAATTGCAAAAACCCTTTTTGGCATTGACAGATATGGTGGTTACCGTGGTGCCCATTGGTTTATGCGCTGGCCGCATTGGTAATTTCATCAATGGCGAATTATGGGGACGTGTGACTGATATGCCTTGGGGCATGGTGTTTCCAAATGGCGGACCTTTGCCACGTCATCCTTCACAGTTATATGAATTTGGTTTGGAAGGTATGTGTTGTTTATTATTTTGTGGATTTATTCGTGCAAACCACGACCAATGGGCGCGGTATCGGGATTATTTGCCATTTGTTATGGCTTTTTCCGTATCTTTATCGAGTTTTTCCGCGAGCCAGATGTGCAGATCGGTTATATTGTTTGGTTGGTTCACAGAAGGGCAGATTTTATCACTGCCATTAATTTTCGTCGGCATTTTCCTCATGGTAATGGCATATAGAAAAAGGAAGGTGAATCATGAAGCAATATCTTGATTATCTTCAGCATATTTTGACGCATGGCGTGCGCAAAGTTGATCGCACCGGCACAGGTACTATCAGTGTGTTTGGTTATCAAATGCGGTTTAATTTGAGCGAAGGTTTTCCGCTGGTCACCACCAAAAAACTACATACCAAAAGTATTATTCATGAATTGTTGTGGTTTTTGCGCGGTGATACCAATATCAAATATTTGAATGATAATGGCGTTAGAATCTGGAATGAATGGGCAGATGCGGAAGGAAATTTAGGCCCGGTGTATGGCAAGCAATGGCGCGCCTGGCAGACACCTGATGGACGCGTGATTGATCAAATCAGTGAAGTCATCAAGCAAATTAAAACCAATCCAGATTCACGCCGCTTGATCGTTAATGCGTGGAATGTTGGTGAGTTGGATAAAATGGCTTTGCCACCTTGTCATTTGCTGTTTCAGTTTTATGTCGCGGATAAAAAATTATCCTGCCAGTTATATCAGCGTTCAGCGGATTCATTTCTGGGTGTGCCGTTTAATATTGCTTCTTATTCGTTATTGACGCATATGGTTGCGCAGCAATGTGATTTAGATGTTGGTGACTTTGTCTGGACTGGCGGTGATTGTCATATTTATCTCAATCATCTTGAGCAAGTGAAGCTGCAGTTGAGTCGCACACCGTATCCATTGCCGCAGTTACAAATAAAACGTAAACCCGCATCTATCTTTGATTATGTATTCGATGATTTTGAAGTTTTAAATTATCAATCGCATCCGCATATCAAAGGTGAAGTCGCGGTTTGAGCAGCAGCAAAATCACCCTCATCCGCCGCGGCGGATGAGGGAAACGATTAAACAAATCTTCTAAATATTGAAAATATTTCGTCATCAGAAGAGTCATCTTCTGAAGATGTGTCAGACGATAAATCTGAATCATCATGATTAAAGCCTTCGGTATAAATAGATTTATCACTAAGCCTATGTAAATGATCCATGCCATTCGGGCATCTGAACAAGCCGCGTCTTGCTAACTGCGGAGAAGAAATTTTGTCTACTTCGCGTTGCTGGTCGTTTTTCTTTTCAGGCGCTTTATCTTCGGCTTTTTTATTTTCGACATTTGGTTTTTCGGTCAGTGGTATAGTGACTGATTCGATCAAGCCAAGCACAGCCATTAAATCTACGGAGCTTTTAATATCAAGACCAATCTGCATGAACATCATCAGCGAATTCAGCGGAACACTGTACATGACGATTGCTGGTTGGTCACTCGCGGGTTTTTCTTGCGCTTTTACTTCTGGTTCTTTGAATAAATCAGCAAGACCAAAATCTTCTTCTTTGTCCGCTATTTTTACGGGCTTTTCCGCAAATAACTCAGCGAGGCCTAGTGATTCATCGTTGCGACTGGCAGGATGGTTCCTTAACATGGTTATTCTCCTTATGGATGTATACAGCCGAGAATATCTCGGCTGTTCTTAACAAGCAATATCAATTTAATCGACGTGGTGAGTGTGGTTGTTCTCTGTTTTCCTGGGGCGTATTTTGTTCCGCAAATTTTAGTTTGTTAATAAACGAAAATATTCCAAGCTCGTTAATAGATGATGAATGATTATCGTTATTCATGATGACGAAATCATACTCAGGCTGTTTTTCCGGCTGACAATATTGATGCAGTATTTTTATATTATCTTGAGACAATTTATTTTCAACTAAAGGCAATGTATCGCTAGTGAGAATATCATTTAGCGAGTCGCCGAGAGTGTTAATCAGCTCGCCATGATACTTTTCCGGCAGCATTATTAATAATGTGAGTAATTCACTATGGTTATGAACGGTAGATAAAATGTGTGCTTTAAAGCGGTGAAAGAAACACGTATGTAATTCATTTTTGAGTTTGCGCAAAGCATCAAGATAATCTGCGAAATAGTGTGGAAGTTCATCTTTAAATCGTTTGTTATATTCCCGGTTTTGTTCATCATCATAACTTGCTGTCACGTGATAACGATTGCTGCGCATCGCGCGCATGAGTTCTTTTTTAGCATTGGCGACATTTTCATCCAGTGGTGCCAGGAAGCTTAATTTTGCCACCTGTTTATTTTGCGGATAAATATCAAATAAATCGCGATTGTTTTTAAGAATCAATTCAACATCATCTGCTATGAGTGCGACGCAGAAATTTGTACTCTTATAATCTGCGTCGGTTGGTCTGGCAGCACGTCCCCAGATATCGGCAAACGTTTTATTACCATCGGCTCTCTTGCGGCTTAATAAATTTTTGCGTTCACTTTCAGTAAGCGCTGCCAGCCATTCAGAAAAATAAAAAATTCCTTCGTTTGCATTGTGACCGGCATTTAATTCTTCACCACCTCGGTATGTGCCATGATTGCCGCCGCGTCTTAATGATTCGCATAAGCCGGAAAGAGTAGAGCCGAAACTATTGCTTTTAGTTTTGGCATCGACGCGTTCAATAATGGCAGTATAATAATTTTGCGCATATTCAGAGTGATGAATGACGCGATCAGCTTCTGTTTTGCTGAGTGCTTTAGTTTTGCCAGCAAATAAACTAGTGTGTTTCAATACGCCGTCTTCCACGGCAAAATCCATGCAGGGAATAATATCAATGATGCGATCATTATCGTCGCTTAACACAAACTCATGTAGTTCCAGATTGTTTTCTTTGATTTCCGTTGTGGAGATTTCATTGCAATCGACTGTAATAGTTGGCATCAGCAGACGGTAACGACTGACACCTGTAAGTTTTTCTAATTCCTGAGCCAGTAAAAGACAAATCACATTCACAGTGCTGTGTGGCTGATGCGGATAAGCAAGATTGGAATTCCTGATTCTGTCCCAACGATGAGCGAGAAATTCAATGAGTGCAACGAGATGTTCTGGAGCAATTTCCATGTCTTCTTCATTTGCGTCTAATGTATGAAAAAGAGCAAATAGTTCAGCTAAAGTAAGATCGCTTTCAATTTCGACGGTGAGTCCATTTCGGTAACGGTTTTCTGCATTGAGGATGGTAAAAATTCGTTCCAGGTGATCAGATAAAGAACGGGTGTTCATTGAAATTCCTTTTATATGTTTTATTGGTGGATTACGGCAAAAGGCGCCTAATCCACCCTACAGCTCGTTTATGCTCGGTGATAATTAGTACAGTAGGGTGGATTAGGCGCTTTTTGCCGTAATCCACCTAAAGTGGAGTCAAGTGTTATTGGTCATCGCAATCATCGCTGTCATAATTCTGCTGCTGCAGCGGTGTTTGAGAATTTTGAATTTCAGCTTCCCTGACGTTACTGGTGCTGCCGTTGAATACCAAAGCACTGCGCAAAGTATTGCAAACGCCGGCGCGTTTTTGGTCTGGTGGGGTCGTGGTGCTGCAGGCTGTGAGGGTCATCATGGAGATGACGAACAAGAACGGAAGTAATTTTTTATCCATGTGTGGCAAGTTCCTTGTATTACTTATGTAGTGAACGTATCCTATTTTACAGCCGTGAGGATACGTCAAAGTATCAGGGCTGTATGCTAAATATGATTGTATTTTTTTTCACAGTCAAAAGAAATGGTCGGATAAGAAAACCTGTACAATCAATGACCTATTGTGCACTGTGTGCATATATTTAATCTAAAGGATTGCAATGATTTGTATTACCGCTTATTCTCCTCTATGAATGGAAAAATTTAGATCAAAGGAATTGTTTTTACTAAAGGAGAGCCGTGAGGCTGCTATAACTTATTGATGTCAAAGTTTAAAAACCGTAAAGACCCGTTCGCTGAACGGGAAGCTGAAAAATATGAAAATCCTATCCCTAGCCGGGAATTTATTCTCGAGTATCTGGCTGAAAGAGGCCGTCCAGCGACACAAGAACAGCTGGAAGAAGAGCTAAGTCTGAATTCCCCCGATCAACAGGAAGCGCTACGCCGTCGTTTAATCGCGATGCTGCGAGACGGTCAGTTGCTTAAAAACCGTAAAGGTGCCTTAGGGCCGCTGGAAAGCATGGAATTGATAGCCGGCCGTGTTATTGGGCATAAAGATGGTTTTGGTTTTATTGTGCCAGATACTGGTGACGATGATTTATTTCTGACGCCGCGGCAGATGCGCCATGTGTTTCATGGTGATCGTGTATTGGCCAGAGTCTCTAACGTAGATACCCGCGGTAGACGCGAAGGGATCATCGTTGAAGTCCTGGAACGTAATACCAAGCAAATCGTTGGTCGTTATTACACTGAATCAGGCGCGGCGTTTGTTGAATCCGCCAACCAGCGTATTACCCAGGATATTTTGATTCCTCCAGGGGAAGAAAAAGGCGCTACCCATGGCCAGATGGTCGTTGTTGCCATCACTGAACAACCCACCAATCACACACGGCCATTAGGCAAAATTATTGAAGTATTAGGCGACCATATGGCGCCTGGTATGGAAATCAGTGTCGCTATTCGCAATCATGAATTACCTTACATCTGGCCTGATGATGTCACGCTGGAAGCGTCTCGCTTTCCTGCGCAAGTGGCAGAAGATGCGCTTGAAGGGCGTGAAGATTTACGTCATTTACCCTTTGTCACCATTGACGGCGAAGATGCGAAAGATTTTGATGACGCAGTTTATTGCGAGCCACGCGAAAAAGGTGGCTGGACATTGTATGTTGCTATTGCCGATGTTAGCCATTATGTACGACCAGGCAGTGCGTTAGATAAAGAAGCATATGAGCGCGGCAATTCCGTTTATTTCCCCGGACGTGTCATTCCCATGTTGCCAGAAACATTATCGAATAATTTATGTTCGCTGATGCCTGAAGTTGATCGTCTGGCGATGGTATGTGAAATGACCATACATCCGACTGGCAGAATCATGCGTTATAACTTTTGTCAGGCAGTTTTCAAATCGCATGCCAGACTGACGTATAACCAAGTTCACGCCATGATGGAAAAGAATGATAAGCGTATGCGTGAACGCTTTACTGATCATGTGACCAATCTGGAAAATTTATACGATTTATTCCGTACGCTGTCAAAAGCTCGTAAAGCACGTGGCGCGATTGATTTTGATTTGCCGGAAACCAAGATTGTATTTGGTCGTGATCGCAAAATTGAGAAAATTGTTCCTTATGAACGCTTTGATTCTCATCGCGTGATTGAAGAATGTATGTTGGCAGCTAATATTTGTGCCGCACGTTTTCTCGAAAAGCACAAACAACCCGGTTTATATCGTGTGCATGAAGGCCCAACGGAAGAAAAACTGGAAAATCTGCGTCGTTTTCTTAATGAGATTGGCTTGAGCATGCCAGGTCACCGTGCAGCCGGTGCCAGGTGATTACGCGCACATTTTGCGTGTTGTTCAGGATCGTCCCGATGCGCATATGATACAAACGATTTTACTGCGTTCTATGAGTCAGGCAGTTTATAGCCCGGATAATAAAGGACACTTTGGTTTGGCTTACGAGGCTTATGCGCATTTTACTTCGCCAATTCGTCGTTATCCTGACTTATTGGTGCATCGCGCGATCAAACAAATATTGCAGCATAAGAAACCATCCACGAATGAAGCCGAATTGGTGCGTGCAGGCGAACATTGTTCCATGACGGAACGACGTGCAGACGATGCCACTAATGAAGTGTCAGATTGGCTGAAATGCGAATTCATGATGGATAAAGTTGGTCAAGAATATGACGGTACCATTGCTGGCGTGACTAGTTTTGGCATCTTCGTTGAGTTGGAAGAAATTTATGTTGAAGGCTTGGTGCACATTAGCACGTTGCCGGATGATTACTATCAGTTTGATGCCATCAAGCATGCATTAATGGGTGAGCGCAGCGGCAGAAAATTCCAATTAGGCGGCAAGGTCAAAATCCGGGTCGCGCGGGTGGATTTAGATCAGCGCCAAATTGATTTTGTTCTTGCAGAAACTCTACCGGACGGCAGCGGCACGAAAGGTAAAGGTGGTCGTTTGGCACCAAAAGGCGACCGTCAGGGACATGATAATGAGCGCCAAGGCAAAGGTAAGAAAAAAGGCCGTGGCGGCAAGAAGAAAGCAAAAGGCGGCGCACCACGTCGTGATGATGCACCAAAGAAGAAGAAACGACGCAGACGTAAATAATCGATTTTTTTAGAATATATTATGAAGACAAATAAACATTTAATATTTGGCCTCCACTCTGTGGAAGGCATTGTACAAAATCAACCAGAACGCATTATTAAACTTTGTGTGCAACAAGAGCGTGGCGATAAGAAAATGTCCGCGCTCGTACAGCTTGCCAGAAAGCAGGGTGTGCTGGTTGAGCAACTTTCACAGGCAAGAATTGGATCGTCTGACTGACGAAGCTAATCATCAAGGTGTGGTAGCGTTCTGCGCCAAAACTCACGTTTATTCCGAAGCAGAATTGAAACAATTGCTGCAAGAGCTGGATAAGCCGCCGTTTCTTTTGGTGCTGGATGGCGTGCAGGATCCGCATAATCTTGGTGCGTGTTTTCGTTCCGCTGATGCGGCTGGCGTGCATGCGATTATCGCGCCTAAAGACAAGTCAGTTGGTATTACGCCAGTGGTGAGCAAGGTGGCATGTGGCGCTGCGGAAACAGTGCCGTTTGTGCAGGTCACCAATTTGGCGCGTACGCTGGAAGACTTAAAAGAAATGGGGATATGGATTTACGGCGCGGCCGGTGAAGCTGAGAAAACGGTATATCAAACAGATTTGGCGGGCGCGGTAGCGATAGTGTTAGGTGCGGAAGGCGATGGTTTACGGCGTCTGACCCGCGACACTTGTGATGGACTGGTTAAAATTCCCATGCTTGGCTCGGTATCAAGTTTGAATGTTTCTGTGGCGACAGGAATATTGTTGTTTGAAGTTGTCAGGCAACGACAGGCGCCGCGGAAGAAGTAGCGTAGGGTGGATTAGGCGCTTTTAAATGCGCCGTAATCCACCATGCTTTCTTATTACATCTGCACTTTGAAAACAAACTCCGGCGCAATTTCGACTTCCATCACGCTGTCACTTACTTTCCATTTCGTACAGAACGCATTAATCGCCAGGAAGCGAATCTGATCATCCATATGCTTCTCACACATCATCAGAATCAATTCATAAAAATCTGACGTCATTGGCGTGCGTTTGCCATGAAAATACGAGCTGCTTCTGGATTCAATACTGTCTCTAACCAATTTAACCAAATCATCCAGTTTCGCCGGATCATTTCTGGTAACTTCAGAAATGGCATCAGGTACTTTGCCCCAGAAATACGTCAGGCTGTTACCTTGAGTTTGCCAGCACGGCAGTCTGGCGATGTTTTTAAGCGCGTGCAACGCATTAAATTCATTTGGTATTGGTAAGTGATGAACCTGTAATGCATTGCGCAATGTTTTGATGTAATTGGTCATGCTCAGGTTTTTCTTCGGGTTTTCAAAAGTGGAATATAAATTCTGTAAATATTCCAAAATATTGTCGCCGTTATTCTGTCTCTTGGTCAGCATGCTGCCCTGAGCTGGCACAGTAGCTGTCGCAGTTTCCTCTGAATGAGACAATGCATCGGAATCAGAGTCAGAGCGACTTTCATTTAACGGTTTATAAACTGGTATCTCTACCCTGGCAGTATCGTGATGATTGTTATCGGCAGCGGGTATGCTTGAGTAAACATCATCTGGCGAAATGATTAAATCGTCATTATTACTGCCAGTAATGGGTGGTTTTGCATAGTTTGGTCCTGGAGACTCGATAACGCCCAAGACAAATTTCTTTGAATCTGTGGCCACTAATACTGGGTCAGGGTCTTCAATCCTGGATGGTAAAGTAGGCGGACTCAGGCTATCGTTTTCAACCGCAATATTGACGGCGGATTTCTGCGGAGCTGTAATCACTAGTGGTGATTCAGGAACGAATTTTCTTTCTTCAAACAGGAACGGATATGCCGGTGATGTGCCTTGATTAGCGTCAGGCGATGTTTCTTTAGCCGGGATATTCCTACTGGTTTTTAATGGAGTTGGCGCAGGTTGTTTAGGCTCGGTTTTTACTGGTTCTGGGGCTGGCGCAGGTTGTTTTGCTTCTGCCTTTGGCGGTTCTTGCGCAACTGGCGCTGGATTTTTATTCACTCCAGAGCCGAGAACAAATTTGCCTGGAATCAATCCAGTCTGATGCAATTTCGCAGCTGTTGTGTATTTGTTTTCATTGCCAAGAAGACACATAGAGGCGAGATTTGGGTTCGTTTGAATTTCTTTGCCGCGGAAATTCAGGAATTTCTCTACCTGAAATGTATCGAGATTAATATCGAGAGATATTTTCCGGCCAGGAGCATTGTATGAACCTTCAAAATGATAAGTAGCAAGATCGTTGGCGGAATTAATATTTCTCTGGTTAGCCTGTCTATCAATATTGTGATGATATTGTGATTCTATGTAGCGCGCAGACCAATCATAGAGTGGGTCAAGTACACCCGTACCCTGGATATTGACCTGTAAATACGTACTGATCTTGTTTTCATCGTAATGACGCAGGCGTATGAAAAACATTTTTCGGTAATAGCAATTGATGATGGTCAAAGAACAAATATAAAGCCGTTAGATGTTGAACAGTGTCGTGATAGTAATCGATAACGATTTCTTTGACGTCAGGGTTTAAAGTAGAAATACGATGTGCAAGCACATATAGCGTCAAGATCTGGCTGGGATCTTGCACGGCTTGTGTATGATGCTCATTTCGCGAAGCCTGGAATATTTCTTTTAAAGCGGCTTTATAGCTTTCACCGGCCTGTTCACCAGCATAAATATCCGCCATCCAGAAAGGATCAAGCGTGACTTCGCATTTTAATTGCTTGCTGAAATAGCTTTGAATAATGGGCAGCATGGTAATTCTGGCTGCGTTGTGAGTATCGCTGGAGGCATCTGCAAAAGCCATTCTGTCCTGGGCATTACCAGCGTTGCCAACGATGATTTTGCTATAACCCCATGCCTGGACTTCCGAGATTTCATGCTGGAAAAACTTTTGATTCGTACTGATTGGCCAATCCTGAAGAAGCTCCTTATCGGTGTATTTTTTATATAAACGATCTTGAATATCGTACAATTTCAGATTGATTGTTTCTTTTCTTCCATTCATGAGTTTCCAGCCCCACAATTAATTCGCATTATTTCACTTCCACGAGGGAAGTGAATTCCTTGAATTTGTTCCTAGAAAAAAACTTTAGCAGGAGATGCTTAAAGAAGTCTTAATGAGAACACTTTAGATGAAGTTTCACTACCGTATTGATACGGTATGGCACGGATATGGCCCCTGCGCTAAGATGATTATATGACTAACCTCAGTATGGTATTTAGCGATATGCAGCAACTTTCACATAAAAAGTTACCCGATAAACTCCTCCCTTTTGTTTGGTTTTATTTAAAAGAAAAGAAATGGTATCTGGCGGGATTTGTTTTGATCGCGCTTGTTTGGGCAATAGAAATGTCATTGAGTCCATATTTATTAAAAGTGATCATTGATAGAGTTGTTAATTCTTGCGCATGATAAAACGTCAAATTGAATCAGCCATTTTTATTCCTGCAGCACTTTATGCGTTAATGACGATTATTATTAATCTTAATTTCAGATTATATGATTATATCAATATGCAGTTATTTCCTTATCTGAAATCTACGGTTGATATAGATATGTTTGAATATCTGATGCAGCACTCGCATGCTTTTTTTCAAAATAATTTCGCGGGGAATTTAACCAAAAAAATGGCTGACATGGCGGAAAATATCGAACCACTGATAAGCATACCCAATGAATGGTTTTATCCGCGATTGTTTGCTCATGTTAATCGCTTGTGCGACATTGTTTTTTGCTGTGCGCCCTCTTTTTGGCATTATTTTATTTCTATGGGCTATTTCATTTATCTTTGTTTCGTATTTTACGGCGCGAAAATCGCAAACTTATGCGCGTGAATTTTCCGAAGCGGCGTCGACCATGAGTGGCACCATGTCGGATTCAGTATCAAATAATATGAGCATTAAATTGTTTGCTAATGTGCCGCATGAAATTGCTCATTTGCAAAAAGATATTGATCGTCTGATAAGCTGGATAAGCGATGGCGCTGGTACGATTTGAAAATCAATTTTGTCCAGGGTATAGGATTAACTGTGCTTATTATCGCCATGTTACGGCATTGATTTATAGCAGCATGCATAACATGGTTAGCCCAGGCGATTTTGCTTTGGTATTGATGCTTTCTATCGCGTTTATGTGGAGCGTGAATGATATAGGTAAGCAAATGCAACGGTTTGCAAAAGTGGTTGGTACTTGCAATCAGGCATTAAGTTTTATTCGTATTGCGCATGAAATTACAGATGTACCGAATGCGCCAGCATTAGTGGTTAATCGCGGCGAAATCAAATTTGATCATGTGGCTTTTAAGTATAATAACAATAAGTCTTTATTTAAAAATCTTAATATAACACTGCGGCCAGGTGAAAAAGTAGGTTTAGTTGGTTATTCCGGTGGTGGTAAATCTTCGTTCATCAAATTAATTTTGCGTTTAATGGATGTGCAGTCGGGCAATATTTTAATTGATAACCAGAATATCAGGGGGATTACAGAAGAATCATTACGCAAGCAAATTGGTACTATTCCTCAAGAGCCGGAATTGTTTCATCGCACTATCATGGAGAATATTCGTTTCGCCAAACCAGATGCCAGTGACGAAGAAGTTATCGCCGCCGCCAAAAGTGCGCATTGCCATGAATTTGTAATGGAGCTGCCGGAACAATATCATTCTTTAGTAGGTGAGCGAGGCGTGAAATTATCAGGCGGTCAAAAACAGCGAATCGCTATCGCGCGCGCTTTTCTTAAAAATGCGCCGATTTTATTGTTGGATGAAGCGACTTCTTCGCTGGATTCGATTACGGAAAGATTTATCCAGGAAGGGTCTGCATGCGGTGATGGCGAATAAAACCACCATTGTTATCGCGCATCGCTTATCGACGCTGAAAGATATGGATAGAATTCTTGTCTTTGTTAATGGCGATATTGTTGAGGATGGGAATTTAAATTCATTGCTGGAAAATAAAGCGAGTCATTTTTATAAGTTATGGCAGATGCAGGCGCAGGGATTTATTCCTGTTCTTTTGATTAATATAATTACCCCTGCGTCCTTTCAATCGTCATTTGTATGACTTGACCTCACAATCAGGTAGCTGTAAAACGAAACGTTAAGCGTATCCTCAAAATCTAGAGTATGAGATCTTCGTGTTATAAAAAATATTACACAACTATAAAAATAAGGAACATTATTATGCTTAGATCGATATTCGGCTTGCGTGTTACTGTCGAAGAATTTATTGAAGCCGCAACTTCAGGAGAGTTGGAGTTAATAAAGCAATATATTTCAGAAAATATTAATAATCCTACTGTCTTAACTAATATTGAAAATACCCGCAATGCCTTGTATGGCGCAGCAGGTAATAATCATGCTCACATTATTAAAATACTGTTAGAAATTCCTGGGATTGATGTCCGGGCTGTGTTGGCGGCTGCTTCCTCTGAAACATTTTATCGAGCTTCGCCCTTTTATCATGCAGTTTATAGGTGGAAAATAGATAGCATTAATACATTTCTTTCTCACCCCAAATTTGATATTGAAATAGTCGGTCGAGCTTTGGCGTGGTCTGCCAGTAGTGGTAACGTTACTGTTATTCAAGCATTGATTAAGAAAGACGGTATTCCTGTTAATTCAATTAATAATGTTTGCATCGGAAGTAACCACGTTAATACTACTGCCTTAATGGCTGCAACAAGGATGGGTCGTCATAAGGTTGTCGAAGCCTTGCTTACTGTCAATGAAATTGATGTAAATATTGCTGATGCTGATGGCCGCACAGCACTGATATATGCTGCAATTTGTGGGGTTACCACCGAATTTCACTTGAACAATAGATGTAGTAGCTCTGACGCAGTACGCTGGAATAAAGAAAACGCTGCAATCGTAACAACTTTGCTTTCTGTATCTGGGATTGATGTGATGCCACAGATAGTTGTGGAGTAACGGCTTTGATGTATGCGGCGGAAAATGGTAATTATATGAATGTTGCCAACTTGTTGTCGGCTCATGCAGACACAAAATTGAAAGATAATCATGGCCGCACAGCTGAAATGTTAACTAAGGATGATACGATCCGAAAGCTAATCAGGGAACATGATCCAGAAAACAAAATTATTGCATTCTGGCAACAAAGAGCATCGTGTGCTCAGACGCAATCAATAAATAAAACCGCGGAAATAGCTGCAAAACGAAACGAAAACGATAGGTTGACGAAAAAGAATCTAACTTATCTTACTATGTCTTCCATGGTTCAGGATATGTCATTTTTGTTAGATCATATGGATGAAATTGACGATCTGGGGGCTAACAAGGATTTCCAGAAATTCATGGTTTATCTTGCAAATTTTATGGCAAGTATTGGTAGTGATAAAAAGCTCGATCAGTATTCGCGTGTACTGATGAGGGTAGCTGCTGCGATGGGTAATGATATCGCTAAGCACATAGTTGAAAATTATCCTGCTGATGATCCAGAAGTAAATAAACTAATATCTGTGGAATCAGAAAAAATGAAAATTGCACCTGCTGTTGTCGAACCGGTAGCTGTCAGAAGTGTGGGCATCAGGTACTTTGATCGTTCATCTGATGAAGAGTTAAATTCTTTTAATCCGGATCAAACAGGAGAATTAAGCAGGTGTATTCCAGGTAATAATTAGTGAAAAAACCCCTTGGCATTATCCCTGACTATTACTTAGAGGGATGCTTCTTTTTAAAGGTGTCGAATTCGCCACCTTTAAAATTAAGCTGCGTTATTTTTATCAAGCAGGTATTTCAAATCTTCAGGATGGCGCTCAAGCATTTTTAATAAATTGCTAACAGCAGGAAGTGGCTTTATTTCTCCGCGTTCATAACGGCTGAACCATTTTTACCGCCGCCAAATATTCTGGCGGCTTCTTCTTGAGTGATTTTGAGAATATCTTTTTCTTATTATTATTACCCTTTAAGGGTATTTACATGAGTGCGATGATTGTAAAATAAAATTTACAATCAATTACTTGGGATGATTATGAGGAGAGAAAGATATTCCCCCTCTTATATGAGGGGGAATTTGCGGAGGGGAGGTTTATGTTATTTAAACATTAAACCTAAAATGCATAATATCGCCATCTTTCACGATATATTCTTTACCTTCTAATCGCCATTTACCTGCTTCTTTTGCGCCTTGTTCGCCGTTGTAACGGATGAAATCATCATAAGCAATGACTTCAGCGCGAATAAAGCCTTTTTCAAAATCAGTATGAATGACACCCGCGGCTTGTGGAGCGGTAGCGCCTGCGTGAATCGTCCAAGCGCGTACTTCTTTTTCACCAGCAGTGAAATAAGTTTCTAGATCCAATAATTTATAAGCAGCATGAATCAGACGATTCAAACCGGGTTCTTCAAGATTTAATTCAGCGAGGAAAATTTCTTTCTCAGCATCATCTAATTCAGCAATTTCAGCTTCAATCGAAGCGCAAATGACGACGACTTGAGCATTTTCACTCGCAGCGATTTTTTCGACTTCATCCAGCAACGGATTATTGGTAAATCCAGTTTCAGAAACATTCGCAACATATAATGTTGGTTTTAGTGTGAGTAAGTGAAATGAATTTAATAAAGGCATTTCTTCTTTGGTGAAATCGCAATGCGCGTGCAGGTTTGCCTTGATCCAATTGTTTTTTGATGCGTTCAAGTAAGCCAATTCAATGATAGCAGTTTTATCGCCAGATTTTGCGGCTTTTTGCACGCGCAAAATGGCGCGGTCTACTGTTTCAAGATCAGCTAGCGCGAGTTCAGTATTAATGACTTCTATATCTTGTGTCGGTGATACTTTGCCTGCAACATGAGTGACATTCGTCATCTTCAAAGCAACGCACGACATGTACAATCGCATCGGTTTCACGAATATGTGATAAAAATTTATTGCCTAAACCTTCACCTTGCGATGCGCCTTTGACAATGCCAGCAATATCAACAAATTCAACGGTGGTTGGCAGAATGCGTTGTGGTTTGACAATCGCTGCAATTTTATCCAGACGTGGATCAGGCACGGCAACGATTCCAACGTTGGGTTCAATCGTGCAGAATGGATAATTTGCTGCAGCAACACCTGCTTTGGTTAAACAATTAAAAAGGGTAGATTTGCCTACATTGGGCAGGCCAACGATGCCGCATTTTAAGGCCCATGTTTTTTTCCTCGTTATAGTTTCAGTATTCAGTATGCAATTTTTGCATGGCTTTCTGTATTTCACCATTCATTATCAATGGCAGCGCATCTTGCGCTCGTATCAATCGCGTCATCAATTTTCAGGCGATCAGCTTTGGATGGATTATCTAATACATAATCCACGACATCTTTGCTGCTGCCGGGATGTCCGACGCCAATGCGCAAGCGGTAAAATTGTTTCGTATTCAAATGGCGAATAATATCTTTTAATCCATTATGGCCACCGTCGCCGCCATCAAATTTTAATTTGATAGTGCCGGCTGGTAAATCAATTTCATCGTGCGCAACCAGTATCGCATCAGCTGGAATCTTGTGATAATTCATACAAGCTTGACAGCTTGACCGCTGAGATTCATGTATGTAGTCGGAATCAGTAAATGGCAGCTTTGATCGTGCAATTGTACTAGCCCATGCAGGCCATGATATTTGCTTCGGCTCTAAGCTTGGAATGAACGCTTTTGCGGTTTCTTCCACAAACCATGCGCCAGCATTGTGCCGGGTATCCGCATATTCTTTGCCGGGATTAGCTAACCCAACGATCAACTGGATGGATGATGGCACTGGATCTCTCCGTGCTATATACAATTTAAGAGGTGTATTGGGAGCATGGATTGAGCGACGTGTCCGGAGTCGGCGCGAACATAGCTCCCTTACCCACACCTAAACGAAATCTAAAGCCGGCCGCTAACATTGTCGCAGCGGCCGGTTTCAGATTATTTACCTTTCTTGTCTTCCTTGGCAGCAGCTGCAGCATCTTCGGCTTTCTGCTCAATAGCAGGAACTTCAGATGCGGAAGGAGCTTCTGTTGGTTCTTCAACAGGTTCTTCTTCAACTCGTGGCATGTGGATGGAAACAACTGGTTTGTCGTTTTCATGCAATATATCAACGAGTTCAACGCCTTTTGGCAACTTGATGTCAGACAAATGGAGAATCTGATTAAGCTGCATTTCGGAAAGATCCAGTTCCAGATATTCTGGCAGGTCATCCGGTAAGCAGGAGACTTCCACGTCACTCATGATATGAGAAACAAGACCACCGGCTTCTTTAACGCCTGGAGCTTTGTCACCGCCTTTGAAATGCAATGGAATATGCATATGCAATTTCTCATCAGCTCTAATGCGCTGGAAATCCACATGTGCAATACGCGGTTTGTACGGGTGACGCTGTACGTCTTTCAGAATGACTCTTTCGGCTTCGCCGTCAGTTTTCAGGGTAAGAATATGAGAATAAAACGCTTCATTTTCGAGTGCCTTGGCTACTAGTTTATGTTCGAACGTCAGGGATACAGGAGTTTTTCCACCACCATAAACAACGCCAGGAACTTTTTCTTGTCTACGCAGGCGGCGGCTCGCACCTTTCCCCATTTCGTGGCGAACACTAGCTTCGATTTCAAATTTATGCTTCGATGCCATTGTTTTTACTCCACTTTATAAGAAATGAATGATATTTTTTCCCTTGCCCCGCGACCAGGACAAGGGATTGCATATTTTACACAGATTCAAGCCAGATGCTAGTGGATTGTAGGCTATCTGAGATGGCAGCTTGAGCCTAGCGTTGTGCTGTGAGGAGATATTTCCGGTGTCATCAATTTTACTGGTTTATGCTGGGTTTTTGCACTGCTAGAGTTATCGAAAGTCGTGAATTCCGTTAGCGTAGTATTGTTTTCCAATGCCGTTAGCCCGGCGCTGCTGAAATGGTTTTCATCGAGATAGAGCCATCTTAAAGTCGTGTTTCCGGCAAGAGCGATGGCCGCCGTATCACTAAGATCATCATCGCTTAAACCAAGGTCAGTAATGTGGTTATTTTTCGCCAGGGCGGCCGCGGCATCATCGCCGACAAAGTTATCATCCAGATAAAGATGGGTGATAGAAGTATTATTGATAAATGCTGACGCGCCAGCCGAGCCGACATGGTTTGCTTTCAAATAAAGAATCTCGAGTGAGGTGTTGTTTGCGAGTGCTTTTGCACCTTCTGGCCCTATGTTATTTCCACCCATATAAAGTGATTTGAGGCTGGTACTTTTGGCCAATGCTGCCGCGCCTTCGTCACCAACATTATTTAGGAACATTTCCAGATGCGTAAGAGTGGGTATGGATGCCAGTGCTGCCGTGCCTTTGTCGCCAATGTTGTTGTAACTAATGCCTAGCCAGGAAAGTTTTTTATTAGCGGCTAATTTCTGCGCGCCCTCATCACTGAGATTATCTTGAGACAAATCCAGTGCATTAATGCGCGGATGTTTTTCCAGATAAGCGACGATTTCGGGTATGTCCTGGTCTTGAATATCGCATCTTTCCAGTGACAATACTTTGAATTTTCCACCGTCACCGCAAAGATATAGCGTGCCAGTTTTCAGGTCATGTTGCATTTCTTCAAGACATGGATTTTTCTTGCCGGAAGATAATTGAGATTGCGTTGCGGCCATGCTAATGCCGGATGCCACAACGCTTGAAATAATGGTGGCGCAAAAAAATGTTTTGCCAAACATGTGACTATCCTTATCAAATGATATTGTTTTTCAGGCTGGAAATTAAAGAGTGTCTATTTTAGTTCAGCTTGCGATGTTTTGCGACTATCTTTAAATTCAGAAAGCTTAGCAGGATTATTCAGCAATACTTCCGCGACATTTACTATTGGCGCTGGTGCATACATGCGTGGATCGGAGCTCGATGTGGTTGGCATCGCGAGCTGAAGTAAAAATCTGGCTTTTTCATCATTAAATTGCGCATCAGGTAGACCAGAGCCTGGAATTTTTACGATAGCGTGGCTGTCAACAAGTTGCAGAGTGATTGGCTGTGGAATGAGATCACTATTCGTTTCAAATAATGTTTTTAATACCTTCATTTTGTCTGCAGGTATTACAGCGCAGACATCAAATATAATGCTGGCAGCATCTTTATTTTGAATGGCTTGTTTATGCAAAGCGATAAGCAACGGACAAAGAAAAGATATATCCTTCGCTAATAGATCAGAGCGTTTTGGTTCATATGCCCAGGAGTACACAATTTTAGAGTTGCCTCTTTGAGCATGAGCCGTACTTTCGCCAGCCGTAGGACCGCCTAGTCTAAACATTACAGTTGTTGCTCCAAGTCTTGTATTCTTTTAATGCACAGATTGAGTTGATAAGTGACAAAGCTAGCATTAATAAACAAAAAAAACAAACGATTAAAATACGGAGGATTAATCCGATTTAATTCTGTGTATTATTTTACGATTTTAATCTGTATTAAAAATCATGCGCCCATTTTGTTGCATATTGCGGAATGAAATGGGCACGAGAGTTTTAATCCACAAACATGCGGCTTAACGAGCCAGCTCCACTGATACGGCGAATCGCTTCGGCAATCGTATGACTCATGCTCAAAGAACGAATGCGCTTACATTTCTTGGCTGCTTCCTGTAGCGGAATAGTGTCAGTGACAACAATTTCATCCAATAAAGAATTTTCAATGTTCTCAATGGCTTTGCCAGAAAAAACAGGATGAGTAACATAAGCGGCAACTTTGGCTGCGCCATGTTCTTTAAGTGCTTCAACCGCGCGGCATAAAGTGCTGGCGGTATCGACAATATCATCCACAATAATACATTCACGGTCTTTAACATCACCAATGATATGCATGACTTGCGCTTCATTTGGCTTGCGGACGGCGTTTATCAATGATGGCCAGATCAGCGCCATTGAATGCGTTTGGCAATGGCGCGAGCGCGAATGACGCCGCCTACATCAGGCGATACGATCATAATATTTTTGATAATTCTGTGCATGAATATCTTCCAGCATGATAGGCGTGCTATATAGGTTGTCCACCGGCATATAAAAAAAACCTTGGATCTGATCAGCATGTAAATCAACGGTGACCAGACGGCTGATGCCAACAGCAGCCATCATGTCGGCAACAATTTTAGCGGTAATAGGAACGCGAGCGGAGCGAACGCGGCGATCTTGGCGTGCATAACCAAAATAAGGAACAACAGCGGTAATTTTTGCAGCGGAAGCGCGACGCAACGCATCGGCAAGCAAAATAAGTTCCATCAAGTTGTCATTAGATGGCGCACAAGTTGACTGAATGATGAATACATCTCGGCCGCGAACATTTTCTTGAATTTCAACCATGGTTTCACCATCGCTGAAACGTACCGACGACTGCTTTACCAATAGGAAGATTAAGATGTTCAGCACACTTGTTGGGCTAATTCTTGGCTGGCATTACCGCTAAAAATCATTATTTCAGGCACGGTATAATCCTTGGTTGATTTTAGTTAACTGCAGTAGCTGTTACAGACTACGATATATTCAGATATTTGGCTGGGGTGCTAGGATTCGAACCTAGGGATGCCGGGATCAAAACCCGGTGCCTTACCGCTTGGCTACACCCCAACATGCATAACATTTTGGAAGCGCTATTTTGTCGAGTGTAGTCATGTGTGTCAATGGAATAATAAATCCAAATTAGCTAACCTTCCATTCATAAACAATCAATTTTACTTTCAGTGCTGGCCGCTGTGATAAATATTTTGCTCGGCAGGTCAACATCGCCAGACTTAGTGAAGCTTAGATATTGCACATTGTATCCTTGCTGGGTCAATGAGGTTAAGTGGCCGTACTCATCATAATGTGGGTTGGCGGATATGCCCGGCACAGGTAAGCCGCGTACCCAGTAACGCAAATTGGAAACAGGCAGCTTCCAGCCCCAGGTTTTGTGCCAGTAATTGCTCAGGTGTGGCAGCGGAAGAGTATTTACCATCAGATGTTTGCAGGGTGACGTGGCCTGGCGCGCCAGATAGTTTGAGGCCGTTTGAGCCTAGTGGGCCTAACAGCGAAATGGTGTAACAATTGCCATTGTTGCTGCCAGTCTACGGTAGCGCTACCGGAATCTTTGGCTGTGATCACGGCAATTTTACCATTCAGTTGCCAGCTCTCGACTTTCTCCAGGGCAGGCCTCGCGCTTTTTCCAGGGAATTTGCACTGATGGGGCCGGCGGAGCCACGGTTGAGCAGCTTGTGATCATTACCGTGAGGGAAAGGCAGGCAATGCTACTTAATATATATCCTATTCAATGTAATATCCTTTGTTTTCAGAGAGGTTTAAGCATAAAATATGCCCAAACTAAAATAAGTTGGCAACCTCAATCATGTCTATTTTTGTAATTGGTATAAATCATAAAACCGCGCCGGTGATCGTGCGCGAGAAATTATATTTCACACTGGATAAAATCTCACTGTATTTGCGGGATTTATTAAATCGTGGGTACGTTCAAGAAGCTGTGTTAATTTCCACCTGTAATCGTTCAGAATTATATTGCGAAACGGATGATGTTAATGGTGTACGTGAGTGGTTTTGCTGCGCAGGCAGTAAAATCACGAGAATCGAGCCCGCTCTTTATATATATTGTGATGAAGACGCTGTATCGCATATTATGCAGGTAGCCTGCGGCCTGGATTCCATGGTGTTAGGCGAGCCGCAAATTCTTGGCCAGTTGAAAGAAGCTTTTTCTGAAAGTTGTGCGGCAGGGGCGGTAGGCGCGTTATTTCATCGACTGTTTCAACAGATTTTCATGATGGCAAAAGATATTCGCGACCACGACCATGATTGGTGCGTGTCCTGTGTCTGTCGCTTCCGCGGCCATCCATTTTGCCAGGCAACAAGCCGATTTTGCTCAGGCCAATGTCGTATTGATCGGTGCGGGCGATACGACGGAATTACTGCTTAAGTTATCTCAAGCCGCATCTTTCCAGGCCAGCTGACACTAGTGAACCGCACGACAGAAAAAGCCATGGCGCTGGTCGAACAATTTGGCGGACGAGTATATGAATTGGATCAGCTGGCTGCGGCGCTGGCGACGGCTGACATTGTGTTTTCAGCAACTGGCAGCGCGTTGCCGCTAGTGACCAAAGAGATGATTGAAGAAGCTATGCTAGAGCGCGCCAGGTAAACCAATGACACTGATTGATCTTGCGGTGCCGCGAGATATTGACGCTGATGTTGCTGAAGTTGCCGGGGATTAATTTATTTTGCATTGATGATTTGAAAACAATCATTGAACACAATCGCCGGGGCCGTGAACATGCGGCTGATAAGGCGCAAGAAATGATTCATACCAAAAGTGCTGAGTTTATTCGCGATTTAAAATCATGCGGATAAAGTATCTCATGCCATTCGCGCTTACCGCGGCCAGATTGAAGATATCTGTCTTGCGGAATTAATCAAAGCCAAACTGCAGTTGCGACATGGAGATGACCCTGCTCAAGTATTGGAAACATTTGCGCATGCTTATACGAATAAATTATTACATGCGCCTAGTGTGCAATTACGACAAGCGGGAGCAGAAGGGCGTTTTGAATTGCTGCAAATTTGCCAAACAATTATTTACTATTCCTGATCCAGAAGTTGAGCGCACATGAAGCCATCTATTCAGACCAAATTAAAAAATCTGTCAACACGGTATGAAGAATTAAAAACACTTCTTTCTGATCCGAATGTCACTAATGATCTCAATCGATATCGTGATTTATCCAAAGAATATGCGCAGCTTGAACCGCATGTGCAGGCTTATTTCAAGCATCAGGATTATTTGCAGCAACTGGAAGATGCGAAAGCGATGCTGGATGAAAGATGATCCAGAGATGCAGCAACTGGCGAAACAGGAAATTAAGCGATGTCGAAGAAAATATTGCACAAGCTGGAAGATGAGTTATTGGTCGCGCTGTTACCAAAAGATCCGCATGATGAAAATAATATCTTTCTTGAAATTCGCGCGGGCACGGGCGGCGATGAAGCCGCTATTTTTGCTGGCGATTTGTGTCGTATGTATACGCGCTATGCGGAAGCACAACGCTGGAAAGTTGAAATCATGAGTGAAAGCCATGGCGAACATGGCGGCTATAAAGAAATCATCTTGCGTATCATTGGCCAAGGTGCTTATTCACGTTTCAAATTTGAATCGGGCGTGCATCGTGTTCAACGCGTACCGGAAACAGAAGCGCAAGGTCGTATTCATACTTCAACTTGCACGATTGCCGTATTGCCTGAAATTGAAGAAATTGAAAACATAGAAATTAATCCTGCTGATATTCGCATTGATACTTTTCGTGCGTCAGGCGCGGGTGGTCAGCACGTGCAAAAAACTGATTCTGCTATTCGCATTACCCATATTCCAACTGGCACAGTGGTTGAATGTCAGGATGAACGTTCGCAGCATAAAAATCGCGCGCGCGCGATGTCATTGTTGAAATCAAGAATTCTTATCGGCGGAGCGGAAAAGCAACATAAGCAACAAGCAGAAACAACGACGCAGTCTGGTCGGAACTGGCGATCGTTCTGAACGTATTCGTACTTATAATTATCCGCAAGGACGAATTACCGATCATCGTATTAATCTGACGCTGTATCAATTGCCGACGATTATGGAAGGTGATTTGGGGCCGTTATTGATGCGCTGAGCCATGAATATAATGCTGATTTAATTGCGTCACTTGGTGAATAAGAGTGTGGTGAGTAATCGTGATCCAGCAAGCTCTTGCAACAAGCAACAGCAAAAACTTATCTGCTGTTACTGACAATCCAGCTCTTGAAGCAGAATTGTTGCTTGCGCATGTTTTCGACAAACCACGCAGTCATTTGCATGCATGGCCAGAAAAACCGCTGACAGCATGTACAAGCTGAACAATTCGCAGAATATCTGCAACGCCGTCATGCAACGGCGAACCCGTCGCTTATATAACTGGACGACGTGAATTCTGGTCACTGGATTTTTCAGTGACACCAGATACATTGATTCCGCGACCCGATACGGAATTATTAGTTGAATACCGCGCTGGAATTATTAGCGCATAATCGTACCGATATAAAAGTCGCAGATTTAGGCACAGGTAGCGGCGCAATTGCTGCTTGCGCTCGCCAGTGAACGTGCGCTTATGGCAAATTTATGCAACAGATATCAGTCAAAGTGCTTTACAAATTGCCAGCAAAAACGCACAACGATTAGGGTTTCATAATATTTCTTTTTATCTTGGCAACTGGTGTACTGCGCTACCCTGCTAATGACTTTGATATGATTGTCAGTAATCCGCCATATATTGCGGAAACCGAATGGGAAGTCTATGCAGACGGATTAGGTTTTGAACCTATCGGTGCTTTAGTGGCCGGTGAGGATGGCCTGGACGCATGTTAGGCAAATTAGGCGATGGCAACGGAATATCTTAAGCCTGGCGGTTATTTGTTGTAGAACATGGGTTTTTGCAAGGGGCAGCGGTACGAAATATTTTTGAGTCAGCAGGATACGGTATGGTCAAATCTGTGCTGGATTTAGCGCAAAAATGAACGAGTTACGCTAGGATTGTTACCTAGGTCGTTCTACTCTGATGCAGAATTTGATTGCTGTGAAGGGTGTTTTTTTGGTATAGCTGTCAAACTTGGACTACAATTAATCTCAGGGTAGGAGATATGATCATGGCAACCAAAGAAAAAGATATTTTAGAGCCCAGCTTGGAAGTCTTGGGAATTAGTCCCTATAAGCAAAAAAAGACTGAAGAATACATGAGCGCTAAAATGCACGAACATTTCAAGAAAATCCTGATGGCATTACGCCAGCGCATTCTGGAAGGTGGGGATAAGATTGTAACCCATATGAAAGAAGAAGCGATTAATTATCCAGATCCTAATGATAGAGCCAGCCAGGAAGAAGATTTCCGTCTAGAACTTCGTACCCGTGACCGTGAACGAAAACTATTGAAAAAAATAGAAGAATCCTGGAACTGTTGCGCGAAAAAGATTATGGTTATTGCGAAGTTTGCGGTGTTGAGATTGGCTTACGTCGTCTGGAAGCCAGGCCCACCGCAACATTATGTATAGACTGCAAAACCTTAGATGAAATCAGGGAAAAGCAACAAAAACAGGAAGAAGAATATTAAAGATCTGGATATATTGCGCGCCCCGGCTGACGTAAGTCTTTGATTTTCGGTCATCTGAATCTATGACCTTTTCGTAAATCATCTATACTTAAGTAGATTGATGTGCGAAAAGGTTCATTTATTTTAGTAGACCAGGATAATGCTACAGTAAGAGGGTTAAAGCAGATGCCAGCTGCAGCGCCACAAGGCGGAGAGTCAAGATAATTCATCAGCATATACTATGGATGACTGCAGCATTTTTGGCCGCGCTGGGAGGCATTTGGTATGGTTTTCATAAGTCAGATTGTTTCTTATTATTTCATCATCAAAATTTATGAAATCGATCTGATTACTTTTATTACCGACTCATTTGCACATGACGCCAGATCCATCGTTGTATGATCTGCGTGCCAGCCATGATTAGCGCGCGTGATGATCCCGCGAGCTGTTCAATTTATGGATGTCTTATATGCTGGCGCATGCTGTTGGTCGATATCATGCGTTTTCCGCTTGTGCCATTCTATTAGTCGATTCTGCGCAGTAATTGTTTATATCGGGTAATACAACGCGCATATTTAAACGCACTTATAGCATGCGAGATCTCGCGAATGCAGAAAGTAGCAAACTGGCCGCAAATTACACCAGTGTTGGATCTTGATTTGATTAAAACAGATATCGATAAAGGCCCTTGGGCGATGGCAATGACGCCGATGCAGTTTTGTAAAAGATTATAAATTGCTGGAAGAAGTGCGGCCACAGCGCGCAAGAAGGCATGAATCGCAAAGACTGGGACCGAGTTGAAGTTGTTTTAAAACGCGGCGAAGCAAATAAATTATTTGCTTTGCAGCTTGGCCCGTTATGGCGCGGCACAGATAATTTACCGCCGTACATGCGCGAGCATTGTTTGCTGTTTTTGCTGCGCGCATCAATGCAGATACTCACACCTGCAGCAAAATTGTTAGCGCAGTTAAGTCAGTTCATCATCCGGCAAACAATTGAATTATGACGGTGTCGATGAATTATTAAAGAAACATGAGAATACCAAGCTGGTGCAGAAAGTTGTGCAATCGCATGCTTATGTCATCGACAGTCATGGCTTCCATGCTATCAGGGCGCGCGTGAAGATGGCGTGCAAGCTTCAGCTGATTTTTTATGGCTTAAAGCCAATGGATCGCAGACTCTGGTATACCTTGAATACAGTAGGCAGACAAACACCGTTTATTGAAGTCGCCGGAATTTTTGCACATTGGGTGGCAGAAAAAGAAGCAGGACAGAAAATTATTGGTGCCTATGGTGGAAGAAGCAACCAATGCTGTTGAATTAGCATTGAAAGAAGTTGTTTATAAGCCAGATGAACAAAATAGCAGTAGTTCCTGCTTGATTGCAGGAATCTGTGAGGTGAATGTCATGCGGAATGCGTGGATTAGAAGAACAACATGAACTTTCGCCCCAGCTATTGTTGCGTGATACGCGCACGCTGGGCATGAAGATTGTTGATTTTTTCAAAGATCCGACTAATAGCGCGATCACTGATGGTTACGTTTGCATGCCGCGGTCATTTATGTTTCCCGCGTTTGTGAATTCATTGCTTTCATTGGCGTGTGCGTTTTTCTCTATGCTTATACCCGCAAAAGCAAGTTGCCATTTCGTATGCCGCAACGTTCCAAAGCGCCATGATTATAATGATCCATTGCCAGGTTCAACAAACCACGCAAAGCGCGCGGTATTAGTTTTTTTGGTAATCGCAAATCAGACAATGAAGAACTTTGGTTTAACAATGATGATATGCGTACCCATGTTTTGATTTTCGGTTCAACCGGTAGTGGTAAAACCGAAGCCCTGATTTCTTTGTCATTTAATGCATTGGTGCAAGGCAGTGGATTTTTTTATGTAGATGGTAAAGGTGATAACTCATTTATTCGCCAAAGTTTTTTCGATGTGCCGCATCATGGGGCGCGAAGATGATTTGCTGCTAATTAACTTCATGACTGGTGCGCGCGATGTTGTCGGCGCACAAGAAAAACGTTTGTCCAATACCATGAATCCATTTTGTAATGGTTCATCCAGTATGTTGTCGCAGTTGGTGGTGAGCTTGATGGATTCTGGTTCGGTCAAAGTTCTGATGGTGATATGTGGAAAGGCCGTGCTATTGTGTTTGTGGAAGCATTGATGAAAGTGCTGGTTTACATGCGTGATCAAGGCAAAATTTTGCTGGATGCCAACACTATTCGTAATTATTTTGAATTGCCGCGTCTCGAAGCGATTGCGATGGATAAAATGTTTCCGCGCGATAATCAAGAACCCGTCAGTCTTGCTGATGCGCCAGATCTGATTCTTGAACCTATTACCAACTATGTAATCAACTTGCCAGGTTATGATCGCTCCAAAAAAGGCAAACAAGGTTCGCAAGTGTTGGAACAACATGGTTTTATCACCATGCAATTGACCCGAGTATTCGGTTCGCTTGGCTGATACTTATGGCCATATTATTCGTACCAATCTGGCGGAAGTGGATTTGAAAGACGTGGTGTTAAATCGACGCATTCTGGTTGTGTTGTTGCCCGCTCTGGAAAAATCACCAGATGAATTATCAAACTTAGGTAAAGTTATTATCGCTTCGCTTGAAAGCCATGATGGCAGCAGGTTTGGGTGATGCCGTTGAAGGTACTTATCGAGAAGTTATTACGCGCAAACCAACCAATGCAGCTACGCCTTATATGTGTATTCTTGATGAGTATGGTTATTATGCGGTAAAAGGTTTTGCGGTTGTGCCAGCGCAGGCGCGTTCACTAGGGTTCTCGGTTATTTTTGCCGGACAAGATTTACCAGCGTTCCAAAAAGCATCAAAAGAAGAAGCGGCCTCTATCGGCGCGAACACCAACATTAAAATTTGTATGAAGCTGGAAGATCCGCATGGAAACCTGGGAATTTTTCCATAAGACCGCGGGTGAATCTTATGTGACCAAAGTGGATTCATTCCAAACTAATGCAGGCAGTTTGTTAAATAATTATATGGATAGCCGCAGCGCTTCTTCTGAAAAACGCGCAGCGTATTGATTTGCTGGATTTGAAAGAACAACGCGAAGGTGAAGCGCATATCTTCTTCAAATCAAAAATTGTTCGCGCACGCATGTTTTTTGCTAATCCGCCGCCAGCACAAAGATGCGCTTAATCAATTCTTGAAAGTGGAAACGCCAATCGGTCGTATATTACTGGATTTGGAACAGCGTATCGATACATACACGCAGCTAGTCATGCGAACAGGTGAAGTATTTGCTCATCGCCAGTGGTGATGAAGGCGAAGAAATTCAAATTATTTCCGATGCCATTGCTTGCGCAGCCGGAAACTAATCCAATTGAACGTGCTCTGGGCGCATTGCTGGCATTCCATAACCGTCATGCTGCTGCAACAGAAACGATAGAAACAGTTGAAGAAGAACAAGAAGAAGGCAAGCTGAATATCTTCTGCAAAGTTACACTGGATGATACTGTCAAAGCAATTGTCGGTGCTAGTCAAAGTGATCAATTCAGTTCACCATTAATATTGAGAAAGTGTTGCGAAAGATAAAATTGAATTACTGGAAAGATTAATGGGCCGCTCTGCATCACAAGCTGGCCCGATGACAAATGAAATTATCAAAGATATGTCTCTTGCAACAGAGTATCCGCCGCCAATCGAAACAGCGTTATTGCCTAGTGAGGAAGTGGTAGCTATTGCAAATGAGTTATGTGATTATGTAACCTCGCTTAAGACAAAATCGCAAGAAGAGGGTTTATAAAGAGCAAGGATAAGATCGGATGCGGGAAGAAAAATTTTTTCGCTTGTTACCATTAATAGTTATTTGTTGTCTTATTATCACTGGCTGCGCCTCCTCTGCAGTCCAGCGTGATGCTGCGGCCAATGTTGATCTGGGTGTGCAAAATGCAAAAAACCTGGTTGATGGTGCTTCTGATGGCAGCGTAGCGGACTCTTATCAAAATTCCAGTCAAACAGCTAAAGGTATGGTGTACGGCGGTATCGCCGGTGCAACCGTTGGTAGTTTAGCGCCTGGTGTCGGATTCTTTGCCGGTACAGCAGTTGGTGCTGTGATGGGCGGCAGTTATGGAACATATATTGATTCCAATGCGACATTAGAAGATCAGTTGCAAAATCGTGGCGCAAATATTGTTATTCTCGGTGACCAAATTCTTCTCGTTATGCCATCCGTACGTATTTTCCAATCCATGACGGCTGATATTAAACCGCAGGCATACGGAACAATTAATCTGATCGCTAAATTTGTCAATCAGTACACAAAAACTTTGGTAAAGGTTTCTGTTTACACAGATAACACGGGTTCCAGAAGTGCTGATGTTGGTTTGTCGCAAGAAGAAGCAAATGCGGCTAGCCAAAACGTTAACCGGCGTATGGTGTGGATGCTCGTCTATTGTATGCCGCAGGCTACGGTGGAACACATTTGGTACAGAAAAGCGGAGCATGGGATGTTAGCAGCAATTATCGTATCGAAATCACGTTAGAAAAATTATACGTGTGAGGAACTAGCGAATGTTAGGTAGCCGCAATGAAATACCTCATTTTCAAAGTGACTTTTATCGTGAAAAGTATCGTAAACTCTTGCGATGGTTAATTGTGTATGTGTTCATCATTTTTATTTTGATTGTCGCGATAATTTACATGATTTTGTTTAAAGCACCACAAAAGTACTTTGGTAATACTACGGATGGTAAGATTTTAACAATGCCAATGGGGAAGTAGGCGTAGATGGCGCTCGATGATCTGCAACAGCAATACATACCCAAGGACAACAAGTTTTATCATAATCACTATCATCATGTGATTATTGTCATGATGTTGTTGATGGTTATTATGACATTAGTTGTCGGACTGGTTTTTTATCAAATGGTAACGCGACCGTTGCCGGTTTTTAATGCTATTGATTCGAGCGGGGCAAATATGCAATTGCTGCCTTATGATCAGCCCAATCAATTGCCAGATACTATCATCCGTTTCGCCAGCAAGGCCGCGACGCTGGCGTACACATTTGATTACGTCAATTACAATAAAGAAATTGGTCAAGCCCGGGATTATTTTACCGCGGATGGCTGGAATGATTTTCAGGCATCCATGACAGATACCTTGAGAGATATTGTACAAAAACAATTATTTGTTTATTCCGTTGTCAGAGATACGCCTGTGATTGAAAATCAGGCGCAAGTGTATGGACGTTATACCTGGCGTGTGCAAATACCATTTCTGGTCACTTATCAGAGTTCTGATCGTAGTGAGTCAAAAAACTACATGGTTTCTGTTACAATTGTGCAAGTGCCGACAAATATTAATCCTGCCGGCATAGGCATAGATCAATTCGTCATGAGGAATGGATAGGCGATGGAAATTAACGATCCGCTGGTATTAGTGTATACGCGCAACGCGTTTTACCGGCGTTTGTATTACCTCGCATTTGCCGCTTACATTTTAAGTGTTATTGTTATCGTTATTTTGTCATCAGTACTTGTTTATTTGTACAGACATCCCACCAGGCCGTTATTTTTTGCTACAGATAATGTCGGCAGATTGATACATGTTGTGCCAGTTAATATTCCTAATATGACTTTTGATGAAGTAACCGCTTGGACAAATGAAGCGATTGAAACATCTTTTTCCTGGGACTATATCAATTATCGCGCGCAATTACAGAATGCGGAAAAATATTTTACTTCCGCTGGCTGGAACCAGTTTATGAATACGGTGAAAGCATCCAATAACCTGGTAGCATTGGTCGACCGGCAATATATTATTCAGGCGAAAGTAGTTGGACAGGGCAAATTAGACAGACAAGGAATTCTAGGCGGTAGTTTTGCCTGGAAGTTTACCGACATTCCTATGCTAGTCACTTACTCTATGCCGCCATTTGATGAACAACATCAATTTTCAAATGCATTGAATGTGACCATCATTGTGCAGCGACAACAGGCATTGCAAGGTTACAAAGGTCTTGGTGTGGTGCAAATGATTGCAACATTGGCACAAGCGCCAAATAGTAATGTGCCGCAGGAACTTTCTTTTCCACAAGATCAGTCATCTATCGCTAATCAACCACTATACAATGAGTGGGTCTTTGGTATTATAATAGCCGTTACTCAAGCTTATCTCTTATCTAAAATCAATTATATTTTTCTGCATTGTGAGGGAGCATGGCTCAGGAAGGAATACAAGATGTTGTCTTTCGCGATGACTTTTACCGGGATAGTTTCGGTAAGATCGTCCTTATTATTCTCGGCATATTAGTCGCAATTGTATTTCTCGTTACATTGTCTGTTTATCTCTATATAGACAAACCAGCGCCGGTAACATTTCATGTTGATGGTGATTGGCGCGTGCAACCACCAGTGCCATTGAATCAACCCTATTTTCAAAACTTTCATCAAGCAGATATGTTGCAATGGGTTGCTGATTCTGTGCCCCAAGCGTTTCATTTTGATTTTAATCACTACAACGAACAGAAAGAGGCCATTTCGCAATTTTTTACACCAGATGGATGGAAAATATTTTCAAATCAATTGAATATCTACGCTAACTATAATAATGTTCAATCTGATAAGCTTTTTGTGAGAGCAATTCCTACAGCTTCGCCTTCCGTTGTGCAAGAAGGTTTGTTGGGTGGAAGATATGCATGGTTGGTGAATATACCAATAACGATTAGTTATTCAGGATTCAAACCACCTGGTTCGAAAGATTTACAGCTTCAAGTAACAGTTGTCAGAGTTTCTACTTTGGATAATTTAACCGGAGTAAGAATAGATAATATCGTTGTTTTGAATGGGACTGGGAGTTAGATGGGATATGGATCACGTAAATGGCTAAACATGTTTTAAGAAAAGTATATTTATTCCTGACTATCTTCGCGGCTGTACCTGGTGCATTTGGCCAGCAGACTAACACTGCAGGTCCTGACCAGTTTCAACAATGGCTGCAAACGAATGGTTATACGCGAAATGCTGGCACGAATAATGCCGGTGTAGTTGCGCCTGCGCCTGTCGCGAATCAGGTGGCTATGCCTGTTGCTAATGCTGTTCCTGTTCCTAACCCTGTTCCGGTTGCAAATAATCCAGCGCCATCAATGGTAACAAGTGATGATGATTCATCGGGTATTTTGACTTATGACCAGAGCCGGAAAGCGATGCTTGATTCCGTTCCACCTGGCGCTACTCCGCCAACCCAGGATTCTATTGATGCATTCAATGCGTTATTGCAACAAAACATGCCAATGACGCCACAACAAGTTGTGCAATTACGTCAGCAGATCGATTTAGCGCAGCGCGCAGCTTCTGTTCCGGCAACAGTTCCACCTAAACCAGTATCCAGTACCATCATGGTCAATCTGGCGCCAGGAACAACACCGCCAGCTATTCGTCTTGCGCAAGGTTATGTCACTTCATTAGTGTTTGTTGATTCAACTGGTACGCCATGGCCTATTGGTTCGTTTGATATTGGTAATCCTAAAGCAGTCAATTTGCAGTGGGATGGAAAAAGTAACGTATTAATTCTGCAAGCAGTGTCACCATATAGTGATGGTGATATGGTTGTTCGCCTTGTTGGCTTGCCGACACCTATTACACTGGAATTGGTCGCTGGTCAGCCTATTGTTGATTACCGAGTCGATTTACATGTATCTGGCATCGGTCCTAACACTAAAGATATTCCGGTTGGCACGCCATTGCCAGGCAGTGCTAACCAATTGTTATTAGGCGTTCTGGATGGTGTTGCACCTCCAGGCAGCATACCGTTGACAGTCAGAGGTGCAGACTGTCAGGCATGGTTACTAAATGAGAAGATTTATCTTCGTTCACGACTTACTGTGCTTTCACCAGGCTGGTTCGGTACTATGGTCAGCCCTGATGGAATGCATGCCTATGAACTTCCGAAAACCTCCTCTGTACTCATATCTCGTTATGGGGAGCCGGCTGAACTTAAGATCGAGGGTTTCTGATGGCGCTGGATCTTTCCAAATTAAATTTCTTTAGCCGACTGGGCGCGCGCGCCAGAATTTTGGTTCTTGCGTTGGGCGTGGTCGGTTTTGTATTGGTCATTTATGGTGTCACCAAATATTTGGGTGGCAGCAGTAAAACGATTGGTCCATCCAGTGTCGCAGCTGCGCCGCAAGGTTTGCAGTCAGTGCCAGGTGGAAAGTTAACACCAGAATATTATCGCGCTTTGATGCAGGCTAATGAGCAAGCTGCGCAACAAGCCAAAATGACTGGTGGCAGTGCCATGCCAACATTAGTGAATGTGGGTACGCAAGGTCCGACTGGTAATTGCAATATCATCTGTTCTGATCAGAATGCAAAAGTAAATACATTGCTCGATGATTGGGTCAGACAAGGTAAAATTTCTCCAGATGTCGCATCGCAATTGGAACAACTCGCTGATCAGAATGTTCCTGTTAGCCAATATGCTGCAGCGCTCGATCAATTAGTGAAAGAAGGCAAGCTCACGCCAGAACAGGCGCGTGAATTACTTGCGCAATATCAGAAACAACATGCCAATGCATTGTTGCAGGAAAGTGCAGGCACGATGGATGGACTGATTAAATCAGGCCAGTTGCCATTGGATGTTGCTAACCAATTATTGCAAGATCAGAAAAATGGCATGCCAGTAGGCGATTATGCCGCTGAATTGCAAAGGCTGGTTAAAGAAGGAAAGATTTCCCCTGCAGTAGCGCAGCAGCTTCTTGATCAATATAAAGCACAGCAAGCGAAAGAAGCGAAACAGGAAGCGCTGGCAACCATCGCCCAAATGGAAAAAAGTGGTGAAATTTCACCTGACGTGGCCAAATCACTGACTGATCTTGCATCCAAGAATTTGACGCCTGAGCAATATGCTGCGGAAATTCAGAAACTGGTTGCGCAAGGCAAACTCACACCGTTAGCAGCATCTAAATTAATTGCTGCTTATAACTCACAACATGCTGGACTTGCAGCTGGTGCCGGAGTTAATGGAACACCAGCGGCTTCTGCTCTGGATGCATCGGAAAAACAAGCTTTGCAACAGCTTTACTCTGATCTGTATCAAATCGCGATCAGAAATTTAAGTAATATTGTTAATACTGGCGTCAATACAATTGAAGCTTCAGAAATTGATGCTGTCATGAATAATGGCATTGATGACGGTGTAAACGGTGATGTGAACAGGCTGGCAGCTTCTGGTGTTGAAAAGATTGCACCTAATAGTATCGGCAAATTTGTTTATGTCGGTATCGAAGGTCTGGTCAGTGCTAACAAACTATCCGCAAATGATGCGAACCGTCTAAAAGACCTTATCTCCAAAAATGCTTCAGCTGCTAGTTACACGACTGAAGTTAATAATCTCGTGATGGCACGCAAACTGGCACATGATGATGCGCAAAATCTGATAAATAATTATCAGACGGCGAAAAGTCTGCAAGGCGCGGTTGCAAAAAATGCATCGCCAAATGATTATTCGGCGACCGTTAACGCAATGCTGCAACAAGGTCGGATAACACAAGATGTAGCAACGTCATTGGTTTCTGATTATCAAGCCGCTGCTGCGCTGAAAGACATGGCGGAAGGTGCCAATGTTTCTGCGGATCAGTATAACGCTGCAGTTAACAATTTTGTTAATGAAGGAATTCTCATGCCAGCAGACGCTAGCATGATGGTTGCTGATTACACTTCAGCCAAAGCACTCAAAGATTTGGCGAATACACATGCAATGCAGCCGCAATATAGCGCAGCGGTGAATGATTTGCTGCGACAAGCCAAGATTTCTCGCAGTGAAGCAGCAGGCATGATATCTGGTTATCAGGATTCACAAAGCCTGAAAGCAATGGCCGGCAGTAATGTTCCTGTCGCTCAATTTGCAGCCTCAGTGAATAACCTCGCGGCGCAAGGAAAAGCTTCGCCAGATAAAGCCAGACTTCTGGTTGGTCAGTATCAAGCTGTTCAGGGCCTGAAAGACCTGGCAGTGAAAAATACTCCTTTGGATCAATACTCAGCGGCGGTGAATGATCTGGTAAGCCAGGGTAAGCTGGATTGGTCTAGCGCGAACAGAATGATTTCAGATTACTCCGCTAAACAAAATCTGAAATCGCAAGTGTCTAACAATGCTACCGCTGATCAATATAAAGCGGCGCTTAGTAATATGATTGGTCAAGGACAGTTGTCACAAGCAGATAGTGACAAATTGTTATCGGATTATTCTACGGTCAAACAATTGTTAGACTCGGTAGGACAAAATGTAGCAGTACAAGATTACACATCAGCAGTTAACCAGCTGGTGCAGCAAGGAAGATTGACGGCAACGCAGGCTCAAGCAATCAACGCAGATTATAATGTGGCGAAATCATTGCGTGACATGGTTGATAACAAAGTGACTGTCGATCAATTCATCGCGGCAGTAAACGGTTTCCAGTCACAAGGCAGTTTAAGTGCCGAAGAATCTCAGCGTCTGATTAATGATTATAAGGCAGCGCATGGACTGGAAGCTTTATCATCCCGTCTGGCACAATTGCGCGCTAGCAATGCAACCGCGTCGCAATATGCTGATGCATTAAAAGAAGCGGTAGCAGAAGGGCTTATTTCACCAGACCAGGCTGCGCAATTATTGCAGGAATATCAAAGCCAGTTACAGGCAGCAACAGCGGCGAATGCGCCTGCTGGAACCGCAGCTACATCAGCGTTTGCTGCTATACAACAGCGTGAGGCGCAACAAGGCGGTGGCGCTCCTGCAGGTGTTTCTCCAGAGCAGTTCGCAGCTGCGCAAGCGCAAGCGGCACAACAATCAGACCAGGATAGACTAGCCAGATTGCAGGCTCTTGAAGGTGCTATGTCAGGCCAAGCTCAACAGTTAATCGCAGCATGGCAACCACCAATCATGGAATTCAAAGCGGGTGTACCACCAGAAGCGAAGAAGAAAGCAGCTGGTGCGGGTGGATCATCAGCAAGTTCTGCCTCGGGTGGCGGAAGCAGCAGTTCCTCAAGTTCGCCATCGGGTCCAGTGTTGATCAAGGCAGGTACGATTATTTTTGCTGTGCTTGATACCACGGTAAATAGTGATTATCCAGATAGTCCGGTTATCGCTACGATTGTTGAGGGCAAATATAAGGGTGACAAGGTACTTGGTAAATTGCAGACCACCAAAGGTGTCTCCGGCCAACAAGACAGAATCATGCTGAACTTTACCTTGATGAATGATGATGCGTTGGTCAGCATCCAAGAACGTTACTGCCTATGGTATCGATCCAGATACAGCGCGCACCGTATTGGCAAGCGACGTTAACTATCATTACATGATGAAATACGGCGCAATCATGGCAACTTCATTTGTACAAGGTTACGCAAACGCAATTCAGTCTTCTTCGTCAACGAGTACAACAGGTATATTCGGTACGAGTACAACGCATCCAGAACTCAGCCCTGGCCAAAAACTGGCGACAGCCATCGGGCAGATTGGTACCAACCTTGGCAGCATGACGCAGAATTACACAAACATACCGCCTACAGTAACGGTGGATTCCGGTGTTAGTCTGGGTATACTGTTTATGGCCGACTTGAGTTAACAGTACTTCTGCTGAAGTGTATGTGTAAACAATATGTTATGTGTTATTTGTAGATTAATTAAAAGGGATTTTTTAAGCTTGGTGCACGGGTTTTCTTTATGGATGCACTATACTTAAATATGAGATGAATTTAGGGAAAAATGAGAGGGGCAAGATAAATGTTGAATGATCGTGATGATAAATTCGAAGGCCATGATGATAGCGAATATCACTTCTCAGATGATGAAGTGAGTTATGAGCTTGAACCTGAATCGCCGAAGCAACCGGCGCCTGGTGGTGGTCCTACGGGTGGAAGTGGCAAAGACAAACTCATGAAAATATGGAGTGAACGCAAACGCCCAATTATTGTTGGCGTTGTCGTTATCGCTTTGATTTTTGTTTTCTATAAAGTATTGTCTCCTTCGACACCTTCAACAGATATTTCCGCTGCTCCTGCTGTTGCGCAGAATAATACTCCGTCTATGAATAATGCCGGTGCGGGAAATCAAAATGCTGGCTTTATTACCGCAACGACAAATCAACCTGTAGCACAGACAGCTGCCACAACACAGCCGGCTCAACCTATCGCGCAACCGCGCCGATTGTTCAGCCTATGCAAACGCTGCTCAACCTGTTACTCAATCAGCAGTGAATCCAATGATGCCGAATAACCAACAGGCAGCCGATGGTGCAACCAATGCAACAACCTGCGCAGACTTATCCTTCTCTTCCAGTTGCGCAAACACAACAACCTATGCCTGCAGTGGTAACGGTAGACCAACCTTATCAACAACAAGCGCCAGCGTATAATCAGTTGCCCCCTTCAGCTGAAAATGCAGCGTCAGGGTTAAATACGCAAACCAGTATGGCGATAGACGCAAATGCGGAATGAATATGCTCAGAAAATGAATGATTTCATTACCCAGAACAAAGCCCTGCAAGATCAAGTACAGACATTGAATGCCCGTGTCTCTACACTTGAATCTGAATTGACACAAATGGTGCATGTAATGACACGTCAATATCAGAATCAAAGCCAAAATCAAAATCAGAACCAATATCAAAACAACGGTTATCAGAATGGTAGCAGTTATGCAGTACCGACAGGCCAATTAGCTCAGTACCTCAATCCCAGCCTATCGCTGCTGCTGAACAACCAAGATCCTCAGCATATAACGTTCAGGCGATTATTCCTGGCAGAGCCTGGTTAAAAGCTGAAAATGGCGAAACATTAACAGTAGCCGAAGGCGATAACATCAAAGATCTGGGTCGGGTTACCAAGATTGATCCTTATGATGGCGTAGTAGAAGTCAACACAGGTTCCAAAGTGATTTCTCTCGCTTATGGTAATGGCAGCAGTGGCGGCTAAACTGTTAATGCCTGCTTTATTTGCTAAAACTGCAGTATAATATGAACGGGGTCATAACTACTTATTTAAAATTACTTTAGATAAGTCAGGTATGACCCCGTTTAGCGCGCGAAGCGCAGTAATGTAGATAATCGAGTTAGGTATAGGCATGAAAAACGGGATGATAAATTTGTTGACGAATTATTCAGGCGCGAAGCGCTCTTTAAATGCGTATCGTTTTTTCTTAATGGTTGCCGCCCTTTTCATGTTGACGGTTTCCTCGGCGCATGCGCAATCTGTGATTATTCCTTCTGGTCTGTCTGCTCAAAGCATTTTGCAAAAGATTGGACAGCAAGTTCCTAACTTTACACTGTTGGTAACAGCTGTTGGCTATGTTTTAGGTATGTTTTTTATCATTACCGGTGTTATGAGAATGAAACACCTCGGTGAGTCACGTACCATGATGTCACGTGAACACAGTGCTGATACCCCCATTGATTTATATCTCTGTTGGCGCAGCGCTGCTGTATCTGCCATCTTCAGTCTGGGTGGGTATGAACACTTTCTGGACTTCCGCAAGTCCTTATGCTTATGCATGAAAATACCGATACCTGGTCCACTTACCTGAACGTCTGCTTCGAAGTCGTACAGCTTATCGGTGTGATCGCTTTTATCCGTGGCCTGGTTATTTTAGCAGGCTAGGTGAGCATGGCGGCCAGCCAGGGTCAATTTGGCAAAGGGTTGACGCATATTATCGGCGGGATCTTCTGTATTAACATATATCAGTTTATACAAATGATTAGCTATACTATTGGAATTCAATTTGGTTCATAATGTAAAGACTTTATCATATTAAGGAGATAGCAATGAAGAAATTGGTATTGGCGTTACTCGCACTAGTTTGCTTTACGGTTGGGACAGCCGCTTTGCGCAATTTCGGGCGCTGGTTCTGTTGCAGCGCAAGTAACCAGCAACTTGGCTGATATCGCTAAACTTATCACTGCGGTTGCATATGTTGCTGGTATGGCTTGCGCTATCGCAGCAGTTGTTAAATTTAAAGCGCATAAAGATAACCCAACCCAGATTCCAATTGGTACACCAATTGCATTATTGTTCGTTGCTGCAGCTCTTCTCTTTATTCCAAGCGTATTCAAGGCTGGTGGTGCGACCCTATTCGGTGCCAGCGGTAAACAGGCAGGTATTTCTGGTGTTAAATCATTCTAATGAGAACCATGCTTTTCTGAAATTGATCGGCAAAGCATGGTATTTTTATGCATAATCTTTCACTAGCGGTAAATTTGGCAGGATGGCGGATATTTGTCAGGCGTAAAAAAGACAAAGCCTTCCTGCCGGTACAGCAACGCATATTCGATCGCGATGCTTACACTTGTCAGTATTGCGGGTTTCAAGCCAAAGAATATCAAGAAGTCGTTAATCTCGATGGTAATTATGCGAATAACAAACTCAGCAATATGGCGACTGCCTGTTGTTTTTGTTCGCAATGTTTATTTCTGGAATCCATCGGGCTGGATGATATGGGCGGCGGACAGTTAATTTATATGCCAGAAATGAGCCAAGCTGATCTCAATAGTTTTTGTCATGTGCTTGTTTTGCGCGATGGAAAACAATACCGCGTATCAGGATAGTGCACAGTCACTTTATCGCAGTCTCAAATTTCGTAGCCAGATGATTGAAAATAAATTTGGTACCGGCACCAGCAATCCAAATGTTATGGGCCAGATTATAATAGAAGCCGAACTAAAGAAGACGGATATAAAAACGGACATATTAAAAGATATTCGCTTACTTCCTTCACAGACAAAATTTAGAGTACAGTTGGAAGCATGGGCAGCAGCTGCATTGAAAGAATTAGAAGCGGAGCAAGCCGCGGCTGATTAAGCGATTGATGGGTACTTTAATACTTAATATAAGGATAAAGGAATGCGAGATCGCAGCTTTATAGACCCGCTGCTGGATAGCATAGATTCATTGCTAGCCTGGTTCAGTACCGAACTGAAACAAACGGTTGAATCCTACTGTGATCTGGAAACCGCCGATGATAATCACACCCTGGTAGCCCGTGATGGCTCACTGATTTCAGTGATCCGCGTATTTGGCGTGACCAGGTTGATAGGTGCGGAAGAATTTAACGCCATCCATTCCGGGCTGACACAAAGTTTTCAAGCCACTCTTAAACGTCAAGGCCACGCAGTACAAGTTTATTTTTGTTACGATCGCGATGCAGTTAAACCAGAAATTGAAGATATTCTTTCTCCTGCGAAAGCTACCGCCACTCGTCTGCGTCTTGATCTTGATGATTTATTTAATGAGCGCATCAATTACATTTCAAAATACTGCGCCCATGAAGAATTATATTTTGTGCTTTGGACCAGGCCGTATTCACTCACTGGCGAACAATTAAAGCGCGCCACCAAAGATAAGCTGAATTTCATTCGTGAAAACAAAATCCCACCGTTTAAAAATGGGCAAAATTTAATTGCGGCTATACCGGATTTGCGCGAAGCACATAATTCATTTGTCAGATCACTAGTTACCGATATGAGCGCCTTAAATGTTTATTGCGCGCTATTGGAAGTGCATGATTCTGTCAATGCGATGAGAATGTCTGCTGATCCTGAATTTACCACTAAAGAATGGCGCGCTGCTTTACCAGGCGATAAAATTCCAGTGCGCGACATCAGTCCGGCGGCTGGTGAAATATCAGGTTTAATGTATCCGCCACTGGCGCGACAGATTTTCCCACGCGATGCCGTAGCGGTTGATTTGCGCACGCTGCGAGCTGGCGATCGTCTTTATACGCCCGATCTTTATTGATTTATTTCCGCAGGATTTAAAATCCTTTATTCAATTATTCGCGCGAACGCTGCCTACACGTGTGCCGTGGCGTATTTCTTATCTCATTGAAAGCGGCGGTCTTGGAACCTTAAGTTTCAAATCCATGATGGCAGCGATTTTGAGCTTCACCTCTGCGCATAACGCGCTGGTGAGTGACGCCAAAAATTTGTTATCGGATATTGAAATTAATACTGACGATGCTGTTGTTAAGCTGCAAGTCAGTCTTGCTACCTGGGCACCTGAAGGACAATTTACGACTGCTGCGTACGCGCACAGCAGAATTAGCCAAAGCAGTTGAAGGTTGGGGATCCTGCGAAGTTTCTGAAGTATGCGGTGATGTGTTTGCTGGTGTGGCATCCAGTATTATGGGTTTTTCCGCGAACAGTGTGGCGACACCTTCAGTTGCGCCATTGAGTGATGCAATTTATATGCTGCCGTTTACTCGTCCGGCATCTGCCTGGGAATATGGCGCATTGTTGTTGCGTTCACCAGATGGCAAGCCGTGGCCATATCAACCTGGTTCATCACAGCAAACAACCTGGATTGATTTGATGTATGCGCGTCCTGGTTCTGGTAAATCGGTATTGTCTAACGCAATCAACCTGGCGCTTTGCTTGTCTGGTGGTATTACCCGCTTGCCGCGCATCGCGATTGTGGATATTGGTCCATCCAGTAGCGGTCTTATTTCATTGATAAAAGAAGCGTTTGCCGCCGGAAATCAGACATTATGTCGCTTATCATCGTTTACGTATGACACCGGATTATTCTATCAATCCATTTGATACTCAATTGGGTTGTCGTAAACCGTCACCGCAAGAACGCGGATTCTTAGTGAATTTTGTCACTTTATTGGCGACGCCATTGGGCGCGGAACGGCCGTATGATGGTATTTCTGACATGGCTGGTCTGGTCGTCGATGAAATGTATAAATATCTCGACGATGAAGGTAAAGCGCATCCTTACACCAAAGGCATTGAACCGCTAGTCGATGACATTCTGGGGAAATTGGTTTTGTGTTAGATGAAAAAACCACCTGGTGGGAAGTCACGGATGCATTGTTCCTGGCTGGTTTCCATCATCAGGCAATGCTGGCGCAACGTTATGCGATGCCACTATTGGCTGACGCAGCAGCGATTTGTCGTACGCAAGTCGTAGAAGATTTGTATGGTCAAGTGCGTGCGCCTACAGGCGAACCATTGATTCAGGCATTCAGCCGTATGATTTCCAGTGCTGTGCGTGAATATCCAATTCTTTCCAGCGTGACGCAATTTGATATTGGTGAAGCACGTATTGTTTCGCTCGATCTTGATGAAGTCGCGAAAAGTGGTGGTGACGCTGCGGAACGACAAACGGCGGTCATGTACATGCTCGCGCGTTATGCCTTGGCACGTCATTATTATCTGACAGAAGATTCGCTGACTGATATCTCCGATGCTTATCGCGAATATCATCGTCAACGTATTTCGGAAATTCGTGAAGACGCCAAACGTATTGTGTATGACGAATTCCATCGTACTTCCAAAGCGCGCGCGGTTCGTGACCAGGTTATTCTGGATATGCGCGAAGGCCGTAAATGGAATGTGCAGATTGCTTTGATTTCACAATCGCTGGATGACTTTGATCCAGTGATGGTGGAATTTGCGACTTCCATCTTTATTATGGATGCTGGTCCTGAGCAAGCTATCAAACGTTCGACGGAAATATTTGGTTTGTCGGATACCGCGCGTGTGGCATTGAAAACACGTGTGCATGGTCCGCGTGAAGGTGGCTCAACCTTCCTGGCACAATTCTCAACGAAGCAAGGACTGAATACTCAGCTGCTGACTAATACTTTAGGCCCGATTGAATTATGGTCATTCAGTACCACGGCAGAAGACGCGCGTTTGCGTAATAAACTGTATGCCAAACTAGGCCCGAAAGAAGCACGTCGCGTGTTAGCTAACTTATTCCCATCTGGCTCGGTCAAGAGTTTGATTGAATCAAGATTGGCGACGCTTAAAGAACAACAAGGTGTCATCAAAGAAGGTTCGAATCTTAGTATTGCCGATCAACTGATGGAAGAAATTCTGGATGCTTATTCCAAGAACCCGGATGTGAAAAGCTTACCTAAGTAGTAATCATGACTGATTCTTTCCAGATTAAACAGGCAACGGTACAAGACGTACCGCTTATCCTGTCATTTATTAAAGACCTCGCGGAATATGAAAAACTGTCGCATGAAGTCATGGCGACAGAAGAAAGTTTGCGTGAGAGTTTATTTGGCGCCAAACCATTTGCCGAAGTGGTTATTGGCTATCTCAATGATCAACCCGTCGCATTCGCATTATTTTTTCATAATTTTTCTACTTTTCTGGGTAAGCCTGGAATTTATCTGGAAGATTTGTTTGTTAAACCAGAAGCGCGTGGCAAAGGCCTCGGTCAAAAGTTACTGGTTTATCTTGCCCGTTTAGCGAAAGAAAGAAATTGCGGCCGTCTGGAATGGTGGGTGCTGGACTGGAATGAGACGGCGATAGGATTTTATAAACGCTTGGGCGCTGTGGCTATGGATGAGTGGACAGTATTCCGGGTCACCGGCAGCGCACTCGATGACTTGGCAAGTACGAATTCTTTTTGATTACCCCTCACCTTTGGTGGATTACGGCAAAAAGCGCCTAATCCACCCTACGAACGCATTTTACTCTGACGTAGGTGGTAGGCCTTTTGCCGTAATCCACCAGCAGTGTTAATCCGAAATAAAACCACCGGATTGAAGTTTGTAGAGGCTCGCGTAAATGCCGTTTTGCTTAAGCAGCAGGCTGTGTGACCCTTCTTCGACTATGTTGCCGGCGGCAAAAACTAAAATACGGTCGGCATCGAGAATAGTTGAGAGTCGATGCGCGATCATGATAGATGTTCGGCCTTGTATGAGCGTGTGTAATGCATCTTGTATCGCGCGTTCGCTTTCAGAATCTAGCGAGCTGGTTGCTTCGTCTAGTATGAGTATCGGACGGTCAGCTAATATTGCTCTGGCAATAGCGATACGCTGGCGTTCGCCGCCTGACAATTTGATGCCGCGCTCGCCAACCAATGTGTCATATTGTTGCGGTAATTTGAGAATGAAATCTTCTATATGCGCTTTTTGCGCAGCGGCGCGAATTTCTGCCATGGTCGCTGTTGGCTTCGCATAGGCAATGTTATCGCGCAGGCTGCGATGAAATAAAATAGGGTCTTGTGGCACTAATGCAATGCTACGTCGCAGGGAATAAAGCGATCCGCTAGTAACATCTTGTCCATCAATTAGAATTCGTCCTTTATCTATCGGATATAATTGCTGCAGTAGGCGCACAAAGCTGGTTTTACCACCACCGGAATGTCCGACCAACGCAATCCGCTCACCCGCGTTTATCTTGACCGACAGGTTATCAAATATGGGTGCCGTTTTTTCTGGGTAAGTAAATGTTACGTTTTCAAAAATAATTTCACCCTGTTTGATACTTAAGTCGGGAATTTGCTGCGTGCGATGGACTTCCGGATGCTCTTGTAACAGAGTAATGACACCGTGCAAATCATAAGATGAGGTCAGCAGGTTTTTGATGTTTTCGCCGACGTCACGAATATAGGACTGAATGATAGTGTAAGCGAAGGCCAGATAAGCCATGCTTTCTACATTGGCAAGACCATGAAAGTAATACCAGGTACCGCCACCCATCAAGAGTGCCAACATGCCAGCCAGTAATAGGCGCTGAATAAAGCCGGCAGTATTGCCTAAATGGTAAGCGCGTAAATTTTTTGCTCGTAAATCAGTGGTGTTGTCTTGAAAACGCGTTATTTCATAACTTTCCTGGGCATAAGATTTTGTGGTCGCAACGCCGCTAATGCTGTCTGCCAGATTCGCGTTGAAATGATCTTGCGCATCGGCATAAATTCCCTGCGCTGGGCCAGACACCCTGAAAACCAGAATAGAGCTGATAATCACAAATAAAATCAGATAAGTCAGCATGAGTAATGCTAAAAAAGGAAAGCGTAATGCCAGAAACACCAGACTGCCGATGAGAATGACGAAGGTTGGAAAAATTCGTATCAGAATTTGATCTTCAAATACTTCTATCTTTACCCGCGCGCGGTTAATTTTGGAAACAATGCTGCCGGTAAAGGTATTGGCGAAAAACTTTTCCGGCAATAAATAAACATAAGAAAAGACGTCATCGACCAACTCTTTGAATATGACAGTCTCAAAGCTGTTATAAAGTAGATATAAGCTTGAAGTCAGTAATGCCTGTGTCAAATAAATGCCAAGAAAGATAGCCAGATAATAGAGAATATTACTTTTATCATCATGTTCGCGAATCGCTGTTAAAAAATAAGCCAGCGCATTCGGTAAATACGTTTCCAATAATCCGGCTATCGTTAAACCGGAAAGAATTATGGTCAGCTTTCCAGGTTGACGCACCCAGTAACGTGACGCGAATTGCACAACGCTGGAGAACGAGAGCGACCGCTTGGTTTTGTTATTTTGGTTGGACATGCTCATTACTCGAAATGGAAATAGCTAATATCTTCTACCATAAATAATACGTATTTGAATACTGTATTAAAACCGTAGTACAGATTAATTAAAATACAAAATTGACTAAAGTGCTAGGTATATTTATCATCAGAGTACAAAAACTAAACGAGAAGTGCGCTGCTATGAGATCTGCTGCTAGAGAAGTTGATAATTCTGAAATTGATAACCTGCTGATAAAAAGAGACTTGCCTACATTAATTCGGTTTCTTGATGAAGCTCCTAATGCGAATCCGGCTAAAATTTACGCATCTGCTATCATCCAGATATCGCATCCTGATGCGGGAATTCGGGCATCTTATGGTTTGAATCGGTGGAATGATAAGTTATTGAATGACCTGACAACAGGCGCAAATGATTTTGTAGATTTGACCTATTTTTATAGGGCATTTTACATTGCCAAGAATGTTTTGGACTCACAAGATGTTGCTGATGCCATTAGGTGCTATGTTGCTGACCACCTTGGGCAATTGACTGGGGTTTTAAGTCATCCAAATTTGCAAAAATCATATGTCACGATGATTTGCGCTGATTTTCCCATCGCACCCCAACAGCGGGTTACACCGCAACCAAGCCTGGCGGTCGCCCCGGCAGCGTTTTTTGCGTATAGGGAAGAGCAGAGGGATAATAATCGATCGGTGTGGCAGGCGATTACTTGCGGTTGTTCAATTGTTTAGATAAATCGAATTAAAAGCTGGATTGCTTCGCAAAAGCGCTCGCAATGACGGAGGCTGCGATCGTAGCCTCCGTCATTGCGAGCGCTTTTGCGAAGCAATCCATAACGTTAGCCCTTTAAAAACGGGATTCTTTCAAAATACTTTGAATAATATGTTCAGAATAATGCCTTGCCACCTGATCAATAAAGCCCGGGAAATCTAATTCTGACGTATGATCTGCTTTATCTGAAATGGTTCGAATAACAACGAAAGGAATATTGTAGTCATGGCAAACCTGGGCGACTGCTGCTCCTTCCATTTCTACCGCAATTGTTTCCGGTGCTTCAGCCATAATTGCTTCGGTTCTCTGGCGGTCATAAATGAACTGATCACCGGTCGCGATCGTTCCTAGAACACATTTCGGCTTGGTAATGTTGAATCGGTTTAACACTTCAACGGGAATCTTTTTTGATAGAGAAGCAAGAAGACCATCAGTAGCGGCATGAGCTTGCTCTACTAAAAACGAATCGGCTTTAAAAAACGTCATTCCTGTTAATGGAATTTCGTGACGTGGCATTAACGGCCTGGCATCCATATCATGCTGATATAATTGTTCGGAAATTACAATGTCACCAATATTTAAATCTGGTGAAGATGCGCCAGCAACGCCAGTGAAGATTAAGCGATCGATTTTAAATTCCGTAATGAGTGAAGTTACTGTTGCAGCAGAAGCCACTTTTCCCCAGCGAGAAAATACTAAAACGACATCATGATTATTTATTTTTCCGACATGATATTTACGGCCGCCGTGTTCCAGAATGGTTACGTCCGTCATATGTTCGTGAATGCTATCAATTTCTTCGGGCATAGCACCCATAATGCCTATTTTCATAATTATTGCCTCGTGATATGAAGGTACGCTGGCATGCGTTGAGCATGCCAGCGCTTAAGATTTTATTTGCCAAACACTTCGCGGAAAAATTCTCTCATCGCAATCCATGATCTGGAATCAGCGGACTTGCTGTAAACCGTGCCAAAAGAAGGATCGTTCGCCTGTGGATTGGTAAACCCGTGCATAGTGTTACCATACATATCCAACTGCCAATCTACTTTTGCATCAGTCATTTCTGTTCCGAACTTCATGACTTTATCCGGTGTGACCATAGGATCATCGTAACCATGCAATGCTAATACTTTAGCTTTGATCTGATGTTTTGTTACATCTGCAGGTGCTTCAAGCAGGCCATGAAAACTTACCACGCCTTTGACATCAGCACCGCTGCGCGCAAGATCAAGTACACATAAACCGCCAAAGCAGAAACCAATTGCGCCGATACTGGAAGTATTTGCATGCTCAAGTTTTTTTGCGGCTTCATAGGCAGCCAGAATTCTTTTCTGCAAATTAGCGCGGTTTTGAATGAAAGGCTGAATTAGCGCGGTTTTTTCTTCTTTGGTGGAACCGACTTTGCCGTTACCGTACATATCAATCGCAAATCCGATGTAACCCAATTCAGCTAACAATTCTGCTTTGCGGTCCGCGAATTGATTTCTACCAGACCAATCATGCGAAACCAGCACTACCGGCTTGTTTTCTTTGTTGCTGTCATCATGGGCTACATATCCTACTAACGTAGTGTCGCCATCCTTATATTCAATTTTTTGTGTTTTCATCGTCTAACTCCAGTAGTAATTTATACTTTTTCTTTCTCACTCAATTGCTGCGGTAAGTGGAAATGATTCAGATTCAATGCCATGAATGGATTGTATTGACCATTCATGAATAATAAATATTTCGCTGGTTGTTCATTCCTGGATAAATTCAGCAAAATTTCCTTGCTGGTAAGAATGCTTTCGAATGACTGGTTTAACAGCTTGAACCAGCTCCAGTCACCGTTGAAATTATTGGTAATGATTTGATGATTATCCAGCGTCAATTGCACCGAAGTTTTACGCGGTTCTTTTACAAACGGCCACACGATGACGTGCGTCTCTTTGCCGCTGGGCTGATCAACGAATTGCTTGTCGTTGATATTCAGTTTCACTTGCTTGACTTGCTTGCCAAGCTGATACGGTTGTAATGAAAATTCGACAAAAATCTTATTGTCATCATTTGGGAAGAAAGTGTGATGTATACGCATTGCATATTGAATTAATCGCAAATTCTCGTCTGTGAACGGCATTTGCATATCATCAACTGTTTTCCAGCGCCATTCGGGTGAAGAAGAATCGACAAACTGACGTAAATAAACATTGTAAAAGTTTGTCATTGCACCAGGGCTGCCAAAAAAGTTCACAAAATTCTGAATAGGAACTTCCCGCTCGGTACCTGCGCTGAATGGATAGCGATCGGCAATATCAGTTTGATAAATGCGAACGACCTGTTCCTGCCACGAAGTATCGATATAATTGCTGGCATCTTTCATTAAATAATGCCAGGTGTTATTGGCAATTTGATCTAACCACACTTTTACCGGCAGCGGTGTTTTAGTAGCGACTAATCGTAATCCAGTAATCGCATCTGGCGTGCCGCGACTGAGCATACGATTGGAAACTGCGACAAATGCCGCTTTCTTTTCATCTTGCGCGGTCAATATGGTTTGCAGATACACATGCAAATCTTGCAGACTGTTAAATATCTGATAGAGCGTGTTTTCCGTCTGATTACGATTTTCCAACAGCACGCCAAGGTTTTGTAACTTCGCACTGGATGATGCCACCGGCTCAAAATAAGTATTATCGCGCAGTGTTTGCAGTATCTGCAGTAATGGTGAGTTACGGCTGATCATGCTCAGAATGAGGTTATCGGTTTGAGCCAGGCTTGTGGGATTGGAAACGGCGATGTTATTTAACACGTTTTCCCAGTAAACAATATAACTATTGAGATAAGTGTTACGCAGTTGTTCGACTAGCGTGTTAACTTCACTAAGATTTTTACTGGCATTGAGATTGTCACCTAAAATCCAATTGCCAGTCAGTGCTTCTCTCGCAGCGATAATGCAATCCTGATTGATAATCAGCGGATAAGAAGAAGCAAGAAACATTTTTGGAATCTGATTTACATTCTGCGCAGTTGTGCTGGTGAATGCTGGCACACTGTTATATGGAGTCAGATTAATAACCATCATGTCCGTATTATTGTTCATATTCTTTAACAGAATATATCCCAGCTGGTAACCAGGCATCGCGGCAAAATAAGTTCGGTTTGTGCAACAAGTGCAGCGTCTAACGGTTGTGGATGCATGGAAGCCAACGCTTGGCTCATGTGTTGCAACAATTGATTTTTCACATCACCAGGCAGCGCGTCAGGCAACACTTGTCGTAACGAATTCAAGATGTCGTCCGCCTGGAAGTGAGATGGATCGCTCATCATTAAATATACTTTCAGTGCGGAATAAACATTTTCAGGAGTCTTGTTCACCGGGATGCTGAGATAATCAGCAAGATATCTTCGTACTTCCGGAACTAAAATGTTTTGCAGCGCTTGCTGATAAGTTTCAACGGTTTTTTGCTGAGATTTTTTCGAATAGAAAGAGAGTGCGCGTGACAAATCAATTTTATATGCCGAATTTGTTTCTGTCATCTGCAGTGAATTTAGCAGATTTATTATGTTGTTCAATTGATCGTTTGTGTCTTGTACTTTCTTTATCACGACTTCGTAATTAGAAATGCTGTTCGCTACCGTGTGAACTTGTTGCATACTCTGGCGGAAATCGTGAATCAATGCAGCTGTGACAACAACGAGAACACCTGCCGCCGATGCTTGCACGCTGCGGCGCTGCCAGAAATGCGCTGTCGCCTGCGGCAAATTACCAGTGCTGCCAAGTCCGTGTGAGATAAATGACTTGATGAAGTAAGGACGTGATGCCACCGTTTGTTCACTGAAAATTTGGATGGCGCGTTCTCTGGTATTCAATGGTGCGATGTTGGATGCTTCCAGCACGCATTCTTCTACGGGAACATCAGCAAGAGAAACGCGTGGCTCTTGTAACGCACTGGTCAGATAAATACTTTCTAACGCTAGTGTCTGATTATTCAGGGCAAACTTTTTAATAAAATCGAGAGTGAATTCTTTGATAAATTCAACTTGCAGCGGAAAGTCTTTGATATAAGGCCGCGTCATTGGGTCGCGTTCACGATGCAAACGCCAAATCAACTGCTGATTAAGTTTTTTGATTAAATGATTGAAGCGATTAACGAAAACATCCGCGACGGTTTCATTATTATTAGGTGTGGTGAGTACAACATTCCATGCCTGCGCTGCTTCATCATTACTACAGTCAGCAAAAAATTCGCTGAACCCTGGCAGCAAATCGCATTTGGTTATGACAATCTGGCAAGGAATTGGTTTCGAAAAATATTGCCGCAATTTAGTAACGCGTTCATGTAAATCATTTAACAGTGTCTGATAACTTTCCTGATTACCCTGCAGCAAGAGTTCGGGCAGTGGCAAGGCGATAATAATGCCTTTGAGCGCTTTTTTGCCACGCTGAAAGCGTACTAAGCGCAGAAAATACTCCCAGGTTGAGTCATAGGCTTTTGCGTTTTGTTCCGGGGTAGAAGACAAATATTTTCCAGGTACATCAATAATGCTGGAATCCCGTGTGACCCACCAATCGAAGTGTTTGCTTTCTGGGTGCTGTGCATTTTGTTGCTGGCGTCTTTGTAAAATGTAATTAATGCCAGAGTTAGCGAGCAAAGTGGTCTTGCCTGCATTGGTTGGGCCGATTAATAAATACCAGGGCAGTTCATCCAGGCGTGTGGATTGGTTGTTGCGGGTAATTCTGGTTTTATTTAAAAACTCGAGCGCGCCATGGAAGCGCAGCTGAATGTCATGCAGTTTCTTTTGCAAGGCTTCGCCATATTGCGCGGGCGAAGGTGAGCTCTGGTCGATAACAAAGTATTTCAGCGCCCAGCATAGATAGATCAAAACTGCGACATAAAATCGCTTTTCCGCCTGAGCTAAGGGGACGTAATCACCCCAGGCGATATGTGGACCAATGATCCAGACCAACAGCGCGCACGCAGTTAATTTCGCAAATGTTTTTAAGAGGGCTGGATTAATGTCCTTGATATTCAGTTTCGCAAGAAGCCAGGTTTTCAGTTTGGGAAGATTTTTTGTCAACTTCATTTGAACCGATCCATTCTCATGCTCAATATAAGGATTAAACATGATAATACAGGTGGCTCAACTATTCACCTGCGGGTGAGCGAGATTATGGATTTGTACATATTATGGAGGAAAGAAGTTGCTTAATCGTAGCCCGTCATTGCGAGGAGTGCTTTTTGCGACGAAGCAACCCAGGTTTGGACTTTTTTGATTTGGTGAGCGCAATGAGTGTGAATTAAAGAAAGTCGAAGCCTGGGTTGCTTCGTCGCAAAAAGTGCTCCTCGCAATGACGGCTCAAAAAAAATATCCCCGCATGTGCGGGGATATTATTTGATTTAGAAATCAATCAAAAAAAACGGCAGCCGATTAGTCAAGCAGCCCGTACATTTTGAGTTTCTTTCTTAATGTGCCACGACTCAGTCCGAGCACGATGGCAGCACGGGATTGATTGCCCTTAGTGTATTCCATTACAGCGTCCATCAACGGAGCTTCGACTTCGGCAAGAATCAACTCGTACAAGTTGTTAGGCAAATGTCCCTTTAAATGAGAAAGATAATTCTCAAGAGACTGCCTAACGCTATCATGTAGCGGTTGGTTCTTTTGGGTCAATTCAAAAGACAGCTTTGGTTTTTCTAACGTAGTAGTAGACATAATTTTCCCTCGGTATAACTGGGATCGTTCATAATACAGCAAGTATTTTAACCATTGTGCTTTGTTAGAGCAATCATTTTTTGCACATTTTCAAATATATTGTAATGGGGGTATGCTGTCAATCAGATATTGCATGCTCCATAATTGTCCATAAAAACAATATATTAAGTCATTTCATACAGATAGGCAGATTGTACAGGGTTTGCCCGGGCTGTCAAATTAATTATGCGTATGATATTTCTCGTGTGAGGGCATAAAAAAGGTACGAAATGAGGGTGTCACCATGATGTCAGAGCGGCGTTCCGGGCTAGTGGCAGGGGATCTCGAGCTCCTGCTAGACCGAATCAAAAACATGAAAGAATTGTTTTTTTATTGCCTATTACGGCCCCGAGTGGTGTCGGAATGGATGAATTGGCATCTTTTTGGAATAGAAAAGAAGTCATTGCAGCGTTTTTACACTGAGTTAGCCGGTCTATATTTTTCTCATGGCATGCTAACTGAAGACGATATTGTGGCTATGCAAACGCATTTATATTTTTTACAGCAAGAGCGTGATGCCAAAGCTAAAGTTTTATTATCGCACCTGCCAGCCCTATCTACATTGTTGGAAAAGCAGCAAACAATATGGCGTGAGCGTTATCAACGCTTGTCTGTAGATGGTGTATTGTTGTGGCAAGAAATTCTTCAGATGCAGTCTGCAGTTAACAAGCTACGGATTGATTTAAGCAGCTTAAAGTTCCCTCAAGAATTATCCGATGAGCGTTTGCAGGCGCAGTTTCAAAGTGTGCTGCACATTATGAATGCGATTAATCAGCAGCTGATGGAAGTCGAGCAAGCGGCTTATGGTTTGAATCGTCTACACGTCCTGCGTACGGCTACAGCCATGTTTGTGACGGATGGTAAAGAATGTGAGCTCAATCACGTGTTGAAAGAACAAGAGGGCATGGCGGCGGTTTTGCTGCGGCATGTTGATGCACTTCTTCCGCTACAGAAAAAGTTTGTCGCTTATTTGCAATCCCGCGCGAGAGGTATGACGTTTTTTTCGCCAGAAATCGACCAGAGCGCTAGCGATGTTTCAGCTACCCCTCGTCCGCAGGTTTGAACAAATTCTACATATTCATCCATTTTTCCAGATAATGGATATTAACCAATCCTTTCTGGAAGCCATTGCCGCGTAAAATATCTTGATGCAATGGAATATTGGTTCTAATACCTTCAATGACGGTTTCATCCAGAGCATTACGCATGCGGGCCAAGCGCGAGTTCACGCGTTTCGCCATGGGCAATGATTTTCGCGATCAGCGAATCGTAATAAGGCGGTACTTTGTAGCTGCCATAAATATGCGAATCAACGCGAATACCAGGACCGCCAGGGGCATGGAAATAAGAAACGGTGCCGGGTGATGGCGCGAAAGTACGTGGGTCTTCGGCATTGATGCGGCATTCGATGGCATGGCCACGAATTTTAATGTCTTTTTGCGCGACGGAGAGTTTTTCGCCCGAAGCGATACGTAATTGTTCTTTCACCAGGTCTATGCCGGTGATCATTTCGGTGACAGGATGTTCAACCTGAATACGGGTATTCATTTCAATGAAATAAAACTTTCCGTCTTCATAAAGAAATTCCATGGTGCCGGCGCCGCGGTATTTCATGTCGCGACAAGCTTGTGCGCATAATTCGCCGATTTCCTCGCGCTGTTTCTGCGTAATGCCGGGCGCGGGTGCTTCTTCAATGATTTTTTGGTGCCGGCGCTGAATGGAGCAGTCACGTTCGCCAAGATAAATAGCATCGCCCTGACCATCGCCAAACACCTGGATTTCAATATGGCGGGGATTTTGCAGGTATTTTTCCATATAAACCTGATCGTTATTAAATGCGGCTTTGGCTTCGCTGCGGGTGAGGGCAATCGCATTGATTAAATGGGATTCGGTGTGGACCACGCGCATACCGCGTCCGCCACCACCGCCGGTTGCCTTGATAATTACGGGATAGCCTATGCCGCGAGCCAGTTTGATTGTTTCTGCATCATCATCACCAACGGGGCCGCCTGAGCCAGGCACGCAGGGGATGCCGATTTTTTTCATCAATTTGATTGCCGCGACTTTATCGCCCATTTGCCGGATGGTTTCAGGCCGCGGGCCGATAAAGGTAAAGCCGCTTTTTTCCACCTGTTCGGCAAAGTCTGCATTTTCAGAAAGAAAGCCATAGCCGGGATGGATGGCAACGGCATCAGTAATTTCTGCGGCGCTGATAATGGCGGGAATATTCAGATAGCTTTGTGCGGCATGGGTGCGGGCCGATGCAAACGGATTCATCCGCGAGACGCACATGGAGCAAGTCACGGTCTGCAGTGGAATGCGCGGCAACGGTTTTGATGCCGAGTTCTTTGCATGCGCGCAAAATGCGCAGAGCAATTTCGCCGCGATTGGCGATGAGTATTTTATCTAAGCATGATTCTTGATCCTCCAGCGGACGAGTGCGTTATTCGATAACAAATAACGGCTGATTGAATTCAACCGGAGTGCCGTTATCGACGAGTCTGGCGGTGACGACGCCAGCTTTGTCGGCTTCAATCTGGTTAAACATTTTCATGGCTTCAATCAGGCATAATCACATCGCCAGCTTTAACGGTTTGGCCAACTTCGACAAAGGCTTTCGCTCCAGGGGTGGCGGATAAGTAAACCGTGCCAACCATGGGCGCTTTCAGTGTGTGTTTGTCAGCATTGGCGGCCGTTTCTGCGGCTTTGGCTGATGTTTCAGTGCGAGTTTCCGCTGCGGCTTGTGGTGCCTGTGCTGCTGGGGCGCTCATTTGCGCGGCAGCGGCCATCATCATAGGCGCAACTTTGACTTCCCGGGTAATTCGAACCGATTCTTCACCTTCCTTGATTTCAATTTCGGCTACACCTGTGCTTTGAATAAGCTCAATGAGTTTTTTTATCTTACGCATGTCCATGATAAGAGTTGGCTCCTCTGTCTGAAGGCAATAAGGACTAAAGTGCTGAATTGTGCATGATCAAAGCAATTTTGTCCAGATATCTGCAGAATACCGGATTTTGACCGCAAGTTAAAGGGAGATAGCCTTAAGTAGTAGCTGTTTTGGCTCTGCGTAGAATCAGTGTCAGGACCGGCGGAATCAGGGAAACAGCGATAATACCGTATACCACGATGGAGAAATGCTCTTTGATGAATGGCAGGGTGCCAAAATAATAACCCAGGCCCAGCATGCTTCCAATCCACAATACCGCGCTGATGATGTTATAGACGGTGAATTGCCGCAGGCTCATATAGCCGATACCCGCTACAAAAGGCGCGAAACTGCGAATAATGGGGAGAAAACGGGCAAATATAATCATTTTGCCGCCATGTTTTTCATAAAACTGGTGAGCTTCCTGCAAATGCTTTTGATTGAGCAGCCAGGATGAACGGGCGGTGAACACACGCGGTCCAATGAGGCGGCCGATCAGATAATTCACCTTGTTGCCCAGGATGGAGGCGATTAAAAGCAGCAAGAATAAGACCTGGATGTTGAGTGAGTTGCTGCCGGCGGCAATGCTGCCTGCGGCGAATAATAAGGAATCACCGGGAAGAAACGGTGTAATCACCAGAGCCTGTTTCAAAAAAGATAATGGCAAATAGAGCGATATACGTCAGCGCGCCATACGCGTTAACAAAGGCGAACAAATAAGTGTCTATATGTAATACGTACTGCATCAAGTGCTGGATGGATTCCATGTTCGCAATTTTTACCTTTTAGCTTAAATTGGTTAAGTAGATATCAAAGCGGCTGCTTTTCCCTGTCAGTGTGAAATTAGGCGCACGATCTCCGATGATGCTAGCTAATCGAGGTCTTTTTACCACAACCCTGCGGGCTGCACAAGTAAATGCCATATTGAATAGATTTTCGACGTTGTCGTCTTTTCCCAGCAAGTTCTGCAAAATTACCATCTCTTTTTTGACAGATGCTGACTTTTGCCGTTCGGGGAACATGGGATCCAGATAAATAACATCGATTTTACCGGCGCTTGGTAGCCAATCCTGGGCATCTGCATTGATAAGATGCATGCGATCAACAATAGGCCTGGTTTGCGGATATTTGCTTGCTCGCTCGAGCGCATCACGCAATAAAGCGAACACAATCGGCGACCGTTCCAACAAAGTGACTTCAAAACCGACGGAAGCGAGGATAAAACTGTCACGTCCAAGACCAGCGGTGGCATCGACGATGACTGGTTTCTCGCTAGGTTTTACACCCATCGCTCTGGCCAGTAATTCTTTACGCAATCCAGCTTGCTGACCACGGTAATTAATTTTTCCCGACAGAAAGTCGAGGTAAAAAAGTTTTTTATCGCCGGGAATGTGTAAACCTAAATAATCAGCTGTCTGAACTAAATGAAAATCGTCATCCGTTATGTCTTGCGGCATGCATGTCTCTAAGAAAGATTCATTGGTGTTGGTTTTGGTTCGGCAGATGTGCAGTAAGAGTTAAGCAACTTCCTGACGTCGTCACAAATGATTCCTAGTTCTTCGCCAGCTTGCAAGTATTTTTGGATAGAGCCGGGTTGAAGTGTTTCTGCTTCGGTAAAATATTGTTTCGCTAAGACTGGATCGGCGGCAACCGTTGCGGAATCTAAAATGCCATATTGATAAATGATGGCTAACGCAATTGCAACAAACGCTGAGCGGGCATGATACTTGCTGGTTCTCAGTTTTTGCAGACTCAGTTTGATCCCCTCCCTGAGCAGCCAATTGTACTAACCAAACTTTTTCAGCATTATTTTTTTCTTTAGATAAATCGATTTCGTTTGCAATGAGAGCCGCTGCAGTGGCGTTGCCGTTTTTTATACTATTTTTAATCTCGTGCAATAGATTTTGATAAAATTCGTTACGTGGTTGTGGTCTACTCATCATTGCTATTCTAACTATGTCGTATAACTTTTCAGTGCATTTAGCATGGCTTTGTTTAAAGCCAGGGAGCAAAATGCTGCTGCAGTCATTGGCGGTTATGCTGAGTTCACATGAAGCATCGAAGTGATGCATATCGTGAGCGAAACCAAAATGCGCGGTTTCTTCAAAATATCTATGTGTGCGATGATAAGACAAGCCGAGCTGATAGTGAACTTCAGCCAATACTTTTTTTTGGTTTTTATATGTCACTAGCAATTCGCGCAATCTGGTTTCTTTGATCTCGTTATCTGCAAATGACAACATGCGTGCGTATTGCGTTACTGCCCCAGGCTCATCTTTAGTCATAGCATGGAATAACCATGCAGTTGCTTGTTCGAGATTGATTACTGTGCCCAATCCGGTTTCGTGTAAAAAAGACAAAGCGAGCGCGGCTTTAGCGCAGCCATGTTGCTGCCAGGCATTGACTAAGCAGGTATGGAGGATCTGAAGATATTTCGGTGCAAGTGAAAGTGAAAGGCCTTTTCGCATTTGAATGACTAATTCACAAGCCGCTCGATAATCATTATTGATGGCGGCAGTAGCCAAATAGTACTTCCCATCGATTTTATGCACTTTTACGCCTTTGCCATGAAGATAAGTCATACCCAGATAAAATGCCGCCCAGGGTTTTTCTTTATGCGTTTCCAGAAAATTGAGAAGTTTAATAAAACGTATTTGCGCGATATCGCGTCGAGGACATTCTTCTGCATGTCTATACAACCATGCAGCAATATATTGTAATTTTACTTCTGTGTTGAAAACGAGAGGGCCGAAGTGGCTTTGATAGAGTTTTTTCCAGGCATCTTCTGTGCTGGTAGCAGCGTATAAGAATCGTGCCGCTCTATTGAGATGTACTGCATCCTGCGCTGGCAGAAACTGGAATATCTCAGGCCAAAAATGACCGGGGACACTATAAATAGAATATCTCTGCACAGTACTTTCCTCGTTTTTTTACCGCAAATACGGCCTAAATTGTACTAAATCTGACCTTCTTTAGCCAGAATTCTTATGAAATGTAGCAAGATGATGGCCTGGGCTCGTCAGACTGGCAATAAGTAATGAGTAAGTCTTTGATTTCATTTGGGATAACCCCGAGGTTTTCACCTGCCTCCAGGTATTTTTCGATTGAACCAGGTTGAAGACTTTCCGCGCCAGCAAAATATCTAGCCGCATAATCAGAATGGGGTGTGATGGATTTGCAGCCCAGGATGCCGAAGTGATGAATGATACCCAATGCTATGGCGACAAATGCGGAAGGTGTTTCATTGTGATAGTTGATTAATGAGGCGAGGCTTTTTGCATGACCTGCCTGGGCAGATAATTGCATTAACCAGATTTTTTCCGCATCGGCCAATAATAATTTTTTTGGTGTATTTCTTTCATTGTAGTAACTGATAAGTATGGCTGCAGTCATATTGCCATTTCGCACACAGTCTTTGATTTCTGTTAGTTGATCTTCGTACGATAAACGCAATTCAGTTGTATCAGTTGGTTGTAATGAATCAAGCAGTAACATTGTTGCTTCGAATGATCCGTTTGTGCATTTACGATGATTTGCTTGCAAGCCAGCTGCGAAATAAGCGCGAGCCATTCTCAAATCTTCACGTCTCTTTTGTATGGACTCTCGTGTTTTTGCGTCGACTAGATATTTGGAGCCGAGAATATGCGAGGCTGCAAAATGATGCAGACAATGAGCATCGAAAAATTGCTGCTGGGCCTCGCTGTCTCTACCTATGGATTGATAGTGCAAACCAAGGTGATAATAAATTTTGGCGAGGAATGCTTTTTTGTCCTCGGATGTAGTAGCTGCTAGTGTTTTTAATTCATGTTCAATATCAAGGCCGTGAAAATCTGGATTGTCTCTAGCAAAATGCGCAAGTTGTTTTATCGCTGCAGGCTCATGTTTTGCTATTACTTTACGTAACCAATCCACCGCTTCAGTCAACGTATGGCCAAGCATGATTTCACATAAATAAGCAAGAAAAAGTGGTGCGCGTATGACGCCATTATTCCATGCTGATTGCAAGCATGTATAAAGAAGTGGGTATAGAGATCGATATAATCTTGTTTTGTCGTCTTTCATCATCAGGTTCACGAGTTCAATAGCTGCTCGGTAATCGCCGCTGTTAAAGCTTAGTAATAATTGTTCTTTTCCTTGTTTCTCATCAGTGCGCACACCTCTGCCATGGCAATGCATCACACCAAAATAAAATTTCGCCCATGGTTTGTTGCGATGATGGCTAAGAAAATCTAAAAGTTTAATATAGCGAAGTTGTGCAGTAATTGGATTCTCGCAATCTTCGGCATGTTGATAAAGCCATGCGGCCACACACTGTAATTTTGCTTCTTCACGAAAGACCAGTGGGCCAAAGTGACGTTGATAAAGAGTTTGCCAGAGGCTTTCATTATTTGCCCCGTCGCGTAGCTTTTTTGTTACCATGCTGGCGCGCATAACAGCTTCTATGTCGAGAAAATTATATATTGCACGCAAAGCATCAGGTGGCAGCGATTCAATAGAGCAAGCTGGCTTGGCAGGATAAAGCCATCGGAGCATGGAAAACCTCGTGGGAATCAGGCATGTAAAAATTGTTCAAAACCGGTCAAAAACATTTGCACGGCCATGGTGGTCAAAATCATACCCATCAACCGTTCTATTGCGATTAAGCCTCTTTCACCGAGGATTTTGCGGAAATAATCCGCGAATAGCAGGATGATAGTGGTAACCAGCCAGGCAATAACCAGTGCCGTCGTCCAGCGCATCATATCATATGGTGCCTGAGTGCCAAGCAGCATAACCATGGTCATGGTGGATGGGCCGGCAACGAGTGGAATAGCCAGCGGTACAATAAATGGTTCGCCAATGTCGCGGGTTTTATCGTCTTGAGTATGATCAGGGAAAATCATGCGCACGGCGATTAAAAACAAAATAATGCCGCCGGCAATTTGCAGCGCTGATTCAGAAATATTCATGCCCTGCAGGATATATTGGCCAAAATAAAGGAAGACGATCAAAATAATGAAGGCAATAAACGTCTCACGCAAAATAATTTGTTTGCGCCGCTTCGGTTCTACATGGTTTAACACCGAGAGAAAAAACGGGATGTTTCCTAACGGGTCCATAACCAGTATGAGTGTAATAATGGCTGAATATAGTGTCATACCGGCTAGTTTACCATAAATTCTTTAGTCTTGATCGGTCACTGGGTTATACTTCTTTCCCATGAGCATACGACAACGATTACAACAATATGCATATCTTATGCGGTTCGATAAACCCATAGGAATCATGCTCCTGCTATGGCCTACACTCTGGGCTTTATGGCTTGCCAGTGAAGGCTATCCTGATAGTCAGATTTGTCTCGTCTTTATCTTTGGGGTTTTTATCATGCGTTCAGCCGGCTGTGTGCTGAATGATCTCGCCGACCGCAAGTTTGATGCCCATGTTAAGCGTACCCGCACGCGGCCACTGGCCAGTGGTCAAGTTAGTGTGAAAGAAGCGTTATTCTGGCGGCGGTATTGATTATCGCGGCATTTATGCTGGTTTTATTTTGTAACCGGTTGACCATTGTGTTGTCGGTGGCTGGCGCTGGGTTGGCAATTGTTTATCCTCTGCTAAAACGTGTTACACATTTGCCGCAATTTGGTCTGGGTATGGCGTTTACCTGGGGCGTGCCTATGGCTTTCGCCGCGGTCACTGAATCAGTGAGACATCTGCATGGTTTTTATTTTTGGCCGGGATATTGTGGCCAGTTATCTATGACACGATGTATGCGATGGTGGACAGAGATGATGATTTAAAAATCGGCGTCAAATCGACGGCGATTTTATTTAACGCCATGGATAAGTTAATTATTGGTTTATTGCAAGCATTGTTTATTGATCATGATGGTGATTGTTGGCATGATGTTTCAGCTGCATTTGGTTTATTATTTTTGTTTGTCTTTGGCGGTTTTCTGTTTGCCTATCAGCAATGGCTGATCAAAGACCGTATTCCGCAAAAATGTTTTGAAGCATTTCGCAATAATAATTGGGTCGGATCTGGTGATTTTTGCCGGTATTTTTCTGAGTTATCTGGGCGATATGTAATGAAAATTATTGCTGACGCAAATATCCCTTTTATCAATGAATATTTTGGCGCATATGGTGAGCTGGTATTGGAGCCAGGCCGCGCGATTACTCATTCTGATGTAAAAGATGCGGATATGTTGTTAGTTCGTTCCATCACGCATGTGGATAAAACATTGCTGGCTGATACCAGTGTGAAATTTGTTGGCAGTGTGACGGCGGGCGCAGATCATCTTGATACCAATTGGTTAGATGAGGCTGGTATTGCCTGGAGTGTCGCGACAGGATTCAATGCACCACCAGTCGCGGACTATGTTGTCAGCGTGATTGCCGCCATGCAAATGAAACAATTACTTCCGTCGCGAAAGATTCAAGGCGGCGGTGATAGGTGTTGGTAATGTCGGGCGATTAGTGGCCGAACGTTTGCGATTGTTAAATGTCGAAGTTATTTTGTGTGATCCAGTGCGCGCGGAATTGGAAAAGGATTTTGTATCTACACCGTTGGATGAATTATCTGATCTTGATCTGGTGACGCTGCATGTGCCGTTGCATCGCGGCGGTGATCATCCAACTGCGCATTTTATTGATAAGAAATTTTTAGCAGCGGCAAAAACCTGGTTGTGTATTGTTGAATGCCAGTCGTGGTGCGGTGATTAATTCTGGTGATTTGCTGGAATATGGCACGCATTTGCATTGGTGTTTTGATGTTTGGGAACACGAGCCGAAAATTAATAAAATGATTTTGGAGCGCGCGGTGATTGCAACGCCGCATATCGCGGGTTATTCAGTGCAAAGTAAAATCCGCGGGATTGATATGATTTATCGCATTGCGTGTGAGAAGAATATTATTCAGCCACAACCACGACCGCCGCAAGTGATACCAGAACAACAGTTAACGTTTGCTGGCGGTGGGCATGCGTGGCAAGACATTGTGCTGGGGGTGTTTAATCCGGTTGTGATTACGGCGATGATGCGGACAATATTGCTGCCGGCAAGTGATTATGGGCATTTGTTTGATGAGATGCGGAATCAGTTTAATTATAGGCATGAGTTTGGGTATACCAAAATATTGGATTCCAATGTGCCGGAAGAAACAAAAATACTGCTTAATGAATTGGGGATGAAAGTTTAACGAAGCCCGTCATTGCTGTAAAGGTTACATAATTCGTTGATGAAGTGTATAAACCCACTTCATCAAGGAATCGTACAATGAGAAATAATAATAAAGATCAAACTCTTAAAAAGAACTACATTCAGAAATATCAATTTTTGATCAATGATTATGAGTTGATCAAAGCAAAGCAGCATCCAAAGTACAAACTCGTCAAAGAATTCCATAAAGCACATGGAACTTGCGGCCAGACGTTTTCTAAGTATTATGCGTTATACATACAAAGCGGCAGAAAGATAGAAAGCGTACTGCCAGGAAAACGTGGGCCGAAATTTAAGACGCGCCGTACGCCAAAAGAAATCGAAGAGCTGGTGTTGTTGGAACGCGAGAAGGGGTGTAATAAATACGAAATAAACTCGTCTCTTAAACCTATTCTCAAAGATAAAACACCATCGGCAAGTTGTGTTTATAAAATATTGAAAAGATATGACAAAAACAGGTTACAAAAGAAAATGAAAGAAGAGAAGCGCAGAATTATTAAAGAAAAAGCTGGTGAATTAGCTCATATTGATTGCTTTCATTTGTCAAAAGATACCATTGCAAATGATTCTAATCGCTACTATTTGGTATGCGTAATTGATAGCTGTACACGAGTAGCATGGGTTGAATTAGTTGAAGATATTAAGTCTATCAGCGTGATGTTTGCCGCTCTAAGATGTTTAAATCATCTTACAGAAAAGTTTAACGTAAAGTTTGCTGAAGCCATGACAGATAATGGTCCTGAATTTGGCACGCGCGAATCAGAAGCTAAGATGTACCATCCATTTGAAAGAATGTTGATTGAGTTAGGCATCAAGCATCGATACATCAAGCCTTACAGACCACAGACAAATGGCAAGGTAGAGAGATTTTGGAGAACGCTCAATGAAGATTTGATTGAGGGTACATATTTTGAGTCTCTTGATAACTTTAAAGAAGAATTATTTGCCTACAATCTGTACTATAACAAGTTAAGACCTCATCAGGGGCTTAATGGTAAAACCCCTGAACAGGCCGAAATTCATCAACGAAATGCGTAACCCTTACAATTGCGAGAAGCGCTTTTGCGACGAAGCAACCCAGGCTTTGACTTTATGTATGCTTGAGCAATACCGAGAATGGTCTTGGGATGTGGCTACGTGTGTTCAGATATATACCCGCGCTGCATCCTGCGATCTAGCGGCACATCCATGTGCCGCAAGGTTTCTCACACACATAGCACACATCCCCGTCCCTCGAGTCCGCTGCGTAATTCAATTAAAAGAGCGAATTATCGCTATTTTGATTTTGTGCGTTATTGCTATTGCTGTTGCTATTATCCGTAGTGCTTGGCGCAGTAGTGTTGCTGTTATCTGCGCTATTGGTATTAGCTGTAGCGTTAGCATCTGTAGTGTTGCTATTCGCATTATTCGTATCGTTCGCACTAGTATCCGTATTGTTATTATCCGTATTTGCTGCAGGTTGTTGATCTTGCTGCTGCGGTTGCTGCGGCTGATCATCACCCGTCAATGTCGGCACATACGGTTGCATAAAGTATTCGAATATCGATGTTGGATCATCAGCTGACGCGCGTTTACCTGAAATAGGATCAATGCGCACGCTTACAACACCCTGGGGTTGTGGCATTGCTTGCTGCGGTTTGCCTTTTAATGCTGATTGCATGAATTCCATCCACATTGGCAATGCAGCTTGTCGGCCATATTCATGCAGAGATTGTGGCTGATCGAAGCCCATCCAGCTGACAGCAACGATATCTGGCATTGTAACCAGCGAACCAGGCATCTATTTGATTCTGTGTGGTACCTGTTTTACCAGCGAAATCACTGCGTCCTAAAGTTTCTCGCTTCTTTCGCTGTACCGTGTTGAATAACATCATGCAGAGCAGAAGTAATCAAGAATAGCATTTTGTGGTGAAATCACGCGTGGTGCGGCAGCAGTGTTGCTTGGGCATTCATCATTGCAGGCAACTAATGGTTTGGCCTGATAAATCATTTCATCTTGTGAATTGCGAATGGTAGTCTATGGCGTAAGGTACGACTTTCAAACCGCCATTGGCGAAGATCGCATAAGCTTGTGCCATTTGTAACGGTGTCACCATGGCGGTACCCAACGCCAATGATAAGCCTGGTGGCAATTGTGATGGCACAAAACCAAAACGTCTGAGGTAATCGACCGTATAAGGCATTCCGATCAAATGCCAACAATCGAATGGACACCAGGTTACGCGATTCAATAATCGCGGTGCGTAAACGGGTTGGACCGATAAAATTTATGTGTGTCATTTTGCGGACGCCACAAGCTATTGTCTGTGGTGTTTTCAATGACAATAGGCGCATCATTAATCACTGTCGCCAGTGTATAACCTTTTTCAAGCGCGGCTGAGTAAACAAAAGGTTTAAAGCTTGAACCAGGCTGACGTTGAGCGCTGGTGATGCGATTGAATTTACTATTTTGATAATCGAAGCCACCGACCATGGCAAGAATCGCGCCATTGACTGGGATTTAATGCGACTAATCCAGCTTCTGCTTTTGGTATTTGTGCCAGTCTGATATCCGCCTGTAGAACTGGTTGGCAACCATGACCACATCGCCTAATTTAACAATTTGATCCAGCGCGTTTTGGCATTGGGCCAAGATAATCTGCATTCATTTGTTTACGTGCCCATGACAATCCTGACCATGGAATAATAGTGAGTTCACCATTAGCGCGTAATACAGTGATGGTCTGGTCTGTCATTTCAACCACTGCAGCAGGTTCCAGCGTATTCACGCCAGGAATTTCGCGCAGCAGCTGTTCCCATTCTTGCATATTATCCAGCGACGGATTGCCAAGATTTCCCAGCGGCCGCGGATAGCCATGACGTTGATCATAAGCCAGCAAATTATCACGGACAGCCTTGTTAGCATTTACCTGCAGTCGTGCTGTCTATGGTGGTGTAAACTTTGAAGCCGTCGGTATAAATGCTATCACCATACATTTGTTCAAGCTGTTCACGTACCAATTCGGCAACATAAGGTGCTTTTACTTCAGTGTGTAATGTCATGATAGCTAGCTTGATAGCGGCGCTTTGATGGCTTTGTAGATAAGCTTTGGTATCGATATAACCTTGTTCATGCATGCGTTCGAGCACATGATCGCGGCGTTTTCGCGCAGCTTGTGGATTTGCGAGCGGATTCAAAGTAGATGGTGCTTTGGGTAATCCGGCCAATAAAGCATATTGATCAAGAGACAATTCATTTAAATGTTTGCCGTAATAAACTTCCGCAGCAGCTTCAACACCGTAAGCACGATTGCCAAGGAAGACTTTATTCAGATAAAGCTCAAGAATTTTTTCTTTTTTGAAGTTTATGTTCAATTTTCATCGCTAATAAAATTTCGCGTAATTTGCGCCCGAATGTTTTGTGACGGGTGAGATAAAAGCTGCGCGCTACCTGCATGGTGATGGTGCTGCCACCTTGTAATTTTCTGCCGGTCAGGATGAGCTGCACGGCCGCTCTGCCAAGCCCCTGGAGGTCGACACCATTATGCTGGAAATAACGCTGATCTTCGGTTGCCAGAACGGCGTTGAATAAATGGCTTTGGGGATTTGGTTGTAGGGAATAGGGATGCGGCGTTTTTCGCCAAAAGTGGCGATCAACTTTCCATCTTTGGTGAATATCTGCAGCGGAACTTGCAGCTGCACGGTATTTAGCGCATCGATATCTGGTAATTCATATTCTATGTAATAAACCACTGCCGCGGCGATGACACCGCACAAGAGGATAGATAGAACGATAAGTCTTCGGATGAGACGGAAAAAGTGATTCATAATTTATAAAAAATCTTGCATTTCAAAAGGCATAAAGTATATTAACATGTTCATTGCCAGTGCAACCTATCTTTCACCCTGACGCCGAAAAACCCCTTTCCGAGAACAGCCCCGATCAATATCAATGCAGATTTGCTGATCTCTTGCCCGCTATTCTATCAGCTTTTGTTCAAATTGTGACTCTTTTTATTCCCCTCACCCGTTGGTGGATTACGGCAAAAGGCGCCTAATCCACCCTACATTAGAGATTCAAATGTGCGTGGTAGGGTGGATTAGGCGCCTTTTGCCGTAATCCACCAAATCAAAATTATTCATAAAAAGGAATTTCCTATGAAACTACTCTCCCTCTTTTCCCGCCCCTTCATCGGCCTCGACATTCAGGCCCACGGCTTACGCCTGGTGCAATTACGCAAAAACCGCCGCGGCACCCACATCGAGCGGGTCATCGCCGCTGATTTGCCTGCCAGTATTTTTAATGACGGCAAAATTGAAGACTGGGATGCCTTGCGGGAAACCTTGACGGCCGTGGTACGCAACGCCGGTTTACGCAATGTCGCCGCAGCGATCACCTTGCCAGCCTCACTAGTGCGTATGCAGCATGTGCGTTTTCCATCCGGGTTAACTGATAAAGCAGTGGCGGCGGAAGTCCAAGCCCAGGTACGGCGTGATTTGCCCATGTCAGAAGCGCTCAGAGTGGATTTTTCCATTTTGCCGCTGGCAAGTACTTGCGATATGAGTGTTTTTATCGCCGCTGCCAGGCAAGAGTATTTGTCGCGCTATGTTGATTGCGTCAATGCCTCGGGCTTGCGAGTGAAAATTGCCGATGTGGATATTTATGCGCTGGTACGGGCAGTGAATTATGCCGTACCGGAAGGTGTGAATGAGATGCGCGCGATCTTTTTTGCTGTCAGTGAAACCGCGTCCTTGCTGATACATAACAGCAAGGAAATCGTGTTTCATTCGCAATGGCATGCCGCGGACAAGGTTGAATTTGCCGCGCGCTTGAAAAGCCAGCTACAAGTTTGTCGTGCGGCATTGGGCAAAATGCAGATAGACAGATTGTCGGTATGCTGCAACAGAAAATATCACGAATTATTACAGCAAGACTTCGACCAGCATTGGTTGATGAAAATCGATTATCCCGATCCGTTTATGTATTTCAGAAGCAATCGTCCGCAGACATTGGCGGTCGCAGAAGATAATACTGCTGAATATCTGGTGGCATGTGGCGCGGCGATGAGGGAGGTGCCGCAATGGTAGAAATTAATCTGCTTCCCTGGCGCGATTATTTGTCTGTATATGAGCGCAAGCAATTACTCAGATTTATTTTAGTCCCGTTGCTCATGGCAGTGATGGCTGTTGCGGCCACACATATGTTGTTTGCGCAACTGTTGTCAGCGTTGCAAATCAAAAAGACGGAACTGGATCAAAGCCTGGGTCAGTATACGCAACTGCAAACGCCGTATGTTCCTGTGAATGCGAATATAACGGGACAGATAGCTGCGTTATTTGCAGCGCTAACTAAGCCACAGCCATCCAGTGTCTGTTTTACTGAAATTACACATAAACAAAATGCCACTATATTTGCTGGCCGTGCCCGTTCCGCTGCTGATTTAACGGATTATCTTTTACATTGGAACGCCGCTTCTCTGTTTACAGAATTGCAAATCGAACAATTGCAGCGCGATAGTGCTTATGTCGTGAAATTTCGTTTTCGCGGTCTAAGTGCCGAAACTAGCGGAGAGCATCAGGATGAACCATTATAAATATAGATGGTTTTATGCGCTGGCAGCGGCAGCGATAACATGCTTGCTGGGTGTTGTTGGCGTTATTTATCCGGATTGGCAGCAATTCATGGATGGCCGCGAAGCTGTGCGTAACTTGTCTGGAAAATTACAAGCTCTCAGTGATAATAGTGAGCAACGTGTGCCAATTCCTGTTTTGACGCCTGAGCAGCAAGCGGTGCGACCGTTATCGGTGCTGACGGTGTTCGCGCATCTGGCTGGGCTATCAGTGCAATCTGTGCAGCGGGCGGAAGCCGGCAAAGAATTATTATTTCATTTTGTCGCTCAAGGTGATTTTCGTCGTGTTGCTGCTTTTGTCTCCCTGCTGGAAAAATCAGGCAGTGTTTTCATTAGCAATTTTGCCAGCAAATTGACGGAAGAAAATAAACTGAAATTGGAAGCGGATATTCTTTTCAATTTTATTCCCCCATTAAATATCCTCAATATTGCTGCCGATCAGGAAAAATTTTCAACGATAGATAATCCATTTTGCACGACGGTGGATGTACCGCGCCGGAACGATAGCGCGTTGTTAGCATCAACACCACTCAGTCAGATGAAAATGACGGGTTATCTTGGCCGTGGTGGCGCAAATTTAGCTTTCATTTTACTGCCAAATGATATGGTCATGACGGTGGAGAAAGGCATGCTGCTGGGTAGTGAACGCGGGATTGTGAATTTGGTTGAACAAGATCGTGTCGTGGTGGAGTTACCAGATAAAACAATAAAAATAATAGGAGTGTGATGATGGCGAAATTTTTATTATTTTGCTGTGGGTGGCTGATGGCGACTGTTGTATATGCCAGCCAGCCGCTGACACTGGATTTGCAGGAAACTAATCTGGCTGATGCGGTGCGCATCGTCGCGCGTTTTCTCAATCTGAATGTCTTCATTAGTCCGGCTGTGCATGGTTCAGCGACATTACATGTCAAAGACGCTGACCCTGAACAAGTGTTTGATTTGTTGCTGGATGCAAATGGTTTGGCGCAGACGCGCATGGGGAATCTAAGGTATATTGCATCGCGTGATGAGCTGATCCGTCGCAAGCAGGAAGAAAAGAAGTGGCACGACGCACAAGATGATACATCGCCTCTTAAGTCTGCGATTATTTCTATGCGCTACGCACGGGCAAAAGATATCGCGCATTTGCTGCAGGATGAAAAAGCTTCTTTTATGTCCAGGCGCGGTTATGTGCGCGTGGATACGCGCACGAATACGCTCTGTATTCAGGAATTGCCTGGGCGCATGGGGGCAATCCGCGGTTTGATAGCCAGACTGGATATACCGGTCAGGCAAATTTCGATCGCGGCGCGTCTGGTGAGTGTCGATCATGATTTCGAACAAGAGCTTGGGCTCAGTTTTGTGGAAAAAGGACCGACTGGCAGTGGCGAAATCTTAAATTCAGTACAATCTTTGCGCCAGCCGACCAGTTATTATACTCTTGCGGTTGCGAAGCTGGCGGATGCTTCACTGTTAGAGGTAAAATTGGCAGCATTGGAAAATGCTGGTCACGCGGAAATTATTTCCAGTCCCAGTTTGTTCACGGCAGACCAGCAACAGGCTTCAATTGAAGCTGGAGAAGAAGTTCCGTATCAGGAAGTGAGTGAGAGCGGCGGTACTGCGGTAACTTTCAAGAAAGCAGTGTTAGGTTTGACCGTGACACCGCAAGTCTTGCCGGGTAATAATGTTTTACTGCAATTGCAAATTAATCAAGATCGTCCTGGAAGCAGAGTGATACAAGGTATGCCAAGCATCAGTACACGTCAGATTATGACCAGTGTATTGGCGAAAGATGGTCAGACTATTGTGCTGGGCGGGGTTTATGAAACGAATGAAGAAAACGGGCAGCAGCGTTTGCCGTTTGTGAGTCGTATTCCATTGCTGGGATGGTTGTTTCAGCAGCGGTATATGCGCGAAAATAAACGTGAGCTACTTATATTTGTCACACCAAAAATAGTGATACAAGCGAAAGAATGAATACAGGGCGAAACAATATTTTTCTGATTGGGCCTATGGGCGCTGGCAAAACCAGTGTCGGGCGTTATCTCGCGCAACAATTGAATAAAGATTTCTATGATTCCGATCAGGAAATTGAAAAGAAAACCGGCGTTAGTCTGACCTGGATTTATGATCTGGAAGGCATGGATGGGTTTCGTCAGCGCGAAATGAAAACGATTGATGAGCTGAGTTCATTGTCGAATATTGTTTTGTCGACCGGCGGAGGTTGTGTGGAAACGCCGGAAGTGCGCGAGTTTCTGCGCCAGCGCGGCACGGTTATTTATATGGAAGTGACGCTGGAGACGCAGTTAAATCGTTTGAAACGCGACAAAAAGCGGCCGTTGTTGCAGGGCGAAAATCCGCAAGATGTGCTGATCAAGTTGTGGGAAGAGCGCGAGCCTATATACGAAGAAATCGCGGATTTTACGGTGATTACGGATGATAGGTCGGTACGCGACGTTTGTGATGATATTCTCGCGTGGTTAGGGGATGTGAAAAGCTAATAAGCCCCGTCATTGCTGTAAGGGTTATGTAATTCGTTGATGAATCACCGTCATTGCTGTAAGGGTTACGCATTTCGTTGATGAATTTCGGCCTGTTCAGGGGTTTTACCATTAAGCCCCTGATGAGGTCTTAACTTGTTATAGTACAGATTGTAGGCAAATAATTCTTCTTTAAAGTTATCAAGAGACTCAAAATATGTACCCTCAATCAAATCTTCATTGAGCGTTCTCCAAAATCTCTCTACCTTGCCATTTGTCTGTGGTCTATATGGCTTGATATATCGATGCTTAATGCCTAACTCAATCAACATTCTTTCAAATGGATGGTGCATTTTAGCTTCTGATTCGCGCGTGCCAAATTCAGGACCATTATCTGTCATGGCTTCAGCAAACTTTACGTTAAACTTTTCTGTAAGATGATTTAAACATCTTAGAGCGGCAAACATCACGCTGATAGACTTAATATCTTCAACTAATTCAACCCATGCTACTCGTGTACAGCTATCAATTACGCATACCAAATAGTAGCGATTAGAATCATTTGCAATGGTATCTTTTGACAAATGAAAGCAATCAATATGAGCTAATTCACCAGCTTTTTCTTTAATAATTCTGCGCTTCTCTTCTTTCATTTTCTTTTGTAACCTGTTTTTGTCATATCTTTTCAATATTTTATAAACACAACTTGCCGATGGTGTTTTATCTTTGAGAATAGGTTTAAGAGACGAGTTTATTTCGTATTTATTACACCCCTTCTCGCGTTCCAACAACACCAGCTCTTCGATTTCTTTTGGCGTACGGCGCGTCTTAAATTTCGGCCCACGTTTTCCTGGCAGTACGCTTTCTATCTTTCTGCCGCTTTGTATGTATAACGCATAATACTTAGAAAACGTCTGGCCGCAAGTTCCATGTGCTTTATGGAATTCTTTGACGAGTTTGTACTTTGGATGCTGCTTTGCTTTGATCAACTCATAATCATTGATCAAAAATTGATATTTCTGAATGTAGTTCTTTTTAAGAGTTTGATCTTTATTATTATTTCTCATTGTACGATTCCTTGATGAAGTGGGTTTATACACTTCATCAACGAATTATGTAACCTTTACAGCAATGACGAGCTCCGATGTTTCAGCAACGAATTATGTAACCTTTATTTATTCTGCTGTATATAAAGACTCGATTACTCGATCTGCATGTCTCGCGATAAAGCCTGTGAAGTAATCATTCCATAACACCGGGTTTTGTTTATCGTCGCGCGGATAACGCCACACGAATTCCACAAACCCATTCGGCAATTGAATTTCACCATCTGCTAACATCACAGTCTGAGTAATGCCAACAGTGGAGCCTTGCGCGATTCCCATTTCTTTCCCGCCTTTCACCACACCACCTTCATCATTTAATTTCAACTGTGCTTCATCCATGATGAAGTCATGAAATTCATCGAGATGTTTAAATTGTTCCAGTAAATGCACGGACAGTGTGAAATGATTCGGCTTGCGGCCAAAGATCAACACCCAAGCGAGTAATTCATTAAATTGCTGCACTGTAAAAAATTCTTTTTTCGTTGGCAGCGGCCAGTCACGACCGGAAAAATAATTCAACAAGCGTGGCAGCAATTGTTCCGCGGCATGATGATCACCTTGCGCGGCGAGTTGTTCTATCTCATCTGCAACGGCTGGTTGTGTCATTGCGGAATATTTGGCAATGATAGCGCGCACTTCCGGCGGCATTTCATCTAATCTGAAATCAGCGACGACAACTTGCGGTAATACTTGCGAGGCGGGCAATTGCGGGCTGTCTTCTTCACACATCCACAAAAAATCATTTTGTTTTTCTGCCAGATAATCTTTGCCTCGTTCAATATAACCAAGCGCGGAAAATATTTTCTTTAAAACAGGAATACCCGAATGCGGGCCTGGCAAATCAATCACTGCGAAGTGATCAAGTTTGATATCGTCAATTTTTCTTCGCTGCAAAGCGGCTGTAATGGGCTGCATATCGACCGATGCGGTGCGATAGTTTTCCCACAAGCACTGTATAAAATTTTGGCGAAGTTGCTTGAGCATGAATTATCCAGAAGCTTCCCGATTAATGCGCTATTGTAAAACTACTAAGACAGACAAAGCGAGTGGTATGTGATGGCTGAAATCGTAGCCCCGTCTTTGCGAGGAGCGCTTTTTGCAAAGACGGAGGGGCTATGATCGCCGTAAAAGTTTCAGCAATTCTTTGAGCAGGCTTGGTATTGATCACATCCTCTTTTTCTAGCCAGCCGCGTCTGCCCTGATAAATACCGTATTGCATCAAAGCAAATCCCGATGTGCTGTGCGCGTCGGTAGAAATGGCAATTTTCGCACCCATTTCTTTGGCAGTCTTACAATGTATATCATTGAGATCAAGTCGTGATGGCTGCGCATTGAGTTCAAGAATGCAGCCGCGTTCTTTCGCCGCGCGTATCACGCTTTCCACATCGAGAGCATAAGGTTCGCGTTCATTGATCAAACGTCCAGTTGGATGTGCAAGAATATTGAAATAACGATTATCCATTGCACGAATGATACGTTTAGTTTGTTGTGCGCGTGGCAAATTAAATTTTGAATGTACGGCGCAGACAGTAAGATCTAATTCTTTTAATACATCATCAGGCAAGTCGAGAGTGCCATCTTCTAAAATATCGACTTCGCACGATTTTAACACCACCAGTTTTTTTAATTTCTCATTCAGCTTGTCTATCACTTTTATTTGTGCCAGCAGAGTTTTTTTATCTAAACCATTAGTCACTGCTAAATGTTTCGAGTGATCAGTAATGGCAAGATATTCATAACCCAATTCTTCGGCTGATTTTGCCATCGCTTCGAGGCTGGCATGGCCATCTGTAGCGTTTGTGTGGCAATGTAAATCACCGCGCATATCTTCAAGCGTAATTAACTTGGGTAATTTATTTTTTTGCGCGGCAATTATTTCACCGCGGTCTTCGCGTAAATCTGGTTCAATATAAGGTAAGCCGACTTGACGATAAATATCTTCTTCAGTTTTCCCTGCGATTTGTTTGTTACCTTTGAAAACGCCATATTCATTTATTTTTAATTTTCGTTGCACGGCGATTTTGCGTATGGCGATGTTATGTTCTTTGGAGCCGGTAAAATACAACAACGCTGCGCCATAACTTTCTGTTGCCACGACACGTAAATCAACTTGTATGCCTGAATGCAAATGTACGGATGCGCGTGTTGAGCCTTGCGAAATAATATCAGCCACTTCCTCAAACTTGACGAAATGTGCAATAACGCGTTCTTGATTCTTTGCGGTTACCAGAATATCAAGATCACCGACGGTTTCCTTGTGACGACGAAAGCTTCCCGCGCATGTTATTTGATTGAGGCCATTTATTTTTTTCATGTAATTGACGAGAGAGTCAGCGATGGGAATAGTGTCAGCCAATTTCACGCGTTGCGTGTATTGCGCATTGCGCTTTATGCCAGCAAGAATTTTTTGTTCGGTTTTTTCGCCGAAACCATCCAGTTCGCGTACGCGTCCTTTTGCGATAGCGGTTTCCAAATCATTAACACTTTTGATGCGCAGTTTTTTATAGAGGATTTGAACTCGTTTCGGTCCCAGTCCTTCTATTTTCATTAATTCATTCAGAACAGGAGGCAGGCGTGCTTCAGTTTCTTTTAGCAACGGCAAGTCGCCGGTTGCAACAATGGTTTTAATTTTTTCCGCGAGATCTTTACCGATGCCTGGTATTTCTGTTAAGTCCGCATCTTCCGCGATGAGATCAGAAATATTTTTTGACATGCTGCTGATAATGCGCGCGGCATTTCTGTAAGCGCGTATGCGAAAAGGATTAGCACCTTCAATTTCCAATAAATTCGCAAGTGTATTAAATTTATCAGCAATTTCGACATTGTGGATGGTCATCAGTGTTGTTATCCATCACTTCGTTGACATAAATATATTATATATGATTTCAGTATATTTTTACTTTACTTTCAGAAAATCGAGGATTACATTAACCAAAGTTGAAGCGCTCATTCAAATAATATAACGGACTTATTCACACATCCCGCAGGTAACGAACTTTACACGTTTGGGCATCTTTACGCATGCCGAAATGTTTCGAAGTATCACATTAGCATTTTAGTTGCATCCATTAAGAAATTTTAAGGAGAAAATTTATGGATTTTAATCAAAAAAAACTAGCTTTATTGCTAGGCTTGCCATTAGCGTTTGCTTCAGTTGCTCATGCCGCAAAACCAGTAGATGCAAGGCATAATCTTTCCGTTCTGACATCGTTGACGGCACCGTCAGTGAAGAGTGGAATCTCAGCAACAGAAATCAGCCGTCGCGTTGACTTCAAAAAAACATTGCACGTACGTATTCAGGAAACATTTTCTGGCTATCCAATTTTTGGTGCAGATGCTGTCGTACATATTCCTAATGGCGCTAACACTGGCAAATCACTTGCTGAAGTAAACTCAGCAGTTGTGGCCAGCAAAGGTTTCATGAATGGTACAGTGTTTCAAGGGTTGAATATTGATCTTGCCAAGACACCAGCAAATGTATTTACACAAGGTCAGGCACAATCTGCAATGCAATCAGCTATTGCAAGTTATCAGCAAAAAGTTGGCGGCAAACCAGAAATCAAAAATCAGCAAAGTAATCTGATGGTCTTTATTGATAAAAACAATAAAGCGCATTGGGCTTACAAAGTCAGCTTCCTGTCTTCCCCGTTGAAAGCAAATGACAGACCATCCAAACCTGTTTTCATTGTTGATGCAGTATCATTTAATGTATTTGCACAATGGGACGATATCAAAACTGATAAAGCAGATGTTGATGGCGGTGGTTTTGGTGGCAACATCAAAATGGGAAAATTGGTTCATGATGGACTCGCAGGCAATGTAGCTAAACTCGGTATGCAGCGTGATGAAGCAACTGGTACCTGCTATTTGCAAAATGCTGATGTGATCAGTTAGAGACTATAACACCAGAGAAGTCATGTCATTCCCTTGCAGCGCAGTTGATCCAGAACATAACAATGTTTACTGGAACGCTGATTTTGATGCTGTTAACGATGGCTACTCACCAGGAAACGACGCTTTATTCGGCGGCCAGGTGATTAAACACATGTATCAAGACTGGTATGGTATGCCTGTGCTGACAAACTCAGATGGTACACCAATGATGCTGGGCATGGTTGTGCATATCCGCAACTATGACAATGCATATTGGGATGGCCAGCAGATGACATTCGGTGATGGTTACTCAATGTTCTATCCGCTGACATCATTAGGTGTTGCTGCGCACGAAATCAGCCACGGCTTCACTGAACAACACTCCAACTTAACTTACTGGAGTCAGTCTGGTGGTATGAACGAAGCATTCTCTGACATGGCTGCACAAGCTGCTGAAGTTTATGCTTACGGTACAGGCAAAAACAGTTGGCAGATCGGCCCAGAAATCTTCAAGGCACAAGATGAAGCATTACGTTACATGGATGTCCCCAGCAAAGATTGCGGTGGCAAAAATCCAGGTAGCTGGTGTTCTATCGATGACGCAAGCGAATACTACGATGGTCTCGATGTGCACTTCAGCAGTGGCGTATACAACCGCTTCTTCTACACACTCGGCACCACACGTGGTTGGGATGCAAGAAAAGCATTTGATGTCATGGTTCAGGCAAACTCGAACTACTGGACATCCAATGCTACCTTCTCAACAGCTGCTTGTGGCGTAATCGATGCTGCTAAAGATCTTGGTTACAGCGTTGATGATGTTAAAGCTGCATTTGATGTAGTCAAAGTTGATTACAGCGCTTGCTAAGTTTAGCTGCGTAACAAGAAAAGCCCGGTCAATTGTATCGGGCTTTTTTTCTCTCCCTCATTTTTCATTTCCTATGGATAGGAGTTATTATGAAGAAAATACTTATTAAATCTGCAATGCTGCCAATGGCATTACTTGCATTTATGCCCGCTCATGCAGCGACCGCGGTGGATCTGGCATCAACAACCAGCATCAATATTAGCGTCATTTCTGGTTCAGTCTTCGCCAATGCAAATTACTGAAATCAGTAGATCAGTTGATTTCAAGAAAACGTTGCATGTGCGTATACAGGAAACTTTTTCCGGATATCAGGTTTGGGGCGCTGATGCAGTTGTACATATTCCGAATGGTGCAAATACTGCAGTAGGATTAGCGAATCTGGAAACTGCGTTAACAAATAATAATGGTTTCATGAATGGAACATTATATCAAAACATCCAGGCAGATCTGTCTGGCGCGCCAGCAATTGTTTTCACTACAGAACAGGCACAGAAAGCTGTGACTGCGGCAGTCAGTAATTATCAGCGTAAAATTGGTGGTAATGTCAGTGTTAGCAATCAGCAAAGTAATCTGATTGTTTATGTTGATGAAAATAATAAAGCGCATTGGGCATACAAAGTTAGCTTCCTCGCACCCGCACATGCTAATGGTGTTCCAGCCAAACCGGTTTATATCATGGATGCAATGTCATTCCAGGTTTATTCCGAATGGAATGATATCAAGACAGACGCAGCAGCAGGCGGTGGTTTTGGTGGTAATCAAAAAATGGGAAAGATGGTTTATGACGGGCTTGCCGGTCATTTGGCCAAACTAGACATCACACGCAAGCCAACGAAAAATCTATGCTTGTTGCAAAATGCTGATGTTACTGTGACCAGCGAGAAAAACGATAAAGTCATCAGTTTCACTTGTAAAGCAACCAATCCAAATCACAATGATGTGTTCTGGGATGGTAAACAAGATGCTGTGAATGGCGGTTATTCACCAGGTAATGATGCATTGTTTGGCGGTATGGTGATCAAACATATGTATCAAGATTGGTATAACGTTCCTGTGCTGACTAACAGCGATGGCACACCGATGATGCTAAACATGGTTGTGCATTCCGATATGGATAATGCTTATTGGGATGGAACCAAGATGGTGTTTGGCGATGGTATAGACATGTTCTATCCGCTGACATCATTAGGCGTTGCTGCGCATGAAATCAGTCATGGATTCACCGAACAACATTCTAATCTGAATTATAGCGGTCAATCAGGCGGTATGAATGAAGCGTATTCAGATATGGCTGCGCAAGCTGCTGAAGTTTATGCCTATGGTGATGGCAAAAACAGCTGGCAGATTGGTCCAGAAATTTTCAAGGCAGCGAATGAAGCATTGCGTTATATGGATCAGCCAAGCAAAGATTGCCAAGGTAAAAAACCTGGCAGTTATTGTTCGATTGATGATGCGAGCCAATATTACAGTGGGCTTGATGTGCATTATAGCAGTGGTGTTTACAATCACTTCTTCTATGCGCTGGGTACGACATCCGGTTGGACTGTGAAGCAAGCATTTGATGTGATGGTGCAGGCAAATTCACATTACTGGACATCAACTTCAAACTTTAAAACCGCAGCTTGTGGTGTCATTCAGGCGGCTAAAGATCTTGGATTTAGCACGGATGATGTCAAAGCAGCGTTTGCAGTTGTTAAAGTTGATACTAGTGCTTGTAAAGTAGTTGGGTAATTTAGATTACCCCTTGTTGGTGGATTACGGCAAAAGGCGCCTAATCCACCCTACGTCAGAGTAAGATTCGCATCGTAGGGTGGATTAGGCGTTTTTGCCGTAATCCACCAACGGGGTATTTCAATAGATTTTGTTTTCCGCATTTGCTATTCCCCGTAAATCCCCTAAAATATGTCCTTCTATGCGGGTGTAGTTCAATGGTAGAACGGGAGCTTCCCAAGCTCTTAGCGTGGGTTCGATTCCCATCACCCGCTGTTTGGTTTCATGTGGCCCCATATCAAGGAGATTAAACATGCTGCAAAAATCCGTTCGGTTTATTGCCTGTACATTAGCTGCTGGTCTTTCGATGTTTGCTCTTAACGCTGTCGCGGATGTGAACGATTCGGGCGTGAAAATTAAATGGGGCTATATAGGAAACATCGGACCAGAACGTTGGGGACAGTTGGATCCAGCATTTGCCGCTTGTTCAAAAGGCAAAACACAATCGCCTATCAATATTCCAATGAAAGTTAAAAGCGCTGATACTGCATTAACAATTAATTATCATCCGGAAGCTGCCACCATCATCAAAGATGGCTCGACTGAACTTATGATAGGCAGAGCGCAAACCATTTATAATGATGGACATGGTCTTCAGGTTAACTTTACTGATACGCAAAATCCTGAAACCATCAATTTTAGTGGCAAAGCTTATCACCTGGTGCAATACCACGTGCATACGCCTGGTGAAACGCAATGGCATAATGAAACTTTCCCAATGGAAATCCATTTAGTACATCAAAGCGATGACGGTGAAGTTGCAGTAGTGGCAGTATTTGTCACCGGCGGCGAACTAAATAGAGCATTGGAAACCATGCTGAATAAAGCGCCAAGAGAAAAAGGTGTAGAACGTAAATTAACGTCGAACACCATCAATCCAGGAAGTTTATTGCCAGCAAAACTGGAATACTATAACTTTATGGGTTCGTTAACCACACCACCATGCACGGAAGGCTTGCATTGGATTGTGTTGGCTAATCCAATAACGGCATCACCAGCGCAGATAGTCCGATTCAAACAAGCTAACAATGGCGTCAATGCGCGTCCTGTTCAGCCTTTATATAGTCGCGTCGTGAATTTTGCAGATACCGCAAAATAACGAGCAGGAGATAATATGAAATTCCTCAAAATATTGGTTTCGGTTTTGTTATTAATTGTTTTTGTCGGCGTACTTGCCGTCGTCTGTCTCTATATTTTTATCGATCCAAACAAACTGAAACCAGTGATTATTGAGGAAGTCAAAAATCAGGCTGGTTATGATTTGAATATCGAAGGCAATCTGTCGTGGTCGTTTATTCCGCAGGGTTGCCGTCAGTATTGAGCATATGACTTTGACAGTTCCCGGGGAATCACGTCCATTCGTTGATTTGCGCGACGCCAAAGTAGCGACTAGTCTGACTGACTTACTATATGGCCAGGAAAAACTGGCCGGCAATGTGCATGTTGTGGAAATGCGTTTGATCGATTTGCGTATACAAGATGTCAGCGCTGATTTGCATTGGGAAAATAAAATACTGACGCTGGATCCAGTGAAAGCATCTTTATATAACGGAACTATGCAAGGCACCGCGCATGGCAGTGATCTTTTCACCGTGCCAAACTGGAATTGGGAAGTACAACTAAATAATGTGCAGATAAAACCACTGATGCAAGATGTTAATGGCGCGGATAGCAAAGTGCAGATATCCGGTGCGGGGCAAGTGAATATGAAAGCTTCGACGCAAGGTAAAGCGCGCGAAGAAATGTTGGGTCACTTGAATGGTAATTGTAGTTTTAGCGTGAATAACGGCGCAGTCGAGGGTGTGGACTTAAATTATTTTGTCCAGGCGGCGAATGCATTAATTAACGGCCAATCTCTGCCGTCACCTGCAGGTTTGAATCAAACGGCGTTTAACACGCTGACCGGTACGCTGACAATTACAAATGGTTTAGCTGAGACTAAAGATTTGCAATTAACTTCACCGGCTTTCGTTACTTCCGCGCAAGGTAATGTCAAATTAGTATCGCAGGTATTGGATTTCCAACTGCAAATTAAACCCGTAGAAACAGTCAAATTTAACTGGCAGATACCTGTTTTGATTTCCGGCAGCTTGACACATCCGGATGTTCGACTGGATACTGACGCCGTGCGTAAATTAGTTAGCAAAGAGGATATAGACAAACTCAAGTCTAAGGCGATGGAAAAAATTAAAGAACGTGTACCTCAAGCAGGTAAACTTTTACAGAATTTATTAGGTCATTAATGCGTATCATTACTATCAATTTAAACGGTATTCGCTCCGCAGCGCGCAAAGGTTTTTTTACCTGGTTGATGCAGCAAGATGCCGATGTAATTTGTGTGCAGGAACTTAAGGCGCAAGAAGCTGATTTACAAGATGAATTATTCGCGCCACAAGGCTACTTTTCATACTTCCATCATGCCGAGAAAAAAGGTTATAGCGGCGTTGGTATTTATACGCGAGTGAAACCGAAAAAAGTGGTGACGGGTCTGGGCTGGGAAACAGCAGATCAGGAAGGTCGTTATGTCGCTGTTGATTTAGGCGGCGTTTGGGTGGCATCTCTTTATATGCCGTCCGGTACATCGGGTGAAGAACGTCAAACGATCAAATTTGATTTTCTTGAACGCTATTCTGGCTATCTTTCCAGTCTCGATAGAGCAGCCAGCGAATATATTATCTGTGGTGACATGAATATAGCCCACAAACAGATTGATTTGAAAAATTGGCGCGGCAATCAAAAGAATTCTGGTTTCTTGCCGGAAGAACGTGCCTGGATGGATAAGTTGTTTGGCGAGATGGGCTTTGTTGACGCATTCCGCGAAGTGAATCAGGAACCAGATCAATATACCTGGTGGTCTAATCGTGGACAGGCCTGGGCAAAGAATGTGGGGTGGAGAATCGATTACCAGATCGTGTCGCCTGGACTAAAACCCACAATAAAATCAGCTTTTATCTATAAAAACGACCGTTTTTCCGATCATGCCCCTCTGGTTATGGAGTATGATATTCTTTTGAGCAGCTGAATTTGTAAATGTTTTAAGGGTATCTTAAGCCGATTTAACTAAACTAAAATTAGAGGTTATTAAAAGGCGGGCTACGTAATGGCATGGACACCGAAAGAGCCGGAATTTGTGGTGGATGGTCGCGAAGGACTGCGCAACCTGCTGGACTCATTTTTACAAAAAAGTGAGACAGATCAAGAGTTTGCGTCATCACCCCATTATATCCTCTTTCAGCTGAACTCCATGCAATCCCTGATTAGGGTCGATATGAGCCAGCGCCCATTTCAATTCTGGCATTACAATATTCAGGAACGCGCCGCGCTACCTAGCCTGAAAGACACTATTATTTCTTTCTTGCAGGAAAAATGTGGCGAGAAAGATCCCGGCAAAAATTTCCATGATTTATATACAAAACTCAGACAGGGCAGGATTGACGCCTCTTTTAGTGGCGAATCGATGCCGTTACCCGAGAATCCTATGCAACACGGTTTAAATCTGCTGGCACAGGAAAAACGCCCAGTCGTCATGCCTGTAATTGCTCAGCCCAGAGAAAAAGAATCTGTTGGCCGCTGGTTTAGTTTCTTTAGCAAGAAACCGCAAAAACAAGATCAAGCCCTCAAAATTGGTGAGACAAGAGAGCCACCGCAGAAAAAAGTGCGTTAATGAATAGTTCCCGACTAGCAAACCTGAGAATTGATAAAGCTCTTGGCGATGATAATTGCGCCTGGAATGCTTTTGTTCTGGGTTTGGTGAGAGTGCTTGATGAGCTGGATGCAAAAAGACTGGATGAATTTACCCGCTTGGCCGCGCTTGCACTTCGCGTTGAAAATAATTGGTATGCAGTAAGAACTAAAATGCAGTTCTGGCGTTTTAGCGATAAAAAACAATTGCAGCGTTTGCTTGCTCCGGTCATGCGTGAGCTGGCAATTAATCTGGCGATGGCAGATAAAACGCATATTGAGCGTACCAGACAACCCTTATGCAGTTCTTTTCGCGAACATGTTTATGAAAAACTCGGCAGGCATATTGCTGGCGTTAAAGATGATGTGTTCGTACGTCATGATTTTATTGTCAGACAGTTTGATGCAGTTGTTGATGATTTGAAATCCTCATATTCATCGCAAGAGCTTGAGGCATTTTCGAATAAACAATTAGATGAAGTGATCGATAAATTTCAGGAACAACTTTGGCAGTGGTGGACAATCAGCGCCAAGCGCGGTGCGCGTAATGGCTATCAGGAATTTTTACAAGCCATGAAGCGCGATCGCGTGTGGGCGGGTGATCTTGAGTTGATGCAATTAGCCAGATATTTCAATGTTAATCTCGATGTGATGCGCGGTAATTTTACGCATCATATTCATTTGAATTACGGCACGTTACCGCTGAAATATATAACAGAAGATGAGGAATTACGGTTGCGTGACTGTCGTGTTGTGAACCGACGCGAACATGATGAACAGGAATTACAGTTGTTGCCAGTTTCCAGCCGTGACGAAGTACGCAAACATTTGGTGCAAGTGCCTGACTATGCAAAAGTCAGCAGTTTTATACATGCTAAAGGCGATGAATTGAAAGGTTGTACCGTGCCTATTGATTGGTCGCGTGATTGTGTTGCGGAATTAAAGCAACGTGATGTCGTCGGCATAAAAGATGGCGCGACAAAATTTATTGTTGAAGATAGTGTTGCTGCTGAACGTATTGCTGAGCTGCGACGGGCGCAACAATTAGTGGCTGTTTGGAACAAACATTATAAAGATGGGCTGCCAACGATCACACTAGTAAATGAAAGAGGCGCGCACTGGGACAATGTCGAATTTGTTAACGATTGTTTTAATCGGACAGAAGATGATGCTTTCCGGCAATCAAAATCAGATTGTTCGTTGTTTGCTGGCTGGAAAAGCATGAAAGATGCTGTACGCAGACAGCAGGCGTTGCTTAGTCTCGATGGCAATGTAGCTAAAGAACAAGAAAATAAGTGGCAGGCGTTAATCGCAAAAGCACAAAGGGAAGAAAGCGTTGCGGTGACGCAAGCTGATTCACTGGTTTATCATATTTCTGATACAGAAACGGTAACTGTTACAACCGCGATGCAGATTGAGTTGGATGAGGCGTTGGCGAATAAATATCAGCGGGAAGAGTATGAGTTGTCGTTGAAGCCAGTCGCACGTTAATTCAGACGCTGGTGGATTACGCAAAAGGTAACGTTATGGGGTCAGACACCTCCGAGTTTGGATCTGGCTCCGTGGTGTCTGACCCCATAACGTTACCTTTTGCCGTAATCCACCAGGATGATAATAATTTATCGTGTCTTTTGAATTTCCAGCAATTGTTTGATGCCATCCTTCGCCAGTGCCAGCATCTTATCTAACTCAACCTGCGCAAATGTTTCTCTTTCCGCCGTACCCTGAATTTCAATAAACCCGCCTTGCTCAGTCATGACGACATTCATATCTGTGTCAGCTTTTGAGTCTTCGACATAATCCAAATCCAAAATGGCTTCACCTTTATAAACACCTACTGATACCGATGCGACAAATTGACGGAATGGGCTAGTGATCAGGTTGTTTTTGAGTCTGAGTTGATCGATTGCATCATATAAAGCGATACAGCCGCCAGTGATAGATGCTGTTCTGGTACCGCCATCTGCCTGGATAACATCACAATCAACCACGATGGTGTTTTCACCCAGTGCATTCAGATCAACTGCCGCGCGCAGTGAGCGAGCTATCAGGCGTTGGATTTCCTGCGTGCGTCCGGATTGTTTACCTTTTGCCGCTTCGCGTTGCATACGTTCATGTGTTGAACGCGGCAGCATGCCGTATTCGGCGGTGACCCAGCCTCTGCCTGAATCTTTTAGAAACGGTGGCACGCCGGGGGTGATGCTGGCTGTGCATAAAACTTTAGTATCCCCAAATTCTATTAATACTGATCCTTCCGCATGCTTAGTATAATTGCGGGTAACACGCACCTGGCGTAGTTGATTATTTGCTCTTTGGCTTGGACGCATCTCGTTGACACCTGTTAGAAAATGGGCATTATTATATGACAAGAAAAACAAGGCTTGTAAAGCTAATAACCGTCCACATATTACTATTTAATAAATGCGCTAGGGTACGCCCACTAGCATAAAGTTGTTAATAATCAGCAAGAACAGGAGAATGCACTTTGGCAGAAATGCATGGTACTACAATAGTTTCAGTTCGCCGTAACGGCACTGTGGTCGTTGGCGGAGATGGACAGGTCACGCTTGGTCATACCATTATGAAATCTAATGCGCGCAAAGTTCGTCGTTTGTACAACAATAAAATTCTCGCGGGTTTTGCCGGCGGTACCGCCGATGCGTTTACCTTATTTGAACGTTTTGAAGCAAATTAGAAACACATCAGGGCAATCTGGTGCGCGCCGCTGTTGAATTGGCAAAAGACTGGCGTACTGATCGCATGCTGCGCAGACTTGAAGCAATGTTAGTGGTTGCAGATCCCAAAGCATCTTTGATTATCTCCGGTAATGGCGATGTGATTGAACCAGAAAACAGTTTAATTGCGATTGGTTCCGGCGGCCCTTATGCGAAATCTGCGGCGCAAGCCCTGTTAGAAAACACGGAACTTGATGCGCGTACAGTGACCGAAAAAGCACTGACTATCGCTTCGCAAATTTGTATCTACACAAATAAAAATTTTACGATTGAGACTTTATGATAACCGCATCCCGTGGACGAACCGCGAGACTAAGATTACTGAGTGAGCAAACTATGACTAATTTAACTCCAGAAACGCCTACACCAAAAGAAATTGTCAGTGAACTGGATAAGCATATTATCGGGCAGGCCGATGCCAAGCGCGCAGTCGCGGTGGCATTGCGTAATCGCTGGCGCCGTATGCAATTGCCAGCACGCTTGCGTGATGAAATCATGCCGAAAAATATTCTCATGATTGGACCGACTGGTGTTGGTAAAACCGAAATCGCACGTCGTCTGGCTAAACTTGCTGATGCGCCATTTATCAAAGTGGAAGCAACCAAATTTACTGAAGTGGGTTATGTTGGCCGTGATGTTGAATCCATTATTCGTGATCTGGTTGATATGGCGATCAAAATGATGCGCGAAAAAGAAATGGCAAAAGTGCGTTCAGCCGCTGAAGAAGCCGCGGAAGAACGTATTTTGAATGCATTATTGCCGCCACCGCGCGCGAGTTTTGCCGGTGAACCGCATGAGCCAGCCAAAGAAGATTCATCGACACGACAAGTGTTCCGTCAGAAATTGCGTGATGGTGAGCTGGATGATAAAGAAATTGAAATTGAAGTATCCCAGGCCCCGTTTGGTGTGGAAATCATGTCGCCACCTGGCATGGAAGAAATGACTAACCAGTTGCAAAGCATGTTTCAGAACCTGGGTTCTGAACGCAAAAAAATGCGTAAATTTAAAGTCGTTGATGCGCGGAAAATTCTGCGTGAAGAAGAAGCGACCAAATTAATTGATGATGAAGAAATCAAAGCGCGCGCGATTGAAAGCGTGGAGCAAAGTGGCATCGTGTTCATTGATGAAATTGATAAAATTGCCAAACGTTCTGAATATGCTGGCGCGGATGTATCGCGTGAAGGTGTGCAGCGTGATTTATTGCCGTTGATTGAAGGTTCAACTGTGTCAACTAAATATGGAATGGTGCGTACCGATCATATTTTATTTATCGGTTCAGGCGCGTTTCATTTTGCCAAGCCATCTGATCTGATTCCTGAATTGCAGGGTCGTTTACCGATTCGCGTGGAATTGAAATCATTGACGACAGATGATTTCGTGCGTATTTTGACGGAACCAGAAGCTGCGTTGACTGAACAATATACTGCTTTGTTAGGTACGGAAGGTGTGAAGATTAATTTTACAGCCAGATGGTGTGCGTCGTATTGCTGAAATTGCCTGGCATGTGAATGAGCGTGTGGAAAATATTGGCGCGCGTAGATTGCATACCGTACTTGAGCGTTTGCTGGAAGATGTTTCGTATGGCGCATCGGATATGAATAATCAGGAAATCAATATTGATGCTGGGTATGTGGATAGCAGGCTGCAAGAGTTGGTCAAAGATGAAGATTTGACGAGTTATATTTTATAAGGATTTATTAAATTACTCCCCGTGCTGGTGGATTACGGCAAAAGGCGCCTAATCCACCCTACGACACGGAATTTGATGTAGGGTGGATTAGGCGCCTTTTGCCGTAATCCACCAGAAGGAGCAAAAAATGAAATTCAGGACTAAAATAATAACGACTTTGACTGCTTTACTAACCACCTTCACCGTTCATGCCACAACAACTCACCCCACCTTCCTCCTCGTCCACGGCGCATTATTCACCAGCTCCTCCTGGATAGGCGTGCAAAGTTACTTACAAACCGAGGGTTATAACGTCATCACCATGGATGTCCCCGGCCGTGCAGACGATGGCACCATGCCAGTCATGGACACTATGCAAAGAGCAGTCGAAAAATTATGCAAAATTGTTGATTTACAACCTGAGCCAGTGATTCTTGTTGGTCACAGCCAGGGTGGCGCAGTCATCACTCAAGCCCTCGACCGCTGTGCGTCAAAAATCAAAGCACTAGTGTATGTCGCCGCGGTAGCGCCGTTGAATGGCGAAGCTGTATTTGATGCGCTAAGCCAGGAAGATAACGATAACTTTAACCAGTGCGCTACACTGAATCCGTTAACTGATCTCTACGAAATCAACTATAACGGCCCACTTAAAGAAATGTTCATGGCTGATGCCACGCCAGAACAGGCGGAGCGTGCTATACACGAAATGGTTCCCGAACCTTCCAGATTGGGTGACGCGACTCTTTATTATCCCCAAAATGTGTTCGATGCCATGCCAAAGTATTATATCGAAACCAAATACGATAAGATTATTTCACTGGCGACCCAGAAAAAAATCGAAAGTAAAATCAAACCAGACAAGATTTACAGTATGAATAGCAGTCATTCGCCTTTCCTGAAGCTATCGGCTTCGTTGTCTGCTAATTTGATTGATATCGCAAATAGACTAAGTACTGGAGACAAGTAATGACAGTCACAATTGATAAAGAAGCAGGTAAAAAAGCAGCGGCACAGGCGGCACTGCAATTTATTGAAGACGATATGATAGTGGGCGTGGGTACTGGCTCAACGGTTGAGCATTTTATCACCGCATTAGGCACTATCAAGCAGCGAATTGAAGGTGCGGTTGCCAGTTCTGAAGCAACGGCAAAAAAATTGAAAGCACTGTCTATCCCAATCATTGATCTTAATTCAGTCACTGACCTGCCGATTTATGTCGATGGCGCTGATGAAGTGAATCAGTCAAAACAAATGATCAAAGGTGGTGGTGGTGCGTTGACGCGAGAAAAAATTATCGCCACGGTCGCAAAAAAGTTTATTTGCATTGCTGATGAAAGCAAATATGTCGATATGCTTGGTGATTTTCCAGTCGCGATTGAAGTTCTGCCTATGGCTCGCAGCTATGTCGCACGCCAAATCGTGCAACTAGGCGGTGATCCTGTCTATCGCGAAGGTTTTATCACTGATAACGGCAATGTCATTCTCGATATTTTTAATCTCAAGCTGTTAGAGCCGCGCAGTATTGAAGAAAGATTTAAAAGTATTGTTGGTGTGGTGGAAAGCGGAATTTTTGCCCGGCGTACGGCTGATGTTGTGTTATTAGGCACAGGAACTACCATTAAAAAGTTCTAGGGATGTTCCTTTATTTAAAGGGAATTAAATACGATGATGGATCGTCAAAGCGCGATGGGATATATCGCGCCCAAACCTAAACCTATTTTATCTGAAATTTTGGGCGGCATATTTTACTGGAGTCTGCCGCCAACTGCTTTGTGGAATATCTCCAGTTACGTAGCGAATAGTTTCGCCGGCGAAAAACTGGGAAAGAGAGTCTTGCCAGCGCAGGACAATCCAGAATTAAAAGAAGAAGCAGCTGAATTACGCGCTTCTTTTTTCCGTCGCTCTGGTTATGTATCGGCAAACCTTGAGCGTTTGAGTGTGCAAACTTACGATAATGCTATTCTCGATACTTTTGAAATCACACCAAAAAATAATGTTGATCGCGCCAATGATCGTACTCATGTCATTTATTTTAATGGCAATGCAGGTTGTTATGAGCGCGGCATTATTCATATGCTGGATAATGCGATTGAATTGAATGTTAATGTCATTGGCTTTAATTATCGCGGTGTTGCTGACAGTATTGGGCGAGCTAGTTCAAAAGATGATTTGATCATTGATGGTATTGCGCAAGTGCAACGTTTACTGGATCGCGGTGTCGACCCGCAAAAAATAGTGTTGCGTGGTAATTCACTTGGGGGTGCGATTGCGGCGCTAGTATGCAAACATTTTCATGATCGTGGCCAGAAAATCAGTATTTTTTCGATTCGTTCTTTCTCCACGCTTAGCAATGCTTATGTCGGTTGGGTGCGCACGGGATTTCCTGAAGATTATCACGAAACCATGTATCGCAAGATGTTAGGCTGGTTGGCCAAACCGTTTATTATGTTTGTATTTGCTTTATGTAACTGGGAGCTTGATGGTTATTCCGCGTATAAAGCCATTCCGGAAGAATATAAAGAATATTTGACCGTACGTTCCAGTAAAGAAAAACGCAAACTTGAACGCAAAGATGATACGGTTATATCGCATTATGCATCGCTGCATCTTGCGCTCAAACCGGAACGGCGTGTGATCAAACAACAGTTACAAACGGCCAAAGATGAGCTTTTAGCGGTCAGCAATTGTTGTCATCTCATGAAGGCGGATTTGACATCTTCATTGATGAAAATTGATGATGCGAAAAAACGGTTGCAAGAACGCAAAATGGAAGCGATGGCAGATGATATTGAAGGGCATAATGTACATTTGCATGAATTAACTAATCGTTATGGTCAAACTGGACACCGTTTTTTCCAGCAATTTGTCAATCGAGTCCATGATAGAAATAGTACGCCAGCCGCGATGATGGCGGCGAGAATATAGACTTCCCTACATACCTAAAACTGTGGTAAACCATAGTTATAGGAATAAAAAAAAGAGAATCATCCTCATGCTGGGAAGGCACAATATAATTGCTCCAGAAATAAAAATTTATAATGCTCCAAAACCAAAACGGACCTGGACAGAGTTTTTTGCAACGGCAGCTTATTGGATATTCCCGCCCACGCTTGTTCTTGGCTTGATACGAATATGTGCTAACAAATTATTTGGCCAATCTATAGGAAAAAAGATTCTTCCCTCATGTAGTATGCCTGCGCACGCAGCAGCATCGCCATTTCTGCGCGAAAAATTTATAGAAAGTATTAAAGGTTCGCTGTGTCGGCTGGAAAGATACAAAGTTAAAACGCATGATAATGCGGTGATAGATACGCTGGAATTACGCTGGGCAAGTAAAGCATACAATGATGATATTGATACTGACGCGGATGATGAAGATTCATTAGCGACAGTCATTAATGCAAATCCAAATGATCGTATACACATTATTAATTTTCTTGATAACCAGGCGTCATGTGAAAACATTCTGGAAGAAATGGAAGATGATGTTGCTGAATTGGGCGCGAATGTCATCGCGTTTAACTACCGTGGTGTGGGACTTAGTACCGGCAAACTACGCTCGAAAGACGATTTGGTAACGGATGGTATCGCACAAGTGCGGCGCTTGCTTAGTCGCGGCGTGGAACCAGAAAGAATTATTCTCAAGGGGCGCGGCTTAGGCGCGGGTATTGCCACACTGGTAGCCAGTCATTTTCATGAGCGCGATAGAAAAATAAATTTATTCAGTTCAATGTCATTTTCCACGCTGACAAATTATTACGTTGGACAAATTCGCACTGGCGGTGGTCCTGGGCATCGTGAATCTTTCGGCCGCAAAATTTTGGGATTTTTGGCAAAACCATTTATAAAATTAAAGTTGTATCTGACAAGTTGGGAAATAGACGCTGCTTCTGCTTATGAATCGCTGCCGGAATCTCACAAGGAATATATGCTGGTGCGTTCACGCCGTTCGCAACGTACCCCAGATCGTCGCGATGATCCCGTTGTGACACATTATGCTTCACTACATGCTGCATTGAAATCGCAGCGCTCCACAGTCAAAAATAATCTCGCACAGGCAAGCGAAAAAATTATTACTGCCAGAGATAATGCGTATATTGCCCAAGAGCATTTACAGCAATCGCTGAATGCAATCAATGAAGCCAGAAGTCGTTTGCGTGAAAGGAAAATGGAACCTAAAGCTGACGAAGATAATGGACATGCTGCGGAAATGGATTCGTTAATGACGCGTAGCGGTTTGCAGGCGAACTTATTTTTCCAGCAGTTTGTTGATCGCGCAGTTGTTCATCACAGCCATGGGAATATCCGCCATCCGCGTTGCGCCTAATAGCTGGGGTCAGACGCTAAGAACCTGGTGTCTGACCCTAAAACGTTTTGTTAGAGTGGGTAATAAATCATTTGCACGACATTGCCATCGGGGTCGGCGCAGTAAAAACTGCGAGTACCATCGCGATGGTCTTTCGGGGCTGCTTTGATTTCGACATTATTCGCGCGTAAATAATCATGCCACTGATCTACTTCTTCAGGTGTCGCCAGGAAAAAGCCTAAATGATCCAATCGTTGATCTTTTACCGCTGTGAAACCCGCAGGTGCGCGGTGCAATGCCAGGTTGTCTGTACCTGTAGATAAATAGAAATTGTCATTATCAGGTTGCCAGACCAGTTTCATGCCAAGCAAATCAACATAAAAATGTACGCTTTTTTCCAGGTGATCTGAATACAGGGCGACATGGCGTAATCCAACGGTGGGCTTTGGTCTTTGCATAAGTTATCTCACGGAAGCGAGTTGTTTGCGCATATTCCGAATCACTTCGGCGTAATCGGGCTGATTATAAATAGCTGAGCCAGCAATAAACATGTCAGCACCGGCTTGAGCAATCTGACCTATGTTTTCTGTTTTGACGCCACCGTCTACGGCGAGAAGGATTTCCCTGCCGCTGGCATCAATGAGTTGTCTCAATTTGCTGATCTTATCCAGCGCTGAATTGATAAACGATTGCCCACCAAAGCCTGGATTGACTGACATGACTAAAACGAGATCAATTTTGTCCATCACATATTCAAGGCAGTCTAATGTTGTTGCTGGGTTTAAAGACAGCCCAGCTTTGCAACCGTGTTGGCGGATCAGGGATAAGCTACGGTCTACATGTTCAGATGCTTCGGGGTGGAAAGTGATATTAGTGGCGCCCGCTTTCGCGAAATCAACAATCATGCGGTCGACTGGTTTTGTCATTAAATGCACATCGATGGGTACTTTAATGCCATATTTTCGTAATGCTTCGCAAACTAGCGGGCCAACGGTCAAGTTAGGAACATAATGATTATCCATTACATCCAGATGTAGCATGTCGGCGCCGGCATCGATCACAGCCTGGGCTTCTTCGCCAAGACGGGCGAAGTCGGCAGACAAGAGTGATGGCGCGATTTGAAATTTGACCATGGGTTTCTCCGCGAAGTAAAACAGGTTTATTTGCAATTATATATCATATGTAGGGTGGATTAGAGGCGTTTTTTGCATCGTAATCCACCATTTGCAATGTTTAACGCGGTTTTCGGGCAAAAGCGCTCTGCGCCATTTCTATATCGGAAGCATCCATCTCCAGCTTGTTGCGGATAACAGCGGCGATCATGGTAGTAGAAATGCCCATTGTTTCCAAAGTATCGCTTAAATTTTCCGGTCCCGATTCTGCGCTATTTTTTAGCTTACGAAAGCCATTAACGGACAGAAATATTTCATGACTAGGTATGACTTTGTTATTTTTTTCTAAAGCAAGAATATATGGAGTGGTGTGGAGGACCATAATATTATGCAATTTAACAGTCAATCTTAACTCGTCACGCGCAAACAATAAGCAGGTTGTTTGTGCGTCTTTACCAAAATAATATGGGAAGTGTTTAGGCATTGATTTGAATCCTCTATTGTAATTATAAAATTCCTACGAAGTTAATTATCCATTGAAACAGTAGTTAATTGCAAAGCTGTGTTATCTGTGGATTGAAGTTCTAATTCCACTTCATCAGGTGGAATTTCTTTACTCTTAAAGAAAGTAATTTTATTGTTGCTTAAGAATTTATCTATAGATTCAATCGGTGCATATTCACCTGCATCAACGAAGGCACACAGTTCAGGCGAGTTTTTATTATTGCTCCAAATGGATTTGAATTCATCAAAGAATAAATCAAACACATTTTTATTTATTTTTCCCCAGATGGAACTGATGCCTTCTTCTTTAAATTGATTCAGTAAACGATCGAAAGCCGTTTGTTGTTCAGGCGTATTCGCATTTTTTTGTTGCTCAAGCAGATAGTTTCTTGCTTGTTCTCTCGCAATAATCGGCAATTTTAGTGATGCCGTTTCTTTGGTAATGAAAAGAATTTCAACCGCAGGGAGAACATATTGCATTTTTTCCAGTAGTTTATTGAAGGTGCCGCGTATGCAAATTTCGTGATCTGCGCCGCCCATGTCTTTTCCGGCGCTATCAAGATTATAACCGCGCTGATATTCATAGAGTGCTTCGATGATGGCTTTCTTTGCTTCTGTCAACGTACTTGCGCGTTTACTATCATCGTGAATTGCCCGCCATATCAGCGCTAATAATTGTGGTGTCGTAACGCCGGATTCTTGATCAGTAAATTGATGATTGCGAATGACGGGGAATGCACGTTTTGCTGCTGCAGATTGAGTATCATCACCTAATGAATTTATCCATTGTTGCATTTCGTTTAATACGTTATTTGTATTTAAATTTGTTCCATATGATTCATGTAAATTGCGCGCTGATCCTGAAGCACTCTTATGCACACTAGCCGCGTGTATGCTCTGAGTGTAATTTAGATTGTTAACGGTATTAACAGTATTTGTGGGTGCTTGATTATTCAAAACTCGATTTAAATAAATCGTCACGTCTAGTAAACGACGCTGAACGTGAATAGTGACATCACTCACTAGCCATAATATTTCATCGCAAACGGTTTGAGTATATAAATGCCGTGGTAAGTCATATCTTAGCATATTGATAAAGACATAATTTCCACCAATTTGAGGGGGAACATTGAGCCAACGTCGACGATTGTCAGCGGTCAATAAGTTTGCTTTAGAAAGCACGTTAAAAATATGGGCCAATCCATCTGAAGCGGGATAAGCAAGCATAGCGTCGACATTTTCAGCGGTGAGCATGTTATTTATGTGCAGCGTGTAAAATGACATTTCCAGTTGATTGGTAACACCAATCGGTACATGAGCAAGGACTTTCCTGGCTCTTTCTTCAGTCAGTAAATTACCCCAATGTAATCTGGCGAGCGCTAGCTCTATCGCATGGGTATTGTGATGAGAGATGAGTAAGGCTTTGGTTTCAGCGCTAAGATTAATGTTGGATTTCTTGATATATCCATAAGCTAAAGCAAGGCTATGAGGCTCAGTATGAAGAATTAATGTGGTTTTTATTTCATCGTTTAAGGAATTATTTTTCCAGGAAATGAATGCTCTTGCTAATTCTAAAGGTTGTTGATGATGAAGAATCGTTGATATATTTTCCTCATTCCAAAGATCATTCTTTAAAAGTTCCTCAAGTTCCCTCGCTAAATCAGGACATTGAATAATGGCATCGATATTTGTAGCGGTAAGAAGATTTTTAGATTTCAATACTCCTAAACCATGTCTTAACGACTGCAAAGAACGATGGGCGAGGATGTCGTTGAATCTTTTCTCTGTTAAAAGAAGAGTGTTGCCAAACATTTTCAGAATAGTGATTAGCTCTTCAGCGCCACTTGATGATCGATAAATGGTTTCTACATTTTTTGCTGAAAGAAGATTAACATTGGCCAGCGTTTCATAGATATCAACAATGTTTGTCTTTTGATATGTATCACGGCGGTGTTTGAGCTCTTGATCAGCATTCATGCCTCCAAACAAAAGCCTGGTAAAATCATTTAATAGTTTTTCAGCGACACCACGAGGAGGCGTACTTCTTTTATCCAGAATATCAAATAGTTTGAACCATTGTTGGTAGGTTAAATGCTGGTTGTCACCCATTTCAACATACAATTGTCTTAGGTAGCGAATGCAATGATGGTTAAGAACCGTTTTTCTGAAGAAATTACACTCATTATTATATAAATCTAAAACTTTTTTAATCTCGCTTTTAATATCAATCACAAGCACTCTCCCTTTTTAGCCGTACCTTAACTAAACTTCCTGTCTATGTCCACACAGTCTGCTATGTTAAAATCCTTAATATACGAATCTTTAGGCATTTACTGTCCATGCTAACTATGCAAAATAAATTGGTGGCGGCTGTTTTATTTATCGTCAGTCTGGTGTTTTTCACCTGGGGCTTGCAGGCGCAGGAAATTATTGGTTTTGATGCAAGGTTTTATCTCTTTGCTCAGGAAATGCTGCGAAATGGCCCGAGCTGGTTTGCTACTACTTATCATCAGCCTTATCCGGACTATACCGGTGCGTCTACATTTATAATCTATCTCGTTGCCAGCGTGGCTCGCGGGCTTAACAAGCTGATAGCAGTGTTGCCAACGGCAATACTTGCGGCAGTGACTGTCGCGTTTACTTATTTGATAGGCGCGTTACAAAACCGACGTTGGGGAATTTGCGCGGCATTCTTTTTATTATTAACGCTGTCGTTTTTGAAAAGCGCGCGCGGTATTGCTCTGGATATGTATCCAACTGCGGTGACTGCTTGTTGTTTTTATCTGCTTTATTCCGCTGATGTTGAAAACAGTCCGCGTCGTGTGTGGTGGATTTATCCTTTGCTGGTAATAGGGTTTGTTTTTCGCGGTCCTATTGGTTTAGTCATTCCGACAGGCGTAACTTGTATTTATTATTTGCTGGATGGAAGAATTAAAAAATTCTTTACGACCGGTGTTATTGCCGCAGCATTGTTATTGTTGTGTGGCGCGACATTATTATTGCTGGCATATGCTGATGGCGGCATGAATTTTGTGCATGATGTGATACGCATGCAGATAGCAGGCAGAATGGATAATCAATTTATGCCGCGTAGTTTTTATTTTACTAACAGCATGCGTAATTATGCGTTCAGCTTTCCCGCGTGTTGGTTGGTGCTGATTGGTGCGGCGTATTATGCATTGCGCACGCGTGCATCGAGCGTAGATGGCAAATTATTGCTGAAATTAACAGGCTGGTTTTTGATTATCTTACTTGGCATGAGCGTACCGGATGATAAAAAAGTTCGTTATATTTTGCCAATGGCACCGGCTGCGGCATTGATCGCAGCGTATATGTTTGTCGCGCCGTTAGAGAAAAAATATTTTGTTTATCTGCGTTGGTTTTTCCTGCGTCTTTTTCTAATGTTGCCGGCGTTATTTTTATTATTATTGTTACTTGTGTATTTTTATGCGGACCAGCATTCGTTGAGTTTCGGTATAAATTATGCAAGTGCTACGGTGTTTTTGCTGACGATGCAAATCCTGGCGCTATTGTTTTTTTACTATCGCCGTACACAGCCAGAGTTTGTTCTTGCTATTGCCGCATTATCTTTTGTGGGTGCGAATATTTGCGTGATTGAGCCTATAGAGTTGTATCTTGATCAAGGCAAGGATTTTGTTGTTCGTATTGAAGCAGCCCGCATGCAAGCTCATGCCAGGTTAGCGTTTTATCGCGAAGATCCGGATGGTTTGCCGATAAAATATTTGGTTGATATGCCGCAAGTAGAGCAACCGGATTTTGTGCCAGATCAGCAAGCGCTGGAAAAATATCCATCGCCAGCATATTTTGTTGCGAGTGAAGAATATTTTACGTCTTTGCCTAAAGATATTGCCGACAAGTTTCATGTGCTCTCAAAAGATTCGTTGGGGCATGTCAAGGTGGTGGTGTTTGGGAATTAATTTTCGCTGGTGGATTACGGCAAAAGGCGCCTAATCCACCCTACAGCGTCGTTCATGGTAGGGTGGATTAGGCGCCTTTTGCCGTAATCCACCAGAGATAAATTAAGGAGAAAAAGATGGCAGATAAAATTTGTATTCATTGTTACGTGGAAGGCAAAGTCCAGGGTGTCTGGTTTCGCGCTTCGACAGAGAAAAAAGCGACTGAATTAGGTGTGACTGGTTGGGCGCGTAATCTTCCCGATGGACGTGTGGAAGTAATGGCTTGCGGTGAAAAGGAAAAAATTTCCGAATTGCATGAATGGCTCAAGCATGGGCCCGAGCTTGCCAAGGTAACAGGTTTGTCTTATGAAGAATTACCCTGGCAGGAATTCGCGAGGTTTGAAACTCGTTAAGGAATTTCAATCATTTCAAAATCATCTTTGGTCGCGCCGCATTCGGGGCAGTGCCAGGCGGGCGGGACATCTTCCCATCGTGTGCCAGGTGCTATGCCATCTTGTGGCCAGCCTTTTTCTTCATCGTAAATATAGCCGCAAAGCAGGCACATAAAGCGTTTATAAGGCATTATTATCTCACTTCTATCAGTTGTTGATCTGTTATTTATCATATAAAATGCGAAACGCAAAATTATAATGCTTCGCAGTCAATTATTGTAGCGTTACCTGCACAAACGGAGAGATCATGTCAAAATCACAGCAACTCTATGATTTAGCTCAAAAATTCATTCCTGGCGGTGTTAATTCTCCAGTCCGCTCTTTTCGTGGCGTAGGCGGTAATCCACCGTTTATCAAATGTGGCCACGGTCCTTATATTGTCGATGCTGATGATCGTGAATATGTTGATTATGTTGGTTCATGGGGGCCATTAATTACTGGTCATGCCCATCCTTATATTATTCAGAAAGTTACTGAAGCATTGCATAACGGTTTGAGCTTCGGCGCACCTACCGGAATTGAAGTAAAACTGGCGCAGAAAGTTTGTGAATTAATGCCCAATATTGAAATGGTGCGTTTCGTCAGCTCTGGTACTGAAGCAACCATGAGTGCTATCCGTCTCGCACGCGGTCACACTAAACGCGATAAATTTATTAAATTCATCGGCTGCTATCACGGCCACGCTGACTGCTTGCTGGTTGCGGCAGGTTCGGGAATATTGACCTTGGGTATTCCAAGTTCCGCAGGTGTGCCAGACAGTGTTGTTGAGCACACTTTATTGGCTGAGTTTAACGATCTTGATGCAGTGAAACAATTGTTTGAAAAATACGGCGATGACATTGCCGGTGTGATTGTTGAGCCAGTAGCGGGAAATATGAATTGCGTATTGCCTTTACCTGGATTTTTACAAGGGTTGCGCGATTTGTGTGATCGATACGGCAGTCTGCTTATTTTTGATGAAGTCATGACTGGTTTCCGTGTTGCTCTCGGGGGCGCGCAGGCGCATTATGACATCAAGCCCGATATTACGACGCTGGCAAAAGTCATTGGCGGTGGTTTTCCTGTGGGTGCGTTTGGTGGTCGTGCGGATATCATGCATTCTATCGCGCCTTTGGGCCCGGTTTATCAGGCGGGAACATTGTCTGGTAATCCAGTGGCAATGACTGCTGGATTAGCAGCGCTGGAATTAATTACCAGCGACGAAAACTTTTATCCTAAACTTGCCGCGCAAACGCGCAAGCTGGTAGATGGATTGAAAGAACGTGCGCAAGCAGCGAATATTCCGCTGTTAACCACGTCAATCGGAAGTATGTTTGGTCTGTTCTTTACCGACCAGGAAAGTATTAAATCGGAAGCAGATGTGAAGCGTTGCGATGTTGCATTGTTCAAGCAATTCTTCCATGCCATGTTAAATGAAGGCATTTATTTAGCGCCATCAGCATTTGAAGCAGGTTTTGTTTCTTCTGCGCATGGTGATCGTGAAATTGAATTGACGTTCGCAGCGGCAGAAAAAGTATTTAAGGAATTAGCGAAAAGAAGGGAATCAGCATGCAAATTATCATCACTGGAGCAACAGGCTTAATTGGCAAACGTCTGGTCAAGCATTGGCTTGACCAGCAACATGAAATAACTGTTGTCAGTCGCACGCGCGAACATATTGAAAAAACTTTTGGTAATGCAGTGCGTGCGGTTACATGGGATGCGTTAAACAGCTCGGATTTGCAAGCAGCAAACATCATTGTCAATCTCGCCGGCGCAAGTGTTGGTAGCAAGCGCTGGAGTGAGTCATACAAAAAAGAAATCGTCTCCAGTCGTGTCGACAGCACCAAAAAAATTGTCAGTCTTTTGCAACAACTCCCAGCAAATCGTCCACGCTTATTAAATGCCAGCGCGATAGGTATTTATGGTTTGCAAACGCAAACTGCAAATGGATTGCCGCCTGCGATGACTGAAAATAAAGAAATTGAATGGGGAAATCCCACGGATTTTTTATCACTAGTTGGGCAGGAATGGGAAAAAGCAGCTGAGCCTGCGATAAAACAAGGCGTGAAAGTCGTGTTTATGCGTTTTGGCGTGGTGTTAGCGCAAGAGGGTGGCGCATTGCCAAAACTCGTTATGCCGTATAAATTTTTCATTGGTGGTGTGGTTGGAACTGGCTGTCAGGCGTTTAGCTGGATTGCAATTGATGATCTGGTGCGTGCGATTGATTTCATTGTTGCTAATGAAGATATTTCCGGACCTGTGAATATAGTAGCGCCTGGTTGTGTGCGCGCGGATGATCTTTCCCGCGCAATTGCGACAGTGTTGCAACGTCCGCGTGCGGTAAAATTGCCGGCATTTTTTTACGAATTAATGCTGGGAAAACAGATGGCACAGGAATTACTGCTGGAAGGACAACATGTTTATCCGCAGCGTCTTGTTGATATGAAATTTAATTTTAATTATCCAGACATTGAATCAGCATTAAAACATATAGAAAAGGAGTGAACACATGCGAGGAAGAGGCAGAGGAAGAAGAGGTTCAGGCCCAAGAGGTAGAATCGGCGGTGGCCCATCATTGCCACGCGAACGCAGACCACGTACTAGTGAATATGACACGATGGATGTGGCGGAAATTAAAGCCATGCTGGAATTTTATGTAGACGCATTGGCTAAATATCCACGCCAAACGCCGGAATTATTGCGTAAAACGACGGTGTCGGTCATCAAAACAGAAGAAGAAATTCGGCAAATCATCGCGTTGGCATTTACTGGCAATCTCATTGCTGCTGAAGCGGTCGCAGAGTTATGTGATGATTTATCAGAAATAAATGCTTATGCCAACAAAAGCAAAGAAGAACTCAAGCTCAAAAGTAATTTGCGTTATAATCCTGATGACATTGCCAAAATGGTGCATGATGCTGTGATTGAATCTGTGCTGGAAAAGCAATCATCACAAACGCCACTGATTGTTGTTCCGCCTGCGCAGCCAGTAATTCTGCCTGCCGCCGCACCACCGGTTGTTGTGCAACCTGTGATAATTCATGCGCCAGAGCCAGCGCCTATCGTAGTGCAGCCACCGCCACCTCACCACCGACAACAGATAAAATCAATATTCGCGCATATATCGCATTTCTTTAATCCGCATAAACATGAAGATGAAAAGCGTGAAAATGAGCAGCAGCGCTTCTTGATCTGATGGTTAATACTTCCTTAAGCCGTGAATGGTATTTTCGGAATTAGGACTATTATTTAGCTATTTGTCGAAAGGGGAGGGAGGCCATGAACGGATTCTGGAATTGGACTAGTAATGCTATCTCTAATGTTGCTTCGGCCATCAAACAAACGGCATCATTAATAGCGGCAACACCTGCGACAATTAAAACTATATACGATTACATACGTGACCCCGCAAAAAACTTTACTCTTCAGACTGTAAAAGGATTTTTGGCTTTCTGGCAGCCTGGTGCAGTAATAACTGTCATTGAATCCAAAAAAATCAGACCTGTTGTTGTGAAAGCACTGTCAGCTAATTTCATTTATATGGCATTAGCGATTTTATTTGAAATGACGCGTAAAGAATTGCCGCAACTGGTTCCCGCCGTGGAAAATACAGCAATAGAATGGGGTGCGAGCTCACTCATTTTTGCTATCGATGCTTTTGCATTGCTGTATATGTTGAGAAAATATTCGGCTTCATATGTCGATAATACTTGTGATAATTCTGCTATCTCAAAAGTTATTTACGATGAAATTCCCAGCACAAATAATCATGGCAATAAATGCGAACATGGTTATATGTCGCAGTTTCAAGCTGGTTGTGCGAGTACTTTTTATTATCTTGGAAAAATGTTTGCGGTGTGGAATGTAGAGAATGCTGCTTACCGTTATGTACCTGCGTTAGGTATAGCTGCAGTATGGCCGTTGAAAGCATTCGCTTATGGCGAAACACTGGTTGAATATAAATTAAGTTCGCTGGGAAATTGCACTAATTGCAGATATGAAAAACTAAGTGTCAATAATGGCTACTCGTTTGGTATGGGGTTGGCATTATACGGCACTTATCAGGTTATTAGTTTTGCTTTTAATAGATATCTTGGTTTGCAAAATTCATTTTTCACTGATGCAGTGTTCAATGTGCTGTTTCAATATAGCATTATCTCGGCATTAATTAATGACAAGCCACTCCCTGAACAGGTTAAGGTTGAACTCGTGTTGCCGCCAGTGAAAGCTGGAGATGAGCCACGAGTATTTAAAACACGCGGATGGGAAGTATTTTTTCCTATGCGTATTGCGGTGGAAGCGTGGATGAATGTGGGCGGCGCAAAAATTATTGACGCGTACAATAATCCTGATCCAAGAACTGATATCGGTGAGCAGATCAAGCAGGTGATGAATTGTCCGCCCGTAGTATTAGCACGCAAGGCAATGATAGATACAAATATTCAGTCTGAAAATATTGTTACGCGTGAATCATTTTTGCGTCCATATAATATGTATGTCAAACAGACGCAAGACTTTGTTAATTGGTTGACTGATATGCGCAAGGATTGGCTCAAAAATAAGTTACCCGTGGTAGCTGATTATATTCCAGAATCCATTTTGATGCGTTATACCAATGGTTATAACAAAGATCAGATTAATTTGGCGTTTGATGCCAGATTAGAGCAACTCCTTATCCTGACGAATAACTTCATCAAATTTGTTAATTCTAAAAACGGACAACAGTTTCTCAAGCAATATAAAAATAATTTGTTGAATCAGGTTTTGCAGGAGCAGGCTGCTTCAGCTACGCCACCAGCGATAGAGCAGCAGCCACGGCCACAGGCAGAAGAAGTCCGGCCGCCAGTAAGAACAGTTGATCCGGAAAGGTATTTGCCGCAAGAACCAGTGCCGCCGCCAGCGGCGCCACCGGTAGCAGTGCCGAAAGAAGAAGTGCCAAGACCGCAGCGTCGAGTGCGTGTAGATAGATTTTTGGATGGTGCGCAAAGAGTGGAAAGGCTGGATGAGACGCCCGCGCCGTCTGCGTCATTGCCAGGTAATGTCAGGTTGTCATCCAGCGGTATGTTTCGTAGAAGTAACCCGTCTGCCAGCAATACGGCGGCGCCGTTATCTGCCAGCAGGCAGGGGCAAAAACCTAATGTATAAATCCAAATGGTTTGACGATGACGAGTATGACGATGGCCGCGAGAAACAATACCGGGATTTCATTAATAATTCGGTAAAACACATGAGAGTGTTTGTTGCGGTCTTTGCGGAAATCAAATAACAATTTGCCAAGCCAGCAATGATAAATAACTAATAACGCGACCAGGCCGAGTTTAATGTGTAGCCATATCTGTTGCATGTAGCCGTGCATATTGTAACTAAGCAGCCATATGCCAAAAATAATGGTGAAAATAGCACCGGGTGTGGCGATACCAAAATAAAGTTTTCTTTCCATGATTTTAAAGCGTTCGATACTGATACTGTCAGATGCCATTGCGTGATAGACGAATAGCCGTGGCAAATAAAAAAGTCCGCTGAACCATGTGACCATGAAAATGATATGAAATGATTTGACCCAGAGCATAGTTTATTCCCGTTTGATGTTTAGGCATAAAAAATAGCATTTTACCGCTGGTTTAGAAAGACATTCCTGACAAAATTGTAATGTTCATGTCATCACTATGTCAGCCTGAGGTGATTATTCTTCTGTCTATAAGCAGCAATGACAGAGGAAGTATAAAATGCTGGAAAGAATAAATGAATTAAAGCTGGACGCTGGTTTTACCGACAAATTTTACGAATTCAATGAGGAAAAAAGTTTTTCGGTCAATGTAGATTTCCCGTTACCGCCAGCAGCGGAAATGTTGCAGGAATATTTTACTTCACCAGAGGGCGAGCAATTCAAAAAAGGATTATCTTCTCTTATCGATCAACTTGCTGCCTGGGCAGCACAAAATGGTTTGAATGCGACACCCTGTCAAAAATTCAAAGATACTTATGTGGGATATTCTGGTTCTCAGGAAGGCGTAAATAAAAACTATATTACTTTTTATCAGCTGGGTGTGTCTGCTCTTGCGGGTATAGTTGATTTACTTGGCGCAAAAAACATATCACTGGAATTTCGTAAAGACAAAGTCCGCAATTTGCTTGGCAGTATACAGGTTTGTGCGCCGGGGACTCATACAAATATTACCGATACTTATTTGGAGTTGCTGGCGAGTTCTAATCTGGCGTTAAGATGGGTAGCGCAACGGCGTAAAATCAGTGAGCAGCTGGTGCTTGAATTATTAAAGCCTATGAATTTGGGCACAGGGATGGAAATACATTATGTCAACGCGGTGCTCAATCGTTATGCGGACGCGTTGGCTATCAACATGATACAGGATACTTACGTATCTTTATGCCGGATTGAGCCATTAGATACATTATGCCAATCATTCCAGCGTGATATCCATAAAGTTTTAACAGCAGAAAAAGTGCTGGAATGTACTATTTCGGAATCAGAACTGAATTTACAGGGTTTGAGGCCGGAAAAATTCAATGATCAGCTGAAAAGGCTGGAATATGCGCTTAATCAGTATGGAACGGAAAAAGAGGGAAAAGCGTTTTATGCTATGCATAAATTGTTCGCTGAAGTAGATGGCGAAGTATATACCCCTATTAAACCGTCATGGCATGCAAATTATATTATTTATTCATCATTGTTAAATCGGCTGAAACGAAGTGGTTATATTAACCTCAATATGGAAGTGAAAAAAATTCCTGCCGAGCAAGTTAGTTTGCACTTGTTACCTGGACGTAGTCTGCATCTCGCTTATGTGACTGATCCACTCATGCCATTCATTCCATATTGCGTAAACCTGTTGTCAGGCGATGAAGTGCAAAGAAAGCATTTTATGCAGATATTATTAGAGTATAAATTGTCTCGTGAGCAAGCATTTGAGGTTGTTGGGGGAATATTAAAATATATTAATTCAGTTGAGTTTGATAGTAGAAATGATAAAGGGGTAATGCTTCCACAGTTGGTGAAGACAATACATGAGGTGATGCTAAGTGATTGTCATTGGTATGAGATTGTTAGCGCTTTGCCAGATAACGCCAAGCGAATTTATCTTGATGGATTTGCCAGTGAGAAAATTCCTGAATTGATAAAAGATATCGATCATCTGATTTTTATTTTAAAATTTGCAAGCATTGAAGTATTTGATCCATTCATGCGCAGTATTGCGGTTGATATCTTGCAACCTGTCCGTACCGATCTGGAAAAATTTATACGCGTATTATCTGTATTAGATGAATCACAGCGAATGTTGTTTCTTGACGCTTTCGATAAAAATTATCCGAATATTATTAGCGCGATTGTAAAAGGTGTGCGTGGTTTGCTGCGAATATTAAAGTTGCTTCCTCCAGCCGCGCGTGCTGATTGTTTGCTGCGTATGGGCCCGGAAGCAATCGTTGCTCTCAAGCCAAATGGATATGATTTAGCAGAAATAGTGGAGTTAATTCCTCTGGAAAATCGCGCTGTGTACCTGTTTAAACTGGCGCCGGAATTTTTACGTGAATCAGTAAGCCCTGGCTATGTAACAGAATTAATGCTGTCTAAATTGCCGAAAGAAAATCGTTATGCATTTTTGCGTATTTTAGGTGTAGGAGAGATACAAAAGCTCTTGACTGAAGGACGTACGCTATATGTGAGCGCTTATTTTAGTCAATTGCCAGAATGTAATCGTATGGCTTTTTTGCAAGACTTGGGTTTGGAGAACTTACTTAAAATATTAACTGTAGATCAAATCATCATGGATTTTTTGCCATCGTTAGATGTGGCGGATAAATTCAGATTATTGCTGGAATTAAAGCTACAAGAGCGGGGTTACTTCGTGTCGCTCAGAAATGTATTAAAATTATTAGAGCAATTTCCTGAAAAATCACGTATGGATGTTTTGCCTCTAAAGGTTATTAGTTTAGACGTCTTTCGGGAAAATATAGAATCCGGATACGATTTATTTCGAGTAATGCGATTATTTCCAATAGAAAAAAGAAGCAGATTGATTAATGAGCTTGGGCTAGTATTTTTATGCGATAAATTACAAATAAGACAAGAATTAACAGAATTGCTGGGATTGCTGCCGATAGCAGGGCAGCAAGATATATTGCGCAAATTAATCAAAAATATGTCCGTATTGATTGTTTTATTAAAAACTCAGCCCAAGTCTGCACTTGACCTGATATTTGGTGGGTTGGGCTCGGTGGGATTAGTCGAGCTTATTAAAGATGCGGATGGATTGAATCAAGTATTGAAAGAGCTTCCTGTAGCGTCGGTACCAATATTTGTAAAAACGCTTGGTGATGATGGAATTCTTGCGCTTATTCCTAATTATAAAGCGTTGAAGATAGTCAATAAGTGTAGTGCAATTCGCGCGTTTCATGAGGCTATTACGCAAGATTTGCTGAAAAAGATAATAAAATCTGATGCGCAAGCATTCCGGGCGAATATAGAATCCAGATCTGATTTTTTCCAGACTATGCAATTATTATCACCGGATGAAAGAGTGAAATTCGTTGAGGAACTTGGGATTTCATTTTTATGCGATAAATTGCAAATAACAAAAGAATTAATGGCTTTGCTGGAATTATTGCCGGCAGCGATGCAGCAGAATTTATTGCCTGAATTAATCAAAGATGTGACTGTGTTCACTCGTGTATTAAAGACTTTGTCTGCGCTATCGTTTGATTTGCTATTTAGTAAATTAGGTTCGTTGGGACTGGTCAATATTATTAAAGACGCCGACGGATTAAATCAGGTGTTGCAAGTACTTCCTAAAACGGCAGTGCCGGTGTTTATAAAAGCACTCGGCGATAGTGGTATTCTGACGCTTGTTCCGGATTGTAAGGCGTTAAGGAAAGTGAATGTGGGCGTAGCGGATGCGTTTTTCGCATTTCATGATGCAATCACACCTGCTTTGCTGAAAACAATAATAAAATCTATTGCACAGTTTGAAAGTGTGTATCGCCTGGATGTGAATTTTTTAAATAAGAAGCATTTTGCAAAGTTTATTGATGTGAATAATAATTCATTTGAATCATTACAGACGCTGATTCCAAAGATTGATGAATTGATTTATGTGTTACGCTGGATTACTCCGGCAGAAGGAATAAAGTTACTTGATAAACTTGGGAACCCTTATATTTTTCAACTTATATTGAAAGAACAAAGGGTGAGCGATGCTTTACGTAAGATTTATATGTCTGGCGTAAATCGTGAACATACGGATGCATTGATATTGGCGCTGGTAAGAGCGTATAAAGAGCAGCGTACTAGTGATGAGCGCACACATCTACATTGGTACGGGCGTTTGTTCGGCGCGCCAACGCGGGAGCAAAAGATAGCAGTGGCAGATAAGCTGGATGCGGCTATTCGTAATCAGGAGTTTAATTATTTTAGCAAGATGCCAGCGGAACTGCAGAATGCGGCGCAAGATGGTAGTTTGGGGCAGATAGTTCATTTTCATGGTTCGAGGCTTTTATCGAGTTAAAATTATTTTAATTACCCCTCACCCGCCGCAAAGAACGCGTCGACCTCTCCCTCAAGGGGAGAGGTATTCTTCGTTCGCACTCGGTGAAAATTAGGACTACCTCTTCCCTTGTGGGAGAGATAGACGAGCGGTGCTCTTCCGCGAGGTGGGTGAGGGGTAATAAAAAGTGATTTACATTCCCAATCTAGGTCTTTCTTCCTCTTGCGGTTCCTTCTGACTGGCAGAGAAGAAATGAAATTTTTCCGCATCACATTTATTTTCGAAAACGCGGGATGTTGCAGCTGCATCGAGGCCAATAACGCTGCATGTTCCTTTACAATTTTCCAATACAATTTTTATAGGCGTTTGTTTGAAATCTGCGTTTGCTACAAATGAAATAAAAGCTTCTTTTGTACCCTGATCTTGACCATCAAGCAAATACTCGTGAAATCCCATTGGGCCAGCTAATTGCGGGCATTGAGAATATTCATCAGGAACTATATTTCTAAATGCGATCTTGCATAATTGGCTGGTTGTCCTGCTGGAGCAGTCTATGCCGAGTATTCCTGAAATAATATTTTCTTTGAAATTAAATACCAAAATTGCGTTTTCCAGATGACGAATCGTAATCTTTTCACAATATAGCGGAAGGCTTAATACTTTGGAAAGTGGTTGGAATTCGCCGTTACTTTCGTGTACTTTAATTTCCTCGGATGATTCTGTGTTACCTGTTCCGTAAAAACTTTGTAACGCGGACACCATGCCGCGATTAAAGGTAACGCCAGCATTAACACCTGGACCAGCATACTCAAGATAGTTTTTATAAGCTGTAAGGGAATTGTCTCTGAACATTTAATTTTCTCCTGTTATTATTTTAAATCCATTCTGGATTCATTGTGAGATGAAATAATAATAGGCACCAGAAGGTACCGGTAGAGGTTAAAATACCCCATTTGATGTATTACTTTCTCAAGGTGGGTGCGGATTTCTCAGGATTTACATTTTCTTTATTTTCAAAGTTCGCAGATTCATTTTGTTTGTTTACTTGTGGTTGTGTCGGAGCGGCTTTTTCAGGGATAGTAGTGGCTGTCGGCACTGGATCTGGTGTAGCCCTGGATTTAAGTGCGGTCATAGCGCCAGAACCCATTAAGTCGACAGCTATTTTTGTTGCTGTAGTGGCATTCTCACGTGATGATATGACAGGAGCTAGTTTTGATTCGCAATCGTTCATCAATTTTTTTAACCTTGCTTCAAAAGCAATTTCAGTAGCATCTGATGAAGTTTGGTAAGTATCTTTGCCGTCAAAATATTTCTTGCCTATATCGAGTCCTGCCTGAAAATTGCTGGCATAAACTTCCCTGCGTGCTGCGAAAAATGCATCTTGAGGAGATAACGGTTTTTCCACGGTGGGAGCATTATCCACCATTACGGCTGGTTGTAGTATATTGGTTGCGCTATACGCCATATTGCGGAAATATTCATATTTTCTTATGTAATCTTTTTTATCGCCACTACTCATATTCGGATTACCACTTAGTTGCTGATTATAATTGTTCCAGAGATTTATAACTTCCTGGTAATTTTTACTGGAGAATGCTTTGCGCGCGGCAAGCAAGCTATCATTAATATTCGTAAATTGGGTGCCAGCTTGTTCACTTGATGTTACGACCGCATTTTTAGTGGTTGCTTTCGATGCGCTGCTTTTTGCCTGTTCCTGTACAAATCTTGCGGCAGCGACATCCAGTACGGCTGTATTGGTTGATTTGTAAATATATGGGTCCCAGTCAGAAACAGGTGATAATGTGCTGTGACTAACAGGGGTTCCTTCAGGAGGGTTGCCGACGTAACCCCAGGTAATACCCATATTTTGTTTACGTGCATATGAGCCGTATGTTATTACACCATTTACTTCATTTTTTGGGATTTTTGATAAATTCAGATAATCCTGGAATAGACTACGCACTTCGCTTTTTAGTTTATCGCGGTCCCATTCATTCATATTACTCATGATGGCTTTTGCGCGCTCGCTTAACTCTGCCGCTTTTTTCCTTACCTCTGTGTTGCCATGATCAAAACCAAAGTCTTTGTTAAACGCGGCTCCTTTTTCCAGGCCGCCTATCATTTCTTTAATTAGATCAGTGCCGATTTCTTTCCAGAATGGATTGACGACTTTTGGGTTGGACGGATCGTCTGGATTGAAATTATAAAATTTTTCCCGTAAAAATTCATTGTCTTTGTATAACTGTTCCGCTACAGTCCATCGCCCTGAATTAGGAAAGCGATTATCAAATGGCTGGCCATCCTTGAACCACATAAATGCATCTACATAATCATCGATTGTCATGCGATGGTTTGTGGCCCACTGGTTGAGAGTATTAGTGATTATACGGTCTATCTGTTTGGGGTCGGCCGCGAGTTTGGTGATATACTGTTCTGCGATAAACACATTGTTCGCGATATTATGATTAATAATTTGTAAGAACAGACTGTTTTCCATTTCAACCAGGTTGGCGCCAAAGCGTGTCATGGCTTCTTTGTCATTTTCACCGAAAAATATGCCGCCGCAACCTGTCATATTAAATTGATAATCATCTCCATATAATTCTCTACAATCGTCTTTCGCGTCTTGTATTGCATTGTTAAGCAAATTAACCGATGCAAATATTTCGCGTTGTTGGGCTCGCATATCACTCAGTTCATCTCCAAGCTTGGCTATTCTGGAGGTGTTATCTAGCAATGATTTATTTAATTCGGCTAATTGCACTTGATCGGCCAGATTTGTATGATCATCCAAAATTTGAACTAACTGATTGATTGCTGCGTTTGACAGTTGTTCAGTTTCAACGACCACGGTTGTTAATTCTTGTATTACACCAGAGAGAGAAGCTCTTCTTTCTTCGTCGGCATTTCTATACTCATGTTCCAATTCAAGGAGGTGATTTGAAGCTGCATAACGATTCTCTGTAAGAGTGGCGAATGTTTTCGCGATGTCATCATAGATTACTTTTACATCCGGAGGAAGTGAAGCAACAATAAGCTGTCTTTTTACTGCGGCGAGCGCGGCATCACGATTAATTTCAGCCTCCAATGCTATTTGACGCTCTTCTATTGGTCGACTAATGCCCTCGGGATTGATCTTGGCTTCGCCTATTTTAACCATGTGATCTTTCGCATGCTTAAGCGCTTCTGCCTGACCGTTGTTACCAACAAAAGGTTTTCCATTTTTATCATGAGTGACTCGATATATTGTGTGCCCTTGAGCCATTGGTGTGGCAAGAGTAATTTCACCATAATAAACAAGTTTGCTGCGATCCATATTTTTCATTAATTCATTTACATTGTTATAACCGCCTGCTGTGGCTGCCAGCCTTGCCAGTTGAGCGACCTGATGCACCATGTTTATGCCGGTAAAATTCTTTTCTTCCTTGCATTGTTGTCTGATTTTATTTTCCATCTCACTATATGCAAGATAGTTTGGATTATTCGGATCTTTTTTGACTTTTTCATTCATATAATCCAGTAGGCATATAGGATCAATATGAGAACGTATATCAATAACGGCGTCACTGACGGCCATTTGGCCGGGACCTAATTTATTGCTGGCGGAACCTCCCGCGCCATATGTTCTGACATGTATGGCTCTTTGCCGATTGTTTTCATCATGGAAAACTTTATTGTCCAGCATGGCCTGCATGAGTACATCACCTTCATGTAAAACAAGGTCACCATTCAAGCCCATATTCAATTGCTGATGCACGATAGTTTTGATGGAGGTAACATTAGCGTTAGCGGTTTTGCCAATAATACCAAAGCATATTGTAGTCTCATCATCCGCCTTGATTTTTTGCCCGCCTTGCTGATACATCGCGATCGGCAGACGTAATGTGTTTGCTTGTTCGGATAAACCTTCAATGAGAGTTTGCATTGGGCCACTGCCATCATTGCCAGTGACATAATGCCAGCCATGTCCACCGGACATTTGCGTAATATTACTTTCGAGAAGAATGTCAGTCGGCGAGTCTTTGGGTTTACGAAAAATGACAAGAACACCTTCGTTTTCACCCAAATCCTGAATCGTCTGTTTTAACAGTGGGCGGGTTTCTTCGTCCATTACGCCACCGAAGTATTCTATGGGCTTTGCTAAAGATGCTTGTTTTGGATTTTCATTTTTAACGATAACTTTATCCGGCATTGTTATATCCTCGTTAAAATGTGCTTTTTGTGTTTCTTATTATTTAAGTATAGGAGATGGTTGATTTTTTGCTGATTGCGGGAATAAATGGCGAATAATGAAAGGCGAGTAAATACAATCGGTTATTGGATGACAGAATTGTCATCTCATTGTCATCCAAGTGTCATGACGAAATCCTTATACTTTTTTACATTAATAATATTCCCTGGTGATTGTTTCATTTATCCTATGTCCTGGAATGCATAGATGAATGCAATCGTCGTTTTATAGGACATAAAATAATGCAAAGAAATGATAACGATATTTTTACTGCTATTCAGAAAGGTGACGCCGCTGAAGTTGGACGACTTGTACTAGCGGGCGCAGATATTACTAAAACGAATGAAAACAATCGTAAGCCTATTGAAGTAGCATCCATGAACAATCAATGGGATTGTGTTCAGGCGATTGTGGATAATAAAAAATTAGAAAACAGTGAGACTGGCGGATATGGTTTTGCATTCGTTTTAGCACTTAAATGCGATAAATTTGATGTGGCGAAAGCGTTGCTTGCTGCAGGCGCGGTGACTACCTGGCATACCGTGCCCGATAAGGACACTTCATTGCATTTGGCAGTGAAGAAAAGAAATCTGGAAATGCTGGATTTGCTCTTGAAGGCCAACGCAAGTTTGACGGTAGAAAATAAAGATGGTCGAACACCGATGCAATTAGCTACTGATCAAAAATACTGGGATGTGATTGAAAAAATCGCGCAATCGAAACATGCTGAAGCAAATGGTAGTGATAAATACGGCACGGCAATATACTACGCAGTTTATCATCAGCAGGTAAATACCGTTGAGGTATTGATAAACGCCGGTGCGCCAATAAATTGGGAAAACAGCGTCACTGGTGATAGATACTTGCATCAAGCGGTAAAAAATAAAGATTTAGCCATGGTTAAGTTATTGCTAAATCATAGTGCCAGTCAGTCAGAAACTAATAAAGACAACAAGACTCCTGTTGAGCTCGCCTGCGAGCTTGGCGCCTGGGATTGCGCGCAAGCACTGCTGGAACATGTAAAAATCGATGACAACACTAAAAAATTAGCGGTGGATTTGCATTATGAAAATGCTTTGATAAGCACTATCAAACAAGAAAATTACGCTATCGCAAAATTATTATTGGAAAGAAGCGCGCCGTGCAAAAGCTGGAATACCGAGGTGGGAAATATTCCTTTGTATTGGGCGATTAATACGAAAGGCACTAATCCAGAAATTGTCACGCTGTTAATTGAAGGTGGCGCTGATCCTAATGTTAAAAATAAATCTGGGCAAACTACATCTGATCTGGCGCGAAAACTCGGACGTTTTGATTGTTTGCAAAAAATAGTCAGGAAACATCCAGAAATAATGAATGTTGATATCAATGCCAGCTTGAATGAGGCATCCGAAATATTCGAATCTTTGCTGGAAAATAGAGTGCCGTTAAAAGACATGGATAGCAAATTTAATGGCATTACCAAATGTTATCGCGATATTTTTGATAAAGACTTGAGTGAGTTAAAAGCTCGCCGCGACGCGATAAAGCATTCTTTGCCTACACATAGCGAATATTTAAAGCAGGCTACTAACCCGCAAACTGAATTAGGCGACATATTAATGCTTATTTCTATTTTGCATGAAATTGATGAGCCTTTGTCCCCGGCGCAAATTCAATATTTGCAAGATAATAAAGCCGCTGTAGCAAGACATATACTCGATTTTGATGAAATCAGGCAGAAACATGATAGATTCACGACTAAAATAAAATGTTATTTAGATCAGCTAGATGAAAAAGTTCAAAATACAAAGTGGCAAGTATTAAACATGCTGGGTAATTGGACTGACGGAGAGCCTAATCATGTGACGCAATTACGTAAGCAACTGGTAAAAAGGGGAAGTAGCTGTTCTGGAATATTAAACTTAAAAGTGTATGTCGAAGTCAGGAGAATTTTAGGAGGTATTTCTGATTCAGATCGAAGGCATCCAGACACGGCCGTGTTTTATCAAGAAGAATTGAAACAGGCAAAAGCGATCAAATTTTCTGCGTCAGATAAAGTGCCATTAATTGAATCGCTGCCGCCGGCTTATCAGCTTTCTTCATCGCAGATGACGTCATACCAATCTATCTATCCGCAAATTTATCCGCCGGTGTCAGACACCGCCGTTGGCTTGCCTGCGCCGATATTGCCACAACAGCAGCCAGTTGGGCTGTTTGACAGTCAAGCGATGCAACCTTTGCCGGTCTTGCCCAAGCCGGAGGATGTGGTGGCAACGCCTGATCGAGTTAGTTATCTATTCCCGGTAGTGCCAACGCATCCGTTGCCTTCTGTAACAAATGTTGCAGGTACACTTTTTGCGAAACCAGAAGTAGATAAAAAAGCAGTAGAGAAAGAAGCAAGTGGCAGCATTAGCATATGCATGAATCTGGGGTCACATCTTCACTTTCCACTCGCCGTAACAATTTCATAGAAATTGTATATGAATAGTGCGAGGCGAGGATGTGACCGCATATATTTAGTGCAATTTCATCGAAATTGTTACGGCGAGTGGAAAGTGAAGATGTGACCCCAGATGAATGGTCAGTTTGACAATACGTAATTTTTCCCTAAAATCCCATTTCTATATAACTATAATAATGAACCGGGAGTGGTGCTGCATGCCAAATATCAATAATCAATTAATTTACGACTTAAACCAGGCAATTATCGCAGATGATTTATTAGCCGCAGCGAAATTATTAGTCGACATTGATGATAAAACTATCAATGAATACGACGTCAAAGATTTGCTCACCAAAAGAAGACCAATAGATTGCGCGGTTGAAGTTGGCTCACCAGAAATGTTGCAGCTTATATGCTTAAAAAAACCCAAATTAGATGAACATTGCGAAAGCTCGGGGCGTTGTCCTATTCATGCTGTAATGACGCGTGAATACGATGGTTCAAACCTTGAAGAATTTGAAAGCATCTTCCAAACACTGTATTTGGCTGGAGCGGATTTTAGAACTAAAGAAAAAGTGACTGAATTTAGTTTGTTACATCTCGCGGTTGTGCATAACAAGCCTAATTTTATTCCAGATTTAGTAAAGCATTGCCGTTGTGATGTGAATGCAATTGATTCACAACAGCGTACACTGCTTTGGCATGTCAAAGATAAATACGGCGTGAATCATGGTTTCGTTGATATGATTCTAGAGCTTGGTGGTAGAGAATGCTCAAATGCAACGATGGAATTGCATGATCGGTTTAATCAACAATACGAAAAATACTTAAAATACGCTGTGCGTTATCCAATTCGCTTTAATCGTGAACCTGTGGGTAATGTTAAAGTGGAAACAGATGAAGACTTTATTAACTTGGGTAAATCACAAGCGAGTCCGTTAGTTGCAAATTCTTTGTTGGCAGCACCAGCGACTGAAAAAGAAAAAGTATCAGCAGCACAGCCTGTTATTAATATGCATGTGACTGGTATATTAAAAGGTATTCCAGAACCAATGTATAAGCAATTTTTGGTTAAACTGGAGAAGCGCGAAGACAAGGACATTATCATCGATGCTGTCATCAAAGAATGTGAAGTAAATCAAGTACGGTTCTGAATAAGAAGTTATTTACGCGAAAGACTGGAAGCGCTGAAAGCAATGCGCGCTCCAAGTTGTAAGCCTATGACACCCTAGTTTATCTGTGCAAGATACTTGCTGCGCATTTTTGTGCGTGCGCAGCAGCTATCTTAAGCTGTTCTACTGTGAGTTGTTTTTCTATGTCCTTACAGGGGATGCCTTGCTCTTTCCACACTTCTAAATATCTTGTTAAGGAATCGGGAAGAAGATTGTCAGCTTGTCGAAAGTATTCGCCGGCTTTTTCTAAATCTGGTTGTAAATAATTTTTAATGCCGAAAGTATGGATAATGCCAAGCGCAATACATGCCCATGGAGATACTTCAGAAAAAGGTTCCAACTGTGCAACGCAGCGTTTTGATTCGGTTGGATTATGGGCGGCAAGGTGTACCCATATTACGTTTTTTACTAAATTGTACCAAAGAGTTGGTTTCATGCAGTTATTTGCGACAACAGTAGCACTATTATTATTACCGTTTATATATGCAGATTTTAGCTGTTCAATAACGGCTGCAGGTATGATGCCATTTTGACTATGTATTCTTGCCAGTTGCTCGGCAGCAAGTGAATCGTTTGACTGCAACGCATTAGTGAAAATACTAATAGCGTTTTGTTTATGTTGAGTTTGTATTGCTGGATCTGTCGCTTGTACTGACCGCTTTTGTTCAGCTATGGCGAATTCACGTAAGCTTCTTTCATGACCAAGCGTTCTTGCTTCCGTAAAAGCAGCTTCTGCGAGTTTAGATTGCTCTAAAATTTCGTGAGAAGCACCGATGCGATAGTGGATATAAGCTTTGACTTGCTTGCAAAGATTGGTATTTAAAAGCAAATTATTAAGAAAGGTTAAATTTCTTTGATGTAGCTGATGAATATCTTCTTGGACTATATTTTCTTCGTCATCATTATTATCTGGAAGAGGTGCTGCGCTGGCATGATCGTCAATTAAATAAGTCACAGCTTTTTCTGAGCCTGCATCAATTGCGCGCAAAACCCAATTGTGTTGTTCTCTTGCGTCGCAATCCAGAAGAAACCAGGCATCTTCCTTGTGATGCAGCAAATCAGCAAGCAGTGATGCGGTTGATTTCATTGCGTGATTATTATAAAGATCAGACAATATATTTTTTATTGTCACGAATAGTGCGGGTTTTTGTAGTAATTTCTTTTGAACAGGATGCCGAATGACGGAGTCTTTGCCGGTAACTATTTCAGCTAACATCACACCGGCGCGATAATCACCTTGTTCTAATCTTTCGATTAACAATGCCGCTCCATCGGGAATTTTTGATTGTTCGGCGTGATGGACTATCGCTGCACCAAGAAATGTTTTAGACCACGGTTCTTTAGCGTGGAGTTGGGAAAACTCTCTTAATTTAAGATAATAAAGCTGTGCTTGATGCGGTAATTTGGCGGTACGCATCTGCTGATAAAGATAGGCCGCAATAAATTGTAATTTTGCATCAGCTTCACTGGCGGCTTTTTCATTTGCAGATGTGTGAAGTGTGATCGGACCAAAAAATTTGCGATAACGATTAACCCAAAAATGATTGTCGAGATGCCATCTTTTATTAAACATACTCGCAGCTATCAGCTCACTCGCTGGCAGAAAATCAACCAGGTAAAGTGCTAAGTCAGTTGGTAATAAAGGATACGGGCTAAATATCGGTAAAGGATTGCGTTGCATAAAAATGCAGGCCTCAGTCTCGTTTTGGGTTTTATGGAAGGCTATTGTACTAAATATGGCCTAATTGGTCTATTGGCTTAATAGTATTATTAATCAATTGCTTGCCGCTTTTGTGCGGTGTATGGTTGCGAATGGAAAAGAACTATCTATAAAAAAGGGAATGAATATGCAGCGAGTAGAAGTACATGTGGGGGTTCCAAGTGGTGGTTACGGCTTTAAACTCAAGGCAATATATCAGGTAGATAATAAACTTATCGCCATTGCAAAAATTAGTACGCCCACTGGCGGTGCAACCGCATCCCTGGCATTTCATCGTGATATGGCAGTAGTCCATACCGGATCGAGTGAACCACTCGAAGTCGTCAATTATCTTATCAATGATAAAAATAATTATGAACAATTTAAAATTCACGATTATATTTCGATAAATAGCAAAGATGATATTAAAGACCTTCATTCCAAAGGCCGACTTCTTTATCAACAACGTTTTGATCGTTTAAATGCATTGCGGTTGAAACAATTTGAAAGTGGAAACGCAGATACAAATAAGCTGACGTTTCCAGCACGACAATGTAACGCTGCAAACATAGATACTAAATCCATATTAAATATATATTCCGAAATTGATCGCGGCTTTATCAAGCTGGTTTTTGAATCCATAGCAATAGACGATAATCGTTATGGGGGAGATATTTGTGGATCGGTTGATTCAATAGCAAGATTGGCTAAAGAAGTCATTTCTATTGAAGACGACATGTGCATGGTGAGAGATGATACTTATTCATTCAAAGCTATTTGCAAAGGCGAGCTAACAAAATTTAAGACTAGTGCGATTGAAGTTTATTTACCATTAAGTAAGTCGCAAACTGTTTTATATTTCATGTTGATGCTTGACGCGACGATTGATTTTTACAAGAGAAAAGAATCTGATACAGGTTATAGTCATGTGCAAATTAGCAGGCAATCCATACTTGCCTGTTTTGATGATCTCATCATAGATAGTGCTAGTTATTTTGGCTATCCGACAATTATCAATGAAATGTCGCAATCAATGGAAGAATTTTTAAGTAAGCCAGGCACTTTGCATGCGCCTGATTCGATAGCGAATCATGTGCTGTTTGCAATCTCGAATAATAATAATTTATCTGGATATGAAAGTTTACAAAGATATTTGTGCGAATTTTATCAAGAGTTTGGTCATGAAGCGGTGCATGATTTAAGTCATTATCTTGGTTTGATATATGAGTTACAAGCTGTTTATTACAGTTCAGTAGATATCGATAAAAATCTTAAGTTAATGGCTGAATTAGAAAGCTTGCTCGCTAATGATCGATATTTTCATTTGCTGGCGCCATTTATTAAGGGATTTAAAGAGAATTTAACTAATGTGCTACTGGAAGTCCCGCGTTATAACACTTACAACAATAATCAATTTGATTGGAAATGCGCTGAATTTGAATTTATGCGCAATGCGGATTATTATCAATTCGATAATGGAAAAATGAGTATTTCATTAGAGGGTAAGCCTGCGGATGCTGCGTTCATTAATAATATCAAACGTTTGGCAGGTGAGTTAAAACTGTCGTTTGATGAATCAAATGATTTCCAGCATGCATTAGTATTTACTAAAGAAAGCAGTCAAAAATTACGTGCTTATGGTTTGCATATTAATAAAATCAATGTGCGCCACGCTAAAGCTGATACTGAATTACACTTGGCTGAAATACCAGTCTATTTGTCGTTACCGGTAGTTGAGGATGTTCCGGTTAAAACGACAGTGCAATATCCCGATGAGCCCGCTTTTGCTATTCTGCGTGATGCTGGAATTTATTCAGAATCTGCGCGCAAATTATTGCTGGCGAATCCAGTTTGCGAAGAAATAATATGTATTATGCGCAAGGGAAATATTTTTGGCGCAGATGTAGCTAAAAATAAAAATATATTTGCCAGATTAATACAAACCTCACAATTCCTGCTTGAAGATAGAAGTCAAACGCATAGACCGCGAAATGATTCTATTAATTCACTAGTGAATGTATACCGTTGCCTTGCTGGATCCAGCATGGAAAATTGTCTGCTGACTGAAAAAGCGAATAATACCATTTTGAGTATTATCCCTGTTTATGACAAGTTAAGTGAGATTGCAAATACGCTTCAAGCGTTGCAACCACTGAATGATGAAATGGTTGGGCAATTATTTTCCGAGCCTATGGCTTATCTTGCTTGCAGGAAAATCATCCGGAACTTTGATGCATCGAATGAAAGTTTGTTGTTATTATTTGGTGCTGGAGTCAAAGCGGCTGATGTAACCAAATGTTGCCGTGCTCTTGAGTATCCGAAGCCAACATGGTTATCTAAAGATACTTTTAAAGCACTCGTAGCGAATATGTCGCAGTGTGAAAATGTTATCAAGGGTTTTGCTATCTTGCATGAACAAGACATGCTGGAGTCACATCGCGAACAATTCTTGAGGAATCCTGCAATAGCAAAAACGCTAGTGACAATGAGTGAGTGTTATTTGCTTAATCATGAGAATATTGCACAGAGTATGGAGAATCCTATATATGCTCCGGCAGTGCAGGCGATAAATTTATGTTGTTGGTTGAATCTTATTTATCGTCATCAAGATTCAAAAAAACTTTTAACGGTTTTGCTTGAGCATCAGGAAATGATTCCGCTGCTTATTGACTTAGGTAAGCGCGCCAAAAAAGCGGAATATAAAGAGAGAGAGACATTTTCATTGTTATTCAAGGATCTCAACAATCTTTTAAAAAGTACTGGAGTAGAATTCCGGCGCGATACATTTTCTCTGGAAATTCAGTCAGACAAAACTCCCAAATTATTTAAGCCGGCCGAGCCTATGAAGTTGGAAGACTGCGTCAAGCAATTACAGGATAAATATGCAATTGCTTCAATAACGCCGGGGTCAGACCCCGCTGTTGGGGTCAGATGCTAACCGTTGGGGTCAGACGCTAATCGCTAGGGTCTGACCCCGCTTGGATGACGAGACAAAATGAATTTGCTACAGTAGTTCTTTGCTCATGGATGAGTAACCATATGCGACTTCCCGGCCGATATATTAGCACCGTCATTTTGAGTTCTCTGGCTTGCGTCAGCTTTGCCGATATTGATTACGGTTACATCCAAATTGCTAATGATGCGCAATCTCTCTTCATCGCCAACGGTACGACAGTTAATGTGCTTAATTCTGGCTGGACTGCTCTCTCTGGTGGTCAATTAGTCGTTGACGGCATATTGAATGGCATGACGGTCGCCATGACTGGGGGAACGTTATCTGGTACTGGCACGTTGAATATGTGGGGTGAGGTCAATAATAGTGGTGGCACGCTACTGCCTGGCAGCGGCGCGCAAATCGGGCAATTAACCATTAATGGCGATTACATGCAAGGTTCTGGTGGCGCTCTACTCATTAATTTGAGTGCTGCTGGAGCAAGCTCACTTCTAGTGAATGGCACTGCGACACTGAATGGCGCGTTGCGTGGTGGCTTGTTAAATGGTTTTACTCCTGTAAACGGTACGCAATACACTATTTTGACTGCTAATGTCGTCGCGGGGCAGTTTAACGGTACTCCTGCATTTATCACGCCGCTTTTGCTCTTGCAGCCAACTTATACAGCGACCAACGTTAATGTTACCGTATCGCGTGATTATGAGAATCCTGCCTTGTTGTCGGCGCTTAGTGTTAATCAGCGTATCATGTTAGCCAGCTTAAATAGTATTAGCCAATCTTCTGCTGTCATCGCTTTTGATCCGGTATTAAACGTACTGGATGCGCTACCAAATAATGCTGCTGTCGCTGATGCACTCACAGAGATGGAGCCGATTGGTAATGATGTGTTATTGAATCTCGCTGTTAATAACCAAACGTTTAATCCGCTAGTTGAAAGTCGACGGCTGAAATCAGGCATCGCGCGCTTTCAAGACCCATGCTTGCCAGGATTAAATATATTGCTGGCTGGCAATTTTTACGATGGTACCGCGAATGATCGTCTGGAAGGTGATCGTTATGATTTTCGTTCCGATGGTGAGTTAATTGGATTTGAACACGCGCTGACACCAAATTTTTCATTAGGTGTTTTGACGCAGTTTAATCAGGCAAAAATTATTCTTGATGCGGGTAGTCACGTGCGCGCGCATAGCTATATGGCAGCACCATATGTTGATTATCAATATCAACAGTGGTTCATGAATGCCATGCTGGGTTATAGCTACAATGATTATCATCTGAATCGAAAAATTGCTTTTGGCAGCTTGTTTGAAGCTGCTTCTTCCAGTCCTGCAGGTCATGAGATCATCGCAACATTGAGTGGCGGTTATGATTATAATTATCGTCCGCAGTGGCAGATTGGTCCTGATCTCGGAATACAATATGTCAATTTAACGATGAATTCATATCAGGAAAGCGGTGCAGGTGTATTAGACTTAAGTGTCAGCGGGCAACACTTATATTCTCTGCGTTCTTTAATTGGCGCACATACTTCTTATCAATATCAAGCTGATTATGGCGTATTTTTACCTTACCTCAGCGCTAGTTATATTCACGAATTTTCTCAACAACCATCATCTATGCAATTTGCTTTTATTGCGGCGCAGAATTCCAACACATCGTTAGTGGTACATGCGCCACAACGAAATTTTGCTTTGCTCAATGCGGGTGTCAGTTTCAGTCATCAAAAAAATTGGGCCATCAATCTCGTTTATACCGCACAGATTGAGTCACATCATGCTATCAATGGCATTACTGCAGAAGGCGCCTGGTCAATCAGTTGATGTCGGATAAGTATCATAAAGCGGCATCAAACCTTCTGGCGAATCTGTAAATGGTCCAGCAAAAATCTTGATGAAATTGCCGGCATTATCGTATTGATAAATCACCATCGCTTGTCTGTCAGTAGCATAAAAATTACCATCCTCACCAAACGCGATGCCTGACACATGTCCAAGACGCGCACTATCATGAATAAAAGTATTTAATGTATTTGTTTCCGGGTTATATGTTTCAATTCGATTATCACCCGGGCAAGCGATATAAATTAGATTATCTGCTTGGCGATAAAATAATTGGTCGGGACTAATAGTGTGGCTATCGGAAATAGTAGTAATCAGATAACCAGAATCGCGATCAAATACGGCGACACGATTATTTGCTTCATCTGCAACATAAAGTGTGTGATTGGCGGCAAAAGCAATCGCACGCACAGAGTTATTAGCGTTGCCGGTCAAACCGCCTTGACTGGTTGGTACTGGAGTCACGGGTGGTATCTTGGCAGTAAAAGCAGGAACAAATGTTCCCGGTGCGAATGTGCCACCAGGATAATTATGCTGCAGAAAACTGGATAAAGGCATTGCTCTGCCTGACTGTGGATTGGTAGGTCCATATACGCCAAACACAATATTCGTATCTTGTACGCTAATATACAAATTACCCTCAGGATTAAATGTCAAAAAATAAGGATGAACCAAGCCAGAACTGGTTGCAGGCGTCACGAAATTACCGAGAAAATTGCGTGTTAAACCATCAGGATTAATTTTACTGAATACTAGAATGCGTGAATCATTCTTGAATGAATTCGTCACATATAATTTTCCATCAGGCCCAACAGCCATATTACGTAATTCATTGAAGCCGAGATTAGTTGGCACAACTGTACCGAGAATAGATCCGTCAGTGACAGATAATTTGTAAATGGTATTAATTGGCGTGCCTGATTCACCGGAGAAAGTAACGTACCAGCCGGTCTGCGCAGCGGAAGAAATAAGGCAATATGAGGATAATAATAAGCTGATAAGTGATTTATAGAATGTACGCACTTCCATGTGCTTGTTTCCTGAAATTAAATATACATTCTGGTTATTAGCGCATAACGCTGCGGGCAAGTAAAGGCAAAGGCTTTAGGGTCAGACGCTAGACCGGGTGTCAGACCCCATCGGTGTCAGACACCGCAGTTTTTGCAAGCATAGGGTTAAAAATACCTATATTGTATTTTTAACCATTTTGTTAAAATTGGCCAAATAAAATGAGGAGCGAGACACAATGATTTCACGTGATGCTATAAGGCATATAGAATTTAAAATAACTAAATTGTTGAGATTAAATGATACATGCAAGTTAGAGCACTTGTACGGAAAATTGCACTGGATCAGGCTTCCAGCGGATTTGCCGTTAGAGTCATTAGAAATATATGCGGACATGCTCAAAATACAAGGTTTGAATGTTTCTTATTGCTCGGATGATGATGAACTCGATGGCTCGACACGCTCTATCATATTTAATGATTGCATTGAAGATGTCGCAAGAAAATTCAACATTCATCCGTATCATTCTGCAACAGAGGCATGGCACACTTCCATGCTACCCAGGTTTAAAGTAAATGCATCGGACGCTATTATCAGCGCTCTTCTTAATATGCCTTATTATTTACATGGCAACCATGAAGCGGGGCTCAACTCTGATAGGCAAAAACCGCATACTCCTCATGATATGCCAATTATATTTGCATTCCATTGCCCAAATGCAACACCGCTTATTTGCCACAGCGAATCAAGTGCGCCAGTTTCCGCACCAAAAGATCCAATTGAGGTTGCTGTGAAGCAGTCCGCCCCTGAACATCTACCAGTAACAGTCGCTGCATTGTTAGCTCAATCTGTCATCTTTACATCGCCTTCCAGAATCCCTGCAACATCTTCGATACAGGTTGAAGATGATTTTGTCGTGCTTGGTAATAGTGACTCTGCAACAAATAAGATAGCTAAACCGGAAATACGTTCTGGCTGTCATCTAATGTAAGTATCGGTGTCAGACACCAATTGTTGGTGTCTGACACCAATATACTCTTGACAGCTGCATGATTTTTGTGGTTACCTGTACATGCCTTTCTGTTTTTTCATTCTATTTTTCTCATCTCGCGCCGGTCACGGCATCATTTCTAATTTTTAAATTCAAAATATTAATGCAGGAGTATTCATATGGGACGGAAATTACGCATTTATTATCCCGGAGCTTATTACCACGTTATGCTGCGTGGAAATTTTGGGGAGCAGATTTTTTATACAGAAGATGATCGTAAATATTTGTATTCACTACTTAGCGAGGGAGTTGAGAGATATAATTATCAAGTGCATGCATTTTGTCTTATGACGAATCATATTCACTTAGTCATTGAGGTTGGTTCTACTCCTTTGTCAAAAATAATTCAAAATATTGCTTCTCGTTATGCGAAGCGAATAAATTTCCACTTAAATAGACGAGGTCATTTGTTTCAGGGAAGGCATCTGGCGTTATTGATTGATGTAGATAGTTATCTATTAAGCGTAGTGCGTTATATACATTTAAATCCAGTAGAAGCTGCAATGATAGGCAATCCTGATTTTTATCCGTGGAGTAGCCATAGAGCTTATTTGGGTTTAGCAAGGATTCCCTGGCTTACAACTGATTTTGTGTTGCGATATTTTTCAAGCGAAAAAAGCCGCGCAATATATCTTTACAAAGATTTCATACATCAAGCCCAATTGATGAGTAAACATCCGTGTCTGACCCCAGCAACGGTGTCTGACACCAGCGATTCCAACGATTCAGTTAAATTTCTTTAGCAAATGCAGCGGCGTTGATGACGCTGGCGATGCGTACGGCAGATTGTATCGCCAGTTTGCTGATGCCGGCTTTTTCTAGCTGGGCAGCGTGCGCATTCATGCACATGCCGCAGCCGTTGATTGCTGATGCAGCCAGACTGGCAAGTTCAAATGTGATTTTATCCGTGCCTGGATTGGCCATCACATTCATGCGTAGTTTGGCTGGCATGGTGCTATAACTTTGGTCTGTCATGGTATGCGTAAAGCGATAATACACATTATTCATGGCCATGATAGTTGCCGCTGCTTTCGCCGCATTGATTTCTTCCGCGGATAAAATATCCGCGGCTTGCTGTGTGAGTGCGTCAATCACTTCACGATTGCGTGCTGCGTAAGCGGACGCCAGCGCGATACTGTGAATTTGCTTGAGATTAAGATCAGGCGAGCCCGATTCACTTAAGTACTGCGCTCAGGTTCAATTTGATATCTTTCGCATAATCCGGTAATTCATTTTTAATTTGTTCAATAGACATAATATTCTCCTTAAGCCACAGCCAATGTTTCTTCGCCTTTTTGCCAGTTGCATGGGCATAACTCATCTGTTTGCAGCGCATCAAGAACGCGCAGCACTTCTGCTGGATTACGGCCGACTTTTAAATCAGTTACCATGGCGAATCGGATCACGCCCTGCGGATCAACGATAAATACCGCGCGTTTAGCCACGCCTTCGTTTTGGTCGAGTATGCCTAACGCCGTCGTTAATTCGCGTTTGATGTCTGCCAGCATGGGAAAGGCAGGTCGCGAAGTTCATCTTTCTGCTGTTTCCAGGCCAGATGGACGAATTCAGAATCTGTGCTGGCGCCTAACAATTGCGCGTCGCGATCAGCAAAGTCATTGTTTAATTTGCCAAATTCGGCAATTTCAGTCGGGCAGACAAAGGTAAAATCTTTGGGCCAGAAGAAATAAACTTGCCATTTATTTGGATAAGATTTGTCGGTAATATCCACGAAAGCAGTTTTTGATGTCGGTGGAAATGACGCCTTTGAGGTTGAAGGCTGGGAAATTGGTCGCCGATGTTTAGCATAAGATGTTCTCCTGTTATTGAGCTTTCATGCTAAGCGGGACGGCTTGATAAATATAATTAATTGTTATTATTGATTTAATAGAAAATAACTATCGATATTTTAGGTATAACATCTGGTATAATGGCGCATATATTAACGTAACGCGAAACGAGACTGTCATGACAGACCCATTAATTTTTACTGAAAATGCCGCTGCTAAAGTCTGGGAACTTATCCAGGAAGAAAACAACTTCAATCTGAAATTGCGCGTTTATGTCACTGGCGGTGGTTGTTCTGGCTTTCAGTATGGATTTACTTTCGATGAAACAGTGCAGGCAGATGATACCGTTGTCACTCGCAAGATTGATGCCTGCTGAAGATGCTTCAGTCCAGTTGCTCGTTGATCCGATGAGTTTTCAATATCTGGCTGGCGCGGAAATTGATTACAAAGAAGATATCGAAGGCGAGCAATTTATTATCCGCAATCCAAATGCAAAAACGACGTGCGGTTGTGGTTCTTCATTTACGACTGAATAGATTTAGGCTCAGGCGTATACCAAAACATTATCACGGATAGCATGCCCCACATGCCGCAAGCCATCCATAAACCCGATGCGCCAATCTTTTCCATAATAAACGCGCCTGCCCACGGTCCCAAAAACAAACCCAGGTTTGAACACGTCGTCCAAATCGACATATAACTGCCGCGATGTTTTTCCGGCGCAATATCAGCGATATAACTGCTGGCAGAAGGAAATAACACCATTTCACCCAGCGTCCATAGAATGCTAAGCAAAATGATATGCCATTTTTCTGTAGCGAACATGTTGCCGGCAAATCCAGCGGTAATAAAAAAACTACCCAACATAAAATTAATACGATACGGCCAATTCATCGTGGCGACATTCAGAATTAATTCAAAAAACACAATCATCAATGTATTCAGCGTAAACAATAAACCGTAAAAACTAAGTGGAAAACCTAGATCACGATTTAAAAACACTGCAAGTGTGGATTCACCCTGAAAAAAAATCATGAATGCTGGAATATGACGCAATGGCGAAAATACGCAGCGCGGTATCACGGCGCAGCCATTTAAGATTAAGTTCCAGTTTGTGACCGCTGTCCAGGACGATGATTAAACCAGTCGGACTTTCTTAATCCCAGCAGTAATATCAATGCTGCGCAAAGATTCGCAACTGCCATTAGCAATAAAAATAGCGGGAAATGAATGGCTCGCAAGATAACCGCCTACTGCCGGACCTATACTCATACCAAGATTCAGTGCAAGACGATAAAGCGAAAATGTTACCTTGTGCATTCCTGGTGTCGACATATGACTGATGAAAGTTGATGAAGAAGGACGATATAAGCCATACGAGCAACCCCACATCAAACACATGATAATTAGCGTGTAATAAGATGTGACTAATGGAAATGTCAATAAGACGATGCCGTTCATGAATAAAGCAAAAGTGAGTACGCGCGCCGCGCCGATTTTGTCTATGATGCTGCCACCGAGCAATCCAGTTAACACCATGCTGGCGGCAAATGCTGCGAATGAAGATGATGCTTGCGCCAGGCTAAATCCCAAGTGCTTGTTGACGTAGAGAACCAGAAAAACAAAAGCCATGTTGCCAGCCTGGTTCAAAAAACTTGCAAGGATAACCAGCCAGAAATGTGACGAAAAAGATTTGATGTGTGTAAATGCTTCACGGTAAAGATTCATGGTGGCATTACCGAATGTGTAATTTTTATGGGAATCAATTATAGCGCGGGAAATGCTGTTTATGCTATATTTACCGCGCACAAATCTTCTCAAGATTCACTGAATAAGGCTAATCGCATGAAAATCAATACCTTGAGAATAGGAGTAATTGGAGCAGGATTTTCCGGTGCTGCACTTGCTGCTTGTCTACACAAACTAAATCATCATCGCGCGTCTATCGAAATTTTCCTGTGTGAAAAAAGAGGCACGTTTGGCATGGGGGAGGCGTATAGCACGCCATATCCTTTTCATTTGCTGAATGTACGCGCTAATGATATGAGTGTGTTTGAAGATCAGCTGAATCACTTTACTGAGTGGCTACAAGCAAATCACGATATAAAAGATAGTCTGGATAAAGATCTTCCGTTTGGAGATCAGTTTGCGCCGCGAATATTGTATGGCAAATACATGCGCGATTTGCTGCAAACCATACAAGCGGATACAACGGGAAAATGTCAGTTACATATGGAAACGACAGAGGTTGTTGATGTGAGCCCACTCGAGAACCAGGCAGAATTGGTTTTGGCTGATGGCCGTCGCATCACTGTTGATAAAGTTGTTATTGCTTCTGGTAATAGTCAGCCGCAATCATTTCCTTTTCCAGTTTCTGGTGACGTCAAACTAGCGAAAAATCCCTGGGATTATCGCGCGCCAGAACAGATTGGCAAACAGGAACCTGTGTTGATCGTAGGCACAGGCTTAAGCATGATAGACACTGTGTTGACCTTGCATCACCAGCGGCACGAAGGAAAAATATACGCGTTATCACGTCATGGCTTGCTGCCACTGCCGCATAGTAATAACAAAACGCCTACTAAGTTAAACGCGAGTGAATTGCCGCAAAATTTACGCCAGCTAGTGCGTTATTTACGCGCTCACAGTAAAAAATTGGTTAAATCCGGCGGTGACTGGCGGTCAATCATAAATGCTTTTCGTTTGCTTGTGCCGCAGATTTGGGCGCAAACCAGTATCAGCGACAGAGCGCGTTTTCTGCGCCATGTATTGCCTTACTGGAATATTCACAGGCATCGCGTACACAGTAAACTCGCGGATATTCTGGCTGATTTAAAAGAGCGCGGACAATTAGAAATTATTGCCGGACGTGTACTTGCGGTTGAAAACGGTGCTGCAAAAATAAAACTACGCCACAGCGGTGTAGCGAAAGTGATCAATGCAACCTGGTTGATTAATTGCATGGGCCCGTCACTATCGGTAAAATCCTTCAACAAACCTCTTGAGCAAGGATTGCTTCAGCGCGGCCTGGCTAAGCTGGATGATTTGCAAATTGGTTTTTCAGTTGCCGCGGATGGTGCATTACTAAACGCGGAAGGGCAAGCATCAACGATTTTGTATGCCGTAGGGCCACCGAGAAAAAGCATCTGCTGGGAATCAGGCGCAGTTCCTGAAATACGCAAACAATGTTTTGATCTGGCGAAACAGCTATTACAAGCCTAATTATTATTTTTTTATTAAGGAAAGAGCATGGAATCCATAGTCGCTTTTCCACGTGCTGCGAAAACAAAAATGGACGGTAGTCACTTCGCTTCGGCATCCATTGAAGAATATAAATTTAAAGCACATGAGTTGCAGTCTGTTATTTTAAGTCAGCGTCAAGTGTGTGATCTGGAGTTAATTTTAAACGGCGGATTCGCACCACTGCATGGTTTTATGAATCAGGCAGATTATGATAGTGTCGTCGCTGATATGCGTCTCGCTGATGGCACGTTATGGCCTATGCCAATCACGCTGGATGTAGATCGTGAATTTGCCGATAAACTTCGCGCAGGCGAAGAAATCGCACTGCGCGATACTGAAGGCTTGTTGTTAGCTATTTTGCAGGTTGGCGATATCTGGGAAGCGGACAAACAACGCGAAGCGCAACAAGTGTTTGGCACGACAGATGACGCGCACCCTGGTGTGGCGTATCTTTTCCGGCATACGAAACAAGTTTATGTCGGTGGTAATTTAATCGGTATTTCTCTGCCGCATCATTATGATTTCCAGCATTTACGTTATACCCCAGCCGAATTACGCGAATATTTCCAACGCAATGGCTGGAATAAAATTGTCGCGTTTCAAACACGTAACCCTATGCATAGAGCGCATCAGGAATTAACCATACGCGCAGCGGAACAAACTGGTGCGAAGCTGTTAATTCATCCAGTGGTTGGTATGACCAAGCCTGGCGATATTGAATATTATTTACGTGTGCGTTGTTATGAGCATGTATTAAAAACTTATCCTGAACACAGTGCATTCTTAAGTTTATTGCCGCTGGCAATGCGCATGGGTGGTCCGCGTGAAGCAGTGTGGCATGCGTTAATCCGCAAAAATTATGGCTGTACGCATTTCATTGTTGGACGTGATCATGCCGGTCCTGGCAAAAATAAAGCTGGGCAAGATTTTTATGATCCATATGCGGCACAGAAATTAGCTTTGCAGCATGAAAAAGAAATTGGTATCACTATCGTGCCATTTCAGGAAATGGTTTATAGCCATAAACAATCCAGTTATTTCCCGGTCGATCAATTTCCAAAAGAAGAAAAACCTGCCGCTATTTCAGGCACTGAATTGCGCGAACGTTTGCAAAAAAATCTGGATATTCCTGAGTGGTTTTCTTATCCCTCTGTTATTGCCGAATTACGCAAAGCTTATCCGCCTAAACATGAGCAGGGTTTTACCGTATTTCTTACTGGGTTGCCAAGTTCAGGCAAATCTACACTCGCGAATGCATTATTGTTGAAATTGCGTGAGTTAACCGAGCGACAAATTACGTTGCTTGATGGTGATGTTATTCGCACGCATTTGTCGTATGGTTTGGGTTTTAGTCAGCAAGATCGTGAAGCGAATATTACCCGCGTTGGTTTTGTTGCTAAAGAAGTGACGCGTCATGGTGGTATTGCGATTTGTGCTTTAGTCGCTCCGTTTGAAAGCCCGCGCAAAATGGTGCGTGACATGATTACTGAAGTTGGTGGTTTTGTTGAAGTGTTTGTTTCTACGCCGCTCACCGTGTGCGAGCAACGTGACCGTAAAGGCATGTATAAAAAAGCACGTGAAGGTGTTATCAAGCAATTCACTGGTGTCAGCGATCCGTATGAAATTCCTTCGTCACCGGAAATCAGCATTGATACTACAACTGCGGGACCATCGGAAATCATTGATGGTTTGGTGAAACAAATTCAATTGTTAGGATATGTTCAATGAACAAGAATGTTTATGTGGTGCTGGGGATGTCGCGCAGCGGCACCAGTGCGATAGCAAGGTCGCTGAAGGTGTTGAATATTGATCTTGGCGATAAATTATTGCCGGGTGATAGCAGAAACCCAAAAGGTTTTTATGAAGATTCAGATATTCTTTATAAGGTAAATCGCGGTGTTTCCGCTATCACCGGTGATTTGTGGGAAAATACTGGCGTGTTGAATGCGAAATTCATCGAAAACAGTGCGCCATTGCAGGAATTCAAGGCTTACGCGCAAAAACTCTTGGCTGAACGTTTTGCTAATACCGATCATTGGGGTTTTAAAGATCCGCGCACTATTACGATTCTGCCGTTTTGGCAATCAGTATTCACAGCCATGCAGCTCGAAGATCGCTATGTGTTGACCGTGCGCAATCCACTTGCAGCAGCGCATTCAAATTTTAAATTCACTAATTTAGATATTGAAATGGGTTTGTTGCTTTGGTTGGTGATTATGATTAATTCCATCGAGCAAACGCAGGGAAAGAAGCGCGCTATTGTTAGTTTCGAAGCCATGCTTGAAAATCCCAAACTGCAGCTCGAGCGCATGCATAAAGCTTTTGCGTTTCCATTCGCGCTTGATGCGAAAGAATGTGATGTTTATGCAAATGAATTTCTCGATAAAAAATTAAGTCATCATGAATTTACAACGGCAGATTTGCAAACGCATCCAACAATGGCTACTGTGCCATTGTGTTTGCGTGTTTATGATGTGTTGATGAGGCTGGCGAGTGATGAACTTGTTGATGGTAGTGCAGAATTTTATGCTTTGTGGAATGAGATCAAGCAGGAATTCGCGCGGTCTTTCCCGCTGTATCAGTATGTTGATAAGCAAGACAAGCGTACTCGCAATGCTGAGCGGGAATTGAAAGCGATACGCAAATCCGTGTTATGGAAAATGATATATCCATTGCGAATTGTTGATGATGCGTTACGCGCGCGTAGACACCAGGCTCGCCAAAAGAAAAAAAGCCTGGGAAATGCTTATGGATGATCTGCTCAATCAATTGTTGCAAGCAGTGCGCGCGGCGGGGAAAGAAATTCTCGCTTTGCGTGCATCCGATTTGGATATCACTAGAAAAGCGAATAATGATATTGTCACGCGCGCGGATTTGGCGGCGAATGACATTTTAAGAAAACAACTCGCGGAACCTTATCCAGAGTATGGCTGGTTGTCGGAAGAAAGTGTGGATGATGCGCAGCGTCTACGCTGTCGCCGCACGTGGATTGTGGATCCAGTTGATGGTACGAAGGAATTCGCTGCGGGGATACCGGAATACGCTGTGTCAGTGGCGTTGGTGGAAGATGGTGTGCCTATATTGGGCGCGGTATTTAATCCTGTTACTGATGAATTATTCCATGCGGCGAAAGGCCATGGCGCGTGGTTGGGTGAAACAAGAATTCACTGTCGTTCTCAGGCAGGCGATAAATTATTGTTGCTGGCGAGTCGTTCTGAATGCCAACGCGGCGAGTGGGATGAATTTCAACGCTCGCATGATGTTGTGATCATTGGGTCTATTGCGTATAAGCTGGGATTAGTAGCTGCTGGTAAGGCGGATGCAACGTTTAGTCTGGGGCCTAAGAGTGAGTGGGATATTGCCGCGGGTTTGTTATTGGTGAAAGAAGCTGGCGGCGTGGTGACTAATCAGCGGCGCGAAGAATTTGTGTTTAATCGTGAGAATGTGTTGGTGGATGGGATTGTGGCGAGTTCAGAGCTGGCTAGTGAGCGGGTTTTTAAGTTGATAAAATAAACTATAGTGTCATTATAAAGATAAAGTCAAAGCCTGGGTTGCTTCGTCGCAAAAAGCGCTCCTCGCAATGACGTGGCTTCGTTTTCTTGTTCCCGTAACCGTAACTTATTAAGCACATCTGCTTCTGACATCGCAGGTTTTAATTGACCTGCTTTATGTAAATCAAATAATGCTCCAACCATGGTGCCTAACTCAGCGTCGCAAGTATTTACTAACTTGATCGTGTTCGCATTTAAAATCCCAGCTGAGTGTAACGTCAGATAAGCTTCAATTAACGCAGATAAATTTTTCTCTGATTGATTTAGCGCAGTCAGAATATCTTTATTAAGAATACCAGTGAGACGTGGCAACAAATCAGCGAATTCCTTGCGGTCATGTCTGGTTGCATCAACACATGCAGCGGTTTCCGCATTTAACGCATTTAAGTAACCCAGTGCGAGCAGCATTGATACAGTGCTGCGTGGATCGACACTGTGTTTTATCACATCAACGTATACGGGTTGTAACAATGTCAGCGGCAATGTTTTGAGATTAACATAAACGTTTTCTGCCCAGCCTAATCTAAGCCCGAAAAATGCTGCTTTAGTCATATCAGCAAACAAGTCTACTTTCAGCTTTTTCACAAATTCCCAGTCACGTTCCGCGACATGTTTCTCGCTGAAGCGATATAATATATTACCCAGCAATAATTCTTCCTGGCAGCTTAATTCACGTTCATCATCTCCTTTTAACGAATGGACAAACGTTTTTATTTCAGCAATGACAGGCGATTTTGCAGGCATCATTTTCTGCAATGCTGATTTTAGCAAACCAATTTTCAAGTCTTATTCCTTTTCAGAGTCGTATCATTACAATTATCACTGTGTGGATTGATTGCAAATCGTTGCCAAAAATTATAATCAATTAAGGTTAAATTGACTTTTTGTCTGAGTGCGGCAAATAAAATGTAAGACTTGGTTTCTTCTGGCGTGTCTGCTGCGAATAATCCTGGTCGAGGTGTAAAATAACCCTTGAATGTGCTGGCAAAATTATCGAGTTTGACCAGCCACGTAGCCAACGCGTCAAATTCCATGCCTGAGTGTAAAGCGTCGAGAAACGGCTTGAATTGCAGTGCTTTAGATACGGCGATCATGTCGTTAAGGCCGCGAAGATGATCGACATATGACTTTAATTTAACAAGTTCTTCGCTATAGAGTGTATAGCTAATAATCATGTTCGAGTAATAGCTTTTGTTGTATTGTAACTGTCTTGCTTCCTCGGCATCATTCTGTTCTTTGAACTTATCCAGTATGATTTTTCTTAATGATTCAGGAACGTGTGATTCCCTTTGTGCTTGCTGCCAGGCTTCATGAAATAAAGTTTCATCATGATTGTTCTTAAATCCGATAACCATAGAATCGCCAGAAAGCTCAAACCGTGCGCTGATATTCATGCCTATCCACGGGTATTGTTTGTGTATGACGTATACATTTTGATTTGGATGTTGATAAATATCGAAGTCACTTATGTGAGAACTTTGAAACTTGAATACGCAGCGGTGTTTCTTATAAAGATAAGGACGGAATGGATTGTATAATTGCGCTAATGCTCTTTTATAAGAATCTGCGCACGCAGGATCAATGAACTCGCCTTTTGAGTTTAACAATTCAGCGTCAATTTCCAATGCTAATCGATCCGAGAGAAGATAATATTTATTGGTATCGCGTTGTTTGGCTGTGCAACAGGAGGTTGCAGGGAAGTAATCAAGCGTAGAAAGATCTTCAATGAATGTAGAACGCAGCATATATATTATCCTTATCTTCTATTTGTTATTGCCAGACACAATTTTGAACAAATAAAACTAGGTGTAACGCACCCTATTATTATTAGCCGTGATTTTATACTCTTATTTCATAATAAAAACAATTAAAGAGTCTAAAAATGCACGATAGAACTAACTCTCACCAAGAAGAGAATTTAATAGAAGCATTGAATTTAGCCACTTCATTTTCTGCTACCAGTCGGCAATCGCTTTTTGATGACTCACTGAAAAGAAAACGTTTCAATAGCATTGATTTGCTGCAGCAAATACCGCCAGCATCAGCATCATTTAACCATTTGCTAAAAAGTTCAATTGATTATCTGAATATTAATTTTTCCATGATCAGGATATTGATTGGCTTTACGGTGTCAGGCTCCGGACATCAAAATTCAAGTCTGGAAGTTGCAAGACAGTTACGACATCACGGCTATACAGGCAAAATTGAAATTTTTTGGAGTTGTGATGAGATAAGTAAGTTCGATCATATTCGACAAGCGTTTATGCAGGACATGGCGCAGTATCCGTACGCATTATCATTCATACATGACAAAAAGGAAATTAAAAAACAAAAATGCGATCTGGCGATAACAGGTGGTTATGATCATGAATATATCGCAGGGAAAGAAGCCAATGCTCGTGTTGTATTGGTGTTACAGCCTTATCAATGGTTGTTTAAAGATTCCGGTAATGAAATAGATCGTTGCATCATGATCGAAAAAATCTTTTCGGAGAATACAATATTACATGATAAATTAAAGCCAGACTCTTTGAATGATAAGCATCTTGGTTATCATTATGTTGATAAGTCACCATCGTTATTGAGCTTATCAGGTTATCCTGTGCTTGATGATATGATTCAGCAAACAAGAGCGGGACAGATGCATTTGCTCACTGCGTATTCGGTTAATCGACTCTGGTGTCCTGAAGTTCCACTGATTAATTTGCTGAAAGGTTTAACGCTAGCCCGCCAATCAGATTCGCAATTTAGAAAGAAAACAGTAATTTTTCTGGTTGATAATTTCACCGATCAGCAAAAAGAAAACGTAATTGAAGAAATATTTAATCGGGTTGGGCCGGTGAAGGTCATGGATGCAGATAATCATGAAGTTGTTAGACGTGCTGCAATGCAACAGATTTTATCATATGTTTTTGCACCTAAATTACCAGAACCTGTATTTACTATGTTGCTGCAAGCCAGTAGCTTGCCACCGCTATTTGAAGGCGCGAACACGACTAATAAACGTTTATGCATGGCAGCGCAGTCAGGCAAATACAGCTTATATGTCTTTCGATGATAAAATGACGAAATTCCTTCCTCTGTTTGCAGGAAAGTCGGATCGGCTGCAACGAAAATGCCAGAATTTTTCTGAAGCGCTAACATTTAATTATTTTTTTAATAAAGATTCATTTGAAAGGAATGCCAGGTTTATTGCCACATTTCTGCATTGAATGTTTGGATACAAATTCAGCCTTGAATCATTATTTCGCAGGTAGTGCGCGGAAAGATGTTATTGCCGGTGAATGATTTGTTCGTAAGTGGGATTATAGAATTAGTAAAGACAATTAAATTAGAGATAAATTCTCCGAAATGTACGCTTTTTAAAGCGAATAAAAAAGCGCGTGTAGAGGATGTGCAGGAAGTTAGTATGCAGGCGAGGTTATAATTTTTGCTTTTCCATGTGGCTAGTGAGGGGTAATATATACCCCTCAACGAGCCACAAGGAACCGGCAAATGAAAAAACTAATTACTTCCTTCATCATTTTACTCACCAGCAGCAACGCCATTGCTGCAAACAAACAAGCAAGCACCTGCCAGGGCAACAGTGCTTTTAACATAGGCGCAGGTATTTACGACATCACCGGCCCGGCAGCAGAACAGCGCATGATGGGTTATGCCATGATTGATCAATCAACCTCAGGCATTTATTCACGTTTATGGGCACGCGCATTTGTGATTGAATCACCCTGCAACGGCAAACGCATTGTCTATGTGAATGCTGATCTTGGTCAATTATTTCAGGCAGTAAAAGAAGAAGTCGTACGTAAGCTCAAACAAAAATACGGCAATGTATATAGCGATGAAAATGTATTGATTGGCGCGACACATCAACACAGTGGCCCAGGTGGTTACTCTACTTACACTTTATATAATCTTTCCATCCTTGGTTTCAGTCGCTCGAATTTTGACACTATCGTCGATGGCATAGTCGCTGCAATTACACGCGCGCAAGAAAATATGAAACCAGCAACGATTAAAATCGCCACAGGCAATTTAAGCGGCGTCAGTTTTAATCGTTCGCCGCAATCTTATCTGCTAAATCCAGAAGCTGAACGCCAACGTTATCAAACAGATGTTGACACAGAAATGACATTGCTGCGTTTTGATACCTTGGACGGCAAACCAATCGGCATGCTTAACTGGTTTCCAGTGCATGGCGTATCCATGAATAATAAAAATCATTTAGTCAATGGCGATAATAAAGGTTATGCCGAATATTTATTTGAAAAAGATTTTGCATCTGATTATGGCTCGCACGCATTTGTCGCTGCGTTTGCGCAAGCAAATGCTGGCGATGTTTCACCAAATGAACTTGGGCAAGCAAGGTGGCGCTGGCGATGAAGGTTTGCAAGCGGTAGATAAAGCAGGTCGTCCGCAATATGACACTGCGAAAAAACTATATGCCAATGCAAATGAATTAATTACCGGCGGTGTGGATTATCGCCATACATTTGTTGAATTTGATAAAGTCGCAATTGATCCGAAATATACTGACGGACAACCACATACAACTTGTCCGGCAGCTATCGGTGTTTCCATGCTAGCTGGTACAGCAGATGGCGAAGGTGTTGGCAAGCAAGGTGTGAATTGCGACAACATTGGCAGTGTTATTCCGGGAGTAGTCTGTGAAATGGTTACGACGGAATGTCAGGGTGTGAAACCTATCGCGATCCAATTAGGCAATAAAAAACCTTATCCATGGGTGCCGAATATTCTACCGTTCCAAATGTTTCAGCTTGGTAGTGTGATGATTGCCGCAGCGCCATTTGAATTGACGACGATGAGCGGCCGTCGCATTAAAGACACCATCGCCAGTCAATTCCCGCAAGGTGAAAAACATCACATCGTGCTTTCAGCATTGTCTAACGCATACGTGCAATACATTACGACGCATGAAGAATATCAGTTACAGCGTTATGAAGGCGCTTCCACTATCTTTGGTCCATGGGCATTAGCGGCATTACAACAACAATACGCACAGCTAACGCATGCATTGATAACTAATGAAGTAGTACCGTCAGGCCCGACACCGCCAGATTTGCTGGATTTTCAGGTGAACTTGCAGACTGGTGTGTTATTTGATGATAAACCCATAGGCAAGGATTTTGGCAGCACACACCAGAATGTCAAAGTTAGTTATAAAGCTGGCGAAAAAGTACAGGTAGTATTTTGGGGCGCGCATCCGAAAAATAATTATCATGTCCAGGATACCTTCCTTGCCGTGCAACATCTGGAAAACGGCCAATGGAAAACGATTCGCACTGATCGTGATTGGGATACGGAATATCACTGGCAACGAAATGGAGCGGCGTATTCACGGGTGACAATCGTTTGGCGTACAACATCAGAAACACCGCCAGGACAATATCGCATTGTGCATTACGGTGATTGGAAATCTCTCTGGGGTGGCAAGATTTCCCCGTACACCGGATATTCGTCAGTGTTTACTTTAAATTAATCTCAGTGGGGTCAGACGCTAGCTGTTTGGGAGAGCTGGTGTCAGACACCACGGAGCCTAGCCAATCTCGGAGGTGTCTGACACCAGCTCTCCCATGATTATTTAGATGCCATTTTTTGGTGCATCAGACGATTTAGGCGCATCAGCTCTAGGTGTATTTCTGTCTACAATCGATTTGCCTTCTGTTCTCGAAGGTCTAATCGTTGCATTGGCATTAGCAACAAGGCTATGTTGTCTCAAGCTACCAACACTTCGTGTGCGCTCCACTGGGTTTCGCAGAGATAGTCTGTAACTAGGATCGCGATTGGACTGCGGCGCTGCTGGCGGAGCAGGTTTTTTATCGAGTGTACGTACATCACGCAGACTGGTTGTTCGCGATTGCGCAGATTGTGGCGCATTCGTAGAGTAGAAACCCTGAAGTTCACGCACGCTTTTTTCGCGCCTTTCGGTTGTCGGGCTAGTAAGACGTGGCGAGCTGGCTGCGCTGCTGGTAGCGCCGCCGCTGAGTTTAAGATCGCGTATGCTGTTCTGGCGACTGCCGTTTGGAGTAACGGAGTGTGATGCTGGTTTAGCCGCAGAAGAGCTACCCGTTCTAGGAATGGCGTTATTGCTGCCGTTGAGACTGCGTTCGCTGTTTTGTCTCGATCCAATCACGTGCGAAGCAGGTTTGGATAACCTTGGCGAATTTGTTGCGGAAGCGCTATTGGTTTTTGGTATACCAAGGCGCGGTGTAGCTTCTTTACTAGCAACAGCATTATTTGCCGCAGCTTCGAATTCATTAAACTTGCGTGTGAAACTTGCGCTTGCTTCCTTTCTCGCTGCTTCTGTTGGTAAATCAGCAATGACTGTTGATGATTTCTTATCTTCGGCGACGGCGGCTCTACTGATGCTGCGGTTTAAACGCAAAGACAGATGTGCTGTTGAAGATGGTGCGGCTGCTGCCTTGGCAGGTCTTGTTGGTCTTTGTTTTTGTTCTTCACGTGGGCTGCTACTGCTAGCACCAGCACGAGGCGAAGAATTAATAACCGTAGACTTCCTTCTTACAACTCTTTGTTCATCAGAAGAGCGCGCTGACATAGGAGCAGCAGGCGTAGAGTCAGTCTTGACTTTCGTGCTAGCGCGTGCGGATGTTGGCTCCAGATTTTGGTATGTATTCGGATCCAGTGATTTTCTTCTTACATGTCGGCTACCACCAGTGCCACCAGTCATCTTGGCTAACTCTTTTTCTGTCATTGTATAGCGTTGTTTCTTATCACGCGATGATGATGAACTCAGTTCTGGATTCGCACTGGAGATTTGTGACTCGCTCAATTGTGTGGACTGGCGTCTCTGATGTTTATCAGGAGATCTTTTTGCCGGTTCAGCAGCTGAGTTCGCAACTGGTTTGGGAGCAGCAATTACTAATTCTGGAACAACATTCGTTGTCTGCTTGTTACTGGATACTAAAATTGTAGAAGGAGAAGCAGACATTTGTACTTTACGTTTTATCGTAGATGCAGATTGTGATTGTGCCAGTGTGGGCGTCGATGCACGAGAAACATCTGTCGGTGTCGCTGATGGTGTTGATGTGCTCGGTGTTGCAACGCGTGAGCCACTTGGCGTTGAATTTTGGCTAACAGAGAGACGTTGCATGGATTGTGAAAATGATAACTCCATCGCACCCGTGTTTGCTCTGGTGTAAACGCTTAATTTTTTGATGCTGTTAAGCAATGCTTCATCACTATAAATCTTTAATAATCTTTGGATATATTCAATCAGTTTTGCATATGCATCATTGCTGATAGGTTTGGCTGCTTTGCTAATCAGACTGCCAAAACTGCCTTTTTGTGGATTCAACGCTTCATCTTTTAACGCGTCTTTAAGAAACTCAATCAATTGTTTAACGTGTTCCGGATTTTTTTTGAATGAGTCGATATGCATCAGAATACTGTTGATGACTGTTTGTGAGCGCTGCGCTTTCGCGTCACCACTCTTGGCAAATTCACCGGTAAGTTTTGTTAATTTATGTTTATATTTTTTCGCTTTGCCGTCTTTTTCCAGCTGATCATGAATTTCTTTAATCATAGTGCGAACAACTTGTTCATTCGCGCCAGAAATTGTGAACGTTGAAAATTCATCCTGCTTGAAGAACTTGCTTGGTTCGGTTTTCGCGCCTCTAGGTTCGCGTGCGTCAGCAAGTTTTTGCTGTGCTGTTTTTGCTTCGATTTGAGCATCTTTGTGTGCCTTGCTTAATGCTGCTATAGCTTTTTCTATAGCTTCTCTGTGTGCTTTTTTAGCTTCGCTGGTTTCTGGCACGGGTTGTGCTTTCAGTTCTTTTAATGCTTTTGTACGCGTTTCAATTTCTGAATTGTTTTTATCTGATAAGGCTTTGTATACTGCTTGCAACGCTGCTGCAGAATTGTTAAACGCTGTTTCATGAGATTTTTTTGTATCTACATTGGGTATTACTTTTGCGACCGTTAGCATTTTTACCGTTCGTTCTATCAGATCTTTATTTGTAACGGTGCTTAAGATTGCATAATGCAATGGACTGGATGGAAATGTTTTAGTTGTATCTACTAATTTCTTTTGTGCAGCGATAGCCACGGCCAGCTCGCCCGTCATCGCTGTGAAAGCTGGTGAATTTGTAGCTGCGCTTTTAAAGGTTTCAAACAATTTTATGATTGATGATTTATATTCTGTGAAATTAGGAATATAAGTTTCAAGCTTGGATTTTTCTCTCATGTTTTTAATTGAGCTGCCGGGAAGGCTGTAATTTTCAAGCATATAGGCAAGCAATTTTTTAGCATGAGACGATAAACCTTCTCGTGTTGCTTTCAATGCGTTGACAGCAGAAACTTCCAGAGCGGTATAGATAGCTTTAGCAGTAAAGAAATCACCGGTAGTCATAGCGCGGTTCATTAGTTCAACCCAGCGTTCCATGGCGGCAGTACGCGCGGCTATATCTACTATAGCTACGAGTTCATCAGTGACGATGGCTTGCAGTTTTTCGAAAGCATTCATGATGGCCAGATGGCTATCTGGTATCGCCGTGATGTCATCGTTTTCCGAGTTATCAAGCTGATCAAGATTAACAAAGAGACGACGGCTAACTTCGGTCAACTGTGCGCTAACGTAACCTAAGCATTTAGCATAAGTATCTTGAAACCGTTGACGTAATTCTTTATCGCCAGCAAGGACGGTTTGAATTTCTTTATCTGCGAGCAAGGATTCCAGGGTTTTAAGAGCACCCATCACATCGGCACTGCCATGGGAATTCTCTAGTGCATTAACATAAATGACAGCATGTGCAATTTTCTCACTGGGAATCGCGCTGTGAAAGTGCATACCTGAATGCATACCTGGACCTCGTCTCGGAAAAATGAATAATAATTGAACAAGTGACGGCTATCATAGCCCGAAGAAGCCGAATTGGTCAATATTTTTACACACCTTTTTAAGGTATCTAACCTAATGTTTTATAACACGATTTACCTGTTTTAAGCCCCTCTTAATAAAAATGTTAGCCTTGGCAAACTAAAAATAGAGCAATTTAGTGGATTTATTTGCCATCTGTAATAGAATTTTATCCTCATTATCATTCGTTTTATAAATAAGCCAGAAACAGGAGACAGTGCGGAATGAAGTCAAGCCAGTTTGATTTGCTTAAGACCCGCAGATTTTTACCTTTATTTATCACCCAATTTTTGGGTGCATTTAATGATAATACGTTTAAAAACGCATTAGTTATTCTGATTACCTATCGTATCGCGCAAGCGGCTGGTTTGAATGCACAGCTATTGGTGACGTTAGCCGCTGGTATTTTTATTCTGCCGTTCTTTCTGTTTTCCGCGACCGCGGGACAGCTGGCGGATAAATTTGAAAAGTCGCGTCTGATCGCGGCGGTGAAATTTTTTGAAATTCCACTGATGTTGCTGGCGACGACAGGATTCTTTCTGCAAAGTGTGCCGATATTAATGACCACGCTGTTTTTCCTTGGCACGCAAGCGACGTTTTTCGGGCCAGTTAAATATGCCATTTTGCCGGACGCGCTGCGTGAAGATGAATTAATCGCTGGTAACGGTTTAATCGAAGCGGGAACATTTTTATCTATTTTGTTAGGCACTATCCTGGGTGGTGTATTAGTTCTGATGCCTAAGGGCGAAATAATTATTTCCATGATAGTGTGTTTGCTGGCAGTGACAGGATTTATCAGCAGTCTTTATGTACCGAACACAAATATTCGTAATCCCAACTTAAAAATCAGTTTTAATTTTATCGCTGAAACTTATCGCATCCTCCAGTACTCACAAGAACGCTGGGATATTTATTTATCCATTCTGGGTATTTCCTGGTTCTGGTTAATTGGCGCAGTGTTTCTCGCCGAAGTTCCCGTGTTCACCCGAGACATATTGCATGCTAATGAAAACGTGGTTACCTGGTTGATCGCGTTATTTTCTATTGGTATCGCGATTGGTTCTTTGCTGTGTAACAAATTGTTGAAAGGTAAAGTGCATGCCACTTACGTGCCGCTAGGTGCGTTAGGTATGACTATATTTACGATTGATTTATATTTCGCTGCTAACTTCGCCAGCATGATGCAGCACGCACAGCAGCTCAACCCGATTCAGTTTTTAGGCAATTTGAATGGCTGGCGTGTTTCACTTGATTTAACGTTGATCTCGGTTTGCGGTGGTTTATATACCGTGCCGTTGTACGCCATGTTGCAGACGCGTAGCGATGAAGCACATCGTGCGCGCGTGATCGCCAGCAATAACGTTATGAATGCGTTATTTATGGTAATAGCCGCTGCGCTAACCATCGTGATGCTAAATCTTGGCATGTCAGTTAATCAGGTGTTTTTAGCCGTCGCACTAGTGAATGGTGTGGTTGCACTGTTTATTTGCCGCCTGTTACCAGATGTGTTGGTGCGTTCCGCATTGCATTGGCTGTTCCAGACTTTCTATAAAGTCAAAGTGGTGGGAATGGAAAATTATGTGAAAGCAGGCACGCGTGTTGTGATTGTCTCGAACCATAGTTCATTCCTGGACGCGGCACTGCTCGCAGTGTATTTGCCAGATAAACTCACTTTTGCGATTGATACCTACACCGCAAAAAGCTGGTGGATCAGACTGTTTTTAATGCTGGTCGATGCTTATCCTGTCGATCCTAGCAATTCCATGGCAATCAAATCGTTAATCGAATTTGTGCGTCAGGACAAGCGCTGTATTATTTTCCCAGAAGGTCGTCTGACGGTCACCGGCGCATTAATGAAAATTTATGAGGGCCCGGGTCTGGTAGCGGATAAATCTGGCGCCAAGCTGCTGCCTATTCGTATTCAAGGCGCGCAATACACACCGTTTTCACGTTTGAGAGGAAAAGTGCGCATACGCTGGATGCCGCAAATCACGATTACTATTTTCCCAGCGGAAACCATGGAAATCCCGGATGAATTGAAAGGACGTTCACGTCGGCACCAGATCAGTCTTAAACTGTATGATTTGATGACTAGAGTGATGTTTGAAAGTAGTAATTATCGCCAAACATTATTTACCTCGTTAATTGATGCGGTTTCGATTCACGGTCGCAAGTTGCCTATTGTCGAAGATATCCAGCGTATTCCAGTCACATACCAGCAGTTTATTACGCGCTGTTTCATTTTGGGTGATCGTATCTCACGTAAAACAAGTCCTGGCGAATATGTTGGTGTGTTGCTGCCAAACACAGCTTCCAATGCAATTACGTTCTTTGCGTTGCAAGCATATTGCCGCGTTCCTGCTATGTTGAATTACAGCACTGGCGCAAAAAATGTGTTGCTGGCTTGCCAGACTGCGCAGATAAGAATTGTTTATTCATCACGTACGTTTGTGGAAATGGCGAAGTTGGAAGAAATGGTTGCTGTTCTGCAGAAAGAAGGCATACGCGTTATTTTCCTCGAAGACTTGCGCAATAAAATTAATTTCATGCATAAATGGAATGGCGTGTTAATGGCGCAGTTCCCACGCTTTTCTTATCGCTTTATTAATTATTCACGTGTCGCACATGAGATGATGAACCCAGATACACCAGCAGTAGTGTTGTTTACTTCTGGTTCTGAAGGTACGCCTAAAGGTGTGGTGTTAACGCATAAAAATCTGCAGGCTAACCGTTGTCAGCTGGAAGCATGTATTGATTTTAGTTCAAATGACAAAGTGTTGAATGCGCTGCCAGTGTTTCATTCATTTGGTTTGACTGGCGGTATGATGTTGCCAATTCTTTCTGGTGTGCCAGTATTCTTTTATCCGTCGCCGCTGCATTATCGTATCGTGCCACAGGTTTCGTATGATATGAATGCGACGATTATATTTGGTACGGATACATTTTTGACGGGTTACGCGAAGTATGCGCATCCGTATGATTTTTACAGTATACGTTATGTGTTTGCTGGCGCGGAAAAACTACGACAGGAAACATTGCTGACGTGGGCGTATAAATTTGGTGTGCGTATTTTTGAAGGTTATGGTGCGACAGAAGCATCGCCAGTAATCGCAACCAACACGCCTATGCAAAACAAGATTGGTACGGTCGGTCGTCTATTACCGGGTATTAAAGGCCGTCTGAAGCCAGTGCCTGGCATTGATGAAGGCGGCGTACTGGAAATTTCCGGGCCAAATATCATGAAAGGTTATTTGTTGGCGGATAATCCTGGTCAGTTAGTGCCGCCGCAAGATGGTTGGTATGACACGGGTGATATTGTCAGCATTGATGAATCAGGTTATGTCACGATCAAGGGCAGAGTGAAGCGTTTTGCCAAGATTGGTGGTGAAATGATTTCGCTGGTGATGGTGGAAACGCAGATTAATAAACTGTGGCCGGAGTTCCAGCATGCGGTGGTTAATATTCCTGATCCAAAGAAAGGTGAGCAGTTGGTGTTGGTAACGACGAATCCGAAGGCGACGCGTGAAGAAGTGGTTGCGTTTGCGCGGGCGAATTTGATGGGTGAGATTACAACGCCGAAGAAGATTTTAATTGTGAAGGAAATGCCACTGCTAGGGTCGGGTAAGGTGAATTATCCAGATGTGAAAGAGTTGGTATTGAATGCGTTTGCGAATGAGCCGGTTGAAGAAGATGAGGATGAGTTAGAATAATTCCTCGGGTGGGGGGGTAATCAATTATCCCCCCACAATTTCTTCAATTCCCTATCTCTCCCACATCCAAACTCATACAATTTAAACCGTGTCGGACTCTTGAGATAAAACTTCTGATGATAGTCTTCCGCAGGATAAAACGCTGACGCTGGCAAGATTGCTGTTTCCACATCCGCAAATCGTCCTGATTTAATCAGGGCTTGTTTACTCGCCTCAGCGATTTGTTTTTGTTGATCGTTCGAATAAAAAATCACCGGCCGATACTGACTACCAATATCACAAAATTGTCCTTCACCATTGCCTGGATCAGTATTATGCCAATAGACATTCAGTAATGTGTCATAACTGATGACGGCGGGATCATAAACTATTTGCACAGATTCATAATGACCTGTGTCGCCGTTTCCTACTTGCTCGTAAGAGGGATTGGGTACATTTCCCCCTGTATAACCCACTGTTGTTTTGATCACGCCAGGGACTTTGTCGAAATCATATTGCATAGTCCAAAAGCAGCCGCCGGCGAATATAGCTGTTGCCGATGCTGCTATAGCCATCGCAGGCAAAATAAACAAGATAAGAGAAAAAATCATGTGTTTGAAAATACTCATAAATCCTCTTTGACGCGACTGAATCTGCTCTTATAGTAACTATAGTTCATGACTGGAAGAAAACCGTTATTTAACGTAATATTGCGCAATATTTTGATAAAACAAAACGAGCGAGAAGAGAACTATGTTGAGTGGCAATGAATTATCTATGGAGCAAATTGTAGAGGCTGTTTTTGTCAACGGTGTGTCCAGTGAGATCTTGCTAAAAGCACACTTAGGGCTCAATCGACAAGTAGTTGCGTTGACGCAAGAGTTAGAGTTATTAAATCAAGGTTCAGAAACAGAAAGTGGCTTTAATCAAGCGCTCATCAGCATGGGACGTTTTGATACTTATGCACAAAACATAGCAGCTACTAATGCGCGCAAACTCCAACTCAGCAATGCAATTGCCAATTGTTATTTTATGATAGGTCACATATTTAGAAGAACTGAATATCCAATGCTGGCACAAATAAGCATGCAAGTCGCATTGGAATATTTTCCAAAAGATAATCCTGATAACATTTTTGTTTATCGAAGCCTTGCAGAAATTTGCCTGAAAGAAAAATATAGTGATGCAGAAAAGTTTTTAGTCGAAGGCCGAGATGTTGCGCTTGCATTTGCACGCCGAAATGATTCAGAAGTTATTCGCTCTTATATTGAGTGGACTGAAAAAGAATTGGAGAAGCTGGATAAAAACAAGTATCGTCGAATTGAGCCAGCCAGAGTGACGGGAAATGATACTTCCAAAAGTGAAGAAGAAGTAAAGCAAGAAGCTGTAAATACGGTACCTGAGCTTTTATTCGGTGGCGCTACTGCAAAAAATGAGCTTACTCAAAATACTCCTACTGTAAAATCACGGTTAAGTTATCTATGGGCGCTTGCGCCAGTAGCAGCGGCTGGTGTGGCGGTGGTGGTAAATGCGGCGTTAAGAGCTAAAAGATAATTGTTTAACTTAACCAGGCACCCTGGCTGCTGCCGTGACTGGTTTCATTATCATAAGCAGCATCTTTTTCATGATACCAGGTGATAATTTGTTTGGCCTTGTTATCAGCTGCTGTTTGTAGTGTCTGGCAATCTGTTGCGGCAGGAAAATGCTGCAACATCACTTCAATATCGATCGCAGCTTGTTTTGCATTTTGCGCGTGTAATTGCTCATGCTGGCGTAATCTTAATTGCAACGCATCCCATTCGTGCTGTAAATCTTTGCTGGCATTGGCGTAGCCTGACCATGCCGGGAATTTGTAAGTAATATCTGTATTCACTTGTACAGCAGTCATTTCACACGTACGAGCATTTTCTTTGTAAGTGTAATGCCAGTTAATTTTCCACAGCGTGTTCGCATAATAGTGTTCGCCATTGTCCAATGGGCCGGATCGTGCCATTTCTTCATTTAATTGTTGCGCAGAGCTGCCGTTGATAGGGTAGGATGTCCAGCTTTCATTAACTGCGGGCATGGCAAAGCCTGCAGAGGCGACGAATAATAGGCTATACAAATAATTGGCATATTTCATGTTAATTATTATACATAAATCATTAGCATGCTTCCGCGATTTTTACCCTTTGACTTCTGTGGCTGTCTAGTTAGAATCCAATATATTTGCGGTGAGAATAGAAATGAGCAGATCCCGAAAAGCAACAGATGCGCGTCTCATGAATGGTCTTTTACGCGCATTAGAATGCAGCACAGCTGGTTTGATTGGCGCAATGGCACTGTCGACAGTCACGGATAGTGCTGTTGAAGAAATCGGCGAAACCACCGCCATTGCTGCGGTTGGTGGGTTAGTGACGGGATTATTGGAAAAACCTGAGCGTCTGGAATATCAATCCCTGATTGAGCATAGAAATGATTATGGCTTACGTCCGATCGTGCGTTACGGGTTGCACACATTAGGAATAAATACTGCACGTGAACAGATGACTTCTATCGTCATGAACATGATATCGGTTAGCGTTGGATTTTTACTGGCGAATGGTTTTGATGCGTTCGCAAGGCGTTATTTTGGTACTCCACATACGCAAATGACATTAGGTAATTTGTTTAAGAATACCGCGGTGGGATCTATTCCAGTTTCAATGACTATTTCGCTAGTGTTATCAGTGATGGATACGATTGCCACAATCAATCACAGACTATTTGGTCGAGATAACATGACTTATTTCGAGGATCGCACTCAATATAAGAGATAAATCGCCAGAAAACTTAACAGAAGCTTAAGTGTATGTATCTCTTATTTGCTGGTGCGAGCGTGATTTTGTTAATATCAAAGGAGGGACAATAAAATAATAAGGATAGAAAAATGCTTTCATCACCGCCGCCGTGCCCAACGATAAAAACATTTGCGGATTTTTTAGCACAAATAAAAAAATTCAAACAAGAAAATCCTGGTTTAAATCTGCTTTTTCTTCTCGACGATAATATTGCGTTTCTCGAACAATTAGTGGAAACGTATGCTGAGATACAATGGTTAAAGACGGACGACGAAAACAGAATCATTAATGAATATAACGCCAAACGTCGCAAGCATAACTTGTATAAAATCTTTGATGCGAATTCATTGCAATCTAATACTAGTCTGCATGAAGCCAGTACGATTAATCGTAACATCGTTAAGGCGCACGACATTTTAGATTATGAGCAAACCATCAGACATTTGACAGATGTCACTGCGAAAGAACATATATTCACACGCCTGGCGCCAAGAATTTCTACACTATCCGAAGGGGAACAGGCTGAATTTGCGGCTATTCAAGCCGTCTGGAAGCGTAGAGCGCATCTGGCGTTTTTAGCGTCGCCGTCATTGCGTGAAGTGGAAAAAATTCTCGATCAGTTTGCACATTACTTGCAGATGATAGACCAGCATTTTTTAGAGAAAAATACTTACTCCCAGCGTGCGTATGAATATTGGCAAGGTATTACGGAAGAAAAAAAATCAGCGTTTAGTAGTCTTGTGATTGCAGTAAAAGAATTACTGGCAGTTGAACGGGAAAAATTGGCGCAGGCCATGATTTCACGTCTTGAATTAGTGCCGCATGAGCATATGATTGCCGTCGCGTCCGATGAAAAAGAAAATAAAGAATTATTGTGTGATGATGTTGTATTGAAAACTCTGCAAGAACTGCAAAGATTTGGTATTCCTCAAGCAAAGATAGACCGTTTTAAACGCATTGAACACCGGACATTATCATATGGATTAATGAAAGCATTTTTTCAGGTCATTGTCGCGTATGGAACTATTGAGCATAAAACGACTCTCTCTGAACTTTTTAATGGTAAAAGTCATTCTCTGGAGCGAGTGAATGCAGCGCCGAAGCTAGAAGATAGTAACGCGCTAGTGTACAAGACAAAAATTTTGCCGGATGAATTAGTTGAAAAAATATTTCCACAAATCAAACATGCGGCGGACAAGTATTTTTCGCCGGAGCAATATAATGATTATGCCGAGCTGCGCGCTGATTTTATCGAAAGGACATTACGCTGTATTGAAAGCAATGGTTTGGATTTTGATATTGGTAAAGCGTGTGAGCAAGCGTTTATTTATCTCATTCATCAGCATATAAAGAAAAAAGCAGAAGTGCTTTTTAATCAGCTTGAGGATGAAATTCTGCAGGAAAATTTCATCAAATTAGCGGCATTCTTTGCTATGGGCATGCAAGCTGGACAAACGTTTGATAACAATGTTGTCGAACGCGCGCGGCAATGCGTGGCGACGATTAAACAGGCGGCTGACAAGATTTGTGTTTATGCCAGGTCTAAAGGTATTAGCGAGCAAACTCTTTCGCAGGCGTTCAAGCACTTCATGCGCATGGCTTCTGATACTATCATCAGGCAGCAATGCAGTGAGGATGAAGCAATGATGGAAGCCAGGTTGGAATTTTTTATTTGTATTCAGAGGGAGGCTCTGCGGCATTCAGGCATGAATGAAGTAGTGTTGGAGCGATTCGCTGATAACTGCAAACGTAATATTAAAGCTAATCCGCGCTGGGTCGAAATTGGCAGTGGTCAATTATGCCGACAAGTTGAAATGGAAAAATGCTTTGTTATGGGTAAATTCAATCTGACGCAGGCGATAAAAAATGAAAGCATGCGAGTGACAGAGAATTCTAAAGTTTCCGCGCTGGAATTGGCTGCAAAAAAAGTGGTGGAAGTAAATTCGTTGGCGGAGTTAAAACGTGTGGCGAGTGACTTGATAATAGATGGGATTGTGCAGCCGCGAGGACGGTTGGCGATGTTTGATATTCGTAGGAGTAATAATAAATTACGGGATCAGGTGGAGAGTATTAATAAGTTGTCGTTTTGAAAGTATGCTTTATGACTTTTTATTAGCACCGAGAATGGTCCGGGGATGTGGCTATGTGTGCTCAAAACGAACCTGCATCCTGCGATCTTGAGGCACATCCATGTGCCTCAAGGTTTTTCGCACACATAGTCCACATCCCCGTCCCTTAAGTCCGCTGCGTAAATCAAGATTCGTTCTAATGTAATTCATCAGCAACCATTTCTGCTGCTTCTTCACCAACGAGATGCCCCACTGCAACGCCCATTCCCCCCATCCGCACCGCGCAGAAAATATTCTCCCGCACTTTCTTCACAATAAACGTTTTATCATTATTCCCCAACCCCATAATCCCGCTCCACCGTGTTTCGATTTTATATTCCACACCGGGCAGAATCATATTCTGCAAATGATATTCCAGCTTATCCTGTACCAGATTAGTCAAACCAAACTCAGTGGTTTGCTCGCCCTGAAAATCCAGATTTCTCCCACCACCAAACAACACTCTGTCGCCAATATTACGGAAATAATAATATCCCTTGTCAAAATGATACGTTCCCTGCAAACGCAAATTGGCGATTGGCGCTGTTAGTAAAACTTGCGCGCGTGCGGGATATACTGGATATTCAGGCAATAAATCCCGCGCAAAACCATTCACCGCAATGACTAATTTTTTTGCTTTGAATGAAACATCGTGACTCGTAGTGATATTTACATGATCGCCGTCGTTATCAAACGCTGTGATTTTTGTCGAGTTAAGAATAGTAACACCAAGCTCCAGTACTCTTTTTGTCAGCGCCGCCATCATCATGCCAGTGTGTATTTGGCCTTCTGCGAAATTAAAAACCAAGTGTTTGACGTGATTGAAACCGAACTCACCGATTTTATGATCGGTAACTTGATAAACTTCTGTATGTTTAATGATGGGTTTTAATTTGTCGTTCAACCAATTGAGTTGATCTGCGCACGCTGCGAAATCATCACCATCCGTAAATAATTCGTAGCCGCCCCACGGTTTGAAATCAATGTTACTGTCGCCGAGGTTTTTACGCAGGCGTTGCAATCCTAGCCAGCGTTTTTCTACCAGACCAAAAACTTTATCTTCAGATGAGGTTTTTAAATCATCCAGTAATTCAGTTGGACTGCCAAAGCAGGCAAAACCAGCGTTTTTTGTGCTGGCGCCACAAGGTAAAAATCCACGCTCCAATATAATTATTTTTAATGTTGGTTGCTTTAATTTCAGGTATAAAGCAGTATTGAGCCCGACTATACCGCTGCCTATGATAGCAACATCAATATTGCTGAAGTATGTATCAGTTTCCCAAAAGCTCAGATTGTGAGCCATGATTATTTCCTTATAATGCTTAAAAAATAAATAATCTGGACTATAACATTTCAGGTTTACCCTTAAAATAAAGCTGAATTGATAAATATAGAATTCAATGCTAGCATCGGCGCTAAATATGCTCCGAACGATAAAAATGAATAAATATTAAACTTATAAAAACAGGGTGGAGTAAAGCATGCTACGCAGTGGTGGTGAGAATCTAAAACAGATCTTAAATAATCCTTATGTCAAATTGACCAAACCCGGACAAAAAATTGTTTTTATCACGCAATTGCTGTTTTTGGATGATGAGGCAATGAGTAGGGTTTTGATTGATCAAGCGAGGTCTGCTGAGAATGTGTCGCAACTCGCAGAAGATCTGCGCGGGTATACTGCGGCTGATGAACAGAAAATGCCGCTGACACGCTTGCAAAGTATGATTGATATTTTAAACAAGAATGCAGCACTATCTACTGCGCTGAAAACTGATACTAGTTTGCCATCTGTGCCAGCACCAACAACAACTCCAACCCCAACTCCAGTTTATAATCCGTATGCATTTGATCATCAGCCTGTAGCGACGCAGATTCCAGTATTACCAGTGATGGAATCACATTCTGTATTGCAGCAATCATATAGTGGTTTAGCGCAAGTTGAGCGTTATGGCTTTTTGGGCAAGTTGTTAAATCATGTGGATATCAATTATTGGCACGATATTATTGCAAAACAGTACGCTCTTTCAGTTAGCGGCTTGATGGATTTAGTAAGTGATATTCAAGAAAAGCATATGTTTTCCAGTCATCCATTAATGCCTCGATTAGTGGAAGAAATTCAGGTGCTTGTTACTATGCGCAGAAGTTCGGAAGAAACGATTAATGTTCCTGCTGCGCTACCACAGCCAATAGCAATAGCGCCGGTATCAACACCACCCGTTGTGCAAACAAGCATGAATAGCAATTCGTTTCATGCTCAGGCTTATCATCACGATCAACCGTTACACATTCGTGAATGGATTATGGATCTCAGCAAGTTGGTTGCAGGCAAAGCATTAACAACAAAAAAGAGAACAGAACACGCTCTTATCAGGCAGTTGATCAAGGTATTGGCTGGGATATCCTCTCCTAGTGCTTTGATAGCGCATGAAAAATATTGTGACGTGTTTGGCCAGGATAATATGCAGAATCGATATAAAGATATTATAGCTTATGTCGAGCGATTAGCTGCGAACGAAAATAGTCATCATAGTCAAGCGTCAATTAAAAAATGGCAATGAATAGGATAATGTATGAAAAAGTATATTGCGTTACTTTCCGCGATGGTAATGACTACATCAATACAAGCGCAAACCATCAAGCCTATTGTAGCGCAATATTTTGGTATCTGGACTGAAACGTCCAGAAATCAGCAGTGGGAGCAAAAGTTTCGTGCGGATACACCATTCGATAAATTAACACGTATTTACATCGCATTCTGCAAAGTAGTTACGACAACAGATGGTCATTTGACTATTCAATTTAACGGCGATATTAGTCATGCAGTGGCAATCATGGATCGCGTCAGATCTGTTAATCCCAGTGCGGAAATATTCGTCGCTGTTGTTGGCGAAGGTGGTGCAAATGATTTTGGTGGTGCAGCGAAAGATCCGCAATTTGCTAGTAATGTGCGTGGTTTCCTCGCGCATTACGGGTTGAATGGTGTAGATATTGATTGGGAAATGGGTCTGAACAAAAATGACCTGAATTTATTGACCACTAATCTTGCCGCAAATCTGCATCCTGCTGGATACAAGCTGACGTTGGATGTATGGTCAACGCCAAGTGCGGCATACGATATGAATGTTCTTAGTCAGAATCTCGATCAGATGAACATTATGTCATACGGTCGTTATACCAGGCTGGATCAATGCGCTAATGCTTACATACAACAGGGATTTCCTGCTGAAAAATTGATTGGTGGCGTCGAAGTTGAAATACCTTACGAGGGCGGTAACACCGATACCTTGGGGCCAGACGGAACGCTGACGCAAAAAGCCAATTATGTGCTGTCGAATGGTCTGGCGGGGATAATGGCGTGGCGTTTGGATAATGATTATCCCGATGCAGATAACTTGAATTATCCAACCTATAAAGGCGCAAATGAACTTTGGCAGATATTTATAAAATAAGTAATGCTGCTCTTCGAATTACGTAACCCTTACAACGATGGATCCGATGGAGATGTCGATATGGGGTAAAGATTTGGTGGATTAGGCGTTCTTTGCCGTAATCCACCATACTTGCATTAGCTTATTCTGCATTGACCATAATCAGATAATGCTTTTTTCATATCATCGCTCATGGCTGGTTCTATTAACGCAGGTTGTTCTGCATTAGCTAACTGCGGCATATTTTTCGCCATTAATTCATTTAACGTAGGCTTTAATTCTTCCGAATTACCCAGCAAATCAAAATAAGAGCTATCAAAAGAATTATTTGCAGTAAGTAACTTCTTTTTCTGCTCACTTGGTATGAAGCCGAATTTGGCATCCATATTGCTGATAATATAAGCGCGTAAAGCCTGCCAGGCAGAATGATCGCCGAGAAATTGCCCACCATTAGCAAATGTCACTGGAACTAACGAAATCGTCATTTGGAAACTTTGGTTTTTAAAGAATTCATACCAGTGATATATTTCTTCCGGTGGCAAATGATCCAGCGCTATTTTGATTACAAATAATGCTTGCCATGGATTGCTGGCGAAATGACTGCCATTTCTGATAGTCCAATTTGGTAATCTATTATGTTGCTCGATTAAACGCGCACATAAGGCATTATCTTGTTGTGAAGGTTGTGCGGGTGAATTTACGAGCAGGTTGCTATCAATTAATTTCAAATCAGTGTTACTAGTGTAAGCAAGACCATTGTTAAGAAGCGTAGCGCCGGTATGATAAAGCGCTTGAATAAAGAGTTGTGCATCATAATGTCTGTTCGCGCGGTTTATATCGTAAAAGTAACTCATGCGGAATGCTACAGTATTACCAGAGCATAGTGACATCATTTGTGCTTGACTGAGTATTGGGATTTTCTTCGCTGTGGCTGTTTTCGCAACTGCATTGTTTCCGAATAATGTTAGCTGCCTTGTGCTTTTCATAATGATATCCTTATTAAATTTTGTTATTTTCAGCAGTGCTACTTTAACCAATGTATATTGACATATAAAGGAATATATCGATGAAAAAAATGTCTATCGTCCTGGCATGCTCGCTGTTAGCTATGTCTGCACAGGCGGCGAAAGTCCCGCATCTTGATCCCGAAATGACTGGTGCGGAATACCGTGCTATTTTTGCGGCAATGGAAAAATCACAACATAGTTTAACGAGTGTGAAAGCAGGCGATCCACTGTTGGCGATTTTGGATCTTGGCAAACGCAATCTGGATTGGATTGCTGCGATTAATGCAACACGTGATGATGGTCACAAGTTGCAGTTAACAACACCAGAAACAACGAGTGCATATCCTATCGAGTCACCGGGTTATTCTAATCGTAAAATCATCAAAGATAATTTGAAAAATTTAAAAGCGGAAATGCCGGCTGTAATGGCTGATGTATTGTTTGGTTCTGGAGGGCTTCCTTCAACAACACCAGTGGATGATGAAACATTCATTACTTATGCGCGTCGTATGAATCGTATTTATGAATCTGCCAGCCGCTGGTTGCTGCAAGAGCCATATTTGAGTGAGTATGAGAATTTTTCTTTTGGTGACGTGCGTGGTTATTACTTTTTAAATAAAGAAACAGATTTAGAAAAAAACCTGCGTAACTGGAATAATCTCGATGCGGAGACGCAAGCAAAATACAGTGATTGGTTGCTGAGCGAATGTCACAATGCATATTCTGATTATCCTACTTGCCACGTGGAGCTTAATAACAAAATTCAAAGCAATCAAGTGTATGAATATCATCAGCGATATGTTGGTCAGGCGCAAAGCACTTATAACGCTTATTTTGAGCTGCAAAATCCACGCCGTGCTAATGTCATGTGGGATCATCACTACCCAAATATTATGACGATGATGTTCCAGGATCCTGATCGACAAGATGTGCGTGACTGGTTAAAAACCAATGTTGAAGATGAATACCGTCTTGATGATTGGGGCATGAAGATTGTTTACGAGCATGGCGACACACTCGCGAAAGTTGTATTTGAACCGGGTGCGACACCAAATGTGAATGGCTTGGGTGGCGACACAATTACGATGGATGCAAACCGTGCATTAGATGAATATGCCGTGACCTGGATTATCCGCCATGAATTCGGTCATGTGTTAGGTCTGCCAGATTGTTATGTGGAATTTTACGATGCGCAACAAAAAGTAATGGTGAATTATCAATTAGATATCACTAATTTAATGTGTAGCCGTCGTGGGCATTTACAGCCTAAGCATTTTGAACAATTGAAAAAGAATTATTACCGAGGTTGATCAGTTTTGTTCATATATTGATCCGATTAATGCGGGCGTGCTAAAGTACGCCCCATTATCCAGATTATCGAGGCAGTCATGACAGACAGCAAGCAGCAAATCTGGCTGGTATATGACGGCGACTGTCCGCTTTGCCGAACGTTTGCCAAGGTCGTGAAAATTCGCGAAGCAGCAGGCGAGCTGCAGTTAGTTAATGCCAGAGAGCCGCATCCGATTTTGCAAGAAGTAAACGCCAGACAGTTTAATCTTGATCAAGGCATAGTCGTTAAATTAAATGAATCGTTTTATCACGGTGCAGATGCGTTACATGTGCTGAGTTTGTTAAGCACTAACCAGACATGGTTTAACCGCTTGAATGCGTTTATCTTCCGTTCTCGTGTGCTGACTAAAGTGACTTATCCTGTTTTAAAAAGCATACGCAATTTATTATTGTGGCTGAATCGAAAAACAAAAATAAATAACACCAGGAAAAGTGATACTCCTATTTTTCAATCTGTGTTTGGCGCTGATTGGGACAAGCTGCCAATAGTGCTGCGCGCGCATTATGCCAATCGTCCGTATAGTAATGATGTGGTATCAGTAACTGGCAAGATGCGTATCGAAGCGACAGGTGTTTTTCGATTATTAATGCCGGTATTTAAGATATTTAAAATACTGGTGCCATATTGTGGAGAAGATATCCCAGTTCGTGTCGATTATCGCAGCGACATGCAATCACGTAAATTTTCTTATTACCGCGTGTTTGATATCGGCGGCAAATCTTATCAATTCCAATCTTATATGCTGCCACAGGAAAATAATGTGGTGATAGAAATCATGCGTTTTGGTTTGGGTTGGCGTATGAAGTATGTATATAGCGATGGAAAGATTAACATGCAATTTGTAGGTTATATCTGGAAGTGTTTTGGCGTGTTAGTGCCTTTACCATTTGCTTTACTGATGGGTAAAGTTTATCTCGAAGAAGAAGCTGTTACCGAAGATATCTTTCGTATGAACATGGTAATGACGCATAGCTTATTCGGTAAATATATTTACGCAGGCGAGTTTAAGCTATTGCGTGAATAATCAAGCCAGTTAGATTATCTTCTTTTGTGTTTGCGAAACTTCTTGGGACCATGTGGTCCTTTTCCTCTTGGCATGGTTTTATCATCCATTAAAGTTGTAGTTATAAATACAGCATATACCCACGTTTGATGCTGTGTCAAATTGGGCAATTGACAATATATATGCAGTTAGAGTAGCGTTTAACAAACCTTAAATGGAGAGTGCTAATGTTTTCAGGGAATGAAGATCACAAAGCAAAAATACAAACATATCAACAAGCTATCGCGGCGATAAATAACATAAAAAAACCTAATGAAAATGATGCTGCTATTGCAGCAAGAGCTCATCTCAGGCTCGGTGAAATATATATGCTGAATGGCGATAGCGTGCAAGCTGAAAATAATTATCAAAAAACATTAGCTATTTTTAAGGAGAATAAAAATACCAAGTTAATGGATCAATACGGCATTATCGCGTTGATTTGTCATAATATGCTGGGGCAAATTTATTTTGAGAAGCAGGATTATATCGCTGCAAAACATTATTATCGCTGTGCCAGCAAGATGGTGGAAACTTATTACAGTAAAATAGAAAATTTACCTTATACAGTCAAATACGATCTAATAACATCTGAAAATAATCTTGCTGTTGTTTATGGATATATGAAGCATTGGCATCGTGCTGCCAGGCATTTTAATAAAGCATTACATATACTTTGTGGTAATGATGATAGTTCGTTGAAAGCCAAGGATTATGTTAGAGCCGCGCAGCTGCGAACGAAGTTGGCACATGTATATATTGAATTAAAAAATCCGCTTAAGGCATTAGGAGAAGGTGTTTCAGCTGATGTATTGCTGTCTCGTATTGAAAGTGATGATGAAGCTATTTATCGCGATATGGCTATTTGTTATCTGCAGCTTGGTAATTTAACGATGGTAGATTGCGATGATTATGCGTTAAAACAATTCGATAATGCAGTGGCGTTATTTAAGAAAGGCATTTATGTTCATCTCCCAGAATTGATTGCTGAGATTATTGCGGGTTATAAAGAAGTGTTAGCGCGTAAGAAATATAACCGTGATGTGGATAGTGAATTGCGTGAAGTGGCGCATCTTCACGCGCAGCTAGGTTATTTGCATGTCAAATTGCATCATCCGCTGGATAGGGCTGATCCGGCTGAAAGTATCAAGGAATATAAGCTGGCGATTGGATTGTTGCATGAAATACGTAAACCGACGGCAGAAGACAGAAGCGCGATTGCCGAGTTACATGCGAGTTTACGCGAAATTTATCAGGATAATGGGAAGAGTATGAAAGCTGCGGGGGAGAGTGTTTATTCGCTGTTTCATCGCGCTGCGGCTTCGTTTTCACGGGAGAACGGTGAGCAGGCGAAGTGCCAGAATAAACCGAACTAACGTTATGGATTGCTTCGTCGCAAAAAGCGCTCCTCGCAATGACGGGCTGCGTTGTTTTACCAACGAATTACGTAACCTTTACAGCAATGACGGGCTATGGTCGTGGCCACCGTCATTGCGAGTGCTCTTTGCGAAGCAATCCATGCTTTTAGCTTAACCTTTCATAATCGTGCTTAATATGTCCTTCGTAAACCTACTCTCATCCGCATTCACGCAAACCCTGACTTCATTCCCATTCTTTTCATCAACAACAGTCGCACCCGCCATACTCTCCGGCGCACTCACTATCCGCAACTTCTTTGTTTCAATCACTGCAATACTTTCATCCGATGCAATCGCAGCAGCTAACGGGTCCCAAAAATACCAACCCTTAGTCGTAAAATTATGCTGATTCTTCGTGAATAAATCATATACGAATTTTGCCGAAGCTGTGTGTGGTTTTGTTTTCAATAGTTGCTGATAAAAATAATCATTCACGGGAACATGATTGGTTGCATCAAGTGGTATCAGTGTAATATGCATGCCCGAACGAAAAACGATATCATCTGCTTTCGGATCAATATATAAATTCCATTCGGCGGCATCATTCTTTTTTGTCGAGTCAACCAGTTCGACATTACCGCGAACATTAACCGCTCCACCCATGATATAAAGCATGCGTATTTTTGTTACTAATTCAGGATGTTGTTTAACAACACTAGCGATATTGGTTAATGGCCCGAGCGCAATAATATCAACCGCTTGATTACTTGCACGCAGTGTTTTTGTTAGTAAGGCTACTGCGTCACCTTTATTCGCAATGTGCGTGCGCGGTAAATAACTTGTCATGTGATACAATGAATCAGCGCTTTCAACTATCCATTGCGGAAATTGATGTTGTCCTGCAAGGGGAATGTTACTTCCACATGCGATTGGAATAGCTGATTTACCACTCATTTTTATTAAGCCAGTGAGATTATGCAAAGCTGGCTGACAATGTGCTTCACCTGTTGCCGCTATAGTAATAGCTTTAATGCTGACATCGTTGCGATTGATCAAATATAAAATTGCGATGGCGTCATCGATGGCCGCATCAGTATCTATTATAATAGGTCGTGGTGTTGAGGTTGCAATGCAGGAAAAAGATAGCATAAACAAAATTAAAGCAAAAAACGCTGATTTTATGTTCATTTTCATATGCTTGTTTACCAGTTATATAAATTGGGCAGAGAATATCCCAATCGCTAACTATTGTATAGTTAGCTTTACTAATTTTTTCGGCACACAAAAAATTATCTTTGATTAACAAAGACATACAGCGGGGATAAGGGTTAATACGCATACCCCCTTAAGGGCATAATATGCTATCGTAATTCATACCGATAATAAAAAAATGAATAACTATGCTAATACATAAGCAAATTAATTTTTCGCTACATCAAATCCAATTTCAATATGTTGTTGTTTTATTTTAATTGTTAATAGCTGTCGTTCATTTTAAACCTTTAAAGGAGATTGACATGAAAGACGATTTGAACAAAGGTAAAGATCAAAAACGTCAGGACCAAAATCCAAACCAACGCCCAGGCCAACCAGGTCAGCAACGCCAGGACCAACAACGTCCAGGCCAACCAGGTCAGCCAGGTCAACAACGTCAGGACCAACAACGTCCAGGCCAAAACCCAAATCAGCCAAAAGATAAGGGTAAAGGTGACAAAGGCGGTAATTGGTAAATGATGGATCTATTCCCCTTATTTCCGCGCGGAAATAAGGGGGATTACAATTGCGAGAGCATAAGCATATGGCTAACATTCCGAAGCCGCTCTCATATAAATTCCTTCGAGTTCGTCTGGATTATCAGCAATTACCTTTTAAAACCACTAAAGAATTAAAATCTGTTACCCATCACATCGGACAACAACGTGCTATCGCCGCATTTAATTTTGGCATAGGTATCAAAAGCCACGGTTATAATATTTTTGCGATGGGGCCGACAGGAATCGGAAAGCTCGCGTTAATCAAAAAAATACTCACATTAGATGCGCGCAAAAAAAGTGTTCCGCCTGATTGGTGTTATATACATAATTTTGTTGATCCATTAAAACCAATTGCTGTGTCATTACCAGCGGGGAAAGGTTTTGATTTTCAACAAGACATGTCAATGTTAGTGGATGAATTGGCAGCGAATATTGCCGCGGTAATTGAAAGTGATGAATATCAGGCAGGTTTGAAACGAATTAACGATTTATTTGAAAAAAAGCAAAAAGCGGCAATGAAAGAAAGTACCAAATACAAGACGGTGAAGGTGCATCACTTGTATAAAGAAAAACATGAAAAAGAAAGAACACTACAATTCAAATTCGTTAAATCAGTAATGGCGCCGTTCTTTGCCAGGCTGCATAAGAAATATTCTGATATCCGAGTGATTAGCAAATATCTGCGTTATGTTGAAGATGATATTCTGCGACACGTAAATGATTTCATCAGGCAAGATGAAAAAACCAATGTAGTATCATTCTTGCTGGAAAATCCTGGTCTTATTCGCTATAGAGTAAATTTATTTGTTGATAACAGGTTTGTGAAAGGTGCGCCAGTAGTTTTCGAAGAAAATCCAAATTACTCGAATTTAATTTGTCGTATAGAACATACGACTGAGCAGGGTAACCTGGCTACTAACTTTATGTTGATCAAGCCTGGCGCGCTGCATCGCGCTAATGGCGGTTATTTAATTCTGGAAGCACGAAAATTAAGAAAGCATAAGGAAGCTTGGGAAGCGTTAAAAAACGCGTTATTCACGAATCAGCTACGCATAGAATCGCCTGGGCAAACATCAGATTCGATTCGACCAGTATCGATCGAACCTTTCCCAATTCCTTTGGAAATTAAAATTATTTTGATTGGTGACCGTATTACTTATTATTCTTTATGCCAGAAGGATGAAGATTTTAATGAATTATTTAAAGCTGCGGTTGATTTCGATGAATTGATAGATCGCAACAATAAAAATATTCAGTTATATGTTCGTCTTATTGGCACTATTGCTGAAACAAATAAATTGCGCCCATTTCATGCATCCGCGGTTGCTGAAATAGTCGATTACAGTTCGCGCTTATCAGAAGACAATCAAAAACTTTCCACGCGTCTTAGTGCAATTGAAGATTTAATTGTTGAAGCTGATTATTGGGCGAATATACGCAAGAAAAAAATTGTCTATGATGTTGATGTCAAAACAGCACTGTCTTCGCAAATTTATCGCATGGATAGAGCGAGGGAAGTGTACCATGAAGATATTAATCGCGGATTTATCATCATCAAAGTAGATGGAAAGACGATAGGCCAAATCAATTGTCTTTCCGTACGTAGATTGGGTAATTTTGCTTATGGTCACCCGACACGTATTACCGCGCGCACACGTTGTGGCAAAGGTGATTTCATGGATATACAACGTGAAATAAAACAAGCAGGGCCTATTCATGCAAAAGCCGGTTTGATTATTTCGAATTTTCTCGCGGGACGTTTTAATACAAGTAGTTTAGTTAAATTATCAGCTAGTATTTCATTCGAGCAAGTATATGTGTGGACAGATGGTGATAGTGCGTCTGTCGCTGAATTATGCGCGTTATTGTCGTCTCTGGCGAAGATACCACTGTTACAAGGATTGGCAGTGACAGGGTCGATCGATCAATACGGTCGCGTGCAAGCAGTCGGTTCGCTGAATGAAAAGATTGAAGGATATTACGATATTTGTGTGGCGAAAGGATTGACTGGTAATCAAGGCGTAATAATGCCGGCAGTGAATGTGAAAAATTTAATGTTACGGGATGATGTAATTAATGCGGTAACAGATGGCTTGTTTTCCATTTATCCGATTAAGACACTTGATCAGGCAGTTGAATTGTTAACAGGTATGCCTGCGGGCAAACGTGGTAAAGAAGGCGAGTTTGCGCCGGATACGGTTTATTATCACGTAGAACAAAACCTGCGTAAAATGTCCAGGGAAGTTAAAAAAACTTTACCCGTTGTTAAAATTAATAATGATAAAAAGCTTTAGCCCAGCGGATTTACCACTTGTCCCATAAATAAAATCAAACCGCTCTTCGCATCAAAAATAACGAATATAAACGGATGATCAACAGTAAAGTTCACTGGTTTGACAGGATTTTCTATCGCTGTCGCCATCATGATGCCCGTCGCGGCTGCTGCTACGGTGCCTTTTTCATCTACTTGTATCAATGCTTTTTGGATGATGGTTGAGATAAACAGTTTATCATTCGTCATATTGCTGAAGTTAGCCTTGGCGCCGAATGCATCCGTGAGACCCAGGGCTGCAACGTCATCGCTCAACGAATCAAACGTTGATTCAATTTTAAATTTAGGCATGCTGAGAATGACATCTGTATCATCAGCTGATTGTACCAGTTGAGAAAATACACTCTGGTTTAAAGCCTGTTGCACATCTTGCAGATGTTTTGTTTTCGGCAATATGATCGCCATAGATAAAGATGAATTGTTATAGTTCAGCACCAACATTTGCAGCTTATCATTGTCAGTGTAAGCGAAATTGCCTTCCCGGTTCATCATCGGTACTTGAATAGTCTTGCCATTCTCTGGATAAAACGATTGTTGTCTGGTTTCTTGCGCATCAAAAGGGAGTGACCACAAGCCTTTAAAATAAATCGCATTTGTGAGAATGAGTCTGGTTCCCGAGGGGATACGTCCAATCAGATTTGTTATATAACCTTTGGTTTTGGTTGCTACCCAGCCGTTAATTTTACTGGTTGCCTGGTCAGGTGATTGGGCGAAATCGACGCGGAAAAAATCCATGGTATGCAGTTGTTGCATTGCAGTGAGAAACGCTGGTTTATATGTGAAAGTATTTTCCGCCCAGAGTGCATTGCCTATAATGACTGCCTGATCGTCACACTTGGCGTTGCCTGAACATTTTTGCTGTGTCAGCGCTGTATTAATCTGATCAAGACGGCTATTTAATCCATCAATGTCATTACTATTATTAAGATGCAGGACTTTCAGCAATTGCGCATGCGTGCTTCCTGCGCTGCCTGTCGTTAATATGCCTAACAAGGAAGACAAGCTGTAAGGTGAAAAAACCGTGTTCTGGCCACTTGTGTTGACCTTGTTGTAGAGGTCAAACGCAAACGTATTCAAGCCATTGACGGTAGTATCAGGAGCTTGCGCTGCGACAGTCTGAGTCAATGCTAATGTCAGAGTGGTAAATAGTGCTTGAAAGAGTTTTTTCATCGTCTAATCCCTGGTTTTATCACTGCATCAAGTTCATCTTTCGCGTCTTTAAGCGCAGGAATTTGCGTGTTTATGTTGCCAGCTCCATCTATCCATTGCAGTTCAGTAAGAGCTTTGCGTGTGCGCTTCCCATCATTATACAAAGCATGTCTTAGGATAGCTACAATAGCAGTCGTTGGCTTGGAAAAATCGATGCGAGGCAGGTTAGTGCGTCGGAACAAACCAAAACAGCCATGAATATCGGTGTCGAATAATTCCACGAATTTCTTGATAAATGCATCACATAACATTTTCGGTGTTTCAAAACGTGGTGTGCTAAACTGATATTTCTCCGAATATTCTTTATATAACTGTTGTTCCAGTACTTCATGCAAATCCGCGGTTGGATGCACATCATCCCAAAACATATAACCAGAAGCGGGTGATAAACCGTTTCTAATGCCGAAATCTTTGGATTTGGTATAAGGCTGTTTGATTTTGTCTTTTTCAAAGTGACAAGGATAACGATGCGTTTGTTCTAACGTGTCTTTGTAAACATCTGCGAAGTAATTACTAATTTCAAAAACTTCAACAGAACAGTTGTTATCTTTGTATTTGGTTTGTAGTTTGGCGCATTCTTCTTTCAATTTGTTATTGAAGTATGCGCAAATATTTTTTGCATTCTGACGTTCGCGCTCGCCTGCCGCACCAGTCATGTTTTGAAAGCGTGGCACTAAAGATAAATCAGGTTGATCAATTAAAACAAAATGACGATATCCCGCAAGAATCAGTTTTTCAGCATTCAGAATACGCGCTTGTATCGCTTTATCGGCTTCTTCGCGCGAAGGTCTGGCATTCACGGTGATTAAATCATTCGCGCCAGACCATTCAAAAATTAAGGTTTGTTGCTTTTGACTGTCAGGTATCGCAAGCTGGCGATCGTGTTCTAACATTGTTTCGCGTTTTTGATCTAGCGTGGCTAAAATCAGTCTGCTAAAAAAACGACTGAAGCTATAACTTGGTGCGCCGCGATAATCATGCGCCATTAAGCCACCTTCATCGTAACTTCTGACAAAGTCTCTGCCGCGGTATTGCACGTACAAATCATTGTCCAGCGTATAACTATTTTGGATGGTGCGATCAAACTGACGATCAGCAATCACATTATCAGCTATATCAGTTGGATCCAGCTGTGCTGACTTGGGATTGATGCTTTGCGAATGCGTCAAAATGGCATCGGCAATATCGGCATTATCAAATTGGTATTTGTGCTGCGCGCCGGGTGCATCATTCCTTTCCGCTCGCTTGATAATGAATTCATCGGCGATGGTGGCGCTAAAATCATCGCTCCAGGTGAAACCATTGGTGAACCTCCCGCGTGGGGATTTTCCCGCCAATCCGGCAAGCAAGCGCATTGGAATAAAGCCGAGAAAATAGCGATGATCCAGTGTGCCTCTATCCGACAGGCTATCGCCAATGATAACAAAATGAGAAATAACGGGTTTTGCAATGAAGTGTGCTGATCCCATGCGCCAATCTCCTTTTAGCGAGCCAACCATTCATTATAGAAAACGCAAGATTAAGGGTTTATTAAGGAGGAGTCAGACCCCAGCTAGCTCGGTGTCTGACACCACTTTTATCCAAATCGATCAAATATTTAACACTTTCTTAATATAATACCAATAGAATGGTATATTATTTCTCATTATATTTATTTTAAATCAATAAATACGCAGATCGACGAGGGTGGTGGTATGTTTCGTGGTTTTTCTAATGCTAAAGATAAGCCAGTTAAGCAGACAAAAATTAATCATATTTGTTCAGCTTTGACCTTATGCAAGATCAGGACTACGCAAGATCTGATCGAGCATATTGATGCGCTTATCGCTATGATTAAACAGAATCCTAAAGTATTTAAGCCCGACTATTCTCCGCGGCAAGTGCTTAACATTCTGAATGAAGCATTGAAAGCCTATAATGCTGTGCATGATTACCAAATTAAAATACCCCAGTTTTTTATTTTCACTTTAAATGAATCTTTAAAAAAAGCATCTTCGCATCATGCGCCTGTGCATTCAGACCAGCATGATGATTTGACCAAGGTCACCCACAGCTATGATCGCCTTGTACACGCGCAACAAAAAAAGCAAGAAATGAACGATGCGATAGCGGAATCAATAAAAGGCAAAGATCATGTTGAAGTTTCTACGCTTATTATTGGTAGTGGTGACACTGGCACGACACTCTGGCTGGAAAAATATAAACACACGCATAATAAGACAAACACATCGTTGTCGCATGGACAAGTTCCACAAATATTAATGGTTGCGGATGGAACTGGTAGCTGGAAGCATGATTATACGCTTGCGCAGCCGCACAGTATTCTTGAGCGAACCAGCGGCAAGGCAAATCCTTCGGATTTTGTTTCAACTGATTATTATCATAAAAACCCTTACGCTAATGGTCGTCATGTTTACCAGGCGAATCAAATCAGTTTGGGGAAAACAGAAGCGCCATTGCTCGATGCAGTGGTTATTAAAATAGAGAAAAAGAGTAAGCACACGGCTGATTGGCGCTATCCCGCTAGCGATTATCGTGTGATATTGAAAACGAATGATGGCTTGAAAAATATATATACCAATGACTTGAATATTTGTACTGGTCTTGGGCCAGCGCGAAATGCGCTGCGTGGTACAGTGATTAGAGATGACGATTTCAAACGCTTAAATAAATTTGATGATAAAAAGAAATTCACGCCTATTGTCGATGGTAATCAATTTATTCTCACTGGCTCAGAAGAAATGTCTAAATCACATAAAACGATTGTGATTTATGGCGGTGGTGGTACGGCAGCTGCGTGTTATCGTAAAGGATTCTTTGGCACAGATATTAATACGGAAGGAAGAGCTTTTACCAATGATGCACAAAAGAATAAAGTGATTTGGGTTGCCAGACAATTCGATAAGGCTGGAACCGGTAAGCTCGCAACGACTGCATTGAAGACGTCAGAAGAACGAAAGGAACGATTTCAGGGCGAATTGATAAGTATTATTTCACAAGCCGATGGTAAATTAGCATTAAAATTTGTCGACGCAACTAAAAATCCCATTACCATTATCTGTGATCAGTTGATCTTTTCCATTGGTCAGGATGATAAGGAAATGAGAAAGGTTTGCGAAGAAGTTGATGCCGATCTGCAACTGAATCATGATACACACGGTATGATTTTGAATGTCAGCACCGGTGATAAAAAAGTAACATTCCATGGCGCTGCGGCAATGGCTGTGCGTGAAAATGCTTATATGGAAGCAACATGGAAATGGTTGCAGGAACAGAATATAGGCGGTGACGTTGGTCCAGGTTCCATGCCACCAACAAGGGCGCAAATCAAACGCGCAAATTCTTTGCATGGTTTCGCACCTGACAGTATTAATGCCAACATGGATACGTTACCGCTGGTTAAAGAATACCTTTGTAAAGCTGGTGTAGAAGAGCCTGTTGCGAAAGAATTTGCCGATAAATTATTACAGGCACGCAAACACAGTACTAGCGGTTGTACGCGCAGTATGTTGACTGCGCTAGTATCAAGCTCTCAATTGCATGAAAAAGTTGAAGTTTATGGTCATGGCCATATCATGCTTAAGCGCGCACAATCCGAACAGACGCTACAAGTAGCTGCTAAAGCGGTTGTCCCTGCTGCGGTTGCGCCTCCATCACAGCAAGAAACGGTCAAAGTTGATAGCAAGGCTATGCCGAAAACGACGCCCAAAGTTGCTAAAAAGGCTGGAAATGCTGATAATACGAGCCGTCTGTTTGCTGTCATTGACAGAGAAGATGATAAAAATAGTTACATACATCGCGATACCGGGAAGAATAAATTTCCTGCTATTAAACCGGATGCAAATCCAGTCCAGGCGCCTGTAGTAATAAGCGCTAAAAAATGATAAGCGATAAAAGGCTGCCATGCTTCCTCAACGACATCATCTAGTAGATTTTACTGAACTGACAGATATTGAACTTGATCTGTTAAAAGAGCTTTCTGCGCATATGCCTGTCTCTACCTGGAGTGGGTTGTCAGAAGCGAAAATGAAAATTGTCGCTGACATTGTTTTGGATGCAGATTCAGTTGCACTCATGAAGCTGAGTGAAAGTTATCCTGGCATCAAGGAATTATGCTTGCAACCCGTATTCAATGAACATTGGAACAAATTGTTAAAAGCTTGTGGCAATAATCCAGATAATAAATTTCGTGACGTTAACCGAAAAATCCATGAATTCCTGCCATTAAAAACAGTGCCATCCTTTCAGTTGTTAAAAAGTATTTATGTTTATGGACTCCATAAGCAATTAAGTAATTCCGAAGATAAAGATGATCAGGCGCATGCAGAAGAATATCTATTATTTGCGGCGAATTTAGGTAATTTTAATGCGATTAATGGCTGGTGTCGTGAACGGCTAGAAGCGTCTGATTGGGTGGAGACAACAAGAAGTATTATTGTAATGGCACAAAAAGCAGCGGATTTATATCTCGCGCCTGGTTATATATTATTAGCCAATGTTTATATTGCATTAGCGAAACGTTGCACGAATCAAAACAAGAAATTGTATGTTGGTCTAGCGTTTAGTGCGTTATGTGTCGCTGAAAAATTGGAAAGTATTTCCGGCAATATGATAAACAATGCATATCATGGAAAATCAATTCAGGAAGCAGATGCTCATGCATATAGTAGCTGGCAGGATGCACGACAAAATGTCATGCAATTGTCAGATCAATCTTTTGCATCGCGTGAAATAGACGGTCTATTACGACGTGCAAATGAAACAGCAGCAAGAATTATTAATCCAAGTGGCAGTCCAGCGCTTAGAAAATCCAGCGAATTATCTCAATCTTTATCACCTGTAGTATCACCACGACGAAATCATTAAAGAGCTGGTGTCTGACACCATTTATAATAAGAAAGTAATTTGCTAAACTAGCTCGATGTAAAAGGATGATTACATAGTGATAACGAAACGTATCAGGCAAGCCTGTCTTATCGGAACATTGTTATTCTGTAAATTTTCATTTTGTAGCGCCGATGATGTTGAACCGCCAGCAGTTGGCAATTTTGCTTTGCCGAATTCGCAACAGCCGGGCCCTTTGATCAGTTTTGGTCAAAATGTTATTGATAAAAATGGAACGCAAGTATTTCTCTTCCTGGATGATGCCGAGGCCTCGAAATCGCGTTACGTTAATGCTATTCCATCCTTGCTGTACGGAATAACGGACACTCTTTCCATTTTTGTTAGTATTCCTTATGCGGCGCATTACCAATTTGCAAATTACACTTCTTCCGGCCTGGAAGACATATCAGCGCAGTTGGAATACACATATTATGCTGCGTCTACTCATACTTATACAGACCAGGCAACCATAGTGTTGAGCGCGGCAGCGCCTACAGGTTCCATTAACAAAAATCCAGCTACTGGTAATGGCTCTGCCAGCTTTTTTGTCGGCACTACGTTCAATCGTACCTATACTGACTGGCTTTTTTTTGCATCACCGGGTGTAGATTTAACGACAGCTCATCAAGGCACTAAACCCGGCAATAGTTATTTATATCAAGTCGGCTTTGGCAGAAATATTACTGATGCTAATGGCTGGATATTGGCATGGATGATAGAAGTCGATGGCACGTATGCCCAGCATGATAGATTCAAAGGTATTCTCAATGTGAATTCAGGCGGTAATGTCGTGTTTGTAACCCCATCAATTTGGGCTTCCACCAAGCGCTTTATTTTCCAGCTCGGCGTTGGGGCGCCAGCCATACAAAATTTGTATGGCCAGCAGGCGCAAAACAATTGGGCAGTATCTGCTGACCTGGGCTGGGCTATTAATTGAGCCATTTTTTCGCTGTTTGACATTAGATAGAGACTAGACTATTTTCGCGGCTTGATCTCAGTAATTAATAATAAAAGATATCTATGCTGATCCGAAAAATAATTGATGAATTATTTGAGCAAAAAAGACAGGAAAATCCGCTAATAGGAACGATTGCATCCGGTGATTTAAAATCCACGGATTTTGATGCGCAAAGTCCTTACGTCAATGAGGCTGACATTAGTGCTGCCACCGTAAATCTGGTTGATTCCGCACGTGAATCGATCATATTGCAAGCATACAAATTTATGGCGGAAAAGCAATCTTCCGTGAAGCTGATTGATGCTTTGAAACGTGTACGCGATAGAGCTGCTAGAAATAAACAAACTATTAATGTTTACATTTTATTAAATCGACGTATTGGTTTGGCTGCACTCGCAACAGGTAAATTTAGCGATGATAGTTATGCGGATCAATTAATTTCATTGCGTGCGCTGGCACAAAAAGATAATCCTTATTTTAATCTGCATTGCTGTTATCACGAACATCAGACGCTTGCTAGTTATCACACAAAATTTGTCGTGATTGACGGTGCCAAAATGATGTTGCGTGGTTGTGATTTTGGCGAGAATGATAGACTTGAAACATGTTCTATTATTGAAAATCGTGACATGATTAATGGCGTGATCAGACATTTTTGTGAAGCATGGAATGCTGTGGATGGTGAAAAAATTCATCCAGAAAACTTTATAGCAAAAAAGGCTGTGATACCAGAAACTACTCAGCCAAACGCTGTTTTATTATGTAAACCAGAGTGTTCAAGTCCGTTTTCATCGCATTTCAGCCCATTGAAAATAGCGACGCTACTGGCATTTAAGCACGCTAAAAACACCATACACATTATTATTCCTAATCTGAATGATGCAGATGTTATTAATGAGCTGGTTGCGGCGGCGGCTCGCGGTGTGAAAATCAGAATATACATGGGAAAATTACATAATGATTTTCTGGAAGCGATGTGGGGCGGCACTAATATAGTGTCCATGCAAACATTGTATGATGCCTGCTGCCATCTTGAGCAACAGCCAGATATACGTTGGGCGACGCATCAAGGCAAGTTGATTGTCGATAAAAAAATTTATGAAATGCATGGCAAAGCAGTGATTGTTGACGGTAGATATGTTTTAACAGGATCATCAGCGCTAGATAAGCAAGCGCTGCTAAATTCACGCGAAACAGATATGGTTTTTGATCTGCCAGAAATTGCCGATCGTTTTGAGCGAATTTTTCAACGGAATTTTGATGTTGGTATGCCGTTTATGTCTGTGCAACAAGATGTGGTTGGCGAAATAAATAAAACGCTTGGGCAATTAAATTCGCTGGGAATATTTTTATTCAAAGCGCCTGCTGAAAAATATCGCGCGTTAGAATTGTTACGCGAACGTGTGAATACGCCGGCAAGTGTCAGCAGCAATGTGAATGATATTATCAATGCATGGTTGAAAGACACCGCTGAGCGCACGCAATGTAGATTATTTGTTAACAGCCTTTTAGATAAATATGGCAGCAAGAAATTGTGTGATAAAGCGCCGGCAAGCGCTGCGAATCCGCGGATTTCACCTAAAAAAATTTAATTAAATAGTTTGTTATTTATCAATGTATTGCCCTTTTGCGAGTATTTCTACGTATAGGAAGCGCATTATCTCTTTGACTATAATTAAATCACGAAGCATTAACTGAGGTGATTTGATTATGAGTAACAATAAACGAATTTTTGTCGTTGGACATCCAGGCGCGGGTAAAGGTGTGTTGGCAAAAGCATTGGCGGAACAACTTGGCTGGCAATTTGTTGATGCTGATCTTGGTTTGGAATCCCATATTGGTCGTACGCTGTCGGAAATTATTGGTGCCCACGATCATGCGTTTCATGATTGTCTGGCAAAAATCACTGCATCACTCAAGACCAAAGAAAATATTGTCGTAGCGACAGATGCTGGAATTATCGACGATGAAAAAAATAAAGAATTATTATCTTCAGAATTTGTTGTTTATTTGCAAGTAAGTGTAGCAGTGCAGTTGCAGCGTACCGCTCGCAATAATCAAACGCCATTACTTTTACACACTGATATGGAAGCTTTCTTTGATAAACTGCATAAAATGCGTGATGGTGTGTATGAGAAATCGGCTTCTATTGTCATCAACAGTGATGACAGTAAACTTGCAGAACATGTGCAAAAAGTCGCGGCACATTTTTCAGAAAATCCCGAAACATCAGCAAAAAAACTGAATCTTGAAAACAAAGATGTCGTCATTTTTCATAAAGAAACCCATAAGCCTGTGCATCTGACTGAACAGCAAGCGATGTGTGTGAAATTGATGTCGCAAGGTAAAACCGCAAAAGATATTGCTCGCGAAATTGATATTTCTTACCGTACAGTCGAAGGCCATATTGCCAAAGCTATGGAACTTTCCGGTTGTTCATCCAGCAAGGAATTAATCGCTTTATACCACGGAATCTAAATTTGGGGTCAGGCACCGACAGCTGGGGTCAGACACCACGGAGCCTAAGCCAATCTCGGAGGTATCTGACCCCAGCTGTCGGTGTCTGACACCAGCTCGAAGTAAAGATGTGCCCCTAAATCCGTATTAATACGGACGTATTACCGATAGAGACGGCATATGCTATTTCTTTCAATATTTGAAACGAGGTATAAGCATATGTCTCATAGTAGACCCAAGAAAGAAAAATCCGCGCAAGCGCAATGGCAACGAGCACAAGGAAAACTTTGTCAGGCTCGTTTCTTCGAATGCATGAAGCAGCCAATTTATAGGGCAGAGCAATGGTATTTGCCGGAAGAGCTTGTTAATCCAGAGCCTGCTTGCAAGATGGCTTTTGATGATTGCATTAAAGACGCTTATCGTCGTCCTAAATAATGTCTTGGGGTCACATCTTCACTTTCCACATGCCCTGACAATTTCAATGTTTTTGTACAAAGTATTTGCGATCCTCGCCTTGCTCTTTTAATGTGCAATTTCGATGAAATTGTTAGGACGAGTGAAAAGTGAAGATGTGACCCCAATAGGTATATTCTCCCAGTACATCACACCATATCCTTGCACTACAATCGCTTAAAACAATAGGAAGATGTGCCACATGTTTCGTCCAGCCATTGATAACAATAGACTTTACTCTCGTTTCGAAAAAACCAAAGAATTATTCGGCAACATTATCGGTGACGAAATATTTATTATTGGTAATTCAGGATTAAGAACAGATAAGTATTATCATTCGGAAATCAATAATATTGCCTATCTTCTTGGCGAAAGTACTGATAAAAAATATCCGACAGGTTTATACCCAAAAGTAGATTTCCCCGTATTGCATCAACCGCTAGATGAAAAACCTACTTTAATTGAATTTAATGATTTCGTCGGTACGCCAGCGTTGTTTGGTTGGCCAGAAGATAATTTAGCCTGTGCGATGACAATAGAGCTTGCCGCACGAAAAGCGTGTGAAATAAAAGGTTTTATGATTGTGCTTGAATGGAATGATTTTTGTGGTGCCGTGCGTGGCTTAGAGTCTCTTGTCTTCCAATTACTAAATATGTTTGGTGAAGATATTGATCGCATGTTTGCTTCCTCTATTGTTGTTGTGCTTAATTCAGAAAATGCCGGACCTGACAGTACCAAGCATAATGTATTGAAAAAAACTGAGAGATTTTGTGTATATTTGCAGGGTATTTTAGATAAGCCTGAAAAATATTCGAACATTGCTAAGGAGGTCCCATTAGCCAAGCGCTACCTGCTTAAGCTAATTGAGCTGCAAGAATCGCATCTGCACGTGTTGGATACTTTTGACGGCGGTAGAAGTCGCAAGGAAATTCTTTCCGCACTTGTGCAGCTGAGACCATTTGATGCATCATGGCTGAAATTCGATGCACTGTATGAAAGAGCTTTTGGTTCAAAGGTAAATGTGAAATCATTAATCGAAAGAATTTCCGTCATGCTGGAAGAAACTGTACCTACTTCAAGAAAATGTAGAAAATTATTATAATTATTTATTTTTTATAAAAAGGAGTTTTTATGTCGCGAGATAATCATGATGTCGAAGGCAAAATGGTAAAAACCGGATTGTTATTGGGCGGTATTACTCTGGCTACTTATGTCACCGCAAGTTTGTTGTCTAATTCTACTGTTGGATTGTTAATTACTATCGCTGTTGATGCCTTGGCGATTAATAAACTACATGAGATGGGTAAAAGCAGAAGAGCAGGTAGTAATTTCTTCAATACGGTTCAGACTCATGTTGCAGCAAGATCAGATGGAAAGGTACAGAGTATGGAGTTGGAAAATGGCTTCAGAAATGTGATTAATGGTGGCGCTGCTGTTGTTGATGAAATAGCAAGCGCAGCTGATAGAAGACCGCGGTAAGAGATACGCTGAATGACCTCTTCTCTGTACAACATTGGGGGGGAGGTCGATTCAAGTTTTTAAAGGTATTGCATGGGAAAATATATCGTAACAACTTTCGGCAAGTGGGAAGAACAGAGAAAGCAATTAGTTGCTGAATTACTGAGCAATGCAGGCATTGCAGCGCTAACAACCAAGGAAAGAATTGAACAAGCTTTATTCGATGACGTCAATTCAGTCATGGTTGAAATAGTTTATGCTCATTCCAGAGTCAATTATCAGAATCTTCTATCTGGTCAAATTACGTTGCGCGAAATGACTATACAGGCTTTCAAACTTTCTCTTACCGTTGTTTTGAATGCTTTATCAAATGCGTTGGCGATAGATGAGGCCTTGCTTGAACCTTTTGTCGCGCGATTCAATACTGCATGTGAAAGCGCACTTGATAAAACGTTAATGGATATCAGCATGGATATAGGCCGCGCTGGCATTAAAGCTAAAAGAGAAGCGGCCAGGTTGCTGTATGGCGAAACTTTTGCAGCTCAATACAAAGATTTGGCGCAACAATTGCAGTCACAAGATCCGGATTTAATTACCATCGCTAGAGATTTTATAAAGAAAACGATTAAGCCTGAAAACTATGGCGAAAACGTTGAAAATGCTAAGCAGCAATTAATTTACATGGATCAAACCGCGCCTAAAATCACGACATCAGATGAATTTGAAGAACTTTTTCTCAAAAGAACTGGCAAGACTATGCAAGAGTATAAGAATGCAGTTGCTGCAAACGAAGCAAGCGCAGTTTGGGAGACTCCCGCTGTTGCACCTCTTGTGGATGAGTCGCCGATGTTAAAACTTTCGTAAAACAAGTGAATAATCTATACTGGCCGCGATTGGAAGAAATTTTATTTAATAAGGATATAAAAATGAGAAAAATTATTATTGCCGCCGTTATTTCATTAGCCGTAACAGGCGCACAAGCGTCTTTCGCATCGAATCCCAAACCAGAGAAATGTCCGGGTGTCAGTGCGTTAAAAAACAGCGTATTCAAGTTAGTTAATAAAGATGCTACCCATGTCACTTGGCAGACATGGACACCTTATGGCAAGTATGACACCAAAGATACCTGGGAATTTTCTGTTACAGGCATTCAAGCGAAAGATGAAGTGGAAGCAAAGGCCTTGGGTCAAAAGAGTTTAGAATCCCTCAGGTTTGATTCTGGACCAATATATGCTATGTGGTTTGATGGATGGCTATGTTATTACGCTGATGAAGAAGGTTATAGTGTGATTGCGATCAATCCGTCTGTATCTGATCCAAATGTCGCATTTAAAGCGAGAAAATAGTTTGCGCTTAGTCATGCCAGCCTTCGCTGGCATGACATTCCTAGCAATTATCGCTTACAAGAAACCGAAACATTAAGCGGCTCTTTAGGCGAAACATCAGATGCATGCAATAAACCAGTTAAGCCACCAGCTATATTTTTTTCTGGACCTATCCCCATTTCTAAAATCGATTCTTCATCGAGCGTGCTGCAGTGTTCCAATACACTCAATGCATGTGCATTGTTTGCATCTTTAAATTTGGAAAGAATGGCCACGGCTGCTTTAAGGTTTTTTGCATATAAACTGGCTTCGAATGCTCGACGAGTCTCAGCATTAGGAAATTTTAATTCGCCTGTTTCAGAAGTTTGGAATCCTTCTTTGAACTCTTCTGTTTCTACGGCTTGAAACATATCCATGCCAAGACGTGATCTTTTTTTAAAGGTGAACAAATGTGTGCCGATTAATACATTATGTGTATTTTCAGCATTAAAACGATATTGCAGATAGCGAATAGATGTTTCGGTGGGTTTGTAAGCTAAAAGAAACTCATCACGTGTCTGGCTCATTTTTTACATTCCTTCGTAAATTAGTGTTTATTTGCTTATCTAAGCAAAAATAATTTACCATAATTGAATAATTTAGATAGTCAGCTATAATCCAATCCTTTTTTCATAAACATTATGGTACAAAAAACAGGCATCGCTAATCTTCCTTTGCATTATGGCCAAGTCCCGCCATGGTTAGCTAGTCGCATGGCTAAATTAGGCGCGATCATCACTCAAGCTATTGTTCATCATTATGGACGCGATGAGTTTCTGCGACGTTTGGCAAATCCTTTCTGGTTCCAATCCTTTGGATCAGTGATGGGGATGGATTGGCATTCATCTGGCATTACAACGAGCGTCCTCGGCGCACTCAAACGGGGTCTGACACCGCTTTCGAAAGAACTAGGCATACATGTGTGTGGAGGTAGAGGAAAGTATTCGCGTCAGACGCCACAGGAATTGACAACCATTGGCGCCAGAGTTGGTTTTAATGGCGATGAGCTCGCACAAACGAGTCGTCTTGTCGCCAAAGTAGATGGTGCGGCTATCCAGGATGGCTTCGATCTTTATTTGCATGGTTTTATCGTTACTGATGATGGAAAGTGGACCGTTGTTCAGCAGGGAATGAATACAAGCAACAAACAGGCGCGACGCTATCATTGGTTATCTGAAGGGCTGGAAAGTTTTGTTGATTCGCCGCATGCGGCTATAGAAGGGCGTCATCAAGGTAATATTATTAATCTTACTGATCAGCGAGCGCAGCCATCGCGATCTGCGCAAATTGAGCTTTTGAAAACATTTTCTCCGGAACGTATTCTTTCGGAAGTATCAAAATATGAAAGCGTTCCCGCTAAATCAAAAAATATAGAATTACCTTTTCTTGATATGCCTATGCATCATGATGTGCGAGCGGAAAATATTTCTTTACGTCGTCTGCATGGCAATATCGCTGCAGCTATTGATCGTGGCCCGAAAGATTTTTCAGAACTTTTGTTAACTCCTAAAGTAGGTGCGCGAACTATTTTCGCGCTCGCCCTCGTTGCTGAAGTTATGCATGGCGCTCCCTGCAGATTTTCAGATCCTGCGAGATTTTCGCTAGCGCACGGAGGCAAAGATCGTCATCCATTTCCTGTGCCTACAAAAGTATATGATGAAACTATTCGTGTATTGAAAACTGCGGTGCAAAAAGCAAAGATTGGTGAAAATGAAAAACTCGATGCGATCAAACGACTCGATAAGCAAGCGCGTGAATTAGAGCATCGAATTACTAAAGGACCAACGGTAGAAGAAATCATTAACCATGAGAGGGAAGTTTCATCCCTCTATGGTGGTAGAAGCGTGTTTGGATTTGAATGAAGGATTACATCCCTGGCGTTGTTGATTTTGCTTCCTGCGGTTGTTTTTTTATGGAATTTAAAAAGTTACGTAACTGTGCTGCATCGCTGGGTTTAATGTGATTTTTCTTGATAACATAATCCAGGCAGCAGAGCGCGCTATCAACTTCGGTTTCTGTTAAAGGATATTCACTGACATATTTTTCGAATAATTTAGCATTTAGCAATCTAGTATTAATTTCTTCGTCCCAGAGAAATTTTAGAAGTTTTTGATCATTGCGAATCAATCCCTCGTTAAGCAAATCATTTGCGTATATCGACTTGGGTGTATGCCCTGGAGCGTGAGAGAGTAAATGTCCTCTTGTATTTCGAAGCAGAAAATTAGATATCTTGCTACACATGATACGGTGAGCGATGCAATTTAATACGAATGATTGAGAACACGCATTTTTATCAGGATAAGGGAGTGTGTCTACAGTATAACCTTCATTTGTTATGCGCTTGAGTGTGTAAACATCGCCGTTTTCTAACGCTATGCGAATTACTTTGCGCAATTCTTTTATGCTCATTTCATAGCTTTTACGGGTATCGTCTTGATATGGTTTGTTGGCACGAAAAAGGTGAAGCATATTTAAATCCTTATAAATAATTATGGTATCGATGAAGCGGCGACACTTTAGCAGTTTGTTATTATCTATTCCACTCTGCTTTTAATATTGGCGTAGCATAAGCTTTTTGACTTGTATTAAGTTAACATATTTATTAACATTTATTTGTGGCTTGATGATTGGTGTGGTGTTATGAAATGGAAAATAATTTATTATAATTAATCTGTTAAAGATGGATTATGCGACTTTCATCCATCTATTAAAGCAAAGTTTGAAGCTATCAAGGATAAAATTGAAGAATACGGCCCCGACCTTGGCTTGCCTTTTACAAGAGCAATGGGCAAGGGTCTTTTCGAAATACGTGCCAAAGGTCATGCGGGAATTGCGCGCGGACTTTTCTGTACGATTTCTAAAAACAGAATTGTAATATTGCATGCCTTTATTAAGAAAACGGAAGCAACACCGCCCAAGGAGCTTGATCTGGCTATAAAACGTATGAAAGAAGTAAAAAAACATGACATATAAGCCTGTACTTCGAGATGATGAGTTTCGTAAAGAAGTGTTGTCTGATCCAGAAACACGCGCTATATATGAAGCGACCAAATTGCAAATTGATCTGGCGATGCAATTAAAGCAAGCAAGAATGAAAAAAAAGATGACACAAGAAGATGTCGCCAAAATCATGCACACGCATAAGCCGGCCATATCACGCTTGGAAGCAGGCAATGAGGATATTAAAAATTTTCCGTCTTTACTGACTCTCGTTAAATTTTCATCCGCTATTGGATATGAATTAAAAGTTACGTTAATTCCAATTAGACGTTCCGGAAAAGTAAAGGCGAAACGGTAGGAAAAATAAGCAGACATCATATCGCCACTTCGTGCACTTTCGAGAATGGGGTCAAGTGCTCGATTTCCTTTAGTTATAAATAATAGAAGGGTCTAAAAGGAAATCGAGCACTTGACCCCTAATCCTTTAAAAGGAAATCGAGCACTTGACCCCTAATCCTTTTTTGCTACGATAGGCAGTATTTTTTAATGGAACAGCCTGACCCCAATTTGAATTAATCTTATTAGAATTAGATAAAAAACCATGCAACGAAAAAAAGACGAGACAGGTTCCACGGCACCGGAAGTGCCTACACACGAGAGCAATGCAGAGCTTTTTTCTTCTGCTTATAGTCAATATGCACAAACACTGAGAAAATTTCCAAGTCCTGAACTCTTAGCCACTTTCACGGAAGAACGAAGCAAATTAGATGTTGCAGCAGGCATGTCAGGCAATCAGGCAAATCCGGTTTTACTCACAGAATCCGAGAAAAAGCATATTACCGGTAGAAAAACCTGGTCAGATGCGGTTTCAGAAATTGACCGGGTCAATGCCGAATATATCAAAGCAGAGAGTGTCGATGCAAAAATAATTAATCGCTTATCGCGACTTGGTTATTCCAGAGACGCGGCAAAGATCTATCATGACTGCGTTGAATATTTAAAGAATACCTCAACGATTGTTGTCACATTTAGGGCTGGCATTTTATTCGAAGGACTTAAAAATTTTCAACTTTTAAATACCCATGAAAAGTTTGGAACATTTACTTATTCTCTTCTTATTGGAGGGCAGACAACAAATTTTGTAATTCAGAATCCTAATCCACCCAGAGATCAGACAGAGGATTTTTTATTTCGGAATATTAATCCGCAGATCAGGGGATTGATGGCTAATAATATTCACGCGCGCCCGAGATATGGCGCATTAATACCTGGCGGCAAAAAAATAGAACCCATTCCACTGTATGGACAGTCATATATCGTTTTGCAAGATATCGTCAAATTAAATAGTTTATTTTGTCCGTTTGATTCATTAGGTACATTTATTGTGGGAGATCACAACTGGATGCCCTGTTCATGGCATAATCTACGCCTATTATTACTATACGTTCGCGATGATCTGTTACATGCGCTGGCAAAGCGTGTGACATCAGGAGAATTGTCACCTTACTTTGATTATATAGAAGTGCTTCTACCTGCTATAAACATCCTGGATTCTAATCTCATAAAGTATATTTATATTAATCCAATCGAATATAATTTAACGGCAGAGGAAATGAATGCCTGCAAGAGAGTTGGAATAACGGTCAGCAATCAACCCATCGACTATCCAGTCAGCGGGCTTAACAGTCGCGCTATCCCTGACATTTTTTTCAACAAATTTAAAACCGCGCTTGCTGATTATATAACCGCACAACTAAAGCGCCTGCCTAAACAGTCGGAAAAATATACGCTATTCAGGAAAAAGTTTGATGAACTGGATGGATTTAAAGACAACAGCGATCTTCCAAAGATATATCTTTATTCCGAGGAAGTAAAAAAAATTGCTGAAATGCGCACTGATAGGGGTGTGATCGGATTCTTTAAAGCTACCTGGGCCCGTAATCCGACTACCATGCGAGAGTTTAATAAGTACATAAGCCCCTTTTGCATGTCAGCCAAGAGCTGACCATTGCTTCTCATATTTGATGTCCGAGATATTTATTATAAAACGAATGCGGTTAAAGAGATGGATGTGTTGCGTAACCTTCGACACGGGAATTTACAACTTTCGGCGGGACTTTTTATCTCATTGATTTGACAATGGCCAGAGGCGGAATCGAACCGTCGACACGAGGATTTTCAGTCCTCTGCTCTACCAACTGAGCTATCTGGCCATCTCAAAAAACGAGACGCCTATTAAACCGATAGCGGGCATTTGAGTCAAGAAAAACATCGTGTTTTCTGCAATTATCTTCTATCTCCTTGGATAAGTTTTCAGCAGCCTATTTATCGCTTACACTATCCTCCGAATGGATATGCTTATTTTAATAGGAGTTTAAGAATGAAAGTGCGTAGTTTATTTTTAGTCGCGTTACTCTCGCTGGGTTTTCTCGCTGGATGTGCAAACTTGATGGGGTCGTCATCCGGGCCAGACGATGAGATGGCTACTGGTGCGTTCGGGCGTAATCAGCCAGCAAATTCAGATGATCAATACATGACCGATGAGCGACCAGCGAATGGTGGTGATCAGGGTTATAACGCAGATTCGCCATCGTCTTCCTCCCAATATCATCAGGAAGCAAGTAATAGTAGTCCGCCGGAAGAAGTGCCGTTTGAAGATGCGAGAAAGTTGAAGACGGATATGATGAAAGATCCAGTTGCGAATATAGGGCAGTATTAATTTCTTACTTTGGTGGATTACGGCAAAAGGCGTCTAATCCACCAAGTAGTATTCTATTTACCTTCCGGCGTATATCCCACCGGCTTCTCACTTCCGTCCCCAAACAAAAACTTTTCCATCTCATCCATCAAAAACGTCCTGGATTTCGGATCAATCATGCTCAATCTATATTCATTAATCAGCATAGTCTGGTGTCCCAGCCACATTTGCCAGGCTTCTTTAGAAATCTGTTCATAAATCCGTTTGCCCTTCTCACCGGGTAGTGGTGGCTGCGCCAAACCTTCGGCTTCTTTATTTAACTTCACGCAATGTATAAGTCGGCTCATTTCAGGTTCCTCACTATAGTCTGCACTGGCTTAGGTAAGCCTACTGCTTCGGGTGCCTTTGGGTTATACCAAATTTGACAGTCAGCTTCCATCAACTTGGCTGGCAGTTTGCTCGCTTCGACCACCACTGGATGAATATCCAAATGATAATGGCTGAAAGTATGCCGAAATGCCGGCAATTCTTCATAATCCGCGACGGTGATTTGAAATTGCTGACGGCAAAGCATCCGTATCGCTTTTTTATCCGGCTCGCCATCAATCTGCGGCAAACTCCATAATCCACCCCAAATCCCGGCAGGTGGTCGTTTCTGCAGTAATACTTTTTCGCCTTTGCGCAGTAATAAAAATGTCGCAGTACGCACCGGCACTTCGCGAGTAGCTTTTTTCCGCGGCAATAACTCAGCAATACCTTCCGCATACGCCGCGCAATGTTTTATAAATGGACACGAGCCACACTGAGGTTTGCTGCGTGTACACAATGTCGCGCCTAAATCCATAATCGCCTGAGTGTAATCCGCGCAACGCTGCTTCGGCGTATACTTCACCGCCCAATCCCATAACTGATTTTCTGTTTCTTTATCATTTACCGGCTCAGTCACGGCATGTAAGCGCGCCAACACGCGTTTCACATTCCCATCCAGAATGGGAGCCGGCTGGTTATAAGCAATGGATAAAATCGCCCCCGCTGTGGATTGGCCTATGCCCGGTAATTTCACTAAGTTGTCGACATCTTCTGGGAACTTGCCGTTAAAATCGCTCATCACCATTTTCGCGGCGCGTTGCAGGTTACGTGCTCTACTATAATAGCCAAGTCCCGCCCATAAATGCAGAACTTCATCCTCATGCGCGGCAGCGAGTGCGGGCAGCTCCGGAAATCTGTTCATAAAGCGCTCAAAATACGGAATTACCGTCGCGACCTGGGTTTGTTGCAGCATAATTTCTGAAACCCATACCCGATATGGTGTTTTATTGAACTGCCATGGTAAGTGCTTGCGGCCATGCTGGTCGAACCAGCCCAACAGCAATGTCTGGAATTGTTTGGCGCTAATCATTAGTTATCTTATCTATATAGGCTTATTTAGGATGATCCGCTTCTCTATGATGATGAACAATTTCATAGATAAGCGATGCTGCCAGTTTTGCGGTGCGGTGGTCAATATCATAACGCGGCACATGTTCACAAAGATCATAAGAAATAACTTTTGCGGAATTCGCGATTTGCCGCAGCAGTGGGATGACCTGCCAGGGCGACAAGCCTAAAGGTTGAATAGTGCTTACACCTGGCGCGAAAGCCGGTGCAAACACATCTAAAGAAAGACTGGTATAAATAATTTCATTTTGATCGACAATGCGGTCAATGAAATCAAAACACTTTTCCTGCAAGCCTTGATGCAATTCATCAGCCAGAATGAATTTGGTATCGTATTTTTTCGCGGTATCAAATGATTGGCGAATATTGCCGACATGTTGTATGCCTATGCAATTGTAATCAAAATGTCGTCCGGTCGCTTGATGCGCTTCAGCTATCTGATAAAATGTTGTCGTCGCACTGGGACGATTGCTGGGTTGTAATGAATGCATATCAAAATGCGCGTCGAAACTAATAATCCCTAACTTTTTCGGCTTGGGATAGATTTTATCTATGCCCATGTAATTCGCCCAGGAAACTTCGTGGCCGCCGCCAATAACTATCGGACGAATATGTTGTTCCAGCAGCATGCGGATAATTTCCGCCAGCGCCGCCTGACTTGCTTCCATGTCATGATCGGTGCAAATGATATTGCCCGCATCATATATATGGATATCAGGTTTTAGAATGGGTAGTTTGGCAAGTCGTTGACGAATCGCGGTAGGACCTTCATCCGCGCCAGTGCGACCAAGATCGCGCTGTACACCTTCGTCACATTTGAAACCAATAAGAGCAAAAGTAATTGCAGCTGTCTTCTCTGGTTTTTGCGACAAGAGATTTAACAGCTGCATATGTTGGAAGAAGCACGCATCAGCAGGAATATCAGTTCGGCCTTGCCAAACGATGGGTTCCGGCGGTATGTAGCGTGATTCCCATGTCATGATGGGTCAGGCACCACTATGCTGTTTCTGCCAATGGAATGCGTGCGCCAGTTCTTTGTAAAAATTCTTCAGAACTCATGACGTTTGCATAGGTTGGCTGTAAAGCAGCTAAGAATGCGTAATGAACATTAACCGCAGGAATGATAGTGTGGTTGAACTCCAGTTGGCGCGCGGCGCAAGCATCGTGCAATACGGTGCAAGCAAAACCGAGGTCGTAAGCGGCGCGTACTGTTGCGTCTATTGCCATATGAGTCATCATGCCGCAAATAACGAGATGGTTAATCTTGTTTTTGATGAGATGATTCAATAAACCTGTGTCTTTGAAGCTATTTGGATAATGCTTCTTGATAACTGTCTCACCTTTAACTGGCGCAACGCTGGGATAGAAATCCGCGCCTTTTGTGCAGGGTAATAATGAGGCAGCATCTGGCAAAGTAGATATATGCTGAACATGGATAACGGGTTGATTCATTTCTCTGTAAGCGCGTAAGGCTGCTTGCGCTTTTGCGCATGCATCCAGGCTTTTTTCCAGTGATATTCTGCCATTTGGAAAATAATCATTCTGGATTTCGAGTAAAAGTAATGCACTATTCATTCCTGGTCCCTTTTATTGTTAAATAATTCTCAATTTACTTATTATTGTTAGATTTAGTTATAGTAGCAAGGTCAAAAGAAAAAAACATTTATTTCTTTGCCACGCTACCAGGTCCAACTACTACGTATTGTAAGCATCTTTTTACGTCTGAAACAATTACAAATTTCTATACAATGTTCACTGTTTGTAAATTATACGGTTTCAGAGTCTATATACTGGCGTTGACAGAATATTCCCTACCAGCTACGCTGCCGAGCGTATTTTTCACCTAATAATTAATTCATAGGAAGGAATTAACATGAAATTAAAACAAATGATTGGATGTGCAATTGCGATAACGATGGGATTGGGTAGCATTGCAGCGATTGCTTCCTCAGACTATTACCCACCTGAACGTCTTCATTGCAGAGTAGATAATGCTGGCAAATTAACATGCTCCGATTTTAATAGGAAATATCTGGTTGAAGATACTTACACCGCAGATTTTCCAGCTGGCAAAGAAATCATATTTACCTTCGCAACAGGTGCAGCATACAGCACTCCGCAAAATGAATGGGCCGTGTTTTACACTTTCAAAGACACGCATTCCAAAATGGTAAAACTGAGAACCACTAACACTGACATTCAACCAAGTCTCAAGAATGGCGCGTGGAAGAAAAATAAAGACTTATATACTTGCTCCGCAGGTTATATGAGTTGTGGGATTACCAATTTACCAGCGTAAGTAGACGCTGGGGTCAGGCACCGAAAAGTTGGGGTCAGACGCTAAGAGCTGGTGTCAGACACCTCCGAGGTTGGCGTAGGCTCCGTGGTGTCTGACACCAGCTCTTTGACACCAGCTCTTATCTGACCCCAGCTTTTCGGTGTCTGACACCACATAAATAATAATAACGAGGAGGGTGTCGAATGCGCTCACGTATACTAAAATACCTGCTGTGTTTTTCCATTTTATTGACCTGTTACAGCCAGGTTGCCATTGCTCGGGAGGTTACCTTGAAAGAAAAGATTGGGCAGATGTTATTGATCGGGTTTAAAGGCACTGAGCTGCATGCGGATGATTTCATCGTTAAAGCAATCATGGCGCAGCAAATCGGTGGTGTGGTTTTGTTTGATTATGATTTTCAGACGCGCACTTACGATCACAACATTAAAGATCCAGCGCAATTAAAACATCTGACCTCGCAATTGCAAGATTACACACGCCAGGCCGCAGAAAAAAACGGCAATCAATTTTATCCGTTGTTTATCGGTATCGATTATGAAGGCGGCAAAGTAAATCGATTAAAAGAAAATTATGGTTTCCCAAAAACATTATCAGCTGAGGATATTGGTCAGTTGCCAATGGAAGAAGCCGTGCGTTATGCGCAGCAAATGGCGGATACCTTGAGTCAGGAAGGTATTAATTTAAATTTCGCGCCAGTGTTAGATGTAAATGTGAATCCAGATAGTCCGGCAATCGGCAAGTTGGGGCGTAGTTTTTCTGCTGACCCGCAAAAAGTAGCAGATTATGCCGCTGTTTTTTCCAAGGCTTACAGTGACAAAGGAATATTGTGCAGTTATAAACATTTTCCCGGACATGGCAGTGCAACAGGCGACACGCATGCAGGTTTTGTTGATGTGACGCAAACCTGGCAGCCATATGAATTAGATCCGTATCGCAAATTATTACAACAACCAAATAGCTGTACGATGGTGATGACTGCGCACGTTGTACATTATGGTTTGGATAGCAAAGGTTATCCCGCGAGTATTTCCGCAGAGATCACCACCGGGTTGTTACGGCAGAAATTAAATTTCAATGGTTTAGTCGTCACTGATGACATGCAAATGAAAGCGATCATTGATAATTATGGATTGGAAGAAGCTGTGAGCATGGCGGTGAATGCTGGTGCGGATATATTAGTATTTGGTAATCAGCTGGTGGATGCGCCGCAAGACCCGCAACAACTTGTGGATATCATTTATAACGATGTCATGAGTGGAAAAATTAGCGCGAGTCGGATTGAGGAAGCGTATCAGCGTATCATGAAGGCGAAAGAAAAATTAGGTGCAGTTGCTGCTGTAGCTTAGAAAGGTTTTCTCCTGCATCCCGCCGCACTGCGGCGGGTGAAGGTTTCTCACTAATCAGAACGGAATATCATCATCAAAATTATCTAACCCTGGCGCTGCATCAGCGGTTGCTGCTGTCGAGCTGCTAGCGGTAGAAGATTTTTCATAAGATGGTGAATCGCCGTTGCTACTACCACCTTTGCTGTCTAACATTTGCATAGAGTCGCCGATAATTTCAGTGGTGTAACGATCTTGACCACTGTTTTTATCCTGCCATTTACGTGTCTGCAATTTGCCTTCCACATAAACCTTGGAACCTTTGCGCAGGTATTCGCCAGCGATTTCCGCCAGACGTTGATAAAATACAACGCGGTGCCATTCGGTGCGTTCAACATTTTCACCTGTTTGCTTATCTTTCCAGGATTCGCTGGTAGCGAGAGTAATATTTGCCACCGCCAGACCGCTAGGGGTGTAGCGCACTTCTGGGTCTTTGCCCAGGTTGCCAATCAGTATTACTTTGTTAACGCCGCGTGCCATAAGATATCTCCTAAATAATATTACTCCGATTGTAATTGCTCTTTGAGGCGAATGAAATCCGGATGTTGCTGTACGCCGCGCTCCATCTTCAAATAAGCCATACCATCTTCAGGTATAAAGGTTACCTCAATCATGCCGGGAATGGCATGCAATTTCGCCGCATGAGTATCCCAATCTTGATTGTGTGTGGACAGAATTTGCCACATTTGATTGACAAGAAATCGGGGCGGCTGCATGAGAAGGGCAATTGCTAACCAGAAGAGAGCGAGGGATATGCACAGAAGATAAACGCCGGTGTAACCAAACTTGCCGTATAACCATCCGCCAAGAACACCGCCTATAAAGATACCGAAAAATTGTGAACATGAATAGATGCCTAATGCACTTCCTTTGCGCGAAGCTGGTGCGGTGCGCGAAATCAGCGATGGCATGAATGCTTCTAATAAAGAAAAGCCACCAAAGAATAAAAATAAGCCAGTCGCGGTCGCGGCCATACTGCCGGGATCAAGCAAAAGCAGAAGTTCCGACAACGCCAGCGCGAGAATGCCACTCAGAAAATAAGGTTTTAACTGGCGCTTGCGTTCCGCCATGGCGATACAAACCAGCGCGACCAGAAATGAACCTAACAAGGTTGGCAGATAAAGCAGCCATTGCCGGCTGGACGGCATACCGAGGTAGTGCAGCAGGTTAATAGGAATAACAATAAAGCTGGCCGTGAAAATGGCGTGCAATAGAAAAATGCCGATATTTAATTTGGACAACTCAGGTTCCGTCAGCAGTTTCAGGATGGATGCCAGTTCTGGCTCGGTATCACGGTGCCATCTGGTATTCACCGGCGTGGGTACTGACATATATAGGATAAGGATTCCTGCCAGGCCGAATAGGGTGGCCAGATAAAATAGTTCGCTAACAGTCAGCCATTTAGTTAAGACAGGACCAATAAACATAGCGACAGAAAATGAGCAGCCAATCGTAATGCCAGAAATAGCCATGGCTTTGGTGCGTTGGTCTTCACGAGTCAGGTCGGCCATGAGTGCCAGAATGGTACTGCCTACTGCGCCTATGCCTTGCAACGAGCGGCCAATAATCATGGGAATAATGGAATGCGACATACCAGCGATGAGACTGCCGAACGCGAAAATGACCAGACCGATGATGATGACTGGTTTGCGACCGATGCGATCGGACAAAGCGCCGAAGGGGATTTGAAACAATGCCTGTGCCAAGCCGTAAATACCCATGGCCAGACCGATTAACATCGGGGTGGCGCCACTTAATTGGTGGGCATACAAGCTGAACATGGGCAGCACCATAAATAGCCCAATCATGCGTAAGCTCATGATAGAAGACAGACTTAATACGGCGCGTTTTTCAATGGCAGTCATTTTTCCGGAATGCATGATATGAATTCACTCTCGTTTGATTTTTTCTTGTGGGCGAAGATTATCGCGCTTGATGACAAATAACACAACCATAGCCTGAGTTTATCAGCATAGATGTGTCTGGCGTATGGCCGTCCGCTTGTTGAAAGCGGCGGACATTGGCGTTTGCATTTTTAATGCGTTTTTCCAGCATGTCTTTGAATGGCCATGATTGGTAGGTTTTGCTCAAGCGTGCGTTATTATAGATTCTCACGGCAGTATCTGGTTCGCCGCTTTTGACCAGCATGTCGCCCATGTTCATGAAAAAACCTTCAAAATTATGCGGCGCTATCCAGGAATTCCAGCACGCGCGCATGGGGCCGTGCTGTGTTTCACTAGACATATAAGGAGAAAAATCCGGATGGTCTTTATCTAAATGCGCACCAGAGCAGAGATCAAGTGTCAGCCACTGCCAATCCAACGCCTGATTAAAGCGTTCTGAATGCGCATCTAGCGTACTCATTGGATAGCCGGCGGCGAAATAATTGAATTGCGGCCACATGGCGATCGCGCGCTTGAGCTGATAATAACCGCGCACTTGCTCGCGCTGATCGTTAAAGATCTGGCCTTCGATTAACATGGTATCGCCCAGAAAACCTTGGTAACGCGCGTCATTTGGATCTAACTCGACTGCGTCGGAAAAATATTTTTTCGACAAAATGATTTCATTAGTAATAGTGGGCGAGATGTTCTTATCACGCTCGCGCTCCGTTATTTTCCAGATATGCAAAAAACCCAGATGCGCGGCGAGCGCAGGATCATTGGGGTTTTGCAGGTAAGCGGCCAGCAATAATTTTTGTGTATCGGGAATGTGATCATATTGGCCATTATGCAATATGTCCCAGAAAGATTTTTCCGCATTGGTTGCGAGTTGGCTATGAGAAGCGAGAGCTTGTTTTTTGGGTGTTGTCATGAGAGCGATTTGTTCGCAAGCGGCCAAGGCCGGAACGACAAGCAAGATTATTATCCATCGCGACAACATTCCTGTATCCTTTTCAAAATAGGTTGCAGTTCATTATATTACAACTGGGAATTTTTTGAGAGAGCAGACATGGACGTACGTAGCAGAACAGATTTACAACTTGGGATGGGCGATGCTTATGTAAGTGCTGATGATTGTATACGCATAGCTAAGTCGTATTCACATCTGGGATATCAAACTCAGGCAATCGCTTATTTCAGCGGTGCATTAGAATTGAATCCAATGCTAACTAATGCGATTTATGAACGTGCTGGCAGTTATTCAAAAAAGCGTTATTTTTCCATGGCGGAGGAAGATTTTAGTTGGCTATTGGAGTTATCACAACGCAACTCATTTGCTATTACCAACAGAGCATATACTTTCTACGCAAGAAAATGTTATAGCCATGCGCATTTTGATTTGGAAAAGGCGCTGACTTTAAATCCGGATAATGTTTTTGCCTATCTTTTTCGCGGTATGTTGCATCGGACAATTGAAAATGATGCTGCGGCGGAGAAAGATTTTTTGCAAGTATGGCAGCGTGCCAATGCCGCGCATGTGAAATTATATGCTGGCATACAACTGCATAAATATAACAAGCAGGATATTCATTTAGAGCCATTAATACGTGAGCTCGAAGAAAAAGTTATTAAGACAGCGGAAGAATATTGCGTGCTTGCTGTTGCTTACATGACAACGACAAAAACCGAATTAGCAAAACAAACATGTTTAAAATTAATTGGCGCATTTCTACCGGAAGCATTACCACATTATTTACAGAAAGATTATTTATTGTTACTGATGAATGTAGTGCTTGTTAATAATGATATTGTGAGCTTGCGTTATATAGATCAATTTAAAACGCAGCTTGTTGATCTGATTTGTAGTATGGATGATAGAAATATTCTGTTAAACGCAGGCATACAGGCATTATGTAGAAACAACTTGCCTGGACATATCCTGTATATCAAGCGTGGTCATTCGCAGCCGACGATTCTTGCTGGCAGACTGCGCAATTTGGCGCAGGAAATAGATTACATTTTGCAGACAAAATCACCGCAAAACTTTTTTGTGAAAATCACTCCGGCGTCGAAAAAAGCGCTGCATGAAGAAATGCTTTATAATCCGCGTTTTGCTTCCGATCTGCAGAATTGTTACCCGCATTTGTACAAATTTGTGAAAAAGAATTTATTTATCATGCAAACAACAACACCATTGTTGTTTGCTCGAAATGCGTCCCACTCAATACAAGCGCAGAATGTCGAAGAAGAAGGTAATCGTTTTATTGTCGATCTATAATTTCTGATTTCAATTTAGATTCTTTCGGGATAGAATCTGCTACTTTTTCCGAAGGATTTTTTAATGGAAGCGCGAGGATGCTCAAGTCAAGGGCGTGAATATTTATTAGAAGAAAAATACGTTGACGCATTAGCTTTCTATAACCAGGTTATTGCGCAAGATCCGGGTTACGCGCCAGCTTACGCAAATCGTGGCGTGACACATATGATGTTAGGCCATATTGATGAAGCGTACGCGGATTTTACCAGAGCTAATTGTCTGGATGATCAGCTGACCGAACCATTGATCAATCGTGGCTTTGTACGGTTGATTTTTTCCATGACCGCCTCACCTGGTCACATCAAGCATGCTGAGAAGGATTTGCAAGAAGCATTAAAACTTGATCGCAAACAAATACACGCACATCTCATTTCCGCCATGGTTGCCATATTTCAAGGTAAAACAGCGGAGGCACGCAAAAGTATTGATAACGTTCAATGTTATACAAATAAAAGAATAGCTAAATATTATGATTGCGGATTGGAGAGTCTGGCTAACGGTAAGACCAGAACTGCTCTGCACCATTTCGAAGTGGTTTGGCAAAGTCGTGACATTGATCCAAGAGTAAGATTGTATAGTGGTATTTTGCTGCTGCGTTTATATAACCGGAGAAACCCGAAAGAACGTCTTAAGGTGGATTTGTGGCCATTGATGTGCGAAATGGTTTCTAAGGATTATTCTCCAGGATTGGAAAAATTATGTTTGGTTACCATTGGATTAAAAACAATTGGTAAGACAAACCAGATGAAAAAAACCTGCTGGGAGATGTTGAGTGAACATATGCCAGAGTTTTTACCCGGATACTTGCGTGAAGAATATTTCCGCTTATTAATAGATCCCAATTGCTGGGGTTGGCCGAAAGAACATTTGCTCGGCAACAAAAAACTGGCAGACTATAAAACTCAATTAGTCATTCATCTTCATAAGCTTCAAGATCGCAGATTAAAATTAAATGCTTATCTGCAACTACTTTTTCCGCAAACCTTGCTGGGTGATATTTTTGCGACAGCGCGCCCCAGGCTGCATTTTTTTGCAGGCGAAACATCTATCCTGGTAGGACGTTTGGGCGGCTTACTGAAAGAATTGCAGGGTTGGATAAAAGATTCTGATTACGATCTTATCAACCGTGGGACATTAGATGCGCTCGATAAAGCCAGAGAAATGAATCCGCAACTTGATGAAAGACTAAAGAAATATTACCCGCGCATTTATGATTTGCTGCGGATAAAAATGAAGCAAGGCATTATTCAGGGTCAGGATGAAGGCAATAAATATATTGGTAATCTTCAGCTATAATTATATAATTTTTTTACCATGCAACTCGAAATTGTGGTTATAATATAGCCCCAATTTCGGTTGCTTTTCGGTTACTTCTATCCTATGAAAGAAATTCGTATTCGTGGTGCCCGTACACATAATTTAAAAAATCTGAACGTAGACTTGCCGCGTGACAAACTGGTTGTTATCACAGGCTTATCTGGTTCAGGTAAATCATCTCTTGCTTTTGACACATTGTACGCGGAAGGTCAGCGTCGTTATGTCGAATCATTGTCTTCTTATGCGCGACAATTTCTTTCCATGATGGAAAAACCAGATGTTGATCATATCGAAGGTTTATCGCCGGCGATTTCTATTGAACAAAAATCAACATCACATAATCCGCGTTCAACAGTGGGTACCATCACGGAAATTCATGATTATTTGCGTTTGTTGTTTGCTAAAGTCGGTCAGCCACGCTGTCCGGACCACGGCAATGTTCTAGAAGCGCAAACGATCAGCCAAATGGTTGATAATGTTTTGGCGTTGCCGGAAGACACTAAAGTCATGATTCTCGCGCCAGTGGTGCGTGAGCGTAAAGGCGAACATGTTGAATTGATTGCAAGAATTACGCGGCCAAGGTTTTGTGCGTGCGCGTATTGATGGCGAAATGTTTGAGCTTGATCAGGCGCCGAAATTAGATTTACGCAAAAAACATACGATTGAAGTTGTGATTGATCGTATTAAAGTGCGCCAGGACATGCGTGTGCGTCTGGCTGAATCATTTGAAACTGCGCTGCGTCTTGCCGATGGTCTTGCCGCGGTTGGATTTATGGATGAACCGAAACGCGCGCTGCGTGTATTTTCATCGAAATTTGCCTGTCCAGATTGCGGTTATAGTTTGGCGGAATTATCACCACGATTATTTTCCTTTAATAGTCCAGTCGGTGCGTGCGCAGAATGCGATGGTTTAGGTATCAAAGAAATTTTTGATCGCAGATTTAGTCGTGAATCAGGATTTAAGTCTGGCTGATGGCGCGATTCGTGGCTGGGACAAGCGTAATATGTATTATTTTCAAATGCTTATCATCGTTAGCGAAGCATTATAAATTTGATTTGGAAGTGCCATTCAAGCGCTTGCCAAAAAAAGCTCAAAACGTACTGTTATATGGTAGCTGAAGATTTAATTAAGTTTTAATTATAAAGATGAAGATGGTTCTTCATATTCAAAAACAGATGAATTTGAAGGGGTGATGCCTAATCTGGAACGTCGTTATCATGAAACGGAATCAGAATTTGTGCGCGAAGAATTGCGCAAATATATTGCGGTGCGCACTTGTGAAGATTGTGATGGCGCGCGTTTGAACAAAGCGGCGCGTAATGTGTTTGTTGATAATAAAAATTTGCCGGAAATTTCTGCGTGGGCGGTGGATAAAATCAAAAGTATTTTTTGATAAATTACATTTGCCGGGTTATCGCGGTGAAATTGCAGTCAAAATTCATGAAAGAATTAACCAGTCGTTTAGGTTTTCTTGTCGATGTGGGTCTGGATTATATTAGTCTAGATCGCAGCGCGGAAACATTATCAGGTGGTGAAGCGCAACGTATTCGGCTGGCAAGTCAAATTGGTTCGGGTTTGGTGGGGGTGATGTATATTCTCGATGAACCTTCGATTGGTTTGCATCAGCGTGATAATGAACGTTTGTTGCGCACGCTGCATCATTTGCGTGATCTTGGGTAATACGGTGATTGTCGTTGAACATGATGAAGATGCGATTATGAGTGCAGATCATGTGCTGGATCTTGGGTCCTGGCGCGGGTGTGCATGGTGGTGAAATTGTTGCGGAAGGTAAGCCGAAAGATATCATGCGTAATCCTAAGTCGTTGACCGGGCAATATCTTTCCGGCAAACGCAAAATTGCCAGTGCCGAAAAACGCGTATCAAAGCTAATCCAGAAAAACATGATTAGTATTCGTGAGTGCGAGCAGGCAATAATCTTAAAATCTATTAATGTCGATATTCCCATTGGTTTGATGACTTGCATCACTGGTGTGTCTGGTTCCGGTAAATCGACGTTGATTAATGATACGCTGGCGCCGGTTGCCACGCGTACATTAAATGATGCTGGCAGTTCAGAACCTGCGCCGCATGATAGTATTGATGGTTTGGAATATCTGGATAAAGTGGTTGTCATCGATCAAAGTCCGATTGGTCGCACGCCGCGTTCCAATCCAGCGACTTATACAGGTTTGTTTACCGCTATCCGTGATTTATTCGCCGGTACGCAGGAAGCGCGTTCACGTGGTTATCAGCCCGGTCGTTTTAGTTTCAATGTGAAAGGCGGTCGTTGCGAAGCCTGTCAGGGCGAGGGCGTGATCAAAGTTGAAATGCATTTTCTGGCGGATGTCTATGTCACTTGCGATGTTTGCCAGGGCAAACGTTATAACCGCGAAACCCTGGAAATCTTATATAAGGGCAAAAATATCCATCAAGTTTTAGAAATGACGGTCGAAGAAGCGCGGGAATTTTTTGATGCCATTCCGGCAGTTGCGCGCAAATTACAGACCCTGTTAGATGTTGGTTTGTCTTATATTTCATTAGGGCAAAGTGCGACCACCCTGTCGGGCGGTGAAGCGCAACGTATCAAACTGGCCAAAGAATTATCACGTCGGGATACCGGACGTGTGCTATACTTCTCGATGAGCCAACGACTGGCTTGCATTTCCACGATATTGAGCAACTCCTGCGAGTTCTGCATAGACTGCGTGATCATGGTAATACCATCGTGATCATTGAGCATAATCTGGATGTGATTAAAACTGCCGATTGGATTATTGATCTTGGCCCTGAAGGGGGTGAGAAAGGCGGTCAGTTGTTAGCTTCTGGTACGCCGGAAGAGATTTGTAAGCAGGCTAAGTCGTTCACTGGCGCATTTTTACGTAAAGTTTTAAAGAAAAAGTAAGTTGCGTAGGTGGATTAGGCGTCTTTTGCTAATCCACCGTAAGCGGACAATCCCTTTGAGGGAGAGGTCGCACGAAGTATGGGTGAGGGGTGATTAGAGTGTTTAAATCCCTCTCAAAATGAGCAATAACTGCTTAAATTGTTTAGATTTTGTAAGAAAGTAAGGCGGCCCTGAAACAGTTTCAAATAATTTAAAATAATTTGAAATTTAGTGTTGACAGAAAAATTCGATCGTGTAGAATGCCCCTTCTCAAGTGAAGCAACGAAACAAAGAAACGAAGCAAAACGTTCTTTAACAAATTGAAAAAGTGATATATGTGCGCGCTTACCTAAGCAATTCATGCGAAGGAGAATTTGCGAGTTACGAAGAAATTCGTAATGAGCATCAAAGAGTTTTAAAGAAGTGGAGAGTTTGATCCTGGCTCAGATTGAACGCTGGCGGCACGCCTAACACATGCAAGTCGAGCGGTAACATGTTTAGTAGCAATACTAATTGATGACGAGCGGCGGACGGGTGAGGAACACGTAGGAACCTGCCCTCGAGCGGGGGATAACTAAGGGAAACTTTGGCTAATACCGCATAATCTCGAGAGAGCAAAGCTGCCCGCAAGGGTGGCACTTGAGGAGGGGCCTGCGTCCGATTAGCTAGTTGGTGAGGTAAAGGCTCACCAAGGCGATGATCGGTAACTGGTCTGAGAGGACGACCAGTCACACTGGGACTGAGACACGGCCCAGACTCCTACGGGAGGCAGCAGTGGGGAATATTGGACAATGGGGGCAACCCTGATCCAGCGATGCCGCGTGGGTGAAGAAGGCCTTCGGGTTGTAAAGCCCTTTAGGTTGGGAAGAAGTGTTACGGTATGAATAAGATCTGTAATTTGACGGTACCGGCAGAATAAGCACCGGCAAACTCTGTGCCAGCAGCCGCGGTAATACAGAGGGTGCGAGCGTTAATCGGAGTTACTGGGCGTAAAGGGCGCGTAGGCGGTTAGATGTGTGTGATGTGAAAGCCCCGGGCTTAACCTGGGAAGTGCATCGCAAACTATCTGACTGGAGTATATGAGAGGGTGGCGGAATTTCCGGTGTAGCGGTGAAATGCGTAGAGATCGGAAGGAACGTCAATGGCGAAGGCAGCCACCTGGCATAATACTGACGCTGAGGCGCGAAAGCGTGGGGAGCGAACAGGATTAGATACCCTGGTAGTCCACGCTGTAAACGATGAGGACTAGATGTTGGTAGGGGAACCTATCAGTATCGAAGCTAACGCGATAAGTCTTCCGCCTGGGAAGTACGGCCGCAAGGTTGAAACTCAAATGAATTGACGGGGGCCCGCACAAGCGGTGGAGCATGTGGTTTAATTCGATGCAACGCGAAGAACCTTACCTACCCTTGACATCCTGCGAATCCTGATGAGAGTTGGGAGTGCCGAAAGGAGCGCAGAGACAGGTGCTGCATGGCTGTCGTCAGCTCGTGTTGTGAGATGTTGGGTTAAGTCCCGTAACGAGCGCAACCCTTGTCCTTAGTTGCCAGCATTTAGTTGGGGACTCTAAGGAGACTGCCGGTGAGGAACCGGAGGAAGGCGGGGACGACGTCAAGTCATCATGGCCTTTATGGGTAGGGCTACACACGTGCTACAATGGGGCGTACAGAGGGTAGCCAACCCGCGAGGGGGAGCCAATCTCTTAAAGCGTCTCGTAGTCCGGATTGGAGTCTGCAACTCGACTCCATGAAGTCGGAATCGCTAGTAATCGCGAATCAGCAATGTCGCGGTGAATACGTTCCCGGGCCTTGTACACACCGCCCGTCACGTCATGGGAGTGGATGGTACCAGAAGCGGGTAGTTTAACCGCAAGGGAGACGCCTGCCACGGTATGATTCATGACTGGGACGAAGTCGTAACAAGGTAGCCGTAGGGGAACCTGTGGCTGGATCACCTCCTTACTATGTTATGAGAAAGTTGCAGTGCAGATGAATAGTCACAAGTCTGACGCAAGTTGGACACATGTAATAGATCGTATGACTTAGAGAAGTAGGCGCGCACATAAATCACTTTTGAAATTTGTCGAAGAATAATTTGTATTGAGATGGGCAAAGAAACCCTGAAGTCGAGGGGGCCTGTAGCTCAGTTGGTTAGAGCACACGCTTGATAAGCGTGGGGTCGGTGGTTCAAGTCTACCCAGGCCCACCAACGAAGGATGCGGGAAGGAAATGAACGGGGCCATAGCTCAGCTGGGAGAGCACCTGCTTTGCAAGCAGGGGGTCGTCGGTTCGATCCCGACTGGCTCCAGAGAAAGAGAGTAGAGTGAGCAGTAAGAAAGCGGTAGAAAAGAAGTAAAAAAAGAGTGAAAATAGAAGTAGAAAAGCGAAGGTGAAGCGAGTATAAAGTCAGCCGAGTGAAGAAAAGAAGTGCGGAATGAGTGGTAAATAGATGTTAGAAGATAGATTTTTTAGATAAAAGATATATCTTCTAGTCTCTAACGAGATAGAACTGTTCTTTAACAATTTGGTTGTAGTAAATGCGAAGTACACTGAGTAAATTTACTCAATTCAACTTTGAAAGCTGAATGTAACCGCTAAATACTGAGCATAACGCAGACGATGTGTTATGCAGACGATTTGGGGTTATATGGTCAAGAAATTAAGCGCACATGGTGAATGCCTTGGCAGTAAGAGGCGAAGAAAGACGTGGCAGCCTGCGAAAAGCCCCGGGGAGCTGGCAACAAGCATTGATCCGAGGATATCTGAATGGGGAAACCCAATACGAGAGATCGTATTATCCTGATCTGAATACATAGGTCAGAGAAGCAAACCCAGGGAACTGAAACATCTAAGTACCTAGAGGAAAAGAAATCAACCGAGATTTCCCAAGTAGTGGCGAGCGAAAGGGAAAGAGCCTGAATGTGGAAAGCATAGATGATTTAATAGAATGGTTTGGAAAAGCCAGCCGTAGAGGGTGATAGCCCCGTATATGAAAAGTCGTTGAATGTGTAAGCATTCGAAAAGTAGGACGGGACACGAGAAATCCTGATTGAAGATGGGGGGACCATCCTCCAAGGCTAAATACTCCTTACTGACCGATAGTGAACAAGTACCGTGAGGGAAAGGCGAAAAGAACCCCGGAGAGGGGAGTGAAATAGAACCTGAAACCGTGTGCGTACAAGCAGTGGGAGCAGATGAATAGTCTGTGTGACTGCGTACCTTTTGTATAATGGGTCAGCGAGTTACTAGCATTGGCGAGCTTAACCGAATAGGGGAGGCGAAGGGAAACCGAGTCTGAAATGGGCGTTAAGTCGATGTTAGTAGACCCGAAACCGGGCGATCTATCCATGGCCAGGGTGAAGGGGCGGTAACACGTTCTGGAGGCCCGAACTCACTACTGTTGAAAAAGTAGGGGATGAGTTGTGGATAGGAGTGAAAGGCTAAACAAGCTCGGAGATAGCTGGTTCTCCTCGAAAGCTATTGAGGTAGTGCCTTGTGTGGTACATCTGCGGGGGTAGAGCACTGTGCCGGCTAGGGGGACGTGATAGTCCTACCAAACCGATGCAAACTCCGAATACCGCGAAGTGAGACCACAGGAGACACACGGCGGGTGATAAGGTCCGTCGTGAAGAGGGAAACAGCCCAGACCGTCAGCTAAGGTCCCAAAGAGATAGTTAAGTGGAAAACGATGTGAGAAGGCCGAGACAGCCAGGAGGTTGGCTTAGAAGCAGCCATCCTTTAAAGAAAGCGTAATAGCTCACTGGTCGAGTCGGCTTGCGCGGAAGATGTAACGGGGCTAAAACTATCCACCGAAGCTACGGATTCATACTTATAGTATGAGTGGTAGAGGAGCGTTCTGTAAGTCTGTGAAGGTGCCTTGAGAAGGGTGCTGGAGATATCAGAAGTGCGAATGCTGACATGAGTAACGATAATGCGGGAGAAAAACCCGCACGCCGAAAGTCCAAGGTTTCCTGCGCGACGGTAATCGGCGCAGGGTGAGTCGGCCCCTAAGGCGAGGCTGAGAAGCGTAGTTGATGGGAAACAGGTTAATATTCCTGTACTTGGTGATTGGAGCGAAGGGGGGACGGAGAAAGCTAAGCTAGCCGGGTGTTGGAAGTCCCGGTTTAAGCGAGTAGGAAGAATTATTAGGCAAATCCGGATATTCATTATTCTGAGACGTGATGACGATTGTATGTTTAGATAGGAGAAGTAGTTGATGCTAAGCTTCCAGGAAAAGCCTCTAAGCGTTGAAGATCATTGAACCGTACCGCAAACCGACACAGGTGGACAAGTTGAGAATACTAAGGCGCTTGAGAGAACTCGGGTGAAGGAACTAGGCAAATTGACACCGTAACTTCGGGAGAAGGTGTGCCTCTGTTAGGTGAAGGTCCTTGCGACTGGAGCTGAAAGAGGTTGCAAAAAATCGGTGGTTGCGACTGTTTATTAAAAACACAGCACTCTGCAAACTCGAAAGAGGAAGTATAGGGTGTGACGCCTGCCCGGTGCCGGAAGGTTAATTGATGGGGTTAGCCGCAAGGCGAAGCTCTTGATCGAAGCCCCAGTAAACGGCGGCCGTAACTATAACGGTCCTAAGGTAGCGAAATTCCTTGTCGGGTAAGTTCCGACCTGCACGAAAGGCGTAACGACAGCCACACTGTCTCCACCCGAGACTCAGTGAAGTTGAAATTGCTGTGAAGATGCAGTGTACCCGCGGCAAGACGGAAAGACCCCGTGCACCTTTACTATAGCTTTGCACTGGACTTTGAGCGTTTCTGTGTAGGATAGGTGGGAGGCTATGAAGCTTTGGCGCTAGCTTAGGTGGAGCCAACCTTGAAATACCACCCTGAAATGCTTGGGGCTCTAACCTAATCTCGTAATCCGGGATGGGGACAGTGCATGGTGGGTAGTTTGACTGGGGCGGTCTCCTCCTAAAGAGTAACGGAGGAGCACGAAGGTACTCTCAGCGCGGTCGGACATCGCGCAATGCGTGTAAGAGCAGAAGTGTGCTTGACTGCGAGACTGACGGGTCGAGCAGGTACGAAAGTAGGTTCTAGTGATCCGGTGGTTCTGTATGGAAGGGCCATCGCTCAACGGATAAAAGGTACGCCGGGGATAACAGGCTGATACCGCCCAAGAGTTCATATCGACGGCGGTGTTTGGCACCTCGATGTCGGCTCATCACATCCTGGGGCTGAAGCCGGTCCCAAGGGTATGGCTGTTCGCCATTTAAAGTGGTACGCGAGCTGGGTTTAGAACGTCGTGAGACAGTTCGGTCCCTATCTGCCGTGGGCGTTTGAGATTTGAGGGGAGTTGCTCCTAGTACGAGAGGACCGGAGTGAACGTACCTCTGGTGTACCGGTTGTCACGCCAGTGGCATTGCCGGGTAGCTAAGTACGGAAAAGATAACCGCTGAAAGCATCTAAGCGGGAAGCTTGCCCCAAGATGAGATCTCTCGAGTCGTAAGACTCCTAAAGGTCCGTTGAAGACTACAACGTTGATAGGCTGGGTGTGGAAGTGCAGTAATGCATGTAGCTAACCAGTACTAATTGACCGTGAGACTTGACCATATAACACCCAAGTTGTTTTGTGAGCTTGAGTTACAGTATGAGTTGAAACGCTTACATGCAACGAAGTGTAACTAAGAAATCTACGACTACAGAATTATGCCTGGCGACCAGAGCAAGTGGGTACCACCTGATCCCATCCCGAACTCAGAAGTGAAACCATTTAGCGCCAATGATAGTGTGGGTTTATCCATGCCAAAGTCGGTCATCGCCAGGCTCTTATAATAAAAACCCCTGTTGAGAAATCAGCTGGGGTTTTTTGTTTTTAGCATATTCGAGGGAGAGCGCTGCGTTCGCAATGCAGCGATCGGTCGTAGCCTCGTCATTGCGAGGAGCGTCTTTTGCGGTTGCGAGCGAAGCGCGGCAAAGCAATCCATAACGTTAGTTTAGTAAAAACCACGGAGTCTAGTTTATTAAGGAGAGATAACATGCCAAAACTACCCAACGAAATTGTATCAGCACTAAAACATCGCGTTATGTACTACTCTGCATCACCAGACATTGAAATACCTGACGCAGATTTCAACGCACTTATTGATCCATATGAATCTTTGCTCGAATCATTGCTGCAAGACATGCAAGCACATCCCGCCGATAAAACTTTCCGTGTTGTTGAATTTGGTTGTGGATTTAATTTATGGATGTGTGTGTTGATGCACGCCCTTGCTGATGCTTGTCAGCGTAACCTTTTATATTTAGGCATCGACATTGACGATGAAAAAATACAACAGGTGCAGCAAGATGTTGATGATGCATTTCCTTTATTGCCGAAATCCAATAGCTATATCGCTGCCGATGCGAGCAAATTAGACTGGTTTAACAATTTGTCTGATAAAACCAAATTTAACGCTGCTGTTTTTATTAATCCCATCGTCGAAGATCCTTTTGTAGCTTCACAAGACTATCCTGGTTTTAAGCAACGCATGAGTGATCCTGAATTTGTTAAACGCAATCAAGCGCTGCGAAAGCAATATCATCAATTCACGGCAATCTTTCATAAAATTCTGCCTGCTTGTCTTGTGTTAAATGGCTGCCTGCTCGTCAAAACATATTATGAGCAAGAATATAAAGCCTTGCTTAAGATACTACCGTCAATATTCCCAGTTGCTGCTAGCGAACATAATGTACCGAAAGACCGTTGTCTGGCGATTCAGCGTAGTGCGGGTGAATTAGTTTACGCGGTTAATCAAAACCTGACTTTTACACCTCATGCGAAAAGAACCAGAGAAGCGGCTCCAGCTGAAGCTTTAAGTTTTAAGCGATAGTTATTGTAGGGTGGATTAGTCGTGCCTTTTACGATGTAATCCACCGTTCACCATTAACGTCGGTCGTAGCCCCGTCATTGCGAGTGCTTCTCACGAAGCAATCCATAACGTTAGCCTGTTACAAACTACCCTATACGCTTTCCGTCTCTGCAATTCTCTTCAACTGCTGCTGAATAAAAATCGGAAACGCATCCAATTCTATATAACTATTGATCACATTCACCGGCAGCGTCGTCACATTCGCAATCACTCCGCGACATAACTCCGCGCCGCAGCAACAATTCATACTCCACGTATCTTCCATCCCCACCGTCGTCGAATAGTCATACGCAATTTCTTCCCCCGGCAGAATATCCCTCACTGCATACAAATCGCTCACATTTCTAAGCCCGGCATTAGGCGCACAAGAATGATTAATCTGTTTAGACGCTGGCACCAAAATGAGATAAGTCTCTTCACTGATTTGTAACGGATCATCTTCCGACAACCCAAGATGGACACAAATTTGTTTATGCTCACGAGCCGGAATAGGTTCACCGGTCAGCGTAGTGATGTATTCCCCCTTAGAAATTTTTGCAATTGCGAAAGTACCCTTGCCGCTGATACTGGATGATCTAACTTCGATTTTATTGGTGACAGCTTGATTGCACGAGTCCATAGCCCAATTGCATTCCCTTTGCAGTTAACTATTATTATTTTTATCTATTTTTTTGCTAATATGCCAATAATTTTTTAATACGAGGCAGAAAATGGGAAACGCCGATAGAATATTTAGCCAAGCCATCACCCGCATACCACCGGTATCGATGGCGCAAGGAATCACTACACAAGCCGAACCAGTCGATGTCGAACTGGCGCGCTACCAGCACCAACTATATATAGAGGCACTCCAGGAATTAGGCATCACTGTCACCAAACTGGAGCCAGAAGAGGCTTACCCTGATAGCCACTTCGTCGAAGACGCGGCCATCATCCACCAAAACAAAGCGGTCATGACCCGGCCAGGCGCCATAGCCAGACGTGGCGAAGTAGCATGCTTACTGCCAGCGTTAACGCAACATATGGCTGTGACCGACTTAGGCGGCGATGACAACGCACTCGTCGACGGCGGTGACGTATTATTTATGGGACGACATGTATTCATCGGTATCTCTGATCGCACGACTGAAAGCGGTGCTGCGCGATTAAAAGCGCGCTTGCAGGAAATCGATCCAGAACTCCAGGTACACAACATCGCTTTTGACGGCGTACTGCACCTGAAAAGCGGTTTGACTGCTTTAGGTCCAGATTTATTGGTTGGTCACCCAGGCATGCGACTGAAACAACCTCTGCCGGCAGGCAAGATCGTCTGGCTGCCAGAAGATGAAGGCTATGCCGCTAATATGCTAGTCGTAAACAATGCCGCGTTATATTTTGCGGAATGCCCGGCGGCGGGCGAAGTTGCACGAGCAGCCGGGCTCAGGCCAATTGGTATGGACATGAGTGAGTTCCGCAAAATGGACGGCAGCTTTACCTGTCTATCATTGCTTTGGTGATATCAAGGTATCGTTAGCACACATGATATTGGGCGAATTTTCTCGGTTCTGAACGCAGTGCCAGTATTCGCCCGGTTTTGTTCCCATCACGAATTGGAAGGTATGGAAACTTGACCCTGTCTGGCCATAGTTAGCGACGATTTCGCTATAGTTAGTCGTGCCATCTTCATTACGGTAATGAGTGATTTCATATCCCTGAAAAGTAAACTCTGCGGACAAGTCATGGCATTTGTTATCAGAGACACTCTTCCAAACCCATGTATCGGCACAAAACGTGCGACACAGCTTTTCACGGATATTGATTGAGACACCTGTCGCTAATTTACCCTGACCGGCAGGGCAGGAGGCGGTATCGATGAGGCTATTATTGGCTAAAAATTCCTTATCAGGCGGTGAAAACACTGGCCAGGAAGTAGCGGCTGCCATTGACGACACGAGCAGGCAGGCTATCGAGATAAAGCACGAAAAGATTAACTTTTGAACAAACGACATTTTATTTCTCCTTGAAATAGATAAAAAACAATCCCTGGCAAAAATAGGGACACTAAGTCAGTGCGGAATTAGGGGGATTAAAAAATAGAGGAGAACAAGAAAGGGGAATGACTATTCTTAAAGGATTTTCAGACCAGATGCAACCAGAGAAGTGATTAAATTTGATGAAAAAATTTTACTTTTGCGTTGCTATTTGAGGCGGTATATAGATAAAATTGCACCCCTAAGATGTACATTGTCAAAGCGCTGGCGTAGCTCAGTTGGTAGAGCAGCTGATTTGTAATCAGCAGGTCGCGGGTTCGAGTCCCATCGCCAGCTTCAGTATAATCAATAAGTTACAATTAAGATTTCCAAGCCAGACCCAGCCCATCAAAAATCTGAAGTGCAAATGAAGTGAAATTGTAAAATGTTGCAGTGGGTTTTTGTGTGTTGTGGTATGTTGCCCGCGTTGATTGAAAGAATAAGCTCAATGCGAGGTAATCTGTGAATAACCAATCTATCCTAGCAGATAACGAACTAAAAGAGTTCGGTTACGAACCAAAGCTAAGTCGATCACTTACTACGTGGCAGTTAACAGCATTCGGTCTTACCTACCTACAGCCAATTGGCCCCGCGGTTATTTTTGGGTTTCTGCTATCAACCAGCGGCGGCAGTGTGGCGTTGCCATACATGTTGGCATTCATAGGTATGATCTTCACCATTCTGAGCTACTCTGTGCTTATCAAAGAATATCCTCTGTCTGGATCAATTTATAATTATGTGAAGTATGTAATCAGTCCGTTTTGGGGCTTTATAGCTGGATGGTTGCTGGCGCTGGATTACATATTGATTCCAACTATTACCTCTGTTGCTTCTGCAATTTATGCGCATCAATTAATATCCGCGGTTTCATATGAGGCATGGCTTCTGCTCTTCGTCGGCAGCATGGGCGCGTTAAATTTAATTGGTATAAAGTCGACAAGCTATATTAATAGCGCCATTTTATTCATTCAGATCATCATTGTTCTGGCAGGGTTCGTTATTTGGGCAAAGTTCTTGATGAAGGATGGACATGGTATTAATTCACTGGTGCATATTTCTCCGTTTCGATTCGAGTCATTTTCAGGCCTGCTGCAGGCAAGTTCATTAGCAATATTCAGCTTTCTAGGGTTCGATGCCGTAACAACAATGGCTGAAGAATCTGTAAATCCACGCAAAGATATTCCGCGTGCCATGATGATTTGTACGTGTATTGGCTTCAGCATCATGTTTATAACTGGATACCTTGGCATGTTGTTATTTCCGAACTGGCGGGAATTAATATCTGATCAGGGTTGGCTTAACGCGACTCTTTTCAATGCGGCGAAATTAACTGGCGGCGCATCATTCGGTGTGATTTATACATGCGGATTTATCCTGGCAATGGTGATCACAAATCTGGTAGGTACAGCTGCGGCAACACGTCTGCTTTATGGTATTGGTAGAGATGGCATTATATCAAAAAGAGTTTTTTCAGCAGTAAACCAGCGATTTAAAACACCTCATTGGAATATTATTTTCATCATGCTGATTGAGGTCGTGTTGGGAAGCTATGCGAATCCCGACCAGCTTGCAGAATTAATAAATTACGGAGCGATATCTGGTTTTATTATGCTGAATTTTGCCGTTATATGGTTTGGTTATAAGCGTATAAGTGTATTACGATGCGACGCGAGCGTGTTAGCAAAGCACTTCGTTTATCCTGTTATTGGTTTAATTGTCATGCTTTCAATTTTTGTAAGTATGAAAACTATAACGCTTATATTCGGCAGCATATGGGCATTGGTAGGAGTTGCCTACTATTTATTCGTGACTTTACGGTAAATCTGCGTCTCGCATAGGTCTGTCGCAAGCTCACCGTCAATAGTGGGCGCATTCATTTATTCCATTAATTATAGAGTCATAATGAGCCTTACTTATATTATGGTTTTTGTTGTGAGGGGTCTGAATCAAACGCCGGCTTTGTCATCGTTTTGTCTTTTCCTTCCTCTTGTTTTGGTGCAGAGGAAGAAAAGATTGACTGCCCGGTCTTTGTTGGTGATGGAGGGTCAATATTTTTCTTGGTTAACGTTATCGCGATGTTTAATGCATCTTTGGATTCAAGAGTAGGAATATCAGGTCTAACACCTGGCTTTTCCTTTTTTTCAATCGGTCCATCTTCCCAATTTGTATGACTAGCTGGATTAATTGAATAACAGCTAGGGATGAGAATTTCAAATCGAGTATCACAACCTATACCACTGTCTTTATCTAACAATGGTTCGTTTCGCGTAAAGTGGTTACCACCTTTTGTTTGAACACCTATAAGTTTAGCTCTACCTAATTGCTGTAAATCATAAGCAAGCTCTTCTGCTGCAGAAAACGTACCATTATCAATCAGAACATAAAGAGGTTTTTTTGAGAGATCTACTAAAAGTGCTTTTCCATCGGAAGAAAGCAATGGTTCAGCCCATAATTGTTCTTCGAGTGGCGCGCCACCGGGATTTTTTCCTTTATAAGTACAAAGGTGCGTTGGTTTAGCAAAGAAAAAACCTGCCAGATATTTTACGCCTTGGGGAGTACCGCCTCCGCAGCCTCTTAAATCAAGAATGATATATTCTTTATCCTGGAATTGTTTCATTATATTAAAAACATGGTTTTTGACAACATCCATCGCGGGAGACAGTAAATTATAAACCTCTTTTATTTTCATATAGCCAACATTCTCAGGAATACTATCGCGCTTCTCAGTTGAGGTTGAGAAACCAAAGTCATTTCCCAGATCAGATAAACGTGACTTCATCATTGTATCTACGGCCATGTTAAGCGGCGTGTTTTTACTGAATACTCCCTCTGCTTTAAAAAGCGGTAGTAGTGAGTCGATGAAGTTAGGGTAATAACCTAAACTCAAATGCTTATCGTTAGACAACTCTTCGGCTTGTAATATGTTCGTGACTCTATCTGCAAATTGAGTATAAGCTGCGTGGGTTAAAGAATTAGAAAGCAGGGCTGTATAGCCGGGATGATCTGCGGAAAGCTTACCTGAGATATGGGAAATGTCATCTGGTATTGTCATTTCATTAAATGATTTTCCTTGCCATAAAATATCTTGCGCAAGGGATCCATTAATAACACAATAAATGAATCTTTGTTTTTCTGTCCCACTTAATATAACCGCAAACCTATCTTTGATATTTTCTTCGATAAACGCCTGATCAATTTTAACATCCTTAGGATAAAGATAAATGCCAGGTCGTTCCTTAAACTGGTTTTTATAAGCAATAATCAGTGCTTCCTCAGACTGGAATTCTGCAAAATGCAACTTGAATCTGTCGATTAAATTATTTCGCCAATATTCGGCAGTTTTACCATCCTTATTGAAATGAATATAATTTATTTCCATACTTGAAACGATCTGGTTGATCATTTTTAACTGCCATGGCGGCAATTGGGTTGCGGTATTGTTCTCTTCAACGGACATTCTAGGGTTAGACATTCTCAATTAATCTCTGTAATTGTTTTATATATTAAAATTTATGCCTCATTGAAAAGTATAAGTTATATTGCTGTAATTTGTTTAAATCAAAATAAGATATAATAAATATATACTTATCAACTGGTGGGTACCTATTTTATTAATACGTAATCATGCTAAATATTCTTTCAGCATTTCTAGGAAATATTTTAATTTCGGTAACATAAATTTTCTCTCGGGATAAACAGCATACAATGAACTTTCTGGTAGCGAGTAGGTGTTTAGACAAGATTTTAATTTATTCCCTTGCAATTCATTTGCTACCATGAACTCAGGGAGTATTCCAATACACAGGTCATTTAAGACCATCTTCTTAATTAAATCCAAATGATTCGACATAAAATTACCTTGCACATAGGCCAACTCCTCATGCTTATTTTTAATAAGTGTTACATGCGCTGCATCTTTTGAATAACTATAAATCGCACAGTTATGATTTTCCAAGTCACTTGGTGCTTTAAGAGTTCCATGGTTTTGCAGATATACGTCTGTTGCACAGATGATATTTTTAAATGAAAAAATTCGTTGAGCAATAAGATTTGATGATTCAAGTTTTGCTGAGCGCAACGCTAAATCAAACCCTTCTTCTAGTATATCTACGAGACGATTTTCTAATTCAACATCTAAAATCACTTCTGGATATTGAGTAAGAAATTTTGGGAGCATTGGCGCTATCAAGTTTAAACCGAGTGCAGGCGGTATTGATATTTTTAGCTTTCCAGAAGGTTTGCCTTGCAATTCACTGATCATTGAATAGGCTTCATTTCCTTCACTGACGATGTTGGTGCAATACCGATAAAAGCTTTCACCTGCCTCAGTAAGGATTATTTTTCGTGTACTCCTGGAAATAAGAGTTACTTTTAAGTCTTGTTCTAATTTTGTTATTTTCTTACTAATGAAGGACTTCGATACACGTAAGCGATCCGCTGCTTTAGAGAAGCTTTTTAGCTCCACAACATAATAAAATATTTCCATTTCATCTAACAACATAGTATTAAATCACCTGATTGTTTCTATATGGAAACACATATATTCATTATAGACGATTCTCAGTGGTTATCTAAGACTGTATGATTAATTTACATGATCGGTTTTTTAGAACGAGAGGGTAAAGAATTGCTTAACAAACATGAGATTATAAATAAGTACTCAAATAAGTGGCTCGCATTTATTGGTATTGCCTTGCTCTCATTTGGCTGCTACTTGGATTACACCGTAGTTAACGTTGCTTTACCCACTATACAAAAAGAATTGCATACAAATTTAACCTTGTTGCAATGGGTAATGAACATTTACTTTTTAGCCTTGTGTATCTTAGCGACTATTATGGGACGCTGTGGAGACATATTTGGAAGGCGTCGTTGCTTTTATATGGGAACAGGAATTTTTGCTATCGCATCAATAATCGCTGGATTATCTCCAGGCATTGATTGGTTGATATTTGGACGTTTATTGCAAGGCATAGGGGCAGCCATCGTATTTCCATTGGGACCATCCTTATTACCACAATCCTTTCCGGAAAATGAGCGCGGGAAGGCAATCGCCTGGCTAGGAAGCATGGGTGGTGTTGCATTAGCATTAGGGCCTGTTGTTGGTGGAATCATTGTGACGTATTGGGGATGGCGATGGATCTTTTTTATTAATGTTCCCATTGTTTTACTAGGTTATATGTTTTGTTTCAGATCAGTAAAAGAATCAACCGTAAAACAGCAAAATATGCAGTTAGATTGGAAAGGCGCGTTGTTGTTAGCATTTGCGATGGGTGGAATAATCCTAAGTTTAATTCACAGTCAAGATTCCGGCTGGGCTGATTCGGTTACCTTGTTATACCTCACTATAGGTTTAGTTGCAGGTATGTTTTTAATTAAAGTTGAGAAAAGTCAGAAAAACCCTTTAATCGATTTCAAAGATTTTTCTAATGTATTGTTTTATGCTGGCGCCGTATTAGGTTTTATAGCCGGCGTTTTAAGTGCGGTTACTTTATTTTTCGATCCATTATATTTGCAAATCATTCACAATCAATCTCCTCAACTATCAGGTTTCATATTATTCGCAATCCCAGTAGCGGTATTTGCGGTAGCTTTTCTTGTGGATTGGTTTATCACACGATTAGGAATTATTAATACAATTCTGTTGGGATTAGGCCTGGGGTGCTTGGCAATGTTCTCACAGCTATTTTTCAACCCTACTACACCGTTATGGTATATTGTGTGTGCTTTTATTTGTCTTGGTAGTATGTGGGCGCTGGGAAATACGGTTTCAATCATTGCTGCCCAAACAGCAGTAGGTCATGAGCGGGCGAGTGTTGCAACTGGTACTATTGTGACAATGTTCAATATAGGCGGTTCTATTGGTCTAGCAATTGCTGTCGTCGTTTATCATTACATTACGGCTAAATCGTTAGAACTCATTATTCAAACAAATCATTCCCTATTTAATACCCAGCAATTTTCAAATTTATCGCAATTAATTTCTAATCCTGCTCATTCATTGGCTGTTTCTATGGATGAATTGGTGCGCAATTATTTTAATGAAGTTTTTATGAATGGTTTTGCAGGCGTTATGTGGTTTCTTCTAATATTATCGAGCATAGTATTTTTAAGTGTTTTTATACGGAGAATGGTTCGTGGTAGTCCCTAGACCCGTATCATTATTACTAAAAAATCAGCTTATTTACATTGGAAAAGCCTAATGATTTTTATCAACATGATTATCTATTTTTATTTATGTCCAGAGCTGATTGAGCATCCTGTCTTGTTTTATAAATTTCAGCCCAGGCAATTAATTTGCTATTTGATGAATTGATTATTTCTTGAAAAGCAATGTTATCAACCTGCGGTGCAAGCACATAAATTGAGAATGGCCATCCTGAGATAGGAAATAATGTCATTCCTTTCGATTTATTGCCGATAATGATTTGATTAATGATTCTATTATTTAGATCATAATGCTTGCCATATAGTGGGGGATCGATGTCACATAACATATATCCATCTGGCCGATCCGCAAAAAGGCGCGCACGCATATAACAATTTCGAACAACATCATCCAGATGATAACCCTCATTTGTATAAAGATAAAAATCAGGGTTTGTAACATTGAAATTTACACTAGTGAAAAATGGGCAGCATACTTTACGAGTCTTTTGCTCTGATTCATCTGAAATAAACATAATGTCCAAATGATTGGTCTCTGAAAACATATCCCGGAAAATGTGTTGGCATTGACTGAGTAGGACTTCATCTTCACCTGAATCTGATCTTATTAATAATGCGACATGAATGTCTTGTTCTACGCTATATTGTACTAATGAAAGATATGCACGAAGGCTCTTGCCAGACTCTTTAAACATATTTGACAATAACTTCTTTAACTCGCGCTCAGACTCGCCATCCTGCTCTGTTAATATAGCAATGTCATTGCTCATACTTAAGTTCACCAAGTTAGTGGTTTTTTATATATCTTCTTAATGGTGTTAATTATGAGCCAAAAGTTTTTGGCATACAAGTTGAGATGAATGAACTGAAAATTTCAAGTGACGTAGCTGTAACCGATGCCTCGTCAACGTAAGGTTGAATTGCCATGTTTTCAATTTAGTAAAAATGAAAAATAGAACGCTTACATTCTACAGTATTTGTGCATTGGTAGGCATTAATTATTATTTATTCTGCAGCTGTACCGCAAATCTATGCGTCTCCAATATTGTTAATTACCGCATGACGCGATTTATTTTTAACCACTCGTCAAGATCGACTTTTCGATAGCGGATAGAGCGGCCAAGTTTTAAGAATACAGGCCCTTTTGTTCGTTTCTTGCGGGGGCCGTTAGAGCGATCAGCATTCAGGAAGCTCTTGCTCATACCAATATATTTGGCGGCTTCATCTTCAGTTAATATTTCAACTTGCTCGATTCGTACTTCATTGTTCATCACATAATCTCCTCTGCGTATGCAGCTGTGTGATGAACATTATCATGGAGGAAAGGATTTGAAACTCGGGAAAATCCTGACTGAAAATTCCCGAGATAAGTATTTCTTGGCTTATTTGCTGACGTTTTCAAGTTGAAGTGTCACCATCTCGGTTTCCTTTTTCATCCCGACAGCATATGATTTTGTTAATTGATTTTTGTCGGCGTCATACCCAAGACTTCCTTGGAGTACGGTTTTTGCAATATCCGGATAGTTGATGTAAAGGTTCTGAAAGTTTTTAGTTGCCCAACCAATGATCGTTAAATGCAAAGCATAATAATTGTTCGATGTCGTTTCCTTTCTTGGAGTTAATCCCATAATGTTTAAACATATGCCTAAAATTCTTGCTGATTTGTAATTAGGCCAGCGATTCATTTCTATGATTGAATCATACATAAGACGTCGTAATTTAAAATAAATAATTTTCATTGATTTTGAGTTGCCATAATCGTTAAAGAGCGGCTCCCATACGCTGATATACTGGATGAACCAGCATAAATCGGGCGGGGATGAGACGTGAGTCGCATAAAAAATTATGTCAAACATATATGATGCTAATGTGTCATATATAGTGTGCTGATATTTATTGTATTTTCTAAGTACTGATTGAGACCAGTGTTTATCTAGTAAAATGGCTACTTTCGAAGGAAAAGATGTTGTTATGTGTAGACGACGATTAATTTCTTTGTCATTTTGATTTGCCATGCTCTCATTAATATAAGTAATGCTTCGAGATGAATCTTTGATTCGGTTGATAGCGCGATTAATTGCATAACATGGGTTGTAATATTTTGATGTTTCCAGATAATTTTCTATTGTGATTAATGTGCACCTACAATACGCTTGGAGTTGGTCAGCCGTAAAATTTGATGATAATTCATAGTTTATGTCTAACGGAGATAAATGTCCTAAAGCTTCAATTAATTTATAATCTCCATAAACCGCCTTACTAAAAGGCTTGATATGTCCGAAAAATCCTGATCGAATATTATCATCCTCATGATAAATTGGTGAATCTGAGTTGATAAGTGCCTCAGTAGATACATTTACTGCAAAGTGACCGATAGGGATGTCATATTTTTTGTAATGCGATATTGACCTGAAAATCTCTACTGCGGTGCCTGGTGCACTTGAAATCATATGGCGGCAGAATTTTCTATGTCCAATCATCATGACCAAGTCATGTGCGTAATGTTTATCTGTTAGATTTTCAAGCTTATTATCTCTAATTTCATGACTGTTACTACACGATTTAATAATTCCATCTACAGAACGACCTAGCTCATCTGCAATAACTGGCAGCTCATTGTCAGAACCTTTGTTCAGAATAATATAAAGCGTAGTAGTGAATTTTTTGCAGTTATATCTGTTGAATTTAAGCGGTGATATAAATGTGAAAAAAATCCATGTTAATACTAAAATTAAAAATAATCCGCCTAACATAGCCTGTATCAAAGACTGATCATGTAAAATAGGCCATTCTTCCGCAAACCAAAGATCAGTAATCAATGTGCAGATGCCGATGAAAGCAATAGCGAAAAATGATATTTTAAACATTGAGAATGGTGTTATTGCAATTCTAAAATGATAACGAACGGTGCTCAGAGTGTACAATATTGCTAGTAAAGCTAAAGCAGATATAAAGGTGGTAAAATTAAAGATTGATGGCGCATTCATATTGTTAGGATTAATTTGCATAATTGTTTGTATCATGTTTATGTTTACCTGTTAGTTGATTCTGCTGAATTATATCTTAAAGAAATAACATTTTTATAATCAGGACTGAAGCCAAATTGTTTGTAATATTCAGCCATTTCTGGTGCGCACGTCAGCTCAAAGTATTTCACCCGTGAGAGTTGAGGGTGTGACAAAATCGCATGCATTATCGTCTTGCCAATTCCTTTACCGCGCAACGGCTCTTCCGTCATCACGTCATAAATATACGCATAGCGTACTTCATCCGTAAGCACTCTGGCGAAGCCAACCAGACGCTGCGTAGAATTTTCAATAACGGCGAATGGTAGGCAATGTTTGAGCATGATGCTCATTTCTTCCTTCGTCCGATCGACACTCCACCACATTTTCTGGGTTAACACATGTAGTTGATCGAATTGTTCAGTCGTTATCTCGTTTAGTATTGAGTATCTTTCTGTCATTTAAGTTATCTCTGTATATTATTCTTAATATGTATGAATTAAATATAATCAACCGATCAATTGTTAGTCTATTTATATCGGGAATTTCCCGAGTTACAACAATTTTTATTGGACATACAGTATGCGTGTTGGTAAATTTCACCAAAGTTTACTAATAAAACAAATAAAAAGATAATGGACTAAATATGACAAGTAGTATGCAATCAGCTTTTCGCTATGAAAAGTATTTTGATCAATGGGATCAACAATCCGCAGTTCGTTCAAAACCTAACACTTACTCCATGCAAGCCGATAGAGTGCGATACGAATTAAGCGGCAAGCGATGGTTTATTCCTGACGGCGTGCCGATACTGGCGCATCCTTTGTTTAAAAATCTCGAACAAGATAAAGAGCAATATATTCTCGGACGCTTCCTGCTGCAGTTTTTGGAATACGGCACGATATTAGAACATGAATTTATTAATACCATTCTGGCAGAAATGGCGATGGGCGAGTGCGGGATTCCGCTGCCAGATCGGATGCGGTTAGATGCTTTTAAAATTTATACCGATGAAGCCTATCATGCATATTTTAATATGGAAGCTACCCACCAAATCAGAAATTATATTGGCTTGCCTGTTAGCGAGGCTTGGCCGTTGCAAAATTCACGTCTTACTGGTCTGCGGAAATTAATCCCACAAGACAAATCAAAAGAAAATTTTCTTATACGTTTTGGCATCGTGGTTGCTTCTGAAACAATTGCGCCAAAGGAGCTATCAGAAACCATGAAGGGGATCGTCATTGATCCTATTTATAACCTGTTTGTTGACCATGCCGAAGATGAGAAAAAACACTGTATATATTTTTCCACTTTGTTTGAAGTGGTTTGGAAATATCTATCAAATGAGGAAAAGAAATTCCTTGGCATGATGTTCCCAAAAATTCTCAAGGCATTTGTCGATATCAATAAAATCGCACTGCATGACACATTGAAGAAAATAGATGTTGATTATGATTCGGCAGAAAAAATTATCTCTGACAGCTATCCAAGCGACTTCTGTGTAAACCGTGCGTTATCTGTGGCTTCATCTACTTTTTATAATCTTGAACGACTTGGTGTGTATGACATTCCTGGCGTCAGAGATGAGTTTGTAAAAGAAGGTTTTTTTAGGAAGTCATAGAATGGATAACTTGTCGACTCTGTTTTTGCTATTGCTAATTGCCGTAGTAGGTGTTTTTACGCTAGATGTATATCTGCCAGGCATGCCAGCTATGGCGGCGAATTTTAATGTATCGCTTACGCAAATCACTTATACATTTACAGCGTTTTCTGTCGTGTTTGCTATTACACAGCTAGTGCATGGCACATTATCTGATGTTTTTGGCCGAAAACCTGTTGTTATGGCTGGTTTGACAATAGCTGCCGCTGCAACATATTTATGTATTAAAGCCCCAACTTACGAGACGTTGTTTGCAGCGAGAATATTGCAAGCGGTAGGCATATCTGCATTTGTGGTTGTGAATGCGATTATTCGTGATTTGTATACTGGCGTGAAGGCAGTCCAGGTGAGAACTATGGTTGCCATGGCATCTGGAATATCAATATCAATTGCGCCGACAGTTGGCGGTTTGTTGCAAAGCCATTTCGATTGGCAAGGCGGATTTATTGCTAGTCTGTTTCTAATTATGGCGGCATTGCTTTATGCGACATTATTTTTTAATGAGAGTAATGCCAAACGTCACAATGCTGGCTTAGGATTCTTAGGATTAATTAAATCATACATATCGCTTTTTTCAGATCGCATGTATGTCACCCATATTTTACAGGCAATGCTCGCATATACGGTTCATTTCTCATTCATCATCCTTTCCTCCAAGATTTTCATTGAACTACTGGGCAAGACACCGTTAGTTTTCGGTTACCTGATGATTTTCTATGGCGGTGTTTATTTTGTCTGCGGTTTGTTATCAACATGGATAGCTAAAAAATTATCTATACCATCGTTAATCAAGCTAGGAGGAACGAGTATAGGCTTGGGCGGTATATTAATGCTGGCTCTATCTTGGATTGCAGATATAGGTTCATGGCAAGTGTTAGTACCCATGGCAGTAATCACATTAGGTGTGACTACAGCAAGAGCATCTGCTATCACTGGTGCGCTGGCGCCCATTCCATCTCAAGCAGGACAGGGTTCCGCTGGTCTTAATCTAATTCAATTTGCAATATCAGCAATGATAGCAACTCTGGTCAGCAAATATGGAAGTGACCCTCAGTTGTCAATTTCATTACTTGCAATAACAAGCTCGATACTAATTATTTTTTTAACTAAAAGGACATCAGTATGAACATATTATTTGTTACCCATGCATCATTTGAAAAACCGGGGTCAATTGAAGATTGGGCTAAGAGGCATAACCACAGCACACAGGAAGTGAAACCATTTGCTGGCGAAACACTACCTGTCATTGATAACTACGATATGTTGGTTGTAATGGGTGGCCCGCAGTCACCAATTGAAATTGAAAAATCACCATACCTGAAAGATGAAATTGAACTGATTAAACATGCGCTCAAGCAAAATAAACGAATTGTTGGTGTTTGCCTTGGTGCGCAATTAATTTCAGAAGCACTTGGAGCTAAAGCCGAGCGTAGTCCAAATAAAGAAATCGGGATGTATCCTCTCGAACTACTGAGTGATGCTGCAACTGATCCGGTATTTAAAGATTTTCCAGCCAAGTTTGATGTTATGCATTGGCACAGTGATATGCCTGGCATCGCTGATGGTATGGAACTGCTGGCAAAAAGTGAGGGCTGCCCTAGGCAAATCTTTCGTTTTGGTGACAGAGTTTACGGCTTCCAGTGCCATTTCGAACTCACAAAAGAATTGGTTAAAGGTATGGTTGAGCACTGTGGAGATGACTTGAAGTCTAGTGGTAAATATATTATGACGCCGGATCAGTTAATGTCGATTGATTATAGCAAAATCAATTCTCAAATGGATAAGGTACTGGATTATTTAACTAGTTTGGACAACACATTAAAGCCAAGGAGGATGTCATGAACAATTGCTAACTAATTTTATCTAAGAAGGGATTCATGGCCAAGGATGGCTTTTTTATAACAATAAAAAATATGGACATGAATTTATGTTAGAACAAATACTAAATCAATTTAATTTGTATGTTTGGGCGAAAGATAAATCTTCTCGCTATATTTATGTAAATGAGAATTATGCAAAAGCTGCTGGGATGGATTCGCCCTGCCAGATGATAGGTAAAACTGATGACGAGATGCCGTGGCGTGATCTAGCTGATGAATTCAAGCGCGGCGACCAAGTTGTTCTTAACGGCGCAAGCCGCATGAATTCTCCGGAGAAAACCAGCACTGTAATCGGTGTTACCGATATATTGGTATCTGAGATGCGTTTTGTGGATCAGAATGGTGAGGTAATAGGGGTAAAAGGTTCATTTATTGATATTACAGGAAAGAAGATCGTCCAAAAGCCTGGTTATTATGACGCAGAGAATGACCGATACTATATAGGGATTTTTGAGTTAGGCGACATATACCTTACTGGCAGAGAAATGAGTGTGTTCAAAGGCGTAATGCAGGGTTGGACTGCCGCGCAAATAGCAAAGGTCATGAAATTGTCGCCAAAGACTATTGAGGCGTATATTGTATTTATTAGGCGTAAATTTGGCGTTGGGACAAAGGCTGAGCTTATTACAATTGCCATGCGTTATGGGCTTACTCACCTGATTTAGGCATGCGAAATTCATCTAGTGTATCTTTGTGATACATCGCAATCTTGGTGCTTCTTTGCGAGGCAATATAAAATTTCTAATATATTTACTTAAAGGATATCGATAATGAAGTTCAATTTATTATATTGAAAGGTTAGATCAATACTCTTTATTAGGTATTAAAATTAAAAGGATTCCATTTTCGAAATGGCGTTCCGCCAATTGTCCGGATCAGCTGACTAGCATCTTTTTTACCTAATGCATATATTTCCTTGTAATAATCTATAATTAATGATGGTAATAATCTTTTATCAATCCTATCGAATTCATTCCATACTAAGTCACTAATAGTATCCCTATCGAATTTGTTGACAAGCTTATCTAATACCTTGAGGTAGATTTTTTTTACCATTTTATATTGTATTATCTTTTTGGTTTTGTTGCGGTGCATATCGAAAATTAAATCATTTAATTTTGATACTTTTCTCCATATTTTAGGGTTAGAATCGGGAATGATGCCAATGCCAGTTTCTAAAGCAACAACATACTTTGGATTGATTTTAAATAGTCTCTCAAGAGTCGCTATTTTTTCTTTTAAATAAAAAAAAAGTTTTGTATCATTTGCTTTTTTAAAAAATGTTGAAGCTAATATCATTATTCCATCATTATGAATGGAATTTAAAATTTCATCACTTATGTTTTTTCTAAGTTTGACTCTAAACAAATTAAGAGTATTTAATAATGTTATATTTCGTAGCTTAGGTATGGATGAAGGCGGCATTAATTTGAGTCCCAACTCCAATAAAAATCTCCTTACATAATGGACAATCGCGCATGTCTCACCAAATTTCAAATTACCTCGTAAGCCGGGTATATTAATATCCCATACCTCTTCGAGAGCAATATTTTTTTTTATTTTTAGCATCTTTCCTAGCTCAGAAGCTTTTGTAATTATGCTATTTTTGTGTTTTATGGTATTTGTAATCAATCTTACAAAATTGACAACTCTGATTTTTTTTATATCTTTAAAAAACGTATCATTAATATTGTTTTCTTTTATTTTAGAGACAAAATAACTAAATAGGCTTGTGGAGCTATTTACATTAGACGGATTTTTACCGTATGTGATTTTGTAAGCTTGTTCAATATCATTAAATGCTGATTCAATATGACTAGCCATTAGAAGATATGTATTTTTATGGTTAATATTTTCTAATATCCTCAGATATGTTAAATTATGTTTACGATCTATGCGAAAACTAAAGCCAATTTCTCTATTCCATGCCGCAGTTTTGTCGTCAATCTCAAATATATATTTACTATAGTGAGTTGTAAGAATCTGTAATAGAACTGCTTCTATATGTTCATCTATTTTCACCATCAAATCACACATGGGGCAGTTTTGAGAACCAAAAGCTGAATTCCAGCCGCATCTACAATATTCACAGATTTCGTTATTTGAATTCATTTTAATCCTACCCTTGAAATGGTTAGATAATAGAAGCATCATTTTTATTATATCAAAACATGCAAATTGTGATATTTATCAATAAAAACCATATGATATTGATTTTTTACTAATTTATTTGCTAACTATGCTGACCTAGCCGATATTGGTACGGTCATTATAAGTTTTGTAGCAGACATTCTATGCCTAAAGGTTTTGCCTCCAGTGGTTATCTTAATCTTCTCTCTATCAGGAAAATCCCGAAGTAATCCTCCCGAGTTTCAAGCCTAATTTTAAATGCTATGTTCATCCTCGTGATATCAATTTACATAAAGGAAATTGCGAGGAAAGTATGCGTGAATTTGCAAAAGTTTCACCACAGGAATGGACAAGTGAATTAGGCCGAAAAATTAAAAATATCGGTCTTGAAGCACGTGTGGTTTCTTTATATCTACAAACGAATCCTAGTGCTCATATGACGGGTGTTTATTATATCCCTATTGTATTGATTGCTCATGAATCTGGGCTGAGTGTAGAAGATGTAAAGGCCACTCTAAATAATCTCTGCATAATAGACTATTGCAGCTACGATTATGAATATGAGTATGTCTGGGTGCATGGCATGGGAATAAATCAAGTATCAGCACAACTCAAAGCAAATGATAATCGTGTCAAAGCCATTAATACGTATTATTCATCATTACCGAAATTATCGTTCTTACAGGTATTTTACAGTAAATACGCTGACTTATTTTTACTTGAATATTGTCATGATTTTATATCTTCCTTGCAAGCCCCTTCTGACTTCCTTCGTAGCAAGGAGAAGGAGAATGATAATGAAAAAAAGAAAGAGAAAAAATCCTTTTTGTCGGGCAAGCCCGACGTGGATATCCACCGGCGGAATATATTTTCAATCCTTCCAAAGCCAGCCTTAAGAGAAATACATAAATTTAAATCTCAAGCAATCGAGGTGTTGGATTTTTTGAATGAAAAAACAGGCAGACTTTACCGGCCTGTGGAAAGCAATCTAAAGCTTATCATCGCATGTTTAAAATCGGGTGCTACGGTTGATGACTGTCGACAAGTCATTGCCAAGAAAAGTCGTGAGTGGAGGTCTGATGCCAAGATGTCTGAATATCTGCGTCCCGCCACATTATTTAATCGAGTCAAGTTCGAACAATATATTGGCGAGCTTGTATTGCCTAAAGAGGAACAAATCCATGTTGTCTAATGGTCAATGCCCAGAATGCAGAAAAATTTTATCTGATGGTCGTAATCGGTGTGCTTGTGGCTGGTTTGTAATCTCACAAGCAAAGTCTGAATCTGAATCGCCTTATCTGTGCCAGCACATAGAAGGTGGCATTCGCTGTAAAAACTATGGAACTTCCAGTAACAGAATCAAAGGAAATTATTGGTTGTGCAGAGAGCATAGTAATCCTTGGAAATAAATTTATTAAATTAAAAAGGTGAATGACATGAAAAATCAAACTCAATTCAAATTTATTAGAAGTGTTTCTGCCTTCTCTATGTATCTGTTTTCTCAATTGGCATTCGCTAGTGGTGGAGAAACGCCAGTTAGCGCCGGTCTGCAATACATTACTCAGGCAATGTATGGTGCGACCGGAATCATGATAGCAACTATTGCCGTTATGGTGGTCGGCATGTTGTGCCTTACTCACTTTTTAAAATGGTCAGCCCTTGGATTCACCATTATTGGAATCTCTATCATTTTCGGCTCTGGCTCCATTGTTAATGGAATTGTTTCTTTGATACCAAGAAGCTAAGCACAGTATGAATAACAGCAATTATGTAATTGAAACAGATCATCTGGCGGTTGCGTTGACCAGGCCGCCAATGTTCATGGGCGTCAGTATCAGATTGTTCTTTGCCAATCTGGTTCTCAGTGTATTGATTTGCGTGGACGCGCATACATTGCTGGGTATACCGATGTTTGTAGTATTGCATTTGTTTATGGTCAGGTTTTCAGCTAAAGACCCGAATTTTTTCTACATCTGGGTCATGTCATTTATCAAGACGCCACCTGTGCTGAACAGATGGTTTTGGGGCAAGACTAACAGTTATGAAGCGTGGTGATGAATGCTGAACGTGTTTAATAGAAATATTCACAGCGAAGAAGGTGTTTCACGTCATATAAATGTGCTGACGCATTATGATGATGATACGTTGCTCGATAAAAATGACAGGTTAATAAAAATCATCAAGCTTGATGGTCTGAATTATTTCACCAAAGATGAGCAAGCGCTTGATATTTATAAAAACAGGCGCAATAGCTTGTTAAAAAGTTTTTCATCTTCTTTTGCGCTTTATTTTTGGGAGGTAAAGAAAAAATCAGTTGTATTTCCTGCTGGTGATTTTGCAGATGGATATGCGAAAAATCTCAATGAACGCTATCGAAATAAAATAGAACAATCGGAGATGTTCCACAAAGAACATTACCTCGCGATTATCACAAAACAGCCAGAAGGATTTTTAAACAAGCCGTTCAATATTTTTTCTAAATTAAAATTCGCTTTAGATAAAGCAGAAAAGCAGCGATATCTTGCGAGCCGTCATAAAGAATTAAATGATGTGACGCGAAAAGTGATGAGTGTATTGTCTGATTACAAATGCAAACTCTTTGGTGTTTATAATAAACGTGAAGTAATTTACTCATCACCACTCGAATTTTTATCTCGATTACTCAATGCTGACGATCATGCTGTTCCACTTGAAATTAAAGACGCGGCAAAATTACTGCCGAGGAAGCGGTTATTTTTTAATAATAAATCAGGGACTATAGAAATACGCGCGGCTGATGGTAGTAAAAAGTTTGCTGCAGTACTCGCTATTAAAGGTTATCAGCCATTTACCTATCAGGGCATCTTGAATGACTTTGATTCATTAAAAATGGAATATGTGATTACACAATCATTTCGTCCTTATGATAGCCACGCAGCAAAAACCAAGCTGCGTGATCAGCAGAAAGATATGCTGCAATCCCGCGACGAATCAATTAGCCAGGCTGAACAGATTGACGAAGCGTTTGATGATGCCGCCAGTGGTGAAGTCGCGTATGGACAGCATCATTTCACGATGGTTTGTTATGCCGCCAGTCAGGATGAATTAAACCGGCACGTTGGGATTGTGCTTTCTAAATTCTCCGATCTGGATATTGCCTGTGTCCGTGAAGATATCGCCTGTGAATGCAGTTTTTGGGCACAGCTGGCGGGTAATTTTGGTTATATCCTGCGTCCGGCGGTGATTTCAACCAAGAACATGGCGGCGTTCGCCAGCATGCATAATACGCCTAAAGGCAAAATCAAGGGCAATCATTGGGGTGATGCGGTCACAGTATTCGAGACTCTTTCAGGCAGTCCCTATTATTTTAATTTTCATTATCGGGATGTCGGCAATTTTCAGGTGTTCGGTTCGATGGGTAGCGGAAAAACGGCTCTGATCGGCTTTCTGATTGCCCAGAGTATGAAGTTCGGCGGCAAGCGAATTATCTTTGACAAAGACCGTGGCATGGAAATCGCTGTACGCGCAATGAGAGGCGTCTATGAAACCATTAAGCCCGGCATAAGTACCGGATTTAATCCTTGTCAGCTGGATGATACAGCAGAAAACCGCCAATTTTTATATGAACTACTTAAAAAATTGCTGACGATCAATGGCGATGTTCTCAACGCACAAGACAATGAAGTGATACAGAATGCGATAAATGGCTTGTATCGAATGGAAAAGCCTAAAAGGCAATTCTGTTATTTGGCTCCTTACTTTGGTGCAAAAAAGCCTGGAAATTTAAGGTCGCGGTTCGACCAGTGGCATAGCGATGGTTCACATGCGTGGCTGTTTGATAATGCTAACGATAGTCTCAATCTGGAGCCTGATGTCCTGGGCTTTGATCTCGGTCATATATTGGCTGAAAAGGAATGTAAAACACCGGCGCTGATGTATCTCATGCATCGCGTTGGACAGGCGCTGGAAGGTAATCGAGGTCTATTGTTCTGCGATGAAGGCTGGCTAATGCTGGCTGATGAATATTTCAAAACGTTAATTGAAGACTGGTCAAGGACGACACGCAAGAAAAACATCATTTTTGGTCTGGCGACACAGGTTGCTAATGATACGGTTGATTCCGCGATCAGCAGATCAATCAATGAATCTGCCTTCTGCAAAATTTTCTTTCCCAATCCTTCTGCAGACAGAAGGGTCTATGTCGAGGCGCTTGGACTTTCAGAACGTGAATATCAGCTTGTTAAACAAATGCCTGATGATCTGCATTGCTTTCTTTATGTTTATGGCAGGGGTGAGAACAAGGAATCAGTCGTATTAATACCGCGAATGAATGGGCTTGAGGATGATCTCGCCATTCTTTCCGCACGGGAACACACGCTCGCTCTGTTGGATAAGGTTCGCGCTGAAGTGGGTGACGACTCATATCAACTGATTGAACGATTTCATGAATATAGAAAAAGGGTTTCATCATGAAGAATTACAAACTCATAGCTTATTTAGTGATCGGATTGAGCTTTTGTCATGCGGCATATGCCAACTGGTTCGCGGACATTTGGAAGTCTGAATTACGCATGGAAGTCTTGCAGGGAAACATCATGAATATGCAAGGTCAATTGCTGGGTGTTGATCGCGATATTGACAGCCTGATGAAAGATTTGAATGGACACATGACAGGTAATTCCGGCTGGGGAACCTATCAGTTTCATGATTATCAATCTTATGGTGATGGTGCGCGTGACTGGTCAGGTGTTCTGCAAATGGCTGATCAGGGACAAGGCTCGGGCGAATTGGGGCAAATGATGGGCGGTGTATCCCGTCAGTTTCCCGTCGATAGAGTTGCATATAACAGAGGAGTCAGTGATCGCGGCAGCCAGCAATATTATGCCTTGAAATCACAAACGGTCATCGCTGCGCGTGCTGCTAGCCAGCTTGATTACAACAAAATTCAGGAACAGATCGCTTATCAGCAAATGCTGCAGCAGCAAATTGAAAAAACCAAAGACGTGAAAGCGGCGATTGATCTTTCCAACCGGATACAGGTGGAAGGAAATTTAATCAACCTCGAAATATTACGGCAGACAGCTCTCGCCACTCAGCAGCAGGCAGTGAGTGAGCAGGCGTCTGTTAATTCTGCTTTAACCAATGCCAGATTTTTAACTAAAGAGTAGGAGATACATTTATGCAAATGAAGTTCGTTGTTGTTTTGTTACTGAGTTATGTACTTGCGGCTTGTGCCAGTGACCCGCTCAAGGCGCCATGTGATGTCCATGCGCATTTTTGCGGAACGAAAACCAAAATCAATCAGTGGTAAATGGGAAATACAAGCATGATAACTGTCAATTCATTTGTGTCAGAAACATTGAATACCGTCGATGCTGTTATCGGGAATCTGGTGCATGGCGCTTATGTGAATTTTATCCAGGCCAATGCCGGTATGATTACCTTGATGTTCACCGTGTATGTGATGTTTCTGGGTTATCAATTTCTCAATCATCAACACCATTTCAATATGAGTAATGTGATGCGTCACCTCATCATCATGACTTGTGTTTATGGCATGGTAATGAACTGGCAGTTATATCAATTGTTTGTTTATAACATATTCACAAATGAACCCGGCAACATCGCGCAGGTATTGGTGAGTTCCGCAGGTCATTTTCAGACGGGTGGCAGTATCACTGATTCGTTGGATGGAATATATGCGGCGATATTAAATGCCTCAACAGGATTTTGGTCGCAAATTGGATTTAGCGCGTCAGGCATGGCATTCGTCTTGTATGGGGTCATCGTTTTTGTGATAGGCAGTCTGATGTGTGTGTTCGCATTACTACTGTTTATTTACGCCAAAATGATGATGGCAGTCTTACTCGCATTAGGACCCATTTTTATTCTGTTCTTTGTGTGGGATGCAACCAAGGGTTTGTTTACCGCCTGGCTGAATACGCTCATCACACTCGCGCTTATTCCTGTTGTCACTTCCGCCATTCTGATGCTGATGCTTTCAGTTATTAACGTCACTCTGCCCAAGGTGAATGTGCCACCCGAAAGCCTGCAATTTTATGGTATTGCGCCATTTCTCGGCTTGAGTCTGGCAACCACGTTGATTCTTTCTCAAGTATTTCGCATCTGTAGCAGTCTGGGCGGTGGAATAGCGTTGGCAAGTCTTTCAGCTGGTGCTGGCATAGCTGGTTCTGCGTTACAAAAGTCTGGGATGGCAGCTGCTGGGCGTGCGGTGGGGAGTTGGTCAATGAAGAAGGCAAGACAAATTAAAAGAAAACTATTTTAAGAGGGAAAAGCCGTGATGACACGTTTTATGCAAGGAGATGTGCATATGAATCAAGCACAAGTAAATCTTGAACCGAAAATGATTGATGATAGAAAAAGTAATTATCGCGAATCATCGGACTGGGCATACGAAATGTATCAAAGCAAAAGCGTGTGGCTAAGACTGAGTTTAATTGGCTTGCTGGTCATGGCGTTTTTATTGGCTCTGTCATTGCTCTCCAATCTGTATCTATTTCCACTAAAGGAAAAAGTTCCTTACTTATATGCGTTTGACCATGCCACAGGAGAAATAACCAAAGTCGGTACACTGGAGCCAACGACACTTTCCACCAATTGGGAATTATCACGCTATCTGCTCATCAGATATGTCATTAATTATGAAAGCTATGATTTTGACAATATCGAATTGCCATACCAAATGGTATGGGCGCAGTCAGCCGATAATGTCAAAAAGCAATATGAGGAAAGTGTAAGAAGCAGTGATAACACGTCACCCTACCATCTATATGGCAAAGATAAATACGTCACCGTGCACGTTGTTTCAGTCAATCGGCTTAATGACAAAACAGTTGATGTGAAATTTGAGAAAGCATTGCATGACCGTGCTTCCGATTCTCAACAAGTCACGCAAAAAGAAGCCATTATCAAGTGGGATTTTTCTACTGCAGAAACAACGCAAAAAATGCTAGATCGTGACCCACTTGGGTTCAAGGTGACGTACTACCAAGTAACTCAAATTAATCTTAATAACAATCTATAAGGAAAATAAAATGAAAAATCGCATTATCTCATTTGTATTGCTATGCGGAGCAGGATTCTCATTAGCTCACGCTGCGAGTGTGCCTCGCGGTGTCGCCGCGGATTATAGAGTCAAGATCGTGCAATACGATCCTAACAATGTCGTTGTGTTGAAAGGACATTATGGTTACCAGACACAAATTACCTTTGCGCCGAATGAAACGGTACAAAATGTGTCGTTGGGCGATAGCATGGCTTGGCAGGCGATTCCGGTGAATAACTATTTATTCATCAAGCCAGTTGCCGCTTCCAAAACCAATATGACGGTATTGACTAACCTGAACAGTTATAACTTTCAACTCGATTCACAAGACCAGAATGTGACGCCTACTTACAAATTGCAATTTGTATATTCCCAAGGTGGTTATGATCAGTCTGGCAATGCCAATGCCGTCAGCACTTTCGACCCCGATAAATTGAACTGGAAATATAGCTTTACTGGCGATAAATCTCGCGCGCCGATGGAAGCTTTTGATAATGGTCAATTCACTTATTTCAAATTCAGGAATGACGGGATGAGCAGACTGCCATCTGTTTTCATTGTTGATAAAGAGAAAAATGAAACATTGATTAATTATCACATGCAGGGGCAGTACATGGTCATACATGCGGTTGCCAATCAATTTACATTGCGTGATGGCGCTTATGTAACAAGCGTTTATAACGATCTCGCCATTGGTGACTGGAAGCGTATCTAAAGAGGATTGCAAATATGAATGACAAAGATAATCAAAAAAAGACAAATGATGGACTGCCAGATGTCGCTGAACAGCTTGCCAATAAAAGATCAATCTTGTGCGTGACATTGGTTTTGTTTCTAGCTGTTGTGGCCAGCGTCTATTTATACAGCAAACCAAAAGAAAACATGGAGAAACCAGTTGAAGAATCATATTCGATCCAGGATGCAAGCCAATCAAAGCCTGACACGGTGGTTGATCAGACGACTCAGCCTGCAAACACTGAACAGTCTAAAGAAAACGTACAGCAGAGGCAGGAAGTTACTACTGAACAGATTGCCTTTATTCAGGAGAAGCAAAAGGAATTGCAGCAGCGTTTATCCGCGCCGTTGATGGTGGTGAATAATAGTGCCACGGAGAAACAATCGGAATCCACAGGGGCGGCGCCAGCACAAGACAGCGATCCAAACACACGCTTCATGAATCGGGTGTCGGCGCAGAACGCCGAGGTGTCTACGGCAACGACCATTGGTCCGCTGAATGCCATCATCGCCGAGGGCGGCTTGATTCATGCCACGATGGAGTCTGCCACCAATTCGGATTTGCCTGGCTATCTGCGGGCAAGCGTTAGTGAGCCGGTGTATTCAGAGGATGCCTCGCGGGTGCTGATCCCAATTGGCAGCCGCATCATTGGGCAATACAAGAGCGGCATGCTGCAGGGGCAGGCGCGGATTTTTATTGTCTGGACGAGGTTGATCACACCAGCTGGTGTGTCAGTGAATCTGGGGTCACAGGGAACGGATAGTCTTGGCGTCGCGGGTATCGGGGCGGATGAGATAGATCGCCACTTCTGGCAGAAGTTTGGTACAGCTTCACTCTTATCCATACTTGGAGCGGGAACCGCCAATATCGGTGTTAATGGTGCAGACCAGCAGAATTCCGCTTCAGCATATCGGGAAGCAGTAGCCAGCAGTTTCAGCCAGTCGGCCAGTGAAAGCCTGCAACAGGAAGCCATGATTGCCCCAACTCTCAAAACGTATCAGGGCAAGCCCATCATGGTGTTCGTGGCAAGGGATTTACATTTTGGCGATGTGGCATCGCAGTCTAAACCTAACATCAATGTGTTTTGAGGTGAGCTATGTCTATTGCACTGGAAAGACATTTGGATCCACTGATGCCGTTTTTACAAAAAGATGGAGTGACGGAAGTTTGCATCAATAAACCGGAAGAAGTGTTTGTTGAAGATGGAGGCAGGTTTACTCGTCATGCTGTCAAAGAACTGGAATATCCTTTTCTGGAGACGCTGGCAGGCTTGGTAGCGGAATTCAATAACAAGGATTATCCGGCGCCGCTTCTTTCCGGTTCACTGCCGGGTGGACTGCGGGTGCAGCTGGTCATGAGTCCTGGGTGTGAAAATCAGAGAATGGTTTGTTCTATTCGCCGCCAGCAAATGCAGGAGATGACGCTGGATGACTATGACCGTCTGAGAGCATTCGCTGAAATCGAAATTGAGCAAAAATCGCGGGGTATACCTCAACAGCTGATAGAGCTTTATCGCAAAAAGGATTGGAAGAATTTTATCAGGCAGGCTGTGCGCGCCAAAAAGAATATTTTGATTAGTGGCGGGACAGGAACGGGCAAGACAACTTTTCTTAACGCCTGTTTGAAAGAGGTTCCAAAACATGAACGCATTCTCACTGTAGAGGATACACGTGAGGTCAAAGTAGATCAGCCAAATGCAGCGCATCTGTTGTTCAACGAAGATGACACCCGTGTGACAGCATTGGAATTATTCAGGGCATGTTTGCGACTGCGACCAGATAGAATTTTTCTCTCTGAACTAAGAGGTGCGGAAGTGTGGCCATATCTACGCGCGGCGAACAGCGGTCATCCCGGAAGTTTAAGCACGGTGCATGCTGATACGCCAGAAGGAGCATTCAAGCAGTTGGTGTTTATGATGCAGGAAAAGAAATCAACTTCAACGGTGGAGGAATTAAAAAATTATATCAAATCGGTTATCCATGTCGTGATACAGCTGGAACGAGATAATCCAGATTCAGACCGGTTTATGCATGTGTCTGAGGTCTGGTTTGGAGGTGACAATTGGTAATTTTGCACAGTGTGACACTGGAAAAAATGTGCGGAAATGAATTCCGCACATTTTTCACGGCATAAGTAAATAAAAACAAGAGGTTATAACGCATGGTTGTGTGTCAGTCACGCCTGACCACCCACTCACATCGTACCGATGAAGATGATTGGGTGGTCAGGCGTGACTGACACACAACCATGCTTAAGAGCAAAAGCAAAAAGTGAAAACTAAAGAGAGAAAAGAATAAAGAAAAGAGCAAGAGCAAGAGTAGAGAGGCAGAAGTCATACGAAATAAATTTAAGGAGTGAAGATATGGAGAGCGGAAAAGAAAACAAAAGAACAATGGCAGATACTGAGTCAAGGTCAAAGAGAGTGATGCTATCAGAAAGTATGATTGAAATATTACGATTGCTGAATGAGTTTGGTTTTTGCGATATCAGACATATTGCCAAGCGGTTTGATGTCAAGAAAACGATTGCCTACAAAAATATGCGGATACTCATAAAATATGGATTAGTAATGAATGCCCGTATTATCAAGTATCAACCACGTGCCTATTATTTAACATCTAAAGGTGCTGATTTGCTGAAGCTTGATTTGCCACTAATACGAAGAATTCCTCTCAATATCTATGAGCATCAACTAGCAGTGATTGATGTATTTCTTAAGTTAAAAGAGATGCATCCAGAAGCTGTTTGGATATCAGAACGGAGGCTTATCCGAGATAAATATTCCTCAGATTCAAAAACGAATGATCACTTGCCAGATGGAGCGTTGGTTTTTCCGCAAGGCTATCAGTGTGCCATAGAAGTTGAAAGAAGTTTAAAAGCCCGCAATAGGCTGGAAGAAATTTTACTTGGATATGGTTTGCAACAAACCTACAGGGAAGTTTGGTATTTCTGTTCTAAAGGAATTCTGCCGGCGCTAAATGAATTCGCCAGCAGTATGCACTACATAAAAATCTATAACTTGTCGGAGTTTTTAATATGAATAATATAAGCGATAAATTTAATGACTATATTAATTCCCATCCACGTGAATGTCTCAGTCTGGTAGTGGTGGGACTATGTTTGATTTGGCAGAGCGCAGTTGCCATATTGGCCTTGGTTATATTTGTTTTTTACACTCGGGTATTCAAGGCGCCACGATTGGAATTGCTTTCTGCTGGCGTTGGTATAGTCGTTTGTGCTGCTGCATTTCAGGAAACACACCCAACATTTGTAGAATTCATTCGGCATGGGTTTCACTTTAATTGGCAATTTTGGGTGTTGCTAAATCAGCAAAAAATAATGAGTGCATTCTTGTTTATGATGAATCATGAAATCGCTTATATCTTGGGATTCCCGATATTTATCGCGGGTGTTCTGGGTATGATTGATATGATTCCAAATAATCCACATGAAAAAAGAATGAAGGCGCTCGCTAAAGGTATACACCCTGATGATATTGAAGAAATTGGTGACAAGGCTTTAACTAAGGCTTTAAACAATCTGCGCGATGATAAGTTTGATGGCACGGTGTTGGGTGTTTCAAGGCATACAGGCAGATATGTCACTATGCCTGATCGTGACATTAATCAGGTCGTGCTGGTGCTGGGTACAACAGGCGGCGGTAAAACGATTACCCTCAGACGTTTTTATCAACGCGCGCTGACAAAAGGGTATCCGTTAATTATCGTTGACGGCAAGCCGGATGAAGCCAATATCCAGTATCTGGAGAAACTAGCCGAAAAGAATGGGAGGCCATTCTTTGGTTTTAACTGTGCGAATAACCGCCACTATGACCCACTGGCGCTTGGCGGTTACACCGAGTTGAAAGATAAGGTGGTATGTCTGAAAGATGAATGGAGCAGTGATTACTACCGATCAATAGCAGAAGATTATCTTCAGACAACTTTTCAGGTGTTATTAAAAGCTGGTGGCAGACTTGATCTGAACAGGGTAGTGGAATGTCTGGTCTATAAAAATCTTGTGGCGCTCGTCAATACTACTCAGGACAAGGAATTGATGAAACGTGTCGAACAACTCAAAAACTATGAAATGAAGGATATAACCGGCCTGCAAGCGCATCTGGATATTCTTATCAATTCAGAGTTAGGAAAGTTTTTTGAGAAAGATGAATCTACTTTTTCGTTGTCAGATGTTATCAGTCAAAATGGCGTCGTCTATTTTGCACTGCCAGCGTTACGCTTCCCAAGTTTTTCCAAGCTATTGGGAAAGCTGGTGATCAATGACATCAAAACAGTGGTTGATCGGCACAATAATGGTGAGCGGCCTATCTTTACTATTTTTGACGAATTTTCCGTATTTGCTGGTGAGCAAGTGCTGAATCTTGTCAACATGGGTAGAGGAAAGGGTGTGCATGCAATTTTCGGCACACAAGGATTAGGCGACCTTGGTCGAATTGACGTTAACTTCAAAAATCAGGTGTTGAACTGTACTAATACTCTCATCTGTCATCGGCTAAATGATCAGGAAAGCGCGGAGGAAGTCTCTAGCTGGATTGGCACACGCGAAACATTCACTGTCACTGCTCAGCTTAATGCGCAAGAGGGTGGGACTGGGATGGGGACTGTGAAACGTAACAGAGAGTTTATTGTGCATCCTGATGCTATTAAGCAGGGGCTAAAGGTTGGTGAGGTCTTTTATGCCAGCAAGGTCAGGCGATTTGAATGGGATAAAATTCAAATTGCATATTCTTAAAGAGATTTGCAATGCGGGTTATTTTATGAACCCGCATTTCTGTTTGCTTGTAATTATATGGTCGTACGTTAAACTATTAGAGTTATCGAAAGACTATCTTAGGGAAAAGACAAAATGATAGATATGAACAAAACAGACTTAGAGAAAGCTACGCAATTATTGAGAAATTTCGAAAACTTTATAAGTATTGTTCTCCGCAAGAAATCTCTCTTTCAAGACGAAGAAATACGCTCATCTCTTTCTGATGCTTGGTTTAATAGAATAAAATTTAGAGTTGGCGACATTATTAATCAACTTGAAGATAAAGATGTTTTGTGGAAATTAAAACAAGTTGGTTTAACTGGAGATGATTTGAATATAAAAATACAATGCTACAATGGTTATGTAGAGAGTAATCCATTAGATAGTTGGGTGAATAGTAATCCACCAACCAAGTTGCCACATTGGATCAGGAGATTTATTTTTGGATTATTTGATTATTTCAATACAATACTCGGAAGTTTAAGCCATGCTATTCCAGGTGCTGAATTAATCAAGGAATTTAAAGATATGATTCATTTTGTTATTGAGTATGGTACGAATTCAAATGTTATTAGCAAATAGTAAGGGTAATATTATCAACCTACATCTATTCCATATATGTTTAGTAACCGTTTAATCGTATAAATGATCGAGCGGTTTCTAAAATCCGAATCAAATACAGCGAATAAAAATCTTTCCTTATAAATAAGTTAAAGGCCGCTCCCTTTGTTCAAGAGCTTTGCCTTTCCGACTGCTGCCCATTGTGCCACGACCGATCACGTTTACAAGGGCTGCGCAAGTCGCTGAAAAGCGCGACCCTTGTAAACGCGCTGCGGTCGTGTCTCATGGTTCAGGCAGTCGGAAAGACTACGAAGTTAAAAATTAAATAATTCCTTAAGGAGAGCTACAGATGCAAACCAATCATTTATTTGGCGATACAATTTATTCTTACACACGGGCGCAGGCGATTGAGGATGGTGTGCTTGTTGATGCCACGGATATGGCGCAAGAGGCTGGCATCCACTTGCCAGTAGCTGTTAGTCAAGCTGTGTGGGATCAGTATATCGAATGGAGTGACCAAGATACGGATTTACAAGTTTTTCAGGACGAGACAGGCAGATGATGGGATATGATGTGGCTTCTGCGAGTGGCTTTATTTACCCGCAAAAGAAACAAGAGTGCTACATTGTTTGATCTTTATGTGGTTCCCCGTGATGGAGGGTCAAGATTGCCGGTGAAGGTTCAGCTAAAGGTCATCATTAGCGTGGGTGATCAGGTTGAGCTGGTGATTACTGTTATGCTTCCTTTTGAAGATTAATTCATAACTGGGCGGGTTTTTCATAAATCCGCCTATATTGTTTGCTAACACCATTATCTCTATGAATTTATGGGAAATAAGGGTTCAGATCAGGGAGGAGGACGGTTGCTATTACAATCATTTTTCATGCGAAAATTGCTCATAATTCAGATTATATGATATATTGCCAATCATTTTTGCACATAATCTAATCAAAATAAAGCCAAAACGAGAAAAGTCATGCCCATCCTTAATCCAGACAAAAGCTATGTAAACGCCTCTACGATAAAATTAACCGAAGGCATTGTCATACCTGAGGATTGGCTGACCAAGCTGGGCAATCTCGTGGCGGATGATATTCTCAAATTACCCGCGCAGGAAAGAACCATCTTTTTAGATAAGTTAAAGGAAAAAGCCGGTTCTGCTTCGACTTATACCTTGAAACCACAACTACTCGAATCGTTAAAAGTGATTTATGGAACACTGTCAGCCCAGCCACCCTGCCAGCAAAAAAACAACGGCGGCAGGGAAATTACGCGAAGGCGCGCCGCACTGTACGCCAGGTTTTACATGACCGCACCAATGAGATTGTCATTAGCTTTTCCACACCTGAATCTGGATGTATTACAGGTGTATCGCCAGGCATCGTGGCCGGGCAGAAAGCCAGATGACAGATCAATCCATTCACAATCGTTTTTATGTGGTGGCACGCAATGCCGGTTATGGTGTACGGCCATTAAATCCTGATGATATGTATCGTGGAGAAATATCTGATGCGGTAATCACAACCAAATTGACAGAAGTTTTTGCTATGCATTTCACCGTGTTTGCATTGTAAATTCATTACAGGAACAGCTAAACGACCTGGTCTGTAACCGTGGTTATAGCGGCAGACCCTCAAGCGGGATATGAGTTTGCCGATTATCAAAAGTTTGATAATGAATTTCTGAAACCGTTTATTAGCATGGCCGCGGAAGAATTATTTTTATCGCAAGAAGATCAAAGCCTGATACCGAAGGTCATCGATAACAATTGGTGGAATATTATACAGGCGCTGTTGCGCAACATCGAAAGAACGCTATTTCAGTTTGCCTGCTGAGGAAGAAGCGTTACTGGATGTGATGACCCGGGATGGGCTGTCGTTTGATACGCTGCCGCCAGCAGCTATCTCTCTGTTCCTTCTCCTGATGAATTACTGCGGGCATTAATGTTTTTTAAAGAATGGCCGGTCGAGAAAAAAGCTGGATTGGTTTTATATTATTTCAAGCATAATCCCAGAAGATCAGAAAGCCGTGCTGGACAAGCTGGAAGAATACCGGCTTTAAACGCGCAATTGCATGTTCTGCCAGCCATGCAGAACATTTATTTCCAGCCATGCGGTAGCCGAAGGCAATCTGGATAAAGTGCAAGAACTGGTACGCCGCCGCCCGGAGTCTATTAACTCCATTCTCGGTTTATTCATAGGGAAACAAAAGGCCGCCGTGATGGCGTGGCTGGACAGCGACCCATCTCTTCGAGCCGTTATCAGTCAGGATGCCTTGAATACGCTAATCACGAACGTGTTACAAAGGAAATACCGTCGCCGAAGTGTGGATCAGTTCCAAAAAAGGCCGTCAATGGCTGCTGGCGGACAAAAGGCTGCAAGGCTTATGTCCACCAGTGTTGGCTGGCAAGCCGCTGGCAGACTGGATGCAGCAGGCACAAGCAGAAAGACACAACATAAGCATGATGGGGTTATTTCCTGCGATCAATCCCCGGGTGACGCAATTCCTTCAGCATGTAGTGCATGGAGAACAGGCGCAAGCTGAGGCGATGCTAAAAAATAATCCTTTGCTCACGGCAGAATTACTGACTACCAAAGGGAAGTAAAAGATTATTCCAAACGGAAAATCATGGGAACCGCGTTACAAATTGCTCTGGCTCGGAAGATGTGCGCCACCATGACAATGAAGAATGTATGGCGGAAATGCTGGAGCGTTATTTACGACAGTTGCCCAATGGCGAACAAATTATCGCGGCGCAAATCCATGAACAATTCCCTGAGGGTTGGGAAGAAGCAGAAAAAGCGCGAGCAAAACGGGATGATGACGCACTTAAAAAAGTCTTTGCGGCTATTAAAGCATCAGGAGAAGGAGATAATTGTGAAGCAGCCGTTAAAGAATTTAAAGACTATCTGGAAAAGGAAAACAAAGGCCGGGGCATCATCAAATCTGGCAAGCACTTCAACCATCAATTAATCGCTAGCGCTTTCGCCTTTATGATGACAATTACAATGATTTTGGCGGCTGGGACAGTCGTCGAAATAATTTAGCCTGGCGGAAGATTATTGGCGGTATTCAGCGTTATGTGCCGGCGGCCACGGCGCAAGCGATTTGCCAGGGTGTATATTATATTGCTGAGGCAGGGCGAGAAATTAGAGCGTAGTTAACATTTCGCTATTCGGACGTGCCGGGGGCTGTTTATTTATCCCCTTGATGGCATTCTTTCGTTTCGGTTAGGTGTAGAATATGCGGCGTGGTGCTGCGTGGGGCTGCGGCGCGGGCCGTCGCGGGAGGCGGCGTCGGGGCCGGCTTTACAAAAGTATGTCAAGCAAAAAACAGCAGCGCAGCGAAGCTTTATGCCGCGCGAGTCAGGCAATCAAGCGAAGAGTCCATGCGCCGTGATATACGCGCCGCTGCTGAAGCAATCCTGCGGCAATCGCCGCAGGTGGATGTTCCCAGCAGGAAGCGATAAACCAGCGTAGTATTTCTTCGTATTGCCATGAGGAAGATGTTCTTTACCCACCAATTGACATAGCGATGAAGGTAGTTTCTGGTCTGCGGGAGAGAGACTCCATTGTTGACCATCCACTCTGACATTTTCGCGTGCCTTACGCAATGTTCTTGGTGCGGAACAATTCGTACAGGCTCATGCGTCTGATGATTATATTCTGGTCTACCCCCCCCCTAATAGTTAAAGAATCAACAGGGATGGGCGGCGACATCGAAACATCATTCACATGTGTCGCATCAGTGTTATCCTCCGTTCGTGTCGGCGGATAGTAAATACCTAAAAAATGAAATCCCGGATTCGATAGAACCCATGCGCGATTTTTTGCGTGACAAGTTAAATGTCTTTCGCGCAATATTTCCATCATGCGCCTCCGGCAGCGGTCTAGCTGACGTTTTGTTTTGCACAGAATAATAATATCATCCTGATAGCGCAGATAAGTGACATTCATGTTGTCAAATGCATCATCCAGCGGTTTTAAATAAATACCGCTAAAAAATTGTGATAATGGCCCGCGCAAAGCAACCCCACTCGACCGCGTTTTTATATCCTCTTGGCGTTTCAATCGGGTTCTTGATGATATTCTCAAGCATCGTTTGCACTTTTGGGTCGTCATAATATTTTTTGATATCCTGAATCAGTTTATGGTGTGGTATGGATTTATAGAACGACTTAATGTCTGCACGAATAATGTATGCCGGTTTTTCTTCTTGCAGTACTTGTTTTATACGTTGTGTCGCATATTTTACTCCCGTTGGGCCATGCAAATGATAGCAATTTTTATTCATAATATGCGGGAAAGTGGGTTTTAGCTGTTTCAGCAAAATATGCTGGAAAATGCGATCTGATAAGTGTAACTGATCAACCATCTCATCTTTGAAATAGTAACGCTTGAAATGGCGCGGCGTATAATCGCCATTCACCAGAGATTGAGCGCCTTGTGGAAGCCAGCTTTCCATGTCGCGTGCCATGAAATGTACGTCATGGTTGTGATGGGCGTGGTGCTTTTGCCGGTGAATTTTGGCAAAAAGCTTTTGTCCAATTTCCAGCATTTCTTAAAGTTCCATCGCTTCATTTTTCAGGTATTCAATCCATTCAGCACGTTTAGCCACTGATAGGCACATAATTCGGACAGTAAATGACAAATTTTGTTCTGTCAAGTATGGTATGCGCCATTTTGTCTGTTATCAGTAGTTCCCCTCGGCAGCAACGTGGCCTTGACTGTTCTCAACATTGTTACATCAAATTTAATATTACGACTGGACTGTTGTATTGCTCCCTTCGTTCAAGACCTTGGCCTTTCTGACTACCTGCCATTGTGCCACGACCGATCACGTTTACAAGGGCTGCGCAAGTCGCTGAAAAGCGCGACCCTTGTAAACGCGCTGCGGTCGTGCCCCAACGTTCAGGCAGTCATAAAGGCTGCAAAATTCACATCTATTAATATAAAAGGATTCTAAAATGAAAAATTATATTGAATTTTGCAATGAAGCGGAATTGATCTCCAAGGCGCTACAATGTTTGGAAAATAAATTACGTTATGCATCAGACACACCGATGAATAATTCAAGATATGTTGGCGAGTATATTCGTTTACAGTTGGCGGAAGAAAAAGAGGAAGTGTTTGCTGTATTATTCCTTGATAATCATCTCCGGCTGATAGCGTTTGAAAAATTGTTTCGTGGAACGATTAATGAAGCTAATGTTTATCCGCGCAAGATTGTCATCAGAGCCTTGGAGCATAATGCCGCTAAAATAATTATTGCGCATAACCATCCATCAGGGCGTTGCAATCCAAGCGGGGCAGATATCGCGCTTACAAAAACCATTCGTCAGATACTGAACATTGTTGATGTCGAACTGGTTGATCATATCATTGCGTCACATACAGGAACTTACTCTTTTGCAGAAAAAGATATGTTATTGGCTTGATGTGTGTTGCTTGTGAGGGGCGAGCAGCCCCTCATGACAAATAAGCCAAAGGGTATCCCCTTTGGAATCCCCATTGCAATCCCACAATTAAAAACGTTATTATTTTGGTCCCGAATATGACGTTATTTCAGGTGCAGATTCGCGACTATTTTCTGATCGCTGCCCAGCCAATCCCTCCCGAGTTCTTTGTGCATTCAATAGTTCCGTGGCATTTGTTTCCTGGCGTCGCGGTACAATTCTAACGCCATGTGTGGCAACGGTAACATTGGGCGCAATCGGAGCACTCATTTCTATGGTTAAGCCGTTTACTATGACTCGGCGTGTCATTGTAGGCGCCTTGTTTAGTGCAGCGATAAGATCTTCAGTACTCATAATAACCTTGGGATTCTCTTTTGTTGCTGGATTTACTGGAACATCTTCATCTCTTGGGAAGTCGTCGTCGGATTCGTTAAGAGCGTGTGGATTTACTCTGAGCATATATATTACTCCAAATAATCATTAAACAAGTTCGCAATAATATAGAATCATATGTGCAGTTATGAGGGTAAAATATACCTAGCGCTTTGAATTGCTATTGCCGTCGCAATATTGCGTTAGCATGTAACGAAAATGCCTGGTGAATTTTTTAACGATAAAGCCTGACCTCTATGTTGTCTGGCGAAAAATACAATACCAGATAATCGTAAAACCAATTAATCAGAGTAGAAAAGATTCCAACCGTTAGTACCATAATTTTTCCAGCCAATGGCGTTACTGAACGAAACTCTGTTATAAACATGATTAGACAGAAACTCATCAGAAATAATAACGAGAATAATTTGCTTATGCCGAGGATGAGACCACGAAAAGTTAGTAATAAATGAAATATAAGTGTTTTAATTAGATTCATAGTTAATATCCTAGTTGTAGTTGTTTTTTGATAATTAGCCACGCAGTGCGTGGCTAATTGAACTAAACTATTTTTTAAATTGATGTTTTAGTTGTTTCAACTCGCGTTTAATCTCTTTTTCTAGTTCTTTTTCAGAGGGTAAATGAAATTTATATTTGCTCGCAAAAATTTGTTTTGTTTTTTCCCCTAAAGTGTATTGGACCATCGCGTCACTTTTTTCTGTGCATAACACTAATCCTATGGTTGGGTTGTCGCTATCGGTTTTAATTTCCATGTCGAAGTAATTTACGTATAGTAACATTTGTCCTAAATCAGCATGTGTTAGCGGGTGAGTTTTGATATCAATAATCACGTAACATTTAAGTATTATGTGATAAAAAATCAGATCAGCATAAAAATGGTTGCCATCTAAAGTTAAGCGTTTTTGTCTTGCGACGAATGCAAATCCTTTCCCTAATTCTAATAGAAATTGCTGTAAATTGGCTATTATGGCATCTTCAAGCTCGGATTCGACTAATCTATGTGATTCAGGGAAGCCAACAAATTCTAATACGAGTGGTTCTTTAATAGCATCAGCTGGTGAATTGATTTGCTGCCCTTTTCGTGCAAGTTGCAGTAATCCTTTTTTATCTTTGCTTTTCAATAGCCTCTCAAAAAGTAAGCTGCCAATTTGACGTTCTAACTCTCGACCAGACCAGTGATTTTTCTGTGCTTCTATTTCATAAAAACGACGCGATTCGGTTCTGTGTATTCTCATGAGTGCGCGATAATGTATCCAGCCTAATTTAGGGCTAAATTGATGTTTTCGAGATTGGCCACGCATTGCGTGGCCAATTGGGGAATAGTCGGAATATGAGAGATAAAATTGGCGAGCATCTTTTAGTGTAGAGATTCCAAAGCCTCTGCCATATTTTTTAGTTAAGTGGGTTGATAATTCTTCGATAATATATGCGCCATACTCAGCTCTCTTTTTTCCATGTTGTTCTTCTTTAATAATATCTTTACCTATCAACCAGTATGCTTTAACCATCTCCGTGTCTACGGTTCTTTGTACTGATTCTCTGGCATTGTCTATGTGGCCTGAAATGCGAAGACAGAGGGTTTTAATACGTTTGGAATCAGTTGTGCGTACTGAAGTTGATTTGAAAACTGGCAATTTCTTTTTCATGTCTATCCTTAGTCTATTGTTCTGATTTAACGCACCTATGTTGAATCAAAGAATTAAATAATTAATTCTCCGGGGTTAATTCTGCAAACTGTGTGGACGATTGATTCTGAATTGTAATATTTTTTTGGGGTAAGGCGTTTGAAACCAATCTTTCCACAGCATTCGCTTTGTGTTCTGGTGCCAGATGTGCGTACCGCAGCGTCATGGACATATCAGAGTGACCTAATAGTTCTCTGACGGTATTCAAGTCGACATCAGCCATGACCAGTCTTGATGCAAAATGATGACGTAAATCATGCCAGCGGAACCCTTTGATCTCTGCGGCCTTTAGGATTCCTGCCCATGCTTTTTTAATATTGTTGAATCGGTGTCCTTCCTTGCCCGGAAAAACCAGCTCTGGATTGTCAGCCTGCTGACGCCAGGATTTTAGGACTTGTAGGGCTTCGGTATTCAACGGTATATGGCGGGTTTTGCCGCTCTTGGCATATGAGCCTTCAATGGTCAGAACGGCTTGTTCAAAATTAACATTTTCCCAGCGTAGGCTAAAGATTTCGCCTTGTCGCATGCCGGTGTTTAATGACAAGAGAATCATTGGTCTGATGTAATCAGCGAAGGCTGCCTGTTTCAGGTCGGGATAAAGTTCATATCCGCGTTCCCTGCGCCATATGTTGGCGCTCTCTCTATCTGCGCGGATTTTTTGTTCTCTGGAAATAGTGGCGTCACGCAATCTTTGTTCTTCTTCCCGAGACAAGAACCGGATTTTCCCAGACCTGTCAGATTTGAGAAGCTTTAGCTTGGCTAGTGGATGAATTTCAATTAGACCCCAAAGTACAGCCTTTGACAGTGCAGCTTTAAAGGTGGCGATGTCGCGGTTCACTGTCTCAATAGAGCGGCCATTCTTCAAGCGCTGGGTACGCCATTGATCAATTAGAGCCGGATTAAACTCGGCCAAAGTTTTGTCCCCGAAGGGTTTAATAAAACACCTTTGTATATGAGCCAGCGTTTTGACGGCGGATTTGCGATGTTCCCGAATCCATGGAGTGTAATGATCATCAATAAATTCGCGGAGAGTGGCGCCTGTTTTAATTTTGCTCTTTCGTGGGTCAATACCTTTTGCCGCGTCGCTTAAGATGGACAGTGCAATATCTCGGGCTTGGGTAGGGGTGATGACGCCAGCTTTACCGATGGTGACGCGTTTCCCTCGCGCATATTCACACATGTATAATAGCTTTCCACTGATATTCACGCGCACTAAAAAGCCAGTGAGCTTGTCGTCTCGTACATCATATGGGTTGCTGCGCGGAGTAAGCTTGGCCAGCAGCGATGTGTTAATTGTAGCTTTCATGAAAATCCCTTCTATAAAAACTGAAGTGCAAATGAAGTGCGTTTGTAGTCTATATCAGAGGGTGGCGGAGGGCAACGATGTGTGAAGTAATTTAATTAAGTGCATGTAAAATAGATATTAATCACACTTTGTTACATTCAGAAACAGACGGTAACATATTTTAAGATCGCATTTGTAATCAGCAGGTCGCGGGTTCGAGTCCCATCGCCAGCTTTCGAATTAGTCAAAATAGCTAAAATGCAATAATCGCAATAAAAACCACTATAACATCACCCCGAGAATCGAATCATGATGGCTGACTTAAAAGTCACTATCGAACTACACAAACGAGAGAAAATAAAAAATGTTAATACCTGAAAGTGAATTACTTTATTGCCGTCCGGGAATTAATTTAAATTATATTGAAGGCCCTAAAAATGGTTCGCCATTGCTGTTACTGCATGGCAATGTGGGGCGATGGCAAGCTTTTACGCCTATCATTCCAGATCTCATTTCAAAATATCATGTGTTTGCAGTAGATTTTCGTGGGCATGGTAAATCTTCTCACGTACCAGGCAGTTATACACTGGAAAATCATTTACTTGATGTCATCGCATTCATTAACGAAAAAATTAAATCGCCAGTCACTTTGTTTGGTATTTCGTTAGGCGGCATGGTTAGTCTTATGGCGGCTGCTCGTTATCCACAATTGATTCAAAACGTTATTGTTGCTGATCCGCCGCTAACATTGGAAACATTGTCTCCATTTGTTGAAGCTCAAAAAGATTTTGGTCGTCGTGTTATTGGCTATCTGCAAACGCAACAGCTGGATAAAGTTCGTGAAGCATTGAATGATGAGTTTGCAGCGGAAAGTTGCTGTGCATGTGATCCTGATGTTTTGATTTCAACATTTGAGCGGCATGCTGAAATGATGGCTGGGTATAGTCTGGATACTTTATTTCCGCAGATCAAATGTCCATTGTTAATGATGCGCGGCGAAGAAAGCTTAGGCAGCATGATCACTGATAAGGATATGAGTAAAGCGCGAGAATTATTGCCGACATTAACGGAGCAAAAGATAGCGGGCGTTGGGCATTCTGTTTTAATGAATAAGGAAAGTGTTTTGCAGACAGTAATACAGTTCTTAGTGAATAACAGGAACAAACCATGATTTCAGATAGACAGATTGCAACCCCTGAAAAAAATAATGTGCTGTTACAAAAAGCAAAATTTTTTATTTTTATTTTAAATAATCTGATGCCAGAAGAACGATTCACGGGTCCCGATTTATATAAAGCATTTCTTCCAGCCTCAAAATCTGTTGGCAAACATTATAATAGTCAAGCCGCCTTTGATGAAAAAACTTGGGGAGAAGATGGGCTGCAAGCGGTGTTAAGTTCACTTGCGGAAATCAGAAAAAAAACATATTGGGGAGAGAATCTAACCACGGTTTATTTCTTTTTAGGCATGACTAGAGCTGAATATGAGCGGAAAAGAAATGGTACCCGCGCTACTAATGGTTATGGCGAATGGCGAAGCGATTGGCCTGGTGTGTGCACGCTCGGAACTGGAATTCATCAAGCAGATTCACCTAAAGGTGCATACTTGGGTGATCAATACATTTTTTTAAAACAATTATTAGCTATTAATTTTCAAGAAGAAGGCGAAAAAACGCGGCGCGCTTTCATGGAAAATAATGAATCATGTGATTATGATGGAATTACTTGGAAATATTCGGGTAAGCTGGAAAAGATCACGACTAAATCATCAGGTTACGGTAAATTTTTTAAGGAGCACGAGTTTTATGAAATGTGTTTTACAAAAATCAATGTTTTGAATCCTGGTCGTGCGAATGAATTTATTTATATCGATCATCCTGCGTTAGGAGATAACCAGGGTTATGATTTTCTGAGAGTGCACGAAAAAGATTTTAATCTGGCAATGACAAATGAAGAAACATATTTGACGCACACAGGTCGAATCGCCAAGACGTTAGCAACGGGTGCTTTAATGAAACGTGGTAGCGCAGCAATTGTTGAGCGGCTTTATCGCACTATTCAGCTGCATCATTTAAAAGATTGGCTGCCAAAATACAGGTTGCCGATTAATTTAGATTTGTTAGCGATGTTTACTCCACATATCGAATGGTTTGCGGCAGTCTTTCCGGCTTTGTTTTTTAATAAACATGCGTTGGTTCTGGTTGAGCAGACAGTGCAAGAGATTAAAGATATACCGGAAGCACGACAGATGTTGGTTGAACTGGAAGGACTTAGAAGTCGGTTTCAAGAGCCGGAGAATAAACCTGCAAGTGTTCCACGGCCTTGATGTATTTTTTTTTAGTAACCACCCGGCAACACTGAAGACAAAGTTTCAGTATCTTGTTGACTCATCTGTTGTAATTTATACTTGAGTTCGTCAAGAGCAGATTCTTTTGCCAGGCAAAATTTATTTATCTCATCATAGCCTTTAGTATTGCAGCTCCCTCTTGCTCCATAACGTGGCCCTGTAACAGAAATACCATTATATACATCAAAAGAACAATCTTTCCCGAAATCATGATGTAGTCCCCCAAAGAAATAACTAATTTTACGATCTGGGATGGTTGTTTCATAATCTTTGTAATTGCTTAATCCTCTTTTATACATTTGCGCATCAACGCCGGCTGCTATCTTTAATGCTGCGCCAATGACTTCACATGAAAATAATGTACGCCTATCAGAAGACCATTGTTTATGCCGATAAACATGAAGAATTTTTCCTAATATTTCAGGTGGAGAATACATTCCAGTTTTAATAACGAAATTCATTTTAGGAGCGAGATGATTTTGTAATTGTTGAACCGCATTAATCGTTTCTTGTCTGGTTGCTATACCGTTTGTGCAAGGGTCTATCGATACCGCATACGCAACAGCGTCTAAATCAGCATCTAATTGTGCTAGCTGCGCGATGTTCCTGTCGTCTAATCTGTTTCCTCCTGGAAATTGTTCTGCGTATTGTTTTATTGCGATCTCAATCCCATTTGGAATTTGTTGTATTAAGTCAAACATCATTTTTACTAACCAAATATCACCCGCGCCCCACGCAATTTGCCAAGGAGAACCATAGATGAGATTCCCAGCAGGATCACTGGTATGACCTTTTACAAAAAGCATGTCTGAGTATAAATTGAAAAGCCATTCTACGGGTCGCCGTATTTTCTGGTTGATGAGTGCGGGGTCACCATGCGCAACTTGTCGCAATACATGTGGTAATAGACGTAAAGAGTGAGTTTCGGATGCTGCGAATCGTGAAGTTAATGCAAACAATCTTAAGTGAGATTTTTCAGGTATGAATGACAAAACACGCTGCGTTATCTCCGAAGCAAAGTTTGATAATCGCATTTCCTGCAATGGTTGATGAAAATCTGGATTAGCTTTTTTTCTACTGTCTGTCATGTTGTTGGATTGTCCTGAGCGAAATCTTTTTTTGAAGCGAGCAGAGTAATGATTTTTTACTGCCAGGTAAAATGATTATTTGTAGGGATTATTATAGGTAAAATCTATAGCTGTATTTTATCGTCTATAAGTATTACCTATCATTTTCATAGATGAAACTGATTATATTGTCGTCTGTCGAAATGATATTTTTATTAAGATTTAAAAGCATAAAGGAATATATAAAATGAAATATGGCAAATTCTTAATAGTTACATTAGTCACTCTACTATCTATCCAACTCAACGTTGCATCTGCTGCCGTCGATCCATGTCCTAGTATTGAGGCTCTTAAACAGGTTCCCTTGAACTGGGCAGATGGACACCCAGGAGAAGAATGGGTTACTTCTGTTGAAGGCCAGAAATATGATACCCAATATAATAATTGGGCATTGTTTATGGAGCTGAAGAAAGCAAATGATAGAAGCGATGCGTTGCATAAAGCAAATAAGGCATTAAAGACGATAACTTTATTAGATGGCCCTCGTTCGCATGAGACATACTGGGGATGCACTTATTTAGTAACTGATCCGAATATTTATGAAGTGACTGTGCGTTGCTATTATGAAATTTGTTTTAAAGCAAGGTAATAGGCTCACATCTTGATGGCACTAGCTTTAAAAAAAGCTGTTTGATCGTAGCCCGTCATTGCGAGGAGTGCTCTTAACGACGAAGCAACCCAGGCTTCGACTTTGCTTCTAGTTGGGACACAGAAACAAAATTAATTTAAATAGCTATTCGAGTCGGGTATATTCCAATTCAATTAAAATAAAGAGGGAATACCCGATGTTCTTGCGCTCTCCCACCCCAGATTATAATTCTTTCCAAGGCAGGCTTGGAAATGATGCGAGGCTTGGCATTAGCTTTTCTCTACTCGATGCAGAAGGAAAGATCATTAAGCAAGATGGATTCAACAATAAGATAAAAATGCCGATGGCGAGCACAATGAAAGTTGCGATTGCGCTCCTGATTTTCAAAAAAGTCTTTGATGAAAAAAGCATGAGATTAGATGATAAAATCAAAATCACCAATGCTGATTTTTCACCTGGACCACCATGGAATCCGCTAGATCGATATTTTTTTACACCATGGAAAGTTGAAGATGAAAAAACAGTCGACGAATTGATTACGATAATGCTGAGGGATAGTGATAATACAGCGACAGATATCCTTCTCGGTTTGGCTGGTGGACCTCAAGCTGTGAATAACCTCATGAGCAGCATGGGTTTAGACGGCTATTGTTTATCTTCTACAACTAAAAAATTATTGTCGGATTATTATGGGTTCAATAGCGAAAAATCATTCTTCAATATCTTAAGCGTCTGCCGGGAGTTTTTATCCGGGTTTAAAATGAGACCGACAGAAAAAAGTATCTTCACGAATGATCACGATGTATGTACTCCTGAATTTATGTCTAATTTACTAACACTGTTAGTTAGTGAGTCGAAAAAAGAAGAATCAACATGGTTGGCGAAAGCAGCAAAGTTGATATGTTCGAAGATGGAAGGATGTAAGACGGGGGTTGATCTTATTAGGAAAGGAGCGGCTGGTTATTCTTCTCATATCAGGCTTATTGGGGATAAAACAGGGAGTTTGGGCGGTGTGCTGAACGATGCAGCATTTATCCTGTTTGATAATAATCAATGGATGATTTTGTCGATTTATACTTGTTTATCGCCGGTTGAGATAAGCGCGAGGAGAGCGGTGATCGCTGATTTGGCGGGGGAGATTGTGGGTAGGAATGTGGGGTGTGCTCGGGAAGATATGGAAAAAAGGGTGGTTTAAGAAAGTGGTACGCTTACGTCTAAAAAATTGATTACGCTGTGTGGAAAGTGAAGATGTGACCCTAATCATTCTTTCGCCAGCTTTAATAAAATCAATAAATCATGCAAGCATGAAATTCAAATATCAAACATCTTTGACAAATCGCGAAGCTAAGAATAGGGGTCAAGTGCTGCGATTTCCTCTCTTATAGGAAATCGAGCACTTGACCCCTTTTATTCCTTGATTTGCTTGCTTCGCCGAATCTCATTTAATATCCGATTTCGCATATCCTTTTTAAATCGGAAAAAATAAAAGTTGCCCAAGCTGTCCTGAATAAATAGATAACAAAAATATGCATTAATTCTGTTTAAAAATGAACATTTCATATCTAATGGAAATGATGTTGTTACGATGCGTAAAAAATCTTCCTCAGCAATGAAAAAATGAATATTTTGGCCAAATATAATGACGATTGGCAGATTAGAGCTAGTACCAGGGATAATTTCATTTTGATTTTGATACGTAACCATTCGGCTCCAGAATCGGTCTGAAATGCCAAATATCCATCCAAAAGTATTTACATTGATAGACGCAATGCTTTGATTTGCAATTTCAACAGATATGACCGGAATTCCATCGGTACCAGCAGGGCTTTCATTACGGTGAAGAAACGTGAATTCGGTCTTTGCATGGATTTTAGGTCGTGGATGATTACTTCTATAGGCAAGATATAAAGCTACTATAACTGCACCAATTGTACCAATGGAGGTAAGAATATCGCAGATTATAGCAATGAGTTTACCATTACTTATTAAATAGCTAGCCCAATCCATGCATTTTCCTGATGATAGACGTTATCCCATTTTAACTAATTAAGTTAGTAGCGACAATATTACCTTTCCCGTGTTTGCTTCCATTTCTTTAGTTAAAAAAATCTGTAAAGAACTAGATATACCTTCGCTATAATCGCTATATATTAGTAGGACTTAGTTTTCTCTGAAGTTTTTGAGTATGTGAGTACTTGACCTCTTGTATTTTAAAAGGCAAATGTAAATAAAATATGAAAAAGGAATTTGAGGAAATACCACACAGTGGTGGGAGAGTGATCTTTTATAATGGGCTTAGCAGGTACGAAAATCGTAACCCATTTCCGGCTACATTGTATGAAATAATTGTTTCATTTGAAGGAAAAATACTAGGTCGAGGTAATTTTAGAGGAGCTAAACTAAACATTCCGTCAATCAGTGTTATTATGGGAAGTGATAGAGAGGGTTATTTCGGATATACGTGTCCTGATTGTAAAAAATATTTTCGTGGCTCTGATGTTCCGATATTTATGGCTTGTCCTTATTGCTTACATATCGATAATGCCTTGTCATATCTGACGGAAAATCAAAAACAATATATTGCTCTGTATCATAAAATGAGCTTGGAACACTATCGCACAGGAAAAAATTTAGAAATTAGCTTGGATGAGATTGTCAATACCTTGGAGAATAATCTTATTAAGCTTACAAATAGTGAAATACGACAGCAACAAGGTATTGAATGTAAAAATTGTAGAATAAAATTAGATGTACTCGGATTGTATGCTGGTTGTACTTATTGCGGTAAAAGAAATAATTTTGATGTGTTTTTGAGTGGCCTATCTGAAATTAAAGAACAAATTAATAGTTCAAAGATTAGTACAAATGAGGCGCTTGTTAGAACGGTTGAAGCCTATACTGGTGCTGGTAGCGATATTAAATTTCTGCTTGAGAAAATTCAGTATCTGTCTCAACTAGAAGCAAAAGACGTCAATAAAATTGATTTTCAAAAAATCATTGAGACAAATGAAATTTTGGCCTCGATTAAATTAAATCTTTTTCCTGATGTAGGTGAAACCAAAGAATTTTTATCTTTGATGTTTCAAAGAAGGCATATAATCGCTCACAAAAGTGGAATTGTTGATCAAAAATATTTAGATAAAACTCAGGATTCTTCAGTGAGGCTTGGGCAAAAAATTTCAATTAGGCGTGATGAGTTATTTCGATTTTTTGATTTGATTGAAAATTGCGCTCGAGATTTTTTCAATGATTTCAATTTGATTTTATTGGAATATATCAAAGAAATCAGAGAAGTTAATTAACATTAGTTTCGAATGGATAAGAATAAATAAAAGATCTACGAGGTGTTTTATGATGTAGAAGAAAAGGTTACATACCGGCTAATAAAGGTATTATATTACTTAGGGTTTGGTGGGCCCCTAATATTTTATTTTTTCGGCCTTTGCTATGAATTCTTTTTACCAGTAATTCCCGATAATGTTAATAGCTATATAGTTTGTAACGATAGTGGAAAACGATATTCTTTTAAGAGCGCTGGTGTAATCTTCGAGAGATTTGACGAAAATTTAAATGAAAAAAGTGACATTTTATTGGATTTTTGTATTAAAAAGGGTGGCAACATCTATAAGCTGACAAATCTTAAAAAAGGCGAACATATTTGGAAAAACTGGAAAGAAAACGTTATTCACAAAACGTATAATCTAATGAGTTGGCCTAATTATCTCGGTAAGTATCTTGTTTTAGGGTTCTTCTTATTTATCTACTTCTACTTTTTAGCATTGGTGCGAGAGTTAGTACTTTATATGATATATGACAAACGGTTTAGTATCAATATCATTATGTAGCTCGCTTTATTCATTTTGATTACTCGAACTTTTTCTAACGTGGATTGCGTATTCTGACTGGAAATATGGAGTCAAGTGCTCAATTTCCTCTCTTACAGGAAATCCAGCACTTGGCCCATTTTATGACCCCTTTTATTTTAAAGTGATGCGAACAATGCTTATCCTAAAAGCTCTAGCATAAATACATGAATAATTGAAAATACTAATAGGACATCAGCCATCGAAAATTTTTTTTGACAGTCGTGAACTTATTGTTAAGCTTGTTACCGGATAAGTATAAAAGCCAGCAATGACGAAGCCGGTCAAAGGTTTTATTCATGCTTTCCTGAAATTCCAGCGAATTGCTAAAATTAAACATGCTAATAACAACAAGGACGAGGTCGATTCAAAAATTGATATCCCTATAAAGAACCATCCGTATTTATACTGTAATAAAGAGCCTGAGCAATTTTCTTTAGGCATGGACGTTGCTTGAGTAGTATTTGTACTAAAACTAATGATCAACGTTTCCCGGTTCTCCGGACGTGTTTCACTTTGGCAGAATTCTGATAATATTTTTCTTGGTTCATTACTGTATAAAAGACTATATGGTTGGATAGTCTGAGTGAGAGATAAATAAAAAGCATCCCCGGTTTTAACGCCTGCCGACACGAAGATCATTGTGCTCAAAATCAATAACCCGCTTAACCAAAGAAACGGTCTTGAAATGCTTTGGCCATAATCAGAAATTAATACGTATATGTGACTAAATAATTTTAGTAATTTCGGTGTTTTGCTGATTCTATTTAGGCAAAGTTGCATTAAAGAAAAATATACGGACTGTTCAATATACATGTCGCGTATTTTGGCTATATTGTATATTTCTCGGAATTTCCTGTATTGATCTTCCCACGTATGGTCGCTGATCTTTTTTGCTTTTTTTATATTTGGAGGAAATTTGCTAAAATTAAAATCCTTTTTTTCAGGAAGTATAAGTTCGCTTACTCCTTTAAGATTTTCTTTGAAAAAGATAGGACAAACATAAAAAGTATTATCTATAAACTCAAGGGCTTCAATTTCGACACCTTTAATTTTAAGTGCGATATTGTATGAATTGTTAATAAATCTCGCTGTTCCTATTTTTCCTTGTTCTATGGTGAAACCATAGTTGCTAACATCAAGTCTGATCGTGTCGTCTTTGAAATTAAAAAAACTATCGTGTGCCAGTAACAACTTAATTCGATTGTTTAGAAAATGAATCGAAGATCCAATTTCTGAGTGTTTTATATACAAATGATCGATCGATGAATAATTGATAGCGTTAATACCCTGTATTTTGCAATAAGACATGTCTAACTGACATACAACGGCATGATGGAACTGAAATGACCATAACCAAGCACCACAAAAAGAATAGTGATGATCAGGTTTGAAATAAGATAAATTGAGTCCTTGAGCACATATAAAGTCAAAATTATGTGCACCATTCTTTATGAGGTTTTGAACACATTCAGCGGTTTGGATTGCAAGGTCTTTTTTAAATTCAGGTGGTAAATGGAGCAAGCAGAAATCTTCATTTTGTAATTCATAGTCTGCTGTTAATATACCTTCGAACTGACATCGAAGATTATCTTTTTTCAAATAAAATAATGCCTTTTTTAACCGGAGATTTTTGCGAACTTTAAGCGGTATCACACAACATTTCTTGGGGAGCATTGCAATTCCTGCGCCATGAATAATTACTTGGAAAGATATCATAAACTCAATTTATAAAAGAAGAGTCCTGATAGGTGGAAATAATTTTCCGACCTCTATTTTTAATATGGGGTCAAGTGCTCGATTTCCTTTCTTACAGGAAATCGAGCACTTGCCCCCTTTTTAAATTATCATTCTCCTCTTTCTGGTCTTTAACCATTCTCACGATATCATTTCTACAAAGCCAACAACTTGGATCAACCAAAACCATGCATTAATAATTGAACCCACAACAATTAACCATGTATCATCCTCTCCCCCTAAAAATGGATCGTTAACCCTCAAAGGAAATACTCATGCTCAAACTTAAATACTCGCTAGGCTTATTCATTGCCGCACTATCACTTAACACTTTCGCCACCACCCACTCAACTAACTTAGTCATGGCCGGCTGTGTCTTCTTCAATGTAGAAGGCGAACAACCTTGCCTCTATAAAAGTGACGAGTCGATGACCGAATGGCAATACAATGATAACTTCACTAATTTACCTTCCGACAGGAAGTTCGTTATAAATAAATCTTCACATGCACTGACAATACCTGCTTATCCGTAGGTGGGTTTAACACATATAAAGCGCCAAATTCATATACTCCATTTGTACTAAAAAGCGATGATTCGGGCTCAATTGGGCGATGAAAAGTATAACGCTACCTGATTCATCCAATGCGGGTTTGGGCTTTATCAATTGCAAAAATGGCGAATGTATAGCTATCGGTAGTTATAGATCATTAAAAAATAAAACCAAGCCCGCTAATTTTAATTAGCCACGACAATTTTAATACCTGGCAACAAATCACAAATATTACCAATCTTGAGCCCGATGCATCGATTGGGTACCGTCAATACGCATGCACAAGTGAATATTGCGTATTGCAACCTCGTTATACAATACGAAACTTGATGCTTCACAGCCATTCTTTTTATTTTCTAACCATGACAAAACGCAGTGGACAGCTATCGCAATTCCATCTGGATACGCCTTTCCACAAATACATGGGTATGAATGGTATTAGTTGCAGTAAAAATACCTGTTCTGCTGTAGGCAATGCTGTTGAAACGGATGGACCATTTGATCCAACCAAGCCATTGCTTTACGTCAGTCATGACAAAGGCAAAACATGGGAAAGTAAAAAAATCAGCGACGACATTTCTTTAAATTCTGTTAAATGCCAAGATAATTATTGTATCGCTATAGGAGCGCAAAATAAAAATAATGTGGTACTCGTCACTCAGGATGAATGGAATACCTGGACAGTGAAAACTCTAGAAAAACCGATTAATTCAACAGCATATTTAACAGATGTAGATTGCACTAATAATTTTTGTGTTATCGGCACATCGGACGAAGATCAAAATGGTCAATCAAAACAATTTTTGATGTATGTTACTCATGATAAAGGTGAGACATGGCAGTTGATTAAAAATATAAGCAATTTACCTGTGCTTAAAAGTATTGCGATTATAGGATTTTCATGCAATGCAAATAATTGTCTAGTAAGTCTTGAAGACGGATATAATTTCGTTACTTTGCTCCCGAGTTATTTTAACCAGTGATAACACTGGTGAGAATTGGCGGGCTGCTGCAAATCCAAAGAATGTTCCCAATGGAATTAACGCTATGTTAGTAGATGGCGTCTACCATGACCAATCATCAAGGGCAGTAAGCTATTCACCGATTCGTTCTTCTTTCGCCAATGCTAAACGTACGGATCGTGTTCAATCGTTTTAATTAACTTTACTAACTGCCAATAACAGACAAAAGTTGCTTATGTCAGTTATTGGCGGTGCATTTTGCATACATCATCTAACTAGAATAACGTTATCAACAAAGAATAGATGATAACCTCAATATTCTTATTGACCGAAGTTATACAAGAATTTGCTCAAGCACATATCATTAGAAAAATTTTTCACGTCTATAATGTTGACTACTATATTCGATAGCGGCATGGATTTCCTCTTCAGCTTTTTTGGCACCATAATCCAGAGCAACTTTATGGGCTTGCTCTCTCATTCGAGCCACTTTTTCTTTATCATTAAGAAAATCTGTGATTGCAGATGAATAAATATTTTTTGGTATAGCTTTTGATTCAACCAAAATATTTATAATTTCTACTAATTTCTTCGCATTAGATGAAACAGCCAATAATTTCCAAGCTGTTCGGATCATCATATCATTGGCTTCACTACAGTATTTAGAAGAATTAACTTCATGCAGGATACGGTCTACTAAATCCAATTCCTGTTTTTCCGTGTTATTATGAAACATAAATTTTATATCCTCGAATATTTAATAAACATATAGATGAAAAATTAACAATTTATACTTGTTTATTTGCGAGGAGTTTATTTAATTTTAGAAGCACTGTAAAGTTTAACTCGTTGGGCAGATATAGCGCTGATAACTGCCAAAACTGACAAAATTACTTTTGTCAGTTATTGGCAGTACATTTTGCAATATTAAAATAAATTATCACTTACCGGCTGCTGCACTTTGACTTTCGGATTCACTCGATAACACGGTGCTCTCGGCCTGCCAATCTCGTTAACCATTGCTTCAATCCGCAACCACCCCGCATCAATCAGCTCATCACAGGCTTTCTTCACCACAGTTTTGTCATCCAGCGATGTCCATTGGTTCCGATAAACATCGCGACTAGAAAATACTTCGGACAAAGCTCCTGCCGTAATCTTTTCCGCAAGTTTCATCGCTGCCTGTTTCGACAAATCACTCACCATCCCATAAATTCGTCTAGCGTGTTTTTCCAAATACTCACACCAAGCTATCGCTTGCAATGTATTATCAAAGCTAATCTTATTTTTCATCTTTCCATCTGCTATATCAATCAAGTGAAATACCAACGCCAGGCTTGGCATCAAGCTCCGATACTTCGACAAGTGTTCAATTAAAACAGGCTGTTCATCGCTATTAAGCTTTTCTTTTTCCAATCTGGTCAGCCATTCGTAAAAAAGACCTTGCGCAGTTTCATCAAATCGAAAATATGCAAATCTATCATTCGTCTCTTTTGTTGCGCCATACTCAGTAAAATCCATCATTGCTAAACGCTTATATATTCGCGTAGCGCGTTCTTTTGCGATGGTATTAGGTTTGGCATCAACTAATCGCCAGTCTCTATTCATATCAGGATAAATTAGCAGCTGAAATCGCTGTAACAATCCATCATTGTCTAAACCGCGTGTGGCTTGATTCAAATATTCAAACAGTTTAGATGGTTGTGTATTACCAAAGATTGAGACGCACAAATTTTCCGTGTGCACTGTGCCGCGACCAATTCTATCTGTTGTTAATGAACCATCACCATTCCATGCTTCAAGAAAAAATGCCCGGTCACTTTCACGGCCTTTTTTCTCCCAGGATGTCAGCATACCGATTAATTCATCACGATACAGCAGCAATCCACGCGGATTGTCAGCCAATAACTCGGATAATTTTTCAATCGTTGGATCATTTGTTTTGTAGCGATTCCAAATGGGCAGACAAGGTTTTTTAGCGTTAATCATTTGTTCTTTAAGTAACAAATTATCAAGCGTCTCTATACCGGATTTGGTTTCTAAGTTCCTGCTTGCACGCTGTCACCATCGCACGTTTGATTGCATCGCGCTCTGACTTTGTAAGCCTCCATCTCACCAAGATAGTTATCGAGTCTAGTGTCGTAAGATTTCTTGGATTCAGTTTCAAGTTGATTAATTAACTGCATTACTTCGGAAACAGCAGGCGTTTTTAACACACCTGGACGACCGACAATGCCACCCCATAGATTCGGGATAACTAACCAATCATCATTTTGTTTAGGCTTGATTCCGCAGCTAGTAGCCGATGAGCGATGCTGTTGTCACCATTGCGGCAACAGCAATAAAGTCTGGTGGGCATTGCATGCGTTCAGAAACATCAATGACCCAATCACGATAGGGTGCTGGAATGTGGCTGATAGGCAAAGGGTTAACGGGAAGTAACGTGTTACGAAGTGGTTCTGGCTCAGGCCAGATTGCATCGCTTCGCAAAGTAGTTTGCGAACGCAATTGCGCAGATTTAAAAAAGCTAACTATTTTCATCCTCTCTCTCCCATCGATATCTAGTTTGTTTAAGTTTGGCCGTAGATAAACGAGAGTGATGGTGGTGTAACCTTGTCTGGTTGTATTCTTTTACCAATTCCATGCGTAATACTTGAGTATTCATAGTAGTGCTCCTAGCAGTTAAAAATAAAATACCCCAACTTTTTATTTGAATTGTCGGGGTATGTCAATGATGTTTGCTATAAAAATTATTATTTATATAAAAAAGAGCCTGACTAAAACTGACAAATGTACTTTTGTCAGTTTTGTCAGTTCGTTCACACTTGGGATCTTTGTCTCTGCCTAAGCTGTCAGGAAATAATTACTGAAATTGATGATTATCTCAATTCCCACTGTAATCCGATTAATATTAATTATCTGGGTGCATGCGTATATCGTGAAGTTCCGTATTAAATAAAACTCTTAGCTACTAGTAAAGGCGTAATTGAATTTTTTCAGTAACATCCTTCGTTGAGAGATTATTTGCATTTTTACGATAACCACGCCGTACTGATTGACTTAACAGTGGAAATCTTCCTGTTTTAGTACCAATTGCTGAATAGTTATCAAGCAAATACTCAGTAAGCATTTCAGGCCGTTTAAATTCCGCAAAGTCGCGCATCCATTCGATCTAACATCATGTACCACAGTGTTGCTATACTATCCTTACTTTTATTTTTTGGATCTCCAAGGAATGCATAAAAATCCACTGGATCATGAGTAAGAAATTTATCTTTTTTATTCGCTTCTATAATAATATAAAACTGTAATGCATGAGACCAGGCGCCATGCAAGGGCGGAAAAACCTTTGCATCTTTAAAAAATAATCTTTGGCTTAAAACAGAAAAAAATTCATCTGTAGTTAAAGTCCCTAAGATTTTGGCATAGTTAGTCTTATTGAAACCATTTTCCTTTGCCCATCGATACAAAAATCCGGAAAGTATTTTCCCTTTAGCCATTGACTCTTGATTATGCGGTAGCATTTTCATCTCTCCATTATAATCAACTAAAGGTGCATTTATTTCGACGGCGTATTTCTGCAAACCATCCTCAAGTTGTTGCAACATGCTGTTACATCTAATGCGATTATTTATTAATGCATGCACTTCTAAGCAATCAAAAAGATATTCATCGGCAATTTCGAAATCGCTGGAATAAATGTTTCTAAAAAAATCCACATTCCAGTTGCACTCAAGCATGTTATTCTTGAACCGCGTGCGATAAGCTTCATTTGAAGATAGAAAATCTAAATGACGTTCTAAACCTTTTAACCAGGATAATTCTATATCCCTACTCACTACGACTTTAAGAAAATATGTTAATAAATCTTTGTCATTTTCTTTAAAACCACAAATTTTACGAAGATATTCTTCCAGATCATTTAAGACAGTCTTTAAATCACCATTTGGAAAAAATGAGGATAGGGTCGCCATTCTAATAAGCAACTGAATGGCGAGATTAATGTTTGGACTTGTGTTTGGTTCAGTATATAAATTTTCAATATGTTTTTGTAATTGGTCTAGCATGACATCTCACTCGTTTTGTTATTATATTTATAGAAATGTATTTCTTATTGCGATGCTAAATCCGACTGCGCTGACAGCAACCCTAATCCTGCTGCCTTCTTCTTTTAAAAAACAGCTCAACCAACCTATTCTCACCCAACGTTTTTGATAATTCCAGCATGGTAAAAAATTGTGCGAAGATAATAATCATAATAAAATTCTTTGCTAGCATGATATTTATCTTCTGACGCATGACTTCATGGTAAGTTTGCTCAATAGTATTGCCTGCAAAAAATCCCATTATGTAATGCTCACAAATATTAAAAATCAACAATAACAAGCTGAATATCACAGTCTTATGGACAACAGGAAAAATAAGAGGTTTATGTTTGAATCTTTCGCCTATCTTCACTGCTTGACCGAGCATAATGATTTTTGCAAGTATGAGCGCTTCAATCAGGCTGTATCCATATCGAATCTGAGTATCGCCATAAATCCCCATCAATAGTCTTTCATATACATTAAAAATGCTAAACAAAATAAATAAAAACAGCGTATAAATTATAAATATGCGAACTTCATGCATTACTTTTTGTTTCATGTTGGTATGTGTTTTGTTTTTAGCGTTCATTTTAATTCCATTCCTTTTTTCTTCTGGAGCTCTAACACTTGATCCTGTTTAGAGGTGGTATATTGTGTGAAAAATTTAAAATGTGCATGCGCTACATCGTAAGCATCCTTGGGAATGTTTATAGTTGATGTAACAGTTGTTTTGATTAAATCTCCTGGACCAAATTGCATCAGGGCGTCTTTGATACTTTTCACTTGAACAAGTTTTTTCACGTTTTTTTCATCTGTAAGCAGATCAAATGTGCTTTTTAGAAATGCAAGAACAAATAATATTGAGCAGAAAAAAATACCAGCGTAGAGCCGGCCTGCATTATTTTCATCGCGCAATGCTATAGCCATTAGAGTAGCCAAAAATAACGTGATTACCATATCAAGCTGAAAATGAATTTTTTCTTTGAAAGCAGGAGCGAAAATATTCAGGCATACTGGAGACGCGCTGCGATTTAGAAAAAAGAAATCATAATTATTTATATCGCTGACTATCGTATTTAAAGTAGTTAATACATCTGGTGTAAGCACTGTATTGCTGCTGCGCGATGTTTTCATATATTCACGCATAGCATTAATAACCTGTATTTTATAAGTGCTATATTGATTTCTGTTGGCGTAGAGTATGTCGATGGCTGATTCCAGTTCATCCTGTTGAGTAGGCACGCTGCATTTCCTTATTAGTTTTTTTGCTAAAATCCCATAATTTATGGCGCTTTTCAAGGTGTAAAAATGGATCGGGCAAGTCTGACCCCATATCCTAACCGAAAAATATCAGCGTAAGTACTTGATTAAATATATCACGTGGTGATATATCTGCGACGTGAATAAATATATCATAAGGTGATACAATTAATGACAAAGGAAGATAAAGGTTTAGAAAATCTGCTGTGGCTCAACGGGGAGCAATTTTTGGGCTGAGGCGGACAAAATTTTGAAAAGGTTGAAAGGGGATAAAGATGAGTAAGCTGCCGCATAAAATTGTAAAAGTGGGAATTATGTCGCTGGATCAATATAAGAAGCGGACGATCGCCATTGCAAAAGGCGAGTATAAACCTCATAAAGATGAGCCAAAGATTTGGTTTCGTTCACTGAAGTCGTTGGCGAATGTTTTGTCTGAAGAAAATCAGGAATTGTTAAAACTGATTCTGGAGACGCAGCCTAAGTCTATCAAAGAATTAGAAACAACCACGGGCAGGTCTGCGAATAACTTGCTTCGTACTCTACGTACGATGGAAAGTTATGGGCTAATTAAGCTAAAAGAAGGTGAGGCAGGTGGAAGAGGGCGGACGCCGCTTATTCCTGAGGTAATTTATAGTGGTGTTGAGGTTGAGGTGGATTTTTGTTAGTTCGGTGACCCCCTCCTTGTCACTAATAGGAATTGTTTTAACTCCGGTTTCATGGTAATTCAGTAGGATTATTCAATTAGGTACTCACTATGCACACAGGCACGGTTAAACGCTTTAATAAGATCAAAGGCTATGGCTTCATTGAGCCAGATGGTGGTGGTAAAGAGGTATTTGTTCATTTCTCTGAAATTGAGTTAGCTGGATATAAGGAATTACAGCCAGGGCAGTGTATTTCCTACGAACTGAAGCACGGTGAAAAAGGTGAATATGCAACAAAGGTGAAAATTATACAAAAATGAGGACTGTCCGTCGTAGCTTTAGATAAATAGACAAGGAAAGCATTTATGAAGCGATTACTTAATAAGGTAGCCGTCATCACCGGCGGCAATAGCGGCATAGGAAAAGGCATAGCCGAACACTTTTTTCATGAGGGTGCTAAAGTCGTTATATTCGGGCGCAATCAGCAAACCCTGGATGAAGTAAAAAACGAACTGAACGGCGAAATATTGGCCGTTCAAGGCGATGTGACCAATACGGAAGACTTAAAAAAACTCTATGAACGTACCTTATCGCATTTTGGCAAGATTGACATACTGGTTGCTAATTCCGGAATAGCTGAGAGATTGCATGTTGAAGAAGTGCAGGAAAGTAATTTTGACCGCATGGTAAACATAAATTATCGCGGTGTGTATTTCACTGTAAAATATGCTATCGACTACCTTAATAAAAATGCTTCTATCATACTGATGGCATCTTGCGCGGGGTCGCTTACCATTAAAAGACACAGTGTATATGCATCTACAAAGGCGGCGGTAATGAAGCTAGCCAAAAATTTCGCATATGATCTGTCTGACAAATCAATACGTGTTAACAGTATTTCTCCTGGCTATATTAGAACACCTATTTTCGACAGCCGCCTGGAGAATGATCCTGATTATCTGAAGCGAAGAGAAACATGCATTCCTTTGCAACGCATAGGTACTCCCCAGGATGTAGCAAATGCAGCTTTATTTCTCGCAAGTGATGAAGCCTCATATATCACCGGCGTAGATTTGTTGGTTGATGGCGGCTATGCGGCATCATTTCCAGAAGCGTAATTAGACAAACTAGGGAGATAGCGTAATGATTAATCTATGGATGCATTTAATTTTTATGCTTCTCATCATTCTTATCTCCTCGCAATTATTTACGAATGCCCTGGAACATTTCGGAGAAAAAATTGGCATATCTGCCGGTATTACTGGGTCGATATTCGCGGCAATTGCCACGGCATTGCCGGAAGCTTCAGTTCCAATTATTGCATTGATAGCAGGAACCCCTGATAAGATCGTCAATGAAGAAATCAGTGTAGGCGCGATCTTGGGCGCGCCATTAATGATATCAACCTTATCAATTTTTATTATGGCGATTTCTGTCATTAAACAGCGTGGCATAAAAGGTAGAATTAACCCGGAGCAAACAGGATTTGTCCGTGATCTTAATTTTTTTCTAATGGCATTTTTTCTGGCGGCATTAGCAATGTATCTTCCGCTTGAGCCAATTTATTTCCGAACAGGAATTAGTTTGCTATTAATCGGGATTTATCTTGTTTATATCGTATTCACCTGCATGGCATCAAAAAATCTTGTCGCGCATGGTCATGGAGTAAGACCGGAAGAACCAATAATGTTGACTAGAATTGGTTTTAAAAAAAATACTCTTACCATTTATCTTCAACTTCTCTTTGGATTGGTATTACTCTTGTTTGGTGCCAAAGGCTTTATTGACGGTGTTGAAAATATATCTAAATCCCTGCATTTTTCAGCGCTGCTTTTATCATTGCTTATCATTCCATTCGCGACGGAGCTACCCGAGAAAGTAAATAGCATTTTTTGGGTGCGTAAAAATAAAGACACACTGGGGTTTGGCAATCTCACGGGTGCGATGGTATTTCAGGGAACACTGTTGCCAGCATTAGGTATTCTATTAACGCCATGGCAGCCTAATAAAATAGTTGAGGCAGGTATTTTCATCACTTTTGCTGCGGCTATCTGGCTTAGACTAAATGCTTCCGGCGCTGGTTTGCGTATCAAAGCACTGATGGTGAATGGGGTTTTGTATTTACTATACCTGTATTTAGTCTTGGTTAAGTGATTTTTATATAAATCCGCTCGCTTCAATTGCCCCAAAGGACAATATAGCAATCTCCTCTCATCCCGTACGATAAAGCAAAACCACAAACCCGGAGTGATAAAACCATGCAACGCTCATTTCCAGAAATTGAAGAAGCCGTGCGTAGCGCATTTCCAGCATACGCTGAGCTGGCTAATAGTGTTCCAACTATTACGCCAGAAAATGAATTCCTTCTCGAATTGGCAATCTTAGGCGCAGATAAAGTTCTACGGCTACGCATGGAACGAAATTTAATCCAAGCGTACGCGGAAATGAATGATGTAACCAAGGTTAATACTATGCTCAAAGAAGAAAGTGAGCCTGCTAATCGCGATTTATTAATGCAGCGAGCCATTTTTGGGTATGCAGCGAAATTACATTTAACTCGTGTGGAGAACTTATTAAGTACTATTTGGGATAAAAATAAATATAATAAGTTATTTGCCTCAGCCATTCGCGGCGCTGCAAGTCAAGGGCATTTGGCTGCGTTTAAACAATTGCTAATGTTAGTTCAAGACAAAAAAGAAAAAGATGAATTAACTCTTTTTGGCATGCGTAAATTTGCTGAAGCGGGATGCAGGGATATTGTTGAATCCTATCTTGCTCAAGAAAAAAATAATCCACAATTTCGAATCATCAAAAAATCCATGTTACTGAATTCGGCGACCGGCGGTCATTTTGACTATATTAAATATCACATGGATCAAGTTACTAACGATGACGAACGCTTCGAATACACAGTCAGTATTGCTAAGGGATTAGAAAAAGGCGGTTATCACGATGAAGTCAATAAACTATTGGCACGAGAAAAAAATCCTGAGCGTATATTCGAATTGAAATCAATAGTTGCCGCTGGTGCTGCATGGAAAGGGAAAATTCATGATTTAATAAAAGATGAAAACGATCCCGACACAAGGTTGCGATTGATGGATGATAGTTTAGTAGAAATGGGATGCAACGGCTATGTAGACGAATTGTTAAAGCTGATCAAGTTGGCACCAGAGTCGGCGCAGCAAAAATTAATAGAAGAAGCTTGTAATCGATTAGCAACTTTTGGTTATGCCAGTGAGGCTCTAAATATCGTAGAGCAAAATGAAATAAAAGACTTATCACATCAGATGATTTACGGCTTAGCGATTGGTGCACAGCATGATTATATTAATCGCATTTGCTTTAGTAACGAAGAAAATGCACGAGAGTTTAGTGTTTTACGCTTTATCGCTATGCTTGCTTATGGACGCATAGGTAATTTAATGCAAGTGAATAAGATATTACTGCAGCATCCCGTGGCAGAACACATTCCTGCTATGCGCAAATGGGCTGTCGGAGCATTAGCAGAAGGAAATCATTTAGCTTTAGTGCGTGAAATGATAGATGCTGAGTTAGATTTAGATCAGAAGAAAGAGTTGCAAGAAGAGGCGATGAAAAATTTCCGTGAACATAATCATGCGGATTCGTTACAGGAATTTATGGACGATGCGATACCTGATGAGAAATTGGAAGAAAAGGAAGAGATCAATAGGTTGTTAGGGATGCAGTTAAGACTTTTTGACCAACCTGCTGTTGTTCAACCTACGCAAGCGCCACAAGATAAGCCACAAGGACATCGTAAATTTAATTAGTCTTTTTTGCTCTTCGACGCTAGCTCATCAAAACTAGCGTCGAAGAATGCATGAGTCCTAAACAGAATTAATTTTTGCTAACAGTTGTTTGCAAAACTTATATTTAGCAACGCTGCAATTCTTACTAATATTCTGTTTCATTTTCTTCAAATCAGCCCCTGGCGTGAGATCATTGATATGCCCTAACAAAAACTCTCGAAACTCAGGCGTAGCTTTTGCCCCGATTAAATACGGACTTGCATCTTTCCAAGGTGTTTCTAATAATCCAGCTACCAAAGAAATCATGCTTTCAGCGTATTCGCCATCATCATATTGCGGATTCTTTTTTATGATGTCAGACACTTCAACCGTAAGTTCCCATGCTTTTGGAATATTTTGTTTGTCGTTTAAGTAAGTTACGGCTGCATCCATTTTATTATTCAGCTCATTACCAATGCTATCGTCTGCATGGGCAAAAAAACTGACAAAGAAAAACGGGAAAATTAAAAACCAGATATATTTAGGCATCAACGATCTCCTTCCTGGCAACACATGTATTCTAAAATGATATATTTTTATGTATGCGCTAAAAACGCATGTTCTTTTGTTGCCTGAATGATTTCACGGTAAGTAATCACACCTAGAATATCTTCCGCATGTTTTGACGATCATGGAATTTGTAACTAAAATAATATGATCTTTCATTATATCTATATTTCTTAATAAATTTACCCAATTTGTTTTGGCATCAATCCAATGAAAATTTTTACGAATTAAAAATTCAGGCGAGGTATTTGCAATAAAAGCATCAATTTCACTATTTAATATGCCTATGAATTGTATCGCCTTCTCGAACAATAACATACTGAATGTCATTTTCTGTTTGACATTTAGCATACCATTCCTGCACTTGCTCCTTAGAAATGATTTTGATATTTTTCTCCATGATATCTACTGCGCTTTTGGCTGTAACAAATCCAGTTTCTAATCCTTTAGGCAAGATAAATCCGCGTCTAAATAATTTGAGCGTATAAATACTTTCGCTGCTTAGCCTCAGACGTATTGCATAAGCCAGAGAAACAGTGATCATGATAGGTAATATAGCACGCATAATCTCTAGTCATTTCAAATGTCATCACAATAGCTGTCATGATCGCGCCTGTTCCACTTCCCATGACACCTGCCATGCCGGCTATAACAAATACGGCTGGACTGATTCCCAATTGAGGAAAACAATAATTAAGAAATATTCCGTAAGCTCCTCCAAACGTAGCGCCCATGAATATGGATGGTGAGAATACGCCTCCGGATGCGCCTGACCCAAGTGTAAGACAGGTTGCAAGTAATTTACCTACGAATAAGTAATAATAACAGCCAGGGATTTTGTATTATAAAATGCAAAGCATCTTCGATGGTTGCATAACCTACACCTTCAACATAATAATGACCGAAATAAAACATGAATAAATACAGCATTAATCCAACCATACCCATACCTGTCACGTGACGTAAGTATGGGTTTTTGAATGTATGGTTAAATAAGTCTTCAAACCAATAAATCCCTCTGATGAAGACAGCAGAAATGATACCAATGCAAACTCCAAATGGAATCAGCAACAATAAAATAGCAAAATAATCATGGTAATTTTTTAAGTAACTAGAATCTAATGAGATAAGTGCAGGAGCTGTTCCAAAAAAAAGAAAACCGATAAATGTAGCTGTGACGACAGCAATAGTTACGATACCTATACTGATCGCATTAACAGATACCATCATTAATTCTATAGCAAAAGCTAATCCGCCAATAGGGGCATTAAATGTTGCTGCAATTCCTGCTCCTGCTCCTGCCGCTATTAAAAGAACTCGCTGTCTGCTTGGCATCGCAACCAATTGTCCCAGCGTAGAACCCAAAGCCGCGCCAATTTGTATGATAGGACCTTCTCGTCCCACCGATCCACCAGTACCGATTGAAATAGCGGAGTAATAGCTTTTACCACAGCAACAATAGGACGAATTTTCCCTTTTTTATAATAGATAGCATACATGGCTTCAGGCACGCCGTGTCCTTTTGCTTCAGGAGCAAAATTTTCGACAAGAAATGTCACCAATAATGCCCCTATCATCGGGATAAAAATGATAGCTAATGCAAAAGCCACTGCTGGCGTATGCTCATTTGCATTGTAAATAAAATTAATATTGGCCAGAAAAAGCTAAATTATGGATGAAATTAATTAAATCTGCGAAAGAGAACCGCCCCAAAGCCACTCAATAAGCCTACACAGCACCCTATGAATACCATGTATATATTCTTTAATGGTTTTGGTTCATCAATGTGCTTCCATGTTATCCTCTCTTCTTAAAATAATCGAATTGACATCCTTCCTGGCAACACACGTATTCTAAAAGGATACTTATCTTGTGATATACGTCGCTATCGTTTGATACGGTTCAGGACCAACAACAAATTCACCTTGAAATGGTTTATCCAGACTAATTAATAGAAATGCGATGGCTGCCGTCATTAACGCGCTTGCTACCGCTACAAATATATGTAAATAAAAGTTAATACCAAATAAATAGCTGACACAAAGCGTCAAGATAGTTGAAACAATAATAACAACCCAAACTTCATTATTTAATGAAATATAACTTAATTGTATGCGTTGCTGGCGAGCATCATAAAGCTTATCAGATAACATTAGCATATCAGTGACCAGCAAACTTTCAGTATTGTTATTAACTTTGTAATGATTCAGTTCATTACCAATTTTTTCAATAATGAAATCCCCAGCATTTGTTACAGTTTTACCGGCATTCATTAACGGCCATTCCATATTCAGTACTTGTGTTAAATAACCGCGGATATTAGTTTGTATTTGTGTTCGATCCGGCTCGCTCAATCCAATGCTGTCTCGATACAGATTAGCGATGGTGCTGGCTTCGCGCTGGGTAGCATCGGTAGCGGCATTATTATTATTGATAAGATATAAGGTAGCGAACCCAGCCAAAACACCATAAATCACAATGATTAGTGCACTGGTGCAGCCAATCACAGCATTTTCCTGATAGCGCAAATGCAGCGACATATATGCTCTAATAAATAATAACGCAAGGATGGAAATAAGAATAAGAGGTATGCTTAATAGCAGGAATAGATTCAAATCAGAAGTTTTATAAAGATAATCTATCATGCCAGCTCCTTGGCTTTAAGAAGATGATTCTCTTACTAATATATTACACCATTTGCAAGAAGAAAGGGGCGCGTTTCATCGCTGCCCCTTTCATTTCCAGGTTATTATCTTGGCGCTAAAACAATCATTTCATCTTCCACATTCAAAGCTTCCGGATGCAAGCATTCCTGGCCTAAAAAATCATCCAGTTTGCAATCTTTCAAAGGATTAGCAAAATTATTCAGACTCGCATTTTGCGTTTCATGAATCGAAATTTCACCATCCTTGGTAACCAAAATTGCCTTACTTTCCAGGTTCCACTTGGATCCAAATCCTCCCAGCTCTTTCCCCGCCCAGCCATATCTGGCAATACCAACAATATACATCACGCCAATGGCTTCGCCGTTTTCAGACAAGGGCTTAACCGGTATCGGAACAATAGCGTAAGCTTTTTTGTCCGTGGGAACTTTCGATGTGCCATCTTCACTTCTCACTAATCCCATCAGATCACCAGGCGAAAAATCTTTACGGAAATTATTATCTTGTTCTATGCGCTGACAAGCTTCCATAAATAAGTTTTTTTCTGGCGTTTTAACAGCAACATTTTCTGGATGTAAACATTCCTGATTAAGAAAATCCTCAAGCTTACGGTCTTTTAACGGAGAAGAAAAATCGCTGTTATGTGCATAGAAGTCATAATGTATCGAAGCTTCACCTTGCTTATTTACCAAGATGACATAGGCATTAACATGCCACTGCATGGAACCAAGCCACCGACCTACCCAGGTATATTCAGCAACGGCAACCATATACATCGTACCGATAGGCTCACCATCCCCGGATAATGGTTTAACAGGCACGGGGAAAATCGCAATAGCTTTTTTATCGGTGGAAACTTTGGCTGTGCCATCTTCATTTAGCACTAATGACATTAATTCATCGCCGGTGATACCAGGTTTAAAGTTGCGATCTTGCTCTATCTTTTGACAGAGCGCTGTAAATTTAGGCGTAATTTCTGTCAGCGCGTTATCATTTTTGGGATGGATTAAAAGCGCATCGCCTTGGTGAAGTTCACGAATTTGTTTCATGTCATCAATCGGGGTGAATAACGCTGGCATGTTAAAATTTGAACTATTCCACGCGCCTAATAAATAATGTTTTACCGGCAATTTCTTTGCGACTTCAATGGAAATACTATCGTGCACCTGTAGGTCAGATTTTTCATTCATTAGTTTTGATACGACGATCAACTGATCCGGTCGACCAAAAACAGCCCGTATACTAACTTTAAAATCAGGGTTTGGAATATTGAATTTGATTTCGATGGTTTGTTTCATGAAACATCTCCTGTGAATTGTATGTCCGTTTAAAGAATGCGCAATTTAGCTGAAATAAGAAGAGAGGGTCAAGTGCTCGATTTCCTGTTGAATATGAAATCGAGCACTTGACCCCTATATTCTCTTGATATAGCTTACCCGCGTCTCAACTAGAGATGTTTAACTCTAACAAGGAATTATAAGGATTATTACATGTTAAGATTTGATGTATCTGAAACTGAACCAACCACCACAAAAGAAGAATGGACTAAATATTCTGTTAATGGCGTGGAATGTGAAAAAAATGCCATCTATCAAACTATAGTCGATCACAAATTCTATGACGGAACCATAAAGATTGAAAAAAAACATCATTCCAGTTCTCATCAGGAATCAGGTTCTATTTTCAGGTTATTAACTTCCGATAACAGCGAAAATATATCGGCTAATTTTAGCTTGGGCACAAGTGATTTTGTAAAAAAATTCGCGGAAACAAGCGAAGAATTTAAGACTCTTGTTGCCAAGATGGTTCAATCTGTGGATATGTTATATGACGCTCAGCAGGATCACGAAAAAAATTCACCAATATTATGTGATACTGTTCGTGACTGCATGACGTTCTTCTTTGAAAAAACCGCCGCTGATATGACCTCTCCTTACAATGATATTCTTTACAAATGCTGTACTGAATACTTTGTCGTTATGTTTAATATGTTAATGTTGAATGTTGCATTGCAGATGCGTCTTAAAAATTTAAACCAGGATGTTACTCTTCCAGGATTTAATTTCGATACCAGTAGTGTTAGTGAAAAATGGGATGATAAGTGGAAAATTAAACGAAAATCGCAATTTCTCAAGAAATATTTATCCGTGTTATTAAGGCAGACAGATATTCTGTGCGCTTCCTGGGTAAAAGCTTTATCATCCGTGGACGAATCGTCTGTTAAAGAGGTAAATACCCATACCAATGCGTATAAAGCTGTTCTCAATTCAATGCTACAAAAGCTGGCTGAATACGACGCTGAATTGATAAAAGAACAATCCCTTTCAGATAAATTGTCATCATTCTTCCATTTTGGAAAAAATGACGCAACTGAGACAAGTTCTCCTGCTGTAAAGAGCGAGAACAGTAAAAAGATGTAATTGTGGGCGAGAAAGATACCCCATCCAGAGTGTTGCTGGATGGGGTACTTTAATACAGACATGGCCATGTTAAATGAGAGGCGATTTATCGAGCCCAAATAAGAATTTATCGTGCATTTTCTTATAAGTCTCCATACGATTTTTATTCGTCACATTATTTTTCACGATAACAGTGGTTTTGAGCTTGATGACGCCACTACTTCCATCCAGCACACCATGCATACCCTTCGCGTAAATATTAATAGTAGAAGTTTCAATCTTCAAACTATTAAATGTAACACGTGAGTGCGTGTTGACGAATTCACTTGCAGAGATTGCTTTGCCATCAATAATCAAGGTCGCATCAGTTGGTATTTTGTATTTCATAAACCAATTAGAATACATCATTTCCTATTATGCTTATTTTCGCATAAGATGCGTGATTCATGTCTACGACAACATGATCATCTCTATCAAATGCAAGACCCATTTCGAAGTATGCATTTTTAACCAGGAAGTGATGCATGGTGAGGTTGTAAAATTTATTTTCCTCACCATCCGCATTCTTGTGCTTCCATTTAAATGACGGATTTTCGTAGTTCGGAAAATCAATTTGCATTTCTATGCCAGGCTGCGCATCGTAACCATCTTGAGCAGCTTTCATCTCATCCAGGTAAGGAAGAATGATTGTATCAATGTGACTGCTAATTTTTGCATAATCGTATTTACCATCAGCGATAATGCGTTCTGCACGGCTGAGTAACTCACCTTCGCTCAGTCCATATGCTTTAGCAAGCAATTGTTCTTCAGAAGATTTTGTGGTCATTTGTTCAGGCTTCCACGATGGGCCATACACGCGATCTAATCCTAACCCATATGCCATGCCTGGTAATGCTTCGCGAGTGAAAGATTCGCATGTATACATATCTTCCCAGTTTGATACTGACATGTCACACCATTCTGGAATGAGATTCAGTAACTCTTTATCTTTAACATGAAGACTCTTTGTAGCTACATAATCTGGAATTTGTTCTGACTGTTTAAGACCTTTGTGATAATAGAGTGAGTCTTGGGATATTTTACTAAGACGATAGAGACTAACAGCAAGTGCATCTTTTAATAATTCATCTTTATTGGCTTTTTCATCGGCAAGATATTGACGCAAAATGTTAGTTTCAAGATAAGTCAATTTTACTACTTGTGGATTATTGAAACTATCATTTTCATTTTCGAAATAGTTAAAGAAATTGTAAAAATAGGAATCAAGACGACAGTGAATGTAGAATGATACCATGTGGTTTATGCCATAACTCGAAACGTAGTTTAATGGATATATAAAAACGGCTGTATTTTGATCGTCAATACTAAATTGACCATAAACTAATGCCATTCCATTCTGTGATCCGGACAGACCATACGCATCATGATCAAGGTAATAAGCAGGTTTATTATTAACGAGAATATGCTGCCAATCCGTATTTTTTGGGGAAAAATGATAAGCATACATATGAACATAAGAAGGCGTGAAAATATCATCATCAACTACTGACATCGTTGCCATATCACCTAGCTTAAACCCTGGCCAGACGGTGTTTTGATGCGAATCCACATAGGAAATAGTGCTAGCAAATTTTTCTTCGACTTTCTTTTCCAGGTCAAAAGCATAGCTGTTAGAAATAGAAAGACTCAGTAACATTAATAAACATCGTTTCATCCATGATCTCCATATTTAATTAAAGTCTTTTTTACTATACAGAGATTGGGGGAGGGTGTCATGGCCATAAGATGTAGAGACTTGCGGCTGTCGTAATTGAAAGGGTTACGTAATTCGTTGGTAAAACAACGCAGCCCGTCATTTATATATTGAGTTCACCTCAAACAAGGTGCTTTGTTAGACTTGATCAGTGTAACAAGGCGGATGGGGGAACCGTTCGTCATTTGAGGGCTAGCCTCGTCTCGCAGTCATGGTTCCCTATCCACATTTGATTTGCTCCGAATAGATGTCTGGGGATAGCGCCCCGTATTCATAAGTAAGGAGCAATCACAGTGTAACTTAAGGAGAACTATGATGAAAAGTCCTGTGGTTGGAATTGATGTTGGAAAATATGAATTAGTAGTTTATTTGAACGGCGATCATTACACAGTTAACAATGAAGTCCAGGCGTTAAAGACATGGTTTAAACAACATGCCGCAGCCCTCAAAGAAGTCGATCTTATTGTTTTTGAGCCAACGGGTGGTTATGAGCGCATGCTTAAAACATGCCTTGATGATAACGTTTTACCCTATCGCAGAGTGCATGCAAATCACGTGAGGGCGTATGCAAAGGCGGCTGGCATAGCAAATGCCAAGATGCTCGCAGAGTTTGCTATACGCATGGAAATTAAAGCAAAGCCTGAAAAGCAGCAATATGAAGTTTTAAAAGCGTTATTGACACGTCGAGAGCAATTGATTGAGATGCGTTTGCAAGATAAGAATCGCTTAGAGACATGCGAAAAATTGGTTGGAAAGTGGATCGAAAAAAATATAAAACAATTAACTAAACAAATTGAACAAATAGAGAAAGAGATTGATAGTGAGATAATTAAAGATGATGGCTTGAGAAAACTTTATCAACTATATAGCTCAATCCCAGGTATCGGTAAGATCACTAGTTTGCAGTTAATTGTAGATCTACCTGAGCTGCTGATTGAACATGATAAAACGTTAGCTGCTTTAGTTGGTTTAGCACCCTGGAATCGCGATAGTGTCAAGATGATGGGACGCAGACGAACTCGTGGCGGAAGAACCCGAGTAAGAGGCTTGCTTTACATGGCGGCATTAGTGGCTGCCCGCTGCAATCCACAGCTAAAGAATTACTATAAAAAACTAAAAGATAAAGGCAAAGCATCAAAAGTTGCTTTGATTGCCGTTGCTCATAAACTATTGAAAATATTACGCAGCATTGCGCAACGACAAACTCCGTGGACGCCAGCTATGGAATAAAATCCAAAAAATTTTAATTGATTTCCAATATAGATGCTGCGAGGAGCGCTTTTTGCGACGAAGCAACCCAGGCTTCGACTTTGTTTGGTGAAGATCGATAAGTAGAAAAATTGCGTTATTCAGGCTATTTAATCCTGAATAACTCGATTCATATATGGCGATAACTTTTAGAGTCAAAGCCTGGGTTGCTTCGTCGCGAAAAGCGCTCCTCGCAATGACGGGCTGCGTTGTTTTATCAACGAATTACGTAACCCTTACAGCAATGACGGACTCCGAGATTTCATCAGCGAATTACGTAACCCTTACAATTACGACGGGCGCTAGTGACATCATAGATGAGAAAAGGTGTAGAATGACAGGGGGTCAAGTGCTCGATTTCCTCTTGAATAGGAAATCGAGCACTTGACCCCTTGATTTTTTATTTCGGAGCGATTTGATGAAACAAAAAACAATATTATGTTACGGCGATTCGAACACATGGGGCTATGTTCCCACAACTGATCACGCGCAACTAAAATCTCGATATTCCCGTCATGAAAGATGGACGGGCATTCTACAAACCTTATTGGGTAATGAATATTATGTAATCGAGGAAGGTCTAAATAGCAGAACAACCAATGTGAATTATTCTGTTCCGCCTGATAGAAACGGAAAAACTTACCTTGCGCCCTGTTTATATTCGCATGCACCAGTTGATCTTGTTGTTTTGGGTCTTGGGGGAAATGATATGAAAACGTATTTCAATCGCTCTCCTGAAAACATTAAAGATGGCCTCGCTGAATTGATTGATATCATCAAAACATCGGCTGACGGCAAAGACATGCAACAGCCACCTGAAATTTTAATTACGACTGTAGCAATACCATTTTGGTTTGTTGAGAAATACGTTGATGAGAATGGTATTTCGTTCCTGAAAGGTGTAATGGATAAAGCAAATGCGCTTATTTCGCTTTATGCGCAGCTTGCAAAGGATAAAAATTGTCACTTTATAGATTTATCCAAAGAAGTGCTGCCGTCGAAGATAGACGGCGTGCATTATGATCTGGTTGCGCATAAAAGAATGGCTGAAATGCTTAACGCCAGAATACAGGAAATATTATTATAAAATAGCTTGTTTTACTGGTTTTCCGACACTCATAGTGAGATGTAAATTTCATGTCTTTAATAACATTAGATATTAATAAAAAACTCTTCTCTAAATTAGAGAGATTAGCCAAAGAGTCGAACCAAACTATAGAAGCTGTCATCCATAAGTTCCTGGAAGAGAACATATATCTGGGCGAAGAATTAAGAGATGAAAAAATACAGCACTACCTGAAAGATCTTGAAGACTTATTAAAAGAAATCCCAACGATTAATACCATCAGTTCAGGAGTAACTCCAAAGTGTTACTGGTGGGTGAAATTTTCCATCAATATTAAGCACGTTTTGGCATGGAACGTCATCCAGGAATTAGGATTTATTTTAAATGGCATATCATTATCAGAGAAGCTGCCAACAGTTTTTATGCCAGTATCTCCTCCACCTTACTTAAATGGAGGACCGGAAGAATATTTATCCTGGGTCATAGAGTCAAAAACACCAAATGTGAATCCCAGGATGATATGCGAAATGTTGAAAGAAAAGCTTCCAAATCCTATCAGTGATGAGGAACAATGGATGGATCCATAGCGCGTGTTATAAACCCGGTAGATGTTATCAAAGGTTTCCGCTTAATGAGTTTAGTAAACTTCTTCAATAACATTTTTTCTTGCTTGAGTAATGTTGTATCAACAATCTTTAACTCGGCGCGTGAAAGTTTTATGTCCTTGCACATCGCGCCGAATGTTATAACATCATTTAATCTGCCTAGAGCGAGTTGATATTTCTTGAGTTGCTGCAGTAATAAGTCATAGTCTCGATCTAGCACAACGGCAAAGATTTCCAGCGTATAGCGCCATTTTCTGATAGCAATCCTCAGCGCATGGCGTGATTTCCACTGTTTTGACTCAGTTGAAATAGCCAGCAGATCCTGCATCTTTTTGAAATAATGCCTGGAAAGCTTGGAGAAAAAAATCAGCATGGATCGCTCACTTTTTTTCGTAAATGAGATTGTCTTTAATTCCGCTGTCATGTTCTGCACTAATTTATCAAACTGATGATCAAAGAGACGGAGTGACTTTTTTAATTGCTGCCATTCGCGGGCCCTGATTTTTTGCAGTTTTTTGTAAAACGGGTGACGGGCAGAAAATGAGATTTGCGCGTGAAAGAACAGCAGCGCTTCATCAATATTGCGAATACGACCTAACATGGAGCCAAGTTTCCTGAGACTCTTGTGTAACTTTTTTTTGACCTTACTAGAAGCAAAATGTTCAAATAGCTTAAGCGTCAATCGTAAACGCCGCAATGAAGTCCTTAAATCATGAATATCATCAGGTTCCGATTTTTTTAACGCTTTTTTTCTCAAAGACAGGAAATCTTTCCATTGGGTAACGAAGATACTTTCAAACCGTTCCAGTGGGTTTGCATCAGCCAGTAATCGTATTCGTTTTTTTGTCATTGGTTTAGCTACTTTTTTAAAAAGGCTTTTTTGAAAGAAGTAATCCATTTTTTACCAGGAACCATGTATCCGATAAAGCTGGTTTTTTTATTTTTATTGAAATGAATTTTTAGAGCAACACAAGCGCCTTTTTTAATGCTAATTGTCTCATCTGTTTCGCCCAATAATTCAGTCACCAGCATACCGAGAAGAGGTTCGTGACCAACGATCATTACGCATTCAGTCTTCTTGTGCTTTCTCAGATATTTAATTAATTGCTGTGTATCAGTGCCAGGTAGGAGCAATCCACTAGCAATGATAAAATTGTTGTATTGAATTTTCTCCGCTAATATTTCAGCTGTTTGTACGGTGCGAACCAGAGGACTCGTTATAATCACATCCGGTTCAGGTTTATTCTTGACGATTCTGGAGCCCAGTTTTTTAACTGTCGATCTTCCATGTTTAGTCAAATAACGCCACTCATCTGGTAGCGTTCTACTTTGTTCTACTGCATGAGCATGTCGGACGACATACAAAATCATAGTGTGCCCCAGTCAAGATATCTCTATTTTAACATGAGGTAAGCTCTGCTGCAGGTTGCTGATAGTGAAATTGCGTCAAGTGATTGAAAAGAGGTATAATAATAAATAATAAGGAATTGTGCGATGAAAAAGCCTCAATACATTTCTCGCGACATAAGCTGGCTCAGTTTCAATGCACGAGTCCTGCAGGAAGCAGCTGATCCGACGGTATCGTTTGAAAAATAGAATTCACTTTCTGGCCATCCATTCTAGTAATCTGGACGAATTCTTCAGCGTACGCGTGCCCGCACTCAAAGCACAAATCAAACTGGAAACGAAGAATAAAAACCATGAAGCAGTCGCAAGCACCCAGGCTATTCTTAATGAAATTCACGCTATCGTCATTCAACAACAAAGTGAATTTGCGAGAATTTGGCAAAACATACTGGTCGAATTAAATAAGCATAAAATATTTTTACTTAATGAAAAAGAATTAACAAAAAAGCAAATAAATTTTATTCGAGAATTTTATAACGAGAAAGTCAGTCCTAACATTATTCCACTTTTTGTGGAATCAATGCCATCTTTCACTTCGCTTTGGGCAAAGAGTTGTTTTCTGGCCGTGGTGATGCGCAGTCAAGATAAATCACGCGAAGAAAAATATGCCATTATAGAAATTCCCACCAAAGCAATTGGCAGATTTTTATTGCTCCCCAGTAAAGCGGGTGAGCAACAAATCATTTTGCTCGAAGATATTATTCGTTTCCATTTGCCCTTTATATTTTCTTCATTTGGCTATGATAGCTTTGAGGCGCATTTGTTCAAGATCACCCAGGACGCTGAAATTGACATGGATAGCGATATGTCAGAAAGCTATATTGAAAGAATCGAAAGCGGCGTAAAAAAACGCCGAAAATCCAAGCCAATTTGTTTCTTATATGATAAAGAGATGGATTCGAATTTACTGGAATATCTTATCAACTGGCTTAATTTATCCAAAAATGACAGCATTATTCCACGTGGTAGAATCCGCAATTTTCGTGATTTTCTCAATTTCCCCGCCAGACTACCCGAATCTGATATTCATCATCAACCTTTTACTCATCCAGATCTTGCGCAGGCATTGCGAGTTAGTGATGCTATATTGAAAAAAGATATATTGCTCTGCACTCCTTATCATTCATTTAATGGCATCATTGATATGCTAAGGGAAGCAGCGATGGATTCGAATGTGGTTAGTATTAAAATAACCGCTTACCGTCTTGCGAAGTTTTCTATGATTTGCAACGCATTGATCAATGCCGCGCGCAATGGCAAAAAAGTGTATGTCGTCATGGAAATTAAAGCAACCTACGATGAAGAAGCCAATTTAAATTGGAAAAATAAGCTGGAAGAAGAAGGTGTCAAAGTATATCCAGGCGTTCCTAATTTAAAAATTCACACCAAAATATGCATTATTAAAAAAGTTATCGATAATAAAACCATTCGTTATGGTTTTATTGCCACGGGTAATTTAAATGAAGAAACAGCATTGGTCTATGCTGATTATTACTTTCTTACCTGCAATCAAAAAATAATGAAAGATGTCAATCGTATATTTAAAGCTCTTAAAGGAGATCATCCATCAATTGGGATAAATTAAAATCATGTCAAATCACTTATCATCTCTCCAGTGACGATGCGTTCTAAATTAATAGCCATGATTGATCGTGAAATTGAAAATAAGTTAAATGGCAAAAAAGCTGGCATCAAATTGCAATTAAATGCGCTGAGTGATGATAAGATGATTGAAAAATTGTATGAAGCAGCACGCGCCGGTGTTCCGGTTCGTATGATTGTGCGAAGTATTATGTGTGCTGTTCCAAATCAAAAGTCATTTAAAAAACCGCTTAATGCCACCAGCATAGTCGATGAGTTCCTCGAACATGGTCGTATCCTGGTGTTTGAGAATGATGGTGACGAAGAAATCTTTATTACTTCCGCGGATTGGATGGTTAGAAATCTGGACTATCGCCTTGAGGTTGCTGTTCGTATTCTCGATCCAAATATCAAAAAGCAATTATTAGATATGTTAGCTATCAAGTGTGCTGATAATGTTAAAGCGAGAATTCTAGACAATCAATCATCTAATCATTATGTCAAAAGCGGCAAAAAAAGAGTACGCGCGCAACTCGATATTTATCGCTATCTTCATCATCTCGCGCAAGCCAAACCTTCAGATCAAACAAGGAAAATAAATCATGCGACTGGCCGCAATTGATATTGGTAGTAATGCAGCGCGATTATTGATCGTAGAAGTGAAGCAGAAAGAACTCACGGCCGGAATTCAAAAAGCTAAATCTGGTGCGCATTCCTCTGCGACTTGGTTTTGACGTTTTTACGAAAGGCAATATCAGTCGTGAAAAGCGCACAATGATTTTACATATGATGCGCGCTTTCCGTGCGTTGCTTGATCTTTACAAAGTCGATGCGGTTAAAGCTTATGCCACTAGCGCCATGCGAAATGCCAGTAATAGCGATAGTATTGTTAATGAAATAAAGAAAAAAACCGATATTAAAATCGAAATCATTACGGGCGGAAAAGAAGCTGATTTACTCTATCAAATTCATGCCGCAGAAAAAATTGATAAAAATAAAACCTATCTCTATGTTAACGTTGGTGGTGGCAGTACGGAATTGAGTTTATTTGCCAAAGGTAAAGCGCCACGAGAATTATCATTTGAAATTGGTACGATACGCATCTTAAAAAATGCCGTCAAACAATCGCAATGGGATGACTTGAAGAGTGAATTAAAAGAACTTATTAAAAAGAATTCACCAACAGCCATCATTGGAACTGGTGGCAATATCAATAAAATATTTTCGTTAAGTAAACTAAAAGATGGTAAACCATTAACCTATAATGTGCTTAAATCATACTATCGTAAATTAAGTCAGCTCACTACAGCCGAGCGCATCAAACAATTTAAATTAAGCGATGATCGCGCGGATGTCGTGGTGCCAGCATTAGATATTTATCTTTCTGTCATGCAATGGAGTAAAGTAAATGTTATGTACGTACCGAAAGTTGGTTTGGTAGATGGTATTATTTACTCTCTCTATACCGCATTAAAGAATAAGCAGTAACTTATTTTTTAAGTTCTTTACGAATCGCTTTCAATTCTCGCTTATGTTTCGCGGTGGTCTTAGGATATGCCATCTTTAGTTCACGAAACGTATCAATGACAATGTTTGGAAATAATCAATCTTGCATTTTCTTTATCATCAGCAGGGATGATATACCAGGGTGCATGAGGCGTGCTTGTTGCGCTCAAGCAATTCTCATACGCTTTCATGTAATCCTTCCAGTATTTCCTCTCGTGAATGTCCGCAACGCTGAATTTCCAGTTCTTGTCCGGCGTATCAAGACGCTCAAGAAATCGTTTTCGTTGTTCCTTCTTCGACAAATGGAGAAAGAATTTGATGACGCGAGTATTGTTACGGTAGAGATGCTCTTCGAAATCCACAATGGAACGATATCGCTCTTTCCAAATGCTTTTATCACCATCATTTGTCAGTCCTTCATTGCTGAGAAGCTCTGGATGCACGCGAACGATGAGCACTTCCTCATAGTAGGAACGATTGAAGATACCTATTCGACCGCGCTCCGGCAAACGACAAGTCGTTCGCCAGAGAAAATCGTGTTTTAGTTCCTCTGCACTCGGCTGTTTGAAGCTGAATACTTCGCAGCCTTCCGGATTAACGCCTGACAAAACGTGCCGGATAGCTCCATCTTTGCCAGCAGCGTCCATCCCCTGAAAAATCAGTAGCAATGCATGCTGCTCGGAAGCATAGTGCAGTTGTTGGAGTTCACTCAAAGCTGCAACATGCTCTTCCAGGAGCTTTTGATATTGCATCTTGGATTTATAAAAGGGTTCTACAATCGTCGGCCATTTTGCGAGTTTGACCTTTTTCTTGTGGCTTACACGGAAATCCTTTGAATTGATTTTCATTTTAGTCCTTATGGTCGATTGATCCCGACTCTGAACCCCAGATAATCCATTAACTACAATACATGATAAATATTTAATCAGTAAATTGCCAATTTAAATTGTTTTAACAGTGTTTTCATAGTAATTCAGTACGATCATTCAATCAGGAACGCACTATGGTCATCGAGCCAGATGGTGGTGGCAAAGAAGTGTTTGTTCATTTCTCTGAAATTTAGTCAGAGGGATATAAGGAATCGCAGCCAGGGCAGCGGATTTCTTACGAACTGAAACAGGGCGTATGCGCTGATGCTATTCCAGGTGTCCATTGCTGCAGAACCATTCTCATTTGCAGTGGTGATATATTGTAAGTCGGTGAATATAAATCTACGTGGTGGGTTAATAACGATGGCGCCAGTGTTATCTTCGATGAGAAAAGGTGTAGTGCTAAAACCTTTGTTGGGTACGAAGGTTCGCAATAGGCGTCTGGCTGTATAGGTGTACCATACACAGGATTTTTTGGAAGGTGCTATCGCGCTTTCATTTTTATATTTTCGCGTTTTCCCTTCAATGCTGATTGGGCCGGTTTTAGCAGTTGCGGTAGTTGATAAGGGTGTGGATGTAATTAGGCGATACAAACGCAAATATCTGTATGTGTAAATGACGCAGGCGAAAACGAGAGGCATAAGTATCGGAAGCGTCTGCATTTACTAGTTGCCGGAATAAGTTGACTTAATTATTATTGTACATCAAATGTCCGGACTTGACCTCATTTCCTTTTGATGCCAGATACTTTTGATAATAATTAATGTTCGTTGCAAAAAACGACCGTTCCATGGTTTTTATTTTCAAGAATTCCATATCCTCTAAACTTTCATCGTTAAAATGATTCATTTCGTATAACCGGATCATTTTATCCTTGGCAATATTCATCAGATTTACCCACGTAGCTGAAACTTCCTCGCCCTTCCAGGTATGTCCATACAGACTCACATTCGTCAATGTTGGGCGTCGTGCGATTAATATCCGGGTAATATCTTTTTTCTCCCAGAGATTATTCAGTAATTCCTTTAAGTCTTTAATTGTTTCCGCTTGTCTTATCGCCCTTGTAACAAGACAAACACCAAAATCACGCTTCATGTTGAAATCATCGGGGATATATTTCAGTATATCAAATGAAATACCCGGGCTCGCTTCAAGAACGAGATTAAAGAGTTCACATTGTTGATCTGATGATTTTGTATAAGTGAAAATCGTGTGACATAGCTCAGCTAACATCTTTTTAGATATCAGAATATTTACCGCGATCGGTAATATTTTTGCTAAATATTCCGGCGCATGCGATTTGATAAGATTAATAACAGTTTTTAAAGATTCACTGGCGGTCGCGGGAGAGTTTAGCAGGCAATTAAATATATTTGTTAAATATGGCAACGCATATCTAGCGACCGTTGCAATGCAAAAATTATCTTTATTATTTTTCGTGCCCAATGCTCTGACAAGCAAGCCGGGAAAATCATCGTATTTACCAGCAATGGCCAATATATTTGGAATGCTCTGAGGCGATGATCTGGCAACTGTTTGGAGGCCGGTCCAGCCGTCGTCGTATGCGGTTGTAAATTCAATTGCTAATTTTCTGGCTGCATCGTTCGCATCTTTTGTACTATCAATCAATTGTGCGAGTTGACTGGAGGCGTAGCAAGCGGCTTTTTGCAACCCAGTCCAGCCGGCTGCGTTTTTGGTGCAAAGTGCCAGCAAAATGAAATCCGCTGCTTCCCGGCTTTTATTTGTGACGGCCAGAATTTGAGGAAATACTATGGGCGACCACCGGGCGATAGTGTGAATATTTGTATCGCCACTATTGTTTTTATTCGGTAAACCCGCGGCCAGGATATTGATAGCAGCGTCTGATTTGCCGACAATGGAAAGCAATTTTTCCAGATGTTCTTTGGCGTAATCGGTAACATAATCGAGGCCTGACCATTTACCTTTTTTGTTTGTGACAAGTGCTTTGGCAATCACTTCGGGAGCTTTGCTAAGCTGTTCGACCAGTTTAGATATCAACGGGAGGAGTTGCGGCGCTGTATATGCCATGATTGATAAACCGGCGCCATCAAGCATAGCCAACGCTTTTTCGCCGGATAAATTTTTCATAAAATTATCGTATGGATTGTCGGTTAGGCAGTGGTTTGCCGATGTGTAGATGGTTTGAATTCCGATGGCGTTGCCTTGTATATCGATCAATTCTTTTATTGCCTGGTTTTTATTCGCGTATGACCGATACATTTTGTTAATGTCATTATGTGGATAATTTGGATCATAGATAATCCATTTATCACGATAAAAATTAACGGCGATCGAATGTGAATTGCTTCCGGCAAGCGTAATTGACCCTGCTATTGTATTTTCATCGAGTATTGACGCAAGGTCTTCTTCAGTGAAATTTCCTGCAATACTGATTCGTTGGATAGATTTATTGATTGTTCCATTATTAACAAACTCAAAATACTGCTTATCTGGATTAAAGATAATAGTTTGGTTTAATTCATTTATACCGAATGCATCCGGCAGTGTTGATTGATGATAACTAATATAATTTAATACACGTTCGAAAATTTGCTGTAGCCGCGGTGATTGTGGATCGACGGCCTGCGGCAGGTTAATCACTTCGTCAAGTTTGCCGGAAGTTTCATCCCATGCCGCTATGGCGGCAAGAGCAGCAAGCCACCATTCCAGCTTGTTGATGGATAACATCGCTGAAAAACAAGTGCTGAAACCAAAACAAAACCCATCTTCAGTGAGTCTTTTGCGTATTTCATGGGTTGCAACTGGGTTTAGCAGTTCAAGATACTTGGCTAATTTATGGCAAATAATTGTTTGTGTCATTGGTAATCACTTATTTCGTTTGCTCAAATCAGGTAAGAGAGATTATAAAATTCAGACGAAATCAAATGGATGACAGTTGGATGACAATTTTGTTATTTAAAACGAGGTGGATTAGGATTATATAAAATGGTGGTTATACGGCATCATTTCGGGAGTAATAAAAAGATCGTCCTGAAGAATTCAGGACGATCTTTACAAACAAGAATTAACAAAAGTATGAATCTGTTTTTTTATCCACCTATTCGCATCTTTGTTACTCTGCTTTCCAATTCTTTGCCTGTTTTTCCCTTCAAATCCCGCATTTGATCAGCCGAAATATGATATTTTGCTTCTATTTCAGATGGTTTCATGCCTGAATTCAAGTCTTTTGCAAGTTGATCAAAATCAATTTTTTTGTCCGACATAAAATCCCCCAGAGGAAAATTGATATTCATTAATAAGTATAGCAGAGAAAAATGAAAGCAAATTTCCGATAAAAAACATGATCATCTAGGGTTTCTTAAGGCTTTTATACACCTGCAGCCAACTTGGTTTGAGAAGATGGATTATAATAACTAGAACGATAAAGGAAAAAATAATGGCAGATTCTTCTAGCAAAAATGAAGAAAAAACGTCGTCCAGTACAGCCGTACTGAGAAAACACCCAATATTTTCAAGTCTCTCAACTGACGATCTGGACCAGCTAGCTGCGCTTTTAACAGCAAAAACATTTCAGCCTGGGGAAATCATTGTTGATGAAAACACATTAATCGACAGCATATACTTTATCGTCGATGGGCAAGCCGAAGTTAGTAAACAGCAAGCAGATTCGTCTGGAAAAATGCAGTCACAACCAATCTGTACATTATCAAATGGCGAATCGATAGGGTTGAGTCAAACAGGCTTGTTTTCGCAAAGCGGCGCTCGTACTGCAACTATAACCGCGGTAAATACGGTCACCGCCATTCAACTTAATTTGAAAGATTTTCATCAGTATATCTCTACGCATCAACAGGCAAACAAATCATTATTGGAGCATACCAATCTTTTGCTCCGACTTAATTTTCTCAAGCAGATCGCTCCATTTGCTGAATTCTCCATTGATGAATTAAAAAATCTTGCTAATCAGATCGAAGAGAAAATGGTACCGGCAAATGTCGATATATTTAAGCAAGGTGAAATGGGCGATTATTGCTACATCATCGATAGAGGCGCTGTTGAGGTTCATATCGAAGATGCGCAAGGTAGCAGAAAAATTCTAGCCGAATTAAAACCAGGCGATCTACTTGGTGAGAGCGCTCTATTAATGGACTTGCCTCGCAATGCCACAGCAACGACAAAAGAAGAGACGCGATTGTTGCTGATCAATAAAGAGCTGTTTCACCATGTGGTGAAGTCGGATGTTCGTGCCGCTGATGCTCTTTATGCTCTTCAGCATAGACGAACCAGGCCGGTGCAATTGGCGCATATCCAGGTTTACGTCCAGAAAAATCCTGACGGCGAAGAAATAACAATCTTAAAAGATCCTGACAAGTTCAAGTATTTTCAATTACCAGAATACGGGCTTTTTATCTGGAAGCATCTTGACGGCAAACATAGTCTTAACGAAATTACGATTGAATTCTTCAAAGAATTTAATATATTCAATCCTTCTATCGTTTCGGCTTGTATCATTTCGCTATATGAAGCTGGATTTATCCACCTGGACATTAAAAAGCAAACTGACGATATTAAATTACCTTTGCTATTGCGTGGATTCATGAAGATTCAACGCTTAATGGAGATCAGTATAATTTTCGGGAATGTAGACGAATGGTTAACAAAAAGTTATTCGCGCTTTGTCTGGATTTTTTTCTCAAAGGTAAGTCGAATTGTCTTACCGTTAATTGTACTTTCAGGATTTCTTGTCTTTGTTCTGTATTTTCATCATACGGCTAATTTATTAAACGTTTCACCGTATAAGTGGACGATTTTTTTTGCCGCGCTTATCCTTGGCATGTCTACAATCGTTTTACATGAATTGGCCCATGCGTATTCAACGAAATCATTCGGGCATAGCGTCAAATGTTTTGGTATAGGATGGTTCTGGTTAAGCCCAATGGCGTTTTGCGACACATCAGATATGTGGTTAGCCCCAAAGAACCAGCGTATCGCGGTAGATGTGTCTGGGTTATACCTTAATTTAATATTTGCGGGTGTTTCAGGGTTAATGATGTTATTTACGAATACACCTGAGCTGCTTATTTTCTTTTGGCTTTTTTCATTGATTAATTATCTCGCTGTCATGACAAATATGGATCCTCTGATCGAATTGGATGGATACTATCTCTTGATTGATGTTTTAAATGCACCAAATCTCAGGGAGTCAGCATTTTCCTGGTTGGCAGATGAGCTGTTTTCTAAAGACAAGTCGACTGATAGCCTTATTCAAAGAATCAAAGCACATCCAAAGGAAATGATCTATTGGACAGCTGTCTTGTCACATATTATTTTTATCCAGATTATCTTTCCTTATATTCTGCTTAAATATTTAATTCATGGTTTATTTAATGTTAGAAACCCGCTTTTTACCATTGCTATCGTGATTCTGATTATATCAGTTAGCTGCTTTAGCATTTTTGGGCAGTTAAAACAAAAGCGTAAGTCGTTAGTTTGAGAATGGTGAGTGCGGGTTTAGGTCATATGTGTCGCGGATCGAAGTACACCTCATTTCTGATAATTTTATTATCTTTTATTTCTATAATATCAAGACCCGAGAATGCCGTTGTCGTGAGTTTCGCATTCCATTTAAGAATAAATCCAAGTTCAGTAGGAAAGACTTCTGCTGCTGACCAAATCCAATCAGGATATTTAGCTAGTAATTTGTGAAAATATGACAGCAGGTTTTCTTTTCCACGAATACCATCAGGTTTTGCTGGATCTTGATAGTAGGTATCTTCAGCATAATATTGGATCAAGACATCCGGTTGATTTCCAGTCCAGGCTGCCAACCAGTGTTTGCAAAATTCTAATGCTTCAGCTTGATTCATATTTATTTTTTCAAAAAATACTGGTTTAAACCATATACTAAACCAAATGGCATATCAAGATACCTTACTCCTCTCCTTAATTGACTCCTCTACTTTAATTGACTCCTTAACCTTAATTGCACAATAGTGAGTGTTTTTTGAAGAGACAATGTTTATACTTCTGCCCATGAGACCAATTATCCGTGGCTATATTCACCAAGTAGCATTTTTCGTCGCAATCTATTGCGTGCAGCATTCTAATTTCCCGCAGTCAGGGGCCTTATGCTTTGCTTGCCAGTTTAATATATGGCGGCAGTCTGATTGGCATGTATGCCGCCAGTGCGCTTTATCATGTGCCCACGTGGAGTCGTAAATATTACATGATTATGCGCCGCATCGACCATGCCGCGATCTTTGTCCTGATTGCAGGGACAACAACGCCTATTTGCCTGCTCAGATTGCAGGGTGCCGCAGCCTGGCATCTTTTATTGATCATCTGGGGATTGGCATTCACTGGAATCTTTATGGCAGCAGTATGGACCCACGGCCCGAAATGGGTCAGATCATTATTTTATGTTGGCATGGGCTGGATAGGCGTTATTTATTTTCCTGAATTAAAATCAGCGCTGAATGCGACCAATTTTCATTTGTTGGTGGCAGGCGGAATAATCTATACGGTAGGCGCAATGGTTTATGCGCTGAAAAAACCAGATCCTTTCCCTCGTGTGTTTGGTTATCATGAAATATTTCATGTATTCGTTGTCATTGCCAGCGCATGTCATTTTTGTTTGAACTATAGCCTGATCACTTGACCTCTTAGTCATTAAAGCGGATGACGCATCATCCGCTTTAATCCCATTTTAGCAATATGCTAATGCAGGCCTGGTTTCTGGATTAGGCGATTTTAATGTTTTTTCCGACGTTTTATTACTAAAAAATGTATGCCTTTGAGTGATAAATCCATTCAGGTTATTACTCACGTTTCCGGCAGCTGTAGCGTGATGCGCGGCTGGGCGCGCTGATACTCCAATCCTTAGGCCGAGCAAAGACATGCCTGCAACTGAAATAAACAGCGCAGGGAGCGCAGCTAATGTGAACAGCGCCGCAATACCACCTGTTCCCGCAACGACTGCTACCCATAATGCTACTCCTGCGATAGCGCCAATAATCGCACCTTTTGTTAAAGGACTCATAGGTTCATCGCAAGCCTGATTTTTAAATTCCTTTATCGATTGTTCTTTTTGATAAATTGTTTTGTTGTTATCAAATGTATCTTGTATGCACTTTTCCAGTTTTTGCGCGGTAATTAAAGGATGATGTTTTGCGGGTTCATAGAATAATATGTTTTCGAGCTCGGTTATTGAAGACCGTAAGTCTCGATAAGCGTCAGAAAGAAGCGTTTCAGACTCAGCATAGGGTGCAATAGTCGCACGAATATTAGCAAAAATCTTTGCCATTTTATTACGATCATCCAGGTCGGTTGGTAATAATTTTGCATCTTCTCCTGGTGTCGTTGTGTATGGTTCGCTGCCTGTCGATATGACGGTATGAAATGTATGCATGTGATTTCTCCTTACGTATATCTATGATTTATTTATGCAAGTTAACATGCGGTACCTGTCATGACTGTGACAAATAAATGACAGTATTGTTAGTTTCGTTGTCTATTCATCGTGATTCTTGCCTTGCTTAAGTAATCCACTTATTATTTACGCCAAATTGAGGAAAGAATTATGTCTAATCATGTGTATGTTGTTTCTGAATGGCTGCCAAAAGAAGGCTGTGAGCAAGCGTTATGGGAACGTTTTAAAAAACTAGTCGCTACGACAATAGAAAATGAAAAAGGATGTGTGAGAGCGCATGCAACTAAACAAATTTCACATCCAGGTGCTCCTGGTAAATCGAAATATACTATTGTGTTGTTGCAAGAATATGTAGATGTAAATGCGTTTGATATTCATTGCGCATCTGAATATGTGGCGAGTGCATTTAAGGAATTGATTGAAAACCCTGAAACGGCACTCATTGCGGATTGGCAGTGCAGATTATTTAGCGAAGAATAAACGGTTACGGTCGTGTCTGATATGTATGGTGTGGTAAACAAGTCTTATTAAGCAAGTAGTTACGATATGTCTTTCCAAGCCAATAAAATATAACGCAATTTTTACGGAAGACAGCACTTCTGCATGTTAAATGTTAGCAGCAAATCATTTCAGACTTACATTAGTATGTGTGGTAGTCTATATTTTAGACAGAGGGACGCAAATCGAGGTGTGATTCATGCGCAACGATTACCTAACGTATTTCAGGGAATTCAGCAGCATTCTGGAAGCAATGCCAGACGCTCTTATTATTGTCGATGAAAGTGGACATATAGTATTTGCAAGCCAGCAAGTTATACAATTATTCGGATATAGCTCTGAAGAATTGGTAGGTAATTTAGTCGAATTTCTGATGCCGCAACGCTTTCGTGAGAAACATCCCCAAGATCGAAAAAGTTATTTTGCCAATCCAACAGTAAGATCCATGGGTTCACAACTTGAGTTATTTGGACTTAAAAAAGATGGTAGTGAGTTTCCAATTGAGATAAGCCTTAGTCCATTAAAAACAGAGAACGGCTTGTTTGCCCTGGCGGCGATGCGTGACATAACCATACGAAAGAAAAATGAAGAAGCAATAGTAATGTTATCTGACATCGTCTATTCATTTGATGATGCTATTATTTGTAAAGATTTAAACGGAACAATTATCAGCTGGAATACCGGGGCAGAGCGGCTTTACGGTTTTACTTCCGATGAAGCGATAGGAAAATCAATATCAATCATTATTCCATCAGATAGAATGAATGAATTCAAACATATCAGTAGTAAGATAATCCAGGGTGAATCTGTCAAATACACCGAAACCAATAGAATACGTAAAGATGGTGAGCCCCTTTCTGTTTCTATCACCGTCTCGCCAGTTAAAGATGCGAAAGGAAATATCGTCGGCGCTTCTACCATTGCGCGAGATATTTCCAGACAAAAGAAACTGGAAGATGCGCTCCGTACCAAAAATATTGAATTAGAACAGGCTATTCTGGCCAAGGATAATTTTCTAGCCAGCATGAGCCACGAATTACGAACGCCATTAAATGCCATTATTGGGTTTACAGGAACTTTATTGATGAGGCTGCCTGGGCCACTCACTGGCGAACAGGAAAAGCAGCTGAATACGGTAAAAGGAAGCGCAAAGCATTTATTATCACTGATTAATGATTTGTTGGATCTCGCAAAAATCAATTCCGGCAAAGTTGAAATACATTTCGAAGAAGTGATTTGTCAGAATGTTATCACTGAAATTGTCAATACCATTTCTACCTTGGCGGAAGCCAAAGATATTAGGTTGGAAGTAAGAATGCCTGAAGAAAAAATAATTGTTAACTCTGATCTCAGGGTGCTAACGCAAATACTTATTAATTTGACAAATAATGCAATCAAATATACGGAAAAGGGATCTGTAATAATTAATTTATCTAAAAAACAAATGAACAATGAAGAATGTGTGGTTATTGATGTCATTGATACTGGGGTAGGCATTAAATCCGAAGATTTGGATAAATTATTTATGCCTTTTCAAAAACTAGAGGGATCGGGTAAATATATTGAAGGCACTGGTCTGGGACTTCATTTATGCAGAAAACTAGCCATGCTGGTAAATACAAGAATTGAATTTGAAAGTGAATTTTCCAAGGGCAGTAGATTTTCTATTATTATTCCCACAAAAAATACTGCCAACAATATAAAGGTGTCTTATGAAACCCATCATTCTGGTAATTGAAGACAATCAAGAAAATTTAGAGCTGATGGTATATCTGCTAAGTCGATATAATTTTGAAGTGTTAGTGGCACAGGATGGCGAGACCGGATTAGAGATAATGAAACGCGAGATTCCTGATCTTGTTATCTGTGACATACAATTACCTAAATTGAATGGATATGAAATAGCTAAAAGCGCAAAAGCAGATGACCAGCTAAAAAAAATACCACTCATAGCAGTTACAGCTTACGCTATGGTTGGTGATAAAGATAAAATACTGTCCGTTGGCTTCGATGGCTACATTTCCAAACCCATTGATCCGGAAAATTTTATCAAGGAAATTGAATCATACTTATCATTGCAAAGCCCAAGTCATTCCAGTCGGTTAAAACATGCAAAAGAAGAAACACAGAAAGAATATTCGGGTAAGGGGTTTGTGCTGATTGTTGATAATTCCATAGACAATGCAAAATTATCCCAGACATTGTTGGAGAGCATGGGCTTTAAGACTAAAATAGCATTAAGCGTCAATAAAGCGTTGGCCATACTTGAGAAAGAACAACCGTTTTTAATTTTGTCCGACATGCACATGCCAAAAATTAGCGGATTAGAGTTTTTAAAGATCGTCAAAGCAAATGATAAGTTTCGTTTCATACCATTTATTTTTATTTCTGCCTCGAATCCAGATGAAAATGAGAGAAAAGAATGTAGTTCAGTTGCGGATGTTAAATTTATTCTTAGGCCTATTGAACCTCAATTATTCATAAAAATAATTAACGAAGTGTGTGCTTCATTAAAGGTAGAAACATCAAAAAATACTGAATCGAAAACATACACCATTCTGGTGGTGGACGACCGGGCAATTAATCGTGAATTTTTGATAACATTGCTTGGCTATAGTAACCATCATATTATAGAAGCTGCAGACGGCCTGGAGGCTCTGCGAGTTACGAAGGAAAAATATCCTGATTTAATTATCACTGATATTTTAATGCCTACTATGGATGGCTATGAGTTTATTCAGCATGTTCGCAGCGATCCTAAGATAGCTAAAACTCCCGTAATATTTTACACCGCTACTTATAAGTTAGATGAAGCGAGCCTGTTAGCGAGCAAATGCAAGGTAGAGTATGTCCTGGCAAAACCCAGCGAACCAACAGTCATTCTTGAGACAGTCAATAAGGCTTTAGGTATTAGCAATGATCCAGTTTCGGCATCGATGATGCTAAAATTCATTCAACCCGAAGGTGCTTCCAGTGCAATCAATGAAATGGGTAAGCGGATATCTGGATATTTGTCTAGTATAGATTCAACCAGGGATATTCTTTACAAGATAATTAATGAAGTAGACTCATTGAAGAATGAACGCGCTCAATTAATTAATTTCACGAACTCACTGTCAGAAAGCCTTGATACTATAAAAGCTGTCAGCGGCCGTTTATGCGCCTTGATAGAGTTAAGTCTTGATTTATCTTCCGAGCGTGACATCGAAAAAATGTTTCAGCAGTTTGTGGATGGATCCAGAAAAATCATAGGATCTGAATATTGTGTTTTAGGTGTTTTAAAAACCAATGGCCAAAGGCATTTGAAATACTATTTTGTTTCAACCGATAAATCAGACACGATAAAACAGGATAAGTATCCCGAAATAAACGTGGGATTTATTCAGGAGATATTATCAAGCAAGAAAACAATTGTAATAAATGATATCAAAAAACATGACATGTCGATGTTAGGCCACCCCATTGAAAAGAACATTGTTGGTATCCCAATATTAACGCCAGGAATTCTGTATGGATTTTTATATTTTTCAGATAAAGCAAATAACGCTGAATTTAATCAGGTAGATGTTGAACTGATAGAAAACCTGGCTAGAAACATTGCAATCAAATATGAAAATTATGATCTTTATGACATTATCCAGCGTCATGCGGCCAAATTACAGATATCAATCACCGAGAAAGAAAAGTTGTATAACGATTTAATGACAAGCGAAGCATTATTTCGTCAGTTCGCGGAAAATATTGACGAAGTTTTCTGGCGAACAACCTCAAATATGGACAAAATTATTTATGTCAGTCCAGCGTATGAAAAAATATGGGGGCAGCCGGCGAGCGAACTATATGAGAATGCTCATGCGTGGTTTAACGCAATCGTTCCGGAAGATCAGCCTAACGTTAAACAGGTTTTTTTTAATGCCATCCAAACAAAAGTGAATGTTTCTATTGAGTATCGAATCCGTCGACCAGATGGCTCGCTACGTAGTATTTACGACCGCAGGTTTCAATTAAAAGACAACGAAGGTAATTTAACTGGCGTTATCGGTATTGCAACAGATGTGACAGAACAGCATAAAATGAGAAGCCAGGCTCTCTTAAATGACAAGCTCACAACCATTGGCACACTAGCCGCGGGGGTGGCACATGAAATCAATAATCCAATTGCCTGGATATTATCTAATTTGAATTTCCTGAAAACGAAAGGAACTGAACTTCAAAGGGATGAATTCAATGATTTAGTCACAGAATCAATCGAGGGTGCAGAACGAATTCATCAAATCGTTCGTAATCTTAAAGGATTTGCGCGAGTTGACGATGATCAGGTAGGTGAAATAGACATTCATCAAGTCATCAATGCGGCATTCGATATGGCATTTCCGACGCTTAAATATAGAGCGCGCATCATCAAAAATTTTGATGCGAATATACCTAAATTGCAACTGAACAGTGGCAAGTTACATCAAATATTCCTTAACTTTATTTTAAATGCTGCACAGGCTATACCAGAAGGTAACATTGAAAAAAATAGCATCAATGTTACTACATCGATAAGTGGTGATTGGCTGAAGATTGACATAATCGACACTGGATCTGGCATTCCACCAGATGTGTTACCGAGAATTTTTGATCCATTTTTTACAACTAAACCTGTTGGTATAGGCTCAGGGCTTGGGCTGGCTATTTGTAATGATATTGTTCATGGTTTTGGTGGCAAAATTACTGTAGACACGATTGTTAATCAAGGAACAACATTTTCAATTTATTTGCCAATAAATAAACAGCCTGCGCGTGTGAGTGATAAATCTGATGTTTCAAAAACACAGCTAGTTATTGCCGCTAAAAATCTATTGATCATCGATGATGAGCCAATTTTTCTAAAAAGCCTGGAGCGAATGTTGCTAGGGCATCATAAAGTTACTACCGCGGTAGGAGGGCAAGCGGCCCTTGATTGCATAGGAAGTAACCCGGAAAAATTTGATGTTATTATCTCTGATTTAAGCATGCCTGATGTGAATGGTGCGGATGTTTATCATTATGTTGCACAGAAATATCCTGGGCGCGAAAAATATATTGTTTTTGTTACCGGTGATGCCTATTTACCTTCATTTAAGAAATTTATCGCCAACGTTAATAACATTTGTCTTGAAAAACCATTCACACTAGACGAGTTACAAGGTGCGATTCGTGATTGTCTTTCTGGGCAAAAACAGAAAGTGAATCACTAATCACTGTGTAGGTGTAGTAGGTTGTAAAAGTTGTTGCGCAGTAAACGTGGACCCGCAAGTTCTTAAGTTATCATCGGTAAAAGCGCCTTTGACTGCTAATATCACTGCATCATTAGCACATGCAGTGTTTGTTGCAGTGATAGTACAAGATTTTAATGCTGAATTATCCAAGTTTGCTTGAGCCCTATCGCCAAGACAATCACAAGTGGTGCTGGATAGCTGGCTAAATTTGGTTTTGCAAAATTGTGCAACCATCAATTTGGTTCGCGTATGCACTTGAGTGATCGTAATATCATCTAATGCAAAGCAAGTTGTTGAAAAAACGAAGATGATTGCTGCGGTTAAGTGCTTGATAGTTGTCATGACAATCGTCCATGTATTGTTTATAGACATTATACCATAAGAAGAATGGGGTGGATTAAGCGCCTTAAATGGCGCTTTACCCACCATCAACTAATGTATTCAGTTGCCTGCAAAACCAAATCTTGGCGATGAAGCACGTGGGGTTGTTATTTGCCGTGTTTCGCTTAGCTTTGCAACTTCTTGTCTTAACTGCGCAACATCATTTTTTAATTGTGTCAGTTCAGTAATTTCAGCCGCTTTGGTTTTTTTATAAAAAATGGATGCGGGTGGTTCGTAAGGCAGCGCTTTCTCATCAGAGGATAATTGATTATCTAACCGTTCGCTAACATAAACAGGAAAGTGTTGTCGTAGTATCCTGAAAACTTGGAGTAATAAATTCTTTAAATAATAGTTTGTTTTTTCCTCGTCACTGATTTTGTTGTAAAAAACATTTAAATCTCCTTTAGGAAAATTTTTATCAGATTCGAACGCAAATAAATTTTTAGCAGCAAAATAGATCGTACATTCCGAAAAACTATTTGCTGCAGTTGCTAGGTCAATTAAATGGTTAAAGATGGCTAATATATTGTTTTTATAGATGTCGAGCTTGTATTTCTCAACCAAACATAACGCATTTAAAAATTCTTGTTTAGCTTTATCAGGTTGTTTATCTTTAAAATAAGCTTCACCTAATTTGGTGACGAGAATGACATGTAAATTAATATCAGGTACTAAGAAACTGTCACCCTTAATGCCGACTATTGATTGGATAGCTTCTTTTAGTATCTCGATTGCAGCGGCAGGATAAGTTTTTTGTGCGGCATTTAATGCTGCTTCAGCGGCATCGAATTTAGCTCGTGGTGTCATAAGGGCTCCAAGATTCTTTTAGTAGTTATCAGTATATTTTTTACTCTTAATATTTCCTTGTGACGGCATAATACTCTATCGCTGGTGCAATGAAAAGTTAACGCCCTTAGTCATTTTTATAAAATGAATCAAAATGAATGCATAAATTATAAAATGTATTATAATTACCCAAAATTCTTAGAGTAATGCTGATGCCCGGCTCGTGGAACCGAAAATCAAATTTGTATTCTCCTGATATGATATGCGGTCTGATGAGACTGAGGCAGGTCACATTTTATTACGAGTCAGACACAATTGCTTTGATCAAATCTGTTTGTATCTACCAAGCTAGAGATGATCATAAATATTACATGATTTTGACCCTGTCGCCTGTGCGAAAAAAAATCACTCTGGCACTGGCAAAAGAATTTTTTCATGTCGTTGAAGTTGGCACGAATACCCGTTTTGCCAGAATACTTATTCAACAAGATAATTTTTTAGAAAATCTACAAAAGTTCTTCAATAGTCGGCCGGGGTTATCCGAGCAATACACCAAAGAGTTAAAACATGAAATGCGTGAAATCGCGGATTTTATGCAAAATCCGACTCATTGCAAACAACATATTATTCCCAATGCAGTGAAAGAAACTTATCTGCCATTCAGCGACCCAAAAAAGGAAGATTCAAAAGCATTAGCTAATTACCTTGATATGCAGCGCAATGATAAAGATTTATTTGCAAATACGCATAAATTTCTAGCTGATGGTTATGATCCAAATAGTGAAAATGGATCAGGCATGAGTTGTTTGCTAATGTTAGTGATGCATTATGCAAATAATACAACACCAGCTTATTTTAATACGCTTAAAATATTAGTTATTTATGGCGCAATTATTTATAAGCCTGCTTGGTATGATCAGCAATCTCCTTACGAACAAGCGCATCACACAAAATGTGTTGCGACACTAAAATTTTTTGATACCGTCTTATCTCAGCCTCGTAAAGAAGTAACTCCTGTTCCGCAACTGTTAGCTGTAGATGTACTCGCTGCTCATGAAAAAATTGTTTGTGCTTATCATTTTCCTGAAGGAGCGATTTATACTCGTTTAAAGCGTATATCTGCAGTAAGCAACGAAGAAAAAGCGGCATTAGAAGAAGTTTTTCAGCAAGGTTTTGAAGAAAAATTAAATCACAGAGTGATGTTTAATGATGATGCCAATAAATACATTCAAATAATTCAACATGAAAATGGCAACATCATTGGTATGGTGATTTACATTGTCAGATATAAACAGGATAAAGTTTGGGTTAATATTGATATAGAGATTTTTGATAAACGTTATCAAAATTATGGGTTAATGCCGACCATTACTTATGGGTTTCCATTGGCGCTGCAGCAACTTCATAAAGACAAAACAGTGTGGATAGTATTTTTTGGCGCGCATTATGCTTCATTTAGAAGGATAGAAGGACAAAGAGCGTTGCCGTTAGTTCAGCCGCAAGGATTTGCGGAAGAAGTTGATGAAGTATTGCGTGATGATTTTGGTTATGAGTTTAAACTGCATCATGAAAATAGTTTACAATTTTATGTTGAAGAAAATAAGCCGAAACGTGTTAGGGGTGAGCATCAATCGCAAGTTCCAGGTTTAATGGAGTGGCTGTATCAAGTGCTCAGAACTAACGATGGTAGCTTACCTGCACATATTGTTAAACAGCGTCATGTTTTAGTTGCATTGCCAGTTTCATTTGAATTCTTGAAACATTTGCATGGCATATTGTTAACTCGTGGCTCGAATTTTTATTCCTTGGTAAGCATTTTAGCTGATAATTTTAAGGTAAGCGGCTTGTTTGATTTGCCGGTGAAAACCAGGCTATACAATAAAGCCGCTCCCTTAATATTTTCCAGAGAAGTTATTGTTGAAGAAGAATCAAGTCATCAACAATTAGCCGCTCATCCGCAATTTAAAACTACCAGAGCAAGATATTAAACGCTGGTGTCAGACACCGCTGAGTTATCCACCGGGGTCTGACCCCAAAGCGATTTATTCATAAAGATTTTTTTGCTTTGCTGGATCGATTTCTACGATCGAAACATCTGCCCCATTTTTTTCATATCCTTCCGCGACATGATAAGAAAGCTGGCCATGTTGATTGTAACTCATGATGCTACATGAGTAAGTTTGGCCTGGAGCTATAATTGTTTCATGCTCGTTGCAATTTATGTAAAGCGGATCAGACTTTAATTGAGGATTTTTAATTAATGTAGGATGGAGATAAATAACTACGGTAGGCCCTTGACCACTGTAATATGACCAATAGGTGCTTTGATTCGAGTCAGCTGGACGATAATCGCGATATAAATTATTCACCTCAAAATTATTTAATTTGACGTGAGATGGAGCAGCAAAGGCATTAACACTGATTAATATGGAAGAAAGAAGTAATAAATGTTTTTTCATAACAAGTCCTTTTGTTGAGGAAATTATATTATGAAGCACATGTTCAGCAGTGTACACAACTGAACGCTTAATGGTTTGGGGTCAGACGCTGGAATCTGGTGTCAGACACCAAAGCTGCGGTGTCTGACACCAAAAACGTTTTATTTAATTAATGGGACATGAATGACAATGTTTTCTTCTTTTAAGGCACTGGGAAAACGATCATAAGCCATAAAAGCAGGGATGGTTTTATTAATTTTCATGTTTGAATCTTCCAGCCATTTACCATAAATATAATGATAAGCTAAGCCGAGATTGACCGGTTTACCGACATAATGAAATCTTGCGTAAACGCCGCCGGCTATAGTGTGAAGCTCGATAGCTAAATTTCTATCAAGTAAAGCAATGCCTGCACTATAACGAACTTTATCTGGCGCAACTTCGCCTTCATGCGGATTATCATGACCGATGCCAATAAACACACCAGCAAAATCATCACTTAACTCTGTAGGCGTTAGTTTTTCTTTGAGATCATCCCAGGCTTTTTTAGCAGACTCAAAATATATTCCTTGTCTGGTAATGCATTGAATAGTTAAGTCAGACAGTTCAACAATGTCGGGCTCATCCAAAGAAATGCATTCAAGCTCATTCACAATATTGAGTTTATTTCTCGCATTAGTTGGCGGATAACCAAAAACTTCTTTAAAACAGCGAGCAAAAGCTGATTGGTCATCAAAACCAGCGCTCAGCGCTGTTTCAAGCACGCTATCTTTTCGACTTTGTAGCGAACGAAAAGCCAATTCCATTCTAAGCCGTCTTAAGAATTCTCCAGGGGTTTTATGTGCGGTGTCTGCAAAAAGTCTTTTTAGTGAAGACAATGAAACTCCCGCGGCATTAGCTATTTCTTCCAGCGTTATTGGCTGGTCGATATTGTCCCAAATAAAACGAACCGCTTTAATGAATGCAACGCTCTTTCTCTCAGTCATATAAGTGCCTCTTTAAATCCCTATAACCTACATCAATAGCTAAGGTGAGGTTGTGCTCAAAAGCTCAACTTGGGGTCAGGCGTTGAAAATCCGGCGTCTGACCCCAAGTCTAGCGTCTGACCCCAGAAACGGGGTCTGACCCCAGAGTGTTTTAGCAGGTTAAATCTGGAACACATCCATAGCCTACAAATTTAGCCTTATCTGTACTTTTCGGTAACACAAAGTCAAAAATACTGACACCACGCATTCTTTTGCCCTGATAAGTCCTACCATCACTCGCGCCGAACATCACAGGCTTATTGTCGTTGGTTGTTCCTAAATACATCATCACATGGGTAATATTGTGACTGGTCTCGTACGTGCCCGACCAGAACAACAAATCGCCAGGTTTGAGATTATTAAATTGGTTGGAGTTTAAATCTGAGCTGGTGACGCGATGTAATTTGTTAGCGCCAGATAACCAGTTATACATTTCATCCGCATCTCTGGGGATGGTCTTGTTGGGCATAGATTGTGTTAACAAATAATACATTGTTCCGGAGCAATCCATTCCGCCATTGTGCGGGTCGGATGAGCCATACAAATACGTAAGGTTTTTCTGCGATAAATCTTTGGCTTTCACAATAAGCGCTTTGACGGGTTTGCTGTATTGCCCGTAATTTTTGATGCTTTCGATGGGAATGGGCTGCGTAATGGCAGGCAAAGCTGCATAGAGCGCGCATGAATGAATTAAAATAAAGAACGGTAGTACAAAACGTAATATTTTCATGGGAAAAGTATCCGGGAAATTAGTTGATCGGGTTTAAATGAGGTTTTAATAGAGTATTCTTTGACTTGAATGTAATCAAAATACAAATCAACGCAAGTAACATTGGATATAGACAAGGTAAAATTTGGCTGCCAGTTTGATGTGCAATAAACGCAGCAACAAGCGGGCATGTTCCACCAAATAAACTTGCGCCTATGTTTATACTTAATGCCATACCAGTATATCTAGTCGATGTAGAAAAGTTATCAGCCGCAGTGATTGCAAGTGGACCAGTAAAAATAGAAAGCAAAAATGCCAGGATGAGCTGCCCTAATAAAAGACTGCTTGCAGTGCCAATATTAAATAATAAAAAGATAGGATAAAGCAGCACGAATACACTGATCACGCCAACTTTCGATAAAATACTTTTATCCATTTTGTCGGAAAGATAGCCAAAGAATAAGGTTAAAAACGCTAACACAATGGTAGCGATGGAATTAGCTGTAAATCCTTGTTGTAGTGTGATTTGTTTGGAGTTTGCTAAATTATTTGCGACATAGACATAGCCTAAATAAAAACAAGTATTACTGAATGCGAACCACATTGTTGTTTTAACTAAATCACTCGATTTTTTAGCAATGAGCTCTTTGATTGGGATGAAGGTTTTATTCTTATTTTTTAATAACAGTGATTCTCTTGCTTTCCTTCTTAAATACCAACCTATAAACCCAAGCGGTATGCCTGCCATGAATGGAATTCTCCATCCCCACGCAAGTATTTGTTCGCTGGTTAAATAAAATGAAAGTATCGAGCTGACTAATGAACCTAAAAATATTCCGCCGAGCACACCAACAATACTTAGACTACCAAATAAGCTACGTCTATTTTTGGGAGCCATTTCTGTCAAGACACAAATTGCACCGGGATATTCGCCACTGGTAGCGAGTCCCTGCATAAAACGTAAAGCGATCAATAAAATTGGCGCAATCATTCCAGCAGTTTTGTAATTTGGAAGAAAGCCAATGAGTATGGATGGTATCGCCATGAGTAAAATAGTCAGTGATAAAGCATTCCTTCTTCCATGCAAGTCACCTATGTGGCCAAAGATCGCACCTCCTAATGGTCGTGCAATAAAACCAGTCGCAAAAACGCCAAATGTTGCGACGAGTGATAATGTCGGTGATTTAGACGGGAAGAATAAAGTCGCGATGATAGGAGCTAATGAGCCAACGAGGGAAAAGTCATACCATTCAAGGATGGTGCCGATAAGTATACCGGCGATGATAGTGCGGTTATTTTTTAGACTCATCTTTGTTTATAATTAGCTCAATTTGTGTGTAGATTTAATTTTGGCAGATGATAGCTGGGTTTGCCAAGACGCGCTAGTATGAAGCGCGCCTTGGCCAAATAATTACTGAATAACACACGGAAGCGAAGGAACGACTTCTTCTGCTTTCCGATACAGCGTTCTACCCGCAAACATACTATGATGCTTAATCCATGCACCCCATTCGTACTGACATTTTTTCTCATGAAATGATTCAATAAGAAGTTGGCGTATATTTTCATCGACTATTTATTTGTAACCATATCTTCAAATGAAGACACAGTACGAATAAGGAGATAGCTCAATTTCCCGGTAATAAAGCCCAAGCAAATCTCTATCGAGAACAGTCAACAATGTTTTGCAATCCTGCTCACTCACTCGCGTACATATTTCAAATAACCAATCAATACAAATAATACCAAACGGTTTTTCATTATAACCCGTGCGATTTGACCACAAATCATCGCACATTCTGCGTTTACTCATTCCTGCCAGGCGATTAATCATATCAAGATTGACGAAGCCGTTAATGAAGATATCTGTGCTTGTCCACGCGCCTTCTTTTAAGGATGACAGGACAAATTCATCGAAGGTTTCACCCCGGTTTTTCCACATTTCATTCGGGCATGATGCTTTTAATTCGTTATATTGCTCTTTATTCTTAACAATAGTGCCAAGTGTTTTTGTTAATAATGACAAAAAATATATTTGCTCACCTGACATCGCTAACACTCTTATTACACGCATGAGTTGGTCGAAATTTCTGGTCAAGGTTGCAATAGATTGTAGATAAGCATCTCGATCAGGAGATTTTATCTTAATGAGTTCAAATAAGTCTTCGAAGAGACGTTTGCGATGGTTCATTATAAATTCCTTTCACTTTTCCGGTTATTATCGCGGCGATAGTATCATATAACGCTGTCGTGTATAATTGTGTAATTAAAATACAAAACGAGCGATTTTATGCACCCCAGACGCGTGTATGTCAATGAAGGTACTAATAAAACTCTTCAAAGAGAAGATGGGGTTTTAGTCGTTTCAACAGGATTTATCTCTTGTACGGCATTGCTGTTAGTAAACATCGATGCGCAACAGCTATGTTTTATGCATATTTTTCTGAACGTGCCTACCTTTAGCGATGCTCGCGAAAATAGTAAGCCAAGCCAGCAGGCATTTACAGAATTTTCCGCTGTGCCAGGAAAGAAAAAAGCTTATTTTATTTATGGCGTTGATTCCCATGATAGAAAGCCTTTAGAAACGATTTGCGCAAACGCTGGGTATGATGTGACTCGTTATGATTATAAATTTGATTCAAAAAAATCGTTTCTCTGGAATGTTGAATTTGATTGCGCGACAGGCGAAATATCTTGTTATCAAGAACGCTTATATAATTTTAATTATGTTAAGTGCAATGTTACGAAATTTGACATTTCGAGTGAAATTAAGCCGCCAGTGCAGATGAATACTAATCCATTAATTGTTTCGGAAATGAGTATGTTCAGCCGCACACGATTTCAAGCAAGCGAGACAAATTTTTCTACTGGGATACAAATACAACCATGAATAAAGTAAATGAATTAATCGCAAAATATATTAATGAGGAAAAAATTCCTGGTGCGATTACGCTTATCGCACGCGGTAATAAGGTTGTTCATTTCGAATGTGCTGGCAGCATGAATATAGAAGAAAATCTTCCTATGCAGGAAGATACCATTTTTCGTTTTTATTCAATGACCAAGCCAGTCACAAGCGTTGCAATGATGATGTTACATGAAAAAGGTCATTTCAAATTAGATACGCCTGTCTCGGAATTTATTCCAGCATTTAAGAAGCTGGAAGTATTTAAAAGTGGCACGATAGAAGATTACACAACTGTAAAGCCAGAACGAGAAATGACTATCGCCGATCTTTTATCGCATACATCTGGTTTAACGTATGATTTTATGAATACCTCACCAGTTGATGCAATGTATCGCGCCGCTGGAATTCAAGGTTCTCACGCGGATGGAACATTACAAGAGCTTGTAAATAAATTAGCGGATTTGCCGCTGGTTTTTTCTCCTGGGACGCGTTGGAATTATAGCTTATCTACTGAAGTCGTTGCATATCTGGTTCAGCTGATTTCAGATATGCGATTTGATGAATTCATTAAGAAAAATATCGCTGAACCATTGGAGATGATAGACACCGATTTTTATGTCCCTGCGGATAAGCAGAAACGATTCGCGGCAAATTACACGCATATTGATTTAATTCCAGAGGATAGAAAAAAGCAATTTTCTCAATACATGTCAACGGGTGCCGAGATCAACAAACAGAGAAAATTGATGTTGATCGATAGCCCGAAAACAGGACGCTTTTCTTCGCCTAGAACTTTTTATTCAGGCGGGGGTGGGCTTGTTTCAACCGCTTCTGATTATTTCAATTTCAGCCAAATGTTGCTGAATAAAGGCGTATTTAAAAACAGACGTTTATTAAACCCCGAAACAATAGCATTAATGACAAGAAATCATTTGCCAGCTGATTTAGCACAATTTGCTAACCCCGGTTTTAGTGAAACATCGTTGGCAGGTATTGGCTTTGGTTTGGGTTTTGCAGTGATGCTTGATCCGGAAAAAGCAAACTTGCCAGGAAATCCAGGCGAATATAATTGGGGCGGTGGTGCTAATACCTGGTTTTTTATAGATCCGCAGGAAGAGTTAATCGCAATTTTGCTTACTCAATTGCTTCCTTCGACAGCTTATAAACTTAGACAAGAATTTAAAGCTGCCGTATATGGCGCGATTACCTTATAACTGCAAGGTCATCAGGAAATAAGCAGCAGACCCAAAACCACTGCCGCGGGTACACCTTGCACAAATAAGATTTTTTTATTGGCAGTCATGCCGCCATAGATGCCAGCGACTAAAACACAGCCAAGGAAAAAACACTGCAATTGAAACGCGAATGTCATATCCGCAAATAAACTCCAAATCAACCCAGCGCTCAGAAAGAGGTTATACAAGCCCTGATTAGACGCCAGCACCGCTGTGCGGCGGGCGAACTCAGCATCCAGTTTAAATACCTTCATGCCCAGAGGCTTTTGCCAGAAAACCGTTTCCAGCAGGCAGAAATACACATGCAGCAATGCAATAAGAATGACGCCAATATTAATCACCAAATGCATACATCGTTCCTTTTCAAGGTTGCTAACTACTACACTACCATTAAATGACTAAATTGTAATGATGTCGTCATGCTGCTAACAGAGCCATCTTTATAAGATATCACTGTAGACTACTAACAAGGACTTAACTCATGAAAAAGCAATTCAGTATTTCATTATTAGCCGCACTATTACTTAGCGCACAAGCATATTCCGCCAACCGTTGTCTGGATTTGATAGATAAACGTGTAGATCAAAATAAACTGGATTTAGGCTGGTGTAAGATCAAGGCACAAGATATGCCGGCAGTGTTATCATATTTATCCAGTCATCCAAATATTACGACATTAGATTTTTCGGGAAACTTTACCGGCTCTCCCGCAATTGTTTCGCTAGCGCAAAACAATACCATCACTAACTTAAATATCAGCAATAACAATATTAATGTTGAAGGCGCAAAAGCCATCGCGAAAAATAATATTTTAGTCGAATTAGATATTTCCAGTAATGAGATTTCAGATGAAGGCGCGCAAGCATTAGCCTTAAGTAAATCACTTGAATCATTGGATATCGGTTTAAATCAATTAACGTCGAAATCAGCCGCTGCGTTTACGAATAACAATGTTCTGAAGACCTTATCTATAAGTTATAACGAGATTGATAACGCAGGTGCACAGGCTATTGCTAAAAATAAATCAATAACTTCGATGGATTTTAGCGGTACCAGCATAGATGGGGTTGGCGTTGCCGCGTTAGCAGCAGATACTAACTTAAAGAGTTTGTCATTAAGTTGGATCAAGCTATCACCGAATGATGTTGCAGCGTTAGTAAAAAATAAAAACCTGACTTCGCTAGATCTTTTTAATAGCGAGATTGGGGATGAAGGCGCCAAGATTCTTAGCACGAATCCTAATTTTACATTTCTAAGTTTAGGCTCAAATGGCTTGCGAGCAGAAGGCGCAAAAGCACTGGCAAATATTCCAGCATTGCAAACTTTATGGCTGGGTGGTTCAGCTGCCAGTAGCTCGGAATGGTTCAATAGAATTGGCGATGAAGGCGCAATGGCGTTAGCGCAAAATGAAAATTTACGAGAATTAAGTATCTATGGCAATGACATTGCGACTGCTGGCGGCCTTGCGCTTGGCAAAAATAATTCTATAACAACGCTAATACTGACCAGTAATAATATCGGCGAAGATGGTGTGATTGCTTTAGCAGGTAATATTAATCTAAAAGAATTAGCACTGGAAAGTAATGGCGTGACTGACAAAGGAGCGATGGCGTTAGCAAGCAATACCACGCTGGAATCATTGGAGTTAGGCGATCAAACGCTGACTGATGAAGGTATTAAAGCATTAGCAGGTAGTAAAACACTTTCATTGCTGGGTCTTATCGGCATGGATATTGGATTGCCAGGTGCGCAAGCACTAGCAAAGAATGAAAGCTTAAATGCATTATGGTTATTAGATTCCGGCATTACTGACGATACCATCACAGCGATTGCGGCGAATAATCATATTAAGCAATTAGATCTTAGAATTAACAATATTCACAATCAGGGCGCATTTGAGCTAGCTAAAAATACTTCCGTGCGAGAATTGCTGATTGATTATAATAAGATTAAGCCGGAAGGAGTGGCTGCGCTGGAGGCTAATTCAAATATGGTTTATCTCTACACGGGCACACAACGAAATGGCGATAAACTGATGATGCGTGCTAATAATCATTACAGCAAAAACAAGTTATCTGAAATGAAAGCGATTAAATATTATTGCAGCACTGATCAGCAACGTAAGAATGTTTGCAAGAAATTAAAATCAATTATCTAATATCTAAATATTGCCCGGATTTAGCGGAATCCGGGCAATAATATATTTAACGATGATGACGCTGTTGATGAGTATGCAAAATGCTACGGCGTAATTCTTCATCATCCAGCTTGTTGAAAACATCCGGTATATTTGTTGGTAATTGTTGCAGCTGACGCGATAGGGCTATCGTTTCAGGTGTAATATCAAATTTTGACATTACCGCTTTTGCACGTTCAAAGTTACCATTAAAATTGGATGGTGCTACCACCATGAGTTTTCCATGATTTGCAAAAATGAAATATTTGCATAATATTGTTAACGGTACAGGTTTAGCGAGTTTTTGTTGTTCGCATGCGGCTGAGCGATATTTAAAAGCATCTGATTTTTTACCAGATTTTTCTGCTGCTTCTGCCGCAACTTTAAACGCTTTAGATATAAATAATCGGTTCCGAGGTTTAATTCCACTTACAGCGTAAGATCTTTGCTCTAAATTAACAGCAGTCATTGCATCTTCAATTGCTTTTTCATATTCTGCCAGCCCGATTTGTGCTTTAGCTCGAACTATATATATGTCGAACCATACATCTTTATCTTTGTTTATACCCTTTGTCGCTTCTTCGACAGCGGCTCTATAATCTTTATCACCAAGTTTTTTCTTGGCAATAAAAAAATGGAGAAGACCATCATTTAGTTTAGCAGCGGCATTCTCTGCAGCTTTAGCGGCTTCCACAAGGTTGCCCATTTGGTTATAAGCATAAGCTTGATAACGATTGCATCGAAAAAGATATTCTCCCTTGAATGATGCTCCTCGAGTGGCATCAATGATGCACTGGTCGTATTTAGACGTATTAAAGTCGGCACGCGCGCGTAGGTAATACGCTTCTTCTATATTGTCATCTAATATTAAAAGCTTGTTAATTACATCTATCACTTCATGATATTTGCATTCATCATTTTTCAATCTCGCCAAGATAATCAGCTTACATTTTTCTATTAGCTGATCTGCCTGATCGACAAAGTTTTTTGTCAAATCGTTATGGTCGCTTTTATTCAGAGAAGCTATTGATGTTGCATCTTTTAATGCATCATCGTAATTTCCCATGGCAAATTTTGCTGTTGCGAGGTAAAGATATGCCGCGACGCTTTTGCTGGATGTGCAAGCGATAGATTTGGTCGCAAAATTAATAACATTCTCATAGTTTTTATTTCTAAGTTCTCGTCTGGCTAGATATGCGAATATTGCACCATCCTGATCGTGGCCATTTTTCAATGCTAATTCAGCATCTTCTTCAGCTTCTTTTTGCAGTCCTAATGATTGATATGCATATGCGCGCATGGAGTAAAATGATCCCAGGTATCCTCTGTCTAGCTTTATACCATGAGTTGCATCTTGAATAGCTTGTTGATATTGATTTAGTTGATAGTAAGAGGCCAAGCGATAGGTATATGCTACAGCCCATGTTGGGTCAATCTCAACTAATCTAGTCAGGATTTTTATAGCTTTTTGATGTTTATTTGCATTGTATTTTTCCTTCGCCAGATCAAAATATTTCTGTTTATTTTGTTTAATTTCTTCATCAGATAATTTACTGAAGCTATGTCTATGTCCCAACATGCTGAAAAAATCCTTGTTATTTAGATTATTTATCACCGCGTACTATATAAGAAATACATCTTCTAGTCGCGGTGTTAACAGCATGCCTTATTGTTTTAATTCTGATTGTTTACTATTATTCCGCCTAGTTTCTAAGTAGGCTGGTTTGTCGCCTTATTTTCATTCGCCAAATTTCCATCTACATACACTTTGTAATTATTATTAGTTTCATAGTAACCATCAATAATAATTTCCGATCCACTGTAGCTACGACCATCAATCATCACTTCAACTGTTCCAACTTTTTTAATCTTATCCCAGTTATTAAGAAGTGCTGCTAATTGGTTGTACTTAGCAAAAAAATCACCAACTTGTACGCTAGTATCAGGTAATTCAGCATCAAATTGCACAAAGCGGCATTTATTGCCTGCAAGAATGGTTAGTTCGGCTTTTTTGCTGAAAATGCGATTATCAATATTGATTTTGCCTATTGCTCGATGTCCCTGCAGTGCGGTGGATTCTAATTTTCTAAACATTATTTTTCCTTCTATTTTTAATTATTATTTGGCTTAACTTTAATGACTAAAAGAGAAGAAAGAAATAGTTAAAAAATACCTAGGTTTTCTTAGGTTATTGCAAGAAGAATCAGGGCCATGTATATGACCCTGCTACATCGAGATTAATAATAAAGAGCGACGCCTGTGGGGCTGCTAAATGTGTGGCTAACAGGCGTACATCCTGTTATCGCGCCTGTAGAAGCATTGATAGTACATTGCGATACAGTGGTGCCTCCATAGTTTGTAATATATGCAATGCCTGCTGCTGTATTAATTGCAATACCGTCAGGGCCATCAAAACTAAAAGCAACATTTGTACATGAAGACAATGCACCAGTGGAAACAGTAACGCTACATTGCGAAATATTGTTACCACTATAATTGGTGGCATAAGCAAACGAACCCATTGCATTGAGAGCAATGCCAGCAGGGAAGTCAAATCCCGATCCAGTAGTCATGCAATTGGTGAATTCACCGGTGCTCATATTCACGCTGCACACACTGACGGGAAAGGAAGCAAAGCTACCAATATAAACATGGTTACCTGCGGGTGAGAAAGCTATACCTTGTGGCTGATGGAATCCCGAGCCTGTAGCAGTACAACTGCCCAAACTCCCATTACTGTTAATGCCGCATTTGTAGACTAAGCTGGCACCATAATCTGCTACGTATGCCAAAGTGCCAGCAGCATTTACTGTGATGCTGGATGGTTCACTGAAAACAGCAGGGCCAGCGACGCAACTGCTAAGACTTCCTGTGCTATTATCAATATTACATTGAGTGATATTGCCACCGTTAAAGTTGGTTACATAAGCAATAGTGCCTGCTGAATTGAAAGCAATTCCGGATGGACGGTCGAAGTTACTGCCGGTACTGCCGCAATCAGACAATAAGCCGGTAGTAGCGTTAACACTGCATAAGGTAACGTTGACAGGCGGGCTACTAGCATAACTTCCAATGTAAGCAAATCTGGCCGTCTGGTTAATCTTTACATTGTTGTAGTTTTGGCAAGACAAGGGTCCTTTACCATTTAAGCATAATGTAGCGTTTACACTCCCAGACACGCCCCTAACGCTGACGGTTGCGGGCATGGTATCGCTTACGGAAAACAAGCAGTAGCCATTCGATGATGGAGTGCATCCGCTGACAATGCTTGATCCAGGTGTAGTGAGCTTGATGCCGGCAGCTGGATAAGTATGATTTGGTATGTTGGTAGTGATTGCTAAATTTGGACCGCTTCCGAATACATTAAAAAAAAGACCAGAACCAGCAAAACACGAGTGACTAAAGGCTAAAGCAACCAGGGTCGATGGCAATAAAATCCGTTTCATTGTTTATTCCCTCATTAAGTTAACAGGCTATAGTTTGACAAAATATGAACAGTTTTACAATTAATGCTTTGCTTATCTATTTCTTAGAAGTTATTCTTTTCGGATATGAACAATGTTTGAGCGACACGCCAGATATTGTGCGCCATAACGCTCAATGCTAGTATTCCCGATTATTTGTTACAACATGCACCGGCAATCATATGCAAAAAATATTTTGGGATAATCCGTATCAATCCAGTTTAATCACCCATGTTTCATCTGTAGATGGCAATCGCATTTTATTCGCTGAAACAATCGCTTTTTCATTTTCCGGCGGACAGGAAAGCGATAAAGCATCTGTTAATGGCATCAATATTCTCAATTCAGAAATAGAAGGTAATTTAATTTATTATACTTTGCCAGAAGCTCATGGGCTTTCTGTTGGCGACGAAGTCACGATGGAAATTGATTGGATGCGAAGATATAAGCTGATGCACTTGCATTTCGCTGCTGAATTAATTCTCGAACTGGTGACTAGAAAGTTGGGTATTGAGAAAATCGGCGCGCATATTGCTGAGACGAAAGCGCGAATTGATTTTTATTATGATAAAAATATTTCTGCAGAGTTAGAAAGTTTATTAACTGAATATAATAAAATTATTGCGCAAGATGCAGTGATTAGAACTGGATTCTCTGATGTTGAGACGCAAAGGCGTTATTGGGAAATAGAAGGTTTTTCTAAAGTTCCTTGCGGTGGCACGCATGTGAAGTCAACCGCAGAAGTTGGTTACGTTACGCTAAAAAGAGTTAATATTGGTGGCGGTAAAGAACGCATTGAAATAAAGCTTAAAGAGTAGGGTGGATTAGGCGCCCAGGTTTTAAATGGCGCCGTAATCCACCATCCATTGAATAAGAAATTATGAATAGGTATGATGCCGCCTCATCAGGATAATAATTATTATTAATAGGAGTTTTTATGTTTGGTTCTCAATTGTTCTTCACGCATTCGCTTTTATCTGAGGCAAAAGAATTAGATGTAAGCAAGGAAAATCCATTTCCTTCCACCGGCGAATTCGCAATTTATCGTTGCATAAAAAATATCATTTCCGGTTATGCTACGCTTTTCGATTTGCGTCAAACAATTAAAGATTACCCTCACGGCCTGGAAAAAACTCTTACGCTGTGCAATATCACCTCGCCAACATTCGGCACTGTCACTGGCCCATTCACAAGAACTTTAAAAGGCTGGGGTCTGACCCCGCTGCATTATGCTTTTTTGACGGGACGTGTAGATGTTTTTTCCGTACTGGCAGCAGCCGGCGCAGAAATAAATAATGTATTTAGCTACAAATGTACTTCCATGCATCCGGATGCGAACACGAGAAGTGAGCGTATTGGGACAATGTATCAAAATTTATATGATGCTAATTATGCGGGTGTTGAAGGTTTAGATTCTGCAGAAATGCGGCATGCTTATTTTATTGCTTTAATACAGCGTAAAAAAGTATCAGCGTTATTTTCTATAATTGAAAGACGGATGAGAGCTGCGCATTTGTGGGCAAATGATTTGAAGAAAGCAGGAACAAAAATCGAATATTGCAATGTAACTCCTTTTCATCTGGAAAATGCATTTGCTCATGTGCCGGCGATAGCTGAAATTCAATTTGCCATGCGGTCAATACCGCCTTCTTTTCAGCATTTTCTGGAGCAACTGATAGCAAAACTCGATGCGCTTAATTCTCACGCTCTACGTCATGAAGATATTTTCATGCATTATGCGCCGAAGTCTATCGATATAGTTTTGAATAAGTTGAATCAACTCATTATCTGTTTCAGAGACATTTTAAATCACCATATCGTCGCTGATTTAAAAGAAGCTCATTATCGTGAGCATCAAATGGAAATTTATGCCATGAAGAATAACAATTATCATCGTGAAAGCCGCAAGAAAGCATGTATGGATAGTATGTGCTCACGAATCAATCATATCGGTTACTGGATGTTTAAAGAGGATGATGATGCGGATGTTACGCTACAACAACGCGGCGAATTTGTGCTCAGCACGGCTGCTAGTGTTGTAGAAAAAGATGGCGAGTTAGAGCGGGAATGTTTAATCGAATTAGCTGTCCAACAATTGCGGTATTACGCGAAAGCTCTAAAGGATGATAGTCTGAATCAGATAGCAACGGTACTAACTGTGCAGCAGAAAACGCTATCTTTGTCGCAAATAAAAACCGCTTTAAAGTTGAGTGCAGAACATATCAGTCATGCTGGCGAAGCGTGTGAAAATCAATATCAAGAGTTAATACATACTCGCGTTGTTCCGGAAAAGGTTTTGCAGGAATCATCTGCTCCGCGAGCAAGAATGTAAGGAATAATGCATTATTTGGTGGATTACGGCAAAAGGCGCCTAATCCACCCTACGCCAATGCGATATTAATGGGCGGAGTTGTGTAGGGTGGATTAGGCGCCTTTTGCCGTAATCCACCAAATATTAATCTTCATTCTGCTTCATCCATTCCGGAAATTACAATTTGCTCTGTCGTCCCCCAATCTTTCGTATAAATTCCTTTTTCAACCCAGTAATTAAATGAACTATATTCCCAATCCCCTGGTGATTTGGCCAACTTATGTTTAACTGGATTATAGTGAATATAGTTTATATGCTTCAGCCAATCATCCTCATCACGAATAGCATGTTCCCAAAAGCGACGCTGCCAAACTGTTTTCTCTCTACGATGATTGATTGATGTTTTCATTTCCATCGAGAAATATCGTTTGATTAAACGCCAACGTGTTGAAAAATCTTTGTCACCTTCTGGTAATTTCCAAAGGCAATGTAAATGGTCAGGTAGTATCACAATTGCGTGTAAAGAAAATGGATATTTTATCTTTACCTTATTCATCGCTGCTTTAAGGTGGTTCACATTTTTAGGATCGGCGAGAAAAGGCTGCCGAAGATGGGTGACTAAGGTAAAAAAATAATAACCACCGGATTGATAGAATCTTCTGTATTCACTCATGGTTTTTTTGTTCCTTTTTGAATTTTTGCGATATTAATCTTCATTTTGGTGGATTACGGCAAAAGGCGCCTAATCCACCCTACGCCAATGCGATATTAATGGGCGGAGTTGTGTAGGGTGGATTAGGCGACTTTTGCCGTAATCCACCAAATATTAAGGCTGGTGAGGGAGAGTAGGTGCGGGTTCTGGAGTAATTTCTTTACTCTGCGCAAACAAACCACCTTTGCTAACAGCTACTGGCGCCGGATGATTTTGCTTGTTCCATAGTGTCTGATAAAGTCGGCAATGCTGCAATAATTCCGCATGTGTTCCCTGCGCCGAAATACAACCATCGGCTATCACAAAGATATTATTCACGTCGGTTATTTCTGCTAATCGATGCGTAATAATAATCGTTGTTGTGTTTTCAGTGATGTTCTTTATTCCTGCGTTGACTTCGATTGCGGATTCAGCATCCAATGACGCAGTAATTTCATCTAATAATACAATCGGCGATTGCTTCAAAAACCCGCGCAAAATAGCCACTTTTTGCTGCTGACCACCGGAAAGCGCTTTCCCTTGCTCGCCAGCATCAACATTTAAACCTTCGCTAAACGACTTCAAATTTATCTCATCCTGTTTTGCTAAAGAACAAACAAAACCAGCCAAATTTAATTTTTTAGCCAGGATAAACAAATCTTCATCCGTTATTATGTCTGGATTTATTGCGCCAAACTTGATGTTCTCGCGCACGCTGCCATTAAATAAATTAGGACTTTGTCCGATGAGGCCAATTTTTTCTTGCAAAGACACGCGGCTGACTTCTGTTATATCCTGGTCATTAATGAATATGCGACCAGAGTTAGCTGTGTAATAGCTGTAAAGTAAATTAAATAATGTAGATTTGCCCGCGCCACTCTGACTGACTAGCGCTACTCTCTGGCCTGGCTTTATTTCCAATGAAAGATTGGTAAACACAGGATTCTTGCCATGATAAGAAAAAGCTACATTTTGCACGGAAATTGCTGGAGCATTATCAACGATAATTTTATTATCAGGATGTAAATCCATAATTTCCGATGGCTTCGCTAATTCCTTAAATACAAAACGCAGATCGGGATACGAAGCAAAAATCTGATTTAACGCTTGCCCCACAGCCGGTAAAGTCATTGCCAACTGATTTAAATAGCCAAATAACGCAATAAATTCAGCAACAGTGAAGGCATTTGCTTGAATGCGCATTCCGACATAAAGCAACGCCGCTAACATGCCAATACGTGGAATAGCGATTTGTCCGTAACTAATATCCAGGGGCACTATATTCGCCCTAATCTCCGCCTCTGCCGCGTGTCGAACAGCTTCTTCTACTGCTCGCATAACCACCTCTAACTTATTAAAGTCATGTATGGTTTTATAACGATTAATGGCATTCATGATCGCAGTCCAGGCTTCTCTGCCGCGATTTAACATGTTTTCTCGCGCTTGTATGATTGGATTAGTCGTTGCCGCGCTATAAGCAGTGTATATCGCAAATAAAGTCGACAATCCTATACCCATGGAAGCACCATACTGACGTGACAGTGCGCCCACCGCTATGATTACTTCCAGCGAAATTGGAATTGCCTTTGTTAATAAAGGCGTTCCCATTTCCGCGACTGAAAATCCTTTTTGAATGAGATAAATTTGATCGCCTTGCGGTGTATCGATGTGGTATCGCAATGATTTATTCAATTGATGTTCAGTAATTTTATTCAATAATCGTCGTGTATTATTCGCAGAAACTGGAATTAACACTCTTTCGCGTAAAGCCGGTAAAGCTTGTGATAAAGTGTAAACTAATATCAATAGTGTTATCGTTGCAATCTGTTCTTCATTCGTGGGTTTGTCATCTGTTTCATTGCTTAGCGATGTTACGATATGACCTAATAAATAAGGCGCAAGAAAATTCGCTCCAATCCCTAATATAGTTAATATAGCTGCTAAAAATATTCGTAAGTAATTTTCACGCGCGAAAACGAATGTGGCGTAACTGGCAATAACCTGTTTATTCGTATAAGTATCAGCGGGAATCGGTTGAACAGGCTCGTCTTCAATTTGAATTTGCACATGCGCAGGTTGCACTAATTCAATGTTATCTTCTTGAGGAGGAGTTTGTTTACGGCGAAACAGATTGAGTAGGCGTTGCATGTTCTTTAGCTCGTTTTGTATTTATTGTATCTAGACGGCCAATCTTATGCGGATTGTAAGAATAAGCAATAACGTAAAAATACTGTATTTAAGGTATTGTTTATTCGACAATTATAAATATGACGAAGTTTACTTTATGTAAAGTTACCAATGCAAATTTTCATACGAACGTATCGTTGGGTCCATATGAATATGCGGTGACTTCACTGTATATCGCAAACAAGTCAATATCAAATCCAACGGATTCGGCAACCAAACGCTATACAATGCTTTATCAAAGCCACGTAAAAACTTAACAATTCCCGGTGGATCTATTTTATAAACTTGAATTGGATCCATATGTAAAGCATTCAAGACAGTATTTGCCGCGCGTCTGCCTGATTCGCTCGCTGATTCCATCGTACTAACATAATACGTTCTATTTGCAGTATAAGATCCACAAAGAATTAAGTTATTTAAATACAGTGTCTCTGGTGTGGGGCGAAACTTATGCATACCAATAACACACAAATGCAATTCATCTTCATTGTAAGTGCCATTATAATGCCAGCCTAACACTGGATCATCACCGTCTTTTTCGGGATAAGCTTCATTTTGATATGAATGAGCGAAATAACCCACGCGTTCTGGTATCTCCATGCCGCGCTTTTTAAATTCTTCTTCTACTTCATTAAACATTTCATAAGCGATTTCATTAGCCGTACATTTTTGCAATGGCTTTTGGATGAGGCGGCCGTTTTGATTAGTCACGGCAACATAAATACTCACGACACCATAAGGGCCAGTATATTTTTGCGAATCAGTCCAGTAACTATTTTGCTCTACGTATGAAATTCCCCATGGATGTGTCGCCATTGATCCCGCTATTAATTTATTCTCTAGCCCTTTCAGCGGTTTTTCATAAAATAATTGCACGCCCGTTGCTGGTAGCGTCATGATTCTGTAAATATTTACTAATCTGCCATCATAACGTAATAATTCATAATTATTATTTAATAAATGTTTTAAAGCATCTGCTGGGATTGCACAAATAACATATTTTGCTTTGAACTTCTTTTGTTCGCCGTTATGCAAAGCAATAACTTCTGAAATCTTTAAATTGTCAGGATCATCTGTATTTTCTAAATTTATGCTGACAACGCGTGTATTCAGTTCAAAAGTAACACCGAGTTGTCTTAAATATTTTTCCCAAGGTTGTAACCAGGCAAGATGTGTTGGCCGATCAAAAGTTCTAAAACCTGTACGTCCGGGCGCGTAGTAATAATTCATTAAAATATTAACGACGGCAAGACTACTAGCTTGATTGATCATGCCCGAAGATAAACTATCTGTCAGACAATAAATTAAAGATTGTAATTCTGGTGAGCGATTCGATAATTTAAATAAATCGCTAATCGGTATCTCATCATATTTTAGAGAGCGTTTGTAGCATAAAATATAAGGTATATATAATCCTAAACCAAACAGTATTTTTTCCATTTTACTTAAAAATTTATGCCACAAATTTTTGTTTGGTATAATTGGTGCAGAATAGGGTGCAAGATAAATCGCATTCGTTAGATTATTACTGACGTTTCTACCATTTTCGGTTGGGATGCGACGCATGATACTTAATAAATTATAGTAATTCTCCGGGTAAACTCTAAAGCCATGTTCAACGGGTAATTTATTTTTTAAGGTTCTATCTTCCTCTATTTTAGAACTAAGATATTCTTGTAATTTTTCTTCGTCGATATCTTTTTTGGGGGGTTTATAAGGATACGTAAAAGCAGAAATTGGTTTACCACCTAAGAAAGGCGATGCTTCTAATACGCATACTTTTAATTTTTTTTCAGCCAATTCATGTGCTGCAGAAAGACCAGAGGGGCCGCCACCAATGATAATAACATCATATAACTCATCCATATTTTGCCCCTTCTATAATGATGTGAACGATACTCTGTGCACATTAGGATATTATATTATAAGTAGGGCTCTACATGAAAAAGTTGCACCTAACTATTTGAATTATAAAATTAATTTAATTTAAGGCTTCTTATAAAAACGACGCATAACAACCGTATGTTTTACCCTGTTCTACATCACCCGCATTATTCGCAGGTTGTGGACTAAAAAACCTGTTTTTGCAGCCACTATAGATTGAGCTAACAGTGCAATAAAGTAGAGGAATTCCATACAAACAGGTGAGTAATCCAAGAAACACAATATCAATCGCGGCCGATGTATTATCAAACTTCTTTTTAGTGACGTCGACGACTGCTTTATCAAGCTCGTATAAAGCAAACGCAGCGCTTAAATGCCACGCAACATGCGTGATAGGGGTGACAATAGTGTTGAGGTAATGATCTTCCGGATAGTGTTTTTTTGAAAGCCTGGCAACCAGTGTATCAACGATATTAACGCCTATTGCACCACCAGCCCAAGCCATTGTGGTTGGTTTGGCCGCTATGGTTTTATATTCGGAAGCTGCTTTGGCGAATACAACCAGTATGCCAGCATAATCCAGTAGTTGCAGGCTTTCGAAGGGAATCGTGTGACTTAGCGCAGATAATAATCCTGCTGTTAGCACAGAATAATCGCCATATTTTAAGCCCACAGCAAAAAAACCAGCATTTGAAATTGTGCAAAAGAATTCAGCGATATAATTCGATAATTGATAATATTTTTCGCGTCTACTGCCTGGACTTTTTTCATAGGTAAGATATTTTAAAGCAGTTCCCAGGTTATCTTTGCCAGGCAATCTTTCGACCATATCAACAAAACGTGTTGCGCTTTCTTCAGAGATATTAATCTTTTTTAAGTTATTAATAATCACGTTTCTGGTTAAAATAACGTTAGCATCGGCAGGCGCAGCATTATTCCTTAGCATGTAAACTTCCTTTATAGTAATTATCGATGTGGTGCTTGCCGGCAATTTAGCGATTCTTTCTCACGATGTAAAGTAAATTTAGTTAGCATTTCGTCATAACTCTCAGCCACCAATAGCGGAGGTAATACTTTTAGTTTGCGATAAGCTTGATAAATTTGTTCTTGTACGGAGGGATCTTTTAAATCATACGGATAAAATAAATGTGCTAATGATAGTTTAATATCACCGCGAGTGATGGCTCCCATCGACTTGTTAATTTTAATTTCGCCTTTATTTAACATTTGCATTAATTTATCGACGGCCATCACATGTAGGGCATCGGCATCTGAATTTTGTATGCCATAATGCTGATCTATTTTAAAAACAGTTTTACCGTTTTCGACTTCTGGCGTAATGGACAGGGTGGAGCGTTCACCAGTTAACGATTGAATGCGAACAATATGAGTGCCGCCGGTTCTGCAGTCTTTTCTATATCCACCCACGCAGTGCCGCAACTCATTTCCTTCCTGATATAATGCTTCTGCCGTTGTCAGACATTCAAAACTGATATTATCAATTGTTTGGCGTTCAAATAAGGCATGCCAATTTGGACTCACTACTTCTAATGGTTTTTTGGATTCGATGACTGAAATGTTACGATGCCAGCGTGATACTAATTCTTGTAGTCTTTTCGGCGTATACATTTCGGTTAGCATAAGTTGCAATTGATTTTTCAAAGTACGTTCACGCTCTTCCAAAGCAATTTGATCTCTTGGAGAATCTGCGGCCGCTGATTCCAGGCTTCTTAGATAGTCAGGAAAAATTAAATCGCGCACGATACTGTTTATATAATCTTTGAATTCATGGCTGCTAAATTTGACTGAACGGAAGTGACCAAAGTGATTTCTTGCATGATAAAAGAAATTTGCTTTGGCCTCGGGTTGAAGTATTGTGACATCGATGGCGAGTGCATCATCTAACATTTTGGCAAACTCAACAGGCGCTGTTTGTGATGACGGCATTGCGGCAACGATTTCATCATATTTCTCTTTATTTAATTCTCTAACTGTCGCCTTGGTTTGTACGTAATGTTTCAATAAAAGAGCATGATGAGATGAATAGCAATGCGCTAATTTATTAGCAAGTTGTGCTGAATAACCCAGTTTATTAAGTGTCTCGAGCGTTGATAAGCCAACATCTATTCGTGATGAGTCCATGTACGGTTGATAGAGGAAATGGTAAGTAGATAATGCTTCTAATCGCCTATTTCTCAAAGTTTCACCTTCGGTTGTCGCAACAAAATTATAACTCTTCCACACATGTCTATGTACCGATAAGTTGAGTTTTGCAACGATATATGGATGTGGCAACCTGGCAATAAATTCATTCCACGTAATTTGCGGAATACCATAAAGTAAATCAGGAAAATATTTGTCTTCTTGCCAGGGGATGAATAAACTGGATTGTCTTGAACCAAGAATATATTTACTGGATAAGAATGTATTTTTGTCCCGTACTATCGTTCCATTCTTCGGGTCGATATGAAATTTACTTTCCCATGTATATAACATATTCTTTCTGGATATTGGTTTTCCTGCGTCAACCGCCACGCGTACTGTTTCTTGTTCTTGATGCCGCTCATATGTTTCAAGCTCCCAGGTACCGTGTTCTGTACGGCTCACTCGCGCTGGAATGGGTTTGAGATGTTTAGCTGTGGCCGCATAAAAATTGCGCTTGGGCGGATTGTGGGCATTATTTGGTTGTTTAACAATTGATCGACGACGCATCATGATTATATTCTATTCACATAATTAATACTAAATTGGTCGCATTGTACATATATCGTCTTTATAATCCAGCACTAATAAAAACGAGGAAATGTCATGTCTCAAGAGCTAATAGATGCGGTTGTCAAAGGTGATCGCAATCGCGTCGTAGAGTTGCTAACAAAACGAACAGTCAATGTTAATGATCTTGGTAAATTCGATAGGGCTGGTATATTTCCACACCATTCTGGTCACGGTGATCTGGTTCGAGGTACGGCGCTTACCGCTGCTGTTATTCATAAGCAGCACGAGATAGCACTCTTATTGCTTGCACATGGCGCAGTAGATGTTAAGAATGATGGTGCAGAAAACAGTAATTATTTCCGTGATCTCGTTTTCGTCAATCCAATAGTACATACACCAACCATAGCCATGGATTTAAAATTGCTACGTGCTTTGCTAGCAAGAACTCGTGATTTCAATCCATTGATTCTTTACAGAGATAACGGTCGTCAAGAATATCTTATCAATGAATTCAAATATCATGGTGCGTGCAAGTTGGAAGACCGCGTTGCGCGTTTCAGAATGTTTTTCTGTGAAGCTGTGCTCAGAAATGCAATGAGTACTGTAAATGCATGTACGACCTGGAATGAGCCTGGTTTTGGGCATAATAAGGATTTTGTAATCAATCGGGATATGTTTGTTGATTATCTTGATGGTCGTAAATTTACTGCCGAACAGGCGCGGGAGGCGAATTGTGGATTTGATTATTTGGTAGCAAACCGGCATCTTAATGTCGAGGATGCTGCACACTGTAAAGCGCTTGTGAATGCGAATATTTGTGAGAATGAAGTTTTCAAAATTCAATTTGCGCAGCTTCCAAAGCTATTACAAGATGCTTTAGCAGGGCCACCACCTAGACAATTACTCGAATTGTTTGCTGAGCTGCAAGCATGGCTAAATCCCGAAGCTGAGTTGCCGCACATACATGTCGATAGCGAGACGTTCAAGAAATTTGCTCCTGAAAAAAATGCTAAAAGTACGGCAGAAATCCGTGATTGGCAAAATCCCAAGAATTTACGGAAATTTTTAGATCTTGATGTGTTGCCAGCATTAATACGGTTAAGTAATTGCAGTAGTGAAAGTGGCGAAAATCCTGCAGCGGTATTGCTTGGTGAAATTCTGCTTCGATATAGTGATTACAAGTGTGATGATGATAAGCCGTTATTAGATCAACGGCAGCAGACTGCGTGTTTAGTGTTGCTGGATAGATTTTATAATATGACGGCGATGGATAAAATGTATCTAAATACGCATCGTGAGCAAACGATAGCGTTGACTGAGTTAAGGCAGCAGAATGAAGAGTTATCTGGGGAATTGAAATCGCTACATGGCAAGCTTGATTTGTTATTAAAGGCTGCCGTGCCGGGAGAAAAGCGGGCTAGAGAGTCGATGGTTGCTGATAGCTCAAGAATATTTGGCAAAAGACCGAGGTAGTTTAATTACACCCCACCCGCTGGTGGATTACGGCAAAAGGCGCCTAATCCACCCTACAGCTTGGCCATTCTCGATCTACGTAGGGTGGATTAGGCGCCTTTTGCCGTAATCCACCAACGGGTGGCGTGATATAAAAAATCATTTTAATAACTTATCCAACGTCTGCGCATTATCAATCGCATAAGCATAATAATCATTATTCAATAAAATAAATATCTTCTTCGCCCCTTTGCGTTTTCATCTTCTTCGCGAACGCAACGACTTCTTTTAATTCCTTCGTTGAATAATGGTAATCAAACCACTTCTTACGTCCATGTAGTCGAATATAAGCAATTTTATTTTTCGATGTTAACCATGGGGTCAACTCCGTATTCGGCGAATCCGCTGCGCAAAATACACAACCTATTTCTGTTAGCATTTCTCTGACTTCATCCGTATACCATAACTTATTCCGAAATTCGACCACTACTTTCGTCGGATCATCAAAATGTAAAATAGCTTCGCGTAATCGCTCGACATCGTAAGCAAAAGTTGGCGGCAGTTGTAATAATATCAACGCCAGTTTCTTGTCTAACAATTTCAGCGAACGACAAAATTGCTTAATTGGCTTCTTGCAATCATACAAACGTAAAATATGCGTGATAAAGCGAGGTGTTTTGATGATGTATTTGAAATTCGCCCCCGCTTGTTTACGCCATTTTTCAAATACATGATCGGGGAATAATCGATAAGCAGTCGCATTTATTTCAACAACTTAAAATGTTTTTTATAATACGCAAACCAGTCTTTTTTCGCTAAATCTTCGGGATAAAACTCGCCCCGCCAGTCATCATAACCCCAGCCAGAGGTGCCAATGATGTAAGGGCTTGATTTTCTCTTTAATTTTCTTTTTGAGACTTTTTCCCTCATCTCTCATTCTAATACGCGCAGGCAAAAATGACTATAAGCTCGCCCGGATATTCAAATTCACGCCAACATAGCTATCTTTTTTCATACGCATATAATCATTGAATGATTCGAAGATATTCTCAGTGCTTGTCTTGGGATCAAAAACAGATAATTTACCGTCAGTGGTTTTCTTGCCAAGATAAACATGAGCGCTGACCACCACTTCTTTCGATCAATAATAAATAATCTTGATCAGTAAAACCATTTGCGCTGACATCGGCTTTATTAGTAGTAATGAATCTGTCTGGTTTGGCAGCTTAAATAAACAATATGTCTGCTTTAAATTTGCAGCATTAGCACGCCTATGAAATTAGTTTCACTTGTTTTCATTAATCGCAGCATCAAGATCGGTCGAATCAGACTTTGAGTGATATCGGCAACTTCGACAGAAGTAATATTGAATTGTCTCGTGCTACCTTTTTTAATATTTTTCACAAATTCAATCATTTTTTGCGGGCAAGCGTCGCTTCCTGGGCTCTCCCAGATTTGACTATATATTTCCAATTCCCTGGCACGAGTATCTTCCGCGGCACTGATCATGCCACATTCTTTTAATATTTTTAAAATGATTCTTGCCGCGCATGAACTTTCAAATGTTTGTGCGTCTGGTTTTAGCTTGAGATTATTAAGTCGTTCTACAATATGTGGACAATTCAACGCAAATCTTGCTGCTTCATCAGATGAACTGATTAATGTCTTGAATAAATGCCTGTCAGCGCGTTGGCGATGTACGCATTGCTTAATAAGGCGATTACTTGTGTTACGGTTAAATGATGGGTGTAGCAGATAGTAATTTTGGTTTTATAATTTTTTAAGTCTTCAGCACATAAACGCTGCACAAATCGCTCCAGCATTTCCGCGGTTAATAGAGATGATTTCCCACATTCTAACTCAATTTCAAGTTCATCAGGCTCAGTAGAAAGAGTAAAAGAACCACCTTTTGCAATAATACTCTCGAAGGTTTTTGAAAAAATCATGATCGACACCGATTCAATAAACATATATGTAGATGGCTCTCGTTATTATTGTTTTGTATAACTTCTAAGTAATGGGATTATAGTGTAAGAATAAAAACTAAGGCAATCAAAGTTGTAGAGGCTGTGCATGACTATTGATCAAGTAATAAAATGGAGTAGTGAGTATCTTTCAACAAATAGCCAGCCGGAGATTGTGCAAAACACGCCTTGGTCTTATGTTGCTACGATTTGCAACCGCCGAAGGTTATATCTATTTGAAACACACGCCTGAGCAGCTTGCATTAGAAGCGCAGATTATACAGATTTTTCATGAGCAATTTCATGCTTCAGTTCCTGTCATTATCGCAAACAATGCTGAATTAAATTGTTTTTTAATGAAAGACGCAGGTAAATCATTACGCAGTATTCTTAAACAAAAATTTGATGAGACACTGCTGTGCAAAGCGATTGATCAATTCACCTTACTGCAGTTAGCAGTCGCAGAACGTATCAATGTATTTCTTGAAATTGGTGTTCCAGATTGGCGATTAGATAAATTTCCTGAATTATATAAAGAAATTGATCGCGCAAAAAGACATGCTAATAGTCAGATGGCTTGTCAGAAGAAGAAAATAAGTAAACTGGAAGCACTATCTCCGCAGGTTTCTCAGGTTATGTAACAAATTATCTGGCTATGCAATCAAGCCATCGTTCGTACAGCCTGATTTCAATGACAATAACACACTGGTCGACGACAAATTACAAACATTCACCATGATTGATTTAGGCGAAATCGCTATTTCACATCCATTTTTTTCATTGCTAAACATGTTGCTGCAAATTAAAAAACATCATGGATTAACAGAAGAAGATGATGCGTATGTGCGGATCAGAAATGCTTGCCTTAAGAATTTTAAAGCTAACGAAAATGTATTAGATGCAGCAAATAAATTATTCCCGATTTACGGAGCGCTGGCAGGTTATCGCTTGATTAACGCATGTGATCAATCGAAGTTTACAGGAGAGTTTCAAAGACACGGCAAACCAGGTTTGCAATTAAGAGAATTTATCGTGGGGTCAGACGCTAAATAGCCAGCGTCTGACCCCAACGGTTTAGTTCAGCACTACGCCTGACGGGGCATCAAGTCCTGTGCCACCCGATGGTAGACAAGTTGATAAACCACCATCATCGGTGAAACCTGGCACGCGAATACTTTATCCAGCAATTCGTTAGGTACATAAGCATACAGACCATTATCATTAAATCCGATGTTGCCTGTGCCTGTATACTCGCCTCCGGTAATGGAGCAATTCGCTAACAAACCTGTGCCATCCTGCAAGATATTGCAAACGGTAATCTTTCCATTTCCCGCATTCGCAATATAAGCATGCAATCCTGATTTATCCAAGGTAATGCCTTCTGGTGCATCAATCAGGCTTCCGGAATGATCATTACATGAACTAACATTCTGTCCGGAGACATTGACATACCGAAACGGTGTTACCTAGTCCTGTTGGTAACATAGGCTAATGTTCCTGCTGCATTGACTGCCATGTCAGATGGCAAGTTAAATGTACCTTACCACTTGGATTCGCGACGCAGCTGCTTAACAGGCCAGTTGTTTGATTAACCAAACAAGCTGTGACACTGTCTATCGCCATTCGAAGTATAGAAAATAGTACCGCTTGGATTAAATGCTACTGCGTCAGGCAAAGTAAAATTAGATCCCCCGGAATCAACGCAATTACTTAATGCGCCGGTAGCCTGATTAACACTGCAGACAGAGACAGTGCTGCCAGTGATGTTTGCTGCATAGAAAAACGTTCCTGCAGGATTAAAACCAACGCCTTCCACGCCATTTAACGTGTTTGGTGTTGTGACTGCGCACTGTGTTAATAAACCAGTCGCTGGATTAACCTGACAAAATGACACATTATTTGCTAACTTGATTTGCAATATAAGCGTGTTGTCCTGCTGTGGTCGTAGAAATCGCAAGGATATTTGCTACGTTCGGCTCAGAGCAAAGCATAGGATCGGGAGTTGGATCGCCTGTGCTTTTCGTCTTGCATATCACTGGGCCGCCTTTGATACCGAGCAGGTATCTGGCTGCCATTAATCACTAAATTCAATGTACACGATTGTTGATGCGCCAAAGTAAATGTCGTGCCGACATACGCCAGCACCCGTCGTTGTTTGACTGACGCCAGTGATTGGCACCATAGTTAATGTGCGTGTGATTTTCGTGTTATTTGTGACTTGATAGCTGACTGTTTCAGTAAAATTACTCGGTAATAATATCGCAGTGACCGAGCCTGCTGTTGGAATAATACTAAATTTCGGTTCTGCTGCTTGCAGCACGGGTGAACTTAGCATTAACGCGCCAGTCACCAATATGAATAATCCATTATTCTTTTGTTTCATGTATTGTCCTTAAAAAATATAAAACAAAGACATTTGCAATTGATGCGCATATAAATGATCGAGACTTAATCCGCTGCCATCGTGTTTGGCCTGGTGCTCTGGAAAACTTCACCTTGCCCCAGTCAGCAAATTCATAACCTATCGCTGCTTGCACATGCTGGTTAAATGATTTTTGTAAACCAATTCCTAATGTATAAGTGAAAGTGGTCGTGCTATTTGATTTGAACGCCAGGCGCAGCAACTTCTTCGCTGATTTTCGGGTAAATATAGAAATCATAAGCATGATTAAAGCCAACACCTATGCCTGCACTGACGTAAGGTTCGACGAAACGGTTACAATCAGTTGCCAATCTGCCCATCAGTGTTACGTGTTCATGATTTACTCGGTAGGCTATAGTTGTAATTATCAAACGTGGGATCTGCATCTTCCCAAATATCACCATTTAGCTTGGCATTGCCAGCACCGGCAATACTAATACCTAACTGACCCAGCAATTCTTGCTGGATGGATGATACGTACCAGGCTTCCTGCCATCCCATAAACAATTCGACGGTAGGAAACGTCGCCGTCTCATCGTTAGCAGTATAGTGTTTTGCAACATCTGGCTCTAAATTAATCGTCTGCGCTTTATTGCCTGTTGTCCAGGTTGGGCCAGCGCTGAGACCAATGATTAAATTGTTATAAGGAGCTGTGACTGCCAGGGCGCTCCCTGACAGTACACAGCCGACTAAACCAACAATAGATTTGAACATGCCATTATTCTCCTTCGTTTTGTGCAACGGCATTGATTAATGGTTAGTTCATCGAAAGTCTTACATCAACGAATGGACCATTGAAACTGAATGGCCGGCTTCTGGCATCGGTGGATACAATTGCCATCGTACCTGTTGAAAATTCAGGTGTGACGATCACTGTTCCAGGTTGTACCAATGTGCTTGGATTAACAGTTGATATTGCATTCAAGTAGGTTGCCATTCTATAACCTGCTTCAATTCTGAGGCTTGGTCAGGCATGAGCCAATCGTATTCATAGAAAAGACCTAATTTGCCATCTGCGCCGAAAACAACTTGTGTCGCATCTGGAGCAGTAATCTGCTGATGGCTGGTGCCGATGCCAAGTGTATTCAAGCGTGTAGAATTAGAAGTGAAGTTATCTTGCGTCTTGATTCTACCGACAGTCATCGCTCCCATGAATTGGCCGAGAATACCGATACCATACGGTGTTTGATATTGAACGCTTAAGCCAACATCCGGACCCGCGCCAACGTATTTGGAAACGTTTTCCAATTGGAATGAGAATGCATGGATCTGGTGGCAGCGGATAGCTGTAAGGTGTTGCATGGTGAGCCGGCATAATCACTAAAAGTGGTGGTGATGGTTTGGCGCATGTCTAATATGTCGATACCGCCAAAGACTTTTGCTTGTACTTGTGAATTGCCGCCAAATTCAAACATTCTTGAGATATTCAATAAAATGTTATCGAAACCAAAATGCGCTGTACTGTCTACGTGTTTGATACCAAATACTGGCGGACTCATTTCAAACGGAGGTGCAACAAATTCAACGGTGGTTAAATCGGTACCGGTGGCTGCCTGTTTGGAGTCGGAATCATTGGTATGTATGCGTGTCCAGTAAACCGATGCGCTATAAGGTGTAGATGGCAGAGCGTAGTTCAAATCCAATATCAAATGCGGAATGATAATCTGGATCAACGGATTGATAATGCCAGCTTTGATAATAAGGCTGAATACCGGAAACGAAAGTCGCGTATTTCAGATCATCGCTATTGGGTTGAACGAATAACCAGCTGACATCTAAAAAGGATTTGTTGTTTCTATAAAAATCGTAGCGTGGGTGTTTATCCACGTTTACGGGTACTGCGGCATGTCCTATGCTTGCATAGAGTAATAGACTTGCCAGGTTAACGCCAAAAACGCATTTCCTTAACATAGACATTTTAATTCCTTTTAAAATGAGTTCCACGTAACAAAGACATGGAGCAATGGTGTTTTATACAAATGGAAAATGATTTTAACCAATTGGTTAAATTTTGTAAATTAATTTAAGGTTTAATCGATTGTTTTCATTGATATTGTGAAAACGCTTAACAATATGCCTGATGAAATTTGCTATTATATAGGTAGAGAGATCCTGAAAGGAGGTATAGTCTTATGCCAAGGGGATCTAAAGCAAGTTACACAGACAAGCAAAAACGACAAGCAGAACACATCGAAAATTCATAACTTATCAGTGGCCGATCGAATAAAACCGCAGAGCGTATCGCTTGGGCAACCGTGAATAAGCAAACCGGCGGCGGCCTCAAAAGGAAATCATCGCGTAAAAAATAGATTAACTAAAGGAGGAGTAATCATCATGTTTAAAAAATTAATCATCATGTTATTACCACTCTTATTTGTTGCTAGCCCAGTCTGGAGCGCAACAAGTTCTGTCAATAATCCAAATGCTACAGAAACAGCAGGTCAGTTTATATCTGATTCCAGTATTACTACCGATGTTAAATCACAATTGTTAATGCAAAAAGATATCAGCAGTCTTTCTATTTCTGTCGCTACAGATAAAGGTATTGTTACATTGGAAGGTAATGTGCAATCTGAAGCACAAAAGAAGGAAGTCGTCAGTATTGCTTCTCAAGTTAAGGGTGTTAAATCAGTTAATGATAAATTAATCATTCAGCCAACTAAGCAATAATGGCGGGAGTAATTTATGGCTACAATCTTGTTAATCATTTTGATTCTGCTTTTGGTGGGTGTGCTACCAACTTGGCCGCATAGCCGCGAGTGGGGATATTATCCTGCCGGTGGTGTGGGTACAATGGTTGTCATACTCATATTGCTGATAGTGTTTGGCATGATTTAGTAGAATTTTGTAAGTTAATGAACTACGGCTTTTGGTCGTAGCTTTAGGGTAATATTATTTGGAGGGGTAACTAATGGATCATAAAAATAATTTCAGTAAGAACTCCTATGGAAAAGCCAACGAAGAAGATACCACACGAAATATCACCAGCTAGTGATCCTGATTTGACACCAGACGATGATAATCCGATCAATCCTAACGAAACGACACCACCAAAAGTAAAGATTAAGCCGGAAGGAGGTATTATTATGAATGAAGATCCGCGTAATCCTTTGGGCAGACCCAAAGAACCTCAACAAGACCCAAGGAAATCTGAAAAAGATCCGGTTAATCCGAAAGACCCGATACAGCCGCAAGACGAGCCGAAAAGACCTGGAAGATAATTGAAATGTACGCTTTATGTTGAAGCAGTTAAATAATTAACTCTTTTAATTTCTGTTTGTACAACGCCAGATTGCTATGCAAATGCGGCATGTCTGGATATATGTTTAAAGCAAGTTTAGTTGCAGCCTCACCCAGTGCAAACTCGTTCATATACCATGCACAACGGCTCATGATTTCGTATCGAGTATAAACATACATTTCTTCTTCTAGAAATAATATGTCCTGAGAAGGATATGGAAGGTTATATGCCTGCCGGATAAACAGGTAACAGGTTGGTATATTGTTTCCATACCAATAGTGATCTGCGATTTTTACCAGTGGTTCAATACGCCAGGGTCGTAACGCATATGCTTTTAAATAATGATCCATCGCAGTTGACCATGGCATTTGCATTTCTTCGGCAAGACAGCCCAGGCGGAATAATGTGATAAAGTTTTCTTCATCCCATCCGGGCAATTTTTCCCGAACTTGATAATAATGGTAAGCCTTGTCGCGTTCACCAAGGCAATGATAGGTTTGTGCAAGATAAAAAACATCGCGTGGATTATCGGGCGTTGCAGCATGGCTTTTCAGCAGCAATTCAGCATCGCGCAGCCAGCGTTGCCTGCTTTTTTCGACGCCAAGCTGGGATGCGTTAACTTCAATATAAACGGGATCAGGAATTTTCGTGTCTGCGATGGTGTCAGGCACCTCATGCACTACACCTTTGTATTCTTATTTTGGAAGATGTGCGAAATAATCGTGGTGTAAAAAATTCCAGTGTTCCCATTTTAATTTTTATTAAATAAAGGGGTGCCGCATTATTTTTTTCTTCTTCACAAGCGCTAATTAATGTGTCGGGATGATGGAGTTGCCACTCGGCATCAAGCATCAAAATAAACGTTGCATCAGGATGTGATTGTTCGGCAAGTTCCAGCGCGCGGTTTCGTGAGGTAGAAAAATCGATGAAAGGCTCTTCATATATAAAGCCATGAATGTCGTGACGTAACATAAAATCACGTGTGACTTGTATAGTGTCGTCAGAAGAGCCGGTGTCCAAAACGGTTATGTTTCTGATGCCGGCTGTTACAAGAGGCGCCAGCGTTTTTTCAATCGCGTGCGCCTCATTTTTTACCATCAAAACAGCGTTTATTAACATTTCTCTATCGCAGTATTAATTCCATGTAATTGAATCAATCTGTGCATCCGGCATTAATATTTGCTCGGCATTCACTGAGGCACATATAACATAGAAAATTCTGCTTGGATAGTCATGTCCTGAAGACGCGGATTTATAATTGCTGTTGTTTGCGATGAATACCGGGATTTGTGCGCTGGTATTGTTTATCGCAGCGTAAGCAGGCAGAGAATTATCGCCATGTTCATCCATCAAAATGCAACGTGTATTAAACCCATCAGTGATGCGTTTGTTAATAGTGGGTCCAGTGTTTGTTGCAAAATGTGGATTCAGACGTTTCAGATACACTGATGCGTCAGAAGAAGCAACTGCTCCCAGGCGTGATAAAATATGCGTTTTCTCATCCAGTGTTTTGAATGCGGGGGTGTTGACTGAAGCTGTGCAGCCAGCAGGAGAATTATCTGGCGTTCCCGCGGTGCAAACTGTGTTCCAGTCACTATTCTTCAAAGTTGCTGTTGCTTGACCCGCAGTTGTTCCTGCTGCTCTTACTGCTCCTGCAGCTCCTGCAGCTCCAGTTGGTCCAGTGGCTCCTGTTGGGCCAGCTATCCCTGTTGGGCCTGTTGGGCCTGTGGGTCCTGTAGCACCAGTTGCTCCAGTCGGGCCAGCAACCCCTTCAGTAATGATGCATTGAAGTGCAGCTCTTGCAGCTTTCGCAGTGACGAGTTGATCGCCATTGGGAAAATTATTCAGGCATGACTGTGCATTGCCAGCAGCAATAGATTCAACGGCAAATGCGCTGAGACATAGAGTATAAATCACATGAGTTGTAAATTTTGCTTTATTCATAGTGCGCCGCCCTTAGTTTAAAGAATGTTAAAAATCGACTTCAAAGGAGATCATTCCCGCTTGCCAGGTAGGAACATGATCCAGCTTTGCTGTTCCGGTATCGGAATTAACATCATTTAAAGTGGGGTCTTGACCGAAATAGCGCTGATAATACGCAGCAATACGTGTATGACAGGTTAGATCATAACCGGCGCCAACCTGAATTTCAGGTAGCACACGAGACTGGCTAGAGATGCTGACCGAATCAGTCATGGTTCTGAGATAGACACCACCCGCTTTAAGTTCTGCGAAAGCAGGCCCGCTAAATTGATATTTAATAGCACCCAGGATATCAACTGGTTCTTTAATGGTGAGGTATAGTGGCGATGCAGATGTATAGTTAAATGCAGCAGCGACATTATTGGATAATTGCATCCGGTTGCCTGATTGAATGCCAACTTCACCGCCGAGAGATGCGTATTGAAGTTGCCAAAGGCTTCCTATTGCTATATGCCCGGCAGGAGTGCTGCCTGTGCCTTGTGCGCCATGCTGATAACTGCCATAACCGGCGCTGAATGCTGCATATGCTTGGGAAACTGGTGTTGCGGCATTCGTGCAGTCTGATAATGCAAGCAATATCAAACCGCATGGAAGCCACGCTTTTTTAAATATCGATTCCATTCGAATTTACTCCATCAGTGGATAGATTTCACAATTAAAGGTAAATTAATTCAAGGTTGGTGGCAATGTTTTTGATTCAGCTTCTTCAAGCAAGCTAATTACTTTCCCATTCTCTTGTTTTGGACACCACAAAGAACCGTAAGCATAAGAAAGCGCGGTGCCTTGCGAAGTTTTATGTTTTACATTCGCACCAGCTTTAAGTAATGCATCGGTTGATTCTACGCAACCGTGTTGTGCGCTAAGGCAAAGTGGTGTGCTGTCTTTCACGTGACTTGCAACTGGTTTGCAAGGAATATCAGCGGATAAGTGCTGAACCTTTATCAAATAATCGACTACATCAGCGTGATTATATTCCGCTGCGAAATGTAAAGGAGACATGCCATATTCAAGAGTAACGGTATCAAATTTCGCACCTGCATCAGCAAGTTCTTTTAACGCTGGTAAATTACCGTGTTTAGCAGCTTTATGCACAGTATCAAGTCTGTCGGTGTTGCAAAGGTCGCGTGTAATAGTTGATAAAGGAAAATTAAGCATATCACGCAGGTATTCAGGGTTAATTTGTTTGAGTAACTCGGAAATAGGTTGCTTGGTTTCAATTCTTTTATGCAATTGTTTTAGCTGAACGTATTCTTAGCCAGTGATTTGCAATGCGCCGTTTTTTAGTTTTGTAATTGGCATATAAAGTATTCTCATTATTATTATAATTATGTGATGAATGATAATCATACTTTGTGTGTAGTGATAGGGTAACAAGCACGCATTAGTCAACCGCGTCATTGCTTCGTCGCAAAAATACCCCACTTAAGTACAATTGAATTTGAAAAATACTATGGTAGTATCGGCCAGGGTAAAAATTCACAATAAAATTGATTCAATTACATACAATAAAGTGAAGGAGTATTCACGTGGCTCGCAGTCGTAAACAATTAGAACTAGCGCGCGATTTATTATTGCAAATTAATGCACACATTTCTGCAAAAAACCCTGCCAGTTTTTTGCCTGGCGAAAATGAAGACAAAGAGCTTATTCCACAATTGTTGACTCGCATTGAAGAAGAGCTTGCTAACTTCAATCCAGCTGCACCGAATCAAAAATTTATTACGGCATTGAATGCTATTTTTGCTGCGCGATGTGAGCGTAACGCTAATGGGCCTATGTGCCATACGCTTAATGCTTCTCACCCTATTAATCAGGTATGTGTCTTACTTGCGGCGTATTTAGATCCGCAAAAAAGAAATGGCGCATTAATGCCGTTGGTGGCTAAGCAAGATATATATGGTTTTGAATTAGATCGGTTTGAATTCGGTGAATTTATTATTGCTGATAACAAGCGACAATTTATTCTTCTGGAACCTTTGTTAGAAAATGCATGCAAACGCATGCAGAACTTGGAGAGGTCTCTTTATGTGACAGTCGATCAAAATAATAATATACGGCCTCTTTCTAAAACTGAATTACAGCGTTGCGGTAAATTAGTTACTGTGATGGATTCAATTGCCGGGTGGTATGGTCGCTTTCATCGCAATCGCCTGGGTGCTAAACATAATCCAGCAGAAGCGATTACTTTGTTGCGCTTGTTAAGAGAACTGCGTGAATCTTTGCGTGGCGGTGATGTTGCACACGGTGGTGAAGAACTGAATGCTGGTGTAGCAGCTAATGAAGGCATGGCTATTTTCTTTGAGTATTTTAACCAGTTAATAACTCTAATGACTCAAGAAGAACGTTTGCGTTTACTTGCGCTTACAGATGGTGATTATTCATTAGAGTTTGTATTAAATCGTCTTGCTCGTCCACATGGTACGAATTACGAAGATACCAGATATTGCATACAAACATTAGGCAGGCTTCTGGATGGAATTATTGATGCTAACCATAATGTACTGTCTGGTTTATGTGTGGATGAAAAGCAAAACCTGCAAATTTTAATGAGCATTGTAAAAGCGCAATTACATGGCCAAGAACTTGATGCCAATCCTGCGCAACCGAAAAGAAAACCTGAGCAGCGCGAAATAAGTCGTATTAATCCGAAATTAACATTCAATGAAAATGAATTTGTTATTTCATTCATTGCACCCAAGAGTAGTATTTTCCTGCCGTTTTCTGCCAAGATTATTGTTGAAGGCGTTAAAGATGGCCGCGTATTTGTTGGTTCTTATTATATTGTCGCAAAAATTGGAACTCCTGGGCTGTTAACGATGAATGCCAAGGGTGTTATCACTAAAGTGAAGGCATTTGAATCTTATGGCTATGCACAAATTCCGCAATGTGACGCTGAAGGGCATTTAGCAATCGCAGATCGAGGCAAGGTGACATTGAAGTTTGATCAAGTGGAAGAGTTACGTAAATCACTGTCGCGTTCTCATGTTGTGCCTGCGCAAAACGCGATGGATATGATTAAATCAATCAAGCAAGATGTGGCGACTACCGCATTTGCATATTGGATATATGGTCGACCTAATCTGGTACAGCAAGATGTAGATGACATTCTCGGTAATGAAAAGCTGCGTTCTCTTTTTCTCCAGTATGAAGCGTGGGGACGATACGCCCTGTTTGGGGGTGGCAAAAATAATTATGTCACCTGGTGTGAGGACAAATTAGCTGTTGCGGGTTGCAGTCAGCATTCTGTGGTAGATGATGCTAAAGCTAAGCCTATCATGCATGTGAAATGGTGGTGACATGCAGCGCTCTGTTCAGTCAGAAGAAAACCGGGTTATCGTGCGTTATTGGCCAGGGTTGCTATCATCATTCAATGTGAGTAGCACTGGTTCGTGGGTGAGCTTTGGTCATGTTTCTTTGCAGACGTTTGTAGGCGGGCCGGATAATAAAGGCTATTACATTAGTTTTTGGCGTGCGGATATCGATAAGCGCTGTTGTGGGAAGCAGGAAGATCATATTCATGGTCGCGAAGAAGATTTGCAATATGGCGGTCAGGCGAATATTGAGAATACTTTTACTTTGTACACGCTGAATACGAAGGCAATTAATGCTGCTTATGAGGAGATGATACGTCGCGGGTTGAAATGGGATTTGAGAGGAAGTTTGTTGCATAGCAAGGATGAAAATGCTGCTGTTTGTAGTTCGCTTATTTATCGGTTGTTAGTAGCAGGCGGAATAGAAAAGCTGGTGAGTGCAAATGAGCGTTTGTTTTTAGGATTTAAAAGCACGGCGCAAAAATCATTGTTTGCTGGTGCGCTTGGGTTTGGTACTCTTTCTTCGATTTTGAAAAATCTTGTGCTTAATTGTGGTCATGTCGAGTTGATCGTTGACGTTTATAAGAATAATGAGAAGCGTCAGGTTGTTTACAATTTCTTTCATTGGGGAACGAGCTCGGTTAGGGAGCTTCCATTCGTTAAAAGTTTTAGTGATCATTCGTATGTCATACATCTTTGGTCGCCGTTGCGATCACTACGTACACTGGTGTATCGCACTGATTATGTTAAAGGTCCATATTGGTGCAATTTAATAATAGCAACTACTCTGTCAATGATACTTGTAGGGCTTTTAACCAGTCAGCGTGCTGTGACTAATTACTTTGTTATTAAACCTGATGATTTTCCTTTATTGATGAAGCGCGCAATACTTGCAGAGCAGCGTCTGCCGCGCTCGGGTGTTACTTTCTTCGATCGTAGAACAGTTTCAACGCAAGACGTTCGCCGTCATGAGCATGCGCGTCCCGCGCTGATATAATGTTTATGGAATGAAGCTAATGCAATCGTAGCGAATTACGGAGATATTATAAGCTAATGAAATTTTTCTATTTATTTAATATATTTTTACATATGCAATAATTAGCACAAGGTATATGTTCAAAAGTTATAGGTGGGTTATCTTGGCTTTAATATTAAAAAATTGAGCATTTATTATGGGTTAAAAAATTTGATATCTCATTTTACCTTAAATATCTGTTTCTAAAATAGCCTAATGTAATATAAATACTCGATTGATTCTCTAAGAAATGAAGAGAATTTACATATGCCTCTATACAAGTCAGATTGAATCATCCACAATTGTGATTCTAAAAAATTAACTACAATGATCATTTTATTGATAAATTTGATCATAAAAATGACAACAACATTGCATGAAACTGTTTTCGATAGGTTGGGAGTGGTTAAAGCCGCCATTAAATATAAAAAATTGCCTTCTAATGGCAATGCCAATAATTATTTCCCAAATTTTGCAGAAACTTTATCCAATAGTCGATAGTCGGTTTATTAGCTATCTGGGTAATCAAGCTCTTTTGATACACAGTGTTCAATATAATTTCATTATTTTTGGCCAGTTTATTGGAATGGCAACCGGTATTAGTTGTTTAGTTTTTTGGAAAAGAAAGGAGTGTATTCAGAAGCAAGGGTCAATTTTTATAAAACATGTTAGTCTTGCTGTAATCTGCATGTTGTTTTTTGCTGCGATATTTGGATATTTCCTTCCGATCATAATAGTCGAATATAAAATTAATTCTGCATATTTCCAGTTAAGCCACCGGTATTTGTTTATAGGGTTATGCAACATGATATTGCAGGCTGTTTATAGCAGCTTAGATGGAATCATGATTGCGTCAGAGCAGCAAAAAAAATCAATGCTTATCTCATTTCTTATTTTAATTACTAATTTAATAGCAAATACTATAGGAATAAATATTTTATTTTCAGGAAAATATGATCCTGTAGGAATTACAACTGCTCTGATATTTATTGGCTTATCAACGACAGTATTACAATTATTTGCTTGCCTAGCTTCTAGTTATTTCATTTTTAAAAGAATTAAAGGTTGGGAGAAAATTCATTTATCGGAAATTATTTCTGTCTGGACGAGTGAGCTTGGCATTTATTTGATACGTGGAATAACGCCATTTATTTATGCATTTCAGTTAGGCTACTTGAGAACTTCGGTTAGTTTTTTAGTGACGTATCAATTAGTATTACAACTTTCATATATTTTATGTCTGCCTTTGTTAGCAAGCATGCAATTAGCAGTTAGAAATGCTTCCGAGGAATTTTCAAAGAAGAGTCATACAAAGGTACCAACTTGGTGGAATGATTTATTATATGGTGGATTTGTTCCAACTTTTCTCCTATTAATTCTAAGTATGATTTTCCCAGTTAAATTATGCGACACCATATATAACTATCTTCCACCTCATGATCACATAGCATTTATACCAATTTTCTTTTTCGCATGTTTAGCAGGCCAGGTTGCTAATATGCTAACTATCCCATTGCGATCAAGAAAAAAGAATTATTTGATTACAAAAAATTTATTTGTATCTGAATTGATTGTAATGCTTGGTGGTACGCAAATGTTAATTTGGTTTGGTTTTGCGACACCTGTGTATGTAGGATTTATAATATTATTGTTTGTATTATTGAGTGACATGCACTGAGACTAATGACAAAGATCTAGAATTAGTTAATACATCATTAGTTGACACATGCATCTACATGTAAGACCAGTTAGTTCTTTTAATATGTGTGCGCTTTATCAGTGCTCGTGCTAAAAATTTATAGATCATGCTTGCTCCTAAAAATTTATAAATTGTACTTTCTCCCCTACAAGAAAAGTTAGGGAGGGGATTTTCGAGTTAGATAACGCGAGCGCTGAAAATGTCAGGGTGATTCGATTAATTAGAGTTAAGCTGTTATAGTTTAAATTTATTAATTTTATTTTTTAATTTAAAGAATCCACCATTTTGCCTTTTTTTTGTTTCTCACGATCCCACTTTTATCATAATCTGACTTTCGTTAATCTTTATTATTATCTTTATAACAAAACAAAGTTTTGTTTCTAACAACCACGCTGCACTCAGATAACCCCGCGTATTACTGTGGTCGCCGTAAAGATGTCAGTCTCCGAACCAAATCGGAAGGCGATAAGATTCGTTCAGATTCTATTTAATGGTCAGTTGACTACTAGACCGGCTAATGGCAGCCTATGCGAGATATCAGAGTCGCGATTTAATCTAAGCAAGACACAGCCACTGATACGGAGTCGCGTATGTTGCCTTAAAATGATCCTGAAAGTGCGCACAGCGATAAGCGATAAATTTCAGTGGGCGATAACGTCCAAGATCAGAATTTAGCCATTTGCGACTGTTAAATTGGCGCCGTTAGTGACCTTCTTTGAGCGGGCGATGGGGGACAGGGCAGGCGTTATTCCGAAAATGGATGGATTTGTTAGTACACCTTTTTAAATGACATCCACGATCGAGAAGGTTTTATTTCATTAATATTATACATCATTATTTATTTTCGTTGTTTTTGTGAAACTGAACATTGTAGGCTTACTATACGGTTGATTTATCAACGTTTCTTTGCGGAACCGTTGAGTGTATGCGTTGTTAAACTTTGATAAACTGCTATGCATTGCATGAAGTTCAAAATATTATGTATTTGTCATGCATATTAACTCATCATGTATGCATGCATGCGTCATGCATTGATTGATTGATTGATTGATTGATTAATTGATTGATTGATTGAAGTCCAGATGTTTCATAATCTTGTATTCTACTTTCTGTCTCCGTTGTAGGATAATCCCAAATCTGGTTCGCCACCGCTATCGCCATCCCTTCAGCACCCAATTGCTCGCGACGACAGTGGAAAGCGTCCGACGAGGGAGGGGGAGGAGGGAGTGTCAGGGTGCCGGGAGGCCCCTGCAGCGCGCGAAGGGGGTCGACAAAAGAGCGCTACCTCTCGCGTCTACTAAGCCTCTGCATTGGACGCCCGCCTGCCCACTCCTCAACCGCTGACCCAATGGGGTTCCACTCGGAGGCCGGACGATCGCAGGAGGATGGGCGATATGGGCCAGCGCAGGGAAAGGATCTGGAAGACGAACAATTTTGGAGAGTACCGAATTAAAACAGAATTTGAATTTCCCATAAGCGATCGCAGGACGGTTGGAAAAAAAGGTGTGTCGACAAATAAATTTTCTGAATACTCGCGTGATATAGAAAACCGTGAGGCTGCGAATTTGGAGTTTGTTCCCGAAATGGGTGGTGACGCGAAAGTGTCTGCTGGGTTGGACGATACAGCGGTCCAAGATATGACAACTTTACGACCAGGCTGGGAAGGGCGTTGGCGATCGTTGAAGCGGAGACGAGATGTAAAACGTCGAGCAGAGCGTCACAACATTTCCGTAGAGTTTTAAATGTGGTGTTAAAGCAGCGTTATATACAGTTTCAGTAAAGAATTAATTGTATATAATATAATAATATAATGATGATAATGTATATAATTGCAATTATTAAAAAAAATTATTGATTTAAGTTTGCTTATATTGTGTCAGTAGACAATTATGTAGATAACAATTTATAATTATCTAAGAATTATATAATATACAACTAATAATAGATATAAGAATTATTTATCGCAACCAAGAACAGCGACCATATTGTAAACTACATATTATTTACTTATTTACACTATGCATTATACTGTTGCCCTGTATTATACTGTAATATACGTATTGTTAGAGTCAACTTTATAATCATGGCAATCTGAATTTAGATAGGCCTACCATTTAGCTTAAGTAAAAAACTGAGAAGGCTTTAAGAGCGGCGTCAGTGGTAAATGGCGACTGAAAATAATCGTCCTGCGGTCCTGAAACGTTCATGCTAATTGTTCCTATTTCCTTCTTTATTAGCCTATAATGATCCGCTCTGATTACTAGGTCGATATTCGCTGAAATCTGATAAACTGCAGAGCGTTAGCGCCACTTTGATTAACTACCCTTCGGCTGGACATCAAAGCGTTAAAGCAGCGATTTGTCATGCAAGCAGTCCAATCAGTCAACTAAGACACCTCAATTACGCTGTCTGAATTTTGTTAAGCTCGTTTCAAAATAATATTAATCTGTTTCCGCTGCCACGTGCAATCAGGATAAAGGCAATAACTATGAAAGCATTTTAAAGCCTCAACGAAACAATTCGATGTCAGAAACGACTGATCACCATGGTTTTGTAACTTCTGTTATAATTTTATTTTACACAGCAGCTCACCGTGGATTAGGGTCGCTTTATGACACTTGAAGATCACTACAGCACTTATAACGACCGTTTTTAATTTCCACATTGTGCCTGGCCAATTAAAACGAACAGTTTTTAATCTCCACTCTGACCTAGCCATGCAGAAATTCTAATCGACGAATCCTAACTAACTCTACTCCAAAATAACTAAAATTCTAACCTAAATTTAAAAATAAAAACTAACCTAAATTCTTGAATCCACAATCTTAACCAATCATATTTTGCATCACGTGGGAATTGGCAGGATAAGTGGTGCTAATGACTTGGCAAATTTTTATTAGGCACTTTTGTAAGTCATAAGGCTCTTTTTTTCAATCGAGGATATAAAACGTGAATCCAAAATTTTAAAAATCTGCTCCTTTTTTACAGTTTATGGCTTTAATCCCGGATCTATTTCAGCCGATCTATTGGTCAACGGTACTGTTTCTTTAATCCTGGTCTAAATCGGATATTGAGAAACCGTGCCTTGAAGTACTGCAGTGACTAAATTTTCTAGGGAAGAATGGCAGCAAACAATAATCCACCTCAAAAAATTAACAGTATAAAAATTGCTTTTGTTTCGCTTGACAATATTGATAACTAGATTGATTCAAAAATAATAAAAAGATTCTGACCAAATAAGCATAAGGGGTGTTTGGGCATTCGCAGTGGCATCTCGCTGGCATCTTTTAATCTTTTTCAGTATAGCCGCATCAACACGCTCCTTCCGAGGCATCTACACAATCTGCCCATCGATGCGTTCATCACAGCTGCAATACAAGCATGGCAATCAGCAGTCGACCCATCAACGGCACCCCCCGGGGCTCTGTGCGCGATGCGCCAACGTGCATGGGACGACCCTGCTGCCAACGAACAGCAATGACCCTCCTGGAAGCTGCAGCAGACGACCAGGCTAGAGCACGCCTGAGAGCCAGCCAACAGACCACATCGGGTGCATGGCTGGAGGCGCTCCCCATTGCGTCAGTGGGGCTGCGGCTGGATGACGAAGCGGTGAGAATGGCGGTTGGGCTTCGGCTTGGGCTCTCACTCTGTGAACCTCACGTCTGCCACTGCGGGACCCAGGTCGACGCGAGGGGTACACACGGGCTGGCGTGCAAGAGGAGCGCCGGCAGGCACCCCCGACACGGCCTGCTCAACGATGTGGTCTGGCGGGCGGTACAGCGCGCTCAGATCCCTTCTGTCAAGGAGCCGGCAGGCCTCATCCCTGCCACCGAGCTGCGACCAGATGGCGCCTCCATGATCCCCTGGGCCCGAGGGCGCTGTCTCGCGTGGGACGTCACTGCGCCAGACACCTTGGCACAATCGCACGTGCAGGCCTCGGCGGCGAACGCAGGAGCTGCGGCAGCCAAGGCCGAGGCGTCAAAAACCAACAAGTACGCCGCCATCGCTGCCACACACCTGTTTGTCCCCCTTGCCTTTGAGACATTGGGGGCGTGGGGAGCGCAAGCTCAGAAATTTGTGAGGGATCTGGGAGAGCGGATCACGAGGGTTACGAGGGACATTCGCGAGACAGCGTTTCTGAAACAGCGACTCTCCATCGCCATACAGCGAGGAAACGCTATCTCGATCCGAGGCACCCTTGGCGCCTTGGACGTCGTAATGGGGGTGATTCAACAGGATGGGTCGGTTATGTGGCTTTCTATCAACGCCGAACCGTTGTTCCATCAGGGCGAACCACAACCCTATGCGGCAGTCACCACATTCAGCGACATCACCGCGCGTAAGCAAGCGGAAGACGAAGTGCGCAAATTGAATGCCGATCTTGAACAGCGCGTCAAGGAGCGCACCGCCGAACTGGGAGTTTCTTTCCTATTCCGTTTCGCACGATCTGCGCGTTCCGCTGCGCGCTATTGACGGTTTTTCGCGCATCC
>CAWAUT010000002.1:0-645299 GCA_963785295.1 uncultured Gammaproteobacteria bacterium | reverse complement strand
CGCCAAACTGGGAGCGCAGGTCACGGGCACGTCCTACGTGACCTACGACGACCTCCAAGGTCTGCGTTCCACCGATGTCCTGTCGCTCACCACCCCGGCTGGCACCAAAGTCAAGGTCCCCCAGACGCAGTACTACGTCGGGGCCAACGGGTTCATCTACGTGGTGACGCTCTCCGGGGACGACCCCCACCTGGCCGCCATCGCCTCCAGCTTCTCCACCAACTGACGCCAGGAAGCCTCCGACGGCGGAAGATCACCGAGTGTTGACGGTGGGTGCGTTCGGGCGCCGCGCCGATTCGTCGAGCGCCCGCAGCAGGGTTTGGGGGAAAGTCCCGGTGGGCGTGGCTGCTCACCTGGCCGTCGCCCACCTCGATGACCCGCCACTGACCTGAGGTGGCGCGGGCAAGGTCGACGGTGACGAAGGGGGCGCCCAGCGCTCCCACGGCCGAGGTCACAAACCCGACGGGAACATCGTCATTGGGGAAGAGTTCGGGGGTGTCGGGGTGGGCGCTCAACGCCACGCACCACACGTCGACCCATCAGGAGCGGACCTCGCCCGGTTCGTAGCGCTCGAAGGAGCGCACGACGATCCCGCCCACGATCTGCTTCCCCCGCAGGTCCACAAAGCGTCCGGCCACACGCCGCGCGGCGTCGGGGTCGCCGACGTCGGGGAGGTAAACTGCTTCGTCCCAGTAGTGCTTCATGGACTTCACCCAGTCCTTGATGATCGCGGGGCCCGGCGGGAGCGTTTTGACCAACTCCACGAGGCCGTCGGTGCCCGGTTCGTTCATCCACACCGACGCTGCGGGGTGAGGGCGCGGAAGTGGGGATACCACCCCGGGAGTTCGTGGGCGTTGCGGTACTGGGCGGCGTTGGTGTGCAGCCGCACGCCCTTGGTGGCCAACACGGTCCAAGAAAGCGGCGTAGTGCTCCGAGCGGAGCATCCACCCCCGGTACAGGGCGTCGCCCGCCGCTGCTGGCACCCGGCGGACGGCACGATCCGCTTCACCGGTTTCGACAGCGTCGTGGTCCACCACAGCGACACTCCAGTCCAACGCCCGGCCCGCGGTGGCCTCCTCCGCGAAGTAGGCGTCAGGGTCGGGAAGTGATTCAGCGGATCGCTGGGGACGAGCAGAATCACCGGCCGATGCTGCCAGAGGGCGGCGCCAGCCCCACAATGTTTTCTGCTCCCGGAGGTCAGGGCGCCTAGGGCCGCCGCCCCCACGCCGAGACCATCGGGGATGTAGCCAGATCGAGCGTTCCCGACGACACGTTGGCCAGGTGCTCTTCGATCTCTGGTCCGTGGCGAGGCCACCTGCGACACCAGACCCCGCCGGATATGTTGCACCGTGGCCCGTTCCAGTTCGTTACACACCGGCCCACCCATCGGGAAGTAGGCGTCGGACTCCACGTGCAGCCAACCCCGCGTCGCGGATCCGCCGCGCCAGGTGCGCCCGAAGCGAAGGTTGACGCCCCGCTCGGCCATGCAGGCTGCCGAAAGGAGCGCTTCAGCTTGTTGGCCAGTACCTGCGCCTCCCCGCTCTCATCGGGACAGACCAACTCCTGCAGCGCCGGGTCCGCTTCCTCGAGGAGCAGCCACCCGCCGGGACGAAGCGCCTCGATCATGGTGGTGATGGCCCGCTCGCGTTGTGCGACATGCACGAGGACCAGGCCGAGCGTGGACGATCGAACCCCGTCGGGCGCAGGGTCCGCCCCGATGTCGGGCGGACGACGGCATAGGGCGCCTCTCCTTCGAGCCAAGACGTGTCGATGTCGCTCGCCACGACCTGGCCTGTTGGCCCGACCCGGGCGGCCAGCCACAACGGCACGCTGGGACCGCCTGCACCCACCTCCCAGCACCCGCCATCCGGGGGCGATCCCCAGGCGCTCCATGTGCCGGAAGGTCGACAGGTTTGAACAGCGCAGCCAGCGCGTTGAAACGTTGCCCTGCCTCGGCTTGTTGGTTGTCGAGAAGGTAACGGCCCCCGTCGCTCACGTAAACTCCTGCGCGTCAAGCGGACGGGTAGGTCCGCAGTTCCACCACGTTGTCGTCGGGATCGTGGATGTAGCGACGTCCCGTAGCCCTGGGCGCCCCAGCGGGTCGCCGGCCCTTCGACGACGTTGTACTCGCCCGTCACGAAGTTCCTGCAGATCGAGCGGACCGATCACCAGGGCGAAATGGTTCAGGTTTTCGCCCGTCGGTGCGGTGGCAAACAAGTCATGATGGTCGTGGGATCGATCGCTACCGAAGGGAACGGCACCTCGCCCAGCCGCCACTCTTCTACGCGCAGCGGGCGCAGGCCCAGCCGGTGCACGTAAAAAGCCAGGGAGGCTTCCACGTCGGCCACGTTGAGCACGATGTGATCGACCGACGACCTTGATGTTGGTTGCCATAGGTTCGCTCCGACGTGGCGTTGCTTGTGTGAGGCTACCCGTGATGCGCCTCTTGGTTGATGAACCAACGTCATGGGCAGCCGGCCGACGGCTGGTGGCGTGACCGCCCAGGTGCCGCCCGGCGCCTGCTGGCACAGGTGGTGGCCCTGCGCCGGGCATCGGCAGAGGCCATCAGCGAGTTACGGTCGTCTTCGATGGGAGCCCGTTTGCGAGCTCCCCCGACGGCGTGGGCGCCGAGGTGGTGGTCCTGGTGGGCGCTTGGCGCGGCCCCCATGCAGCGGACGACCGGATCGTCGAGTGGTTGAGTGCCGATCCGGCTCCCTGCGCAGTGACCGTGGTGACCTCCGATCGTCGGTTGGCGGAGCGGGCCCGAGGGTTGGGGGCGACGGTGCTCGGGGCACGCTGGTTGCTGGATCGGGTGGCCCACACCCCCGGCTGATGGCAAAAGACGCCAGTCTGGCGTCCTAGTGGGTTGCAATGATGCCAAAACGATGCCATAGTGGTGCCATGGACCTGCGGCCCTACGTCGAAGAGATTCAGCGCCAACTCGAAACGGCCGCCGACGCCGGTGGCGACGACGCACGCGCCCTCGCCAGTCGCCTCCTGGCCCCCCTCGACGCGGCGATCCGACTTTCCCTGCTCGAAGCTCTGAGCGCAGCCGCCCAGGAGATCACCTGCGATCTGGCGCCCGGCTCGGTGGAGGTGCGCCTGCGCGGCCGGGAACCGGAGTTCGTGGTGACCACCCCGGCGGAGCCCCCAGGGACCGCCGCCGGAGGAACCGGCGTCCCCCCGACGAGTGGTCGTTGGCCGGCGGCGCCGTGGTCGGAGGGTTGGGTGGGGACGACGGCGCGGTGGCACGCATCAACGTTCGTATGCCCGAGCACCTCAAAGGGCGCGTCGATCACCGCCGCCGCTGAGGGGTTGTCGGTCAATACCTGGTTGGTCCGCGCGGCGGGCGCCGCCTTGGAGCGCGTTGATGCATCCCGACGCCCCGAGCGCCCGGGGCCCCATGGCCCGCAGCGCTTTACGGGCTGGGCCCGTTAGCCGCGCAGCGCCCCCACGACAAGTCGCACCTACACGCAACGAAAGGAAGATCATGCCCACCTTCGATACCACCGGTCCCGTTACCGTCAACGTAGAGCTGGCCGTCGGCGATCTCCGGATGGCGGCCGGCGATCGAGCAGACACCGTCGTGGAGGTCCGGCCGAGTGACCCAGCGACCCGGCGGACGTCGACGCCGCCCAGCGGACCCGGGTGGAGTACGCCGACGGCCTGCTCCGCGTCAAAGGGCACAAGGGCCGCAAGCTCCACAGCGTCCGCGCTTCGAGCGGGTCCGTCGATGTCTGGATTGATCTGCCCACCGGGTCCACGCTCCAAGGCGACGCCGGGGTGGCCACGGTGCACGCCACCGGAACGCTGGGCGGATTCCGTTTCAAGGCCGGGGCGGGGACGTCACGATTGCCGAGGTGGCCGGCCCGCTGGAGTCGACGACCGGCATGGCGACGGTGCGGATCGAGCGAAGCACTGGACCGGCCACCATCAAGAACAGCAACGGCGACACGTGGATCGGCGACGCCACTGGCGATGTCCGGGTGAAAGCGGCCAACGGCAAGGTTACCGTGGACCATGCCGGGGGCTCGGTGAGGCCAAGACAGCTAACGGTGACATTTGCCTGGGCGAAGTGGGCCGCGGTGTGGTGGTGGCGGAGACGGCGTTGGGCAAGGTGGACGTCGCGGTGCGCGCCGGCGTCGCCGCGTGGTTGGATTTGCATACCGGGTTGGGCCACGTGCAGAACCTGCTCGAGGCGGGGGAGCGGCCGGGGCCGTCGGAGACGACCGTCGAAGTCCGAGCTCGCAGCGGTTTTGGCGGCATCACGATCCGCCGTGCTCCGCTGGCCGTCAACTCTCGCCCGCCACCTGAGCAGGGGTCGCCCCGAGCTACGTCGCCGGGCGGAAGGTGCAGATTGCACACCGGTGCCTGCGGTGACGGAACTGACCAATTGCAGGCGCCGCGCCGCGCCGTTGTCGGGGAAGATTCCTTTGCCCCCGCCCAGCAAGATGGGCTCGATCATCAACGTGAACTCTTCGTCACCAGACCCTGGGCCAGCAAGACCTTGACCAGAGCGGCGCTGCCCCACACCAGAGGTCTCTCCCCGCTTCGGCCGCAGCGCGGCGATGTCCGCCACTGCGTCCTCCACGCGACAGCAACGTGGTATTCCAGGTCATGTCGGTCTCCGTGAGGGTCCACGACGCCACGTATTTCTTGGTGGCGTTCATCTGGTCGGCGTAGGGGTCGCCGGCCAGCGCCAGGGCCACGCCGCGGCCATGGCCTGCCCAGCGTGCGCCCGCCGAACAACAAGGCGTCCACGCTGGCCATGGCCCCGCCGACGATTGGTCCCATCACCTCCGGGTCGAAGTAGGGCATCGACCATCCGCCGTGGGCGAAGCGCCCGTCAGTGTCCTCCTCGGCGCCGCCGGGGGCCTGCACCACACCGTCCAGGCTCATGAACTCGCTTACCACTAGTCGCATTGGTCGCTCCCCGTCTGTGCGGTCTTGTTTGGTTGCCGTCTTCGACGGCGTTGGGTGGGTGATCTCATCGGTGCTTGCCGGCGTCAGCTGTTGTTTTGGACATAGGCGCCGATCCCTGTGAGGTAACGCCGGGTGGCCGCCCGCCTGGACTTGGCGGGCCAGCGGACCGGCCAGGCGGGTCGGGAGGTCAGCCGGGCAGGAAAAGGCGACGATGTGGGCGCGCACCGCGCCGTCGGCGTCGAGTTCCACGTGGAAGGCTTCCTCTCCTCGTTCCGGGTGACCGGGGAGCGTGCCGTAGGCGAAACCGACGCGGGTCGTGGTGTGGGTGGTGGCGACGATCCGGCACGGCGCGACGATCAGCAACGGACCGAAGCTCTTGCTTACCACCACGGTGGTCCCGGTCTCGATCGACGCGTCGGGTGGGGTGACCGTGATCCCCGCGACCGATGGGCACGCCACTGCGCGATGGCGTCCTGCGCCCGCCTCCAGGCGCCGCCGCCCTGGCCGACCACCGCGCTCAGGCGGTCGTGGCGGTAGCCGGGAGGCAGGGCCACAGAGGCGGTCTGGCCCCGCTCCGCGTAGGTGATGTCCTGACGGGCTGCCCGCTCCCGGAGGTCGCCGACGAACGCCGCATGGTGTGTGCTCAGCACGATCATCTGCGGGCGCCGGTCACGTGCCGGCGCAGCACTCAGCGGCCGAGGGGCCCCGGTCGTTACGCGCCAAGCACGTCGCGGAACTCGCCGCCCAGCGTGGTGATGGTGTCGCGTAGGCGGTGTTGGTCGGGGCCGGCGGCCAGCAGTGAACGCGACGCCGAAGGCAGCACACGCTCTGGGCAGCTGGCAAACGTTCGCGCCCACGTCCTGTGGTGTCGACCCTTGCGCCCCCACGCCGGGAGCGAGAAACAGCCCATTGGCGCCCCGGAGGTCGAGCGGTTCGAGGCCCGGGGAAGCACCGACCACCGCACCCACCGGTCCCAGGGTGCCCGGCGCCAGCGACGCGTTCAGCCGGCCGATCTCGGCCAGCACCGCGGCTTCGACGGTCACTCCGCCGGGGCCCGTCGCCCCTTGGATGACCCGCCCTTCGGGGTTGGACGATCGGGTCACCACCAGGATGCAACTCCCCGAGTCGTGGGCTCGGTTGACGAAAGCGCCCATGGCGCCCAGACCCAGGTACGGGTGCACGGTGAGGGCGTCGGCCTCGATCGGGGCTCCCTTGCCCAGGTACGCCTCGGCGTAGGCGTCGTTGGTGGAGCCCACATCTCCCCGTTTCACATCGAGGATCACCAGGACCCCGGCGCTGCGGGCGTCCGCCACCAGACGGGTCAGGGTGCGCACACCCCGCCATCCGTGCCGCTCGTAAAACGCCGACTGCGGTTTGACCACCCCCACCGAGGTGGCGGCGACCTCGAGGGCGATGTCGACGAAGCGGTCGAGGCCGTCGGCGCTGTCACCCAGGCCCCATTCGTCGAGGAGCCGACCGGATGGATCGAGCCCCCACACCAGGGGACCGGTCCGCGTCCGTACAGCCTCGAAGCGGGTAGCGAACGACTCGACCATGCCCCATTCTCGCGCCGGGGCGGGCCCTCTTTGGGCGGCGCGGTCGATCACCTCGACGTTCCGGGCAGCGCGGGGGAGTGGGCCGCCGTGATGGACTCGACCATCCGGAAGCCGTTTACCGCCAAAACGGCGCCCAGGCCCACCGACACGGCGAAGAGGGCCACGCCGACGGGTCGTGCTTCAGCGAAGAGGACTATCAAGGTGGCGTTGATGATGCCGGTGGCCAGCAACAGCAGCCACACCCGGAGCACCCGACCCCGGTGCTCACTGCCGGGCGGCAGGCAGTCTCGCAACGCCTGGTAGGGGAACCAGAACTGGACGACGGGGATGAAGTAGGAGGCGACTCCGATGCCCGGCGACCGTTTGGCGGGGTAGCCGAGACGGCGGGCGGTGGTGGCTGCTCGGTACTGCCGAATCCAAAACAGCACCTCGGCGGCCAAGGTGAAAGGGCTGACGATATTGGCCCATTCGGGGACATGACCTGGACACGGTACCGGCCCGGGGGTCCCGAACGAGTTGAACATCACCCGGAGACTGTGGAAGTAGGCCTTCCACTCGGCGGACGTGGCGAGGCTGACCAGGCCGATGACCACGGACAGCACCGGGTAGACGATGGTCGCCGTTTTGGCCCACGGGGCCATCTTGGTCTCGCTGGCATACGCCGCCTCGGGCCCCCACTGAGGTCCCGCACCCGCCGTCAGGGGAACCATATGCGCGGTCCATGCTGCGCCGTCCCACCACCGCAACCAACGCGGATCGACCGGGTCGGGGTACCAGCCCGGGATGGGGAAAGACGCGTTCACCGCCCCACCGTAGGCCGTCAGACACGGCGGGATGCGCACGCCGGGAGTGTCGCCCGGGGCAGCGGTGTGCCTCAGGCCACCCGGGTTCCGTCGCCGCTTTCTGTTGCGTCCGAACAGTTCTGTGCCAGTTCGTCGAGGGGTAGATGCAATGCGGCGGCCAGTGCGGCGACAGTGAAAAAAGCGGGCGTGGGGATACGGCCGGTTTCGATCTTGCGCAACGTCTCGACCGACACCCCGGATTCGCCGGCCACTTCGGTCATGCTCCGGCTTCCGCGGGCGGAGCGGAGTACCGCCCCCAGTCGCCGCCCACGGTTGCGCTCCTCGACGGTAAGCATCGGCCTGACCATGGCGTGATGATAATACCGGTATAGTTATCCTGCAACCCGGGGAGTTGGGAGCATAGAGATGGTGGAACTGAAGACCCCGGGTGAGATCGACGCCATGCGCGCCGCCGGGAAAGTCGTCGCCGACGTGCTGGCTGCTGTACGTGGCCACGCTGCTGTCCGTGTCCGGCTCAACGAGTTCGACCGCGTGGCCCGGGATGTCCTTGCCGAAGCCGGCGCCACCTCTCCGTTTCTCGGCTACCAGCCCAGCTTTGCCACCAGCCCCTTTCCTGCCGTGATCTGTACTTCTGTCAACGACGTCGCTCTGCACGGAATCCCCGGCCGATACCGGCTCGTGGAGGGCGACCTCCTCAGCGTCGATTGTGGGGCCACCCTTCACGGTTGGACCGGCGACGCGGCGATCTCCTTCGTGGTCGGACAGGCACAGGATAGTGATGTCCGCTTGATTCATACCGCCCAACGCGCCCTCGCCGCTGGAATCGAGGCTGCGGTCGTGGCGCCCAGGTAGGCGACGTCTCTGCTGCCGTGGGCGCCGTCGGGCGGCGCCGGCGGTTACGGCATCAACACCGACTACGGGGGCCACGGGATCGGACGCACCATGCACGAAGCGCCGTCTGTGCCGAACGAAAGCGGCCCGGTCCGGGGATGACGCTCAAACGCGGGGGTCACCCTCGCCATCGAGCCCTGGTTTCTGGCCGGGGGCGATGACGGCTACCGCATCGACTCCGACGGTTGGACCCTCCGCAGCGCCGACGGCAGTCGCGCCGCCCATGTCGAGCACACCATTGCCGTTACTGAGCACGGACCCGTCGTTCTCACCGTACCCTGACCGGTCGCTCCAACATGAACAGACTCGGCGAAATCGGCGATGACTTCGCAGTCGTGCCCGAGACGTTCGTGGCCGATGGGGACACCGTCGAAGCGATCGGTAACTACCGGTGGAAGCACAAGGACTCCGGGGCGCCGGCGGTCGTCAAGATGGTGCATGTGTGGACCATGGAAGACGGCAAAGCGGTTGCCCTCCAACAGCACGTCGACACCCTGCGGGTGCGCGAGCTGAGCTGACCCGATTACGGACCCACCTGAAGCGTCTCAGAGGTCTGAGGCACCCGTGGATCGCAGTTCCCGCCACCCGGTTTGGTCATGCTCGACACCATCGGGCGCCGGGTTGTCGGTGACCAGGACGATGCGGTTTCTTCCTTGTTCTTTGGCCTCGAACAAGGCTGCGTCGGCTCGCTCGACGGCGTCGGTCAGGTCTTCTTTTTCGCGCATGTCGACGATGCCGAAGCTGGCGGTGAACACCGGCACGCCGGCCACCGCGATCGCCGCTTCCAGGTTGGCCCTGGCCGCGTCAAGTTTTGGCCGCGTTGGCCGCGGTGCAATCGAGCAGGGCCCCGATGAACTCCTCACCCCCGTGGCGGCCGATCAGGTCCTGGGCCGGAACGACTGCGCAGCATCTTGGCGAACAGCACCAGCGCCCGGTCCCCGGTGGCTGGCCGTAGGTGTCGTTGAGCGCTTTGAAATGGTCCAGGTCGGCCATGGCCAAGGCCACCGGGCCGCCCCGTCGGCCCGAGCCCCGCACCTTCTGCTCGAATGAGCGCCGGTTGAGCAGCCCGGTGAGCCTGTCGGTGGCGGCTTGAAGCTGTGTCTCGGACATCACCCGGAGCAGGCCGATCCGGGCGCCAGCCAGCTTGGCCAGCGTCTCCAGGTCCGACACCTGGCGTTCGGCGAACAGGACGATCGGGGGTGCCGGTGGCGTGGATGACCCCGACGGTCCGGCCCATGATCGATACCGGCACGCACAGGGCCGGACAGGCGCCGTCGGCCCGTCCCGGAGCTTGGGACAGGCGTCGAGTGCTTCGCTGTCGTTGAAATGCTGGACCTGGGCCCGCCGGGCCGCCGGGCAATGGTCCGGGGAGTCGACCGCGCACCCCGGGGGTGCCCCGTCGGCGAGGCGTGGCCATCCGCTGGAGGTGGGCGTGGCTGTTGTCGGCCAATAGCAGCTCGATTGGCGAGTGGGCAGGAGTCATGGCGAAGGACCTCTCGATCACCGTCATGACTTCGGCCTCGCCGTCGGCCATGTCCAGCAGCGTTGGCCAACCGGCTCTCGAACTTCTGGTACCCGCGTGCGCTCGTCGACGCCGTCGAGGGCCGGCGTTCACTGCCGTGCCCATCTGGCCGACCTCGTCGGACGAGTCCACACCGATCCGCTTGGTCAGGTCGCCCGTCGCCACTTGCTCCAGGACCTTGACCGTCCGCCGCAAACGAGTGGTGATGGACCGGCTGACGACCGTGCCGACCAGCCATGGCGAGGCCAGCGCAGCGAGCAACAACGCCGCCACGAGCACACGGTCGTTGGGTCTCTGGCCGAGGCCCCTCGCAGGGAAGATGCAGTACGCTCGGCGATCAGCTGCTCCAACCCGGCCAGCGGCGTGGTCACCGTGTGGTAGGCCAAGGCGGCCACCCCGGCATTCGCGGCATCCCAGCTGGCCGTCGTGTTCGCCTGGTACTCGGCGATGATCTGGTTGGTCTGGGCGACATAGCTCCCAAAGGCGCTCGCCGCCGCCGCGAGATAAGATTTCCCCAACGAATCGGACACCACCGACGCCATCTGCGCGGCGTCGGCCTGCGTCGCGGTTGTGCTCTGGGCGAAGCTCGCGATGTCGGTGGAGGGGTCGCTGTGCGAGGTGAAATCGCCGGCCAACGAGTTGGCCGCCACCGCCACCCCGGCCGCGTCCAGCTGGTACTGCTTCACCACCGCCGTCAACTGCAGGGCCTGCTTTTCCGCTGCCGTCGACTCGATCTGCTGGGACGTGACCACCCACGCCAAAGCGCCCGTGGCAACCAAAATCAGAGTAATGCTCCCAAACCCCGCGGTGATCCTCGTGCCGACCTTCATGCAGACCCTCCTGGCAGTGGTATCGACCGAACGGCCCCACCGCGCTAGAGCCGAAGGTCCCTACGTCGTTCTCCGAACAGCCGCCCCCGAGGCACCGGCAACGCCGATTGGGCGGTGCTCCCGACATCTTTTTTCGATTTCCTAGGTGGGGCCGGAGGCGAGAGCTATTCCCCCACGGGAGGAGTCGAGGAGTTGTGTTTCGAGGGTGTCGGGATCGAGCGGTCGGGAGAAGAGGAACCCTTGGACTTCATCGACGTGTTCGGCGCGCAGGCTGTCTATTTCGTCGGCTGTTTCGACGCCTTCGGCCACCGTGGTGAGTCCGAGGTTTCGGCCGAGTTGGATAAGAGTGGAGATGAGTGCTCTCGACTCCGGGGAGGAGTTGATGGCTTTGGTGAATGTCCGGTCGATTTTGAGGTAGTCGACCGGGAACTGTTGGAGGTAGGCGAGGGAGCAGTGGCCTGTGCCGAAGTCGTCGACTGCGATGGTCACCCCGAGGTCCTTTATGGCCCGGAGCCGCTGCGCGGTCGCGGTGATGTTGCGCATGAGCGCGGTTTCTGTCACCTCGACAATCAGCGAGTTTCCGGCCAGGCCGCTGGAAGCTAGGGAGTCTTTGATGTGGCCCACGATATTGTCGTCATCTAGTTGGCGGCCGGAGATGTTGACCGACACCTTGAGGTGATGGCCGCGGTCGTGCCATGTGGCTAGTTGTTGGCAGGCTTCTCGGAGCACCCATCGGCCGACTTCGCGGATGCGGCCGGTTTGTTCCAGAATGGGGATGAACTGGTCCGGGGGCAGGAGTCCCCTGGTGGGGTGTTGCCAGCGTAAGAGAGCCTCGACGCTCACGATTGTGAGCGTGTTGAGGTCGTAGATGGGTTGATATACCAACCGGAACTGCTGATCCGCGAGGGCGGAGCGCAGGGCGAACTCTAACTCGTTTCGTCCCGCGATTTCGGTGTGCATTTCGGGGTGGAAGGTTGCGTAACGGTTTTTGCCTTCGCCTTTTGCGAGATACAGCGCCACGTCAGCGTCGCGGAGCAGGTCGCCGGCGCTGTTGCGGTCTCCGTCTGCGATTCCTACGCTGGCGGTTACCACCATGGGCCGGGGTGCGCCAGCAAGGTCGAACGGGAGGCGCATGACGTCAAGGAGGCGCTGCGCGACCAGTTCGGGTGCCACTTCGAGGCTTGTTCCGTCGACCAATACCACGAACTCGTCTCCTCCGAGGCGCCCGATGGTATCCGAGGCCCGTAGCGTGCTCGCCAGGCGCGCCGCGACGGCCACTAGAAGTTGGTCACCTGCTTGATGGCCGAGAGTGTCGTTGATGTCCTTGAAGTCATCCAGGTCGATGAACAGCGCAGCGGGCTTGGTCCCTTGGCGCCGGTTACGAGCCAGGAGATGTTCAGCGCGGTCCATGACCAACGCTCGGTTCGCCAATCCGTACATTAATGAATTTGTTATATGATCATCGTTAATCAGGAGGATTTGACAATGACGTTATTCACGATGTTTGATATATCAGTTTTCACAAATACTATTGAGTATGTAATTCTTTTAATCTACCGATGGTAAAACCTCCACTGCCGGATAGCCCAATAAAGCCATGATTTTGTCCGCATTTGGCGCAAGAGAATAATTGAGTATCCCATCAGTAATTTCTTGTTCCAATTTTACTATGGGATAGAGGTGACTGTAATGGTTATATATTATAGAACTTATAGAATGATCCATGCTTGCACCAAGAATGATACCGCAAGGCTTAATGAAATCAAGAGCGCCGAGCGGCAACAGATCACTTGCTTCCTCTGAGTATCGATTGAAGCACGCTAAACGCCACTCACTCTCGTGTGACCAACGAATATGTTTAGTTCCCGTGAGAAGCCAAGCAACTCATGGTTACACTCGTTATCAAAGAATGCTTTCATGAATCTATTTACCGGATACTCAGAAACAGTTTGCTGATACTGCACACGTTGCAATCCAAACTCAGCCACATTTCCATTCTTGTCAGTATGATTAAATTTAATGCCATTATCTTTCATAATGCTGATCATTTCAGTTGGTGTAGCATCTGGGAATCGCAAGACCATCGCCGAAAAGATTTGCTTCCAGTCAATTTCGAAAGCTACGCAAATCCCCGTATGATTAATTCCATAATATGACCACATTTGAATATTGCAAGGGTCATCTGTGAGACTGCAAATACCGAATGGCAAAGCATTTCCAGTAGATGCTGGATTATAGAAATGTTTCTTTTTATTTTGAATTAAATCCCGGACTTTTTCTTGCAGCTGATCAAGCGACAATTGATGTTCATGTGCTTTTTCTTCAATATGCGGCGCAATAACCGAATGAAATTTTGCTACAACATCATCAGCCACACCCTGGCTATAATTGATATTCACAATGCATTCATATGGGTCATTCAAGTAAGTGTACCTGGAGAAAAACAAAGTATTGTGTGACACAATCTGCTTGAAAGCAGCCCAATTTTTTAAATTATCATTATCGTTATAGTATCGAATTTCCTCTTCGCAAAACAACGCATCGAAATCACCAAGCCGCTCCTGGCTAACTTTATCAACTCTCATATACTTAAATAAATATTTTTGAAAATTACCGATCGATAGCATTTCATTAACTTTTTGTTCATTGATTCACGTTTTTATCCTCGTTATTCATATATCAGATTCGCATCAAATTGATACCGCAACATATTGTAGTCGCCGCATTCCGACTTCGTCAAAACAAATCACGCACTAACGTGTATACGCCGGTTCAACACAAGATTAACAATCAGAAAATGCCGTGAAAATTATGAACGATAAGGAAATTTTGCTTGTTTAATCTCAATTTTATTTACACTAAAATTATTATCCGACAATAACTTTCTCACAGTTGCTCGAGCTTCTGCAAATTCACAAGCAGGCCCAATAACTATTTCACTAATATCAGAAGATGAAATCTCATCCGGTAGAATAGCAGGTTTAGTTCCTTGTACTACATTTACAAATGGAACAGTGATGTTTGAAGTAATAGGCACAAACTCTCTATATTTATCATCTACAAAGTATGGCTTTCCAGTGTCAGGATCAAGCAACAACCAACCTTCCGAATGAACAAGCCTTAACTCTTCTTCATCTTCAAAAGATTCATGTTTGAAAACCGGAAGCAATGGAATTAATTGGCTAATAAATCTGCCTGCCAACTTACCTAAAAACTCTGTATTTCCTCTTGCTTCATTTCCCGCCTCTTCCAAAATATCTAAACATTGCCTAATATATTTATTTATCTCAGCCCTGGACTTTTCATCGCCGTATATAACATTGGAAATACAAGATTTACCTATTTCGCCATGTGAATTTATTTCTTGAAAATTCTGATTGAAGCCAATTGCGAAACCAGTGCCATTCGCTCCATAGTACCGCCATAATGCTAATTTTTCTTTTTCGGAAAATGATGAGATATAAACGTTATAGTAATTATCCAGGTTGTCAAAAATTTTAAATATAATCCAAATTAAATAATGAATTTGCCGAATATCTGAAGCCAGCACCGCTGCTTTTATTATTTCTATTGAAAATTTTAGCTCAGTAGAATCATTCAAATATCTATAATCAGTATATCTCAACCTCTTTTTTTCAATAATACCTTTTAAGCCATTAAAACTTGTATAGTGATAAATAATCCCCTTAGGCAAATTCTTGTTCATTTCATCATGTATTTCTTTGCAGTTTTCATCAAATTTATTTAGCAGCTGGCTCCATGCAACCCCATCTCGTTTGCCATATATTCGATTTTTAATTCCCATAACGAAGTTAATTATTTTTTTCATATTAATCTTCTTTTTTACCTATGGTCATTTCTGCAATATATCTATCAGCTTCGATTTCCATCAATACATAGTGCTGCGTGATTTCATGTAGTTTTTTTAAATCTGTTATATCTTTATCGATCCATCTGCGCTCATAATGGGTTTCATCATTGCCTAACCATGCTGTGCGTTTAGCAATATTTTTCAACTTTGCATAATCAATATATTCCTCGATTACGGAACTTAACTTTTTTTGTTTTATCGCTTGCTCTTCCTGTGGATGCTTACTGATAGAATAATCTTTAATTAAAAACTCCAGCGATTTTCTTAGACCAATGCCAACAAGTTGATCAAGGCCGTTATGATCAGCAATCATCGATTGAGCATATATTTGATAAAAAGAAGGAGAAAGATCTTTGAGCTCACTTGCAATCTTCGGCTCCAAAGGGATCTTTGGATACGATTGTTTATAAACATAATAGTTAATTCTTGGATCGGGTTTGCGGTATAGAGCAAGAAATAAAGACTTGCACTTAGGGCATTGAAATACTAATTCTAGCTTATTTTCACTGATGATGCTTTTATGAACACATGAGGCTACGATGTTAACATGACATCTCGAACATTGACCCGGATAATGATCAATTGCATATTCATTATTATCTATTGTTACCTTCGTTGATCCCATTTATAGACACCCCCATCCAGAGAGTTCTATTTATTATTATAGTTCGTAACACTGCAAGTTAATGGTGATTTATCTTTCTACATTGCTTCTACATGAGGATTTTATGATTTCGAGGGATATTTATGTAACTACTTGATTTTATTAGATGGGCCGTGTTGGGATCGAACCAACGACCCATTGATTAAGAGTCAACTGCTCTACCAACTGAGCTAACGGCCCACAGATAACATAAGACTGGGGTGAACGACGGGGCTCGAACCCGCGACAACCGGAATCACAATCCGGGGCTCTACCAACTGAGCTACGTCCACCATTAACAAAATTATCTGTCAGGCATAGTCTTACGAAATGGCGCGCCTGACAGGATTCGAACCTGTTACCCCCGGCTTAGAAGGCCGATGCTCTATCCGATTGAGCTACAGGCGCATTAGTCATCAATGCGATTTGTTCGGGGTAGAGGGATTCGAACCCCCGACATCCTGCTCCCAAAGCAGGCGCGCTACCAGACTGCGCTATACCCCGTTAATCATGCAAAATAGAGTTGGGATAATACTCAGTGTGACCGCTATCGTCAATAATCTTATCGTCGATATTTGCAAGATTTAGTGCGCGCAAGCTCTTGCCAGCTATGACTTTTTTTGCCTATCCAGCATAGCTGTCATTTTTACGGCCAAAAACCCCGGTGTCAGCCACATAAAAAATATCCCTATCTTATTAATTAGCCCGCTGACTATTACTCTTTTTCCCTTCATCATGCCGTTATAACCAATCTCCGCCACTTTCTCCGCCGTCATCGCCGGTATCATGCCACCCATCAAATTAGTCCTGTCTGTTCCCGCCCGCGCGTGAAACTCGGAGACGGTCAACCCTGGGCATAAAGTCGACACCGTCACCCCCTCTTTGCGGCATTCTTCATTCAATGCCTGCGATAAAGACAATACATATGCCTTACTGGCGTAATAAACCGCCATATACGTGCCCGGTATAAACGCTGCTGTCGATGCCACATTCAAAACCTTGCCGCTCTTACGCGCCAGCATGCCTGGCAACACTTTATAGGTAAGCCTGGTCAAAGCGGCCATATTCACTTCTACCATGCCGCTCACTTCATCCGGCGTCATGTCCACAAACTTCTTCGCCGCGCCAAACCCGGCATTATTTACCAGCACATCCAGCCGCCCCATCTCCTCCTTAAATGTATCCGCAATCAAATCCACACTCTCAGGCTGCGCCAGGTCCGCACTTAGTATTTTGACGTCGCATTGATATTTAGCTTTAAGATCAGTCTGTATCGCCGTTAATTCAGGCGTGCTGCGTGCCACCAATAGCAATGAATAACCATTGCGCGCGAATACTTCAGCAAATGCTTTACCTATGCCTTTTGAAGCTCCTGTTATCAATGCTATTTTTTCCATGCTGACCTCTCTTATAAATGAGTGTTTCATGTTATCTTATGCATAAATTAATCCGCAATAGAGCGAGTAAACATACCTTCATGACAGCTCAATTAATCGATGGCAAAGCAATTGCAGCCCAGCTGAAATCTGAAATCCGTCAACTTATTGAGGAAAAACTAGCTGAAGGCCACCGCCGCCCCGGCCTCGCCGTTATTCTAGTCGGCGAAGACCCCGCTTCCAGCATTTATGTGCGCAACAAGCGCGAAGCCTGCGAGCAAGTCGGCATACACTCTGTCTATCATCATTTACCCGCGGATGTTTCAGAAGAAAAACTGACCGCTCTCATTGAAGAACTTAATCAGGATAAATCTGTGGATGGCATTTTAGTGCAACTTCCCCTGCCTAAACACATTCATGCCAATAAAACCCTGGAACATATAGACCCACATAAAGATGTAGATGGCTTCCATCCGTATAATTTTGGCCGCCTGGGCCAGCGTCGCCCGTTGCTACGCCCTTGCACCCCCTATGGCATCATGTTGCTGCTCGATCATATCCAGCAAAAATATAAAGGAAGTCACGCTGTAATCGTCGGTGCCTCCAATATTGTTGGCCGCCCTATGTCGCTGGAGTTATTAATCGCCGGCGCTACTGTTACTGTGTGCCATCGCTTTACGCATGATTTGCCTTATTTCGTCAAACAAGCTGACATTCTGATTTCCGCCGTAGGCAAACCGGAACTAATCAAAGGCGAATGGATTAAACCTGGAGCCACTGTCGTTGATGTAGGCATTTCACGTCTTGCCGATGGCAGCCTTAAAGGTGATGTTGAATTTGAACCCGCAAAAGAACGCGCAGCCTGGATCACACCGGTACCAGGAGGCGTAGGTCCCATGACTGTGGCAGTGTTAATGCGCAACACTTTGGTCGCTGCAGGCTTTTATCACCATCACAAATGATGCCTTATTAAGGTTTTTCTCTAGTAAATCGTCAATTTGCTAGGGGTTATTCATTATTGCTCACACCTAAGCCCCTAAGTATACTCAATCTAAGCCGATACCAAGGAGTAAGGTCCGTGCCACAGAGCGCAAGGTATTTTGCGGAAAGATTGAATCATTGTCTGGATGAGACAGATGCCCCCTCGTCTTCACGTGAAAGAGCCACAATCTTAAGTAAAATGCTCGACATTCCTAAACATACCGCCTGGGGTTTGGTTGAAGGCCAGCAAATGCCAGATATAGATTTGATGCAACAAATTGCGAACGAATTTGAAGTCGACCCCAAATGGTTAGCCGGTGAAAAGTAATCAAGAACCGCAAATAATAAAGAACACTTATCTTCTTCCAGTCTGGGACACGATGGATAGTGCCTGGCAAAAAGCTTATGGCGTTAAAAGTACCATATGGGCCGCGCTCAGCATTATCGCCGTCGTAGCTATTATTTTCGGTATTGCCGAAGGCATCGTTGAAGCATTGCAAATCAGCCAGATACTTTACAGTGCCATCAGTTTCGTCAGTTATACTCTAAATTATATTTTATCGACTGGCGTCATCTATATTGGTATCAAGCGCGCGACTGGACAGCCAGTCTCTTACAGCATGGTATTCCGCACATTCAAATTAGACTTTCTATTAAATATTATCGGCCTTTATCTATTACAGCTCTTAATTTTCATGCCCGCGATATTTATCTGCATACTAGCGCCGTCTTTCCTCTTGTACATAATGGGCGAAATATTAAAAATCTCACCCGCGCTCATGACTTACTTAACAGTATTTTTATATATGTTCGCAATTTTCATCATATTTTATTTATTCATACGCATGATTTTGGCGATGGCTTTTGTACTCGACAGGCAATCTCGCCCCTGGCCAGCCATCGTACAATCGTTCACCGCGACCAGAGGCAATTTCTTGCGCCTGACCGCGATCTTCTTCCTGCAAATGTGCGCCATGATAGTAAGCGTATTATTGCTACTCATAGGGACTATCTGGAGCGTGCCATGGTCATACGTTTTATATGGCGAAATCTATCGTGTGCTCTCTGACAACGCCAAATAACACCGTTTAAGATTTTTGAAATTGAAACTGAATCTCTTCTAGCGATCTCGTCTTGGTTTCCGGCAACAGATAATACGCCGCAAGAAAATATAGACAGGAAAACATCGCGAATACCCAATAAGTCTGACTCATACCTAACTTATGTGAGATTGGCAGGAAAAATGTCGCCAATAACGTTGATGCCAGTGAATTAAAAAACAGACATAGCGCAATACCTTTGCCACGCACACGCGTAGGAAATAATTCAGATATCGCCAGCCAGACCACCACACCCGGCCCAATAGCAAAAAAGACAATAAATGCAAACAATCCCAGCAAAGATAATAGCCCGACAATAAACGGCCCAAATGGCGCGTATTGCACCAATCCCAAATACAATTCTGACAACACCACCCCTGCGACACCAATTAATAACAGTGGCCGGCGGCCCAGGGTATCAATAAACATAATGGCGATAATCGTGCAGACGAAATTCAATGCGCCAATACCAGCCGACCCTATCATCGTTACCACGTCAGAACCAATACCAGCATCTTTCAAAATTAACGGCGCGTATTGCAGGAATGAATTAATACCGGTCAGCTGATTGAAAATTGCGATCAGAATAGCAGTCAATGTCGGCAGCCAAAATTGACGAGAAATTAACTCCTTCCAACTGCCTTCTGAATTCTGCAGACTGACACGTACTTGCGCGATTTCTTCATCTGTCACATTTGAGCATAGACGTAGGCGTAGCAAAATTTCACGTGCGCGCTCTATCTGATTGTTGGCGATCAGCCAGCGTGGTGTTTCCGGCAAAAACAACATGCCAATCAATAAAACAAATGCTGGCACTAACACAACCGCAAACATCGCACGCCAATTACCGGTAGGCGTGAAAATGAAATCAACCACATAAGCCATGACAATGCCAAATGTCAGCAGTAGCTGAAAAAATGTCATGTATTTGCCTCTGTCACTCGCTGGCACCATTTCCGCAACATATAATGGCACTGCAACAGTGATCACACCTACCCCTGTTCCCAACAGAAGCCGCGCGCTTAATACCATTAAGAATGAGTTGGCGAAAAGCACCAACGTCGCACCCATGATAAACACCACACTAGCGGCAACAATCAAAAACCGCCGCCCGTAACGATCGCCTATTGGCCCCGCCAGCAGCGTTCCTATTAAACCACCGCCAAGCACCGCGCCAACCAGTATGCCTAATTGTGTATCGGTCATGGGAATGGAATTTCGAATGAATAATAACGCGCCAGAAATAACGCCGACATCGTACCCATAGAGAATGCCGCCCACACTGACTAAACAGGCAATACAAAACATCCAGGGATTATTTTTAAACTGGGAAATCATACAAATCGTCTCACTGCTTTTCTTTTAATTCACTTTCAACTTCGTGCAATACTTGCGCGAGTGCCTTAACTGCATTATCGATCTGCTCTTCGGTGATAATAAGCGGCGGAGCAAAACGAATAACGGTTTGATGGGTTTCTTTAGTCAAAATCCATGCTTCAGCAATTCTCAGACAGATTTCATGTGCAGGATAACGCTTGTCCATCTCAATACCAATCAATAATCCTTTGCCACGCACATCTTTAATTAAAGGCGATTTAATCACTCTTAAGCTTGCTTCATGAAAATATTCCCCCATATTCTGCTGCACGCTCGATCAAGTTCTTCTTCAAGCAATACATCAATCGCCGCTAATCCCACCGCTGCTGCCAACGGATTACCGCCAAATGTACTGCCATGATCACCCGGAGTAAAAACATCCATGACTTCTTTACGGGTTAAAAATAACGAAACCGGCAGTAATCCGCCACCTAATGCTTTGCCAAAAACGACGGCATCCGGCTGACATACCATCATGATCACAAGCCAGTAATTTACCTGTTCGGCCTAGACCTGTTTGAATTTCATCGCAAATTAATAACACATTATGTTTTTTGCAAATCTCAGCACACGCTTTCAAATATCCTGCTGGCGGAACAATAATACCGCCCTCACCTTGTATAGGCTCAACTAGAAATGCCGCTGTATTCGGCGTGATCGCTTTTTCCAAGCGCTGCAGCATCACCATAAGGAATAATTTTAAATCCGGCGGGAAATGGCCCAAATCCTTCTCTATATTGCGGCTCAGTAGACATGCCAACAATCGCGATCGTACGACCATGAAAATTGCCTGTGCAAGCAATAATTTCCGCCTTGTCTGCGGCACACCTTTTCACGGTATAAGCCCATTTGCGCGCCGCTTTTAAGCGCGTTTCAACCGCTTCTGCACCGGTATTCATGGGCAACGCTTTTCATAGCCAGTCATTCACAAATACTGCTCGCAAAAACAGCCCTAGTTTATCGGTATAAAAAGCACGCGAAACGATATTAAGTTTGGCAGCCTGTTCCTGCAGACGCTTCGACCAATTTGGGGATGACAATGCCCATGACTCACCGCTGAATAAGCACTCATCATATCGATATAACGATTTCCCGCATCATCCCAGACATAAACACCTTCACCACGGATTAGGACTACAGGCAAGTGGTTTATAATTTTGGCACCATATAAGTTCTACATTCAATAGTTGGATTGGTCATAGTTATTTCCTGAGATGATGGTTAATAAGGATAGATAAAAGATGATATACGGAATTTGACATAAAAGTAAAGAGACTGAATAAAGAGTAATAAATGAGTGTTTTCTTAAGACAGTCTCAAAAAACCGCGCTTTACCTATACTTGGAAACCTCAGTCGTGCTTTAGGCTTTCCTTCTAAACTAATTAGACTTAAGGACATGCACACCACTCTACAATCGTGTCTCCTGATGTCATCACTGAAAGGTTTTGGACAAATCCCTGCTGAAAAACACTCTTTTATTACTTTCTATTAACTTAATTATAGATCGTATTTCAAACTTTACAATTATTGTACATGTTTGTATTTTTTCATTAATCATTATATAGTCTTACGCTTGCGATAAATGGCCCAATAAACATTAAAGTTTACCTTACCTATATATTGCCATCCCTATGAATAAAAATGTAAAACTTGACAAACAGAAAGACAGCTGCTACGGCGAATCCACGCCTTAGTCACGATGGACGGGGAATTGCTACCATCAATGGTAAAACCACTTTTGTCAGTGGTGCGTTGCCGGTGAAACAGTCACTTATAAAATCACTCAAAAACGCAGCAATTATAATGAAGCAGTTGTCGAAGAAGTTGTCACTACTGCTGCAGAACGCGTAACCCACCCTGCCAGCATTTTGGACTTTGCGGCGGCTGCAGCTTGCAGCATATGAACATGGATACGCAATTGCAGCTGAAACAACAAACTCTGCTCGATCAATTAAAACATTTTGGCAAAGTGATGCCTGAACATATTTTGCCGCCTCTAAGCGCTGGCACCACCGGCTATAGGCGCAAAGCACGCTGGGAGTCAAAATATGTTATTAAGAAAGATAAACTGTTGGTTGGCTTTAGGGAAAAATCCAGTCGTTATCTGGCTGACCTCGAAAGTTGTGTGGTGCTGCACCCAAGTGTAGGTGAACACTTGCACGAATTAAGCGAATTAATTCGCTCGCTTGAACATATACAGGCACATCCCGCAAATCGAAGTCGCTATGGGTGACACCGATGTCGCTTTGGTTTTTCGTCATATGGAACCTCTGTCTGATGAGTGATAAAGATAAGTTGATTGCATTTGGCGAAAAACATAATTTTCATATCTACTTACAACCTAATCCTCCAGCACAGGTTCATAAGCTTTGGCCGCAAGATAGCAACGAAAGACTGCGCTATACACTGCCGGATTATCAGCTCGAATTCCTGTTTCATCCTCTGGATTTCACCCAGATTAATCTGGAAATGAATCGCCTGATGGTCAAGCAAGCCCTGCATTACTGGATTTGCAACCAGAAGATAAAGTACTAGATTTGTTTTGCGGTATTGGTAATTTTACCCTGCCACTTGCCAGACTTGCCAACCATGTGACCGGCGTTGAAGGCGGTGATGAAATGGTGACGAGCGCAGAAGATAATGCAAAGCATAACGACATTAATAATGTCGATTTTCATGCTGCAAATCTGATGGAACCACCTACACAGGCAGCGTGGATGAAAACACATTATGACAAAATTCTACTCGATCCGCCACGCGCTGGCGCAAAGGAAATATCCCCTATTTTCAGCAATTCGCTCGCGAAACGAATTGTCTATGTTTCCTGCAATCCTGCCACACTCGCTCGCGATGCAGGAGAATTAGTACATCAAGCATGGCTATCAGTCTGATACAGGCGGGTATTATGAATATGTTTCCGCATACTTCACATATTGAAGCGATGGCGGTATTTGAAAAATTATAAGTAGATATTTATTCGCACAAGCAAGCTGGCATATTCATGCTCAAGTAAGTTCGAGCTTAAGAGGGAGATTTAATATGGAGTCATCTAACCTGCCTGTTATTGACTGGGAGCAAGCTATCCGCCTCGCAGCTAACCAGAAATTACTCGCCGAAGACATCATGAATGCAATAATTAAGACCCTGCCTGATGATGCTGCTGAAATAAAAAAGTTGGGTGAGGAGCAAAATTATCTGAGTTGTTGAAAAAAGTTCATAAACTGCACGGAGCCTTCTGTTATTGCGGTCTTGCCCCGATTAAAAACAATTGTTCTCACGCCTTGAAACCGATCTCAAAAACAATATAATGGATTAATCTAACATCTCTTTTGCAAACAGTTCGATACCGAAGTTAACCTATTACTTGAGCGCTACTCCCGCCTGAACATAGAGAGCCGCAATAGCTCCGAGGCTTAAGTAATCTGAAAGGAAAGAGTTACTGTCTATATAAGAAATCCGCACGCGGAGAATATAATTCATGAGTCAGACACGCACAAAAAAAACATTTTTACAAAAATATCAAGATGTTATGCCAACAGGCGCTGGTGCTCTATTTTTTATTCAAATTTTTTCTACTCTAAGTTTTAGCGTTCTTTATTCCACCCTTATTCTATATGCGACCAAAGGCTTGCATATGAATGACACGCTGGCGACCAGCATTACCGGTTCATTTATCGCCTTGAATTACTTTCTACATTTACTGGGCGGCTACATTGGCGGCCGCTATCTGAGTTATCGCAGTCTGTTCGGCGTAGGCATGGTGTCGCAAATATTGGGCTGCCTGCTTGATTTCCGTGCCCGATCCAATCTATCTACTCTGGGGATTGGCAGCCTTTCTAGGCGGCAGCGGTTTGAATGTCACTTGCATCAACTGCATGGTCACCCAATTATTTGAACCTGATGATAAACGCCGTGAATCCGCGTTCTTGTGGAATTATAGCGGCATGAATATCGGCTTCTTTGTTGGCTTTACCCTTGGCGGCTATTTCCACCTGCAGGCAGCTTATCGAGAATTCTTCTTGTTAAGCGCGTTTGGTAATCTGATCGCCCTGGGTCTCACCTTCTATTTCTGGAAAATTCTGAAAGACCGTGACACCACCTTCATGGAGCTGCCACTGCAGTCAGAAGAAATTCCTCCAGTTGGATTGGCATTAGCGCCGTGATTGCCCTGGTATTCGTGATCAGAGCTGTTAATGCAACATACCACTTTCTGTAATCAGCTGATTATTGATTATCGGCGCCGCCATGCTCGCGCTCATCACCGTACTGGCGCATCAAACAACCCAGCACGACAGAGCGCAACAAAATGTGGGCTTATATCATTCTCGCTCTTGCCTCGCTGATCTTCTGGGCGCTATACCAGCTTGCGCCTATGGGATTGAATCTGTTTATAGAGCGCAATGTTGACCGACATTTCATGGGCATTATTATCGCGCCGCAATGGATACAAAACATTAACACCATTGTGATCATCATTGGCGGCCCGCTGTTGAGCGTTCTCTTTACCCACATGCGCGAACGCGGCATTAATATCAACATCCCACTGCAATTTTCATTTGCGCTATTGCTGATTGGTATTGCTTTTGCAATTTTGCCAGTAGGCATCAGCATGGCCGATGCGCAAGGTTATACCAATTTCAACTGGGTATTGTTGAGTTATATTCTGCAAAGTGTAGGTGAGTTATTTATTTCACCAATTGGCTACGCGATGGTCGGACAACTGGCACCGTTACGCTTACGTGGCTTAATGATGGGCATGTGGATGATGGTAACTGGTATCGCCGCTATTTTCTCCGATCAATTCTCGAAAATGGCTCTCGGCAACACTGACTCTATCGATCCGCTGATTACCAATGCCAGCTATAGCCATACCTTTGGCATGGTAGGCTGGAGTGCGATTGGCACAGGAGCATTGTTGTTTATCGCTATTCCCTTTGTTGCACGCCTGACTCAGGAAAAAAAGGCACAAAATATGCGGGATGTAGAAAATGCGAGCCTGAATAATCTGCAAGAAACTACAGTAAACTAATTTCGTTTTACTCTCATAAAACACCCGCTTCGGCGGGTGTTTTTTTATCGACGATAAACTTTCAACGCTTCCCTCTATAACCTAACATCTGTAGTTCTTGCCCATCATCTGTTGCTGCCTGTCTTTGTGAGGAGAAAGTCACAAATGGACTTTCACTAGCATAGCCCGGCTCTCTGATTGGTGTCTGAGGAAATTGACTCGGTGTTATATAACGAGGATCAGTTGTTGGTACCGCTGGTAAGTAGCCCAAATCAATTAATATTCCTTCTGGCGCTTCTTCTGTCTTCTTAACTAAAGTGGTTTTTTGAGGCTCTACAGACTTTGTTGATTCGCTTGTTTGCACAGCTGATTGAGTTAATTCCGTATAAATTTTCGCGTAAGTTTGCTCCGACAAACCAGAATTAATCGTGTTTAGACTTTGCATTGCTTGAAACTTAGCTTCAGCTTTCTTAGCAGGAGCTTGCGTTACTGACAAATCATTCAATTTATTCAAACAGGCGCGCAAAAATTCTTCTTCACTTTTCTTATGCTCACGCAATGCCCCAGACAAACCAGCCTGCATACTCACCAATTTCCACAACAAAGTATCAAGAGGCTCTTTTTCTACCGCATTCAAAGTCGCTAAAATTCTAGATGCTTCAGAGAGAGTTGAATTCTTTGAAGCCTGGTTACGAATAGCAAGAAATATCTCAAGTAATCGTTTTTTATAGTCATCCAGTATAGCTTTTATTGGTAAATAAAATTCTATGTCCGCACCTGTAATCGGGTCAAATTTTGCTAATTTACTTAATGGCTCAGACAATAATTGTTGTTCCGGATGCTGCAATATTATTTCGATACATTTACGCAATATTTTTAATTCAGAAACTCGCTCTTTCGTACCCGCCTGTTCAGCCCCTTGAATTTGTTGCTCAATAACATCAACATCCATTTGAAACAATCTTCTTTGTGCTTTTAGCCAACGCTCTATATGCTGCGCCCCTTCAAGCCCTCGCAGGTCATCAGTCATGAGGAAATCTGTTAGTCGCCTGGCATGTTGTCTGGCTAACGCACTTAAATAAGTGCAGTCATATAAACCTGTTTGTTGCATGAAATCGTAATAGTGACCAATAACATCGACTTGAGTTGTATTGCCATTCGCTAATGCATCGAAATACGCAGCCATCAAAAAAGCTAAATTTCTGTTATTTTTATTGCGCGTCATGAAATCGCCATACCACTTTGCTGTGGCTTCAGTTTTGCTAGCGGCAACTGGACGAGCGGTCGCGAACGCCAATCCAGCATTCAGGTCTCCATGCAGGACTCTATTAATACAATCTAATGCTGGCTGCAGCTCGCATCTTAACTCTACCTTATCTTTAAATAGGGTAGCTGGGTAAGAAATCGTCACTGCTCTGACTGATCGCCGCGTGGTATAAGTGAGACTAACGTAAGCATACTCGGACGCGTCTTCAACTTTGAAAGCAACAATATCCTTCACGCGTTCGATGCTGTCCTGTAAAGCACAAATGAGAATGAACTGGATCAATATCTTTTGTTCATCTGAGGTTTGCTTATATAACTGAAAATTAATTGCTTCTTCAATTATCTCTGCTAACAAGCCTCTATGGAAAAAGCCATCCCTGATAGTAAGCTGAGAATATTTTTCTTTATTAGCAAGTTCTGCAGTCCAACCGTATATCAAATCTAGTTCTTGTAAAATTTGATTAGCCACATTTTGCGCACCCGAATAAATAAAATCCATTTGCGGCAGAAAATGTGATTGTCCACGGCTATAAAAAACATTTTGTGAAACTGCAGCTCTAATTTTTCTCAACATAACGCACCTAAGCAAGGTTAAAATTGAGCGATATCTTACAATATGAGCATAATAAAATCTTCGTTTATTTGTCCTTTTCCACCTGCCTAAATAGACAATTACAATACAGCTCATGAAGTCATAAAATGGACTCATAAGTATAAAAATATTAACAAGGATTTATAGGAAATATATATGTTTACAAGACCTGAACATGAAAATCAGATTCAACGCCTAATAACATTACCGAAAGACGCCCAGATAAAAGCCATACAAGAAATTAACGCAAAAAATCTATTAGAATTATATCCCATCACGCTTGATCAACATAGGCGGTTAGCACAGCAAACACGTGGACTACAAAGAGAATGCTGGAACATATTAAATGAGGCTATTGATCTTAACAATTCATCTCTCGTTATGGAAAAAGCCAAAGAGCACACTGACGAAAGAGGTAATGAATTTTTGCAAAAATACAATCAATGGAAAATAGTAAATGAAAAAGAAAAGAGTTTGTGTGATCTACTTTTGCAAATGAACCCTGTCTATGAAAAATGTAAATCAATAGAAATAGAAAATGAAGAACAAAGATCACGCCGAGGGATCTTTAGAAACCACCACCAGGATGGAACATACACAGATGAAATATCCTTCGTATTAGAAGTTTATGATTTTGACGAATTAAATAAAAAATATGGTCAAAATGGTAATCGCTTTAATTTCATAGTAAAAAATGATAAAGGAATTATTTGCACAGCCCATCTAGTAAATGATTGCAGCGCACAATGGAGCGAAGATAAAAATATAATTCACTATCAAGGATCGAGGCCAGTGTATCCCTGCAGGCCCTGAAGTTAGCTTAGATTGAATCAACATTCCTGAATGGATGATTGGCGTGAGCGGATTACTATTGCCAAAAAGGACAATAACGCGGCGCCAATAATTCCATTAAGTTACCTCACAAATGTAACTATAAAAACAACAGGAATTCATCCATGGTACAGCGCAAAAATACAATCACTATAAAAAAAACCGAAGCCGTTGATACCTATGTCAATCCTGGAAACATTAAAAAAGCCATTGTTGTTGATAAACCTGACAGAGAGGCCTACTTCCAACAGCACGCACAAGTAAAACGCTTATTATTGCGCGAAAAGCATAACCCATTGCTTGAAGAAGGCCGCATTGAAGGCAAAGTAAGAGATAGAGAAGGAGAATATTATTTAACTTACGAAGCATTATCACTGCTTGTTGAAAGCACACTTAAAAAATACAAAAACAAATCAGGTGCAAATACCCGTCATATTTTTATCATGAAAAATGACGCGGAAAAATTAATAAAACTATTACGCAGCATTAGTTTTAATGTCGTTGATTTTGCAAAAATAATTTACATTGAAGGCGTACACGCCGTGCCATTTTTAATTGGCATGTATAAGAACAAAATGCATGTGTTTATGGTCGACTCTGAAGCTGGGATAATAGCTTTACCGGAGACAATCATTCACGCTGTACGAACAGTATTTCCGAATGCGGTCATTGCCTTTTCAAATGTATTATTGCAAAAAGATTTTTACAGCTGCTCAACCTTCGCCTTCAAGACATTATTATATTTTATCAAACATGGCCAGAATATATTTCCAACGCTATATCAAAATGAAGCTTTATCCGAATCAAACAAAGACACATTTATTCGCATTCCTTGCGAAAAAATGATGCCCGCATTATTAAAGATGGTGCAAAGCAAAATAGTCTTCCCCGAACACATGCTTAATAGCGTTGTTAGCCTGAAATCAGGAATCACACTGGGTGGTTATTTAAATAGATATCAGTATCAAAGTGAAACCGATAGTTTCAACTCAGCTGCATTAATCAAAAAATATCTTTACATGACGCGCGTAGATAAATACGTATCTTCCATGTTAACAGGACAAGAAATAGATCCGTCTGGACGTTTTCCGTTACCTGGCGATCTACAATATATTCATGCTAAATATGATAGCTTACAGGATAACAAACTCCACACCATCAAACTGATTAATGACTGGCTGGTAAAAGCCAGTCACTTGTTGCGCGATGCTGACGACAGTAATAAAGAAATTTTAAACAGATTGAATGACAAAAATTATGTTTCGGCATTGTTAAAACAATTACACATTCCACAGCAGAGTTTTTCTATGGAAGAATACGGACGGTTATTGCCGTTTATTCTCGTATCACTGCGAGAACAAAATAATGCTGATACGCAAGATGCCGCCACCTACACTGCAAAATTAATAGCAGCGTTCGGCAATGGCAAAGCTGCAATCACTTATCTTAAGCGCTACTACAAACATCGCCAAGGCGTCGCCCATCAATTGCTTCACGATGCCTGTCTTTATACATTGCCAGAAACAGAAGCATGGAGCTTGCCAATCTGGCAACGTGTAATTGCTGATTATCCACCGCATCATCAAGATGACACAGTCTTAAGGTACCTGCATTTTGCTGACAAAATTGAAAATAAAGCCAAAGACAGTGGCACACCTATTAGTATTGGTGTCAAAGCAGAAACACTAGCTGATTATTTGAAAACATTTACTTATGAACGTGCTTATGAAAACCCACAAGCTGCTATATTATTTTATCAGCATGGCTTGGGAGAAGAATATTTTAATAAATGGTTAGATTTAAAACCACAAAATGATGATAAATTAGTTCCATATGTAATGATCAAAGGTCACAACATTGCGCCAGAATATCGTCATTATTATATAACGAAATTAGCTGCGAACGATCCGCGTAATGCCATTTTAGGCAAATTAACCAATTGCTGCCAATCAATAGATGGCGTTGGCAAAGAATGCGCGAAAGACGGCATTATCAATCCCGGCAGCGGTTTCTACGTTTTAATGTATAGGGATAAACATGGACGCGATACCGTGATGTCGCAATGCTGGGTATGGTCGGATGGTGAAGGGCAATTAGTTTTCGATTCCATCGAGAGCAAACTTGAATTTCAAACCAATCATGAACAAATGATTGCTGATTTTTATATGTATCTGGCACAACACTTAGTAAACAATTATTCTATTTCACGCGTTAGCGTTGGCAGAGGTGGCCACACACCAGACAGGCTGGAAAAAGTTCTCAATTATGAACCAGCACAGCCAGTTAATTATTCAGAGTATCGGGATTCAAAAAAACAAGCCATTCTTGCCGATCGGCATCATCCAATATTGGCCATATATACATTATGCAATCAATCCACAAAATTACGGGCAAACAAGACTTTAGAACAAGCTTATCGTGACATGACTAGAACTAATTTAAATAACTGGTTTAATCATTGTTACTTCAGCAATTTAGATAAAAAATATTTCTTAGCCTATATGGATGAATCAACAGCTCGCTTATATAGTAAACATGAATTGTGGCATAAGTTCATTCAAAATGAAAAACCTCACCCTACCAATCAGCAACTAAAAAGTCTTCTTCTTGCCGGAATTGATATCAATGTACGATCAAGACATGGCAGCAGCTCAATGTTAGATGTCATGCTTACCCGTAAAAAATATGAAACAGCAGCCTTCCTGCTTGCGCAAGGAGCAAAATTAGATGGTCATATACATGATGACGAATTGTATCCATTTTTAGAATCAGAACATATGCAACCGAATTTCTTCCCTGAATTTCAGCGCCTTCTCCATATCGAAAGATTAATTGTTTATAGACATTACAAAATTATTGGCTATTTACCTATCGAAAAAATACTGGAAGTAGTAAAAGAAAATAAGGAAGTATTTGCAGGCATCATTGAAAAAAAAGCTTCGGATCTCATACACAGAATAATGCAATATGACATGGAATATGTGGTAGCAAGGTTAAATCTAGATACCAAGCTTTTGAATAGCCTGATTTTAGAATTACAGTGGGAAATACTTAAAATATTAGTAGCGAATGGCCTTTCATTGCAAATGAAAAATTATAACACTTATAACACCATGGATATGCTGCGCTACTATGAAGCATTTGATTTTTTGAAATGGCTACATGCAAATGGATTTCCAATTCATAATACTGATAAGAATCTGAATATTTTAGACCGATTTTCCATGTTCGAAAATTGGGATATGTTGTTATGGGGCATAAAAAATGGACTCGACCCTAATCAACAAGATCAATATGGTAATACCTGCATGCGTCATGCTCCTCTTTGTCCATTAGAGACGTTTAAAACAATCGTCACAGAACATAAATTCGATCTTGGCATTGAAACCTCCTGGGGCGATACAGTAATATTTCAATTTTGCGATAGAGACAATATAGACTGTTTGCAGTTCAGTGCAGAACATGGCGCAAATATTCTGCATGCAAATAAAAACAGCGAAACGCCGCTGCATCGAGCCGCTCAACATAATTCCAAACATAGCACTGAATACCTGGTCAAGCGTTATCCCGATCTAAATATCAAAGATAAAAAAGGCAATACGCCATTACACCTGGCCGCGAACTGGGATCAATTAGAAACAGTTCAAATCCTTGTAGCTGCAGGCGCTGATATAAACGCTAAAAATAATGATGGGCATACTATATTTGATTTCGTACTTTTTAACCTCTCCAAAGATTACTCAAAGGTAACGCCATTACTACGCTGGTTAATTACAGAGAAAGGCATGGATGTTAATTATAAATTTGCAGGCAAAACTCCACTCTATCTGTTGTTATCTAACAACAGATGGAAATCAATTCATGATACATATGGCGACGTGGATGGAGCTAACTGGCTTATTGACTTAGGTGGCATCATCAATGGCGATGACAATGGCAAAATGTTGCAATGCTCGCACTTTATATATTCCAATCGCGAACGATATTTGCCTCTGCTATTAAGGATTCTCGAAAACAAAATGCAAATTGATGTTTTTGCTCTTGTTGTCTCAGCCGTAAACGGCCGCGATCAGGATGTATTAGACGTCATCATTAGAAATTATTCTGTAGACATTAATGCTCAACATAAAAGCGAAGGTTACACAGCTTTACATAGATGTGTTTTTGCTAATTACTTTTTAGATACCGTGAAATTTGTATTAAATTTAGGGGCAAATCCAAATATAGCTGACACATCAGGAAGAACGCCTTTACATGTAATTACAAATCGAAGAGATAAAGCAGATGAAATCCTCGTCTGCTTACTCGATGCCGGTGCAAAAGTGAATATTCAAGACGCTAATGGTAATACACCTCTACATTTATCTATAGAAAATAAAACATGGGAACATGTCAGGATTTTGTTAGATCGCAATGCGGATATAACTATTAAAAATGCTTGCGATGCGACAGCAAAAGACATGATCACCTGGAGAAAAAATGATATACCAGCCGATATTAAAGAGCGGTTTTTTATTAACGAAGTAATCGAAGAAGCCGTCGTGGCAAAACCTTCTTTATGATCAATAATGATGGTGGATCGTCGCGAAAGGCGCGACTAATCCACCCTACGCTTTACTTTTCCCTGGATATCATACTCAACGATAATCTTGTTTGACGATACATCACTACTTCCAAAGAATAATCCATTTCTTATATAGTCGCGTGCGTCATAAACAAATTTAATCGTCTGCAAATATTTAAGAATATCCTGCATAGCCAACCTAAGCACATTATGTATTTTCTTTGATTTAATCACCTGCGATAACACTTCCATCATTTCACGCATATTTAATATCGCCTGAAAATCATGCAGCGCCAGCAAGCCTTTGCGCACACGCATAAGATAACTAGCTGACTTACCAGATTTTAACAATTCATTAATTTTATCACTTAATTTATTATCAAACTGTGCCGTCAGGTCGAGGCCAATAGACGATTCTTTAGCTAATGATTTAATAACAATGGCGAACTGCACAATTTCCTGATCAGTCGGTTTTTGCAATGACAATTCACCAAAATCATACAATCCTACATGCAGCGTTTTAGTTTTTTCGTCTATATTCACACGCAGCTGATTACCATGACGATCACAATCAAAGTATTCGCCGCTCATGATATTAATAAATTCTGTCACCAATACAGCTTTTGCGACGCATTTCTTTATCTTTAATTGCTGATGAGTATCCGCAGGCATATGATTAAATTCTACGCCTTTCATCAATTCAATAAATCGATAGCCTTTTCCTGAGAGATATAATTGCGTGGGAAAAATTATCACCCTGTAGCCATCTACTAATAATCTATGCCTATTTATTTTATTTGCTAATGCAAATTGTTTGCTACTCAATTGATGATCCATTTCACATACAGACAACAGATCCGCTTCTTTAATCATGGAAGCAATGATTCCACGATTTTGCCCTAATCGTTCATGATTACACGCGGCAACCGAACGCTGCAGATGATCAAACCCTTCTTCAGTCTGCTTTTTAGCATTTTCACGCAGCAATGATAATACGAGTACTTGCTTATTTATTAATTGCACTTCCATCACCAGATTATAAGAAGCTGATCCAAGTAATTTTCTAACGCGATGTATTTTCTGCACAGCTGCTTCGGGCAGAACATCTACAATCATACGCCATAATTGCCAACGATATGGCGGATTGGCACGGCCTTTAACATGCTCCAGGTCTTTACGAATATTTTCCGGCGTATTGGGATGACTGTGTATAGCTTGCGCCAACTTCACATAAGCTGGCCCCATATTTTCACACAACAAAACAACTTTTTTTCCTATGCTTTGTTTAACGTCAGCCTGCGAACTTTCATTACTGGCTACCAGCAATGCTGTTAGCAAATAACTACGGGTAAACTCATCAGCGGCATTCAAATATGCTGTAAGAAACGCAAGCGCAAAGTTTTCATCAGAAAATTTATTATTAGCATCCGGTAATAATTTCGCAACAATGTAATCAAAAGCTTCGAGATAGGCTTTCTTTGCAGAGGCTGGATCAACCATAGCATCAGGAGGCAGCAATAAATAATTAACGATGACTGCACGCTCACTTAACGTACGATCCCAAAACATCTGATACATGAGATAACATAGATTTTCGACTGCATTGATATCCAGCTTAGCCCCATAATCATGCGCATGGCCATAACCCATAATCTCGGCTATTCTTCGAGTTTTATCATGCTGGTCTAAATATATAGCCATTTTATTGACAGAAGCCTGGGTAACAGGCGCGGATAGAAAATCCAACAGTGCAAATTGATCTTTTTTGTCTTTACCAAGATACATAGACAAGTTACCAAGGATACCGACCGCAGTACTGTTATCATTATTTTTTTTGTTGATGGCTTCATATTTTTCCGGCTCAACAATCATGCCCATGTAATCTGAGAGGTGACGTTGGGATTCAATAGCATCGGCAAGCAGATTATAAATATAAATTTTGTCGCGATTAGGCGCATTTTTAGCTATCAATTCTATAATTGGCTTTAACTTATTATAATATTCTTGCGTACCATCGTCCTTACCATACTTGCTTACTATAATTTGCACCCACAATAGAACAGCGTGATCACGCAACCATAAATCACTGATCGGCGTTTCAAAAAGACCTTTTCTACCTAACAATAAATCTTCTAATGCTGTCAGACGCATTTCCACATCCACAATCCCAAGCAGCTCATCATAAATCGCGTGTCCAAATTCGCGCTGAGCTTTTCGATCAGCAAAACCTAGATTAATGTCGTAAGTGCGATAGACAGTAATCATAGCTTTGACATCCAGATCAAGCGGCCGAGCATGCCGCGCTGGTAATTGCCAACGAAATGACGCCAACACTTTTTTTCTAGTTGAAGAATGGATAGGATGCGATAAATGCTCTAACAATAACTCGCATAACTGTGCTGCCTCTCTTGTCACAACACCATAACGATATGTTTCAATATGCTTATGAAATACAGAGTTAGCTTCATTTCCCATGCCGTTACGCGCCATCATGGGAACCAGCTCCTGGACCGCTGACAAACTCATCTCAGTATACGGTAGCTCAAATATACCCAGATACAATTCGGGTGGTATATCCCGAAAAAAATGAATTCCTTTATCAAAGCTAATCAATTTTAAAATTTCATCGCTTGTGAATAACTTAAAAGATACATCTTTAAATCGTTGCAGAAGAAAAAATTTCACGTATGGTGACAAAGGATCTAACACAGAATCATGCGGATGCATTTTTTGTAAAGAACGCAAATCACGACCATCTTCACGGCCGAGAAAAAAGCTTTTTACCAGTTCTTTATTTTTTGCAACAATGCGCATAAACCAGGCGAGCAAGCAATTACTTACATCATTATTACTAACAATAAGCAATAGCTGCAGGTTTTTATCAAAAAATAATTTAAATGCTTCCTCAGGTGAATATAGCTTATTATCTAACATAAAGGTGACAAGCTTATGATTAGCTGCGCTATATCTTACATAATCAAAGAAACTAGTAATAATATGATGATCATCACTATACGCTTGTAAGCGCCCAGGCAAGCATGTTATTGGCGTCTGATGCTTGGCATCATATATATTCATCATGCCTAATAATTTTTTATTATCAAACATCTTCCAGAGCCGCCGATCACGCACTACTCCCAAGTTCCACAGTGCATTAGCAATGTTTTTTGTCGCATCCTTCGCAGCCCATCGTATATGCGCATCCCATGGTAATGATTCTTTGTCGCAGTTATCAGTAAAGCTACGCCACTGAATATAATGGGCCACCGTTGAACCGAAATAACGCTCTTCTTTTCGCGGGTAACGACCATTTTCATTTCTGAAATTACTATTATACGGTCCTGATTCATTGTACAAGTAACGTGGCACGAAGTGATTCTTGATTTTATTATACAAAGCCAGAAATTTTTCTGCTGCGCGATGAGCTTTATGACGATTGCTTGCTTTTATCAACTTATCCATTACCTGCTGTACATCTTTAAATATACCCAACTTCAGCAATGTCGTTTTAGAAATTTTATCACGAATAACTGGCGCATTTTGCACTGAACGGTAGATCAAATCAAAAGCAGGAATGCGCTGACAAAAAGCAGCATTAATTAAATCATCGACCGCTTTAGCTTGATCAGCATCAGCGAAATCAACTTGAATTTGACGCAGTAGATGACAAAATTCACGAACTCTGGCGCTAGGCTTATCAATGGATTCATACGGCTTTAATTCTCGCCACAAATCAGGTAGATGCGATTGCAAATAATGTATTTTTTCAATATTTGTCTGGCACTGGTGAAACTGCGGAGCCAGATGTTGATATTTTTCGATTTTATTTACTTCGGCACACACTGTTTGCGGAATACGGCTTTGCGCACTCGCGACACGCAAGCGCTCATCTTGCGCTTGTAGCGTCGCAATGTGTTTAGCGCGTTGCGCTTCACATTGTCGTCTATGATCATTAGCAAACAACTGCAATTGAACCGGTAGCTTGCATGCAATACGCCCATCATCTTCCAGATCTTCTGAGTGATGCTTCCTGGCAAACTCAACACATTTTTTCAAAAATGAAATCGCACTTTCAGCGTTTTTAAAACGATTGACGACTTGAATATCTAAATTATTATGATCGTTATCCAACAAGTCTTCGCTTTCGCTACAGGGATAACATTTAATAACTAATAAAGCATGCGCGATGGCAAACTCACACTCTTCGATCGTAAACGCACCATCTACCAACAAATCTTTATGAATAGCAATTGCTGGCTGCTCTAATCCATTCACTATTTGTACTGGTTTAATGCCCCCAGTAGTGAGATATAAATTTACTGTGTACTTAAAATTATCCGGAATAGTTTTTTCAAGCAGAGAAACTAAAAATGCTTTGGTTTGCTGTAGTGCCGCCTGATCGAGCGAAGTAAGTTCATATTCCTCAGTCACCATTTCTGCGCGAACGCGTAAATCCTGATTTTCAGTAATAGCGAAATACATGTCATCATTGCTGATACTATGCAATAGAGGATAATCACTTTCGGTAAACGTCGCCTGGACCATCCATTTTGCCGCATCCGGATAGGAAAAATAATAAGTAGGCAAACTGGCAAAATCAGCTGCCATGCATACTAATTTATTCCACGGATCAAATATTATCGCATGCTTCCCCCAACTGGAAAAATCACCCAGGTTGCTGGAAGGGTTACGATTAATCGCAAGAAAAGTATGGCCATCGCCTTCCTCATAACTGACCGATAGTTTTTCAATAGTCATGCCTGGACTAACCAAACCACGGCGAAATATCCTTAATAAACCAATCGTGGTATTTTCATCACAATATCCAACATCAGTATGCGCGCGTTCCAGATATGCAGCGCCAGAAATAATGTATGCTTTATTCAATTGATCACGGTGTTTCATGTCTAATTGAGCAGACATTGGTCCAATTGGATTGAAGAATTGTCTTCGCATGATTTCGCGATGTTCGGCCAGACGAAAATCTTTGGGGAAACGTCGCGCCAAATCATGGTCATCTACACATAGAGTTTCACCGCGAAACAATTTTTCACAATACTGCGGCGAATCCTTGCTCAACCTCGCCCTAATAACTGCTTCATCAGATACTAATGGCCTGTGTAATAATCGCTGTATTCTTTCCATGTTCCTGGAAAATTTATGTATAGATGAATCAATTAACTGAGCGAATTCTTCTTTTTGCGGGGGAGTAAGCGCTAATGCGGAAGTATTTTTTGTTGCAAGAAATTCAGTAAATAATTCATTTAAGTGCTTATAAATACCGTATAAGAATTGCTCCTCAGCAACATGTTTTTCATGCAGAGTAAATAAACGATCCACCTCATCCTGATCTGCATCAATTGGACAGGTTTCATATTGCTCAAAACGGTTGGTGGGATCAATTTGACGGTTAATTTCGTCTTTTATTTCATTTAACTCGCGCAGAAACGCTCTATTGTCCATATAGTCTTTTTTTATTATTTTATTGTTATTATTATTTTGTGATTATATTTAATTCCTGGCGAATAGCAATTAGCAGTCCGTGACAGCAACGGAAGTGGAAAGTTAATGACCATTTATATTATAATAATAAATCGTCTTTTTATTAAAATGGGAATCATGGATGAATATCCCGAATCAAACTATTAATCACAAAATCAACCAAGCATGGATTTTGGTTTTATTAACACCTTTATTCTTTTATATTACTCACGCTATGGCATTTTTTGCTCATGAATATTGTCATTCTTTCAGCGCATGGATTTTTGGATTCAAAGAGAATCCGCTCATTTTGCATTTTGGCGACATGAGCTGGGGCAACATATTATTTTTTATAAAAATGGATGAGAATGTACATTACTCTGCTTTTTATCTAGCACACCCATGGAAAGCGGCTTTTATTGCTTTTGCCGGATTTGGTGTAGGAAATGTTGCATTATTTATACTCTCGCTAATTTTCTTATTCTCCAAAAAACCGCATGGCCAGATTTATTACTACTTTTTTCTCTGGCTAGCCGTTATGAATTTAGGCAACTTTAATGATTATATTCCTGGGCGTACGTTTGCATCGCATGGCGATATTGGTGAAATCACAACATTTTTAAATATTTCCCCCTGGTGGATAATGATTATATTTGGATATCCCATTTGTTATTGCTTCTGGTTTTTTTACAGTAAGATTTTACCTTTAACGTATAAAATGCTTGCGCTTAATCCGATTCAGCAAGTCATCGTGCTTATGATGACAACTTTTACTTTATTCGCATTATTTGGAACTCCTGGCTATAACAATTATGGCCCCGAATCACATTTCATTGCGTTACTTTCTATTTATTGCATACCAATAATCATTGTTGCTTGTTGGCCTGCGCGCAAATGGATAACCGACATCACCAAGGGGATTTGAGAAAAGATGGTAAGCTGTACCGTTTGTGGGAGCTTACCTATCCAGATTGGTCAAAGATGCAAGCATTCACATCAGGCCATTCATAAGCTATTGTTTTGTCAAAGCAACATATATCTCGTCTGCCTTACTCTATAATTAAAATACATTATAAAAATAGTAGCGAAACGAGGCTTAAGATGCAAAGAGACTCAAGGGATCTCGGCGATCTAGCTGCAAAATATCATCGCAAAGACGCTATTACTGTGGAAGACGAAGAATTTGGTGTGCTATATATAATCGAAGGCAATGAAGAGCAAGATAACTGGCTTCGATTTATCCCTCTCATACGCCAACCGGAACCAATTTTGATAGTTGAAGCACCACCAGCAAAAAACTCTGACAGCAAAATAATTCATACATTAAAACCTGGCGATCAATTTCTAGCTAGATCCGTTCCTGATCGAGCCGACCTACTTGAAGTCGCCTTAATTCGAAATCAAGAGTCAGAATCTGATTCTGATAAGCCAAAAAATTTTAATATCGCCAAGAAAGGATATATTAAAAAATCAGCGCTAGGCAAAATGCAACCTGTACCATTTAATCCTTGCAAGGAAGATTTATTTCCAGATCAAAGCCCGGACATCAAAGATATAAAGCAGGGAGGGTTCGGTAATTGCTTTCTTTTATCTGGTTTAATAGCAATATTAGCGCAACCAGGTGGTAAAGAGTACATCAAAAATGAAATGTTTGCGCAGGATGGCGAATACGTTATTGTCAGACTTTTTGAACCAGACAAGTTTAAACCCATATACATAAGAGTAAAAAATTCACGTTATAACGAAGATGAAGCCATTAAACATCCCGCGTTATGGGTGCATATTTTAGAAAAAGCATATACCGCCCTCGCGATAAGTCGCCGAGCAAATATTCAAAAAGATAAATATAAGTTTCAATATCAATTTCCAGCATTTCAAGCGATGTTTACAAACGGCGAATCACCCGCAACAGCGTTAAATATATTAACTGGATTACCCGCAAATGAATTCATGATAATTCCACCCGAAAGCTTATGGAATGCAGATGACATTCGTATCTTTGCCGCAACTGCCGACACATTGAATAGCGCTCGCGCTGTTTTTGGCGCCGATCATCAAAATAATTTCTTAATTATTGACCGCTTCTTACAGGAAACTACCGCTCCTATATGGTCAGCACTAGAAGCATTACAAATTGAACAGGATAAGCTTGATCAACAAATTGATTTTGATAAAAATTATTTTCAAACACTTGAACAAATGAAAACAAAATTAAGAATAGAAAAACTACATATCATTTCTTATCTAAGACAACTTAGAAAAGACATTATAGATCCTGAAAAGCGCAGTGAATTATTAAGCAGACCAGCAATATCTGCTAGTGAACGTGAATTTCAAGATTTAATAAGGCGCGCCGCAGATAATCCAGAATGCTTGAACGCCATATCAAACTGCATCAACAGCTATCGAAGCACAATATTGGATTCTTCATTAGGAGGCGTTCTAAAAACATTCAATAGCATGGCGAAATTAAGTGCTTATGTGAGCACACCAGAAAACGCTGACCATCTAAAACAACTGGATAGCAACATAAAATCAAAAAGTGACGCCGACAAATTTATCCAGCAACTAAATAATATACCTGGATTTCCATCTGAATTATCCGAAAAATTCTGCAATCACATCAAAAATAATTTTATTGCCGACTCTGGCAGCAACCAATACTCAACACATGCTTTGTTAATTTATCAAGATATTTGTTTTCAATTGAAACGCGATAAAAGATTAGTGGTAGCATCAACCTTACAACCAAATCCGCGTTATAAAACTGATCAATCTATCAAAGATCCACAAACAGAACTTTTCAAATCATTAGGCCTGATAGAAGGACATGCTTATGGGGTCATTGATCTTGTCGAAGAAAAAGGTCTGAAATTTTTAATTTTAAGAAATCCCTGGGGGAATACTGGTAGGGTTTATAAAGACATTCTACATCCAGAATTAAAAGCAACCAATGAAGAGATTTTGAGTGCGGGTACATTTAAAATTGAGCTGAATGAGTTTGTAAAATATTTCGCGAAATATACAAGCACCCCTATGCAGCATAGAGGCACAGATACAGCCATATTGCGCTTTCAGTTGCTCGGGGCAAAACTATATACCAATCCAGACGAACCCAGCTCAAGTGGCTTACCATCCAGCCCGAATAGTTCTAAATATAGATAAGAAAATAAGATCCGCTTAAAGTTGCTTAACGTCAATGTTACGACCCTTCAACTTTCCATTTTGAAAATGCCGCAACGCTTTTTGAGCGAAGTTCTTTTGTATAGCGACATAAGAATATAATGCACCTATATCGATCTTCCCTATTACATCGGCAGCCAAACCAGCGTCTTTTGTCAGCGCTCCCAATATATCGCCAGGACGAAGCTTATCTTTACGCCCTGCGCGTAAGCACAAGGTAATCATTTCCGGCGCTAAAATTTTAGCGTCGGATATTTTTAAATTATCAGTTTCAGCCCACGGAATATCATGACCCAGATCTGCTTCAATGAAACAAAGACGTTCCGCATCGGCAGGCGTTGTCAAACTAATAGCAAGACCTTTGCTGCCAGCGCGCCCGGTGCGACCAATTCGATGTGTATGCACATCACGCTCGAAAGCTAATTCATAATTGATTACGGCAGGCAGTTCTTTAATATCAAGACCTCTGGCAGCGACATCTGTTGCTACTAAAATCGAACAACTTTTATTTCGAAAGCGGATCAAGGTTTCATCACGTTCGTTTTGCTCCATATCACCATTCAAAGCAATAGCGCTAAAACCTTCTTTTTTCAGCATACCCGCTATTTGTGAGGTTAATTCTTTGGTATTGCAAAAAATAAGCGTGGACGTTGGCTTATAGTGCAACAATAGTTTTTTCAATAATGGAAATTTATCTGCTTTATCATTCAGTTCATAAAATTGCTGCTCAATATCGACTTCATCATGCGGCTCATCTTCAACACGGATATGCTGAGGCTTCAACATAAATTCATTCGCAAGATCTTTAATTCCGGCTGGATAAGTAGCCGAAAATAACAGAGTTTGTCGTGGCTCAGGACAGTGTTTAATAATTTCTTTCATGTCATCGATAAAACCCATATCCAACATTCGATCGGCTTCATCGAGTACCAAAATCTTTAATTTATCTAGCGTTAACGTTTCTTTATCCAAATGTTTTTGCACTCGTCCAGGCGTGCCGACGACTATATGCGCGCTATGTCTTAATGAATCGAGTTGCGGCTTCATTGGAATGCCACCAGATAAATTGAGAACTTTAACATTAGGCATCAGTCGGGCTAACTGGCGCAACACTTGACTGACTTGCTCGGCTAATTCGCGCGTTGGGCACAATACTAATGATTGAACTGCATACTGCTCTACATTTAATTGGTTCAACAAAGTCAAACCAAATGCCACTGTTTTTCCGCTACCAGTTTTAGCCTGGGCAATAATATCTTTGCCGTTCAGGATAATGGGAAGACTTTGCGCTTGTATTGGCGTCATACTTTCATAACCCAGAGAGACCAGGTTTTTTAATAAGGCTTCAGACAATACCAGGGATGAGAAAGATAGATTTGTGCTGGATTCGGCGTGTTTCATGGGCGATAAACTCGTTTGGGTTCTTATCATTAAAGCAGAATAATACTACATTTCGCGTCATATCTGTTAGATCAGATCATATTTAGCAATAATTCATTGATAAACATGAATTTTTTGAACTCTGGCATAAGCGCCATTGTCCAAATGGACGACTATTATTTACCCTCTTCGCCGCTAAAATGAAAAAAGATATTAATAACGAGAAAATACATATGTATGCGAGATCAACTGAAAATAACTGGACACAAATGCATTCCACCCCAGCCATGCTAACTTACGGTGCAGGTGAGAATAGACTGGGAATTTCAACTATAAAAATTGAAAAAAGCAGTAATCCTGATAAATACCATTGTAGCGTCATCTTGCCCGAATCCAGCAAACAGGCATTTTTAGCTGAATTCAGAAACAACCTCAATCAGTTTATTAGAATTAAGGAAGTAAACCTGTTCGGGAATTTTTATCTACAATTTGATGATAAAGACGTTGACGTCATCAAAGCAGTCTTGGCGGCAGCAAATAAATTCCTGCCATTTGATACCGAAACCAGAAAAACATTGCTTGATTTTATCAAAGCTGACGATCTTGTCCCCGCAGAGGGACTCAAGTGTTCATTAGTTTAAAACGCTTTAAACTGTTCGGGAATTTAATTCCCGAACAGTTTTTTAGTCACCTCAAGTTGATCTAAAAATTAAATAATTCCATTCCACAACCACCTGCAGCTTCTTCACCTGCCACAACCGTTGTATCGCCTTGCAATTTTTCAAGACCTTTAAAATCCCAAAAATTCTTATCCATCAACTGACTTGGTTTCACCGCGCTCAACGCGTGCAATATATTGCTTGGCACTTTTGGATTTTCCGCCGCGAGTTGATCGATTAAATTTTTCACTTTCTTGCGCATGAGATTTTCCTGCGATCCGCACAAGTTGCACGGAATGATCGGAAATTCCATCAGTTTTGCAAATTCCGCTATATCAGTTTCCTGACAATAAGACAGTGGACGGATAATAATATTTTTCTTGTTATCGCTTAACAATTTCGGCGGCATGGAACGAATTTCACCGTTATACAATATCGACATTAACAATGTTCTAATCAAATCATCGCGATGATGACCTAACGCAATTTTGTTAAAACCTTTTTCTTCCGCATAACGATAAATAATGCCGCGACGTAAACGCGAACACAATGAACAATATGTTTGGCCTTCGGGAATTTTTTCTTTGACGATGGAATAAGTATCGCGCGTCAGCACTTCATACGAAACATTTTGCGCCGCCAACCATGCGACGCAAATGCGTATCATTCCAGCCTGGCTGCGCTTGATCGAGGGTAAAAGCAAATATTTCAAAATCGACCTTGGCACGCTGCTGCAACAACTTCAGAATTCGCACCATGGTAAAAGAATCTTTACCGCCAGAGAGGCACATCATAATACGGTCGCCGCTCTGTATCATATTAAAGTCAGCTATCGCTTTGCCGGTGTAATGCAACAGCTTTTTTTCCAGCTCTGCTAATTTCGCCAAGACACTCCCCTCTCTTATAGTGGTAAAGAGAGGGGATTATATACACAACCCCGATTTAAGTCATTGCCGGACGATTTAAGGTCCTGGAGGTGCATGTGAAAAACTATTCTCATATTCTGCATAAGAGGTAGGCACCCGGAATGCAGTAGCGGCAAAAAAGCCTTTTACGCCGGTATCGCGATGCATACCTGATATATCCCTTAGCCAATGGTCTACACGCACGATTTCCGCCCCATATCCTTCCAGTTTTGATAATGTGAGGTTTTCGATTGGCGCGCCTTCCAATTCAGTGATTAAAGCCTTCAGCCGCTCACAAATTTCATCGAAAGTGCTACATTTATCCGACTCTTTAGCGCCCAATTCCGTTAGCCTGGCAATTTGATGATCTACAAAGCCTTTACGCTCATTAAGCAAACGCATGATTTCTACTCGCCGGGTACGCACCTGATGGTATTGAATATCGGCGAAATTATGTTCCGTACATAATTTAAGTCGCGCTTCCTTGTTCAGCAGTACCGCGCCGGAAAAATCTTTGGTAGGCGCCGGCGTGTAATATTTATCGACACGCTTCATGCCATCCATTTTATTGCGCCGGAAAAAATCCAGGTCATACATGTTTTTAAATTTAAGCACGACTTGTATACCGCCAGGCGACGACAAACCCGGGCGGTTAAACCCGTATTGCAGCACATCCGCCAGTTTTTCATTATCATCCAGGCCGCCGCATTCATCACGCCCGCCTATGGTCATGGCGTTAATTGTTTCATTGTTGAGAATTCGAATCGCATTGTTTTCCGGAGCGAACGCATCCTTGGGAATACAAGCGCTGACGAACACGGGCGTTTCCGCCAAACGTTTCAAATATTCCTGCTCCTGCCGGCGCTGATCTTCTACGCTTTGCCGTTCCTGTTTTTGCTTCTGTTCTTCACTCTGCTCGCTGGTGTTTAATTCTGCCTCCAACTCCAGCAAGTCTTTTGCAATGGTGTCGCGGACAAATTTAGTCGCGATAGCGATATCTGTCGTCGCCAGGCCTTTTTCAGTTTCGTTAGGGTAATTGAGAATTTTTAATAGTGGTTCAAAAAATCCATTCGCCGTTTTTCCATCATTAACCAGCAGTTTTAAACCAGCGAGTAATTGGTGGCGGTCATGAATATGGACTTTGAGTATATCGAGCCGGTACTTGATTGCATCCGAAAGGTTTTGCATTTGCTTACGACTTAACGCCATCCGTGCCTCCTCTTATTCCTATATTGTTTGCGTAGGGTCGATGAGGCGGTGAATTGGGGTCACATCTTCACTTTCCACTCGGCCTAACAATTTCAGCTAATTTGTTCAGAAAGTAGCCCTGGGTCTGACCCCGCTGCTAGCGTCTGACCCAGGGCTACTTTCTGAACAAATTAGCTGAAATTGTTAGGCCGAGTGGAAAGTGAAGATGTGACCCCAATTCACCGCCTCATCGACTCCTACGCAGCAAAATTATAGTGGCTTCAAGTTAACGTATTCTTAATATGAATAAATTTTTCAAATACAGAGGAAGAAAAAGAAAGAATCGAGGGAGATTGAAAATACAAAAAAAGACAGCGGAAAAGAAAACCGGTATTGGCAGCTTCCTTATGCCTTTAAGAAATTGCCGCTCAGCAAGCTGAGCTTAATCTGAACGGCAATAATTCTCTAGAAGAAATTGTCGCTGTTACTTAACAACAGAAACGTCTTCTGCTTGAAGACCTTTTTGGCCTTGCGTAACGGTGAACTCTACGCGCATACCTTCTTCGAGTGTGCGATAGCCATCACCACGGATTGCTCTGTAGTGAACAAACACATCGCCACCTTGATCGCGTTGAATAAAGCCATAACCTTTGCTGTTGTTGAACCACTTAACGGTTCCATTTTCACGTGCTGACATACTTATTACCTTTACTAATTAAACAAAAAACCTACATCTGAGATATCTTACCGGGGGATAAACCTTTAAGGCAGGACACACTGATGATTTTAAAGTATAACAGATTATTCAGCGTTTGAAAGCACATTGGGCGTATCCCATACCCTTCTAGCTAGGCGGGCGTAAATCTGCTTAAAACCACCCCAAATCGCTCACAGTCAGCTATAAATTGACCCGCTATAAAGTACTGGTATTCCTCAAACCGTGCTTTGGCAATGAGATCATTGCCGCCACCCTCGTCATCGGCCACCGGCTGCAAGCCCGGATGACACATAATTAAGCCTCTATCCTCTATCCGCTGGAGAAAGCACGGGAACATATCGCTGTAATACTGGGCTTGCTGAAATTCATATATTCCTGCAAACGTTTGATTATATGGAATTTTATGTTTATCGAGCAGATGTTTTAAAGCTCGCGTCCCAGTCAGACGAATAACGATTTTTTTAATATCATGAAAGAAATCGCGAATCTGAATGCGTTCATTTACCAACCGCACATAACTTTTATTGGTCGCCAGACGCTGTTGATACACATTTATCAGCGCGAAACGCACCACTGGAAACTGATGTACATGCTGATGGCCGTCGATAAAATCTGGCAAAAAACCCATTATTTCCACAAAACGATCTAGCTGGGCATGACATTCAGCCTCCAGGGCTGACTGATCCAATAGGCGCAAAAAAGCCTGTTTTAGGACCGTGGACAAGGGCATCAAATCACGGCCCTGAACGGAAATCAGCTGTTTTGACAGCGCCTGCCCTTCCGTTAAATTGAAGTGCAAGCCTATATCAGCCTTCCCTTTGAAGGGTTTTAGCCATTCCGCGTGCTCTGGCCAGCAATCTGTGTTGGCCATGCAGCTCGTCGCCGACAAGCGCTGTTGCTCCAACAAGGAAATAATCCCTTTGGATATCTCAGGTGCTTGCCCATAATCATCGGCACAAAGTACAATGCGTTTCTTCATAGTCGAAGCTTAATTAGACAGTACGTAATTTGCAATGCCTAACAAGAATCTCTTAGCGTCCAGGCTTCATCGCCGCGAATGGTTATTCGATATAATCATGCTCGCTACTCTATTGCTTGTTTTTTATACCATTTGGCTAGGCAGTTACGCGCTTTTCACCCCTGATGAAGGACGCTATTCCGAAGTCGCACGCGAAATGGTTGCCAGCGGTGACTACATCACACCCCGTGTTGATGGCGTCGCGTTTCTGGATAAACCCGTGCTTTATTATTGGCTGCAAGCAGCGGCCATCAATTTATTTGGGCTGAAAGAATGGGCCCTGCGTTTGTTTCCTGCCCTCTTCGGTATCATGGGCAGCCTGCTCGTATATGCCAGCGGCAGACGTTTATTTGACCGACGCACTGGATTAATTGCTGGCGCCATACTTGCTACGTCCCCATTATGGTTTTGCTGCGGCCATTACGCCAATCTGGATCTTGAAGTCGCCACGCTGATCAGTGGCGTATTACTTTCTTTTATTACCGCGATGCAAAGTGAAGGCAAAACCCGCACCTGCCTGCTGTTTGCCTGTTATATTTTCGCTGCGCTAGCCTTTTTAACGAAAGGGCTGATTGGTTTTGCCTTCCCGGGCATGATTGCTGGCGCCTGGATGATCTTGCTGTGGCGCTGGGATATTTTACGCAAAATTCATTTATTTTCTGGTATTGCGCTGATTACAGCTTTAGTCGTGCCATGGTATTACCTGGTACAAAAAGCTAATCCGGAATTCCTGCATTTCTTTTTTGTCACGCAGCAAGTAGACAGATTCCTTTCCGCTGAAACATTTAATAATGCAACGCCATTCTGGTTTTATCTACCTATTGTTGCTGCTGGATTCTTTCCCTGGATCGTGTTTGTACCACAAGCTTTGAATCAGCATTTGCGCAATGTCTGGCGTGCGCGCAAGCAATATCAAACCGAATTATTCCTGTTATTGTGGCTGTTTATTGTATTTATTTTCTTTTCCATTCCAAAATCAAAAACGATTAGTTATATACTGCCAGTTTTTCCGCCGCTGGCATTACTGACTGGCAGCTATCTTTCCTCAGTCTGGAACAACGCACGTCGACCAGGTATTTTATTTGGTGCGGGCGCACTAATTACCATCGCATTTTTATTAAGCGCTGGATTGTATGCTAGTCGCCAGAATGAATGGATTTATTTTCCAGAAGGATTTTCCCTTTATCTCTCTACCCTTATCGCCATTTTACTATGCTGCGGCACATTGACATTATTAGTATTTAGACAAAAAACCGTACGCCTGTTATTCAGTATTTGCCTTATTTCCAGCATGTTTGTGTTATTAACTGCAACCAGAAGCGCAACTTATCTGAATGAAAACACCGCGAAACCTTTAGCGATAAATTTAAAACAGGTAATACAACCACAAGATGAAGTCGTTACCTATTTTAAATATTTTCATGACGTACCGCTCTACTTAGGACGACGTGTAACCATTGTTGCTGACTGGAATTCACCAGAAATTCCGCGGCGCGATAATTGGCAACGTGAACTATGGTACGGCATGGCGTTTCAGAAAACAGGCGATTGGCTAATTAATGAAGATACATTCTGGAAACGCTGGGATAGCAACAAACGCATGTTTGTGTTTGTGAACGTGAATTATTTTAGCCGATTTAAAAAGCACAATAGTCATTATTATTTAATGCAGCAGTATCGCGACATTATCTTGCTAACTAATTAAATTAGCTTAACGACCGCTTCTAAATACCCAGATCTTGCTCGACGTAAACGTAAATACCGGCAAAATTGCTTGTACAGCCACAAGAGCGACGGGATAAGGCAGATTAAGCGAAAGGAAAATATAAAAAAGCGTTTCATTCGCCAGCAGATTCAACACTTGTACAACCAATAATTTTGGCAATGCAGTTCTGTGCGATGAAACAGTATCATTGAATGTCCACAAACGATGCCCCCAGTAACTACACTGGAAGGCGATAAGAAATCCGAAGATATTCGCGACTAGCGGCAAGAAGGACCAGCGCTGCACTAGAATAATTACGGTGCCGATATGAATAATCGCCGCGGATACACCAACAACGCCGAAGCGGAATAATTGCGATAGTAATGGCAAATATTTTGCGATGAGCTTATTCATTGAAACCATCTTTGATACGCAAAAGATATTTTGGCCGCTGTTTTACTTCGGTAAATATGCGCGCGATATACTCGCCCAAAATTCCGATGGACAATAGTTGTATACCACCCAGAAACATAATCGCCACTACTAATGTGGGAAAACCTGGCAAATCCGCGCCATATAATAATGTCACGGTCATAATATAAATGGCATAGACTAACGAAATCAGCGAAATAAAGAAGCCCATCAATCCCCACACCCGCAGAGGCACATCAGAGAAAGAGGTAATACCAGTGATAGCGAGCTCTGTCAGCCGTGTAAAACCCCAGGATGATTTACCTGCGGCACGGTCATGCACGACGAACGGCACACCGATTTTTTTAAAACCAACCCAAGCGTACAAACCCTTCATAAAACGGGTACGCTCTGGAAATTCTTGTAATGCCATTACAATTTTGCGGTCCATCAGACGAAAATCACCGGCATTGTTGGGGATGTCGATTTTAGTGATTTTGCGCATCAGCCAATAAAACAGGCGGGCAAAATTCCGCTTGAGCCAGGATTCGGATTCACGATCTACACGCACACCATAAACCATGTCATAACCTTCCGCCCACTGGCGCAGGAATTCAGGAATGACTTCCAGCGGATGCTGAAAATCCGCATCCAGCAGAATAGCGACATCACCGGAGCAATGCTCCAGACCAGCCGTCAACGCCACTTCCTTGCCAAAGTTACGGGAAAGCCCCAATAACTTGACCTGATAGTCTTTAGGCAGCTGAGTGATGGTATCTACCGTATTATCCTTACTGCCGTCATCGACCACGATAATTTCGAAGCGATCGGTCACTTCACGTAAAGCTTTTTGCAGGCTGCTAATAAAAGCAGCCGCCACTGCTTGCTCGTTAAAAACCGGCACAATACAGGAAACATAGACTGATTTGCTGCGCAGTAAGGACTGACGTTGTTCTGGGTGCATATTCACTTCGGAAGATTCAAATTAATCCACCGATTATAGCAAATACTACCCAGATTTTAAATTAGAGTCTCAATACGACCCTCTAATAACGACGAGGAGTAGATGGCAGCAGTTCGTCCGTTTCTTCGGATATGCCAAGCTCATGCTTAATAACCAGCATCTTTGTGTCGAGTACATCGTGAGGCAAAGGTTTGCCGCCGATTGAACCAAAAAAGACATCATAATCAATATCTCTATCTATATTGAATATTCTATACAAAGCGTCTTGTATAAACATATTCAGCCGGCTAAATATACTTTGGCTCATGGAAAAAGTGTAAATCTCTAAAACAGCTTCATTGGGTTGATAGTCTTTGATTTTTTCTAGCAGTTGCTTGAAGCTAGGGAGGTTTTCACCCATATTGCTAAATAAGCTAAATGGAAAACCTTCATTTTTGATTGATTTTTCAAAATTAGAGACAGAGTGTTTGCAGATATTAATAATTTCCTTGGTAGATCTATCCAACATATTTTAATCCTCATTTTCCTTTATAAATCTTTTTCTTAGTTCCAATAATTTTAGCGCGCTTGATTATACTGGATGTTATACGCTAAAATACACCCCAGCTAAAAGATTTATTCACATCAGAGGTATACACAGACATGCGCAAGTAAGTTTTCCAACGGCAGCTCTTAATATTTTCTTAAGAGTCAGTTTCAATATCCGGAGAACTTTTACTATGCAGCATTCGCAGTTTCAAATTCTTGTTAATCAACTTAGTTACGGCAATGACAAGCCTTTATTTCAATCATTATCACTAGCATTTGGTAATGAAAAGACCGGACTCATTGGACGTAATGGTGTTGGCAAATCTACTCTGCTCAAATTGTTGATGGGCGAAATCACAGCTGAGTCTGGCTCCATACAGATAACCGGCACGGTGGCTTATTGTCCGCAGCAAATGAATATACCAGCGTCAACAACCGTGGCCGATTTATTAGAGATACAGAATGAGTTAGGAACAATACGGCGTTATTTAAATGTATTTGGTCTTAAACATATTGATCTTTACCAATCCGCCGCAGATTTAAGCGGTGGCGAACGCACGCGCCTGCTACTGGCTAAAGTATTTTCCAGTAACGCTGATTTTTTAGTGTTGGACGAACCGACTAATAATCTGGATATTACAGCACGCGAATTATTATATGACGCTGTAAGCAGGTGGAATAAAGGATTATTGATTGTCAGTCACGATCGCACACTGCTTAATCTCATGGATAGAACGATTGAATTAACTTCACTAGGCGCAGATATTTATGGTGGCAATTACGATCATTATGAAGAACAAAAACTCTTACGTCGCGACGCTACACAGCGTGAATTATCCGATGCAAAAAAAGCACTTAATAAAACACGCACATCCGCGCAGGCAACACGCGAACGCGGCGAGCAAAAGCGCTCGCAAGGACGCAAATTATTTCTCACTGGAAAAATAGATAAATTATTTGCCCGCGCACAACAAGGACGTAGCGAAAGAACGCATGGCAGATCGACAAGACAAGCAGAAAATCAAATTAATGACGCACAACAAAAAGTCACTGCGGCACGCGCCAAAATAGAAGTTCACGAAGATATCATCGTCGATCTTCCTGCTACACATGTGCCAAATGGCAAAATCATTGTTGATTTGGAGCATGTTTATTTTTCTCCTAAAAATAAATGCACCATTATTAATAACTTCAGCTTATGCATGACCGGGCCTGAACGTATTGCGCTGATAGGTGCGAATGGCAGCGGCAAAACCACGCTAGTGAAATTGATTTTAGGGGAGCTTACAGCAACAACAGGAAAAATTTTTATTGGCACGGAGCACATCAGTTATCTTGATCAACAAGCTAAAACATTAAATCCGGAATTATCTATCGCCGCCAACTTCTTGCGATTAAATCCCGAGGCAAAACCGATTGACGCACATGCTGCACTGGCGAAATTTCTGTTCCGCAATACAGCGGCACACAAGCTGGTAAAAAATCTCAGCGGCGGCGAAAAATTACGCGCCGAACTTGCCTGCGCGTTAATGGCGAAGCATCCGCCACAGCTATTAATTCTGGATGAGCCGACTAATCATCTTGATCTGGCCAGTATCGCTGGCATTGAATCCGCACTGAAAAATTATCAGGGCGCGATGATAGTCATTTCGCATGATATGCGCTTTCTTGAGAACATTGATGTGAGTAAATTTGTGCGCGCACCGTTTATCGGTTAATATTGACATATACTCATGGAGGATGTATGCATTATCAGCAATGGCGCGCCTGGCGGAAAATTCATGCTAAATGGCCAACAAAAGATTGGTTAGTTTCACACATCCTGCTGGATCTCAGCATAGAAAGCATCATGAAGAAAATAAAAATAAATCGCAAATATGATATCCCCTATCTCGCCGGCTACAGCACAAACGGCAAGACTATTTTTATCGATAGACATATGCCTAAATTCTTTCATTATAAAGGCAGAAAAATTAATACCGATCGCTTCCTCATTCTACATGAAGCCGTAGAGAAGACATTAATCGATGAGCTTGGTTTACATTATCAATATGCGCATCAAATTGCATTACGCACTGAACAGGCGGCCGTGAGAGCAGATAAAATTCTTTGGAAAGATTACGATCGTTTTATGCAAAAATATATTAAAACGATTGGCGATGAGAGATTAAAGAAAATACCGCGTAATCTGGATACCAAGCCTTATCGTGACGAAGAAGATGAAGTATTACTGCGGCGCATGAAAAAAGCTATGAGTAAACGCGACTAATACTTTTCCAACGCAAAGCAAGAATAGTCGCGCCGATGACCATACCAATCAGAGAGCCGGTTGCAATGCCTTCTATTCCCATTTGAAATAGAAAACCAAGCACATAGCCGAGCGGTAAACCCACCACCCAAATCACAAACAGCCCGATATACATGGGAAATTTTACATCTAACAAACCACGCAACGAACCCGTGAACACATTTCTGATGGCATCAAAAAACGACGACACAGCAATAATAGCAAAAAGTACGGTAATTAAATGCAGCGTCTGCGTATTAGCTGGATTGGATATATCGATATATACTTTTGCCAAAATATGCGGGCAGATTAAATATGCCGCGCCAGCAATACCAGAAATTATCACCGCAAATAATAATGATTTATAGCCCAGTTGCTTTATTTCATCATATCTTTTAGCACCAACGGCCTGCCCCACTAAAATGCCACTAGCCTGCGATAATGAAAAAATCGGCACAACACCAAGCATCATATATTGATTCACTACTTGATATGCAGCCAGCGCGCTCGCTCCTAACCAACCCACCATGGTTGCGGAAACAAAAAACGACAATACTTCTCCACCCATGTGCGCGCAGATCGGCCAACCGATAGTAAACATGCGCTGCATGTAAGAAAATCCTTTATGCACGCGATAATGAAATAAATTAAATTTTTTAAAATCTTCTATGAAGGCAAAACAAAATGTGGTGAAGAGAAAATAAAACGTCAATTGTGACGCCATCGCATAACCATAACCAGCTACACCTAACGCTGGAAAACCGAATTTACCAAAAATAAGCACATAGGCAACAATCAGCAAAATACCCATAGACATAAAACCAGTGATAATCGCTAATTTTTGTTTATGCACACCGTAGCAAAATTGTTGATTACATACGGCTAGCATCGCCGGCGCCACACCCCAGACATAAGCATGAAAATACGTTTGCACTATATTCGCGATCGCAGGCGATTGACCGAAATAAACTAGTACGGAACCAATATGCCAATAAAAAATAATGATAGGAATGGAAACCAGCACTGCCATGGTCCATCCCTGCTGAACAAAGTTTCCAATGGCAAGATAATCTTGCGCACCATAAGCATGGCCAACAAGTATGCTCAGTGAAAACAACAACGACATACCCAAAACCATGATAGACATTTGGCTGGAAAAGATGAGGGCGCTTGCCGCCAGCACCTGATGACCTAACTTAGACAACATCACCATACATAAAAAGCCACTGGCAATGGTAATCGTTTGTATGAACGCCATAGGTAGTGCCAATGCGAAGAGCTTTTTGGCAGCACTGTTATTTGTACTTGTGTCAGTCAAATCTTTCATCTCAATATAATAATAAAAGACAACTTACAAAGTATACACGGAAAACTACTTACGGTGATCTGCGGGTTGGCTGATTTTCATCATGAGCCTGTTGCTTCTGCCATAAATCAAGAAAATATCCTGCTAAAACCATAGGCACGGCTTTTTTTGGTAATGAAGTAAGAATTCGCAAGGAAATGCCTTTGTAGAAAGCAAAAAATCCTTCCGAATTCCAGACATTGCGGAACATGGACAATGTGCTGACGCGTTGCGGTGAACTTTGTATTCTGGTTTTAATCACATCTAAAGGATTGGTGACAACAACACTAACCCCTGCTGCAGTTGCAGCGGCACCAAAACGTTCTTTTAAATTAGCTTCACGTGCATTTTGATAACCCATCAATGACATCAACATGGAAGAAACACCAAATAACACAGAAAAGCTGGTGAAATTACGCGCCACGGTAATGCCCGCGCCATTATAAAGTTTCACCGGATCTTGTGTGATCAGTTTTACAAAAGGAGTTCTATCACCACCTTGGCGTTTGATTTTAATCGTATCCAACGCATGAAAAAATAATACTTCGAACATACCAATGCTTCCACCAGCCAGCGCCTCAAGCAATGCCTTACCTTGTAATTCGCCTAAATTCTTTCTGGCTTGCTCGCCATAATGATGCGAGAAAAACGCTGCCACCGTTGGCTGCATGCCATATTTTAGTGAACGCGCAACAATTTTATACGCTCCAGCCATCATGAAACCACTGTAAATAGAGGCAAATCTGGCACTCAAGCCCTCACGGTAGGCATTACCGAACACAACACGTTTCAAATCTTCGAAGCTGCGCAGCGGCGTAGTATTTACCTGGATACGCGTCAACGTAGTACTGCTGGGATAAAAAATAAGCTGAGAAATGCTACCAGCAGCTCCGGCGCATAACAGCTGCGCCAGATTACTATTGGCAAATTGCACTTGATTGGTATTTTCTTGGGGCTTATTTTCTCGGTTACGCACTATCCACTACCTTCATTTTATTAAACTTTTGGCTTAAATGCCGGCCGCGATTCAATCGCTGCATTTGTGATCATGGCGCTTATTTTGGCATTTTTTTCACCAATTGCAAAGAGGGAATGTCGGGTTTTACTAATAAGGTCCTGCGCAATGCTAGCAATGATCACTTGTTTTCTAACTTCATGTTCCAATGCGCCCAGATGATCTATGTGAGCAAAAATCAGATTAACGATGGTTTTAACTTTATCCTGACTGGTAGCATTATTGGTTGCATAAGACAGTATGGATTTAATCAATACGATTTGATCCAGGATGTTCTCAAACATTGTTTGCGCATCGCATTTGGCCGGCAAATTATCCAGCATTAAACGTATAAACTTTGCATGTTGCGCATACATATACAAATGATCCAGATTTTTCTGATTAACAATTCCATGATCATTCATTTGCAGGTAGATAAAGGCCAAATCCAGGCTCCTGCCGGCAGGCGTCAATATCATTCGCAAATTATGCATGGTCATCATCTGCGACGGCAGCATTTTGAAAATAAGATCAAACCTGCTAAACAAATCAGTTGCGTTATTAATCACTAAATCAGCTGTATAATGATTTAATAATCCATGATTATGCAGAAATACCAAAGCCGCGCTTATATCTGAGCATTTATCTGTATTTTCCAGCAGATCAACCAGTTTTTCTTTTGTCAGGTAGCCATCCTCACCTAGAATATGCACAGCCTGCGCCAAACTTTTTATATCCATAACATCCATCGGTTTTGGCACAGTTATTTTATTCAACAAAAGAGTGAGTGTGCCCGCATCCGCTATTTTATTATTTGTTAATGTGCAAAATGTATCAGACAAGTAACCTAGTTTAATGGCATCCAAAGATTGATTTTCTTTAGCAGGAATAGATGAATAGGTACGCCTTTGTGGCGCATGAAGCGCCGGTCTTGTTTGAAATCTTGCTTGCAGAGGTACACGATGATGTGGTTCTGGCCGAGATACAGGAGCGCGTAGCGGTCGTCGCATACGCGCAGATGGAATAACCGGGTTCATTCTAATGACGTAAGAAATCGGAGCGTGCGGCAATGCCAATCTGGCAAACATATGCTATATCCTTAAATAGTGATGGTATCAATAGCCGCGCATTTTACGACACAACCCCAACAAATCACATTATCTTTTTTGATAGTATTTTAGGTTTAAATGCATCAACGTCCGCATTGTTAATATATGTTTCAATATTTTTAGCTGACATACCGCCCATACGCTGCAATAACGATTGATAATGCCTGTTTATTTCATAACCCAAATAAACTGTCACTTTACTATCCTCTGGCTTGATGATGGTTGGATCTTTGCCATCACTGCGCACAATAGCGATAGTCATTCCCATTTCTCGCGCTAGCGCGCGGATAACATTTTCATCCGGCCATTCTTTCTTGCTTTTTAAACGCATAAAATAAGCTTCGAGATTGCCGGCATAAAAATCAGCGTATTCATCACGATTACTACGCATATGCGTAATCGCTGTTTGCACGAGCATGGCTGGCGTTATATCAAGACATTTATTTTTCCTGTGCAACTGATCGATCAAAGCATAAAAGAGACACCAGCCATCACCCTTTACATCTTTAAGATTAAAGCCATATGATTGCGCATTTATTTTCAATGCGACGGCAGGAATAGACGCATATGCATTCTGCAAATCCTGCTGCGTCAACAAAGGCTGCCGATGAAACAGGGTCGCGGGACCAGCGACAGAAATTTTGCTGTCCATCGCTTGCATTTGCCGCATATTTTCTGCACTCAAATTCTCTGGATTAATTTTTGAATATGGATCATAACCAGTCATTGGTTTGACATACCCAGAACCACCCTTCAGCGATTCATCAACGCGGTCATCGATATAACCGATGCCATGCGTTGTTTCGAGATGAACTGCAGCAACCACTGGCGCGAGCTCAGGAATACTATCTGCCACCGTCAGAATGATATTGCGGAAACTATCTTGTGGCGTTTCCGGCAACAACCACACCGAACCATAATCATAACTTGCGCCCGGCAACATATCCGGAATACTGTTTACAATGTCTGGCGAAGATTGAAAACTTAATACATTACTGAAGTCATAAGTACCGTCATTACGCACACCCGGATTTTCAAACACGATAGCTGGCAAATCATATTCAGAAGAAACAACCGATGCTTGTGAAGCACCGCGTGAGTGACCAGTCAAATAAATTGAATAGCCATCCTCTTCTAAATCATTAATCTGCTTATCTATAAATGTATTAAATGAATCACTACTTACACCACCTATAGGCGCGCCGGTAAAAATATCCATGTCATCTGTTTTAACAGAAGTCAGGCCATCGGTACCGCGAAATGCGATGTACGCTTCATGTGTAGACGAATCAACATAGACGCCAACATGCGTGCTAGTAGCTGCATCGTCATACTCACCAACTAACACCAAACCTTTTTCCGCTGCTTTGTCTTTACCTAAATCTTTATCGTAAACGGCGTCGGAAAGAAACTGTAGCGTTTTCACTTCAGCAGCTGCCTTAACTTTATCTTTCACGCCAAGCAATTTTTCTATTTTCTGGTATAGAGCATCATTATTTGCGTTAGGAAAAAAATTACCAGTCGTGATATCCCAAGCCTTTTCAAATAAACGCAAATTATCTCTGGTTGGTATTGGTATTTCGGCATTATAGTGATGCAATACCTTGCGGATTGTTTCAACACCGTCTGGAGATGATGTATGCAGGTTTCCTTGTATATCTCCAGTCAGATTGACACCTTGCTTGCCAAACACAACACTATGCTGTATCTGCTCAATACTTTCGATAGACTTATTGAATCTGACTTCTGAAACCTGACGACTGGAAGGTTGCGCATCTGGATTCAATATATGCTTATATTGCGACTGATTATCGTCGCCGAATGCGTTAAACATCTTACCAACTTCTTTGACGTTAAACGCAAATCCTTCCGAGGTTGATTTTGAGTAAGTTTTAACATCAAATATTTTCATTTTCGCATCAAGATCAACCACACCATCAGCAGTAATAGATGCGCCGGTCAACTCAATGTTCTCAACCTTGAATGTTTTATTGGTTAAGTCGCCACGCACATTTAATGTGCTTGGCGCCGTGATTGTCTCGGCTTCACTTTTACCACGCTGATAAGCGACATTACCATTCGTATTGAGACTGACAAATTCATTTTTCGCATCAAAGTGATCTGTCTTGGTGACACCATACAGGTTGACCACTTGTCCGCTCAACGAGCCTACGTCAATTTGTGCATTATTGAATGACCAATCATGCGCATTCACTTCCAAATTACCGCCGACATACAATTGCTGTGGTGCATATTGTGTCTGATGCATGGAACTCTTGCCTTCAGCAATGCCAACATCCACTGTTTTCGGAGTGAAGGCAAGTGAATACGCTTCTTGTCTACTACTAAAACTACTTTGCAAACCAATACCGTTTTGTTCAAATACAGGCGCATCCACTTTCATATTGTTGGCAACATAAATTGGTACGCCGTTTAATGACACTGATTCACCGGCATGAATTTCCAAATCATTGGTGTAAATACCGCCCTCACCTAATGTTTGATATTTATAATCTGACTTTGAATGTTCATAACCAAATGTTACTTTCGGTTGAAATGAATTACCCATGTAACGCCCTGCCAATGTACTCAGCAAGTTTCCTTTATAATTCAGAGCATCATCTACGGCATTCACAGTGTTTACCATGTCTGTCAGCGTGCTTATTGAATTTAATGCGGCTTCACCAGCGCCATGACTCTCACTTAATTGTTTAAGATGATCTAACGTCGGATCTGAATTAATTAATGGCCGACCTGAACCGCCACCGACAATCGGAATACCAAACGCAGAAATACTAATGCCGGAATGTTCGCGCACTTCTTCATTATTTAACACACTAAGAGAAATATTTACTTTGCCAGCAGCAGAAATTTCAGTCGTACCTGGTGCTATCACAACGGTACCTCGCATATTGACATCGCCTGATGTCGAATGGATGCGAGTTAATCCAGGATCAATATTCGCAATACGCGTAGGCACAGAGTTTTCCTGCCTGATATGATCTTTGTCTTTGCTCAACCCCCACCAGCTGGATTTATCTTTATAAACTTTGCTTTCAACAATTGCATCGAGAATATTGACGGATTTATTGGAATAAATATCGGAACCGTATTTTGACAATACTTGCGCCGCGGTTAATGACACGCCGCCATTTTGACTATAAAGAGTGACACGGCCATTAGTTGACGCAATGATTGGCTGCTGTATCTGCGTGCTGACAACGACTGTGCGTTCTTTTTTGCTATGTAAAAAACCACTCTTTTTAGTTTTATCATATGAAACATATTCGTGTGAACGATAGCTGGCTTCAACACCGTTTTCACCATACACCGCGACATCGCCCACTGCTGTCATCACCGACGCATCATTGATAACTTTATTTTTAGCGTATAACACCATGCCTACACCATTGTAACCTTCGCCGGTTCCGCCACTAAATTGGCCCGGTTGATACGATTCCATCGTATCGTATGCGGCGCGATAATCACGCACGATGCAAGTATCATAAATAGATCCGCCAGCATCCACTTGCAAATACACAGAGCCCTTAATGGCACCACCAACATTGCGTACATCACCGTCAGTTTTAATGAATGTTTGCGCGCCTGATACCGTGCCCTGATTGTTGCTGTAATTACTTTTTGCCTCAAATACAACTTGATTGTCTGATAAATAATTATATTTACCTGTCGTTAAATTTCCGGCGGAAGAAAAATATAAACCTTGCTTACCAGTGACTCCTGCATTGGCGATCAAATCACCTGAAGTAGAAGTAAATGCCAAAGTCTTGTCAGAATAAATAGAACCTTTGATAGTGATAGAACTGCCAGTAACACTAATACCGCTTTTACGAGAAATTGTATCAAGAGTAAGCGCTTTGGCAGTACTGTAAATCAACATATCTTTAGGCTGAATTTGGCTGTAAATGCCAGTGCCGCGCAACAAGCCCATGTAATCAGTAATCGATTCATTCTGAATCATAACTGTGCCTGTTGTAATCGCACCAGTCGGTGAACCACCGGCGCTTTTCAATATCACCGCACCAGTATCACCCGCCATGGAACTTGCCACTGACGTATCAAGATTACGTTTTGCTTCGAGATCAAAAATGCCTGTGACATCTGCCCGTCCCTGAAAACCAATATCGCGATCAGCTTGCAAACCAACATCGTTAATAGTCAAGCGCGCATCAGCACCAACGAGAATGTCATTCTTCGCAGTGACCATCGCTTGCTTGCCGTCAAACGTTCCATTTAACACAGCATTATTCGCGGCATCCAGTTTGGCATTATCCATAGATAGCGAAGCGGTTGCTGCCAAGGTCGCATCATTCGTCGTCACAATTGATCCCGTCATTGTCGTCGCTGACTTACCGTCCATGCGCAATTGATCCGCTGCTACTAATGATGCACTGATTGCTGTTTTACCCTGTTCATCATTTGCCATGGTTTTGAAGCCAACATCGCTTTTATCAATGACAGCACTGCCCGTGGAACTAAAGTTATCACCACGATAATACGTTTCCTGAATAACTTCTTTACCAGCTGCACCGACAACAGTATTTTTTGCTTCTACCGATGATTGACTGATATTGAGATCGCCGCTAACTGTTAATTTATCCGCGATTTTCATTTCTGAGCCAACGATACTCGCGCTGGAACCTTGCGCGAATTCAAGCTCGCCTGCCTTTAATGAGGATTTATCGGTGACAACTTTGCCATCAACAATAGTCTGGCCAGCATCATATCCTGTATTTTTCATATCTAGCGCAGCTTTAGCGTCAACCGTATGCTTGCCAGTCACATGCAATTGTGACTTCGCCAGATTTAAATCTGCTTTCTGATTAAATTCTTCAGTGCTGATATAAGCATGCTCGAATTTCATCTCATCGATTAATTCCAACACTTTTGTGCTTATAAATGTTTCGTTCGCTTTGACATGCCCGCCCAGCCGCAAATATTGTCCTTCCATCGTCAACGTTTTAGCGACAATATGCCCCATCATTTGCGCGGCAATAAAATTTTTCGAAACTACCGCGGCAATTTCGGTATTACCTGGCGTGGTAAAATTAAGCAACGACATGGTTTGACTAGTGCCAGCAACCACCAGACGCGGCAATCCTACCGTCACCAAAGAATCTTCGCGCACACCTGGTGCCATGGCCATCGCCGCACTGGAAACAGCATTCAAAATTGATTTTTTATCAAAATGCTTTTCAAACGCAGGCAAAGAAAATGCTTTATCCGCGCTCAGAAATTGATGCGAATAATTGATTGCCATGCTGGCAGTATTAATCGCCTGCATCGCCACACTTTTACACATAACGATTAATGGTATGACATCACGGAATTGGATATTTTCCCTGCCCTTGTCATACAGGTTTTTACAGGCGGCAATAATTACTGGTAGCTGCTGAGCAATCAACAAACCATTCCATGCGATGCTCAAGCCTACACCAACTTGCGGCGCCATCACTTTAAGTGCTGTAATCAATAAATTAGCCGCCGTCATCGCATTTTCGATTGTGAAAATAGCATTGCTGATTTCAGTAAAATTACCATTTGCAACAGCTTTGAGGTAATGACCAAACTTAGCCGGATTTGGCAGTATCCAACCTGAATCAATTGATATTAGACTGCTAACATTAATATTCCAGCATAAGTTCAAACCACGAATAACATTGACCAACGATGATATATTGAGATTATTTTGTGTGATTAACGTACCGCCTACACACAATGTTGCCGCGGCGATAATGCTGACATTTTTTCCTTCTACAGTCGCACCCAAATATCCTTTCGCGGCTTCACCCAATGACGACCATTCCGAGAAACCATTGACAAACACTCTGTTCAAGGCAATAACATAATCCAAATTACCCGCAATTTTACCTGTATTCCAAAGACTATTGGCGCAAATGCGCATGAATTCAGGTATCTCGTCTTTGCCATCTCGTGATTTATCTTTGTCTTTAATATCTAAAACAAACGTAGCGTCGTTATGATTGGTAATAGTCGTTTTCACATCCAAATCAAGACTATGATGCGCGAGATTGGTACCACGATTGACAATCTCATTCGCTTTATAACGCAAGTTCTTATCAACGGTGACATGAGAATGTATGCCCGTTTCGAGTTTATCATTGACCGTCAAAACTATATTTTGCGCTTTAATATCCACGTCATTGTAATAATTGCCGCTATCAATTTTGACAACATCATCAGCCACAATAGTGCCACTTTTACAATAAAAACTATCAAGCTCCATGGTAATGTTACGCGCACGCACTGAGGCGTTATCATGGCGATATAATTTACTTGCGACAGTCAAATCTTGCTTACACTGTATACGGGAAAAATCATCTAGCGTGACCTTTTCCGATTCTATACGTAATGCACCGGCGTCAATCACCGCACCATTTAATTCCGCTTCCTGCGCTTCTACCGTACATGCAGTACGGCCAAGCAAAACAGATTCTGGAGCCAGCTTGACTGCTTCCTTCGCCTTGACTACGGCGACATTTCTGGCATGAATTTCGCCTTTGTTGACTATATCTGTCGCCGTGATAATCGCATCAGCAGCGCATTCAACATGACCTTTCTCAGTCACATTCAATGTTTCATTTACGCGCACCACGCCACTAAAACACGTTGCGCGACTATTTAATGTGGCATTTTTTGCATTTACTTCCAGATAACCATAAGGCGTGGATTCTGCGCGACTACGCATATCATCAGCATAGTCTTTATCATAATTAATACGGCCATTGTTATTGAATTCGTTTCCAGCTTTAACAAACACACATTCACGGAAGTGAACATCTGCTGTTTCACCGATAGTGAAGTTATTGGCTGCATTCATTGACACTTGACCAGAATCACTCAAGCTGCCATGAAAAGAACCATCACGACAATTCATCGTTAACTGATTAATATCGCCATGAAACGCCGGCAAGACTTGCAATTTTGCCGTCGCATTCATTTCACACATATCAGCTTTGACATTGGCGTGCGCGAGAGAAATGTTTTCTCCACGCAAAGCTGCCTTACCACCCGCGTTAATTTCAGATTTCCTGATGGTTATCTGTTCCGCGTTCACGGTCAAATTATTGTCGGTATCGAAATTGCATTTTTCATCTAACAATACGGATTTACTATTAAGTACAAGTTCATTTGTTGCATTAACCGAACCAAGAACCGTAAGATTTTTAGCACTGTTAATAACAACATCACGCCCAACAATGTCACTATCGACAGCAATCGTGACTTTATCTGATTTGGTAACAGTAATAGCATTACCATTTAACGTACCAATAATATCGACCTGCGGCGCATTAACTTCCAACGTACTGCTACTATTGATAACACTGCTTTTCTTTAAGACAACCTTATTTACTGCGTTGATATCAGCGCGTGCAACAGTCATCTTACCATCGATCTTCACATCCGCGGCCGCAACATTGACTACAGTGGCAGTAACTGAAAATTTCTCGCTTGTCGTGCAATCATTTGCGCGCAAAATCATTTCGCTGACTTGATTACCCTGATTATTTAGTTGAATATCCTGTTTCGCCGCGATTGATAAAATACCCGCATCTATTGCCGCGCCCGGCTTGGTTGTTACACTCTTGTTACTTTCTATGCAGACATGTTCCGCAACCAAAGTAGAATTACAAAAGAAATCATTTTCGGAGTGAATGAGAATTTCATCAGCTGAACCATTACCACGCTTGCATTCAATCTTTGCCGCACGATCCATAATGACCGTCTGGCTATCAAAGAAAATTCCAGCAGGCGCATTCGCCGTCTTATTTGCTTCTGGACACTCAAACCGAGTAATACTGCCCTTACAATTAATCTGACGGTCGCCTCTCACATCAGCAAAATGCCCTATCTCTGTGCTGGATAACTTGTCAAAACTAACTTCCGCAGTGGCATCCAGATGACACTCTACATAAGATGCCATACCATTTTGCGCAATTTTATTTGCCTTGATATGCGTGTAAGCCGCGCCTGTGAACGCGCCTTTATTTTCAAATTTGTCACGGCACTTAATATCACAATGTGATTGCGCAATAATTTCCGCTTTACCATCATTAATATAATTCGCACAATCAACAAGATATAAACCGTTTGCATGAATAACACCGTGGTTAACGATATCACCGCCAATCGAAGTTTGTAGACGCGATTCCGCGCTAATTTTGCCATTGTTTTCCAGTCGTTTTGCCAACAACGACATATTATCCGCGCATATATCTCCATTAACGTGAATACTGTCCGCCCTGACTGCCGCCCGCTGCGTATTTATTTTCGCTTTTTCGCCTAATTTAAATTGTTTCGCGTTTATCAATAAACGCTCGGAAAGCGTTATATCAGCAGACAAAGTTAACGAGACACTTTCCTCATCGAAAATCAGTGTTTCGCCATTCAGTTGTTTTTTGAATTCAATATCGAGTTGCGAAATCTGGCTGTCAGCTTTAGTTTTAATAAAATAATTTTTGCCATCGAAATAAACATTCAAGAGCTCCGCACCGGTAGCATCCGTATATTTCACGATAACCGGCGGATTTGTCTTTTCAAAATCACAAAGGATTTTACAGCGGTTATTTTTGACTTCTGCGCGTCTATGTATGGTTTGACGCCCAGCGTGGATATCATGTCTAAGCTTACGAATTAATTTCTTTTGTCCATCGTGAATATCGTAAAAATTAACAACCGACTTGAGCACTCCACTTATTTTTTCATGAACACGGTCATAATCTTTGCGTTTTCCATCGATATATAATGGCTCATCACAACGCTGATCAAAAGAAATTAAATCTGCAGGGACATTAGTGTCCATTTTTAAATTCGGCATTTTATTTTTATTCCTGCTTTATTATTTTATTAAAACTTCCAGAGCCTGCATCATAAAGAATGAAATCTAAAATGGAAAGTAGGTACGCAATACCCATTACAAGCATTTAGCACCCATATATAGTTGTTAATAATACACACAAAGAGTGACTACATAATGCTTAGAAGAGCAAATCCACCTGCACGACGCATGCCAGTATCTCAACTGCGCAAACGTCATTTTACTCTTTTTAGAAAACAAGACTGCCCTAAACCGCTATCTCTACTTAATTACTATGGCGAATTAGATGCTAAAAATCCGTTTATAAAAGATGTTGCGCTTAGTGATGGAAAATGCTAAATATTATTTAGCTAATCGAGTTAGGCAATATAAACAATCAAAACCAAACTATAAATTGGCGATTGTTTTCGATATTGATGATACCTGTTTATCGCATTATCCTACATTTAAACAAAATCAATTCAAAATAACGCCTGAAATAATAGATGCCTGTTATAAAATGGCATGCTCGCCCGCGATTACTCCCGTATTAAACTTTTATACAGAAGTATGCCGAGAAAATGTCGCGGCATTTTTTATCACCGCAAGAAAACCTCTGACTCCCGAAATAGATTTACTTGCAGCCACAAGTAAAAATCTTCTTAATGCAGGATACAGCAATTACGCAGGATTGTTCCTTCCACAAGGAACCGATGCAAAACTAGCAACTGCGGCTTATAAAACAAAAATTCGTAAAGATATAGAAGAACAGAGAGGTTATAAGATCATATGCAATATAGGTGATCAAAAAAGTGATTTTGATGGTGGTTATGCCGAACGAACATTTAGAATCCCCAATCAGTTATACAATTCTGCAACAGCATTACCCGACTTATTTCACGATTCCGAATACAACATCTACTCAAGGTCACTAAGATACTGATTTATAGGATAAATTTAGTTAGCTATAATTAAAATTTACGCAATCGCAAATCCAGTATAAAATCCGCGGCATGAGCAAAAAAGCAAAGCCGCACACATCATTTAAGACCCTGACCGCCCTGGCTGATCATGGGCTTGTGCGTGCGCAAGACCTTCCCGCACTGGAATCTGTGGTGGAAAATTTTTCCGTTGGTATTTCCGGGCAAATGCAGCAGCTGATTAATTCTGCTGATCAGCAAGATCCGATAGCAAAACAATTTATACCCAGCACCGAAGAATTAAATATCGCAGACATTGAACGCACCGATCCTATTGGTGATGAATCATTTACTGCTGTTCCCGGCCTCATTCACCGTTATCCTGATCGCTGCCTGCTGACACCAGTGCATGTTTGTCCTGTGTATTGCCGGTTTTGTTTCCGCAAGGAAAAACTCGGACCAAATTCAGCAACAATGTCGCGCGAAGAGTTGGAAGCCGCTTATGCTTATATTGAGGCACATCCGGAAATATGGGAAGTCATCTTGACCGGCGGCGATCCGCTTATTCTTAAACCCGCTGTGTTGAAAAAAATTATTGATCGCTTGAATATAATTAATCACGTTGACATTATTCGCATTCATACACGCGTGCCTGTTGTAGAATCATTTCGCATTGATGATGACATGATCGCCGTGCTTAAAGGCAGCAAACCAGTTTATGTTGCTTTACACGCTAACCATCCAAATGAATTCACGCCAGAAGCAGTGAGAGCAATTGCCGCATTAGTTGATGCTGGCATTCCGATGATAAGCCAATCAACACTGCTCAAAGATGTGAATGATAATATCGAAACATTAAGCGCATTAATGCGCTGTTTTATCAAAAACAGAATTAAGCCTTATTATCTGCATCAAGGTGATTTGGTACGCGGCACCGCACATTTCCGCACAACGATTGAAAAAGGCCAAATGCTGATGAAGCAATTGCGCGGACGCTTTTCTGGTTTATGCCAGCCAGTGTACGTGTTAGACATTCCTGGTGGTCACGGCAAAATGCCTATAGGGCCGAATTATTTGACGAAAGAACACGAATGTCATTATCAAATTGAAGATTATCAGGGCAATGTTCACGCCTACCCGCCAATAAAATAATTAAACTAGGGACTATATACCCTTATTAAAATATTCAATTCAATTTAATTTATTTTAATGTAAGAACTAAAATAATAATAAGGATAGACAATGAAAATCATATTTCGGAACTGGTTTGGCAAAGAAATGGAATTACCGGACGTTAAGCCTGAAACCACTCTTCGCGACATCATCCATTTCTATAAATCAAAACCGGCTATGCTAGTGGCCAATTCAGAATGATTATAAATAATAAGGCATTATATTGTAATCAAAATTCACTGATGACGATTCAAGAGTATTTTAAATCAGTGCACGGCTTAGCGCTTCCGGAAGATGTTATTCGAATTAAAGCTGACTCACATTGCGGCCCTCAACTCACTTTACTCTGGCAGAAAAGGTCAGATATCGAAGAAAATGCGCATCGAATCGAGAACAATCCCGAAACAGATGTTGTATGCGGATTAACAATAGAAGTCATTTCAGGCAAGCCTGTTAAAATTAATAATAAATTTTATGACTATAATGCTTTTCATGCTTACATGATGCAGGAGCGAAAGAAATATTTCGAAGCCAAGGAAACAGGCACAGTATACGAGCCTCTCTGCCCGCGTGGAAAAAAGCTGCCGGATGACATTTATGAAGTATTCACTGATCGAATGCTGACATCTTCAACGTATCTTGTACTGGATCATAATTTTTTTAATTGTGTTGAAGAATACGAAGATTTGATTGCGAATGTCATGACAACAAAATTAGGTAATAAATAGCTAAAAGCATTGGGCTGATCGTAGCCTCGTCACTGCGAGTACTACGATCAAGCTGCTTCTGTATCAATGACACTTCTATAAAACTGGAGAATCGAGCAGTATCAAGCCATCGCTAACTTTCGTGACTGCTGACAATAAAATATCTTTTACTGATTCATGCAGCGTACCATTTTCACTAAGATGATAACGCTCAAGTGTCTTCAGCAAACCGCGCGATAATTTATCTTCATTATCCGCACATGCTTTCACAAGCTTATTGAATGTCTCTATATCTGCTTCAAATAATTGTCTGAGATATACCATGGATAAGGTGACAACCAAACTACCAGTTTCGGAACCGTTCTTTAATTTAACTTTATTAAACGAATTCAGCATAACAAACCCTCGTTTTTTGTTGTCACCTATTATACAACAACCTACATTAGGGCTTTCTTATCCCTACAATTCATTGAAAATCCTGATTTTTTTACCACCTCAACAGCACCGTCACCTGCAAACAATGTGGATTTATTTTCTGCCACTCTTTTACGCTTACCCATTTCTAACAAGCAGTTACCAGGTTTAAACGTAGCAAGAAATTGTGTGAAATTATCGCCATTAAAATTTTTATAGTGTCCAAACAAATATTCGCCTTTATGAGTAACCAGCAATCGTAGTGCTGCGGATGCGAAATCATTTTCACATTTCGTAAGAGACTTTAAAATTTGCTCCACAAAATCCCTCACATTCGCGCCTTTTTTTAAGAAATAATCAGCGATATCTAATCGGCCATTTTCAAACGCCCAGGTGATATAGGAAACATTTGTTGTCGTCTTATGACCGCCACCACAATAATCCGTGTCCATCCATTCAGAATTCTCAAAACTATTGATATTAATATCTTCGGATTTTATTAATGCATCAGCAGCTGCGAAATCGGATTTATTTAATAAGGTGAGTAATTTATTCATGATATGACATCCTTCTCGTATTTTTATTTAATTTAGTGAGTACCCTTCTCTACAACGCGGCTAGTCTAAATAAATCACTCTTCCGTAGTAATCCCGTAACAAATACGGGATTACAAGCTCATGAAAATTCGAGATTTATTATTACTAATTGACAATTATTATAATACTTGATTATTATTATCATAAATTACATTATACAGTTCGAGGAGCCATCATGAATCAAAACCTGTTTTTAGGCGTTATCCTGAGTCTTTTTGGGGCAATGTCATACTCCACTCAAACAGCCATCGTTAAACTGCAAGCCACCGCCCTACCGCCGCTGCCTGTGGTTATCTTTATTCAAAGTCTGGTTGCATTAATGTTAATGTTGCCGGTTATTTTGCGTCATGGCCCCGTGAAAGCCCGCAAAATCATGATGACTAAAAATGTGAAGCTACATCTGCTACGTACCATTTTCAGTTTATCTATCAGTTATTTGCTGTTTTACGCAGTGACATTTATACCTTTGGTAAATGCCATGTTGTTGGCGAATACTTCGCCATTCATTGTGCCGTTACTGGGCTGGCTTTTTCTCTCGCAGAAAATCAACCATCGCCTGTGGGTACCTATTTTGATTGGATTTATCGGTGTTATTCTGGTGTTAAAACCAGACGCGCGCATTTTAAACCCAGCCTCTCTGCTTGCGCTTGGCGCAGCAGTGGGCATGGCATCATCGCTACTCACGGTGCGTAAGATTGCGGCGACCGAAAGCACTGAAACTACTGCGTTTTACTTCTTTCTACTTTCCACCATTATTTCCGGCATTATTGCGCTTAACTTTTGGTCGCCCTTATCAATGAAGACCTCATTAATTATGGCTGCCATTGGCGCGCTCTACTTTGTGACTCAATATGCTATGACCGCAGCAATTAAGTTTACTAATCCGCAACTGGTTGGTTCGTTATTTTATTCGAATATTATTTACGCAGCGATTATATCCATATTTGTGTGGAATCTGTTGCCTAGCGCATCTACACTATCAGGTATGGTTTTAATTATATTAGGCGGTATTCTTTGTATCCGCGTTGAACGTAGCAGAGTAGCTTATGTCAAAAACACTTGATCTTCAGTCTTGCACCACCGACACACACGACATTGAATATCTGGTTTGTCATGTCGGTTTATTATGGCGGCGGCTGTTAAACTCAAAAATTAAATCGTTGGGATTTAGCGGTACAGAAAAACGCGTGTTATTTTGTATCGCCCACAATCCGGGATTAAACCAGGTGCAAATCGCCACCCTGCTTGATCTGGAACCGCAAAACCTGATGCGCTCGCTAGATAAGCTGGAAAAATTACAACTAATTGAAAAACACGCTTCGCCAAATGATAGACGCATCAAATGCCTCTCTATTAAACCCGAAGCAAAAAAAATCATCGCACAAATTAAAGCGATTAGCGATGGTATCAAGCCACAGATATTGACTGGTGTAGATGCGAAAAATATCCAGCTGGTTACAAAGCAACTCGCGCAGATGCGTGAAAACATTATCAGCCAGCTGGATAATATCGAAAAAGATTAGCTGCTACTTCCCGGCTGCAACATTTGCGACGAATGTATTTCTGGCATGCGCGTTTCCGTTTGCACATTCGATGCAAAAATTGAAAATTGCATTTTGCTTTTTTTCGCATACTTATAGCCGCCAAACTTTATCAACATAGCTTGCGCTACAGCTTTACTACTGCATAAGTCTACCGGATTTTTACCTTCGACATCAGCTTCGTCAATACCAAGCATATATTTTGCGTGCTGCTGGAGTAATAGCTTAATAACACTGGGATTGTCGCTGCGAAAAGCTTTATGCAACGGAATTTGCTTACTATTGTCTTTCGCCATAAAGTCTTGCGACTCACTATGCTGAATCAGCAGCTCAAGCACAGCGGCATAGCCTTTATGCGCAGCGATATGCAACACGCCAGCATTTTTTAAATTCTTTGCTTCGCATATTTTTGCACCGTCTTGCAATGCATTTTGCGTACCTTGCAAATTATTAGCTTTTACCGCAAGCAATAATGCCTGATTAGCAAATAAGTGAATAGCGGCCTGATCTTTTTTCTCATTAGCAATATCACGCGGTTTGCAATGATTACTATTTTCAATATTAAGATCAATACTGCGGTGGCGAATCAAAAATGTAATTAAATCATAATGACTATACTCAACAGCCAAATGCAAAGCAGTGTCGCCATTTGCAGCTTTCGCATTAATATCCGCGCCCTTATCTAATGCTGACTTTAGCGCCGCCATATCTCCTTGCTTGCACGCTTTGAACATTTGTAAATTCGCCAATATTTTTTTCGCTTCCGGATTGGCAAGTTTAAACAATTGCTCAAAATCGATTTCAATTGATTTTAATATTTCCTTCCTGGAGTGCAGCTCCAAGAGCCAACTCAGCATTTCACAACGTCCCTGGCTTGCGAGCGTTTGCAACCCGGTTAAATTCGTTTTCACATTGACCGTGTCAAATAATGACACTGCTTTTATCAATAACAATTTAACAGTTTCTTTATGGCCTTCAATTAAAGCAAGGTGCAATGCCGTCATACCATTCTCATCGCAAGCAGTAATATTGGCACTCAATCCTAATACTTGTTCAATTTGTTCTGGCTGTCCTTTACGTGCCATATCTAATAAAATTCCATCTAAAACTTGTTGCCGAGTCAATTCTATTGACGGAGAAGCTTGAACAACCACAGCTGGCGCTGGTTCAGGCTTAACTGCTTTTTCTTCGGGTTTGTTTGCTTCTACGGGCACTGGTGTTGCTGCGGGGGCTGGTGCCGCTGCAGGGGTTGGCGCTGCGGCTGCAGTATCAGTACGAGTTTCCATGTTTTATTCCTTCGTTATTGTTTTAATTATTTCACGCTGTCACATACAAGACATACGCATAGTAGGAATAAAACGTTAAGCGCTCAATACTGCAAAATCCCTGTATCTCAACTTCGCGAACCGCCGCGAATGATTTCCAACAATTTGACAATCAATTGCGCTTTATTTCTGCATTGTAATTTTTTTCTTAGATTAGCAAGATAAAATTCAATCGTACGAGCAGATAATCCGGTCGCATCAGCCATTTGACCAACAGTTTTACCCTCAATCAAATGCCGTGCGCACTCCCACTGCCGCGCTGAAAGATTAATCGATTCAGAATTCGTTTTCTTCAATGCATTGACTGCCGTGTCCAATTGCTTTTGCTCAAACGGCATGCCAAGTTCAATTTGTCTGACGGGTGCCAGGATTCTACTTTGCTCCGCCTTACTAATAATCGCATTCGCTTTATCATTGAAATACGCGGTAAAACCAAGAAAGAATTCAAAAGAGGCAAAATATTGATTGAGTACAAAATCATTTTTGCTACTGGTTGCAAAAGAAAATAACTCAAAATAATCTTTACCAGGAATAATCAGATATAAACCATGGTCATAATCAAAACGCTCGCGTACATCATCATACAATTCCTCCTGACCAACCGTTGACCAAAGCGCAATGCGTGGTCGCGAATCCGCAGGATATGATTCTGTATTTGCATAGGTATAACATTCTTTATTAAAATAGTAACGCATGAATTCCGCATCAGAATTCAGGTAAAACCGTGATCCATCTTTATAACAGAGTTTATAGCCAAAAAAGTTAATATCAAAGCGTTGTAATGGCTTGATTATTTCTTTTACATCCTGGCTGGTCGTCAAGAATGGATGATCATTTTTTAATTTCATGGTTGGACACTCTATGTCTCAGTGTAATTTCCCGGCATTTAAACACTACTTGCCATCTGATGGCATACCGTTAAACTACGGTAATCATTCACGTTGACATCTACAAAATAGTAAGAAATTACACAAATCGAGAACATGTTTATGCTCAGGCGCGGCCTCCATTTAAAGCCCAGGTATTCTAATTACAATTCGCATTGCGCCATGTTTCGGCCGCCAGATGCGCGTTTTGCTTCAAGAAATCGTTCTCTTTATCATCAAAATAAAACCAACAGCTCAGCTCTCGATGCATCACTAATTCATGCCATTGAAGCAAACGTGCATACACGCAGTGAAGCTGCCGTTTTGCAGCGTATAGAATTAATGCGCGAACAAATAGTTGAACACGCGGCCTTACGAGTAGATTTATTTTTTTACTTGTTAGTTGCACTACATGACAAACAAGTAAACGTTGCCAAAGACGCCACTATCAAACAGCATGGTAAAGGTAGCATACGATTGCATTCGCACGCATGTCATCACTCACTCTTCCCAAACCTAAAACTCACGCCAATTTTAGCTGCGAATGTGCCTGGCATTAGTCTTAATGATACTTACTTTGAAGACGCATTAAATTCCACATCCGAGCTTGATGCAATTGTGAATGGTTTTGATGGACATTTGGAAGGTCGCTGCAAGCCATCAAAATGGGTGTCTGAAAGCTTGGACATTTTAAATCTGAATGCGCAAGCCAAAATTGATCCGCAAGCTGGTATGAATATGTTTTTTCCTGTCATGCATGATTTTTTTTCTTCATCACACGAAGTATATTTCAATGCCGCGACAAAACAAACAGCTCCCGCAGCGAAAATAAAAGTATTGGAATATGAAAAACATGGCACTTTTCTTGCCGCCAATTCCGATTTGAGTGTACGTGATGAATACTTATTTTTAATGTTGCGACTAAAACCAGAAGAAATCAGAGAAATTTCACGACACGGTGGTTCATTGCATCAATACCACATAAAAATTCAAGATGAAATTTACCATTCACGTGCGGAAGCGCATACCCATACAGTCAAACCGCGCTAAACCACTTCCTGGAGATACGCGGTTTCAGTTTCACCCTGCATCAGGCGAATAAATTTCTCGCCCAACTCCCAATACTCAAATCGTTTCCAGTCGCCTTTAAAAACCAGTCTGACTGTGTTGTCTGGTGGTGCTAACAGGTAAAATATACAATTCAAACGCAGGAATTCAACCCAGCCATCTTCTTGTGTCATCCCATTATGTTTTATATGAGCAATATCCACATTCACCAATTTTCCATCTGCAGTCACCGCTTCCACTGATTTCAATCTGATTGCGCAATAAACATTTCGCATTGGCTGCCAGGTGATTTGCGACGTGCGAATGGATGGTAAAAAATAAGAAAAACTAATTTCAAACGTATCTTTTGTGATATCGTTCAGGCTAGAAAAAACTGTATGCTGCCAGAGAGTTTCAGCACCGACATGCGGCCAAAGTAGCGAATAAGCTTTTTTCAACTCCAGCTGATCATTAGCCTCACACAAACCATTATGAATATCAGACTCTCTTGATAAATGATATTTACCTGCGATTAATGCTCGCGTTATATCCGCTTCAGCTTCAGGATTTTTTATATAACAATAACTCTTACGTTTCGAATTATATAGATAAGCAGTCATTAATTGTTCGTAATACTTTGATGCATTTGGCAAAATTTCACTTTCAAATTGTTCTTTCCTAATCTCACGCGGCGGAACGGGAAAATCCGTAAATTCAACTTCCGAATATTTTTCCATGACCGCGAGTAAAGATAACAGATAAGGCGTATAAATCACTTCATAAGCACGAGAGGATATCGTATAAAATGGCGATGGATGAAAATATCCAGCTTCACGATTAAATTTCAAATGATGAAAATGATAAAAAATAAGATTACAAACTTTACCAGTTGCTAACTCAGTTAATGTGGACACCCCATCGACATTATCCATCAAATAGCGTTGCACATTCCAAGGCGCAACTCCGCCACCAGCATGCTCAAGTTCATGCACAGTATCAGGAAAGCGCGTAAGCCAGTCATCCAGGTATTTCTGATCCCCCAATTTGTCATCTTCAAGCCAGTTAAAACACCATTCAATACACTTATCTTTCCACCAGCGCACGACATTCAAACCAGCAGGTGTGTTTTTGCAAGTAATAATTTGCGCGCAATAGCGGCCACAAGTGGTAGCTCAGATCGTGATCCGGCGGAAATCGATGCGGCGTGATTAATATCGACTTTTCTGCTGGTATTTCAGCATATAATTCTTCCGGATCAGAAAAGAAATAGACATCAGAATCAAGATAACTACATTCCGGCAGATTGAATTTTTGAATACAGTAAAGAATAGCCGGCGCCTTGCAAGTCCAGCAATATTCGGCTACCGTTCGCCCTTTCCTGACACGCTGCAATTCGCTATCTTCCAAATCGGTGATTGGTAATGCAGTAATAAACTCGAGGCTTTCCTGTTGCAAAAAATCCAGTGTCACATCATCGTAACAAAAGATATAAAGATGGAATGCGGGACTAACATTCTTCAATGACTCGTATAAGGCTAATGCCCTGCCAAGATACGTGATATTAATGAGGGTACAGTAATTTCTCATCGTGCGTTCCATGACGTAGAATCCGTTCTTTATCGATAAATCGCAATACGAAGATTTTCAAAGTGTGGCATGTATAATTAGCAATGTCACGCATAGATTGAGTCTATTTTATTATTGCTATATCATGTTGAAGATTTAATGGACTACTGATCATGGAGAGATCGTATGAAAGCGCTGGCCGCAACGCTTGATAATCTATTATTGATAGATTTGGAAACCAGAAAGATACAAATCATTGAAACTCACAGACGCAATTACTATGGCATTTCATGGTGGGAAGACAGTGAGCACCCTATCCTGTCACACTCCGTCGTAACCAGATGGAATCCAAAAACATTAGATGATTATGCAGCTACACAGGGTTATCTTTCCTGCGGCGAAACACAGATAAGCCCTAATATGCTTATTTCTCCTCACCAGATTTTCTGTACGCCTAATGGCTGGGTCATTACTACTAACACCGGAAGAAACCGCATTACCATTTTTGATTCATGCACAGGCTTCGTCAAAGATTTGATGATAAACAACATTAACTGGGACCACGTTGGCGATGATAGATGCGGTGAACATTTTAATTCTGTATTCGTTAAGAATAATCGCATGTATATACTTGCACATGGATTGAAGAAATATTCTTACGTACTTGAATATTCTTTTCCTGAATGCCAGTTACTCTCACGCTATGAAATACCGAAAAGAACAGGATTACATAATATCTGGATTAATGAATCCGGCCGCATGATTTCATGCCATTCCGCTGCCGGCGAATTAATTGATATTAAATCAGGCGAAACACTTTGGAGCGGTTCCGCATTTTTCTCCAGAGGTTTGGCTGTTACATCCGATCTGATTGTTGTTGGCGACAGTGAAATAGCCATGCGCGATGATAGAGTGCGATCTCAGTCTGGTTTATGGCTGATTGACAGAAAATCCATGCGCACTATCGATTATATTCCTTTAGGCTCTGTTGGATCATTGCATGAAGTTCGTATTCTTGACGTGCCAGATGAAGCGCATCATGGCAAGGTTTTCAAACATATGGACAAGCTATGCAACATTGATTATATGCAATATAGACGCGAACAAAAACTGCGTAGTTACGAGCGTTTGAACGGCAATCCATTTTCCAAATCGGTGAATTTTATTCTGGGCAATGCATACATGAATGAAGACCAATGGCTTGTTCCCCGCTATGAACACCCTTCGCAAGCTGTCATGTTGGCTATGGCGAAGAAAAAACCACAAAAAGATTTTACTTTAACTATTGATTACGCGTTTCAATCCACCAATGAAGAACAAAATTTCAGTCTTATTACCGGATACAAAGGCAACCACGATCACAACATGGTAGCTATCTTTGTCCATTACACCAGTAAGAAGGTCTGCCATCTTTATTTAATGAAAAATATTAATGGCAAATGGGAACCTGCTGAATTACTTGCTCCGATTGTAGATAATGAAGGTAAACTCGAAGTCAGAAAAAAGGGCAACCAGCTACGAATAAAATGTACAGGTTCTGCATCAGTGGAAAAAACACTTTCCAGTCTTGAATTGGAAGGTGATGTTGGCGTTCGTTGCCAGGGTTCGCAGTTCAGAAACTTTTCAATGGTAGAAGCATAAGAAATTATATCAGGGAGAGATACTTTGAAAGCATTGGTAGCTGTTGCTGGACATATATTACTAGTCGATTTACAAACCGCGGCCGTACAAATAGTTGAAACCAAACGCGGGAATTATTATGGCATATCGTGGTGGGCGGATAGTGATTATCCTGTACTAATCCATGATCCCATGCGCGGTGAAAGCATTGAAAAAGTATCTGATTTATATCGCACCGAGCAAAGCTATATATCTGTTAGTAACAAACTCAGTCCAAAATTTTTAACCGAACCACATCAACTGGTCTGCGCTCCTAATGGCTGGGTCATCATCGCAGACACAGGACGAAACCGTATTGTTTTATATAATCCTACCAATGATTTTTATAAAACCATTAAAATCAGTGATCCAGAATGGGATAGACTCGGACCTGGCGACACGCGTGGCGATCATGTCAACTCTGTGTATGTGAAACATGGTAAATTATATGCGTTGGCGCATGGTTTTGAAAAAACCGCTTATCTGCTTGAATATTCATTTCCTGAAGGCGAGTTACTGAATAAACGCGCCATCAAATACAGAACTGGCTTACATAATCTTTGGCTGGATGACGCAAATAGAATGTTTGCCTGTCATTCTGCTGCCGGCGAAATTATTGAATTAAATACTAATGAAGTTATCTGGCGCGGCTCAGCATTTTATTCGCGCGGCTTAAGCGTCACAAAAGATATCATCATTGTCGGAGACAGTGAGCGTGCCTTACGTAAAGATCGTGATCACCTGCAAAGCGGCTTATGGATCATAGACAGAAAATCGCTGCAGACGCTGGATTTTATCCCGCTAGGCTCATATGGCTCTCTGCTTGAAGTGCGAGTACTCGACGAGCCAGATGAAGCTCATCACGGCATTCCATTTAAAGATACTGAACTCCTGCTAAAGCGTAATTACCTGCATGAACGCAGGCAAGAAAAATTGCAAAGCCAGAAATTGTTGCAAGATAATAACTTCATCAATCAGATTGATTTCATTATCGGCTTTGTTGAACCTGGTGAAAATGGCTGGCTAAGATCAAGAGAAGATGAAACTTATCGCTCGCGCATGATTGCCATTGCGAAAAAACAGCCAAAATACAATTACAAATTATCTATTGAATATGCGTTTTTTGCTTCTGACATACATGATGAACAGTATTTCAGCTTGATGACTGGTTACAAAGGCAATCACGACAATAATATGGTAGCGATATTTCTCCATTACACTAAAGAAAAAGCGTGTCATCTTTATTTGTGGAAAAATGAAAATAATACCTGGAAAGAAGCGGAAGTATTGCTTCCTGTAGTTGAAAACCAGGGCAAACTGGAAGTCACCAGGCAAGGAGATAAGTTATTGATTAGTTGCAATGGTTCCAAAGCAGTAGAAAGAAATCTTGAAACGCATGAACTGGCAGGCGATGTAGGATTCAGATGTCAGGGAGCGCACTTCAGGAATTTTTCAGTTGCTGAACATTGATCCCTGGAGATTGCTTAAATGAAAGCGCTGGTTGCCACGAACACACAACTTCTTTATGTCGACCTGGCAACCGCGCATGTCAAAATTGTAGAATCGCATCGCGCTAATTATTACGGCATATCCTGGTGGCAATACAGCGAACATCCCGTATTGATTCATTCCGGAGTTCATGGTCCCAGTTTAAAAACGTTTGCTGACTTCGCGCATAGTGAACAGGGATATGTTTCTTGTGGCGAAAAAGAAAGTCAGAAATTTTTATCTTGCCCGCATCAAATTGTCTGCGCTACTAATGGTTGGCTAGTTATCGCCAATACCGGCAGAAATCGCGTGACGATATATGATCCCAGCACAGAGTTCTTTCGCGACATACGAGTCACTGATTGTATATGGGACCGCACGGAGAGCGACAATCTTTGCGGCGAACATCTTAATTCCGTGCATATCAAAGACGACCGCTTATATGTCATGGCGCATGGCTTTCACAAAAAAGCTTATGTGCTGGAATATTCTTACCCTGACTGCAAGCTGATAAAAAAGCATGACATAAAATATCTGACTGGTTTGCATAATATCTGGGTAGATCATACTGGTAACATGATTAGCTGTCATTCCGCATCAGGACAGCTTATAGAGTTAAAAACAAACGAAGTACTGTGGAGCGGACATGCCTCACACGTACATGGTCTTGCGGTGACTTCTGATTTAATTGTGATTGGCGACAGTGAACATGCACAACGCATGGATCGCACTAAAACCCAATGCGGATTATGGTTGATAGACAGAACATCTCTAAAAACCATTGATTATATACCGCTGGGTGTTCGCGGTGAGTGTCATGAAGTAAGAATACTGGATATACCTGATGAGGCGCATCATGGCATACCATTCGCTAATATACATGCCATTGAGCAGCTTGCAAAACTATCGACTGAAAATGATAACGCCCCACAATTAACATTACGGCGCACGGAAAAACTTAACTCCTTGCGATCACAAGCAACCGCTGATTTTGCTTCGCGAATGCATTTAGTCATAGGCGCTATTGAAAGCCATGAAAATGGGTGGATGACCGCGCAAACTGAAAATAGATATCAAAGCCGTTTGCTGGCGGTATCAAGACAAACTCCCGCTGGTGATTTTAATATCTCAACTGACTATAGATTCCAGAAAAATGAAAATTTTCCGGAACAAAATTTCAGTGTGATTATTGGTTATCGCGGAAGTCATGACAGTAATATGCTGGCAGTGTTTTTGCATTTTACCAAAGTTGAAGGTTGTCATTTGTATTTAATGAAGAATGAAAATCATACTTGGGGGGCTGCGGATTTACTTCTACCTGAGATTCCCAGGCAAGGTAAAATTTCGCTGCGTAAAGCCGGTAATAAATTATTTGTCAGTTGCTCAGATTTAGAAGTGGTGGAAAGAATACTACCTGCTGCTGAATTCGAAGGAGCAATTGGTGTGCGCTGTCATGGTGCGTTTTTCAGGAATTTCACATTCAACCTTAGCGGGCAACAATCCGCGGCCAGCGGTCATGACAAATATCCAGCAGCTCAGGAACAATCGTAACAATGTAAACGCGGTATTCATCGCCTTCATGCGCCAGCAAACCTTGCAGCCACTGCCCTTTAGTCACTTCATACCAATGCGCATGCCCTTCAAAATCTGTTTTCATAAATTTATCTATCGCCAAGCGCACAGGTTTAGGCTGATACATGCTCCATCTACCATCATGAACAGCATTAAGACGCGCCCATCCACCTAATGGCAATTCACTGTTTTCATGCTGCCTGCGGCCCCAGGCAACCAATTTGATTTCGCCATTCGCAAGCAACACCGGCAATAAGGCTTTTGGGCGCGCAAAATAAACCGTATGCGCTACACCCTGATGTCGATAAATGACTGCTTCTGGCATATTCACTCCGCGGTGTTAATAATTTATTTCTTAAATAGTTTGCCTATGCCCATCTGGTTTCCAGGCTGGCGCGATCACGTTTGGCATTGAAGAACGAAACAATAACGGCGCCGGGGCAATAGTAAATTCACCAAAGCGCTGGTTAATATCATCCAGTACTTCATTTACTTTCTCGCGCTTTGTATCTTCTTCAATAAAAAAATCCAGCTGCAAACCACCATGATCAGGATCGAGAGCTGTCACTTGAATTTGCCAGACTGGTTGACCTTGCCAATTCTGTCCCAGCAAAAATAATCCCAGCTGAAAAATCTCTTTACCATCGCTGGTTGGTTGCAATGTTTGCCCTACGCCACCCAGCCAGCCAAAATCACGACTGCGCACACCAATAAAAAAATGTTGGGCATGAAAACCGTGCTGTCGTAAACGCGCTCCCAATTTTTCACTCATGTGCATGAGATAAGTTTCTATTGTTTGCTGATCACGCGTATTAGGTGGCATGACTTTGCCATGCCCCATCGATTTAGGGCTGGCTACTTTTGTATGCACTGGTTCGGGATCAGCACCCTGGCACATATACCAAATACGCCGCCCGAGATTACCGAAACGTTTACCAAGAATACTGATTGGGATTTTATCCATGTCGCCGCAAGTCATGACACCATGTTTGGCAAGAAAGCCGCCTATGCCTGATTTAATGCCGCATAATTCAGTCACCGGCACATATTTGAGCCGTGATTTCGCTTCCCACGGTGGAATAACTGTAAATCCATTTGGCTTTTGCTGTTTTGCCGCAAATTTCGCTGTGGTTTTATCGCCACTCACACCGACAGAACATAACAATCCCGATGCCTGATAAACCAATTCTTTTGCCATCAGGCCAATTTTTTCTGGCGAGCCAAATAATAACTGGCAACGGGTAACATCCAGAAATGCTTCGTCAATGGAAAAAATTTCGATGTCTGGCGACAAAGTCGCTAATGCTTGCATGATTGCTTGCGAGACAGCTACATAACGTTCAGGCTGCGCTGCTACTTGAATAACCCCAGGGCATAAACGCCGCGCCTCTTGCAAGCGCATGCCAGTTTTAATCCCAAATGCGCGGGCCTCATACGAACAGGTAATCACGCATGTCCCCTGTTTACCATTCGTGACTGCCAGCGCGCGCCCACGCCACTCAGGATGATCCAGCTGCTCGACCGAGGCAAAAAAAGCATTCATGTCGACAAGAATAATTGCTCGCGGCCATTGTTCAGTCGGCGATTGCACGTTTTGCCAAAACATGGTCACCTCGATAATTCTTTTTAAACCTAACCCTCTCCCGACGCAGACAGGAGAGGGACCAAGGTTTAGCTCTCAATCTTCTGATTACACGTCATGGCTTTAACTTGTTAACAGAAGCAAAGAGTACAACTCACAAATTGCAAAATTAAATAACGGTGTGATGCGAGTTGGCGTAGGGTGGATTAGTCGTGCTCTTTACGACGTAATCCACCGTCCGTGGTGGATTACGGCAAAAAGCGCCTAATCCACCCTACACGTCGTGCCATGATCGGGATGCTTCTCACGCTGCGCATCCTCGCCATAACACGTTCATCATTCCCATTGGAATCTTTCAACAACACCATCAGAAGAAAAACGATTAGGGCAAATTTCATTTTTTTATCCTCAGTAGTCCGACAAACACACCTTGAATCTGCACACGCTGCGGTGAATACGCTTTTGGTTTCAAAGCAGGGTTTGCAGGTATAAGAGTGACATGGTCACGGATTTTGTAAGAAATACCTTTCAACGTCGCATCCTGACCATCTATCAGCGCAACAACAATATCATCTTCACGCGCCGTTCTCGCTTGACGGCAAATGACAAGATCACCGTCAAAAATGCCTTCATCCACCATAGAATCGCCTTTTACTTCCAGCACAAAATGGTCATCGCCTTTTAATAGCGCGGCAAAATCCACCGTTTGCCTGTCTTCGATAGCTTCAATTGGCGTACCAGCTGCAATACGACCCATTAATGGTAGTGATAAACCTTCATTTTCATTGTCTGCCACTTGTATGTTGCGATATCCCTTCTTGTGAAACTTGAGCCGCCCAGCATCCACTAATGAATGAATAGTACGGCTAATCAGGCTAATAGAATTTGGACTAATGCCTATACCGCGGGCAATTTCCGCCAGCGAGGGAGAATACCCATTTTTATCGGTATGCTCTTGAATATATTCGTAAACTTTTTGTTGCAACGGCGTCACCATAAACACCATCCTTCACCATTTATTCACTTACTATCAGCTTAGTGAAAAAATGGTGAAAGATCAAGTGGGGATTGAAACAAAAATAAATATAGCTATGATGGCGACCAGGAATATCAAAACAAAGGATAGAAATCCATGCTGTCACAGGGACAACAACAAATAAAACTGGATATCGTTTCAATTCCATACCTGCCCCGCCAAGTCGACCTAAATGATGTTATCGAAGTAAAAGGAAAACTATCTTTACTATCCGAAGATACTATCCAGCAAATACGCGACAAAATAGAAAGCATCACTACTCCCGACACTAGCTATCGATTTCGAAAAACAGATTTGCAAACTAACAATCCGACTAACACTTACAGCATCATCAAAATAGAAAACAAATATTACGCCGTATATAAAGGCATCAAGCAGGACAAAGCGCTTGGCTATGGCACATCAGGTACCGCCAAACTAGTATTGGATCTGGAAACATTTGAGTGGTTGTGTCTGAAAATACAATCAGAATCACATCAAACACCCGAAGGTACCATTAAACACATACCGTCATTGATTAGAGCTGGCGCCAGTATTGAATATAAAATGCTAGAGATAACGGGAAACGGGCAAAACTGGTTTGAAAGACAATCGCCGACAAAAGGTTATCAATTCAATATACTAACAAAATTGGCGAAGGGCAATGAGTTATTTGTACATTGCAACAATCGACAAAACCGCGGCCAGCCAGATATACAATGGCTGCAAATGGCGATAGATATATGCAAGACAATAAAAACGCTGCATGAAACACATCAATTATTGCATTGTGATATCAAAACAGAAAATTTCATTTATGATGCCGTCACCGGAGAAATCAACATTATTGATTTTGGCGCAGCCTGCAACGCAGCAGATCCAACTCTTAAGCTGGTCGGCACTCGTGGATTTTTCGCTCCGGAAATATTGGATAAAAGAAAATACAGTAAAAAATCCGATATATATGCGCTGGGAGTAACACTGCTGGAATTATTAAAGTTAGGCTCTTTCACTGATGACATGCATTTTATCCCCTATGTCGAAACAGATATAAAATACAGGTACAACAAAAAAATCAAAAGTGAATCCGCGCGACGCGAAATATTAAAATACATGCATTGCAATATGATGGCAACTGATCCGGGCAAAAGACCAGATATTAATAGCGTCATTGAATTTCTGACAAATATACAAAAAAAATATTTATCGCTGCAGGCAAGAACAATATTCATAGGCATATTCAACGTAGAAGAATATATGAATAGCAGTGTAAATGAAAAAACCGAAATCATCGCCGCTTTGCGCAAGGCTGACAAAGTGGTATTGACTGACACCATCAATCGCGGCTCAAAAAAATATATAGAATTATGCAGGATGTTCAAGGAAGACGGCATTATCATTGATGCAGATTTGCATATCAGTCCAGATGAAACAGAAGCGACTGTTAGCGTAGCAACACATATGGAAAACGATCAATCACAAGCAATATATTGTTATTTTCATATTACCAATAAACCGTTTGATCCACAGCGCCTTGAAAATCACAAAATCAAAACCATCACACCAGCAAAAGTATTGAGTGAAGAAACAGATTATTTAATGAGTTCATCAGTCAGCATGACGCAGTATCAAACACTAAAGAAAAATTTGCAGATGGAAATTGCCCACATGCAAAACACAAAAAACGAAGATCTCATGATGCAAGCTGTGGCCGTCGCGAAAACGGCGATTGATTTTGAAGAACGCCAACGTAATAAAAAACTAACTTATCAGGATATATATAGCGGATTAATTGAGTTGCAGACGCAAGCATCTCTAACGCACGGACCTGGTGGTTTTTTTGTAAAAGCAAAAACACCAAAGACAATAGAACAAGCGCAAGCAGAATCTAATGAGACTTGGCGTGCTTACGCGCAACATCCGGCCTGACAGTAGGCAAAATAGGTTCTTGATTTTTGGACATGTAATCACGTCCCCGGCGTGTTATCCAGCTACCTGCAAAACCACTGGCAACGCAGAGACTTGTTCTCGCCAATCCAAATAATGTGAAATTACTCGCGGCTTTCACGCCTATGCTGGCTAAATTTCCTGCCAACATACAATTCTTCTGCGAAACACCTAGATAGCTCAATAAAGTACTGGTAGCAAGGGACGCGCCAGTAGACAAATGCGAGCCTGTTACCAGCGTCAACACTGCTTGCACTGCCAATATGGTATATTTTATTTTCTGTGGCGAACAACCCTCTTCTTTTAATTGTTCTCTCAATTTATCCTGAATATAAGTCATACCCATACCACTTAAGAAAGCTGAAAATACATCGGCTAACAAAGCTGAAGATATATTTACAGATTCGTTTTCAGCTTGATCAACTGGAATAGCTCGTGGCTTATTATCACTGACAGGAATCGGTGATGGTTGCACAGGGGGCTCAGGCGTAGTAATAACACTTTCCACAACTTGCGTGACATTATGAGACTTGAAAAATGAAACCTGCTGCTCTCCAAAAACAATATTACCTGAACGTAAATCATCAGGCTTAACACCAATGAATGTAATACTATTGTTCTGATTAAAATAAATTGTTGCCTGTTGTTGCAATCCTTTGTTGTTATTCTCAGATGAAAATACAGTGTGGGATAATTCAAAATTATCCGCTGGTAAGCGCGCGAGATCGATTGTTGTCGTATTCGGATCAAAACCAATAATCGTATCGTGACCGCTTGCTGTCGGATCGACATGAATTACCGCAGATTTAACGCCGCGTAAATCAACCAAATTAGGCGCAGTATTTAATGTGATATCATTTACTTCGCCTTTCATCGCAACAATATTTTCAATCTCGATTGCGGGCATGACAAATAAATGCGTGCCAATCTGCGAACGCGTATAAGGCAGCAGATTAATTTTCACCGTACGATCCATTTGATGATCCGCAAATCTAATTTTACTTGCATCTAGAGTATCTACTCCACCATTGTTCCAGGGGAATGCTCGTATGGTATAGATTTTATTTCCCGGCACGTCTTCATGGACAACGTCAGCAAAATTATAAATATTATTATCTAAGCGAATATTAGTGTTCACACCATAACGGTGTTGCGCTGCCGCAATATCCAATAGCATTGGTGAAAGAGGAATCACTTCAAATTTTTTGCCACCAAATAGAATCGTTTCATGTTGGTAGTTGGTTACCGAATAGCTTGTAAAATTTTTTCCATGCTGTTGATTGGGCATGACATCAAAGTAATGATCCAAGCCAAAACCACTATGTGCCTGTTCATGCAAAATGAGATGTATCATCTCAGCCATATCTAAATGATTAAACATGACTTGATTAAGCCCTATTCTATCACTTACTTTAGGCTGGTTAAGATTGAATATAAGATTCTGGTAGTACGCCCGAGAACCATACCCTTGAACGGTAACATTTATTTCTGCTGCAAATTTGTATACCGGAATTTGTCTTTCTTTCGCCACCTCAACAAACTCGATATTTGCGTATTGCTCCCAAATTTTAAATGTGTGCCGCACATAGTTTTGTTCATCCGTGTCGAGAATCGGACCCAGTGCCTGGACAAATGAAGGACGCGCTAGACGTAATGCTTCTAATTCAAGCGTGGATGGAAAACCATACGTCACCTGGGTTGCCGCAAAATCACTTTGCGAACTGCTACTCCAGCTAGGACTGCCATTAAACAATCTGGTTAATTCTTCATTAGACCATGGACTATCAGGCAAGTGGTTTCGATTTGCACCCAAAATCTAATTCCTCGTTACGGTATTTTTAAAAGTGGCGGCTATATTTTGAGCAATTATATCAGGTGTGTATTTTTATAACAATTGCATCACAAATGTGAATTACCCTTATTAATCATGATACTATATGACTGTTATAACATAAGGACATGTCATGACTGGTAATGCCGAGTTACAAATAGCGTTATTCCTCATTGTTCTTCTTGTTTGCGCGATACCACTAGGCTCGTACATGCACAAAGTGTACGCCGGATTACCATGCCGACTCGTCAGATTCTTAGGGCCCATCGAGCGTTTCATTTATCGCATTTGCCAGATCGATCCCACCAATGAAATGACCTGGAAAAAATATTTATCCGCCATGTTGATATTCAACACTCTTGTGTTTCTGTTCATTTATCTCTTTATGCGACTGCAGCATTTTCTTCCGCTTAATCCGCAGCATTTTCCCGGTCTTACACCTGACCTCGCATTTAACATAGCCACCAGTTTTACAGCCAGCGCGGATTGGCAAGCTTATAGCGGAGAAAGCACTATGAGCTATCTAAATCAAATGTTGGCGCTTTCCACCGCCAAATTTATTGCTGGCGGCACCGGCATGTGTCTTGCCGTCGCATTCATGCGCGGCATCGCCAGACATGAAGGAGAAACCTTAGGTAATTTCTGGTCTGATATGACTAGAAGTATTCTTTACATCCTGCTGCCTTTATCTTTTATTTTTGCCTTGTTTTTTACTTCGCAAGGCGTCATCCAGAATTTCAAACCATATATCAGCGTTAAAGTGCTGCAACCATTCACATATAACCAGGCTGACGTTACTGAACAAGTCCTGCCTATGGGACCGGTAGCATCTTCTTTAGCAATCGAACAATTATCCGTGAATGGCGGCGGCTATTTCGGGGTCAATAACGCTCATCCCTTCGAAAACCCAACTCCCGCCACCAATTTTGTCGAATTGATCGCTATGATACTTATTCCTGTTGCGTTTTGTCTTACCTTTGGCTGGATGGTTAACGATAAGCGCCAGGGTTGGGCTATTTTAATAGCCATGCTAATCATCTTCATCCCCTGCATTATTGCCTGTAATGCATTCGAACAGGCTGGAAATCCAGCGCTAATCAAAGCGGGCGTTAATTCTAAGCCAATTAACGACAGCTATCCCGCCGGTAATATGGAAGGCAAGGAAACGCGTTTTGGCATTGTTAATTCATCACTCTGGCAAAGTACTGCCACGGCAACCGCATGCGGATCAAACAATGCCATCGTGGAATCTTTTACTCCGCTCGGAGGATTAATCTCATTATGGTTAATGCACACAGGCGAAGTCGTGTTTGGTGGCGCGGGATCCGGATTATACGGCATGCTCATGCTGGTCATTGTCACCGTCTTTATCGCCGGCCTGATGGTAGGAAGAAGGCCTGAATATCTAGGCAAAAAAATCGAAACTTATGAAATGAAAATGGCGTCTTTGGCAGTATTAATCATGCCCATCGGCGTGCTACTTTTTACCGCCGTATCCGTACTGGTAAAACCCGGGCTGGATGCCATTGGCAATCCCGGACCACATGGATTCACTGAAGTTCTTTATGCTTTTACTTCTCTGGTAAATACCAATGGCAGCTCTATGGCTGGATTAAATGCGAATTCTCCTTACTACAACAGCATAGGTGGAATAGCTGTATTAATCGGCAGGTATTGGTCCGCCATCCCCACCCTTGCAATTGCCGGCTCACTGGTACGCAAGCGTATTACACCCGCCAATTCTGGCACGCTGATGACTTACACACCGTTGTTTATTGTCATGGTTGCATGTGTATCAACGATCATAGGAGCGCTGACATTTTTTCCAGCGCTCTCTCTCGGGCCCGTCGTAGAACATTTACTTTTATGGGGAAAATACGGGCATTAAACGGGCGTAACTTTAGCACTATCTTGTTCGCTTGCCGCTGGCGCAGGCCGTGTCTCGGAGCGGCTCTCTGACTCTGCAGGCGCAGCTAATAGTGAAAACGAACGAAGTGGAGATGTTTCTCTACGCGGTGCAGGTGCAGGATCATTATTAATAGAACCCGCTTGAGCCGCAGTAATAGCTGGAGCTTCTACGTCAGCAATCACTTCATAACCAACTCTGCCGGCAATCACTGGCGCAGCAGCTTGCATTTCTTTAATAGTATTGATCGCTCGATCAGTACCAAAAAGCAGATTAAATGCATAAAAAGAAAATGTCGTGCTAAGTGCGCAAATACCTGCGGGCACAATCACATAACCATAAGGATCAAAACCCCAAAGTTCATTCGAAGTATTAATCACACCCATGCCATTTTGCGCACCCATTGAAGCAGATTCAAGGACACCAATAGTCAATGTTGAACGGCGCAACAACATTAATGTTGTACTATCTGGCAGCTGTGGCGTATTGTGTGCAGCAATTGCTTGCGGTGGCACATGACGACGCAGCCTGGAATAAAGAGCTGGAAGCTGTGTCATTAATGATACGGTTAACGAAAAAAATGAACCCGCACCTGAGAGGCACTTATTCAATAAATTGCCCATTTTTAAAAACTTAAGATCGTTAAATGCACGGCCATAGGAGAAAAATCCTAGCATGGTACCGCTGACCATACCCCACATAGCAATTAATAATGATAAAACAGCTGCTTCACGTTCTATCTTATTATCACTATCCAAATGCTCGCCTAATGCAAGAGCATTATTTTCCACTGACGGTAATGTGTACGTATGAAAAGAAACAAGATTGGATAATGCAAAAAATACTGCCGCGCTTTGTATCAATGCTTCTTTCCACGCTGCGTCATGTGCATCTGATTTACAAACTTCAGCGATAAATTCAGCTAGCGTAATACCACCCAAATAAAAACTTAATGAATTATAAGTACCAGCCGCCATACCACATATTTTAAAAAATAAATAAATCGATTTTTGTCTGGTATTTTTTCCGCGTATAAATGGACGCTCTTCTGCCTGTCCTGACGAGCGAAACTGTTTGTATATGAGAGGAACGCGAAGCACCATGTTTGTCCACACATTAGTAAACATCGCAAGGACTTCGATAAACATATTACCGCGCGCGGTAGGTGGTTTATTGTTGAAATACTTTAGTACATATTGAATGTTAAATAATGCAGAACCGGCGCAGGAAAAAACCCGGCCTAGTGAAAATGAAAACGGGGCTAAAATACGTTTTGTAACTGAGACAACTGGCGCAATAATAGACGCAGCGTAGCTCTTAAGCCGGGAAAACATATGACACACCCCTCGCGTTTTTTACATGATTTTTATCACGACGCGATTGTATACTAAATAAACATTTGAGTAAAATATTTTCACTTTATATTCATGTATGTTATAAAGGCAAAGCAAACTTGCCCTTAGCTTAAAAATTAAGTATTTGATTTACTTAGGATAATTGCGGTGTCTGACACCATATTAAATAGACTTACTCGGATGACAACGTTCATGGCGATTTATCGTCCCGTGGAACTCGCGATTCGCTGGCTTTTATTTATTATTTTTATTCCGATACTTTTTCCAATCGGGATAGGTTTGGCCATTCTTGCATGGGTTTTCTTGCCAGCAAGAAACACATTAACTGAAGAATCACTAACGCTAAAGCTGAATGAATGGATAGAGCAAAACAAGACAAAGTTTAAATCGATAGAACGAAAAATTCCCGAAAAAAATTATAATTCGATAATTGAATTAATACCTGTTAATGACGAAGCATTACCAATTTCATTTGTGATAGGCGGACAACTATTATTGATCATCGAGTTGGGCAAATATTCTTTGTCGTTTGAAACTGATTTTTTAAAATCAGAAACATTAGATGGCATTCTCAACAGTTATTTGTCTGGCGATTATTATATTTTGCAATGCAAACTGCATGACAAACTATTAGAAAGTATATTTCATATTAAAAGTGAGAAAAAATATTATAAAATTCACGAACAGCAAGTGCCAGTAATCACCTTCATCGAGCGCAAAGCAGCCAAGGACGAAAAAATATATTTTCCGAATTTATAAACCCCGTCTCTGGATTGCTTCGTCGCAAAGACGGGGGGTTCGATACTAACGAATTACATAAGGTTTATGAACTTTTGGTTCGGGAATATTGATTAATCCGACTGGAATATCCTTCAAGTCATCAGGAACGATATGCGTGGCAACATTATTTGCCGACCAGCCCGGTATTTTTTCCAATACGAAATGATGCCCAGTCGCAAACTTTTCTGGTTTATATTTGAGTACATCTTCATTACCAGCTAATCGCTGCAAATCAGTACTTAATGCTCGATCTGTAATCTTGAATCCAGACTTGGCGCAATATTGCGGGACTTGATTTGGCGCGATATGAAACTGGAATGTTTCATTCGATTCATTAACCAGACTATTAGCAACCGAAGTGGAAGGACCTGTATGAGGGCTCGTAAAACCAACTAAAAACTTGCTGTTATCCGTCATAATTTCATCGCGCAGCTTGGCAAGTAAATTATTCACGTCAGCAAGCGTTAAATACGGGGTGACACCTTCGGCAATAACCACTGAATCAACTTGATTAGAAAAATAACCTTGATCGCGCAAAAATTGCGGCCAATTCGCATGACTCAAATCACATTCCAGATAATGTAAATTGGGCCCAAGCACTCTAAACTCAGGCAGAATGTTAGGAAGCGTTTTCAATGCTTTTAATTTAGCTTCACGCGTCAAACCGCGATCAGCTTCAATGAATTGCACATCCGGAAATTCTTTGTGTAAACGTAACACCAATGTATCAAAACCACCGCCGATAATAAGCACTTGCTTCACGCCAGCTTTAATCGCCTCGCGAACCTGTGCTTCAATAAATAATTTACGCAACGCCACATGCTGCGGATATGCCAGACAGCCGCCAACAGAATCATACAAAACTTTACGTATAGAATTAGTCGACACACTTATTAATTTTACGGAAAGATAATCTTTTCCCAAGGGAAGCATTGGTGCGGCAACGTTGACAAAATGATTAAGAATATCCGCGGTGCGTGGTTCAACCAGATGCGACCATTCCGGCATCTTATAACAGGCAAGCGCAGTCTGGGCAATTGCAATCGCGGTAAAGCTTAGTTTGGATTGTGGATCTGATTTATCATCGTTCCTCAGCATACTCATCCCTCATAACTATTGCTGCCCCTGCGATTACAAAGGCAGCATTAGATTCACAATCTCATTATTGAGATTTTGGTTTTGCACAATGACACAACTTGCCAGGAGTGCAATGACATTTTTGATTGCAATGGCAATTCTTCATGTGGTGATTACCGGAACAAGCAAACGCTGGCATGGCAAAAGACGTGGATAATAATAGCGCCGCCATTGCTATTGATATATTTTTTAACATAGACCATCCTCTCAAGGTAAAAGTTTAAACACTTCACGGATAATTGTTACATTTCCATGCCTGATTATTACATCAGCTTTTTGCCCATTAAACAATCCATTAAAACCATAAGGATTTCAGCTTTTGCACAAACGAATTGCTGCCACCAGAACTGGCACGATGATCTTGTCGGCCTGAAAATAATCCAGGCTGATTTACCATCTTGGCTTTCTGAATAATGTCTTCGGCATTTTTCTTGAATGTGCGCAAAGCGCCTTCATTGTCTTTTGCTACCAACTCATAAGCTCGAGATATTTCTTGATCGAGTTGCGCGCGGGTACCATGATTCAACGATGCACTAGCAGACTGAAATTTCTCAACCATTTCGTCAAGCATATAAATATGATCAATGGTTTTTGCTGTATCAGAAATACTAACAAGCGTCATTTCCATCAATTTATCAATATTACCAAGTTGCAGCGCAGACAACGCTTGCAAAACATTTTGACGAGTATCAATAGAGTTTAGTTTGATATTATTATTGCACTTGCTTAACTGCTTACATGCATTTTTAACATAAGATGCCAACAAAGAAGTAGTAACGTCCTTATGACCGTAACGAATAGCAATATCAAATGCGGTCTCACCATTTTTATCTTTAATATATAGTTTTGCACCCACACTCATTAACAGGCAGCACAACCCACCCAAACCCTCCCTGCTATCCGGCTTGGTTGTAGCCAATAAATTAATAATAACATGCAACACAGTTGATCCACTTGCATCCTGCGCATTCAAATCTACTCGCGTGTCTTCTTCGGTAAAATACCGCAGCACCGGTAAAGACAAATTTTCTGCTGCGGCATGCAATATGGTTTTGCCTTGCGGATTAATCTGTCTGACTAATGTGGGACATTTATCCAGTAATTCTTTAATAAAAAGAGGATTACCAAATCCTATCGCCGCCATGAGTGGCGTTGTATTTCCCTCATTTGTCGCAACATTTATATCAATATTGGGTTGTTGCAATAATAAAGCCGCTATCGCAGAATTTCTCCCTGCCGAAGCAAAATGCAAAGGTGTCACACCAACTTTGTTACGGACATTGACGTTATGACCTGCGTTAAGCAAAATTCTGACCGCATTTACCGCCCCAGATTTCACGGCATGATGCAACGCTGTCATACCAGTTTCATCTTGCGCATTAATATTGATATGCGGCAAGACGACGAGCTGTTGTAAATATCCTGGATGTATCTTTTGATCAATCGCACCATTCAACAAATACACTAACGGCGGACCATCATGTATACAAGTTTTGATGAGATAAGGTCGTCGCTTTAACTCCGCAAGAATAGCATCAAATGTTTGTTGTTTGTTTTGTGCCAATGCATTCGTTAACATTGTATAAACCATCATGAGACATGCAAAAAAGCCAGCTGATTCAGGCATTACATCTTCAGCTTTCCCAATCATATAACTCGGATGATTTATAATGCTTAAAGTCGTTTGATCAATATAATTGAATTTCTCCCGAATCATGTCCGCATAGATATCCTGCCCCACGAGACCTAATTGAATAAGATAATCGATCAAATGATAACCGTCACCCGCGGCAATATAAGCCAGCACACTCTGTTTTTCTAAAATATCGACAGCATTAATGGCTTGCAATTCAGCAGCAGAAACATGCAGCAAAAATTCATAGCCGTCAGCAAGATATTTAATATTTCTTAATGCTGGACAAGTCGCAATTTCACGGAACAGCGACATATCCATGGCCTGCTCTTCTCTGCCATACATTTTCAAATGAATATCAGGATTGCGTGGCGAGTAATAGCATATCGACACTTCAAAAGCGTTGTCGCATAAATTCATTTGCAACAAACGCTGTTTAAGTATTTTAGCCTGTGCCAGTGCAAGCAATCTTGTTTCCAAGGTATCCGTATTGATGAAGAGAACGCAGCTACCATCAGATGTCCAGCGCAATCTCACCAAACATTCATTTGGTCTAACTTGTTTGGCATTTTGCGGATCCTCAAGCGCGCGCTTGAATTCAGAAAACTCCGCGCGGGAAAACAGTGTTTTTTCCGTTCTCTTTGTAGTAAAAAATATTTCCGCGGACATGATATTGTCGAATTCTCTGGTACGCCCTTCAGAACCAAAATCTTGTGTCGATAGCATATTAGTGAGTAACACATTTCTCATGTCAAAAAATGCTATACCAGTCACACATTGTTGCCTATATCCGAAATTAAAAACGGTAGCATGTTGTACTGGCGTACCAAGGCTTGCCGCTTGCGCCTTGGAAAATCCCTTCTTTTCATCGGCAGTAAATAATGGTTTCTTGCTTGAACGTTCATGCACACCCGTGCCATCGACAATATATTTACGCTTATCCGTCCTGCGCAAAGGATGATGTATATTTCCTGGTAAAATCCCATCGATAAAATCAAGATAATGCCGTCCTTGACCCAATGATTTGATAATATGATCGGTATTAACTTCCCGTTTTTGCGCGCGAGCACGAATGTCATGCCGCTGGCGCTGCCCTGCTGTTTCAGTATATGTAAGTGAACGTTTGCCAAGAATATCTGATTGCATATAATGCCCCAGAAAAGCATTATTGCTAATGTCTTTCAAGATTTGATCAAAGCAGTCCGGCGAATGTTCGTAGAGTGGCTTTTTATCAAGCTCAGGATTATATTCTACTGCTGGCCACGTGGCGGCATCTTCATCTGACTTTTTATTCTCTGCGGATTTTTTAGAAGTCTCGTCGATATATTTTGCGTTTAATGTGGCACGATGTTTGGCAATACATGCTTCCGCCAGCATTATCTTAGTATTGAACATTAAATCCTGCTGCGCAGCGATGATGCTCAGCACATTGGTAGCTAGTTGAATGACTTTTGCTTCTTGTTTGGCATCTTGAAAAATTTTCCAGATGCGCAATTCTTCCAGCTGAAATTCTTTTCTTGCATGCATCATATCCAGCGCATCAGCACTCTGTAAGATAGCACGTAAGATTTTGGTTCTTGAGTCTGCCAGCAAAACAGTATCTCTACCCCTAATCAAACTAGCAAAATACATAGAACGATCACGAGCAAATCCACATGATTCCAAAAGGTGTTGGCACTTTTCAGCGCTTTCACCATCCCATAAATCTTTATTTTCGCCCTTAAGCGCGGAACCAATCATAAGCGTTGTTAAATGCAAACAGAGTAAATCTTCATCTGTGAGATCCATCACAGCGGCATTGCCAATTTCTCTTAACATACAAACAATGATATCTACCCACGCCGATGCTCTCGCAACATACATCACGCCATACACTGCACGCTCAACATTACCTGCATATATATTTTGTTTTGACTTTCCATCTAATGGTCGCAGATAAAATGGTTCGAAGATTTGTTCGCGGATAACATCAAACGCAGATCGACGTTGCATGGGCAACTCCTTTTGTAGTTATTATATCCAATTAATTTCCAGCCGCGATTATTGATAATTTGATTTGTAAATACAATCGTCAAAATGATTTTTTATTATCTATAAGTATCACAATTAGACATTTCACAGGGGGTTTGCTCCCCTTTTTCACTCACTAACGCTACTGTAGTTTCTACCGTACAAACCTACCATAACAAGGCCAAATAATATGCTGCCACAGAATCAAGTTAAATTTGAACAAGCCGCAACAACGATCATGAGCATTTCGGAAATGATTAATCGTTTTACTGATCGAAATATTGATATTAGTGATGATATTTTGAGACAGCTCATTGTTAATAAATTTAAGAGTAAGGATGGCATCCGCGCGCATAATGTTATCCAATACATTAACCAGAAAAATGCGAAATTGATCGCTCTGGCATCAAAAGCGGACTTTAACACACGCGATTTTGATGGCTTTATGGTTCACTGCCGCATACTTGCACTTTGTCTCGCGGATACTAGCGATGAAGATCTGAAGAAAGAAACACATAAAATACTTACTGACTTGGCCACAGCGAACCGAAAATCCCAATTATCAGATGAACAAAAAAAGCTGAATGAATTAGCACTAGCGGTTGCACTTGGCAGACTCGGCGATTTCCCTGACATTGCTTTCGAATATATCAAGCCCGGCAATAACCTTGCATTAAGACTGGCAGCATGTCGCGCCCTGGAATCATTTGCCTCAACACGTGGCGATATAAACACACTAAAAAAATGTGTCAGTGAACTTTTCACTTATGTTGACGATGATTATCAGGATGTTTGTGATCAAAGCAGAGCATCACTGCTCAACATTATGTTCAGCAACAGCGATTTTGACATTAATCTTACGCTGTCACAATGTCTCAACACCCATCTTGTCATAATCAGAGAGAAAATTGATAAAGGCCAAATCACCGAAAAAGATGAAGCAAAATATCTTGGCTATGGCGCTAAAAAAACATCGACAGAAAATAAATCACTGTGGCTCAATAGTCTGGATGAACGATTTGCAATGTTTAAAGAATTACTGCAAAAAACTTCATATATAGAAGACGGTGTTGACACTATTAATATCCAGGCAAATATTCCTGTCGCCGTGATTCAGAAAATGGCTGAATTAGCATTTAGCAAAGACCCAGACTTAATTGTTAACTTTTTTATCGACAAATTAGATGATGATTATAATATTCATGGCAAACTAAGCAAGATTGCCTGTGACATCGTGACCATGTATGCAGACAAAGTCACATCAAAAGAAGTCAAAGACAAAGCAATTGCGCGCCTGACACTTCTTTGCAAAAGTGACAATGACCTTAGCGCTCTGGATGTAATCAAAGCAAAATTCGCTGACGCACTACAACTGGAAGAAGCCGAAAAGTTAATGCAAAAAGCCATGTCGTGGATTAAAGGATCGACCGTTATCAATCATGATACCGCTTACAGACAAGCTTGTGCTTCGCATATTCTTGGTGCGCTTGGATCTGTCGTGAATCAAGACAAATACAAGAATTTTACTACCGATGTTCGCTCAGAATGCGTTGAAGCATTAGTGCGTCAAATCAAAATTGGCAAGCATAGAGATGAATATATTACGTCTGCCGTATGCAATGATTTGATTGAAATCATGCGCCACACCAGTAAATTAGGGATGGCTGCGATCATGGCACAATGTTTGGCACGAACCTTAATCGAACTTGAAAACAAGACGGCTAAAATTGATCCCGAATCTAATTTTAAGCCTGCTCAATGGCGCCATCGGCTTTATGGTATGCCACAAGATTCCAAACAGAGAGCGGATGAGCAAGATAGACCGTGTTTCGTGATGTAAACAAAACAAGTTGGTGGATTACGTCGTAAAATACACGACTAATCCACCCTACTTTAGCTGGAGTAAAACATGCGATCTAATCACGGTCTTAACGAATTAAAATTCCTCGAAGATATTATTGATGCAGCGAAAAATGGTAAAGCTGATGTTATTCAAAGATTGCAAAAGTCATCATTATATTATTCTATGCACAAAGAAGCGATCTGGATGCTGGCAAAGGATGGACATGATGACGCGGTTGAATTACTGATAGGCAAAGATGTGTTTCATTATACCTCTGTCAGTGATAAGGAAGATTGCGCTCAAGCGGTTTACGGTTTTGCTAGTGGCGGGCATGAAAAATTATTGAATGAATTTGAAATGCGGCACGGGTATACATTCGTTTTCATGCGCGCACAAGGTTATGCGTTCGCAAAGAATATTGAAAAAGTGAACGAATACTTCCAATATAAGATCAAGCATGAAGCTCTCATTATGTTCGCAATCTATGGATACATAGAAGGGGGTCATCTTGAAACAAATGTAGACCTGCAAGAGTTACTTATAAAATCTTCTAATGAAGCCATGAAAAAAGCTTTAGTTGAAGATTATGAAATGCGGCAAAAGATGCACACCTCCATAGCCTCGATCAGACTTGGTAAATAGTATTGCCGCCCTGTTATTTCAGGCGGCAATCATTAGTTTTCGCAGTCTTAAATAATTCTGCATTCACCGTGATGGTGGTGATGATGACCGCCATCCGCGCAACCATTGTCATGATGAGAAGGAGCACAACAATCATCGTGATGGTGATGGTGGTGGTGAGCTGGGGCTGGCGTGCAACAGCCATCGTCTCTACGATATATACTATTTTGCACTAATGGCGTACTAGCAGTTGGCGCAGGAACATCTGTCTTTCTTGGTGAACTCATGTAAATTTCCTTTTTTATATGTTCTAATACGGACGCCATCATATCCGGGGCTGTATTTATATTCAAGGCAAAGTAAAACACACAATGAGGGATTCATGCTGCGCACGGAAAGAGAAGCACGCACGATAGAAATTAGCAAAAACCATGAATATTTTTTCGCAATATGCGCACGTGGCAAACATTCATTCGTCATGATTGGCGTCAAAGACAATGATACGCAGGAATTTTATCATTTGTTTAGTGTCGGCAAATTTTTTGTTATGAATAATTCAACTCCCAGACAACTTTATCTAAAAATGCTGTTTTCCAGCGCCCCTTCGCGGCTCAGAATGGAAACTCTGTTTTATAAAGAAAATGACATAATAGGTGAATTCGAAGAAATTACCGATGTTTTTAGCTATAAATCCTATGTATTTTCAGAGGAACAATATCTGCGGTTTTTACAGCATGTGAGTGATTGTCACGCCAGAACAAAACACATCTATGCGTATCAAAAATATGTTGAATCCAACGAAAACACCGACAAAACTACTTTTAAATATCTCCCCATCCCAGCAAGCACGGGCCAAGAAGTAGTTTTTGATGAAAACGCCAGCTTCAATTCTGCAGAAAACTCCTGTCGCAGTACTGCCATCGAGATGACTAAAGACGCAACCAGCATGTCGACAAATGATGATTCCATATCAACGACTTTTCTGTCTGCTCTTCCTTATATTGGTTGCATTAATAACGGCAAATTAAATCGGGATTTTCTCGTTTTTCCTATGCCGCCGGAACAAAATAATCTCAGCGCAAATGTTTATTCCATGTTGAAAATAGTTTATAAACATCTCGAAACAATTCCAAAGAAATTTGCTGAAAACCACCATACCTATGCGAAATTTAATGCGGTAAAAAGATTGCATACCTTACTGGACGCAAACAAAAGCCAAGATATCTTCACGCTTTCAGACACTGTCCGCGGCTGGGAAAATGATCATCGCGATTTAATCGATATCCAGCGCGGATTTTCTATGTATTCACGGACGGCAACGCGGCAAATGCTGAGCAACCTGGAAACCTTCCTTATACGTATCAGCCGCACGCAACAATGCCTCACTTCCCAAACATCCCACAAGTTGCAATGCTAATTTGGCACTGATAGAGCCACGAAAAATATCATTTCCATTTACTGTGCATGTTTTTCCATACTCGCTTATCACTGCGATGACATCAAATAAATCATCATTTTTTGCATCATCATTACTCTGTTCAAGCAAATCAGTGTACGCATCACCCATTTGCATGACGATCACCGCTGCGCCCAATTGTAATCCTTGCAGCAATATATCTTGTCGCAGTGTTTTTTCTGCCTGGCGGTTTAATGCTGCAACCCTGGTATTTTCCTTATCAATTGCTTGATAAATACGACGCTTACCAGAACACTGATCAGCATATAACTTCTTATGCAAATTATAAAAACGAGAAATCGTTTCTGCTTCTTCTGCCAATCTATGCTCAGGATCTGTAAGTTTAGGATTACGCTCTAACATCATCGCCCATGATTTTTTATTGAATTCATTCAATGAATCCTGACCATACGAACCCAAATCACGATTGCCAAGACCTAGCGCAGCATCAATAATCCAATTTATTTCGTTTTGATCATAATCAATCTTTCTTGTTTGCATGGCTTGAGCAAGACAAATGCGCAGATGATCCGGTTCACTTTCTTCACTAAATGGAATAGTGGCAATAATGCTTAATAACACAGGCAAGATGAAGCGCTCCGAAACAGACAGATGCTTTAACGCATGCTCAGCCACAATACAGCTTAATTCCTCCACCTTTATATTATCAGTGACATAATCATTCAATAGCGCTGGCTTTTTGCCATTGCGATGAACAATATCATGATAATAAGCAGCGAGAATTTCCTGTGCGGCGCGTACACGTATATGCCTAGCCTCACTAGGTAATGTGGCGCTAATAACCATCTGAACATGCTCAACAGACAGCTTTTGCTCTAGCATTTTTTGGTATGCAGATTGTATTGCCACTGGAAACAATGAACGTGGATGCCCTAAACCACGATGAAAATAGCGTTTATCATCATCGTAACAATCCGCTATGAGCTGAAATTCTTCTTTCATTTTAATAGGGTCTGCGTCATTATTTAATACCGTCACAGCCCAGCAATAAAAAGCTAAATCTAATTCTCTAGTGCCATTATTTTCCAGCTTGGCGGTATTATTGCCATAGACCCTAAACATGTTCATGCTTCCATTAAAAATTATTATAATTTATTTTGTCTGCCCTGATCATATCCTGCAAGTGAATTATCAGACGACCTCGCAGACAACAAAGAATGCCCCGATAAATGACTAAAATCAACTTGTGCATGGGATTTAATTTTTGCCTGTTTGGAAATCCATTCTTTAAGCAGTGATAATTCCCGGCAATTCTCACCATTCTTTATCCTATGCGCATCAATAGCAACACGACCGTAGTCCAATGGGGTAAGACTAGCTTCCTTTATTACTCCCCTGGAACTATTATTCTTGTGCTTGAATTCAGCATAAATATCAGCACCCTGTTCAAGTAATTTTTTGATGAAATGCAAATAATCATTTTTCGGGTAATGAGTATCGCTTGTCGCCACACCCCAATAAACCGCTGTATGCAACGGCGTTTCTTTATCAACAGCCTGATACTTTACTAACTCTTTTGCAAACGGTTGCGCCATTAAATAATCAAATACTTTCACATTAGAATATAAAGCAACCACTTTATGTAATATTGTTTGACCGGCCGTATCAGCAGCAAATACATCCGCACCATGACTGATAAGAATTTCTGTAATGTCTAATTTATCAAGCTTACAATGATTTCTTTGATCATATAAACATAACAATGGCGTCATCGCAGGCGTTGGATGATCATGATACACATCATGACTATCGCTAGCCGCATCATGATTAAAGCTAAAAATATTAACATTAGCGCCAGCATCACAAAGAAGTTTCACTTTATTTTTGATCAACTCATAATCTATGCTATCACTGATGCTGGTATTAACAGCGAAATGCAAAGGCGTATAACCATACTTGTTTTGCTGGTTGATATTGCTTGTTCTAGCGACATACAGTAAAAACAATGCCAGATGCGCGCTTTTTTTATCTTGTTTATCGTCTTTGATATCAAATAATTTCGCACTGACGCCATGCAAAGGCGTATTACCGTGACGATCCGCTGCATTTATATCCGCGCCCTTATCCAACAATAGACGTGCGCATTCAACATTAGACACCAAATGCAACGCAGATTTTCCTTCCACGTTAACAGCGCGCACATCCACACCCGCATTCAAGAGCAAACGTAGAATATCAATATCACCGCGCTTTGCAGCCGCATGCAAAGCAGTCATTTTATCGCCGTCGCAATGATAATTATAATTAAATTTGTGAACCGAACCTTTACGCAAACCATTTTTATGATATTCGTTTACATTTACGCCCGCCTGGATTATCGCAGCAACAATAGCTGGAGAAGCAATTTCCACAGCGTGTATTAACGGCGACCTTACATTTACAATATCAGTGTCAGGCTTGCCACAAGCTATATTGATATTTTTGACATTTTTATTACTATTAATTGGCTTTTGCAATGCTAATCGTGTTACGACAGCCAGCCTGTTATCCTCGCTTAACTGTTTATCATAAATAGCCCAGATTAATGGCGATGGAAAACTATTAAATTGATGACAAAGATTATCAAGCTCGCTAAACGTTTCGACTTCCGCACGACTCAGCAGTCGCATACACTCATCCAACTCCGTCCAAACACTCGTGACTTTTTCTTCTAGTTTATGAACATCGGTTTCGCTAATCGTCCAAATATCCGTATCGATATCTGCATACAAATTTGGAAAATATTCTTCCGGCGCAATATGTTTTTTCTGCTGCTTAAATTCCTGATTCAAAACTGCAGAAGCACGCGGCGCGACCGAATTATACGCTCTACAGGCATCGCGACCAGCCGCCGTGAGCGCCTTATAATAACTAGTATTTTTTCTCGCGAGTTCGTCATTAACACGAAGCATATCTTCAAAATTGTGTGTCGCCTCGGGTTTAACGATGAATTCAGACTTATTTTGCAAATCAACGATACTGGCAACAATCGACAGTTCGTTATTGATAAATTGTAGCTTATCCATTTTACGCAACATGCAATCAAATAATTTACCTCTAAAACCCGCGCAATTTTTCTTTTCATCGTCACTAAGCTTTTCATAAGCAAATACAGCTTCTTTTGCATAACTGACAAATTCATCTTCGCGTTTAAAAACACACTCTGTCAAATAAACAACTAATGCATTAAAAATTTCCGGCCAACTCTTGAAACTGACTTCATAACGGTCATAAGAATCGCCCGAATGTGCCAGTAATATATGCCTTCCTGTGGAAATACCGTGACGTTCAAATGGTTCCAGTGCGATAAAATTCCCACTTTCGAACATGGTACTAAAGGTAAAAATGAGCTCTGGTGTGTTTTTATTAAATTCTTTTATATACATTATTATTCTCCAGAATAGTTAGCAAGGGATGCTATAGAAAACCCATCCGGAATAACAGGTATACATTTACCTAGGGTCTACACATGGGGTCAGACCCTAGCGTCTGACCCCAGCTCGACAATCAACGCATCACTTCCCTGGCGTGGGACTACTCGCTTTTGTCATACTCGCCTCATCATCACATTTTTTACCGGTCATCGCTTCATAGTGGCCACGAAATACTTCTAACGTTAATCCGCCTTTTTTACGCAGCTCACATAATTCCCCATATTTAGCCGGTCCAATCAAGTCCACACATAATCGCGAAGGAAAATATTCCGCCAACTTGGTATTAGTCGAAAAGTTTTTATAAGCACTGTCAAAATCCATGAATTTTTGTTTTTCTTTAGGGTCGCGTGCAATATCATGTAAAACATGCTGATTATCAGCATAAAATACATGATCATAGGTGGCATGTTTACGAATATAATCACTGCAAATTCGAAAAATATCCGCTATGTCTTGCAGCACAAGAATGACACGATACATTTCTTTATAGTCGAGTTCGCGTTCATTAAGTGTTTCTGGTGCCTCATCAAGCAGCGCTTGATAATCAACAATCTTTTTTAATTCTTCAATACCTGCCGGCGAAATGGGACGTTTTATCGCGCCAGATAAAAGATAGCGCTTGTAAGTCTGATCAGTACGTTGACGGCTTGGAAAATCGCCAAAAATAGCATCCGGCTCGTCTGAGCGACAAACATATTCGTCATAACTGCGCAGACAGCGCGCCAGTATAAGCTGCGTCATCACGTTGTAATTTTCATATTGAAATGAAAAAAGTGGAACGGTTTCATTTTTATATAGTTTCCCACAAATTTTTGCGCGCAAGCTTGCGAATTCAGCGGATAAATTATCGCACTTATGCATTTCAGCTTTTTTATAAAGTGAATAACCAGAATGCGCATCGAGAAAAGATAAATGATGGCCTGCTTTGAGGAATATTTTCGCTGCGAAAGCCTGTTCTGGCTTTTCCTGGGTGATTCTTATTCTGAGAGCAGTGATTTTTAACTCAGCCATTCTTCTGATCTCAGGAAGATAATGCGAAAGCAAAAGTTGCGGACCCTGCGGGGTAAGTTTTGTTTTGATCTGCTGATAACAATCAATAATATCTTTTTCAGACGTTAGCGAGTCCATCCAGATATTAATAAAGTTTAATGCCGTGCTTAGTGTGACCGGCCTCATCCAGCCATCATATTCATCCCAATGAGTGTTTGTTTCCGCCATCAATAATTGAAATAATTCCGCGCCCGGCTTGATCGATAACATTTTTTTCCATATGGCGCATTCATTATGAGGAGAAATGGTAATCTGGAAAGGCAATAACTGAAAATACTGTTGTGTTAATACCAGCGCATCTTCTAACAGCAAATCAATGTGAGGGCGACGAAAAACAACTTCAGCATATTTTTTGCAACCTTTTTGATTCATGACTTGAATGAAGGCTGCGCGCTTTTCTGCGGCACTCAAGCGAGGATGAGCGTAAATAGTTTCGATAATATTTTGGTCGTTATAAGCAGGTACTCTTTCTTCAGCTAACGGTGGCAACACTTTAATGAGTGCAGACAATTGCTCCGCATTGGCTTCGCCCACTTGCGCAATTATCTTTTGTGTAGCAACACTCGCTTCAGTTTTGATTTTTATCCAGGCTTTTTTCCGTGCTTTTTCCTGTCTCCATCTCTGGTCACGTTTTTTATCGCGTTTCTTTTTAGCTTTTTTTCCAGAAGATGGATGTGCATTAGAATCAAAAAAATTACCACTAAGCATGCTATTATTTCCTTATTCCGAAACTTTTATGACAATTTTTCCTACATGTCCGGCAGCTTCAAGCGCCTCATAAGCTTTCTTCGTATCAGCAAAATCAAAAACATGATCAATTACCGGGCGAATGCGATTCACTTCTATTGCGCGCGCCATATCGATAAACAGGTCGCGATTACCCACATAAATACCCTGGACATCAATACTTTTCGCGAGTATCAGCACTGAGTCAACCGGTGCAGACACGCCTGTCAAAACACCAATGATGCTTACCGTGCCACCAACACGCACAGCGCGCAGAGACTTTGATAACGTTCCAGCACCACCCACTTCGACAACATGATCAACGCCTCTTCCATGCGTTAATTTATGAACTTCATTTTCCCACTCTGGCGTCTTCTTGTAATTAATCACTTCGTCCGCGCCATATTGTTTGATTTTCTTTAATTTATCGTCTGAGCTTGATGTTGCAATGACTCTCGCACCCGCTGCTTTTGCAAACTGCATAGCAAAAATACTGACACCACCTGTTCCCAACACTAAAATTGTTTGCCCTGGTTTAACACGACCTTTACCAAATAATGCATTCCATGCTGTTAACGCCGCACAAGGTAATGTCGCACCTTCTTCATACGACATTGATTCAGGCAGACGAACAATACCGCTTTCCGGCAATGCGACATATTCAGCTAAAACACCATCAACATCACCACCCAAGGCTTGCATATTTCGTTCCAGGCCTGCAGCACCACCCGCATCTCTATAAGGGAAAAAAGCGCTGGCAACGCGATCTTTGACATGGAACGAGGTGACAGCTTCTCCCACTTCAACAATTTCGCCAGCACCATCGGAAAGAGGAATAATGGGATATTGCAAATTTATACCATACACACCTTTTGCAATCATATAATCGCGGTAATTGAGCGAAGTGGCTTTTACTTTGATTAAAACCTCATGAGGTTTAAGCGTTGGTTTTTTCCGCTCAACTTGCTTGATAAAATCCAAGCCCTTGCCTTGTACTTCATATGCTTTCACATTCATTCCTTTTTATATGAACACACAGATAAATTTTTTACAAAGTATAGGTTTCGATATCAAATTTTCATTCTGCTGGAACTGGAAAATTCTTCGCCATTATCACATGATGCATCACGATTTAACAACACTGCAGGCGTCTGCAGCGTAATAATTCCTTTATACCAATATTGCTCTAACGCAAACAGGCGATCTATACATTCCCGTCTGGAAACCTCTGAAAAAGCGCGCTCTATCAATCCTGGATTTGCCTCGTAGGCTTGCTCGAATTGCCCTTCCGGAATTAACCGTCCCGACTGCCGTAAGAAAACATTTATTTCCACATATACAGCCTGCAAAGCATCACGTGCCTGCTTACGCACGGTATTTAATTCTTGCTTTTCTTTTTCGTCAGCGCCAGAAAAAATATTGTAACTATATTGCGTATTTGCTTTTGCGAACCATGCCGTGCGATGTTTTTTCTCAAGAGCAAGCACATTTTCCAGAAAATCACCCGAAGGTTGATCCAAATGATTAGTCGCATAGCGAGTGATAAACGGCACAACGTGCGAACAATCACCACTCATCAAACTCTTGATAAGATTCCTTGGTGTAATATTTTCAATAGTATAAAGAATAAATTTCGGGATGATCCTCGGCACAGTATAAGAATTGCCTGAGCGAGTCATAATGCCATCTTGCAGACAAAGAAATGGATAACCATCTGTAGTCATATAGCGTGCTCCTTGATTGTTCAAGGCGTTAGCTTTACTAGAACTGATCTTCCAATATCTGGCTTTACATGATTCATTCACGACAGTGATATAATCAAGCGGATCAATACGAATTGGTGATTGTGATGACAAACCAGGACAAACAGGCACGTGGAAATAAAATGTTCCAGGTTTATCTGCGTCCATCTCTTTATCTAAATCAAAGTTTGACGATGCGGAATCAAGACGATGTTCAAATACCTTACCAAGATACTCGCCAACTGTTTCAGCTTTCATCTCTTCAATACGCATATTGAAGATTTGCTCTTGCAATAATACAACGTTTGCATACGACTCACCGGTTAATGTCATATATGCGGAATTGATATCCTGCGCTATTTCTCTGCCGCTCACCTTATCCAGGCTTGCTTCGAGCAAACATCTTCGATATGCGTCTACAACATCGCCTTCGGAAGCATTTAACGCCAACCTTAAGTTCATTAATGCTTCAGTTAACATTAACTCTTGATTGCGTTCAGATCTAATTTGCATATTTTATTCTTCTTGTTATTATCCAGTAAAATTGTCGCGATTTAATATTAGCAAATAGTGTGTGTCAAGATTCATCTAGTAATATAATCATAATTAAAAGGGACATATCATGTTTAGTACAAACAATAACATTCTGGTAACAATTAAATACGCGCAACTGCTCACTGGAAAATTTGACTGGATTGAAGGTGAATATAGACCGGTCACCTGGGGCAGCGATCAAGTCATGTTAAAATTTGAATTTGCCGGCCTCGACAGCAGAATGAATTTTTTCGTGCTGACGAATAATGGTAGCACCGATTATCAGCATACTACTAAAAACTCACAGCGTTCATTTTTCTTACCCATTAAAGAACTACCATCGTTACAACAGTTACAAATCATAGGCATGAATGTGTCTGACAATGGCTCAGCACACTCAACTACAACACAACTTGGTAAATCGATTTCCATAGCCGATGCCGTTTCTATTACTGACAAAATTGTTAGCATGATTAGCTTTAACGCGGGAATGTCTTATCTACAGCAAGGTAAAATTAAGCTGGAACAGTTTTTGGATAAAAGTGATGAGCAAATTTGCTCGCAATTATTATCGCAAAGATTTGCGTTAAAAAATCAAACAGCGTCAGGGTTAAAAAAATAATCTTATCACCCCTCACCCGTTAAAAGCTGGATTGCTTCGCGAAAAGAACTGGTGTCAGACACCACGAGATTAATCTAGCCGCGGAGGTGTCTGACACCAGTTCTTTTCGCGAAGCAATCCAGCTTTTAACGGGTGAGGGTGATAAAATTAAAAAGATCACGGCTTACGCATTCTTCTTTCCAAGTGCGCGACACGTCCTTTTCCTGCCGCAAACCCAAGACTGCTACAAAACAAAATGACAGCTAGCGCAGGCACATAAAAATCCAGTCTACGTGCCGGCGCAGGTTCAAATAATCTACCTTTATGCATAATAAGCGTTCCATCCCAATGCCTGATTTTCGCACTTGAAAATTCCACCGCACCGTAAATAACCGCAAATGGCAAACTCATACATCCTGCGGCGATCGCCCACCTTCTTGGTATATTTTTGTTACGACTTACCTGATCGCTGGTGAATAATTCATCTGGTTGACGTGGATGCATATCTTTTCCTCTGTTTTGGCTAATTTTTAAAAGGTGAATAATAGCAAAGCGACTAAGCGACCAAATCAGTGATAAATACCCAGACAAAAAAAGCTATACTATGCCAAAAATCAACTGGAGAATTTCCGTGAAAGCTATCCGCATCCATCAAACTGGCGATGCCAGCGTATTAAAACTTGAAGAAATCCCCACACCACAACCCGGCCCAGGCGAAGCCTTAGTCAAACTCAAAACCGCGGGCATCAACTTTGCCGACATTTATATGCGCACAGGCCGACGACCTATGCCGCTACCATTTACACCCGGCCTGGAAGGCGCTGGTATTGTTGAAGCGATAGGTCAAGGCGTAACGGAAGTCAAACCCGGTGACCGAGTCGCCTTTGCTCACGGTAGTGGTTCTTATGCCGAATACGCTGTTGTCAAAGTTTCGCAGCTGATTCCCCTCCCGGATAACATAGATTTCGAACTTGCAGCGACTTTCCCATTACAAGGCTTAACTGCGCATTACCTGGTGCATGATTTTCATCAGGTAAAACCCGGAGACAATGTTCTCGTTCATGCCGCCGCCGGCGGTGTAGGGTTACTACTAGTACAAATGCTCAAACAAATGGGTGCAAGAGTCATAGGAACGGTATCCACGGAAGAAAAAGCCAACATTGCCCGTCAGGCTGGCGCGGACGACATGATCATTTACACCAGGCAGGACTTTGTCACCGAAGTGAAAGAACTTACTAATGGCACAGGAGCAGATTACATTATTGACGGCGTTGGCAAAGATACTTTTACCAAAGACCTGGATGCGGTACGCATTCGCGGCTGCGTATGCCTGTTTGGCTCGGCAAGCGGTCCGGCCGACCCCTTAGCCCCTAATTTGTTACAAGACAAATCTCTTACCATTTGCGGCGGGAGGTTAAACAATTACATTAGCAAGCGTGAAGAACTACTAAAACGCACCAATGATATATTTAATGGCTTAACAGCAGGATGGTTAAAATTCAAGATAGATCGAGTGATGGATCTCAAAGATGTTGGAGAAGCGCAGCGTTTGTTAGAAAGCAGAAAAACCAGCGGCAAAGTAATTCTAAGAATCAACTGACAATAAAAAAGGAGGTGAGAAACTCACCTCCTTTTCCAGTTTTAACCAAACTCGGCTTATAGTGCCCAGCCGCCCATCCAGTGCCAGATAACGCTGGCCATGAATTGGTTGTCTGATGGTTTGAAGTGTGTGCCGGTTGTAGCCTGGCTTGCGCTGAATGAATTGTAATCAGTGTGATTATATTCACCACGAACGCTCCAGTTGTCAACCACTTCGGTTTCCATACCAATACCCCAGTTAAAGCCGCCGCTGGTGTTGGTTTTGGAAGCTGATTCAGAGAAGCTGCCCAGGGTGTAAGATTCGGTAGCTTTCAGGTCAGCCCATTCGTAACCCAAGCGAGCATAAATCAACAATGCTGGGTTGAATTTGATACCTGGCAGCACGCTGACGCCCCATGAGCCACGAGCTTTGAAATCGCTCGAGTATACGCCGCTTAAAGAGTTGCCGACGTTGTAGGAAGAATCTGCACCGCTCCAGTTACCGAATATTTCAGCACCCAGATAGAACATGTCGGTTACGTTCATGCCATAACCAATGAACAGACCGCCAACGCCACCGTCTGAATTGATCGCTGGATTAGCAAAACCATCGCCGATGTCTTCACGAACTCTATAAGCGTCGAAGCCACCTTGAGCACCAAGGTAGAATCCGTCTCTTAAAACTAATGGAGGTGGACATGGAACTTCACCCTTTAGATTACGTTCACCTTTGTAGTTACCGTTTGCAAGCGCTACGCCGGTTGAAGAAGCTAGTAAGAGTGAAACAGCTAATGCTTTTACCGTAAATGATGACAATTTCATAGTGACTCCCTTAAATATCGTTTTCATATCCTGATTAATACGTACGTCGCGGATTGGATCAAAGAGTTAACCTCTCATAATTTACGCAAAGTTTAAAAAAATTACAAGTACGTACAATACCTTTTGTTATCATGGGTTACCCTATCAGTTTCAGGACTTTCTCCAGCGAAAGTTGCGGCTACCACTGGTGCAAATAATCGGCTTCCGGAGTAGACGCGCCAACGACCGGCTATTCTTTTTAAACTACCCAAAGTAATCGTGGGGCGTTGCCCGCTTTGCCGCCACAATTCTCGCTCCGCTTCTGACTTGCCAGCCTTGAATCGATCGAGATGCGCTTCATCGTCATGTCGGTGAAAACTACGCCTTCTAATTTGCAAACCCATACCCTCTGGCGAATTCAAGCTGACCGGGGGATTCCATACCTGGCGAAGATGATCAAAAACATGAATTCGAATATCACTAATTTGTTGCTTTGCCAGCCTGCGCTGCAATATACCCAGCTCAGCTTCCCAGAAGTTATTACCGACGGTCAAACCAGCATCCTCGCAAGGCTTATCGGAACTGATATAAACATTGGCAACACCAAAAGCATGCATGGCGAAAATTCTGGAAATAGACGCGGACAGCAAGCGTAGCCATGTGTTGTATTCACCCTGTATATCCTGAATTGCCTCACACAAATCAAACATAACGGCTATCGCCGGAGCCTGGTTATCTGATAACTCTGTTTCCAAGCTCACCGCTCTACTTCTTGCAGCCTCACCCGACCAAAAATTAACAGGTTTACGATATATTGACGGACCAGGAAATCCGTTTGCTTCCAGATATGCAAACAAGCCCATAAATTTCCTGGCATTTTCTGTTGGATTTTCTGCGCCAATTGTTTCACTGTCGTGCAAATTAAAAGATGGTAACACCGCTAAACATAAATCGATGAAAGCAGGAATGCCTGTATCAATAAATGCTTGCTGACGCTTTATAAATTCAGCGCGATCCACGCCTTCCGGCACACGCACATAAGTCCATCGGTGCTGTTCATCGAGCTTGCTGCGCATTTTTTCTTTTAAAATCCTGCCTGCCGCAATCACCATTTGTGTTCGTATCTGCATGCTATGTTCCTCGTTAGTTACAGTGAAAAACACAGCATAAAAAAGTACGTATAATTAATAAAATTGATTAACTTAATACTATTGATAGTTAATTATCTATTGTTAACTTTCAATATTGACATTGGCGAAACGAGGTTTATGATGGCGCACATCAGTCAGGAAAAAGAATAGATAAACACAACGGAGGTATAAGCTATGTTCAGTTCAACATTTTACGCAAACAATCCCAACACGCCTAGCACTTCACTAAAAATCGATGTTTCATCTCCCGCAGACTTATCAGGCCTGGCAAATTACTTAACCCGAAGTAGCGGCTTGAAATATCTTCGCGTTAACATCTCAGGGCAAGACACACATGATTTACTTTATATAATGGCGCAAGCACTAGAATCACACAAAACATTATTATCTTTTGAAATCAATTCATCATCTATTGCCAGTGAAAAAACCATTACCGCATTAAGAGAATTGGTAACGAAAAATTCCACCTTAATGAGTTGTGCACTGATTACCAATGGAAAGAAACGCGATTTTTGCCTGGAAATACAAGATGAAAAATGTGCGCCGGCATCAGCCAAACCAAAAACTAATCGTGAACAGGAAGAATTAGCAAAACAATTTCAACCTATTGCCAATGTAATGCCACAACAAAACAAACCCGCACCAGCTCCTGTCTTGATTCGTCCTATTCCACAGCAACCACCAGTTATCATGCCGGAAGTACCTGTTCAATACATGCCAAAGATGAACATACCAGAAAGACGACTTAATGAACTGGAAAATATGTTAATGCCAGAGGTGCGCGCGTACGAACTCGAATCATACATAGCTCAAGCGCAACAGCAACAAGAACAAACCATCCGCGATGCCGAGCATAAAATCAGTCAGGAAATAGAAAATTCCATCGCCAGTCAGAATCGCATGCAACAGCAAAATATTTATGATCTGGAACAGAAATTGGCGCAAGATGAAAAAAATATGCGGGATTTGGAATTGCAAATGAATCGCGACGTAAATCGTTTTCGGTTTGGATTGTTGCCGCCAGTTATTTCTGCGCCACAACCACCTAAACAGCCGCAAGTAAAACAGCAAACCAAACATATACCCTTCACCAAAGATGAAATTGCGCTGGTGCGTGATTATATTGAAGATATCTATACGCATTCCAACAGCGCGATTGAGAAACGTGCGATTGATAAATTACGTTGCCCGATTTCCAGCGACATTATGGAATTTCCAGTTTTTCTCATTCCTGACGAACGCACATACGATCGCTGCGAGTTAATCAAAATGCTCGCCAGTGGAAAAAACACTTGTCCGCTTAGCGGAAGACCATTTACTGAAAGAGACATGAGACCAGATCATGGCACTATCAGTATTATTCAGGAATATCTGGAAGAAGCAGTGAAAGCCAAATCAAAACTGGAAGCGGGAAAAATGAAACCATAATACGATCATTCTTCACCTGCCGTGCTAACGCACGGCAAGTGAAGGGTATTTTTAGATAAAAAAGTCTGGCATCTCTTGCTGATTTTGCGTATGGTACACAGTATCATCTTCGCAATACGTATTTTCTACGGATTGATCCAACTTTTACCTTCCTGCAATATCCGTCTCCGATAAATTCAAAAAACAGGGTATTTTTCCCCTATTTTAATTTTTTTAGTAACGGTAACCTACGCCCATATTGTCTCTAACAAGACAATCATTACACAAAAACCTGGGCTGGAACGCCTTATAATAATAATTTTCAAAGATTGATACGTGGTGACGCATGATAGAATTATTACAAGAATTAACTGCTGTTTCCGATACTGATGAAATGTTCAACCTGGCTGACAGTCAGCTAAACAATGTCCCATTCCACATTTACTCCAAAGACCTGACAGGAAAATATATTGCCTGCAATGATACACAGGCAATTACGCTAGGATTCGATCGCGGTGCAGATGTAATCGGTATGACTGATTTTGATTTATGCGATGCAATCACTGCGCATCATTTACATCTAACTGATAGATCGGTCATCTTTCAAGGCAAGTCACAAATGCTGATTGAACATGTCACTACCTTGAAGAATAGGGAATTCAACACTTTCTCATGCAAATTACCGCTGCATAACAGCACGAATAAAATTATTGGCATTTTAGGGCTGTCATTTATCATCAACCCGCAAGAAGTGCTAAATAAATTGCAGGGGCCAAATACAAACACTGCCAACAAGCGCACACGTCAGGATTTGGATATCAATATGCAAAATTCTACTACAGATCAATTGACACAAAGACAACAAGAATGTCTTTATTGCCTGGTCACCGGAATGACAATCAAACAAATCGCCACCGAACTCGGCTTGTCGCCGCGCACTGTGGAGCATCATATTGAATCAATCAAAAATAAATTGCGCTGCAATTCACGCTCTGAGTTGATTGCAAAAGCACTCAAACTTCAATTCATCAAAGACAGACTGATTGGAGATTGAGATTGTTTATATGTGCAAAGAACCCAGGGCATTTTTAGCTTGTGGCGACATCACAACATAAGCATCAAATTCGCCGTACAGTTTTTCATATCTGGCGAGCAAATTTGATGCTGATTCAATAAAGCTGTGATAAGCGTCATTTCTGTGAAAGCCCTCACTATAAATAACAGGCGCAGCTATGCGCGCATGTTCCGGCACTAAACGCTGGAACAACGTTGCCAGCGAATAATAATCCGAGCGCAAACCAACGGATTCGCCTTCGTAAGCATATCCATACCAATGACTGGTCAGCGCGGTATATTCAGGCGCGGTTTGGGTTTGAAATTTTCGCACAAACTGCCAGAGCGGATGAAAAAATGAATGCGAATGACTGACTGTGTTTCTAAGCGAGAGATCTTCTGGCGTGGCTATTGGCTTGCCTTTGGCATCATAGATACAGACGCTACGGCCAAAATCTATGATATTCACGTCTAAATTGTTTTCAGTAATATTAACTATGACATTGGGTGCCTTCAAATCCCTATGCAAAATCCCTTTCTCATGCATTTTGTTGACCCCAGCGATCAGTTTCATAAAAATACGCAAACGCATGCAGATATTTAATGGTTTATCAGATTTGATGACAGCGTCTAAATCTTTGCCAGGAAAAAATGGAATAGTAAAATATAAGAAACGATAATCGCGATATGACTTTACGTCAAATTTATCGCCATACATGATTTTAGTAATGCGAAAATCTTTTTCCGCCGAAGAATTAGTTAACAAAATCGATTTGATGCACAACATTTTTTCAGAAACAAAGGTTACACGCGAAACGTAGCCATTATCCCCCTTGCTAAGATATTTCATTTCTTTGACTTTATCGTTATAGTCTTTTTCTATTTCACTCAGCAAGTCATTCCTTTGCATACTTAGCCTTACTCCTACTCGACCTCATTACTCATATAAAACATGAAAATTTATCTGCTGTCTACAATATAGACCACTGTTTTTTCTTTGTTTCAGGTTCTTTGTTTTCTTCAGCAATCTTGCCAGCATCAACAATACTTTCACGCAACCGGCCAATGTCTGTCGCCGGATTGTGACCAATTTCGGGATTTTTGATTTGTTGCGCAGCGCGCACTATTAACTCAGCCAAAGTATGAGCGCTATATAAATTATTCAGAGCTTCTTTCTCAGCGATTTTAGCTTTGATCTTAAAGTGCCACAAAAGCGGTGTATACGAAGAATTTAATGCTAATATTTCATTATTTACCGCAGTCAGCAGGCCATTTATTTCTTCTTTCCATTTCGATAGCTCATATTCTTCTACACGCCCTTCACGCGCATGCCTGGCATTGAATGCCGCGCGACGCTCCTCATGGCGCGCCCTCAATTCTTCCCTGGTTTTTTTATATTCCTCCAGCGACCTCTGCTGTTTTTCAACACCAGACTCTGTCACTGCATCATATAAATGTTCGGTCAATATCCGTGTTTCATTTTTCACGCTTTCAACATTGGTTTTGACTGATTCAGTCGCGGAACTCAAGATTGATTCTGCTATCCATGAAAACATATCGTAACGCTTCCTTTTATTTATTATTTGATTCTCGCAAACGAATTTCCAGATTTCCACCATTAAATTAAAACAAAAAGGCCGGGTTGCCCCGGCCTTTCTACCGCCATCCTGGCGGCACACTCCTGTTATATGCTTCCCTGACGATTATTCCCTTATTTATTTGCCGCAGCAGGTCTTCTAGCATGTTCAGCAGCTGGTTCTGCAGCGCCTGCACCATTATTCTGGGCAAACAGTGGGAACGAGCTTCCGTACATGTTTGGCATCATGGTAGGTGCCATCATCATAGGCGCCTTAGACATCGCCGCAGACTGCAATTCCGCTCTCTTGATATCAACCAGCTCAGGATAATCACGGAACTGCTTACCTTGTAGCGCAGCAGCTTCCTGTTCCGCTTTTGCCGTCACAATAATTGCTTGAGCTCGCAACTGGGCAGCATCCAATTCAGCCTGCGCCATACTCTTGGTTGCATTATTCTGCTGTTCCTGAGCAATACGTGCTGCTTCAGCTTTTTGCTGTGACTGCGCGATGGTAATTCTGGTTTGTTGAGCCAGAGCTGCTTCTTTCGCGTTGGTTTCCGCCAGCATTTTTGCTTGCTGTTCCATTTGATCGGCAATGTCCTTGTTCAAGGTCTTGGTGGTTTCGATATTCAAGCGCACCAGCTCGATACCATATTCCAACAAGTCTTTTGCCAATGCTTCCTTGACGATATCCTGGAAATGTCTAGGTTGAACTGCCGCAGGAGCTGGAGCTTGTTCAGCACCATCCGCTGCATGCGTCGGCTTGTTCTGCCAGAAGGTAAGAAAATCTTGTGAAGAACATTGTTTAATCGCCTTACCCATATCAACTGTCGCCAGATTTTCAACGTGTGGGATAATTCCATCTTTGCCCAACTGTGAAACTGCTTTGTTAGGATCAACAATCTTGTATGCCACCAAGAGCTTGACACCAACTGACAGCGAGTCTCTGGTTTGGAACACTTCCAGTGCAACTTCATCATTTGACGCATTTGGATTATCACGTCTGCGTTCAGCTTTAGTCTTTTCACTTGGGAACACCAGTGTCTGAATATTCGTACTTAAAAAGTCGACAAATTCATGCGTTGGCGAATCGATAACGATAGGCTTGCTGTCGCCTGCTGGCGGTATCACTTTCAACGTACCATTATCATAGGTGACTGCAACTTCACCGGTATGCGGAATAATACGCTTGATCTGGCCATGGACAATCTTTTGTACCGTTGCATCAAAGAATAATTCATCCCTTGAAGCCGGTTCAATTTTGAAATACGGTGTCGTGAATTGGTATGGCTGATCCTGATATTCCAATAGCAACGGCTTGTTTTCTACCCACACCTTGGCAATTTTACCTTTTGGCACGCGTAAAGTGTGTATAGTGCCGTGCTGAATATACGGATTAGATTGATCTACAAACAATTCATCTTTGGAAGCTTTATCAAATTTGAAATACGGCGTAGTGAATAAATACGGCTTTTCCTGATATTCCAACAGTACAGGCTGATTATCAACCCAAACTTTCGCAACCTTACCTCTAGGCACACGAATAAGATGCATAGTTCCGTGTTGAATATAAGCGCTAGCCTGATCAACAAAACATTCATTTTCTGATGGTTGATCAATCTTGAAATATGGTGTTACGAATGTGTAAGGCTTATCGCGGTATTCCAACAGTTCGGGCTTGTTATTGACCCATACTTTCGCGATTTTACCTTTTGGTACGCGAACGATATGGATAGTACCGTGCTGGATATATGGATTCGACTGATCGATCAGCAAATCATTGCCTCTTTTAAACAATGCGTCATTAAACACATAAGGCTCAGGCCTTGCTGGCAACAACAATGGATCATTACCAATCCAGATCGCAGCTACTTTACCAGCGGGAACGCGAATAATATGAATGGTATGATGGTTGATATATGGTGACATCATGTCAATCTGATCTTTTGCTGGATCGTATTCTAATCCATTAGTGAATTGTAAGTTTGGATCATGAATAACATGCGGGCCAGGTCCATACAACAATGGTTTATTACCTGACATGGCTTTGACATATTTATCTACTGGTACATTTAATACGTGTCTGCCGTACATTCCGTAATACGGATCTGTCGCACGTACTTTCATACCGACTTCAGTGATATCAGAAGGACTAAGGTTCCATTTTCTCGCTATCTTCTTATTATCAATATCATAACCTGCGAGCATAGGTTGTTTGTTAAAAGCACCTAACAAAAACTCGCCTGGGTTAATACGTTCGCCACGAACATTAGAACGAGTAAACCAGTGAAGTGTGACACCATCGTTGAACTGTTTGAGAATTTCTTTGGCTTGCTCTTGGGCATTATTGGCTTTAACTGTGGTTTTTTGAATGACATCATCCAGCTTGATGGCATCTAAGTGAGAATCTCCATGATTAAATTCAAATCCATCCTGGTTATCCTTAATTCCTTCAATTACTTCATTTGTTGCATTGACATCTGATCTGCTATCCATTTTCATACTCCGTCATGTTTAGTTTGTTTGCCTTTGCTAATCATCCTCGGATCCAGCATTAAAATTCCGTTAAAATTGATTAACATTATTTTTTTTATTTCTAATCCATTTATCAGGGCACAATCCAAACCCTTAATAATGTTCGGGTGGAAGATACTTGCTATATAACATCATTTCAAGAAATTATTTTTTGGCGGGAGAGAATGGAAATTAATATTATGTTAAGTTTTCAGATTTAAGATCTCGCGCAAATGCTGCAATATAATTACCGATTGTTTTGCATTAACTAACGCTTTGCACTTTTTTTCGATAGCTTTCACGACAATACGCCAACTGCGAGTATTCACATATTCACGATATAACAAACCAAATAAAGTGTTACGCGTACGTAGCACGCGCGCATCATGCGCGTTAATTTCTCGCGCTTTATACAATAAGCTAGGCAAGTCTCTAATTGCGTTAATTTCCGCAATTAATCGCAATACCACACATTTTTGCCGCTCATGTTCCATTTTCATGAGACAATCCTCTTCATTTTATGCTTGATGATAACTGGCAAATGAAAACAGCAGCATGACCATGCAATTACATTTTTGTCATTCTCATGTCATCACATTGTCATGCGTATAAGATAAAATAAAAGCTGAATTTCCGACAAAAATAAGAGGATAAAGACATGCTAAGAACAAGAGAGACATCATCGGCCGCAATATTAGAACAAATAATCGCAGACCTGGAATCTTTCGCTCAACCCAGGCAAAATAATATTACAGAAAAATTAGCACGAATCAGATTAAAATCAACTGCTCTCGATATACATGTTTCGTCTTTTCCACCGAGTTTGCGCGAGACAAAAGCACCTCTTGCGTGGATCAGATATTCTAAAGAAAAAAATAATCTTCACCCTACTGATCACAGCGCAAAAATCGGCGGCATGTTATATCAACTGGAAAGTTTTAATGGCGTAAGCGAAGATAAAGCTTACATGGAAAAATTCAAAGTCATGCTGATGGATTTAAAAACTGAATTCAATGAAGAGTTTGTTCGTGAATTAATGAATAGGGATAAAACAGAAACGCCGACTTACACACCGGTCATCGCTAAATCCGAAAATGAAATGCTCCAGGAACACATTAATCGTTTGGAAATGGAGCGCAAACAAGCGATAAAAGACAAACATCCAGATGAAGCAGCACGCTTATTCACGCTCATTAAACAATGTGAGGTCAGGTTATTTCATAAACCAATGAAAGATGCTGAAATTGCAATCAAAAGAAAATTACTACAAAATTTTATTTCGATGCGATTAGGTGGCAATAGTTTTGGGTACCTTGAAGATAATCTTGATCACCCCTCACCCGCGCTTCATGCAGTGAGGAGTAATTCTCAAAAATTAAGCAGAGTGTTTTTCTTCGATGTTGATCAATTTAATGCGGTAAATCAAAGTCTGGTCCGGACCAACGATAGGCTGCGAACCCAATTCATTGTAAGCAAGGTCTGCGGGAACATAAATATCCCAGGTCGCACCCACCGGCATTAACTGCAGTGCCTCAGTCCAGCCAGGAATCATGCTATCAGTCTGGAATATCATAGGCTTGCCGCGTTTAAAGGAACTATCAAACACCGTACCATCAATCAAGGTACCGACATAATTGATAGCAATAACATCTTTAGCCTTTGGTTTTTCACCATTTCCAGAGACAATGACCTTATATTGCAAACCATCAGGCAGCGTCATAACGCCATCTTTCTTTTTATTCATCGCCAAAAAGGCTTCGCCTTCACGCTGATTTTTTTCCTTTTGCGCTTCATATCCTGGCGTTCTCGCCATCATCTCACGGCGAAAATGTATTAAAGTACTTTTCATGTCCTGTTCAGCCATTTGTGGTCTATTACCAGACATGGCATCTCGCATACCCTGCATATAAGCATTAGGATCTAACACGACATCGAGACGTTTAAAGCTCGCACCCATTTCAAGCCCTAAAGAATAGCCGAGTTTTTGTTCTGGATTAACAAATGTATCCGTGGAATAACCCGAGGCACCTGGATATTGCGAACTAAGGGTATTATTAAGCGCATATGCCTGCGCGCATAACAATCCGAGACTGGATACTACTAATAATGTGGCGCGTTTCATGCTTGCTCCAGCTGAATAATGTGAACATCCATGTGCAAAATTGTAATCTTGATGCCAGATTCTTGCAATCGCTCATTTGTGCCCGCCGCAAGGCAGCCTTGAATAGAGTTGTATTTTGAAATACCGATGATTAACATAACGTAGCAAGAAAAATATTAATTTAATTAAAACTCTAATAAGGCAGCTGAGTACATGGACACAAGAAAACGGAAAATTGACACCTCAAACAAGCTCACCAATACAGCAGAATCAAACAAAAAGCAAAATTTGCCTTCTATTGAATATGCGTTATGCCTGGATGAAATGATATACAGCAAGGAAGCAGAACGGCTGCGCGCAGATCACCTGCATGCTGATGATTTTTACGATGCTTATGATGTTCTTGGCTTTTTTATCGCAGAACCCATCCAGCTCGACATCATCAAAGAAATCATTGAAGGCATGAACAAGCTACTACGTCAGCAAAATGTACGCGAATTATTTAACGCCAGAATCTTGACCGCGAAAGAAATACTCGACAGATTCTTATATGTCAGAACAGACAACGATTATGAATTTGATAAAACCGTCAAGGAAGTTATCAAGTTGGCGAATATTTTATTTACGCCAGCAGCAGAGATACTAGTCAATAAAGGCCAATTAGATCGCCGCAAAGTAGTATCCGCATTTCTTGAATGCAGTGAAAATGAATTTGATTTCAAATATGCATTAGCGACAGGAAAAACCAAGACTTCCGCGCATTCAAACAATTTATTTCAGCGCCCACAAGCACAGACAAATTCACTCGAGCCTCACGTGACATTAAATTTGCGGAAAACATAAACCAGGGAGATTAATATGGCGTGGACCAGAAGCGGTGATTTTGATAAAACGATTAGCGAAGAAAATAGCTCTGTTAACAAACGCGTTATTTACAACAATAAAAGTAATAACCGCGTCATTCAGCAGCTTGAAATCTACGGATTCTCAGGAAGTCCCAGAATCGGAATAGCGGTATTTTTATCAAATGATAAGCAGCTGGAAGCATTTCTGGAAAAATTACCCAGATTTAATGGTCCACCTATTACTGTCTCAAACAAAAAATTGCGCGCCGCGATGGAAACAGACAATAAAGAAGTTATAAAAGAAGTACTGCTTGCGGCGCACAAACTTGATCGACTGGATGGGCAAAGCTTAAAAGAAATAGCCGCTGAACTCAAAATTGAGTTACCGCGCGATCTGGATGAAATTGTTAAACTGGTCAATGCAGGCAAATTGCAGGATGCGATTGATTTTGCCGCAACATCTACCGATCAAGATACTTGCACGGAAGCTGGCAAATACTTCGAACAGAAAAACGATTCTGAAAATGCCGCCTATTTTTATGCATTAACAGCCAAATCACACGCGCAATATCAGGAACATATTCTTAAAGCCTACGATATTATTAACAAATTGATTAATGCCGCGAATATCAGTAGAACTGCACCGCCAAAAGAAAAATTAATGAGTTATGAAATTTTAAAAATGACGTGTATTTTTAAAATAGCGGAACAAGATACCTATTTACGCGTATATTTACAAGGACAGCAAAATTATCCGGCGCTTATTAACAAAATAACTGCGCTGGAAAATGAAATAACATTACTGCGCGCACAAAATAATAAACATGATGAGAAAGATAAAAATCTATTACATCATCAAAGCACGCCATTGTTATTCAAGCAATTGTAAATACTTTGCTAAGCTCCGTCATTGCTGTAAGGGCTACGTAATTCGTTGGTAAAACAACGCAGCCCGTCATTGCGAGGAGCGCTTTTTGCGACGAAGCAATCCAGTTTTTAACAAGCTAACGTTATGGATTGCTTCGCGAAGAACGCTCGCAATGACGGAGTTTTACTCAATGTACGCCTTACACCAATGACGGAACTGCGATCAGCAGCTTTTGTCATTAACAGATTACGTACCCTTAACTATAATTCAACAACAAATGATCGTAATACTCTTCTTCCGTCTGATAAAAATAATAATCACCAGTAATTCCATACTGACGCCTTACATAACCCGGCGGTGTAGGCGGATCATTTGGTTTAGCTTGTCTTGGACAATGCGGTGGCAAATCATAAGCTGGTTTAGACTGAACAACTGTTGTCGGTTCTGACGGATTTAGCTTTTTAGCTAACTCAGCCGTTGTTGAACTATTTCTATTTTGCATGTTTATCATCCCTTTTAAAAATTATCAGGCACCATCTCTTGACCTGTTTATTCATAAGATATATGTTGCACCTGCATTTTAATTTGGAAATTTAAACATACAAGGACAAAAAAATGTTTAGCATGCTCAAGAAGACAGCTAGATTTTTTGGCAAAGGCATAGGATATTGCGGTATTTTCTGCATCAGCCCTTTTCTTCTTGTTGGTATGTGCTGCAGTGATAGCAACGGACGTGGTACTGGAAGCTCATTGCTTAAATGTCTTGGCTGTCTATTTATTCCAATTGCGTTTGTTCTTATTGCCTTCACATTACCTCTAGGCCTAGCCGGCATGGCTATTTCACTTGCAGGATTAATTACTATCTGTCCATTAGCAGCTGTTGGTGATTGTTTCGCTGCCGCATTCAGAGCATGTGCCGCAAGTAGACGTGCAGCACCAGCTCGCGCTGTTCATCATCACCCTGCTTACGACATAGAAAACCCGCCTCCAGCGCCGATACGAGCAGAGCCGGCATCAAGCCACGCAAACATCATGAGAAACTCAAACATAGCAGAAAACAAACCATTGGATGCGTTTTCAAAATACACTCAAGATTATGTTGACAGCTTTGCCAGCAAAAAATCTCACAGCGCAATGATCTCGGAAATGAAACTGACGGAATCAGAACAAAAACTGCTGGAGAAATTTTGTGACCCGATCACCGGCGAAATCATGGATATACCAGTCATATTGAATGAACGGGTATACAACTTGCTAACACTGCAGACCATCCTGACTGGCGACAAAAAAGATCCTTTCAACCGTATGGAATTCTCGCTCCGCGACATTCAATCCGCGCGCAGCGTTGAAGAAGAAATCAGAAGTATTCTGAAACAGATAGAGGAAAATCGCAAAAAAGCCGCGAACAAACCAGCTGAAAAAGCATCACAGCAAGAAATGCGTTCATCAACTGATTCTCAGCTAGCGCCTAAGCTTGCCTGACATGGAAGATTCTTCAATCGCCTGAATAATATTATGTGCCAACGGATGTTTGCGCAACGCATCAATATCGCCAGGCGACAATAATACAAATACTTTCGCTTCGCCGTTAAATTCCGCGATCTTGTAGAAAAACCCCCTGGTCGCCTGAATCTCTTCCAGCAATTCCTTGAGGCACATCACATATCCATTTTCTGTGATGAATATTTCACCCTCAGTATCATAAAGAAAGTTACCACCTTTGGCGTAATCATTTTTGTAATGCTGGATTAATAACAAAACCTTATTATCTTTAGTGTAGTCATAAATCATATTAGCGAGCTGAATATAAATGGCGTTAGTCAGCTTAGTGGGGGCAGCACGATAATTTCGCAACATATTATCATGTATTCGACCCAGCCTGGCGCGAAGTACCGCTTTTAATTCTTCAATTTCCAGATCACCCAAGTGTTCATGATCTGCTTTTACGGCTAAATGGATGTTATAGAAACCCCTAAGCTCTCCTATGCCATCACTGTCACCCCACAATGTGCGAAAATATCCTTTTTTCGAATCATAGTCTTTCAATAAGTTTTGCACATCGGCTTTGGTAAGCTCTCTTCCTCTTGCGATCATCAGCCATACTCCTTGCAGGAATGCATTAGCAGGAGTATGACCAATTCCAGATTAATGCGCAATTATCAACAGAGCCTACACAATAGTGCAACAGCAGTGAATCTCATCATCATGACAATGCTCGGGTGCAGCCACAATGACGACAGGACGGGGATTAGCAGGGGCATACATTGAATTTGCGATATAAGGAGAAGACACAGGCTGATAATAAACTTGATCATGATGGTCGTGATGATGATGGTGGTGATGGCCATCTAAACGAGAATATGACATATTCAATTCCTTGTAATTATTAAACCCAGGAAAAGAATACATCAAGAGAGTTGTAATTATCAACAATCGCTAATCAATACATTTTTTATAATCATGCTGATTAACATTCCAGATCGCGCACCAGTAATAGGGATTCCATCTGGTAACAATCGGCTGGGATTGAGTTTTGACATCGTAAAAAAGTTTGTAATAATCTGCCAGACTCCCACTCTGCTTCATCAAAGTCATGCCATCAGAAATAGGACAAGTACCACAGTTATCACTCTGATAAACTCTATTGAACTCATACTCAAGTCCCCAATTTTTTCCGCTATTGAGGGGAAAATAATAAGTTATATAGTTTTCCAACTGTTTTGCCTGTAGCGAATAGCTGAAAATTTTAAAACCTGGATTATTGCCAAAAATAGGACTGATAGACGGTGTGCCGACTACCGGGATTTGGTCTTTTTCATTAAAAGTTAGTATTTGAAACCAGTCCGAATGCAAATGACCAGCAAATATCGCGGATATTTGTGGCGCATAATTTTTTAATTCTGATTGAAAGCGCTTCTGATATTCCGTATCCCAAAACTTTATCAAGGTAAACAGCTTGACGCGCAATGTCGCATATACATCAATTCCCTCGGGAATATGCATGCCAATCAAGACATGCTGATTCGTCTTTTTCGCATTATCCAAGATTGTATGCAACCAGTTGAGTTCCGCACGCGCAGCAGCATCTACGTTATGACCAACAGCTTTGGTAGAAAACAAATTTGTATTTAACATAACAATACGCATATCAGGATGTTTTGGTATAACAATCGAATAATAACCTGCGGTTAAAAATTGTTTTTTCATATCTGCTTTAGCTGTTTTGTCATGAATCATGCCTGCCCACAGAGCAGATGTATCATGAAAGAATTTCCCGTTTGGATCTGCCACATAATCATTCTGATAAGAATCATTATTACCCACCGCGGCAAAAATATTAACCTTGGGCAAGTATTTGGTGAACTGCATGGTTAAAAACGCCAGAGTTTTCTGGATAAAAGATTGATAACCAGTGCCAGTTTTATCGGTTGAATAAAGTCTGTAGTAATCTCGTGACTGATGCCCGATAAAATCACCTAGCATTAAAATAAATTGCACTTGCTGCGCTGGCGCGATTTTCTTGAATTCAGTCAATGCGGATTTAAGCAGTGAATAATTAGTGTCTTGTCGAAACGCTGGTGGCGATGTGTCATATTTAGCGAGTATGCCTTCCCAATCTTTTGCTGGTGCAGCACGTAGCTTTTGAATTAAAGGGCAAGGAGAATTGGTGCAACTGATGTATGGATCAAAATGTATATCCGTGATCACCATGAAATTCATTAAATTATTTTTGTTTTTGTTGTCCGCATTTGATGTGGATAATGTCGCCGCATGAATAGCAGCCGCAGATAAAAAGAATATGAATAATACGCGCAACACAAACCGCATATGCAATCCTTTGCAGGGTAAAACTTCTTGTAATATTTCTATAATAATAGCATAAAAATACCATATTTTTCCGAAAATTGATAATAAGACATTGATTTCTTTAATATTTTCAAAATGAGGGTAAAAAAATCGACTATAATAAAGATAACAACAGCATTTCTTGCAATATAAGCACTTATGCACCCTATATTTAAGCGCACCATACAATTAGTTTTAATCGCATTGTCTTGCACGACAATCATGGCGATGACATATCAAAAACCTGATGACAGCGCTATACGACAAAAGCTGACACTAATGCAATATGATGTCACACAACATCAAGGGACTGAACCTCCGTTTAATAATGCGTACTGGAACAATGAACAGCCAGGCATTTATGTGGATATCGTCAGCGGCGAGCCGTTATTTAGCTCACTCGACAAATATGATTCTCATACTGGTTGGCCGAGCTTTACAAAACCATTAGAAGCGTACAATATAATTTTAAAACCTGACCACAGTATGTTTATGGATAGAACTGAAGTTGTTTCACGATACGCTCAATCGCATTTGGGACATTTGTTCGACGATGGCCCGGCGCCAACTTATATGCGATATTGCATTAATTCAGCAGCGCTGGAATTTATTCCAGTTAATGATTTACAAAAGCGCGGCTACGGACAATATCTCCCACTATTTCAGAAAAAACCGGCGAAATAATTTGTGTTGACTGCTCTCACTAAACAGATTTTTCTTGAAAGCTGCCAATGTCTGACGCGCGGCTGGTATTTACGTTCCAACACTATTTCAATTCCCTTATCCAACGCTGAACAATTTCGCATACGCGAAGGTATGCAAATTGGCGCCATAGCGAGAGCACTTTATCCCGAAGGCATTTTGATACCGCCGGGCGATAATAGCAAAAACGCTGAATTGACCGCCAAGCTTATGGATGATGAGAATGTGAATGTTATTTTTGAAGCCACGTTCACACACAATGAATTGGTAGCGAAAGCTGATATTTTGTTACGAGATGACGACGGCTGGCAAGTTATTGAAGTGAAATCGGCTGCCGCGTCCAATGATATCAATCCAATCTATATTGATGATCTGGCATATACTTCTTATGTCATCGACAGGAATAATATTTATCTCACAAACACCAGTTTATTAATGGTCGCTAAAACCTATCGTCTTGGCATGGATGACGCACAGTTTTTCGCCATTGTTGATTGCACGGAAGAAGTAGCAGCATTACAAGAATTTTTTTCTATCGTTGAAGACGATATCTCCACAGAAACCGGTAATTCTCAGCGGCCAGACCCAGAATTAATTACTGGTTGCAAAGAATGTTATTTTTATAAAACATCTTGCCTGGGTAAAGACGTGTCTCATCCTATATTTGATTTGCCTAATTTGAAATCTGCTAAATTTGATCAATTGAAAGCGATGGACGCGCTGACTATTTCATCAATACCAATTGATTTTGAATTGTCGCCTTTACAAAAAACCGTATATTCAGCTGTGCAAGACAATAAACCCATTATTGATATAAATATTCTACGCAGCGAACTAGACAAGATTGAATATCCAGTTTATTACCTTGATTTCGAAACAGTCAGCACGGCGATTCCACTATATGAAAAGATTGCGCCGTATGAAGAAATCGTGACACAGTATTCTATACATGAATATTCAGCGCCATACACTTTAACAAAGCATATGGAATTTCTTGCTGATCACGGCAAAGATGATCGCCGCACGCTAGCGCTTAAATTAATTGCCGACATGGGCATGAAAGGCAGCGTTATTGTGTATCATGCCGGCGCGGAAAAGAAATATTTAAAAAATTTAGGTAATTTATTTTCTGATTTACAACCACAACTGCAAGCTATCAGCGATCGCATTATTGATCTCAAGGAAATATTGAAACACGGTTATTATCATCCAGAGTTTCACGGCAGCTATTCTATTAAGACAGTTTTACCTGTGCTGGTGCCGGAAATGAAGTATAGCGAATTGGCAGTGTCTAACGGTGAAGAAGCAAATACAGTTTTCGCGGAACTGGCGCGAAATTTATTCAAAAAAGATGAAGAAAAATTAGTGCGCCAGAATCTGCTTGTATATTGCCGTCAGGATACATTGGCAATGGTGAAGATTCATGAATTCCTGTTAAACTTGATCACTATTTCTTAGCACCAATCTTATAATTCAAACCTTCGTCTTTATACATTTCAGAACTTGAAACACTCTCCAGAAAAGCCAATTGCTGTGCTGGTTTACCCGTGTAAAATGACAACCCAGCTTCGATCAAACCAGTGAGATTATGCTTGCTTCTGAAATCTACAAGACTGTTGTTTGCTGTATTCGTAATATCTTTTCCAATGAGCTTATCCCAGAAAGGATGCTGATGCTTCGCTTCTGCGATAGTATTTTGCTTAAATAAACCATACTCATAGCATACTTGCGCGGGAATAGGGCCTGACGCCAATTCTTTAATAATGTGTGTAACATATGCTTTTAAATCCTGATTGGGCTGTCGAGGCATATGCGCATTGCCTGCGAATGTTTCAACAATCATATTTATAATTTCTATTGGCAGCCGATGAAATTCAGTTAAATCGTGTGTGAGGTGATTTTCCCTGTTAATTAGCTCAAGCATCACTATAACGCTCAGATTTAATAGCGCTACTTTAGCCAGATACTCCGGATAATTATATTGAAGAGCCAATCTTAACTGAGCCAGGTTTACTGAACTAAATATATAATCTAGATTGTCAACTTTGTTTTCCGGCACACCGAGCTTTAAAAGAATATCCTTAAGATTTGGATAAACAAGCTTCATATATAACAATAATTCAATTTTATTTTTATCATCAATAACAGCGCCATGCTGGATGAGCGCCAAAGCACACTCAATTTTACTATTGCCTTTAAATCCTGTTTGTTTATTTTCAGGTAATCTTGCAAACATATAATCGAGCGCAGTCTTACCTCTATGATCTTTAAGAGTGGGATCACAACCAAGTTCAAGTAATGCGGGAATATAAGAAGGCCTATGCATCACGGCTAAATGCAGCAGACTTCTATTGCATGCATCAACGGTGTTTACCTTAGCTGATTTTTTGATGACAAGATTGATTGCAGCATCGAAATCAATATACGTGCCTCTCATCAACTGCTCTAATTCACTAGCAGGTGAAAAATTAACCCCGAAATTTCTGCCACCAATTAATGCCATCACCCACCCTCTTTTGTGTATTTTTATCTCAGAATGGGTTGATTTTATACGAAATGGATAGATATTTATTAAGAGAAGCTTAACCTAATGCATTCAACTATTTAGCGATTGTTTTTATTCTTCTGCAGATTAAGCTTAAAGCCAGGGCGGCGTTTAACTGCTTGCGTGACAGCAACAGCACCGGTTTCGCCGATATTATTATTGGCTAAATCGACGTTTGTTAATCTGGGATTACCATCTAACATCATAGAAATATATTTGGCAGACGTATCATCCAAATTATTATCGTTTAGTTTCACCTCAGAAAGCTTAGGCATATCAGCTAAAATAGCGGCTAATAGCAATACTCTATTGTGATCCAGAGAGTGATTATGGCTGATATCTACAGTGGTAATTTTGCTCTGGTTTTCCCGAAGGAAAGCGAACAACTCAGGGTATATGTCTTCATCAATATTCTGCATTTGAAAGACACCATCGTGAAGATGACTGCTGAAATCGATCGATGCCATTCCTCTATACTCCCCGTTTATTAAAAGTATAGAAGGTATTAGAGCTACCGTCATTGCGAACGCTTTTTGTGAAGCAATCCATAATCTTAGCGTGTTAAAAGCCTGGGTTGCTTCGCAAAAAACGCTCGCAATGACGGAGCCTCTATAAAAGCAATCTCACGGCCAGAAACCCAAGCAGTGCTAGCTTGGTTAATTCCAACATCCCATACAAACCATGTTGGTAACTCGGCGGCGGCTTCACACCCGCGAGTATCATATCAACTCGCTGGCTTAATAGCGGAAACAGCCAGCCTATTTGTAATAATAAAATAACAGCAATAACCAGCACTGCCGCCTTATCCAACAAAGGCATTCTTGCCAGCATGACACCCACTAACAACAACACAAGCAATAATACCTGCGCTTTGTTAAATGCGGAAAAAACCGTTCTACCGACATCGAAACCCACCGCTTTTGTCAGCGTAGGCGCATTAAATTTGACTATGCTTTCCATGCCGATAGCAAAGATCATTCCTATCCAAAAAACCGCCAGCATGCCAATCATTATTTTCAATTTCATGATTCTCTCGTTATTTGTTTTGTGCGCGCAAATTCATTGACCCACAACGATGTCGCGCCAGCCACCGCCGCAGGAATAGTGAAAAAATTCAATATTGGTATCATTGCAGAAACCAGCACACTGATACCAAAACCCAAAGCTAGCCAGCGATGCTGCCAAAGTATCGCGCGTGCATCACGCATGGAAATACGATGATTGTCCGTAGGATAATCGATATAAGTCAGCGTCATCACCCAGGCATTGAAAACAAACCAGATAACAGCAGCGAACGGCTGAAATGCCGGAATCAGAAACAATAACAGCACTACTAAAGCACGCGGCAAATAATACGCGATGATACCAAGCTGGCGACCGACGATACGCGGAATATCTTTAATATTATCCATCAGACTACGCTCGTTCGGCCTGACACCCGTCAGATGAAATTCGATTTTTTCAGCAAGAAAACTATTAAACGGTGCCGAGACAATATTACCGATAGTCACAAAGGTATAAATGAAAATAATCGCGAACGAAATAAAAAATAACAACCACACTATCTCAGCAAACCAGCGTAACCACGACGGCAAATGATGCGTCAGCCATAAATTAAACTCGCCAGTATAATGACGCAAAAGATAAAACAAACCGATAAACACGAAAATATTGATGATCAGCGGAATAATCACAAAACGCCGCAAGCCAGGCTTGAAAATAAGTGCATAGCCTTCAAGAAGATATTTGCAACCAACAACCGGATTGTTCATAAAATTGGCGATTAACCGTATAGAGAAGGAGTCAACGATATCGCGAATTATCCATGGACGCAATTAAATCAATATTCGTTGACGATTGAAATAAACCTGTGGATGATAACGTCACTAAAATAGGATGGCATATGAATAAATCAGGACGTATAAACCGCCAGCAGGAACACTATTTTCTTTTCATCACCGCAACGGTTGCCGCATTGGGCGGATTACTCTTCGGTTACGACACAGGCATTATCTCCGGCGCTCTCGTATTCATCCGACAGACATATCCCGTCAGCACTTTTATTCAGGAAATTATCGTTAGCTCAGTTGTGCTTGGCGCACTAATAAGCGCACTCTCCAGCGGACGCCTGGCCGACAAGTTTGGCAGCAGATGCATGTTAATTTACACGGCGTTATTGTTTATCATCGGTACCATGCTTTCCGCGTTGGCCAGCAATGTCATCATGCTAGTTTTCGGACGCTTCGTCATCGGACTTGCGATTGGTGTGACCTCTTATGTTTCGCCATTATTTATTTCCGAGATGGCACCCGCAAACAAACGTGGCGCGTTAGTTTTGTTAAACGGCATCATGATTACCAGCGGCGAATCTATTGCTTTTTTGGTTGATTATGCACTGGTGCCCACTCAATCCTGGCGCTTGATGTTTGCAACAGGAATACTACCCGCAGCGTTGCTTTATCTTGGCATGTTGATGCTGCCACCATCACCGCGCTGGATGGCGCAGCAAGGCCATCTTAACAATGCCAGAGACATTTTACGCAAGATACGCAAATCACAACATGTCGATGCTGAACTCGATGAGATACTACACAATGCGAACCAGAAAACCGAAAGCTGGCGACATTTATTTTCGCCTATGCTCAGACCAGTCTTAATTATTGGCCTGGGATTGGGAATTTTACAGCAATTTGTCGGCATTAATACGGTGATGTATTACGGCCCTACTATTTTTCAAGCGGCTGGATTCAAAAGTGAAGGCGCACAATTGCTTGCCACTTTCGCCATGGGCGTCATCAATACGTTGATGAGTATTGCCGCGGTGATACTGGTTGATAAAATGGGCCGACGGCAATTATTATTAGGCGGTCTTGTTATTGCTGGCCTCAGTCTTGTTATCGTCGGCACTGCGTTTAGTTACAAAGCTGATTCGACGCTTGCTGTCTGGATAACATTTATTTTTATGATGATTTATATTGCCGGCTATTCACTTAGCATAGGTTCATTATTCTGGCTGGTGATCGCGGAAATTTATCCGCTGAATATACGCGGTCTGGCGATGAGTTTTGTGACCGCCGTGCAATGGGGCGCGAATTTTCTGGTGGCACTAACATTTCTTTCTATTCTCGGTTTAATCGGACCTGTATATACATTCTGGTTGTATGGCTTAATGTGCGCGATTAGCGTTGCGTTTTGTTATTACCTGGTACCAGAAACAAAAGGTGTATCGCTAGAGCGTATTGAACATAATTTACGGGTAGGCAAAAGCGCGCGTGAATTAGGATTAACATAATCCCTCTGCTGGTGGATTACGGCAAAAGGCGCCTAATCCACCCTACGTACACCAAGCATGAACGAAGCCGTAGGGTGGATTAGGCGCCTTTTGCCGTAATCCACCTGGGCAATATAAATAAAAGGAATGAAACATGAAAACAATTACGATAGGCGTCATCGGCGCCGGCAGAATCGGCAAATTACACATAGACAATATTATCCAGTATTTTCCCGCTATCAAAATCAAAGCCGTATCTGACCCTTATCTGGATGAAGGTTGGGCCAAGCAAAAATCGATACCGGTACTTTCGCGTGAGCCAGACCATATATTTTCTGATCCGGATATAAATGCCGTATTAATCTGCTCACCTGCCCCATTTCACGTTCCGCAAATTATCGCTGCCGCACAAGCTGGTAAGCATATTTTTTGCGAAAAGCCTATCGCCACTGATATTGATGAAATAAATAAAGCTTTGCGCGCTGTTGCACAAGCGAATGTTAAATTACAAGTGGGTTTTAACCGCCGCTTTGATCCGAATTTCGCGCGCGTCAGAAATATAGTTCGCGACAATCATATCGGTTCGCCACACTTACTACGCATTACTTCACGCGATCCGGAAATTCCATCCGCTGATTATTTGAAAAGTTCCAGCGGCATGTTTCTGGATATGACTATCCATGATTTTGACATGGCACGTTTTTTAATCGGCAGTGAAATCGTGGAAGTTTACGCCAGCGGTAATGTGCTGATTAATCCAGTGTTCCATGATTGTAACGATATTGATACTGCCGTTATTAATTTGAAATTCGCTAATGGCACACTAGGCGTGATTGATAATAGTCGTCAAGCTGTGTATGGCTATGATCAACGCGTGGAAGTATTTGGCAGTCAAGGCGCAGTGCATGCTGACAACAACACACCTACCAACACTACATTAAGTAGCAAAGAAGGCATTATCACGGAAAAACCATTGCACTTCTTCCTGGAACGTTACAAGGAATCCTACATTGCTGAATTACAGGCATTTTATCAATGCATTGTTAACGATGAAACGCCAGCGGTTACTGGTAAAGATGGTTTGTTATCAGTTGTTATAGGCATGGCCGCACAACAGTCAATGCGGGAAAATCGTCCAGTCCAAATCAAACATGAGTAGGGATTTGAGCATGCAAACTGAATGGCATTATGAACAACAGCGCCCTATCGACATAATTTCCATGGGACGCGTAGCCGTTGATCTTTATTCCGAGCAAATAGGCAGTTCACTGGAAAACACAGAAACATTTCGCAAATACCTTGGCGGTTGCGCCGGTAATATTGCCGTCGGCTGTTCGCGCGCAGGTTTGAAATCAGCCATGTTTTCCTGTGTTGGCACAGATGCAATGGGTCAATTTCTCAAGCAGGAATTACAGCGCGAAGGTGTTGATATTACTTTAGTCAGCGAAACATCTGCGCATTTGACTGGGCTGGTCTTGCTCGGCGTCAATCCACCCGATCGATTCCCATTAATTTTTTACCGCGAACGCTGCGCCGACATGCAATTAAAACTGGAAGATGCGAAAAAAGAATTTATCGCCTCAGCTAAATCACTGTTATTTACTGGCACAGGTTTATCGACGACCGCTATGCGCGCTGCCACACATCACGCTATAGCCGTAGCGCGCTCAGTGAATACGCGCGTGATATTTGATCTCGATTACCGCCCGGTTTTATGGGGATTAACAGCACAAGGTGACGGTGAAACACGTTACAAAATTTCCGATATCGTTAGTCAGCAATATCAGGAAATTTTACCGCGCTGTGATCTCGTGGTAGGAACAGAAGAAGAAGTTCTTATCGCTGGCGCGGCTGACAATCTCGAACAAGCATTAATCAATATACGCGCGCAAACGTCTGCACCAATTGTGTTAAAACGTGGCGCGCAAGGCTGCGCGGTATATTTGCATGGACATGCTACACCCATTACTGCACAAGCATTCCCCGTGCAAATACTTAATGTGCTTGGCGCTGGCGATGGTTTTATGAGTGGTTTTTTGCGCGGCTTATTACGTGGTGAATCGTGGCAAATATGCGCCCAGTATGGCAATGCTTGCGGAGCTATTGTGGTCACTAGACATGGTTGCGCACCAGCAATGCCTTATTTCAATGAAATGCAGGATTTTATAGGAGAATACCATGCAACCGCTTGTACGACGTCCTGAAGGATTTTTATATGGTTATACGCCTATTACCCAAATTGGCGATACAGAACACGATACTGGCATTAACTTCGGCATCCTGAAATTAAGACCGGCCGAAGAAATCACTGTGTTAAGCGCACTGGAATCAGCTTATCTCTTGATTAAAGGCGAGTGCATATTCAGCTTTGAAGATGATGAAGTAAACGCGCAACGCAATTCCTGTTTTGACGACGAACCTTATGTGTTACATGTCGCGGCGGGAAAATCAGCACGCATCAAAGCGATAAGCGAGTGCGAATTCGCGGTATCGCGCGTGGAAAATGAAAAGAAATTCGCAACACGGGTTTATGATTCAGGCACCATGCTGGAAAAAGAATTCCGCGGTCGCGGTTTACTGAATAATACATCTATGCGCATAGTACGCACTGTATTTGACATCAGAAACAGCCCTGATTCTAAACTGGTGATTGGTGAAGTCGTCACGCCACCCGGTGGCTGGTCCAGTTATCCACCGCACTTTCATGAGCAACCGGAAATTTATCACTATCGTTTCACTGAGCCACAAGGCTATGGTCACGCTGAATGCGGCGATGAAGTTTTCAAAGTCAGACAGTTTGATACTTATAAAATTCTCGATCAAAAAGAACACGCGCAAACAGCGGCGCCCGGCTATGGTATGTATTATATCTGGGTCATCCGTCATCTGGATGGAAAGCCATATAGTGTGCCTATTTTCAACGATCATCACAGTTGGACGAAAACAGAAACCGCAAATGAACGCGTATGGAAAGGGAGTTTTTAACATGAAAACAATACGCTTGACCATGGCGCAGGCTTTATTGAAATTCCTCGATCAACAATATATTGAAATAGATGGTCGTGAACACAAGTTTGTGAAAGGCGTGTTTGGCATATTTGGTCACGGCAATGTCACCGGCATTGGCGAAGCACTGGAATATTTCGACACTGATTTGATGTACCTGCAAGGCCACAACGAACAAGGCATGGTGCACACCGCGACTGCTTATGCCAAACATAAAAATCGTCTGGAAATATTCGCCTGTACTACATCCATAGGTCCTGGAGCATTAAACATGGTAACCGCTGCGGCGACAGCAACAGTGAATCGCATTCCCGTATTATTACTGCCTGGCGATATCTTCGCTTGTCGTCAACCAGATCCAGTGCTGCAACAAATCGAAGTACCCGGTGATTACACTATCAGCGCTAATGATTGCTTTAAACCTGTCAGCAAATATTGGGACCGCGTATCGCGCCCGGAACAATTAATGACTGCCTTACATAACGCCATGCGCGTATTAACCGATCCAGTTGATACGGGCGCAGTGACGCTGTGTTTGCCGCAAGATGTACAAGCGGAAGCATACGATTATCCAGAAAGTTTTTTTCAAAAAAATATATATCATCTCGATCGCAGAACATTATCAGAACGCGCATTGCAGGAAGCGGTAACAAAATTATCCGCAGCGAAAAAACCACTAATTATCGCTGGTGGCGGCGTGCATTATTCTCTGGCTTGCGCAGAATTAACTGACTTTGCTAATACGTTTTCCATACCAGTAGCGGAAACGCAAGCAGGCAAAAGCGCCATAGCGTGGACACATGATATGAGTGTAGGTGCTATCGGTGTGACTGGCTCTGCCGCGGCAAATGCATTAGCACGAGAAGCTGATCTTTTATTAGTGGTCGGCAGTCGTTTATCAGACTTCACTACCGCATCTAAAACTGCATTCCAGAATCAAGATTTGGAAATTCTGCATTTGAATGTCAGCGCCTTCGACGGCTACAAAATGGGTGGCACTTTGTTACAAGCTGACGCAAAAGCTGGCCTTGCCGCGCTTAAATATTCTTTACAGCAGAATAATTATCATACGAGTTCAGCGTATCAGGAACAGGTAAAGCAATATCGTTTGTCATGGCAACAAGAAGTTGATCGCGTTTACGCTGTCACCGCGGCAGAAGGCAATTGCCAAACTAACATACTCGGCGTGATCAATGAATTTATTCAAGATGATGACGTGATCATTTGCGCAGCTGGTAGTTTACCTGGCGATTTACATCGTTTATGGCGCAGCACCAAACCGAAAACGTATCACCTTGAATATGGTTTTTCCTGCATGGGTTATGAAATTGCTGGCGGCTTAGGCGTAAAAATGACGGACCCAGATGCAGAAGTATATGTGATTGTCGGCGATGGTAGTTTTCTCATGCTGCATTCAGAATTACTTACCAGTCTTCAGGAAGGCTATAAAATCAATGTTATCGTGCTAAATAATCATGGTTATCAGTGTATTAAGAACCTGCAAAAAGCGCATGGCAGCAAAGGCTTTGGTAATGAATTCCGTTATCGCTCGCAAGAAAGCAACAAATTGGATGGCAACACGCTCACTGTGAATTTTACGCAGTATGCGCAAAGCCTGGGTGCGAAAGCAATTTACGCGCACAATGCACAAGAATTGCAAGACGCGTTACAGCAAGCGAAATTGGAAAATATATCTACCGTAATTGAAGTTCATGTATTGCCAGACACTATGTCAAAAGGCTATGAATCATGGTGGCGCGTGGGTGTGGCGGAAGTATCACAGGAACAGAAAGTACTGGATGCTCATCAACATATGAAAGCAAAAATCAAAACCGCAAGGATGTATTAACATGCTGGAACATTTACAAAACATTAAACTTGCTATTGCTCCTATAGGTTGGAGCAACGATGATATGCCGGAACTCGGCGCGCATATTTCTTTTGCGCAATGCATAGAAGAAATGGCTGCAGCTGGGTATCAAGGTTGCGAAGTCGGACACAAATTTCCGCGTGATCCAGCTACGCTATCTGCAGCGCTCACGCAACAGAATTTATCTGTCGCCAGCGCTTGGTTTAGTCTTTATTTCACAGAACCAGGTCGTGAAGAGGAAACTATCACTGGCTTCAAAAAACATATGGAATTTTTGCATGCCATGGGTACTAAAGTCATCGTCGTGTGCGAATGCGGACATAGTGTTCAAGGCAAACCACTCCCCTTATTTGCAAACAAACCAAATTTCAATGAACAACAATGGCAGGCATTACTGAATGGCTTGCATCATATCGGTCGCATGGCGAAAGAAAACGATATGGAAATTGTTTATCACCATCATATGGGTACTGGTATACAGCAAGCGGAAGATATTGATCGTTTAATGGCGGATACTGACACAGATATCGTTTCACTGTTGTTTGATACAGGACATCTTGCGTTTGCTGGTTGCGATCCGTTAGTCACATTGCAAAAACACGGTCAACGCATCAGACATGTGCATTTGAAAGATGTACGCGTGGATGTGCTGCGACAAGTGCATGTAGAGAATTTAAGTTTTCTCGCCGCAGTGCGCGCTGGTGTGTTTACTGTGCCAAGCGATGGCATGATAGATTTTATGCCGATTTTTCAAGAGCTGGCCCGCTTGCAATATCAGGGTTGGTGGGTGGTTGAAGCAGAGCAAGATCCGGATAAGGCGAATCCGTTGGTGTATGCGAAGAAAGCGCGGGAGTTTTTACGAGAAACAACGGGGTTATAACATTTGTTCTCGCCCGCCGATGCCAGCGGGCGAGAATAATCTAAACTTTTACTTTCCAGCTCTTAAATTCAACATACTGATTAACAGGATAAACGGCAGTATCACATCCATCCAGAACCATGAACCAGCATTACCAGTAGTGAAATTATGATTAATAGCCATTTGCACTATATGCCCAGCCGCATCACCCCACATCCAGATGATTGCCGCAATCACTGTGGCAATGCGAAAACCCATGGTAGCGCCAAAGGAAACAATACCAATCACACCAATCGCCAGATTTGCGACTGCGACTTCAAATTCAAATGGCGTGCTGATCCAACCAACTGCGGCGGCGGCTTTCTGCGGAAAATATGCGTGCATGGCAAAAGCAAAAACACTGGTAAAGCCCAGCGCGAACAATGCCATCCAGCGAAAAACAATTTCAGATTCTGACAATCTGCGGTTAATCAGACGATTAAAAAAGATGAAAACAACAGCCAGAAAAAACATGGCCAAGTCAAAATTATTTAATGACCAGTTAATACAATTAGAAAACTTATCCAATCCTGCATTCAAATCCATCATACCCTGCGTCCTCCCTTGACTTAGGCTTTATACAAACCTCTATAGTATCATGAATAATCAGAATTATAAGAACAAAATTTAGGCAATAACCAGCAGCAAACCAACACTCCCGCCACGCACAATACGCCACCGGAAATGATAGATGTTGTCACGCCAAACGCAGCCGCGACCAAACCAGCCTCAGTATCGCCCAGTCTGGGACCACTGAGATAACTGATCATTTCAATACCCGCCAAACGTCCGCGCAGATTATTAGGAATGGTTTGGTTCCACATAGTCATGCGGAAAATACCACTGATGCCATCAAACGCGCCAGCAAGAACGAGGAAAAACCAGGCAATCCAGAAATTGAGTGACAAACCGTAACTGACGCCAAAACCAATAATCGATACACCCCAAAATGCAGCCGCGATAGCAATAGCGATGCCATGCCGTTTAAATCGCGTGGCCCAATTTCCATAAAATGAAATAAATAATGCCCCTACTGCTGGCGCCAGATACAACAAACCAAGGACTTTAGCGCCGCCCAAGGCAAAAGCAACCGCTGGAAACAGTGCTGTGGGCATGCCAAATATCATAGCGGTAAAATCGACGACATAAGTACCAACCAATTCCTGGCGTGAGATGGCATAACGAAAACCCTGCATTAACGCTACCCAGGTTGAATCGTCGCTGCCGCCTGCAGGCTTGGGAATATTGGTCATCAAAAATAATGCGGTTAATGACGCGACAAACGTCAACACATCCGCCATGTATGTAGTCGTCAAGCCGACACTGGCAATCAAGACACCGCCAAGCGCAGGACCAGCGATAGCACCAATGGTATATTTCAGGTTAGCCAGTGAACTCACCACACCAAAATCATCTTTGGCGACAATTTGCTGCACCATGCTTTCCAGCGATGGCCGGTGTAATCCATTGAACGCCGACATAAGTGCCGCGACCACAAACATCACCCAAATGTGCGGCTGAGCCAGACTGGCATTCAGCGCCAGCATAAGACTGCCTAAACAGAGAACAGATTCCGATGCCAGCAACAGCATACGCCTGTGATAGCGGTCAGCAAAAACACCCCCGACTAAGGCGGTGATCAAAATGGGGAGCAATTGCACCAGGCTCAGTAAACCGACCATGAGGGTGGAATGCGTCAGTGCATAAATCTGATACGGCAATGCCACGCTAGTAATCATGGTGCCGAAAAAGGAAACAAATTGGCCGAAAAACAAAAAGGTGAAATTGCGATTGCGGCGAAAAATAGAAAGATTAAGTAGATGCTTCATGTTGTAATTATCAAAGTTTGATTGCAAATCATACTTGTCGTTCTGTACGTTTTCAACCAAATCCTTTTATATACTATGTATCGCCCTAGTCGCAGCAGCCGCCACGCCAGAAATAGCCATTACCGCCTCACGCAGATCTATATATAGTTTTGTTACTTCTGGATGGCGGCCAATACCAACCGCTGCCATCGAAGTAGATAATATCGAATGAGACAAAAGATTTGAAAATGATCTTGTTTGATTACTAGACTTTGTCTGTTCGATTTCAATACCCATAACAACTGTATTAATTAAATCAAACACCACATTTACATTATCATCCTTATCCAGACTGAAAGCTGTCAAATAACCTCTCATTGTAACTATATGATCAGGCGCACATTTGCTAATACCTTGATATAGACTAGGTTTGTGACCGAATTCATCCCACTTATCATCAGACAGCAACAAGCTCAGATAAATTAAAAAACTGCGTTTGTTGAATATAACACTCTTACTCTGACTACTGCTTAGCGAAGCTTTACACTCATTTGACAGCTGCCTGATAAATTCATTATCAGTCACAATCACTTTAACCGGAATAAACAACTCTGGCTTGGCTGTTGATGCATCTAACGTATCCACATCAACAACAAATCTGATGCCCGCTTTTTTCAGAAATTGGTAATACGGGTTGTTAACAAAAAGAGGATCCAGATATTCAGTCTGATAAGCTGCAAATTCTTTGGCATCCGCATTAATCACTGGCGCTTTGGCTGATTTTAAAGCGTCACAAAGTGTGCGAACATCTTTCTTGCTATTATAATCTGGCACACAACGTAATTTCAGGAACGCCATTGGCCTGATACGTGTTGACTGTGCAAGATCCGTTGCTCGCGTTACTTCACCCTGACCAATAAAGCGATTACCTAGCTTCCAGACTCCCTTGCAATTATTCTTTTCACGTAATAAAGCATAATTCAATGCAGTAATGGCATTTTGCAGATCTGTTTCGGGTACCTCTGGAGTAGCTGCCGCAGGGGGAGATACAGGAGTCGTTATCCGTAGCCAACTTTCTTTTATGTTTGCATAATTCTCAACAAGCTGCTTGTTATCCACTACCGCCAACACTGAAACCATTTCCGTTGTTTGATCTTTAGACGGCGATAAAATAATGAATTTTAGCCCTACATTGCGCAAAAATATGTAAATTGGATTGTTCTGAAATATAGCAGTTACTTGCCTGGCACAAATATTATCATTGAACGGATCTTCCGAACGCACATAACACATAAACAAGAATTCAAAATTTGGCTTTGCTACAGATGCATGCAAATGGAATAGCGCCATGGACATATTTTGCTGTTCTTGGGCAGGGATACATTTAACATTAAGTTTTGCGAGATCGATGCTACCACCTGGAACCAATTGGCCCCGGCAATACTTCTGTCCCAAAAGAATGCGCTGATTTAACGCCACCAAGCACTGTTCAACAGTAACCCGCTTATTATCTGATTCATTACGCACTTGCCCAGCTGGCCTAAACATAATTTAACCACCCCATAATGCATTGTTTTTGTTATAGGTTGTTCAAAATACTCTAGTTACAATGATCTAGATCAAGAAATAACATAATATACAGATGAATGCAAATAGATTAATAAGTGATCAAATTATGTAGTGGAAGCATAAATTGCGTGCGGCTGTTGTGTATGATACGCCCAATACTTATCGCCATAAGACCAATGCCACCATTCCGCAGGATAATTCACGAAACCAACCGCGGTTAGCGCTGTAATTAAAATTTGCCGATTAGTTTGCGCATAAGCAGGAATATTCTTTGCGTAAGTGAAATTGCGGTTTTCATTCTTATCTGGGGAATCATCGAGAATCGAACCCATGTCGACTTCATTACCATTAGCATCAATCAAGGTAATATCGATCGCCCCGCCGGTAGAATGCGGCGGCACATCTTGTGGAGGAGCAATAAACTTGACGGTTTCCTGTTGCAGGCGCTGCTGGTCCCAGGAAGGATTGGCTGCAGCAAGCTGCTGGTAATAATACTGGTACATTTGCGCTTGCAAGGTGATAGGTCTATGGCCTTCGGAAAAATAAAACTGCAAACCTTGCGGTAAGGTGCGCGCCGCCTGCATCAATTTATCGCCAACTGACTGGCGCACTTTGGTGAAACCAGCATAATAACTCGCTCGGTTTGGACTGATAGCAAAACCTGAATGCTTTAAATCTACCAATGGTTCATGACATTCTTGCACCGGCATTGCCCAGACACGCGGGTCGGAAATAAGCAGAAAATCAATTTCGTTCATAATACGCTCTAAACAGGGTTACGTAGCCTCTTGTTCGTCACAACATAGATAAACATAATGCTGGCAACAATAGACAACATCACAATAATTTGCGGCATCATACCGTATTGCTGTGTGACGCGGGTGAAAAATGTTGAAGCCAGATACGTTTTATAGCCCAGCACCGCAATAGTCACGGAGACAACAGAAAGAAAAAGTGGCCGAATCAGCCGCGCGCCTTTATTAATCGCCAGATGCGCACCCAATCTGCCGCCTATCATTTGCCCTGCCGCCATACATAGCGCTAATCGATAATCCACATTACCGCCAGCGATAAAACAGATAGCCGCTATCGTGCTGCTATTTAAGTTAAACACTTTCGCGTAAGCGGTTGATTTGATGATGTTATGACCTAGGAAAAATGTCAGGGCAATAATCCAGAAAGAGCCCGTGCCTGGACCAAAAAAACCATCATAAAAACCAAGACCAAAACCGAATAAAGCATAAAACCAGGATTCAGACATACGCGGTTTATGATCAATATCACATAACCGTGGAGAAAAAATGGTATAGAGCAAAATAATGAGCAAAAGATAAGGAATGATTTTATGCAGCAAGTCACTATTCAGCACCTGCAAAGCGACCGCGCCAGAAATCGCGCCTATCAAACCCGAAATCAACCCGATAGAAACACTTTTTAAACAAATTAAGCCATGTCGGTAAAATTTGTGTGCCGCCACAAACGTACCTATCATGCCTTGAAGTTTGTTAGTACCAAAAGCGATATGCGGTGGCATCCCGATACCTAACAAGACTGGGAGACTGATTAACCCGCCTCCCCCTGCTATTGCATCGACGGTTCCCGCGAATAAACCAGTCATAAACAAAAGAAGTAATATCATAGTTTCACGCTCGGGTTCACATTATTAGGAAGTTTAGGCTTCTGAAAATGCTCATTTTTGCTGTTTTTTTCATTTTAAAGCAGAGAAAATATTTCCGCTAGCAAGGCAATTTGCAGATTGCATGTAGCATAGTGAAAATACTTGCAAAATAATATTTAAAAAAAATTTTCACCGTGAAATTGCGAATACATCCAGGGTCTATTTACAATTCGCTAGGCTGAGACAGAAATCATTGATTTGTGAGCACCGCAGCGCAGTTTACACGAAAGTAAATGAGCAGCGGAGCGCAGGAAATCAATGATTTCTGTCCAGCATAGTAGAATTGTAAACAGACCCTAAATGATGGTGAGATTGTTCGCCATAACTAGCAGATATTCATAAAGCGCATTGATCTCATCATCATCTTGCGCGGTTTCCACACAACCAAGATCAGCGAAACAATTAAGCAGCAAGCGTCTGACACCGGCATAGCGCGTCTGAAAATAAAGATCTATCATGATGTCTTCGATAATAGCCCGCCCGTCCGCGGCAATAATCATGTCATACAACAAGACCAGACTTTCTGCTTTTAATAATTGATCATGATTTCTTTCCGCTGCCGCCACACATTCATAAGCCAGTTTTGTAGCAAAATCTTTATATCCGGCAAAATTGATAACAAACGCTGTATGTAAAGCAAACGTGATATCGTTGGCAGTCACATTATTCGAATTGAACATATTTAATGCCATCCGGGAAAAATTGTTTATGTCTTTTATGCTGATATCTTTTCCCGCGATTGCCGCCATCAATTCAAATTTTCTGATCTGGAATATGCGCATAATTGTTTGATCAGAGCAATATCTGACACTATCCAGCATAATTAATGCATCGCTTACCCGGCCTGTATTCGCGAGCGCAATAACCAAAGCCTCCACTTGTACAAAATGACAGGCACGCAAGCCCGGCATGGCCCTAGAAGGCAAGTTATGAATAATCTCCGGATAATGACAGGCATTCAGATAAGCCTTAATGCGTTCAATGGTGACGTTGGTATTAATCATTTGTCCCGCTTCAGCATCTTGTTTGATGAGATGCCGTAATGCTCGCGTTAACAACTTGCTGTCATCTGCCATAGGTGTTGAGCAATCAATCATATTCAGTGCATTGATTTTATTATGCGCAGCATGATAGTTACCCTCTAGCCTATCTATACGAATCAAGCTGATCCAGGGTTGAAAGACATGCTTGAGCAAATGATAATTTTCTGTCTTTGCACTCCAGCCAAGAAAAATTTGTATCATGGAATAGCAGATCTCCCGCGCGAAGCGGTGATTACCACAAGCAATAAAAATCATGACCGCTTTATTGTAAATATCTGCCAGCTGTTCCGGGCTAGTGCCAGCGCCAGGAACTGTAAACAAGTTTTTCATCAGTGATTTCAATTCATTAACATAAAATGTTAGTGGTTTACTGAAAGATTGCCTGGGCGCAGTCAGTAGATGGTTGCTGAGTAAGGGATTGTTATTCGATATATACGAAATATCGCCATAGCCCGATTTACGAATAATATTGGCAATATGAAAACCGGTTTGAATATTGAGATTTTGCTGCATAGATGATTCCTTTCGATTGATAGATGTGAGTGAATGAATGACAAAGATGAAACGCGAAGATGCGATTAAATGCGGATTAAGGGGGAGAACCACTTTGATATCATTTCAATAACTTAGTGTCAATCGCTTACTTAAGAAATTCTTTCAGATATTCCGGCACTCTTTCTTCCAGCCAATAATGTGGCCGCCATGGATACCTACCGCTCACAAATCCAACATGGCCACCCGCTTCCGTGACTTCAAGCGTGACCGCATTGGAAACTTCACTTTGAGTAGGAATGATATCTTCCGTCATGAATGGATCATCTTTGGCGTGAACGACCAAAGTGGGTACTTTTATATTGCATAAATAATGTCTGCTGCTAGCGGAAAGGTAATATTCGTCTACACTGGAAAAACCAAATAAGGGCACCGTGTAGGCATCATCAAATTCATGCATATTATGCACATCAGAAAATTGCTGTGTATCAATAGGCACAGTAACTTGCGTAAATTTATGCATTAACCTATCTCTTGCGCATTTTATGAGATACCACTGATAAAATCTCGAAAATCCGGACGACAATCTTTGTGCTGCTTTATGCAATTCAAAAGGCACTGAAATAGCTGTGGCTGCTTTTAATGGATTTTTGCCCTTGGTTTCGCCCAACCACTTTAACAATATATTACCGCCTAGCGAATAACCAATAGCCGCCATGGGCACGTCAGATTCGCGTTTATGTAATAAATTGATGATAAATGCAATATCTCTGGTATCGCCAGAATGATAGCCGCGCGGCAAGCGGTTAGGTTCGCCACTGCAACCGCGAAAATGCATAAACACACCGCGCCATCCTTGCTGATGCACAGCTAACAACATGCCTTTGGCATAATGCGATGTGATATTCCCTTCAAAGCCATGCAGAATCAGGACGATTGGGCCGGTATTATTTTTACCAAGCCAATCCAGGTCGATGAAGTCACCATCAGGAAGCTCGATGCGTTCACGTTCAAGACACAAATGTTTGATGTCGGATCTGGTTAAGACCGGCCAGATCGTTTGCAAATGTGAGTTTGGCAGCCACCACGCAGGTTTAAAATGATTATTATTCATTTTCGTCCCATGCTAGCTACAAATTTCTAAATAGAGCCTAAATAGAGCTATGCTTCTATTTAATATAGCATAAAAAAGCACTGACCGTGGCAGGGAAAACGGCTCTCTGAAAACACCAGAGAGCCGTTTATTGGTTAAATTTTAAACAATTAAGCCAGGTGATAAATCAGACTTAACACTACTTCATTATTGGCTGGCGTAACCGAAGTGACAGTATTCAGCCTGATAGTGCTATACGATGTATATGTATATTCACCCCGGATACTGATGTTTTGCGCTACCGATGTTTCAATGCCAAGGCCATAATTGAAGCCATTCCCCCATTGTGTCGTCGTAGTGCTGATACCGAGAATTGAAGCAGCAGCACTTTCAGTCGCGCGGAATGACGTACGCAGATAGCCAACACGTCCGTAAAACAAGGTGTTGTCATTGACTCGAACGCCAGGCAACAATCCTGCGCCATAACTATAGCGAGTTTTAACTTTTACACCATAACTTGCAGACAATAAGGCAGAAGTTTCTTCCAGCGTATAACTACCATCGACATTGGTATCATTGCCGCTAATTTCCGCGCCCAGATAAAACCATTGCAAATTGACACCATAACCGAGGAATAACGTACCATTCCAGCCTTTTGCGTTAATAGGTGGATTAAACGATGTTGTGATTCCATCGAATGTTTCGAGAGTATTCTGACGGAATTTATAAACATCATAACCAACGCCGCCACCAATATAAAAACCCGGCAATAATGGTTTGTCTGTGCAACAACCAGATACGGGTTCAATAGGAACTTCAGACTTGTAATTAACTTCGCCTTTATAGTTGTGCGGACCAGCAAAACAAACTGTGGTCATTAGCAAGAGGGATGCCGTTGATAATACTATTCCCTTCATTTTGTTATCTCCTTATTTCATCCTAAACGTAATCATTCCCAGCAGGGAAAGTACTTTATTGCAATACGGAGGCAAGAACAAGTTCTTTAAGTTCTTTATATCTGCGCGAATCACGTATTGTGCGCGGAAAGACTCTTGTCTAAAATATAACTAAAGGAGGGTTGCAAACATGGCAAACAATAGAACAAAACGGATAAATAGCAGCAACAACAAAGATAATCCACAGCAAAAATTAATGCGTTTTTTCCAATCTATACATACCGTCCAAATTCCCCACAACCCTTGTCCATATCCAACAACAAATAGTAATCCAACACTAGCAAATTTATTGCCGCCCGAACTTTGCATTGCCATGAATGAATCGGCGCAAAAAGGATTTTTGCATACTTTTTTATGCACGCTGGACGAGAATATTCTGACTGAATATTTAAAAATTAAAATGTATTCGCCGGGCCAAATCTATTGGATCAATAAAGCTATCAAGTCATTAACGTTGATTGCGCTGGGAGCGGCGATTGGCAAGACATTATCAACGCCGTTATTAAATATTCTGATTGCAAACACTACTGGCGTTAGTGAAAATTTTGCGACTTATATTACTTCGGCGGGATTTTTTATTATCGATTTAATTACCAGAAAAAATCTTGGCGCGGAGCATGATATTGCATCGGCTACTCTGATTTATTGCGCGGGATTAGCGGCTGGCGTGCTAGGTAATCTTGCAGGAAGAATGACATATCATTATGGGCCGATATTAATGCAAAACAATGTATTTGCTGCGAGGGAAAAGGAAGTTGTTTTGCAGATGGAAGCTATAGATGAAGAACCGGATGAAAAGCCGGCGGAAAGAAAACGCACGATGTCTATTTAATATTACCCCTCACCCGCCGTGCGGAAAAGCAAAAGTTGGGTGAGGGGTAATTAAAAAAGTTGTCACACCAAAAAGCCTTTCTTGATCTCCGGTCTGTCATGAGCATCAATATTTTCTTTAACAAGCTTAAACAGCCTATTCGATTTATCGCTATCAGGTGCTTGAAAATAAGTTACGCCACAAAGAAAACGCAAACTATATGGCTGCATAGCAACGCTCAACTTCGCTCTGGCTTTCTTCATTTCATCCGTAATAGCCTTGAATTCATCTAGACCAAGAAAGTATGAAGTAAGTGTTTTATTTCTTTCTAGGCATTGTTGAATATCAGCTGAATATCGGGAACTTGAACTTTTGTCAGTAACAAACTGCAGCGTGCAATTATAAGCTTGCAATGTTTGCAGCAATGTTAACTCAGCAGCTTCACTAGCATATTCATAGGTATATCTGAACCAGGAAAAAGTCACTACCGATCTATTACTACGCAACGCAGTGAAAATGGCAATGTAATCAGCTTCCCTAAAAGAATCGCAATAAATATGCAATTGCCGTAAAGAGCAACGAGGATCAGACAGAAATGCCGCTAACGCTTGCGCTGCAGTTTTGTCGTTGTTTTGAATTTTTATACTCAAGTATTTCAAGTGCCCGCCGCTATTAATTCCCTCTAAAAGTGCAGCCAGACTTTTATCATTAACTGAAATATTAGCCATATTTAATTTGGATAATCTATTATTTGCTTTCAATGCTTCTGCAAGATCTATGGCTTCATCACCAATTTCCTGCCAAGAATCCAAATGGAGTGTTTCCAGTGTCTTGTTATGCATTAATGCTGCTGCTAACGCTTTAATGGAAGAACCAAATGTATATCTTGTATTTTTATGTAAAGTTAGCCATCTTATCGCTGAATTATCGGCCAAAGCAGTGACGATAGTCGCGCATTGTTCCTCTGAACAATCATCGGTGGTCAGCTTCAATTTTTCCACTGTTTTATTACCTGAAATCATTCTGGCGATTGCATTTACATTTTCATCATCAGAGCTAAACAATCCGGTACAGTCCAGCTCTCGAATGCTATTATTCTGTCGCACTGCTTCAGAGATAATTTTTATGCCCAGTTCCAAATTGTGATTTCCGGCCACAGATAAAAATTCTAATTTACATTCAGGATTTGTAATCACGCCAGCAAGCGATCGGGCACCGAGCACCCCGATGTAGCTGCAAGTTAAATTCAAACGTCGCAAATTAGCACTACTAGCAATAAGCCCATTGATTATTATCACAGCGCCTTTTGCGCCCAAATTACAATACGCCAGATTTAATTCTTCGAGATCGTGATTTGCGTGAATCAACCTGCCGAGCAACATTGCACATTCAATATTGAGCTGCGTTGATTCCACGCTGATTTTTTTTAGTTGTCGATATGGTTTGCTTAATGAAGCCGAAGAAACTGCTTCAGAACGTAATTCCAGCTTTTCCGTCGCAAGGTCAGTGGCAACTTCTCTACCCTTCATGCGCCCCCCGATTATTGGTAAATAAATTACTAATAACGGGAGAGTATCATTAAATCTGCGCTAAAAAATGCGTAAAAAACCCCTATAAAGTCTTATTAAACGGCTGCAGCGCGACTCCAGAGCAAGCTATTTGCGATGCATCCCAACCACCACCAAGCGAGCGCACCAATCCTACTGCGGATGTCATACGTAAATAATTAATATCCGCAGCCGCTTTTTCCGCGGCAAAAGCCGTGTTTTCCGCTGTAATCACACCCGAAATATCTACCGTGCCAGACTTGTATTCGTTAATTGTAATTTTTAATGCAGCGCGCGCATCAGCCGCAGCTTTATTCAACACTTTGACCTGCTTATCCAGCAAACGTAACGACACTAAATTATCTTCGACATCTTGAAACGCCGCCAAGACGACTTGACGATAATTTGCGACATTAGCTTTATATCCAGCTGTCGCTGCACGCACAGTAGCACTGCGCAAACCACCATCTAAAATCGTTTCTGTTAATGACGCGCCATATGACCATCCCATCATTGGTAGTGAAATCCAATGCGAATAATTTTGACCAACAAAATCAACTAAACCAGTCAGTGATAAGGTCGGAAAAAATGCCGCTTCAGCCACGCCAATTTGCGCATTCGCCTGCTGCATCAAGCGTTCTGCTTGCGCGATATCAGGACGACGCTCCAGCAAATCGGATGCGACGCCTAATGGAATAGGCGGTGTTGCAGAATATTTCAGCGGCAATTTCGACATATCGAAACCACCAGGCGGTACGCCAATCAACACAGCGATTGCATGTTCATATTGCCCACGCAAAATACCATTATTAATTGCGCTCGCCTGCGCAGATTCCAGCTGACTTTGTGCATGACAACATCAAGTCGCCCCGCTACACCTTGCTCATAACGATTTTTTGAATATTGCAAAAATTTCTTATATTCAGCGACGGTATCATCTAACAATTTCTGATCGGTATCCAAGCCGCGCAATTCAAAATAATATTGCGCCAAGATGCCTGTGACATCAGACGTGTGGATGCCAACAATGCTGCACTTGCTTGCGCAGCGCCTACTGCAGATTCCACCTGACGTCGCACTAATCCCCAGATATCTGGCTCCCAGCTAGCATTCAACTCAATGGTATGCGTAGTCGTAATATGGGCTGATGAACCACCGCCATTGCCAGTAAGTGTTGAGGTGCTGCCAGTTGTTGAAGTCGTTGTTGGATTTACTGAATTAAAAGATGATGAACTACCACCGCTGCTTGGTTTTTGTCGCTGCAACGATACTGCACCAGCCATAGTTGGAAAAAAACTCGCGCGCGCTTCATCCACCAATGCATATGCTTGTTGATAATTGTAATAAGCATTAATGATACTCTGGTTGGAATCATTCAGTTGATCTTCGAGTGCGTTTAAACGCGGATCACCGAATATTTGCCACCATTTACCGCGATCGCACATATCAGCAGGCTGCGCGATTTTCCAATATTTGGATTTTTTCGCGCCCATGACTTGTTTGCCTTTCGCTTCCTTGAATTTTGTCTGTATTGCTGCAGGCGGACGCACATAATCAGGTCCCACCGCACAAGCGGAAAGAGAAATGCTTAATACTAAAATCACTGCTTTTTTAGATTTGTACATTAGCTTGCCTCACCTTCTACGCGTCGTTTTGATCGTATCTTTGCCCACTGTCGCCACCACCAGGCATCATAGCGTTCCATCTCCAGATAAATCACTGGCGTGGTATATAACGTCAACATTTGACTGACAATCAAACCACCGATAATAGCAATACCTAGTGGCCGACGCAATTCAGAACCAAAACCAAAACCAATCACTCAATGGCAGCGCACCGAATATTGCAGCCATTGTCGTCATCATGATAGGACGAAAACGCATCAATGCCGCTTCATAAATTGCTTCTTGTGGTGATTTATTTTCCGTTCGCTCCACATGCAAGGCAAAATCAATCATCATGATCGCATTTTTCTTCACGATACCAATTAACAAAATAATACCAATCAAGGCAATAATACTTAAATCTGTGCCACTGATAATTAATGCCAATCAATGCGCCTACACCGGCAGAAGGTAACGTAGATAGAATAGTGACGGATGAATCAGACTTTCATACAACATACCAAGCACAATATAAACCGCGAGTAACGCCGCCGCGATCAAATAAGGTTCATTAGCGAGCGAAGCCTGAAATGCTTGCGCCGTTCCTGAAACGAACCATGTAATGTCTGACGGTAAATTCATTTGGCTGTACCGCTTGACCTACGTTATTTACCGCATCACCCAAGCGCAACGTTTGGCAGTAAATTAAATGATAAGGTTGCCGCAGGTGCTTGTCCCTGATGATTCACCAGCAATAAAGTCGAAGAAGGCGTAAAACTCGCAAATGCAGATAAGGGCACCATGATTGCCAGCCGGTGATTTCACATAAATATCATTTAAGGTTTCAGGATATTGCCAATATTTTGGCGCGACTTCCATCACCACATAATACTGATTCATGGCGGTATACATCGTCGAAACCAGTGACTTTGACCAAATGCACTATACAAAGTGGAATCAACCAGTTGTGGTGTAATACCAAAACGCATACGCGGTATCATGATCTACATTCACCATACACTTGCAAACCATGATTGCGCTGATCACTATTGACATCAGCCATGCCTGGCAGCTTGGCCAATCGTTGCCATCACTTTCGGCGCCCAGTTATTTAAATCATCTAGATTATCGGATGAAAGGTATATTGAAATTGTGCATTACCCTGTCGTCCGCCTATCACTAAATCTTGTGCCGACTGCAAATATAAGCGTTGAACCCGTCACTTTGCTAATTTGCGACGCAAGCGATTAATCACTTCATCAGCTGATACATTTTGCCGTTCGCTCAGATGGCTTTTAACGTAATAAATATCGAACCTGAATTAACAGTCGTGCCACCCAAAAATCCGACCACATGTTGCAATAGCCGGATCTTTCGTATGATATTGATATAATTGCGTCAATATTTTTTGCATGCCTGAAAAGAAATATTTTGTTCTGCCTGAATGGAACCAGTGATACGGCCGGTATCCTGTTGCGGAAAAAATCCTTTAGGCACAACGATAAATAAATATACGTTCAATATAATCGTTGCCAGCATGATGAGCATCATTAATCCTGGATGACGCAACGCCCAATCCAGGACTACTTGCATATTTGTCACGTACTTTATCCACAAAACGTACATAAGGATTTTTCTTTTCTTCTTCGCCATCTGCTTTAAGAAATCGCGAGCACATCATTGGTGTCACCGTTAATGAAACCACCATTGAAACTAAAATCGCAACTGACAAAGTCACCGAAAATTCGCGGAACAATCGCCCAACAATACCACCCATTAATAAAATTGGAATAAATACGGCGATAAGCGAAATACTCATGGATAACACGGTAAAACCAACTTCTTTAGCGCCTTCCAGCGCTGCTTGCATGGGCTTTCTGCCCATTTCCAGATGACGGGTAATATTTTCCAGTACGACTACTGCATCATCTACCACAAAGCCCGTGGAAATAGTTAGCGCCATCAGTGATAAATTATCCAGACTGTAACCCAATAGCTTCATGATCGCAAAAGTGCCCAACAATGACAATGGCACAGCAACACCAGGAATCATCATGGCGCGTAAACTGCCAAGAAAAACATAAGTGACCAAAATCACCAGAATCATGGCGATGATCAATGTCACTTCGACATCATGCAGCGATGTTCGTAATGGTTGTGCGTGCGATCCATCATCACAGTCATATCAATACCAGCAGGAATGGATGCTTGCAGTTGCGGCAACATGGCTTTCACAGCGATCAACAGTCTAATGACATTTGCGCCGGGCTGTTTAAAAATCACTAATAATACCGCTGGCTTTCCATTAGCAAGTCCAGCATTACGTAAATCCTGCACTGAATCTATCACTTCAGCGACATCTGATATTCTGACCGGATTGCCATTGCGATAAGCAATAATCAATGGTTTATATTGATACGCTTTAAAAATCTGATCACTGGTAACGATTTCAGAAATATTTGTGCCCGTTAATAATCTGGCCTTTTGCAATATTTGCATTTGCTGTCTGCAATACAGCGGCGACATCAGTCAAGCCAATACCATATTTATTTAGCGCCGTCGGATTTAATTCAACTCGCACTGCTGGTAATGAACTGCCACCCACAATCACTTGGCCCACACCTTCAACTTGCGACAATTTTTGCTGCAAGATAGTGGAAGCCGCATCATATATTTGGCCCCTGTCATATTTATCTGGAAGTCAGCGCAATGAATCATGACAGGCGCATCGGCAGGATTTACTTTGCGATAAGTCGGATTGGTCGGCAAATTGGCCGGTAAATTACTGGCGGAAGCATTAATCGCCGCCTGCACATCACGCGCTGCGCCATCGATATCACGCGACAAATCAAACTGTAAAATAATACGCGTTGAACCAAGACTGCTGGCGGAAGTCATTTCTGTAACGCCAGCGATATGTCCCAATTGTGTTTCCAACGGTGTTGCGACAGATGTCGCCATGTCTTCTGGCACTTGCGCCCGGCAACGAAGCCTGCACGCTGATCGTGGGAAAATCCACTTGTGGCAATGGCGAAACCGGCAACAGATTAAAAGCAACAATACCGGCAATCGCAAGACCAACTGCCAGTAATGAGGTAGCAATAGGACGTTTAATAAATGGAGCAGAAAGATTCATTCCAGTCCTGCGTCCGCTGTCTTGCCATTAACCAGCGCGTGAACGACATGTCACTTTGCGAGACAATCTATCAAAGGTGAGATAAATCACTGGTGTGGTATAAAGTGTGAGCAACTGACTCACCATCAAGCCACCAATAATCGCAATACCTAATGGTTGACGCAATTCTGATCCCATGCCGGAGCCAAAAGCGAGTGGCACCGCGCCAAGCAGCGAAGCCATCGTCGTCATGAGAATGGGACGAAAACGTAATAAAGCCGCTTCATAAATCGCATCATGAGGCGATTTGTTATATTTACGTTCTTGTTCCAACGCAAAGTCAATCATCATGATCGCATTTTTCATGACGATACCAATCAATAAAATAATACCGATCAATGCGATGACACTTAATTCATTGCCAGTTAGCATCAATGCCAGCAATGCGCCCATGCAGGCTGAAGGCAATGTCGATAAAATGGTAAGCGGATGAATATAACTTTCATATAATACACCCAGCACAATATACACCACAATAATTGCCGCCAGCACCAACCAGCCTTCATTCGCGAGTGAACTTTCGAAATGTTTTTGCAGTACCTTCAAAACTGGTTTGCACGCTGGCAGGAATATTTAAATCTTGCTTCGCATTTGCAACTGCTCTCAGTGCATCGCTAAGCGCCGCATTCGGAGCCAGATTGAACGAAATAGTCGACACTGGAAATTGATCTTGTCGATTGATGACTAACGGCGTGAGTCTTTGCGACACTTGCACAAACACACTTAAGGGCATTGTCCCGAGCCATTGGTGATGTCATTCAGAGCAGGACTTGATGATGTGTATAAAGCACCTGTTGTTACTGGCGCTGTAGAAGTTGTCGCGTTGGCTGAAACGGCTGCAGTGCCAGCGCTGCTTGAATTAACTGAAGTAAGCGCGGTGGGAATATAAATATTCGTCAACGCTTCCGGTGCGTATTGCATTTTCGGATCGACTTCGAGTATCACATGATATTGATTGCGCTGTGTGAACATGGTTGAAACCTGGCGCTGTCCAAACGCATCATAGAGTACATTGTCAATCATCTGCGGCGTTAATACCAATACGAGAAGCCGTGTCACGATCAATATCAATATATGTTTGCAAACCTTTTTGCTGCAAATCACTAGCGACATCACGCAGTGCAGATTCACTTTGCAATTTATCTACCAATGCTGCTGTCCACTTCGATACTTCATCCGCATCGGGAGAACCAACACTGAACTGATATTGTGTGCGACTGACTTTCGTATCAATCGTTAAATCTTGCACTGGCTGCATGTACAAAGACGCGCCCGTCACTTGTTCCAGTTTTGGTTGCAAGCGACGAATCACATCAGCTGCATTCATGTCACGTTGATTGAGCGGCTTTAAGGTAATTAACATACGACCGCTATTTAGCGTGGTATTCGTGCCATCAATACCGATAAATGAAGATAAATTCGCGACGGCGGGATCTGCTAACACGACACGCGCCAATGCCTGCTGCCGTTCCGCCATGGCGGGAAATGAAATAGATTGCGATGCTTCGTGAAATACCTTGAATCACGCCCGTATCCTGTACTGGGAAAAATCCTTTTGGGATCATATAAAGCAATATTCCAGTCAATGCAAAGGTGGCAAAGAAAACCAGCAACGTTAATGGCTGATGATCTAATACCCAATGCAAGCTGGTTTTGTAACGATCAATAATTTTATCGAGAATTTCGCCGGTTTTGCGTTCAAATGAATTCATGTCTTCAGGGTTTTTATGCCGTAGAATGCGTGAACACAGCATGGGCGTTAACGTCAATGACACAAAAGCGGAAATAAAAATAGTCACCGACAATGTCATCGCAAATTCACGGAACAAACGACCAACGATATCACTCATGAACAACAAGGGAATTAATACGGCAATCAGCGAAACTGTCAACGATAAAATGGTAAAACCAATTTGTTCTGCGCCTTTCACAGCAGCTTCGTAAGGTTTCTCACCCATTTCCAAATAACGCGCAATATTTTCAATCATGACGATGGCATCATCGACCACAAAACCAGCCGCAATAGTCAACGCCATCAAGGTCAGATTATTTAAACTGAAACCTAGCAAATACATCGCGCCCAATGTACCTACTAATGATAATGGCACTGAAATACTGGGAATAATCGTCGCGGAAAGATTGCGTAAAAACAAAAAAATAACCAATACCACCAGAAATACAGATAACAATAATTCCATTTCCACATCTTGCACTGATGAGCGTATGGTTGTTGTCAGATCTGAAACCACTGATAATTGCACATCGGCCGGTAAAGACATGCGCAGCGATGGTAATAAGGCTTTGATACGGTCTGCCACTTCAATCACATTCGCGCCTGGCTGACGTTGAATATTCATGATGACTGCCGGCTTGGTATTCATCCACGCGGCAAGCATATCGTTTTCCGCACCATCAATGACATTAGCAACATCAGACAGACGCACCGGCGCATTGTTTTTGTAAGCAATAATTAACGGGCGATATTGATCCGCTGACAATAACTGATCATTAGAATTAATCATATAAGCCAAACGTGGCCCATCAAAACTGCCTTTGGCCGCATTCACATTCGCGGTGGAAACCGCTGAACGCACATCTTCCAAACCTAAACCATAAGCGGATAATGCATTTGGATTCGCTTGTACACGCACCGCTGGACGCTGACCGCCACTAATACTGACAAGACCCACGCCACTTAACTGCGAAATTTTTTGCGACAACCGTGTTTCCGCATAATCTTCGACTTTTGGCAAAGCTAGCGTTTCTGATGTCAACGCTAGCGTCATGATAGGCGTATCAGCCGGATTGACTTTGCTGTAAACCGGTGGATTCGGCAAACCTTGCGGTAAATAATTGGTGGCAGCATTGATCGCCGCCTGCACTTCTTGTTCCGCCACATCCAGACTCAGATCTAACGAAAATTGCAAGGTGATAACCGATGCGCCCATAGAACTGCTGGAAGTCATTTGAGTCAAGACCTGGCATTTGACCGAACTGACGTTCAAGGGGTGCGGTGACTGAAGTAGCCATTACATCCGGACTAGCGCCGGGATAAAATGTCACCACTTGCATCGTGGGATAATCAACTTCAGGTAGCGCTGCGACAGGCAGGATACCGTAAGCCAGCAACCCTGACAGCAGAATAGCAAACATTAGCAATGATGTTGCAATTGCTCGGGCAATAAATGGACCAGACAGGCTCATGCAAGACTACGCCTTGTTATATGCGGCCCTGCATTAGCTTGGGACACTTCCGTTGAGTCAGATGCTGATTTTTTTTTGTGATCGCCGCCCAGTGTGACTTTCGCGCCATCAGTCAATTTGTCCGCGCCTTCTGTTACCACCGTCTGACCTGCTGATAAACCAGAAAGAACAACCGTGTTATCTCCAGTTGTTATGCCAGTCTTCACAGTTTGTTCTTTCACTGTATCATCTGCATTGACAATGAAAACATAACTGCCGCCTTTGGCGCTGAATTGTATCGCCGCCGTTGGCACCATCACCACATTATGTAAGGTATTTATCAGCATGCGTACATTCACAAACTGGTTTGGAAACAGCTGATTTTTGGTATTGGGAAATTGCGCTCTGATTCGCACAGTACCAGTGGTAGGATCAACCTGGTTATCAATCGTTAACACCTTACCAGTATCCAGTAACGTGGTCTGCTGACGATCGTACGCTTGTACAATTAATTGCTTATCCGATGTAATCTTATTCAGCACTTGTGGAATATTATCTTCCGGAATAGTGAATATCACCGTAATAGGATTCAGCATGTTTAACACCGCAATCCCTGTCGTATCCGAAGTTTGCACATAATTGCCAGGATCGACCAGACGTAAACCAACACGCGAGTCCATAGGCGCAGTGATATTGCAATAAATAAGGTTAACCTTGGTGGCGTCTATCTGACCCTGGTCAATTTTGACAGTACCCTTGTCTTGCTCTACTAATGATTGTTGCGTCGCGAGTACTTGTTGCGATACCGAATCTTGCTTCCACAAAACCTGATAACGTTTGAGATCTATTAATGCATTCGCAAGCAGCGCCTTGTCGCGTTGTAACTGGCCTTGAAATTGAATGAGCTGCGCCTGATAAGGACGTGGATCAATCTGTGCCAACAGATCGCCTTTTTTCACCATCTGGCCTTCTTTGAAATTGACCGCGATTAATATGCCATTAATCTGAGTGTGAATCGTAACGCTATAGGTTGGTGTCACGCCGCCAAGCGCATTGAGGTAAACAGGGACATCTTTAATAACAGCTTTAGCAGTCACGACTGGCAACGGTTGGCCGCCACGTTTACTTTTGCTGTTCATGCTGACAAATTTATAGATACATCCCAGGATGACAATAACAACCAGAACAAGCAGCCAGAAACCAAGTCTGCGATGTAAAGGGTTACGGCCGTTATTATTCGATTTATCTGATTTGGGAGAAATGGGAGACTTCATTAGCTGCACAGCCCCTCGGTGAAATTGTGAAAACTTTAAATAGTTTAGCGGTTTTAAATTGAAACGTCATCACAGATTTTCGAGGGACTGTACATTTACAAATCATACCTATTATTCAGCGATGAAATCCTCCCCTACTCCAGGGACTGTTTCCGTTCCACACACCGCACCATGATAACTAAAGTAGCGTACATCCGGATCGGCGGGGCCTTGTGCGGTGATAACAAAGACGCAAGTCTTGTCAGAAAAATCTGCTGGGCTTTTTTGTGTCAGCGTTAAAGTATAAGCAACATTGAAGTCATCGTTGTCGTCGAATACTGCGCCAAACTTTAGCGGATTGGAAGGTGATACTTCAAAAGCACTCACTGCGGACATATCAGATCTTACAAATTCGGTCTTTTCACTAATTGCCTGTAACCGTCCTGTCCATGTTCCCTGTTTAGATTTGACCATATGCCAGGTATGCACTCCGCTTGCAGCATTGGCAGCCACTGTTATTACCATTCCGGTAATTAACAATGGTAATGCAAAAAATTTCATCTTCATATCTCCTTGAAACTCATTCTTAAATGATAATGATTATCATTTGCGATAGTAAGATGAAATTTGCATGTGGTCAAGCAAGCATCGTTAGCTAAATTCGCGAAACTTCCTTAGAAATCTGTTGAAGTGTTGTATCAGAGGATAAGTCTTTATTTGTATCATTCATGGCAACTACTTGTGCGATTACACATAGAGCAACAATCGTGCTCATCGTGATCAGAATAGTCTTCTTTGGCATATCTATCTCCGTGACAGAAGATGTCTTTTTTATGGGGGAATATTCAGTTTCCGATTTTCAGGCAAAGAGGTCTATTCGGTCGTTTACTACGATTTATAGGGGATATGGAGATAAGAGGTAAGGTGGATTCGGAACGTGGGGTCAGACGCTAAGAGCTGGGGTCAGACACCTCCGAGATTGGCTTAGGCTCCGTGGTGTCTGACCCCAGCTCTTAGCGTCTGACCCCACGCGTTCAAAACTATCAAGTCTTCAGTTTCACCACTTCGATCTTGCCTATGGTCGCGCTCTGAGATGGCGTGCCATCAACACTCCACCAACTCTTCAATGCTTCCTGGCAATTTTCTGCTTGCGCGGTACGGAACCTGACCTCATAAGCGCCCGGTACAGCGGGAGTTTTTAATTCGAAATTAGCCGTTCCCTGATTATTATTACCGCCATCATAAATACAGGCTTGTGCACTTCTGCCTGCTAAACCAATGAGGATTTGATTATTGGCGGTCGGATTACATTTGGCGCAATTATAAGTGTAGTTAACACTGACACTAATTTTTTGACTTGGTTTGGATTCGATTTCACTGCCCTGACTATTCATGTTAAGCGCAGAGAGTGTGGCACCTTTACTAGAGCCTACCATTTGCTCTGGGCCAGATAATTGTGCAGCTTGCGGAGTATTTTGCGCGGTAGTTTGCGTATCGAACATATTGCTATCCGCACAGCCAGCGAGAATAAGTGCGCTTATGCTGAGCGGAATAATTGTATTTAATGTTGTTACTATTTTTTTCGCCATCGTCTTCCTCCATGAAATATTAATGGTAAGCATTGGGGTCAGACCCCAGCCCAAATTAATTTAAATCGTCGCCTAATGTCTGGATCACAACTTGCGACAACATCTTATGCACAGCTGCTGTTGGATGTATTTCATCCCAGAACAAATGCTCATCAGGATTATCACAAGGAATTACACCAGATGAATAGGCTTTGCTCATGCTATAGGTATATGCCAATTCAGGTGAATTCTCAATTAACTTGCTCACACCACCGAAATCAGCATCCGCAGGTAAGTTCATCGCATTCGCGCGCATTCCCTGAGTGACATCATCACGCAATGCCTGACCAGTTAATTGCTGTTTCAGCCAATAACCACCACCCCAGCAAGCTTCTTTGGTATTTTTGATGTTCATGTTGTATTGCTTATTATATTTGTCCGGATTATCCATTAAATCATTTAAGAGATCATAGACGTCCACAGTGGAAACTTTCACATTGGGATATTGCGTTTTGATTTGATCCAATGCTGCAGCTAATCTCTGATTGTGCAGTACAACCATTGAATGGACTATTTCTGCAGTACCTTCGAGCTGCACCTTTGGTGTACGTGATGCATCGACAAGATTCATAATCAAAAAGTGATCGGCACCGTAATACGCAAGTTTGGAAATTGCCCACGTCACCTTATCAACTACTTTTTGCGTGTCGACATCAACATCGCCATTGGTGTCGTACATGTAATCATTGTCGCCAATCCAGATGACATACAATGAAGCGCTTCTATCTTTGAACAATGAATCTACCAGATATTTATCAATCTGAATTCCCAATGTCGAAGGAGAAATAAACTTTGATGATGGCGCATGAAATACAGCTGTCGAACCACCTACAGCATAATTCTCCGATTTTATGCCCTCTTTATCAGCATAATATTGGCTGACAAGATCTGACCAGGTTGGGCCATTTGAAAATCTGCCTTCGTAATATGGCGGAGATTTTGGGAGAAAATGTAGCAAAGTTTTATACAAGTTACCATTATCGGTCAGACTGTCTCCGATAAATACAATCTGATTAATCTTAGAAGCATAAGCCGTTGTTATACAGAACAATAGAACAAAAAACGCAGTAATTTTCTTCATAAAAGTAAGTACCTTGCTTATTAAACTACTCAACATATATCATTTTCTTTGTCATTCCGCCATCGACAACAAGGTTATGGCCGGTAATGAACCCCGCAGAAACTTCAGATGCCAGGAACAGACAAGCCTGTGCAATATCCTCAGGTTTACCTACTCTTCCCACTGGATGCTGCTCATGATCAATAGCACGCAATTTTGCTTCACGCGGCGGCAGTTGCCACTCAGAAACTTCAATCCATCCAGGGCTTATACAATTCGCCCGCACACCAAATTTGCCGAGGCTAATCGCTAATGAATGCGTTAATGCAACAAGCGCACCTTTTGATGCTGAATAAGGTTCAGTATCAGCTTCACTCATTAATGCGCGCGTTGACGCGATATTAATAATATTACCTTTCGCACCAATAAGAGCCGGTGTTAATAACTTCGTGCAGATAAACGCTGCACGCAAATTCACCGAAATGACTGCATCCCAATCCTGTATCGAGCGCTTTATGATTGGCAAGGTAGAAGCAATCCCCGCATCATTGACTAGTAAATTAATACTGGCAAAATCATGCAGTATTGTGTGGCAGAAACGCTCTACATCAATAGTTTGACTTAAATCAGCATGTATAAACTTTGCCTGCGCCGCGCCACCACTTTGATTTAGCAATTCCTCCCGCTCTTTTCCTGCTCGCTCATCCACATCGGAAAATATCACCGTAGCACCACGCGCAACAAAAGTATGCGCAATGCAAGCGCCTATCCCATTCGCACCACCAGTAATCACCACCACTTGATTAACAAATTCATTACTCACGCATGAGTCTCCCGCAATAGTTAAATCTAAAGAATATCCACTTTGATGGCATTCATCGCTTTATTCGCTTTCGCACGCGCTGCTTCAATGCTGCTATCCAAACTCAACACTACACCAACACGACGCTCGCCTTGCACTTCTGGCTTACCAAACAAACGTAAATGCGTATCGCATTCACTCAACGCTTGATCAAGATGATGAAACGTAATTTTATCGCCATGCCCATGCGCCAATAATGCGCTGGATGCAGCAAATCCTAATTGTCGCAGCGATGGCACTGGCAATCCCAAAATCGCGCGCACATGCAAAGCAAATTCCGATAAATCTTGTGAAACCAGCGTTACTAAACCCGTATCATGTGGACGCGGCGATACTTCACTAAAATAAACTTCATCGCCTTTGATAAAAAATTCCACGCCAAAAATTCCGTAACCGCCTAATGCAGTAGTCACTGCTTCTGCCATTTGTTCCGCTTTGCGTAACACATGCTCTGGCATTGGATGTGGCTGCCATGATTCACGATAATCACCGCTCACTTGCAAATGCCCGATAGGCGCGCAAAAAGTCGTACCACCTGAATGTCTGACTGTTAGCAATGTAATTTCATAATCAAACGGAACGAATTGCTCGACAATCACATTACAAGCGCCGCTACGACCCGCTGTTTGCGCGGTAACCCAGGCTTGCTCCACATCTGTTTCATTTCGCATGACACTTTGCCCCTTGCCAGAAGAACTCATGATAGGTTTAACCACGCAGGGCAAACCAATTTCAGCAACTGCGGCGCGATATTCTTGCTGATTAGCAGCGAAACGATAAGGTGAAGTCTGCAAATGCAATTGTTCTGCGGCAAGACGTCTAATACCTTCTCTATTCATCGTCAACCACGCAGCATTCGCTGTAGGCACCACATGATAACCTTCTTTTTCCAGCTCAATCAGTGTCGCCGTTGAGATAGCTTCAATTTCTGGAACGATATAGTCAGGTTTTTCCAGTTCGATAACTTTACGCAAAGCATCGCCATCCAGCATGGAGATGACATGACTTTTATGCGCCACTTGCATGGCTGGGGCGTTTGCATAACGATCCACAGCAATCACGTACACACCCAGACGCTGTGCTTCTATGGCTATTTCTTTACCCAACTCGCCGGATCCCAGCAGCATAAAACGGGTTGCCGTTGTTGAAGTGGCTGTACCAATACTGACCATAATTTAAATCTCCGATGCTGACAGGGAACATGATTGATTCTGCTTAACGCCGCAATATAATACTTTCTTTCATGTGGATTTAAAAACACGAAACAGGGAGAGAAAAAAATGAACAACCGCACACGCGCCACTATTATTGGTTATGTAGGCACGACTATCTCGTTAATGAATGATCAACGCGCCTGGAAAGCTGCTATTGAGCTAGGGAAAAAGAACGTTCAGGAAATAGACGCCTGGCTGCCAACGCTATCACAAGACTTGCAAGACGAATTGGAACCTTTGGTAAAAGTTTTGCGCAATCCACGCTTGCTTATCCAAAATGAACCAAATATTGAGCCAGCCTATCGATTCATTCTTGAACAAATCACTATCCAAGCCCAAGAAACATTGGCCAATCCGCCGTCACCGCAAACCAATCGCTCAATTGCAGACATCACCGCTGAAATCCAGCAGCGACAGGCGGCGATGCGAGTATCTGCCGTCACCGGGAATGACCGGCTAGATTCGGCGGCACCATTTCCCGGTGGAACCGCACATGATCTCGCCTGGTACAATACCCCAGAAGGCCAGGCTTATCTGTATGGCACTAATGTACCGCGCGAACTCGAAGAAATACGCGCCGCCTTGCTCACCGGCGTACACATGGCGATAGACCATAAAAAAATTATCCGCAACTTGCTTGTTCCCTACCAGCATAGAGTTTTTGGCGTTGTCTCATCCTGGTTGCCACAAAATTATTATGTGCAAACCGGGGCTTGGTGGTTAACCGCGGGATTTGTCCTTGCTTACAATGTGGGTGTTTTTGCTAATAACATCCAAAACGCGGGCTCAATGTATGCCATTACTTCATTTGTAACGCAGGGATTTCGCAGCGCTGATGAAGAAGATGAACGAGCAAACCGACGCACTGGCAGCGCCGTCATGCCAGCGAGAAACAATTGGTTGTCAATTTGGCAGAGCCCAGCTCGCAACAACAATCATCGTCATGAAAGAGAAAATCCACGACCAGGAGTTTAGGGTCTGACCCCGCTATTTGGATGGGGTCAGGCTGCGCACCTGAATGACCCCTTCAATAGCACTGATCTGTTTCAAAACCGCCTCACTGACATCCCCGCCGACATCAATCACGGTATAAGCTATTTCATTCTGGGACTTGTTAATCAAACTGGTAATGTTGATTTTCGCGTGCGCCAGACAGGAGGAAATTTGCGCCACCATATTGGGTATATTCGCATTAACGATAGCCAGTCTGGTGCCACTGGTCAAATACGGTAAATCCACGGCCGGAAAATTAACCGCGTTGGTGATAGTGCCGTTTTCGAGAAAATAACGCATCTGTCGCGCGATCATGACCGCGCAATTCTCTTCTGCCTCTTTGGTTGAGGCGCCAAGATGCGGCAAGCTGATAACACGAGGATGACGCTGCAACAATGCCGATGGAAAATCCGTGACATAGGTCGAGACTCTGCCATCGTTGAGCGCTTTTACCAATTCAGCTTCATCAATAATGCCATCACGGGCGAAGTTCAACATCACCACGCCTTTTTTGGTCGTATTAATACGTGCGCCATTAATCATATTGCGGGTGGCATCTATGAGAGGAACATGCACGGTGACATAATCCGATTCAATTAATAAATCATCCAGGCTAAGCGCCTGTTTCACACTGGAAGACAATTCCCAGGCTCTATTCACTGTAATAGTGGGATCATAGCCCACCACTTTCATGCCCAGACTGACTGCGGCGTTAGCCACTTTGACACCCACGCTACCTAACCCAACAATACCTAAGGTTTTTCCCAGCAATTCGGAACCGACAAATTGCTTTTTATTCTGTTCGATATTCTTGTGCAAATCAGCGTCACCGCCACTGAGCTGATTAACATAAGTCCAGGCCTGGCATAAGTTACGGCTCGCCAGCAACATACCAGCGATTACCAGCTCTCGCACTGCGTTAGCATTGGCGCCTGGCGTATTAAAAACCGGCACGCCTTTTTTAGTCAGCTCAGAAACAGGAATATTATTAACGCCCGCGCCAGCACGACCCACTGCTTTGACAGAATCAGGGATAGTCATATCGTGCATAGACTGCGAACGCACCAGGATCGCGTCTGGATGTGTCAACTCAGGAGATACTTCGTATAATTCCCGAGGAAATTCATTTAAGCCTATAGTAGCGATAGAATTCAGCGTCTGGATTTTAAACATCTTTGTTCCTTTAAGATTTTCGATTACATTAACGTCACCATGACATGTTATCGGGATCAGCATGAACACAGCAAACTGGCAAACAACAATACCATATTCCGCGATTATCTTCGACGTCGACGGTACTTTAAGCGCGATTGAAGGCATAGATTACCTCGCCGAATTAAATCATGTCGACGCGCAAGTGAAAGCCCTTACTGCCACTGCGATGGGTAAAACCGGCATCAATGCACAGCTATATAAACAACGCCTCGATCTCGTACAGCCAACACAGGATCAAATTTTTACGTTAGCAAAAAAATATTATCAGGAACAAGTTCCCGACGCCGATAAAGTAATAGCTATCTTCCAGCGTTTAGGCAAATCCGTTTATATGTTATCCGCAGGTATACTGCCAGCAGTGAAATTACTGGGCGCGCAACTTAATATTCCAGCAGATAAAATCTATGCGGTGAATATTCAATTTGATGAGAAAGGAAAGTATGTGGATTTCGATCATGATTCTCCTTTAGTAAATAATGATGGCAAACGCCTGCTCGCGGAGCAAATTAAAAAACACTGCCCCACTATTCTGCATATTGGTGATGGCTTGAATGATTTTTCCACGCATGATCTGGTGACAAGATTTGTTGGTTTCGGCGGGGTATATTATCGCAGCAATATTGAATCCCTGTGTGAATTTTATATTAGGAATAAATCACTGGCGGCACTATTGCCGTTGACACTGACACAAGAAGAAGTTGGCATGCTGCAGCCGGATGAACAAATAGTCTATGCCTTAGGATTAAAAGCGATTGCAAATGGCGAAGTGAAAGCAGGAAAATAATTACATTAAAACATCTTCTTTCTGCAAGAACTTGCTGAGCTCATGCGCTACAACCGGTCTGCAGATATAATAGCCCTGGATTTGATCGCAGCCATTTTCCACCATGAATTCATATTGCTCTTTTGTTTCCACGCCTTCCGCGATGACTTTAATGTCAAGATTTTTCGCCAGCGTGATAATAGCGCATAGCAAAGTCTGACTATGCGGCCCAGAAAAGATATTCTGCACCAGACTGCGGTCTATTTTTATAAAATCAAGCTCGAATTCCTGTAAATACTTTAGCGAAGAATAACCCGAGCCAAAATTATCTACCACAATCCTGATACCGTATTGACGCAGTTTGTTAAGAATATCAAACGTCAAGGCAGGATCTTGCATAATCAGGTTTTCGTTGACTTCAAGCAGAAAAGAACCCGGATTAAACCCGGTGGCGTCAAGTCCCTGCACAATAGAATCGATAATATTATGGTTCATGTAATGACGCGCGGAAATATTGATAGTGAGATTAATGTTATTACTCGTTTCTTTACGCAATGCCTTGACCTGACCGCACGCGGTTTTAATAATCCATTCGCTTAACGGAACAATCAAACCGGTCTGCTCCGCTACAGGAATTATTTGCTGCGGATTAATCAAGCCGAATTCACCACTCTGCCAACGTAGTAGCGCCTCGACAGAAGCGACGCCAGAACTCGCGGCGTCCAGGATGGGCAAATAATAAATCTTGAATTCTTCGCGCGCCAAAGCCTGCTGCAAGTTTTGCTCGAACTGCATTTTATCTTTAATTTTCTTGCTCAGACCGGATGCGCTAAATTGGTAATTATTACGCCCTGCGTTTTTAGCGCGGTATAAAGCATTGTCAGCGCTCTTTAGTAATGCACTACTCTCAGCGCCATCGGACGGATAAAAACTGATACCTATACTCGCAGTCACGAATAATTCATGTCTTTGTATAGTAATCGGCTTTAATAAAGAATTAATAATGCGCTCGGCAAACATCGCGGCAGTCTTATAATCATGTAATTCTGTCAACACAAGAACAAATTCATCGCCACCTATGCGCGCAACGATGTCGTTTTTACGCAATTCCAGCTTCAAACGCTCAGCGAGAATTTGTAACAGACGGTCGCCGGCGTCGTGACCAAGGTTGTCATTAATTTCTTTGAATTTGTCTAAATCAAGAAAGAATACTGCGAAGGATTTGTTACTACGTTGCGAGGCGGCAATAGTCATATTCATGCTGTCTTCCAGCATAGTACGGTTAGCAAGACCAGTGAGAGTATCGTAATGCGCCTTATACTGCAGCAATTCTTCCTCTTCTTTTTGCAGGCTGATATCTTGTATCTGCACGATAAAATAACTCGTATTCTCAGTACCGACAGGTATTAAGGAAGCATTCACCAGCGCCCAGATCAAGCGACCAGATTTATGATAATATCGCTTTTCAAACCGGACAACTGTCACCTTGTTATCTACCACTTCCTGCAACCTGGACATTGTCATCTCCAGATCGTCAGGATAAGTAATGGATTTCAGATTTAGCTGCAAAAATTCCGCTTCGTCATAACCGAAAATTTTGCATAAAGCTGGATTGATCATTTGCACTCGGCCTTCGACCGAAACAATAGCCATGCCTATGGGAGCAGTATCAAACGCCGAATGAAAACGCGCTTCACTTTCCGCAACATGACGCATCATCGTGCGCATTTCTAATTTACTCGTGAGAGCTTTTTTCTTTAATCTGACTACTCTTCTTACCAGCGGCACTACTTGCAAATAAAACATAAGCGAACCAAGGCCTATGGTTCCCAACACGAGAGGTAAAGCAATGTAAAGCTGATTTAGTATTGGCTGATAAAAATCAGCCATATTCGCATTTAACAGCAAGCCAACCCCATAGGCTCCAATCGGTTGAAATGAAGTCATAGTCATATTTTTTTGAAATGCCACATTAAACCTGGCGTTACCATTTTTAGTGGATTGATTTAATGACTGTTGACCGCGCTGGCCAAAATAGACAACCCTGGGTTCATTACTATTTAAAGCTGAAAGACACTTAAAATAATCATTATTAGTCACCGCTTCGCAAATATAAGCTCTATAACCATTATTACTGGCTTTCTCATTGCCGGAAATAAATTCATTCAACAAACTAAATAGCCATTCTGTTGAGACGGTACCAACGTATTTACCTTGCTGTTTGATATCTTTGCTCAGCTGCAATATATAACCATGCGGTGAATGATAAAATACGGCACTATATGGTGTTTGCAAAACTAACATGCTCGACGGATTTTGTGACATGTTGCCATAAGAATAAACTACATGGCGTGACTGATCGGTGATGGTGACAGCGGAAAGATTCGATATTTGTGCTATTTTTCCCATATCCTGCTGATCATTTAGCGTACCTTTATCAATCATCAACCGCCGTACCAGATCACTTGCAAGAATATCATCAAAGCTATTGATTACCTGGTTAAGCTTATAATTGACGATATCCGCTTTATTTGAAAGCGACCCAACCAGAAGATTACGCATACTTTCTTCATTATGACGCGCAAAAGCGACAAATACAGTGACATTCGATATAAACACCGCGCCCAACAGAATAAGGATACTCACCAACAGGATTTTTTTATCATCTCTGCCTTTATAAAATATTGAAAAGTTACTACCCTTACTCCACGCCAGCAAAAGCCCAAGCCCCAGCATAGTAAATCCAGCAGCAGAATAGATATCAATGACGGTAAAACCATACCAATTATAAAGCAGCTGAACATCAAACAAATAACCTGTCATCGCGCCCGCGCCTATCAGCGTCAATGAAAAAATTAACAGCTGAATCAGCACGGCAATCGGCCAGCGATTACTAAAGGGATCAAGAAAGAAAATCGACGCAGCGAGAAGAAATGCAATCAGTGAAGCCGCTTCCATACTACCCGTATACTGATCGCCATCACTTATCCGCGTTGTCGCCAGCATCAAATCAATACCACCAACATCGTGATAAATACATTCTATTGAAATCATCAGGCAAAAAAATGTTACATACACACCAGCAGCAACATAAATTTTTTTCTTTTGCATGGGAAAACGTTCCGCCAGAAACAACGCGGCCCCACAAATCAAAAAGCATATACCAGACGCCAGAGATACCGTGACGTGATTAGGGGAAATATCGATTAGCGTGTGAAGGTTGTCATACCAGGAAAAAATGACAAAACAACCCAAGATAAGAATCAGAAAACCAGGTACATTGGCAAATGAAATCCGTTTCACCCGTTTACTCCGATTTGCTTGATGATATTACTACCTCCAGTATATCAGTTTTCCTTTATACGCAAAATAAAATCAAATAATGATAATAAGACACAATTATAAACAATTAAAAATTTAATCTTGAAATGTTGGTTTTATTATTACAACAATATCGCGTGAAATATACCAAACCGGGGAAGTATGTTAAGACAGGATGTTGCGCTTAAAACCATTGAAGTCAGCCAAAGCCACGAATATTTTTTTGCTATCTGCTCACGCAAAGCGCATACATTTGTGATGATAGGCGTAAAAGACAATGACACACGTGAATTTCATCATTTGTTTAGCGTCGGCAAATTTCTTGCCTTGCAAAAAGATACCAGCATCCTCGGTTTATATTTTGAAATGCTGTTTTCTGCTGCGCCAGCGCGACTCAGAATGGAAACAGATTTCTATCGTGATACCACCGTTGGCGAATTTCATCCTGATATACCGTTTGAATTTAGTTACAAAGCCTACACATTTTCCGAACCACAATACCGGGCTTTTCTGCGCCACATAGGCGGCTGTGATGCTAAATCCAATTATATTTTCGCTTTTCAACGCATTTATTCAATTGACGATGAATCTAACAAAGCCGTTTTCCAATACAGACCTATCATGCAAGATGACAGCAATAAACCGCTGTTTAACACCAGCGCGAGTTTTAATAATACCAGCAATACATGTCGCACGACTGCTATTGGCATGACACTGGACGCAACCAATATGGAAGCCAAAGATGAGGCTATCTCCAATAATTTTTTAAGTGGACTACCCTATTCCGGACGCCTGGAAAACGGCAAATTAAACAAAAATTTTCTTGTATTTCCTTTACCACCACAGTCAGATGGGCTGGATGTAAACATCAATGCGATATTAAAAATTGTTTACGCACAGTTGGAAACCATTCCCAAAAAATGCGATGAAAATGTTGATACCTATCTTAAATTTGAGTCTGTGAAAGACTTATATAACAAACTTGTCGAACATAAAAAAGATAGCATTGATGCTTACGCGAGAATTATTTCCAGGTGGGAAAACACGAATCGATATTTGATTGACGCCCAACGTGGTTTTTCATTATATGGCCGCACTGCGACGCGCACGATGCTGGATGAGTTAAGGCAGTTCATTTATTCACCAGACGCCACATCCAGACAGGCGAAATATATTTAGTTAGGCACTATGCAAATAACTCTCATCCCGCTAAAATTCATCTCCCTTTTATAGTAGATTCAATATTCCACAGTAAATACATCCAAAAGAAAACAGGTATTGTTTGAGGTATTCATGAACATCAGTCAAATCATCGCTACTGAATTAAATGTGAAACTGCAACAAGTTGCGGCAGCCATAGAATTACTTGACGGCGGCGCCACTGTGCCGTTTATTTCACGTTACCGCAAAGAAGTGACCGGCGGATTAGACGACACGCAATTACGCGCACTGGAAGAACGGTTGCATTATCTGCGTGAAATGAATGAACGCCGGCAGACAATTCTTAAAAGTATTTCGGAACAAGACAAACTAACGCCTGAGCTGGAAAAAAACATTCTCGACGCAGACAACAAATCGTTGCTGGAAGATTTGTATTTACCCTATAAACCCAAACGTCGTACCAAAGCACAAATTGCTAAAGAAGCCGGCCTTGAACCATTGGCAATGCAATTGCTGCAAGATCCAACTCAAGATCCAACGCAGTTGGCGGCGACATTTATTGACGCAGAGAAAAACGTTGCGACTAGCGACGATGCTCTGGAAGGCGCGCGCCATATTCTCATGGAATTATTTGCTGAAGATGCAAGTCTGCTTGGTGAATTGCGTGATTTCCTTTGGGAACACGGCGTCATCAAAAGCGAAGTCTGCAAAGGCAAAGAAACCGAAGGCGCAAAATTCGCTGATTATTTCACTTATAGTGAAGCTGTTAAAAAAATTCCTTCGCATCGCGCGCTGGCATTATTTCGCGGACAACGCGAAGAAATATTATCTGTTAATCTGACACTGGAAGAAGACAAAGAAAATCATTGCAAACAAAAAATCCAGCAGCAATTCAATATCCGCGATAACAAACGTCCAGCCGATGCCTGGCTGGTAGAAACCGCCGCCTGGACCTGGCGTATTAAATTATTTCTGAAATTTGAACTGGAATCGATGACACGCTTGCGTGAAAGCGCCGAAGAAGAAGCTATTAAAGTATTTGCTAACAATCTGAAACATTTATTAATGGCAGCACCCGCTGGCTCACGCGTGACATTAGGATTAGATCCAGGTTTACGTACCGGCGTTAAAGTTGTTGTAGTTGACGGGACCGGTAAGTTACTTGCGCACACAGCTATTTTTCCGCATGCACCACGCAATGACTGGGACATGTCGATCAAGCTGCTAGCAAAATTATGCACTGAACATAAAGTTGATTTAGTCAGCATAGGCAATGGCACCGCATCGCGTGAAACTGACAAACTGGTGCAAGATTTGAAAAAACGGCATCCGGAATTAAAGCTAAATAGCATTGTTGTTTCCGAAGCAGGTGCATCTGTGTATTCCGCATCGGAACTGGCGGCAAAAGAATTTCCTACATTGGATGTTTCTTATCGCGGCGCAGTATCAATTGGTCGCCGACTGCAAGACCCGCTGGCGGAATTAGTAAAAATCGATCCGAAATCCATAGGCGTAGGCCAATATCAGCATGATGTGAATCAAGTTAAATTATCACGCACATTGCATGCAGTGATGGAAGATTGCGTTAACGCGGTAGGCGTTGATGTGAATACCGCATCCGCACCTTTGCTTGCGTGCATTGCTGGCTTGAATGAAACAGTCGCGAATAATATTGTCAATTTCCGCGATGCCAATGGCGCTTTCAAAACCCGTCAGCAATTGAAAAAAGTACCGCGTCTAGGTGAAAAAGCATTTGAACAAGCCGCGGGCTTTTTACGTATTATTAATGGTGAAAATCCATTGGATGCATCAGCGGTGCATCCGGAAGCATACGTCGTTGTTGAGCGCATTTTGACGAAACAGCAAAAAACCATGCGCGATATTGTCGGCAATAGTAAGTTAATCAAAGCATTAAATGCGGCAGATTACACTGACGCACATTTTGGTTTACCGACTGTCACAGATATTTTTCGCGAATTAGAAAAACCCGGCCGCGATCCGCGTCCTGAATTTAAAACAGCTGAATTTAAAGAAGGCATGGAAACACTGGCCGATTTACGCCCTGGCATGATGCTGGAAGGTGTCGTCACCAATGTCGCAAATTTTGGCGCGTTTGTTGATATTGGTGTGCATCAGGATGGATTAGTGCATGTGTCCATGCTCGCAGATCGTTTTGTGAAAGATCCCAATGAAGTAGTTAAAGTGGGTGATATTGTTAAAGTGAAAGTGCTGGAAGTAGATATTCCGCGTAAACGTATTTCACTTACGATGCGTATGGGTGATGCGCCAGCACCGGCTGGTTCTCGTGGTCCGTCTCACGGCGCGAATAGAGCTCCAATGAAGCAGATTAAACAACAGCAACAGCCGCCACAGGAAACTGCGATGGGAAATGCATTTTTAGCTGCGTTTGGGAAAAAGAAATAAAAGCGCTGGATTGCTTCGCGGGCTATTTTATGAAAATCTCTCGCAATGACGGTATAAAAATATCGTCATTGCGAGGAGCGCCTTGTGCGACAAAGCAACCCATAACGTTAATCGCAAAATTAGGAACAATAAAAAAATAATTATTAATTAAGGATAATAACAATGATGTTTAGAAACCCACCACAAACTTTAAACCTCGCCACCGTACTCAACACACCAGAAGATTTTGAATTCTCCGGCAGCAACAGCTCCTGCGGCCTGGAATCAAGTTATGATATCACCAGCAAAACACATGGCTCGGGTGGTCAAGTAGTCATTAAAACCTTACAAGATATTGCTTCCGATGCTTTTAATATCTTTAACTTATGTAAATACTGGAGCAAACACCCAAGAAGCGGATCGTATGGCATTCCTAGTCTGATATTTCATTATTTTTTATATTTAGAAAAATTACCAGCAAGCGAAAAAGATGATTACGTGGCAAGATTTTTTGGTAATACAATATATGAAGAATTACATGCCCTTCATCCTCAAGTTGCTGAAGCGCTCATGTCTAATTTAATGGATTTCGGATTCGGTAAGGACAAGTCTCCACGTTTCTACGGCCTCAAACCAACACCAGCTATCATATTGCAATACGCTGATTTTCTTGCTCGCAAATTTTCAGTTATGCCAGTTGAACTTATGCAGGAATTCGACGTATTAAAAGCAAGTGCAGAATGTCATTATAAAACCATGCCAGTGCAACGTGTAGAAGGTTATTGGCAGGATAATTATGTTAACAAAGACATTTTTGCTGTCGCGAAGAGTTGCAGCAATGACAAACTCACTTTTAGTCAGGAAGATTTACAGAAATTAAAAACAATAGTGTTTGAAAAAGAACAACCAACCGATGAAAAGCGTTACCCGATTCCAGAACCTACTGCATGGGCGCATAAAGATCGATTTCTAGCCTGCTTAAATAAACTGGAAGAATTAGCACAACATGAACCTGAGAAAACCAGAGCTATTCTTCGTTTGCGCATTCAGGATGAAGAGCTGATTAATGCTTTACTGCCTGTTTGCCTTACTGAATTAGGCTATATGGGCCCCTCAGGAGAGCGCTTGCCGATAAATTATTACACCTGGATGGAATATCAAATCAAACTCCCAGATGGCACACAATTAGGCTGGACGCAGGCATTAAAGAAATATATTGAAGTATACAATGTGCTTCCTTCCAGGGAATTTTTCACTGAATTTAGTAATACTCTACAATATTGTCAGAGTTATTATCGCGATGCGGGCAATAAAGTGCGTGATTATCTGGATGCGCATCCGCTGGAATTGGAACCGGCTAAATCTTATGGAATGAGACGCTAAATATCACTCCTCACCCGCCGCTTCGCGAAGGGTGAGGGATTGAGTAACTAAAGATCGAAATTGGTCAAATTGTTAGGGCTTGTGAAAAGTGAAGATGTGACCCCACGCTTTCTTCTTGTGGTATTTGAGTTGGCAATTTGGGTGCGTTACTCAATAATAATTCCATTTGCTCAACTCTGATGCGCTCAGACTCCGCCTGTAACTGTTCATGTTGGACAAACAGCCTGAGTTGTGTGAGAGTTCCTGAGCTGGTTTCTACTTTCATTGCTTCCACTGCTTGAGTATAAGTTTGCAAACAAGTGTCACTATTTTTCTTTTTGTCCATGTAATGAGGATCTTGATCAAGCAAAACTGGCGCAACTGAGCTGACAAAATGACTTGTATCAGAAGATGCATTTTGTTTCCTGCCATGTTTTGCAAACACGTAACGAACGTACTCAGTTGTGGATTTAAATTCAAAATTGGGACGTACAAAGATGGATTCACCAGGTCCTGTCAGCATATTTTCAAACATTTGATCTTCATCTGCTTCTGATTGCAATGCAGGTGCGCTAGGACTATTTGCTGCTTCTTCTTTTAATAATGCTTCATCTTCAGGCGTCATTGCTGGTGCTGAGGGGGTAACAGGAGCGTGTTTCTTAATGATATCTCGAGCCAACTGATGAGCATCACTCGCAAACTCGCAAAGTAATTTGAAGTTCTCAATAGTTAGCATTCTCTCTGAGTTTAACAATGCAAGAGCAGGCCCAATTTGTGAAATATGTGCGGCAAAATGCTGTATCGCTGCCCGTGTTGTCATTGCACAAGGAATATTATTGATGGCCAGAGAAATCTCTTTATCCAACAAGCCTGCGCGAAATAATTCCACGATTGCAAAAGCAACCTTATCTGCCTGAGCTGTATTAATTGCCAGATCTGGCAGAAATTCAGCTCGTTTACCAATTTTATGGAGTCTCCAGATACCCAATCCTAAAGCCTTAGCATCCTCAGGATGATCAAGCAACATTTGGAGTTCAGCATTAGTTGGGGAGCTAAATTCCAGAAGTCCGTCAATAACATTATTATTTATCTTAATTAATTGTATTATTTTATCAAAATCACTTTGAGACGCTATTGATTTGATGCGGGTTAAGGCTGCGCTTATATGAAATAGGTTTGCGTGTGGATTGCCAGCCAGGATCGAACTAATTAAACCCGCGTCAGATATCTTAAATTTCTTAATCAGTGTTCTTAATAAATCAATATATCCACGTGCATGCTGAGGATATCGTGAAAACATTTCAAGATGCATGCTCACGGGGAAATTATAACGTTCACAATCATTAGCTGCTAAAACAATATCCAGAGCATAATTGGGATGCTCTAATATAAGTTTAAGTAATTTTGGATCCCTGCTCTGATCTTTCCCAAATATCGCCATAGCCTTTACAAAGTTGCCAAGATTGTCTAGATTAGCTGGATCCAGTTTACCGTTTATACATAGCGTTAACGTTCTTGCCAAAACTAAATCTTTGTAACCGTTAAAACGATGGTGACTGATTAATTCCTCTAGTGTAGTTATTAACCCTGCTAAATCTGTTTTGGCAATAAATGGAATATTGTTAATAATACTTTTTAAAAGATTAATCTCATTTCGCATTCCGGGAAGGCGCAGTAACTTTTTATCTTGGACAATATTAAAAGTTTTCTTTATTTCCTTAAGCATTTCCATATTATTAACTAAAATAGTACATACTTCAGGACTCAGATTGCGATCATTAGCCAGGATATTAAGAATGTCGCCGCATAGAGAGAGTTGTTGAGCATTCAGGAAAAGTAAACTCATTACGGATGGTTGAGTGATATCGATGTTGTGCCATTCAAAAAGAGAAAGAATTGAATGATTCGCATATAAATTTATTAATTCTGATTCGCTAAGAACAATGTGATGTTTTTGTAGCCTTTGCACCGCATTGACTAGATCAAAAAGGCGCAACTCGTCTATTAAAATAGAGAATGCAGCATTAGAAGCGTGTTTTGGCTTGGTTGCTTTGTTAACAAGCAAATAGACCAAAGAATGAAAGTCTGCCGCGTCCACCTCTTCTTTTCCATTGCGGATTTTAAGAAGAAGATTGCGCAGTTTAATGATGTCAGCTTGTTCTTTAAAACCACGCCGCCAGCCTTTGTGGCTATCGTAGTAGTCAAGGCTTTTGTTAATAGAATCAATTAAATCGCGCGCTTTCATCTTATATAACCTTTGAAGTATTTAAGAATAATCGATATGTGAAAATATTACACAACTGTGCTTAATAGAGTATTAAGTGCACAGATATTTATGGCGAGAAAAGAATTTTATCAGATTAGATCGGGACTTCTACAGATGGGGTGTGCATTTTGCACACCCCTCATTCACTTATAACAAGATTAGCTTACGCTTCGAGTTTCTTATATTTCATTCGGTGCGGCTGTTTTGCCTTCTCACCTAGACGACGTACACGATCATCTTCATACTCAGTATAATTACCAGTGAAGAATGTCGTTGACCATCACCTTCAAACGCAAGAATATGCGTGGCAATACGATCCAGGAACCAGCGATCATGCGAAATCACCATGGCGCAACCAGGGAAACTCAATAATGCCTCTTCCAGCGCACGCAGTGTTTCAACGTCAAGATCATTAGTTGGTTCGTCGAGTAATAAAACATTACCACCGCTGCTTAACAATTTGGCAAGATGCACGCGATTACGCTCACCACCAGACAGATCTTTAATAAATTTCTGCTGATCAGTGCCTTTAAAATTAAAACGTCCAACGTAAGCACGTGACTGCATCTGGAAACCATTAATGGTCATAATATCCTGACCATCGGAAATTTCCTGCCATACTGATTTTGTGCCATCTAAACAGTCGCGGCTTTGGTCAACATAAGCCAGTTTGACTGTGTCACCAATGCGAAGTATACCTGCATCTGGTTGCTCATTGCCCATCAGCATCTTGAACAAAGTGGATTTACCCGCGCCATTAGGACCGATGATACCGACAATCGCACCTTTAGGCATATTGAAACTCAAATTTTCGAATATCACTCTATCACTAAAGCGCTTGCTTAAACCTTCTGCTTCGATGACTAAATCACCCAAACGCGGACCCGGTGGAATATATAATTCCTGGGTTTCACTACGTTTTTGGTATTCTCGTGAATTCATTTCTTCAAAACGGGCCAGACGCGCCTTGCTCTTGGCTTGACGGCCTTTCGGATTGGTACGCACCCATTCCAATTCCGCTTTCAATGCTTTGGTGTGGGCTTCCTGTTGTCTTTCTTCCTGATTCAGACGTTTTTCTTTCTGTTCCAACCAGGAGGAATAATTGCCTTCATACGGAATACCTTCGCCACGATCTAATTCCAGAATCCAGCCAGCGACATTATCTAAAAAGTAACGATCATGGGTGACGGCAACGACGGTGCCAGGATAATCATGTAAAAACTGTTCCAGCCAGGCAACGCTTTCCGCATCCAAGTGGTTAGTTGGCTCGTCCAGCAGCAACATATCAGGTTTGGACAATAACAGACGGCACAAGGCAACACGACGGCGCTCACCACCAGACAACTTGGTCACATCCGCATCCCACGGCGGCAAACGTAACGCATCCGCGGCGATTTCCAGCTTTCGCTCCATTTCCCACAAGCCTGCGGCATCAATCTTTTGCTGCAAATCGCCCTGCTCTTCCAGCAGCTTGGTCATTTCGTCTTCTCTCATAGGTTCAGCAAATTTATCGCTGATTTCGTTATAACGATTCAGCAGGGCCATTTCTTCGCCCACGCCTTCTTCGATATTGCCACGCACATTTTTATTCGGATCGAGCTGCGGTTCCTGCGGCAAATAGCCGATTTTAATACCAGCCTGCGGACGCGCTTCGCCATGGAATTCTTTATCGAGTCCAGCCATGATTTTCAGCAGCGTGGATTTTCCCGAGCCATTCAAGCCCAGTACACCGATTTTGGCGCCAGGATAAAACGATAACCAGATTTTCTTTAGGATTTCGCGTTTTGGAGGGACAGTTTTGCCCACACCTTGCATTGTAAAAATATATTGTGCCATGTGAGTGCGTTCTGTATTTAATAAAAATTGGGAAGATGCATTATCTTTTAATCTTGTAATTGGTACAATACATATTCTTCTTATTATCGATATTGGAGATTTAACCATGGCAAACAAAGAACAGAAGAAAGAAACCAAAGGCAAAAAAGCGGCTAAAACCTTGAAAGAAAAACGCGCTGCCAAGAAAGAAAAAAGAGGCAAATAGGGTATTTGCAGGGTGGATTACGGCAAAAACTGCCTAATCCGCCCTGCCCCCATACGCTCCAACAACTCTGCATCAGGTTTTAACTCATTTCTATAGCGGCAAAAATCACCATAACCAAGGAAAAAATTTTCCGCGAACATCGCACTAGACCTGGTTACCTCTTCAGGACTGACAAACACTGTTTCTGTGCCTGACCACCCCAAATTTCGACATAGTGGCGCCATATGAAAAACGATATCGGTATAAGCCATTTCGCCGGGAATATGCAGATCTGGGCGGTCAGTAAAACCTGACCTATGTAGCAATCGACCACCATCCGCGTAAAAAAAGCAGCAGCCATACGCAGGATATTTGCTACTAAATGCGCGCGGGTTAAGCATAAATTTCACCGCCTCTTGCGCCAATTCAACGTAGCGACCGAGATGATGGGCCGATATATCACGCTGATACAAATTCAATGGTGTCATTTCGTCCGGCTCATCAATACCAGACGCCGCCCATGCCGGCACTACTTGTCGCGGGTCGGCACCTTTATCAAGCAGCGGAGTAATGATACGGTCTTGCCGCAGCATGCAAGCCCAATGTAGCGCGGTCAAGCCACGCTCATCGGTAATATGTATATCTATGGCTGGATAGCGTAATAATGCCTCGGCAATAGTCATTGATCCTGTTTTTAAGGCTAAAAGCAAAGCCGTATTGCCCAGCGACCTGTTATTGATGATGCTCTGTCCGTCAAACGCAGAACTATCTTGTGTAATGACATGCAATGCCAGCTCAAGATCATCGTTGATAATGGCATCATGGAGAATAGTATTTTGTGGTGCTTCCAGTGAAGAACTGCGGTATGAGAGTGTTTCGTTTCGCTGCATTGTTATTATTATTCCGCGTTTTTTTATTGTTATGGCGGCAATATAAAGGAATACGAGGAAAAAGTCATGCCAGGCTAACGTTTTTCTCTAGCCCAGCATGAATAATATATATTAATTTCCTGCCGCGAGATTTGCTTCCGCGCCAATATCAATCGTCACTTCGTCACCTAAATTTGGCACATAAGCACTGATACCAAAATCAGAACGTTTTATCTTCGTCGTGGCGCTGAACCCAATGGTTTTAATATTTTTCATCGGGTTCATACCAATTTTCAGCATTTTCACATCAAGTACAACTGGCTTGGAAACGCCATGCAGTGTCAGTGTGCCGTAGACTTTACCAGTGTCTGACCCCGTTGGGACGACTTTGTTACTGACAAATGTTGCGGTTGGATATGCGGCAACATCAAAAAAATCTTTGCTCTTCAAGTGTTCATCCAGCTTTGGAATACCTGTCACCAGATCATCTGTATGAATAGTCACATTAACTTTGCTATCTTGTGGTTTCTTGGCATCTACTATTAACGTGCCATCTACCATGGTGAATTTGCCAGCCTGCACAGAAAAACCAAAATGGGAGATATTCCACAGCACGTAAGTGTGCATAGGATCAAAATTATATGTCTCCGCCGCCCAGGATACTTGTGTAAACAAAAACAACAAAATACTAACCAGCATCGATTTCTGCAAATACCGTCTCATACCGACAATCCTTATGTTATAAAATAAAATTTCCCAGTAAATCAGCGTACAGTATTGCTGTAGCGAACATCAATACCTTCGAAACAACATCTTGATATAAATCCATAGCATTTAGATATCATAACGATAATGGCTGTCTATTTTTATAAATCATTTTCTACCATTACAATGCATACATAATAATTAGGGAGAACGCAATGCAAGTCCAAATACAAAAAACAATAGTTAGCCATTTAATGTCGGTTTATAAGATTTCTCGCGAAACGGGTGCATTTGAACGCACTTTACTTACTCTCGCTGATGTACCACATGGATATTATTCCACCTCAAGCTTCAATCCTGAAACCAGAAAATTTGTCTTTTCATATCACCGTTATAGTGAATTCCTGGCCAGCGATATTCTAAAATTACAACAATTTCTTAATGTAACAACGCAAGAAAATAGTAGACATTAAAAAGATTATTGATAATCCACAATGTATTGTTTATCGCTATGAATTTTCGCTTGCGCCAAAGATTGTATCCAGCAAAATAATACCTGTGGTTTTTCAGAAAATGGCGGATATTGCTGTGCAACAGCCAAAAATAATAAAGCAGGATCAAGCTAAAACGCTAGAAATTATCGAGAGTTGGACGCAATTGGGTCTACCTTGGTGCTATGATTATGTGATGGTTGCCCGCGCGCAGCAATTGTATTTCCAGATTAAAAATCAATATACCGCTGCTAATATCAAATCTGCGGTAGCTGAATTATTAGATTTGATATTGCTAATAGCAGCTAAAATTAAGCCGTTAACTCACGATTTCGATGCCATTAAGCAGTTTGTATGTCGCGTGCAAAGTGAATAATATTTCTATTCCTGCCAAGTTAGAGAATGATTTACGCGCTCTTAAAGAAATTTCATTTGGTTACTATCAATGTGTAAATTTGCCGAATAATGATACGCCCGTAGCAAAAGCTGAACCAGCTCGAACTAATTTTCCAGTGGACGCCACTCCGACACCAGCTCCCACTTCGGTATCCAGAAGTATAGTCAATGGTTTGCGTTTATTGTTTGAGGAAAAGAAAAACCAGAAGCCAAAACCTGGAGAAAGATTACATTATTCATCTAGTTACACGAAAACAAGTGCATGATTTTCTCTTGATACGGCGTGGGGTGCATTATTTGTTCAGATAGTTAATTTAAGTTATACTTATTAATGTAATTAATAAAACAAATAAACGAGGAGATTTAGATGTTTTTACGATCTTTATTTTCTGCGCGCACCTCAAAAGACCCTGACGCCATAGATAACATTTGCCGCAAAAAACTTCAGGAAAATAAATCTCACCTTCTGAATTTGCTGCAAGAAGATCTTAACACACATCCTATTCTAAAAAGTCTGTCTGAAAAATCAAAAACACAGTTATTAGAAAATTTAGATCGCACGTTACAAATCACTCCGTCAAGAAAAGAAAGCTCGGACTTGATCATCAAACACTGGGAGCAACTTAAAAATCAACTTATTAATAATACGATAATGTTATTGACCAGGGTTGAGAAAGATATGCCTTTATTAAAAGATGCATTTCTTTCTGGTATCAGCAATCCGAAATTAACAGATTTAATTTTCACTGATAGTGATCCGCACAAAAGAGGTAAAACGGTTGTTATTCTTGAATTTACAGGTGACGACCAAAAGAAACGTCGCGTTGTGTATAAGCCATCACAAGTGCAAACAGACGCAATGATCGTGGGAAATACTTCCAAACTGAGTTTGGTTGATCCTGAATATAAAAAAAATATGAGCATGGCTGAAATATTTAATCAATACGCAGATCACAAAATACCAACATACATGGTCTTGCCAAGAAAAGACAATAACTCGTCAATTGATATTGATAATCACTATGGTTACGTAGAATTCATACAACAAAACCCTCCTTTAAAATTTAGTCTCGACGATCTCAATGATGTCGATAAAAGCCAGAGACAACTCGTCATAGATCGAGCGATAGCGGATCATCTTTTGGCGGGGTTAAATGTAGACAATTGTGATTTTATCCTCCGTACGCAAGAACAATGCGAACGATATTCATATGTATGCGGCTTGACGACAGCAATGATATTGGCTGTAGGCGCGGTAGATATGCATCATGAAAATATGATCATTGCGAAGGGATTGCCATTTTTAATTGATTTAGAGTGCGGACTCCACCCTGAGGCTGCGTTAGACGTTACCGACACTTCTCTTATTAGCGGTGAAAAAGCGGCTTTTAGCCCTGCTTCAAGGAGAGATGCATACCCACCAGGTTCAGAACAAAAAGCTGAGGAAATGGTCATCGTCGGGGAAAAAAACCTGGTTTATTATTACGATGCTCAGCATCAAGTATTAAAAGCCTTCCCTCCAGAAAAAGAAGCTTTTATAAGAGGGCTGAGAAAAGGAATCGAAATTATTGCCATGCGGGCTAATAAAGACAAGAAAACAGTGCTTGAATGGTTTTCACAAAAGCAAACCGCGCAGATGTTAGCCCGCTACATTCCATATAATACGAGTGACTGGGCACGGTTGTTAAATCGTCAAATACAGAGCGATTACTCACCTTCAGTTTTTCAGGATCAGATATTAGCTACTTTAAAGAAAGATCTTCCAAATTTAACTATCAATGAAAAGGGTCTATATGAAGAGCTTGCCGCACATTCTATACCGTGGTTTTATGTTCAAGTTAATGGAAAAGATTTATATGATTTTAATAGTGAAGCCATAAGACCAAACAACCAAGCATTTTTCAGCACCGCACCATTGCAACGATCACAACAAAATTGCCTAAGCATTCAGACCGAATATAAGAGTCGAGGTCATCGTGATAAAATAACCAAGATTGAAAATGACTGTCAAAGCAGTTTAAGCTCAGTTGAGTCTTCAAGCACTCAATTGCCATTAATTGATGCATCCTTCTTTACTCAATATGCGAAAACCATAAAAACAATTCAAGATCGTCTGCCTGCTAAAGAAGAACAAGAAAAAAATGTAAAAGACTTTATTGCAGAAGCCGCGGAGTTGATCAAGCAGTATCCTGAGCCTAATGAATATCCCGGAATGGTTTATCTTCATCTTAGAGTAAAGAGTCTGGTTGATAAGCATGCCATGGTGGGAGGTGAATTTACTCTTCTAGATGCGCATGATCTTGCAAATGCTGTAGAAGATGAGCTTTCAAATGTGAAAGATCTGCCTTCTTTACGTGTGGAATTGCTGAAAAAAATGTTAGCTTTATCAGAAAAATATCATATCCATGAAATGGAGATGACTAAACGTCAGGTGGAGAAAGACCTTGATAAAGCCTATGATAAATTACATAAACGTTTAGAAAAAGCATACAGTAAGCAAAATAAAGATTTTACATCTTACTATTGGGCCGAACATCATGGCGCTACGATTAAAGTTTTAATGCGTTGCCCAGGTAAAGTATTAGGCGAAGCAATGACTTTACAGGATGCCGTAATGGAAGTATCTGGCCTTAATAATTATCAGGCAGACGCAATTAAAGAAAGTATATTGCGTTTGGAAAAACAGTTATTGGAGTTGCAAAATAAATTAATATTAGCGCCTGCAGGCAGAAAGCCCGCTATTAAAAATGAAATAGATCAGTTATTAAATAAACGACTGCGTCGAGAAGATGTTCTTGGCTTAAATAAAGAAGCCGTTGACACGCTCGTTGAACTTCATAGTTTGGGTGTAAAAGCTGACGATTTAAGAAAAATACCAACTTTCTCTTGGGGCCACAAGGATGCGCTGATTTATTTAATACGAGATAAAAAAACGCCTATTGAAGAAGCAGTATCCCTGCTTGGTCGGATACAAGACGCAGTTCAAGCGATGGGTATCTCAGCTGGTTTGACGTTCAAAGAAGTTAAAGCATTAAGCAATGAACAGATATCTGCATATTGTCACCTTAAGGAATCAGGCCTTACTGTAGAACATTTATTGCGTTTACAAGCTTCTAAATTTCCCGATGGGAATGAATTCAGTGAATTCGCAGATTTACATTATAACGCACTAAAATTTTTGATAAAAACATGTAATCTTGCGCCAGAACAAGCTATTGATGAAATTAATTATTTAAATAAACAGCAAGTATATGCTCTAACTACATTATACCAATACGGTTTACGTGGAGAGCATTTACAAAAATTATGGCGCCTGGATGAGTTTACAGGTGAGCATAGAGTTAATTTAATGATGTTAATGGTGAATGAAAATAAAAAGCCAGAGCAGGCTATTGAAATGCTTTGCACATCAAATTCACCAAGGCCTGGACGGCTTGGCAGTCGTGATTAGAGTAAGGGGTCAAATAACAAATTGTCATGCATCCGTTTGCGTGCGGCGGCAAGACGTTTTTTCGCATCCGGGCTAGAGGATATATCAGTGGTTTTAAGTTTCAGCACACCATTAGTGGCATCCAGAATTCCCTTCATGCCTTTAACATAAACAGTGATACTGCCACTCTCTAGTTTGAGATTATCAAACGCAACCTGCTTGCGCGCATTGATAAAATCGCCTACGGTCATTGTCCTGCCGTCAATAGTGATGGCCGAATCAACCGGGATTTTATATTTATTGATCCATGGAATTCGATTCTCACCGCGTGTCACATCATTGAAATACACATAGGGCGTATGAAAGAAATCAACCACTATATGATTGTCTCTATCGCCGTGATTAAATTCGCCATAAACATTCGTTATGAGAGAACGAGCGTTACTAATCACATATGATTTATTTTCTGAGCCTATGCCTTTTTTGGGTTTGAAACTGGTCTCAGTGTCTTTTTGAAGATTGTAAATCTCCATTTCTATTCCTGGCTGAAGCTTGTAATTATTTTCTTGCGTGTTCAACTCATCCAGATATGGCTTCAAGATTTTATCGATAGACTGACTGATTTGCGCATAGTTGTATTCGCTATTCGTTAAGATTCTTTCCACACGTTTCACCATGTCGTCCCCAGTGATGGCATAAGCTTCTTCCACCAGGTTTTCCATAAATATTCTGCGATTCAATATATCCAGTTTCCACGTTTTTCCACGCGCGCGGTCTAATGCTTTGCCATAGGCTATGCCAGGCAGTATTTCGCGCTGTAAATTTTCGCAAAGGGATATATCGTAAAGGCTAGGAGCGGTTGCATCGCAAGCTTTAGGTAATAATTGAGCGGCATCTTTATCAGACATGCCAAGGCTTTTTGCACCTACGTATGCGGGTATTTGTTCTTTTAGCTTAAGACCGTAATGATATTCTAAAGACAGATCAGATTGCCTGGCTACCTGAAGCAGCACGTAGAGGCGATACTCGCCTATGGCTAAAGCATCTTTTAATATTTCATCTTTGTTTGGCGTTTCGTCTTGTAAATATGTCTTGAGAATGTTGTTCTCAAGATAGCTTAATTTAACCAGTTGCGGATTGTTATAGCTGTCGTTATCAAATGACAAATAAAAGTAAGTATTGTCGTTATCGTGAGTATAAAAATCCTCGAAACGCAGATGAACCATATCCAGAATGTCATGATTTATGCCTTGTTCTGTGGCTCTATTGATGGGGGTAGTACAGGTAAACACTTCTTGACCATCAATTTCCAAATGACCCCAGGCATAGCTCCCTCCTCCCTCAAAGTCGACTAATTGATAGGCATCATGATCGAGATAATAAGCCGGGTTATGATTGATAATAATGCGTTGCCAGTCAGGATTTTTAGGCTGAAAATTGTTGTAACTATATAAATGAGCATAAATTGGTTTTTCGATGTCCTCGATAGTCACGTTCAATATGGGCATGGTGCCTAACTTGAAGCCAGGCCAGACCGGATGATTATCAACATTGGCAATAGTTTTCGCGATGGTTGTTTGTATTTGTTTCTCCAAATCAAGCGCATAAGCGCTGCAAATGGGTAGACATAAAAGTGTTAATATGTAGCGTTTCATCCTTGAGCTCCTTTCATTAGAAGCTCATATCTTAAAGAAAAAAAAATGCAATGTAATGGAATTAGACTAGGATATCTTATAATGCTTTAGCCATAGGAAAACGCTCGAATGGTTTGAAGCCAGCTTTTTTATATAATTTTTGCGCTTCAAAATTATCATGCTCAACCAGCAACTCTATTGCTAGCGCACCCATTTCACGGCCTACATCTTCAATCATGCCAAGTATAATCCTGCCAAGACCGCGGCCGCGAAAATCTGGTTCCAGATAAAAATCAGTCAGCCAAATCATACGTCCATCAAATTCATGATCAAAACCTATAGTCACCACAGCATAACCCGCATCGCGGTCATCGATATTAATAATAAATGCTTTGCCAACATCAGGATCCTGCGCCAACGCCACCAATGACTTGCGAATTTTTTCCGGATGAAAAGGGATTTCATCATAAGTGTAGTAGCGACGCACGAACTCAAGGAGTTTATCTATTTGCTGGTTTTCTGGCTGTATTTGCACAAGATTAATTGCATTTTTCGTCATTGCTTACACTCATTAATAATCGTAGATATGTTCAACCTCAGCTCCGCTGTCAGTAATTTGCACCAACAAATCGCTTAATTGTGCCACAGGCGCTTCTATCACCACACGCTGCTGATCTGGTTGCGACAGTACATCCATTGTAAACAAAATTGTTCCTTCATTAAATGTATATGACCAGCCTTGCGGCACAATTGCGGTAACTAAAATCATTTTATTACCAGCGATATCTTCAAATTGCACATTATCGCTCGCCAATATAGGAATAATATCCGTAAATGACTGACCATGCGGTATGCTCGCGATATATTCGTTATTATTTACTTTTTTGACCATTTGAATTTTGACATCATTTTTAAACGCACTGGTAAAAGCATAATCAGGAACATTTTTCATTAGCAGATAAGTATGCGAACTACCCGTACCATAAACAGTACTGGAAGCCATTTCAATTAACGATGCATATCCTGCCTTAACCAGGTATTCCGTACTAAGAACAATTTTTCGCTCCCATTTTCTTACTATATGCGGGCCATACAAATCTGTATCTTTCCATAATCCCGACAAACTATTCATGTAAGAAAATTCATACCAGGGATGATAATGAATAAAATCCGCGTAATCATGCGCGACAGATGAGGCATAAAGATCTTCTTGAACTTGCTTGTACGAACTAGACCATTCGCTCAGCATGCCAACTGAATTCTCATATAATCCTTCCAGTGCATATGCGCTGGAAAACCCAACTCCCACCAGCATCAGTTTTAAATGATGAGCCAAACCTAATTCATCTTGATGATTAGTGACCCGATACATCGTACAAAAACCAAACCAGTATTGTTCAATAGCCGAGAAAAACGGGAAACCACTAGGCAAATTGTCTTTTGTGTAATGCGCGTATTCAGTCACGCTAAAGACGGTATACCACGCTGGATAAGTAAGGTAGGTAAGAGTTTGTGGCCGATTGTAATCCTGTATCTCCGCCTGCGCCTTTTGAATGTCGGGGGACTGACTGCCTGAGGCTAAATAGGTGGGGACTGGTAAAGGACCCAGGCCGCACTTTGATATACCTATCAACATTGGTATTAAAACGGCAATAAAGACTATAACCACAAGATAAATGGCTAATTTTATTATTTTTTTAATCGATTTTCCCGGGGTCATATATTTATTATAGCATGATCGATAACGCCAGGGTCAGACGCTGGGTTAAGGCCTTGGTGGATTAATATTTGGTGGATTACGGCAAAGAGCAACGTTATGGTGTCAGACACCTCCGAGTTTGGAGCTGGCTCCGTGGTGTCTGACACCATAACGTTGCTCTTTGCCGTAATCCACCAACACCTTAATGCAGCGTCTGACCCCAGCTCTTCTAGCTCAATTTTTCAAAGTGATAACCAAGGATAGACGGCTCGGTGAGATACCAGTAAAACTTGAATTGATAATCCGATATATAGTCATAAAAAGGTATGCGCTCAACACGATTACAATGTGAGTAATTGGCACCGGGTGCTGGCGGCGTGCGTGTGCAAACATAATTTCCATCATTTTGCTGATACCAGAAAAATCCAACTGGGTAAGCATCCGTCGCATGCATAAACATCAACACCTTACATTCTTTGTTTTCGCATTTGATTGGCTGCACATGACAAGCTTTTTGATAAAACGCATCAAAATCACAAGTGATTCGACGATAAATCAATTCACCGGATTTAAATGTTTGTCTATATAACACACCAAAATGCGAAACATTTAATTCCGAACCTATTAATTCACGCGCTCTGCCTTTACCCCACACTTTCACATCACGCACAACTTCCGCGATAGCAGGCGTGGGTATCTTATCTAGCAGCGCCTGATTCGGTTCATAACCTCCCTCATCTTTGCGCAGCGCGAGCAAATCTTTAGGTATATAAGAAATTGTCACACGCTCAGAATCAAAATGAGGAAAATTCAAATTAGAATAAACCGTGCGGAAACGCCGCACCATAGCCGCAGCATCTTCGTTTTCCAGCACACGCACATGCGCGCGCATATTGTGGCGCTGAAATGAAAACCAATTTTGACGCGTTAATGTCGCGGAAGTTTCTGATGCGTAAGGCGCAAGCACACCCTTGGTGGTAATATCGACTAACCGGCCGTTACGTTGATTAACCGGATTAAAATCACCGTCGACGAAATTATTGCGGTTATAATAATGCACAATTTCACCGCCAGGATTACCAGCGGCGCCATAAGAAATATCGAGGATTTGGCTATCAAAATCATCCAGGGTTTTTGCGTGCAGCAGAGCCATAATAACTTCTACAAAACTTTGACAATCAAAACCATCAAAACGATAGACTGGATTCTGCATCACGTGTGCCGCGCCAGGTTTATATACAGAAGATGCTGGCTGCCAATCACCTTCGCCTACGCCACCCTGAAAAATGTAAGGTAAATCAGCCAATTCATTACCCATGACCGCAATCTGTGTATCTGCGCTTTGTTGACGATAAGGTTGCAGAGTATGCAGAATTGCCTGTGCTCGCGTGCGCGCATGCGCGACAATTTGATGATATTCATTCACATCAAGCGCGGTATAATTCCAACCGGCTTGAGCTGTTAACGCGTAGAAGGTACTAAAAATGAAAAGCGAAACACTTCCAATGTAATTACGTTTATCCATAACTTTTTCCAATATGTTAATGTGCTTCCAATGGCGCCGCTTTGCCCTTGGGCGGAGATTTAAGAAATAATATTAAACATAACGCCAGGAATAATACTAACGCCGTCAGCTTAAATGTGTGCATAAATGCAATGAAATTCGACTGGATATTTAACTGATTGCCAAGCAATGCAATAGTGTGCGGATCGTTCAAACTTAAGTGACGCGCAGCTAGCCAGCGCGTCAAGTTAGGATTGGCAGGCTGAATATGTCTTCCTAGTGAATGCCAATTTGCTTGTGTACTTCTATCCAGATAAGTAGTCAGCAATGAAATACCCATCGCATTACCAATGTTACGGCCGAAATTAAATAAACCCGATGCTTCGGCGATAGCTTGTCTCGGCAGTGTTGAGTAAACAATAGAAGTCAGCGGCATGAAAAAACAACCTACGCCTATACCCTGTATCAGTCCCAGCATAATGAGATCGTACATGCTTGCGTCCAGACTCAAACAACCCAGTTCCCAGGTGCTATACGTACCAATTGCAAGGCCAATAAAAATCAGCATGCGCGGATCGGCACCGCGCATCATCAAGCGCGAACAAATCACCATCATGACACCACTCGCGATGCCGCGTGGTGCCATCACCATGCCAGTTAAATTGGAAGTATAGCCATACAATGATTCCAACATCTGTGGAAATAACGCGAGTGAACCCAGCACAGCAGCGGCGAAAAAACTCATGATTAACGTACCAACGGCAAAACTACGATCACGGAATAAGCGTAGATTAATGATGCTGTTTGGCGTTCTGAAGCTATGAATAAGAAACCATAAAAATGACACGACAAATATCAAAAACATCCAGCGTATACCGGAAGATGCAAACCAGTCGCTAATTTCGCCACGGTCAAGAAACAATTGCAGCATGCCGATACTGACAATCATCAGAATCATGCCAGTCCAGTCTATCGTATCTTTTTTCGTGACTGTCTCACGCACAAAAGACAATACCAGAAAGAAATCCAGCAGACAGATAGGCACATTGATGTAAAACACCCAGCGCCAGTTTAACGCATCAGTGATATAGCCACCCAATGTCGGGCCCATGATGGGCGCCGCCATCACACCTATACCCCATATCGCCATGACTTTGGCTTGATCTTCGGCCGGAAATGTATCGCGCAAAATAAATTGCGACAGCGGCACTAACGATGCGCCAAACATACCTTGCAGCAAGCGGAAGAGGACAATTTGTAAAAGATTATCTGATACTCCACATAACGCCGAAGCAAACATAAAGCCAGCGATATTAATCAACAACAAACGCCTGCAGCCTATGCGATTAACCAAAAAACCGGTCAACGGCATCAACACACCCGCAGCGACAATATATGAAGTTAACACCCAACTGATTTGATCACGATCAGCACCCAAAGAACCCATCATGTGTGGGAGGGAAACATTCACGATAGTGGTATCAAGAATTTCCATCACTGTTGACAGCATCACAGCCGCGATGACAAACCAGCGATTGGTGATATTGTCGTTAGTATTCATGCTTAGCTTCTAATAGTTGTATCAACTTTTACCGTCGCCGTAGCGCCCGCACGCAACGGATAATTCGCATCAGGATTTTGTATCATGATTTTTACTGGGAAACGCTGGGTGACTTTCACCCAGTTACCGCTAGCGTTTTCCGGCGGCAGTAATGAAAACACTGAACCACTGGCTGAACTAACAGCATCAACAATGCCAGTGAAATGATGCTTGGGATACATATCAAGAATAATCGTCGCTGGCTGACCAGCCCTGATAAGCGCTACTTGAGTTTCTTTAAAATTCGCATCCACCCAGAAATGATCTTGCTCCACCAGCATAAATAAAGTTGTGCTGGCGACGACATTGTTTCCTGGCTGCAATACAAAGCCCGTCACAACGCCAGCGCGCGGCGCGGTAATACGTGTATGTTGAAGGTTTAATGTCGCCTGGGCCAACTGTGCCAAACCTGCATCCAGTTCCGCCTTTGCGCCATCCAACTGTGATTCAGTCTGATCACCAGAAGCTTTGGTGGCTTGCCCCATTTTTACCAGAGGAAAAATTCGATTGGCATTTTGTTCCGCCAAAACTAATGCGGCTTTTTGCCCAGCAACGGCAGCGGCAGCTTTATCAACCGCTATTTGAAACGGTGCAGGATCGATAGTAAATAAAAGTTGATCTTTCTCAACACGTTGATGATCGCTGATATAAATATTTGCAACGGGGCCAGTGACTTGCGCGGCGACATTAATTGTATCTGCCTGCACATAAGCATCGTCTGTGCCTGGATGACGCTCGAGATAACTAAATATCAGCCAGATAGTAAATGCGCTTAGTAATACTACACCACTCAAAATTCCCAAATTTTTTTTCGATAAGTTAAATGTCATAGCGGCACCGTGTGAAGCGAAGTTGCTGATGGCAGATAAAATATCAGAAAACCAGATAGGAGGCTAATTAATTCAGCACAGCAGGACTGCCATATATGAAGCATAAACAATTGAATACATTGAAATAAGATCGCAGAATGAGCAACTTTAGGCTATAATACACTATATATATGCAAATATAATACGAGGATGGTCATGCAAAGCGATAGAGGCCATATAGAAAAAATTGCTGCCGCCATTAAAAGCGACCCCGACATTACATCGCGAAGCAAACTTGTTCTATCGGCATATATTAATCATATCGCGCCACTTATCAGTCAAAATAAACTATCTCTCGATGCTTTTAAAAAATTAGAGATAGCGAACGACCTGGAGAGAGAACAGGCGTTAATTTTTCTTCTTAGAGGTAATGAACCCACACTGCCCGCGCGGCCAAATGCTTTAGCCATGCTTCTGGAATGCGGCTTTAGCTTTGGCGAACTATATAACTGCAGAGATCCATACACTCTGATCGCTCTTATGGATGAACCGCAAAAATGCAAGCAATTCATTGAATCACTTTCAGCACCGTTACAACCAGTAGCACGCAAAAAAATATTGCAAATGGAAGACGGATACGTAGTAAGCACACTCGCGGAAAAAACCTGCAGATTTATGACCATCACGGCAGCAGACATCGAAAACACTCCTGAGCTTACAGAAAAATGTTTACTAGACCAGGATGCATACGGATTTCTCATGCTTATCGAGAAGAATGAAAAATTACTAAGATTTGTTCTTGCCAATCCGCGCTTAAGTGAAAAATTAGATAAGATACAATTAAACAAACCGGGGCAAACGTTCAGCAATTCGTGCACTGCGTATGCCTTATGATGGTATTGCGACAGCTTAATTTAATACCTGACAAAGAATTCTCACGCCACAAGGAACTGGATATATATATGCAAGTATGGCAAGCACCCGGTAAGATCGCTAACATTCAAGCCATCTTAAGCTATTTAAAGAATCAGAATATTCCCGGGGAAATCATTGAAGACCAATCAATATCAGAAAAATTAATAAAATCACAGCCCACGTTAAAACAAAAATATGAAAATGAAATCAAACCACAAAAAATTTCTGCATTCAAAGTAGATATCCTGGGCGATACTGATCATTTGATATTTTTTGTGGCAAATTCGCGAATGAATTTGCATGCTTTAATCATAAGACGAAATCAATATAAATATACGCTAACTGATCCTGATACATTAAAAACCATAGAAGGCCCTTCATTATCTGATCTGCTTCAAAGCGTACGCAAATTAGAGCCCAGCTATATTTACACTGGTATTAGTATAAAAATTTCAGCACAAGTGCGTCCCGAACAAATATTATCGCAATCGGCATCACAAACTCTGTTTTCCTCCAGCGCGCAAGATACTACCGAACAAAATGCGCCAGCCAAAATTATAAAGCCCGAGAGTAATACGCCGTAAAAAAGGAGATGAGAGATGATGAAAGTAATCGTTAGCATGCTTGCTTTTTCTATCTGCTGCATCGCGCACGCGCAAGCAATACCAAACAATATCAATGCTGTGCAAACCACCACGCAAAACGCTTATATTTATAACAATAATGCCGTGATGAATCCAAATTCCGCATCAGCATTAAAACCAAATCCCGCAAAAAACCCCCAACACTACTATCACAACAAACGATGTTGAAATTCCACAAGCATTCAATCATTGATCACGCAAAGCAAAGACATGGCTGGCTCTAATATACGTGTGTTATGCCATCAAGGATTTGTAACACTGGAAGGCAGCGTAGATTCACAGGCAAAAGCCAGCGAAGCAGCAAGTATTGCGAAATCAGTAACGGGAGTAAAAAATGTTATTTCGAAGATTACGGTAAGACCCAATCCATTACTCAAACAAAACAATGATTTTTTAAATACCCCTCACCCGAAGCAATAGCGTCGGGTGAGAGTATAAAATTACATTGTTTTCTTGGCTACTGGTGCTGCTTCTGGTTCCTTTGAAACTGATTGCGGACGCAGATAGCTATTTGCAGTGTTCCACAAGGAAGAACCGAAACCTGTTACAGCTTGAACTGATCTGTTAACGCCATATTGATTTACTGTCATCGCGCCAACGCCGATCAAACCTACTGCCGTCAAGAAACTTGCTGTGCCATCAAAGCCAAGCAAATCTATCAACCAAATACCAGAACCACCAATTAACACACCGGTACCAAAAGCATAATTTTGCAATTGCGGATTAGCAGCAGCGACTGCTACTTGTTGCACTTTATCACGCATAGTGATTCCCTCACTTGAATATTCTTAAAATTAATGTCCATAAAAGCAGGTGTTAATATATTCCACACCTAAGCAAATATCAATCTTAATCAATGCCAAAAACATGCAGCCAATCTGGCGTGGGCATCACCAGCTTACGTTCAGCAACACTAAATAATCCAAATGTAATATCCACGCGACAGCAATCTTCGCCATTGCGTATCATTTTCTGTGTCATTTTTGCGATCTTTTTTTCGTAAGATATTAGCTGTGATTCAATCACGACTTCATCCCGTACCCGCAATTCTTTTAGAAAACGCAGATTAATTTCCAGAATAGTTGGCCCCAATCCGGTTTCTTTAATTTTATTCAGACCATATCCTGTTTGCGTCAGCCATTCCCAGCGTGCTTCTTCAAAAAGAATAAGATACATAGCGTTATTCATATGACCGAACGTATCAAGGTAGATTTCCTTGATGATAACTGGATAAGTGACAATTTTTGCGCACATAAAAACTCCCGAATAAATATTATGTTTCAAAAGCTTAAGCTTTCTGGACCATCCAAAAATAAAACTTGTGTGATTCAGGAGTATAATAGAGTTATTGGCACAACATAAACATAACGATAGAACACACATATTCAAAGGGGATTGCATATGAAAGCCAAAATTTTAATTCTCATTCTAAGCGTATGTTGTCTAGGCCTGACAGGATGCGCCTCATCCTGCGGTGGCGGTGGCTGCTCCGACTATGATCACGATTCAGTATGTGGACAATACAGCTGCACAGATAACACCGGGATGGATTCCTACAGCGACCCATGTCCTGGCTACTACAATTGCACCGGTAATTCTGATCTATATTACTAATCATAATAATAATTCATCAATAGACAATATTATCGGCCGCTGACGAACGGCGGCGATAATATTTTTTTATTTTCATATTCATGCTCATGTTCGTTTGAATTCGGTATAAGGTTTCGTTAAACTTATGCCATTCAAAAATTAAGGATGATTTTTAATGAAAAGAGCATTAGTCAGAAATAGTCTGTTGATAGGATGTACGATACTTGCAGCAACCAGTCTTACCTCTAAAGCCATCGCCTCAGATTTTAACCTCCCGTTTGTAAACGTTGCCGGATTAGGCGTGACTTATGCCGACTGGGCGACCGCAGCCAGCGATGCCAGTACCGCCTTCACAAACCCAGCGGGATTAACCTATCTCAGGAGTGCACAGCTTGCTCTGCCTGCCATCGGTTTATTAGGCCACACCAGTTTTACCGGCTCATCTTCAACACCGCCGTTTCCATTTCCATTTGCCGTCAACCAATCAGGCGTCGCATCCAGTCATCTGGCTGCGTTTATACCGTCATTCTATTATGCGGCACCTATTTCTGACCGGCTGGTTTTTGGTTTTGGTCAAACCGTTCCATTTGCTCTGGGTACTAGTTACGCCACTGACTCCGTCGTACGTTATGCCGCAACCAGATCACGCGTGGTCACCTTAGATCTTGGCCCAAGTCTCGGCTTCAAAGTTAACGATAAACTTTCTATCGGTGCTGGCTTGGACGCGATGTATCTCGCCTTTACACTAAATAATATGTACGGACCGCCTGTTTCTATCCCTGACGCTGAAGGCCTTAATCAATTGAATGGCTGGGGTGCGGGTTATCATGCTGGTATATTATATCAACCCAAACCTGCTACTCGTATAGGCGCCAGCTTTAATTCAATGGTCATGCTGCATACTAGAGGAACCAGCGCTGTATTCGCTCCATCAGGTCGCACAAAAATTGACAGCAACAGAACTGACGCAGCATTGCCCGCTCGCGCGCAGGTGAGCTTACAGCAAGACCTTAATCCAATATGGACAGTGATGGGCACCGTGTTTTACACCAACTGGCGCACATTCGATAAAATCACCATGCAAAAAGTTGTCGTGCCTGGTGGCGATATCATCTCTGTGACTATTCCATTTAATTATCACAATACATTTGATTATGCCGGCGGCGTCAATTACAAGCCGACAGATAAATTAACGTTAAAAGTGGGTGCGGAATACATGAATACCCCTTCCAACAATAGAAATCGCAGTGTTGCCGATCCAATTGGACGCGCTGTTGTCGTCGGCGTTGGCGCTCATTTTCAACAAACTCCATGCATGGGATTTGATTTTGGTTACGGACACTCATTCTTCAAGCAGGAATCCGTGCATTTAAGAACTCCCTTGACCAATCTCGATGGACATAACAACGCACAAACCAACGTATTCGGCGCGCAGATCAACATAAACGTCTAAACTTGTTGTTTATATATAGAAGGATATGCGTATGAGAAAGTTATTACTTACTACTCTATTAATCAGCATTGCATTTTTATCAGGATGCCATCCATATCCACCAACAAAAAATGGCATGGGATCAGATGATCATCCTGCGACAAATACCTGCTATGTGAGAGGTACATGCAGCGCGACAAATTAATCAACAGATTTAATAGTGTCTAATACCCCTCACCCACTGCCAGAAGGCGGGTGAGGGGTTTTTTATGCCACCCATGGAAGATGCATATGTTAAATATAATAAACACTCTGCAAAAGAAATCCTTTTCCGACCCCACCAAAATAGCTTATTTATTCTTGCCAGATGGCCAATCAGAAAATGGAAGCCTTAGTTTCTCTGAGTTAGACCAACGCGCACGCAAAATCGCAGTATATTTGCAGAAACAGAATTTAGCCGGCGAAAGAATTATGTTAATGCTACCGCCAGGCTTGGATTTCATTGTCAGCTTCATGGGTACACTGTATGCAGGCGCGATCGCCGTTCCGGTTAATTGCCCGAAACCAGACGAATTTTCTTATGCAGCCGCACAATTGACTGCTATTGCCGATGATGCGGATATTGCCGGCATTATTACTTCATCTGCTTGCCTAAATGGCGCCGAAGAAAGTTTTTCGCAATGGCGTGAAACAAAAAAAATATTCGTGAAAGATATAACGGCGTTCAATACAGAAGAAATAGCAGCTTATCACCCGCCAGAAATTAACAATAATAGCATCGCTTATTTACAATATACTTCAGGCTCAACTTCAAAACCGAAAGCGGCAATTGTCACGCATGCTAATTTAACACATAGTTTAAAACATACGGCTGACGTTTGGAATTATCAGAAAGACAGCGTCACACTGGTCTGGGCACCACACACACATGTGTACGGACTCATCTGCGGTTTATTAGTACCGCTGTATCATGGCACTCAATCTATTATTATGCCACCTGCGGCATTCGTCCAAAAGCCCACGCGCTGGTTGCAAGCTATCAGCAAATATCGCGTAACGCACAGCGGCTGCCCTAATTTTGGTTATGATCTTTGTATTAAGAATATTCAACCTGAAGAAATAGATAATCTTGATTTAAGTTGTTGGCATGTGGCCATCAATGGTGGCGAAAATGTTAAAGCTGAAACGCTGAGAAAGTTTGTCGAAAAATTTCAGCCGCATGGTTTTCATTTGCAACAATTTAATTCTGCATTCGGTATGTCGGAAGTCACAGGAGCCATCGCTGTTAGCACATATGCTAGCGCGCCACAAATAATTAATGTGGATGGTGAAGCATTAACAAATAATGAAATTAAAGTTAGCAATAAAAACATGACGCAGCGTGAATTTGTCATGAATGGACGCCTGCTGCCTGGACTTGCTGTTATGATTGTCAATCCCGAAACAAATCAACCACTAGATGAAAACAAAGTTGGTGAAATTTGGTTGCGCGGAAAATCCGTTGTCAGTGGATATTGGCGTAGACCAGAAGAAACGAAGGCGGTATTTACAGTGTATCCTGGGTCAAGGCAAAAATATTTTCGTACCGGCGATCTGGGTTTTATACGCAACGGCGAGTTATGTCTGACTGGCAGATTGAAAGAAATCATGGTGATTAATGGTAAAAAACATTATCCATTAGATTTGGAAAACACCATAGCCGCCGCGCACAATAGCGCAAACAATGGCGCAAGAGTCGTTTTTTCCTTGCAGATAGATAACAAGGAAGAAGTCATTGTTGTGCAAGAAATCGAAAAAACGCTATCTGCATCGATTCAGGAAGAATTATTGGTTGCTATTCGTCATGCAATTGCAAAACATCACGGCATTACACTGCATCACGTCCTCCTTGTTCCCAATGGCACCATACCAAAGACAAACAGTGGCAAGTTACAGCGCAAACGTGCACAAACAAATTACCAGGAAAACCAGTTGCCAATTATTCATGAATATAAAACTGGCACAATAACTACGGCTATTACTGGAACCGCGGATACGGTAAAATTCGCCGGCATTGTTGCCGAAGTATTAAGTTTAAGCGTAGACAAGATAGATATGCGCGCCCCCTTGAGTCATTACCAGTTTGACTCAATCAATATGATCAAGCTCACCGCGGCATTAAATGAAACATATCAACTGGATTTATCACCGGCCATTTTATACGAATATAGTAGTCTGGAAGCATTTTTCCAATCCAGATTGAATCACAACGTAAAAGCTACTCACGTTATATCCAGCGCAGCCGCAACGCGTGCGACTGATATTGCTATTGTGGGCATGAGTGGGATTTTTCCCCAGGCAAATAATCTTGCGGAATTCTGGCAAAACTTGATTAGTGGTGCTGATGCTATCACACCTATTCCCACTGATAGATGGGACTGGCAGGCATATTACGGCGATCCCAAAACAGAACGGAATAAAACCAATATTAAATGGGGTGGCTTTATTCATGAAATAGCGCAATTTGACGCAAAGTTTTTTAATATTTCACCGCATGAAGCGGAATTAATGGATCCACAGCAGAGATTATTTCTGACTGTCGCCTGGCAGGCAATTGAAGACGCTGGTTACTCTACAAGCAGCCTGGCGAAATTAAAAACCGGTTTATTTGTCGGTGCATTCAATCATGACTACGCTGAAATCCTGCAGCGTAACGATATGATGGATGCGTATATTACCACCGGCTTAACACCAAGCATTATAGCCAACCGCATTTCTTTCATTCTTGATTTACATGGCCCCAGCGAAGTAATAGACACTGCCTGCTCAAGCTCTCTTGTTGCCATACACCATGCAGTGAGAGCGATTCAAAACGGTGATTGTGAAGCCGCCATTGTCGGTGGTGTGAATGCATTATTAACGCCAACTTCATATATATCCGCCAGTAAGGCTGGGATGTTATGTCTTGATGGCCGCTGTAAAACATTTGATAAAAACGCGAATGGCTATGTACGCGGCGAAGGTATTGCCGCGCTTGTGTTAAAACCATTGACTGCAGCCATTGCTGATCATGATCATATCTATGCCGTGATCAAAGGCACTGCTGTCAATCATGGTGGACATGTTAATTCACTCACTGTACCTAATCCAAATGCTCAGTCTGATGTCATCATTAGCGCACTTGAGCGCGCCAATGTCGCGATCGACACTATTGATTATATAGAAGCACATGGTACTGGCACGGCATTAGGCGATCCAATCGAAATCAATGGCTTGAAAAAAGCATTTGCTCATTGCGCGCAGAAACAAAATATAACAAATTTGGCAACGCACTATTGCGGCATCGGTTCGGTTAAAACCAATATCGGCCATCTCGAATCTGCGGCGGGTATCGCAGGCCTGATCAAAGTCATTCTCGCCATGCAGAATGAAACATTGCCAGCTAATTTACATTTTCAGGAATTGAATCCTTATATTGATATTGCAGAAAGCCCTTTTTATATCGTCAATCAAGCAAAAAAATGGCCGCGACGCGGCAAAGACAGATTACGGCGTGCTGGCGTGAGTTCGTTTGGTTTTGGTGGTACAAATGCGCATATTGTTATCGAAGATGCACCGGATATCAGTGCCCATGTAACAAATGATATTTCACCATCTTTAATTACTATTTCCGCTAAAGATGAGCGTGGGTTACAACAACGAATAAGCGATTTAAAAACATGGTTGCAGCAACATGGCAATCAAGTAACTCTCGCCTCGCTTGCTTATACGTTAAATGCCGGCAGAGACCACTTCAAGCAACGCTGTGTCATTGTCGCCAATTCAATAGATAGTTTTATAGCAGCATTAGAAAAAGTACAGCCTGGTGTGATTTATAATGCGGATACCATAGCCGCGAGCAGTCATGACTTGATCAGGCTGGCGCAAGATTACATTAATGGCGAAGATATTGATTGGGAAACGGCATTGACTTATCAATACAAACAACGCATATCGTTACCACCTTACCCATTCGCAACGGATAAATTCTGGATTAACGGTCATCATCAATCTGTGATACAAAAAAAGCAATATCATGCTCAAGATTATTTTATCCGCGACCACCTTATTCGTAATAGCGCAATTATTCCGGCGGCAGCTTACATAGATTTAGTCGCGATGAAATCTGCAACTCAGATTACAGAATTAATTTTTTACAAACCTATTGCAATGAGCGGAAAACAAATCGAACTTGATCTCAAGTTGACGACTAAGGAAACACAAACATCATTTAGCATTCAGGTTGGACAAGAAATTTTTGCGGAAGGTAAAGTGACCTCATCGCCACCGGCAGAAAGCATTGAGGTTATCGATTTCGCTAAAATAAAACGGCGTTTAAACCAATATATTGATCAATCCGAATTTTATGCCAGCTTCAAGAAAGCAGGTATTATTTATGGCGACAGTATGCAGGCTTTGCAAGAAGCGCATTTCGATCAGCATGAATTAGTTGCATTCTTGTCAGCGCCAGACAGACAAATTTGTCTGCTGGATGGAATACTGCACGCAACAACATTATTACTGGATAACGAAGATGGCTTATTCGTACCCTTTAGCATTAAACAAATAGATATTTATGCCGCTCTACCGCATGAGTGTTATGTGTACGCAACGCGCATCAATGATAACAGAGATTCTGTCTTACCGCGTTTCATGATAAAAGTGCTGGATACAACCGGGCGAGTATTAATCAATATACAAGAGTTCAGCGTACATCCTTATAATATTTATTATTATCAGCCGTCGTGGCAAACTGCCCCTCTTTCTGGCACACAATCGCTGACAAATAAAACTATTGTCATTTTTGATAGTGCTGGAGATACTGCTGAAACATTAAGAAATAGCAATAACCGTGTTATTCACATTGATCATGAAAACGATTACAACAAAATCACCGAGTATCTACCCGATTATTATCTGATTAAACATGATAATTGCAGTGAGAATATCTGCAGTCATAGTTTTCAAATATTGAAACAAACAACAAGTCTGGCAAAAGCAATTCTGGCAAAACGGCCGGACAAGCAAATTCATCTGGTCAACATCATTAATGCGGAATGCCAGCTTTCAACGGCATTGGCAGCATTTGCCAAATCACTACGCCAGGAAAATCCGCAACTAATTGCGCGTGTTATCACTAGTAATAATGTCGATCATATTTTGCCGGAATTATCTGCTACAGACGTTGAAGTAAATTACACACTAGATAATATTCGCAAAGTAAAGCGTTATGAATCTATAGCCGCCGACAAAATTGATTACACACCAAAGGAAATTAAAAAATCAGGTGTTTATTTAATTACTGGCGGCCTAGGCGGAATCGGCTGGCTATTTGCTGAATACCTAGCAAGTAAATTTCAAGCGAATTTAATACTTACTGGCCGTTCAACACCAAATACAACGCAATTAAATGCTATTCGTGATTTAGAGCAACACGGTGGCAAAGTGTTATATATCCAGGCAGATGTCAGTCAAAAAGCTGATGTCGAAAGCCTGACGGCTGAAACATTACGTCATTTCGGCACTCTCAACGGTATTCTGCATGCTGCGGGCGTGACACATGATGAATTTATTTTTAATAAGCCGATTGAGAATTTGCAAAAAGTGTTGGCGCCAAAAATTAACGGCGCATATTATCTCGACGAAGCGACAAAAGATTTAAATCTTGATTTCTTTGCATTATTTTCATCTGTAGCAAGCGTATTTGGCAATGCTGGACAATGCGATTACGCTTTTGCCAATGGATTACTGGACACATTCGCTACACAACGCAACGGAAAAACCATAGCCATCAACTGGCCATTATGGAAAGAAGGCGGCATGCGCATTCATGCCGCCGCGCAACAACAATTAGCTGACAAGCTAGGGATTACTACACTAACAACCATGGATGGCATTGCTGCATTCCATGCTGCGCTTGGCACTGGACTGAGCAATATCATTGTTCTTCCTGGTAATAAAACACGCTTGCAACAAACATTGCACCAGCGTGCTGCAGGTGTACGCATCGCGGATGAAATATCACAGACGAGTGAAACGTCATACGATTTGACTGCGACAAACGCTGATTACTTGCGAGATATTATTTCCACCAGCGTCAAAATTCCGGCTCATCAAATCGCTCTCAAAGATGAATTTGCCAGTTATGGTATAGATTCAGTCATGATTATTAATCTTAATCATCAACTGGAAAAAATATTTGGTGATTTACCGAAGACATTATTTTTCGAATATAAAAATCTTGCTGAACTACGGGATTATTTTCTTAAACATCACACGCAGACTTTACTTAAGGTATTGCCACAGCAAACAATATACACGCAACAAGTAAAACAGCAGGCAGAACCGACGCAAGAGAAAATTTATAAGCAAGACCACAGCAGCCCTTATGATATCGCTATTATCGGCGTCAGCGGTCGTTATCCGCAGGCAGAGAATTTAGCGACATATTGGGAAAACTTGCGCAGCGGCAAAAATTGCATTACCGAAATTCCCGCCGATCGCTGGGACATGGAAATGTATTTTGATGCCGACAAGAATCAACACGGTAAGAGTTACAGCAAATGGGGCGGCTTTATTGCCGATGCTGACAAATTCGACAGCTTGTTTTTTAATATTTCGCCACGCGAAGCGGAACAAATGGACCCGCAAGAACGAATCTTTCTGGAAACAGCCTGGCATACACTGGAAGATGCTGGTTACGCAGCGGAAGAATTCGCTGGCAAAAAAATCGGTGTATTTGTCGGTGCGATGTATAGTCAATACCAATTATTTAGCGCCAGCGCAGAAAGCAATATATTAACCAATTCATTTTTTGCTTCCATCGCTAACCGCGTATCGTATTTTCTCAATCTACATGGTCCCAGTATTGCATTGGATACCATGTGTTCATCATCGTTAACGGCGATACATCTGGCTTGCAAAAGTATTATTAACGGTGAATGTGAAAGCGCAATTGCCGGCGGTGTGAATTTAAGTATACATCCTCATAAATATTTATTACTGAGCCAAGGTAATTTTCTCGCCACCGATGGTCACTGCCGCAGTTTTGGCGCAGATGGCGATGGTTACGTTCCAGGCGAAGGTACTGGCGCAGTCTTATTAAAGCCCTTGCATCTCGCATTGCGCGATGGCGACCATATTTATGGCATTATTAAAGGTTCCAGCATTAATCATGGCGGCAAAACCAATGGTTATACTGTTCCCAACCCCAGCGCGCAAACAACGGTTATTCAGGATGCATATAACCAGTCAGCTATCGATCCTGCCACTGTATCTTATATAGAAGCACATGGTACTGGCACGGCATTGGGAGATCCAATTGAGATTGTTGGACTCAGCAATGTATTCAAGACTGGGCACTATTCCATCGGATCAGTGAAATCCAATATTGGTCATTGTGAATCAGCAGCGGGGATAGCGGCTGTTACTAAAGTTCTGTTACAAATGCAACACAAAACATTAGTGCCTTCGTTACACGCAGAATCGTTGAATCAAAATATAGACTGGAAAACCAGTGTATTTCGCGTGCAAACACAATTGGAAGAATGGCGGCAGCCAGGCATAAACATTCCGCGTCGGGCAGGCATCAGCTCTTTTGGTGCAGGTGGCAGCAACGCACATATCATTATTGAAGAAGCTCAGCAACATAAGCCCGTTATTGCGAATAATAAACCCTGTTATCTCTTTGCTCTATCGGCGAAAACAGAAGCAGCGTTGCAACAACGAATAAAAGACCTGGCAACATGGCTGCCAGAACAAGTTACCCTTGCGGATGTCAGCTTTTCATTAAATGCTGGACGCAAACATTTTGACCATCGCGCAATAGTCTGCGCTGGAACATTGAGTGAATTAAAAGATGGTTTGCAATCATTGCTTGCCGGTAACAATAGCGCTAATTGTTTTATAAATTTAACGGCCACAAAACAGAATGAGGGAATATTCGCTAAAATTATCGCTGATATTACCAATAATCTTGCGAATGCCACCGCCGCCAATTATCGTGACAATTTACTCGCATTGGCTAAATTCTACTGCGATGGACACACATTAGACTGGCAACAATTGCACGTCAATGAAACAAGGCGGCGCATATCACTACCAGGCTATCCATTTGCACGCGAACGCTTCTGGTACCAGGATACTCAAGAAACGGTAATGAGCGAAGCGCAAATAATAACTGAACAAACACCATTAACTACATTGGTCTCACACAAACTCACGCAAATCATTTGTGCGCAATTAAAACTTGAGCCAGGTAAATTTGATGTTAACCGTAATGTTAGTGAATACGGTGTAGATTCAGTGACATTTATTGCCATCATTAAATCAATTAACACCTTCTATCAATTAGATTTAACGCCGGCTATTTTTTATCTGCATACAAACGTTAGCAACGTCAGTCATTACCTGGTAAATGATTTTCATGACGCTACACACTCCGCTCATGCGCAACAAATACAGACACAGCCGCGACAAGCAGTGACGATGCCGACGAAGCGCAGCAGTCATCCCGTGCATACCATAAAATCTGCGCGCGAAGACCAGGCCGTTGCCATTATCGGTATGCAAGGCATATTCCCTCAATCCGCGGATGCGCAAACATTCTGGGCTAATTTACTCGCGGGTAATGATTTAGTGTCGGAAGTACCTGTTGAACGCTGGAACTGGCGCGATCATTACGGCGATACTAAAACTGAAAAAAACAAATCAAACTCACGCTGGGGTGGCTTCATCAATGATCCAGACAAATTTGACGCTGCGTTTTTCAATATTTCCGCACGCGAAGCTAATCTCATGGATCCACAACAGCGCTTGTTCCTGGAAATCGCGTGGAAAACAATCGAAGACGCTGGTTACAATCCAGAATCATTCGCAGGCGAAAGCGTAGGCGTATTTGCTGGCGTTGAATTCAGTGAATATCAAACCCTGATAGCTAATCAAGGCAGAGAATTCCATGGTTATATCGCTACCGGCAATTCACATAGTTTACTCGCCAACCGTGTTTCGTATTTCCTCAATTTGCATGGCCCAAGTGAAGCGGTAGATACTGCTTGCTCTAGTTCGCTAGTAGCTATTCATCGCGCTATCAATGCGATTCGCGCTGATGAATGCCAACTCGCTATCGCTGGCGGTGTCAGCTTGCTGTTAAATCCCGACACTTTGATTATTACCAGCCAGTTAGGTGCGTTATCACCCGACGGTCGTTGCAAAACGTTTGATAAATCTGCCAATGGTTATGTTAAAGGCGAAGGCGTTGCTGCTATTTTATTAAAACCGCTACGTCAAGCTTTGGCCGACGGCGATCATATTTATGCTGTTATTCGAGGTTCCGCAGTCAATCATGGTGGCAAAGCACAATCACTAACCGCGCCAAATGCGATGGCACAGAGTGAATTGCTATTGAAAGCTTACGCGCAGTCGAACATTAATCCAGAATCTATCAGTTACATAGAAACCCACGGCACCGGCACTGAATTAGGCGACCCAGTTGAAATTGAAGGTTTGAAATTAGCATTCAAACAATTATTGCCTGCCTCATCAAACACTCGCATAGGACTGGGATCAGTCAAAACCAGTATCGGTCATCTTGAACCTGCATCCGGTATTGCCAGCGTCGTTAAAGTTATCCTGGCCATGCAACATGAAGTTATTCCCGGCAATTTACACTTCTGTGAATTGAATCCATATATAGCACTAACGGATACGCCATTTTATTTGTTTAATGAAACTACCGCATGGCCAAAAAATAAAGAAAAACGTCGCGCTGGCATTAGTTCATTTGGCTTTGGCGGCACCAATGCGCATATCGTTCTGGAAGAAGCGCCAGCAAGAAGCATTGATGCTGCTCAACACAAACCATATTACTTATTTGCATTATCTGCAAAAACCGAAGATAGTTTGCGGCAAAAAATAACTGATTTACATGCGTGGCTGCAGAAACAAAGTGTTGTTGCTATTGAAGCATTAAGTTACACATTAAATGCCGGCAGAGCGCATTTCGATTATCGCTGTGCATTACTTGCTGCTTCTGCGAATGAATTAATTGAGATATTAAGCGATACCAATAGCCAACGTATCATGTTTAGTGATAAAGCAGTTAAAGCATCGGGACCCATATTTGATGAAATATATAGAATAGCTGTTGCGGCATTAGCGAATACAAGTGATCGCAATACTTATTATGACAAGCTAGTGTTGGTCGCTGATTTATATTTGAAATATTATCCGATTGCATGGGAAACATTGCATGCAGGTGAAAATCAAATGCGAATTGCTGGATTGCCAGTGTATCCGTTTGTGAAAACCAGACATTGGTTTGAAACCGCGGTGCAACCAGTTGTAGAAATGCAGATATCAACTGAATCAGCACCGGTGCAGGATTTGAAAACCGCTACGTTGTTATATTTGCGAAAAGTATTTGCTGGTAAGTTAGCGATTGCGCCCGAGCAGATTGATTATGATGAGACGTATGAGGTTTATGGGGTTGATTCGCTGACGGGATTGGAGATAACGAATAAGTTAGCAGAAGATTTTGGGGATGTGTCGAAGACGTTATTGTATGAGAGGAATAATTTAAGGGACCTGGCGGGATTTTTCTTAAAGAACCATGAGAGTAGATTGGGCGAGCTTGTAGGAATTATATCACCCCTCACCCGCCACGCGGAAAAGCAAGAACTCCGCGCGTTGACCCCTCCCTCAAAGGGAGAGGTAACGCTTCGTTCAGAAGATATTGCGATTGTCGGTTTGAATATTGTCTTGCCGCAGGCAAATAATCTTGATGAATTCTGGAATAATTTAGCGACTGGCAAAGACTGCATCACCGAAGTACCAGCCGATCGCTGGAATTATAAAGATTATCCCGTCACACTAGGCACAGAAGAAAAATATTTCAAATACGGCGGCTTTATCGAACACACGGATAAGTTCGATGCTTTATTTTTTAATATTTCGCCACGCGATGCTGCATTAATGGACCCGCAAGAGCGTTTATTCCTGCAATCCGCCTGGGCGGCACTGGAAGACGGTGGTCACACACGCGAAAAATTACGTCGCACCATCAACAATCAAATCGGCGTATTTGCTGGTGCGACTTATAATTATTATCCGATATTCATCGCCGAAGAATGGCACAAAGGCAATCGCGTGCCGATGGACATTCAAATGTTTTCCATCGCCAATCGCATATCATATTTCTTGAATGCCACCGGCCCTAGTTATGTGATTGATACCGCATGCTCTTCTTCGCTTGGCGCTATTCATTTAGCCTGTGAAAGTATTTTACGCGGCGAATGTCAAATGGCGATTGCTGGCGGCGTCAATCTGACGTTACATCCTGCAAAATATCATTTCCTTGGCAGTTTCAGCTTTATGTCAGACGAAGGTCGTTGCGCCAGCTTTGCCGAAGGTGGTAATGGTTATGTTCCTTCTGAAGGTGTAGGTACGGTAGTTCTCAAGCCATTATCACTGGCGCTACGTGATCATGATCGTATTTATGGTGTAATTAAAGCTAGCAGCATGAATCACGGTGGCAAAACCAGCGGTTATACAGTGCCCAATCCAAACGCGCAGCGCGATGTGATTAGCCTTGCATTAAATAAATCCAATATCGATCCGCGAACGATTAGTTATGTTGAAGCTCACGGCACTGGTACATCACTTGGTGATCCAATTGAAATACGTGGTCTCGAAGAAGCATATGGCGAATATACATCAGATAAACAATATTGCGCGATTGGATCGGTTAAATCCAATATAGGACATTGTGAATCTGCTGCCGGTATATCACAGCTAGCAAAAGTATTGCTGCAATTACAGCACAAGCAATTAGCGCCTAGCATTCACGCTGAGAAATTAAATCCATATATCAATTTCACGCAATCGCCATTCTATGTGCAACGCGAATTAACAGACTGGAAATGCGCGCCTGGTCAATCACGGCGTGCTGGTATCAGTTCGTTTGGGGCTGGCGGCACTAACGTACATGTGATCGTGGAAGAATATAATACCGTAGTACAAGCCAACAACTATGATCGTGATATGCCATTCATATTTGTGCTTTCGGCGCAAAATCATGAGCGCTTGCATGAATACGCACAACTCATGCATGAGCATTTCTCCCGCCATACGAATTCAGCCGAGTGGCTAAGAATGGCTTGTTACACACTACAAACTGGTCGTGAACCCATGTCTGCCAGACTGGCGATTACCGGCGTAACTGCACAAGACATCTTGGCAAAGTTAAAGGAATATCTGCAACAGCCGGAGACATGGTCTAATAAAAATTCAGCGCAACCATCTCAACAAAAACCAGATATCGCCGCTTTCATTTCAGCAAGATCATATAACGAACTTGTACATCACTGGTTACTTGGCGCAACTGTCGCGTGGGATAAATTGTATCAGCATCAACAATCATGTGTTGCCCTGCCTACTTATCCTTACGCACGCAGAAGATGCTGGATAACGACAAAAGCTGTCGAAAAAACACTACCAGCTCCCGAAACAAAATCCGTCTCTCCAGCAGTTGATGTTAACGACTGGTTGTATCAGTTACGCTGGGAACGAACGGAACAAACAGCAATACCTCGAGAACTTGAAGCAAATGAACGCTGGCTCATATTCAGCGATACTGAGCTTGGATTTGTACTGGGCGATGAACTCGGCATGGAACATTGTATTTATTGTTTCGTGAGTGAGAATGATAATGAGTTTCGCGGGCAGCATAGCGAAAATGTCTATTATGTTAATTCCAAATGTGAAGAAGATTACGACAATTTATTCCGTCAGATTCATGCTCGTGATAATACTAATCTGAAAGGCATTATTTATTTATGCCCGTTCACATCGCTCACCGCTGGCACCGCTACTACCGCTGCGGAAAGCTTGCTGATATTACAGCAACAATTAATCAAGCATGAATGGAGCAACAAGATCCTATTCTGCCTCGCTACACGCGGCGCGCAAGTCGTCATGAAAGACGAACAAATGACACAGTGGAACCATCATTTGTGGTCACTAACACGTATCTTTGCTTCCGAACAGAATGCATACAATGCCTTGCTGCTGGATATGGACAGCACTGTTAATCTGCGTACGGACGCAAAAATAATAATGCGTGAAATATTATCGTATCGACCGGAAATCAATCACACCGCGTATCGTCATGCACAAAAATACACGCTACAAATGTCACGTTATCCGCAATCCTCATCTGCACAATCAGCAAAAATTCCTACCAGCGCATTGATCACTGGCGGCCTGGGAGCATTAGGTCTCGAAACTGCAACCTGGCTAGTCAAGCAAGGTTGTAAATATTTATTGCTGACGGGCTCGAGCACATTACCTCCGCGTGATACCTGGTCACAAATCAATGATCAAGTGCTCAAGGAAAAAATCAATGGCATGATTGAACTGGAAAAAACTGGCGCGCAAGTTGTTTATGCAGCAGTTGATGTTACCGATAAAGACGCTATGCGATATATTATCGATGACTTTGAAACAAAAACACGCCGCAAAATTGATGGCGTCATGCATTTGGCGGGTGTCACCACAGACAATATACCGATTGCGCAATTAGACATCGCCACATTGAATAAAGTCTTGAAAGTGAAATTAACCGGTTCGGTAGTATTGCACGAGTTATTCAGTGAACAACCGTTAGCTTGTTTCGTTTTATTTTCATCTATTGCAGCCGTTCCCTACTTCGGCATGAATGGTTTAAGCGTATATGCAATGGCAAACGAATTCATGGATGGCTTGGCAGCTTACCGCCGACAAAAAGGTTTGACTGCGACCAGCATCAATTGGATTGCGTGGGCAGAAAAAGGTATGAGCTTCCGTTATCATCATGGAGCATTTCTCGCCGCCGTTGGCATGGCGGAATTACCGATCGTAGATGGCCTGGAAATATTGCGTTTTATTCTATCTGAGCCAGCAGCAAACATGATTGTCGGTAAAATCACGTGGGAAACGTTTATGCGCATCAATTCCACCGCGCGTCATCTGGATTTCTTCCACGAATTCGCCAGCTATGGTGCTAAAACCAAAACAAATACTATTGGACACTTGAACCGTCAGCAAATTTTGCTGACTTTAATCAACGTTTTTGCCGCCACGCTGGAATTGAATTTCGCCGAAATAGACGCTGACAATGTATTCCAAAATTATGGATTAGATTCCATTATCGGCATTAAATTTATTGCTGATTTGTCTGCACATTTTCCAGATGTATTAACCGCGATGGATTTGTACCGTTATCCTACCCTGAACAAGTTGGCGGATTTTATCCTCAGTACGCAACAGTCATCTACACCAGAACCAACTGAAACAGAGATAGACGCGGATGAAGATGATGAATTGGCTGCTGAAATTGCCAAGCTAAGCGACGATGAAGTCACACGCTTGTTAGAAAATGAGTTAAAGGAACTAGAATCTTATGCCTGAATTAAAAACACTACAAAGAGCATTACTTACTATCAAGAAATTGAAGCAACAGGAACAGGAACGCAATAAGCAATCGTTTCAGCCTATCGCCATTGTCGGCATGAGCTGCCGTCTGCCGCAAGCTGATACGCTGGCTGAGTTTTGGGATTTACTGCTGCAAGGCAAATCAGTCGTTTCACAATATCCAGATAAACGCTGGCAACTGCTTAAAAATTCCCAGGAAGAAACGTTACGCAAAGCTGATCACCTCTATTGGGGCGGCTTTCTCGATGATATTACAGGTTTTGACGCATATTTTTTTGGTATATCACCGCGTGAAGCGCTGCGCATGGACCCACAACAGCGCATTCTATTGGAAGTCGCTTACGAAGCATTCGCTGACGCGGGCATGACCACGGAACACCTTGCCAGCTCTAATACTGGTGTTTTCGCTAGCTTATATGCCAGCCAAATTGCGCACTTGCAGCAGCTTGATTCCGATCTTGATGCGCTTTATCTACCTACAGGAAACGCTACCAGCATTGCCGCCAATCGTATTTCCTATCTCTTCGATTTGCGCGGGCCTAGCATGGTGATTGATACTGCTTGCTCATCTTCTCTGGTCGCCATTCAAACTGCGATAGTAAACATACAGCAAAAATTATGTGATCAAGCCATAGTCTGCGGTATCAATATTAATTTATTACCGTCGATCAATTACGTACTTGCGCAGGCAAAAATGTTATCGCCGGTTGGAAAATGCAAAACATTTGCGGCGGATGCCGATGGATATGTACAAGGCGAAGGCGCCGGTGCAATTATTCTCAAACCATTGGATAAAGCACTTAAAGATCGAGATCGCATTTATGCTGTGATCGCCGGCGGCGCGCTTAATCAGGATGGCAAAACCAATGGCATGACCGCACCGAATGGCTTACAGCAGGAACAATTAATCAAGCAGGCTTATCAAACTGCTGGTATCGATCCTAAAGAAGCTTCTTATGTTGAATGTCATGGCACTGGTACATTTCTTGGTGACCCCATTGAAATGCAGGCTTTGGGAGCGATAATAGGTAAAGATCGCGACCCGCAATTACCCTGCTGGATAGGCTCGGTTAAAACTAATCTTGGGCATTTAGAACCAGCCGCAGGTATTGTTAGTGTTATTAAAACCGCGCTGTCCTTGCGCTATGGAAAAATTCCCGCACATTTAAATTTCTCCGCGCCCAACCCGCATATTGAATTTGCGAAATATCATTTGCAAGTACCACAGACTACACAATTTTTCCCTGAGCAGAATTCGCAGCATATAGCCAGCATCAGTGGCTTTGGTTTTGGTGGCGCCAATGCTCACCTGGTTTTGCGTAACGTTACCGAAACGAGAGCAGAACAAATAACCGAAATAAAAGCAGCGGAAATATTTACACTCGCAGCCAAAAATATGGAAGCGTTAATAGCAAGCGTCCAACAGTGGCGCGAGCAGCTACAAACCAATCCAGAAATTGATTTAGCACAATTATGCCATAACTTACATTTACGCCGTTCACATTATGTTTATAGACTTGCCATTATTGCGCGCTCAACCGCGGAATTACTTGCAACGTTAGCTAAAATTAATGACACAGAATCCGTATTACCAACAAATGTATTTATTTGTCGCGATAAAACCAGTCCGGCAAACATAAACATTACTTATGATAATCCGGAAATCATCGCTGCGGCTTATGTATCAGGCGCAAATATTGACTGGAAAAAATACGAAGCCAATCGACGTTATGAATTTCAAGATATGCCAGTCTATCCCTGGCAGCATAAAATATATTGGCCAGAAATTAAAACTGCGGCATTAACAACAGAAACCAGCAACTATCCATTGCGCGGAAAATCGTTAGCATCACCATTGTCAGCCTTACAGTTTGAATTCAGACTGGATAATAAATCTCTTCCTGATATGCCTGACACGTTTAATGTTTTACACGCGGGATACTATCTTGAAATGCTGGCATTTGTCGCCAATCAAATAAACGGCAAACCCACATTTAGAATCGAAGATCATCATTTTCTATCGCCGCTATTTGTATTAAATGATGCTGTTGTCACCGTGCATGCCGTATTGGAAAAAATAGCTTCTGATATTTATTCTTATTCCATTTACAGCACCAGTAATGAACAAACAAAATGGATATTGCACGCCAAAGGTTTGTTAAATTTAGATATAGAACGCGCACCCAAGATTGCCGATATAAGTACCATACGCGCCAACCTTCCTATTAACGAACCTGCAGCAAAATTATATGAACGCGTGCTAGCGATGGGTATGCCTGCGGGCGATAGTATTCGCTGGACACATCAGTATTGGCGCGGCAGCAATGAAATATTATCCGAATTTCGCCAGCCTGAATCTACCAATGGCAAGAATGAGCATTTTGCTCTGCAAATTCATCCAGGCATCATAGATGCAACCATACAACCAATATTTATTTTATTACCGGATGAAACACGCCAGCCATATATTGCTTCACACGTTACTTCTGCCTGCTTTTATGGCATGCAAGCAGGCCCTTATTATTTGTACGGCATATTAAAGGCAAATAGCGACGATAGCACTAAACTTTCTGGCGATTGTTATTTGTTAACCGCAGCAAATCAAGTAATAGCGGCATTCAATAATGTAACGCTGACACAATTAGACAATAAGTTTGATATGCAAAGTATCGTACAGGCGAAAGGAAAAACGACTGATCTAGCCAGTTTGCCGCAGCAAGAACGCAAACGCCATGTCATTGAATTTTTACTTGAGCAGGCATCGATTATCTTTTCCATGCCAGTCAAAGATATCGATATCACCATACCATTGACACAAATGGGTATTGATTCCTTAATGGCACTGGTTTTAATGCGCACACTGGAAACTGGATTAGGAGTAAATTATTCGCTGCAGGAATTAATGAACGGTCCTAGTCTGTATCAGTTAGCGGAACGAATATTAACGCAGGCATTACCTAACGACACAATACTAAACGAGCAAAATACCACCCCAACACCATGGATTGCTTATCGTCAACCACAGTCTCACGCGCGGGTGAAATTATTTTGCTTTCCTTATGGGGGCGGTGGCGCATCTATCTATCGCGGCTGGCAAAATGAAATATCCGACGCTATCGAAATATGTCCTGTGCAAATCCCAGGACGTGAAAGCCGCATGAATGAAATACCACACACCAATCTCAAGCTGTTAATTGACGAATTATTACAGCATTTATCTCATGAATTGACACAACCATTCGCATTCTTCGGGCACAGCTTCGGTGCATTGATTGCTTTCGAATTAGCGCGAGAATTACGCCGCCGTGGCCTGCCCCAACCTGCACATTTATTTGTATCAGCATTTCCTGATCCACGCTTGCCGGCAAAAAGCTTGAATAAAATGTTACAACAATTGCAAGATGCCGAAATTAATTTATTTACCGCGCAGCCTAATCAAGTCATTGATCATCTCGACGATGATAAACTATCCGCCCTGTCTGATATCCTCAATGCGAACGGCATTAATCAATATGGCGACAATTTAAAAGAAAGAGATATTAGCAAAGCATTACTGCCGATATTTTGCGGCGACATGGGTATTGTGCATAGTTATCAATTCCAATCCGAAGAACCATTGGAAGTTGCGATTACTGTTTTTGCAGGTAAACAAGATACCTGGGTTGCTTATGAAGATCACTTGCCCTGGCATGAGCATACACGCGGACAATACCAAATCCATACGTTTGACAGTGGACATTTGTTTATTAAAGAAGATGTGTCACGGCGTAATGTTTTAGAAAAGATTCAACGCGCCTTGACTTTGTAAAAGCGAAAAGCATAGGATGTTTCGCGAGTGCGTAAAAGTAGTGTCACTGGATTATGAATTACATTTAAGGAGTTTTTTACATGACAAAATATCTTGTTATCACCGGCGGTAGTCGCGGCATTGGGAAAGCAACCATCGCTCATTTCATCGAAGAACAATGGAAAGTCGTTAATATTTCACGTAATCCATGCACACTGCCAGGCGTCAAAAATATCAGTATCGATTTATCCAAACCTGAACACGTGACACAATTCGCTGACAGGCTAACTGAAAGCGTTGAAGGCGCGTCTACTATCGCATTAGTACACAATGCCGGTTATCAAACCAAAGACACGGTAGAATCAATTGAATTAAACGACTTGATTGAAACACTCAATATCAATGTGATTTCTTCCTCACTACTAAACAAAATATTTATTCCATTAATGAGCCCAGGCTCCGCGATTATTTATCTCGGTTCCATGCTGGCTGAACGCGGCGTTCCTGGTAATGCGTCTTACATTGTTTCCAAACATGCTGTATTAGGTTTGATGCGCGCCACCTGCCAGGATTTATATGGCAAAGGCATCAGCACTGTCTGTATTTGTCCAGGCCTGGTTGAAACGGAATTACTAAGAAAAAGTATGGATGATGACATGATCAAGTATTTGCTGGATAACTACATCATCGGCAAACGACTTATTAATCCCTCTGAAATTGCCAAAGTCATTCATTCCTGCGTTGCTTCTCCCGCGATCAACGGCAGCATTATTCCAGTAAATCTTGGGGTTATTGCCAGTTAAAATTAAAGGGCCAAGCTAAACTTGGCCCTTTATTGAGTGACAATACTCCATTATTGCTTGCAGTGTATAAATTATGATAAGTCATATAAAAATTGCACAATCTCTCTGATAGTTAGATTAAAATAATATATATTGGGGAGAGAAATCTCCTCACCATGCATTGAATATCTTATCTAAATCTAGATAAGGGACTTATGGCTGAAAAAATTGTCATAGAGCAAAGCGATGCCGCTGACAATCTCAGTTTTGCGGAGCAAAGTGAGATTGAAAATAAAATCGATTATGAAATCGTAAGCGGTCATTACAAAATGCTCACCCTTGGCGCCGTCGCTAATGCGATCGGCGGATTGGTTTATGTTTTAGTTATGTTTGATTATTGTATCGTCCGCACATTATTTGCCTGGTATCTAGTGCTAGTCCTGACAAGTCTTATCGATATTCTATGGGCTTGGAATTACCGATCAAACAATATCACTCTGCAAGAATTAAAAAACTGGCGTAAAGGATTTCTCGTCATCGTCGCCATGTTATGTTTAACCTGGGGCAGCATAGGATTATTGTTTGCTTCGATTAACAATCAGGAACAAATTATCACTTATACATTTCTATTGGCGGTACTGATTTCTTTCGCTTTTTCAACCTCTATGGATTTTACTGTCGCCGCCATTAGCATAGCCTGCCTTCTGTTGCCTACTATCACTATAGATATATGGGATGGCATAACAAATCTCATCAAAACAGGACAACAATATAGTATTGATTTCGCCATTGGCTTCGCATTCACGGTTCTTGGCGTCTTTATTCTTGTGGCCAGTTATTTTGGCGATACGATTGTCAGAAAATTCTTTCGCTTGAGTTTCGAGAATATACTATTTAGCAAAAAAGTTAAAAACATGAATACGATTCTGGAACACAAAGTCAAGGAACGCACCATAGAGCTTGAGCATTCGCTTACGCTAGTCAATTTTCAGGCGACGCATGATTTGCTGACAGAATTGCCAAATGCACGCCAATTAATAATTAATCTGGAAGAAGCCATCGAAACCGCCGCAAGAAACAAAAGTAAATTTGCCCTGGCGTGTTTTTCCCTGAACGGTTTGCAGTTGTTACATGAGGGACTAGGACCAGACATCGTCGACAATATTATCAAACGCGTGGCACAGCGGTTCAAAAATATGTTTCTGAATGACAACATCTATATCAACGGTGCTAATTATAAAATCACATTAGCACGCAGAGATGATTTTATTATTCTGATACAGCCGGTCATCAATGCAGAAGACGCGGAAGCAAAAGCTTCTACATTATTTTCCATATTGAACGAGCCTATAGGTATTTCAAATCAGACTTTAACATTAACCGCCAGCATAGGCGTTAGCGTTTTCCCCATGGATGGCATAGACGTCAACTCTATTATCATGCATGCTGGAGCGGCAAAAATGCGCGCGACAGAGATAGGCGGCAATAGTGTATGTGTTTATCAAGCCAAACATCACGCTGATTTATTTCGCCAAATCGACATTGAAAACCAACTATCGACAGCGTTAAAAAACAATGAATTTGTACTCCAGTACCAACCTATTATCGATCTGAAAACCGGAAAAATTTGCTGCGCGGAAGCATTATTGCGCTGGGTCAATCCAAAATTAGGTTCGCTAGCGCCGGATGAATTTATTCATATTATCGAAGCAAATGGAATGATCATACCCGTTGGCAACTGGATATTTCAAACCGCGTGCAAACAGGCTGCTGCGTGGCACAAACATGGCTTCAAGACAATGAAGGTATCCATCAATCTTTCTTATAAACAATTGCAGCAGAAAGACATAGTTAAAGTGTTTGCGCAAATACTGGAAAAAACAAAAGTAGATCCGAAGTTAATCGAATTCGAATTACTGGAACGACAAGCATTTTTAAGCGAATCTATCCCGCTCATCAAACAAATAAAATCGCTGGGTATTTCACTTGCGATTGATGATTTTGGCACGGGCTATTCCGCGTTAAGCAGTCTTAAATTATTTGAAATTGACAAAATCAAAATTGACAAATCGTTCATTCGAGATGTTTCTTCCAGTTCTGATAGCAGAAATATCGTCATCAATACCATCTCTCTCGCCAAGAGCATGGGCGCTGTTGTGGTAGCAGAAGGCGTTGAAACTATTGAACAGGCAAAGTTCTTGCAAGAACATGGTTGTGATTTGGCGCAAGGATATTATTTTAGCCCGCCCGTACCTGTAAACGCTATATTAGGACTATTAAAAACTTCCCGCTTTGTGATATAGTTGCTCTCGATAAAAATACACCATCGGATAGGTAGTTAATAAGAAGGATGCTTGCATTCATGTTCGATATCAGCAAGGAAAGCGGTGTCAGAAACAGCTTGGTGCTCAACGATTTTATTTCTATTGGTACAGATTCAAAATTAAACTTACGAGACGCTTTTATATTAGCACAAAGCAATGCGCAAGTTAATTTAAGTGAATCATCCCGCGACGCCATTAATAAATCATTTCAATTTCTCAAATCGCGCGCCGATCAGCGCATCCCGATTTACGGTGTTAACACCAGCTTTGGTGATCAAGTTGGCCTAATTGATGTTAACCTGAAAAACGATAACTACGATTTATATTATGAATCAATTAATTCACGTCAGAAAAATATTATTAAATCGTTAGCTTGCAGTCAGGGCCAGGTTGTTTCATCAGAAATTATCAAAGTAGCAATGATGCTACGCGCGCATTGTCTTTCACAGGGATATTCTGGAATCAGCATACAAGCCATAGAATCTATACTTGGCTTTATTAATGCTGGCATCACACCTGTTGTTCGTTGTTACGGCTCCATAGGCGCTAGCGGTGACTTAATTCCGCTTGCCAGCATAGCCGCCGGCATTATCGGCGAAAATGTGCCAGTCATGTATCAGAACACATTAATGTCTGCGCCTGAAGCAATCAAACTCGCAGGCTTAACGGCACTACAACCACAGCTACGCGATGGACTCGCCATGATTAATGGCACATCATTCATGACAGCGATAACCAGTCTGGCATTGTATGATTTAAATCGTTTATTCGAGCAAATGCTTTCCGCCATCGCCATGTCGCTTGAATCCATGCTTGTCATCACTAGTGCATATCATCCACTAGTACATCAGCTTAAACATCACAGTGGCTCCAGAATGGTAAATTGCTATCTGAATAATTTCTGGAAAGGCAGCGAATTACTGACTGATCTTGATGAATTACGCAACGCTGAAAATGCCAGTAAACCTGTACAAGATTATTATTCATTGCGCTCTGTACCACAGGGATTCGGACCAATGCAGGAAAACATTGAACGCGCGGTGACCTGGATTGAAGCGGAAATGAATTCAGTGAATGATAATCCTATCATTGATATTGCCGACAATAAGATTTTTCATAATTCAAACTTCATGGGCTACCATGTCACCACGGCGTGCGACATGTTAAAAATGGATATAGCACAAGCATCAACATGGCTGCATGCATTGCTCGCTAACATGGTGCATGCGCGTAAAAATCACGGCATGCCGACTAATCTTGTCAGCAATCCGGGACAAAATAATGGTTTTCGCTCCATGCAACTACTTGCCGCAGCATTGGCGGTACAGAACCGTAAACTGGCCACATCACATCAGTCTTTTATGCTACCAACTGAAGGTGACAATCAGGATGTTAACAGTCTAGGCACACATGCTGCATTCGATCTGCGAGAAGCCGTTGCAAATCTGGAACGATTGACTGCTATTTTATTTCTCGCATCAGCCCAAGCATTGGAATTACGCGATATCAATAAAGCTAGCCAGCGCGCGAAGGAAATACACGGTGTTTTGCGCAATTCATCAGCGCACGTACTGCATTGTCGTCCTATGACTGAAGACATAGACGCAATCGTGACATTATTAAAAGAAGAAAAGATATAATGATTGCATATCTTTTTCCAGGCCAAGGTTCACAATCTCCCGGCATGGGTGCAGATGTATTTGATGCTTTTCCTGATTTAGTCAAACAGGCAGATGAAATCCTCAATTACTCCATCAAAGATCTTTGCTTGCATGATAAAGATGGATTATTAAACAAGACACAATACACGCAACCAGCTTTATTTACTGTCAGCGCATTGATGTATCTGCAAAAAATCAGTACCACTGGCCGCAAGCCTGATTATGTTTGCGGACACAGTCTCGGCGAATATAACGCACTCTTCGCAGCAGAAATATTTGATTTCGTCACCGGCCTCAAGCTGGTCAAGCGTCGCGGTGAATTAATGAGTCAAGCCAAAGATGGTGGCATGGCAGCTGTCGTTGGCTTGAATAGCAATGAAATTGAACGTATTCTGCAAGACAATCAACTCAGCAATCTTTCCATCGCCAATCATAACACTTATTTGCAATTTGTTATTTCCGGACCCAAACAAGATATTGAAAACGCGCAAGCTGCGTTTAAGCGCCATGATAATGTGACATTTATTCCTCTCAAAGTCAGTGGTGCTTTTCATTCACGCTATATGCAAGACGCGCAAAACAAATTCAGTGAATATTTGACTGAATTTACATTTGCGATCCCCAAAATGCCTGTTCTTGCCAATCTCAATGCCCAACCCTACCATCCTGCGGTTATACGCTCTAACCTGGCCAGTCAAATTACTCAGCCAGTAAAATGGACTGCTATTATTGAGAATTTACGCAAGAACGAGCATACGACGCTGGAAGAAGTCGGACCAGGAAAAGTATTAACAGGTTTGGTGCGGCGTATTATTTACCAACAATAGTGCTTCAATTTAAATCAATTATCAGTTTATAATGCTATCTTTGGCCATCATCCGCTATTTAATGCATATGGATTTGTAAAAAATTATATATAAATCCATATGATAGATAGAAAAGAGCCACACAAACTATACAGCCATCTTTATGTATTCGTTTGCAATATACCAGATGAACAATATGCTACCTCTATGGAGAAAGACATTCTGGCGGGCTTGAAAGCCAAATGGGCAGCAGCAAATGATGATCCGAAATGCGAACGCCTGCACATTATATATCTGGAGGAAGGCGACCAACCTCATCACCCAAAATTTACTGTGCTTAATCATGTTGACCGCATGTCAAAGATTTACATCGTCGGCCATTGCGCACCTGGCGCAAATTCAATGTATAGCGACGATCTCTATGTAAACCATGGTCGAAAAAATAAGAAGTACGCCAAATTCAGCTTTGTCGATCTAGTGCGCATCCTGATGCTAAATATTGATGATCAGGAAATCGTTGTTCCTGACAAACAACTCGCTTATTTGCCTCTCATGTCAAAATCACGCAAGCTGAAAATACATTTGCTCGCCTGCAACACTGCCACGGATGATAAAACGATTTTCGGAACAGTAAAAAAACCATCTTTTGCCAGTAAATTCGCTTATTGCGCGCATAACGCTTTTAATGCCACGCTGGTATGCGACATTATCGGAATTGATGGCTGGCTAATACCAGTAGGTACGAAACCAGATCTAATAAACGCAGTACAGTATATTCTTGGCTCCAATACTTTTGAGCCAGGATTTCACCGACGCTACATGCAAACACCTTATGCGCGAGGTAATTTTAATTTCAACTTTTTTACTTATTTGCCAGAACATAAACCTGATTATCGCTATAAAGTGCTGATTGCTCCATCGCCACAGACATCAGCCCAGCAAGTCGCTCAACAAGATATCAAGCATATTAAGCTAGGTGTTCACGACGCAAATAATCGCGCAATAGAACAAAATAACGGCGAACGTACACTGCAACTTATTCAGCATATTTTAAGAATGGAAGGATTAAGCCATTTGCATGTGGAAGCAGAAAATACCAGGAATGCTATACGGACTGGCAACATTAAAAATAGTGATATAGTAAAAGCACATCATCATTTCATGCATGAGATGAATGATTACTTCAATCCTAAAGCCAGTCAAAAATTCAAACCCTGATCACGCTCATTAATTTATCAATCATTACTTGACCAACGCTGCTGATCGCATATTATATATATCACTCTTATTTCAAGATGTATGGAAAACTTATTCTTAAGGATGAGAATATGCATAACCCGCGTAACACCGCGCCACTTGTTAGCGTCATTGTGGCTGCGTATAACCAAAGTGAATATATCTCAGAAGCGTTAGAATCAGCATTAGATCAGTCATATCAAAACATGGAAATTATCGTCGTTGACGACGGCTCAACCGATACCACCACTAATATCATTTCCGAACAATTTCATTCTCACGTCAAATACTACCGCCAGGCCAGGAATGGCATCGCTTCTGCGCGCAATCTGGGAATCAGCAAAGCAAACGGTCGCTTCCTCGCCTTTCTTGACGCTGATGATATCTGGCTGTCAGACAAGATTGAAACTCAAGTGGCTAAACTCATATCCAATCCTGAATACGACATGGTGTTTGGGCATATTCTGCATTTTTATGCGCCTGACTATCCCGACATTAATAAAGACAAATTAAAATGTCCTAACATGGCACTCCCGGGTTTTACAGCAACGACGCTATTAATCAAGTCAGAAAAATTTCATGTTGCCGGAGCGTTTGAAGATGATTACCAACTCGGTGAATTTATTAACTGGTATCTCAAATCACAAGAGCTGGGTTTAAAAAGCCATTTATTGAATAAGACTGTTGCCTTCCGACGTGTGCGTGAAGACCAGCGCAACGTGCAAGAACAACTTAATTTCAAGCATTATGCACAAATCATCAAATTAGTCCGCGATGCTCATGTGGACCATAAAATTAAATTACATCGTGAAAAAATACACACCGGCTAAGCAAGGATGTTTATGAGAAAAAGATTAATCACGATATTTTTCGCGACGGCACTAATAAACAGCGCTTATTCGGTGGAAGCGATTAAATTAACTTCGGTTCCATTCCAGAATGTTAATCTTAATGCGGGACAAAAAGTGCAAGCTTCTTATTCTTTCGGCTCGCAATTCGTGATTTTCTGTTTTGCTTCTAACACCGATATCACTGGCAGCATTACATGGCCGTATCAAGGCAGGCCACAAAGCTCAACACTGCCAGTATTGTTAAAAATAAGCGATCGCTTTGAAGGGCAATGGGCGGATGCTAACGGTACTATTCAAATCACTAATACCACAGGTTCGCCCATGCAAGTAGGATGTTTATTCGCTTATTAATGACTAGCTTGCTGCAAGCCTGCCAACACCCAGTTTTCAGATTTTAAGTGTTTGAAACGCCGGATTTCATTCATGGGAATTGCTACAGCATCTGCATCTTTGCGCACCATGCCAGTGAATTGTACGCTCGCAATAGCAAATTCTGATTCCGTGTTGAAATCAAGCAATACAGCATTTAAAGTTAAAACTTTTGTAGCCGTATTAATGTGTCGCAAAAACAAATCTTTTGCCGTTTGTAAAAATGAATCCTGATCAAACCATTTGGGATAATCAGAAATCACACCGGCAGGAATCAATGCATGCGCACGGTTATTCCAGCCTTGTTCACGCACAACCGCGGACTGGTCCTGCGTTTGCGCAGTGGCAGGGAGAACATCCATGGCACCTCGTTGTTCCCCAATTATTTTCGTATACAACCAGATACCTATCGTTCCCAACCAAAAAGCAACAGCAGCCATGGTGCGATGCCCCAGAAAAAGAAAGTTTAATAACATATAGATACCATGGCCAGGACGGAACAACACCGCATAAACATTATCATTAGCGATCAAGCCAAGCGAAAAAAATACAATCACCACTATTACCAAGTAACGCTGAATCATAGAATCTCAACCAAATATACAAATAAGCGATTATTATAAACAATAGCTGTCACCCTGAATATCTTGACAAAATGACAAAATTGTAATCTTTCCGTCACTTTATTGTCGGCAATGTAAAATTATAATGAACATGAATTAAATACAAACGAGGATAAACATCATGTTCATAGTAATCAATAATAAAGAATTTAATATAACAACCAGCAGAGAATTAATCGCCGCAGCTTCGTTGTTAAATGAAGATGATGCAGACACACTCATGCTCGCATTACTTTCTGACAAGAATGAATTTCAACACATATTCGCAAACCATACCGACTTACGCGCAGGGTTAAAAGATTTACCCAAAAAACAAGCGGCCAGATTAGTGTTGCACGTAACAGGAAATTGCGATGAATTTAATCGCCTGCTACAAAATAATTATCTATTGGAAACCATCGTTGCCAGTGTGCCAGAAGAGTTTGCGGAAAAAATAATGTCTTATGTATTTTCATCCTCCAACCAATTTCAGCGTCTTTATGATAACGAAGTGGCGCTTACCGCCGGCGCGCAGCGTTTGCCGGAAGTTCATGCACGGCAATTAGTAGGTATTGTTTTGCAACATCCACCAGAATTATTTCGTCTGGTCAGAAGCAAATATGCGCTGGAAAGCGTTATCCATAAAATGCCTGAGCCTTATAAAACAGATATAGCGCGCAAAATCGTTAGCTACCCGGAACATCTGGCATTAATGGACCTGGAGCTTGATACACTCAAATCACTACTAGCTGCCTTACCAGCCGAAACTGGTGGCTTATTACTGGATAATATTTGCAAAAGCAAATCCTTATTCAATGCAATTTTTAACAACACATTCCATTTGCAAAAAGTTGTCAAAGAATTTTCTGAACAACAAGCGCGGGCATTAATAAAAGCTTATGATGATTTCAATCACGTAACCGCTTTACATGTTGCCGCGCAATTCAAACCAGAATTAGTCGCTGATTTGGCACGGCTTGGCTCGCGTCCTTTAACCGAAAAAGAACCCGAAAATAATACATTGTATTATTTATTAGGACAAAAAACCTGCCCATTGGAGCACATCGTCAGTGTGATTAAACAAGGCGCAGATCCACTCACGGTTTATCGTGATGGCATCTCCTGCTTGCATTATGCGGCTAGCAGCGCTTCCGTCACAGACTAATAAATACGTACCGATTCTTATCAAACTTGGCGCTGATGTAAATGCTACTAATTCACGCGCGCAAACACCGCTGGATGTCTTGTTAGCAAAAATGAATTTTAGCGCTCCTGATATTGATCCTGCACTAGCATTATTACAGCGCAGCGATCAAAAAACAGTGACAAACGTCGCAAAAGCAAACCTGCTGCAACATATATATCAACTCTTTCCACAAGCTCAACCTTACATAGCAAAGTTTGTAAAAAAACAGGATTTAATTAATTGCCGAAGAAGTATTTGCGAAAATGCAATATCGCTTCATTACGCCTGTACATTCAAAGTTCGGATCCTGTAGCGCAAGCACGAAGAAATTATATGAATTTATTATTGTGGCTAGTATATCATCGTGGCCACAACCAGGATGGTAAATCATTTTTTAAAAATGCAACGACCGATATATTGTTACGCATTATCAGCTTTTTAGACTTTGCGGCGATGGGAGAAAAATCAGCGCAGGCAGGCCTTGAACTGGCACAATATGTTTTCAGTCAGAGTGCGGCTATTAAAGCGTTGACGCATACACCCGGCGGCATCAGTGTGCTACAGACTGAGAGTGACAATAAACCGCAATTCACACTGTTCCAATCAGTGAAAACACTTGCGCGTGATTATGATTCATACAAAAACTATCTGCGCAAAACTCAGCATAGACGGCATCCCACTTATGATAAATTTGTTAATAAAGAATTTACCAACACTTCTTTGCGGCAATTGGCGGATTATCGCGATACTCATGCGGCAGGATATTTACGCAAAAATCTGGCACTGTTCCAACAACACGAATCCAGACTTGCGTTAATGGAAATAACTGAACAAACAGAACTTTTCAATCCACCAGCGGCAGGAAAATAAAGGACTATTGTCTGGCCAAACTCAGCGTGTATCATGCTTAAAACAGCTGATTTTGAGGCCATAAGCATGACTACTTTATCACAAGCTAAAGAACCGTTTGCCGCGGCAACAGAAATGAATACCTGTGGTGTTTGCCGCGTTAATCGTCTGCCACCACCATGTCCAGGCCATATTTTGCCAGATGAATGCGGCGGTGATGAAAGTGATGATGAATTCCAGTGCCGCGGAAATAGCATTTTAGTAGATGAAATAACGAATATACACCACAAGTAAATCCACCAGCAATAATCAGCCTGAAAAAAGCAATGCCGACATGGAACAATACTGGCGTCTCTTGCTGCAACTACAAACCGGCACGATTGAATATGACTATGGTTTGGTGTCAGTGGTATGTGAACGCTTGTTTGGTAATCTCATATTTAAACCGAAGAGCACCGCTAAGCCGCGAAGAATTAGAATTAATCCGACAATATCTTGAGCTTATTCAGCTTGAATTCAGCGAATTTAAACGTAAACTGGCGGATGAAGGCATACCAGTAAGATCCTTTGTCTCTGCTATCAAAACGCATGAATTAATGGTCACGATTCCCAATCCACGCTTTTTTAATGAGTTCATGATGGTATTGGCGAAAAAAAATCTGTTACCGCATCCAAGCATTGCCGAACAACAAAAGCTAAAACAACGCGCTCAGCCAGTACAAATACCGCAAGAAGAAATAGCACAAGAACAACGATTTCATCCATCGCCGTTTGACAGTCTGCGCAAAGGACCACGGCCCAAAGGTTATAAAGAAAGCCGAAGAAGCTTAAGCGCGCCTGGAGGCATATGGTAATGAACAAAAGGAATTTTTGCCTGCTGGTCAATGGCAACGCTGGCAAAGGAAGAGCAATACAAGACATTAAAGCAGGCAGAAAAATACCTGACACGTCTGCCTGTCAATTTTCGCACTGTACTCACTAAAAATATTGCTGACGCACAACAACATGCCGCAGATGCTGTCAGCAAAGGTGAATATATTGCCGTTATTGGTGGCGATGGTTCCATCAACGCTATCACACCCATATTAAAAAATAGCAATGGTGTACTTGCCGTCATTCCCGCTGGACGCGGCAATGATTTTGCGCGCATGCTAAATTATCCACTCAACACTGCCGGCGCTTGCGAAGTACTGGCTTACGGTAAAGAAATAACGATAGACATGGGTTTGGCAAATCAAAAACCGTTTCTAAATATTTGCAGTATTGGTTTTGATTCATTGGCAAACACGATTGCCAGTCAAACCAAACTTATCACTGGTGCCGCTGTGTATGTTTATGCTGGTTTGCGCGCCCTCTACCATTGGCAAGCGCTGGATTTTAAAGTCACGGTTGACGGCAAAGACTACGCGCATCGCGGATATAATGTCGCTGTCGCGAATTCACAATGTTATGGTGGCGGACTTTATCTATCACCACACTCTTCTATTCATGATGGTTTGCTTGAAGTAATATTGTTAAGTGATATTAAAAAACACCGCTTGATCGCAAATATTCCCCGTTTGTTTAAAGGCACGCATATTAACGAACCGGGTTTCACTATTCTCACGGGCAAAAAAATCCGCATTGAAACAAACACACCATATGCCGCTTATGCGGATGGGGAAAAACTGCAATGCTCGCCTATTGATATTGAAGTCTTGCCGAACAGCTTGCGAGTATTAGTGCCGTAAATACTTAAATTTCAACATTATGATTCTATAGATAATTTATTTTCATCCGCCAAACCCCAAAATTTCGCATGAAATGCTATAGTTACTAATATAGAAGGCAAGGACAGCTCTCCATAAAAACGGATAATAAACGGAGGGCGTTATGTGCAAAAAAATGCCATTTCTCGTTCTCACAGTATTTCTGCTGCTAGGAAATCCTGCATTTGCTAAAACCTACGGCGAAAAATTATGTAAAAACAATTCTGATTACGCTTGTTACACAGTCAAACGCCATGAAAGCTGGGACACATTATTCAATGATACGAAACAGCGCGATTTAATCATGCGTATTAACCGTATGAATACAAAATTGCATAAAGGTGCAATCATAGCCATACCAAAATCAAATGATAATAATTTCATGGATTATTCTCCCCTGCCTAAAACCATCGATCCACCGGGAGAAAAATTCATTCTGGTTTCGATTCATGATTTAGCATTTGGGGCATACAATCCGGATGGAAGTCTGCAATATTGGGGACCAGTTTCAACAGGACGTGATTATTGTCCTGATATTGGTCGCGGCTGCCACACTTCCCTGGGCACATTTTCCATTTATCAAAAAGAAGGCGCTGGTTGTGTTTCCACCAAGTTTCCCGTTGGCAGAGGTGGAGCACCTATGCCCTACTGCATGTACTTTCATAAGGGTTTTGCATTGCATGGATCATATGAAGTACCGGGATATAACGACAGTCACGGTTGCGTACGCATGTTTGTCACCGATGCGAAATGGCTAAATCAGGAATTTACCGCTGACGAACCAAAAATGACTGTCATTATTAAGAAATAGAAAAGTTGGGGTCAGACGGTTGCAGGTTGATGCGTTTGGGGTCAGACACCACGGAGGCTAATCCAACCGACGGAGGTGTCTGACCCCAAAGCATCAACCTGCAACCGTCTGACCCTAGCTTTTCAAAAAACGAATAACATGTTCGTTCAATTCGCGTGGCATTTCCATATTTAATGCGTGACCGCAAGGCATGCCAATTAATTGCGCATGTGGGATTTCTTTTGCCAGATATTCAGAATCCGATGGCAAGGAAAGAATATCTTCTTTTCCATACACCACCAGCGTCTCCGCTGTGATGCCAGCCAAATTTTTCCGCCCATCGAAATTTTCCAGCACTTTATATTGACGTCGCTGATCTTCAATGGATTGTGGATAACGATTTTCCAGAATAATGTGTTTTAATGAAGCGATGTTATTAGCGTCAGTAAGAAATTTCTCGCCAAACACCCATGCGAGTTCTGCTGCGTAAATAGTGTCAAAATCCACATTCGCTGCGTACATGTCTGATAGTGACGCGAGACCATACAACATGGCATAACGCCATTTTGCTGATGTTGAGAGCAAAACCAGTTTACCAATTGCATCTGGTATAGCGTGCGCAATGCATTGCGCAATCGTTCCGCCCATAGAATGACCAAGGATATGTGGCTTATTAAAGCCCAATATTTGCATCAGCTCGATCACATCACTAGCCATTAATTCCGCAGACAATGCGCCGCCATCATCAACCGTACGCCCTATACCACGGTTATCAAAAATCAAAACCTGAAAATTCCTGGCTAATTCATGCAGAACAGGCGTCCACCATAAATGATCAGCGGTATAGCCGCAAATCAAAACAAGCGGCTGTCCTGTGCCATGAATTTCATAGTAAATATTTGCACCATTAATAGTCAGTGCTGGCATGCGATACACCCGTGTTTTGTGAGTTGATAATATTTATACAAACAGTACATGTTTGGATGCTTACTTTAACAAATTGACTGTTATCGGTCAAGTGACGGTATTGACCACTGATCTCTAATTTGTCGATATCTCATCTAAAATAATAAATAAGGATAGAAACACATGTTTAGTTCAAAATAAGCACCGAAAGATTCCAGCCAGGAAAATCCCCCCATTATTTATCGTGATTCAGGGATATATGACTTTGCAAGATTTGTATCAAATGGGATGTAATAAGTAAATTACACGAATCAGATCATGAATTCCTCGAATATTTTAAAAATCACAAGCAAGATCTTAATATCGCTTCCGCCATCACTTATTTCGTAGACGCTATCACCAACAACTGCAACCAGTTAACAGCCAAACCCAACAATAAATCTCCTGACTGGATAGGCATTGAAATATTAGCCAGCTTATTAAATGCACTGCGATGTTTCCATCTACTGCAAACGTTGCAATCTATCACTCCCCAAGCAAAAGTAGTGATTGCACTCAAGCTATACTTGTTTATGGATATAAATTTACCTGATGCTCTTGAGAAACTTATGCTATCGCTGAGCGGAGATACAACCAAGATCGACCTCATGAAAGAATTATTAATTAACCTCGCGGAAACAAACACATCTACTGAAGGAAAGGCGATTTGCGAGTTAATTAAGCAAAAAATGACGCCTGCGGCCACCGCTGAAATAGAAGACAAGCCTTCTATTGCTCGTGGTCCAAGATAATCCTCCAATCACACACAGGATGCTATAAATCAGCATCCTGTGCTGCATTAACTTATTGAAATATCATCAAAATTACTTCGCTTGTTTCTTAATTGAGCATACATTAAGATAGCCGCTCAATAAATCATTCTAATAACACACATGACGAGCTCAACGCGCCAAGCACTCTGGCAAAAATATCATGACATTATGCCGCCCGGCGCAGGTGCGCTTTTTCTCATACAAATTTTCGCCATCATCAGCTTTAGCGTTTTGTATTCTTCGCTCATTCTCTACACAACAAAAGTTTTGCACATGAGCGACGCATTCGCCGCCACTATTACTGGCATATTTTTCGGCTTGAATAATTTCATTCATTTATTTAGCGGATACATTGGTGGCAGATATTATAGCTATCGCAGTTTATTTATTATCAGCATGATAATTGAAACGATAGGCTGCGCGTTGATCGCTATACCACAAAGTTCATTTTTGTTATGGGGATTAGCTGCAATTCTCACTGGTAGCGGCGTGAATCTCACCTGCATTTATAATTTGTTAACACAATTATTCAAACCAGAAGACAAAAATCGCGAAACATCATTTTTATTAAATTATAGCGGTTTAAATATCGGATTTTTCTTTTCCTTTATCGTCGCTGGTTATTATGAATTACATCAAAATTATCAAACATTATTTGAATTAAGCGCGCTGGGAAATATTATCGCGATTTTTATTACTCTTTATAACTGGAAATCCTTGCAAGATCGCGGTACACGTTACAGCACATTAACTATCAGTGCCAAGCAAAAATCACGTGTAATTGGCTTATGCGCGGTCGGTTTGTTTTTTCTCGGCTTAAGATTTTTACTGCAATATCCCGCACTCTGCACCGACATTATTATTTATACCACTCTCATCATGTTTGCATTTATGCTCTATCTCGCTACAAGACAAACAAACACGATGACAAGACAAAAAATAATCGCTTATTGCATATTAGCTATCGCTGCCATTATCTTCTGGACGTTATTACTGCTTGGCCCAATCGGTTTGAATCTTTTCACCGAACGCAATGTTGACCGTCATGTGCTTGGCAGCCTACTTGCACCACAATGGATATTAAACATCAACAATTTGATGACTGTAGCAGCAGCGCCACTTATCACTATTGGCATTTCGCATTTACGCGCGCGCGGTTATAACATCAGCCTGTCGTTACAATTCGGCATAGGCTTGCTGATCATGGGCATCGCCTATGTCATTTTGCCGTTGGGCATACATTTCGCAAATAATCATGGTTACTCAAATGTAGGCTGGGTCTTATCAAGTTATTCATTGCAAAGCATCGCTGATTTATTTGTTTCTCCAGTAGGTTATGCATTAGTCGGACAACTTGCGCCTATGGAGTCGCGCAGTATTATGATGGGCACATGGTTGATGTTTGGCGGCATCACCGGCATTATGGCCGATTACACTTCTAGCGTTGCTATAGGCGCAGCAAATACACTTGATCCATTAATGACTAACGCCAGTTACAGTCACATGTTTGGCCTGGTTGGCTGGATCGCGGTGATTGCCGGTATTATCTACCTGATTTGCACGCCATTAATCACTCGTTTAACACACGAACATCTCTCATCAACCTATTGATTAATAATATATAAATATATAATAACGAACTTTGGTATAATAGTACTATAGGAAGGTGTTACACACATAATTCTAAGGATAAAATGGGGAGTTTCACATGCGCTTTTACATCCTCATATTCATACAATTATTATTCGTCGCTACGGTTCATGCTCATGCCGCACAGCTTGAGCTTACCTCCCCTGATTTTTCCAATAACGGTAAAATTCCTGCTTCGTACACCTGCAACGGCGATAATATTCCACCTACACTCAGCTGGAAAAACGTACCAGCGAATACCGTAGCGTTTGCGCTAGTCGTCACCAATCCTGATGCGGCCGATGGTCAGACATTTTTTAACTGGGTCATTTACAATATACCCGGAACTACCACATCACTTCCGGAAAAAATGCCATTACCAGTGGGTACGCTAGTTGGCTTTAATGGTTACGTCGATGCAAGATATGCTGGCCCTTGTCCTGAAAATTCTGCTTTGCATCATTATTATTTCACGTTGTATGCACTCAGCTCTCCGCTGAATTTATCTGCAGAGGCAAATCCTGATGATGTGATGCGGGAAATTAATGAAAACACTATTCAGTCGGCATTTTTAGTTGGCACGTTCGTGCACTAACCAGCATGCTCCAAACAAAACCGAGTAATTTCCGCGAGAATTCTTTCACTAGCACGATTCGCGGCAATAACACCCCCATACGGAGTCGCTTGGGGAATTTCTTCCGACACAGAAAATTCTCTGGTTGCCACTACTTGATTGACTGCTGTGCGACTTAATTGCACGCGCATAGTCATATTGAAACGCGGGATACGATAGGTAAAGTCTTCTTCGAATTTCAGCAATTGTGTATCTAACGAGTACTCGTAATGATCTAACGTTGGCGGCACGATGATAGCATGGAAATGATGCGTACTTTGCAATGCTTTTACTAACAGCGGTTGCAACATTTGTGCGGGTGCTTCCGCCCATTGGTTCTGACTGAAATATTCAATTTGATATGCTTTCTTGGTGTAAGCCATCTGTGTCGTGTCATAAATTTGTCTCGCCACTGGCACTGCCACCATTAACGTTCCCGTATGCGATGAACGCGAAGAAATATTGAGCGGTGCCCTATCCAATACAAATTTATTCGGTGTCTTGCTTGCCACTGGCGACAATAGCGAACAACTTGTCAAAGCCAGCGCAGCCAGCGTGATCACAGAATTACGAAGCAATATAAATTTCATTTTCATGGTTTTTCACCTGGTCCCGGCGGCGGTGGGTTGATACCGCGTACCAACATGGATGGATTTTGTTTCAGCATCGCCGACACTTCCGTCAACGTGCGCGCTGCGTCATTCAAATTCGTCAACAATTGATATGTCGCCGGCAATGTCTGCGTTGAAATCACACGCAGTGTGTAATTACTATTTTGCAGCAATGGTGTTAATTGCAAGCTGGCTTTCGAAGTATTCAACAATAGCGAATTCAGTTTGTCGCTATTATCCGCAACCGTACCAGTAATGTGATCAATGTTGACAAGAATATCTTTAATAGACTTAAGATTTTCTTTATCCAACAAGGAATGGAATGATTCCGCCACTGTTTGCAAGTTTTCAGATAAACGTTTTAGCGCGATATCAAGACGCATGAATAATGACGGCGACGTCGGGATAACCGGATATGGTTGTCCTTTGGCTGCCACTAACGGTCGCAAATCCGTACCTGAATCTTTCAGCGCGATGAAAGCAACACCGGTGATGCCTCTGCTAGTCAGCACTGCAACAGTGCCGCGGGTAATTGGTGTGGATTTTTTGATGCTTAACAATACTTCTACCAGACGTGGATTATCATGATTGAGATTAATGCTTTTGACTGAGCCTACGTTCACACCGTTATATTCCACAGCGGCATCAATACTCAAACCGGAAACGGATTCCTGGCTATAAATGAGATAATCTGAATAAGTAACGAACGTCAGGCCAGACGACAGCCAGATAATAGTAAATCCTATCGCAGATAGAAGAAAAATGACAAACGCGCCTACCAGCGTGTAGTGAACATTATTATCCATGAGATCTACTTATCATGTTGATAACTTCCCTCCGCTGCCCTGCCCCGTGGCCCACCAAAAAACTTTTGGATGGTCGGGTTTGGGTTTTTAACCAGCTCCGGCATACTGTCAACACACAACACTGTTTTCTCGCCCAGAAACGCCACCCTATTGGTGATTTTCCATAGACTATCGAGATCATGTGTTACCATTACAATAGTCAAACCCATGGTTTTCTGCAAGTTCAAAATTAGCTCATCGAAACCAGCCGCGGTCTGAGGATCCAATCCCGACGATGGTTCATCGAGAAAAATCAACTCTGGATCCAGCACAATCGCACGCGCCAGCCCGGCACGTTTTTGCATACCACCGCTTAATTCCGCTGGATATTTAGTCGCGGCATCCATCGATAAACCCGCCATCATGATTTTCAACAACGCCAGGTTTTGCATGTCTTCTTCACTAAGATGGGTATGCTCACGCAGCGGAAACATGACATTCTCCATCAGCGTCAGCGAACTAAACAAAGCATTAGACTGGAACAACACCCCCCAGCGTCTTTGTATCTTCAGCATCGTTTTAGACGAGGCCGTGGTTATCTCGTGATTAAAAATCTTGATCGAGCCAGCGACAGGCTTGGTAAGATGCAGCATTTCTCGTAGTAGCGTTGTTTTACCACTGCCGCTACCACCAACAATACCCATGATTTCCCCACGCCGTATGGTCAGGTTAAGGTTCTTATGCACCCATTCACCACCAAGACGTGTATCCAGATTTTTTATTTCGATAATCGCATCGTTAGTCGTCATAAATGCATCTTACTCAGCAATACTGAGAATATCGCATCAGTAACGATGATAAAAAATATAGCAGCAACAACGCTTCTGGTTGTATTCTGACCAACACTGTCGGCGCTATATTTAACCTGCATACCCTCAAAACAACCTATGCTGGCAATAAGTAGCGCGAACACCGGCGCCTTGCCCATGCCAATTAAAAATGATTTTAGCGAAACGACGCGTTGAAACCTGTGCAAAAAATCATACCAGGTAATGCCCAGCATGTTATTGGACATAACCATACCACCGAGCACGCCAAATATATCTGACCACATAGTCAGCAAAGGCAGCGCGATAAATAAGCCGATGATACGTGGCAGCAATAACAATTCCGCCGGTGTCACACCCATGGTATCTAAAGCATCAATTTCCTGATTCAGTTTCATCATACCGATGGAGGCTGTAAAAGCAGACCCGGTGCGGCCTGACACCATAATAGCAGTAATGAGTGGAGCAAATTCCCGCAATACTGACAACCCGAGCAAATCAACAATATAAATATCAGCGCCATAGTTACGCAGCTGCAAACCCATCTGGTATGTCAGTACCACGCCAATCAGAAATGAAAGTAAAGCAATAATAGGTAAGCCTTGATAACCCGTGGTATACAACACATTGCTTAATGAATTCCAACGCCAGTGTTTAGGTGAAGGCAGCAGACGCAGAAATTCAAAAGTTAATGCGCCAACAAATGAAAGATAAGCAGAGACTTCTTGCGCCACGTTGATTGTCTTAGCACCGATGATGGCCAGCTGGCCTGGCGGTGACACTTGCGGCAAAGGCGTTTCGTCCGCCAGTGTTTTTTCTACAATGCCTATCAGTTCGGTCGGCTCTTGGCGAAAATCTGTGAATTTGAGAGTGACACCTTTTTGTTTCAGATTTTTTTGTAACTGAATAAAAAACCAGGCACCGGCGCTATCCAGTTTTTCAATTGCCGCACCATTGACACTAACTTCACCGCTATGCGGCCAAGAGATACGACTGACTTCAGCTTGTCTTTGCGGCAAATGCGCAAGATCCCAGTCACCACGACAAATTAACTGGCGTTTAGCAGAATCGTAATAAACTGAAGATCGAGCTGTCGTCATAATCCCTTATGAGGTTGGTTACCGCTTATAAGTATCTCTTGAAAAGTTGTACGATGCAAATAAGCAGCAGAGATCGTTTGTTGTAAAAGCTCCGCACGCGGAATTTTCTTGCCTAGATCAGCATGTGGATCATCCTTCACTTTTACCAAACCATCTTCAAACATGACTTGCCCGACAGTGACTTTATCAAATCCTCTTGTTTGTGCTTTTTCGAAAGATACTTTGGGAAATTCTACTCCTTCGGAAACCGCAATGTGTTGAATGCCTGCTTTATCAACGACAACAACTACTGCCCTGTCTATATAATGCCCATTTTCATTAAAAATTCCACTTTCAATCGCAATAAACAAATCAGCTAGCGGCATTGCCACGCGCGCTGCATTCACTCGATTGATTGCGCCACGCTCTGTTTCTGCTTCAACAGGTTGCTCTGGCACACCTGACGCCGTTTTAACGCCTATGACTTTTGCATTTGGAAATACTGTCTGGACTGCGGCGATTTTGATGGCGCTGGTTGTTCCCACTACAATGATCATTTCTTCTTTTTTATGAAACATTTTTTTCACCTTTAAAGAGAGGTAATATAAAGCACATGACACCACCCACCCAAAAAATTGTTACCACACACGACGGCTATTCGCTCGTCAGCACTATCTTTCAACCAGCGGGCGATATCAAAGGTACCGTCTTGATCGTCCCCGGCATGGGCATGTCACAGAAATTCTATGCCAATTTAGCCGCATGGTTAAGTTCTCAAGGCTTTCTCAGCGTCACATTCGATTTCCGCGGCACAGGTTTGTCACTCAAAGGCCGCTTGCGCGGCTTTAAAACAACCATTATCGACTGGGCGCAATTAGATTGCGCTGCGATGGTTGATACAGTTAAAGCACTGGCGCCAGATAAACCGCTTTACTGGATAGGCCATAGTCTGGGCGGGCAAATTCTCGCACTTGTACCCAACAAAGATAAAATCACCAAAGCCATCACTATCGCCGCCGGCAACGGTTATTGGCGTGAAAATTCGCCACAACTTAAATATCGGGTATGGTGGTTATGGTATGTCATAGCACCATTAGCTACTGCAATCTTTGGCTATTTCCCCGGCAAGAAACTACGCAAAGTGGGCAATCTGCCTAAAGGTGTTATCTTGCAATGGCGACGCTGGTGTCTAAATCCAGATTATGCGGCTGGCGCGGAAGGTAACACTGTCAGAGCACTCTACTCTAATGTCACCACACCGATTACTTCTATTTCATTTACTGACGATGAATATATGTCTGCGCGCAGCATCGAAGCGTTGCATCACTTATACATCAACGCTCCGAAAAAAATGCTGCGCATCAATCCTCATGACCTCAATATAAAACTTATCGGCCACTTTGGCTTTTTTCGCCAAAAATACCGCGCGACATTGTGGCAGAATTACCTGCTTCCAGAATTACTTAAATGAAGCAGCATCAATAACAAAGCGATAACGCACATCACCTTTCACCATGCGATCATATGCTTCATTGATTTTTGCGGCTGGGATCAATTCAATATCCGAAGTGATATTATGCTTGCCGCAGAAATCCAGCATTTCCTGGGTTTCCTTGATACCACCTATCAATGAACCAGCTAATTGTCTGCGTTTCATAATTAACGGCATGGAACTCAATGGCGATGGTTTTTCCGGCGCACCCACAAGCACCATGGTACCATCGCGCTTTACCAAGCCAAGGTATTTACCGAGATCGGTATTTCCTGATGCGGTATTAATTATCAAATCAAAATAGTTGGCATACTTTTCGAATATTTGTTCGTCCGTTGTTTTAATAAAATTTTTCGCTCCAAAGCGTAGTGCGTCATCTTTCTTTTTGTCAGATGTGCTCAACACAGATACTTCCGCACCCATAGCCGCAGCGAGCTTAACCGCCATATGTCCAAGACCACCCAAACCGACCACTGCCACTTTATCGCCTGGCTTGATGCGCCAATGCTTTAACGGCGAATAAGTTGTGATACCCGCACATAGTAATGGGGCGGCTTTATCCAGCGGCAAATTTTCTGGTATGCGTAAAATATAATTTTCATCAACCACGATTTCTGTGGAATAACCACCATAGGTGAATGAACCATCCTTATCTTTAGCGTTATATGTCAAATTACAGCCTTTATCGCAGAACTGCTCCACCCCTTCTTTGCAGGAACCGCAGACGCGACAGGAATCGACAAAACAACCCACGCCCACACGATCACCAGCTTTAAAGCGGGTAACAGAGGAACCAACTTTGGTGACTACACCGGCAATTTCATGACCTGGCACCATAGGAAATATTGAACCACCCCATTCATCACGCGCCTGATGCACATCTGAATGGCAAATGCCGCAGTATTTAATTTCAATCACTACATCATTTGGACGTGGATCGCGGCGATCGATCTGGTATGGTTTTAACTGCTCTTTTGCCTTCATGGCGGCATAGGCATTCACTTTAGTCATGTAAAGCTCCTGGTTGTTTTGGGTAACAAAAATAAATCGCTCATATTATTATGGTTTAAATCAATTATTTTCAATGCTAATATATTGATCATTAATATCGGCATTCTAGATTAAGGAAAGGAACTCTATGCACAGAAAAACCAAAGGACTTGGTTTGGCACTTGTTAGCTTCAGCCTTTATGATCAATCAGGCAGCTGCAGACATGATGTCTACCTCAATGGAAAACTATCCCTTTTATATTCCGCATTTCGCTTATCCAGTCCTTACTCTTTCTGGTGGCGAAGTTTTTACGGATGATGCCGGTAAATCACAATCTGTGATAGACCAGGTAACCCATGTACCTCTTTATTATCATCCCCATCACGATGAGTTGTTCAGCCCAATATTCGGGGGATTTGCTGGTACCGAAATGTTCGTACGTCCAGACTGGCATGTGCAATTGGGGGTAAGCTATTATCAGCCCATCACCTTTCGGGCCCAGGGCACAATCACACCAGGACCTTACGACTACAGTTACTATATCCGTCCCCACCAGTTATTAGTGGAAAGCAAACTGCTCTACACTTGCCTGGGCAGGTTCCATCCTTATGTTTCCGGCGGCGTGGGTGTGTCATTCAATAATGCATATAGATACAACGATGGCCTCGGTAATCATTTTGATGATCATGTTAGTACATCATGGTCTTATATGGTTGGCGCCGGTATTGATTATGATCTGAACATGCAATGGCGTCTTGGTGTCGGTTATCGCTTTAATAACTTTGGCCGCACAGATCTGGATAACGCTAACCTTTCCGGCCTTGCAACATCCAGCAAATTCTCTCAGCAACATTTTTATGCGAACGAAGTGTTGGCGCAGTTGTCTTATATTATCTTCTAATCATTACCCCTCACCCAATGCGATAGCGGCGGGTGAGGGGTAATAAATCAATCTTTTTGCTATACTCCCCCATTTTTGGGATTCACCATGAAATTAATTCTCGCCCGTCATTTATGGGGCACTTCTGCACCTTACATTGATGCCCTGCGCTTATACAAACAACAAGGCTATACCGCTATTGAAGCTGGCTTAATGTATTCCGCCGAACCACGTGAACAACTAAGCGCACAACTGAACGAACTTGGCTTGCAATGGATAGCCATGGTATTTACGCAAGGACAAACAGTGGCGGAACACCTGGCTTCATTCGCGGCGCAAGTGCGCGAAGCTGCCATCAGTCAACCCTTACAAATCACCGCACATAGCGGCCGCGATGCATTTACCCGCGCAGAAGCAGAAACCTTTTTCCGCGAAGCATTAAAAATAGAAAAAGATATTGGCATTCCCATCGCACACGAAACACACCGCAGTCGTATTATGTACAACCCCTGGACTAGCCGCGATCTCTTGCTGGAATTTCCAGATTTAAAACTCTGCTGTGATTACAGTCATTGGGTCAATGTTTGTGAACGATTAATCGATGAAGAAACCGCTATTTTGCAATTATGCGCAGAGCGCTGCTTACATATACATGCCAGAGTCGGCCACGAACAAGGCCCGCAAGTGCCAGACCCACGCGCACCTGAATATCAGACTCATGTAGCGGCACATGAACGCTGGTGGGACATGATCTGGAACGCGCAACGGCAATCTGGCCGCGCCTATTCCACACTCACACCAGAATTCGGGCCACCGCCTTATTTGCCAACATTACCGTATACCAACGAGCCTGCTGCTTCATTGGATGATATTTGTCTTTGGCAAATGCAGCGACAGCGCGCGCGATTTGAACAAAAGTTTGTGTGATTATTGCATCTTGCAAACATTAATAACGCAATCAAGCATACCTGCCGCGGGCTCATGCTGAACGGCTTCTTGCGGAACGGCGGCGGATGGCGGCAAAAGATGGAACCGGGCAAGTACTGGCGCACTTTTTTGCTCGTCCTGCGCTGATGATTTTTGTTTTCGCCATCTATTAAACTCAGCGCTGATCATTTGACTGCTCTGCTCATCCGCTCGGTTGAAAGCCTGCGTTAATTCTTCTGGCTTTATATTTGCCGCAAGAGCCGGGTCTTGGGCCTGTATCGTCTGGTGGATTTCCTGGCCAAGCGCAGTGTTAGTAGCCATCATTCCCAGATAGATGCCGCGCTGCTGCGGGTCTGGTGCTTTTTCCACATCAGCCAGAGTTGCTGCTGTCAGCACACCGCCAGCATCCAAAGCAAGAATGCCGTCTACCAAGACGCTAAAATCAGGATGTGTAGCAATAGCGGTGCGTATCGCCGGGATTTTTTTGATTTGTTTTTGCAAGTGATTTAAACAGACTGCGAGATGCGCAGGATTAGAATGAACTGATATTACCGCAAGATTCTCCGCGCTCAGATTTTCTCCCTTGCTTAAAACAATTATCGCCTGCGCGAATCGAACCGGATCCTGATGCGCCCGCATTGCGTTGCTGATCTCTGGCGTCACAACAATTTTCTCGCAGAACAGCACACAAAATCCATCCGCCACCATATCCGGCTGGGGATGATTCATTACGCCTTTAATCGCATCCACACACATGACTCTGGAAAGATGAGATGTAGAAGATTTTAGGATGGGTAAAAAATACCTAAAAACAGCCCGAATGCATTATTAGCATCCAGGCTATCACTTACAGCCAGAAATAATATTGAAATTAAGACGTGGTGGTATAAATCGCGTTTTCCTGTTCTTCACCAAAGTTATGACCAACAACCATACCCGCTGCGCCGCCGATTACCGCCAACAATGGATTGCTAGCCAGAGCACCTATCGCCACACCAGCGACCGCGCCATATCCGGCATTTTCATTAGGTGTGCTGGAGGCGCAGCCGCTCAGCAGCAGAACAGCGCCCATTATACAAAAATTCCATATTTTTAATTTCATGCCTGAAACTCCATTTAAACTTGCGGCTTTGCCGGCACATCTATAGACACGGCTTCAACTGTATCACCCTGATACATCCTATAACCAACATATAACAAACCTACCGCGGCAGCAGCGGCAACGCCATAAAACACTTTATTCGAACCGGCTTCTACACGTTCTTTGGGTTTCTCAACTGGTAAAGACAGTGTTGCTTTATCCGGGCTTGCTGGCGCTTTAATCCTGGAGCAACATTTGTGGTTGCCGCTGGTGTTGGCGTGACAACAATCGCTGGAGCAGCGGCGGCTTTTTTATTCGGTGATAGCGCCTTTTTTTCCGGACTCGTCTGGCGGATCTTTTCTGCTTCCTTCACAAATTTATCCGCGTTGTATCTCATCCTGGCAAACATGGACTTCCCTCCCACATGAAGATGTGTAAATAAGAAAATAAGGATAATTCAAAGTATCTCATCCTGGCAAATATATAACGACACTACATTTCATAAGCCTTGTACATTTTGACGAAAGCATACCCCAGGGTTTTACAAATCCTGGCCTGATCTTCATCGGGCAGCACCACGACGACAGATTCTAGCTCGCTGGCATCATCCCAACCTTCATAAATGGCATAATAAATGTTTTCCAGGAAAGTATTCGCTTCGACAATTTTTTCCGCTAACTTGTTTTCATCCCATGCACTATTGATCACGGCAAAAACATTGTATAAATCGTTTATATACTTTATCAGACGCTGTCTGTCTGCCTCATGTTCTTGCGCTAAACAAGCGTTCGCAATAATATTTTCTACCTGCTGTAACTGGCTTAATATTTTTTTGACTGGCTCGATAGTGTGAGACGGCAACATAAACATGTCCAGCAATTTCTGCGATTCGGTCACCAGCATTTGTGGTGGCAGGCTCCAGTACAAATTCGCTTGTTTATCCTCCCAGCTGCGGAAAAAAGTAACTTTACCTGTACGCTCGGAGACATGTTTATGCCGTGGCCCGACACTGTGCAGGAAAAAAATTTCCTGCCGGCCACTGATTCGCGGCAAAGCCATGGAAGAATTCTCATATGTCAGCTTATCCAGTTCTGTCTGGGCTATACCAATCTCAGCCAGCAAGTCGATCGCCGTGGTTTTACAGGTATGAGAAGCATTCAGGGAAACACCCCATGTTGGATCAAGCGAAAGACGTAAATCGAATGGTTTTAAGCGCGGCGGTCTTTGCTGAGCGCAAGCCTGACGTTTTTCTTCCTGATAAATTTCATATGAACTTGGCTCTTTGCCTTGACTGGCCAGGTTTTGTTTCGCTTCCGCGATAGCTTGCTGCTCCACAGCGATGATGTTATTACATGATTTTTTTAACTGTAAAAATTGTTCCAGACTAATCTCAAACGTAACACCACGCAAACCGTAACCGAGATCAAGATAACGTAATTCTTCATTTTTCATGACGCCGTGGTTGCCTTGAAAATCGAAGCCTAAACCTACCATTTTCTTTAATTTGCCCACCACAGAACCGGGTTTGGACATAGGCGCCGCATAAAAACCCCAGGCATTTTTCACGCCAATTTTATGCCCTTCGCCAGGCCAGTAAGATACAATAAGACATGCATGCCAAAGAGGGTTCGCTAATTTACTATCCATCGTACAATAAGTGACAAAGAATTTCATTGTCTGCCCTCCCTGATTGAATTGTTTCCCTATTTAATTGTTTAAGGCGTTAAAATTCCTCAAAATTACATTCCTGCCATGGAACTAGTTTGGTTTTGTGTATGAGTTTGTATCCTAGCCATAATATTAAAAAAATCGGTACTCCTATGTATGACACCAGAATGATACGCCAGTCAATCTGACTCGCCATTAATCCTTTATAATTCTGACCGGCAATAATAACAAGACACAATGTCATCACACATAATGTGCTGTATGGATAGCCACGCGCGACATAGGGCAACTCGCTCAGATTTTTTCCTTGCCGCAGATACGCCTGACGAAAACGATAGTGACTGATGGCAATACCAGCCCAGGTGATAAACCCTGACAGACTAGCCGCATTCACCAACCAGAAATAAACCGTGCCATTACCATAAAACGAAGATAAAAACGCCAGCAACGCCACTGCTGTCGTCGCCATAATGCATTCATGGGCACGCCACGTTTATTGACGCGGGAAAATACTGCGGGCAGATGGCCTTGTTTCGCCAGATACCACAACATTCTGGCCGCGACATACATGCCCGAATTTCCCGTAGACAAGATAGCCACCAGCACAACCGCATTGATAATAGCCGCCGCCATGGTAATACCATATTGCTTAAATACGAGTGTAAACGGACTCATGGCTACATTTTCATCCGCCAGTTGCGCGGAAGTGTGCGGAATCAACAAACTGATGACCAATATCGACAGTATAAAAAATAATAATATGCGCCAAAATACTTGTTTTACTGCTTGCGGAATATCTTTGTCCGGATTTTTACTTTCTCCTGCGGCAATACCAATTAGCTCTGTACCTTGAAACGAAAATCCCGCGATCATGAACGCACTAAATATCGCCAGCCAACCGCCGTGAAATGGCGCGTCACCCACGGTCCAGTTTTTTAAACCTACCGGTGCGAATTTTGTCATACCCGCGATCATAGCCAAGCCAGCGACAATGAAAAAAATGATGACTGTTACTTTTATCATCGATAACCAATATTCTGTTTCGCCAAAAACCTTTGCCGACAATGCGTTAATACTGACAATCGATTGTCAAAAACATCGCGCACCAAAGAAATGACGAACTGTGCGGAAACCAAAAATGCATTACCAGTGAAGCTGCGGATATTTCTGAAGCAACCGTCACCGCCCAACTGTACCAGTAATTCCAGCCCAGGGCATAACCAAGCGCTGGATCAATGAATTTAGTCGCATAAACATAAAATGATCCCGTCGACGGCATGAATGCGGCCATTTCACACAAGCTCGTCATGAGAAAATAAGCCATGACGCCAGTGACAAGATAGGCAAGCATAGTACCGCCTGGACCAGCGAGATAAATCGAACTACCGCTAGCAAGAAAAATACCCGTGCCGATAGAGCCACCTATCGTGATCATATTAAGCATACGCGTGCTTAATTTACGTTGCAGTCACATCCGCTTGTGGTTGTTCAAGCATTCAAAAACTCGCAAAGTAACTGATGAAAATGATGCGTGCCCTGTTCACGGGTTGGAGAATATCTTCCGGCATCATAAAATCTTGAACGTATGCCACGTTGCACTGTTTCAACGACAGCTTCATCTTCACGCTCGACTTTATCAAGTTCCGCGCCAGCGCCTTGATCTAATCTACTTTCGTCGAGAATATAAGTTAGAAATGAAACTTTAGTCAGTGAAGGCCCTAACGGTTTAATAACGTTCACAGAACATCCCCACGGATAAAAATTCAGCATGGTAGATGGGAATATCCAGTAATAATAAGCTGCTACCCGCTTGCCATAATCAGGTGATTCCGGCGGCAAATCAAACGCATCTTCACCGCTATTGGCAATACCTAATTGCAGACTGCTGTAACGGAAAAGTTCAGTGGTGTAATTACCGAAATCCAGCACACTACGCAACGCGGGATGCACAAACGGAATATGCAACCCTTCCAGATAATTTTCACAATACAAAGCCCAATGTGCTTTCACTAGATAATCACGTGAACGATTGGCATCAAAACGAAATTCCTTGAACGGCATCCACGCCAAACGTTTTTTCAGATCGGCAAATACTTCGTCAAAACCAACAGCAGGCGCCGCGGAAGCAAAAAGAAATTTACCTAATTGTTCAAACGGCACGTGAGCAAGATTTTCACGCGCGGTAGGAAAATTTTTGGCGTTTTCAAATTCTGGCATATGAACAAAATCGCCGCATAAATTGAAACGTCTACCGTGATAACGACAACGGATTTTATCCGTAACACAAGGACCTTCAACCAGCAAATTACCGCGATGAGTACATACATTACTTAAACAATGCAGCTTGTCTTCCGTGTCACGCACAAACAAAAGTGGCTCATCGAGAATGCCTGGCAGTAGCGTATGAGGCACCATTTGCCCCGCCAGTCGCAACTCATCTGTTGTTAAACAAAATTGCCAGGTACGAGCGAAAATTTTTTCTTTGGCCAGCTCATACCATTGCGGAGAAGTATAAAATGTCGAAGGAATAGTCGATGCTATTTCAATGTTTGGATCAACGTGTAATGCCTGCATGACTATCCTCATTTTAGTAATTTCTAATAAGCAAGTTGGCCCCAGGTTGAGTCGTTTTACATTCCGGTCTTGGATCTGTTTGCTGGATAAGTTCGATAATTCGTTTGGCGATAATTTCGGCGACCCCATGTTCAGCACTTGGTTGAGCAGTGCTTGTGTAAGCGATAGCCATGTCGCGACAAGGAAACCAATTCATTACATTAAATGTACCCAGTATTGATCCTCTATGCTGCCAGGATAATTCCTGATGCACATTTTCCTGATAAACTCCCAAACCATAACCATAGCTATCCACAGGCTTGCCTGTGAACATATCAACCATGGTTTGCAGTTCCGTCATTTGCTTTTCAGCTAATATATAGCCATGCATTAAATTGTGCATCCAGATGGTAGTATCATGAGCGGTAGAAAGATTAGCGCCTGCACTATTTGCAAAAGATACATTAATGATGGTGGCATCGATATCATCTGGTATTTCTGGAAAACGATAATAACCGTGTGCCATTTGTGCCAGTATTTTTTCATCATAACTGGTAGGCCAATAATAAGTATTGGTTAACATTAATGGTTCGAATATATTTGATTTGATGAGATCTGCGTATGATTTTCCGTAGGTAGTCAACAACAGAATCTATTATCATTCCCGCCAGTAAATAATTTGTGCTTGAGTAATCGTAGCCATTACCAGGTTTAAATCGCAAAGATTTTTTGGCAATAAATGCAATTAATTCATTTGGTTGCCATTGACGTTCATAATCAGTAAATAACGCTGCGCGAAAATCTTTATTTTCAACATATTCGACGTATCCCGCTAGTCATATTCAGCAATTGTCTGATCGTAATCTTTTTCCATTTCTTGGGAATTTGCGGCAGCCAGACGCCAATTTGATCATCGATAGACAACAAGCCTTGTGCTTCCAACTGTAAAATCAATGCTGCAGTGTAGGATTTAGTAATACTTCCCATGACAAATAATGTTTGCGGTGTAACAGGCACATCACCATTAATAGTCGTCGTGCCTGTTGCATAATCATGAGGAATAGATTCATCTTTACATAACACGCTGAATTGCATGCCAATAATATTATTTTCCTTGGCCCCGTCATCCATCAGCTGTTGTATTTGACTATCTAAGCCTTCGACGCAATTAGCCAGTGCGCAAGCGGAATTTAAAAGTAACAACGCGGGGAAAACAGACAATAATAGCGACTTCAATTTCATTTTTTATACTTCCTGGTATTATTTTTACAAGATTATAATTGTGTTTTCAGATCGCGTAAATATCGGAATAACGCGGTTGCACCACCTGTGTTTTTATTTGTTTTGTGATCATGTTTGGCTTTTCGAATTAGCTGACGTAATTGTTGTCGATCAGCTTGCGGATATTGTTCGAGAACCTGGTTTAAATCATTATCATCGCCAGCGATAAGCTGGTCGCGTAATTGTTCGATAGCGTGAAATTTGCTTGTCTGCTGGTCCCTGCTGAATTGAATCTTTTTCAAGGCAAGTTGAATGGCTTCCACATCAATTTCGCGCATCAATTTACCTATATATTGCAAATGACGACGCTTGGCTTCATTTGCTTTCAAGGTATGCATCAACCGTATCGCATCCAGCAAAATATCAGGTATGGGGACTTGAGCCAGCTGTGACGCAGATAGATCGATAAGCGTCTGGCCTAACTTTTGTAATTCAAGCATGTCTCTTTTACGCTGGCTTTTACTAAGCGGGTCTGGAAGTTGTTTTTCTGATTCTGGCATGGCAGCTATCAATCTCTTAATGTGAACATTTTTATTCAAAAATCTATATCTTTATCGAAGCCTCGTCATTGCGAGCGCTTTTGCGAAGCAATCCATAACGTTAGCTTGTTAAGAGCTGGATTGCTTCGCAAAAAGCGCTCGCAATGACGGCAGGGCTTAGCTAGCTAGTTTAACAGCCCATTATTAACACCGCTATAGCCAATGATCTGTATTTTATTTATACTATTCATAAATGTGGTAGACAAGGATGGACATATGCACCTTAATCTTGGACGTTTTATATTTACCCTGCTTTTCATCATCAGCGCGCCAGCGGCTTATGCCAACTGGGATAAACAATGCCTGGATGACTGTTTTAGCACCCACCATGACTGCGGTTATTGCAATTATGAATGCTCTACGAGCGATAATGGGCCGCCTCAGCGTGTTTATTCCGACTACACCTGTCCATTCACAGGAAGTAATCAGCACTATTTAAACAATAATTAGGTATTTTTTCTGTCCAGGATAGTCCTAAGCTTGGCACCCAGCGCGTCGAGTTTATATGGCTTGGTAATATGTTGTATTTGGATTTTCATGGATGACAGCTCACGATTTTGTAATGCATCTTTTGAATAACCCGATGTAAACAATAACTTTAAGTCTGGCCGGATTTTTTTTGCTTCCACGGCCAGTTCCGGGCCATTAATATCGCCCGGCATAATCACATCGGTAAACAGTAAATCGATAGGTTTGGTGGATTTTATAATTTCCAGCGCTTCAGTACCGTTACCAGCAGTAATAACGTCATAACCTAATTTGCGCAGAAACGCCGATACCAGCTTGAGCACAGGGGCTTCATCCTCCACAACCAGAATCGCCTCGCTGCCATGCACAGACGCGATTTTGAGTGGCTTGGCTTCAACTGCCTGTTCAGCTGGCTCATTGGAACGCGGCAAATAAATAGTGAAAGTGGTTCCATGCCCAAGTTCACTGGCGACAGAAATATTGCCGTTTGACTGCTTGATAAAACCATAAACCATACTCAATCCCAGCCCTGTTCCCACGCCCACTTTTTTGGTGGTATAAAAGGGCTCAAAAATACGCTCCATGACTTCTTTAGGCATTCCTTCACCCTGGTCGGTAATGCGCAATCTGACATAATCACCTGCTTTCAGCTGCTCAATCGTATCACTGATTTTTGTGTTGTTTTCAGTGATGGTGACATTTTCGATATCAAAATGTATCTCACCGCCTTTAGGCATGGCGTCACGCGCATTAATGGAAATATTCATGATCGCATTTTCAAATTGAATCGGATCAACCCAGATAGGCCATGCATCGTCGGCGATTTTGATGATAATTTTGACGCGCTCACTTAATGCCGGTTTTAACAAAGTGGTAATATAGTCAAGATGTTCGGCAATATTAATGCTTTTCGGAAACAACGCCTGCTTGCGCGCGAATGACAATAAATGTCTGGTCAATTCCGACCCTCGTTCCAAAGCTCGCAGCGCTTGCTTAACATGCTGTATTTCTTCGCCATTTTGATCTAGATAGTTTGTCAGCATTTCAAGATTGCCCAGCGCTACCAACAGCAGGTTATTAAAATCATGAGCAATGCCGCCGGTTAATTTACCGATACTTTCCAATTTCTGCGATTCCATGAATTGTTGTTCATAACGCTTGCGCTCTTCACTTTCTTTCAACAAAGCAGCGGTGCGTTCTTCGACTTTCTTTTCCAGAATATTATTGAGTTCTTCCAATTGTAACCGCGTATTGTATAACTCACGATTTTTATTCACGGCAGTATCATAGATAGACAGCAAGAAATCGACGATGTGCGCTTTGTGCACATTGATAATATGTTCATTGCCGTTGATGAGTATTTTTACGTCGCGATCTTCCTGTTGACTTTGACGCATGCGTTGATTAGTGATGGCCGTGTATAAATGCTTTAATAAATAATCATCGTTATATGGTTTTGAAATAATATAATTGGCGCCAGATTCCAGACCAGTAACGATATCTTCAACTTCGGACAGGGTAGACAATAGAATCAGCGTCAAATTTTTATATTGCGGATCTTTACGCACACTGCGGCATAATTCATAACCATTCATTTCCGGCATGACAATATCGCTAATCAACAAATCCGGCTTAAATTGATTGATTTTGCTGAGTGCATCTTTACCATTAACAGCAGCAGCGACTTCATAGCCATTGTCTTCGAGAATACTGCGCAATCGCTCTGCTTGTGTTTTACTGTCTTCGACGATCAGTACCTTCATTTTGCGCTCCGCGATAATGACGATATCATTAAAACTATCTGCTCAGGCGTTAAAGTATAAATTGCCGCGTCCAGTTTAACCGCCGAACCAGGCATGCCATAAATCAGCGAAGAATCCTTATCTTGAGCAATGGTCACCGCGCCTTGTTCGCGCATATGCTTTAATTGTTGTGCGCCATCGCTGCCCATACCAGTCAGCAAAACACCTATTGCTTTGTCTCTCACTACATCTGCGATCGAATTAAACAGAAAATCAACGGAAGGACAAAGAACATCTTCCTTCTTGTCACCAGGCTTGAGATAAATCCGTCCATTTTGCATAAGACCCATGTGATGATTATCTGGTGCCAGATACACATGCCCACGCTCTGGCATTTCATTACCTTTTGCCACGGTAATACGACAGGATGCGCCTTGCGCAAGCCATTTCGCCAAACCATCGATAAAACCAGGAACGATATGCTGCACTATTAAAATTGGCGGAAAATCCGTTGGCAACTGCGATAAAATGGTTTGCAACACCAATGGACCACCGGTGGAAACACCGATAGCGATTACCTCAATATCTTTCGCGATGGGCTGATCCAAAGCTCTTATCGCTATATTTTTTGTTTTATGTGTAGCAGCATTGTTTTTGTCTCGTCTGCGTACCACTTTAACTTCGGACATTAATTTGACTGTTTGCAATAATGACATACACATGTATTCATAACGTGGATCTTGTATGCTGCGCGGCTTTTCAGAAAAAGCCACAGCACCCGCTTCCAGCGCGTGAAAACCATTGATAATATCATTAACATCCGTACTTGCGCTCATCGCTACAATAGGTAACGGATCGGAATTCATAATATGTTTTATCGTATCGACGCCGTTCATTTTCGGCATGTGCAAGTCCATTAATATCACATTTGGTTTCACGGTTCGCAGCAACTCAATTGCCTCAACGCCGTTTCTGGCCACACCAACGATATCAAAATTAGGACAAGACATTATCAGATGCATAAGCAGCTCAACCTGCGAAGCTGAATCTTCAACAATCATCAATTTAATTTTGTTGCCAGCATGCATGCTCATATCAGCCTTTTGATAATTGCGGTCAAATTATTATCTTCGAAATTACTTTTCACAATATAAGCATTCGCACCAACATCGATACCATGTTCACGATCTTCTTTAGTATCACGTGTAGTGACTAATACAACGGGTAATTCCGCAAGTTTTTTATCACTCCTGATATTCCGCGTTAGCTCGTAGCCATCCATTCTTGGCATTTCCACATCTGATACTACCAGCGCTACTTTTTGTTCTCTTAAAATACGCCAGGCATCCGCGCCATCGACAGCGGTAAGCACTGTATATCCGACCATTTCCAGAATATTTTTTAACAACATTCTCGTGGTAATAGAATCTTCCGCGACAAGTATGGTTTTATTATCCAGCGCAGCTTCCGTCGCAGCGATGTTGTTTAGTCGCCTTTGTGGCAGCACGTCTTTCATTACTGTTTTAATCAAATCATTCGCACTCAAAATAGGCACTGGAACGCCAGTTTCCAAAATGGTTGCAGCAGAAACATATTTCACTCTTTGCAGCGGCGTATTCAGTTTCTTTACCAGCACATCTCTCTCGCCAAAAAATTCATCTATCTGAAACGCGGCACGATTTTCGCCAAAACGAATCACCGCAACAGTAAGAAAACTGGAAGCTGAATTAGATGGTTTTTTATCCGCCACACCCAACACTTCATTCAACCTGACTAAGGACAAGGTCGCGTTATCCATTGAAATGGTGTCTTTATTTTCTATCGTCTTGATGTCATCCGGACTAATACGGATAATGCGCTCGATATGCGTAGTAGGTAGCACAAAAGATTCGCCACCAGCGCTGATAAGCACACCTTTAAAAGTACTCAATGACAGCGGCAGACTTAATTTGAATTGTGTGCCAACATTTTTTTCTGATTTCACATCCAGATGGCCGCCCATTTTTTCCAATTTTTCATGCACGATTGCCATACCCAGACCATTCCCCGACACATTCGTAATAATCGGGCTAGTGGATAAACCTGATAGATAGATGAGTGGCAATGCATCCTGGTCACTGATTGATTCCGCCTCTTCTTGCGAAATATATCCCTGTTTCATCGCCATTTTTTTCACTGCGTTCACATCAATACCTTTGCCATCATCAGACACTAATATTTCAATTTCATTGGCGTTAAACTGAGAAACTATTACTTTGACGGTGGCTTCAGGATTTTTGCCGCCGCGTTCGTCTGCTTTTTCTATGCCATGATCAATGCTGTTACGAACAAGATGAACCAATGGGTCCTTTAATTCATCGAGAATACGCTTGTCAATTTCAATTTCCGATCCTTGCAACACCAGATTAATCGATTTGCCTTGCTCGCGGGCTATGCTTCTCACCATTGCCGGAAAGCTATCGAGCAGGGTAGAAAACGGCAACATCACCATACTTTTGGCATCATCAAGTAAACCATCGATGAGAACATTGAATTGACGACCATACGCGTCAAATTCACCGCGTAGCAAATCTAGCGAGTTTTCCAGCGATTTAACACGATCAAAGCCATTCGTCAGAAAAGAATCGATTGATTGCGCTGATTTGCCTCTTAATATTTTATGCCAATCCGTTTTTAATATCTTTATGGTATCGTTAATCAAAGATAATTCATTGACGTATTTCTGCATGACCAGCTTTACGATTAACATTTCTTCTGTTTTGAGTAACAGCGAGTCAAGCTTGGCGCCGGTAATCCTGATTGTTTGCCCTTGCACGGGCTGTACTGTTGACGCTGCTATCTTACTTTCCTGAGTTATTTTAGTGTCTTGTTCCCGCTTAGTGTCTTGTTCTCGTGTAATGTCTTGTCCTGGGTTATTCAACGTCTTAGCAACTACCACTGGCGCGCCAGCTTCTATCAAGCTATTCAAATGCGCAGAAATATCCGCTACTGTCTTTTTGTCAACAGCAATATTTTCCGGATTAGGCACAGCAATGCCTTGTTGCAACAGAATGACAGCTTTATGCAGATAATCGAATTGCTGTTGTTCCGGCTGAAGCTCCAGGCGTTTCCAGGCAGAAAATATTTTTTCCATCGCCTGGCAGATTAATTCTGCATCCAAAATATTCACCGCGCGCGCGGCACCTTTCAAACTATGCGTTTCACGATGTAACACTTCCGTAATAGTAATCATTTCCTGCTGGGATGGTTTTTTCTCAATTTTCAACAACCCATCTGCAATGGCGCGCAAATGCTCGTCCGCTTCGACTTTGAATGTTTCCAGTAATCTTTTTTGCAACTGGTCTTTGTTCATTGCGGCTGGGTTCCCATAATTTTATACTGCTTCACAATCTGCTGTAGTTTCACACCAATCTCTTTCAAATTATGCGCGGATTCTTCCAACTGTTTTGCACTGTCGACATTTTGCAAACTGGCCTGTTTGATATTCTCCATTGCGGCGGTCGCTTGCTCCATGCCCACCAACTGTTGTTGACTGGATGCAGCGATTTGTATAGCTGCCTGCGCCGCTTCAATGACACTATTTGACAATTTTTCTATCGCACCAGACGATTCTTCAACCTTGGTAACGCCGCCATCAGTGGCTTTATTTCCCTGCTCGGTTGCCAACACCGCCGTGCTCGTAGCTTTTTGTACTTCCTGTAAAATTTCACGCACACGATGCGTAGCTTGTTTTGATTGATCAGCAAGACTTTTAATTTCCTGCGCAACAATACGAAATCCCTTGCCTTGCTCACCCGCTTTTTCCGCCTCGATGGAAGCATTCACGGACAAGAGATTAGACTGCTGCGACAAATCATCTACTGTTTCAATAATGCTGTTAATACCTTGCGTCTGCTCGCTGAGTAGTAGCATGCATTCCGCAATGGCCTGCATCTGATTGCGAATGCCCGTCATTCCCGTGTTCATGTCCTGTATAGATTGCTTACCTGCGCGGCTGATATCAGCCACTTTTTGCGCGTTATCAGCGACTGTTTTGGCTTTTTCGCTTGATACCCGTGATGTCTGCCTCACTTCTTCTATTGTGCTGGTTGTTTGATTAACAGCGGCGGCAGCCTCACTGCCCGATGCGACTAACTGCGAAACTGACGTATAAATTTCATTCACCGATGTATTTAACAAATTAACAAATTCGTGATTCTCCATCGTATATGTGCGTAAGTTTGCAATCATTGCTGCAATCGCGTTTCCCAAAACATCTTTTTCAGATAGCGGTTGCACATTGACGGTAAGATCACCAGCAGACACAACTTTCGCTGTGAGCGCTAATTTATTAAGGTTTTTAATCATTTGCGCGATCGCATTGCCCAACACGTCTTTTTCTGACTGCGGAGTAATATCAACGCTTAAATCGCCCACGGATACTGATTTTGCCGCATTGGCGTATTGCTGTAATGATTGAATCATGTGCGCGAACGATCTGGATAATCTACCCACTTCATCACTAGCTTCTAGCGGCGTAATCTGATCCAGTTCACCATTAGATATTTTTTCCGCGGTACTAGTCATATCTCGCAATGGCCTGGCTATTTTTCGTGTCAATACCAATCCGAATATAGACAGAAACACAATTGCAAACACGGCGCTGAATGTAATGAGATAAAACATTTCATTGACGCTAGCATTGACACCTTCTATGCGCTGCGCCAACAACGAAGTTTCATTGTCTTTCATTTCTTTGGCAAATTGACGGATATTATCCATTATCTGTTTGCCATTATTCATCAATGCTTGTTGCTGCTGGGGATTCGTCACTTTAAATGATTCTTGTATATTATTCATTTTCTTGGCAATGAGCGCATTGATGCTATCCAGGCTTTGCAGGTGCTGCGTATTATCTATAGTCAACGCTTTTAATGAGTCAAATGAAGCAGGAGCGGATTTTAAAGCAGCATTATATGGTTCCAAATAGCGCGGCTCATGAGTAATCAAATATCCTCTCTGACCAGTTTCGGCATCTTCGAGAGAAGCCAGCAAGCCTTCAATGCCAGCCATCACTTCATATGAATGCTGTCGCAAAGTTAATGCATCGAGCACCCGAGTAATCGCAATATACGAAGAAGCACAAATAACAATTATTATTATTATCGCTACCACGTTCATCAAAGCAATCTTTAATCCAACTGACAACTTCATAGCACACTCCCGTTAATTATATTTAATTAATGGAATTATTGTTTTTTGCCTGCTGCTCAGTTGATAGTTTGTATTTATTTACTAATTGTTCCAATTTGACGCTGATACCTTTCAAATTATGCGCCGCTGTTTCAAGCTGGCGGGCACTATCCACATTCTGCAAACTTGCCTGCTTGATATTTTCCATTGCCAACGCTGCTTGCTCCATGCCGATTAACTGTTGCTGGCTAGATGCGGCAATCTGTATCGCTGCTTGCGCCGCATCACCTACACTAACAGACAATTTCGCAATGGCATCACCGGTCTCTTCAGATTTTTTTACGCCTTTTTGCGCCGCTTTGTTGCCTTGCTCAGTCGCTAATACAGCGCTGCTTGTCGCTTTCTGAACATCTGACAATATCTCTCTGACGCGATGTGTAGCCTGCTTGGATTGATCGGCCAGACTTTTGATTTCCTGGGCGACAATTCTAAAGCCTTTGCCTTGTTCGCCGGCTTTTTCCGCTTCAATAGAAGCATTCACAGACAATAGATTGGATTGCTGCGCAAGATCATCAACGGTTTCAACAATACTACTGATACCTTGCGTCTGTTCACTAAGCATCAACATACTTTCTGCGATCGCAGCCATTTGATCACGTATGCGCATCATGCCATCATTGGTTTCCATCGTAGTTTTTTTGCCGTTTTCCGATATTTGCACGGCTGTCTGTGCACCATCGGAAACCGATTTGGCCTTTTGATTTGATATCTGTGATGTTTGTCTGACTTCTTCGATGGTACTGGTGGTTTGACTGACTGCAGTTGCCGTTTCACTTCCGGACGATACCAGTTGCGAAACCGAGGTAAATATTTCATTAACTGACGTATTCAGCATTTGCACGAATTCATTATTATCCAAAGCAAACTGTCGTAGGTTTTCAACCATTTTCGCCAGTGAATTACCTAATATGTCTTTGTGTGATATCGGCACAATACTAACAGTCAGGTCGCCTGTAGACACTGTATTTGCCGCCGCGGCAATATCCTGTAACTTTCGCGACATGCGGGCAAATGTTTCCGACAAATCACCGACTTCATCCTGTCTGCTGATTGGTTTGAATGAATCATCAAGCTCGCCGTCAGCGATTTTTCTTGCCGCAACTGTCATCTCTCGCAGAGGTGTAGCAATATGACGCGTGAACAATATGCCAATGATGACAAGAAAGATCACTGCGCCCAAAGTACCATACACGATAGTAAAAAATGCGTCATTCACGCTGGTATTAGCGCCACTTATTCGCTGTGCCAGCAATGCGTCTTCGGCATTGTTCATATCGGATATCACATTACGAATCTCATCCATTTGTTTTTTACCATCATCCAGGGAAGCCACGATCTGCTTTGAATCAGTCAGAGTGAACGACTGTTTGACACCAGAAAGTTTATCCTGAATTAGTGGCCACATCATATCCAGCCTGTGCTGCTCATCATCATTGTCAGCAGTCAACGTGCGGATATCATTGAATGTACCTGAAATTTTTCCGATAGCGAAATTATACGGCTCCAGATATCTTTCTTGTTTTGTAATGAGATACCCTCGTTGCGCCGTTTCAGCATCAATCAAAAGAGATAGCAAAGTGGATAGCTCCGCTTTTACCTGATACGTGTGTTGCCGCCAGTCAATAGAGGCAAGCATCCTGTCAGTGGAATAATAACTCGCGAAACCAATAATGATGAGAGCAATAATCGCTATCGCTTCCATTGCTGCTATTTTCACCCCAACAGACCATCTCATAAATCATCTCCTTCAAATACTATCGTTTATGACTAGATCTTTATGTTTAGTGAGTTGTTGTGCACTTAATATAATTTTTTGATCATGCGTAATTCCCAGCAGGAATTCCGATTTCACTCCCGTGATTGTTGGCAGCGAAGTTTGCAGTTTATGCAAATCGATAGATTCAATTCTATTGACAGCATCCGCCATAATGCCAAGACTGACACCATCGCTGCTAACGATCAAAATTCTATTCAACGCATTTGCCTCAGACTTTGGCAGTTGAAAAAATTCTTTTAAATCGATAACACAGACGATCACGCCATGAAGATTAATAATGCCAGCGACAAATTGCGGCGCAGAGGGCAATCGGGTGATATTCTTTACTTCACAAATGCGCGTGACATACGCTGATTCAATACCGTAATGTTCAGAACCAAGGATAAATTCAATTACCTCCATTCCAGCCTGACTTTCGTATCCACGTTGTTGTTCTTTCGCCAAATCAGCGGCACGCTGACGTAACAGCAATGTTTTTTCGGCCTCTGATTTATCATTGGCTTCAAGTATATTTCTGGTATCACCCAGATGTTTCTGTATTTCAGACCAGTCAATGCTTTTATCTTTCATATAATCAATCCACCCTATCCAAGGAATGAATAACATCAATTAATCTGCCAACCGTCATATCACCAAGCATATCTTCCGTATTTTTCTTCGCCAACAGCGTCAATGCATACTTGTAATGACGGGAAGCCTCTTGTTTTTTACGCTTTTTTTGCAATATATTGCCCATGACTATATAGGCAAGAACAAAATCCTGATCCAGAAACATAACGCGGTTTAGCGCGGAAACCGCTTCATCGACATTATTCATTTCCAGCAAGATCATTGCTCGCAGATAATGCAATTCAGCATTACTTTTATTTTCGGCTATGGCTTTATCATTCCACGACAATGCCTCTTTCAATTCCCCGCGGTTGGCATATTCACGTGTTAATGCATTGTAATCTTGTTTGATTTTTTCAATCGCTCGCGGTGTAGAAATTTTTGGTGTTTCAGGAAGCCTTGGTAACTCGATATCAACTGTATTAATTCTTACTTGAACAGCTGCATTTACAGGAGTCGAAATAGATTTTCGTTTATAAATAGTGACGTTATTGATTCTTTCCAAATCAAAATCATCAAACTGCGCATGCGGCATTTCACCCGCGCCAACAACCAGACAACCATCATCCATCAAGCAGTTATTGAATTGCCTGATGACTTTACCAGCCAGATCGGGGGAAAAATACATGAGAACGTTGCGACAAAAGATAATATCAATTGCGTTGGTATTGTTCGTTAAGGACGGATATACATCACGGGCAAAATTTAGATACATAGGCGTGACCATATCTCTGATCACCGGCAAAATCTCATACTTATTCTTCCCCAATGTTTTAAAATAAAGTGTCTTCACTTCATTACTAACACCACGAAAAGACCATTCACTATAAACACCCAAGGATAATTTTTTCAGGAAATCAGTATTAATATCACTAGCCAGTACCGTTATGTTCCAGCTTTTAATGTCTGGCAATAATTTAAGTAACACAATCGCAATACTATATGGCTCTTCTCCCGTAGCACAACCCGCGCTCCAGATACGCAGTCTTTTTTGCTTTTCCTCAGTCCGCTTGTAAATCAAGCGCGGCAAAATAGTTTCTTCCAGCGCACGAAATATACCATCATCACGGAAAAAATAAGTTTCACCCACCGTCAACGCACTCGCCAGGATTTCCGCCTGCTTTTGATTCAATGAAGCCGACATCAACCAGCGCGCGCAAGATTCAGGTTCGTCATACTGAAATGCTTTCGCTGCAGTCCGTAATCCACGCTCCAGATCTGCCCATTTTTCGCGAGGGAAATACAAACCCATTTCCGTAGCGATGTAACCGCTGAGGTCGGTGAGCAAGTCTGCAGGGAGATTATGACCAGTCATGATATCTTACTCCCATTCTCAGCCATCTTTTCCACCAGGTGGACATCGTTATATGAGAGCAATTTTTCGAGATCTAAAACAAATATCAGATTATTGTCTTGCTTGATGATTGTTTTAATGTGATTTTCATTCTGCGTTGTTTCCACTTGGCTCATCGCGTAGTCCATCACGCTCTTCACATCGTCGACGGCGATAATCATGGTGCGCGAATGCACGTTTATCACAATAAAGCGATCGGCTAAATCGAGACTTTTTGTCGGCATGCCCATCAAGCGACGAATGTCTATCACTGGAATAATTTCTCCATGCATATTAACTACGCCAGAGAGAAAATTCGCAGCTTTCGGGACAGGAGTGATTTCAACCGCGCGCAAGACTTTTGCAATATATTGCAATTGCAATCCATAGTATTGCCTATCCAGGGTGAAAACAATTAGCTTCAGCGGATTGTTCATTCTAGTCTCTCTTTATTAATCCGAATAACTAACAGCTACAAAATCTATTGTTTTCCTCTTATTATTTTAGCATTTTTAGACCATATTGATGTAATTGACATAAGCAATTGATTTTACGTGCAATCAGTTAAACGACCTACCATCATAATTTTTGAATCGTGATATAATTACTGTATAACCATAATAGAGGAGGCAACCAATGGACCAGGATTCCAATGATGACCTCGCTGCATTATTCGCCAGTTATGCTCATGAATTACCGGGGATCATCCTGGAAATAGTAGAAATCTGGCATGCGCTGGAAAACAAATGGAATGAGAAAATGTATGCTGACTTTCACCGCAAAATTCACAATCTGGCTGGATCTGCGGGAATGTATGGTTACGACGATGTTTCGCAAATCGCAAATCAAATCCAACTAATTGTTCGATCTGTCATGCAAGAAAACAAATCAGTGCAAAATGATATTACTCGCATAGACGCGCTAATCAAACAGCTCGAATCGTGCATTAAACAATAGACGAATATATCTTAACGCCTTGGTGGTTTCGCAGGACATTGCGTGACATCTGTTAGCGAACTACCTAATTTAGCTTTGGCAGCTTCCAGATGACGGGGAGATCTTGGTGATCGCGGAGATTTAACAATCGATAATACATCAGAAGCAGACGAAGACTTCCTGGATGCAAACATGCGCTGATGACATTGCATAGCATTACCAGAACCCGCACTAAACTTAATAAAACTCAATAATTCAGCGATAGGATCGCTATTCGAACCATGTTTCGATGCAGCGACATGAGCCTGCAGCAAAAGCGAAATACCTGTCTGCGAAACATATTGGCCACTTGATATTGGCGCGGTAAAAAGAGGTATTACTTTTTCATGATTTGCGACGACAAGTTTTTTTAATGTAGTCGCGAGTATTTTTATAATTTCATCATTATGATCAATATATGCCGACGACACCAAAGCGGTAATAAGAATTTGCAGCGAATTCAATCCTGCAGATTCACCTATGCCAACAAGCTTGGATAAAGCTGTTATCTGCTTGTCACGCAAACTAATATTTTGCGAAGAAGTTGTTAATATGTCGCAAACGACTCGGACTACCAATGGATTATTTTTCGCTGCATCTTTAAGTAAACTCACCAGTACGTTAATAACACTCTTGCCAGCAAATGAACCTCGACTGACTTCCTGATGTAAAGCAGTAGATGTCTTTTCGCAGCAAGCAATTATCTTGACGCAATTCGTCAATAAATCAACAATGATTGCCGCCGATTCTTGTTGGCTGCTATCTTTCACAGCGGATGATAACGCTTGCGCCAACAACAGTAATGCGTTTTTACCCTTATCCAAACCTTCATCAACCTGCTCAATTAGCATTGATGCAATTTTTTCTCTGTTGGGTAAAAGAAACCAATGTGTAAAAACCTGATTAATTGCAACAATAGTCGGAAAAGTTTTTATATCAAACGTAGCCGAATATAATTCATTCATCCAGGCAAACATGGTATTTTGGCCTGTAAATTTGCCGACCACGAATTTTTGTTCCAGCAGGGAATGCATATCTATCGATTGCATATTTGTCAGCTTAATCATCAAGCCAGCTGTCATTGTAGCGAGATTTGCATCCATCATTTCAACCGCACAATGCAATGCATATGTCAGCCAATAAATGATATTAAATTTATTAAGATTTTCTTCGTTCTTTTTAATAGCCAGTTCCAACTCTTCAAGTAAAGCAAGCAAGTCTGATTTGCTAAGCGCAGGGGTCAGCTCACCCTTGTATTCAATCAAGGGAGTCGTAAGATAATTTTGTTGCGGCACTTTAGGCATTCTGTAACCTTAAATATTTGGTCGATATATTAACATTTTATGAACAAGCCGCACAATAGAGGCATTTTTTGATCTTTTTATCTCTGCTATATTCGTCATTTTCGATAACCAATTGATTTAATTATATTTTTTTTAATTGCCCGATTATTACACGCGTGTTATTTTTATTTACTGATCAAACCTTACTGTATTATAATTGCACATCATTATAAGTATTTGCATTAACGAGGTAGTAGGTTATGCCAGCGCCGTTTTTTGTATTCTTGCAAAAAACCCATATGTTGCCCAAGGTGACATCGTATGATGCTGATCGCTCTGCAAAAGCCAGAGTGTTGCAAACATTCATTGATGCCGGCGACAATAATGGCTATCGCAAACAGCTTGCCAATTACCAGGAAGAAGGCGCGAGCTTCCGTTTAACCGACATGAAAGTATATGAAACAAAAAACGAAGGCGAAAAAATAGAAGTACGCCTCGCCCTGCAAGTCAAAGCACAAAGTATCACCTGGTATTTTTGGGCCAAAGACGGTAAAGATCAATATTCACAGGAATTCAGAGACAAACTTTACAATGCCGCCGCTGAATGTCACGCCAAAGTCAAAAATGGTTGTGATATGTATTTTCGCGGTAGTAATGCATTTCATATCAAAACCATGCACCATCTCGAATCCGAAGCGGATCACAATCACAATCATTATCGCGTGAAAGGTGAGCGCACTGTTTCGCCTGAAGATTTAAAAGAACATTTACAGGCATTTAAACAACATGAAGTCCATGATTTGTTTTTTGCAGCAGATGAAATAGACAAGGTTTGCAGTCAGTACGCTGAATTTTATCAACGATGGACGACAAAAAATGGCGAGAAATCATCGCTAGAAGAACAATACATGACTGACTCTACACAAGTATTAAATCAAGCTGACGTGATTGAATTTAAATTATTTGGCGAACACCAGGAACCATGTCGTATCAATGTCGCTGAACTTAAAGCTGATCTGGAAGCCGCACGCAAAGCAATAGAAGAAAGCTTAAAAACCGGCGACTCCACAACGTTGCGGGCACAAATCGAAAAAATGGAAGCAGAATTCAAAGCGATTATGGAATTCCGCAAAGCAAGTGGCAGCCGTGCTGTGCATCCAGAATTAACCATGACACGTCAGTTAGAAGGTTCAAAAATTCCGACAATCAAGCAAACTATCACTGCCAGAGATGATGCGGTTGGATCAGATATTCCAAGCATTCCAGATTGGGCCGTACGTGCAAGACGTCAAGTCGAAGAAGCAAACAAAGAATTTGCCAGACGCGTGATTGGTTTATCACCAATACCAGCGCCAGCACCAGCTACGACAAGCACAAATAATGTCGAGCGTCAGCCATCGCCTTTCAGAAATAACATGAAATATGGCACACTAACTTTCAATAGTGCAGAAAAAAGTGCGGCGTCACAATCAGCACAGAATCCGTCGCCACAGCGGTTAACACCATAACAGGAAAAAAAACATGTCGAAATTATTTGACCTGCTTTCTCAAGAAGACAAAACTATCGCTACGAGAATAATCAAAGATATTCTAAGCTTGCAAAGCGAAGCAGAAAACTGTCTTGCTTTGACAGCGGAAGTTAAAATAAAACTGGAAAAAGTAAAATCGACTATCGAATTACACACCATTACCAATCAAATTACTGAGAAAGGTAAAATTATTGCTGTCACACTGGAAAAAGCAACCAGTGGTATGAATGAAAACATTCGAGTTGCCATTCAGGAATTCATGAAAGAACATTCAGAGCTTAATACCACATGGAATAACTTACATTTTCTAGCTCAACTATCTCCCTTTATTACAGCCGCAAAAGAAAGACTTAGTGAACAGGAATTGTTTGCCAACAAATCTGCGGATGATAAAGCTTTCTTGAATGAATTTATGGATAGTTTTGAAAAAATATTACCGTTAGCCATACATTACGGCAATCTTAAAATACAATTCCAAACCAGACTTGCCATTGCGAATTCACTCGATGAAATAGACAAGATTGAAGAAGAAATTATCCACTGCGATAAGTCATCGTCTTTTGCATTGTCAGCACTGCCCTCGCCCAATAATAAAGAGCTGGCAGAATCATTAAAAAAACATCTTTCAACTAATCCCCGCCTGAAAATGACCTTACAGTCTTTCAAGCTCTATGAATTTCTAACTGACGATATACTCGCGGCAAGAGCACGGTATATCGATACTCACCCGACACCACGCATCGGATGAGCAGTGATTAAATCTTCACACTCTGTTTCATTTGCGCTGTATTAGTATATTTCAGTAAAATGCGATGCAGCGCACCCAATTCTTCTTCCTTACTCGACCCAGTCATTGCCTTATTTTCCGTTATATAATTTACCAGCAATGATTGAATAGCTGCTAAATCATCGCATTTTTTAATATCTACCAACAATTCCTCTACGAGTTTCAAGCGTATTTTATCCAACATACCGCGAGGAAACATATCTGGCCATCGTTTCCAGCGTGGAGTAGTTGCCAGGCTTTTTCGTAATTCATTCAACTCATAAATAATGCTGAGTTTACTCAAATTCGGTTCTGCTGGCAGAACCACCTTCACTTCATTTAAACGATCGAGAAATATATTAATACCTTTAGTAAATACAGGCATAAAAATTTCTGTCAAATACAAATCTACTAACAGCGCCGATGAAAAAATCGCATCAGCTTCTTTGGAATGATAAACAGACTGCTTATCACAAACAGACGACCCCACAAATACTACGCCATCAACACATGCTACTCTGGCATGTACCGTATGAGGATGCGGATGTGGAATAATGTAAGATCCTGTTACGTCTGTCGCCCAACGTACATCAATATGATTAAAAGGATCGCCGCCTCTTTTGCCAATTTCTGCAAATAATTTTTTAATACCATTCTGGTTAGTGCCGCCCATCATAGGCTTACTTTCACCAGCGTCATTCATATGCTTACCCATCACGATATTAATTTTCACGCCGTTTTTATGCGCATCCGCCAGCGCAATAATAATGGCATCTTCGTTTAAATTAGGAGTTAATAAATTCACCTGAATTTTTGCTTTTTTGATGGCTGCTGTCAAAGCTAATGCAAAAGGAGATAAATGTTTTCTCTCCAATATCGAGCCATTTTCTTTTTTCGCCAAATATACCGCTTTCGCTTCGACAGCATGCGCAAATTCACGTTCAACCGCGCTGCTTAATTCAACAGGGATAGCGCTCTTGTTGCCTTTAACAGGTTTACAACTGGCATTATTCCAGGCATCAATAAATTCCATTCGCAGGAATTTTACAAATTCTCTACCATATAAAACAGATGCGACATCGACTTGTCTTGATTCCCCATCTTTATAATTAGATGCTGTTAATAATTCCGCGCTGGGCATAATAGCAATCTCACCATCAATAATAATCATTTTTGTATGATAAGATCCGAATGCTTTGTGAATGTGTTCTACATATTCTATATCAAGGTTTTCAAATTGAATGTCGCGACGAAATGCATTGTCCTGATTTGCTCTGATGACGAGTGATGCTGGATAATCTTTACGGTTGACACACAAGCGCACTTTAATACGCTGCTCTCTTTTTTTCGCTAGTGCAGACAATTCAGACAATGCTTCAAGAAAATCTTTTTCCGCATCACTGCCGCCGTCAATCTGATAACCCATGAATAAAACTTCGGCATGCGTTAACAGCAAATGTTGTTTTAAACAAGTAGAAATATTTTCCCATTTTAAGACTGGTTTGCCGACACGCACATTGCCCATTTCTACACGCGAAAATTGCTTATTTCCCTTGTGCATTTCTTCGCACAACAAGCGATGAATTTCATTTAAAAGCTGATGAGGCTCTGACTCCAAACTATTATTTGGCAACATTTTCACTCCTTGACTTGTTATTTTTGCTATTGGCTAAAGATGTTAGCACAACCATATTGTGGTTCTCCAGATTTGCATTATTGTGCATAATTTGACAAACTAAATAACCGCGAATAAGCGAATATCTATCAAGGATGAATTCATGAAAAAAATGATGAGAGCTGCTGCCATTTTTATAACAACACTGCCAATAGCAGCACATGCTTTATGGTATGAAAATAATTTTGTAAATTTTAATCCCGCGTGCGGTAAATTCATTTTTCAACTCGGCGGCTTTTATGCACACCAGGGGCAAAAGCAAACGATTGGCATCACAAACCTGATTGGCGATACATTTACTGTGACTCACGGCGACGACGGCAATGGTGTCGCTGGCGTAGGTTATTATCTGACGGGTCAGGAATACGACAAGGTTACCATGATGTATGGGATTGATGCTTTTTACCTGGCCCACGCTGTCGTGAAAGGTAACATCATCCAGGAAGGGTTATTTACCAACTTAAGCTATCGCTATTTCACAAATAACTACCCTGTTTATGTCGCAGCAAAAGCGCAATTCAACAATATCAGCTATTGGTACAATATCACCATGGATCTCGGCATAGGCCCCAATTTCATTCAAACCAGTCATGTGACAGAAAAATCGCTTGATGGCGTGACAGTTCCTGACAATGCTTTTTCCGGCCACACTTCCACTGCTTTTAGCGCAACGGCAGGCATTGGCTTTATACTCAATAATGCGTATAAAGATATGCCGTTTGAATGCGGTTATCGCTTCTTCTACTTAGGCAAAGGTGATTTCCATAAAAACAGTAGTCAAATCACCAGCACCCTTAAAACTGGCAATAGCTATGCTAATGCGCTGGTTTGCTCCTTGACCATATAAGGTATAAAATACGGTGGTTTTGTTCACATGTTAGCCTGTATAATATTTCATCGAAAATACAGGCTAAGTAAAATTATTATCATAAAATCAAAATAGTAACACACACAACGACAGGTTTGGCGGAGCAACAAAATGAGACCTCGCGGCAGCGAAAAAGCAAATGACAACAATACATCTTTTACATACACCAATAGCAGACACCAAAAGCGTGGCTCTTTTTGTGAATTCTTTCCTGCCAATGCAAAAGCTAAAGTCACATATATAAAAGATCGGCAACTTGGTACAGGCAGCTTTGGCAAAGTAAGCTTGATGGTGCCGAAAAATAATAAAAAGAATACACCCATCGCGGTTAAAGAATATTGTCCCTCATTAAGATATATTGCCGGATCAACGTTAGATCAAATAACTGCACACGTCACCAGCCAATATGAATTATTCGCCTTGGAAGCAGAATTCAACCGTCTTTATCATGGTGTAGGAGCATATTTTTGCGATAATGAACAGTTTAAGACAGGTAGGAATAATAATAACGAAATAACTTTAACATCATATCCACATAGTTATGTTGTTATGACATATGTTGCAGGCACTGTACTTCGACATGTCCACATTGATTCTGCGGAAAAATTATTTGCAATTATCACCGAGGCGTTAAAAGCATTACAGCATTTACATACTCTATTTGTACACGGCGACCTCCATCTGGATAACATTATTTTGACTGATAATGGTCAAATAAGATTTATTGATTTTACTTTAAGTAGATTTGCGGGTGAGTTGTTGCCGATTAAAGAGCTAAATCCGCGATTAGAAATCAAGCCGCCGGAGTTTCAAGGTAAAAATAGCATTGCAGCCCACCCAAATCAGGACATTCATTCACTAGGTCGTATTTTTGAATATTTACATGATACATTCACGCAGCTATTAGTTAACGCGGAAATCAAAGATATGTTGCGCGCTATCATTACAAGAATGATGGCAAACGAGCCTGCTGATCGTCCCACAACAAAACAACTTATCGAAGACATGGAAAATCTACTATTAGTGCACAAATACCGCACTGACTCGAAACAGCTAAATGAACGAGAAATATTGCTCGCTCGATATTTATCGAGGCGCGCGCAATATATTTCCCTTATGCCATCAACAGATAGTATTGAAAAATGGTGCTTATGTGAAAAATATATAAAGTTATTAAAGTCCGACGACCCTACCCCTGAAGTTATACGTTTAGCTAGTCATGGCATAACCCAATTAGATACTGTTACATTTAACAAGTACGAAGGCGCATCACAGTTATTAAATTATACTGACGACGCATCATTGATAGAATCTTCTTCGCGCATCAAAGATTTATTGAGCCGCGTTGCACCAATTCATCGCCGCAAGACATTAGAATTACTATTTACATTATTTGCCGATTATTATGAAGCGGTGCTTAATCAAAACTTCTCGCAGGAAATAATGGATAAATGGTGTTACTGCTCAAGATTCATCATGGAATTAAAGCAAAACGTCGCTAGCATAGATAACGCAACCTTTGGTTATGATAAATTGCAGGCAAAAACATGGGAAGCAGGTCTTGGCGTCAAACGTTTAATTCACGCAATGAATGAAGACATTAGTTTATTGTGCGCTAAATTAAGATCAACATCTGCAAACATGCAAGTTCACCTGCTGACTAGTTTTAACACTCATAATGTCCAAAAGTTTGTGAAATATGCCGATGATTTAATTGCCTTGCTACGAACATATAAGGGTCGCAAGCAAGAAATAATGACATTTCTCGGTAATAAATTCACTAGTCAACTGCGAGAATTTACATTAGCCAAATTACATGATTTAAGAGTACTAACCGGTCAGCGACTTGATAAAGCTTTATTAATAAATGTAACGGCTAGTCTCACAGCTCGAGAACCAAAGATGGAACCATTCCTGATCCAGCTTGATAACTTCAACAGCGATAATCAAACTCCTGCAAAACGTGAGTTGTATCGAGACATGTTGTACGCGTGCAACAATGTTTATAGACAAAGACGTGACGATGATGACAGAGATTATTATGTTACGTTTTTTGGGCGTCTATTTGGCTATTCGAGAGAACGAAAAATCGCAAGATCTTTTGAGCTCGAGAACGATGTCATTATTGAAGGGCCTTCTGCGCAGGGAGATTTGGGCGCGATAGCAAAACGAATGCAGAAAGCTTGAATATTTAAGCACACAGCCACTTCGGTGGCTGTGCATATGACCCCGCTCGTAAGATATCAGCCAAAATTACATTCGTTTACATCATTTTTTCTTCCGCACATGTAGTAATGATCGCTCTTATACCACTCCTGGTGTGAAGAAACAGCTGACTCTGGTATGACGTCGAGCGTCTCAATCCCCACACCATGTTCTGTTGTCAAATCTGGATTACCATAATAGCAGCGAACATGATTATCTTTATCTGTGGGTGGATGCAGATCAGCTCCGTAAGCAGCAAGAGAAAAAACCACATTATCCGAATCCAGATGACTTGGCCAGTTGTCACTAAATTTCCAGCCTGCTGGTGGAACAGGTATGTATTTGTCACCTTCTTTATGGAAAATCGTATTTGGTTGCGGGCAGGTTTGCGCGTAACTGAAAGTGCAAATAACTAACATAATAGCAATCAGATAAATTTTATTCATGATAATTCCTTTATTCAATATTGTTGATCCAATGAGAATGCTCCAGATCATCTATCATGTAAAATAGGAAATGGTTGTCGCTATGATAGGAATAATTAATCATGATAATTGTAAAGGTTACAAAATTCGTTGGCGATAAGTATGCTTGAGCAATACCGAGAATGGTCCACTGCGTACATTGAGTAAAACTCCGTCATTGCGAGCGTTCTTCGCGAAGCAATCCATAACGTTAGCTTGTTAAAAACTGGATTGCTTCGTCGCAATGACGGGTACAAATTATTTGCTTTTTCCAAATTCTAATACCGCAACTTTACCTGTTGTTTCCGGCACTGGTGCAAGCGCAGACGCGTACGGATCATTCATTGGCGGAGCAAGCAGGTTCATCCAGTCAAACAACACTTCTTTGGTAAGCGCTGGTTGTGCAGTTTGTTTTACAGTAACTGAATTAGACAAAGGTGGAGTTTGTTGTGGAATCACCACTGGCGCAATAGCAGGCGCAGCCACAGTCGTCGGAGGCATCGCGCTCAAAATAGCAGCGGTAGATTGTACCGCTTGTCTCTCCAGTGTCTCACGCGGGATGATAGAGTCAGCTGCCTGTTGTAAAACCATTGTGGAAGAATATCTTGCCGCAGGATAGATAGGTTGGTAATCAACAGGAAAATCACCATAAGATGGCGGTGGCGTCAGAGACGGCATCTGCAAATCAGGTAAAGGTTTATTCTGTACTATTGTTCTGACTGAAGCGTCTAAGCTTTCATCCAATGAAATTAAGGAATGCGGTATAGCAATTGTTTGCGGCATACCAATCGAATTATCCATAGGATCATAAAACAATTCCATTCTATGTAAAGCATTAGGAATAGCCGCATAATATTTTGTGCTAGACGGATGACGATCTTCATCTGGTGCTATGTAAACCAGTGAAGCATAAAGTACGTCGCATATTTTCTGTATCTCGGCATGGGAACTATTTTCGTTTAAATCGGTAAGATGATTTCTGATCAGTATTGCATGGTCAGTAACACCTTTACGCCACGCACCCCATCGCCAAATCTGAAATTCATTGTTGTCAATTTTACGTTGAATTTCTGTTTTGAGATTTAATAAGTAATTCTTCAGGCGTTTCATTACTTGCTCATGACCTGTCTCCACCTGAAATATGCGTTGCAGGTAAGCGGCAAGGCGCTGCGCGACAGGATGGTCAAACTTTTTTAACTCATTGCAGGTTACCTGTGCGAGTGCACGTGAATACGTTGCTCTTAACACCATGAGTAAAGTAAATAATCGTCGTGTTTGATCTTTGTCTTCAGGTATTAATAATTCTTTATTATCCGGTTTTATATCCAGGCCGTCAGCTTTCATCAACTGAAGTTCTAATCCTAATATAGTAAGAAAATTTTGGGTAAATTGATTTACGTTGCTTTCAGTCATTTTAGACCAGTTGATTAACATGCAGCGATAATACAATTCATTACAACGGTATAACCATTGCAGAGATTTAAATATATCTTTCTCGACCGCATAACCATTTAAATAACAATTGCTTAAGTGTTGTTGCACAACGGCAAGTGGATAGTCATCCAGACTTGCTGCCAGCTCTTCCAGTTTCTGCAAACCTATATTTTCTTCCAGATCTTTAGCATAGTAAAATTGAGCTGACTGATAAAAGTAATCAACTGCTGTTGTCAGATTTTTATCAGGTCCTTGCATACACATCAGCCCGAGTTGATAGCAGCTTGGACCATGGTTTAGTAATGCTGCGCGCTCGAATAATTCTTTACTCTTAACAACATCTTTGGGAGTGGAATAGCCATGCAGATAGCAAAGTGCCAGAGCATGTAACACAGACGGATTTGCATCTTTCTTTTTGGCATGAAATTTTAAATTATCAAAAGCGGCCACACTTCCTTTTGAATCACCAGTACTTTCTTTTGCCGCTTCTAAAGCATAGTAAGCAAAAAGTGGCACATTCATACTAGTGCCTTGGCCATGCAGATATAATATAGCAAGATCACTTTTAGCCTGATCCGTGCCATTAAGTGCCGCCTTGCTCATATATCTGAAAGCTTCAAGAAAATCCCGCTGGGCTGTATATCCATAATAATAACAGACGCCTAACAGGTGCGCTGCGTGCTGCTGCTCCACACAGTCTTTATTAGCCATTTCCTTTAATTTTTCAATGGCCAATATACTTCCTTCAGGATTTAGTGTTTTCATCATCGCCGCTTGCTTGTATAGATACATTCCTTTCATAATATCAGCTGTTGTTGTGGCATCTTTAAGTTGCAGGCGAGCAAGATGACACATTCCAGCGTCATCGCCCAAATTAGCTGCCTGCCTGTAATATGATATCGCTGAATTAATATCTTTTGGTACGCAGTAACCATTTTCAAAGCACACACCAAGATAAGTGATTGCTTTTTTATTTTTATCATTTGCCAATTGTTTCAGCTTTTCTATAGCACTTGTGTGATTTAATTTTGCAGCATTGATAAATAATTCCGCGGCTGTATCGGGATCTTTTTTGCTGCCTTTTGCTGGATACAGGAATGACAATGCATGATTGTAATATGCGGGACCGGACCCGTGTTTCATTGCTCTGCGATAATAATGGCCTGCGGTAAACCTGTTTTTCTCAACAATGTATCCATTCTCATAACATATACCCAGGATATTTGCAGCGTGTATATTTGGAATGTCACTTGCTGCCAAGCTAGTCAATTCATCAAGAGCTTCTTGATCATTTTTTTTAACTTTTTCGTATAATTCTTCGCAGCGTGACTTGCTCATTATTATGCCTTTTTTCTCATTCTTATTATTTTGACAAGATTACATCTTGCGTGTTGATTAAGTCAAGGCGACGGCAGTGTGCAAATATCTTCTTGTTTCTTACCTCCTATTGTATTTTGTTTTGCAAACATTCCCGTCTGCAACGATACTGGCGTTAGCAATTGATTAACGATATTTTCAGCGTTCTGCGGCTGTTGTATTAACATATTAAACGTATCAACATTCAAACGCTTCGCCATATTTAATCTAAATATAGACATTGCCAACAACCATGCATATTGAGAATGATCAACCAATAATTTAACGCTATCATCACTTAACAGTTTAACCTTGTATAATTCAAGCATGGCTATATTAATCGGGCTTACATTTTTATTATTATGTAATTGGCAATACATATATGCCATCGTTTCTTCTGATAAAATAAGATGCTGATTAGGTAATCGCTCTGGTTTACTGTTGTACGCCGCCATTGCCAGCAATAGATAATTTTCTTTTAATAAATTATTTTCCGTTAATTCATTCAGAAAAGATGTTGCATCTTCAAAAAAATGGCACAAGCTGGCTTCATCAGATTTTATACAATGAAGCAACAGGAAATCCCATATTTTTTTAGTCAAAACTTTATAATCATGCAATAGCGAGATAATTTCGAGTATTAACAAACCAGATTTTTTTATTACTCTTATCAAATCTGGTAAGGTTTTGAAATCATTCCCCAGTAACATATGCCATAAATCTCGACCTTCGTTACTTAGAAACAGCTGCTCTAGTAGCCTGCATTGCTTTTGAGAAGAAATGGCCTGTTCAATTAATTTAACATCATCTGCTCCCATCGGAATAACAATTTCTTTTTCCCGACCAGCAAGACAGGATAATTTCTTTTGCGCCACCTTTTCATCATTTTGATATATTAACGCCTGCAACGTGGAATCATTATAAATATGCAAACCACCGTTGATGCGCTCAGGATTGCCAACCGCCTTATCGCGATAAAAATTCGGTGTTTTACCACCCAAGCCAATTGTCACTCGCGCAATGTCTACATTATTTCTTGTGACACGCTTGCCAAATTCCTGCAAAAAATCCACCACGACGGCATCATCCGACGGCCGCAGGTTTTCCCACGAATCAATTATTAAATTACCTGAGGAACTTAGCCAGGAAAAACACTGCCCCAATATAATAAAATCACGATGATTAATCTTGCCATCTTTATCCACCGGCAGATTCTTGGCATTATTTGCTTTTTTCAACAGCACATAAAAACCGGCGTTATCGATTTTAACGCCATCAATAACACATTTTTCTGAAGCACCACCAATTGATTGGCAACAATTCGTCACATGTCCCAGCACATAGGCGTGCGGATCACCAACGGGCAATTTAGTAAAATAATAATTCGCGTGACCAACCTCGCTTCCATCAATATAAATATCCGGCAGTGAATCACTTTTTTTACGCTCTTTTTCCAAAGCAAGGCAAGCATCAAAAACATACTCTGGCAACACATAGGTTGCGCACAAGTGTGCGAGCTCAGGATATTCCTGCCAACGCTTGTAAGTTTGTGCCGAATAAGACTCGTATGCTTGTTCAAGACTCACGGGAACATGGCCTAATGATTTTTCAATAAGTGACGCGCACTGGAAGATGTGCTGCGCCTTTCGTCCATGCTTAAATATAAATGATTGCCATTGCGGCAAATTCAAGCCCGTGGATTTAGCAGGAACAAAATACAAAGCCAAGTCATGTATAGCAACTTGTAAATTGTCACCAGAAAAATGGCATTTAATATATCGCTCTATATTTCTGAATGGATTAAATCCATCATTAACACCAAACATCACTATCAATTTATAAACTTGCAGGGCGATATCCGCGTTAGAATAGGTGCCAAATTCATTACAATCAATGTAAAGACGGAATGTTTTATAAAACATCATAAAACGATCCGCCATTATCGTCATGTCTTGAGTAGAATAAAATTTATATCTGTTATTGGCAACATTAAACAGTGCAAGTATTTCAGTATCATTGATTGTTTCTGGCAATACATAACGATAGATATGATGAATATTGTCGGTCGTATTTCCAAATAATAATAACTCAAGAGCGGTATTATTTATCGCGCGTAAATTAGCTCGGAGAACGCTAGAGAAGTGGCTATCACAGGTAATACACTCGAATTTTTTCCTGATATTGGCTTTAATAGCCAGTCTGCGTTTAGCCTGAAATTCATATGGGATAGTGTCTAAATTAATATCGGCAGCGCCCGCCAAAACATAACGATAAAAATCATGCATCCCTATTCTCATACCCATCCTCGTCTTTAGTTATAATTACGGCGCTTTATTGGTCGTTTGCGGCCAATCTCTTCTATATCAACGCATTCTTCAAAATAATCCAGCTCATCATCTTCTGCTGCTTGTCGAGCATCCTCGGTTGTCACATCAAACAGTTTGCCCTCTTTAATTAGCTTGAATGTATTTTCCATGCCAGCGACCGCTTCAAGCAGCAATTGACGATGAGAAAATGCATCAAATCGATTGGGATCGTTTAATATCGCCAAAGGCAAACCATGCCGGATGAGTAGAAATGAAAATATCAGCATGCAAAAAGTCCTGCAATTGCCATCGCTAAACGCGTGTAATTGCTCACATGACTGAATAAAATAAACAATAGTCGATAATTTTTCAAGCGGGGTATTAGCAACACTAATCAATCGCTTGAATGTTTTTACGCGCTCTGCAATTTCTGCAGCAAGCACATTCTGCACTGGTTGAGGCTGCATGCTCACTACTAATATACGAAAATCGTCATAACGTTTATTACGTATGATTTTAATGACAGCTTCCGCCAATTCTTTATCATTACGTGTCAGCCCTATATTGATAATGATATCGGCAAGTCTGGATTTGATCTCACTAGAAAGGTGTGGCACTTGATATCTGATATCATGGCAAAAATATTCTTGCAGATGAAAAATCATTTCATCCGCGTCATAGTTAGCATTCTGGTTATTATTGGCCACAATATATTTTCTAATTGCGCGCACGCATTTACTATCTAAAATAAAATCTTCGAAAGTAGTCGTAGGACAAGATTTATTATAGAACTGCAAGGTTAATGAAATTTGCGAATGATATGCGTTAAATAGTTCAACAAGACCTTCGACAGTCACATTGACAAAGCGACCACTCGCACTGAGATAATAACCGCCGGTATACTTATAATCATCTCTAAAGTCACCAATTTCATTTGTTTCATTATAGTCAGCATAATTTGTCCCGCTGACATTCCCTGTAGCAAGCTTATGCAAGCGGCGAATGAGGTTCACATCAAGCTCAAGGGAATTATCAAATATTTCTTGAAATGAGTTATATAACGCTTTTAGATAACCCGCCTCTCGATCTTCAAAGTCTAGCCACGTTTCCTGCTTTTGCACGACGCCATCAATAAAAAAGCGCCATACCTCGTCCGCTGGTATCAACAAACGCAAAACGCCTGGATCGCTATATGCCAATTTTTGATATTCTTCCATTACCTTGTTTAATCGCTGAATAAGCTGTGCATCAGCATCAAAACGAGGTAACTTCCTTCTTCTAAACATTTATATATTCCATTCATCAGGATCTGCGCCATTCATAGTCAATTTCATTGCTTCATCAGCTAGGCAACTCAAGCGCGCGTAAGTTACTACTTAACCATCAATTTATCAAGGATGGATTTGATCATAACAACGCAGCAACGCAGACGGTGAGTAAGACTGCTCATGCAAGGATCTGGCTTGTTCGCGCAATCGCGCAGCTAAATCATCTGACTCAAGGATTGAATGACATGCTTGCGCAAATGATTCTGGCTCATCAGCGATCAGAAGATGTTCGCCATGCGTTACCTGTAAACCACTAGCGCCTATTGATGTTGAAACAACTGGACAGCCATAGGAAAAAGCTTCTAATATTTTTAGTCTGGTACCAGTGCCTGCACGTAAAGGCACAACGGTCAACGTTGCACGCGCATATAAACTCGCTATATCTTCCTTGTATCCCAGCAATTGCACCCCAGCCTGATCTGCCAGGCTTTTAAATGATGCCGGCATGGAATAACCAACTACGCGAAAAATAATGTCAGAACCTAAACGCTGGCGCATAAGTGGTAAAATATCGCGGCAAAAATATAATACCGCATCTTCGTTGGGATAATAAAAAAATGAACCTACAAATAATATTTCACGCGGCATAACAGCAGGCTGCCAGGATTGCTGTACATGCAAAGGATATATATTTGGTAGTACATGTACATTATTACAACCTGTTAGACGGGTAACAGCATCAGCTTCCAGCTCTGAAGAAACGAATACTTTATCGAAAAACGGAATAATCTTTTTCTCCATCATGCGCAATAATTGTTGCTGCCTGGCGTCAAGGGCGGGAACGCCATTTTTAGTCTGCAGACCAGCTATCATTTGATGTTTACGTGAACCAAGCTCATCAAGATCAAGATATTTCACTGTATATTGATTAATTTCTCTTTGCAGATAAAAATATGATTCCAGACGAAAAACAAACAAAAGCTGTAGATGATGGCGTTGATAAAATTGCCTGACGACTTCGCCTATATCTTCACGGGAACAACTCAGTTGGCCAGTAATATCATCAACAATTTTTTCATTGCTTATACCAGGTTGAGCAATAACATTGATATGAAGAATATTCTTACATATTGCCGCCATTTCATGAGCCGCCACAATATTTATACGCGCACCAGTATCAATCACTACCAGATAAACATCTTCACGCGCAGCCAGCATATTCATCAAACCTGCAGCGCGTATCTGCGCACCCGAGCCTACAAATGAAGGATAATGACCACAAACCACCAGAGTACGACGACGCGACTGATTTATATCAAGCATCATTTGTTTGACTCCTGGATTGTTCAGCTTCATATTTTAATTTCATACGTATAACCTTTATATATTCAGCATAAATATCTGATCGCTCAGAAATAACCGTATTATTGCCATGAATTCGTCTATACATAACAACCTGATCTGGCATGGCAAATATCGTATTCATTTGTTTAGCTCTGATATACCATTCAATAAATTCACCGGCGGATAGATTTTCATTAAACCATCCCACTCGCATAAATTCTTCGCGCTTCATCAACAGACAACCTGCATGATAACCATCCTGAGGCCTTGAAGGACAAATATAACGTTGTTTTTCGTCGTCTGTTAAATCCGTACTGACAAATTGCTGTAATTTACCAAACACACCTTGCACCGCTGGCTGTTCCGCTAAAATTTTGCTTTGTTTAGCCAGTTTCTCAGCGCACCACACATCATCAGCATCTAAAAAAGCGATATATTCACCGCTTGCACTGCGGATACCAATATTACGCGTCACCGCTATACCTTGATGCGTGCTGGATATAATCCGCACCTGCATACCAGCATAAGTAGAAGCCACAGCAATCGAATCATCCGTTGAACCATCATCGACAATAATAATTTCTGTTGCCGGTATTGTTTGTTCTAACACACTCTCAATGGCATAAGATAAATATCGCGCAGTATTGAAGCATGGAATAATCACACTAATATTCATAAATTAGCCTTGAAACGGCCAGCCCTGATTAATACTGACATCGTGTATAGGATCCAGCGCAACTAATTCTTGCAAGTCAGAATATTTGATTAAAGTGGGCTCATTGACATGATTTTGTTTCTCTATTACCAGGACATCAATAGTTTCAACTGGTGCTGCGTCTACGATAGAAATTAATTCTTCATTTATCAAATCAGTAATATACGCTTGCAAAACGTTATAATTATCAGCAAAGACTTGCGCCTGCGCAAATGCTTGCTGCAGATTTGCCAGAGAATACCCCGCAGCAATAGCATTCCAGATCACGGCCGCATAACCAGACGCAACAAAATACATGCCATTTTTCGCATTGATGATAAATACTTCTCCATCAAGCGTCTCATAGGCTATATGAGGTGAATTAATTCGATACCACATATTATCGTCCTTAAATAAATATATTTAATTTACCAAAATTTCGAATTCGGGAAATTTGTTACCATGCTGTGAAAACCAGGTTACGTATTCATGCACAAGATCAAGCTGAATAACATATCGGCCACGCTCCTTTGGTGCTTGTAACAATAAGTCAATCTCGAGATGATGACAATCCATAAAAATAACGTAATTAGGGCGCGGCCTGAGAAAATACACACGCGGGTTATCCCAAGCAAGCATTTGCCTGTCCGCGGATAATATATGATAAGTGACTCCAAATCGTATTTGTGGAAGATTGGGTGTCACCCAAAGTGACGATGAGCTAATTTTAATAGTGAGAGGTATAGTTTTAATTTCACCCTTAGCCATGCACAGAGGTTTCGCATCGAGGCGAAATTTAATACTGCCGCGATACTTTGGCAACACACAATTCGTTTTCAACGCCAACAGTCCCGGCTCAATTTTTACATAACCCTCTCCAGACTTGGGATATTGTCGCACGAGATTTCCAATAGCCTTAGCATCAGTATAATCAAATATGGTTTTCAGCACAGACATATACTTATAGTACAGATATAGTAAATTGATTTGCTGGTTTTCATTTAAAAAATATCGAATATGTTTCGAAACTGACGCATCCAAGTCCGATCGCAAAAAAGAAAAAGATTTGCGCTTGCCGTGTTTCAGTCTGGTTTCATTAATTTCATTTTGTTTATCCTGCCTCAAGCCATGCGTACGACCTTCTGACATTAATGAATGCAGATATGCAGCATTAAAATCTGGATTATTCGCCAATAAATCCGTCAAACGATGCATAGGCACAGATAGAGGCGCAATACTGTTAATCAATGCCAATGCATGAAACACTTTGTCAGTCAAATTTCTATTTTTCGCTTCATGATAAATGATACCCCAATTTATCTCGGTCTCTGCCTGAATAATATTGACAACGTCATAAACCCAATACACCCAGTCACAGCGCATTGAATACAATTCTCTGACGCCATTGACACAGCCAGTGACTATCAAATCTTCGGGTGCCATGATTTTTACTTCCACGCCATCCCAGTTGACTGTTTTTGCCCGCCGCCAAATATCACTATCTATATCTTCTATCATTGATTCAGACAATGAATACCAGTGAAGATCAAAACCGTTGCCTTGTTGATCTATATAATCAAATGAATGCTCAGTAAACGCTTGTCTTCGCTCTGTCTCATAACGATAAACCAACTTGTTTGCATAAAATATTTCTTCTGCGCGCTCAATATCTTTACGGTGAATCAGAAAATCAACGTCACCCATAGGCCTGACTGAATGATTTTTATAATAATGAATCGTTAAGGCCATCCCTTTGAAGAGTACAAAATCGATATTTGCTTCCTTGAATTGCTTGATTAACTCTTTTGCTTTCGCCAATAAGAGACTATTTTTAAATAACGAATAGCGATAAATGCCTTTCATGCGGCCATAGTAAGGATTTTCATTCTTGAGATGTTTAAAAGCCTGAAACAATGCTGGAACCAAACGAAAAGAAGGATAATCCAGCGCATCAAAATTAACTTCAGCAAGCCATTGTTTAAAAATGACGGCGTTTGTCGGCGCACCTTCTGTCAATGAACGCAATAGCATTTGCTGCTGAGCATCAACTTCATATTTACTTTCAATATATTCAAACACACTCATTTATAACATCCATTGTATGATCACCCGCCTCTAAAAAATCCTTGAGACTACTAGCAATTTCAGCAAAGTCTTGCCCTAGTAAGAATGAAAACGCTGGAATTTCACGGCAAAATGCCGTCAATTCACGCAGCATATCGACGCCAGTACCTGGCATTTGCAGAATAGTGCTGCCAGCAAACGCCGTCAACAATTCCATTAGCGGCAGTGTCTGAATAGATGAAGCTTTGCTATTATTGATTCTCGGTCGCAGAATAAAATCAAGCGGTAACGACCGCACCAAACTACCGCATTCTTCATTTAACATCAGTACATGTTTAGTCTGCGTCTGATTGGCTTTAACAACAAATGGCATCAGTTGCGGCAACCTGGCCAGCGCGTCAGGCATTAGCTTACAACCACGGTAAACCTGATAAGCTCGCCATTTTTCTTTTTCGCGTGCAATCGCGATGTAATCATCTCCAGCAAAATCAAAACCGTACAGCATTGACAATAAAGCTGTGGTAGATTTCCCAGATCCGCCATGACCTGTCAACAATACACCTTTACCGTTATAAGCAACCGCAGCACCGTGCACTAACAACATATTATTCATTCTACAAAACCAGTGTAAAATCATGCGCATTGGCGATGACACTTCATAATCCGGTAATTTCTCAGGGTCGCGAACGCAATAAAATGCCAAACGTTTTGCCGTATTCACATATGATAAAACTTCGCCCTCGGGATTATATTGAAAATAACTATTTTTTCGGTCAAAGATAGATATCTGCTTGTCATATTCGCGAATTTTTAGCTGCAATGTATCAGAGAGAAAATTATCTCCACAACTTGCATCCCACAAATATATTTTAAATTCAGGCTCAGTTTCCGTGTCTATTATCAACCCACTTAATGACGCCAATATCGCTTGCCGTAACATTTCGCTGGCGAAATACAACGATGCCGTATGATTGCCTATGGCCAACGTTACTTTTTTAGACGCGCAACGACTAGCAGCCGCGTCATATGACGATAATAATTCTGTCCCTAGATAATCTTCCATCAAATTCCTCGACAACGTACATCATTTGCGCTGCCATATTCCAGCATTAAGCAAATATTAAATCAACCATCTTATGAAGGCGCCAAGAGATTGTATAGTCTTAAAGTACAATAGAAATATCAATATCAATTCCGCCACAATTCCCTCTGCTATAAACATAACTACATGGAGAGTAACCTATGCAAGCACACGCTAAACTTCCTGAATATTCCGCAGAACCAAAAAATTTTCGCATTGTTTTAACTGGTGCACCCTGTTCTGGAAAAACAACCACAATAGAAGCATTGAAAGCCAGATTAACGAAAGTAGATGGCAAAGACATATATCTTGATAGTGCTGGCAATTCATACCAATTTGTCGATGAAGTCGCTACACAATATATACATGCAGAACAAAAAGCCGGCTTGAATCCGTTCAGCAACATGATCAAATTCGAACAAACCGTGATGGCCAAGCAAGTTGAACAGGAAGATTTAAAACAGGCTGCTAACTTCACTATTCTTGATCGCTCAATGTTAGATAATCTCGCAATTACAGAAATGCGGGAAATCGGTAAAAAAGAGCATATTGATATTGCAGGCGCAATGGCACAATCATCCAGAACAAGACATTATGATCTGGTATTCATTCTCGATCGCCTACCATTCAAGAAAACCAGTGATCGTATTGAAACCGATGATAGCGAAGCGGTAAAACAAGATGAATTTATTCGCCGTACTTATGCAAATTTTAAAAATGAATGCGGCTATCATGTGACTTCTGTCCCGGTTGCACCCGTTAATGAGCGTGTGGATTTTATTCTTAATCAAATCTCAGTGTTTAATGCGCTTTATCGCACATCATTACAGAAAACCACGCCGAGCACACTCATGACGAAATGGGGATTATTCAGTAATACAGCAATCAAATCGCCAGCACAGAAAACAACTGCTGATTTAATGATGGAGTTAGATGCAATTAACACCAAAATCGAGCTACAGTCGACGTCGATAAAAGCCTGCTCAAGAGGAATTATTCCACCACAACTAGGACAATCTATTCTCGATTTTTACATTAGTGAAAAAGCTGAGATTGAAAAGCAAATCGAGGCTCTGAATAGTAATAATGCTCAAACTATCGTAGCGTTTAAACGTTAAAATTACATACTGGATTGCTTCATGAAAAGCGAAGCAATCCAGTTTTTAAGCGGGTGATGGGTAATGAAAATTTATTTGTGTCTGACCCTAATTACCCGGCAGAGCAAGGCCTTTATTATTAAAATGCATACTGCAAGCATAACGTCTTGCATCATCTTGAGGTATGAGCTTGCCTTGATCATCATTCATGTCAGCATTGACGTGCCAGCAGATAATACTTCTACCTTTTCGGTATGACTTTCCAGCCGCGCCTTCTTCCTGTACTCCTGACATGATTTGATAAAGCGCCTGCGCATCTTGTGGATTTTCAATTTTGAATGTCAACCCTTCAGCAGCTGCATTTAATGCTACAAATAAAGTTGTTAATGCTAGCAAATATTTCATGATACATCCTTGTAAAACCAAATATTAACGATATTGACACGCCATTTAGTGAAATGCAATGATGCTTGATCTTTAACTACTTGATATCGAAAAAGAATAACATGCCAAAAATTATTGTCTATCCAGGAACATTCGACCCCATACACAACGGCCACATTGATTTAATCAAACGAATTTCCCAGCAATATGATAAAGTCATTGTCGCTGTTGCCAAAGAAACCGGCGACAAACATCCTAGCCTTGATTTTCTCGACCGCATAGAATTAGCATCCATCGCCATCAAAGAACTCGGATTAAATAACGTAGAAGTACGTGGTTTTGTCGGTTCATTGGTTGAACGCGTCAGATTTGAGGAATCGAACACTATTTTGCGTGGTGTGCGCGATGCTAAAGATATCGCTTTTGAATCAGTAATCAGCAATGTTACCCGCTCACCTTTTGTCAGTGGATTTTTTGAACCACCACTAGAAGTCATTTGCTTGATATCCGATCCAAAATATAAAGATATTTCTTCGACTAAAATCCGCGAAATGGCAACAAGACACGAAGATGTCAGCGATCTTGCTCCCCTGCATGTCGCCAAAAAAATGCGAGCTATTAACTTCACCATCGCTGACAAATCTGGTGGCAGCTCATTGGACTGGAAATACCTTTCAGCAAACTATGCCATTAATTTCTGGAATAAGCATAAGAAAACTGCGACTGTTGCAGCAGTTAGTTTTGCCGCTGGCGCAAGCTTAAGAATATTTTACGGTTAAAATATTATCCGCTATCATGTGTGTTTATAGTGGCTGAATATCAATTCAACAAGGATGTTTATGACAATCAAAAAGTATCGCCTTAGAAACGCCGCACTATTGTTTATCGCCTTAAGTAGCAACGTATATGCGACAATATCGCCATCCACCTGTAACCGCTTTTGGATAAAAGACGAAGCATTGATATGGTGGAATAAATCCGCCCCTGTCTCTACGCCATTATTAAGTACTTATGTTGCAGGAAGCCCTTCAGAATTTACGGGCTTTGGCGGTGAACTAGGCCAGGACGGCACGATTGTACTCTCGCCACATCATTTTAATTACAATGCATTAGTCGGCGATCGTTTGACAGTGGGTATGTGGCTGACGGACGACCAACGCTGGGGATTAGAAGCTAGCGGTTTCGGCTTAAACACTGGCACAAGCAATTCCGTCACTATCTCAGATGGCTCAGTTGGCTCAGAACCATTACGAGCATTATTTATCAACCCGCCGCCAGGCGCTGGTTTCCCGCTTGGCGAATCAAGTTTTGTTCTCGCCCAGCCAGGTTTTGCGTCTGGTGGACAGACTCTTTTTGCTTCCAGCAACTTATGGGGCGCGGAATTAAACGCGCTTTACCCATTCTGGAGCAACGACATGGTCAATTTGACATTGTCTGGCGGCTTCCGTTACTTGAACCTGAAAGAAAAGCTGACTATTACTAATATGGAACATGTCTTCACTGAAACGTTTGGCACATTCACTGGCATAGATAATTTCGGAACGCATAATCAATTCTACAGCGGTCAACTTGGTTTCAAAGCTGAATCGCATTACGATATTTTCTTTGCCACACTGCAGGGAAATCTTGCGCTTGGCGTCAATGAGCAAACAGTGAGCCTGCGTGGCAGCTCATCAGTTAGCGCACCAACGCTTATAACAGCACCCGGCGGCTTGTTTGTACAACCCTCTAATATAGGTACACAAACCAGAAATCAATTTGCTGTATTGCCTGATGTCAAAGTCCAGTTGGGCGCCAATTTGACGCAAAATATTCGCTTATCCGTTGGCTATGATTTCATGTACCTGAATAATGTCGTTCGTCCCGGTGATCAAATTGATCGCACCATTAATTTCACGCAAAATGCTATTATTGATCCACCAGGAACATTAACGGGCCCAGCACGTCCTGGAAAACGCTTTCAAACCACTGATTTCTGGGCACAAGGTGTCAGTGTCGGCTTAGATATCAAGTTATAATCTCTCGAGATTTATAAATGATAGTTTGAATCGCATGCGCGGGAATAGTCATATTAAGATACTTATTTCCCGCGCTAATTGAATTATCTTTAATGTAATAAGTGCGTCCAGTCATATCTCTATTCATCACCACAATAACCATTGTATCTGGTAAATCCTGATATGCCGCGACTTTGAAGCTAACTTCTTCCAGCGGAAATGGTCCACCTGAACGACTAGCCAGTAATCGCGATCCAGGCCGTACAAATTTGCTAAAATGTCCCAGATAATAATACATAGGTTGCTTATAAAATGTTTGTTTAGCCGCATCAAATAAAATAGGCGCATCTAAATAATTTTTCGCCCAGGTGGCGCCACCATGCATGTCCAACACTAAATTCCAATCTGTCCAGCCTGATACATGATGATTCAAACCACTAATAATATCGTGTCCATAGGCTTCGCCGCGCGACCAATTTCCCAGTGATGGTCCTGGAAAAAGTGGGAAATATCCTTCACATGCTTCCGTACCCAATATAAATCTATCTTGTTTATCTGCATTCAAACGCTGGTAAGCAGAATCAAGATTAGAATAATTGGAATCACTATTCATATACCAATGCAGCCCCACACCAGCAACATATTGTGCGAGTTGCGCATCGTTAACCACTTCTGCACGCTGATTAATTGTGGATACTTGATCATCGTGAATCATCAACTGAATTTTATTGCCACCGCTATGCTCATATTGTTTCAGTGCTGGCCCTAAATAGTTTTTGACAAAATTGGCTTCCTGCTCTTTGGTTAGATACATAGTCTGCCAGGTTTGTAAATCGCTCTGACCGGCAATCACCGTTTCTTCTGGCTCGTTTTGTACAGTCAATCCCCAGAATGTAATATTATTATTTTTATAAGCCTGGAGGAATTTCACAAAATAATTCGCCCATGCTTGTTGATAAGCTGAATTTAAGCTGCCATGCACCATATTACCATTTGTCTTCATCCATGCTGGCGCCGACCATGGGCTTGCGAACAAATGAATTGTGTTATTTTGCGTGGCATTTAATGCTGCTTTGATCATAGGAATTTTGAAATCAACATCCTCGGACTGTAGCGCGAAATGGCTGAGCGTATCATCAGCATCGTCCGCATAAGAATAAAGTGAGAATATGGCCGAGCAAGTATCCTGACCAGGACAGGTTTACCATCAACATCTTTACGACAAGAAAAATCATTGCTTGCCATAGGCACGCGCCCTAAAGAATAAGCGATACCTTGCGTGGAAAAATATGCATTGGTAAATTCCTTTTGCAGCGCAGGCGGCATTTGCTGATATAACATCGCCGCTGTATCTGTAAACGCACCACCAAACCCTATGACTGGCTGAGTGCTAACGAATGCTGATTCATTTACTTCAATATGTTGCCAGCCACCATTATCGCGATCAGAAAACTTTTTTTCGTAACGCCTCATAAACTCAGGCGAATCAGACGTTTGAAAAATAATAGCTTGATCGGTGAGTTTTTCATTGTCTTCGAGTATGGCGGATATACCTGGGCATTGATTGGCAGTGCAAGCGACAACGGTTTTAGGAATGCCTGCAGCGAAAACACTGGAAGATTGTACGAGAAAAATTGCAAAAACAGCCGGCGCTAATAAATTATTTAAATTCCTATTCAGCATTCTAAGTCATCCTTAACTAAATTTAATTTGGGTATTTTACACGGATATCCGAATGTTTTTTACATGATATTTTCAAAAAACTAATAATAATGAAAAAAGGATATGTTAAAATGCTTAGAAACCCATTACCCGCAACTTTTAACGAACAAATCAACAAAGAAATTTCTGCGCTTGATCTTCGCGAAGAAAAAAACAAAGCCATTAGTGACAATCTGAAAAAAATTGCCAATGTCAGCTCATTAGATGAATTACTTACCTCTTTAAAAAATCTCGGTCCACGTGGGCATGTAACCACAGCCGCATCCAGCAGCACTATCCAGGCTATTATTCTCGAACATGCTGACGATTTCATACAATCTCTCACTCGCAATAATGTGAAAGCATTAATTTATCAAGTCTGCATAAACGGAAATCTCACCCTGGCTACACATTTAATTGATAAAATAAAACTGGATGTAACACAAGAAAAAGTGGGTAATCCGTTCGGTTGCGCCACCGTCAATGATGACAGCACTATTTATAAATTCGATGAAGTAATCATTATGGCTAACGTCGCTGCAAAATCAAAATCACTGGAATTCATGCGCTATATCGTTTCACAGTACGATCTTAGCAAACTGGATAAAACCAGTGTTACTGGCGACTTGCAAAGTGCATTAGCTGCTGCTTCAGACAACAATGATTATGATATAGCTGAATACCTGCTTAATTGCGGCGTCAACGTAAACTCCGAGTCAAGCGATGGGCACCACTGCACTGCCTTGTATTACGCTCGCACCTTACAAATGGTGACACTATTAGTAGAACATGGAGCCAAGATTGATTATTTAAATAAATTGCATGCGGTTAGGGGTGGCAAACTTGATATCGTCAAATACATGGTTTCCAAAGGCGAATCTTTTGAAAGTGGCGGCTTTAACAGTTACCTTGAAGAAGTATTTTAATCTCAGTCAGTCGACATGGTGAAATATCTTCATCGACACTTTGAAATTAAAACTATATGCAAGTGAAGATGATAGAACATAAACAATATATCAACACGTAAAGTGGTAGAAAAAACTGTAAAATCTGGCTCTATAGCATTATTGCAATATATGGAAGATGAGCTACACATTCCCGTAACTGAAATGTTCAAAAATGAAATCGCAGAAACCAAACTTTACAATCATAATAAAGGTGATTTCATCATGATTGAAGCCGTCTGCTCCTACAATCTCAATCTACTGAAATTCCTTTTTGATGAAAAAGGCTTAAAACCAAATGATAAGCAACTAGAACGATTATTGGATTATGCGTATGACAATGGTTCCGGCGCCCCGCAACACATAAAACTCATTACACACGCATATGTTTGGAGTCTTGTACATGAAAATGCGGAAATGCGACGATTTACTTACCAAAGTGTCAGGCACTACAAATCTTCGCGAACTGAATAATGAAGATTTATTCCTGCTTTACACAGATTACACAATAAATTATCCAGTAAAAGGACGTCGATTCCAGTATGTCAAATTCCGTGAAAACTCGATATATCTGGCAAAAGAAATCATGGCGCGAAACTTAACATCAGAAGACATGCTTGAAATCGCAAAAATAATCCTGCTACAGCAGCAGCCGTGCAATTTTTCCTGGTTGTTTCCGGTGAATACAATTCATATCGCTTCATGGATTTGCTAAAAGATCCTGTTTTCAATCCGAACTATGACTATGGCATTGGCCAACGTCCATTGCATTTCGCCCTTCATTACAGACCATTCTGTGTGGTGGACGCACTATTGGCGGCTGGCGCTGATCCAGACATGGAAAGTGATCAGCATGAAACCCCGATTACATTTATTGATGCCGATGACGATAAAATATTATTCGACAATCTAATCGCGCATGCGAAAAGTCTTGACTCATAGTCTTTATTGCTCTATCAAAGATGAAGATTCCGCTACTTTATTCGCACTGCTCAAACATTTGAAAGGTGATGTCTCTTCACTGGATATCATTGATTGGCTCAAACATGGTGAAAAATGCCCGGGAAATCTGTTCAAAGTATTATGCAACCTGAATGCTGAATGTTTTCAGAAAGCGAAAGATGCTATACCGGCAAGCAACAATCCTGAGCTGATTAAAGCATTAACAGCCGTAGAACACTTTCTTGCAACAGGCAAAAAACCTGAAGATTTACGCGAGTACGAAAATCAGCGTCTGGGTGAAGCAATGATTCACAGCTTCTTTGGTGCTGGCTGTTGCGGCGGCAGAGTCATGCAAGCCCTGGCATTGGAAGCCTTGAGAAATGGTGAAATTAAAATTGAAGTAGCTGACGATAAGAACGACCGTCCTCACATAGCACATGCAGGGTCAGACCCTCGGCCTGGGTCAAACTTAAACTAGGTCAGACACTAAATTTGGGGTCTGACCTAATTTGGGGTCGGGCCCAAATACAGTCTGGCCCCGTATATATAGTCAAAAAATTATCCAATAAAATCATATTTGTATTAATATCACTATTTTCTCTCATCGTATTACATTGATTTTGAATACATTTTCCGTGCAAATAAGCGATAATATAAGCAAGTATACCTTATGCCAGGAGCCAGAAATGAAGAGCATGTTGAGAAATATGTTTATTATTGTCGGCACCGCAACACTTACTGCCTGTTCCATGTTTTCATCCACTACCGAAACTGCAAGCACCCAATCTGCCGCCCCACGCAGACAAATGATACTATGTCGCGCAAACCGCTGGCCTGGTGGGTACCACAGTGAATGAAAAAACCGGGGACGAACAAAACTTTGCGGTCAACATGACAGGCGGTGGCTCGATCGCAGCACCCTCCATGAATGATTCCGATAAATCACAAATGGCTCACGCATTGGATGCGCCGCTGGGCAAATCAGTACAGTGGACTAACGGCGGCACGGGTTATAGTTACACTGTCACACCCGTCAGAAAAGTTGTTATCAATCAGAATCCATTCTGCCGCGAATATGGTTTGGTGATTGTCAAAGACGGCAATCGTGAAGCAGTACGCGCGACAGCTTGTGTCACCACCGATGGCAACTGGCATCGCGTGAGTGAAAACAATACTAAAAACACTAATAAAATGCTGGGATATTTATTAACCAAGCAAATACAAGTCACCATGCCTGCATAAAAATGGGGTCAGACGCTACCAAACGGGGTCTGACCCTCCTAGCGTCTGACCCAGCTCTTAGGGTCTGACCCCAATGTTCTGGTTACATACTGCAATCACTATCATTACCACTATCATGATCCTGGTGGTGATCTATGGTTATCATGAATGGTAAAATAGTGCAATATCAGCAGCGTCATGATGCTGATGATAGTTCACATCCTGATTTTCACGACGCGCGTGAAAAATCTGCTTATACTGGAGGTAAGAAAATCACATGCTGCCAAATCTGAATCGTTACAAGAAACCGTAGGGCAACTAATATTAGCTGCGGCAGGAGTATTATTTTGCGGTTGTCCTATCTGAGCAATAGCAGGTGGATCGGCGTTTGAGCAGGAGTTGCTTTTTTTGTTTCTTCATCGTCATTTCGTAACATAATTATTCCATTTTTTATTATTGTTTGTGGCGCGGATTCTAATACATCACTTGTAGCAGCGCTAACTTTTTTTAAAATTTGACGTTCAATTCATAACGCGATATATATCCATTATTAAGGAAAAATAATTTTAACCAAGACAGCGAGGTCATCATGTTAAGAACGGGGCGGCATTATATTGAATGCGACACTCTTTTCTATCAAGGCGCCAGCAATTCTCAAACTCAAGCTCTCAAATATACCGGCAATCAAAAAATCCAGGCAACCACAGGCGAACTCATGTGGAGCACGGGCAGAAATAATCTTGAACCATTAAATGTTATTTATAATTTGCATATTGGCACTGAAATCGCTGATATTAATTTACGCCCATTTGATAGTTATTATGCTTACTTGAATCCTGCAAAATTATATTTTTCTACGCTGACACGTTTTCGGCATTATTGGGAAGGCGTTCATATTGCTCCAGCCGCGCAACCAATGCATGAATCAGTCGCAAATCATTCACAAAATTTATCTCAAACCAGCTATGGCCAGGCTTCCGACATTCAATCTCATTACAATAAATATCAGGCATGGTTAAGTAAAAATGATAAAAAAAATGACTTAATTCTTTGGGGCGTTTCACGCGGTACTGCTGCCACATTTTGCGCATTCGCTAAATTCCGTTACCCACAAACAAAATTAGTTGTGCTGGAAGGTGCTATTGACTCGGTCGACAATATAGTTAAAACCATTTCCACACACACATTTCGCTCTGAAAAATGGGCTGATTATGCTGTGAGTGCCTTTCGAAAAACCGTGTCCGCATTAAATTACTGCAATTTATTCGCTTATCGCACCAATGGCGAAGCTCCGATCGATTACGTGGAAGTTTTTCCAGAAAACGTACCAGTGGTTTTTATCACTTCGAAAAAAGACAGTGTCGTACCTATGGAAAATACTGAAAATATTGCCATGCTGTTAGCCGCTCGCGGCAAAAATGATGTGTATTTACTGGTATTGGAAAATTCCCGGCATCCATTTTATATGTACGATGATGAAAATGACCGCAATACTTATGAAGCATTTATTCATGCTATTTATCGTAAATATGGATTACAGCATGATGCTGCATTAGCGCAAGCGGGTGAACAATTCCTCGAAGCAACAAGATTAGTACCACCATCATTTTATGTGGCTCCTGCCATTTAACATTAGAGTAAAAAGTCATGGATGCACGATTAACACTATTTGGCGGCAGCGATGCCGCCAAAAGGGAAAAGTATAAGCAACAAATTCGTCTAAATCTAAATGCGATCAATTTCAGTGATGAAGCTATTAACAAAATTCTGGGCGCAGTGGATAAAATGCCTGCATCATCACATGTATTTAGAGCCTTACAATTCCTCACTACACTGACAGATAAAACCAGTCGATGTGAAAATCATTATCTGCATTCGCATTTGATCGCTGAATATTTTTGCACCCTGTCAAATTTCGGATTTTTTGCGGTCGCTTATTATTATCAGGATTATGTGACACTCGCTGCTGGAATATTTTCTGCGGTAAGTCATGCGGTGCCACTGAAACGTTTAAATGAATTAGATAAAATAGCAGCGGTAGCTGTATTTTTAAAAATGATTTCTCACTACGATGTTTTAATGAATAATCCGGGTATTTTAATTGGCGGCGCAACTGCGCTCACTACTGGTGTACTGGATATCAAGGTTGGTAGAAACAATCTGGATGTGATGGGGCCAGTGATGCATGTGGCATGGCATCTTGCTACCGCGTTTGTGTTATATCAATTCAATCAGGCCGCTTCTAACGACATGGATTCGTTTATTATTAAGCGCGGGATAATATAATTTGATTTAATTTCTGCACTAAAAATCTGCGCTCTGCGCGAATATACGATTCGCCAGAGCCTGGAACAACATGCACCGCGCAAGTTGCCTGTAGCTTGGCAGACCACCACTCGCAGCAAAATGCCGATGTGCGCGGTTGATCTTGTGCTAAAACGATATCAACCTGGCCTGTGTATGAATTCACTTCACATGACTTCAACGTCTGATGAAACTTCCCTACCGGAGTTGGCTTTACTTCGCGCACAGCCTGCCCCGGTAATCGTGGATGCCACGGATTCAACAACACCACTTGCGGCGCTTCCTGATATTCACGCGCTAATTGCCGCGCCACTTCCAGCGTTAAAACACATGCCAGACACTCACCGACTAAAATTGGCGGTACAACTGTCACATTGCGTTTGATTTCAGCGACTATACCAGCAGCAATTATTTCAATATCTGTTGGAACACTCACATTATCCAGCGGCAAATTAGACCGCAGCGCGATCACCGATGTTTTTGTTTGCAGAAAAGGTAATAACCCAGCAAATAATAATATTTCTTTTTCTGACATTGCGCCGCCAGGTATACATATCAATGGTCTGACATGCTGATCGGACTTACGATCCAGCATAAGCATAGTCACACTCATTGGCATGTTAGTTTGAGCATTTGTTTTTTCAGTAACACCATGAATATTTTCCGCGATTTGCGCAATCGTTGGATGTTCAGCAAGCAAACTCAAGGAATAATGATGTTGCAGCTCACGCTCCAGTCGCGCGATAAACTCCATCGCACGCAATGAATCACCACCGACAGCAAAAAAATTATCATACACACCGAGCGCATTGCATTTCAAAATGTCTTGCCACAAAGCTAAAATTCGCGCTTCTAATTGATTACGTGGCTTTACACCAGGAAATTGCGCCTGCCACTTATTCACATTACTCAATAATGCACGGCGGTCAATTTTTCCGGATTGTGTTAATGGTAAACGTGGTAAAAAGAAAAAATATTGTGGCAGCATATAATCTGGTAATAACTCTGCGAGTCCAAGACGAATACTGTCGCTATTTTCTGTGACATCAGTTCTTAACTCTATGCATGCAATTAATTGTTCATCAGAAAAATACACTGCGGCATTATTAATTTGCTCTAACGTCAACAACGCTGATTCAATCGCATTTAAATCAACCCGAAATCCATGCCGTTTTACGATGCGATTTTTTCTGCCAATATGAACTAATGAACCATCCGCAAGAAAATAACCCAAGTCATTGGTATTAAATTTTCCGCCAATAACGATTTCGCCTGTTTCACCTGCATTTACCGGTTTTTGATCAGCATCAACAATGCTAACATCATGTCCGCTTAATACTTTACCAACCGGCACCATATCTAACTCCGGTGCGATATGAGTATCGTGTCGAATAACGAAGTGCGCGATATTACCACCCGCCTCACTCATTCCCAATCCATTCACAAGTATGCAGTCAGAAGAAAATTTATTTTTGAACAGTGCAACATCTGCTGGATACACAGGCTCACCACCTAACTTCACCGCACGTATGTATGGCAATTCATTTTTGCGCGTGAATTTCGCCAACAGCCTGAATAGACTTGGTGTAAGATGCAACACAGTGACTGCTTCATGCGCAAGCCAGTCTATCAATGCGGTAATGCCGTTTGCTTTCACTGAAAACGGCAGCAGACAAGCACCAGAAAGAAAAGCACCATAAATAGCTGAATTCGCCGCACAAAATTGTGGTGATGCCAACAAACTGATACGATCTTGCGAATTGATTTGTAAAGTCTGGTGAAAATGATTGATATTTTGCTGTACCGCCGCGTGACTAACTGCAATAGCACGTGCATTCATTGTTGTGCCGCTCGTTTGTACCAGACAACAAGGCGCCGTCATGTCTATCGAGGTGTGATGCATTAGATCAATATTGTTTGCAGCTATTATTGCCAAATCATCAATTACCAACTGTGCACCGATTTCTTTGATCAATGCTTGTTTAACCTGCGCAGCCTCATCTGGATCAATATAAAAATACGCTCTCCCGCATCTCATCACACCGAGAAACAAGGCATACAATCGTATATCATGTTTTAAAGATACGACAACAGGTGATGTGTCATTCACAGACAATTGACGAATGGCAGTTTCATATTGTTTAGCCAGCGTCGAGACTTCATGATATGTCAAACTTGCTGCGCCTAGAGAAACAGCTGTATTGCCAGCATATTGTTCCACTATGCGCTCAAAATTATAATGTACTAGCATGGCTGCCTCTTACGAATAGACAGCTTGAGGACGCGTATAAAACATGCGGTCCCATTCACCATGCTCAGGCAGTCCATAACCCGATGCTTTCCAACCGCCAAAAGGCGCATCAGGTTTAATCATTAACGGGCCCGACACTAATTTCAGAATGCCAGCTTCAATATTTTCTTCAAAATATGCTATCGCAGCTTGATCATTCGTCAGCAAACTGGCTAATAAACCATGCTGCACGCCATTCGCAAGACTGACTGCATGTTGAATATCGCGTGCCACCTGAATAACTGCGACAGGGCCGAATGTTTCCTGCTGCACAATTGCCGCATCTTCCGCGGCATCCGTAATCAATGTAGGCTCATACAAGCAACCGCCGTTTAAATCAGCGGGGGTTTTGCCTCCGCAAGCAATGCGCGCGCCAGCAGCTACAGCTGCGGTAATGTGCTGTTGAATATCATGTAAATGCGTCGCGTTGATAACTGGACCAACCTGTGTCGTCTCTTGATCCGGATTGCCAAGACGTAATGACTTTACCGCGGCTATCATTAAAATCTCAAAATCCTTTGCAATCGCCTCGTGTACGATAAATCGTCTGGTTGCAGTGCAACGCTGACCGGCAAAACTGAAAGCAGATAAAGCCAGATTTTCCATGACAGAAGGCAAGTCAACATCAGGAAGAATAATACAGGCATTATTCCCTCCCAATTCCGCTTGTAATGGTTTTCCTAGTCTGCCGCATAAAGCAGCGACATTTTTACCAGTATCAACAGATCCAGTCACAGAAACCGCGGTAATTTTTTCATCGGCAATAATTGCGCGCGCTATTACTTCATTGCCAAACACCAGATTGACGCAACCCTCCGCCAAACCTGCTTCCACCAAAGTATTCATGATAAATCTTGATACCAATGGTGACTGTGGTGCAGATTTCCACACAACAGTATTACCAAAAAGTAACGCCGGCGCTATTTTACTGACGGGTATCGCTGCTGGATTATTCCACGGCGTAATAATTGCATAACAACCAGCTGGACGATAGCGCTGTTTCACTTGCAAACATGCGTCACTTTCATCCTTAGCCTGTGTTAGCGCATGATCTATATGTGCAAGCATACGTTGCAACTCTTCTTTTGCATCGCGTACTGGCTTGGCAATTTCCGTAACCAAAAGATCCGTTAATTCATGAAGCCGCTGACATAAAATCGCTTTCCAACGCACCAGCAATGCACAGCGTTCAGCTAATGGTACGCGGCGCCACTTCTGCCAGGCATCATGTGCCGCATGACAAGCATCAGCTGCGATACGCGCCGAGGCCGCTGGCACGATGGACTTGGCCGATTCCCAGCCAAGTTTATTTTTGATTTCATCCACACTAAAAAATTCCGCTGCACGGCCGTGCAGCCAGCTGCGACTTAATTCAGCATGTAATGGCTCAGTGGAATCAATCGCATCTTCTCCTATCCACACCGTATAACCACGTTCATATGCTTCCATTGCCGTAGCTCGCACACAAGCATGCGAATACAATCCTGACAAGATCACGTTATCTACGTTTAATGACTGCAATGTTTCATGCAATTCTTTATTGTTAAATGGATTAAAAAAACGTTTGTAAATCACTGGCTCGCCATCAACAGGCTGCAACACGCTTGGTGACATTGCTCCATTGGAGTCTTCAATACAAGCATGATAATCGTTGCGCACCCAATGTGGCATGCGGTCCCAACCTTCGCGTTTTGTTTGCGTATGAATGTGCAACACAGGAATTTTACGTTCGCGACAAAACGATAATAACGCTGCCGCACCGGCAACTACTTTCATTTTTGCCGCTTCTGATTCCAGACGGTCGAGAAAATCATTTTGCAAATCTATTAACAATAACGCTGGACCAGGTTTAGTTGTTTCTGGACGTGGAAACTGAATCAACGCGGAATTAAACTTGCCGCCACCCAGCAAACGTTCTTTCAGGTTTTCGCCTATACGCTGCGCCAGTGTATAAGTTCCTATCCTGGTACAACCAGGCTCCATCATATCGGAAGTGCGCCAGCCTTGTTTTAACACGGCGTCGATCGATTCCAGCAAACGCATAGATATCCACGTTAAACCAAAACTTTCATGCAACATCATTGCCAGTGAATATAACTGACCAAGCGGATTAGCGCGATCCTGACCCATAATGTCATAAGCGGCACCATGCCCAGTTTGATAAACTGCTTTACCATCGCTACCAAAATTCGCCGAATAAGATAAACCACGCGAACCAATCAATAATGCCGCGCCATCGGCAATAATATCGCCAAACATATTAGGCGCAACAATGACATCAAAAACTTTGGCATCAGCGATAATTTGATAAGCCGCATTATCCACTTCAAGCATCTGCAACTCAACATCACGATCTCTGGTGATTGTTTCTGCGCATTGTTTCCATAACGCGCTAATAGATGGTGCACCACCAGGTTTAGTAATGACACACATTTTTTTGCGGCGAAGTTTTGCCGCGTGTAACGCAATAGTCAAAATACGTTTGATTTGATTTTCATCATAAGAAAATGAATGTCTGGCGCGACGCAAACCATCTATTTCTTCCAGTATGAAAATCACCCTGATATATGCCACCAACATTTTCACGCACAATTAAAATATCAACATTTTCCACTGTTTTTTGTTTCAACACAGAAACATTTTTCGCTGCTGTTAATGGCTTTATCGGAACGAATTTGCAATACAAATCAAATTCTTTTCGCAATTCATAAACAAAACGCCCGCCGCCTGGACCGCAAAATAACGCACCGCGACGAGAGAAAATATTATTGCAGAAATCCATCACTTCTGGCGTCAATACCTGACCGCTTTCCTGCAATGCCGCAAGACCAATTTTACCGCCATTGAATTTCAAAACGATGATTTGTGATTCCTGAATTACATCTAGTAATAAAAGACTGGCACGAACAACTTCCGGGCCAATACCCTCACCTTCGAGCACGCCAACTACAAACGGTGATTGCAAAGCATAGCACTCATCAGGCCATTGCATTGCTTCCGTCATGCGTAACGCCTGATCAGATTTTAATGGAAAATCAAACATGGATTCACTCAATTGATAAAATCGTTTAATGCGTGGGAACTATCTCCCGCGATGATGGTGCGGCCACTACATGCTTTTGTCAGTGTATTCATAATTGTTGCATCAATATCATTTTCCAGCAGGAATAAAGTATCAAAGCGATCGAATACTAAACCTTGCGCGTCAATATCGTGCGCGGCATGAATACAATAAATTAACGCATCCAGATCTTTACGCAGTAACAAATGCTGGCCCGCTTCAAATAATGTTTGTGTATTCACTAATTTTTCGCTATCCATCAGCGCACCATCAGATCTGGCTATACCAACGTGCGCATGGCGCTGTGATAATAATGTCTGTAATTGTGCAACAATATCATTCTGTTTATCTGCTTGACCGTAAACAACAATAATCGGCACTCTACCCTGATAGGTGATCAAAGTTGATAAAATTTGTCGGTAAATATGCGGCGCAGTCGTTGAACCTAATTGTGGCTGCACATTTACTTCAAGAATTTTGCCGCCGTTTTCTCGATAAGAAGTTTGAATATCCGGAGAAATGAAATCCACGCCAGCTATATCGACTCGCAGTAATTCCGCCGCGGATTCCGCTAAACGTTTATTGTCAGGATGCACTTTATCAAGCACACCAACCGGCGTGCCACCAGCAGAAATATTGGCAATGCGATTTAACGGCACAAAACGGCCTATTTCCAATACTGTCGCCAAACTGACATTTTGTTCGCGCAAATAATCCAGCGCATCCTCAGTAATCTGAATATGACCGCAGAGGATACATAGATTGATGACGCTGATTATGTTGCTCTACTAGTGTTTGAATACTGTTTACACCATCGCCAGTCACGCCAGCAGGAATACGTTCGATCGCCCAGGCTAATTTTCCATTTACCACCAGCAAACGGTAATCTTTACCTGGAATGTGTTTTTCCAATAATACCGTCTGTGTATGCCTGCCAGCTTGCTGAAATGCTTTACGTACACCTTGTACCGAAATCAGATTGGCAAATACACCTGTGCCACCGCGTTGATCAATCGGCTTGATCACCACTGGATAACCCATTCTATTTGCTCTTTCAACCGCTTCTGCTTCACTAGCGACAACATATTGCTCCGGCAATGGAAAACCAGTTTTTTGCAATAGCATTGTAGCAGCGCGTTTACTGCCAGCCAGGTTAGCAGAAATTTTTGACATTTCATCGGTAAACGAACTATCTAACCAACGTGAATACTTACCGTGACCAAATTGAAATGCATTCAACATCACATGCAGCCAGGGAATTTTTATTTCGAATGCGGCTTTAAGAAAATTCAGACTATTTGATCCTTGCGGGGCATGCACACGCAAAGTCTTTATCAGGCTATTCATTTGTACAGTAAATTGTTCATTCACGCTAAATACTGTTTGCTGCAAATAGTGATTAAACAAGCGCAAAACAAATGCGTTAGCCTGATGAAAACAACCTCCAAACAACATTGGTACCCAGAGTGTAAATTGATTGCTACTGATTTTATCAATCTGCACCGTTTCAAAAACAGGAATACCACCAGCTTTTTGTAGCGCGCACAACGCTTCGCCAAAACAGGCAATCACTTCATCCATTGATTGTATGCGTGTATTTAATGGAAATCGGCTGAAGTAATGTGCGACAGCTTGTCGCAAACACTCCAATTGCGCCGCATCTAGTTGTTTGATCTCAAGCTTGATAAATGCCGCCGGTTGTCGATACCCATTCATATAGCCATGATAAACACGCGGCTCCGCAGTCATTGCTAACAATGACTGCGGCGGCGGATCGCTGATTGTTTTAACGTTGCTGGTTTTCCATCCATATGAAACATTAAAAGCGTTCGGTCTACCGTCGGAAGAAGACGGCTGATTTTTCTCAATCTCCATGTTTATCTAAAACCTTTTTTCAACTTATGGGATGTGTGTGACTGTTTTCCTGCGTGCTTTTGCTTTGGAACTAAAGATGACGTCCCGGATGATGAGGTGCTAAACGCTCCATCATTTGAATAGCCTGGCGGAAGTGTCGATGGATCATTGTCGATGGCATATGACCACGCACCACCGCTTAGACTTTGAGCCAACATAGGATATGACGTAGAGCTGCCAGTATACGCACCTCGCCGCGATACAATTTCCAGCGTTGCAACTCGTTGTTTGAAATAGCGCACCACTTACGTAGCCAGGAAGCTGAGGCCCATTGGCATCATCAATCATATAACTCCAGCTACCACCATTATTGGTGGTTTGGATCAACATTGGTTTTTGGTTTGAGCCAGTGTCGGTATAATAGCCGCCTGCAACGCAAACACTACCAGAGCAGCTGACACTAATAAATTGCCCATTAGTTGAAAAACTCGCAGGCAACGACCCGTGAGCACTATCAATCACCGTGGTCCAGTAGAACCATTATCCGTGCTTTGCACCAGGAATGGGTAAGCTTTAGTGTCCGTTGCCGTGTAAATACCACCAGCAACACAGATTGATGCACTACAGCTGGCACCCGATAATGTAGCATTGTTGGAAAAACCTGTTGGTTGTGGGCCATGCGTCATATCAAGCGCATAAGACCAGGTTGCTCCTCCATCCAAAGTTTGTGCCAGCATTGGATGCAATGCTGAATCTGTAGCAGTATAATTACCGGCGCCAATACACATCGCGCCAGTACAACTTACTGCGTTAAAATTAGTTGAGTTAAAACCACCAGCCGTAAAATTCGCCGGTAGCGCAGCACTGCCAAATTCAATCGGATAAGTCCAGCTTGTGCCGCCATTCTGACTCAACGCCATTAACGGATAAACATTAAAATCAGAAAAGTCCTCCGATGCACCACCAGCAATACAAAGGTTACCGCTACAGCTAGCATCGTTCAGGATAACCATAAAAATTGTCTGTCGGCAAATTGGAACTGTCCGCAGTGTATGTCCAGGTACTACCACCATTTGTTGATGTGGCAATGAGAGGATCCATGGTTTCATTCGTATTTTCAAAATATTGGCCAACGGCGACACATGTATTGCCAACGCAACTTGCGCCATTGAAACCTATTTCACCGTTGTAATCGCTTGGGTAAGTACTAGTAGCGCCAATCGGAAATGTCCAGTTAATGCCACCATCTGTGCTTACGCCGACAAAACCAAATTCCTCGCTACTATTATCTTCACCTACAGCGACGCATAGATTGCCACTGCAACTGGTAGTGTAAACGTCCGGTCTTGTAAACGCTGGGCTTGCTGGAAAATTATTAATAAACGATGCTGGATAACTCCACGTGCCATTCGAGGTCTGTGCCAACAATGGTAAATTCGGACCAAGCAAACCTGCCCCTTCAGTATACAAACCGCCAGCAATAAACAAACCAGTATTAGCAACGACGGAAACATTCAGCGGCACTGAAGTTGTCGTGCAACTGCTGCCTCTACAGATCGCAAAACCGCTATGTGCTTCGCCTGTAACAGTCAATGCCAGATTACAGCTTGCCAGCCCCGCCAGATTGATCGGATAGCTGCAATTTCCAGCACTAGTATTTTGCGTCACTGTAGCTGGCAATCCTTCGATGATATATCCATTACGCGGTGTATGCGTTAAATTAGTGACAGTATAATTTGCCGTAACTGAACCGCCTGGAGTCACCGATGTCGGAAGCGCTCCATTTGGAGCAATAATAAAATTCGTACCTAAAGCAAAACTGTGCGGAGATAATGCGATAAGAGCTAAAGCACGAACCAGTGGCAGCAGCATAAAGCGCGATTTTTTATACGTCATTCCATAAATCCTTTTAGTGAATGAGTTTATATAGTGTAACTAAGATCAACGATCACTTCATTTGAATACACATGTGATCCCAAGGCGTAAGACACTGGATATTGATAGCCTTGATAACTGATCTGACCTTTATCGAACGACGCTCTACCGAAATGGTTGAACTGATAGCCAACACCGACGCGTACTTTTGGATAGACATCCATATCCATACCTATGCCAAATGCATAACTGAAAGCGGTATTGGTATGACTATTAAATACTGGTGTCAAATTAATACTGCCAGTTTGTGTTGTAGAAATATTAAAGTCACTCGCTCTATTGAATGCTGCGCCTAAGCCTGCCAGCAGATACGGATGGAACATGTCACTAAACGTTGCAAATACTTTGCCTTGGAAGAGTAATTGCTGTGTTTGTTCGCGATAGTGATAACTGTATGGTGTGGATGTTGCTGGTTCAATGCCTGTCGTATTGCTACCATGCAGATTAATCGAACCAAAGTAGTTATAGGCAAGACCTGTCTGCGCAAAAACACCTGGACGCGACATTGGCATTTCTACGCCTAGAAACACACCACCAAAACCGACGCCATGGCCTTTATCGCTGGTGTTGTACCTGAATACTTCGTCATCTGTACCCGTGTAAATGCGTTCTGTGCCACCATTGATGTAGGCATAGCCACCTGATACGCCGATCACTGTTTGATATTCAGGCAAACAAATTTTCTTACCTAAGATAGAAAAGCCATCAATGTACTGAGCGGAACAAACTGTAGAAGCGCATAAACCAAACAAAAATAGAAGACTTGTGCAATACTTTCCCTTTAAAAGGAACATGTGGCTATCCTTAGCTCGGTTAAATGAGCTTATTTTAATCTATATAGCTAATATTAAACAAGAAAAAAGAGCCCCCATGATTATATGCAAGAATGGTTGATTTATCGCGGGATTAGCTTTATTGTTTCCTCAGTTAATTCATGCCAAACACCCTCTTTTTCCTGAGTTATTTAAAACCAAGAAGCCGTCTATGAAACAACAAGAAGCTCTGAATTTATTAAAAATGGGTAAAAACATTTTCCTCACTGGTGCCGCCGGCTCGGGAAAAACATATCTGTTAAACCAATATATTCGGCACCTCAAAGACAATAACGTCAATGTAGCTGTCACCGCCTCCACTGGCATTGCCGCAACACATCTGCAGGGCTCAACCATACACTCATGGTCAGGCATAGGTGTGAGAAACGGCTTAACCGATGAAGATCTGGAAAAAATCTTAAAATCAGATCACATCAAACGTAATTACCGAAAAACTAAAGTGCTGATCATTGATGAAATATCCATGCTGCATAAATTTCAGCTTGATATGGTGGACACCATTGCGCGTCATATTCTTGTTTCCGCTCGACCGTTTGGCGGTATACAAGTGGTATTGTGCGGTGATTTTTTTCAGTTACCGCCCGTAGCTAACTCGTACATGCCCGAAGAAAAACAATTCGCATTCGAAGGTGATGCCTGGAAAAATGGCGATTTTCATGTTTGTTATCTGGAAGAACAACATAGACAAAACAATGATCCATTGCTGACAATTTTAAATGATATTCGCAGTGGTACAGCTGGTGAACATACTAAAGTGCCACTACGTACACGCTATAAAAAAGAACCAGAAGGTAATATCAAAGCAACGAAGTTGTATTCACGTAATATTAACGTTGACGCAATCAATGAAAAAGCGCTGGCAAATATACCTGGCCAGGAAAAAATATTTGGTATGGAAACAAAAGGTTTTCATGGCCTAGTCGATGGCTTAAAAAAGAGTTGTCTTGCCGTAGAGCAATTAAAGCTAAAAATCGGCGCGGAAGTCATGTTTATCAAAAATGATTTATTAGGAAATTATGTCAATGGCACGCGCGCGATTGTAGTTGATTTTGATAAAAGCACGGCTGGCTGTCCTATTGTTAAAACCTACGATAACAGAATAATTACCGCTTATTATGAAGAATGGAAACTGGAAGAAAATGGCATTTTACGCGCTGTCATCACGCAGATACCTCTGCGCCTCGCGTGGGCGATCACTATTCATAAAAGCCAGGGAATGACGCTAGATGCCGCAGAAATTGATTTAGGCGATGCCTTTGAGCCTGGCATGGGATATGTTGCATTGTCTCGAGTTCGTAGCCTGGCAGGCTTAAAATTAATGAACCTTAATGAAATGGCATTAAGTGTACATCCAAAAATTCTGCAGTATGATGCCGTACTCAAAGAAAATTCGGCTATTAATATTAGCTCTCTGCAAGCCTTATCCGAAGAAGACATGTTGCAATGTCAACACAAAACACTAGTCGAACGTTTTGAAGGTAACACAAACGCAACACCTGCCAAGAAAAAAGCTAAAGCCAAACCCAAAAAGCCCAAGCGTACACCTACTCACATGACTACATTACAAATGTTACTGGATGACTTGTTAGTCGACGAAATCGCGGCAAAACGCGAATTATCTGTTGCGACTATTATTAGCCATGTAGAAAAACTCAAAGGTTTGCAATTGCTGGATGATGCCTGTATGTCGCGCTTAAAAGAAAGCCTCTCTCAAAATGACTTTGATGCTATTTTCGCTGAATTAAAACAATCAGCAGATGGGTTGTTAACTCCTGTTTATGACAAGTTTGAAGGTCGGTATTCGTTTGCCAATATCAGAATGGTGAGATTATTTGTCTAAAAGACAACATTTTATGGCCACTATCATGGTATAATCTATATTTTGTACAGGCATGGAAATCCAACTACAACAGGAGATTTAAAATGCGTAAAATTTACAAAATTAGCTTTATTTTGGCATCAATTTTATCAGCTCAGGCTGTTTTTGCCGACGATGCAGCTATGTCATCAGATGGCAAATCTTGCGGCGTAGTTGCTAAAGCTTGCTTACATGCCGGCTATTCCCGCAAAGACGAAAGCAAAAAATTCTGGAGCGAATGCATGAAGCCAGTGATTTTAGGCCAGTCCGTCAAAGGCGTAAAAGTAGATGTTGCTACAGTTAAATCTTGCCGCGCTGACAAGATTGACGAACTGAAAAAAGAATTAAACGACTTTCAGAACGTTTCTTCAAACTAATATTGTTATATAAAAACACCGGATCAGCATTTGCTATCCGGTGTTTTTTTTGCTCGTTTTAAATACCGTACAGCGTACCCTATGCCAGATATTCCTCTCATGTAAACTCTTCATTACCAAATAATAAATAGAAGAGGTTAAACATCATGAGTCACTGGCATCCAGCTTATCCCCTTATTGGCGCATGCATTACCATTGCATCACCAGTTCTTCTCGCAGGCGCAGCATTGTATCTTGCCTATGTAGGCGTAACAGAAGGAGCTGCTTATGCAAAAAATAATTTATTTAAACCTAAAGCGGCAGAACAAAAAGAGGCTGTGGAATTACTTGAACTTACAGTTGCGGACACTACTGCCATTAAACCGACGTCTTAAATCCCTTTTGGGGTCAGACCCTCGTCCCCGAGGGTCTGACCCCAAAATGCGATCTATCTTACTTCCTGTGGTTCTTCTTAATCCTTGACGACAAGTTATTACCAGCACGTTATTGTGATATTTTTATACAGGACGTAATGACAGGGATTGCGGTTCCACATCTTTACTCTCTTTCTTTGCGGGGAAAATTTCACGCATCAAGGGAACGTAGGTTTTATTTCTATCGTGCATTCTAACATCGAAAACAATGATAACTTCAGGTGAATCTGGAATACGTCGCGCAGAACACAAACATGAGTTCGTTTCATTGTTTAATGTATCTTTCACAATGGAAAGCTCATTGCCAAGCAGGTTAGTCAGTATTGCCAAATCTTCACGCGACAAATTATTCTGGGTGGGCCATATCTTATACTTCTTTATTGATGAGTTTTCCTTGATTAGCGTTGCCAACCGTTCAACTATCTGGCGCGTAACACCGTTATTGTTAAAATCAACAAACAGGAATTCTACACTGACGCCGGCAGAAAGGCTGTCAAAAATCTGACAAAATTGCTTTTCCGTGTAATACCATTGAGATAAATATAAGTCTCCTACAGGAAAGTTCGTGGCAGCGATAGTTTTAAAAAGTATATTTAGATTATCGGCAAGAATATTACCACCATCTGGATAATAAGCAGTTGGCGTAATATTGATACAAGCATTTTCAGGAACAAGTTTGCGCGCAATTAATTGGGTAAAAACAGCTACAGATTGTTCCGAATGTAGTCGAAAAAAATGCTGCTGAATGCCAGCTTTATTTTCCGCGATTGAATGAACCGGGTAATGACGCTGCGGAAAGTTTATATCTTTTTCCAGGTCAAATCTGCTTGCTAAATATTGGTATTCTTCTTCATTGATAACATTGGATTCTAACGCAGAATTTAATCTTGCTAACATTATTCGTTCCTTATATTTTTATTTATTTTAATGCCATTAATGATTTTATCGCCAGGTTATTATACTCTGCTTGCTTACCTACCGGAGCAGAAAATACACCATATTGCTTGAGAATATCTGCCTCAGATGTTGCGAGTAATTGTTGACAGGTCTGCTTTATCGAAGACGGCTCTCGCATCAACGCGCGGTAACTTGTATAAGTTAATTTATTTCCTTCGCGCAAATTATTTAACTCAGTAATGATTGGCCAGATATGCTCTTTATTCTGCACCAGCTCCGGTAAAACTGCATCAAAATCTGTAACACCCGCTATTACTAACAAATGAAACACCATATAAATACCAAACAGATGATCCTGACAAGTCATCAAAAGAGTGATATTTTCCTCGGAAAATTTAGGTTGAACATTTTCAACCTGTGGCAAATCCAAAATGGTAACAATCATATGTATAGTATTGATATTGAGATATTCCGAATGCGCCAGCTCCGTCAAGGCTCGATCAATTACTGGCAGTTTTGCCTCGTTTTTCAATAGATAACAAAGAATTTCTTCGGACATTGCTTCACTTCGAACCAGACAGGCCAGGATTTTAAGCGTCAAATATACTATATGGTGATTTGATGATTTAAGCAGCGCGACCAACTTATCTGCGTTATTGCCTAAGGCAATCTTCCAGGATTCTTTATGTCGCGGATCAAGAAATACTGCTTTCATATAATCCGCTTCTTCTTGCGAACTAATGGCCGCATCAAATATCTCCGCATCTTCCTTGCTCATTGGAATATTTAATTCATTCTCATGACCACGCAGACATTGAAAGGCTGCTATTGCCGATCTTTCCCATATCGCTACTTGATTGGCTGTATCGCTGTATAATTCAAGCGATTTTTTAGGCACTTCAGAAATTGCTTTTTTCTGATCGGTATAAAATTTAGGTGTTCTGCCGCCCGCACCTATCAACAATCTTTCAATTGCAGGAAATTTAGCTGCGATTATTTCACTAAACTTCGTTAAAAAAGCGACAATAATTGGATTTTCAGATTCTGGACGGAGATTTTCCCAACTATCAATTACCAAATTATCATGCATGCTTAACCACGCAAAACCCTGTCCTACGATATAAAAATCCGCATAATTTATTTTGCCAGCCACAAATGGTTCCGTCTGATTGCCATTGGATTTTTTTAATAAAACATAAAATCCCTTATCGTTATCCATTTTGCCATCGATCACACAAGCTTCAGCGTTACCGCCAATGGATTGGCAGCAATTGGTAATATGACCGAGAATATAACCTCGTACATCGTGAGCAGGCAGCTTGATAAAATAATAGTTTGGATGCCCAATTTGCGCGCCGTCAATTTTAACATCAGGCAATAAATCATCTTGTTTACGCACTAATTCAAGCTGCAAACAGCGATTAAAAATCATTTCTGGTAGAAAATACCCAGCGAACAATTCCGCCATTTCTTTATTTTCATGTCCTTTTTTATAGACAAAATTGGAATAAGCTTTATTTGCTTCGGGAACCGTTTGCGGCACTCGTCCCAATAAACGCTGAACGTCCGCTGCGCTCTGAAAAATATGCAGCGCTTTGATACCATGATTTGCGATAAAATCTCGCCAGGATTCTATATCCATTTCGGGTGAATATTTAGGTATATTGCATAAGACTAGTTCATGTATGAAGCCGGTTCTCAGGTAAGTACGAATATGAATATAACGTTTGCAAAAATTATCACATTTTTTAAAGGGATTTATGCCCTCATCAATGCCAAAATAAACAAATAACTTATACAATCGTAAATATGCTTCATCTTCTGTTACGTTACTTTCATATGTTTTGGAATACAAATAAACCATTTTATAACTTGCAACAATATGCCTGGAGCTAATGATAAGATCATCCTGATCGAAATAGTGATATTCTTCATTCAACTCTATAAACTTTTTCAGGATATCTAAATCATTAGGAAATTCAGGCGCATCGTATTGATAAATTACCAGCTTTTCGACTGGTTTTATGTATCTCGTTTCTGGCGCTATTAATACCTCATCAGCTTTGCCATATAATATTTCTTCTAATGCAGTGCAATTGAGCTTGCGTAGATTTTTTCTTAACCGATAATCCATTTCATAATATCTTGAGTACATTGGATCAAATTTAGCACGAATGGTCGCTGCGATTTCGTCATGTTTGGATTTTTTTAAATGGTCAGGGACTTTTGTAACATCAATCAATGCGGCGTTTACATCAAATACGTAGCGATAAAAATCACCCACTAAAACAGGCATAAATATTTCCTTTTTATTAGTTTTATTATCCTTGCATCTTGACCGGCTTCATTAACAAAATCTTTATTAACAAAAATAGAAGACATGCGCAACTGAAAACATCACACTTGCATGTAAATTATAATGGTGAAAGAATCACCCGCTGAATTTTAATTAATAATAAAAGGAAATAATGAATGGCATCATCACACGCACAAATGTCTTATTTTCAACCAGAAAACGTCAACGCAAGATTAGCTAAAATACTCGCTAATCCTAGCTATAGTAACGCTCACTGTGTTAGCCACGAAGTACATTCATTAATATGCAGAGGTGCTAACGTTAATTTTGTGACACCAGAAGGTGATACGTTCATTCATATTGCAATGAAAACCATTTACCAACGTGATTACAATAATCATGAAAATGAAATATTAATCTCCGTAAGAAAATTAATTGATGCTGGAGCAGATCCACTCGCTTTAGATAAAGCTGGCAAATCTCCCTGGTTTTATGCGGTTAAAACACAAAGTTGGCTAGCAGGGGAATTCATTACAACTATACTTAGCATTCTGCAGTGGGATAATAAAAATAGATTTGTTGCGGAAAGGAAAGATCTTTTGCAGAAAGAATACTATGAAGTATTAGCGCAAAATAATCATTTCTTAGTTATTAATACGTTGGAACGTTTAGTTAACACACTATTGAGGCTTAATAACGCTCCACAACCAGGTAACCGCTTGTGTAGCAAGATGTAATTCCAGCAAAGACAGGTCACACCTTTATGGTTAGACATAGGTGTGACCAAAACGCTTGTATAAACAATCCATTAGCCAGCACTTGACCCCGCAATATAGAACAATTATTATACACAACTAGAAAAACTAACTATAAATATTTCGATTACGGTGAACAACACATGCCAGGCAATATAGAACGCATCACTCAGACAGTAGCTATTAGTGAATCCGAAGAAAAAAATGAAGTTTTCAGATTAACCCTCAGCGATAACGAAAAAGTCGCTTTAGAAAACTTTACACTATTTTTTGCGCCCGCAATCAATGGTGGCGCTATGGATCCTGAAGTTTGTCAAAAAGCAGCTGCCATTTACGGACAAGACAGCTTTGCGAATCATCCGCGCGCCGTGCTGAATCTTGCCTGGCTTTATTACACAGGATTAGTTGGCTTAGAATTATCAAAACTTGAACGTGAAAAAAAAGCGTTAGAATATTTTAATAAAGCCCTGGCATTAGGTCACCCACTTGCCTTTTATTATTTAGGTGGCATTTATACTGAGGGCCGCGCAGGCGTTGGCAGTGATCAGGCAGCTATTGCCTATTCTTATGAAGGTGAACGGCGATTATTATGATCGTGAACGGTGCCCCGGGTACTGCATTTGAAGGCGGTTAAATTTTGACAAATCGTTCACGATCAATCAAGTGATTTATTTTTACGCATAGACCCTCCATTTAATTCCATACGATGCGCATTTTCAAGTAAGCGATCTAATATGGCATCAGCAGTAGTTGGCTCACCGATGTAATCGTGCCAATGCTTAACAGGTAATTGGCTGGTGATTAGTGTGGATTTAACCTGGTGTCTATCTTCGATTAGATTAAAAAAATCTCTTCGCTGTTGCGTGGTCAACCCTGGCGCCACGCCAAAGTCGTCCAGGACGAGCAAATCAACCTTTAAAAGCTGGATGAGCATTTTTCCATAGCTACCATCAGCATGTGCAATAACAAGCTCCTCGAGAAAGCGCGGCAGCCTCAGATATCGAACGCTTAACCCTAGACGACAAGCTTGCTGACCGATAGCACACGCGAGATAACTTTTACCACAACCAGTAGGGCCGGTGATAATTAAATTATGATGATGCCGAATGAAGTCACACGTGATCAAAGAAGCAAATTGATTTTTCTTGAGATTGCGATGATGCTGATAATCAATTTCTTCAGGACTTGCTTGTTGGCGTAATTTCGCAACGCGTAAAAGATTGGCAATGCGGCGATTATTTTTATGCAAAATTTCGCGATCTACCAACAATGCAAGTCGATCATCAAATGATAAATCAAGCGTTGGAGGCTGGCTAATTTGCTCCGTATAAGCGGTTGCCATACCGTTTAATTTTAATTGTCGCAATTGATTTAAAATAGTTTGTGTCATGATATTTTCCTCGTTAAGTTAATGGTAATATTTTTTGCCGCGCAAATTCTCATGTGCCGCAAGTGAAATTGAATGCGTGTTACTCTCTTCTGGTAGGGGCTTATTTTCTAAGTTATGCATTAAAATTGATTCAACACTTCGCCTTGATTTAGTACCTAACACCCATGCGCGCTCGCACGCTTTTTCTAATCTTTCATCACCAAAGCGTTTCGATAGATTGAGCAACCCTAAACAAGAACGATATCCCTGTTCTGGATGTCGTTTGCACTCGAGCAAATGTTTTACGAGTCGAGCAGTAGATGTTCCGATTTGTGTTGCCCAATTTAAAAAACGTCCTGGCGTCCACTCCATGTGCTTTCGATGTGCTTTTGGCATGTGCTCCGGAAGCGTTGTATGCGCTGCTTTTTTATAACTTCGTACATGCAGTGCGATTTGATTATCTTGATACCACACTTCTACTTGCGTTGATGTATAACGTAATGCAACTTCTTTTCCGATAAATTGATAAGGCACGCTGTAGTAATGATTTTCTAGCTCTACATGATAATCAATGTGTACGCGAGCTTTTTTGAAATGCTTGTATTCATACGGATGGGCAGGCAACGGTCTTAATGCTGGCTTATCAATTTCCTCGAACGCACTGCGCCGTGAACCAGGCATTTTTTTAAAAGGCCGTTCATTAAGCATGTGCAGTAATTCAAGGATTGCTCGATTGAGCTCAGCAAGTCCAAAGAACGTTTGATTGCGTAAGCGCGCTAAAATCCAACGCTCAACGACAAGCACTGCATTTTCAGCTTTCGCCTTGTCTTTGGGTTTATAGGGTCGCGCAGGCAACACGGCAGTACCGTAGTAATCAATAAAATCTGCATACGTAGGATTTGTATCAGGCTCGTAACGACATGCTTTGTTTATTCCCGATTTTAAATTATCTGGAACCACTAGAGCCGGAACGCCGCCATAAAATTCCAGCATACGGCGATGTGATGCAATCCAATCTGGCAATTGCTGCGTCCATGTTGCTTCGGCAAACGTGTAATTTGATGCGCCTAAAACGCCAACAAATATTTGCGCTGAACGTATTTCACCTGTATCGGGATCGATAATGTCAACGGTCTGCCCCGCATAATCGACAAACACTTTATCGCCAGCTTTATGTGTTTGTCGCATACTCTTCGGCTGTGTATCTAAAAAACGTCGGTATAAAAGGCAATACTGTGCGTAGCTCAGTGGATGTAAAGCGGTCGATTTATATTCCTCCCAAAGCAATTGCAGTGTGACACTTTTACGTTTTAGCTCATGGTGAATATAAACAAAATCTATGCCGTGCTGCGGCACCTTAGGCTTGTTAACAATCGCTTCTTGTAGCCGATTTCTTAGCGCATCCTCGGTGTCATATTCGGCTGGTAGCGGCCACGTTAGCCCAAGTGCAGCAGCACGTCTTAAGTATTTATTTACCACCCCAGATGAAAGCTGCAGGCTTTTTGCGATCTGGTGCTGGCTTAATTTAGATTCGTAGTGCAATCGCAGAATCGACTTGATTTTACGCATGGAAACCCCGTTTGTTGGCATGGCAGCTTCTCCTAATCCATTAGAAGAAACTATTATTAAACATATGCCTACAAAAGCAGACTCGGGGTTTTACTAAGAGTTATTATCGAGCGTGAACGGCGATTATTACATCGTGAACGCCAATTATTATAAAACTCGTGAAATCGTTCACGATCCCATAATAATCACCGTTCACGGTGCGTAATAATTGCCGTTCACGCTCGATAATAATGACCGTTCACGATGGGTAATAATTCGCAGCTATTGATAAAGGTGTGAAATATTATGAACAAGCCGCAGCATCATTAGACAACCCATATTATACGCATGCTTATGGTAATTTGTATTTTAACGGTGTCGCCGGTAAAAATTTACCTTATGAGGAACGCTTTAGAAAAGCGATTACTCTGAATTTACGGGCAGTTGAACTAGGACACCACACATCTATTACCAATGTAAATAATATGATGTCCCACTTGAGAAAAAATGTGGTCATTGGCATGGAACAAGGAGCTGCAAACTTGAATTATATGACTGAGATCAAAGATCCAGAAAAAGAGCGTTTGTATAATGAAATGCTTTTAGTCATCGCAGAGAATTTTGCCAAGACTTTAGGTAAACATGATAACCTCACTGATGCCCTCACAACAATGCTTGAAAGTCTTTCTAGACATGATTCCCCTGCCATTCAATATTGGACTAGGGTTATTCTTCCTGCTGATGCAAGACATGCAAAAATTCAGACTTTGATTTTCCGAGACCCAACGTTAGCTTTACGTTTTCTATCAAGAGATTCAACTCTTGATGCAGCCAAAAAAACAGAATATCAAAAGTATATTAAAGACAATCCCTCTCTTCTTGCTTCCGACAAAAACTCTATTGATATAGCTATTGGAACTTTTGGCTTATCTCAACAAAGAGATACTTTTTTCAGTCTTTTGCCAAGAACAGTGTTGGATTTAACTGTCGCTCAGCTTTTGCATGTGAAAGAAGAAAATAAAGAACCTGCAAATAACACGGCTGAAAAATCGAGGAAATCAGGCTGCTCAATGATGTAGACCCACCTTGCAATCGCTCCAAGCCTGATAAAGCTCCTCAACTGGATATGTAGTGGTTTTGTTCTTTTGTAAACCACGATAAAACTTATCCATCAGCAAAGCTGTGGGCGCATATCTTTTGATAGCCGTTGCAAGGCCTAACGGTAATTGCTCATGCTTTTCGCCCATCAATTCCCGTAACGACTCAATCCATTTATCTTCCCCTGCATAATGAGTCACAATACAATGGAGATAATTAGCAACTGAACTGTAATTATCATAATCACAATGAATATTAAAAAATTCTTTTTCTTCCACAGATAATTCAAACCCAGAAGACACTGCTAAACCAAAATCACTAAAATAAAGATGCTTTCCATCCGTTAAGATATTATAAAAATGCGCGTCAAAATGTATAAAATTATGCGATTTCATAAATGTGATTGTTTTAGACAAATCATGTTCTATCATTTCACAAGCAGCATTTATAACAGATTCTTCCTGAGTAATCTGATCACCAAACCATTGATATAAATTTTTCGGGAAATATTCCAGGAAAAGAATAATACAGGCTGACGCATGTAAATTAGCTTCCAGACGTTCGCGAACAGCTTGCGAATCATTCCAATATTTAACATCTTTATCTAATTTCACTAATTGTTCCTGAGTCGGTGTTTGAGTAGAACCTGGTAAAACCCGCCAATGATATAAACAAGGAAAATTCGGACATTTGCCTGTAATTACCCATTCAGTGCTAAGAATGTGAGATTCTAATTCACGCCACGCGCCAAATCCGGTAGAACCCACTCCATATTGATAATAAAGCGGCAGATGAAATAAATTTTTTGTAGACCTCTGATTTTCAGGCAGTCTTTCTATATCTGTTAAACGAATTTTTTTGATAAAAATATTCTTATCAGAAAATTTTAATAATGCTGATTCGCCACCAAGACTATTACCAACAACCGTTGCGCTTTCAAGAAGTATTGAAATTTGCTTATCGTTTAGTGATGACAAGTGATTCGCGATGTTATTGTAAATACTTCTTCGATCTTTCATATTTATCTCAGCATAGTTAATCAAAAAGCAATACTTGGTATGGCTTGATAATTGTACATATCAGGCTCAAGACAAAAACTCATTATATCAAAATGGTGGATTACGGCAAAAGCGCGTAATCCACCCTATATTCCAGGCGTGACTTTCGCTTCAGCAACTTGTACTGGTTTCAAGCTATTCAGATATATTTTTATCTCGGCGGCAACTTCCGGTGTTACGCGATTTTTCTTCTCGCAAAAACTCAGACAACATACAGCGCTCGTAATTTCACTCTCCGACAGAGTGTAACCATCCAGATATTTCTTGAGTGATTCTAACGATATCGTTGTGTTGCTTGCTTTTCCGGATTGATTCCATAATGTTTTCAAATAATCCTGATCATTACGAATGATGGCTTCATTCAACAAATAATCCAAATATTTCATTTGCTCGGCAGATAAGGAAGGAAGTTTTGCATTAGTAGAGCGAAAAAGAAATCTTAATATGTCGTTATCAACAGGAGCGAAATGAATGTAATTTAGTATGAATGCATCTACGGCGGTATATTCACTTTGATAAAATTTTCTGTATGGAAGTCTATCTACTTCAACACCGCTTGCTGCAATAGCTTTTAACGTTGCGAGGTCTTTATTTTTTACTAATTTTCTCACGACACTTCTGAGCTCACCCGTGCTCATCTGCTTATAGTTATTTTCTGTTTGATTTGAACGAAATAATCGGAACACTATTTAAGTCCTCTTTTAATATTAATCCTTATAAATTGCCCCAAATTTACTTCATTTGGGGCAATTCTTAGGCGGGGATAGTATCACGAAGTAAATCCAAGTCAAATAAGATGGGGTCAGCCCTACAACCGCCCCATCGTCGCTACAAAATTAGGAACATTAGGCGAGCCCACACCGACAACATCATTCCAAAATTGATCTTCAACAATACTGAGCTCACCATCCCAATTAAACGTAACAGTATCTGCATCAACCTGAAGATTAAATGCTCCAACTGGACCACCATTTACTGGTGTCGCGCCGCTGATAATTAAATGCGGTGGCGAAACAAGATTTAATGCTCTGCTATTAATTAACTGACGATTATTGGTATATAAATAGGGCGCTACCAACCCTATTGGATTTGCTGTGCCGCCGTTTAATAGTGCACGAGCCTGATTAACCAACGTGACTACACCAGAAAATAATGGCGTAGATTGACTTGCGCCACCAGTTTGATAAAAACTACCACCCTGATAAATCATCAGACCAGTATAATAATCAGCTACCATCGCTATATCCGGAATCGCTCGATTGGTGTTACCAACGACACCATAACCACCCGCGGTAAACGTACTAATCGGCGCCTGCCAAGTCGGGAAACTGCGCCATTTGCTAATACCACCCATGCTGCCAGAATAAAGTGCGCCATTAACGTAGGTGCCCCACCCTGATTCAAAAGCATAGTTATAATTATTATCGACAAATAAACTGGTACCGCCTACCGCGGTCACATACGCTGAGCTAACTGGATATTGTATAGAAGGGGAATTACCCAATTTAGGACAAGGCCACGAGCTAGTATATGTTTGATCGCCACAATCACCGGCAGCGAAATTAATGCTTAAACCCATGGCAGAACCTGTTTCTAAAGTAGGCTCCAGAGTTTCATTCTGATTATCATGATCATTATCCCAACTATTAGAAACCACATACGCATTGCTAAAACCACCAATCGTAAACGCATTATCGAGAATAGTATTAATCGCTGTTGCTACCTGCGTATTCGCTACACCATTTGTCATGATTAAAACGATATTCGCACCAGGTGCCATGGTATGCGTTGCTTCGACATCAAGTGCAATTTCACCATCCCAGTCAGAAGCATTATCACACGTGATAGAACCTTTAACGTAAGGATTACCGTTATAATCAACCACTGCAAAATTACTTGCCGATAACAACGGCAAAGAACTCGCTTCATTAAAATGATTTGCGGCATTCATAATATCGTCCGGCGTACTCGTGCCACAGCCATCGATAATAGTAAGCGTTTGTCCTGTACCATCGATAGTCGTCCCATTAACCGTTGTATTCGCAACATTATAAGCCGCGCGCACATTCGCACCGGTTAAACCTTGCAAAGAAGTAGTGGTAGGGGTTGCTTGCGGAAAAAATGAATCCCAAACAAATTTGAGTATTTTACTCTGTGGCTTCGCTGCATTTGGTAACTTCAATGTTTTATGAATATTAGGATGTCCATAAGAAATATTACTAAGATCACTAATCCCAAACACGGATTGAGCGATAACAGTATTTAACTTTGGTTCAGAAGCATTGCCGTAAACAATTTTATTATTGTGGAGATAACGATTAAGTTTTATTTGTAATAATTTCTCGATTTTATATGCTTCTGCAGTTACCTGGATAGTATTGTAAACTCGTTTGGTTTTCATATCGTGTGACATGAAATAATTTTCAACTGTTTTTATTGTGTTTTCGCTTGGCGCATAATTTTCAGCAAAATCTTTTTTGGTTAAGAATTTTTGATAATGAAAACTATGTGGGTTATATAATTCATTTACAAAATGATCGAGCTGTTCTTTGTTTTTGAGTTTAAGCCAGATAGTAAAAGTGATGAGTTGTTGCGGATCTATTGGACCGACTAGCTTAGCCCGTTGTAATGTTGATAGCTCGATATTATGAAAACTGACGTATGTTGTTTCTGCTTTAGCCCAAGCTGTAGGCGTAAGCAACACAAATGAAATTGCAGCAGCTACAAAACGTTTCGTGAACATTTATCACCTCTCCTTGGCTTTAAAACGGAGCCACGCTAGCCGGGAAAGTAATGTAACTATCGGGGCGAATTACTTTAAATATATTTACGACTTATCTTTAGCTTTATAACTTTTAAATGCCTCTTTGATATGCTGAATAAGCAAATCATCTATCCATGGTTTGCTTAAAAATTTATGTATGACACCATCTTGAATAACAAGTTTGATATCATTGATATCAGCATGTGCGCTTAACATCATGCGAATTATATCTGGATTAGAATTTTTAACTTGAGTTAAAAATTCTAATCCAGTCATTTGCGGCATACGATGATCAGATATGACAACTTGTATTGGATGTTTTGCTAAAATCTCCAATCCCTCTTTCCCGCTAGTAGCAATGAATACCTCATATCCCTCGTCAGTGAGTAATCTCTGAAGCGATCGTAAAACATTCTGCTCATCGTCAACGATCAATATTGTTTCTTTCATGAAAGTCCATCCCCTTGGGTAAATGAGAGTGTCGGTCAATATCTTATCATTCTATTATAAAATCAATGTTTTAGACAATGTATAGATTTTTTCAATAAAATAATATGAGTTTTAAATACTAAAGTAAGCCAGGAAATTTGGGATTAAGCCTGTTATGACTGTTATTTGATGCTGCCCACAGGTGATATGCCTATAGGGAGATAGACAGAGAATGTGGTGCCTTGACCCACCATGCTTTTTACAGTTATTTCACCACCATGATTTTTAATGATTTCATGTGAGATTGAAAGACCAATTCCGGAGCCCTGATCTTGTTTTTTAGTCGTATAGAAAGGATCAAATATTTTAGGTAAATCTTCTGATTTAATACCGGAACCCGTATCTGATATATCTATTCTTATTTTATTAGCTTCTTGTGCGGTTGTTATGCGCAAGATGTTATTTTGCATAGCCTCTTTCTTCATGGCTTGAATCGCATTCATGATTAAATTCAGAAAAACCTGTTGCAATTTTCCACTATTAGCTTTGACCTGTGGAAGATTTTCTGCATAATTTTTTTCAAGATGCGCATGTGACTTTATTTCAGAAGATGCGATTTTAATAGCTAAATCTATTACTCGATGCACATCAATTAGTGCCAATTCATCATCATTGTTTCGGGAAAATCCTTTCAGATTACGTACAATATCTATAATGCGGTCAACCCCTTCAATCGACTCATCTATTAATTCCTCCAGCTTAATGGCTTCTAACCTGGCAGCGTTTTTTTTAATATAAGATAAATTTCCCCGTACCCAGGCAATCGGATTATTAATTTCATGAGCAACACCCGCCGCCAAGGTGCCGACCATAGTCAATTTGTCATTTAAATGTAATTGGTTTGTTACATTGGTCAATTCAGTTACATCGGACGCCACTCCGAAGACATCAATAACTTTTCCATGCTCATCCTTATTTTGGTATCCTCTAACAAAGATATATTTTTTCTCTCCGTTAGAGCCGATAATACGGTAGCTCTCATATGCGAATTTCTGATTTCGCAACTCTATCAAGAAATTCCATTACTTTCTTTTTATCTTCTTCAACTATAGATTCCATCCAGTCCATTGGGTTTGCATATAAACTCTTTGTTGATCGTCCCCAAACTTTTTCATATCCAGGGCTTATATACAAAATCTTATTAATTTCAGCGGTCATAACCCAAAACACATCATTTATGCTTTCAGTTAATCGACGAAATAATGCTTCTTGTTCAAATAATTTTTTCTGGATGTTTATTCGCTTGGTATATTCATTAGAAAGCTGTGTAATATCGGTGACTACAATAGCGATGCCATTGATATTCCCCAGCTTAAATATATTACAAGAGAGTAAAACAACTTTAGCAGTGTTGTCTTTGACTAATAAAGAAAATTCATCTTGAAAATTATTATTCTTACGGATGGTCAATAAGCTACGGAGTGCCTGGTGTTGTGCTACAGGAATAAATTTGAAAAAAGAGGATCCAATAATATTTTTAACCGAGTCGTTTACCATGGCGGCAAATTTTTTATTACAATGAATAATTTTTCCATCATTCTCTATGGTAATAGCACCTTCCGATAAACTTTCAACTAAAAGACGGTAAGGCTGGTCCTCACCTTCAAGTGTAAAAATTGAATCTTCACCTGATTTAGTCTTAACAACAAGCGCATCAATCTCGCCAGTTTGAATTGAATGTATAAGTTGCCTTAGCTCCAGGACTTCGTCCTGTAACTTTTTAATTTGGTATGCACTCAATTTTGTTATCTTTTTTAGGAGTCTTCATCTCATCCCATGAGTGATGTTATTTAGTAACAGTTTACACATTAGCGTTCCGGGCGAAAATCCAAGACCTACCAGTACCTTTTCCATATTTGATAAATTACCTATAATTCTGCGGATAGGGGTAGGCAGTTTTTTGATAACCGTCGGAATTGCGACAATCTGATCCGTTTTAGCCAGTTGTGGAAACTTTAATAAATCAATAATCTCTATAGTGTAAATATCTGGAATAAATTCATCACATACTTTTTTCAGATTGTTATATGCCTCCTTACAATTAGGTGTTTGCCCTACGACATATAAACGAAGCAAATATTTTTTATGAGCTTTGTTATTGTCCCTTACTTCTACTTCGTTTTATTGCGGGTTTTCTTTTTTTCAGGCTTGGCATATTTTTTTCCTTTTGATTCACGCTTTAAACGTGGGAACTACTGTCGGCCATACGAATTTTTGACATTTCATCTCTGCTCTTTGTCACGATATTGTGAATATTCGCCTTTTCACGCGCAATATTTTCATTTTCTTCATCAGCCATGTTTTAACTTTTGATGTAAAAGATCTATTTTTTGTTCTATATTTTTACGCTCGAACACCACATTTGCATTTTCTTTCTTGCGTCTGATTCCAGCTTGGCATTTTCAACGGCTAGCTGTGATGCTTGAATTAAACGCGCGGAACCTGTCAGTACTTTTCCCTGGCCAACATAAACATCCTCCAAATCAATTCCTTTATCAGAAATAACTATTTCCCGTAATTGATGAGAATGTTTCATTCCACGAGATTTCAATACGCCAAGTACTCTATTCCGCTCTCCATCACTGTATAGATAATTCATGTATATCCATGTGTCCATTAATGAAGAAATTCCCTCATTGGTTTTAGCGTGCTCGGGAGATGCTTCTCCTGTGACCAAGCTGAGAAACATTACAGTGATTTGATGTTTTTTAAAAAATGCAATAGATGAGATAAAATATCATGAACTTCATGTATATTTCCTATCACTCTTAAGTTTGTAATAGGATCGACGATGACCACAGAAGGTTTGAATTCATTTGTTAAATTTTGCATTTCTGTCAAGTGTGCTTCCAAGCCGCTAGAATTTGGATTGATGGCATGAAATCTTAGAAGATCTTTCTTTATCCATTGCTCCAAATTGATGCCTATCGAATCATATTCCGAACTATCTGATGAACTGACTCTTCAAATGCAAAATAAAAACATCTTTCCCCGCGTTCACAAGTAGCATTCGCAAATGCTGCACCAAAGCTGGATTTTCCAATGCCAGCAGGTCCTGAAACAAGCACGCTGCTGCCGCGGAAAAAACCTTTATTATCTAGCATGGTATCAAGCTGCTTAATTCCTGAAGAAATGCGTTTAGTCGAAACTTGATAATCTAATTTCATGGACGTAATAGCAGTAATAGCAAATCCTCGATCCGTTATAATGAAAGGATATTCATTCTTTCCATGCGATGAGCCTCGGTATTTTGCTATCCTGATTCGTCTGGTTGATATCTGATTATCTATTCGATCGTCAAGCAAGATGACACAATCAGCGACATATTCTTCCAAGCCATGGCGGGAAAAAGTCTTGATGCCTTGTTCTGCAGTGACAACAACAGTTATATTTTTACTTTTGAACCAACGAAATATTCGTTGTAATTCAGTATCGCACAACCGATTCGTTGGAAAGATTAGAAAACAGAATTTCAATCGTATCCAATACTACGCGCTTAATTTTATATTTATTGATAACATAGGCGATCTGGATAAATAATCCATCTAAATTATAAACACCGTTTCGATTAACTGTTCTCTATCAATTTCTATATGATTTAAAACTAACTGATGGCGCGCAATTAAGTCTTTTACGTCTAAACCAAGAGAGGCGATATTTTGTTCCAACTCCTTTTCACTTTCCTCGAAAGCTACAAATAATCCAGGTTCTTTGATATTTAATAGCACCATGTATCAAAAATTCCATCGCCAGCATACTCTTACCGCTTCCTGCGGCACCACATATCAATGTACAGCGATTTTTTGGCAGGCCGCCCAAGGTGATTTCATCTAAACCGACTATACCTGTAGGGCACTTTTTTATGAAAGATTGCTTTCCTTTGCTATTTTTCAACATTTTCTGCCTCCAACCGATCTTTATTATTCATATTATTGAGATCCATATCTATTATAGACCATAATAAGGTGTCATTTTTCCGCGTTTAATCATTTAGTTATCATATTCTTCTAACCAGCAAAGTGAGTGAATTGATGAAAATGGACTATACTATCTATAGAGATGACTTCTTTTAAAATAATCAATTATTTACAAGCAAGATCGATTATCAACCTGCAGCAGATTTCCTAGAGGACTGAATATGGAATTAAAAACATTTCGATACACACAAACGGAGGGCTGGTCGATTGAATCTTTTCCTGACATGGATTCACCAGAAACATTGGTTCTCGTTTTCGCGGCTCCTGAGTATAGTCATCATCCCGAACCTCTCGAAGAGATCGCAAAACATTATTCGCATTCAAAAATAATAGGCTGTTCTACCGCTGGTGAAATTGCCGGAAGTATTATTTCAGATCACAGCATTTCAGTTGCAGTCATTAGATTCAATAAAACTAATATCGCGCTCGCCAAATATAAAATATCTTCCGCCGAAGAATCATATGTAGCCGGAAAAGACATTGCTAACCAACTACGCAGCCCTGACTTGCGTGGAATTTTTATACTATCTGAAGGTTTAAAAATAAATGGCTCGGAATTAGTAAAAGGCGTGAATGAGGGCGTTAAAGAATTTGAACAAGTTGTCGTGACCGGCGGCTTGGCAGGCGACGGTACGGCTTTTAAAAAAACCTGGACGATATGTAATGGGCTGATAGATACACAAATGATTCTCGCGATAGGATTTTATGGTCCCTACATTAAAATTGGCCACGCATCTCGTGGTGGTTGGGATACTTTTGGTCCTGAACGGCGCATTACTCGTGCTACAAATAACATTTTATATGAAATTGATGATAAACCTGCGCTCAGTCTCTATAAAAAATATTTAGGTGAAAAATCCGCTGATTTACCTTCGAGTGGGCTATTATTTCCTTTGGCGATTCGTAAAGATTTAGATGATCGTAAACGGCTGGTTCGAACCATCTTAGGAATTGACGAGGCTGAGCAGTCGCTAACATTTGCCGGTGACATACCTGTAGGTCATATGGCACAGTTGATGCACGCTAATTTTGATCAACTTGTAATAAGCGCAAGTGAGGCAGCAACCAAGGCAATGGAAAGCATTGGCAACAAGCAAAATATTACGTCAGTGCCTTTATTATCAATAGCTATTAGTTGTGTAGGTAGAAGATTATTACTGGGCGAGCGCACAGTTGAAGAGGTTGAATCCGTCATTGAATCATTGCCACCTGAAACTTTACAAGTAGGATTTTATTCTTACGGTGAAATATCACCTTATGATGGTGGAAGTTCTGATCTTCATAATCAAACTATGACCTTATCTTTATTCTGCGAGATGGATACGGTAACTAAAAATCAAAATGAATAGAGTATTTTATGGAAAAAAATAAATTATTATTAAAGCAATTGCAACGAATGGGTCTTAGTGAAGATACCTTACCTAGTGATAAAGAAAAGTGGCAAGCGTTAATCAAACAATTAAATAATATTTTTAATGAAGCGGATCAAGATCGCTATTTATTGCAACGATCAGTCGAATTATCCAGCGAGGAAATGCAAGAATTATATAATAAGTATGCTTTTGCACAAAGCGTTGCTCACATTGCCTACTTTGAACACGATCTAAATACGCATAAATCGACTTGGACCAATGAGCTTAATTTGATGGTAGGCAGGACCGCAAACGATCACATTCCCATTAATCAGGCAGTAAAACTAATTCATCCCGAAGATAAACCAACATTTAAAAAGCTAACAGGGCTGCTCTACTCTGAAGGAAAAATGTTTAACACAGAAATTCGCTTGAGAAATATGGAAGGAAAATATACCTGGTATGAAATTATAGGTAAACCAAAACGCGATGAAAATGGGATAATTACCGGGATGGAAGGAACTATTCATGATATTCAACAATACAAAGACAATGAGGAAAAAATTATTACATTGCAATCTCAAATACATACCAAAGAAAAATTCACCGTGGTTGGTCAACTTGCTGCTGGTGTCGCTCATGAAATTAATAACCCGTTAAGTTATATTATGAGTAACTATAAAATTTTCATGAAAAGACTGGAAATATTTGAAAACATCCAAGTGTATATTGAAAATTTATTACAGGCTGTTGAAGCAAATAATGCTGAAGAAATTAAAAGGATTTCTGCAGAGATTGTCACTTTCAATCAAAAGTATAAGCCGGTTGAAAAAATCGCCGATATCAAAGATTTACTCTCTGAATGTAGCGATGGTTTAATTAGAATAAGAGATATTGTTTCGGAGTTAAAGATATTTACATCGAGTGAAAATAAGGCAATGCGAGAGTCAGATCTTAATCAATGCATACTACTTGCAATCGAAACAGTATCAGCTGAAACAAAAAGTACATGTATTTTTAATAAGCTTTCTGAATTACCTCTGATACAAGGCTATCCTCATCTTTTGACTAAAGTGATTGAGAATTTATTGCTAAATGCAGTTCAAGCCGTTCAAGATAAAGGTGTCATCACGGTGGAAACGTTTGCTACTAGTACAAATATTAATATTATTATAAGTGATACAGGGTGTGGGATCGATCCGGAGAATTTAAATAAATTATTCACACCATTTTATACCACCAGACCCGTCGGTAGTGGTAAAGGTATGGGCCTCGCAGCCTGCTACGGTATTATTAAATTGCATGCGGGTACAATATCAGTAACCAGTGAGTTAAACGAAGGCACCATAATTACTATAGAATTACCCCTAACATCTACGCCTGAATCTGTAGAAAATTCTTAAAATTTACTCTATTAATTAGGCCTCAACGGGACAGATCTTTCATATTCAGCCGCATAATATAATGAGGAACCGGATGCCAAGCTGCAACAAACTCACCTACAATCTGAAAACCAACTTTTTGATAAACGTGAGTAGCTCGTTCGTTTTTCTTTTCTGGGTCAATAAAGACCTCAGAAATATCTGAATACTGACTTAACAAAAATTGCCGAATCACATCAGAAGCCAAACCTTTTCCTAAATAATCTTTGTCACAGATAAAAATATCTAAAGTGATAGCCAATCCTTCTGTTTCACTATACTTTGCGTACTCACTATCTGTATTTTCTTTAAAAACATTTGACGTTAAAAGATAAACAAAAGGTCTGTCGCCATCATAACCAATCCAATGCTGGGTAATCTCAGTTTTGCGGCCTAGCTCTTTACCGGCAGATTGATATTGAAAAAATCGTTCCAGTCCTGTGAGAGTATTTTGCAGGCCCTGGCCATGAATCCATTCGCTGATATAATCTTGTCGCAGCCACTCATGAATTAGCTCGCGTTGTGACTCAATGGGAGGTTTATAGGTGAAACGGAAAGAGAATTTAGTCATTTCAAAGGTAGCACCCAAGTTGCACGAAATATGACTGCTCATCAGTCCTTATCGCTCGATTTGAAGTTATTCTACATTCTTTAAAAACTTCTACAAAAATACTTTTTTTAACCGATTGGCATCGATCTCTGCTTGTGCAGTTTAATCTAATATAGCCATATAACACGCATCATTGAATAATAATTCTCCAGTAATACAGATATCTATACTCCTTAAAACGGCAGTAATTCGCAGCGTGATTCGCAACATCTTGATTGAGATAAGCTTTCAAAAATTATCGGATCCATCACCAAATAAAGTGTCACCGCGTAAATTTTTAAAAGCTTATCTCAATCAATCTGTTACACCTTACACTCGCAATGTAAATTGTTCTCAGGGTGCTGACTCCTTTTCAAATACCGTGAAAGGATCTATAATTAAAATTCGCGCATTAAATTCTTAAAAGGAGATTAAGATGAAGTTAAAATTATTAGCTGCCGCTTCGACGTTAGCATTTCTCTTAGCCGCCCCTTCTATTTCACTCGCAGCACAAGTAATGGCGATCCAGGTGTACAACAACCTATACAATCAAGCAGCGACTGGTGGAGCATCAGGAATGACTCCATCTACTATTACTGCAGAGTTTTTTAATGGCGCAACCCAGTGCGATTCAGTTGTAGTAGGATTTAGAGCACTTATTTCAGAACTAGTCGGTACAGGTTCAGGACAAAAATGTGCAACTGTTTCATCAGTTAAAATTGTCGCAGGAACGTCTACTGTTAATACCGCTCTTCAAGTTTACAATACGACAGCTGTTACAGTTGCCTTGACCACGTCTGATTTTGAACACTCAATCATTGTTCAGGATTTAGGCACAGGTGTTACTGGAACTCCAGCAGCAGATGGCTCTATCGCCCCAGTATTTGATTCAACAAATGGCACGTTAACAACACTTGGAACACCAGGAACGTTAATCAAAGAAAGTAAGCTTACAGAAAATTAATCACTACTTTGAAAAGACCTCAATAATGTCTAACGTGGTGACTAATCCCACCACGTTAGACAGAGAGGTATATACTGTCACTTAAACCCACCCAATAAATCCGTGTATACCCCCGCCGCGCACTGAATCAAGAAATTCGACTTAATTCGGGTTAAATTCCGGAGGGTACTTACTCCATTCAAATCCGGAGCTGCCCATTTTATAGCCGAGAGCAAATAATTTTCGCATGTAAGCATTGTCAAATGGGGATTTTGGTGTGGTTTTAAAGGTACGTGGAATGTATGCCAGGTTATAATCCATCTCGTCACGTTGAGAATAAAGATAGAGACGGTAAAGATCACCAATGCCTTGAGATTTGGTTAATGAATCAATAGAACGAATGGCGATTTTCGTCAGTTTAGGTTCAACGTATTGCCATTCTGTCGTAACTTTTTGATTACGTATAATATAGAGTTTACGCACACGTGCGCTTCCCTTGAGAACTTCACCTTTACGATAAAATGGCCGTATTGCATTTTCATACAACATGACTTGCGCTTCAATGCCACCATCAACATGCATTTCAGTAAATGCTTTTCCCGCTGCTTTAACATTAAAATATTGCGGTGGAAAAGTGACCGGAATTGATGCAGAGGCAAGCAGAATTTTGCGAAATAATTCGAGTGCGTGCGGCGATCCGCTGGCTGCTATTGCACCCATATTCCAAATGACTAAGCGCTGACTATTTATTTGTGTCGTTCCTACGATCAAACGTCTACCTTTTAAATGTTCTGCTGCAATTTCCTTTAGCATGCGCTCGTCGACTTGTTTCGCAATCATATCAGCTAGCCCTTTATTATCGGCAAGAGATGGAAGCGAGCTGATGTTAGCAAGAGATAATAATATCGAAAAAATGCCATAACGCTTGTAGATAGTATCGTCCGACATAGTGGTATAGGCAATTTTAAGTTTTTCATCATAGGCAGAACCAAGAAACGCAAAGGGCGCAATCAATGCTCCCGTGCTAATACCAGTCACTAATTTGAATGTCGGTCGAGTGCCTGCTTTTGACCATCCACACAAAACCCCAGCCCCAAATGCACCGTCTGCGCCACCGCCGGAAAGAGCCAGAGCATCTACCTCAGTATGCAGTTCACCATGATTAGCTGCTTTTTCCTGCTCGATAGATGCACGTGCGCTTTGGTACATACCTTTACTGGGTGCGTCTCCCCAGGCACGAATATCGTGAAATCCAGGCACTTGAACCTGTGCTTCCAGATTCTGCGGCAATGGTTCATAAGAATTAATACCAGAACAGCCTTGGATAAATAAACAAGCATACAACATGATGATAAAGCTTTTTAATTCCAGTTTATGTCCTGAAAAAACAAACATGGATACTTCCCTATAAAAGCTGCGAATTAACTTATGCATTATCCTAGCATACTTAATAATTATGGCTGTATCATTAAGATATAAAATTGCTTCGCATTAAATTATAATATTACTACACCCTTCGCATATATAAGCATATGGAGATGTCGCAATAATTCAGGAGCGAGGGAAATCTCTATTATTTCCCCTCTTTACATTTGTTGTATTTGTTTGCCCACTTCTTTTTATTGTGGATCTATACTTGATAATGCTATTTCTAATGTTGTTATGAGTATGCCTGCTGTTCGCACTGTTTTGGTACGAGTTAGTTTTACTTTCCTCTCGCGTCATCCTGCAATACCTCTTGAATTTATGATTCTGGCATAGAGTCAAATTCGCTTCAGACCGAACCGTGCAAGCCACCCGATATTACTTAAAAGGTATATAACCTTGAAGTAATATGACTTTCATGTAATAATTACATATAAGAAATATTTTGATGTGGGGGTTGGCGATAATCGATGGTATGAAAAGAACGTTCCACTTGCTGATGATTTATACGACAAGCACTTACTGATTTTAAAGAAAGAGGGCTATATCAATGACTAAGCCATTTAACAGATTACGACAGAAGATGTCGAAAAAAGCTCAAGCAGCTGCCGCAAAAAAAACGCAGCAAATGCTAAAAGAAATGCCGTTACAGGAATTGCGCCAAGCGCTGCACATGAGTCAAGAACACCTAGCAGAGCTTTTATCCACCAAGCAAGCAAATATATCCCGAATTGAACGTCGGACAGATATGTATATCTCTACGCTTCGTAGTTACATCGAAGCAATGGGTGGTCAATTAGATATTATTGCTCGTTTTCCAGAAGGCGAGGTTCATATCAATCAGTTTGAAGATATTGATGGCACGCCCCTTGAATAAAACACGACTTTTAGGGATATCTCCGTTGGGAAAGCAACGCAACGCTAATTTGGCGCAACAGTTTTCTTTTTGCGTGCAGAAAAGATGAGGTAACAAATCAATGCCGCAACGACAATCAATACAACAGACATCAGCGGTCTCGCAGCAAACCAGGCAATAGCGGTAAGAATAGACCATAGACACAAACCGAGTATTAAACCGATTAACCCCGTACCAAAGCCAACAATAGAGCCAAATATAGGCACTATATCAGCCAGAATCACCACTGGCTGCATAATCAGGCAAAAGCCAATAATCATACCTAGCAAAGTGCAAGCACGAATAACCCATGCCAGTATCCGATTTTTTTCTTCCGCTGCGTGGATCATCTCATGAGACGAAACCTGACCCATGCTTAGCAAAGCAACAGCTTTACCAGCAGGCGCCTGATATGGTTGCAAAGTGCTTCCAGTTTGTTGCGCAATCACGCTTACGATTTGTGGCAATATTTCCGTTTCACTAATGCGTAAATCACCAATTTGTGGTTGTTGCGTATCCGTGCCTATATAAATAAGATCACCATCGTGTTGTACCGATTTATTAAATTGCTTTTGCAAACTGGTAACATCAACTGTCGACAGACTCACAGATGATTCGCCAGATAATTGATTCGTCAAATCTTCAGGTAAATGGAAATTGCCTACAGTGATAACACTTGCCTGATAGACTTTACTTGGCACTAACATATGGTCAGGATTGCCATGACCGTTTTGCTCATGAAACCTGTTGCTATCAATTATACGATTTGACCAGATTTTATCATATGTATAGGTTGTCGTTTCAGTTTCAGAGCCACCCATATTTTCCCGACTTTCAGTTTTTTTATTTTCTTGCCATTGATACATTTCAACATTACGACTTAAGCGCAAAGCGTTAGCTGATGTGTTGAGCAACTTATCCTGTAAAGTTTCTGTAGTCGTTGCAGTATCATAAAAATAAACTACTTTTAAATTATTATTGGGATTAACAGGTGCAGACGGAACGGAAATTAAAACCTGCTCGGTCTGTTGAAGCGATTGCTGTGTATGCAGGCTTGAATATTCATTCCAGAAAATAAAATAACAAGAAACCCCGATTAATATGATGCCAAAGATAACGCCGAAAAAGGCGTTTTTGATTCGGGTAAACCACGATACATTGCTGATTTCCACCGGCATATTGGCTCATCCATCCATATGTATACACTCTGATATTATAAATCAGATTGTTCAGGCTTTACTTACACCATGCGGGAAAAATAAGCGAATAAACGTTAATTATAAAGAAGTTAGCTACTAATAATTTTTTTATCGAACCGAAAAGCCCATTCAGCTATCAGGAGAGTTATGTATGACTTAGTCACACATAACCCGCCGCGTACTGAATCAAGAAATTCGACAAGCTTTAAATAAGGAGTCTTCTTTTTTTTCTTTTGCCCGAAAACCATTTGGGTCTTCTGCGTATTGTAAAATCACTCCCCTATCAACCTTACCCAACACCCAGGTATCGGTAAAATTGTCTTCCATCCCCAGAGCAAACCCGCGCAATGGAACCAACCCGGCACGATCGACTTCTGCAAACTCCAGTCTCATCGCCCGTCCATTATTAGCATATAATGAACCAAAGTGTTGTTTATTAATGATGTGTTCTGCAGTTTGCCATTGAACAGGCCCTGAATAACTTACCACCCAGATTGAATTCACATACGTGTCATCGCCTGCCATTCTGTAGCTAAGCATGGCAGCTTCAAAGGCCTGATAAAGTGAAGAGTAAATAGCCATGTTTGGTAATTCTGGATTGCCATAAAAACTTTCTAACAATCCCAGATTTTTAGCTTTGCCGAACTTCGGCATCAGCTCTCTAAAGCCGCCTGCTTCTGGGTTAACCTTCACCGGATGAGCAACAGCATAAAACAATGGTAAAGTTTTATTCAGCATGGATTCCCGCACAGCCTCAAGCAAAAATTCTTTACATCCTGCTGGAACATTCAAATTATAAATCGTCTCGCGAATAAACATTTGGATGGCTGCGGATGAAACGCCAGGAAATTCTTTAGCCTGGACATTTTCCTCCAAATAGAGATCGCCTAATTTTTTGGCCACCGGATTCCTTTCGAATAAATAATCACACTCACGACCCAGTTTTATTTTCTTATAATGCATTGCTCCATAACTGGATTGCAGCAATTCCATATATTCGTCTATATCCATGCCTGGCTTAGCTTGGCTCACATAAGGGGTAATGAATTCAGCGAGTATTTTTGATTTTTCAGCGTCAGTTAAACTACGTCTTGGTTCCATGTTATTTAATCTCCCACCCTTCAAAATGAAAACCTCAATTTATCTTTTTCAACTCAAAGAATCCATACGGGGTCACATCTTCACTTTCCACTAGGCCAAACAAATTTCATGAATATGTATATATTTAATCCTCATATTGTCATTAAGTAAACAAATGTTATGAATCTGTTTGGCTTAGTGGAAAGTGAAGATGTGACCCCAAAGCTTTGATCATGAAACAAGCCGACAATCTTGTGGCTGCATTGGAGAACATTCAGCTCGCCGGCCGGGTTGGATCCAGCGCCAGTTTATAGTTTGAGAAGGACGATACGCATCATGGGCAATCGTGATGCGATTAACAATAGAGTCATCGCCTTGATAAAAACAATGAGCATTTTCAAGATAAGCTGTATCCCACACAGCTAACTCTAAGTGTGTAACATGCGCTTTGAATTTTTCAATGTCAGCAAGAGAAGCGAGCTCTTCTCCTTCTTTGTACAAAGGTAACCAGGTATTAAAATTATTATTTTGAATTTCGTTTACGGAAGGACAGCTTAATAAATCAGCAACCGCCGAATTAAAATAACAAAAAATCAGTAATAAAATATAAATAATTTTTTTCATGAAAACATCCAACTTATTAAGAAAACGGGGTCACATCTTCACTTTCCACTAGGCCAAACAAATTTCATGAATATGTATATATTTAATCCTCACATTGTCATTAAGTAAACAAATGTTATGAATCTGTTTGGCTTAGTGGAAAGTGAAGATGTTACGGGATCTTTATCTTGAAATTATGTTTTTCAAGATAAGCATTATCTAACTTCTGAGTTAAGGCTTTAATTGGATCAGTGTTTAGCCCTAAAGTTTTTTCATAATCGTATACATAATAAGTTACTGGATCTTTACCCCATTTAGGACGATTGTATGAATGAAGTGGAAATTTTTCAAAAATCTCTCTCACCCAATTCTCTTTAGATACATTCAATTCTGCATGTGAGCTATTGGTATATCTTTTTGAGCCATTAACCGCAGAAGTATATACAACAGTTATTTTATACATTTTTTTATTATGACTATCTTCGTATTGATCTAAATTAACAATAAGCACTGCATAGAAATCATAAAATTGAAACCTTGGTAACTTTAACCATCCAAACAAGCGAGGCATATAAAACCTTCTACTGCTTCATAAATTTATTGCGTCTTTTTGAAAGACTGAATATTACCCCACCTCTATTCCCAGTTCAACGCACGGGGTCACATCTTCACTTTCCACCAGGCCAAACAAATTTCATGAATATGTATATATTTAAACTTCGCATTGTCATTAACTAAACAAAAATAATGAATCTGTTTGGCTTAGTGGAAAGTGAAGATGTGACCCCGAAGCTTCTGATGGGGCGAGAGCACTTGCTAAACATCCAAATTTAACTGCTGTTAATTTAGATTCAAATCATGTAGGCGATGCAGGCGCTAAAGTGTTAGCGAATAACAAAATGCTTACTTATATTAGTGTCGATGACAACATGGTTGGGCCAGATGGAGTGACAGCACTCGCCAATGATAAATCACTTACAGATTTAGGCGTGGGTGGTAATCAACTCGATAACGGCTCACTTAATGCGTTAGGAAATGCTTACAACCTTGAAGGCTTAGATGTTTCTTATAGTTTAATTGATTATAGTGCAATCGCTGCTTTTAATAATCTGCCCAAATTAACTTATTTAGATATTAGCGGTATTGGCGGAGGCGATGCATATGCTGAAGTCTTATCGCAAAATGCCCATTTGCGAGCTTTAAGTATGCGAGACACTCGGCTTAGCTACTATGGAGCAACCGAGCTCGCTAAAATGCCAAATTTAGATTCTTATTTTATCAAATAATGAACATTGGTGATGATGGCGCAATTAGTTTAGCTAAAGCTCCAAAGTTAGGGTATTTATTTGCAATGCATAATCATATTGGCGAGAAAGGTATTGATGCGCTCGAGCAAGCAAATATCATGTATTCCCTTTATGAAGATAATTTTAAATTAAAATCAAATAGCATTCCAAACGTGCAAGCCGTTGCGCAAAACTTTTCAAAATTCTGTACTGGAAAAGACTTTTTCGTGTGTAAATCATTTTTGAAGACTTTAAAATAAAGATTGGAAAAAACGGGATCATATCTTCACTTTCCACGAGGTCAATTTGTTTGGCCTGGTGGAGTGAAGATGTGACACCAGAATTCTATAACGGTTGACCCAATTTTCGGAAATTTTTTGATAATAAAATATAAATTGCTTTACCTTTTATATCATCAATTTTTACATCTCCAAAATAACGGCTATCGGCGCTGACATCTCTATTATCACCCAAAACAAAAACATATCCCTTTGGTATTAAATGAGGAGCAATATTTTTAGATTTTGGATTTTGATTATTGCCAGCTAACACATAAGGTTCAGATAGCGGCTTATTGTTTACATATACCGTATGATTGTTAATAGCCAGCGTTTCGCCTTCCAGCGCAACTATTCTTTTCACAACAATCGCATTTGTCGCGGTAAAATCTTTGGTTTTTGGAAGTGAAAATATTACAAATGAATTTCTTTTATATTCTGCAGGTGCATTCATTTTTACGATGACCAGCTCACCCTTTTCTAACGTAGGTGCACTGCTATCGGTAGCGATAATAAAGCTACGATAACCTAGAGAGGTAATCACACCATATTGCAATACAAAAAAACTAATGCCGACTATTAAATAGTAATACCATTTATTGTACCAAGGTAGATTCGTGACATTGATGTGATTATTAATTCTATAGGCATCATATGCACTATAAAATTTTAATATCCCTAGAAGTGCGAAAGTTACTACTCCAACCATGCCATAAACAAAAAGGCCACTCACTTTGGTAATAATAAATAACGCGAGTAATAATCCTGTTTGCCATAAACCACGATAAAAACGCCCACCAATCACCTGACCTAAGCCCGGAATCAAAAATGAAGCTAAAACCGCAATAAAAAGCGTAACACGTGATCTATGTTTTGAATTTTGCATATACAAAAGCTCGTTATTTACATTCAATGGTAATGCCCTTTTTGACACCAGGGATAGAATAAGCAATTTGTGAACCGATAATATTTGCAGTTACTGGTGGTTCATATTCTAAAGGTGCGAGAGCATCATTCTTTACTATTTTATAACCAGATGGGCAAAGTTTTGTGGCTTTTTCATAACAATAGCTCATTGGTATCATCTTTCCAGAACAGTCTATGCCGTAAACTTTTTTATTGTCTGCAGAAACGCTTTCTTCGGTGACAGATGCGCAAGCGCTGAGAAGCAGAAAGATAGAACAGATGAATAAGAGCTTTGATTTTGAATTTGACGAATAACTTTTTTGCATTGTGATCACCCTCGACTGTTGAGCAGAGAGTATACTAATTTCACCTTATTTGTTCAATAATTGTGTTTTTATGTTTAATCAAATACTTACATTGTCTACTAACAAAACAAAGTTGCTGAATCTGTTTGGCCTGGTGGAAAGTGAAGATGTGACCCCAATTTAGCTAGGGATAGAGACCTTATGCCTCAATGCTCGTCCTGGCAATTCACCAGTCTCTTTACCGTTATCAATCACAAATTTTCCATTCACTAAAACATATTGCATGCCAGTAGATAGTTGCGCGGGATGATCATATGTTGCCACGTCATTTATTTTATCCGCATCAAAAATCACAATATCCGCATAATAACCTGGCTGCAGCAAACCACGATCAGCAAGATGCACGCGATTTGCAGCAAGGGAAGTCATCTTACGAATCGCTTCTTCCAGCGAAAAAAGATGTTCATCCCGGACATACCGTCCCAATATTCTTGGAAATGTCCCATAACCGCGCGGATGAGGCTTTCCTCCAGCGAGGGGACCTGTTGTCGATTGCGCTTCAAAATCAGTACATACGCCAACCCAGGGCTGCTGCAAAGCCAATTTCATATCATCTGCATTTGTCATAAAATATATCGCGTTCGTTTGTCCGTTATCGGCAACGAACAAATCCAGCAATGCATCAATGTCATCTGCTTTTCCCATCATGTGCGCGACATAAGAGAGACGCTTGCCTTCGTATTGAGCTAATTTTCGATTCATTACTGACGATATTAAAATGCCATCGCCACCACCTACATCCATATACAGGTTTTCCCATCGCTGTGAAAGCGTGCGCATTTCCCGTTTAATTATTTCACGTGTGTTTGAATCTTTAAGACGCGCGATGAATTTTGCATTACCATTTTCATGAAACCATGGCGGAATACTTGCGCCTAGCGATGTCATACCAGCAATGTAAGGGTATACATCCGCACTAATATCCACTCCGTTAGCGCGCGCCGAATTAATTTTCTCGATAATTACAGGCATTTTTCCCCAATTTTGCTTGCCCGCTACTTTTAAATGAAATATTTCTACGGGAATATGCGCATCACTACCAATCTTAATTGCTTCATCAAGCGCAGCTATCTCAGCATTACTTTCATTCCTGATGTGTGAAGCATAAATTCCACCATAACGCGCAGCGACTTTGGCTAATTCAATTAACTCCGGTGTTTTAGCATAATAGGATGGCGCGTAAATCAAATCACTACTCACACCTAATGCACCCTGCTGCATTGCCTGCGCGACTAATTCACGCATTTTATTTAATTCAATAGCTGTGGGCGCGCGATTAGCATCATGTAATACATATTGACGTACTTGTGCTGCGCCAACAAATGTTGCCAGATTGATTGCTGATCGACTGCGATCCAGACGCGCAAAATACCCTTTCAGGTTAACCCAGTCTGGATTGAGTTTATAATGCTGAAAATAAACTTTGTTTTCGTTACGAATATAATCATTGAGTGGCGCGCTTGATTCGCCTTCGCCAGTGATTTCCGTGGTAATGCCTTGATAAATTTTTGCCTGCGCGCGCGGATCAACTAAAATAGAGTATGAAGATTGGCCTAGCATATCAATAAAACCTGGTGCGACAACCATGCCATGAGCATTAATGATTCTATTAAATCGTGCGTGACTTAAATCACCAATGGCGATAATGCGATCTTGCTTGATGCCTATGTCACCTTTAAACGCAGGTTTTCCACTACCATCAATGATGCGACCGTGAGTAATGACAAGATCATAAGTTACTGGCGTGAGAGCATACACGCTAGTGGTCAAAAATAAACTGGCTATGACGAGACTTAAGGATTGACGAAGAGACATGCATATCTTCCTGGCAGGATTTATTTTAGTGGCGGTAACATAGCATTACCCCGCACTTGTTGACTACACCAAGTATCAGCATAGATTTTACAAATGCCACACGAACTGTCGATATTATTTAAGCTATTGATTTATCTAAATTTATATAATCAGCTCAATACAATAAAAATTGCCTCAAACCATTGAAATTATCTCGTTTTGAGATATAATATCATATATAAGATCTATTAAATGATTATAAGGTCACAAGAAAAGTGCACGTAATTACTAAAAAAAGAATCATGGAAGCAAAGATCAAGTATAAGCATCTTAATTGTGCTTCAGCCTTAGACGGCTGGTTTAAAGTGGTCGACAAAAATGATTTTAGCAGCTTTACTGACCTGAAAAAGACATTTAATACTATTGATAAGGTTGGTAACTTGTTTGTTTTTGATATTGGTGGCAACAAGCTGCGACTAATCGCAACCATACACTTCAATCGTAAAAAACTTTATATTCGACACATGCTCGACCATAAAGAATACGATGAAGGAAAGTGGAGAAATTAAAATGGCAACGATACAGCAAAAAAATGATTTAAACGACACAATCAAACATTGGAAGTATATTGCTAACGATATACATGAGCCATTAAACAATGACGATTACAAAAGACTATCAAATATTCTTGATCGTTTATTAGATATAGTTGGTGAAGATGAAACCCATGAACTAATTGGCCTCGTTGACGTCGTTAGTCATATGATCTCGATGTATGACGAACAAAAAAACTATCAAATAGAAAACGTCTCAGGAATAGATGCGTTAAAGTTCCTTATGGAGCAACACGGACTTAATCAAACAGATTTATCAGAAATTGGAAGCCAAGGCGTTGTGTCAGAAATTTTGAATGGCAAACGCAAACTCAATTTAAATCAAATTAAAAAACTATCTCGGAAATTCCACGTTTCTGCTGAAACATTTATAGATTAATATTTAAATGATGCAAATGAGCAAATTGTTAAGCAGCATATTGCAAAATTTTTTTATAGCTGTATCATTCCAATAAATCTGTGCCCGCGAACGAGAAAATATGAACATTTTCGTTAAATGTTGGCGTGGTGAAGCACCACTATGGCAAGCATTTTGGCTCATAGGTATTATTTTCCCCGTTGAAATTGCGGTAATTGCAGGATGGATTGCTCAATTCTTCATTGAGTACTTTGGTCTAAATGGCTCTTCTTATCTAAATTCAGTCATATTAAAACTAAATTGCTTCGCAATAATTACAATATTGCTCTATATGCTTTTTGCATATATTAGCATATGGAGATGTCGTAATAATTCTGGGGAAATAGGGAAATTTCTATCAATTCCCTTCTTTACATTTGTTTGCCCACTCCTTTTTATTGCTGATATATATTTGATAATGCTATTTCTAATGCTTTTGTGAGTATACATGATGTTCGCGCTGCTTTGGTGCGAGTTAGTTTTACTTTCCTCCTGCGTCATCCAATACCATTACAATCTTGTAACTATTCTGTCATGCGATTGACAAACTATGCATGTTACTTTTAGTAATGTTTTCTAGTATTGCAAAATAAACAATGATGCAAAGTAATAATTACACGGAGAGTTTTATATGTCTGATAGCAGAAGCCAAGCCGATAACACAAATCTAAAATATATTTTAGTTAATAATGTGATGACACTAAATCGAAACTATGTCCCTCCTGCTGGTACCACTCAAATAGTAACAACAACCAATCCAAACTCAATGGCAATTGTTTCAGACTTTAATGATATGCAGGCCTTACCCACAAGGATAGCGCAACTCCCTGTGCCTACACCTTTTCAGCAAGCATTGAATATTATTCAAGACGATAAATATGTTGCGGGGTTTCAATCCAAGGATGTCGATGGCGGCGCGCTCATGGATGGTTTGATGACCATTTTTGGCCAGAATGAAATACCGATTGGCCTGATGAGTAAATTAACCGCGATGCAAGGTGCCATGCTTCATTTTAAAGTGGATGATAGCGGCTCAATGGATCAACCTTCAGCCGTCAAACCAACGGATGCTTGTGCCTATACTAAGGCTAACATGAGTGCTGGCAGACTAGGGGATCCACGCCGACCCTTTTTATCGCGCTGGGAAGAAGCTGAAGACAGGTTACATACTTTAATAGAGTTACTGGCGTATGTGCCAACAGGACCCATTATTGTCAGTTTTTTTGATCATCCCAATCAACAAGGTATTGGCGTCGATCAAGGAGCTGGCTTCACACTGAACCGGGCTGGTAAAGCACCGCTGCAATTTCTCGATGAAGCGCACAAACTCATTCGTGACCTATTCTCAAGTCATAAGCCTAAAGGCGGGACACCAACCATGCTTAATATGATTAATATGCATAATCATGCCAACCAACTGCGTGGGAATACTAACACGATGACTATGCTTTACATGTTAACAGACGGTGAACCAGATCGTGGAAATATGGAAATCATGGACATTAAAAATTTTCTGACCGGTGCGACCACTAACAGAAACGCCAGATTGAACCCTTTTACTTTCCTTGCCTGTACCAATGACGAAGAAGACTATTTATGGATGCATGAAATTGAAGAAGTGGCGATTGGTAAGTATGTCGCTGCAGTCAATGATTTCCGTGATGAAAAAGAGGAAGTAAAGAAAGATCAGGGCGTGTTTTTCCCTTACTCTAGAGGTTTTTGGTTACTAGCTAATGTTGTAGCAGCAATTAACCCTAATGATCTGGATGCGCTAGACCAGCACGCACCCCTGACTAAGCCAACGCTGGAAGGTTTGCTGGGTCGCGGCGTCACTCCCGAAGAATATCGTCGTTACTGGACACTACATCCCACTTTTCTTAATCAGCGTGAGCCGGTTTTTGAACCTGACTATCAAGAGTTTTTAACTGCTAACTTCGCTATCGACATTCCATCTGTTCAAGTTTTTAATCGCGCCCTAGCGCAGATATTATCGCAAGATATTAATGCTGGTGAAGATGAGACAGAAGCAAGAGCGGAAAAAACCGCAGAAGATAACGTGCGTCAATGGCGTCGCAAATATGGAAGTCGTGCTTCACAATACTTGGGTTCCCTATTCGGTAGTGCCAACACTAGTTATGGGTCATCACCAAGCGATCCAAATGCACCACGTTACAACACTAATTACAAGTAAAGCACAAACCTAAGTCTTATGCGATTTTCCATGCATGAACGAATCTTTCATGGGCGTGAGAAAATAAGAAAAAAATTTAATGGAGAAATGACATGTCTAGTGGACGAAAATATATCATCGATGGCACAGGAAAATTAGTTTTAAATAAAGATTATCAACTCGCAGCCGGTGGCGCTCAGCTAACAACTGCGCCAGTGACTGCCAATACTAGCACATTAGCTGTTGCGACCACGGTCGCAGATCAGATTGCTATGCAGCAAGCAACTGCTTTACCTATACCCCAGCCACTGCAAGATGCTATCAATATGATGCAAAATCCTGATTATGTTGCAAGCTTTAAATCGACTGATTTAAGTGGTGATGCATTGCTTGATGGCTTGCTGCAAATTTTTTCACGCAATGAAATACCTATTGGTCTGATGAGTAAGCTAACGCCACTCCAGGGTAATGCGATACATTTTAAAATAGATAATAGTGGATCGATGAAAGGTGCTTCAAATTTATTGATTCGTGATGCATGCGCCTATACCAAGAAAACCAGAAATCCTAAAGCGGAGGAGCGTTTAAGCCGCTGGGAAGAAGCGGAAGACCGCTTACATACTTTAATAGAACTTTTTGCTCATGTACCGACTGGACCTATTACACTGAGTTTTTTTGACTATCCCCGTGCCGGAGCTGGCAAGCGTATTGTACTGGAACGCCAAGGCAGATCGCCAGATGACTGCTTGCAAGCCTGGCATGAGCAAATACGCAAGCTATTTGCCGGAGCATATCCGGATGCATCCACGCCGATACTCTACAACATGCAAAACATGTTGCGCGAAGCGGATAAAATGCGCCAAAACTCCGACATACGCACGATGCATTATTTGCTTACCGATGGTGAGCCGGACGGTAAAGAAGATGAAATTGACGAAATAAAATCTTTCCTGAAAGGAGAAGTGGACGGTTCTTCATTAGTAAGAGATCCTAAATTAAATCCATTCACCTTTCTCGGTTGCTCAAATAGGCCAGAAGATTATCAATGGATGCACGAGATTGAAGAAATTGCCAAATATGTCGCGGCAATATCCGACTTTCGTGACGAACGAGATGAAGTTCGCAAGGACCAAGGCGTTACGTTTCCCTATACGCGAGGCTTTTGGTTGCTGTGCAATGTTGCTGCCGCAGTGAATCTTGATGATTTAGATGCGCTCGATCAGCACGCACCCTTGACCAAAACAACACTGGAAAGTTTATTGGGCCGTGGCTTGATGGAACCGGAGTATCGTCAATACTTTATTCAGCATCCAACTTTTACGGATCGATCCGTACCCGTTTTCGAACCTGATTACCAAGCTTTTTTAACGGTGGATGTAGCGCGTAACATTCCAACCGTAGCATTTTTTAATGCCGAATTAGCAAAGCGCCTGGCAGCGGATATGGATAAGCGCATGGATAATACGGAAGCGCGACGCGAGAGAGAAGTTGAGGATCTGGTGATCAGTTCACGTAAGCGGCAAGCGCCCATAGTGGCTACTTCGCAATATTCTGGTTCAATGTTTCCTGCTCAGCGTTCAGTTTTAGATACTGGCAATAAGAATGATATCTGCTCTTCTCGTGATAGTGGGCCAAGACAGAAAACAAATGACTGTAATATAATTTAATTGGCTGAGCTAACGGCAAACGGGGTCATATCTCTGCTAATGGGTGACCCTGTTCTCGCAAAACTCGCTGAGGTATTGGAAGCAAATCCCGGCTGATTGCAATTTGGATCACCAGACGAAGCACCTGCTGAGAAAGTATCAAGATTACCATTCACGACCTTCGCCGTACGTTTATAACCATCGCTGAAAGCTTGGATATCCAAGCCCCTATGCGCTCAAACGACTGCTTAGCCACAAGACGCAGAATGACGTTACAGCGGGGTATATTATGACGGACGTGGAACGGTTAAGAAGGCCAATGCAACAGATCACGGATTTCATATTGAAATCTATTGGATTGCTACCCTCAGCGAAAATCCTAGACATGCCTCATATGAATATTAGCAAATTAAGCACTGAATCAATGGGATAACTATTGATTTTAAAATAATTAAATGCCTGCTATAATTATGGTAGGCATTAATTTTTATTATTTTACATTTATTCAAATATATTCATATAGTTAAATAATGTTTTTATGTATATGTTTGTAAGATATATTATATAACTTTTCTTACAGTGGCAACCATATGACTGCATTTAGTGACTCCATTTTGCGTCGCATTCGCGCTAAAAAACGCGGATGGGTTTTCACGCCTAAAGATTTTACAGATATTGCATCAAGAAATATCATCGACGTAACACTACACAGGCTAATGAAGAAAGGTATCATCAGAAAACTGGATCATGGCATTTATGATTTTCCAGCCTATCATCCCAAATTGGGTATTCTTGCTCCAAACCCGGATTCGCTCGCTAAAGCATTAGCAAGTAAAACAGGCAACAACGTTCAACCAAGCGGTGCGCGCGCAGCTAATCAGCTAGGCATTGATCTGCAAGTTCCTGCAATGCCATTGTATTTAACTTCGCGATCATCAATCAAAAAAAATATTGCCAATTATCCTATCAATTTGCAGCATTCAAAATTTACAAGCAAAGATAAAATTAATCCCGATGTAATTAACATTGTTAACGCCTTGAGACATCTAGGAAAAGATAATATCCAACCATCTCATATTAAAACGATTAAGCATTTAATGTCAGATAAGGATAAAACACAGTTAAGAAAAAATATGGCGAAATTTCCTGATTGGTTAGCACCAATCATATTACAACTGACGAGAAAATAAGATGGAACAAATACTAGGTTTACCACAACAAGAGCGAGCTACCTATTTTCAAGAAGCGGCAGCACGTTCAGCTCAAATCAAATTGTCTATAATCATAGAAAAAGATTTTTGGGTCTGCTGGACATTACAGCAAATATTTAGCATGCCTGAAATCAGCCAATTTATTACATTCAAGGGCGGCACATCACTTTCAAAGTGCTACAACATAATAAATAGATTTTCTGAAGATTGTGATTTGACACTCGACAAAGAGTTTCTTGGAATAGCAGATAATGCTGAAACAATAGCTAAAATGAGCAGCAATCAAAAAAAGAGAGCCCTTGATTCTCTTAGCAATGCTGCCAAAGATAAGGTAAACGATGTCATCAAGCCATTACTTAACAAGCGATTTACATCAGCGCTATCAAATTTTCCTGACGCCAGCCAATGGCGGATTGAAACAGATCCAGAGGACGAGCAGAATTTATTATTTTATTATCCTTCAGCATCACAACCTCACTCATCAGGATATATACGGCCTATGGTGAAATTAGAATTTGGAGCTCGTGGCGATACTGTCCCACATGAGCTTAGAAATATTACACCATATGTGTATTCTATCTTAGGAGAAACCTTCAATCATATACCGTCAATTCAGGTGCAGACGTTGACAGCTAAACGCACATTCTGGGAAAAAGCAACGCTATTACATGCTGAACATAACCGAAGGGAAGGTAAATCACTACAAAGCAGAATATTCCGCCACTACTACGATCTTGTCATGCTCGATCAGCATGGCATAACAGATCAAGCAATCGTTGATGAAGATTTATTAAATACTGTATTAACCAACAAGATGACATATTTCTCATCCGGCAGCGCAAACTATGAAGAAGCAAAGATTGGAACAATATGCTTATCGCCCAACACAACATTTATGTCAGCATTAAGACAGGATAGTGAAAAAATGTCTGAAATGTTTTTTGGCCAACAACCCAACTTTGAAGATATAGTGACGCGGATAGCAGCAATCGAAAACAAAATTAATTCTGCGAAAGAATAATCATTCCCCATTAGATACACACTCATATACCCGACAAAAGTAATAATTGTCAGTTTTGTCGGGTTTTATTATGCAATTTCCCACAGTGGAAACACTACATTAGTTAAAAAATAAATCATCAGGATACATTCAACATCAACTCAATCATTGACAATGATCGTCATTCATCAACCTCAGCCAGAGTACCGCACGACACCCAATATATTTAGAGTGTCTATTTGAGCATTTTATAGCAGGTACAACATCTTAATCTTGCCAACCACCACCAACCAAGCTAAGCCCATATTTCGTGGAAGCCAAATCAATAAATTCACGAAGATTATCAGCATATTCCTTTCTGCATGAAACATCATCACAGGCAGGAAATATGAAACCCATTTTTCCTGATCGATAATAAATTCCAACTCCTCTATTTCCAGAGTTAGAAGCAAGATATGTGTATCCAGAACGACCCTCTTCATGTGAAACCGTCGACTCAATCGACTGTAAATAGTGCAGCTCTCCGCTACGCCTTGCATTTATAACGCGAGTGACACATCCGCATATTGCGCCAACAGTACGACTCTTTCGTTGATGAGCTAAAGCTTCCATTGCGTCTGATATCTCAGCGGACTCTCTCTCACCCGTGGTGACTACATATGGCACATGAATAAAGGAGCCATCGGGTTGCTGAACATGCTGAAATTTTGGGGCCTCATAATGCCGTCTCAGCTTTATCATGTCACGGTATTCATCTGAATCCCCAATGTACACGCGCTCGCAATACCCCACTCCCGCCCTGGTAACCTTGGCGAGCCTTTTATCGAGTAAGTTAATCTGCAGAACAAGGAATTCACAATCCGCCAGCGTGGGATCAGGTAACGAGGTACTGTAGTTATTATGCAATTCCCACAGCGCTTCCGCTACATTCAAATTTGAATTTTGTTTAATTAAAGAATTAACCTTGCTGATTAAAACCAGAGCAGCATCAACAGCCCCTGCAAAAGCAATAGCAACAGATGGATTCAGAATATGGATTTTAAGAATGTGGTCGCCCGTACTAAACATGGTCTCACGATTATTACGTTCCACATCAAAACTTAAGAGAGTATCCGCCACCATGAATGTGACATCATCAATCGCTGCAGCGTAAACCAGTGTCATACGTAATCTCCACTCCTTAGATCAACACCATCATAGGCAAAGCATGCCTTAAAGTTTCTACATTGCTTCTACATTTTATTTTCAGGATTTTGACGATACTTGCGAAATAGCTATTTTACCTATGCCGGCGCGCAGACTCGAACTGCGGACCTACTGATTACGAATCAGTTGCTCTACCACCTGAGCTACGCCGGCTTAAACACGAAAAATCACGCGCAGTATAAAGAAAAACCGCCCTGACTTCTAGGGCTAAAATCCTCTTACCACCTCCAGCAAAACCCAATATCTCCTTTATACTTTACGTAAGAAATCATACACCCCCGCTCAGATAGCCCAAGATCACATTTTATCCAGCAATCCTTGTACTTATTTATTCCGCTTTGTTCCACCTGGCTTGCTTGAAATATGCTCATTATGAACTATATTTAATCTAGGATCACACATAAAAACATTAGGATAAATTAAACGAGGATGGATAAGTAAATGAAACTACGTAACATAATCAATACTCTATTGCGATGCTGGAAAGGAGTGTTAGGGGCGGGTAGTCTATTCTTTGTTTCTGCCGTCCTTGCCAATCCTGTCCTTAATAATGTGTCGTCCGGAAACGTTAGCATACAGCAATCAGGCAACACTGAGACCATTAACCAATCCACCTCCAAAGCAATCATCAACTGGCAAAGTTTTAATATCGGTCAACAGCAAGCCACCCACTTTATTCAACCCAATGGCGGCATCACCTTAAACCGAATCAGCCCCACGCAAGGCGCCTCACAAATTTATGGCCAACTCACTGCAACAGGACAAATTATTTTAATCAATCCTGCTGGTATTAATTTTGGTCCTTCCGCTGTTGTGAACGTCGGCGGACTTATCGCTACCACAGCAAATATCACCGACCAAAATTTCTTGAATGGTAATTATCAATTTACTAACGCTGGTCCAGGCGCTATCACCAACTCTGGACAACTACTCGCTGCTGAACATGGTCTTATCGCACTTGTTGGTTCTAATGTCACGAATGATGGTTTAATCAGAGCAAACCTCGGCAATGTTGTTCTCGCATCCGGCAGTGCATTCACGGTTAACTTCGGCGATGACATGGTTAACTTTACCGTTGGCGGCATTAGCAGCAATGTCACTAACAACGGTCGACTGATTGCAAACGGTGGACAAGTATTAATTACCGCAGCTGCCGCACAAAATGTTTTAGATAATGTCATTAACGTAAATGGCTTCGTCGACGCAAAATCTGTTAAGCAACAAAACGGTGTGATTACTATTGCTGGCAACGGAAGTTCTGGCGTTGTAACAATCGCTTCAAATATCAATGCATCTGGTAAACACAGCAAACAAACTGGCGGCACTGTTAATGTCACTGGTTACGACATTCTTATTAAATTCTCCAACTGTTATTGATGTTAGTGGTGACGCAGGTGGTGGCCACATCACAGTAGGACGCAATGACAGCACCGATGTATTATCACACGCAACCGTGATCGAACCAGGCGTTACATTACTCGCTAATGCTATTAATAGTGGTAATGGTGGTCTTATTGAAACATCCGGCGATTATCTGGATGTAGGCGCAGTGAATATCAACTTAAACGCTCCGCACGGCAAAAAAGGAACGTGGTTATTAGATCCATATGATTTAAATATTACTGCTGCCGCTGACAGCAACGTCAATAACACAATACCAAATGACATATTCGCAACTGGTGAAACAGGAAACCTGAGTGTTGCTACATTAGAAGCCGCTTTAGCAAATGGTAACGTTACTGTTGAAACAAGAGCATCCGAAGGGTTAACTGGAAACGGCGACATTAATATAGAAACACCAATTAACTGGGCCAACAGCGAACTAACTATCTCTGCTTACCGCAATATCAACATTACAGCAGGATCTACCATCACAGGTACTGGCACCGCAGTCTTAAATTTAATTGCTGATAATGCTAATGCTTTTGATCTTGGTTCAGGCCAAGGCACTGTTAATGTTCCCGCAAATACATTTAACGTCGCAGGCGGTATTAATATAGGTTATTTACCGAGTGCCTATACTTCACCTGTCAGTTATGCAGGAACAAATTCAGCAGGCCCAGCGCCTACTGGATTCATGCTACTTGCATCACGCGCTGACTTTAACACTCTTAGCAGCACCAGTGCACTATGGGTTGGTGATTTTGGTATCAGCACAAATATCAATCTGGGCGCTACTCCATTTCAAGCTATAGGCGGAGGCACGGGACCCACTTACTTTAGTGGCATCTTCAATGGCTTTGGCAACGTAATCACCTACACGCAAAACACAAATGTCTTTGTGTCTGGCGTATTCACCGTTATTACTGGTACAGTCGAAAACCTTGGCGCAGCCACCAATCTCACTGGCTCCCCTGTTGTCGGGTTTCAACAAGTTGGTATTCTCGCTGGCGGCATCCTAAATGGCCTTGTTGAAAATTGTTTTACTGAAGGCACTGTCAGCGCATCAAACGGCATCATAGGTGGCCTGGTAGGTTTTAATAATGCGGGCACTATTCTAAACTCTTATAGCACTGCAACCGTCATTGGTAATAGCAACACCGATATAGGCGGTTTAGTTGGCCTGAATGAAAACAATATTCCAAACCCAACACTTGGCATCATCAGCAATTCCTACAGCACAGGCACTGTAATAGGCGGTAGCGGTAGCAACGCTGTTGGCGGTCTAGTTGGGGATAACCATGGTGGTACTATTTCTGATTCCTGGAGTGGCAGTAACGTAAGCGGAGCCACCAACGTGGGTGGTCTTGTGGGGTTAGATGATCTTAATCCTACCACTGGAGCAGGTCCGACCATTTCCAACTCTTATGCTATCGGCAGCGTAACTGGTGTTCTAAATGTCGGTGGCTTTATCGGTTCACAAACCGGATCGACTGCTTCTACTAGCAATAGTTATGCTTCTGGAGCCGTTAGTGGTGCAGCGAATGTAGGCGGATTCATCGGTAGTTATGACGGCACAGGAACCGTTAGCAATAACTTCTGGGATACAGCAACAAGCGGACAATTTGTAGGTATAGGCAGTGGCCCAACAGCAGGCGCAACCGGTGGTTGCTTTGCAGGCGGAAGCTGCGCTAATGGCGGCACGGCAAATCTCTCTGCCGCAGCAACCTATTCTGGAGCAGGCTGGAGCATAGGCACAGACGCAACGACAGATACCTGGCTTATTTTCGATGGCGAAACCAGACCTATGTTAGCCAGCGAATTCGGCAACGGCATCAGCGACGCACACAGTCTGCAATTACTCGACCTCAATGCCACAACACTGGCCGACTCTTACGACGTGACAAATAACATGAGTCTCAGCACAACCAACGCTTCTGATATCTGGGGCGGCGGCTCATGGATTCCAATCGCTGGATTTAGCGGCACATTAAACGGCAATAATTTTGTATTAAGTAATCTGACTGTTAATGAAGCTGGCGGCACCAACGTTGGCTTGTTCGCTTCATCCAGTGGAGCAATTGGCAATGTCTCTCTCACGAATGCATCCGTCAATGGCCTGAATGACGTTGGCATCCTCGTAGGTAATAATACAGGTGTAATTACTACAGCAGCAGTCAGTGGCATTGTCACAGGGGCGAACGGTGGCAGTGGCATTGGCGGCATGGTCGGCACAGCCACTACTGGTTCCAACATTACCGATTCAGAAAGCAGTGCAACCGTTTCCGCTGCTGGTAGCTCCTTAGTTGGTGGCCTGATAGGCGAAAACACAGGCACCGGCACCTTGGCAGATGTTTATAGCACTGGATCAGTAACTGGTAGCTCATTTGTCGGCGGCCTTATCGGTGAAAACGCTGGTACCGCTGCGGTCGGAATTCAAAATGCCTATAGCACTGGCGCTGTCACAGGCGGACTCAACACTGGTGGATTTGTTGGTGCAAATACAGCAACAATTACTGATGCTTACAGCACAGGCAAAGTAAGCAGTGGCAGCACCAACTCTGGTGGTTTTAGTGGCTACAACGCTGGCACCATCAATAACAGTTTCTGGGATATTCAGACTAGCGGCGAAGGTAGTGGCGCAGGTGCAGGCCCAGGTACGGCAACTCTTACTGGCGGTTGCTTATCTAACTCATGCAGCACAAATTTAAGCTTACAAAGTACTTATCCCTGGGATTTCGCTAATACCTGGGGCATTATCAATGGTCAATCATACCCCTATTTACTTGCATTCTATCCAGCCACACCGCGCGCACTCTCTGGAAAATTAACGGGTGACACTGGCGGTACAACAGTTAATCTCGCTATCAGCGGCGCAAATTTCGATTCCACAACAACGGGTGCAAATGGCGAATATTATTTCCTTGATGGTAACAATATCATTACCGGAACCAACGATACCATTTCAGACAACACACCTTTACTGTTTTATCTCGCCAGTGGCGCGACGACAGGTAATTTAGTTGCTGATGCTCCAGTAAGCAGCGCAAGTCTTATTAACTTGAATTTCACTAGCAACAATATTGCTTTCGGCACCAATGTTTCCAGTACAGACATGGCGACTGCAGTAGGAAGCTTGTCCAGCCCATTCATTCTGTATTCATCATCCGGTAACAATGTTGTTCTTGGCAATGGCATCGATCTCACTACACCAGCAAACATCACATTTACATTAAACAGTAATGTATCCGCCAGCACAGCCAGCAATATCACATTTAATGGCACATTAGCTCTTGGTGCATCTGGTGTTACCTTAAACCCTGGCACTACCCTTGGTGCAGTCAATATTCTTGGCAATCTCGTCGGTAATAATCATACGTTAGTGCTGAATGTGACCGATACCAATGCTGCAAATAACACTATCAGTGGCAACATCAGTGGTCTCTTATCATTAACTTTAACTGGTGGCGGTACTATCAATATTACCGGCAGCAACACTGGTTTCTCTGGTAGCACGATTATCAGCAATGGCAGTTTAGAAGTAAGCAATGCGAATGCATTAGGAACAGGCACAGTCACTGTTAATCCTACTGGCGTGTTAGTTCTCGACGATGTGACATTAGGTGGTGTTTCTAACATTAACATCAATGGCGCTGGCTTTAATAACGCTGGCACTATCACTGGTATTGGTCTTGGTACTGATGCAATAGCAAATACTGTAGGCATCACACTAGGTTCTGACGCCACCATAGGCAGCTCAACTTCCGCAATATCCATTCTCGGCAACATCGGTGGCGCACATCAATTAACCATTGCCGGCACTACCCCAACTACTCTTGCTGGTAATAATAATTATTCTGGCGGCACAGTCATTTCCACAAATGAAACTATTATCGATAACAACAACGCACTTGGCACTGGTGCAGTCACTGTAGATAGCGGTGCAACATTAGGCATAGATCCAGGTATTACTTTATCAGGCGTTTCCAGCTTAACCTTGAATGGTACAGGTGTAGGTGGAAATGGCTCTCTGATTAACACTGGTATTGGTGGCACAGGAACCGCTGCTGTTAGTAACGGAGTCGGTGTCGTATTAGGCTCTAACAGCACTATTGGCGGCGCTAGCGGCATCACCGATATTGCTGGCAGTATAAGTGATGGCGGCAACGGATTCTCACTGACCACAGCTGGCAATAATGAAGTAGAACTCGATGGTAATAACGCCTATAGCGGTGGCACCAACGTTCTCGGCAATGTTTTACTGATCACCAATGGTAATGCACTGGGCACAGGCGCAGCCGTTGTAAGTTCAGGCGGCACACTGGAAGTACAAGGCGTAAACCTCACTGGCATCAGTGGCTTAACAATTAACGGCAACGGTTCTAGCGCTACTGTAGGCGTACTGAATAGCGGCACTAGCAATGGCTCTATCGATAACTCTGTTCCAGTCACACTCGGTTCTAACGTCACTATTGGTGGCGGTAGCAGCACACTGACAATTAACGGTGCAATCAACGGCGGGTTCAGCCTCACCAAATTCGGCACTGATACATTAATTCTTGGCGCTGATAATGGTTACACCGCCGGTACGACTATCAATAATGGCGTGTTAGAAATCACCAATGGAAACGCTCTCGGTATTGGCGCAGTTGTTGTTAATTCACCAGGCACACTGAGTATTGACGGTGTAACATTAAGCGGTGCAGCAAGTCTCACCATTAACGGTGCAAGCCCTAACGGCGCACTGAATAGCGTAGGTACAGCTGGCGATATTGACGTTCCTGTCATACTCACAGCTAATAGTACTGTTGGCGGCGGTACAGCTGATCTAACTATCAGCGGTGCTATCAGCGGCAACTTCAACGTAGATAAAGTTGGTACTGATACAGTCACATTTGCCAATGGCAGTAATAGTTATGGCGGCACCACCACTATCACTGATGGCACACTGCAACTCGGTGCAAACGATGCAATACCTGATACTAGCCCAGTTATCATTGCCACAACCGGCATACTGGCACTTAATGGTTTCGATCAAAGCATTCCAAATCTAACCGGCTCCGGCGCAATTAATCTCGGCTCTGGCACACTGACAGATGGCAGCGATGGCACATCAACCACTTATAGCGGTGTCATTAGCGGCACTGGTAATTTTGATAAAGTAGGCGGTGGCACATTAATACTTGGCGGCGCTAACCTTTACAGTGGTGCAACAAATATTGAAGATGGCGCAATAGAAGCTGGCATAGTAAATGCTATCGGCAGCTCTAGTGATGTCGATGTTTCATCTGGCGCAACATTCAATCTGAATGGTAATAACGACACAATAGGTTCTCTTGCTGGCGCTGGCGGCGTCTCACTCGGCGGTGCCACACTAACGACTGGCGATACTCTGGATACAACTTATAGCGGTATTATCAGCGGCAATGGTAATCTGGTTAAACAAGGTACGGATAAATTCACACTTACCAATAACAATTCTTACAATGGTGCAACAACTGTAAACAACGGCACACTCGCAAATGGCACTGATAATGCATTACCAACAGGAACTGCTTTAACAGTCACTTCACCAGGTACATTTGATCTTAATAATAATTCACAAGAAGTTTCCAGCGTAGTTGGTAATGGTACTGTCACCAACACTGGCGCAACCACAGGTACGTTTACTATTAACAATGCGTCAGCAGATACTTCTGGAAATCAATTCAGTGGCAACATGAATTTAGTAAAAGAAAACACAGGAACATTAACACTTACCAATCCTAATAATAATTACACAGGCTTCACACACATTATCGCTGGCACACTCATGTTAGGCGCAAACAATGTATTGCCTGACACTAGCGCAATTATACTTGATCCATCCACCTTAATTGACTTCAATGGCTTTAACGACACATTAGGTTCAATTAGTGGTGATGGTGAAATTGATTTTGGTAATTCAACATTTATTAGCAACTCCAACACTAATACCACTTTCAGCGGTTCACTGGTTGGTACTGCTGGCTTTACTAAACAAGGTACTGGCACATTGAATCTTGCTACCGCAAACAATAGCTTAAGCGGTACGACAACAGTAGCAGGCGGTATACTCGAATTATCTAATGCAAACGCTCTGGGTAGCACATCTTCAGTGCTAGTAGATAATGGTGCATCTTTAGAATTAAATGGCACGACACCAGCAACAAGTATGGCTTTAACATTGAACGGCACAGGTGTTGGCGCTGCTGGCGCACTGATTGATAGCGGCATAGCAACCTGGAGTGGCAATATTTCCCTCGCATCTAACAGCAGCATAGGCACTTTGATCGCTGGCGATGTACTCACTATTACAGGCACGATTAATGGTAATGCAGGGTTGACTCTCTCAGGCCCAGGAACAATCATTCTCGATGGCGCTGTTGGTAATTCACAAGCATTAGCTAGTTTTACATCTAACGCTGGCACTACTGACATCAACGGCGGCAGCGTTCACACCACTGGCGCACAAAATTACAATGATCCAACTTATCTTGGCGCTGCAACAAATTTTACTACTAACAATAGTAATATTAACTTCGCTTCTTCACTCGACAGTTTTGGTGGCACACCTGAAAATGTCACAGCAAACAGTGGTAGTGGCAGTATTGATTTCGCCGGCAATGTTGGCGCAACACATCAAGTTGGTAACATGTTGCTAACCAGCAGTGGCACGACAACTTTTGGCGGCAGCGTTAATGCTGTCAGCGTAACAATCAATGGCGGCGGTACAACTCATATCAACGGTGGCACCGTCACCACTACTGGCGCGCAAACTTACAATGAAGAAGTAATACTTGGCGCAGCCACCACCACAACAGGATCTGCAATTGCAATGAATGACGGTGTACTCGGCGGACAAGCACTCACCATTAACAGCCCTGGCAGTATCTTCCTTGCAGGACCATTTAACATTACCCAACTCACCACAAATGGTACTAGTGACAGCAGTAATGTCACTATTGTGAATAACCAGCCAGAAACAATAACAATTACCGGCATGAACTCCGGCACACTCAGCGGCGTTGTTGGTATTGGCAGCCCAGTAAGCTTTAGCAACCAGAGCAATCTCAGCGGCAATGGCGGCAATACCATTTATGTTATTGAAGCAGGTGGCAGTCTGTCTGGCAGCATCACTGGTAGTGGCTCAGATAACACACTGATTGATAATAATCGCGAATAACACCTGGACTATCACTGGCACCAATTCCGGTAAGTTGAGCAACATCGGTGGCACCTTCAGTAATATCGAAAACCTCGTCGGTGGCACAGGCAATAACACTTTCGTATTCATGAACGGCGGCAAAATCACCGGCACTATTAATGCAAGCAACTTAACAGCACCAATACGTTAAACTTCATGAACTTTAATGCACCATTAACCGTGCAAATGAGCGCTGGCGACGTCTTTAACGGTGTCATCTCCGGTGGCGGCATCTCTGAAACATACAGCAACATTAATCATCTGATTGCTAATGGTGGGACCGACAACATTATTAATCTATCTTCCGACCTGAACTTCTTCAGCAATGTTACCTTTACCGGCACACTGCAAGGGTTCATCAGTGACCCATTGTTCTTCACCGGCTTTACTGTCAGCGGTAACGTTCCAAATGTATCAAACATTATCGAACAACCCTGGCAGGCACAATTACCTACTCCAAGCCTGGGCAATGCCTCCTACCAGTATGATGACGACTATCAGGACTACCTGAACAAAATCAAGATCGACCTCTGGTGTTCCAGCAAACTAGTAGCTGATTCTAGCTAAAATTCACACTTCCCCCAGCCTTGTAATATTGGCTTTATGATCTATATTTATACTATATGGATTGACTAAAAAAACAACAGGATGAGCAAAATGAGGATGGATAATTACATGATTTTTATCAATATAATTAAAACTCTTTCACCTTCTTGCTGGAAACGAGTTTTAGGGTTTAGCAGCCTTCTTATTAACGACTGCCACCCTAGCCAATCCGGTACTTGAATAATGTTGCCTCGGGCAACGTAAGCATCCAGCAGACCTCTAATGTTGAAACCATCAACCAATCCACCTCTAAAGCCATTATTAACTGGCAAAGCTTTAACATAGGCCAACAGCAAGCCACTCACTTTATTCAACCCAATGGCGGCATCACCTTAAATCGAATCAGCCCCACGCAAGGCGCTTCACAAATTTATGGCGAACTCACTGCAACAGGACAAATCATTTTAATCAATCCAGCTGGTATTAATTTTGGTCCTTCCGCTGTTGTGAACGTCGGCGGACTTATCGCTACCACTGCAAATATCACCGACCAAAATTTCCTGAATGGTAATTATCAATTTACTAACGCTGGTCCAGGCGCGATCACCAACTCTGGACAACTACTCGCCGCAGAACATGGTCTGATCGCACTAGTTGGTTCTAATGTCACGAATGATGGTTTAATCAAAGCAAACCTCGGCAATGTTGTTCTCGCATCCGGCAGTGCATTCACCGTTAACTTTGGCGATGACATGGTTAACTTTACCGTTGGCGGCATTAGCAGCAATGTGACTAACGATGGTCGTATCATTGCAAACGGCGGACAAGTATTAATTACCGCAGCTGCCGCACAAAACGTATTGGATAATGTTATTAACGTAAATGGTTACATCGACGCAAAATCAGTTAAGCAACAAAACGGTACGATTACTATTGCTGGTAACGGACAGTTCTGGCGTTGTAACAATCGCATCAAATATCAATGCTTCTGGCAAACACAGCAAACAAACTGGTGGCGCTGTTGATGTGACTGGTTATGACATTTTATTAAATTCTCCAACTGTGATTGATGTAAGCGGTAATGCAGGTGGCGGTCATATTGCGATAGGACGCAATACAAGTACGAATCAATTAACTAATCAAACAGTTATCGAACCGGGCGTCACTTTGTTAGCTGATGCCATCAACAGTGGTAATGGTGGCTTAATCGAAACATCCGGTGATTACTTACAAGCTGACGGCGTTAACATTAATCTCAGCTCACCTAATGGCACAAGCGGCACATGGTTGCTTGACCCACTTGATTTAACTATCAGCAGAAATGGAAATACCAATGTTTCCGGACCTTCTCCATTTACACCAACAGGTGGTTCATCCAATTTAAATGTATCAACATTAGAAACTGCTTTAGGCAGTGGTAATGTCACCGTACAAACCACCTCTGCAGGAACAGGTGGCAACGGTGATATCACGATTGAAACTGCTATTAACTGGGCTAATACAGCGCTAACCATTTCTGCGTATCGCAACATTATATTAAATGGCGGCAGTTTCACGGGCACAGGAACAGCATCGCTGAATTTAATCGCCAATAATGCCGGCGCTTTTGCCAATGGTTCAGGTAATGGTGGGTTCGCACAAAACGGTGGCACATTGGCCGTCGCAGGTCCCGTCAACATCTTCTCGAATACACTTACTGGAAATTATGCATCGCCAGGCAACACTTACAGTAACACCGGCGGAACATTAACATTTTACATGCTGATCAACAACGCAAGTGATTTAAGCACTGTTAGTGGTAACTCTGGTTTGTGGGGCGATGACTTTGCCTTGAGTACAAACATTGATGTTGGCAGCGTCAGTCCCATTGGTAACAGCGGCACCGCCTTCACTGGTACTTTTGATGGTCTCGATCATTCTATTAGTAATCTCACCGCTGGTACAGCGTTCGCCTCGGACGTAGGTTTATTTGGTGTCAGCTCAGGTACGATTGAAAATCTGGATGTATTAAATGCAAGCGTTATAGGTTCGCAATTTGTTGGCGCTGTTGTTGGTAACATGACAGGTGGCACACTCACGAATGTTTATGCTTCTGGTACAGTTACCATAGGCGGTAGCTCAGGCGCTATCGGTGGTTTAGTTGGCAGTAACCAGGGCACAATCAGCGATTCAGGAAGTAGTGTTAATGTTACTGGCCCTAGCGTCGCCACTTCAGACGTTGGTGGTTTAGTTGGTCAAAATACAGGAAACATTTCTAGTTCATATAGCACAGGTTCTGTTAACTCTCTTTCATCTTTCGCTGTCGGCGGATTGGTTGGATTAAATTTAGGTAACATCGCAAACTCATACAGCACTGGGGCTACAACAGGAAACACTGTTGGTGGATTAGTTGGCGAAGATTTTGTGAGTGGTACTATCAGTAATTCTTACAGTACTGGTCACGTTAGCGGAACTTCGCCTGGTGGCTTTATTGGTGAAGTAGACTCTTCAGGCGCAGTATCAAATAATTTTTGGGATACTTCAACATCAAATCAAGGCAATGGTGTAGGAACAATAGGAACCTCATTTGGTAGCAACATCACTAATTTGAATGGTGGTTGTATAGGCTGCGCAACTGATCTTTCTTCAGAAGCAACTTATGCTGGCGCAGGATGGAATATTGGTACCGATCTGAGTTCAAACACCTGGATTAGTATGACCGGTGTAGCACGTCCTATATTGGCATCTGAATACTCAACTGCCATCGCAACAGCTGATCAATTGCAATTAATAGGCTTAAATGCAACAACAGAAGCAGCCACTTACACACTGCAAGGCAACATCAATGCTAGTGCAACGGCAAGTTCAAGCAGCATTTGGGGCAGCGCCGGATTCGATCCAATAGGATCATTCAGCGGCGTATTCAATGGTAATAATTCCACGATTTCCAACTTAAAAATTAATGATGCCACTGACGCGAATGTTGGTTTATTTGGAACAATCAACGGTGGCACAGTAGAAAATGTTGTTTTAACAAATGAAACAGTCAGTGGAACCAATGCGGGCGGTAGCAATACGGGCGGCATCGCTGGAGAGTTAATAAGCGGCACTATTTCAAATGCATTTGTCTCCGGTACGATCTCAGGTACTGGTAACACAGGCGGCATCGCTGGCGAAAACTTTGGCACGATTAGTAATTCAGAAAATAGCGCAACGATTTCCGGGAGCGGACCGAGTGGCGCCGGCGGCATCACCGGCTTGAATGGCGGTGCTATTTCTGATTCTTTTAATACCGGCTCAGTCACCTCTACGACGAATGGTGAAGCTGGTGGTATTTCTGGATCGATGGCAAATGGTTCTATTTCAAATTCCTATAATGCTGGCAACATATCCACACAAGGTGATGCTGGTGGTATTGTTGGTTTTGCTTTCAATGGTTCAATTACCGATTCGTTTAATATCGGTGCGGTACAATCTTCTTTTGCAAGCGCTGGAGGATTGGTCGGCAGTGGTGGCCCAATAATTACCAATAGTTATTGGGATTCAGGCACGAGCGGTGTGACTGGTGGTAACACTACTGCAAGCCTGATGACACAAAGTACATTTACCGGTTGGGATTTTAGTAACACATGGGGAATTATCAGCGGACAATCTTATCCTTATCTGAAAGCATTCTATCCAACAACACCAACGGCCATTTCTGGTGTAACGCCAGCAGCAGTAAATCAAACTGTTAAACTCGCACTCAACGGTACGGTATTTGATACAACAACAACCGGTGCAAATGGTTCATTTTACTATCTGGAAGGTAATAATGTTATCAGTGGGATTAATAATTCCATAAGCGGTACACCTGCAGTATTAGTCTATGTAGACAGCGGCACTGTACTCGGCAACATCGTGGCAGTGATTCCTACTAGTGGCGCAAGCTTAAGCGGTATGGATATACCAGCATCTGACACAGTCACATTAGGCAGCAGCAACACAACAACCATTACGCCAGCAGAAATGTTAGCAGCAGAAGGTAGTTTAACTTCCGATCCGGATATACTGTATTCTGTTTCCGGAAATAATGTGTCATTAGGAAATGCTACTAATAATAATGTTAATTTTTCGACGACGGCAACGACCACCTTCTCACAATCTGGCACGATTAGTAATACAGTAGGCTCGAGTAATATTACGTTTAATGGACCATTATCGTTAAACTCAGCAACACAAACATTGAATGGTGGCACTAATGGTATTATTTCGCTGAGCAGCATTATCGGTAATGGTAACGCACTCATCATTGATAATAACAATGCTGGCAGCACTATCACTGGTGATATCACTAATCTTGGTGCATTAACACTGAATGGCACAGGCACACTGACATTATCCGGCGCGACTAACACTATCACTGGTACAACAGATATCACTGGCGGCACATTAGCTATTAACAATGCTGCAAGTACAACTAATTTTGCTGGTGGCCTGACTGGTAGTGGTGCATTAACAGTCACTAGTGGTACTGAAGAAGTTAGTGGCAGCAATAGTGGTTACAACGGAACGATCACTATGTTCAGTGGCACACTCGAAGTTAATAACAATAACACTGATCCACTAGGCACAGGCAATCTGATATTAAATGGCGGTACATTAGATGCGTTAGTTCCACTCACTGTCGGATTAGCTAATCCATATTCAATTAACGGCACAGTGACTTTCACAGGCGCCAACATGACATTGCTGGGTACTGGTATTATCAATCCTGCTGACAGCCTGACATTGAACGGCACTACCATTACATCAATACCCGCGCTCACTATTGACAATGGCACACTTGATGGCAGTGGCACCGCAGGCTTTATCGGCGCACTCACTTTAACAAATGGCTCAACGGATACCATAGGCGCAAATTCTGGTATATTTACTGTCACTGGGAATATAAACGGTGCTGCAAATCTTAATATCAACGGCCCTGGTGCGGTTGATATCATCGGTAATTTAGGTAATTCTTCACGATTACTTAGTATTGATTCCACTAACACTGCAGGTGAATTTACTGGCTCAGCATCTACCACTGGCAATCAGGTATTTGGTGCGCCAGTCATACTTTCTACAGATGAAACTTATAGCAGCACTGGTGGCAGCATTACCTTCAACAACACAATCAATGGTGCGCACAATTTCACGGTCAATAGTGGCGGCACAACCAGTTTCAATCGCGCAACTGGTAACACTACACCGTTAAGCAGTTTAACTGTTAATAGCAGCGGAACAAATATTAACGGGGGCTTGGTAGATAGCTCAGGCAATCAAACTTACAATGAACCTGTCACACTTGGTGCGCCAACAACAATTATTGCTAATAATGTATCGATGACGCACGGTATTCTTGGCAATCAAAATTTAACATTGGAAGTCGTCAGCGCAATTCTTGATGGCCCGTTTGCGATTAATCAATTAATCACAAATACAAACACACCTGATACTACTAACGATATTACCATTGTCAATAACACTCAAGAATTCTGGACTATCACTGGCGCAGGTACAGGTACGTTGAGTGGTATTACTGGCATAAGCAGCCCTGTTCAATTCAACAACCTGACCAACCTGGTTGGTGGCAGCGGTAATAATATTTTCACTCTCGCCAATGGCGGCTCTCTCGCAGGCTCGATTACTGGCGGTTCAGGTATAAACACATTGGTAGACGACAATACCAATAATATCTGGAACATTACTGGTGTTAATACTGGTACTGCCACAGGTATAGGTGGCCACTTTGCTAACATTCAAAATCTGATGGGTGGCAACGCTGGCAATACATTCAATTTCGCGCATGGTGGTGTTATCACTGGAACAATTAGTGGTGGCGCGCTAAGCAGCCTTAATACATTAAACTTCAGTGCTCTGGGATCACAGGTCACGGTTAACCCAAATCTAAATTTATTCTCAGGTAAAGCATTTAATTCAAATGGCTTTTTTCAATCTTATTCAAACATTAATAACCTGATAGCAAACGGTGCGTTTAGCAACCCGTTGAATCTGCCTATCAATATCGCGCCTTCGTTTGTAACCATAACAGGATTATTACAAGGATCCATTGCAGACCCTCTGACTTATTCAGGTTTCGTAGTGAATCTGAACTTCTTCACCGTGTCGCCAATTATTCAACAACCAGAAATACAACCACTGGCACAATATCCAACTGTTACAGCCGATTATCAATACCTGGATGATTATCAGAATTATCTGAATGGCATTAGAATTGATCCCTGGTGCTATCAACAAGCAGCGATGCAATAATTTCACGCTTGCGTTAGTGTAAAATCTACAGTATAAATTTCTTCTCCCTCATTTATTTCTCCCTTTTTTATTTATTCCTTTTACCAATTCAAGGATTTTTTATGCGCCATTTTTCTGGTTTTTCATTGCTCGAATTAATGATCGTTGTTTCTATCATTGGCATTCTTACTGCTGCAGCCATTCCAGCATATCAACAATACACACAACGAGCGCGTTTCGCCGAAATTATTAATGCCACCAGCTTATTCAAAACTACCGTAGCGCTCGCGCTGCAGGAAGGCGCACCTGCAGCTGAGTTAACAAACAGCGCACATGGTATTCCGCCAGAACCTAAGCGCACAAAAAATCTTGCTTCTATCAAAGTCGAAAATGGCATTATTACTGCGACAGGAACTGAAATTGTTAACAGTACAACTTACATCTTAACGCCTGACGCTGACGGAACAACCTGGTCAGTGAGTGGAACATGTTTAGATAATGGCTTCTGCAATGCTTGAACTACACGATGAATCCGTTATCGCGTTTGTAGATAGTCTGCTGCATAACGCGATAGCAAAACAAGCGTCTGATATTCATATTGAACCGTATACACAGTCTTTTCGTATTCGCTTGCGGCATGATGGCTTATTGTCTGAAGTGGCAACTGTACCGAAACAATTTGCCGCACGAGTTATTATCAGATTAAAAATTATGGCGAATTTAAATATTGCTGAACGACGCTTGCCGCAGGATGGACGATTTCAACTGCAACATGAAACACAAATTGATGTGCGCGTGAGTATTTATCCGACATTACATGGAGAAAAAGTTGCGTTGCGATTATTAAATCGTGCACTGAGTCATGTTGATATGAATGCGCTGGGCATGACAGTGGAACAACTTGTTACATTCAAAACAGTATTACAAAAACCGCAAGGATTAATTATAGTCACCGGCCCGACTGGCAGCGGCAAAACCATTACATTGTATTCAGCGCTTCAGTATTTGAATCAGGTTGAAAAAAATATTTCTACTGTTGAAGATCCGGTGGAAATCGAATTATGCGGGATTAATCAGACTAGTATTCATGCTGCGATTGGATTGGATTTTGCTGCGACACTACGCAGTCTGCTACGCCAGGATCCCGACATTATTATGATTGGGGAAATACGTGATCAGGAGACAGCCAATATTGCTGTACAAGCTGCGCAGACTGGGCATTTAGTGTTAACAACGCTGCATGCTAATTGCTCTGTTGATGCTGTTACGCGACTGCGCGCGATGGGAATTGCGTCTTATCATTTGGCAAGCTCGTTGACGCTTGTCATCGCGCAACGTTTGGTGCGGATAGTTTGTGAATCTGGTTATCGCGGCAGGACTGGGGTGTTTGAATTACTTTCAGTTAATGATCATCTTAAACAACTAATTATATCAGATGCTTCGACTAGTGAATTACTTGGCGCGGCAAAACAGCATGGCTTCGTGTCTCTCGCTGAAGCCGCGCAACAAAAAGTGTTTGATGGCATTACAACGGAAGAAGAAATAACACGCGTGCTTGGATAAATATTTGAGGCTGAAGAATTTACAGATTTTTAGAAGCTATACTTGTTGCAATGACGGGCTCCGATGATTCATCAACGAAATGCGTAACCTTTACAGCAATGACGAAGCTCCTATCAAGTGACTTTTGTCTTCAACTAAGTTTCTTCGAAAGGAATTAGAGCGAACCTTAAATTAAACTTCTCGGTATTGCAACAAACACAGCTTCTAAAAAAATCTGTCACTTCCTCAACCTTTCAGCCAAGCGTAATACAGGAAAAACCATGAAATTATCTAACTTAATGCAGCACCACCGACAAATGCGCCCCATCACCCCCACCGACCTCACCATCTTCTTCCGCCAATTCGCCATCCTCATCAGCGCCGGTGTTCCCATCATTAAAAGTCTCGACATCCTCGAAAAAACCCAAGAAAAACTCGCCATGCGGCATCTACTTTACAGCGTGAAACAAGAAATCAACACTGGCAAAACGCTTTTTCAAAGCTTCACTTCCCGCAGCGATCATTTTGATTCCTTTGCCTGCCGTCTCATTCAGATCGGCGAACAAACCGGCAAACTCGAAGCTATACTCATCACCATTGCCGATGTAAAAGAAAAAAACCTCGCGCTACTTGCACGCATACGTTCCGCGTTATTTTATCCCGCCATTATCGCCACAGCCGCGCTCATCGTCACACTAGGAATGTTTATTTTCATCATCCCGCGCTTTGCAGACATTTTCGCTGACGCACATATCTCATTACCATTATTCACACGCTGTCTCTTCAACACCGCGGCATTTATGCAACATGCCGGCTACTGTTTTCTGCTGCCACCGTTATTATTTTTAGTGATACGCTCTCGCGTTAATCTGCCGCAGACAATAAAAACACTAACCCTGCAATTACCACTCATCCGTCACTGCGTACGGCAAATTACATTCGCCTGGTTTATGCGCAACCTGGCCGTCACTTTCAACGCCGGCATTCCTGTCATAGAAGGCTTGAAACTCACCGCTAATATTTCCAGCCATCCGGAATTTATCAGTCTGGTCGCTACCCTGCGCAATCGTGTCAATGCCGGTTTACAACTACACCAGGCAATGACTGAACTAGCTGTTTTTCCCCCTCTGATGACGCAAATGATAAAAGTCGGCGAAGAATCCGGCATGCTGGCACAAGTGCTCGATAAAACAGCTGACTTTTTCGCAAGTGATATCGATCGCCTGCTTGATCGCATGAGTCAGCTACTGGAACCCTTGATTATGCTAGTGCTTGGTGTTGTAATCGGTGGAATAATGATTGGCATATACATACCCATTTTCAGATTAGGAAGCGCGCTATAATCATGGACATTATTGACTTTCTCGCCGCAAACCAAGAAATATTCCTGATTGTGGTCGCCTTTCTTTCCATGTTTATTGGCAGCTTTCTTAACGTTGTTATTTACCGCTTGCCACGCATGATGGAAGAAAGCTGGAGCGAAGAATGTCGGGTTTACCTGGGCTTAAAACCGCATACCGACACCGAGAAATTATCCCTGAATCTGCCTTTCTCGCATTGCCCGCACTGTAAAAAAATGATCCGCCCCTGGCACAACATTCCCATCTTCAGCTATCTTTGGCTGCAGGGAAAATGCGCTTATTGTCGCGCACAGATTTCTATACGCTACCCGCTGGTTGAAGGCTTGACCTGTCTTGTTTCTATCTATGTCGCCTGGAAATTCGGCTTTACCTGGCAAACCGCCGGCGCCCTCGTTTTTACCTGGATTTGCATCTGTCTCACCTTTATTGATCTTGATCACCACCTTTTGCCTGATCAGCTCACCCTGTTGTTACTCTGGGTAGGTTTGTTTTGCAGCATATTCACCGTATTCTGTAACTCCCATGACGCGATTATAGGAGCTATAGCGGGTTACATGATCTTCGCGCTCACACAAATGATATTCGGCTGGGCGACCGGAAAAACCGGCATGGGTCAGGGTGATTACAAATTTCTCGCCGCGCTAGGGGCATTTTTTGGCTGGCAAATGCTGCCATTCATTATCCTGCTAGCCTCCATCAGCGGTGTCATCATTTCTCTTACTCATATGGCCATCAAACGCAACTTTAAAAGCACCCCGCTGCCTTTTGGCCCCTATCTGGCAGTCGCCGGCTGGATTGCAATGCTTTGGGGTAATGAAATAATGCAGTATTATTTAGAGATATTTTCTTGAAGATGAGGTGTTATCCAGAATGCTAGTTATTGGTTTAACCGGAGGAATCGGATCAGGCAAATCAACTGTGGCTAAACTGTTCGCAGACCTTGGCGTGCCCATCATTGACGCAGACGTGATTTCCCGTGAACTCACTCAACCGGACAAGCCGGCATTTACCAGCATAGTAAAACATTTCGGCAGCGAAATGGTTTCAACGGATGGAACACTGGATCGTGCCAAATTACGCACTATCATCTTCGATAATTCCAAAGAGCGGCAGTGGCTGGAAAAGCTTCTACACCCCTTGATACGTAATGAAATGGCCGATCAGGTCAAAAAACAAACAAAACCTTATTGTATAGCTGTGATCCCGCTCTTGCTTGAGGTCGAATTTTACTCATTTATTAACCGTATTCTGGTTGTCGATGCGCCAGAACATATACAAATAGAACGTGTCATGTCGCGCGACAACACCCCCAAAGAGCATGTTGAAGCAATTTTGAAATCACAGGCAACTCGCCATGACCGAATTGTGAGAGCGCATGACATAATTTTGAACGATGGCGTTATGGCTGATTTAGCAGCCCAAGTGGAGAAATTACATGAAAAGTATTTACAAATGAGTCAATAATATATCTGTCCATTTTACAGTCAAAGCATGTTATTATTCGTAATCAGGATCATGATGTAGCCAGGCAATAATGAAAGAAAAGATTATTTATGATCAGCCCTTAAATGAGATTATTCGCGTTTGTTTGCGGCTGGAACAATTATTTGAACAAATCGATCATCAATTGAATGATACGTCGACGCTTGGCACGCGCAATGTTCTTAGCTATATCATTAACGTCTTGCATATACTTGACCGTCCAGATCTCAAATCAAAACTAGCCAAAGAATTAAGCCATCATCTAGCTAATTTCTTGCGCTATGGCAGTCTTCCAGATGTTGGTCAAAAAAAATTCAATGAAATTACTCAGCAGTTGGATGAATACTCTCGCACCCTGATAGATAGCAGCGGCAAAGTCGCTAATCGTCTGCGCGATATTGAATTACTGAATACCTTGCGCATGCATCTGGCCAGCCCTGGCGGCGGCTGCAGTTTTGACATTCCATTATTTCACTACTGGCTGCAACAACCCGCATCAGAACGCCAGGCTACCATTCAGGATTGGCTAACAGACTTTACCCAGATCCGTACGATTGTCGCGCTGGTACTGGATATTGTACGCAACAGTGGTAAATCAGAAGAAAAGACAGCTATTCATGGCTTTCATCAGGAATTACTGGATCCACAATCCAATCTGCGCATGATACGCATAGGCATATATAAAAACATTCCCGCTTATCCTGAAGTAAGCGTGGGAAGACACTTTTTCAGCGTCCGTTTTTATTCGCCTGATATTATAAAACGTCCCGTTCAATACACTGAAAACCTGCCATTCTGGGTATCATACTGCAATTCATGACCACTAAATTGAAAGATATTTCCTGCCCTACTTGCGGCAAAAAAGACACCTGGCAACCTGACAATAAATTTCGGCCGTTCTGTTCGGATCGCTGCAAGCTGATTGATCTGGGTGAATGGGCATCTGAGAAACGTGGTATTGCTGGTGATGAAACGCCGCCAGATAACGAAGATAAAGAAGACTAAAACTTTACCCCTCACCCGTGCTCGAGTGAGGGGTAATCACATTTATCTTCCTTCCGTAATACCGGTCGGCAAACCTGTGCCGCCACCTGGACAGAAGGTAATCGTATAACCCACTGAGTTCTGACTTCCCGGCAGATTATTGGTACAGCTGAAACCGCTAGTCGCATCATCAAACTGATAAACATAAATCGATGGACATGCTTTTTTCAGCCATTGCACTGTCGGCTGGATTTGTGAATTCCATTCCGGATCAGTCTGCGGACTGCCTGCACCAGCTTTGGTACAACTTTGTGCTGTACTATTTGCATTAATACCACTGATGGTCCACCAATCCATACAACCGCAACATGTGCTGGTATTAGTACCCGTAGCATAATTGAGATAGCAGGAATTAAATGTTGGTGACGTATCGCCGGTTGGCACAGAGCAAGCCATTAACTGCTTAAGCAAGGAACCAGCTGGGAACGGCGGTGTATTCGTCGGCAGCGTTGCATTACAGTTAAAGAACGCATTTGCTGTGGTCGCATTCACTCCGCAAGCCTGGTTTGCTGTCCAGAATCCCAAGAAGTTACCGCAAACCTGATTCAATGCTGAATCGAGTCCACACAATGTTCCGCCAGTACATGAAGGTGATGCAACGTTACAAGATGTGCCACTGGTTGTGACCCAGTAATAGGCGTTGCTTGGTGGGACAGCACCTGTGCTAGACCAGTCACAAGCACCGAATCCATTACCTGTCGTGTTTGCACCCGGCGCACCGCAATTATAATTATTGGGTGTTACGAAAGGCCCTGGTGTCATCGAGATAGGCAGATGGAAACCATTGATGACTTCGACATCATAACTATCCGAGGTATTAATATTCATGGTGATTTCAGCTTGTGTTGCCGGCTGGGAAAATCCCTGGCCTACTGCACAGGAAGTGGTACCACCATTATTGTGACAATCGGCCTGACCGCAACTGGAGCCGCTGCACAATGTGCTGGCAGAAATCGCACCACTCCATTGCACATTAGGATCAGCAGATGTCAGCGGAATCGTCACTGAATTAGTACCGGTGTTTGCAGCTAACTGATAGGTATTATTTGTCGGCGCATAGTTATTCCAGAAACAAGTGCCATTGCTTGAGTCACATGACGTACCTGAAGGACACACAGCAGCATTACTAGAACAATTTGGCGATCCGGCTAAAGCGCCGCCATGTAGTGAAAACCAGACGGGAAAATTACACTGGTTAACGAAATTAACCGTTCTCGAAGTGCTAAGACTCGGCACTACCGTTGTTGAAGTGGTAACGCTGGAAGGAGAACCTGTTCCACCAGTGTAAGTCACTGTCGCTGTAACGGTGAATGGTGTCGCAGAACCTTCGGTAGGCGCTGTGAACGTACCTAATATCTGACACGCAGCGCCATTATTTAAAACAGGACTATTGTTACAACTATCATCTCCAGCAGCTGAGCCAATCACAAATGTCGCGCCACTGCCTGTTGTCACCGTCGCTGAGCGGGCAGTAATTGTGACAGCACCAGAATTGTGGTTGGTAAATAAAAACTGCAAAGTTCTCTGATTGCCACTGCCGCCAACCATTACTGCTGGTAAATAATTGGGAGTTACTAATGTACCAATCACTCCGGATGTTACTGCGGAGACGCTAGTACTCGTAGATGCAGTCAGTGGGCTGCCTTGAGCATAACTAAATACCGTGGAAATCGTCTGTACTGCTGGATTTGCAGTAGAAGGCGTATACGTTCCCGTTACCGTACAAGACTTACCTGCTCCTAACGTCGAACCACACGTCGATGTAGCAGTAACATTCGTGTTAGTCGAAACACCAGTGATTGCCGTGGTGCCAGCGTTAGTAAATCGGAAAGAAAAATTGGCCGGTGTGCCAACCTGCAGGGTTGCCGGTAAACTTTGCGTAACGGAATCATTCACATCGATTTGCGACTGACCTGCTGCTCGTGTCGTCAATGTTGGCAAAGGCACACGATTACTATCGTACCCAGTAATAATCAATTGCACGGATTTTTGCCCTGCAACCGCTGGGTGTAGAGTCACGCCTACCGTACAAGTTTGGTGTGGGTTTAGGAATTGTCCCGAACAATGATCCGCATAAGTGAATTCGCCTGCTGGACTGGCTGATTTTTCAATCGCCAGTGCCTTAACCATTTTAACCGGCAGATTGCTGGTAAAACTATAAGTAACGCTATAACTGCCGTTAGTGAAGACAGGGTTTTGGAAAGCCCCACTCACTTGCCAGGAAACCGGATTGGTTGCCGCGGCAGCATGCATAGATAAGCCAGCCAGCACAATAAAAAAAGGTATTTTTTTACGTAGGCGCATTCACTTTTTCCTTATCAAATCAGATAACTCAAGCTCACAAGCACTTCGTTTGACTGGTAAGGCTCTAATCGCAACGACTGATTAGACCAGCCAAGCGTTCCATTTCCTGTTTTAATACTGCCAAGATTCATGTATTGATAAGCCACTGACAAAATAAGCTGACGGGTAAAATCGAAATCAAAACCGGCGCCAGCATTGTATGCAAATTCACTAGCCGTTCTGCTACGAAATCCTGGGCTTGTACGCGGTGTGACACCAGGCAATGCCGTTTCATTGTAATCGCTGGTATTAAACGCAGCACCGATGCCCAGATTAATAAACGGCGAAATAGAAAGAAGATAGGGTCTTTGAATATCGAAGCGGTAAAAATCAACCTTGCTATAAGCCAGCACCACATTGGAATGGATATTCCAATTGTAATGATAATTCGTGAAGCCTGGTGCGGAATATTGGTCAATACAACAGCCTGCATCTTGCTTGAAAAAATACTGATAAAATACTCCGACAGAAACCGCGGAAAGCAGCTTGTCGTCAGTTCCCCAGCGATAACCCGCAGATGCGGCAACAACAGCTTGATCATCTTTTCTGGTGTAGTAAATATCCTGATCGTTAGGTGGCGCGAATCCTGAACCATTGTTAACGTTAACGCTGGAATCATACTCAGGGAATTGTTCACCGCCGCCAACTGACACATACCAGTTAGCATTTGCGGCAAAAGCTGAAGCGCAGCTTAAAAGTAATAAAGCAGAAACCGCCGTCTTGTTAATTATCCTTTTCATGACTGTTTTTCCATAGAATTAATTTTAGTTAATTAGTTATTAATAATCGTATAAACCGTTGAAAGTGCTTTTATGAGGTTAGCTGATTTTTAATTTAAATTCAATTTGTTCCAGTTCCAGTACATTTGCTTGTGATGAAAACAATAACCCTATCTGATTATGATAATAAGGTATTAGCTCTGTTCCAGTGACACGCCTGGCAAGAAATTCTTCTACATTTAGCATGCGCGCAATATCCAGATGAAGATATGGATTTAATAAATCATGTCCACATAATTTCGCCAGTAAACGCGTGTTTTCAGGATAACGATAATCAATTACACCTTTTCCGATAATCACTTGAATATTGTTAATGGTGCCAGTGTAATGATGCAGTTTCAGAGTGACATTTGCTGGCAGCAATTCTGGATAAGCGCTAAAAAGCCGGAATAATGTATGCAAAATATCATTTTCAGGTTCATCACACATGAGATCATCATAAAAATTAACCGCGATATCAGCATTACGCTCCGTCACTGCAACATGATGAATAGCGCCATACAAAATGGATAATTTGGTAGCATCATAAAAATGCGTATAGTGATGGCTATGTAGGTCTTTTTCTATAATTTTACTGAATGTCTCGCCTATGGGACGCTGTTGCTGCAAATCCGTCAACGTGAGTTTATTCAGGGAAAATTTTTTGTTTGGTAAAATCTGGCGTAGCTCATGTTTCAAAAAATAAATATCCTGAAAAATAGAGCCCGTGCCATTAACTTGCATCCCTTCTTTATCATAGATTTGACTTTGGCGCTGCGAACCCACCATCAATAAGCAACGATCATAATCATCTTCACGCTGTTTGATGTATTCAATCAAATTCATGTTGAACCAAAATAGTATGAACGAATATAGATTTTCATCTGCGTCGATTTCATAACTCAAACGCATGATGTTAAAGATCGTTTCCACAATATCCTTACCGCAAATGCGCGAATAAGACAGCATGTGAGCATCATCGCTGGTCTTGATTGTTCTAATGATGCGCTTGAAGCGTCTTTCGACTATGCGTATCTGGGTTTGATCTAAAGGCATTTGATTAACGCAATTTTTGAAGAACGTGCCATAACGGCTGGCGATCATATTCATGCAGGCAAGATAACGGTAGTTGTAGATACATCCATCCGCGTCCAGCAATTCTACTGAAATCCGTGTCCGTGGCATAACCATTCCATTGGTAAGAAGTAAGGTGGCTTAAGCGCCTTCATTCATCATATATGTTTGCCAGTGAAATTAAATCCGCTTTTGTACTGGCGTTTAATTTATCTTTTATGTGCTCAATATGATGCTCGACTGTGCGCGGCGACAAAGAAAGTTGCAGGGCAATCTCACGAATAGTTTTTCCTAGCCCCACCAGCTTTAGTACTTGTTTCTGGCGTTTAGTCAAATAAACATCGCTATTTGGTTGCGTGCTTGATACCGGAGCCAAGATACCAATGCCGGCAATTTGAGCCAATATGTCGGCAAGCGAAGTGGCATGCGGCTTATCAAGCACAATAGTGCAGCCAAACACACCTATGAGCTGCTCGTCATAATACCAGGGGAGCTTAATGGCGAGTGATGACCAGCTAATACCATCCTGACGTATATATAATTCATCCTTCATGATCATCTGTCTGGAGCTTATTACTGCGCGATCATGTCTAAATTCAAACTCTGCCGATTCCTGAGTCGCCGCTGCCAATGAAGTCTGACCGATGGCCTTTTTAACCGAGCGAAATCCGGCAGTAATAATAGTTTGTTCGTTTATTTCTTCGATAACACTGTTTGTATTAATCAGATATATATTCGCTGACAAGTTAAGCACTTGTTCAAGGGTTTTAAAACGACTGTTATTTTCAATAGAGTCTGGTCGAACCAGTTTGATTCCCCTCCGAAAGGGTTGAATGAGTAGCTCGTGTTTCGCATCGAATAAGTGAGAAAAAGAATTCATACTAATTATCTATACTTTCTTCACACCCATTACCGCATCAGCAATACACCCAGCAGAATCCGCACGCAATTCATTATGTATCTGGTTAAACCGTTCCTGCAATGCATGGACTTTTTCTGGATGATCCAGATAATCCAGTATATGACGTGCAATAGCTTCTGGCTGCACTGCATCTTGTATTAATTCCGGCACCAACAATTCATTCGCCAGCAAATTCGGTAAACCAGCGTAAGGTGTTTTCACCAGCAATTTCGCCAATTGATAAGTAAACTTTGACATGCGATAAGCAATTACCATGGGCTTTTTATATAACATGGTTTCCAGCGTCGCTGTACCAGATGTCACCATGACGACATCGGCAGCAGCCATCACATCTTGCGAGCGGCGCGTAAAAAATTCCAGCGGCAATTCAGGCGCGATGCGCTGGTAACATTCATAAAATTCCTGATAACGCTGCTCATTCACATGCGTAGTTAAAAAACGCAAATGCGGTCTTTGCTGCCACGCAAGCTTCGCAGCACGTAAAAATGGTTCCGCCATATAGCGAATTTCCTGGCGTCGACTGCCTGGCAGCAATGCAACATAAGTAGCGTGTTCATCAATGCATAATGCTCTGCGCGCAGCTGCTTTATCTGGTTGCAATGGAATTTGGCTGGCTAGCGGATGCCCTACATAACGCACCGGCACATTGTGCTGCTGATAAAATTTCGCTTCAAAGGGCAGCAAGGTCAGCATCAAATCTACTGCTTTTGCAATTTTGTGGACACGATTTTGCCGCCACGCCCAAACACTGGGACTAACATAATGCACGACCGGAATACCAGCGTGACGTAATTTCAATTCCAGACCAATATTAAAATCTGGCGCATCAATGCCGATAAAAACATCCGGACGGTTATTAATGAAATGATGATATAAATCATGACGCAGTTTGATTAGATCTGGCAACCGCAATAATGGCTCAATAAAACCCATGACCGCTAAACGTTCTATATCAAATAGACTATTGCAGCCAGCAGCAATCATCGCTGGGCCGCCTATCCCTTCAATCTGCAAATCTGGACAACGTTCCCGCAATGCCTGAATCAGCTTGGCACCCAACAAATCGCCAGATGCTTCACCTGCAAGAATGCCAATTTTCATTATTACGCACGATCCCGGAATTGGATGTTTCAATAAATTGAATTAATTGCTGTATCTCAGGATTCGCTACTTTCTGCAATTCTTCAATCGCCTTCGCGACGGTCAAACCATTGCGATAAATAACTTTGTAAGCGCGACGCAACTGCGTAATTGTTTCTTCAGCAAAACCACGACGCTGCAAACCTACGGTATTCAAACCAAATGGTTTTGCGTAATAACCAGAAACTTTCACATAAGGCGGTACATCTTTGATCACCACAGAATTGGTGGCAACAAAGCTATGCGCGCCTACACGGCAAAACTGAAATACACCAGAAAAACCACCTAGCATGACATAATCTTCAACTTTGACATGGCCAGCAAATGAAGCATTATTTGCAAAAATAGTATGGTTACCTACTTCACAATCATGCGCGACATGCACATACGCCATGAAAAAATTATCATTGCCCATTTTGGTCATAGCCGATCTTGCGCCGTACCACGATTAAACGTGCAAAATTCACGGATCACGTTGCGATCGCCAATTTCCAGCTAAGTCTCTCACCTTTGTATTTCAAATCTTGTGGCATTTCACCAATGGACGAAAATTGAAAAATTCTATTATCACGGCCAATACGCGTAGGCCCCTGAATCACAACATGTGGCCCAATCCATGTGCCTTCGCCAATTTCAACATCTGGACCGATAACAGAATAAGGACCAACTGAGACATTGTTGCCTATTTTTGCCGAAGGATCGATTATTGCAGTTTGATCAATCACAGCTTTACCTCTTTATTTCTTCCGAGCACTCATAAACTCTGCGGAACAAGCCAGTTCATCGCCTACATAGGCACTGCCTTCCAGTTTCCAGATTTCACGTTTTGAACGCAGTACTTTTACTTCCAAACGCAACTGATCACCTGGTTCGACTACACGACGAAAACGCGCATTATCAATACCGGCAAAATAATATAGAGAACCATCGCTAGGCGACGTATTCGTAGATTTATATGCCAAGTACAGCACCTGCTTGCGCCATTGCTTCCAATATCAATACGCCTGGCATGACCGGACGGTTGGGAAAATGGCCGATAAAAAACGATTCATTCATGGTCACATTTTTCAGCGCAACCAGTGATTTACCTAGTTCAATTTCTAATACCCTATCAATCAACAAAAATGGATAACGATGCGGCAAATATTTTAATATTTCATGTATATCCATCACATACTTCATGTTTCATTTCTCTCTTCTTATTATCTTTCATGGCTGATTCAAGTGTCTTGACACGCTGCATCAGATTTTCCAGTCGGTGAAATCGCGCATTATTTTTTCGGAATTCATGATTGGTCACTGATCCCACAAGACCTGAGGAATAAACACCCGGTTCGTGAATAGATTTGGTTACCGCTGTGCCGCCATGTGATCATGACATTGTCACGCGATAGTAATGTGGCCAGCAAAACCAGTTTGCGCCGCCTATCATGCAATTTTTGCCAATCATAGTACTGCCAGCAATGCCAACACAGCCAGCAACAATAGTATTTGCACCAATTCTAACGTTATGGCCAATCTGAATGAGATTATCCAGCTTCACACCATTTTCAATCACCGTATTTTCGACCGCACCACGATCAATCGTCGTATTCGCGCCGATATCAACATCATCACCAATTTCAACACTGCCTAATTGCGGAACTTTATGCCAAACACCTTTCTGATTGGCAAAACCAAAACCATCGCTGCCAATCACAACACCGCTAGCAATGCGGGTGCGCTTGCCAATTTTGACACCGTGATAAAAGTCACACGCGCATCCAATTGGGAAGCTTCACCAATCTCAACATGATCGCCAATAATACAGCCAGCACCGATGACAACATGCGCAGCAATTTGAACATGATTGCCAATCACACAATGTGGACCAATAGATGCCGTCGCATCAATGTGCAATTCGCGCCGATCACAGCGGTAGGATGAATGCCGCTGACTGATTGCATTTTGCTGAGCAAAATAAGCAGCGATTTTTGCATAAGTATAATATGGATTACGACTAATGATTGCATTGACTGAACATTCTGCAGCATCGCTTCAGTCAAAATAACTGCGGAAGCTTGTGTGTCAGCAAGAAATTTACGATAGTGGGAATTAGTTAAAAACGTAATATTGCCTGGTTCAGATTGCTGAATAGGACAAACACCAATAATCATGCAATTCGGATCACCTTTAATGGTGACATCTAAGATCCTTCGACTAATTCCGCTAATGTGTATGATTTCATTGTTTCATGATATCATGATTCACTCTATAAAAACAAATCTCCCCCATACGGGGGAGATTCATTAATGCTAGTTATTTAACAGCAATGATTTATTTGCTGTTGAATTGTTTGGCAACATCTTTGGTGATGTCATTGCCATCAGCAGCATAAATAACTGCTTGTGAATCAAGCACTAAAGAATAGCTATTGTGCTTTAGCAATCGTAGTAACAATACCATTCAAATCAGCCAAGAATACCTTGCATGATTTTGTTTTGTTCTTTTTGAAATCTTGTTGATAAGCAACAACCTGCTTCACTAAATCAGATCTGTCAGCAGTAATTTTCTTTTGTCGTCGCATCTCTGATCTTTCTGAGTCATGGTTGGTGATTCTTTCTTGAATTTATCTAATTCGTCTTGCAAAGATTTCTGTTCATCATTAATTTTAGCCTGACGATTTTTGAATTCACCTTCTAGTTTTTTGCTAACTTCAGCAACACGTGGTGATTGTTGCAATACTTGTTGCACATTCACAACAGCAACTTTAATACTGAATGCAGCGGCTCTGGGCAGCTTCAACGCCGAGTACGAGTAAAAGAGCACCAACTAAAATGCCAAATTTTTTCACGATCTTCATGATATCTCCAAAATAAAATTAAACGTCTATTTCCCTGTTCAAACAATCATCACTTTTATAGTTACACTGAACTATCAGACTACAAGCTTGTTAAGCTGCCAAAACTTCTGATTCAACAGCCTCAAACATGTGCCATGTTTATCAGAAATTCGCACCCAGAGCAAACTGGAACGGTTCCGTATCATCACTCTAATATCAGAATGTCCGTCATGCCTGTTAATCGGCTTGGCCAAACTTAGCTCAATTGGACCGAACGGCGTCAGCCAGTCCGCTTCGATACCAACAGAATAACGTATAGGACCAGAATTCGTACTTAAACCACCATAAGCACGATTGTCTTGTGAACTATAAACATTACCACCATCTACAAAGAAGCTGGTACGCAAATTATCCGAGATATAGTTAGGGAAAATCAAGCCAACACTGGCATCGGCTAACATATTGCCACCAAACGCTTTGCCTTTTGAATCTCGTGGTCCCAGAGTATAGCCTTGATAACCACGGACAGTATCGATACCACCAGCATAATAATTTCGGAAGAATGGGTAATCGCGGATGCCATTTAAGGCATTGCCATAGCCAAGATTGGCCTTGGTCAGGAAGATAAACTGGTCTGTACAGCAGGCTGATACCACTTAGCCGAATAATTAAAGGTATAAAAGCTCAGAGAACCATGGCCTAGAGGTGCAAATACCGTCAACAAAGGCTGTCTGCAACGAGCCAGTGGTCGGGAATAATAGCCCGGTCACGGCTGTCTCGGGAATAACCCAGTTTAAAGTCAGCTTCCTGGAAATGGCGGCCATGATCATGGATAAAGTTGCTACCTGGTTAGATATATACTGTGGATAGGCTGAATTCAGGTTAATCAGGGTATTCTGGTAGGTAACACCGGCCAAAATACGATTAAACACGCTTTCTTCCTGACCAACTGGAATGCCGTATAAGACGCCTAAGATCATATTCATTAGACGTGTAACTGTTATCCACGTTAGCGCGTATTACCCGGATCGACACGCGAAACAGAGAAGCTGAAGCTTCGGCTGATACCATCTGCGGTGTAATAAGGATCGGTATAGTCGATGCCATAAAATTGTTCATACTTTACTGCGCTGGAAGTTAACACCCAAGGTATTACCGGTCCAAAGAAATTCTTTTGGTTAAGACCAGCACCCAGAATCATACCATAGATCTGTGAGTAACCCACTTTGAATGATGCCTGCGCGGAATTGTCTTCTTTCACTTTGTAATTGACATCAACCTGATCATCTGCATCTGGCACAGGCTTAACAGACATGTCAACTTCTTTAATATAAGGCAACATACTTAAACGATGTTTGGATTCTTCCAGTCTGCTGGTTGAAGCAGGCGCTGCTTCCATTTGCTGAATTTCACGACGCAAGACTTCATCATTGGTACGCGTATTGTCAGAGAATGTAACGTGTCGGACATAAGCGCGTTTGCCAGGGTTGATATCAAACACCAGAATAACGTTATGCGCTTGTATCATCAATGTGAGGATGCAGCTGAATACTGGTAAACATATAACCTTTATCACCAAGATCAGTACTAATCGCTTTTTCAGCATCAAGCACTTTCTGTCGTGAGAAAGTATCGCCTGGCTTGATATGAATAAGTTTCAGCAATTCTTTACGCGGCACAACCATAGTCACCAGTTAACTTATAGCCTTCTACTCGATAAACCTCACCTTCTGAAACAACGATAGTGATATAAACTGATTTACGATCAGGTGTTACTTGCGCTTGTGCAGATTTCACTTCAAAACGCAGATAACCACGATCCATGTAATAGCTACGCAATTTTTCTAGACTGGTTTCCAGTTTTTCTTCTGAGTAACGATCGGTTGTGTAATAAAGGTAAATAAGCCTGGCGTCGTAATATCCATTTGTTTGACTAATGTCTTCTCATCAAAAACATGATTGCCAATAATGGAAATGCGCGAACTTTTGCAACCAACCTTCTGAAATATCAATGTTGACCATGACACGATTACGTGGCATGGGCGTGACGTTAATATCAACGCGCGCATTGTAACGACCAAGTTGATAATACTGGTTTAATAAACTTTGTTTAATTTTTTCCAGAATGGCAGGGTTATAAACACGGCCTTCAGCAACATCCAGTGTTTTCATGACCGTAGTTAATTTATCGGTGGGAATAACAGTATTGCCTGTGATTTTCAATTGACCAATGGTCGGACGTTCAACAACATGGATGATCAGTGTGTTGCCTTCTTGCGACAAAGTGATTTGATCAAAAAATCCTGTTTGATAAAGTGCGCGAACAATAGCGGATGTTTTTTCAGGTTTTAATACCTGGCCACGTTTGATTGGCAAATAACTCTCTACAGTTGCGCGATGAATACGCTGCAACCCTTGAATCTCAATATTTTTCACAACAAATGCTTGTTGTGCCCATGCACCACTGCTGAGGAACAATTGAGAAGCTAACTATAAGATATGCTAGTTTTTTCATTGTGATTTTATATTCAAGCATTCATTGCAATTTATGGAGCCGCCAATTATCTTGGCTTTTCACTTTAAAATCCAGTTTTTTTACACTCTAGCATCTATCGATGAAAAATATTTTCCCAATAACCACGATCCAAACGCAAAATACCGGCGCTGCTGCTGTTAAACTATCAATCCGGTCTAATAATCCACCATGTCCAGGCAATAATTTCCAGAATCTTTTAAACCAACTTGCGTTTCAACATGCTTTCAAATAAATCACCGACGATAGAAAATAAAACTGTCACCAGAGAAAGTATAATTGCCCACATGCCAAGTGATCAACAGGAGTATCGACTAAATCAATTGCATAATAATGGCGACCAAAATAGTGAAAACTAATGCACCAATCAATCCTTGCACACTTTTTCCAGGACTGACTAACGGAGCCAATTTAGTTTTGCCCCATTTTTTACCGACAAAATAAGCAGCGGAATCTGCGCCCCAAATAAGCACAAATAAAAATAATAATGCATATACGACCATCTGGCTGATCACGAATATAATTAATCGCAACCCAGCAAGGAACCAACACCAATATGCCCATTAAACCACGCAAATAATACTATTGCTCCACCAAGCACTGACACGTGGATAAACAATCACCAGTAACGCAGCACACAGCCACCAGACAAATGCAGCCGCTAAAATAACGGAATGAAATGTAGTGAAAAGAAATCAGGCACACACTGAGCAAAGCTGAAAGAACAATCAAGCCAAGATAAAAAAGACGTGCATGGAATGTTTTTTATTGCCATGAAATTAGTCCATTCCCACGCGCAGCAAGTAATGTCAGCAGCCAGTTAACAATAAAAACAACGGCGGTGGCAGCATAAAATAATACTAACAAAGTCAGTGGAACAGAGAATTAAGGCGGTAATAATGCGTTGCTTTAACATGGTTACGCTCCCGCATTATCCGTTGCATTTAATTGTTCGCTACTGCGTCCAAAACGACGTTCGCGACCGGCATAATTGTGCTAGCGCTTTTTCTAATTCTTCTTCATCAAAATCTGGCCATAATGTATCGGTAAAATATAGTTCAGCATAAGCCAGCTGCCATAAGCATAAAATTACTAATGCGCAATTCACCGCTCGTGCGAATAAATAAGATCAGGATCAGGTAAATCGGCAAATGATAATTTGCTGGCGATCATTTGCGGCGTGATGTCATCGCTGCGTATAGCTTGCCTGCTTCGACTTCCTGCGCTAGTTGTTTCGTCGCCTGGGTAATATCCCACTGACCGCCATAATCAGCAGCAATCATTAACACCATGCCGGTATTTTGTCTGGTTAATTCTTCAACTTCATGAATTTTTTGCACGCAGTTTTTCACTAAAACGAGTGCGATCGCCAATGAAACGTAATTGAATATTATTTTCATGCAGCATTTTCACTTCACGTTCAAGACCAGTTAGAAACAATATCCATTAAATAACTGACTTCTTGTGCTGGACGACGCCAATTTTCACTGCTAAAAGCAAACAAAGATAAGACTTTGATTTTGCGTTTCGCACAATTTTTTACAACTTGCCGCGCCGCTTCAACGCCAGCTCGATGACCAGCAACGCGCGGCATAAACCGTTGTTTCGCCCAACGACCATTACCATCCATGATGATTGCAATGTGTTGTGGCAAGATTGTCATGTGTCGTGCATTGTCATTAGATAGCCATTAAATCCGTTTCTTTCGCTGTGGTTAACTGATCGACTTCAGCAATAAATTTATCCGTTAATTTTTGCACTTCATCATTCAAACGACGTTCTTCATCTTCAGTAATTTCTTTATTTTTCAGCAATTCTTTCAATTCAGTATTGGCATCACGACGAACATTACGAATACTAACACGTGCAGTTTCTGCTTCAGTACGCACAACTTTGATTAATTCTTTTCTTCGTTCTTCATTCAATGGCGGCATCGGAACACGAATGATTCGCCTGCCGTTGCTGGATTTAAACCCAAATCAGAATTCATAATCGCTTTTTCAATCACTGGCACCATGTTTTTTTCCCAGGGCGTGATAGTCAAGGTTCGTGCATCAGTCGCATTGATATTTGCCACTTGATTGAGCGGCATTTCAGTGCCATAATAATCAACACGGATATGATCTAAGAATACTGGGATGAGCACGACCAGTGCGTAATTTTGCGATTTCAGTTTTAAATGAATCAATACTTTTACGCATGCGCGCTTCAGCATCTTTGATAATTTTATGCATGGATTATTTCTCCACAAATTTTCACTCATGCTTTAATCAATGTACCAATATCTTCACCTAGCATAATACGTTTTAACGCACCTTGTTTATTCATATTAAACACACGCAATGGCAAGTTATGATCTTGGCAAAGTAAAATTGCGGTTAAATCCATCACGCCTAAGACGCTTGCTAATGACTTCATCATAGGTGAGATGTTGATAACGTTCTGCTTTTGGATTTTTAATCGGATCATCGTCGAAAACACCTTCGACTTTAGTGGCTTTGAGCACAATATCTGCGCCAATTTCAATACCACGCAATGCAGCCGCAGAATCAGTTGTGACCAATGGATTGCCTGTCCAGCCAGAAAAAATAACGACTTTGCCTTGCTGTAATTTTGCTTGCGCTTTGTGATCGATCATATTGATCAGCAATACTTGGAATGGCAAAAGCGGACATGAGTGTAACAGGAATGGATTTTCTTTCGAGGCATCGCGCAATGCCAAGCCATTAATGACGGTAGCAAGCATACCCATTTGGTCTGCAGTAACGCGATCAAAACCCGCGGCGCATAAATCAGCGCCGCGAATCAAGATTGCCGCCGCCAATCACCAGGCAACTTGCACACCTATTGTGTCACCGCTCGCAACTTCTTGAGCGATGCGGGAAAGTTTACTGGCATCAATCCCAAACAAATGATCGCCTTGCAGTGCTTCACCGCTTAATCTTAAGCAAAATACGCTGATAAATTGGTTTTGCTGTTTGTATCCATTTATATATGATTAGCTGCCTTGCACTTGTGACATCACTGCTTCTTCAAAATCTTCAGTTACTTTTTCAATACCTTCACCTACTTCAAAACGATAGAATGCCAATACTTTTGCACGATGCTTATTAAGCAAACTGCCAACAGTCATATCAGGATCTTTCACAAATGGCTGACCGTTAAGCTGACTTCATCCAAGATATTTCTTCAAACGACCAACGACCATTTTTTCAATGATTTCTTGTGGCTTGCCGCTGGTTGCAGCTTGCGCCATATAAATTTCTTTTTCTTTCGCAACAAATCTTGCGGAACATCTTCCGGGGAAATAACAATAGGTTTGCTCGCTGCAATGTGCATTGCAATATCACGCGCCAATTCTTTATTGTCAACATCTAACTCAACCATTACACCAATACGGTTGCCATGCAGATAAGTACCAACTGCTGCTGCATGATGGATTGCTGAGAACAATGCGGCGAATCTGAACATTTTCACCAACTTTTGCAACTAATTCCTGACGCGCTTCTTCAACGGTGTTGCGCTCATGACCTTGCAAGGTCATGATCAGCAAGTTCTGCAACATCTTGCACTTGCGATTGCAACGCTGTTTCAGCAACTGCTTTGGCAAACGCAGTAAAGTTACCATCACGGCAACAAAATCTGTTTCACTATTGATTTCAACCATGACAGCTTGTTTGCCATTATCATGAATGTGCAATCGCGCCTTCTGCGGCAATACGACCTGCTTTTTTATCGGCTTTGGCTCTGCCTGATTTACGCAATTCTTCAATCGCCAGTTCCATATCTCCACCGCTTGCGTCAAGTGCTTTTTTGCACTCCATCATGCCAGCGCCGGTGCGCTCACGCAATTCTTTTACTTGTGCAGCTGAAATAATTGCTGTCATACTCATCACCTCGTTACTTGCCTGATTCGTTCATCATCAGCTGGTTCATCTGTCATCGGCAGCGTTGCTTCGCAGCAGCTGCTGCGTTCAACTTCAATAAATTCATCTCAGCTTCAATACCATCAATGGACGCTGGCGCACGTGCTTCTAGAATCACATCAGCACACTGTCTGCGTATAAAAACGAATAGCACGGGTGGAGTCATCATTACCTGGAATGACGTAAGAAATGCCATCTGGATCATTATTGGAATCAACAATACCAATCACAGGAATACCTAAGACGGTTGGCTTCAGCAACAGCAATTTTTTCATGGCCAACATCGATGACAAACAAGGCATCTGGAATACCGCCCATGTTTTTAATACCGCCTAAGCTATTGATTAACTTGTCTTTTTCACGTTCAGATTCAAGAATTTCTTTTTTGGTCAAACGGCCAAATTTACCGGATTCAAACATGGCTTCTAATTCTTTCAAGCGCTTGATGGATTGACGAATGGTTTTGTAATTCGTCAACATACCGCCTAACCAGCGACGATTAACATATGGCATTTTGCAACGTTCGGCTTCTTGCTTGAACAATGTCTTGCGCGGCATATTTGGTGCCAACGAAGAGAATCTTGCCTTTGTTTGCAGCGGTGCTGCTGATAAAATTCAGGCATCTTGAAATAATGGCAGGGTTTTGCCAAGATCGATAATATGGATTTTGTTACGGGAACCATAAATGTAAGAAGCCATTTTTGGGTTCCAGTAACGGGTTTGGTGGCCAAAGTGTACACCAGCTTTCAACATATCTTGCATTGAAACTTGCATTGTTATTTCCTCTTTGGGTTAAGCCTCCGCGTATCCTATTCGCCAACTTTTTGCTTAAAAATCAAGCATGAAGCACCCGGCGAAAAGGTTGTGATAAGCGTGTGGACTAAGTAGTTTAAGTATCTATTGCTTAATAAAGCACGCCTTTATACCATAGACGGCAATAATCAACAATATGTAAAATATTCAGAACAGGAAAACATGGCAGAAATTACTATCAAAACACGCGAAGAAATCGAAAAAATGCGCATTGCCGGCCGTTTGGCGGCCGAAGTCCTGGAAATGATAGGACCTTATGTTAAAGAAGGCGTCACTACCGATGAATTGGATAAAATTTGTCATGATTATATCGTCAATGTGCAAAAAGCCATTCCCGCCCCATTAAATTATCATGGCTTTCCAAATCCATCTGTACTTCGGTTAATCATGTGGTCTGTCATGGCATCCCTGGGCCCAAAAAGTTAAAAGATGGCGATATCGTTAATATCGATGTCACTGTTTTGAAAGATGGCTATCATGGCGACACCAGCAAAATGTTTGTGGTCGGCAAGCCCTCCATTCTGGCCGAACGCCTGATCAAGATCACCCAAGAATGTCTTGTATCTTGGCATTCAGCAAGTCAAACCAGGCGTGCATTTTGGCGATATTGGCGCAGGCCATACAGGAATATGCCGAAAAAAACCGTTTCACCGTGGTCAGTGAATATTGCGGACATGGCATTGGCAAAGTTTTTCATGAACCACCGAATGTATTGCATTATGGCAAAGCCGGCACCGGCGAAATCCTTCAAGCTGGCATGATTTTTACCATTGAACCCATGATTAATGCTGGCAAACGCGATGTTAAATTATTGCCAGATGACTGGACTGTGGTCACCAAAGATCATAGTTTATCAGCGCAATGGGAACACACTATTCTAGTGACTGAAACAGGTATGAAGTATTGACCAGACGCGACGAGGAAGGTGAGATATAATAGAAAATCTCACTGCACTGAAATAACAAAATAACATATAAATTTGCCATTTCACAAGGAGATTCATCATGTTCGAATTACCTAAACTGCCCTATGCACTGGATGCATTAGCAGCCGCATATTTCCAAAGAAACACTTGAATATCATTACGGCAAACATCATCAAGCCTATGTCGATAATTTAAATAAATTTACCAATGACACTGAATTTGCGAACATGTCTCTGGAAGAAATCATCATGAAATCTACCGGCGGCATTTTAATAATGCCGCGCAAGTCTGGAACCATACTTTTTACTGGAATTGCATGACGCCAAAAAGCGCAGGCGAACCAAGTGGCAAACTAGCTGATGCGATCAAGAAAAAATTTGGTTCATTCGATGAATTCAAAAAACAATTCACCGAATCAGGCAACAAATTATTTGGTTCCGGCTGGACCTGGCTTGCTAAAGATGCGCAAGGCGAATTTGGAAATCATCAATGAAAGCAATGCTGGCTTGCCAATGAAAGACAACAAAATTGCGCTGCTCACTTGCGATGTATGGGAACATGCTTATTACATTGATTATCGCAATGCACGTCCAAAATATCTGGAAAATTTCTGGAAACTCGTCAACTGGGATTTTGTCGCTAAAAACCTCGGCTAAACCTCTCTCCAGTATTCCGTCTGGACTTTAATTTCCGGGCGGAATATCATGCCCTCGCAAATCTTGCTGTAACAATCCAGGATTTATTTTAATAATAATAAGGAAGTGTTATGTCTTTACCCAGAAACGTCAATGAAACAATCAAACAACAATACCTCACGCCATTTTTCAATAGCATAAACACAGCAAAATTAAATACAGCTGAAGCACTACGCAGCGCGGTTTATATTTTGCATCGCTATGGTCCATCCATACTTACCAAAGATGCGCTGACACAAATTCTCAAGAGCGACAAAACACTCAAGAAAAATCCATTGCTGACAACAACATCGTGTCATGAATCTTTTCTTAATCTGGCCAAATTGTATTTCGACCCATCAGAACAACAAAAAATTATTCCGGAAGATAAAGAAGAAACAGAAAGATTAAAAAAAGCATTCGGCGGCGACAATATGATACCCATGGGCGCGGAAATACTTGCTAACATGCCAGCAGTGGATATGCAAACCAGAATTAGAGATATGTTATACGATGAAATTAATCCGGTTTCCTGTCTCTCTATTGACAGTATCAAATCGTTACTACCAGAAAATAATAAGAATGCGAATATCGTGTATGCACTCAGTAATCCTATTGATATAAAGGTGAAAAAATTTCATCTCTTTCCGATTTCCAGAGAGAATATTCCAAATGGAGAAATTCTCGCGTCAATAAAGGATAGTTATGATGTGACATTATTCCCAACATTATATCAAGCGTCAGAATGGGCATGTTATGAATCCATTGAGAGCAACAAAAAAACCCTGCATCCAGTGTGGGCGGTTGTTTTCAACGGTGATATTGAAAAAGAATGTAGAGGGACTACGCAATTTAACATTATGAATCGTCCGTCTCTTTTTTGCCGTGGAGCAGGTGTGTTAAAGGCAGAAGTTATTCCACTTCGTGGCGTGATGCTGCAGGTACAACAGGGGTTTGCGAATTCCAAGATTATGTGTGTGGCTGATATGCCGTATCAAGAGTTAGAGCAGAAAAAAGCTGTAGAAATGAAAAAGTAGTTTTCGCATCCCTCACCCATGCTGGTGGATTACGGCAAAGAGCGCCTAATCCACCCTACAACACGCATTTTACTCTGACGTAGGGTGGATTAGGCGTTCTTTGCCGTAATCCACCAATGGGTAAGAGGTAATATAATTTATTGAAACGTCTTATCCAACCAATCGTAAATCTTTTCATTCGAAATCGCGATCGCACCCATCTGACAATGCGCTTGCGCTGTTTCCTGAACAGTAAATTTCAACAATGTCTTCGGCGACTTCAGCGCATCATACACTTCCTGTGGCTGGCCTTTGTAAAACAAATCTTGTTCGCTATCTATCACTAATGTCGGACATTTAATTTGCGTAATCACATCTTTCAACGTGAAAGACTGCAGTTTTTGCAATACTTCATACGGTGAAGACGCAGCGAAAGACCACATGGCATTATCAAAAAACCAGCGCGTCGTTAAATGCTTGCGCATCTCATCATAAATATCCTGATTAAACTGCGCAGGATTGGTTTTTAACAAAGCGATTAAATCAGGTGGCAGTGCCGCATAAATACTTGCCGCTTGATCGTATATACCACCATTCAAAATACACGCTTTAATTCTGCCATCAAACGCACAAGCGCGCGCCGCCAAATAACCACCCATGCTAATACCCATGAGCGCGACTTTGTCTTTATTAAAATCCGGCAGCGTCATCGCGTAATCAATCACCGGCGTGACGACTTTTTCCCAATCATAACGGAATGGCAAATTTTGCTGACGCAATACTGAACCCTGCCCTGGTCCTTCAAAAATTAACACGTTATAACCGCGCTTATATGCCGCGAGCGCTGTTTCAAAATATAATTCTTCTGCCGTGCCATCAAAACCAGTATGCACGATCAACAGCGGCGCACTCTTTTTTTCCGCTTTTAGAAAATAACCTGGCAGCGTGGTTTTTTCATACGGAATGGAAATTTGCTTTACATAAGGCAAAGACGCAATGCCACGCAGAAAACTATTTTTACTCGCAGCATAAGCAGATATTGATTTCGGCCGGTCATTTACCGCCACCATATACAATCCAGCTGAGCGATAATAATTTGACGCACGAAAATATACTTCACGTGCGGACACAGTATGGCCGTCTGTTTCCATTTGCTGTCCCACAGTATTCAGGCGATCAGCTGTTGCCAACCATTGCTGATACCAACTGTTAGTATCTGCATTCTTGATCGCACGACCTGTGCTAATGCTTTCACCCAAATCAGCGCCGCCTGAATAGGCGTAGCCAGCGGTGCGAGCAAATTCAAATGAAAAACCTTCATCCTTGAAAATGAGATTGTCATACCAGTTTTGCTGTGTCGCGGGCGCCTGCTGTTTTGCCGATTTCTGCGCCGCCCAAACTGGCGTCGCCATTAGCAATACGACAAGCATTGTATTTAGGTACTTGTTCATTAATCATCACCCCATTGAGACCATAAAGTTTTGAAGTTATCTTTGTTTTCCTGCACGTATTCATAAAATTTTTCCAGGAAAATAAGCCTTTCAACCGCGTATTGATATTTATAAGTGGAAGCAGGCGGCATATCAGTCAAATCTTTGCCACCTAACGCAGCCTGACGTTTGAGAATATCGACAAATTCAACTTTTTTTGCGTTGCGCATCATATCATACATGGCCATAAATGTAGTCGTGCGTCCTACACCCGCGCGGCAATGCAAATAAACCCATTGATCTGCGGGAATATGTTTTACGATTTCAATAAAACGATCTACCTGGGTATCAGATGGTGCTCGATAATCTTGTACAAATAAGCGGTGGTAATTAAAACCCAGTTTTTTTGCCAGCTGTTCTTCAGACATAACATTTTGCACTGCGAATTTCTGGGCTTTGGCGCTGGCAATTTTATAAGTCGCGGTTTTTTTCAAATCACTATACACTTGCGCCGATTTTTGCTGCGCCAATGTATGTAGTAAACGAGTCTGTTTATCGATTATCTCATCGTCTGCCATGCCAGTATTATCAGCATTGGCGGTACCATACCAACTGATCGCGTTTTCATTCAGAAAACCGTGGGATTCCTGGCGTAAATCAATAATCATTATATTACTGGTATGAAGATGCTGGCGAATTTTTTGCAGCGCGAGATAAGAAAATTGACCGCTGCCAGCAACGTGTAAATCCGCGAGACCAACAAGATTAACATTCGCGTTGATGTGATCTGATGAAGCACGAAAATGCCTGGGAAACTCTTGTTTATCGGGCATGTCTAACACAAGTAAAGAAGATGGTTGTCGAGCCCAAAGCAACGAAGCGGATGTTAACATTATCACTAGTAAAACAATCAGCGACAAAACTTTCAGAAACGTCATCGCAATCCCTTTCTATCGATAATGTTTATTAATTAAATCCAGCTGTGAGCGCAACTCCTCAATTTCATCCAGCAAATCCAGCACTACGCCTATGCCAGCAACATTGACTTCTAAATCTCGATGCAAACGCGTGGCCGTTTTAACACGCTGCAGTTCCGTTATTTGAAATATCCATTCTTCCGGCGACGCACCCGCAGGATGCACAATTTCATACGCAACCAGATGATGAATAAAATCCGCGGGTATATTACAAATCACACATAACTCTTGCAGCGAAACAGGCGTTTCTTCTGTGTAATCGGCGATAATTACCATTTCATTCTTATCCATTATGACCCCCAATGCTGGCGTGGATTAAATGGCATCACCTCCGCCATTTTCTCATACAACTTTCGCTGTTCTTCCGTGTGCGCAGGTGGGTTGTGAATTTGCACAATAGCAAATTGATCGCCAGCCCCATGTTTGCCTGGCATGCCACGTCCTTTTAAGCGCAGCTTTTGCCCGCCCTGTGTGCCCGCAGCCAATTTCAATCCGACTTTGCCACCCAGTGTAGGGATTTTAATTTCCGCGCCCAAGGCCGCTTCCCACGGCGTCACGGGCAGCGTCAGATAAATATCATTGCCTTTTAGAGTAAAAAGATGGATGCGGCTGAATTTCAATTTCGAGATAAAGATCACCAGCCGGCCCGCCGCCAATACCCGGAGCACCCTGCTGCGCCAAACGTAATTGCTTGCCCTGTAATGCGCCTGATGGAATAGTGACTTTGATCGTACGATCATTCTGATGCATTTTTCCTGATGCATCCATTTCAGGCACTTGCAATTGCAATGTGCGAGTTGTGCCATGAAATGCATCTTCAAGGGTAATATCAATTTTCGCATGCTGGTCGCTGCCACGCTGCTGAAAACCACCGTCAAATCCTTCCGGCTAAAATGGGTATTGCGGCCACCTGCGAGCGCCACCCTGACCACCGCCAAATAAATTGGAGAAAAAATCACTAAAGCCGCCCAGGTCTTCTTCGGTAAAGGTTTGCCACCGCTGTCCTGAACGATAAAAACGTGTATTGCCCATCCCAGTCTGGCGGCGGACGGAATTCCTGGCCCTGTTTCCAATTACTGCCTAGCTGATCGTAAGCCGTGCGCTTTTCCGGATCTTTCAAAACTTCATAAGCTTCCTGCACATTTTTAAATTTTTCTTCCGCATTTGCTTCTTTGCTGACATCAGGATGATATTTACGTGCCAAACGACGATAAGCTTGTTTGATATCATCTTGCGATGGCTTTTTTATCTACACCTAATACTTTGTAATAATCTTTATATTCCATATCTCAGTAGAATTTATACGTTCTTCAGGTAAACGCACAGTTAACACATCACATTTTGCACCGTGCAGAATAGCATTCGCAGTTGAACCCAGTAACAACGACAAACCATGACGGCCATGACTGCCGCAAATAATTAAATCTGCGCCAACATCTTCAGCGATTTTTAAAATTTTGGTTTTGGTTGGGCCCACTTCAACAAATTGATCATTCTTAGCTGACATTCAATTTGTTCGCCAATTTTTCAATGGATTGCTTGCTTCGTCAATCAACTGACCTTCAATATCTTCAATGCCCAGATAAGCATAGCTATATCCAGGCAATGGTTCAACCACATGCATCAGACTTAAGTTTGGCGCTTGTATAACCGCGCATGCTTCGGACTTTTTCGAGTAAGATATTCAGTATCTTCGGTTAAATCTGTTGCGAATAAAATATGTTTATACATGATAGTCATTCCTTTATTCATGCATTCATACCGTTGCCGTTGCTTTTGAAAATACAATACTGATCTTTTTTCAATCCAATCTGAATCGTATCACCCGGCACAAATTTTCCTGCCAATATTTCCTGCGCCAACGGATTTTCAATATGTTGCTGAATTGCGCGCTTTAACGGCCTTGCCCCATATACAGGATCATAACCCGTTGCCGCTAAATAATCCAATGCTTCATCGGTGATAGTTAATGCCATAATCACGCTCAGCCAAGACGTGCGCGCAAACGATTAATTTGAATTTCGGCAATAGTTTTAATTTGTTCTTTATCCAAGCGGATGGAACACCACAATTTCATCAATACGATTAATAAATTCTGGACGGAAATGCTTGCCCACCACCTCCATCACCGCTTCTTTCATTTCAAAATAATCGCCTTTTTTTGAAATTTCCTGAATCAGTTCAGAACCCAAGATTAGATGTCATCACGATAACCGTATTTCGAAAATCAACTGTGCGGCCTTGACTATCTGTCAAACGGCCATCATCCAATACTTGCAGCAAAATATTAAATACATCGGGATGCGCTTTTTCCATTTCATCCAGCAAAATAACGGAATAAGGTTTGCGACGCACATGCTCAGTCAAATAACCACCTTCTTCATAACCCACATAACCCGGAGGCGCGCCCAATAAGCGTGAAACAGAATGTTTTTCCATAAATTCAGACATATCAAGACGAATCACGGCTTCTTCCGTATCAAATAAAAATTCGGCCAGTGCTTTACATAATTCTGTTTTACCAACGCCTGTTGGCCCTAAAAATAAAAATGAACCAATCGGTCGATTAGGATCAGACAAGCCTGCGCGTGAACGGCGAATCGCATTACAAACCGCAGTCACCGCCTGGCTTTGGCCGATAATACGTTTATGCAACGCATCTTCCATTTGCAGTAATTTTTCTTTTTCACTTTCCAGCATTTTTGAAACAGGAATATGCGTCCATTTGGAAACAACTTCAGCGATTTCTTCATCCGTGACTTTATTACGCAACAATTGTGTTTCTTTTTTCTGTCAGCTGATGACTGCTTCGGCTAATTGTTTTTCTAATTCAGGAATGCGCGCATATTGCAATTCCGCCATGCGCGTTAAATCACCGGCACGACGTGCGGTTTCAAATTCAGTGCGGGCTTTTTCCAATTCGCTTTTAATCGCTTGCGCATCTTGCAACGAACCTTTTTCTGCTTTCCAGATTTCTTCCAATTTTTTGTATTCTTCTTCCAGTTTTTGTCAAATCAGTTTCGAGTTTTTCCAAATGTTTTTTTGAGCCTTCATCTTTTTCTTTTTTTAATGCTTCGCGTTCAATTTTCAATTGAATAATGCGACGTTCGAGATTATCCATCACTTCGGGTTTGGAATCAATTTCCATGCGAATATTACTGGCTGCTTCATCAATTAAATCAATGGCTTTATCCGGTAAATTGCGATCGGTAATATAACGATGCGATAATGTCGCTGCTGCGACAATGGCTGAATCGGTAATTTCAACGCCATGATGCACTTCATAACGTTCTTTTAAGCCGCGCAAAATAGCAATGGTATCTGGCACCGATGGCTCTTCCACTAATACGCGCTGAAAACGTCGTTCCAGTGCCGCATCTTTTTCAATATATTTGCGATATTCATCTAATGTCGTTGCGCCTACGCAATGCAATTCACCGCGCGCAAGTGCGGGCTTTAACATATTGCCCGCATCCATTGAACCTTCTGCTTTACCCGCACCAACCATCGTATGCAATTCATCGATGAATAAAATAATTTGGCCTTCCTGTTTGGCTAATTCTTTCAACACGGCTTTTAAACGTTCTTCAAATTCACCGCGAAATTTTGCGCCGGCAATCAATGCGCCCATATCCAGCGCCAGCAAACGTTTATCACGCAATCCTTCCGGCACTTCACCATTGACAATGCGCTGCGCCAAGCCTTCCACAATAGCGGTTTTACCAACGCCTGGTTCGCCAATTAATACGGGATTATTTTTAGTGCGACGTTGTAACACTTGAATCGTGCGACGAATTTCTGCATCGCGGCCAATGACAGGATCCAGTTTGCCTTGCTCTGCCAGCGCAGTTAAATCAATGGTATATTTTGCTAATGCATTACGTTGATCTTCTGCATTTGGATCTTCCACTTTTTGTCCTCCGCGTTCTTCATCAATTGCTTTTTCAATGCTGCTTTAGTGTCGCGCCGCATTTACGTAACAATATCACCGAAGCGTGCCATTATCTTCAACCGCCGCCAGTAAAAATAATTCGCTGGAAATATATTGGTCTTTACGTTTTTGCGCCAGTTTATCCGTGAGATTTAAAATGCGATTTAATTCATTGGAAACATGCACTTCACCGCCGGTGCCTTCCACTTTTGGCAAGCGTTTAATGGCTGCATCAATTTCAGTGCGTAATTTAGGAATATTGACATTGCTTTTGGCAAGGATGGAAGAGATACTGCCGTCTTCCTGGTCCAGTAACGCTTTCATGACATGCACTGGTTCAATCACAGCATGATCATTACCCAATGCCAGCGATTGCGCATCGGCTAATGCCATTTGAAATTTACTGGTTAATTTATCCATTCGCATGATTCTTTCACCTTATTATTATTCATTCTATGAATAAACATGAGGGCGGATTTCCTGACTTCAAGGATAACATATTTGGGCTATGTTCGTGGAGATGGGCGTAAAAAATAATCGATATTTCATGGGATAAATTACCCGTGCTCAGGCACTATAGCCGAGGGTATAATAGAATCACCAGCTTAAGGGGTAATCAATGAGTGATTTAATCAAAACACCAGAAATAATGGATTCCAAAGAATGCCTGGCTAATCTTGTGCAACGTAAACTGCCAACCCGCGTTGCACACATCGGCGACAATTTAACAATACGTCGCGCCCTGCCGCATCGTGATAAAAAAACCATAGGCGCATGGTGCTTCCTCGATCATTTCGGACCACTGGATTTGAAAAACAGTAAAGGCCTGGATGTCGCTCCACATCCGCACATTGGCTTACAAACTTTTACCTGGACGATAGCTGGCGAAATACTGCATAAAGACAGCCTGGGATCAAATCAAGTGATTCATGCAGGACAAGTGAATTTAATGACAGCGGGTAAAGGCATTGCACATTCAGAAGAATCACTGCCTGACAGTGTTTTACACGGTGTGCAATTATGGATTGCGCTGCCCGATGCAGTGCGACATATGGATCCAAATTTCATTCATTATCCAAACATCCCATCCGCACAACTGAATGGATTGCATATCAACGTATTGGCGGGTGATTTTTTGAATGAAAATTCTCCGGTTGCAGTTTATTCACCGCTAATGTGCGTAGAGTTAAATGCGGTTGCAGATGCAACATGCAAATTACCTTTAAATCCGCGTTTTGAATATGGAATTTTACCATTGATCGGTGATATCGATGTCGGAAATGAAACCATAGACATGAGTAATTTATTGTATTTAGGCTGCGGACATTCTTCATTAAATATACGCATGAAAAAAGGCGCGAAAACATTAATCATTGGCGGCGAGCCATTCAATGAAGAAATTCTTATCTGGTGGAATTTTGTCGCGCGCAGCAGAGAAGAAATTATTCATGCGACGAATGCCTGGAACAATCACCAGGAATTTAAAGAGGTTATCGGTTATCAGGGACCGGGTGGCAGATTAATTGCACCCCCATTACCACTAAGGAATTCAAATGAGCGAAAACAACAAGGAACGTCTGATCGAAAAAATCTGGAAAAGCGAACCGACTATCGAAGGCGCTGGCGTGCATCTCAAACGCGCGTTTGGTTTTCATGAATTACCCATGCTTGACCCATTTTTATTGCTTGATGATTTTCGTTCAGAAAATCCTGCTGAATATAAAGCTGGTTTTCCCTGGCATCCGCATCGCGGCATGGAAACGATTACTTATGTATTAGATGGCGATATTGAGCATGGCGACAGCATGGGTAACAGAGGTGATATTTCTGCTGGCGACGTGCAATGGATGACAGCTGGCAGCGGCGTTATTCATCAGGAAATGCCGAAAGGAAATGCTAAAGGACAAATGCTGGGATTTCAGTTGTGGGCGAATTTGCCCGGTCATTCAAAGATGATGGATCCGCGTTATCGCGGCATCAAAAGCAATGAAATTCCTGTCGTCGCGTTACCAAACGGCGCGAAAGTACGCATTATTTGCGGCGAGATCAATGGCACCAAAGGCCCTGTACAAGATATCGTGACCGATCCAGAATATTTTGATGTCGAATTACCGGCGGGAAAATCTTTTACGCATACCGTAGCTGAAAACCATACTATTTTCGCCTACGTCATCGATGGCGAAGCTTATTTTGATCATCTGCGCAAACCTTTCGCGCATGACGCTGCGGGCGTGAATTATTTTGATATGAGCTCACCCTGCCCCTGCCGTGATGGCACACTGATCTTATATAAGAAAGGTGGCACGCATGTGACGATCACCACTGACAAACACTCTGTGCGCTTTTTATTGGTGAGTGGCAAGCCGATTAACGAACCTATCGCCTGGTATGGCCCTATTGTGATGAATACGCATGAAGAGCTACGGGTGGCGTTTCAGGAATTTCAGGATGGGACGTTTATTAAACACCAGCAATAGATAATTTGTGCGAACTATGCTGATGTTACTTAAGATAAATTGGTGGGTCGTCTGCGATTCGAACGCAGGACCAACAGGTTAAAAGCCTGCTGCTCTACCGACTGAGCTAACGACCCGAAATGTGGACTAGCAGAGCCGCATATATTACTGATTCTGGAAAAAATATCAAATAAAAATTTCGATTTTTATACCTTCACCATTGTGGATCGGAAAAGCGCTTATCACTCAACGCCTTGTACTTGACAGGTATTGGCGCTTTGCCGTAATCCACTGATGAATAAATTTACCGCCAGCGACATCTCCCCATAAATATTTATGCAGCTGGATTTGCAAACGCACAGGCAATCGATCACGTAATATCCAATCAGCTAAATCACCCGGTTTGATTTGCTGATAACTCGGCGAAAATAACACCTGACAGCATTTGCCAGATCATATTGACGCAATACATCTTTGGACCACTCGTAATCAGCTTCGATCACAAATGACAAATTTGACCTGATCATGGGGTAAGAGATGCGGAAAGATTGTCCCAATAGATTTTTGTCTACTTCAGCTGAACCCGGCGTTTTAACATCAACGACTTTAACCACACGCGGATCAACCTCGGCGACATCCAGCGCGCCGCTGGTTTCCAAGTGAAACTTCATAGCCTGCATCACATAAACGCTGCAGAAGGGAAAGCAGGATTTTTGCGCCAATGGCTCGCCACCAGTCACCGTGACATATTGAGCGCTGTATTTGCCGACTTCAGTGAGAATATCATCGATAGTGAGTTTATTGCCGCCATGAAACGCGTACGCTGTATCGCAATACCGGCAACGCAAAGGGCATCCCGTCAAACGCACAAAGACAGTCGGGAGACCGACTGTCCTTGTTTCACCTTGAAGAGAGAAAAAGATTTCCGTAATGCGAACACTATCAAGCTGCTGCACTAGTGTCCTGCTTGTTTGATCTGCTTCAGCTGCTCCATAGCAAGTCTTGCGGATGAGGTCCCTGGATAACGGTTAATGACTTTCTTGAATGCATTCTTGGCATCAGCCCATTTAAACTGGGATGCGAATATCAAGCCTACTTTCAATTGTGCATCAGATACCCGTGGACTATCTGGATATGTCTTAACAACCGCACTAAATTCAGTTAAAGACTGATCATTTTTTGACCATCAAACCATAAAGCTCACCTAACCAATAATGCGCATTAGCGGCAAATTGTCCGGATGGATATTTCTTTAACATGCTGTTTAAAGCAATCAACAGCATCGTTATATTTTTTTGCTTTAATCAGGTTATAAGCCGTCTGATAAATCTGTTGTTCTTCAGCAACATTCGGCTGATTCTGACTGGCAGAGGCGCTTGCCGTTGTTGTGGCAGAAGCAGTATCTGCTGTCGCAGTATCGCTTGTAGCAGCATTAGCCGCGACTTTTACAGGCTTGGCAGCTGATTTCGATGCCAATTTTTTGCCTGACTTAGTCGTTGCAGCTGGGACTGGCGTAGTAGAAACAGGTACCTCATCAGCAGCGCTAGCGCTTTGATCAACACCAGCACTTCCATCAGATGGACTTAAAGCAGGTTTAGATGGTGACTGTGAAATACGCTTGTCCAGATCAGAGTACATACTCTTTTGCTGGCTTTGCACTTGCGCTAACTGGTGTGACAATTGTTCCAGCTCGGAACGCAAAGATTGTAACTGGTCCTGCAAAGCATCAACGCGGGAACCCATATCATTATTCAACAAATTGTTAAGCTGTTGTTCCACCTTGCGAAGGCGCTGCTCTGTTGAGCCTGATGGTGCAGGCGCAGGAGCATTGTCTTCGATAGAAACGATAGACTGTTGTTGAGGTTGCGACTGTGCCTGTGGCTGAGCCTGTTGCTGAACAGGAACAAACGTTCCTTCCTGCGAGGGCGGCGGCGGAGGCGGCAAATCTTGAGGCTGTTCGGGACCGGCAGTACCTTCATACTGTTGAGTCGGCATTGCATCAGCATCATACACAGGCGCTGACTGTGCAAAAACAGGCATGACGACGCCTACTGACATCGCCATGCAACACATCATAACTATTCGTTTCATGTTTTACCTAAATTATGACTGCAGATAGACAATAACGCTGCGACGATCCTGCTGGAAATCACCTTCCGTACGACCAGCGGCTGCTAATTTTTCCGCACCGTAGCTGATGATACGCAGTTGTGTTGGTTTCACACCACGAGCGATCATGATTTCTGCAACCGATTTGGCACGACGTTCGCCTAAACCAATATTGTATTCGCGGCTACCACGTGGATCGGTGTGTCCTTCCAGTAATGCTTTCGCACCTGGATGAGCAAGCAGGTAATTCGCATTGGCAACAATTGCTGGCTTGTCATCTTCATGAACAATATTGCTATCGAAGTCAAAGTAATAAACGCGCTTTGAAAGCAGCTGACCGTTGCTGGCTTGATCACCAAAACCAGATTCTGAACCCATGCCGGAAGATGTCGCGCCGCTGTTAGCATTAGCCATGTTAACATCAGAGCCTGTTGGCTTATGGGTTGAAGAACAAGCTGCGAGTGTCAGTATAGCAGTGGTTGCCATACAAACTTTTATCCATTGTTTAATTTTCATATTCGCCCCTTCTTAAGTCTTAAATTTAATCAAAAAGTATACCCTGAATTAGATACATATCAAGTAGAGATACGTTTTTTCTCTCTTACTTATAGTGGTGACCAAGCTGGGTCTTGTGCTTCACCGCTACGAGACGGTAAACGCAGCTGAATACGACCATCCGCCGACACCATGGCGAGCTCATTATGACCACCATAAACAGTATCATAAAGAACCATGCTGCCATTTGGAGCGATGCTTGGCGACGCGCTATCAGCAGTAGAACTGCTCAATACTTGCGTCGTGCCACTATCCAGATTTAACAGCGCAATATAAAACATGCCGGAAACTCTATGAATCATAACAACATATTTGCCATCACGCGTATATGAGGCACGGGCATTGTAATCGCCGTCATAAGAAAGACGGGTGATGCTACCACTGCCAAAAGAATATTGATAAATCTGTGGATGAGAATTTCCGCCACGACTAGAGGTGAACAACAACGCACGGCCGTCTGGCGACCATGCTGGCTCAGTATTGATGTAAGAATCATTGGTGATGGTGGTCAACCTGCGTGAAGCGAGATCCATGACATAGATATTGGGCGAGCCGCTCTTGGATAATACCAGCGCCAATTTTCTGCCATCTGGCGACCAGGCTGGCGCGCCATTGATGCCAGGATATTGACTGACCTGACGACGAGCACCAGATGCTACATCTTGAACATAAATGCTGGCTTGACGGTTTTCAAAAGAAACATAGGCAATCTGACTGCGGTTTGGAGACCAGGCTGGCGACATAATGGGTTCACCAGAATTTAATAATGGTCTGGGGTTATAACCATCCTGATCTGACACTTCTAACAAATAACGCGATGGGTTTATGCCCCGCACAACAACATAAGCAATTTTAGTCGAAAAAATACCAGGCGTGCCGGTAATTTGCTGGTAGATAAGATCGCTGATATGGTGCGCGACATCACGCAGCTCACCACCAGAAACAGCATATTTTTTGCTCAGCACAATGCCAACATTCGCGGCACCTTTGAACATATCAAGAAGCTGGAAGCTAATTTGATAACGGCCGCCGCCCAAGGAATCAACCTTGCCGACTACCACATTATCAGTACCTAAATGACGGAAATAATCCGCGGATACGCCGCTGGCATCGCTAGGAAACTGATTCAGGGCGCTTTTGCCAAAGACATTAAAACGACCGCTGTTTTGTAAATCATTGGTAACAATTTGAGAAACATCCTGTTCCGCAGAACCACTTTGAGCAAATGGTACTACTGCAATAGGAATGGCACCCGCAACACCACGAGTCAACTCCATGCTTAAAATAGCGGAAGCTGAATAAGGCAGTATCAGAGTAAGGGCAAAAATAGCAAGGCTGATGATTTTGCGCATAGGTAGAACCTCTTAGCTATACACGATGAGTTTTAGTAAAAGATATGCCGCCAGTTTATATCACATTCTGTTGCGTTTTTCTTTAACAAAATGCAAGTTTGTATGCGTGCAAAAAGATATTATGCATTATACTTTGAAATCATATTGATGAAAATATAAATTCAGTCAGTTCTTTTTTAATTATCTAAATTCTCTAAATTCAGGGAGAACCACATGGAAGCTAGTAAAACCCTCGAATCTCAATCAGCCAAAACCGACGTTTTTATTCAGGACGGTCAAGATGTCATCAAGCAGGAAGCGGATGCTCTGCTTGTCCTGGCAAAACGTGTTAACCACAGTTTCGCTCAAGCCTGCCAGATTTTATTATCATGCGAAGGGCGCGTGATCGTGACCGGCATAGGTAAATCTGGCCATATCGGCCGCAAAATTGCCGCGACATTCTCTAGCACGGGAACACCAGCGTTTTTTCTACATCCAGCGGAAGCGAAACATGGCGACGCCGGTGTCATCACCACGAAAGATGTGTTACTCCTTCTGTCTTATTCGGGTGAAAGCGAAGAAGTGTTATCCATCATTCCACTTATCCGCCATTTAAAAACACCGTTTATTTCACTCACTGGCAATCCGGAATCGTCTCTGGCTAAAGCTGCTTCTGTTAATCTCGATGTAAAAGTCGAAAAAGAAGCTTGCCAGCATGGGCTTGCTCCCACATCCAGCACGACAGTAACGCTGGCTATGGGCGACGCGCTAGCGATGACAATTTCCAAAGAACGTCAATTCACTGTAGAGCAATTTGCGATGTCACATCCGGGTGGTTCGCTGGGACGACGCTTGTTGCTAAAAGTCGATGATGTCATGAATAAAGGCGAAGCTATGCCTATCGTGAGTGAAGACGCGATGCTCACGAATGCATTAATGGAAATTACGCATAAACGTTTGGGTATGACTACCATTCTTGATCAGAATAATCTTCTGGTTGGAGTTTTTACTGACGGTGATTTACGTCGTTTATTGAATAACAATGTTGATATACGGCAAACAGTGATTGGTCATGTGATGAATCGCAATCCAAAAACGATTAAAGCGGGAGCTCAAGTAACTGATGCGTTTGATGTGATGAAACAGTTTAAAATTACAGCATTAATTGTTGTAGATGCAGATGGAAAAGCGGTAGGAGTTATTCATATGCATGATATTTTGCGCGTGGGAATTGTTTGATTTACATTCACCCGCCGCTATGCGGCGGGTAAAAAAATTATTAATACTTCGATTTATATTCATAACCTTTCACATATATCGTCAAGGCAAGTGAATCGCGTATCGCTTCATGCGCTGGAATTTGCTTAACGCTATGCCAGCTTTGATCCGTGCGTATAAACGCATATCCCGAATTCGGTTTAAACGGATTGGTTTTCAGCAACTGAAACCGATTGTTTTCACGTAAATGAAATGAAGTACCAAGATGAATTTGCGATTCATCTTTCGGGAAATAAAATTGCATGGTCGCAACTTTATAGGGCGCGTCGGTATGTTCGCTAATACGATAGCCAGGATAATCACGATAAAAAATCGGCACGGTAACCAACTCCGGCCAGTTCATCCCAAAGCGCGCATTCATGCGCTCACGGAATTTATTCAATAATGCTTTCTGCAGCATATTCGAGACCAACACCATTTTCATTTGCTGCCAGAATTGTCTATCGTCCGGCTTGAGTCGCAACACAGATTCATCCGTCAAATCCAGAAGCTTGCGAGTTTTTGTACCATCCGGCAATACAGCATCCGGATGTTCAATAAAATCATATTTATTTTCTTCCGGCAGGCGCGCAAGAATTTCTGCATAAGTTTCCGGCGAGAATACTTCTTCCATGTAAAAATTTTCAGAAGGAAGTGGGTCGATTTGAGCGGAGTTAATTCTGTCTATCAAGCGTTCCAAAATGGCGTGCATGACTTCTCCATTGATATCCGTATCAATTTTGTCATTTTAGCAGAAACTTGTGTAAATCAAAACAATAGGCATGCCAAGATGTTTAATCTTTGCTCTTTTGATCCACATCAATTACTATTATAAGCAGCAAGCAAAATCATCATGGAGGATATTTTGTGATCGCAGATGCAGAAGCCATATTACGTGTATGCGGTATCAATCGTTACTTACATATTGGATGCGGTGAATCTTCCCTGATTTTTGAATTACTGAAAAGATCGATTGATGCTTACGGGCTTGATCCCTCTGCTGAACTCGTCAACAAACATCTGGAACGCGCGCCGGAAAGATTTTATCAAGGCTCGTTAACCAACTATCCTCTGCAAGGCGTTACATTCGACACAATTATCGTAGGCTCTGAATTCTTTTCTTTCCGCACTGAAGACTTATTAAAAGTATTCAATGCCCTCGCGCAAATAACTAAACGTAATCTGGTGCTGTATTTTCCGCCGGAAGTTTTGCGCAATCAGACACGTCCAGAATTACTGAATAGAATTTTCTGGGAAAAAGTAGCCATTCTAGCTGGTTTTCGTCGTCACCCTCGCGGCATGTTGTCTATACCTTATCATGAATTAGAAGATGAACGCCTGGGACGGTTAGTGTTCTTTGAACGTATTTCTGATGAGGCTAACAAACAATTCTCCATGAACTGGTTGCTGCAAAACCGTGATTTACACATGGATATGCTGCGCGAAGCTGGCCGTCGTTCTGACGCGCATGTCTCAAGATATATTGTCGCTTCGACAAGAATCCGTCCTGGTGATGTAGTGCTTGATGCCGCGTGCGGTCTTGGTTATGGAACCGCGGTCATGGCTGCGTGCAGCCCAGGCGCGCGTTTCATTGGTGTTGATATTGATCCTGAGTCAGTCGCTTATGCGAATGCCAATTATGCCGAAGGCAATCCTGCCGTTTCATTTCAGGCTTGCGATGTCACGCAAATGTCTTTCTTGCCCGATCACTCGGTCGACACTGTTATTTCATTTGAAACGATTGAACATGTGCCGGATTACGACATTTTTCTCGCCGAAGTGCGTCGTGTTTTAAAACCCGACGGACGCTTTGTCGGTAGCGTGCCAAATTTATGGTGTGATGAAACTGGTAAAGATCCCAATCCCTATCATTTTCATGTATTTGACTGGAATAAGTTAAATCAAGCTGTTGGAAAATATTTTATTGTTGATGAACGTTGGGGCCAGGTTGCCGGCGGTGGTTTTAAATTAAGAGATGGCAAACGTGCTATCACTAGCGTGCCATTAAATTATTCCCAACCCGTTGAGACAGAATGGTGGCTGATTTCCGCTTGCGCTAATCCGCTGACAGCAAAACAAGTTTCTTACACTAATCCATTTCATCGTGAAGATGATGCCAGCGCGCCTGCACTCGTACATTTCGCCAAGTATTACGATAACCCATGGTTGTATCGCGTCATGGTGCAGCTAGGAGAACGTTTGAGTGATCGCAAGGTCTTAGTCGACTTCTGCGCGAAACTCATCGCAGAAGCAAGACTTGGCAGCGCAGATCAGGGCGCGGCATTATGCGTCCTCTGTTATCAGTTGCTGGAATCTGGTGTCGTGACTTACAAAGATGTTACCGCGTTAATCAATCTAATTAATGCGTACGATGGTGCATATGATCACAATAATCCGCACGCATATCGCTGGGCGATTTCACTTCACTATGTCGGTGGCAGATTGCTGCTTGCATTGGGCAAACGTCAGGAAGCATTAGCTGCGTTTTTAGTTTGTGCAGGAATGGACCCATTAAAATTCAGCCCCTTGCTGGCAACAAAAACAGTTTCATCGCGAATGTATGCCGGTCTCTTGTGCATTAGCGGCGGCGATCTAAACGAAGCAAAAAATCAATTGCGCCTTGGTGTGAAAGAAGCACATCGTGTCATGCAAGGTACCTGGGACAATATTTTAGGCGGGACAGATAATCCATTGCCATTCGGATTACAAGAAGCTGCGGAAGTGCTTGATATCGCCAGTCAGTGTTCGCAGACATTGCATGCGCTGGAAAGACAGGCAAGTGTGCCGGGATATATCTGGGATAAAGTAAATTTGAAGCGATTTGGGATGGTTGAGTGGAATAAGAGCCTGGAAAGAGAGAATGATTTCTTACGCAGGCAAATGCAGTAGTTATCACCCTCACCTGCGTTTCACGCGGGTGAGGGAGTTTTTTGCTGTTCAGGTACATCCACAGTTAACAATTCGCCCTGCATAAACACACAGTTTAAACTACGCAATATTTCTACTTGCGTCGGCGATGCAACGCCTTGCGCGATCAACTGCACGCCGATATTTTCCGCGAGAACCGTCATGGATTTAACTAATGCTTGCGTTTGTTGATTGCTATCAATATCCGAAACAAATTGCGGATGCAGTTTCAGAAAATTCACTGGCACCTTTTTTAATTCCAGCAATGAACAGGTATTCGCACCGAAATTATCTATCGCGAGTTTTACTTTCAAGTATTCAAGCATGTTAAATGATTTTTCCAGACCTTCCATTGCAACTGTCGCCGTGCCTTCTTCAAGCACTAACACCAGCCATTCCGGTTTAAATTTCATATCTTGCATCAACTGTGATGCACGATAAACAAAATGGCTGTTTTCCAGCTGTTTAAGTGAAACGTGAATGCTGATATAAGCCGGGCCGAATCCCATTGAACGCCAGGCAATAAATTGTTTGCAAGCACTTTGCAGCAGCCAATCAGTGATGACGCTTAATTTGCCTTGTTTTTCAGCGCTGACATACAATTCTTTCGCATCAATCAATCCTTGTTCGGGATGACGCCATTGCACTTGCGCATCCATGCATAAAACAGATTTATCATCTACGTTGATGATGGGCTGATAATAAACGGAAAATTCTTTCGGCACAAAATCACGTCGCAAACTGATGGTCAACGCCAGTTCGCGTCGACTGTTAAGCAAGATATTTTCCTGCGCGAATTGATAAAGATTTTTGCCTTTCAATTTTGCTGTGCGCATCGCGCGCTCGGCGTTACTGCAGAGTGTCGCCATATCCTGACCATCCGAAGGATAAAGTGCAACACCAAGGCCAGCGGTGATATATAATTCTTTGTCTTTAACCGTGAATAATTGCGAGATCGCCTGCAATATACGCTGCGCGACAACGGCAGCTGTTTCTGGTTTATTGAGACGAGTTAGCACAATTGCAAATGTGTCTTTGCTATAGCGACCAATCAAATCAACCTGGCGAATGCAAGATTCAAGTCGCACTGCTAGTGACTGCAACAGTGCATCGCCAATTTCATTGCCCAGTGCTTCATTAATTATTTTAAAACCGTCGACATCGACAAATATGACGCCTAACGTAAGCTGATAGCGATCGCACTCTTTCACGCATTGATTGAGGCGATCTTCAAATACCGTCCAACTCATTAAATGTGTCACGCTATCTTTGCTAACCTGTTGCAAGTCTGTTTGCATGGCTGCCATTTCTTCGCGCAAACGTAGTTCTGCCGCGCGCGACTTGCTGAGTTCAGTTTGAATTTGTTCCGACTGGATCTCAAGCCGTTTGATATGTTTCTCTTCACGCAGAAACAAATAAGTGAGAATGCCGAGTAACGAAGCGATACACAAAACAAGGATTAATGGCGCCACTGACTGACTCCTGTGATCTACGCATCCACCTATACTAATAGGATATCAAGAAACACAGGCTGTTGCTAAGGGATAAGCTAAATTGTGCCTATAATACCATCACCCGAAACTACGTTTTCCGGCTTGACTTTTAAGACAAATTCTCTAAATGATTCAAACTCATCAGGTTTTTGGGGAACAGGCAATGGCGATGCTTTCATCACGGCCGCCCGAGCTGAACTATCCAATGAAGGATCGCCGCTGGATTTCGTGACTTGTACATCCAGCACCATACCGCCTGGGGCAAGGCGAATCATTAATTCACAAACCAGACTCTTGTTCGCCTGGGATGGAATAATCCAGTGTTGACTAATGGATTGTATGATTAATGCCTTATATTTATTAACTTCACCTTGCGCTTCGCGTGTCTGCGTACCCTGCAATTTAATTTCTTCATTCAGCAATTGCTGACGCAATGATTTTTCTGCTTGTTGCTGTAAAGTTTTTTGAAATTGAGAAGCCAGTTTTTTCTGCTGCTTCTTGGATTTATCCGTCGTTTTTTTAATATCGGCGAGCAATGACCTGGCAAACAAATCATGTTGCTTCTTCAACTCGCGAGCTTTTTCTTGCGCGAGTTTCTTTTTCTCTGCTTTTTTCAGAGCGATGATATCTTTTTCTAATTGTTTCTGTAGCAGGGCCTGGTCTATTTTAGGCTTGACTGGTTCAGGCTTAGGTTCAGGTTTTGGCTCGGGTTTCAGAATTGGTTTTGGTTCTGGCTGCGGCTCTTGTTTTGCAATTTCCTGCACTGGTTGTGGCGCAGGTTCTTGCGGCAGAATTTTACTCTTAGGCGAATCACCCAGCACAACAGCACTAATTACATCGTGTTTATTAGTATTTTCCACGACCGCTAACGGCGAAGTAACATCCAGACCCAGCACCAAGACGAGCAAAATTGCCGTGTGAACAATCACCGACACAACAAAATATTTTTTCGACTTTGGTGCTGCCATCTTTATCTTCTCTTAACTCATGTGATCATTCGCAGGCGGTTGCGTGATTAATCCCACGCTTTTCGCGCCAGCTTGTTGTAGCAATACCATTGCTTCCATCACTTTTCCGTAATTAACATCTTTATCGCCGCGGACAAGTACCGGACGCTGTTCATTGCCTTGCTTGCCTAACTGGTTTGTCACCAGATAGCTTAGCGTGCGCGCAGTAATCGGCTGGTTAGGCTTGTCAGCAAGATTCAGATAATAATTTCCAGACGAATCCACCGTAACAATTAATGGTTCTTTCTGCTGGTCCGGAATAGCTTTCGCCGCTGTTTTAGGCAAATCGACTTTCACGCCCTGGGTCAGCAACGGTGTCGTGATCATGAAAATCACCAACAGCACCAACATGACGTCAATGAATGGAACCACATTGATGTCCGACATGGGCCGTCGCGATCCTGGTTGATGTATGTGTGCCATATTGCTTACTCCCGATTACTCAGTTGCTTCCACGCGAACATTGGCCTGCTGTGACTGACGAATGAGAATATTAGTAAACTCTTCTTCAAACGCGTCAAAGCGATTCATTAAACGACCGATATCGGTCAAAAAGCGGTTATAGGCGATAACCGCGGGAATAGCCGCGAATAAGCCTAATGCGGTTGCGATCAATGCTTCGGCGATACCAGGAGCCACCATGGAGATAGTCGCCTGTTGTACGCTCGCCAGCGCGCGAAACGCGGTCATGATACCCCAGACCGTGCCAAACAATCCGACATATGGACTGGTTGAGCCAACAATAGCGAGGAAGGGTAAATGATTTTCCAGCTTGTCTTGTTCGCGCATCTGCGCAACGCGCATGGCACGCTTGGTATTTTCAATGATCTGATCAATGGTTGCGCCAGCCTGTTTACGAAAACGCAGAAATTCTTTAAAACCAGCATGAAAAATTGCTTCCACGCCTTCCAAAGAACTTTTTTGTCTGTCGCCGGCCAGATACAGCTTGGACAAATCTTCACCAGACCAAAATGAATGTTCAAATTTGCCAGCTGACTTGCTGATATCACGCAGATAAAAACCGCGCTGTAAAATATATGTCCAGGACAGTACCGAGGCTCCGGCAAGAATCAGCATTACGCACTTCACTACAAGGCTGGCGTTTAAAAAATAGCTTAACAAGCTGGTATCATAGGTCACGTTCGTTTTCTCCAATTCAACTTAAATTCGGTAATTCCGGCAACGCAGTCGGTTTCATATTGCCATCCACGCAAGCAATCTTGATTTCCGCTCTGCATAATATTTTATCTGCACTACCTGCTAGGCGCAAATACTGATCGAAAATAATGCTCGCCCGTTTTAGTGTCAAAACTTTGCTCACTACCTCCAGACGATCATGCGCCCTGGCTGGTTTCATAAAATTGATATTAATCGAATGCACGACAAAAAAAATGCCGTGCTCCTTTTGCCAGGCTATCGTCATGCCTAGCTGGTCTATCCATTCCGAACGCGCGCGTTCCATAAAATTCAGGTAATTGCTGTGAAAAACCAAGCCTGTGCAATCCGTGTCTTCTATGTGCACTCGCAAAGGATAAACAAATTCCTGCCCTATCATTCCACGCCCTCTAACACGCTGGCCGCTTGCGACGTCATAGACTTTCTCCGGCATTTTCAGGCCGAAATGCAGATAAGCATGCCGGGTCGCGATACGTCCACGCGGTGTGCGCATCATAAATCCCTGCTGGATCAGGAATGGCTCAATCACATCTTCAATAGTGCCTTTTTCTTCATTGATGAATGCTGCCAACGTTTCCAGTCCCACCGGGCCGCCATTGAATGTTTCAATGAGTGCTAATAATAATTTTTGATCCATCACGTCAAAACCCTGGCTATCCACATTCAGAAAACTCAAGCGCGTAATTGACGACTTCCTGGGTGATCTTGCCGTCTGCTTTCACTTCCGCATAATCACGCACGCGGCGCAACAGACGATTAGCAATACGCGGTGTGCCGCGCGAACGCCGGGCAATTTCTGCGCCGCCAGCTTCATCAATGACGATATTCAGTATCTGCGCGGAACGCAGCACTATCTGCGTCAAATCTTTGGCCTGGTAAAATTCCAGACGTTGCACAATGCCGAAACGGTCGCGCAAAGGCGAAGTCAACATACCAGCACGCGTGGTTGCACCGATAAGAGTAAATTGGGGTAAATCCAGTTTGATAGAACGCGCAGCCGGGCCTTCACCTATCATAATATCAATCTGATAATCTTCCATCGCTGGATACAATACTTCTTCCACCACTGGACTGAGACGGTGGATTTCATCAATGAATAACACATCGCCAGCCTGCAAATTGGTCAACAAAGCAGCCACATCGCCGGGGCGTTCCAACACCGGACCTGAAGTCTGTTTTAAACTCACATTTAATTCATTAGCAATAATATTGGCCAGCGTAGTTTTGCCTAAACCGGGCGGGCCAAAAATCAACACATGATCCAATGCTTCACCGCGAGCTTTCGCCGCCTGAATAAAAATTTGCATTTGTTCGCGTACAGAATCCTGCCCAATGTAATCCTGCAGATATTTCGGGCGCAAAGCACGATCTATGGGATCAGTATCTTGCTGTTCAGGAGCAACCACTCTATCGGTAAACATATCATTCTCTCTTAAGCATGTACGGTTAACGCCCGCAATCGCGCGGCGTATTAATTCTTCACTAGCTGGCAGCGCCATCATCAATTTTCGCGACCGTACGAGTTGCTTCCTGCTGCTTATATCCTAACGAAATTAAAGCGGAAATAGCATCCTGTAAAGCTTGATGCCGTCCTGAAGGTTCTTGACTGAGGAGTGTTTACGCCTTCCGCAGGCGGGGTCTGGTTCCAGTCAGACAGCTTGTCGCGCATTTCAATGACCAAGCGTTCGGCAGTTTTTTTACCTATGCCAGGCAAACGCACCAGACTGGCAGTGTCATTATTGAGAACACAGCGAACAAATTCTTCTGGCGAGACGCTGGAAAGTACAGTGAGCGCCATACGCGGACCCACGCCATTTACTTTTAACAAGGTACGAAACAAAAGGCGTTCATCGCGGGTATAAAATCCATAAAGATGCTGCGCATCTTCACGAACAACAAAATGCGTAAACAGGTTCACTTCCTGCCCAACTTCCGGCAATTGATAAAATGTGCTCATAGGCGCGTCAATTTCATAACCAATGCCATGCACATCAACTATTAATTGCGGTGGTTGTTTTTCCAGAATGATCCCGCGGATTTTTCCGATCATAATTTATCCTTAGCGTTTGCTTGCATCTGCAATCATATACTTAAATTCCTGATCGTGGAGTGGCTCTATTTTATTTAATTGGGTCAGACGCTAGCTGTGGGGTTAAAAAGCTGGGTCAGACACCTCCAAGATTGCTAGCGTCCGTGGCGCTAGACCCCAGCTTTTTAACCCCACAGCTAGCGTCTGACCCTAGAGGGAAGGATGGCTCGCAATCATAAATTAATAGTGCTACATTCAAAGAAAAAATGGATATATTCGCAAGGAGAGTGAAATATGCCTGTTGTCGTCATTTATTATCCTGCATTTATGACTGGTCATCTGGCGGTCGCTTTAACAGGACTCGGAGAAGAAAGTCTATATATCAGTTTTTACCCACCGAATGCCACATCACGATCTTATTTCCGCTTGCATGATTTAAAAACCGATGGCAAAGACATTACCAAAATCGTCATTCTTACCTAGCGAAGAATCCTGCGGGTATGGCTTATCCGAAAGAGCCATTTATAATTGGTGGAAAAATGAATTCAAGCCTAATGATATTGCCTATGGCTTATTTAACAACCGCAATTGCTCATCTGTCGTATACCGCGCGCTGCGCGTAGGGCAACTACGTTCTAATTCTTTATTGTATTCGTCCCCGGTAAATAAAAACTGGTGGTTAGACAGTCCTGACAATGTTTTCAATTATGCTTGTGATGTCGGTTCCAATTTATTAGAAACGCTGGTGAGTGAATTACAGAAATCATGCGAGTTAAGCAAACACGATTATCCATACGCGCAAGCGATGGCATTGTACGTGAAGATAAGTAAATTCAATAACAGCGAATACGCTCTCACTTTAATTAAACCATTTTGTGATTGTATCAAACGTTCATTAGACGCGTTTCGCGAAGCAATACAAAAGAATAGCCAAATTACCAAATCACGAATTAATTACTTTATCGGAAACCAGTAATTTATCGGGTATGGATATTGATTTTTATTTCAAACGCCTGCAAAACCTGGCTGATTATTTATATCAAACTCCAAGACAAGATCAGCTGGAAGCTGCTGGCAATATACTGCAAAACATTCTTAAAGATAATTTAATGTTAAAAATGAGCGCGCATATCAATAGTTCCAGTCTGCATACGGTGATGGATAAAGAAAGTATTGCAAATGCAGTGGAGTTTATTGAAAAAATGGTTAACGATGAAAAAAATCCGCATAAGGAATATTTTCAACCGGGAGTAAAGTATCGATGCGGCCGTTCAGTTCGACACGCCTTTAAAATTCGAGACCAATTTTGCGCAGATTACGCGCAGCGGCATGACATAACGCAATAGCTAATGCGTCAGCCGCGTCTGCTTGCAATTCACCTGCAATATTTAATAAACGTTTCACCATAAATTGCACTTGCTCTTTGCTTGCGGCGCCTTTGCCAACAACGGATTTTTTTACCTGACGCGCTGAATATTCCGCGACAGGAATTTCTAACGCAACAATCGCTGCGCCACGTGCCTGTCCTAATTTAAGCGCGGAACTAGGATTTTCATGCATGAATACCTGTTCTATTGCCGCTTCGTGTGGTTGATACGATTGAATGATTTTCTGCAGGCCGAGATAAATATGGCGTAAGCGTTCACAGACAGGATAGGAGGAAACATCGAGATAACCACTAGTAAGATAAATATGACGATTGCCTTCGAGACGGATGATGCCGTAGCCGGTGCGGCGTGAGCCGGGGTCTATTCCGATGATGATTGTCATGCAATTTTCCCTGTTATATTTAGTATTACCCCTCATCCGCCGCTTCGGCAACGTCGACCTCTCCCACGTCTAATGAAGGCAGAGGTGATTCAGCCGTTCATCACCGCAATCAATCGAAAGATAATTTAAACTATGCTAACTGATTCATTATATCCGCCGCAATATCCGCATTTGAATATACCTCCTGCACATCATCCAGATCTTCCAGCATATCAATCATATTCAACACTTTTTCCGCTGTTTCTTTATCAGTGATAGCAACATTAGTTGCTGCACGCATGGTCACTTCCGCCTGATCAGGCTTGAAACCCGCTTTGATCAATGCTTCTTTAATACTTTGAAAACTTTCCGGCAAGGTCAGCACATCAATACTTTTATCATCATTCACAATCACATCTTCCGCGCCCGATTCCAAGCGCATGTTCCATTAAACGCTCTTCATCTACACCCGGCGCAAAAGTCATATTGCCCTGCTTTTTAAACAAATAAGCTACCGAACCATCTGTTCCCAAGATTACCGCCACTTTTAGTAAACGCATGACGCACTTCACCAACCGTGCGATTACGATTATTGGTCATGCAATCCACCATCACCGCAATACCACCCGGACCATAACCTTCATAACGCACTTCTTCTACGTCTCGCCTTCCATACCACCAGCTGCCACGCTTAATCGCACGCTCAATGACATCTTTCGTCATATTCGCTTCTTGCGCTTTATCCAACGCAGCGCGCAAACGTGGATTGGAATTCGGCATCACCGCCGCCCATTTTTGCGGCAACGGTGATTTCACGAATTATTTTGGTGTAAAGCTTGCCGCGCTTTGCATCAACTTTTGCTTTATGACGTTTGATGTTCGCCCATTTACTATGACCTGCCATGTTTATTCCGTCACTTATTTTCTTCAGCTACTTTGACTTTTCCTTGACCACTTCTTTGCGACACGCGTATACCCAATTCAATCAATTGTTCTGGTTCAACCGGCGCTGGTGCATCCATTAATGGATCAACTTGCAGTTTGTGTTTTTGGGAAAGCAATGACATCACGAATAGAAGTTGCGCCTGTCATCAACATCACTAATACGATCTAGACCAAATGCAATACCACCGTGTGGAGGACAGCCGAAATCGCATTGCAGTTAGCAAATGGCCGAATTTTTCTTCTGCTTCTTCTTCACTGATATTTAATATATTAAATACTGCTTTTTGCATTTCGGATGAATTGATACGCATTGAACCACCGCCAATTTCACTGCCGTTTAACACCATGTCGTAAGCACGCGCGAACATGTTTTGCGGATCTTTCATTAATTCTTCCACTGTATCTGCTTTTGGCGCGGTGAATGGATGATGACAGGCGGAAAGACGTCCTTCGCCTTTTTCAAACATGGGGAAATCAACGACCCACAAAATACGCCAGCCTTCTTCAACTAAGTCTGCGATCATGACCGACTTTAAGACGCAACGCGCCCAAGGATTCATTCACAACAGTCGCTTTATCCGCACCAAAGAAAATAATATCGCCGACTTTTGCCTTGGTGCGTTCTAAGAATTCCGTTGCACCACAGCATCTGGAAAGAATTTCAAAATCGGTGATTGCAAACCTTCTTTGCCTTCGGCATTGATTTTGATGTAAGCCAAGACCACGCGCGCCAAACACGCTGATGTAATTCGTGTAATCATCAATTTCTTTACGGCTGATATTCGCGCCGCCTGGAACACACAATGCCGCGACACGGCCATGTGGATCTTTTGCAGGTTCAGCAAATACTTTAAATTCCACTTCTTGCATTAAATCGCCGACATCAACCAATTCCAATGGAATACGCAAATCTGGTTTATCTGAACCATAACGGCTCATGGCTTCAGCATAAGTCATGCGTGGAAATGGTTTTGGCAATTCAACATTCAATAATTCTGAAAATAAACCGCGAATCATTTCTTCCATGATGGCCTGAATTTCATCTTCAGTTCAGAAAGGAAGTTTCAATATCGAGCTGGGTAAATTCAGGCTGACGATCTGCACGTAAATCTTCATCGCGGAAACAACGCACGATTTGATAATAACGATCAATGCCCGCCATCATCAACAATTGTTTAAATTGCTGCGGTGATTGCGGCAATGCAAAAAAACTACCTGGCTTGGTGCGGCTTGGCACGAGATAATCGCGCGCACCTTCAGGTGTTGCACGTGTTAAAAACGGTGTTTCCACATCGATAAAACCACTGTTCATCCAGATATCTACGCAAATAACGCGCAATTTTGGCGCGTGATTTTCAAACGTTCCAGCATTTCTGGACGGCGGATATCCAGATAACGATAACGCAAACGAGTTTCTTCACCCACATCATGATATTCATCATCAATTGGAAATGGCAGTGGTTCGGAGCGGTTTAGAATGGTTAATTCAGTGGTCGCGACTTCGATTTCACCAGTGCGTAAATTCGCATTGATAGTACCTTGCGGACGTCTGCGTACTTTGCCTTTGACTTGCACGACAAATTCACTGCGCACTGATTCAGCGCGAGCAAATGCTTCGGCTTGTTCTGGCGCTACAACAACCTGCACAATACCTTCACGATCACGCAAATCAATAAAAATAACGCCGCCATGATCACGTCGACGATGCACCCATCCTGCCAATTTTACTTCCTGATCCAATAAATCAGCGGTCACTTGACCGCAATAATGACTACGCATGTTTCTATACCTTTCAATAAGTTATTTGGTTTTGTGGGTACTTTTTGCCATCCCCGGCTGAACGACCCCTAGTGAGATCACGAATTTTAACGCCTGATCTACACTCATATCCAGTTCTATCACCTTGCTTTTAGGTGCCATCATGAGAAACCCAGAGGTCGGATTTGGTGTCGTCGGGATAAAATAACTGACCATGGGCTTTGATCATGCAGCACATCTTTAATATCGTTACCTACTTCGCCAGTCTGGAAAGCAACGCTCCAGATGCCTGGGCAGGGATATTCAACCAACAACACTTTTCGGAATGAATGACCGCCTGGCGTGAATAATGTTTCTGTGACTTGCTTCACCCCAGTGTAAACAGAGCGCACCAACGGAATACGGGACATCATGGCATCGCCCATGCCAAGGAAACGTCGACCAATAAAGTTAGCGGCAAATAGACCTGTAAAGAAAATAACCAACAGCGTCAGTAATACGCCAATACCGGGAACGTGGTAGCCGAGCAGCACATCTGGCTGGTATTTATGCGGCAAGAGTAAAAGTGAATTACTCAGCATATCGAGCAGAAATTTAATCACTAACACTGTGATAATAATTGGCAGCCAGACTAATAAGCCTGAAATGAAGTATTTACGAATTGCGGCAATCATGATGACTCTCCCGAGCTTGATGATGAGCTTCCCGACGAAGTATCAGTCGATTTTTTAGTGTCAGATTTGCTTTCCGTGCCAGCTGCTTTATCTGTGCTGTTCTCAGATTTACTAGTCTGGTTTTGCTGGGGCGGCTTGCCCTTGCTGCTATAGTCGGTTTTATACCAACCTGTGCCTTTTAGCTGAAAGCCAGAAGCTGAAATCATTTTTTGCAGCGTGGGTTTATGACATTGAGGGCATTCAGTCAGAGGAGCATCTGAAATCTTTTGAAATTCCTCGAGTTGATGACCGCAAGCCGAGCAGCAATATTCATAAATTGGCATAATTACCTCTAAAAACACCGTCACTTTCTTTTGGCGCCTTAACGACAGCCAGATTGAGTGATCTTTAGCAAACAATAGGAAAAATAAAATTCTAGGTATTTTAATAAAATATGACGAAAATAGTATAGTAAAATCGTGTTATTTTACGCTAATTCGCAATAGAAATTAATATAACTAAGGTATAACACAAATGGCTTATGTTCTCGTGCTTTATTACAGCCGGTATGGCTCAGTGAAACAAATGGCGCAATATATTGCTCGCGGGGTTGAGTCAGTACCCGGCATAGAAGCAAAAATACGCACCGTACCCCCAGTATCCCCCACCTCGGAAGCTACTTCGCCTGCCATCCCTGACAGTGGCGCACCTTATGCAACCCTGGAAGACCTTAAAAATTGCGTTGGGCTGGCCATGGGCAGTCCGACACGGTTCGGCAATATGGCGGCGCCAATGAAGTATTTTCTCGATCAAGCTAGCAGCCTCTGGCTGGATGCCAGCCTGGTTGATAAACCAGCAGCGGTTTTCAGCTCTAGCTCCAGTTTGCACGGCGGCCAGGAAACAACCCTACTCAGTATGATGTTGCCATTGTTTCATCTGGGATTTGTGGTGCTTGGTATTCCGTATTCAGAAGCGGATTTGAATACTACTTCAAGCGGTGGGACGCCGTATGGGGCGTCGCATCATGATGGCGCGGGTGTGAAGAAGGCAGTTAGCGATGAAGAACAGAGGTTGTGTATCGCGTTGGGGAGAAGGTTGGGTGAGATGGCGGTTAAGCTAGGGAAATAAAAACTGGGGTCAGACGCTAGAGCTGGGTCTAAAAGCTGGGGTCAGACACCACGGAGCCGCAGCCAATCTCGGAGGTGTCTGACCCCAGCTTTTAGACCCAGCTCTAGCGTCTGACCCCAGCCTTAATAAAAATTAATAATGGCTCACAAACAATTCAAATATCTGATGCATATGATTGATCATGTCATCCGTCAATCCCTGATGACACGCCAATAATATCCCGCCACGCATCACTTGATCAGCATGAGGATAACCACGCGCGGATTCATTGCGTCTGGTATTGGCAAACCCAGGTTGACGCAAAATATTTCCGCTAAAAACTGTACGGGTATGAATTTGATGTTTTTCAAAAAAGATTTGTAGCTGTGTACGAGTAAATGGCGCGCTATCACGCACAATCAATGGAAATGCCAACCAGCTAGTGGAGCTATTGAGAAATTGCTGCGGCAAAATAAGCCATTCATGATAATGGCTAAAAAATTCGAGATGACGTTTAAAATGCCGCTGCCGCAAATTGATATGGTGTTCCAGCCTGGCTAATTGCACCAGACCAAACGCCGCACCCATTTCCGACGGTTCGAAGTTATAACCAATTTCTTCCAGAATAAATTTGGCATCGTATGGTATATCACCGACTTCGACGTTAAAGCGATTTTCAATCGCGCCAGAATCCGCAAACAAGGAAGAACTGCGTCCCCAGCTACGTAATAACTTTGCTCTATCAGCAAGCGCAGGATCATTCACGCATAACATGCCGCCGTTGCCCGCGCAATTAATCACATGCGAGCCATAAAAACTCGTTGTCGTAATATCAGAATAATATCCTGTTGGTAAATTATTGATTGCCGCGCCTACCGTGTCGGCGGAATCTTCAATAACGACGAGATTGTATTGATTTGCCAAATCACGAATAAATTTCCAGTCCGGCAAGTTGCCTAACAAATTCGGGATCATCATCGCCCTGGTATTACTATTGATCATTACATCAATGCAGGCAGGATCGATGTTGAATGTATTTTCTTCTACATCAACAAACGCGGGAACTAACTGATTTTTAATAATTGGTGCTGCCGTAGTCGCAAAAGTTAGCACTGGTGTAATTACTTCTGAACCGGGTGGAAGCTTGAGTATTTCAAGCGCGAGGTGATTTGCTGATGAACCAGAATTGACCATCACACCGTGTTTTTTCGCAAATAACACGGAAACCCGCTGCTCCATTTCCTGAACACGCTTGCCCATTTGCGTAGAGGATTTTAATACGGCAACAACCGCTGCGATTTCCTCTTCGCCATGCACAGTACTGCCGTAAGGCACGACAATATCAGCTTCCCTATTCAGCACTTCCATGCTGCTCTCCCAAATAAGTTGCTATCAAATAATATAAAATTATAATGTACGCCTGAATACCTCATCGCGCCATAAGAGATTAAGAAAATGGACGCCGACACCAATAAACCTAATGCTGGATTTCAACTAATGGAAATACTGATTGTGCTTGTCATCGTCAGTATTGTAGCTACGTTTGCGCTGCCATTTTATTCACAATATCTTGTTGCGTCGCAGCGACAGGAAGCGGCAGCTTCATTAACAAGACTAGCAGTTGCGATGGAGCAATATCATGCTGAGCATAATTCTTATGAAGGCGCGACATTAGCGAAAGTGCATTTTCCGGAGATGGTGGCGAAAAATAATTATCGTGTGAGTATCAATGTTGCTAATGCGAGTGAATATGTGTTGGCGGCTGAGCCGTTAGGTAAGCAGGCAGAGCAAGATAAAAATTGCGGAAATTTGATTCTTAGTAATATCGGAGAAAAAAGTATTTCGGGAACAAGAAACATATCAGAGTGTTGGCTTTAATCACTTTTCAAGTTAACGCTATGGATTGCTTCGTCGCGGAAAGCGCTCCTCGCAATGACGAGGGCACCAACATTCTCCGCTCACCATATGGTGAGCGGAGAATAAAATTAAACTACAATATCACCCAGATCAACCAACGTATCACCAACAGTGATTGTCATTGTTTTCACAGGCTGATTATTGACGAAGAAAGTAACTTCATACTTGCCTTTGTCAGTTAACTGATACATTAAACCAGTAGCTGAACGCAGCTTGAATGTACGTTCTGGCGCATCGGTATCAAAAGCAACCTTTTGCTGTCCATCAACTTTCTTCAGAGAATAAGTCAATTCATCAGGTGTAGTCGTTTGAACGTGTGCGCGGAAGCCGCTTGCTGCCATACGATTCAACAATGCTTTCCAACCACCTTCCTGACGTTTGATAGTAATATTGCGCCAGGTTTTGTAATCCGGATGGAAATCAGATGAATTTACTTCAATTGTATAAGCAAAAACGCCCAGGTCTTTCCACAGCCAGTCAATATCACTTCCATCAGCTTCATACAGAAGTTCCGGCACGGTTCCAACTGCGTACTGACCTAATTGATTATCATCATTATAAATCTCTTTATTCATGGTCTGACCAATAGAATTGAAGAGATCCTTGGAAGGATTTTTCACAGTCGAACAGCCAGATGGATAAAGAATCAATTCACTATAGGAATGATAACTAATTTCCACCACTGGTTTATACGCGCTTTCCAGACTCATCAAGGCTTGGGTTTCAGGTTCACTGCCTGCAGAAGGTCCTCTAAAAATTTCGCTGTAGGGATCGCCATCCGAACCATTGCAATAATTCCAATAAGCTGGATAGTTGCGATTAAGATCGACACCCACTACTTCGCCATTATATTTATAAGCGTTTTTACGCCACATAGGTTCGCCATGACCTACTAATGAATTACCATCTGGATTAACTTGTGGAATGATCACAATACGGTATTGATCAAGCCAGTTAGTCACTTCACGATCTTTGCCATAACCTTGCGTCAACATATTAACGATATGCATGACAACTTCCGTCGTCATTACTTCGCGGGCATGGTGCATCGCGTTAAAAATAACAACTGGCTTATCTGCATCGCCAATATGCGCGGAAATTTCCACTGCCATGATTGAACGCTGTTCATGAGTTTTGCCAGCTTCAAATAATTTGGTGATACTTGGATATTGGGAATTAATTTTGCCCAATTCTTTCACCACTTGTTCCGGAGTGTAATATTTATCGGAAGAATCTGCGGTAGTTAACTGACTTGGCATAGTAACTACTTTGCGAATTGGCATTTTCAACGCCTGTATTTGCGCAAGTTCTTCTTTTGTTACTAACACTTCAGCCCAATGCTTTTTCAAGTTAACACCAAGCACGTCCATCTTTTTCAAAGACTGCAATTGTGCATGTGATTTTTGTACGTCAAGATCAACATAAACACGGATTTTTGCATCGGTGGCGTGGCTCGCAAAAGCACTTCCTGAAACTAATGCTGTAGCAAGGATTCCATACATTATAGCGCTAAATTTAAATGATTTTTTCATATGTCATTTTTTCCTTTTAATGAGTCAAGCGATCATACTCCATAAGAAAATTATTTGACAATTAAATTTTTATCGAAATAAACCTTATACTTAAGTGCAACCTAATACATTCCCACTGCTATCTTTCATGGTGCCATCCGCATCCGGATAACGTGTATGCGTCTTTCCGGTTTTACTCATGCTGACCGCCCAAACCGGCGCATCATCACCATTATTGCAATACCAAAAAGTAGCATTGTCATACGCCGTCAATCCTGTCGCAGGAAATAACAGGAAATCACGGTAAAATGGAAATGAACGAAAATAAATATTTCCAGCACGCTGCCTGTTCTGGATAATCTGTATAATCGCGTCTTTATCATGCACCACTCCATCTTCATCGCTATCTGCAAATATCAACCAGCCATTATTACTACTTTTGCGTAACACGACCGATGTGTGTCGCGCACGCGCTTCCTGTTCAGCAAAATCAATCGCGCGCAACAATGTTAATCTGATCATGTCAGCATCAGCGCGCTGATAAAAATGCCGCAATTCCGGAAATGATAGCGCCAGCGCAATTCCAATGATGACAAGCGCGATTAGCATTTCGAATATAGTGAATCCGTGTGAAAATCTCATGCGTAGACCTTCAATCGATATATAAAATATGCATATTGTTAATTCACTTCACGCTACTGGGATGGAATTATTCCGGAAAATTATCAACTAAAGCTGTTCGACTCAGACAATAATGCAAAAAGAGCCAGAATCGAGGAAGCCAAAACTGCAGACGAAGATAAACTCTGCTTCTTAGTATAAAACACTCTCTGCCAATATATTAATGTTCTTGTTATAGGTATAATTCAAGCAATTTTAGATAAAACTTAACCAGATGAAAACTATTTCGCCAAACCTGAAAAAACTGGCTTCCATATTAAGCGACAACGAATATCACTCCGGCACTGAAATCGGAGATGAGCTTGGATTGACGCGTAGTGGCATTTGGAAGCTAGTTAAACAATTAGAAATGCTGGGCATTGTTATTGAATCTGTCACCAACAAAGGATATCGCTTAACGCAGCCTTTGGAGTTTCTCGTCAAAACGAAAATGAAAAAACATATCAGTCCATCCAATCTAAAATTATTGGATGAACTGATGGTTTATGACGAAGTGACATCGACCAATGATCTTTTGGTTGCGCACGCGAAACAACACAAAGACAAAAACGCTGCTTGCCTGGCTGAACAACAAACTGCTGGCAGAGGCAGACTAGGGAGACAATGGATATCTCCTTTCGCCGCTAACATTTATTTTTCCCTGCTCTGGCATTTTGATTGCGACATTTCCGAACTGGCTGGATTAAATATCGTCGTTGGCGTCAGCGTGGCACAAGCTATTTTTGCCGCCACCACAGCACAAAATATCAAACTGAAATGGCCAAATGATATTTATTGGCAAGATCGCAAGCTGGGCGGAATTCTCATTGATATTGTCGGCGAATTCAGCGGTGGTTGCGCCACAGCTATCGGCATTGGCATTAACGTTAATATGCCGCAAAGTCATGCAGACCAGATACAAAAACCCTGGACTGATTTAAATACCGCGTCAGGCCAGCCTGTTGACCGAAATAAACTGGCAGGCATATTGCTGGATAAACTGATTACAAACCTGAGTGTGTTTCAACACAAAGGCATCGCTGAGTTTATTAATGCCTGGAATGATCTGGACTATCTTTCCGGCAGAGAAACAAGCGTAAAATCAATTGCCGCTACAGTAACAGGTATCGCGCAAGGTATTAATGAACAAGGTCATTTGCTATTGAAAATGAAAGACGGCACGGTGACTGCAATTACGACTGGGGATGCTTCCATCACTTATTACGGCTGATATTGCACTTTTTATCGATAATTTCCTGTGCTGCTGTAATACTACTATTAGAATGCCTGATTGTATCAACAGTATTTTCTTCCAGCAGATCTTTTTCATCTAGCAATTGAAATGCTTCATACACATTTTGCGCATTGAATCCCCAGAGTGACTCGCGCAATCGATAAACAAAGCCAAAATCATCTCTGCCAGCATCTTTTACATACGGTGCGAACAATATTTTACCTAGCTCAAATTCTTCCAATAAATTCAAATCACGATCACCCGTAGCATTATCCTGCCGTGACTTAATAAATTTTTTAATTTCTTTAAGCACTTGTGAGGCGCTGATAAAAAATATTAGGCAAATGATGAACCATCTTGGCAACCTTACCGCGAGGTTTTACATATTCTTTATATTGTTTTTTTAATTCGCTCACCTTCATGGCTATTCACCTTATAATGGTTATGAACGCGCAGAAAACTATACCACAATAAAAATAATCAGTTACAGCTAAAAATTTGCCTTCTGCATACGTGCACTATACTTAAATTAGGCATTGGTATGGAGGCCTGTATCCATGACTCGTCGTTGCGTAGGCTGTTTAGTGCTTAGCCAGGATGGAAAAATTGTTTTACAGTTACGTGACATTGATTGTCAATCTTATCCTGGTCATCTGGCGACATTTGGCGGCGGCATCGAATCCGGTGAAAGTCCTTTGCAAGCATTGGTACGTGAGTTAAAAGAAGAATTAGGCGCCGAAGTCAAAACAAACGATGTTATCAGTCTCGGTACATTCGCTGAAAATGCAAATAAAGGTGTCGAACTGGAATATATATTTTTCTGGCATGATAAACACGGCACCATTACTGGATGTTACGAAGGGAAAGCAAAATACTATAACGATCCTATTACTCCGCAACACCATCCTCGCGTAATGAATGATGTACGCTGGTTATTACAGGAATGTGAAAAAAGAGGCTTGTTAAAAACCGGCTAGTCTTTATGATATCCGCAAAAGATAACCATAGGATTTGCCATGTAACAACGTTCTATTTTTAAACCAGTTATTCAGGCACGCAAAGAAGTACAAGATTTTTTACTACACATCGCGCATAGTGATTTTGCCCAGGCCGAAGCAATGATTCAAAAAGAACCTGGATTATTGTTAGAAAAAGCACTGGTCTGTGATTACTCTGGCCGCTGGCTCGAAGGCACCGCATTACAACTTGCTTTAGGTGCTGGAAATGTAAGTCTGAACACTGTTTGCCATCTGGTAACATTAGCAACGCCGCCAACAAATGCAAATCTTGATGACATTCCAATCTCGGGAAGAATAAAAACAGCTTATGTTATTTCCGGCAGCAAACTTTTCTATCTTGATAGAGCAAACGATGTATGCACTGAAATACCTATCAATGAGACAGCGCTTAAACAACTTACTAGAGAAATGCGGCCGAATAAAACGGCTAAGCCATTAACCAAGGATCAATTAAAACAAATTACCGCACTCACTAGCCATATACATGAAGAAGGCTTGGCGGACATGCTCATGCGACATTTAAAAAACCTACCGCAAGGAAAAGAAATTATTGCGGCACAAATTTGCGAACAATTTCCCGCAGGCTGGATAGAGCAAGAAATGGAAAGACAGCAAAAAGATTTTGCAGCTGTAAACAAGGTATTTTCTATTATTGCTGATGCTAATGACGATGATACGGCGACTTGCGAAGCGGCGGTGACTGAGTTCAAAAAATACTTAGACCAACAAAAAAATGAAGCCATCAAAAAAGGCAAACATTCCAATCTGCATTTACTTGTACGTGCATGTAAACTTAATTATGAGCATTTTGAACGCTTTGGCGACAACTGCACAAGTTATAAGAATAAATTATGCTGGGATAAAATAATCGGTAGTATTCAGTGTTATTTAACGGCATGTGACGCACAAATGCTCTGCCAGGATTTCCATGAACTTATCAACGGCAGGAAATTAAAATACAGTCTTGAATTTCGCCATTTAGCCAATACTTATTTTTATCCTCTTAATCACGAAGGCAATCCACAGTTAGGCGAAGATTGCGCAGCAACCGAAGATGGATACATTAAAGAAGGTTTGCATCTTGATTACGAAGATATTAAAAATCTTTGGGTAATAAAATCTTCTAACGAAGCAGATATTATTTGCGAGATAACAACGCCAGATAATTCAGTCAAGAATTCGCGCGCGTTTGCCTAAAAGAAAAGCCCGGATTGAGCAAATCCGGGCACCAACATGATCCTAACCTGCTTTTACCCGCATATGCGGAAATAGAATCACATCACGAATCGAGGAGAATCAGTAAATAACATCACCAAACGATCAATACCAATCCCCTCGCCTGCTGTTGGCGGCAAGCCATGTTCCAGCGCAGTAATATAATCTGCATCATAAGGCATCGCTTCTTCATCACCCGCAGCTTTGTCAGCCATTTGCTTGACGGAAACGTTCTGCTTGATCTTCCGGATCATTTAACTCAGAAAATCCATTCGCAATTTCTCGACCCGCGATAAATAATTCAAATCGATCAGTGATAAATGGATTGTTATCATTCAGGCGCGCTAAGTGGTGATACTTCAGCGGGATATTCAGTGATAAAAGTTGGCTGTTTTAACTGATGCTCTACTGTTTTTTCAAAAATCTCTACCTGTATTTTGCCCAAGCCATAATGTATCCTGAACTGGAATTTCCAATTTTTCCGCTGTTTTTCTTGCTGCTTCCAGCGTATCAATATCAGCTGCCTGTTAATGTCTGGATTACATTTCAAAATTGATTCATTCAACGTAATACGCGCGAAAGGTTTGCTGAAATCCAAGCTCAGTGCCCTGATAAGAAAACTGCAGTGTGCCTAACACATCATGCGCAATTTTGCGGAACATTTCTTCCGTCAAATCCATTAAATCATGATAATCCGCATATGCCTGATAAAATTCCAGCATGGTAAATTCAGGATTATGCTGCGTTGATAAACCTTCATTACGGAAGTTGCGATTGATTTCAAACACACGTTCAAAACCACCGACCACCAAACGCTTTAAATATAATTCCGGCGCGATACGCAAATACAAAGGCATATCTAACGCATGATGATGCGTGATAAATGGCCTCGCCGCAGCGCCACCAGCCAACACTTGCATCATCGGTGTTTCAACTTCAAGAAAATTTTCGCTCTTTCAAAAACTGACGAATCGACATCAATAATTTTAGAACGCATCAAAAAAGTACGGCGCGTTTCATCATTCGCAATCAAATCTAGATAACGTTGACGATAACGCGTTTCCTGATCAGTCAAGCCATGAAATTTATCTGGCAATGGTCGAATGGCTTTGGTTAGCAATTGAATTTTTTGCACTTTAACCGATAATTCGCCGGTTTTGGTTTTAAATAAATGGCCTTCTACACCAATGATATCGCCCAAGTCCCATTGTTTGAATTCTTCATAAACTTCTGGTGTCACATCATCCTGACGAATATACAGTTGAATTCGGCCAGACATATCTTGAATATGCGTAAAACTTGCCTTACCCATCAAACGACGCAGCATGATGCGGCCAGCGACTTTCACATGACGGGATGCGCTTCCAATTCCGGTTCAGTTTTATCGCTATATTGCTGCAGTAAATCTGCTGCCAACGCATCGCGGTGAAAATCGGTTGGGAAATGCATGCCCTTGCTGCGCCATTCCGCCAATTTGCTGCGACGCTGTTCAATTAAATCATGTGGTATCTGAGTATTTCATTTTCGTGTGATTCTGTTCGATCATAGTTTTACAATCCGCTTAATAAACTTGCTTCAATAAATTTATCCAAATCACCATCCAGCACCGCTTGGGTATTGCCCACTTCAACGCCAGTACGCAAATCTTTGATGCGCGACATATCTAACACATAAGAACGAATCTGACTGCCCCAGGTGATATCTTTTTTATTCGCTTCCAGCGCTTCTTGTTTGGCACGCTGTTTTTGCATTTCCAGCTTCATATAATTTGGCGCGCAACTGCTTCATCGCCTGGGCACGGTTTTTATGCTGGGAACGGTCTGACTGACATTGCACGACAATATTCGTCGGGATATGGGTGATTCGCACCGCCGAATCAGTACGGTTAACGTGCTGACCGCCCGCGCCGCTGGCACGGTAAGTATCAATGCGTAAATCCGCGGGATTAATTTCAATCTCGATATTGTCATCAATTTCTGGCGAAATAAACACGGAAGCAAAAGAAGTATGACGCTTATTATTCGAATCAAACGGCGATTTGCGCACCAATCGGTGCACGCCGCTTTCTGTGCGCAACCAGCCATAAGCATAAGGGCCTTCAAATTTAACGGTCGCACTTTTAATGCCCGCGACTTCGCCGGCGGAAACTTCAATGATTTCGGTTTTAAAACCATGCCGCTCACCCCAGCGCAAATACATGCGCAACAACATATTGGCCCAATCCTGCGCTTCAGTACCGCCAGAACCGGATTGGATATCCATGTAAGCATGCATTGGCATCCATTTCGCCGGAAAACATGCGGCGAAATTCCAGCTCTTCGATTTTTTTGGTGAGTTTTTCAGCATCTTTGGTGATGACTTCCAGGGTTTCGGTATCATTTTCACTGGAAGCGAGTTCGTATAATTCTTCGGTATCGCGCAAATGTTTTTGTAAGTCTTCCATCATGTGGACGACATCTTCCAATTGGGCACGTTCTTTGCCCAAGGCTTGGGCTTTTTCTTGCTGTTTCCAGATATCTGGATGTTCTAATTCCTGTTTGATCTCGGTTAGGCGGTGATTTTTTTTGATCAATCTCAAAGATACCCCCAAATGCTTTCCAGGCGGGTCTGCAGTTCTTTGAGATAATTACGCATGGATGTAATTTCAATCATGTATGTATGCCTCTTTGCTGATTGCCGTCAATTTAGCAAGTTTTTGGCCGTACGAAAAGGGATTTTCGCCTATTTATGGTGGATTACGGCAAAGAGCGCCTAATCCACCCTACAGCGCAAGGTCGGTTCCGGCGCATCCAGAATGATAATCTTATTGCGGAAATTTGCTTCATTATCACCCGTCCCATAAGCCGCCCTGGTTTTATAGAAACAGCTTGTGAGCAAGACATATAAGTAACTGCCCTCTTCCCAATCCCCGCTTTGTTTATAAAAATATTCAGGCGTACGAGGGATGCTTAACTGATTAGCGGAAGCAGCCAATTTCCTGGCATTGACCGCGTAATACTCACCCCATTGCAGCATAATAAAATACAATTCATTATTTCTTGCATGAGTAAAATAACCAGCAAGCACTGCGGCATGCTCACGCTGACTTTTGACCTTAACCGGCATCCCACGACCATCTTCACTAACATCGTAAAAAATAATTGGCGCATTGCCCCTATCAATTTCATTTTTAATATTTGTGACATATTCAGCATGTTTGCTTTCTAATCGCCCTGGCATTGGTAAAGCCATTTTGCTTCGCCAGCGCAAGCAATGTGCGATAATCATAAATCTCACCCACTTCCGAACCGAAATCTTCTTTTGCCTGTTTTCGTAACGAGCGGCCGATAAAAGATTCCGGTAAAATTTGATCGCATTTTCTGGCAGGAGGTGGTGGCGGCAGAATGTCAGCATACTTGCTATGTAACCATGCCATGACGACACTAAGAGCGTATATTTTGCAGGTTTGGCCGTGTTGCCTGATAGCCTTAGGTAGTGGGTCCAGAAGCTGCATGCTTGCATCTGCATGCAAATGTTCTTTTATATAATTGGCAACAGATTCGTATTTATCGAGATCGATCCATGGCATATACAACTCCTTATTATTGTTTTTATATTACTAGTCCACTAGCGGCGAGACTCAAATTTATAGCGAATATTAACGCATCTTCCTGGCCATTTACAGTAGGATAATAATCTTTGCGCTCGCCTACCTGCTGAAAATTCATTTTTTTATATAATGAAATCGCACGTGTATTTGAACGTCTGACTTCAAGATAAGCGATAGCCACGCCATATTGTTTTGCATGATGTAAAGCATGCCAAAGCATTTTGCGGCCCCAGCCCTGTTTCTGATATTCACGCGTCACGCATATATTCAAAACATGACATTCTTCCCGGGAGAGAGAGATAATAATAAATCCAATTATTTTTCCATCCAGCTCTGCCACCCAGCCAAAATAACCGTTTTTAAAACAAATTTTAAATGTGTCTTCCGTCCACGGCACAACGTGCACGGAACCTTCTATCACTAACACTTGTGGCAAATCAGCTTTATATAATGTTCGCAGCATTTAAGTATATCTCGCTTTTTTCGACAGACACTCACAATCCATGCCAGCTAAAAATCTTTTTTTATTCTTTCTGCCGTCAGTGATAAGTTTTATTTCAAGAGAAAATTCTGTTGGCTCGACCATATCAAAACTGCCATAAATACAATACAACAATTTATCAACAACATCATACACGTTTATTAAGCACTCCGCTCTGCCAGAGCAACCATTAGAATCATAAAAATAATAATCGTCATCTCTTTTGAATAAACCAACGGTATGATTCGCGTCTTCCTGCTTGTCCATATAATTGCTAGATATACATACCATATTATCATTCACAACCTGTTCTCGTAGTAGATTTCCCAGTGACGCGCGCGTGAAAACACCACCCAGATTTTTCTGCTTTTCTGTCTTGAGAATCACATCAATATTTTCCTGACTTATGGTATGAACACAATAAAAAAAATGTCTATTGGGATTTTGTTTTTTATCCAGGCTTGTGCGCATTTTTTCAATATCAGCCGCGAGTGCCTGCAAATTTTCGTCAGGGCAATCAACGATTTTTTTTATCGTCGTATAAAATTCTTTTTCCCGGTCTTGTGTCATTCTTTGCAACCACAATAATGTCAAGCCATGACAATACCCTTTACTCAGCAAACGGCGGTTACACTGTGTAAGATAGGTATTCATTTTCTCGATTAATCTATCCTGTGAATAATCTTCCTTTGTGACGGTAAAAAAACTTGCCGCCGCAAACCAAAAATTATCCAATATCCGTGTCAGCATGCTTTGCATCCATAGTATACTCAAAGCGAACTATATTTTAGGTGCTTTACTTTATGCCATACCGCTTAACGAAAATCTATACTCGCAAAGGTGACGACGGCTTCACTGTGCTTGGTGATAAACAAATATCAAAAGATGATCTTTTGGTGGAAATGATGGGAACAATTGATGAGCTGAATTCAACAATTGGCTTTATCATTTCACAAAATGTTAATGACAAAGAAATAGAGCGGTGTCTGACACAAATACAAAATGAATTGTTCGATATGGGCGGGGAGTTGCACTTGCCCGCACATATAATTATCGGCGCGGAACATGTGACACGCCTGGAAAACTGGTTGGATGGTTTTAATAGCACGCTGCCGCCATTAGAAGAATTCGTGCTGCCACGTGGCAATCCAAGAGCTGCGGCAACTCATGTCGCACGTACTGTATGCCGGCGTGCGGAACGTTGTGCGGTCAGGCTACATCGGCAAGTAACGCTGCATAACCCGCAGATATTGCGTTATTTGAATAGATTGTCGGATTTTTTATTTGTGGTGGCGCGCAGGTTAGCGAGGGAAACGGAAGGTGAGGAAATGTTGTGGGAGCATGAGAGGAAAAGATGATAGTAAGGTGGATTAGGCGTCTTTTGCCGTAATCCACCACAAAGATTAATGTTGGTGGATTACGGCAAAAGGCGCCTAATCCACCCTACAAATTACTGCTTCTTCTTTTTCCGGCTTCTTCTTCGGCAAATACAAATCCGTAATCGTGCCTTCAAAAACTTCCGCTGCCATAGCAACTGTTTCAGATAAGGTTGGATGCGGATGAATAGTCAAAGCAATATCTTCTACATCACAACCCATTTCAATCGCCAAAGCAACTTCAGCAATCAATTCACCTGCATTTGGTCCGACAATACCTGCACCAATAACACGATGAGTGGTTTCATCAATAATCAGTTTGGTTATACCTTCACCGCGACCAATACTTAATGAACGGCCGCTGGCTGCCCATGGAAATACGCCTTTGCCATATTTAATGCCTTTGGCTTTTGCTTCATTTTCAGTGACACCAACCCATGCCACTTCAGGATCAGTATAAGCAACACTGGCAATACATTTTGGATCAAAATAATGTTTCAATCCAGCAATCACTTCTGCCGCAACACGGCCTTCTGGCATTGCTTTATGCGCCAGCATTGGATTACCGACAATATCACCAATCGCAAAAATATGCGGAACATTGGTGCGCATGTTGTTTATCGACTGGAATAAAACCACGCTCATCGACTTTCACGCCTGCTTTTTCTGCATCAATTTGATCACCATTGGGACGTCGGCCAACCGCACAAAGAATACGATCAAATTTTTCTGGTTTTGTCGGTGCATCTTCACCTTCAAATGTGACATATAAACCATCTTTTTTCGCTTCGACTTTAGTGACTTTGGTTTTCAGATAAATATTTTTGTAACGTTTTGATGCGTTTATAAAGCGGCATGACAATATCATTGTCAGCACCCGGAATAATTTGATCCATCAATTCAACCACAGTAATTTCAGCGCCTAATGCGTGATAAACAGTCGCCATTTCCAGACCGATAATGCCGCCGCCAATCACCAGCATTTTGCCATTCGACATCTTCTAATTCTAATGCGCCAGTGAATCAATAATGCGTGGATCATCAGGTAAAAATGGCAATTTCACTGGACGTGAACCCACTGCAATAATCGCATTGTTGAAATTGAACGGTTTCTTTCTTGCCATCTTTCGCTGTCACTTCAATTTCATGTTCAGAAATAAATTTGCCTACGCCAGTCACAACTTCCACTTTACGCTGCTTGGCCAGCATTTTTAAACCGCCAGTTAATTTGTTGACGACCTATTTTTCCATTCACTAATTTTTTGGTATCAATTTTTGGTTTACCAAATTCGATGCCGTGTTCTGACATTTCCTGCGCTTCATCAATCACTTTTGCGGCATGCAATAATGCTTTGGAAGGAATACAACCTACATTTAAACAAACACCGCCAAGGTATTCATAGCGCTCGATTAAAACAACTTTTTTGCCTAAATCAGCAGCGCGAAATGCGCGGTATAACCACCAGGACCACTCCTAATACAACTACTTCTGTTTGTATACTCATTATCTCATTTCCTCAAATTAGTTTCTTTAAAATATCTACAGTAATAAATTTCGAATATCAGACAACATATTTGTTAAATGCATAATAAATCGTGCGCCATCCGCACCATCAATCACACGATGATCATAGGAAAGCGATAAAGGCAGCATTAAACGCGGCACAAATGCACCATCTTGATAAACAGGTTTATATGATGATTTTGAAACACCTAAAATCGCCACTTCAGGCACATTGATAATAGGCGTAAACGCTGTTCCACCAATACCGCCCAAACTGGAAATGGAAAAACAACCGCCTTGCATATCAGCTGGCGTTAATTGTTTTTTGCGCGCTTTTTCACTCACTATCGCTCAATTCTTTCGCCAGATCCATCAAGCCTTTTTTATCCACATCACGAATCACCGGCACCACTAATCCATCTGGTGTATCCACTGCCACACCAATATGAAAATATTTTTTCATAATTAAATTTTCACCGCTCGCATCCAGCGAAGCATTAAATTGCGGGAAAGCTTTTAATGAAGCAACCACTGCTTTCATGATAAAAACCAACGGCGTTAACTTGATGTCTTGTTTTTCCAGTTCTGCTTTTTGTGACTGACGAAAATCTTCTAGTGTCAGTGATATCTGCTTCGCCAAATTGCGTGACATGTGGAATCATCATCCAATTGCGATGTAAATTTTTACCAGAAATTTTTTTAATGCGCGATAATGGCTTGCGTTTCGACTGGACCAAATTTAGAAAAATCAACTGCAGGCGCGGCAGGAAATGACATAGGCATGCTACCGCCAGTTTGCACTTGCGTTAATCTGTGTTTTCACAAAGGCCTGCACATCTTCTTTTAAAATACGCTGCTTGGGGCCGTGCCAGGCACTTGCAGCTAAATTCACACCAAATTCGCGCGCAAGTCGACGCACGCCGGGACCTGCATGCACATCATGCATTAGATTGAACAGTACCAGTTAGGACTCTGGTTCGCCTCAGCATCTTCGACGTCTTCGTCTTCTTCAGCTGCCAGTTGTTCTTCTTTATCTTCATCGACTGGTTCTGCGGCATTTCTTGCAGCTTCTTTTCTTGCGCTGCTTTCTTCGGAGCTTTTGCTGCAGCTGTCTTTCTTTCTTTGCTGCAGGTTTTTCTTCCGCCGCTTCGCCTGCTTCCAGCGTCAGAATCACTGAACCCGTTGAAACTTTATCGCCAACTTTCACTTTCACTTCTTTCACAATGCCTGCTTCAGATGGATGGTACTTCCATCGTTGCTTTGTCAGATTCCAGAGTCACTAAGGGAGTATCCACTTTAATGTTATCGCCTGGTTTCACCAAAACTTCAATGACAGTCACATCCGTCGCGCCGCCAAAATCGGGAGTAGTAATATTTTTTATCTGCCAAAGGTTATGGTCTCCTCCATTAGATCTATACAGTTACTGGATTTGGTTTCTTAGGATCAATCTCATATTTCTTCATTGCTTCTGTCACCTTGCTTGCAGGAATTTCACCTCTTTGGCATAAGGCATACAGTGCAGCCACCACAATATAATAACGATCCACTTCAAAGAAATGGCGCAATTTTGCACGGGTATCACTGCGGCCAAATCCATCTGTGCCTAATGTAACATAAGTGCGCGAAATATAAGGTCGGATCAAGTCGGCATAAGCGCGCACATAATCGGTCGCGGCAATGACTGGGCCTTTATGATCTTGCAAACATTTGTTCAACATAAGTTTACTGCCGGTTTTTTCTCTGGATGCAACATGTTGGCACGCTCAACAGCAACGCCATCACGGCGTAATTCATTGAAACTGGTGACACTCCAGACATCCGCTGCAATATCAAAATCTTTTTTCAACAATTCAGCCGCCGCAATCACTTCATTTAAAATCGCGCCACTTCCTAACAATTGCACTTTATCTTTAGCTTTTGCCCGCTGTTTGAATAAGATACATGCCCTTGATAATGCCTTCTTCAACACCTTTTGGCATTGCTGGTTGAACGTAATGTTCATTCATCGCCATGATGTAATAAAACACATCTTTTTCTTCTGTATACATTTCTTTCAAACCATGCTGAATAATCACCGCCATTTCATAACCAAAAGCCGGATCATAAGCACGGCAATTCGGTACATGCGGATGCCGTCAATAAACTGTGTGCCATCCTGATGCTGCAAGCCTTCGCCTTCCAATGTCGTGCGTCCGGCTGTTGCACCAATTAAAAAGCCGCGCGCGCGCATATCGCCGCCGCCCAAATGAAATCACCTACACGCTGAAAACCAAACATGGAATAATAAGTAAAAAATGGAATCATGGGAAAACGGTGCGTGGCATAAGAAGTCGCTGCCGCAATCCAGGAAGCCATACAACCCGCTTCGGTAATGCCTTCTTCCAGCACCTGGCCATCTGTGGTTTCGTGGTAATAAAGGAATTGTTCTTTATCTTCTGGTGTATACAGCTGGCCGACTGGTGAATAAATACCAACTTGGCGGAATAATGCTTCCAAACCAAAAGTACGCACTTCATCAGAAAAAATAGGCACGACGCGTGGGCCAATAGTTTGTATCTTTCAATAACACATTTAAAATACGTCCCAACACCATGGTGGTTGACATGGTACGGTCAGCCGAGCCTTGCAACACGGCATCAAAGGCAGTCAAGTGCAGGCACTGTCAAGTGGTTGCTGATATTACTTCACGCGCAGGCAAATAACCGCCTAAGTTTTTTACGTTGCGCATGCAAATATTTCATTTCCGGACTATTTTTTTCCGGTTTATAAAATTCAAAATTGAATAATTGCTCATCAGTTAATGGTAATTTGAAACGATCACGGAAAGCTTTTAATTCTTCTTCAGTCATTTCCAGTTGATTGTGCGCAATATTTCGACCTTCTGCGGATGCTGTACCCAAGACCATAACCTTTCACACCTTGCGCTAAGAATGACAGTAGGCTGACCTTTGTGTTTGACTGCTGCCGCATAGGCTGCATAAACTTTCACGGGATCATGCGCACCGCGATGCAAGTCGTGCAATTCTTCATCTGACAAATCAGCCACCAGTGCTTTTAATTCTTCGCTGTTAAATAAAAATTCACGCATATAATGCGCCGCCGCGTACATAAGCAGTTTGCAAATCACCATCCACACATTCGCCTAAACGTTTTAGCAACAAGCCTTTTTATCTTTGGCAAATAATTCATCCCATTTGCTGTCCCATAATACTTTAATAACATTCCAGCCTGCGCCGCGGAATATGCCTTCCAATTCCTGCACAATTTTACCATTGCCGCGCACCAGACCATCGAGACGCTGCAAATTACAATTGACAACAAAAATAAGATTATCTAGTTTTTCTCGCGCTGCCAGTGTCAAGCCGGCAATGGATTCTGGTTCATCCATTTCACCGTCACCGCAAAATACCCAGACTTTGCGTTCTTTAGTTTCCAGCAGATTTCGGTTTTCTAGATATTTTAAAAATCGCGCTTGATAAACACCTTGCAGCATGCCTAAACCCAATGAAACAGTGGCAAATTGCCAAAAATTTGGCATCAACCAGGGATGCGGATAAGATGATAAACCTTCGCCACTCGACTTCCTGACGGAAATTTTTTAATTGTTCTCAGCTCAGACGGCCTTCAAGAAAAGCACGCGCATAATTGCCTTCGGATGAATGGCCCTGGAAATAAACCAAATCGCCCGCTGATTCTTTGGTTGCACCGTGGAAAAAATGATTTAAACCGACTTCATATAAAGTCGCGATAGATGCATAAGAAGATAAATGTCCGCCCACACCGCCAGCGGCTTTTTTCGCTTTGATCACCATGCGCAATGGCATTCCAGCGTATCGCTGCTTCAATAATGGCTTCGAGTTCTAAATCGCCAGGATATTCTGGCTGCTGCTCGACAGCAATAGTATTGAGATATGGGGTTGTGATCTCGGCTACACCACCTTCCACGCCCTGTTTTTCTGCGGCTGACAATAGTAGACGCAAAATAAACTGCGCGCGTTCCTTCCCTTCATGTTTAATGAGAGAAGCTAACGCATCTAGCCATTCTTTGGTTTCAATTGGATCAACATCACTCCGCGTTTTCGTCATCACTTGGTTCCTGTCTCTATGTATCTTCTATGTAATAGCCAAACGCCGCCAAGTTTACCTTGAAAGTGATAAAAACCAAAGCATAAGTCAAAAAATACGCAAAGGAGGCGCAGGCTGAGCATGCCTATCCGTATATTGTACCCTAAGCGATGGTTTTAATGAGGTCTTGCCTGTTGCAAAAATGAACATACGTATCGTGTTCCGGCTAACAAACGCGGGCCCGCGCGCTCCATCAAATCCGGAGGAATGGCAAACAAAAAACCATGGCTGACAGCGGGGATTTCGTGCCAGGACTGCCAGCGCTGTTTCCAGTCAGGATTCACTGCGTCTGATATGATCACTTCGGGCTTGGCGGCAACCACTGCTTCCCAGCTGACTTCAGGCGCGATGGATAAAGCATCAGCAAAAACATTACGTCCGCCACAAATGGTGAGCGCCTGGTTGATCCAGCTATTTTTGTTAATGGTGATCAGGGAGTAAGGTCCGATTTGATAAAACACTGTTACTGGTTTTTGCTGACTGTATGCAGCCCGGATTTTAGCCAGCCCGCGAGTGTAAGCTTGCGCGCTTTCCCGCGCTGAGCGTTCAGTGCCCGCGAGACAACCAAGATGCGTCATCGTCCGCGCCACATCTTCCAGTCGCCGTGGTTCATTTTGGTAAACAGGGATACCCATTTTTCTTAAGACATCAAGCTGGCGCGTAAACGTCGTACCCCAGATCACGATTAAGTCGGGATGCAGGCTGATTATTTTTTCCAAATCCAGGCCGGTATAAGAACCAACTGGGGTGATATGGCGCGCCGCTAGTGGATAGTCACTGCCTTGCATGACGCCGATGATTTGCTTGCCAGCGCCGATTGAGAATAGTGTTTCAGTGAGGTCGGGAGCGAGGCTGATGATGCGCTGGGCGGGTTTTTCTAGAGTAATTTGATGGCCTGAATCGTCGGTGACGGTGCAGCTTGCGTGAGCAATAGACGCATGTAAAAACAACGCAATGATGGTGCCAGGCACGGCGGTGTCTGACACCAGAGGTAATTTAAACTTCACAACTACAACAACGTAAGAATAGCTATCACAACCAATGCAATCACAAACGCTCTATCCAGCATATTAATCGCGCTTTTTTCCACCGAACCATCTTCAGGAATTTGCGCATTATCATCCAATCCCATCGCTGCGGCACCACACTCTGCCAGCAAGGTTTTATTGCTATCAACATGCACAAGAGTTTTTATTATTCTTCCAACTGGAAATCACTTTGGCAAAATGACCGCCAAGCGCAAACATGACTGTGAAAATGCGTGCTGGTATCCAGTCAATCAAATCATGGATAGAACGCACGTGCTGCATATATTCAGTGTCAGGCACGTCCTGATTTAACAATGCAGACGCGGTCACACAGCGATACATTAACGCACCCGCCGGGCCCAATATAACAAACCAGAAAACCACGCCAAACACACGTATTTCCGCGGCATAAAACATGTTTCTTAATAATTGCCAGTGTGCTGCCTGCGCGGAACCCATGTCTGAAACACTAAAAGAAATTTTCAACTTTTCCGCTGCCAGTTTTGGGTCGCCATGTACTAGCGCATTGATTGCGGCGAATGAATCAGCCCAGAAATTCTGCGGCCCGAGGCAGTAAAGAAGAACCAATAACTGGAACACACCAGCGAAAATACCAAACAGAGCGTTACTAAAGAGATAATCAATAATAAAAGCCATGATCATTAATGGCAGAACACATGCCGCCAGTATCAGCAAAGCTCCTGATCCCGCCAAGCGCTTCATGATCGCGTGCTGGTAATTGTAATACCATTGCCAGCGGCGCAAATGGCTCCAATCAAAAAAACGTTCCACCAGCAGGGCTACTAACGTAATAATGAAGGTCATTCTCTAAATTCCTTTATTCTTGGCCACAGGATTGATTTTTAAAGTAATCGTACGAGCAGCCATTATAATCAGGTTAATATCCGCGCGTCTAATAGCAATAATTTATTGCAAATCCCATGAAAATATGGGAAAAATGGCATCCTTTGTGTCCCAGCTAAACAAAATGATGAATCCCCATGCAGCCAGAAGCTATTAGAGATTTAATCGAAGCCGGTCTACCTGACAGCGAAGCAGATGTCGAGGGCGATGGCGCTCATTTTAATGCTGTCGTGGTTTGCCCCGTTTTTACAGGCAAATCCCGCCTGCAAAGACAACAATTAGTATATGATACTGTAAGAACCCAATTACTGGACGGAACGCTGCATGCGCTCTCCATCAAGACATTTACGCCCGAAGAATGGGATAAGCTATATCCCGAGAAAGAAGAGGAATAAAACATGGAAAAGTTGATTATTAAGGGCAATATCCCGTTAAACGGCGAAATTAAAATTTCTGGAGCAAAGAATGCGGCCCTGCCTATCCTGGCAGCCTCATTGTTAAGCGACTCCCCTATTCAGATCAGCAACATACCACATTTGCAAGACGTGACGACTATCGTCAGCCTGCTCGGCCAAATGGGTGTGCGTATCACTCTGGATGAACGCGCTAATATTGAAGTAAATGCTAATAAGCTGGAATCGTTCCATGCTCCTTATGAGCTGGTACGCACCATGCGCGCGTCAGTACTGGTTTTAGGTCCCTTGCTTAGCCGTTTCGGCGAAGCGGAAGTTTCTTTACCTGGCGGTTGCGCTATCGGTACCCGTCCAGTTGATCAGCACTTGAAAGGCTTACAAGCCATGGGTGCAGATATATTGATCGAAAATGGCTATATCAAAGCCAAAGCTAACCGTCTGCGTGGCGCTACTATTGTCATGGATATTGTCACCGTTACCGGTACAGAAAATATCATGATGGCTGCCGCTCTCGCGCAAGGCCAAACGATTATTCATAACGCGGCACGCGAGCCAGAAGTTGAAGATTTAGCAAACTTCTTAAATGCTTTGGGTGCTAAAATCAGCGGCGCTGGCACTTCCACCATTATTATTGATGGCGTGGACAGATTAGGCGGTGGTCGTTATTCCGTATTGCCTGACCGTATTGAAACCGGCACTTATCTCGCTGCAGCCGTTATTACCTGCGGTAAAATTAAACTCAAAAATACACGTCCAGATTTTCTCGAATCCGTATTGCTGAAATTTGAAGAGACAGGCGCGATGATTGATACCGGTCCGGACTGGATTTCTCTCGATATGAAAGGAAACCGTCCACGCGCAATCAATGTCAGCACAGCTCCATACCCTGCGTTCCCAACCGATATGCAGGCGCAAATGATGGCTGTGAACACCGTTGCAGAAGGTACGGGTGTGATCACAGAAACAGTATTTGAAAACCGCTTTATGCATGTGCAAGAACTGCAACGCATGGGTGCGAATATTGCATTGAAAGGCAATACCGCTATCTGTACCGGTGCTACTCACCTGCATGGCGCGCCAGTGATGGCAACAGACTTACGCGCATCTGCGAGTCTTGTGTTGGCTGGATTGGCTGCGCATGGCGAAACAGTTATTGACCGTATTTATCATATTGATCGCGGCTATGAGTGCATTGAAGAAAAACTTGCACAACTTGGCGCGCAGATTCATCGCATTCCGTCTGAAACGGGAGAGTGATGGTTCGGTTACAACTACCTTTTATCCGCGCGGAAAAGCAAAAACTCTGCGCGGTTATCTTTTCTTTATCATGTCTAATCGCTTCCGTTGCGCACAGCGCAAACCAGAACGATATACTCAAGCTAACTGAATTAAACAAAACCCAAGCGCCCACGCATCTCGATTTATCTAAAGCAGATCTGCGCAGTTACACATTCACACCCGGAAAAATCGATTTGCAACAGGCAACCCTGTCGCACAGCAATCTCTCCGGCATGGATTTGTCAAAAATGAATTTAGGCGGCGCTGATCTCAGTTATGCCGATCTTTCCAATGCAAAACTGAATCAGGTTAATCTTGCCGATGCCAACCTCGATCATGCGAACCTGGCTGGCGCAGAATTGCAACAAAGTGATCTTTCCCGCGCAAATTTAAGTTTCGCTAATCTCACTAGCGCCAATTTACAGCAAGCTATTTTTTCCCACGCTAATCTCACCTGCTCTACTCTCAACGCAGCCGATCTAAGCAAAGCTAATTTCGACTCTGCGATTATTTCCGGCGCTACTTTCATTAATACCAACACAGCAGATATTGCCGCGAACGATGGCGTCGTAGATACAAAAGTCAACTGCAATATTGCAAACTAAAAAAATATCCTGCAATATTCCCTCGATTTTATAATTTTATAAAAAATCGGATTTTGGAAAAAATAAATATAAGGATTATATCTATGCAAAGCTCACGCCCCATCAATGATAATCGCGATATAGACAACACCCGATATATAAACGAAACCGTCGAACATTACGCAAATTTAGCATTCCAGAAACTGAAAAATATTCTTGGTGAAGTATATCCGTTAGTCGTACGACCAGCAGGTAACGGCCTCGCCGGATTTTTTAAGGGAGAAGATGGAAACTACAGATTGTATCAACCGATCGCTAATGCATTGATGATACCTGGCAACGCTGCCATGGTATTAGCTGATGGTTTCGCGCCATTACATCCAAACGGTGGTATCGGCGTCCCAACAGCACCTATTTTTGGTCGTTTGGCGCAAACAGTACAGCTCGTTGGTGATATTGCCAATCCCAGACTGAGCAAAGCAAACAGATTAAAAAATCCAGTCGCTGCAGCTGCAGCCGCGACATTAGCGGTATATGTTGGCTTGCAGGCGATGTCTGTTGCGAATGGATTGCTGGTGTCGCATGAAAGCTTTGCCGCGAACCTGAGCGTTAATCCAGCTGATATTGTGACAAATCTGATGAAAGGTAATCCGCAGTTATACCAAAAACTGATTATTGGTCTTGCTGGTTATGTTGGCGCAACCAATGCTTTTGTTAAAGGCCGTGAATTAATTCAGAATGATATGCAGGCTTGGTGGAATAGTTTATGGGCTGACGTGCAAAAAGATCAACTCGTGCGCCATCTTGATAAACTGGCGAAAATTACTGATGAAAACACTGCAAAGAATGCTGAAATACAATTCCATCACGCAGTCGCTGCTGGTAAAAACTGGAATTACGTTGATTTAAGCGGCAGATTATTTGAACGCGCATTGTTAATTCCCGCAAATGTTTTCAGCTTCCCATCTAACAATACTAGAGAAGTAACGCTGCCAAAAGCATGGCTGGAAAACAATAGTTATGTTAAAGGTGGAGCAAACGCGATCAGGATTGGCAGCAATTACCTTAGCGACAAAACACCACCGCGCGTTAAAAATTCCGCTAGCGCATTTGTCAATATGTTAGGTTGGGATACACAAAGACAAGCCGTAAAACCCAGAGATGGCACTTACCCTTCCCATCAAGAGTTAATGAAAGAAAGAATGAGGGAATACTATATTCTGCCAGCGCCATTAAACAGCGTTATGGGATTTTTTGGTGATAGCAAACGTAGTGAGCGCGATCAAAAGCTCGATACGGATTTAATACAGAAATATACACAAGATGTGTATAACAACATGTTAAAACCGAGACAGCCTTTAAGTCCGCCGGTTATGCCGTATGACAAACAGCTACTTCCGCTTAACGACAATTGGGAAAAAGTTGCCACCGAAAATGAAGCGATCCAAAAAATGCTGCATGGTGAATTTCCAGTCGCGAATGCGCAATTGTATGAAAAAGCACGTTTGTACAATGAAGCGCTTTATTCTATTTACAGCACGGGTGAATATAAGCCTGAAAATAGAAATGAGCTTAAAATTGATTAACAACTAATGACAATCCCTCATCTATAACGGATGAGGGATTTCACCCTATTCCAGTTAATGAAAAATCGGCATAATGCCGCCATATATTTTCTGGAGCCAAGCAAATGAGTTTTGACAGAAGCAATAAGTTGTCCATAAATAGCCAATACAAAACTTCCGCAGCTACAGTACGCATAAAAGCCGGCACAATCATTAATGAACTTATTATTGATGGTGATGAAACCTCAACACCAGTGATTGGCTTGATCGGCAATACTTTATTTGAACCTGGCGTTGTTTTTAATTTTAAAAATAATCGGCTCGATTATATTAAAGCTGCGATTGAGGGTGAAAATACTGATAAGCTTGCGTTTTTCCTAGATTACAAAATTGAAAATGTTGCATGGCAGCAAATGATTTACTTTGCGTGCAAAACTGGTAAATTGAAATCCTTGCAATTCCTGCTGGAAAATTATCAAAACATCGCAGAAGTTGATTTTATTTGCCGTCATAAAGGCGGACATATGTTATGCCTGGCTGCTGCTAGCGGCAATCGTGATCTAGTGAAATATTTATTGGATCAATGGAAAATCGATGTCGATGCCAGAAGCGATGAAGATGCGACTTTAGTCAAGCAAATGATCGATGTATTTGGAGATAAAAGAAACTACGTCACCACTAACACTGCGTTGGCTTGCGCTGCTAAAGAGAATCATCTCTCTATCGTTGAACTGCTTATCTCACGAAGCGCCGATGTTAATTCGCTTAATGTTTGCAACTCAAAGCCTTTATGTCGTGCCTGCTACCGCGGCAATATTGATGTCGTCATGACACTGGTTCAGGCGGGGGCAACAATTGGTTTCTCAGAAGTAACTGCTGTTATTGAACATGGGCATTTAGATGTTCTGAAATATTTCGTTGCGCGTGGAGCAGATATCAAAAAACTCTCTTTTGACTACGATCCGCGTCTTGTTATTCAGAGCGGCAATGTCGAGATGCTCGTATATCTGCAGAGAGAACATGGTCTTGATATTTTCCATCAAAGAACCTTCTTTGATAATCCGCACAGAGAAATTAACGATGCGCTTGAACGCACTCAATCAGAAGCAATGCGTGAATATCTAGCACCAAGAATGCAGCAACAGCACTCCGAAATGCCATTCACTGCATATCAGCCTTAATTGTATACTGCAAAAATACTGTATATATGGTTTTCCTCGTTTCATATAAGCTGGTTTAGATAATCGCCAGAAAAATATAAATGAGGAAAATAACATGGCCAATTCCAGACGAACAGCAACTCTCTTTACAGATAAACCTGAAAATTACAAAGATAAATTACGCACAGAATTTGATATCGCTATTCCCGATGGAATAAATCGAAAAGAAATATATGAAAATCTGTTAAAAGAACGGGAATTATTCTTTTTTATTCGTTTGTGTTATGCCGCTGATCTTTCAGATTGTGGACTTGCCCTGGTAAAAAATTGCTGGCTGCCATGCGTTCTTTCGCATGATTCCATGGAATTATTTCGTTCGTCCGTTATCCAGATGCTGCCTGAACTTGATCAAGCTGAGCTATCCCATTTAAAAGAAAAAGTTGTGAAAGACTTTTATCACTTGCTGCACAATCCCGCAGACTTAATTAATGTACAGATAAAAATGGAATTAATGAAAACTCTGTGCCGCATTAATGCGCATCATGCCATCAGATTAATTTGTAAATTGCATCCAGAAAATATAGATCTTTCCGATCTGTTACGCGAAGCCATCAGTTGTTTGCACATTGATACCGTGACTGCATTGATTGATTTAGGCGCCGACATACATCAACCGATGAGACATTCCAATTACAGCGATTATGGATACCAATTATTTGGCTCGGCGCTTTATTACGCTCTCTTACTACCGCAAGAACCCTATAGCGCGCTCGGAGCTTTTGGCGGCCCTTGTCTGATCTGGGACAATACGCGGTTAACAAATATGCTTACATTCTTAATTGAAAAAGGCGCCGATCCGGAACAGAAATGCATTGTAACCAGAGCAAAAGAATACGATCTGGCGACAGCAGAACATCGCTCTGAAATTGACGAAAATTGCGTCGTTGCCGCCAAAAGTATATTGGAAAAATCTCGCGACAAGAATTGCGTCTTTACTCAATCTTATCTAGATCTTTTAGAAACGCTTTCGAAATGGACATGCTCCAACAAAAAGGATTTATATTTTATTAAACGTCTATAAAAAAACAGTTTTGGGGTCAGACGCTAAAGCTGGGAGGCAACGAGCTGGGGTCAGACACCACGGAGCCTAAGCCAATCTCGGAGGTGTCTGACCCCAGCTCGTTGCCTCCCAGCTTTAGCGTCTGACCCCAATATCAAACTGAAATCTTCTGTAGTAAAATCCCCGAATATAAACAAACGGGGGTTGATAGTTCAAAAAATGTCCTTAAGTAGAGAACATAAAGATAAAATAAGAAGTGAGTACGCACAGCCGCTTTTTAATGAGCTTTCGCCGACAACACCAGGTTTTGACCAGCGGTTTAATAAATTTATAGCTGTGTTAACGCAATATTCAATATATATAGGTAAATGGAATTTTAATCATCATTTCCAAGACTACAGTCCTGTTTTAAAAAAATTCATGATGCTCTATTTGACTGCAAATCCAGCATTTGGATCTCCAGCTGCAATCCGAACATACATGCGCGAATTAATTACTGAATTTAGACTTAGTTCGCTCCCTAAAGACTCGCTGCATACACTAAATACAGAAGTCACGGAATGCGAACAGAATTTTTATGCTGTTGGCGAAGTAGTAGAAACAACTCAGTTAAAAACAGGCGTGCTTTACTGCCGTTACGAACGATATTCATCTATTGATCCCAACATCTTACGAGCTTCATTGGATTTAGATAAACAAGAATCAATTCGCGTTTTTAAAAACTTGTATGAAGCTTTGGAGTATTTAACTTACACCTCACCCCGAGTTAGTGGCACCAGGCTTTCAGCTTTCGAAAAATCATGCGCATTATGGGTGGTAAATTGTAATAGTGAGATTCAAACACAAGCAATCACAGAAACAATCACTCTCAATAAAAATAGCTCCTATATACGACAAGCCTCAATAACTTACTGGGAAGTAGACAGAAAAAAAATTGCGCCGTTAGCAGTGACAGTGTTAAGCGTGCCTAGCAAAAATGGATTAGATTATAAAACTTTAAATTGTAGTTTCATGAACGAACCAGTGATTGAAGAAAAACCTAAAGAAACTTGCCGGATTATGTGAACAAAGCTGAACGCTGCCGCCTCGTCGATTAAAAAAATGAATTATTTACCGCTATAACGGTAAAAAACCAGTCGATTAACACGGGTCTGCAGCTTATTAATGTCATGTTTTAAAAGCTTGTGATTTGCTACCTGTAATTCTCCGCCAATATAGACACTATCAATATCGTATTCACTGGCTACCAACACCAGATTTGCGTAAGGATTTTCGAGCACCGCCCCTAGGCGGCTTGGATTAATTAACAGAAAATCAGCATATTTGCCTTGTTCCAAGCTACCTATTTTATCTTTAACACCTAACACATCCGCGCTACCCATGGTATGCAGCCATAACACTTGATATGGACTCATGATCGTTGCATCCTGATATTTGTCGCGAATAGCATATAAACCAGTACGCATATTTTCAAACGGGTCTGATACATCAGCACTCGCCGCGCCGTCAACACCCATACCGACACGTATTCCCATGCGCAGATATTTAGGAATATCTGCAACCCCTGAAGCCAGACGTCCATTTGATAACGGGTTCCAACTCATGCTTGCATTCGCTTTCGCGGTTTCTTGCAAGATGGCATCATTAGCATGAATAAAATGTCCGAAAATCAATTTACTGGATAATAAGCCGCTGTCTTTAAACCATTTGAATTTGCTGGTTTCATCTTTTTCAGTTTCAGGAGGTTCAAGGTAATGACTATGATTACCAATATTAAATTTCTGCATTAGCGTTGCTTCCATGATTGCTTGCTGGTAAGTATTACTGAATCCAGTCATGCCACTTATCATGAGGCCAAGGAAGCGTGGCGATGATCGTTGCCTTGTTACATCAATGAATTTTTGCAAGCGTGTTTCTGCAATAGTAATATCACTATTACTTTTCAGAATATCTGGCTTATAGCCATGAATAAAACGAATGCCTGACGCCTGTTCTGCCTGAAATTCATTTTCGTCAAAAATATTGTCGGGTTTCTGCGAATCATCGCCGCCATAATTAAAATTATAAGCGGTGGTAATACCATGCTCAATGTGATCAAGCGCGCCAAGCAGTGTAAACCAGTAAAAATCCTTTGGTTGTGCTTTACTGGCTTTTTGCGTGTAAAGATCGTCTATCCAACTGGAAAGCGTTTTGTCTGCCGCCAGACCGCGAAACGCAGCTTGCCAAAGATGGCTGTGAGCAGAAACAAATCCAGGAATCATCCAGTCACCGTGAGCATCAACGATTTTATCTGCGATGATTTCACGAGCAGGCTTACCTTTGCCTATACTTAAAATGGTTCCATCTTTTGCGATGACCAGATACCCATTAAATGGTTTTTTCTTTCCGGACGCCATAGTGAAAATATATGCATTCTGAACCAGTAATTTAGCATTCGCGGCAAATAGATCGGTTGCGTGGAAAACCAGTGGGAAAATCAGCAAAAAAATGAAAGTAGCAATTCTGCGCAGCATATTTATTCTGCAAAGTGTAGGGTGGATTAGGCGCTCTTTGCCGTAATCCACCAAAAGATTAATAGTTGGTGGATTACGGCAAAGAGCGCCTAATCCACCCTACACTCTTTATTGCAGATAAAAATCCAACGTTTTACGCAAACCAACATCCATATTCACTTTCGGTTCCCAACCAAGATGTTCACGCGCTTGATTGATGGCTGGTACACGTAAGGAAACATCCTGATAACCATCGCCATAATATGCTTTAGCGTCAACATCAATCAATTTCACTGATTTCGCTTTTTCTGCATATTGCGGATAATGCGCGGTGATATATTCAATTAACATTTCCGCCAGACGTCGTATGGAAATATTTTCATCCGGATTACCAACATTAAAAATTCGGTTATGCGCGCTGTTGTCTTTATTTTCAATAATGCGCATCAATGCATCGATACCATCATCAATATAAGTAAAGCAACGCTTTTGTTCACCGCCATTCACTAGATTAATATTTTCGCCACGCAAAATATTACCGATAAACTGCGTCAATACTCGGAACCACCTGGCTTAGGATTAAAAACATTATCAAGACGTGGGCCATACCAATTGAAAGGACGGAATAATGCATAAGACAAACCTTTGTGTTTGCCATACGCATAAATCACGCGGTCCATTAATTGTTTGGATGTGGAATAAATCCAGCGTTCTTTATTAATTGGGCCAGTGACTAAATGACTTTTTTCTTCATCAAATTCAGTATCTGGACACATGCCATATACTTCAGATGTGGAAGGGAAAATAACGCGCTTTTTCAAGTCGGCGCACTGACGCACAATTTCCAGATTCGCTTCAAAATCCAATTCAAACACACGCAGTGGATCTTGCACGTATAAAGCTGGTGTCGCTACCGCTACTAACGGCAATACGACATCACATTTTTGCACATGCTCGCGTATCCAATCTTTTTGTTTGGTGATATCACCATCAGTAAAATGAAAACGCGGTTGATCGAGACAAGCAGTCAATTTATCTTGCGTCAAATCCATCGCGTAGATATGCCAATCTGTTTTTGCAAGAATAGCTTCACTTAAATGACTACCAATAAAACCATTGGCGCCAAGTATTAAAATATTCATATTTATCTTCACTCGATTCTTAATTAAAAATACTGTACATCACATCTAATACACGATCGTGTTCCGCATCTGTCATGGTCGGAAATAATGGCAAACTAACAATTCGTTCACACACATCTTCAGCGCAAGGAAAATCACCATGCTCAAAACCAAATGCCTGACGATAATAAGGATACAAATGCACAGCGCGATAATGCAAACCAGTACCAATATTTTTTTCCTTCATCGCTTGCATGAATTCATCTCGATTCATGCGCGCAACATCTTCATTAATCAGCGGCGTATAAATATGCCAGGAATGCAAATGCTCGAATGCTGGAAGCTGTGGTAATGTCCATTGCTGCCAATCTGCCAATGCTTCTTGATAACGTTCCGCTAATTCGTTACGACGCGCAATAAAACCATCCAATTCTTTTAACTGATGAATACCAATCGCCGCTTGAAAATCCATCATATTGGATTTAAACCCTGGCAATACAATTTCATAATCCTGACTACCGCTTTTGCCATAACGATTCCAGGCTTGACGATCAATGCCATGAAAACGCAAACGTGCAATTTGTTCAGCCAATTGCTGATCGCGAGTAACGACACAACCACCTTCACCGGTTGTCATATTTTTATTCGGATGAAAACTAAATACCTGGGTATCGCCAAAACTACCAATACGTTTGCCTTTATATTCTGTACCTATCGCATGCGCCGCATCTTCCAGCACGCGTAAACCATGACGTTCAGCGATCTCATACAATGGATCAAGATCGACAGGCAAGCCAGCAAAATGCACGGGCATAATAACGCGGGTACGTTCGTTAATCGCTGCTTCCAGCTGATTCAAATCCATATTCAACGTTTGCGGATCAATATCAACTAAAACAGGTTTGCCGCCAGCTAACACAATCGTATTTAGCGTCGCGGCAAATGTCAGAGGCGTCGTAATCACTTCATCGCCAGGCTCAAGATTCATCGCCAACAAAGCAAAATGCAAACCAGCCGTCGCCGACATCAGCGGCAAGACATATGGCGCATCGAAATATTCTTTCAATGCTTCGGTAAATTGGCGACTCGCGGGCCGGTGGTAATCCAGCCGCTTTTTAAGCATGCAACCACATCATCGATTGCCGCCTGACTGATAGTCGGACGGGAAAACGGTAAAAATTCTTCGGTCATAGTAATTCTCTTTAAGTTTGAGAGTTTGAGCAACGAGATAAACACCGGTGATAATGATAAAAATTCCTAGCATACGTAAGGATGTTAATGGTTCGCCAAATAAATAGTATGCCGCCAGTGCATTGACAACATAACCAATACTCAACATAGGATAGGCAAAACTGACTTGTACGCGTGACAATACCATAACCACACACCTACACTGATGACATACAAAATAAGCCCGTCAGAATCGGCGGATTCAGCATCACTTTCAAGGCCGATGGGAACACGTTCGCCATGGTAAATTCAAAATGTCCAATCTGGATCATGCCAGCTTTAAGCAATAATTGGGCGCCAGCATTTAAAAGAACACCGAACAGAATCAATGCAAATATCATCATATTACTAAATACCTTTGATCGTAGGTCCCCAAGTATATAAAATTTTCCATTAAATTTACACATTTGATGAAAATTTCAGTTATAATAGTCGACCATTTTAAATGTGTCTGACCCCTAAAAAAATCGAGAGGAAACAATAACATGACTACTCTAGTTGGCAAAAAAGCCCCTGATTTTACCACCGCCGCTGTTATGGCCAGTGGCGAAATTAACGGTAGCTTTAACCTGCATAAAGCCATTGAAAACAAATATGGCATCGTTTTCTTCTATCCTTTAGATTTCACATTTGTCTGTCCATCTGAGTTAATTGCTCTGGATAATCGCATTGATGAATTCGAAAAACGTAACACTTTAGTCATGGGCGTTTCCATTGATTCTCAATTTACCCATAACGCATGGCGTAACACCCCGATTGCCAATGGCGGCATCGGACCAGTTCGTTATCCATTAGTCGCTGACGTTAACCATCAAATCTGCCAGGCTTATGGCGTTGAACATCCAACCGCTCATGTTGCCTTACGCGGCGCATTCATCATCGACAAACAAGGCATCGTGCGTTCACAAATCGTTAATGATTTGCCACTCGGCCGTAATGTTGATGAATTGTTACGATTAATTGATGCGCTTGATTTCCATGAAAAACATGGTGAAGTTTGCCCTGCCAACTGGACCAAAGGCAAAGCCGGTATCAAACCAACAACTGAAGGCATTGCGCAATTCCTCACAAATGAAGCTGAACAGTTATAAGCTTTACGAAGAGAGGGAGACAACATCTCCCTCTTCATTCTTTCCATCCTCGCTTCTTTTCTCAATATAAAAACCTTTTAAAAACTTTTTGTTTCTGTTATAAAAACGTAACGTGCAAAAAATGTACGGCGTTTGAGCTGTTATCATTTGAACATTTTTGCATGTAGGAATGGAAAACGTTTTTTTCACGGAGATATCTCGACATGAAGTTAAAGCTCGTTGTCGCATCAATGAGTGTCCTTGGTTTAGTTAGCTGTCCTTTATTCGCTGCCACCACAACTGCTACCAAGCATCATCACAAAAAAAAGCATCACACAATAGTCAGACACCATGTAGTAAAGCGACATGAAGTAAAACATCATGTGATCGTGCATCGTAAAATCATGCACCGCGAAGTCAGACATCATGAAACCATTCAAACCGAACACTATCGTGCCGAAGAACGACGCGAGGAAAGACGTGAAGTAATACGTGAAGAAAGACGCGAAGAAAAACGTGAGGCAAGAGTAGAAGCAGAACAAGCAAATTACAAAGGTGAAGTTCCATACGAATGCACCGTCAGCACCCAATCTGTGATTCTTGATTCCATCACGCAAAATTACGGACGCGCATTGCCAGATCCATGCGATCCAGGTTGGTATGATCGCGTGCGCCTCAGTGGTGGTGTAAATGTTGATGTCGGTAAATGGGGCAATAGAAACGGCGATATCGAAGGTGAAAATTACAAACGCATTTCTATCAATGACGCTTATATAAATGTTGCCGCCGATATCAACGACTGGACGAATGCATTTGCGAGCTTAAGCTATAGCAACCCAACATCAGCACCGCATCTTATTAGATTTTTTGGATTAAACCCAACGGTCTTCCCTACTTATGGCTATAGTCATGTTTACGACCTTGACAACATTTCTTTGGAACAGGCTTATTTCACGATTGGCAATTTCGATCAGTCGCCATTCTATTTGCAAGCAGGTAAAGAATTCTTAGATTTCGGCCGCTATCAGATCCATCCAATCGCTGTGCCATTCACGCAAGTTATGTCAGAAACATTGACGACTTCATTGAAACTCGGCTTCATTCTGGATTCCGGTTTTAATGCATCTATTTACGCATTCAATGACAGACTCAGAAAATCCTCCGATGGCGGAAATCCACCATATAACTATGGTTTCGCTGCTGGATATATGCATGCTGACGATAATTTCGGTTACGATCTGGGTGGCGCGTACATGCGTAACATCATTTCCGTTAATGATATCGCACATGCAGTCAGAATGTTTTCATTAAGTGATGTGTATCGTGTCAGAGTCGCTGGCGTCGCATTATATGGTGATGTCAACGCAGGTCCATTCGCATTTAACGCACGTTGGGTTTCGACCATACAACGTTTCAACAGTATGGATTTACCAAGAGATGGCTTTGCTGATATCGACAGCATCAGCTTACTGCCATTCCCAAGTGCAACTGGTGCAAAACCATGGGCATTATCACTTGAAGCAGGTTATGCATTCAATCAATGGTGCAAAGACAACACTGTGTATTTTGGTTATCAAACATCTAGAGAATCAGCAGGTATTGGTTTACCAAAATATCGTTATCTCGCTGGTTGGGATATGCAAGTTTTCAAATATACAAACATAGGCATTGAGTGGGACCATGATAGAGAGTACAGTTATAACCAAGGCGGCAGGAACAACGTTACAGATTTATTCTCCATCCGCACTGCTGTACAGTTTAATTAATTTATTTTAGGAATTCGAACAGCGAATCTGTGTTACTAAAATGATTCGCTGTTATCGAGCAATGAGAGGACGCTACCGCTAATCATTTAACCCTGTCTTATATTGAGCACTTTTTCATGTTATGAACATAAATTGGCGAAACCATCGCTAAAATGTTCATCTTACTAGTGTTTGCGTGAAAATTTGCTTGCAAAAATAAGCATAAGTCGTTAATTTTAGAAGTCGTCCGGATTAAATTTTTCAAGGAGATACTACAATTATGAAATTAAAACTCGTTGTTGCGTCAATGAGTGTGCTCGGGTTAGTTAGCTGCCCAGTGTTTGCAGCAACTACAGCAAGCACCTCAAACAACACAACTGCTACAACAACAACCACCACTAAGCACCATCACCACCGTCATCATCACAAAATGATGAAACATCATGTAAGACATGAAACCGCTGTTGTTAATCAAGACCAAACACAGCCGATGGAAGCAGGTGCACCTGGTGTTCCAGCAAACTACGCTGCAGCAAATTACAAGGGAGAAATTGCTCCAGAAGTTTGCACAATCAGCCAGTCAACACTAATTTTGGATGAAACAACACAAAGTATCGGCCGTGCAATGCCAAACGCTTGCAACCCAGGCTGGTACAACCGTATCCAAGTTAGCGGCGGCGCAAACTTAGATCTTCTGAAATTTGGCAATCGTAACAACTACTATCAGGGTGAAAACGTCAACAGATTCTCGCTCAACGACGTTTACCTGAATGTTGCTGCCAATGTCAGTGACTGGACCAAAGCATTTGCAAGCCTTAGCTACAGCAGCACCACCTCTGATGGCGGCTTTAGCAACTTCTCTGGCTTCACTTTCCCGACCCACACATATGGTTACTCAAATGTGTACTCCGATTACAGATTGAACCTCGAACAAGCTTACGCAACCGTTGGCAACTTCGATGTATCACCGTTCTATCTGCAATTTGGTAAACAGTTCCAGGATTTCAGCCGTTATGAAATTCACCCAATTACTCGCAGCATGACTCAAGTTCTTTCCGAAGCACTGAGAACATCTGTGAAAGTTGGCTTCATACTGCCAATGGGTCTGAACGGCGACATCTATGCGTATGATGATCCAATCGAAAAAGTTGGCCAAACCAAAACAACAACCAACTACGGCGCTTCTTTAGGCTATGAACAACCAAGCGACCAACTCGGTTGGGACGTTGGTGTGGGCTGGTTATATAACATGATGGGTGCAGGCGACGTTGCTCACGCTGTAAATAACTTCACAGGCGGCGGTTACAACAGACGCGCTGATGCAGTTGCTGTATACGGCGATGTAAACAGCGGACCATTCGCATTCGGCGTACGTTGGACTGGCGCAGTATCACGCTTCAATCCAAACGACTTGCCAGATCATGGAACAGCTGACCTGATCGATGTTGACGTTGTAAACCCAGCAGCACGTGGTGCAGAACCATGGGCAGTAGGCGCAGACGCTGGTTACAGCTTCGAAGCATTCGGTTGCAGAAACAACAATGTTTACATCGGTTATCAGCATTCACACGAATCTTCTGGCATTGGTTTACCAGAAAATCGTTGGTTGGCTGGTTATGATATTGATGTATTCAAGAACACCAACTTCGGAGTTGAGTGGGATCACGATGACGCCTATAGCAGATCTAAAGGCGGCAGCGGCAACAACACCAACCTCTGGTCATTACGTGGTGCAGTCAAATTCGGTTAATCCGAAATTTAAAAAAGAAGCCCGCGAAAGCGGGCTTTTTTTGCCTAAAATTTTGTAGGATAGAAGATTATTTGCTAAGACTACCGTTACCCCAGCGATTCGCGATGTGGCAAAACAACTCCGCAGTACGTTCAGCGTCATAAATCGCTGAATGCGCTTGCTGCAAATCAAAAGGAATACGCGCACGTCTGGTCGCGCGTGCGAGAACCGTTTCACCAAGAGCAACCGCTCCCAATGTGGCAGTATCAAACGTTGTAAAAGTATGGAATGGACTGTAACGAATACCGCTGCGACGAGTCGCCGCCAATAAAAAGCTTAAATCAAACCAGGCATTATGCCCTACCAACACAGCACGGTAGCACATGGTTTCTTCCAGTTGCTGCCGCACAACCGCAAAAATTCGTTCTAGCGCCTGACCTTCTGGAATAGCCATCCGCAAAGGAGAAAATGGATCAATGCCAGTGATTTCCAGAGCTTCTTTTTCCAGACGTGCACCCACGAAAGGCTCAACATGAAACGCATGCGTTTTAGCAAGAGACAGCTTACCGTCATTATCCATAGCAAGAGTCACTACGGCGATTTCCAATAAGGCATCGGTAGCAGAATGTAACCCGGACGTTTCCACGTCAATAACAACGGGCAGCAATCCTCGAAAGCGGCGCGACATGGCGGTTTGTGGTTTGGTATTCAGCATTATTTTAATTATCTCTGGTCAAAAGCTGCGTTTTCACTACAATATGGGGCATTAGCACACGGCGGCATTTACTTTACCTTCCGCGGTGGAAACTATATATAATTCAGTAACATAGGAACAATATGCTGACAAACACACTGCAATCCAGAACCAATCCCCTGCGAGATATTATCACAAAAGCCTATCGAATGGATGAATCAGAATGCCTGGCCAAACTGATTCCACAGGCGACATTGCCTGGGGACAGACTCTCGCGTATAGGCACTATCGCCAAAGAACTCGTCATCGAGACGCGTGAATACAAAAAGAAACAAGGTAAAATTGATACACTTCTGCATCAGTATGACTTATCTACCGACGAAGGCATTGCCTTGATGTGTCTGGCGGAAGCGTTGCTGCGCATTCCCGATAAAGCCACCATGGACAAATTCATCAGTGACAAACTCTCCACAGTTGAGTGGAAAAATCATATTAGTACCGGTAATTCCCTTTTTGTTAATGCAGCAACCTGGTCGCTACTGCTGACCGGAAAAGTTTACGCGCCCACTCTCGATCATCAGAAAAATCTGATGAGTTCGCTCAAACGTCTCATCAGCCGTTTTGGCGCAGCCGTGATTCGCCCTATCATCCTGCAAATGATGAAATCCATAGGCAAACAGTTTGTCATGGGACAAGACATCAATTCCGCTCTCAAACGTGCTGTTGATCTGGAAGCGATGGGTTACCGTTTTTCTTATGATATGCTAGGTGAAGCTGCGCGTACCGCTGACGACGCGAAAATGTATTATGCATTCTTATGTGCAGGCTATTGATGCCATTGGCAACGCCGCAAAAGCTGGCAGCCCGGCAAAAAATCCAGGCATTTCCATCAAATTATCCGCGTTACATCCCCGCTATGAATACAGTAATTACGAACGCGTCATGAAAGAATTACCGCCATTGTTGCTCACTCTGGCGCAACTGGCCAAAAAATACAATATCGGTCTGACGGTTGATGCGGAAGAAGCAGATCGTCTGGATTTGTCGCTGGATATCTTCGAAACAAGTCTTCCAGGATCCATCGCTTAACAGATTGGGAAGGATTTGGTCTTGCGGTACAAGCTTATCAAAAACGCGCGCCTTACGTGATTGATTGGCTGGCAGATCTTATCACGCAAACATGGTAAACGTTTATGGTGCGTCTCGTTAAAGGCGCTTACTGGGATGCGGAAATTAAATTGAGCCAGATCCAAGGTCAAGCAGGTTATCCCGGTATTCACGCGCAAAAATTCCACTGATGTTTCTTATCTCGCCTGCGCGCAAAAATTATTGTCACAGCCGGAATGTTTTTATCCCAGTTTGGCACGCATAATGCTTATTCCGTCGCCGCCATCATGGATATGGCCGGCAAGAATGATGATTTTGAATTTCAGTGTCTGCATGGCATGGGACGTCCGCTATACGATCAAATCGTCGATAAAGATAAATTTAATCGCCCCTGCCGCATTTACGCGCCTGTTGGCACGCACAAAGATTTACTAGGCTATCTGGTCAGACGCTTGCTGGAAAATGGCGCTAACAGTTCTTTCGTCAATAAACTGGCTGATGATAAAACGCCTATAGAAGAAATCGTTTTTGATCCGGTTGCACGCATCGCCGCTCTAACAAGCAAACCGCACCCCCGCATTCCTCTGCCAAGAGATATTTATGGCGACTGGGAAAATTCGCATGGCATCGATTTATCCAATTCACACGAACTGGCTGACGCTGAAACGCCAGATGGATGCTGCAGCAAATGAAAACTGGACCGCCGGCTCTATCGTCAACGGCAAAATCTTAATGGACAAAAACGCGAAAACCGTTACCTCACCAGCCACTACCAATGAAGTCATTGGCCAAGTGACTGAAGCCACTGAACGCAGACGTGGAAGAAGCATTGAAAACCGCTGACAGCCGCACGTAAAAAATGGGGCAGAAACACCTGTTGAAGAACGCGCTGCTGATGCTGGAACGCGCCGCTGAACTTGTTTCAGCAAGAAATGCCAGCATTAATGGCTATGTTAACACGCGAAGGCGGTAAATGCATTCTGGATTGCATGTCAGAAGTACGCGAAACCATCGATTATTGCCGTTATTATGCTTATCGCGCGCGTCACGATCTCGCGCCCATGCCACTGCCTGGACCAACTGGTGAATACAATGAACTTGTCATTACATCCACGCGGTGTGATTGCTTGTATCAGTCCCTGGAATTTCCCGTTGGCGATTTTCACCGGCCAAATTCTTGCAGCACTAGTCACTGGTAATCCTGTCATTGCCAAACCCGCGGAACAAACGCCGTTAATCGCCTTCAAAGCGATTGCAAATTCTGCATCAAGGCTGGCATTCCAAAAGATGTTTGCAATTACTGATCGGTCAAGGCAGCGTTGTTGGTGCCAAATTCGTCAGCGATCCACGCATCGCTGGTGTCATGTTTACCGGCTCAACCGAAACCGCAAAATTCATCGAACAATCTCTGGCAAATCGCACTGGGCCTATTGCCCTGTTTGTCGCTGAAACCGGCGGACAAAATGCCATGATTGTCGATTCTTCCGCACTGGCTGAACAAGCCGTCATGGATATCGCCCAATCTGCATTTAATAGCGCAGGACAACGCTGCTCAGCATTGCGTGTGTTGTTTGTGCAGGAAGAAATGGCGCCGAAATTATTGGACATGCTCAAAGGTTACATGGCTGAACTAACTATTGGCGATCCTAGCCTGCTCTCCACTGATATTGGTCCGGTCATTGATACTGACGCGCAGACAAATGCTGCAAGATCATTATGCGAAAATGAATCAGCGAAGGCAAACTCATCGCGCAAGTGCCTATGAATCAGACTCTGCAATGGCCATTATTTCGCGCCTTGCGTCTTTGAAATTGACTGATCTGAGTATTTTGGAAGGCGAAGTATTTGGCCCTATCCTGCATGTCATTCGCTATAAAGCTGGCGATCTGGATAAAGTCATGGATGCTATTATCAAAACCGGATATGGATTAACATTAGGCATACACAGCCGCATCGATGCTACATACAATATATTGTAAACCGTATGCCGGTTGGTAATATGTATGTGAATCGCAATATGATAGGCGCAGTCGTTGGCGTGCAACCATTTGGCGGCGAACGATTATCTGGCACAGGACCAAAAGCAGGCGGCCCGCATTATTTACCACGACTGTGTGTGGAACGCACTATCTCAAACAATACGACAGCCGTCGGTGGCAATGCACGTTTAGTTTCGTTATTAGAGGATGATTAATGGATCAACAACCCATACAGTAACCCATGTCATGTTTTTGATTTTCTTCGGGCACGGCCATCTTATCGACGATGGCCTTGTTTACGCGCCAATCCCTGCTGGTCGCCTATATCGTGCTGGGCGCGATTATTGGTCCATGGGGTTTAAAATTCATCACCAACACCGCGATCATCAAACAAGCGGGTGAAATTGGCATTATCTTTTTGTTGTTTTTGTTTGGTTTAGCATTTACAACCGCAAAATCTGTTTCATTCTTTACGCAAAATGAGTTTGATCACTTTATCAAGCTCGGTCACTTTTTTTGTGCTGGGTTTCGTTCCGGCGTATCTGTTTGGTTATAGCTATGATGAAAGTTTTGTCATTGGCATTGCCGCCATGTTTTCCAGCACGATTATCGGGATTAAATTATTACCGACCACCATTCTGCATCATCAACACACGGGTGAATTAGTCATTAGTATTTTGCTGTTGCAAGATATTATCGCGATCGTCGCCATATTATTGCTGCAAGTCGCTGGCAGCCAATACAATGCCTTGCATATCGGCTTGACCGCTCTGTCTTTTCCATCCTTATTAGTCATTGCTTATGTCTTTCAGCGTTTCGTATTGTCACGCTTATTAACGCGTTTTGATCAAATTCACGAATATATTTTTATTGTTTCGATTGGCTGGTGTCTGTGCATGGCTGAACTCAGCCACTTTTTTGGTTTATCAGAAGAAATTGGAGCATTTATCGGCGGTATTTCTTTGGCCTCCAACCCCATCGCACCTTACATTGCGGAAAGCCTAAAACCATTGCGCGATTTCTTTTTGGTGATGTTCTTTTTCTCCATTGGCGCCGGTTACGATTTTCAATACTTTCATGACATCATCATTCCGGCCGGTATCTTCGCCGCGATTATTCTCGCCGCTAAACCGCTTGTTTTCAGCGGCCTGTTGCGTCGTTCTGGCGAAGTCAAAAAAGTCAGCTGGGAAATTGGCGTACGCCTTGGACAAATGAGCGAATTTTCTCTTTTACTCATCTACATGGCACTGCAAACAAAGCTCATTAATTCGACCACTGCATTCATGGTCCAGGCTGCGATTATCATTACGTTCATTGTTTCCTGCTATTGGACAGTCATAAAATACCCTACCCCGCTGGCCGCAAGCGATAAGTTACGGCGTGATTAAATAACAAAAATTCATGTATAATAGCCGCCTAAAACGAGGGTAATACAATGGGCAATCATTCACATTCATTCAAGCGGTCATGGCCACTCACATGGGCATGGCGGCCATTCTCACAGCCACGATGTGCGTTCATTTAATGTAGCATTCGCCATCGCTACCACGGCCACACTCGCATATACCTGCGCTGAAATCGGTTTCGCGTTATATGGCAACTCCATGAGTTTATTGGCTGACGCCGTCCATAATATGGGCGATGTCCTTGGTCTGGTCTTAGCCTGGATCGCCAACTGGTTGCTGTCACTGCCAGCCAGAAAACGCTATAGCTATGGGTTCAAACGCACGACGATTATTGCTGCACTCGCCAATGCATTTATTTTGGTCGCTTCTTCTGCCGTCATCGCTTATGAATCCGTGTACAAAATATTTCATCTATCTACGGTCGATGAATCAGTCGTGATCGTTGTTGGTATTATCGGTATCTTTGTCAACGCTGGCAGCGGTCTGCTGTTTATGCGCGGCGCCAAAGACGACATTAATATCAAAGGAGCGTTTTTGCATTTAATGGGCGACGCTCTGATTCTTGCTGGCGTTGTCGTGTCTGCGGTGATCATCAAATATACTCAGTGGCAATGGATAGACCCCGTAGTCGGTCTGGTCGTAGTCGGCATTGTATTATGGGGCACGTGGGGCTTGCTGCGTGATTCCGTCATTCTTATCCTCGATGCCGTACCACATTACATTGATCATCAAGGTGTTAAAGAATATCTGCGCTCGCTGCCAGGTGTTGAAGCTATTCATGATTTACATATCTGGGGCTTAAGCACACGCGAAGTTGCGCTGACCGTGCATTTAATTATGCCGGAAGCGAAACTATCCGACGCTGACTATAAGAAAATCAACCATCATCTGCATGAAGAATTCAAAATTAATCATGTGACGATGCAGGTGGAAACGGGCAGCGAAGACCATCCGTGTATCAGAACAGAAACCTGTTGAGTGGATATTATTTAGCCACTCCTTCAGATTGTTGGTGGATTACGGCAAAGAGCGCCTAATCCACCCTACAGCGTTGTACATGTTCGGTGTACGTAGGGTGGATTAGGCGCTCTTTGCCGTAATCCACCAACAAACACTCCCATTTACGATATAATATTCTTATCCATGCTATTGCGAGGTGTATCCAGATGGATTACGAGCTAGTCCAGGGAAAGGATGGCAAACCCTGTCTACAAGTGTCTTTAACCGATTATGCTCTCATGTCCAATGCCCTGCTTAACAAAGGCATGTCATTTACCTTTGAAGAGCGTGAAGAATTTGGCTTGCTCGGCTTACTGCCGCCGCACGTATCAGATATCGATACTCAACGCGAGCGCTCTTATCTCGCTGTCAAAAGCAAAAGCACAGATATAGACAAATACATTTATTTGCGTGATTTGCAGGATTCTAACGAAACCCTGTTTTACAATCTCATCGTTAAACACATCCAGGAATTACTGCCTATTGTTTACACCCCAACGGTGGGCATAGGCTGCCAGCGTTTCAGCCATGTTTATCGCCGCCCACGCGGTCTTTTTATTGCTTATCCATACCATGACAAGATTGAAGAAATCCTCGCGAGTCCGCGTTTTGATAAGGTCAAAGCGATTGTTGTTTCTGACGGTGAACGTATTCTTGGTTTGGGCGATCAAGGCGCAGGTGGCATGGGCATACCTATCGGTAAACTGGCGCTTTATACTGCTTGTGCTGGTATTTATCCCGCTTCAACTTTGCCTATCTTTTTAGATAGCGGCACCAATAATGTCGAATTGAGAGAAGATCCGCTTTACATAGGCTGGCGGCATGAACGCATACGCGGTAAAGAGTACGATAATTTTATCGACACTTTCGTCACCGCGATTAAAAAACGTTTTCCGCATGTGTTATTACAATGGGAAGATTTCGCGCAACAAAATGCTAATCCTATTCTTGATCGCTATCGTGATCAGTTGTGCACGTTTAATGATGATATTCAGGGGACTGCTGCCGTTGCGGCAGGTACGTTATTTGCCGCAATGAATGTCACTGGCACGCCTATACGCGAACAGCGCATTGTTGTCGCAGGTGCGGGATCCGCAGGTTGCGGTATTAGTACGTTGATAAAACAAGCCATGATCGAAGATGGCTTATCAGAAGCAGAAGCGAAAAAACGCTTTTTCCTGGTGGATAAAGATGGGCTTTTACTCGATGACATGTCTGTGCAACTTTTTCAGCGGCCTTTCGCACAAGCTAGAAGTAATATCGCGCACTGGAAACTGGAAAATAATAATTTCATTAGTCTGAAAGATGTGGTTATCAACGCGCAACCAACATTGCTCATCGGTGTCTCTGGTCAGCCTGGTATTTTTACCGAAGAAATTGTGCGCGCCATGGCAGCGAAAGTCGAACGACCAGTTATTTTTCCATTATCTAATCCACCATCACGTTGCGAAGCATCGCCATCAGATATTGTGCGCTGGACAAATGACAAGGCCGTCATAGGAACTGGCAGCCCATTCGCCGACATTATCAAAAATGGCAAACCATTCCGTTTCGATCAAACCAATAATTGTTATATTTTTCCTGGTATGGGACTTGGATTGATCGCGGTGAAATCTAAACGCGTGACTGACAAAATGTTTATGGTGGCTGCGAAAGCACTAGCAGAAGCATCACCATCGAAACTGGATAAAAATGCGAATTTACTGCCGCCATTGACCAAGATACGTGAAGTGTCATTTCAAGTGGCGTTAGCAGTCGCAAAAGAAGCAGTTGCGGAAGGTTTGGCGGCAGTTGATATACAAGGTGATTTGGAACAGCGTATTCGACATTATGTGTGGACACCAGAATATTTGCCGTATAAGAAAAAATAAGTTTCAAACATCAACTACGCAGCGAGATTCCCAGGAATGATCTATTTTCTGCACTGACAACATAGTCTGTGTTGCGCCTTTCACTTCAACGCCACGCTCGATATCATTTCGCCACGGCTCACCCGCCACTGTTGCTTTCCACATATTGTTTTCACGTTTCAAGCGGAAATCACCAAAAATCAGGTTATGTTCTTTTGCTTTAGCGAGCAGAATATTTAGCCATGTGACTAGCGCCAGTTCCTGGTCTATTTCTTCAAATTCGAAAGTGATGATATGTATTTGATGTAAATTTGAAATATCTGCCATCAACGCAAACATTGCATAGGCTGCGTTAGTGAAACTCATTTCAACAGTTTCACCGCGGCCAATGATCCCAACATCGGCATCATGATCAAAATAATTTTCGTGCTCCTGCATTCGCGGGTCCATCACTAAAACGCCACCACTTTAGGTTTAACCAGACGTTCAAAATCCTGATATGCGATCTGCATCAGTTCCGAGTGCGATCCAGCGTTAAACAATATGTGATCTTGCTTGCTGAGCTGACTGGACACATACACAGGCATATCATACAGATTACCGAACGGAGGCATTGCTCCAACTTCACAACCGGAAAATTTATCTTTGAACTCAGTTTCGGAAGCCAGATCAACTTCTTTTGATCCCGCTGCTTCTTTAAGTTTGGAAAAATTAATCTGATCATTGGCAGGAATAACAACCATAGCAAAACCACCATTTGCTTTTACAATCACTGTTTTGGCCAGTTGTTTTCCAGAAATATGCGCCGCGGCAGCAATTTCCTGCGAAGTAAATGCTGGAGAGTGGGTCATGGAGACGTACTTCACTTTATGGCTATCAAGAAATTCTTTCAGCTTTTTGACAGGCATATTCAATCTCCTTTGAAATAACCGCTTGTATCATTATTATTATAGACTTTTAATGCTGGAATATATTAAGAGTTGTTTCAGCACTCTTATAACAATAACTCATTGAAATATAGCTATTTTACCCCTCATATTACCTTAAGTCTGCGCTGCTAAAATAACACTCAACAAATAAATAAGCACACGCTTAACGAGAAGAGACACCATGAACACCAGAGCTAAACGACGCAGGATTAATGTTAGATCGCTTGATTTTGACGGCAGCCAATTTCATCCTGACTACGAAAGAAGCAAGTCAAAAAACAGGTTAATTGAAACGAATGATGCTTTCATCACGCGGTTAGCCAAAGAAGCGGATCAATATGATTATGATGAATCCATTTTCATGGTCGGTTCTAATCGACAATCCAAGAGAACGGATGACTACAACTCGCAAGGTACAGAGTCTTGTTTTACAGCATTACAAAGCTTGTGCGCTGAAACAAAAAAACGTGCAAGAAATCGCACAAAATTTCGCGTCGATCCTTATTTGTTAGCAGATACATATGGAAATCGGCCAGCTGGCGAGAATTTCACAAACGCAGTTAACAATTCGAAAGATTATCCTTTCAGCCATTGGTTGTTTGATGAATCCAAGCTGACTATTCTGTATGCGCAAATGCATAAAATTGCGTCTGAAAATCCGCATGATGATATTACGTATGACTTTTACGATGACAGAGACTTAGACATTCTGCTCGGTCTTTCAGTATTTTTTAAAAATAACCCTGATCTTCTCCCCAATAATGTAAAATTGCGCTTGCATCATTATGCAGGAAACAAAGTTCGTGATTTCAAAGAAATCACGGGCACAGGCAGCATTGATTATAATTATGAAGACAATATCAAATTAATGGCTAAAACAGCGGGTTATTCCTTGCCAAGAGATATTGGCACAACTCAAGCGAATGTACTGAAGTCGCTATATCAAGATAAAAGATTAAATCAGTTTAAAGCGCAGAGAAAAACAGCTAAGCCTGTGGCTGCAATTCCAGTTCCTAAACCAGCTCCTGCTCCACAACCGGGTTTTTCATTTTCCAGCTTATTCTGCTGTGGACCACGGAAAAAAGAACCAGTCCTCGAAGAACAAAGCAGATTATTAATCCGATAATTGCAATCCTGAATTATTTATTATCTTGCGTAATACCGTGAGTCAATGTAGTCGGTGCGCTTACTGCAAGCTCGTCGATATCTTTAGAATGCAAGGATTGTGGTAAGGATGCAAAAACATCTTTTAGTTTAGGTAGAACATTACTTACGTTGGTATTTTCATCCATGTTCTGAAATATTTTTACAATTTCAGGAACAACAGTATTCTTTAGATAATCCATAACAGAAGATCTTTCTTTCGGATCTGATAAGTGCTTCTCAACCAACTCTTTCATACATACCTGTATGGAATTACTCGCATATTTCGCTTCTGGACCAAAACCCATCGCCATGCTCAGGTATTTTTGCAAGTGTAGATTGTCAGACTCCATAGACATGAGGGCAAAAAGAATCGTCATCTTCTTTAAATGATTTAACTCACTGCCTTGCAGCAATGCTTGTAGACAACTTGCTTTAGCCTCACGTGATTTCCAATTCATGCCACCCAGTAACGATAACGTTTGTGGTCGGCCTGAAATATATTGCTGAACACCATTAACAGCATCTTGCATTAATTGATCCATAGAAAATTTATTCAATTCAAGCTTAGGCTGAGCAAGCCTGCCTGGATTACGCACAGCCTCAGGCACGGAATCTTCATTGCTTTTTAAAGTCTTAAGATCATTGTTTGAGGCAAGTTTGTCAGTCTCTTTCAAAAAATCTCTCTCTGCAATTGCAGCATATTCTTTGTTTGGATGATTTTTATAAAATGAATGAATCGCTGCAACCAGATGAGCTGGCAAATAGGAAGCTGGCGTTTTAATGCCAAACGAGCCTGGTGCGTTTAATTTAGCAATAAAATGTTGATGCTTGCCGCAATAAATGCTAGCAAAAATCGCCGCGAAATTTTCTGTATCCTTTTGCTGTTCTTCTGTCAGTGGAACAAGTTCCGGGAAGCGGCCGTATTCACGATAAAATAATTTCAATGCGGCCGTATGCATCAGCTCAATTGCTTTCCGATCTTTGCCACTGACACAGCCACCAATAGAAGCCCCGCCGACTGCAGCAATATACAACTGCGACATCGAAGCAAGATACAATTCACGATACTCACCATAGTTAGCGAAACTCAAGCCAGTATATTTTTCCAACTTATCTTTAATTTGTTCTCGAAGTATTTTCATGCCTTCGCTTTCCTGCGTAACTTCACACTGCAATAACGCAGTGATATTCCTGCCCGTATCATTTATCGAAGTCGTTGGCTGAATAAACTTGGCGCAATTAAGTGGATGATTCGTTGACAGAACAATAAACTTAACATCAACACCATGCGCTTGTTTGTAAAGTTTACTTTCTGTTGCTAATTCATCATTAATACTCGCTATAGCAATTTGCTTATCTTCATCCAGACCACTATCGGGTGCAATCACTGGTGAAACCAATGTCTGAAATAAGATTGGAATAACGATAGTTACGCCTTGTTTCCGTGAGATTTCAGCAACTGTACCAATAAAACCACGGTACTCCGCTTTAACATCACTAATAATTTTGCTTAGATTACGACGAGCATGGCAATTTCTAAGATGCTGTTTGCTGTCCCACTTTTTTTCTTTCGCTAACATATCGCGAGAGGCAATATGACTGAAACGTTTCTCTGCGGTGTGAACCACAAACGTATTTTTGTTTCATATAGCTACATAGAATATGTTCGCCATAATTAGCGGGTGCTGGAATAATTCTTAATTTACTTGAAAGCGAATTGATAGCATTTCCAAGATCTTTATCCAGATCAATAGCCACATAAAAAACTACGCAAATATTTCCTTTCAAAATCGCTTAATTCTATGAACCAAGGTGGGAGATCTTTCGCATTAGATCGAATTTTTTTGAATTCTTCTTTCAACCACTCATCGAAAGGATTGATAGGCTTATCAATCGCAGCATTAAGAGCAATACAGCGATTATCAGCAGTATATACCCTTGAAACCGTACAAACTGTAGGTCTGGTTTTCTTTGCCAGAGCAAATTCTTCCGCCCGTCGTAAACGTTTTTTTACTTCATCTTCCTTCAGATGTGTCAGTTCGCGAGAGAGAGTCGCGAGTACATCTTTCACATAATCACCCAGAACTTTCTGATAACTCGCGATATCCGCCTGCTGTTCTTTCGGGATTTTGTTTAAAAATTCTTTAAAACTATCTTTAAGTTTAACAAGATGAATCCTTACCTTGCTGCCGTAAGACCCACTAAGAGCATCTTCATTATCAAGTAAAAATTCCACGCCAGCATGAATTGCATCTATACGCTCGATATAGTGCGGGAGAAATTTTTCATCGTCGGAAATAATTCTAATGTCGAATAATTCGGCACTCCAATCAGTCACGCCAAGCTGACGCTGCAACTCAGCGCGCATTTCAAGCAGGAACCTGATTGAATTGCTCTATAAACTCAAGACGCAAAACAGGCTTGGCAGGTACTTGCGGGCCACCAAAAGGCGACGATAACGCGCCTTTTAGCAAGGAAGGAGTACTGGATGACCACTTTGCATACTGCTCTCGTTTTGCGTCTCTTTATTGTTAAATTTCAATACATTAAGTCATGCCTTTCATTTTTTTTAAGGAAAAGGCAAAAAACCCAGGTTAATCAAATCATTCTCAATATTAAGTATATACCATGCCAAGATTAAGCTATTATTAACCATGATTTAGTCTATTAGCCCGAATAGCGAACATGCAGCAATATCAACAAACAACTTTCAACAACTTCCAGCCGCAACGCTGGTTTTATTTCTTTATCATTGTTCATTTGCTTTTCTGGACATTGGTACCTGTACTAATTCGCTATAACCTGCCGCTGGATTCGATTGAAGGCACTGTCTGGGGACATCAACTGGAATGGGGCTACGATAAGAACCCCTATTTGAATGGCTGGTTGACGGCACTTGCCACCCATCTGGATGGTCAAACCGGCTGGATGGTTTATCTTTTCAGTCAGATTTCTGTTATCGCCTGTTTATGGGCAGTCTGGCAGCTGGCAAAACAATTCCTGCCGCCCGCTTACGCTCTCGTTTCTGTCATGGCGCTTGGAAAGCATTCAATATTACAACCTGCATGCCATAGACTTTAATGACAACACCCTGGAATTAGGCTTGTGGGCGCTTACTGCCTTGTATTTTTACCTGGCTTTGCGTAAACCAGCTGGCCGTTATCGCCATTGGATACTGACTGGGTTGTTTGCTGGCTTAGGCATGATGGCGAAGTACTACACTGCGGCTCTATTAACAGGCATGGCGCTGTTTTTATTTCTGAATGCAGAGAACCGTAAGCAATTGGCGACATTGCCACCTTACGCTGGCCTGGTGGCTTTCCTGGCGGTGATCCTGCCCCACACTATCTGGCTCTTCTCACACGAATTCATTACGGTCACTTACGTATTTAATCGTACCGCGAGTATGCCCAGCTGGACTAACCACATATTTTTCCCTGCGCAATTTGCCTGGCAACAGGCGCAAGCATTTTTGCCGGCACTGGTTTTATTCGCGTTGCTATTCACTGGATCCAGACCGCGGTTAGCACCGCAGCGCTGGAAACTTTCCGCGTTTGATCAAGGATTTTTATTTTATGTTGGGCTCGGGCCGATCTTATTGACGTTATTGCTGTCTATTATGCTCGGCATTAAATTGCGCGCTGGCTGGGGCATGCCATTACTGTCACTGTGGGGCATTATTCTGATCGCAACGCTGCAGCCAAATCTGGATATCAAAAAACTACATCGTTTTATTGCCGCGGTGTTTATCGTGATGGGCATTATATTGGGTGGATACAGTTTTTCACTGCTACGCTCATCAACGACTTCCAGCGCGAATTTTCCCGGCCGCGAAATTGCACAGGCACTGACGCAAGAATGGCATGACACTTATCATGCCCCGCTGACTTATGTCGCTGGCTCACGCTGGTTAGGCGGCAACGTGGAATTTTATTCCAAAGATCATCCAGCGGTGTATATGGAATGGAACCATAAACGCGCGCCGTGGATTAACGACGCTGAATTACAGCATAAAGGCGCGATCTTTTTGTGGGATGTGACTGATGATGAAACCTTGCCGACGGAAATTCAGAAACGCTTTCCACAGTTACAAGCCGCGCGGGTGATGGAATTTTCATGGCATAGAGATCATGGGCGGCTGACGCCAGAACGCGTTGGTGTGGCGATATTACCGCCGGATAATCAAGGCTAATTTTATTACCACTTCTCTCCGAATGGGCGGACTTCAACTTCGAACGTCCACGCTGAAGCTGGTTGTTGCGCCAGATAAAATACGGTTTCCGCGACATCTGCCGGCTTAACAAAAAAATCATCTGACTTATCTGTCATACGCTTGCGTGTCTCCGGCAAATCAACCACGCCATCTATCATGATTAATCCAACATGTATCCCCATCGGGCCGAGATATTTCGCCATGGATTCTGCCAGACTGCGCTGCGCCGCTTTTGCAGGTGCAAATGCCACGGTATTAATACCACCTCTTTTTGAAGCTGTCGCGCCGATAATCATAATGCTGCCATTGCCGCGTTTTTTCATATCAGGAATAACTTGCTGCGACACTTGCAACAAACCGAATGTATTAACACGCCAGCTGGATTCAAAATCCGCGGCTGAGATTTGTTCTATATTGCCCCAGGTACCAGAGCCGGCATTGTAAACAACAACATCTACCGCACCTAAATCCTTTTGAATTTGCTGAAATGTTTGCGTAATCGCCGCACTGTCTTTGACATCACACGCATAAACTTTGGCATGATCCAATGATGCTGCCAGTTGCTTACTAAAATCTGTCGTGCGCGCTAATAATGCTAATTGATAACCCTCTTTCGCAAACCGCGACGCAAATGCAGCGCCATTACCAGGTCCTACACCAATCACGACACATACTTTCTTCTGCATTATATTGTCGTCCTTTGTCAAAATTTTCCGGTAATGAGATATTTGCATCAGCCTATCGCGCACTGATGGTTTATGCAAATAAATCTGCTGAAAATAATTCATGTAACGCATCCACACTTCTTCTCGCAGCGCCTGAAATTCATCATCCACTTCCGCCATAGCACAAAAATAATCGTGATAACGCGGCGCCGGTGCTTTTTGGTTTGTAATAATATCTGGTGCTGCGATTTTATATCCCGGCACTAATCGCAACGCATATTCTGCCGGACCGACGATTTCATGCAGACTATGAAAACCAGCGGCAGCAACATAGCAATGGCCGCGGAAAGATAATGTCTTTTCAATGCCACTGTTTCAAAATTGCCAAGAACTTCCATCTGCCCCAGCAATAAACTAGTCATACCGGAAGGCCCGGTAACATAAATCGCGTCATTTTCCAGATAATCCAATACTGTTCTTGAATTCATATCCAGGCAGGCAATCATCGCACTCAGCAACCCATTTGGTATCTTCGTAAGGGAATCCGACCGCATCATCTTTCTGGCCAAGCAACATCAAACCTAGCTGATTAGTAAATTTGTGTTCTTTACCAGAAATACGTCCACGCTCAGGTTCATTCTGATAAAGCGGCGAACAATAAAATATTACATCGGCAATCCAGCCACGATCTGTATAACCCGGTGCATGCCGCTGTCTTGTGATATCAATTGCGGGGTCTGACACCTTAGCTGCAGCGGCAAAATTTAATAGCGAGCCATAATATTCCTTAATCAAATCGGCAAACGCACCGCAGGGAGTGCGCAACGGAATATTAAGTGGTAATTCGCGAAATGCATAACGCGCGAAACGATAATGTATATGCATAATTTGCGCCAGTGCGTATGGCGAATTAGTTTTTAATATAGCTTTGATTTCATTTAACGTGGGAATTTCTTTGAATGCGCCCAGACAAACTGTATTGCCTTCTTCCACCATACAGGTCAGGAATCGATCTAGCACTGCCTGCTGTCGGGCTGTCATATTCTGCGTAAAATTAAAATCAATCGCATCAATCAACATTGCCGATATGCGCCCAACCACATGCATAGTAGCATTGGATGGCTGCTGCAACATTAATACGGCAATTTCAGATTCATAACGCCGGCGCAACGGATTGATAAATTTATCTTGCAAGGTTTCAGCATCAAACTGGCTAGCGCGAAACGCGGCGCGCAATTGTTTCAATAATTTCCTGTGAGCGTGTATTTCTGTATGTTTTTTCAATTCGCGCAATGCGCGCGTAACGACTTTATGTTTCAGCTCATGATTTTCAATGGCGATACGGATGACCTCCATACAGTAGTCAATATGCGAAGTATCTTTTATTTCCCTTGCAAGTATGGATAACAAATACAGTGCGTAAGCTATACGCTTCTATCCTTGATATAAACTTCATTCCTTCCCTCTATTTTTTTATTATGAATCTTCCCTGCGCTAAACATTCCGGCAAAAAAGCCAAAATATAACTGAAATTATCATACGCGGTTAAAGGTACACTATCTGTACGTTTCGCGCCAAAAAAACTTATTGGCTTATTTGCTGCCTGAAAAATTTGTAATTCCTGATAAATTAGCTGACACGCGCCCATCCATGTCAACGTTCCGGCATGTGCCTGTTTTACTGCTTTCACAATGTAACGATCCATCCAGGTATCATTTTTTCTGCTACTTTGGTCATGCATAAACAATGCTACGCGCCTGGCAATGTGTTCCATTTGTGAATGATGAGAATAATAAGTACCGTCATTCATGAGGCAAAAAAAGCTGCCGCCTTTGTTGTATCTGAAATCCGTAATTTTTTCCTTACCCAACACCTGACATACTTGATTGGTCATGTACCTGACCAGCTGATAATTTTCTGATTTTTCCGGGGATTCGCTATCGACTTCACAATCGTTATACCGATCATTAACGTGGACAATCACGGTAACATTGCTGACATCATCAACATCAGCAAGAAAATTACTTAGCGCACGAATCAGATTATTTGAATGATAAAGAATTTTAACTTGTTCAGGGTGTTCTACTAACGCTTTTTTGATAAATTCCACGCTGGCATCACCACCATGCTCGCTGTACGAATGGTAAATCGCCATGGTTTTGACTTTGCCGTCTTTTTTATATAACAAACCAATGCCAACACAAAAAGATATTTGTGTGGTAAAAATTAATGGTGTCTGATTGGCGCCAGCCGCCAGATAATGCGGAGATAAAACATCCAGGTGATACGGATTACGCTTGTTTGCATTCCCTGCCAACATGTTTAATCGCCATTTAGTACATCTTATTTATCGCCTTGACTACCTGTTTAATATCTTCGTGAGTGGTGAATCTGCCCAATGAAAATCGTACAGAACTTTTAATTTGCGCGTCTGCAAGTCCCATAGCGCGCAACACATAGGAACCTTCCGTGCCCTTGCCCTGACAAGCTGATGCTGTTGATGCCGCGATATCTGGCAAGTCCGCCAATATTGCATCAGCCAACATACCATCAAAACGCAGGTTTAAAATATGTGGCACAGAACAACTAATATCCGTGTTTAACCGCAAATTGTGTATGCTTTTCAATCCCGTGAGAAAATCATCGCGTAATTGTTCAGTATGCTGCATATCATGCTGCATTTCCTGTCGCGGCAAGTTCAAATGCCACGCCCATAGCAACGATCTGATGTGTTGCCAGCGTACCAGAACGCATTCCCTGTTCATGCCCACCGCCATGTATTAACGGCTCAACGCGCACACGCGGCTTCTTGCGTAGGTATAATGCACCTATCCCTTTGGGACCATAAACTTTATGCGCTGTCAGCGTCAACAAATCCACCGGCGTTTTATCCATGTCTATATTCAGTTTGCCAGCGCTTTGCGCCGCGTCAACATGTAACAAAATACCGCGACTAGAAGTGATTTGCGCGATGGCATCAATATCCTGTATCACACCTGTTTCATTATTCACATGCATGACTGAAACCAGAATAGTATCGTCGCGCAACGCCGCGCTGTAGCGCTTCCAGATCAAGCAATCCATTCGGTTTGACCGCGAGATAAGTTACCTGAAAACCTTCTTTTTCCAGATGCTGACAAGCGTCCAGCACCGCTTTGTGTTCCGTTTTCACGGTCACAATATGTTTGCCTTTGCGTTGATAAAGACGGGCCGCGCCTTTTAATGCCAGATTGTCTGATTCGGTAGCGCCAGAAGTCCAAATGATTTCTGTTGGATCGGCATTGATTAATGCCGCCACTTGCGCACGCGCGTTTTCAACTGCTTCCCGGGCTTGTTGACCGTAAAAATGCTGCGAAGCAGGATTGCCAAACACGCCATTCAGCGTGAGGCATTCCTGCATTTTTTGCACTACCCGCGGGTCTATGGGTGTGGTGGCTGCGTAATCTAGATAGATAGGTTTCATATAGTGTTTATAAAATATACAATTACAGCATAAAAGTCAAAGAGACCGCATTATTTAGGTTTAACGGAACGACTATTTTCATTTTCTATCATTTGCGGCAGATAGTGTGCCAGCAGCAAAGACAGCATCACTCTCGGCCCCGCTGTTAGTACCTTAAGAGTCATACCCTTGGTAAGTGCCCGCCAGCCCTCTTCCACGATGGTTTTTTTAAACATGGATAAGGAACCAATTTCGCCTTTAAAAGCCTGCACACGAGTCTTGATGACATCCATAGGGTTGGTCACGACCATGGTCGCGCAAGTCGCGCCTAATGATGCCACCGCGTATTGCTGGAAACTCTTTTCACTATTGTCGGAACCATAGCGCGCCAGGATGGCGCCATGCACGCCAAAGAGCACAAAATTGCTAGGCACACAGCGTGCTATTGCCGCACCGCAGCCGTTATATAACATGGGCCATTCTGCTTTAAACATGGGAATAAGAGGACGCGGGTCACCGCATTGGAGTTTCACTTTCAACGTTTCCAGGGGATACAACATCAATACTTCGGCCAAACCTTGCGAACCACCCACTGACGCACTGATTAATGCTGTTGGATAAGTGTCGCCAAAAAATAAACGAATATCGGCACCGTAAATTTCATGTACATGACGTTCAAAATAAAATTGGCCGCAGAATCGATACGTGCAAGAAAGAAATTTATACAAGCCTGCCAGGTAAAAACCTTGATAGACAGATATCACACGCGCATAGGTATTGCCGTGCAACGATTCAGCAAACACGGCTTTGCGCAGCGATTCTATGCTATCTATGCGCCCTTTGTTTACTTGTATACGGCGCAAAATCGTATCAAATGGGTGAAACACCTGTACTCCGACAGATGCCGCGAGCGCGCAAGCTAAATCCCTATACGTGGAATAACGTTGTTGACCGCGATCTCGCATAATTAGCCCCAAAATCAGGCAAAATAGAGAATTCCGCGCGAAAAGTCAAAGTAGCAGGCGTTCGATCAAAATCAGATCAAGATTCTGTTGGATAAAAGTTACCACTCACCAGCCAATTTAACTTGCCAATAGACGAGGCGAATTTGATCACTTCTTCTCGATTGATAAAACGATCAAGAATATTTCGTGTATTTTGCTCAACCACTTCACTACTCAAAGACGCTTGCGACAAATTCAGGAATGATAAAATTTCATCGATGGTGGCTGCGCGCGATAAACTTTCATATTCAACTTGAAGATAACGGATTTTATGCATCTGCAATTTCGTTAGCACATAATCATAATAAAGTTTGCGTCCTTCGGTATGATATGAAAATTCATTGATGTCAAAAGTCGTTTTATGCTGACTTTCCAAACTTTTTTTGGTGTACCAGATACCTGTTTCCAGAGAAATCTTTAGTGATGAATACCACGCTAATTCATTTTCTCTCGTTAAAAATATTACTCGCGGATTAAACGATAATAAGGCATCCAGGCCTTTATTCATTTGATATGGATATAGTATCAACTTGCAACCTGTCGTACGTGCATCAGGCGCATATTCTTGCGACTTTGCTAACATACGCTTGATATAATCAACCGCATTTTTATCGCGCCATTTAACATCATGGAGTGAATCTGTTTCCGGCAATCCTGGTAAATGTAATATTGGATGATCTTTAAAAAATAATTCACTGTGACAAACAACATCAGGATGCGAGCGCAGCAGATTGTCCACATAAGATGATCTACATCTGGGCGGGGACATAATGACAAATAAATTCTGACGTTGTTTTCTCCTGAAAATCATGGCGGCTTTTCCTTGTTAATTAACCTATTTATGTTCCGCGTAAGCTGGAACTATGCCTGATGATTATTTATACCACAATATAGTCGCCTAAGTAATATTGCATAAACAGCGTCTTGGACTTAAACTTGGCCACTAATCGAGGAGAAGAATATGAAAAAAATCATCGCGTATTTTGGTCTGATTGTTATCGCCACTATGACAACAGCGTGCAGCCCCATTTACAAAACAGAATATTCCTATGAACCGCCGCATAATCCCGTGGGAAAAATGTGTACGGCACAGTGCATACAGGCAAAAAATTCCTGTCAGCAAATGTGCGAATCAAAAACTGAAAATTGCAAATTACGCGCGCATCAGGATGCACTGGCACAATTTGAAATGTATAAACAGGAACAGAAACGCACCGGCAAAGAAGTCAGCAGAAGTGTAGATTCATTTGACAATAGCTACAGCTGTAGCTCAGATTGCGGCTGCGAAGAAACTCACAATGCATGTTATACGAATTGCGGTGGCAAGGTGATTGAACAGCAAGTCTGCGTAGCATTTTGCAACAAGGCATAATATTTATTTAATACCCCGCACCCAGTACGGGTGAGGGGTATTAAATTATTGCAGATATCCAACGAAATCGTATAATCACCAGCAAATTATTAAAAGGAATTATTCGATGCGTCGTAATCATATTTTCAGACCACCAGTACCAAGATTTTTCAGCAGATTTCATACCGTTTCAAAAGTTGCATTTCCGCAGCATTCCAATACACGCGTCATGATGATGCCAATTAAAATTGGCATCATAGAAAGCATACCAGCCTCATTAAATCACTATAATTCTTTACTTAAAGATGTCTTTGCAAAAGTTCCAGAAGAATTCTTAAATCGAACCGGCTATTTAACAATAGATGAAGCCCGGGTTAAAAAAGGTAAATCACATCGCAGACCGGAATTGCATGTAGACGGAGTTTATCGCAATGGACCTGGCGGCTGGGGTGGTGGCGGAGGCGGCTGGGGCGCAGGAAGAAATAACATTGATGAATTACTTTTAGAACCTATCGACTCTGACGATAAATATCAGTATGGCGCGGGTATGTTTCTTGCTGCATCACATGCAGGATGCGCAGCATGGAACCAAATTTTTGAAGGCACACCTGGTCCTAACGGCGAATGCAAACATTTACTGGATCAATGCAAGGATGAAAGTAAAAGCATTCTGCAGCCCAACGAAATGTATTGGTTAAATCCACTTTGCGTGCACACCGCGCTGCCAATGCCGAAAAATACTTCGCGTCAGCTTTTCCGTTTGTCTATGCCATCTACAGCACCCTGGTTTAGTGAATACACGCCAAATCCATTGGGAATAAAGCCAGAAGGCCCTGTTATCGACAATCAGCGCTCGGAATATATGAATTTCAGACCGAAATAAAACTAAAATAAACAAGCATATAGAATTGTTTTATTTTGAACAGTATGAGAAAATATGCCTATTGTTACTCACAAGGAGGTGGGTTTATGCTTATGTCATCCAGTTTGTTCAAACGTAGTTCCCTTTTAGTTGCTTTGATTGCCTCTTCACCCTTAATTGCCAATGCTAATCTCGTGGATAGTACAACCGCATATCTCCAACAAGGAAAGTTATCAGTAGATGTTGGCTGGTTTGAGGCGCATCAAGGTGAAAGCCAATTCATTGGCATTCAAGACTTGATTGGCGATCGTTTTACTCTTACCAAGCAAAACGACAATAACTTCCTCGTCGGCGCTGGCTATTTCTTACCAGCTATGGCAATGAACAATATAAACTTTAGTTATGGCTTGAATGTCTTTTATCTTGGTGACACCAAAGTCAAAGGTAATGTGATTCAGGAAGATATCTTTGAAAATCTTTCCTATCGCTACTCAATCACCAATGTTCCCATTCTCTTCTCTGCTAAAGCAGTCATGCAAACTTCTTATGACTGGCTTGGTGTGAATCTGGATGTCGGTATCGGTCCAAACGTAATCCATGCATATAACTTCGATGAAACTTCATTGGATGGGGTTACACTGCCTGACAACATCTTCAAATCAAACACCACCGCCGATTTCAGTGCAACTGTAGGCGCTGGATTAACATTTAATAACGCTCTCGGTTGCAATATGCCTATAGAAGTTGATTACCGCTTCTTCTATCTGGGCGAAGGCAGACTCGAAAGAGCAACTTCTCAGGTGAGCAAGAGCTTGCGCACCGGCGATAGCTATGCGAACGCTGTTGTTGTTTCTTTTACAATTATGTAAATCAGACTTGGGAGTCATTTAAATGAGGCGCATTATTTCACTTACCTGCGCTGGCATGGTCGCCATGATTAGTCATGGCGCTTTTGCTGAGCAAGCAGGACTTATGTTTAACATCATGCACGCTGGCACGTCATTGTCTGTCAACACGACTATACCCAATCATACTTATCCCTATGCGGGCGTTAAAGTTAATACCCCAGGGTTTAGTTTGAGCGGCGTAGGCAGCCAATGCACCATGGACAGCAATGGTTATTGCTTATTTTCTGTGAGTGATACCCAACCTGCTACAATATCTATCGCAGGAGGCAATGGCACTTACAGCGCAACTTTCTGTCTGAGCGGAAAAGGCCCGCTGTCATGCCAGATGTTTAATGATTTACAGGTCACGCCAAGATTCGCCTATCTGGCAAATTACGGCAATTCACCATCTGTTCTATTGTGTTCACTCTCTCCAACTGGGGCGATCCAATCATGTCAGGATTCCGGTGGTGGCATACCTACCAGTTTTGGTGCAAATGGTATTATTCTGAATAGTACAGGCACAGCCGCCTTTCTTACCGGCGATACAGGACATATCCTTTATCAGTGTACAATTAATCCAGCTGACGCCACTTTCACTTCGTGTTCTCCTACCACAGTCACAACTCCATCAGGCTATGGTGCGGAATATGGAATGATCGCCATTAATCCGAGTAACACCATGGTTTATTTTGGTGATAACTCTGGAGCTAGAGTATTAGCCTGCCCTGTTACCAATAATGTCATCTCAGGAAATTGCGTTAACACGGGAGCGACAGGACTGAACCATTCTATCTCTGATGTCATTCTTAACAAGGCTGGCACCAAAGCATATTTTGTTAGTTATAGTCCTGTTCAAGTTACTTCTTGCACAGTAAACGGTAGTACATTTAGTGCTTGTACTACAGCTACTACAGCCGGCAGTAATACACTAGACGAGCCGGGTGGTTTGACGTTGAATAACTCTGAAACCATACTTTATATCACTGATTATGGTAATGGCAGAGTGTTTGGCTGCACCCCAGATTTAAGTAGCTGCTTCATTGCAACAACCGGTATCACTGATGTGTGGGGTATCCGTTTAAATGCTAACAACACTGTCGCTTACTTAACAAACTTTGCACACGACGCATACAACTGTCCTATTCTGAGTGATGGAACGTTTGGCGCTTGTGTTCCTAACGTTGTAGGCTCTGAATTAACAGGTATAGCTTTAGAATACTAACCAGAAGCCTGGCATGGAGAAATTACATATCCATGCCAGGTTTTTTTTCGAAAGTATATATCCTGATTTGATCTAACAACAGCGCTTCCACTTCCGGACATACCAAACCTAGTTTCTTACCAGCATCGAGATATTCCTGCACCATGTTTGCATCCGCCGCGAAAGCACGGGCGAAATGATTGGTGCCGAGTGATAACTCATACGAATCCCCAAAAATACCGTAATACGCGATAACACCTAATGCACATAAAAATAATGCTGGTTCGGCTATTTTATCAGCCGTCATTAATAAATTTATTGCTTTAGCGTTATTATGTTGAGCAGCCAGCTGAATCCACCAAATTTTTTCTGCGCTATTTTTGATATCTTCACAACTTGACTCGGAGAAATACGCACCTAAAAAATAAATCATTGCTGTTGTATTTTTGGGTACCAACTTCGCTATCTCATACCTTTCGTGCTCATTATCAACGCTCGCTTCACCTTCGCACTCTTTGTGCAACTGCCAGACATGCCAATAATCTTGTAACGCATTTGGATCGCCAGCAGAAATACACAACTCAAAGTGTCTTTTAGCTTGTTCAAGCCACTGTAATTTGCGTTCGGGATTTTCTTCAGCAGGTGCCGCAACTGTAAAACAATGCTTGGCAAGCGTACGTCGCGCGAGCACATGCCCTTGATCCGCGGCAGCATTTAATTTAGACAGATACTGCGCTGTATCATGGCGTTCATGTAAAAGCGCTAATTGATGCTGAATTTCAGCAACAACATCGGAATTCGATTCAGTACGACTCATACCTTCAAGTTCAGCCACTACGTCTGCATCTTTATGTCCAGATCTCAATGTGACCACAAGCCGCTCAACTGCTGCAGGTATGTGATGCTGCAATGCTTTGCGATACCAATTTTCTGCTTGCGTCATATCAGACTTCTGCTGAAATTTATCGGCAAACGCATATAAATGCCCAATCCCTAAAGCAGCACGCGGATAATCATTTTCATAGGCAGCCAGCAAAATAGAGAGTAATTTTTCACGCGCTGGAACAGCGACACCTTCTCCACGTAAAAATGATTTAGATTTCGAATACAAGATGATATGCAGGATAATTGGTTCGACAACTCGGTAATCATGCCAGGTAATGCAATCAAAAAATGCTTTAATACCTTCTCTTTCATTTCTTTTCATGCCTAAACCATGATAAAGCATGCGTGCGAAATAATATTTAGCCCATGCTTTATCTTTGTGTGGCTGTAAAAAATGATACAACTGCAGGAAACGGATTTGACTGATATCACTTCGTGCGCAGAAATAAGCGCATTGATAGACATAGGCGGCGATATATTGAATTTTTACATCGGTATCCAGCGGTGGTTTTTCAGTCGCGCCAGCAGGAATAAAATCGCATAATAATGGGCCAAAATCCTGACGATAAAACTGTGCCCACAACGCGTTTTTATTCATTATCTTTGTGTTAACTTTATTGCTTTTGACCAATCCTTTGGCTTCGCGTCGACGCAAAAAACTCAAGATATATAATTGAAGATCTTCAGGTAAACCGGAAAGATCGCTGATTAGATTTGGACCAAACATCCTCGCTTGCATGTGTATTTCTTATTTTAATTATAATTTGGCTACATGGTAATAGCGTTGCGATGAAGAGGTCAACTGCTTAATTTGACCGGGCAAATGAATAAATACTCATAAGTCACTTTTTGTCTGTCGCTAGTAATTTGCGCACATTGACCATCCGGTTCCAGTCCAAATGATTGCGCAATAGCATATAACTCATGCATAAACGGTTCTGGTGTTAACAGAAAGATTTTCTGTTGATAATGTTGAATACGCGTTTTAATGTTTTCATGCGTTGCCTCATCAGTAGCGTAATTGCCATTCCAGATTGGCACACCAATGTAACGCCATTGCGCGGGCAATAATGGGATTAAATAAGTTTGCGGCCGCGGATGGTGATTAATGTAAGATTCATTGGCAAGAAATAGCGGATATGGCGTTAATACCAACGCTTCTGGTGTGTCTTTTACTAACGCAGGAAAGTTCACGTTAAAATAAGTAGTCGCTTCATACTTTGGCATACGTATCAGTTGCACTGGATACATGTAAACAATTAACAACAAGCCGAAATAGATAAATAATGCTTCCGCATAGTAATGTCGCTTGAATAATGATTTTAATAACAGATAAATCATGAGTGGGGCGAGCATTTCTAAAGGTGCGAGATAGCGGCCGTAAGAAATATAACATTGCCAGACGACGTACGAACAAATGAAAAACCACATCATCCAGTTTACAGATAAAGATAAAAATGGCGCTTGTTTACGGTGAAATATATAGCGATATAACGCGCATGCTGCCGTGCACACAAGCAAGGCATAAACAAACATAAAGCGGAAATCACGAAACTTATCGCCAGTGACACTGGCATCCCAGGAAAAATAAAATGGATAAAACAACCATTGTTTAATACCTTGCGGCATAAAACGAATATCACGCCAGTTTACTGATGCATAATCGGGTGAATGAAAAATATTATTCAGGAATGGAAATACGGGATTATGGTGTTGTTGCCACATCTGCAACATCCAATAACCAGAAGAAAGCATGATACCCGCAGCAGCAGACATCATCAGGATCAATAATAATTTTGTTCGATCACGCAAAGAAACTGGTAGCAAAGCGCAAGCTGCAATAGCACCAAGCACATAAATATTGGTCGTCAATTTCAAGCCAACAGCGACGCCTAATAACATACCGCTGCAGATCAATGCAGCGAACGGCCAGCGTCCGGATTGCGAATATTGACGCAAACTAATCATTTGCAGCAGTACAAATCCGAGCACATAAATACTAACCAGATTATCGTTAGACACAGAACCAAGACCGGGAAAAACATTGGGTCCATACATGCCGAGTAAAGCAATAAAAAATGCCAGCAAATCACAGGCTCGCCGCTGTGGTTGATTGATAAAAAGCCGGGCGATAAAAAACAATAACCAGAAATTAAGACCATGCAACGCACCGAGAATAAATTCCATCTGCTGTGGCGTTACATGATTGATTAAAAAGTATGGGATGAAATCAATGGTGGGATTAAGAAATAAATGCAGATAGGTCGTCGGCCAGAAATCTATGCTTTGTCTATGGTGGAAAAAAGCAAATGGTAAATAATAATGATAATTGGCGACATCAAATGATAAATCCCTGCCGAGCAACATCGCTAATATGCCGCCAGCGATGAGAGAAAATACTAATACTAATCCTTGTGTCGTTAACTCTCTGTTTGACAGCTTGCTCATCAAGTTCACCTTATTTTTAAATAACCCTTTATCTGGTGGATTACGGCAAAAGGCGCCTAATCCACCCTACAACGCGCATCTTACTCTGACGTAGGGTGGATTAGGCGCCTTTTGCCGTAATCCACCAGGTTAGTGGTATTAATAATTCATCTTATCGGTATTGTCATTTGCATATGTTGGATTTAGCAAAATACTTATATTTTCTGGCATTAATTTCAACCGATAATCAACACGCGAACGGGAAATATAACCACCCTTGTCTAATATTATCAGTGCTATTCGCGGTATACCATTTACCATGCAATGATATTTTGCTACCCGGTTTTGCCTCGATCTGATAATTACCAGAAAACTTGATTGTCAGTGCTTGCCTGCCCGCGCTCACTGCCGGCGCGTAAAGATAAACACTACCCCAAAAATGTTCATATTGGGATGCCAGATAATGCTTAATATTATCCGGCAGCGCCATCATGCGGTAATTATTCACATAAAATTTGACTGATGATTTTTTCATGGCTTCGACAACAGAAGCTGATGTCACAGTGGGATCTTCGTATAATGACGCCAACATGGCGCGACGTAATTTTTCCGTTGGATTATAAAGATAATCGACTGCTGGTCCGACTAATTGTCGCATGCCAGCAATAGGCTGGGTTTTATTGTAAATTAATTCAATGCCCGCGACATAATCACTGCCATCTTGCAGCAGGCTATTCACCACTTGAATATTCGCCTTTTGATACGCGCCATTGAATTCTATGGTTTTTGCCGTGAACAACAACATGGAATAAATACCACCAACAAAAAACAATGCGACATAAATCAACTGGAATATTAATTCTCTTCCTTGCTGGTCGCCGCGCTGATTATGTGTGATATAAAATGCCAGCAATAATGGCACCAGACATGTCAGCAGATAAGCATTAGGCAAAGAAAACTTCACATAAACCCAGGCAAATCCGAGTGTGTATAGCGCGGCAAACAACCATAAACTATTTTTTCCCGCCAGGTTCGTGACTTTACAATCAGGAGAAAACATATCACGCAGCCAGGCAAAAAACGCGGCGTAACCAATGAGAAATGCGGGCATAGCTACTTGCAGATAATAGGGAAAAACCATCTTATAAGGAACGAGACAAACCAGAATCACTAACGACCAGACAGTCACAAACACTCGGCGTTGGTAATGCACATCATGTTGATGGGTGATAAACAAACTCATTAAAGTTAACGGCCACAGCAAAATCAACAATGGATTGTAATTAATCATGATTTGCCAAAAGCCTTTACGCGCGCTGTCGTACCAGTCTAATTGGTACAACACGGTTGCATCATAAAAGACATTATTGACAACTGTATGCCAATCACTAATCCACGACCAGAAGGCAATATAAACACTCACTACCGCAGCGATTGCGATATTGAATTTCACGATGTTGGTGAATGATTTCCAATCGCGTGTCGTCGTGAGCCAGCAAACCATAAGCGCGCAATCACTAGCAAAAACATACCATATCGCTTTTTGCGTGGTGATAAATCCAAGCCCTAACAATAATCCTGCTAGCCAGCATCGATTTTCGAGTAAAAAGAGAAATGAAAATAGACAAAACCAATAGCCGAGCAAATCTACGCGTATGTTAGTGGAACATGACAGCATAATATCAGACAACAGCAACATGCAGAGGCTGGTAAGTACCGCATGCCGGGGAAAAAATCGCGTCAGACGCCACGATGCTGCGAACAAGATAATTGCATTCAGCACCGCAATCACATTCTTAGTGAATATCATGGTCGCCATTACGCCGTAAGATGACAACATCGGCAGCAATAACAAGTAATAACCCAAGACAGTTTTATAAGGAGAGAAATCACGATACGGCAACGCGTTTTTATAATGGTAAATAATATGCGCAAACCAGAATTCATCAATCGCCAGCATGGCGTAAGCATTATAAAAAAGTTCAAACACTAGATAACTGAGACAAATCGCCGCCAGGCAATAAATAAATGAACGCGTCTGGTGAGTTTGTCGTAGCATCGGATGTGTTTCCCTCGGGAACCAAAAACAGCAGAATAGCGCAAATATTGTCTGCAAGAAAGCACCTTTCAAATGCTATCCGTTTACGCTAAAGTGATCAAAATATTATGCAAATGCGGAATTCTATGCAAAACACAAAGAATTATCATGTCGCTATCATTGGCGCCGGCCCCGCTGGCTTGACCGCAGCCTATCTTCTTAGGCAAAGAAAATGTTCCCGTTACTGTATTAGAAGCCGATCCAGAATATGTAGGCGGCATTGCCCGCACAGTCAAATACAAAGATTATTGCTTTGATATTGGCGGTCATCGTTTCTTTTCCAAGGCACAGGAAGTTGAATCCTTGTGGTCAGAAATTTTACCCAATGACATGATGGATAGACCACGCTCTTCGCGTATTTTTTACCGGCGGCAATTTTTTTCCTATCCGCTAAAAGCATTTGAAGCACTGCGTAAGTTGGGCATGATTGAATCAATTCATTGTGTTTTATCTTATGCAAAAGTTCGACTGCGCCCTTTAAAACGTACGGAAAGCTTTTCCGACTGGGTCACTAATCATTTTGGTTCACGTTTGTTCAGTATTTTTTTTAAGACATATACCGAAAAAGTTTGGGGCATGAAATGTGAAGACATTTCTGCCGATTGGGCAGCCCAACGTATCAAGGGATTATCTTTATCGTCAGCTATTTTCAACGCGATTGTGCCAAAAAAATGGCTGCGCCGTGGTAATAAATCCGTCATCAAGACATTGATTGATACTTTCCGCTATCCGCGCAAAGGACCTGGCATGTTGTGGGAAGCGTGTGCGGATAAAATTCGCCAGCAAAATGGCAACGTGCAACTTGGTTGCGAAGTGTATCAGTGTGAATATCACCAAGAGACGCAAATGTGGGATATTCATTATCGTGATCATACTGGCAATACCCAGAAAATCACGGCAACACATGTGATTTCTTCCGCGCCGTTGCGCAATGTAGTGCTGGATTATCTTTCCCCTGCTCTGTCTCCAGCTACACAAGCCGCCGCGCAACAGTTGCAATACCGCGACTTCCTGATTGTCGTGCTGATTCTCAAAGATAAGGATCTATTTACGGATAACTGGATTTATGTCCACGATGCGCAAGTAAGTGTGGCGCGTATTCAGAATTTCAAATCCTGGTCGCCGGAAATGGTGCCGGAAGAAGGCATGTGCAGTTATGGCATGGAATATTTTTGCTTTAAGGGTGATAAAGTTTGGTCCGCAACTGATGCCGAGCTAATTCAAAAAGCCACGCAAGAAATTGTTACGTTGGGATTGGCGAAAGCCGAAGACATTGTTGATGGTTGTGTAGTGCGGCAGCCAAAAGCTTATCCGGTTTATGATAAGCATTATCAAGAGCATGTGGCTTTGATTAAAAATGAATTGGAAGAAAAGTTTCCGAGTTTATATTTGGTAGGGCGCAATGGCATGCATAAATATAATAATCAGGATCATGCCATGATGACCGCGATGCTGACAGTGAAAAATATTCTTGCGGATGCGCGGGAGTATAATGTGTGGTATGTGAATCAGGATGCTGAGTATCATGAGTCTGGCAGTGCTGGCGCGAGCAAATTAGAGCAAGGATTGCGGCAGGTGCCAGAGCCGATTAATTAATAGTTGGTGGATTATGGCAAGGAGCGCCTAGTCCACCCTACTTCTTCAATGCATCCTGTACTGCCGTCAACATCCCGCGCAAAATATTCATTTCCATCACATCCGGACGCGTGCGGAAATACAAACGACGCAAACGCGTCATCAACTTCCGTGGCGCATTCATCTTGAGAAAGTCCACCTGTATCAGCACTTCTTCCAAATGCGCAAAGTACTTTTCCATTTCATCCGCCGTCGCATACCGATAATCCCACTCATCTGGATACGTACTCTGATCAAGACTGGCAACTCGTAACTCATAAGCTATCACTTGCACTGCCGCAGCCAGGTTCAACGAACTGTAATCAGGATTCGCCGGAATTTGCACGTGTAAATTACAACGCTGCAATTCTTCATTCGTCAGACCAGATTGTTCCTGGCCAAAGAGAATCGCGGTATTACTATTTGCTGCTTCGCGTTTCACTTTTTCCGCCATCTCGCGCGGCATACAAACAGGCCACGGAATCGTTCGCGAACGCGCGCTAGTTCCAATTACCAACGTGCAATCAGCGATGGCTTCATCCAGCGTCTCAACCACTACCGCCTGCTCTACCACATCAGCAGCACCAACTGCCATTTCAATCGCTTTCGGATGCGGAAACTTTTCTGGTGCAACCAGATATAATTCTGACAAGCCCATTGTTTTCATTGCGCGCGCAGCAGAGCCTATATTTCCTGGATGAGTCGTTTTCACTAACACTATGCGAGTACGGTCTAACATATACCTTACTATTCTTAATTCAATTTTTGAGAGCGGTAGTTTAGCAGAGAAAGGTACAGATTTAAAAATGATCATAATTAATACTTGAAAAAAAGTTTTGGACTTTCTGACTTCATGTAGTAATATGCCCTCGACAACTACAATAATAAATTAGACACAAAACGAGTGTGGTTGATGATAAATAGAACAAGATCTGTTTCTGATTTTTTAACTGGATACTTGTTTGAAGCCTGTGCAGCCCGAGGCTTATGATAATAGCGATACGCCATTACATAAAGCTATTCGGACTTGCACCAGCGCGATCGCTTCGGCTACCTGTTATTCTTTGACAGCCTCATCCCCACAGCTACCTCCAAGCCAGAACCAGCCAATACCCCCAAAATAAACCCCAAATATGAACTATCTGCTTAAAATTCGTGACGCCGCGGCCAATTCGTTTTATTATGTGCACCCCAAATATAAAACTGATGCTCTTTAAACTCTATGCGCGAACCACTGATTAATATAGCAGTAGAAGCCGCCCGTGCTGCCGGGAACATTATTAACCGAGCAATGAAACGGCTTGATACTGTCAAAATTGCTGAAAAAGCACCTAATGACTTTGTAACTGAAGTGGACCAGCGCGTTGAGCAGGAAATTATCTCTGTTGTTCGCAAAGCGTACCCCTCCCATGGCTTTCTCGGGGAAGAAGGTGGTGAGCTGGAAGGTGATGATTTTCAATGGATTATCGATCCAATTGATGGCACCCGTAACTTCATCCATGGCTTCCCACATTTTGCTGTATCTATTGCTGTCGCTTACAAAAACAGGATTGAACACGGCGTCATTTATGACCCTAACCGGCAGGAGTTATTCACCGCCAGCCGAGGTAAAGGCGCTCATATGAATGAAAGACGCATACGCGTTGCCCAACGTAAGCACCTGGAAGAATGTCTACTGGGCACAGGTTTTGCCTATCGTCACTCAGATAAATCCACCGCCGTTCCTAGCCGTATCCTGCAATCCGTGATCCCTATATGCGGTGATATTCGCCGTGCTGGCGCTGCCACATTAGACCTGGCATACGTTGCCGCCGGTCGCCTGGATGGTTTCTGGGAAATGGGCTTACACATCTGGGACATCGCGGCTGGCCTTCTAATGGTCAAAGAAGCCGGTGGTATTGTCTGCGATCCTTATGGCGGAGAAGATTATTTGAAGACTGGTAACATCGTTGCAGCTAACCCTGTGATTATGCGACAGTTTCTTAAAACTATTAAACCGTATCTAGTCGAAGAAAGCTCCGAATAATAGCCCGTCATACCCAATCTGCCTTATAATTATAGTTATAAGGCATTCAAACACGCCGTAGGGCGGGGGGTATGTATGGCATTCCGTTATACTGCCAAAATCTATTTCGATGAAGGTGAAGTTGCTCACGAGAGCGGCGATGACGTTGATGAGCTCTATAATTGGATGCTGACCAAGACTCAAGGCAAGTTTGGTAACTTCAATGGTGAAATCATTGAAAACAAAACCGGCAAAGTCGTGAAAGGCTTCCGCAAATCGCCTCCGGATTGATTACGACCTGCACCTTGTCATATATTGCATGTTTTACCAAAAGGATATGTCATGCAATATACTTCTCGTATTTCGTGGAACCGTAACAATACCCCATTTAATGCCAAATCCTACGACCGCACACATGCGATCACATTCGGCGGTGGCGTTTCTATCCAGGGCAGCAGTGCGCCAGAATTTTTAGGCAAGGCTGAACTCCCAAATCCTGAAGAATTATTTACCGCGTCTATTTCTAGTTGCTTCATGCTGACGTTTCTTTATTGGGCAGCGATGAAAGGCGTCGGCATTGATGAATACAGTGCAGAAGCCGTTGGCACGCTGGCGAAAAATGAAGAAGGCAAAATGGCGATGACGGAAGTGGTGTTGAAGCCGAAAATCAGTTTTCAGGATGGAAATAAGCCAGATGCGGCGTTATTGGATGAGTTGTTCAAGAAAGCACATGATAATTGTTTTATTTCCAGCTCTGTAAAAACAAAAGTAACAGTCCAGGCAGAATCAGTGGCAGTGTAATTTTATTTTGGGGTCAGACGCTAGATTTAGGGTCTGACCCCTATGATTTATCTTCTAATACGCCAGTAAGGTGTATCGTCATCTGAGTCATCCGAATCAGATAAAGATGAGGAAGAGGAAGAAGATGATGACGAAAGTTCCGAGTTTGCTTTTACTTGAACGCCGTTCCTGAAAACTGTTACACCACCTATCTTAATAGTTCCTTTTATTTTGCTCTCATCACAATTGTTAAACATGATGTTGGTTTTTTTGCTCTTAAGTTTGACATCACTGCCATTCTGAAATTGTATATCAATAGATTGCAAAGCTTTTACTCTAGTACCAGGACCAACAACTTTATAAAGTTCTGCTTTTCCAAGTTGCACATCAATATTTGCGCCGCTTTCCACAGTACCATCAACTTTCAAGTTTCCTGATATTAATGTGACTTTGGCATTTTTTCCGATAGAGCCTTGAACGTGAATGGATTCATTGAATTCAACCACTTCGTTTTCTGGGATATTCGTGATCACTCTTGGCTGCATATTTCATCCTTATTAATTTTAATTATTATTTTTTATTAATATGCGATTTAAATAATTACTGCAATTGGGATCAAATACGGAGACCTGGCGTCTGACCCCACTTTTTGGGGTCAGACCCCATTTTTTATTATTTCTTTCTCAACAACCAATAAACATTTCCCAGTTCGCCATCGCCCAATGCTGCTTTATGCGCGTTGAATCCATCCATTTCTTCAATTTTGTCGATCTGGTCAATGTGATGTAACAGAAATCCGGCGGCTGCCAACTTGGCCTGTTTTTCAACCCCAAAAAGCCGACCGTAAAATGTCAGATGATTCCCTTCTTTTTCACGGCGATTGTAATAATTCGCGATATAAGCACACAGAAATTTTTTCACCACATCGGCATGTCCAGCTTTATGCGCAGCGCAAATAGCTTTCCAATCATTTGTTTGTTTGAAATTGACCTGCAGATTTTTGTCTTGCAATAATTCGCTGGCGGCATGGCCACTCTTGCAAGCGCCTGCCAATGCTAAACGGTGTCCAGCCTTTCTTATCCGCGAGATTGATTTTAATGCTCTCATGAGTGAGCAACTGCGCTACAGATTTTCCAAGGTTGGCTTCCACAGCGTAATGCAAAGGCGACTTACCTGCTTCGTCTTGAATATTGACGTCGATAGTATTGTGCTTCAACAGTTGCGCGACGACATCCGCGAAAAACACACCTAATCGCAACGGTGATTTGCCTTCGTTATCGCAAAGATTAACATCCGTCTCTTTATGACTTAACAATACCGCTACCGCTTTTTCATTGCCGTGAAATGCGGCATGATGCAACGCACTCTGTCCGGCTTCATCAGTAAGATTGACATTGATATCAGGATTACTGACACATTCAGCGACAATATTTTCTTCGCCAAACCAGGCCGCGTAATGCAGCAATGTTCTGCCATCTTTGTCTTGCAGAGTTACTTGTCTTTTGCGTTTTAGCAATTGCTTAACGATTTCAACTTTATCGTAAATAACCGCGAGCTGTAAAAGATGCTCTTCACTTTTTTTACTGTTATCAATCGATTCAACTTTAAGCTCGCCTGCATCTGCAACGACATCGGCAGGTTGCTGTTGTGCTGCTTCATCATCCTGGATAACGAATTCCGACAAAGTATTGCTTGTTCGTGAAGAAAGCATTTATCTCTCCTTGATAATGATGTTCTAACTTTAACTCTTCAATAATTTATATGCATTGCCTAATTCGCCATCCAGTAATGCTTTTCTATGCGGAGTAAAATCGTCGAAATTTTCAATCTCCTGCGGATTATGAAGATTATTCAGCAAAAATTCTGCGGCAGCCAGTTTTTCTTCACGTGAAACACCAAAAAGACCGAACCCACTATACCAGTGTAAATATGGCCCTTCTTTTTCACGTCTTTCTTTATATGTTTTTACATATGCATTTAAAAACTTTTTTGCATCTTCTGGATAACCGTATCTGATTGCGCAATGAATCGCGTTAAAATCATAATCATTTTTAAGATTGGCCTGAATATCCTTATGCTTGAGCAATTCGCCTGCAACACGGCCAAAACCATAATAACCCGCCATCGATAGCGGCGTAGTTTTACCTTTTTTATCTTCCAGATTCACTTGAATATCTTTATGTGTTAGCAATGCTGCTACGATTTGATCAAAGCCTTTTTCTACCGCGTAATGTAACGGTGTCTTGCCGAAAATATCAAATGCGTTCACTTGTATTTCAGCATGTTTGATTAATTCATTGACGACGGGGAGATTATTAGTTAGCACCGCACAATGCAGTGGCGTTTTTTCTTCTTTGTCAGTCAAATTGACCTGGATATTTTTACGCGTCAGCAAAGCGGTTGCGACGTCGGTGGAACGATGGTGCGCACAGAAATGCAGAGCTGTTTTGCCATCGCAATCTACTACATTCACCATAATTTCCGGTTTTTTTAACAATTCAGCGGCAAAAATAATTTCGCCAAACCAGGCAGCGTAATGCAGTAATGTACGGCGGTATTTATCTTGAAGATTAATTTGATCTTTACGTTTTAGCAATTCTGCAACCACATCGCCTTTACCATAACGTATCGCAGTATTCAATATTCTGATCTGGCTTTCGTATAAATCTTTGAGTTGGCTATTTTCAGGTGTTTTTTCGTCAGCAACTGGTGCTGAGGGTTCTCTTGACTGAGTCATCTAACTCTCCTTGATTGGAGCCTGGCGGCTCTCCCTTAATAAGTTACACGTATGCTACAAGTTATGTCTTAAGACAAACTTAAAAAATGACAAAATGAATTTATATGGTGATCACATAAGCGACAGAAAATTTGCCATTGCGCAAATCTTCTAAGCTTCATTGGCTTTGTCTAGCGGATAAGTATGGACTTCTGTTTTAATCGGAATCTTGGGTGCAAGCGCCAGAAATTCTTCGCCATCATGTCGCGTCAGATTCGCCACCGAACAGATAACACGCTCACCCCACAGAATAGCATAAGGAAAAGATGGAATATCACTCATATGAATGCCACCGCAGACTACAATCCCGCCTTTAACAATCGCACGCAATGCTTGCGGCACTAATTCACCAGCTGGCGCGAATATGATAGCCGCATCTAATAGTTCCGGCGGCATTTGATCGGATGAGCCTGCCCAAACCGCGCCAAGTTCACGCGCAAATTGCTGTGTCTTGTCATCGCCGCGATGAGTGAATGCATATACTTCGCGGCCTTGAAAACGCGCCACTTGAACTAACAAATGTCCAGCCGCACCGAAACCGTAAATACCTAAACGCTTCGCATCTTCCGTTTTACCTAGTGAACGGTAGCCAATTAATCCCGCACACAATAATGGCGCCGCCTGATGATCAGGATAATCTTCAGGAATGGGAAAACAGAAACGTGTATTGGCGACACAATATTCAGCAAAACCACCGTCGACTTGATACCCGGTGAATACAGCCTGATCACACAGATTTTCCTTGTCTGCGCTGCAATAACGGCATTTGCCACAGCTACCACCAAGCCACGGTACACCGACACGCTGTCCAATCTGGAATTCAGTTACGTTTTTGCCTGTTTCGGTAATGGTACCAACAATCTGATGTCCGGGGATCAAAGGTAATTTAGGCTGATTTAACTCACCATCGAGGATATGCAGATCAGTGCGGCAAATGCCGCAGGCATGAACTTTAATCTGAACCTGATTTTCATGCGGCACAGGAATGGAAACGTCTTTTAGTCGCAATGGCTGACCTTGTTTTTCCAATACCATGGCACGCATAACAGATTCCTTATTGCAGATCTTTCTCTACCAGTTTAATTGATGGATCATCACCTCTACGCACAGTGAATTGCATATTCTTTACCATATCCAACATATTGTTATTCGAAGCCAAAATATTCCCTATCATTTTTTTGATTCCTTTTACTCGCGCCACCGCGATTAATGCTTGCATCAATTTTGTACCCAAGCCTTTACCTTGCCAGTTATCGGCGACAACAATAGCGAATTCGCAAGATTCCTCGTCAGCCTGGGTAAAATAGCGGGCAATAGCAATGATCATTTCGTCTTTTTTTCCTTCTTGCACCACGGCGACAAATGCCATTTCGCGCTCGTAATCAACTTGTGTGAACTTTACCAACATTTCCAGAGTTAATTCCGAAACTGCATGCATGAAACGGAAATACTTTGCCGCTGAGGATAATTTAGCAATGAATGCCTGTTCGGCACGAGCATCTTCCGGACGAATAGGTCGAATCAAGATCGTATCTCCATCCGCGCTCTGCCACTCTTGTTCTAAACTCGCCGGATAAGGATGGATAGACATATGACCGTAATTTTCACGCTTCGCATTAGAAACATCGACGACAAAACGTGCATCTACCGCGATGGCACCGTTTTCATCAACCAGCAATGGATTGATATCCATTTCTTGTATTTGCGGCAATTCACAAAGCATGCTTGATACCCGCATTAAGATATTGATCAACGCATCCTTGTTGACCGCCGGTTTGCCGCGAAATTCGCCCAGCAATTTCATTGCCTTGGTTTTCTTTATCAATTCCTGCGCGAGAAACGAATTAAGCGGTGGCAAGGCTATAGCACGGTCCTGGATGACTTCCACTAGCGAACCACCCATACCAAACGCGATCACTGGACCAAACACTTTATCGCGCACAACACCTATCATTAATTCACGATAATTCGGATTCTTATACATATGCTCAACGGTGATACCGGAAATTTTCGCGTCTGGCTTACGCGCTTTCACTTTTTTCAGCATGCGATCAAACGCCATGCGCACTGACTCGCCGTCTTTTAAATTTAATTTCACGCCGCCTACATCCTGTTTGTGCGTGATATCCGGCGAACTAATTTTCATAACGACTGGAAAGCCAACCGACTCTGCAGCCAGTAGTGCCTCGCTGGGGGAATGTGTTTCAAGCGTTTGCGAAACAGGAATAGAAAATGCGCTTAATATCGCTTTTGATTCCATGGTAGTGAGAATTTTTCTTTGCTCCGCCAGCGCCGCATTAATAATTAATTCCGCACCACGCACGTCAAATCTTGTTTCTGGCATAAGCGGCGGTGGCACTTGTACTAATAATTGCTGGCTTTTGTGATAATTTGCGAGATATGAAAATGCTTCAACCGCTTCTTCTGGAGTGCTGTAACAAGGAATTTTTTTATCGGAGAAAAGTTTCCGCGATGATTTAACTTGTTTTTCACCCATCCAGCAAGTTAACAATGGTTTATGAATATGTTGCGCGAACTCGCAAATTTCTCGCGCAACTTTATGTGGGTGCGTCATCGCGATCGGCACTAGAATAGTCAACACACCATCATTGTTTTCATCTTTAAAACCCGCTTCAATGGTAGCGCGATAACGTTCCGGCGTCGCATCGCCAAGAATATCAACAGGATTTTGATGTGACCATTGCGGCGGCAGTATTTTATTCAATTCCTTCATTGTTTTTTCACTTGGCGACGGCAATGAAAGAGCAAGCTCCGTTGCATGATCAGCCGCCATCACCCCCGCACCGCCACCGTTAGTTATAATTAACAAACGATCGCCCTTCGCACGGTAATCACTGGATAATACTTCTGCCGCGGTAAACAATTGTTCTATGCTGTTAACACGCACAGCACCGCCTCGAGACAACGCAGCGGTAAATACCATATCATCGCCCACCAACGCGCCAGTATGTGAATGCACTGCGCGAGCGCCACTGTCATTGCGACCAGCCTTGAGCGCAATCACTGGTTTTACACGCGCGGCTGCGCGTAAACCACTTAAAAAACGGCGTGGATAATGAACACCTTCAATATAAAGCAAAATACTTTTAGTTTCTGGATCTAGCGCGAGATATTCCAGCACGTCGCCAAAATCAAGATCTATGCAATTGCCCATAGAAATAATACTGGAAAAACCAATATCTTTATCCACCGCCCAATCCAGGATTCCGGCGCAAATAGCGCCTGATTGAGAGACTAATGCAATACCGCCGGCAGCAGCGTAGTTGTTATCAAAAGTAGCGTTTACATGCGACTTTGGACGCATGATGCCAAGACAGTTAGGACCGATGAAATGCAGATTATAGCGGCGTGCGATTTCCAATATTTGTCGCTCCAGCTCTTTACCTTCATCGCCCAATTCACTAAATCCAGCAGAAATAATGACAGCACAACGTATACCTTTTTCACCGCATTCCTGAATAATACCGGGCACGGTACGCGCTGGCGTGGTAATGACAGCAAGATCAATTTTCTCTTCTATATCACGTACAGAAGCAACACACTTAAGATCATGCACGCTTTTATGTTTTAGATTGACTGGATATAATTTGCCGGGAAATTTACTGTCTATCATGTTCTGCAATACTTTAGCGCCAACAGAACCCGGACGCGTGCTAGCGCCTATAATTGCCACGCTATCGGGATTGAATAAATCATCAAGATAATGGTTTTGCTTTAGCATATACTCCTGCCCTAGTCTAATGTCTGTCGATAACGTTTCAATGCAATGAATCAACATGACCAACATAAAAACAAATATTGGCCACACATCCACCCAGGCTTCGCTAAAATTAATTCCTTTCAGCATGATGCCGCGCACTATGTTAATAAAGTGCGTCATCGGCAATATATTACCAATCCATTGCGCCCACTCTGGCATGCCTTTAAATGGAAACGCAAACCCGGAAAGCAGCATGGAGGGCACAAAAAAGATAATACTGATTTGACTTGCTTCCAGCTGTGTTTTCGCAATTGTTGAAATGGTAATACCAACGGAAAGACTCGCGAGCACAAATGGAAGTACCAAAACAAGCAACAAGAATGGATTTCCTATCATTGGAATATGAAAAAACTGCGTCGCAATCAATAGCACAAGCAATACCTGTAAATAACCAACCAGCACAAACGGCATGGCTTTGCCAATAATCACTTCCAGCGGCAGCAACGGCGTAGACAGTAATGTTTCCAACGTGCCTTGTTCACGTTCACGCGTTAACGCCATGGATGCCACCATGACAAATGTCATTGTCAGCAATGTTCCCAGCAATCCAGGCACGATATTGTATTGCGTGATCACCATGGGATTAAATTCGGTATGCACTAACAACTGCGCCGCACCAGGCTGCGGATTCAATGATTTTAATGGGCCGAGTAAATCATATTGAAACACAGTAGGCATTAAACCGTTTGATGCGGAAATCGCATATCCAACTGATACTGGATCAGTACCGTCAACTTCCAATAATGCGGAAGGCTTTTCACCACGCACTAATTTGCGCGAAAAATCCGGCGGAATAGTGAGAGTAAATAATACTTCATGCGTATTAATTAATTTTTTTGCTTCACTTTCCGATGCGGGATAATGATTGAATTTGAAATATTGCGTATTTTCCAGTTCATGTATGAGCGTGCGCGAAAACGGGCCATTGTCAAAATTAATCAGCTGAAGCTCGGCAAATATTTTGGATTGGTATTAATCGCCAAACCAAAAATTAATAATTGTAAAACCGGCATGATAATAATAATGACAAAAGTACTGCGATCTCGCCGAAATTGAGTAAATTCTTTGATGATTAGCGCTCGTAAACGTTGGAAGGAAAATGCCATCACGCATTCTCCTTTTCTACGCGTTCTCTCATCAACAAGATAAATAAAGACTTCTTCCAGACTGGTTGGCACTTCATGCCAGCTTAACTCGGGAACTTTTTCCAGTGCTTTTTCTAATGTCTTTTGATCTGTACCGCATACACGCAATTCATTACCCCAAATAACAACTTGTTCAACGCCTGGTTGATTGCGCAACCGTTCCTGCATCTCGGCGAGACCTTTTCCGCTAGCTTCATAAGTAATTAAACCTGTTGTTTAGTGATATCCTGAACGGTGCCTTCCGCCATTAATTTGCCAAATACAATATATGCGAGACGATTACAACGTTCAGCTTCATCCATGTAGTGCGTGCTAACAAGCGAGGTAATTCCTTTTGTGGTCAGCTGTGAAATATAATCCCAGAAATAACGCCGCGCTTTTGGATCCACGCCTGCTGTTGGTTCATCCAGTAATAATAATTTTGGTTCATGCACTAATGCTGCTGCCAGTGATAAACGCTGTTTCCAGCCACCGGATAATGTGCGCGCAAATTTATTCGCGTATTCTTGCAAGCCTAATTCTTCGATAATATCTTTGACACGTTTTTTATCGTTATCCATTTGATAAGTGCGCGCGATAAAATCCAGGTTTTCTTTTACAGTCAAATCGCCATATAAACTAAAAGCCTGCGGCACATAACCAACCAGACGTTTGATTTGCTCAGAATCATGCAAAATATCATAACCAAGACATTGTCCTGAGCCAGAATCTGGCGTTAACAATCCGCACAACATGCGAATAGTCGTTGTTTTACCGCTGCCATTGGGACCAAGAAAACCAAAGATTTCACCGCGTTTTATTTGTAGCGACACATCATCAACGGCTAATTTGCCGTTGAAGCTTTTACATAAGTTATGTGCGTCTACAACGTATTCATCGGTCATGGGTGAAATGTCACCATCACTGGTTGTCCTGGATGCATGTGCCATGCATCATCGGGAGCGAATTCCGCTTCAATGCGGTAACACAAGTTTTTCATTCGTTTCATTACTATAAATAACGGGAGGTGTGTATTCCGCTGTCGGCGCGATAAAACTAATGTGTCCTGTGTATGCTTGCGAACAGCCATCACATTGTACCTGTGACGGCATCGCCGAGTTTCAAACTGCCTAATACTTTTTCGTAAACATAAAATATTGCTTTGATATCTTGTGGCGCGAGCAATGACAATATTGCCTGATCGGCAATTGTGTATTCGCCGATGCGATAATAAGTATCAAACACGATGGCATCAACAGGCGCAGCAATGACTTTTTGGTTCCTGGTCCACGCTGATTGCGCCAGTGAAGCTGTTGCGCTGGCAATGCTTGCGTTGGCCTGCGCTAATTGCGCGATGTATGCATTGTAATTCGATTGCGCATTATCCAATTGCGACTGCGCAACCGCATCTCGCGGCACCAGTACTTTGTAACGCTGATAAGTTATTTTCGCATACGACAAATTCGCGGCGATAGCATCGCGTGCCGCAATAGATTGTTCGAGACTATTTTTGGATGCGGTGTATACATCGCTTTCTGGTTGCGCCTCAAGCACAAACAATGTCGTGCCTTTTTTCACTGTTGAACCACGCTCAACATCCAATTGCATTAATCGACCAGACACGCTGGTGGCGATGTAAGTGTAACGACCTTCGATGTAACCGGAAGCCTGATTGGATGGTTGTTGGGAACAAGCGGAAATAATCAACCCCGGGAGTAAAAGGAACAGGCAAAACAGGCTATGGCGCATGCGCATGTTCTAATCCCTGGGCAAGGAGTTCTATAAGAATATTATAGCATGGGGTCACATCTTCACTTTCCACTCCCCCTAACAATTTCAGTCAATTTGTTCAGAAAATAGCATTGGGGTTAGCAGTGGGGTCAGACACTAATGGGGTGAGACACCACAGAGGCTAAGCTAACCGCGGAGGTGTCTGACCCCACTGCAATTTGTGAACAAATTGGCTGAAATCGTTAGGGGTCTGGACACTAGGATGTGACCTCAGGAGGGGTTGAGTAAAATTTGATCAACGGCAGATAAAAAAACAGCCGGGCATGGCGCCCAGCTGTTATCGCAAGTTACAAGGAACTTGCCAGTTACAGCAACCGATTAACCAAAGTTATAACCAAGGTTGAGTGTCACGAGGTTAGCAGATGGAATCGCGCTGTCGCTATGAGCAACATTGCCGGTTCCCTGAATACGTGAGAATTCAAGATTGGTTGTAAATTGGGTTTGTGGGATGTCGTAGCTTACACCAACACCGTATGTTGGTCTGACTTTGTAGGTAGTTTTGGAACCGCCGCCCTGGACGCCAAGAGCATTGTAGCTACCATCAACTTTATTACGAACGTAAGCACCACCGCCTAAAGCATATACATTAACGCCGGTGTCGTAGACAGGTAAATAAGCTTTACCAACCAGGTTAATATCCTGGAATGAGTAATCTACGGAACCACTAGCAAAACCTGGTGCTGAAAGTTTGTAGTGTGCCTGGTTGTAATGGGCATAACCACCTTCAAGACCGAAATATTCGTTGAAATTGTAGCCAACAAACGCTCTTTCACCCCAGCCGTTTCTGTCGTGTGACTGGCTTAAAACAGTAGCGTCAGGACCGGTGACGATATTGTGATCAGGTGTATCGAGCATGCTGTAGCCTAAACCACCACCAACGTAAGTACCGGTAATAGCGGCAGAAGCAACACCTGTCAGCGCTGACAGAGCAAGAACAGCTGCACTAATTTTTAAAGTTTTCTTCATTTGAAACTCCTCATGAGTGTGTTTTTTTGTTTCGTTGAAAACGAGCAAAAATTATAAACTTTAAATAATTAAAGTCAAATAATATTCACTAGCGAGATATTGTCTATATTTTGCTCTAAAACAAGCTACATGATTTGTTGAAATTTGGAGCAAGTTCTGCCAATTTCACACCCATCTTTTGCAGTTGCGCACTCACCAGATTCTGAAAAAATTGCTCAGCATGTTTGGCGGAAGTTAAATTAATTCCGTCGGTAAAAATACAATTATTCGTTTCTGCGAAATGTTTGATTTGATCATTTGCTAATGTTGATTGCGCTGTAGATTGCACACCAACAATTGCCATGAGAGGTGGATGTTCTGAATAATACTGTTGCATTAGTGACAGATATTTTTTCAAATCATCCAGATTCGGATTTGCCATGTCATAAACAATAATCGCATGATGCAACGCACGCAGATGTGCTGGCGCTGAATTTGGTCTCAAAACGTCATTTGGTGCTTGCCAGATTTGAAGCTTCACTACATAGGAGGGGTTTAGTGTTTTAATTGATTTAACGTTATAACCTAGATCATTTGGCGACAACGCGGACAATACGCCGTTACTGAATTTGGTGATTAAATTATATTTAAGAACATTATCAGCGCCAAAAACAGCCATTTTAAACATGTAATCATATTCATCATTGCGATGCATACACTTTCCTTATTATTATTTTTTTATGGAAACTTTTTTATTTACCCGGCAGGAATGCTGCCGGGTAAGAGGTAGAAATGATATACGGTTTACGGTCTTTCGTCTGCTTCTTTCATGACCGGAACTAAATGATGACGGTTTAAGCCTAGTGCGATAGTTAACGAACCCGCAACATAAATAGAAGAATAAGTACCAACGACAATACCAATGATCAATGCCAGTGCGAAACCGTGCAGCAAACTGCCACCGAGGAAAAACAACGCCAACACAACAGTCAGTGTTAACGCAGAAGTCATGATGGTTCGTGACAATGTTTGATTAATAGACTGGTTCATTACTTCCAGCGCATCAGCTTTACGGAATTTGCGGAAATTTTCACGCACACGGTCAAAAATAACGATGGTGTCATTCAGCGAGTAACCAATCACTGTTAATACTGCCGCCAGTGCGATCAAATTAAATTCAATATGGAAGAAAGAAAATATACCAAGAATAATGACCGGATCATGTACCAACGCGACCGTAGAACCAATCGCAAAACGCATATCAAAACGAAAAGCGATGTAAACCATGGTACCTAGTAAGGCAATAATAATTGCCAGTAAGCCTTTGCTTGCCATTTCTGCACCGACCTGCGGCCCGATATAATTCACCTGTTCCATTTTAGCGCCCGGCAATGCCGCCATGACTTGATCAACCATGGCTGACTGGGCTTTTTCATCCAGCATGGCTGGATTTTTTTCTTTCGGCACCAGACTGACTAACACATCCTTGGACGTACCATAGCTGATGACGACTGCTTCAGGAAATCCGGCTTTTTCCAGATTATCGTGAATCTGCCCTAAATCGCTGGCTCGGATAACTTAACTGGATTTGGTACCACCGGTGAAATCCAGTCCCCAGTTCAAGCCATTCATGCCAATACTAACAATGATAGCGAAAATAAAATAATGGAAGAACCGCGGCCCATTTACGCTGGGCCATAAAATTGATTGTCGTATTATGTTTAAAAAATTCCATGGTATCAGATCCCGATTGAAATACGTTTGGTGGCACGGCCGCCATAGATGAAATTGACTACCGCGCGTGTGCCGGTAATAGCGGTAAACATCGATGTCAAAAAACCAATCGTCACTGTGATCGCAATACCTTTGATCACGCCTGAACCCATGCTGAATAATATCATCATGACGATTAAGGTGGTGATATTCGCATCCAGAATGGTCACAAACGCTCGTTCATAACCCGCATGAATACTTGCTTGCACACCCATGCCGCGCCGCATTTCTTCACGAATACGCTCAAAGATCAACACGTTCGCGTCCACCGCCATACCAACAGTTAAAACCAAACCCGCAATACCTGGCAAGTCAGTGTCGCACCCAGGAGTGATAACAATGCAACAATCAACACCAGATTCAGTGCTAACGCGATGTCTGCAATAATACCCATCACGCCGTAATAAAGCGCCATGAACACCACCACCAGGCCCATACCCACTTCAACAGAAATCAGACCCATTTGGATATTTTGTTTACCAAGACTTGGGCCTACTTGACGCTCTTCAGATAAGTCACTGGCGCTGGCAATGCACCTGCGCGCAACAACAATGCCAAATGTGCGTGCTTCATTCTGGCTGTTCAATCCAGTAATCTGGAATTTGCTGCCCAGCGCGCTTTGAATTGTCGCGACGCTGATGATATGGCGTTCTGTTTGATAATTAATGACTTGTTTGCCATTTTCTGTTTTCACTGTGGATTTCACTTCCACATAAACAACCGCCATTGGCTTGCCAATATTTTCCGCATGTTGTTTTGGTAAATAAGCTTTCGCCAGATCCATTCAAACGAACAGATACATTGGCGCGACCATCTTCACCAAAACCAGAAGTGGCGGTAACAATGGATGAACCGCGTAAAATAATTGGGTTTTTCAGCAAAATGGGTTGGCTCATGATACGAGAAAAGACGTGTATCAGGCGGCGCGACGCCATCACGTGTCGCAATGGAAGCATCATGCTCAATATCAACCATATGAAATTCAAGCGTTGCTGTTTTACCGAGAATATTCTTTGCTTCCGCAGTATCCTGAATACCAGGCAAATCAACCAGCACGCGGCTTTCGCCTTGCTGTTGCACGACCGCTTCCGATACACCAAGTTCATTGACGCGATTACGCAAAGTATTCATGGCCTGATCCAGTGTTTCCTTGCGGGCCTGGAATACAGATGCTGGTGGCAATGTACCTACTAACGAAAAATTATTATTTTCTGTCTGTTTCGTCCATGCAAACTCATTGTAACGATGATTTACAAACGAATAAGCCTCATCTAACGCGTCCTGGGTGCGGAACTGAATTTCAACGGTATTATCCGCCTGGCGATTGACGCCAGAGTAACGTATACGTTCATCGCGCAAGCCTGGCCAATACCACGCAGATCGCCATCAACGCGCTGCTTCATGACTGAATCAACATCCACTTGCAGCAAGAATTCCACGCCACCGCGTAAATCCAAACCCAATTTCATCGGCACAGCGCCCAGCGATTGCAGCCATTGCGGCGTTGCTGGTGCGAGATTAAGCGCAACCAGATAATTTTCGCCCAATGCGGATTGGATCACTTCTTTAGCTTTTAACTGCACATCGGTGGAGACAAAGCGATAAAGAAGTTTCTGATTTTGAAATTGCACGCTTGTATAACTAATATCGGCTTGTTTGAGTGCGTTATTTACCGCGTCTTCTGTCTGAGCATCAACAATTGTCGCATTGGCACCAACAATTTGCACCGCAGCATCTTCGCCATATAAGTTAGGCGCCGCGTAAACAAACGCGGTAACAATAACAACGAGTATTAATAAATATTTCCAAAGTGGATAACGATTCATAACTGCCATGAGAATATGATTCCTATAGTGACACGCTAAATATATATGATGTCTTATTTAATCGATTTCAATGTACCTTTAGGCAAAACGCTCGCAACTGAGGATTTTTGCAGTGTGATCTCAACATTGTTAGCTATGGATAGGGAAATATATTGATCGTTTACTTTGGTAATGCTACCCAGCAAGCCGCCGGTGGTAACCACTTCATCGCCTTTTGACAGAGAACTTAATAATTGTTGTTGTTCTTTCGCGCGCTTGGATTGTGGGCGCCACATCATGAAATACATAAAAAATATTAAAAACACAAACATGATAACTAAAGACATGCCACCGCCTTGTTGGCCGGCTGCAGGTGCGGCCGCATCTGCGTAAGCATTAGACACGAAAAAGTTCAGCATTTGCTCAAACATGCACTATCACCTTTAAAAAATGGAGGGGAAAATGGGACGATTATAAGCCCTTTCTGCTATTCGTCAAATAATACGCAATATGGGTATCAGCACGAAGCGCCGCAAAATAAATCATTAGTAAATCATTATTAAGACTAGCCTAAGAATTGGTCATTATACTGGCTGAATCAATGAGGTAAAGGAATACCATGCAAAGACAGTCATTGCAGCTTTCTCCGGAACAGGCAGCAAAATCATCCAGGCCACGAGTTTATCGCATCACTTCCGCCAAACTGAAAGATAGGAAATCATTGCGTTTTTTTGTGCTTGGCTGTCAGGGCAAAGCGGCGGCGCAAGAAAAAGTAGCGCAATTAATGAATCAAATTGCCGCCTATCCAGACAACAAACCTGATTTTATTTTGCTTCTCGGTGATAACTTTTATGATTACGGCGTAGCGGATAGTAATGACGATGATTTTGACACTTACTTTTACCGCATGTACGCTGATCATGAGAATGTACCGCATATTGCTGGCATTCCCTGCTTTGTCATCCTCGGCAATCATGACGAAAACATTCACAAGAAAAGCTTTCTTGAACCGGAACATGGAATTAAACGCGGCATGCATCAAGTCGCGCATACTTACAATACCGACAAATACGGCGAGACAATCGAAAAATTCTGGTTATACGCCAGTCATCAACAAGGCGAAACAGCTTTAGATCTCGATACTTTGCAGCCATGGAATATGCCAAGTCGAGCTTATTCACTGATTTTCGAAAATGATCAACTCTTTTGTATCGATTCCAATACCTACATCAAAGAATATTTCGAATACTTTGCCAAAGGCGACAAAACAGAACTTTCTAATCAGGCACGCTGGTTAGCAGAAGAAATGCAAAAAGCACTACAAGCTGGCAGAAATGTGATGCTGGCGCAACATCATCCATTGATAACGCCGGGAAAGCGCGCGCTGGAAGCAGACAGCATACTTTATTTCAGTATTGATGAATTAATGAAAGAAACGGATCGTGCTTTAGCAAATGAATTAATTGATATTGCGAAAACATTATTTCCAAAAATTTTTATTGATTCCGGTTATCCCTTATAATCAGTTGCTAACGGAGATTTTTAAACGCCAGGGTTTGCAATTTAATACTATTTTCACTGCTCATGATCATAGTATTTATTATGCGAATAACTGCGATGATACTCACGCTGACTATAAAATCTGTCAAATCACTTCGGGCGGCGGTGGTGGCAGCTTACAAAGAAGAAAATATTTTAAAGACCAGCTCAATATGGGTTGTTTTCTCGATGAACATGGTTTTGTGAAAGTAAATTGCGGCAAAACCAATAAATTTTCCATTCATACGCTGGAACAGCGCAGACATCTCGAATTCGCTAGCGATCACAGGAATGCGCTGCGTTATTACCCAGATAATATGCTTGATGAACAACAAAAAACGGAAAAATTCTGTGGTGTAATGAAAGCGGCTATAGATAAATATTATTCCTTTCTCGATAGCAACCAGAAACAGCATTTTGCTTTATTTCCCTGGAAACATGCTAATCATGGTGCTGAAGGCGTGCTGCGCGCAAATGAATTATGGGCGTATTTGTGTCAGGCCGAGCCGGATAATTACATTGAGACGATAAGCAAAGTTTGTCAGAAATTTTGTGAGCCGCGTTTTACGGAGCCGTCAAAGTATTCGCTGGTTACGTTGATTAATGAAGAATGTTCGCGGAATTATGGGATGGATTTAATGGGATTGTATAAGCATGAATTACAGCACGAGCATTCCTTGCGAAGCAAGACAGTTTAAAAAGCTGGATTGCTTCGCGAAAAACGCTCGCAATGACGTAACCGTCATCGCGAGGAGCGATTTATCGTCCTTCCTTGATCCAGGTCTGTGATCTGCCAAACATAGAAATGCCGAGGTAACCTCTCACTTCTAATGTTCTGCCGTCCGCAGAAACAGTAATGGTGCAACTATAAACCTTACCGTTTTTCGGATCCATGATTTCACCGCCCGACCATACGTTTGGATTATCTGAGCTTTGTTGCAAACCATGCATGACAACCATGCCCATAATAGGTTTATCTTTTAACCTGCCAGAGCAAGCTGAACATACTGTCAATCCGCCCGGAAAAATCTTAACGACCTGGCCAGAGAGATCAGACGCTGAACCGTATATTCTAACAATGCCTTTCGGTCTGCCCGTAACATCATCGATGGTTTTCCAAAGACCTATTGGTGATGCGGCGTATGCCGAAAAAGCAACCGCATTAAACACGATAAAAAGCACGCCAAAAACAAATTTCCTGACTAAGTTATTCATAAATTTATCTCCCTTATCCCATTATTAATAATTATATCACATATTTAGGTTATTGCCGCTCCATCCACATGGCATCGCCATAGCTATAAAAATGATAGGAATTTGCGACTGCTTCGCGGTACGCATGCATCACTTTTTCATGGCCGCCAAACGCGCTAACCAGCATGAGCAATGTGGAATGCGGTAAATGCATGTTCGTGATCAATGCGTCAACACAACGGAATGTATAGCCAGGATAAATAAAAATCCGTGTTTCGCCATAAAACGGTTGTGTGGTTCCTTCCTGACTGGCAGATTCCAACGCGCGCATACTGGTAGTACCAACACAAATCACACGTTTACCACGCGCTTTGGTTGCGGCGATTTGCGCGCAAAGTTCTTCACTTACTTCCAGATATTCAGCATGCATTTGATGTTCAAGAATATTGTCTACACGCACTGGCGCAAACGTGCCTGCACCGATGTGTAAAGTTAAATAACCCATTTCGACATTTTTCGCGCGCAATGCTGCGAGCAATTCATGGTCGAAATGAAATCCCGCGGTGGGCGCAGCGACTGAACCTTTATGTTTGGCATACACTGTTTGATAACGTTCTTTATCACTTTCATCCGGTAATCGGTGCATGTAAGGTGGCAATGGAATTTGCCCTATGGATTCAATGATGGAAAGAATAGTACGCGTCGTATCATTGCTGCGTAACTCATAAAACTGGCCTTGTCGTCCCAGCACTTCAAATTGAATATCATCACCAAATAAAAGGAAATCACCTGTGTGCGGTTGCTTGCTTACTCGTACTTGCGCGAGTATGCGTTGGCTGTCGAGAATACGTTCGACTAGTATTTCCACTTTGCCGCCAGTGCTTTTCTTGCCAAACACTCTGGCAGGAATTACTTTGGTATCGTTAAAAACCAGCAAATCACCTTCTTCAATCAAATCAATCACGTCACGAAACAATTGATGATTGAGATCGTTATTGTGTTTACTCAAGCAAAGTAATTTACTTTCACTGCGACGCGCAGCTGGATAACGCGCGATGAGTTCAGGTGGCAATTCAAAATAAAAGTCGTTTAAGTGCATTTTGTAAATATTCTAAGAATTAATAGCCGCATAGTTTAAAACAACTACAGATTCATATAAAGCCCATAAAATGATTTGAATGTAGGTAATCGAACGTGTATTTTTACGCACGTAATGCGTCTATCTGAGCAAGGATTAAGGATAATTTCATATAAATTAAGGAGTTAAGATAATGGAAGCAAGAAATCAAAGCTATCGCGATAGAGCTGATAAATTTGCAGCCCGACCAGCCATCAGCAATAAGTATATTGAAGAAACAGCAAATCTAACCAATGCCATCGCTCTTCGTACTCAAATCGAAAAGCCAACCGATGAAGATAAACGTAAAATAAGCAACCATTATCGCAGTTTATTTGCGCTTTCAGCTGGTCTGAGTTATGCATCGACAGAAACATTAGTAAAATATCTACATGGCGCCATTCATTATAGAAAACATATTAAAATAAAAACACCAACTGATCGCACTGCATTAGCTGATTTCTATGCGATTCTTGCCAATATTTGTGGTAACGATAATCGCTATGGTCTCATTAAAAGAAACAAAAATTATGCCAGCGCAATATCCGTGCTTGTCGAATACTGTAAGGAATATCCCAAGGATCACGCTAGCAAGCGAGAATTAGCCAAGATATATGCAGCAATTGATGACTATAAGTCAGCCGTCGCAGAATTAGAGAAAATTCCTGGTGATGTTAAAGATACTAAAGATGTGGTGACATTAAGCAAGTACTACATTGAAGTTGCCCATCACGAAACCGCCGGGCCCGGAAGCGCTACAAAGAGATTAGCTGCGTATAGCAAAGCTATAGATTTATTGATGCCACTTAGCGAATCTGCTGATAAAGATGTTGCAGATACTTTAAATAAAGCTGCAAAAGCTAAATTAGATTGCATGGCAGCTATTAATGAGGAAAACAGAAAAGCAAAAGCAGCTAAAAGAGAAACTCCTGGTAGTGATTCATCCAGTTCAGATTCAGAAAGCAGCCTGCGTAAGAATAGTGTTTTTGCGAAGCCTGCTGCTACTCCTGTTCCTGCGCCAGAATGGAAAGATAAGAACGAAAAAACTAGAAATCCTAAATCGAGGTAGTAGCAAATCTTTTTATTACCCCAACCCTGCTGGTGGATTACGGCAAAAAGCGCCTAATCCACCCTACCGCACTAATTATCACCGAATGTGAACGAAGTTGTAGGGTGGATTAGGCGCTTTTTGCCGTAATCCACCAACAGGTGAGGGGTGATAAGATTTATAATTTCAATTTCTGATATTCGTCTGCTCTAGCCAACATACCTTCGCGCTTGCCATTTTACATGCTTTTGCCGCCAACCAGGTTAGCCGCGGGAATCCATCAGCGTGTGTATAAGGCGATTGTGGTCTCAAACCTGATTGATGGCTTAAATACAAATCCACAAACAACACTACTTGCACATGCTGCACACGATGCTTTTCCAAATACTTCATTAAAATTAATCTATGTTCTTCGCTATCGGTCGCAATGGTTTTAATATCCGTACCAAATTGCAGGCACTCGCGTGTTCTATATTCTGCCGAATCCAGATGATGAACTTTTACATCCTTATGATCTTCTACAACTAAAACCACAGGAAAACGATTGTTAATAAAAAACAGCTGACTATCTGTTAGCGCTGGATAAGTCTTACTTAAAATATCCTGCAATAATTTAATTTTATCGTTGAATTCTACAATATAGTTTGTAATGATCAGCGCCATATTCTGCATAAACAGCGAGGTATATCGCACTCCGCTTACCAAGCCTTGCAAATATTTATTTAATGTATCAGCTTTCGAAGATCCGTATAGCAAGTCTCCAGCATATTTTCGTCCTAAACTTATTTCACGGTCGCTATCGCATTTGCCATCTTCCGCTGTCACATAACCAACATCTTTCTGTTCAGATGTGAAAAACAGTGTTTCCGTCAATGTGACATGACGTTTTTTATTGTAACTTTCGCGCGGCGCAACTTCTAATTTATTGGGTAATTCCAAAATCTTGATGACATTGGCAAGCTTTTCCGGTGTTGGATTATCATAAACATCCTGCAAATCTAAATTTGCTGCCGCAATTTTTTGTCTGACATTGTCAAATGTCAGATGTGTATATATTGCATCAGAAACATCTAACCTGCTTGGGCATTTCTTAAATTTTACCAACGCGGGATGAATGTACCGGTCTAATAACAGATATAAATAATACACTTGTTGCGTCGCACGCAAATCACGCATAAATGCCGACATGCCCAGTGCGCTTTCCAACTCTTCAGCGGTCACACCAAATTGTTTTGCCCGTGCCAGACACACAGTGATTACCGTAAGATTGTTAAAGCCTTTCTCTAATCCATAATGAATTTCTTTTTTAATATCAGAAATAAGCTGTTCTTTATTAGGCGCATTTCGAAGATGTAGTGTTGAATAACTAGAAATAACTTTCATCAAGTCATATTGTGTTCCATCTTTGCCATTGACACGAAATAGTCCAAATGAAATTTGTTCACCTGTATATGGGCCAGACAAACCTCTTGTATCAATTTCACCGCTTAACGGTGCCAAACCAAAATCAGCCAGCATTAGTTTTGTCGGCATCAGTTGTTGGTTTGTGCGCTCAAGATTTGCAAATAAAACACTGGATGTGCCATGAATATTAGGATTATACAAAGACTGCGTTTGTGCAGGACTGGTATCAAGCACAGGTTCATCTTGTAAATAAGCAGCGAAATAGGGGTTTTCGCGCATAGAAGCAGCCAAAGCTGCTAATGTATTTTCGGCGTGTTCAAAACCAGCTTTTTGCTCGATCTTGAAATTTCCGCCTTGATCGCATGTTTGAATTATCCTGCCATCAGGATGGGTAATGTTACAAATAAAGCGCATATCGCCTTGGGTATAAACGAGATGATGTATTTGGACTGCCAACTCAATCAATGGCTCTTCATGTTTGTCTTTTTGATACTCTGGAATATCGCGAAAACACTTAAACACATATGACAAATCAAATTTACCAATACAACGGATAATATCGTAACAATCTCCGAGATAAATTAATTTACGCGCGTAATGAAAATACAATTGCGCTTGTTTATCTATACCTAAAGAATCCAGATAGTTCGCGAATACTTGTGGCTTGTCCTTTAATGCTGCCGAGTTTCCTAAAAATTCAGCCAATGCTGCTGGCACACCCAAACCAAGCAGGAAATTCCGACAATTAAGGCCGCTTTTATCATCCCAGCGATCTTCTTTTTCATCTTCGCGCGCGGAATCATGGCATAACATTGCCAATCTGATACATGCCAGTAATTGTTTCTCTGTCAGCTTAAAAAATTCAGCGATACGTTTAATGGCCGCTTTACTGTATGAAGGAAAATATTCTATAAATTTAGCATGCAATATTTTCACGCAAAAAAATGTACGCCCCGCGTGCATACCACCATGTATCAGGCGTTCCACATGCCCATTTTTTAGATTGAGTTTAAATACAGGTTTACCGTTGACAGGAAATGGCTGCAGATAAAACATCGCCAATCCATCTTGTGCGATAGCATAAAGATTATTTTCTATGTACTCCAGCGCATTGCCACGAATTGGTTGACGTTGTTGTATTACACCAGATTTAGTTACAGCGACAATCAGCTTGTCCAACGCATCTTGATCACGTCTAATGATTTTTTCCTGATTAAAAATAAAATCGTTAATATAATCCAGCTGAACATCAGCAAGAGCAAGTAAAGCGGTAAGATTTCTATCGATGACAAAATCATCGCCTTCAAACGCTTCTAACAATTTAATGAGCTTATTCCGTTGCGGGTACTTGCATAACAGAACAAAATTCTGTATCGAAAGTGATTGCTGCTTTTTTGTCGCAATATATACCAGATGGTAAATAGCATTTATTTCTATGTCGGTTTCAACATCTGCAGCCGCACTGACTGTTTCAGTAGTTAAGATATTTAACTCTTGCAGCGAAGATAATAGCCAGACGAATTTGATATAACCCGCAAATATTTTGTCCCAGACTTTTTGTGAAAAACTAACTTTTTTATCGATTACCAGTTTTAATAAATTATCCAGAGTCATCATGCATGATAAATCCAGCGGCAACAGCCGCTCGACATTAGCTCTGGTTAAACAACCTGATTGTAATAATGCCTGACATCCTCTTTCAGAAAGGTAACTAATTTCTGCTTTGCATATCGTCCGCAATATTGCCTGATTCAGAATTGCTTGATCTGCTTGCGCAAAAATAGCCAAAAGTCCTGCGACACTATAAACACTGCGCCCAGAACTCACCACCAGGTTGACATTATTTTCATTCAACAAATCCGCAGCAGCCAGCTCTCGCAATATCGTGGTGATATTTTTCGCCGTGAAAAAGATTTGCGGATCGCATAAGGATAGCATCATGTCAACCAGCTTCTGGCGCATATTTATACTTTGCGCCGCAAACAACGACTCGATAGCAGGCGTAAATACCTCTAATAAGGTGCGCGCTCTTTCTGAATCTATCGCTCTGAGACGTATAAAATTACTTTCGCTGGCAATCTTAAGCGGGTCTAGTACATCCATGATTTTGCAGAGTGTATAACCTAGCTGGCAGCGTAAATCATGGACAAACATCAATTCATCTGTGTCATTGGTTACTTGATAGAGTTTATATAAATCGGTGGGTTGCAATGTATCACCATCACGCCAGCCAGCATAATCAGCGAGAAATTCTTTTATTGAACGTACTACGTCATGATCACCACGAAATAATTTGCGCCAAGACCACTGATTATCATATTCACGGATAAGATTTCTGATAACACCGATTTGCATATTTTTGCTCACATGATTGTTATTATTATTTTCATCATTATAATAACCAGCCACACTAAAGCATAGGTGTTTTTTCCTCTACTAATTTCACGCAAATTCTTTAGCATGCACAATGGATTAAAATAATTAATAAATTTGGAGAACGTATATAATGTCATCACCTCGCCAAGAATCTGAACTCAGCAAAGAAGAAATTACACCTTTAGATAGACGCAGTGTGCTCAAAATCGTACATAATGATTTATTGCCGCTTATTTTACAGGCTATCCAGAACGTCGCCGCTAATATCAACAATATTACATTTGAAGATATGCTCGATGCATCATCAGCATTAACTGCAGACTATCGTTCTTTAAGTGCTTTTATGAATACTCCACATATAAAGTTATATAAAGATGATGTGCAACAAATCATACGAAACTACATTCAACAGGTACTGCTTGCTTTCAGAATGGCTAAAGATAGCAAATTAACCGACTTACACGTTATTAAAAATGCTATTGGTTTAAGTGAACTTCGTAAATTATGCACACAATTGCAAACCAGCAAAGAGTTTCCTACGGCTTTGGAATTAGATGTTTCAGCGGAAGCCATGACACGTATTCGTGCATTAGATATCTTCCAACATATCCCGGTTAAGCTTGCTGAATCGACTATATTAAGCAGAAATACCAAGGTTATTCTTGCTGATCAGATGATAGCACTGCGAGCTGATCCAGATAAGTTTTTTCAACCAGCGAAGCCGGCTGCTGCACCAGCTCCGAAAACAAAAGCCGTACCAAAACAAAAACCAGCAGCTGCTCAACAGAGCGCTGACGATATATTTAATCAATTTTTTGGTACAAAGAATGCGTTTTTCCCGCGTGCAAGTCAGCCCAACAGTCGTCCAGCATATCCATTAAATGAGCAGATGCAGCAAATGGAAGCGCATGCGCAAGCCATGCAAAATCATAGAAATGAAATTCTTGCTCATAACAAATTATCCAACTGCAAATTGTTTTTCGGCATCGTGAACAATGAAGATATCGAAACAATTAAAAGCTATATGACAGGAAATTTCACCGCGATTAAAGACAGTTATGGCAATAATGCATTACATCTCGCGGCTTTATGTGGCAGAAGTCATCTCGTCGACCTGCTATGTCAGCATTTTGATGATGTCGATGCTAAAAATGCGCTCGGCAATACTGCATTACATTTAGCAGTGTTAAGCGAGAATACTGCTACAGTACAAACACTTTTGGATAATGATGCTAACACTACAGTAGACAATAATAGTAAGGTAGATCCGTGGTTGTTATCTTTGCACGCGAAAAATAAAGATATTTCATCTTTGTTAACACGTTCAAGATCATTCAATCCGATGAAAACATATTAAAACATACACTATTGCAGGCCGCGATGATCGCGGCCCTGCAATCGTAACGCTTTATTTTGTGTGTGCGTGTTCGTTTTCCAGCTTATCTATTTCAATGTGATGCTTCTTAAAGTTTGGATGTGCCACTTCTACTGCAACAATCGCCAACACATCTTTCTTTTCACATTCCCAGTTTTTTACTTCCCTTTCGTTAGTCGATATTTTAAGTTCATTTGCTAATGCCTGCTCATCTTCTGAGTTAAGCGTTATTGTACGAGTCCAGCGACAATCAAATTTTATACTGTCTGACAACTCAACTGTGAATATCGGTGTGGCATAAAATTTGTGCTTATTAGGATAAAACTCTACATTCATACCATGCCCGTGTCTGGCAGATTTTTTAACAGAAACACTTACGGCATCAGCATAGGATTCAAATAATTCTACTTTTTCAGTATTTGCGTAAAAAAATTCTTTGGCTTCTTCAGGCGACAGTGATGTCTTATTAGCATGACTAAAATGACTAGCAACATGCTTAAATAATGAATCCGATCTCTCGGTAGGCAAAACTTGCATAGAACCAACGATTGCATAAAATCTCATTGTTATTACCTTTTTTTATTATTAATTTATCGGTAATGTATTCTTGTCAAAATCATGAAATATGTATAGGGTACAAATTACTAATAATAAAAATAAAGGAACATCATCATGACAGACTGTCGCATGCAAGATCCTGTTTCTCATAAACCATTAACAACACCCGTCATCGGTTTTGATGGTTACATTTACAATAAAGCAGATTATGAAGGAATGATTAGCAAATCTAATCAATCTCCACTTTCTAATATTGGCCTCACTAGATCAACTTTTCCACGCAGATATGTAAAACTGGAAAATTTTCTCAGTAATCCAAACGATATGGCAGCATTCCGCGCATTAGCGACCGACCCATTTACTGGGCAATTAATGAATACGCCTGTGATTGTTGTATATGATGTCGTTATTGGCGCCCAACACCACGAAGGTGTGCTCGTATGTGATAAATCGCAAGTTAACATGCTGATATCAGATCATCTAATTGACAATATCACGATACGTTCATTTAATGCATTGCAGGAATTGATAGATCGTAAACGCAATATAAATCTTCCTAATATTAGATTCGAAACACAATCTTCGTTATGGTTGCTGAGTGAAGAAATCAAAACGCAAGAATTTGTCCCAGTAAAAACAGCTAATAAACTGGCGACGGGCATGCGCGTTAAACTAAAAGCAAAGCTGCATGAACCAAAAGTTGACGAATATCATGCATTAGAACCAGGCACTGGTTATCTGTCTTTTGATAGTTCTCATTCTTCAGGAAACAGACATTTTATCGCGCATGTGAAATTAGAAAATGGCAAATTAGGATCAGTAATGATACCTATAGACGTGATGGCTACCAAAGATATCAGAGGATATTATGGCATGCCTACCACGACACCAATTTACGAGTATCGGTTTTCATATAGTGATCAGAATTTTTTTGGCGGCTTTAATCGCTCAGATAGCTCAGCAGATATCAAGTTTATGGAATCCAGAATTGGTGCCGTAGAAAATTGGTTACAAACAGATGAAGCTAAAAAACAATTCCGCGAAATGGCGCATTGCGAATATAATCGATATTATGGCGTGGGCAAATAATTTAACAAGGAGATGTTTATGCGTGGTCGCAACAAGTGTTTTGCTAATATAGATGAATTATTAACGTGTTTAAAAGCATTATCTGGTATTGATGGTCGGATGCAATTGTTAGATACACACTTTGGCCCAGGTGATTTATCAGCTTTAATCGGGCAAAAAGATCCCGTCTTATTTATCCAGGTTTTACTTTGCCTGGATGACAAGGATAAAATAACCTGGTTGCAAAATGAATCTAGCTGGGTAAAAGAAAATTTGGCAACGCTAAAACTGTTTATTGCATTGCTAAGCCGCTTATCAACTGCAATCTGGCCCACCATTTTCGCAGTCATACCATCGTCTCAATTAAACAAGCAAACATTCGATGTGCTGTTACAAGGCCGTCAAGTCAATGCAGAAAACGCCAAAGCAATTGAAGCTATCAGAAATGGATTAACTGACTTACGTACGTCAGCAGAGCTGCTCAACAGTTTAAAAGCTTTGGCTGCGAATCAAATCTATACTTTTTCGCCCTTGCTTGAGCAATTTCACCATTTAATCCAATCATTTAATGACCTTACACAAATCTTGGAAGTACTACCTGATGATAATGAGCGCCAACGTTTATTCCATTATCTTGGTAATGACTGGTTTGCAAAAGAAGTAAAAACAATTGATCAGTTGACCAAGATAATTCCCGTTATTAATGGATGACAATTATCGATGGTTAGAGAAAGCAATGCTGACATTAGCAACAGACGTCAATACTTTTGAAATATTACACTCAACTATTTATAAAAATTTCCGTGTAAAAAATCGTCAGGAATTGCTCGATAAGCTGGCAAATGCTGTATTACCACGTTTAACAACAGATAATGACGTGGCACGCGCACTTCTGGAATTTTTCCCTGGTGAAAACGATTCTAAAGCAGCTTTCTGTAGCTCCTTAGGCAAGCAATTCGCGCAACGCAATCCTAATTTGGATGAAGTATTGGCACATATCGATATCGTCCACGAATGTCGTAGCAGTAGAGTTTCATACAACGATCCTTATCGCGACCCACGTGCGGCATTCAATCATGTAGATTTTACTAATCGCAATGTTAGTGCCTTCGTAACCGGGATAGCTGAATATTTACCGAGATGTATTCAGACCGAATCAGATTTGCAGAAAATAGAAGATAAACTAAAAAAAGATACATATCTCATTAATGATGTTTATAAAGCTCTAGATAGTCATTTGAGTAAGATTATTACTGATCCTGTTCGTTTACGTACTGCAAGGATTAATCATCACTTGCCGGTAGAGCCGGATAACAGGAGTGCGTGGACGAAGTTTACGACGTTTGTGCATAGTAATATGGCGCCGGCTGTTGATACTACTGCGGCTTCAGGAAATACGCTTAAGAAGTAATTTTATTCCCCCTCACCCGCCGCAAAAGGCACGTCGACCTCTCCCTCAAGGGGAGAGGTCGATGAGCGGTGCTCTTTCCGCGAGGCGGGTGAGGGGTATATAAAACTAAGATTACCCTACTGAAATCCTGCATAAATCGATAAAGAAGCTAGGCAGCAAACCGAGAAATAGTGCAGCTGCGCCATTTATACTGACAACAACCATCACATCCGAAGAAACCAGAATAGGCTTATTTAGATTTTCTTCCGTCGGCTCTTCAAAATACATGAGCATCACGACGCGCAAATAATAATAAGCACCGACCAGCGCAAACAATAATGCCAGCACAGCAAGCCAAACCAGATTTGCCTGCACTAATGCTTCTAACAAGCCTAATTTCGCAAGAAAACCAACGGTTGGTGGCACACCTGCCATGGAAAACAGTACTAACAACATCATGAATGCCAGCCAGGGGTTACGCGCATTTAATCCGCGATAATCTTCCAGCTTGTCGAACTCCACGCCATCACGACTCATGATAGCAATAATTGCAAATGCACCGGCTGCAACAAGTACATAGGTGGCAATATAAAACATCGCCGCAGAATAACCTTGCGAAGAATTCGGGCCAGCAATAATACCAAGTAAGGTATAACCAATATGGCGCGATAGAAGAATAAGCAAACATACGCTTGATATTGTATTGCGCGATCGCAACCAGATTACCCACCAACATGGAGAGAATCGAAACGACAATCAACATTTGTTCCCAATTAACTTGCAAACTAGGCATTGCCTGCACCAGATACGCACGGTAATAGCAAATGCAGCGATTTTTGGCGCGCTGGCAATAAATAAAGTGGTTGGTGTGGCAGCACCTGATAAACATCTGGCACCCACATATGAAATGGCACTGCGCCAAATTTAAAAAGCAATACCAGCCAGCACAAAAATCAATGCGACGGTAGGCACCATGTTTTGCTTTGCTTGCAGTGCTTTTGCGACGACATCTAATTGAATGTCACCAGTGACGCCATACAACAGAGAAATACCGTATAACATCATGCCGGAGGCCAGTGCACCCAGTACAAAATATTTCATCGCCGCTTCTGTCGCCAGGTTTGATTCTTTATACATGGCAATCATGGCGTACAGTGATAAAGATAATAATTCCAAACCAAGATAAATAGTCAGCAAGCTATAAGCAGATGCCATGATCGACATGCCAAGCACGGCAAATAAACCCAGTAAATAATATTCACCGCGGGCAATTTTACGCGCCTTAATGTATTCACGCGCATAAGCAAAAGCAAAAAAGCTGAATAAATACATAAACAGTTTGGAAATAACCGCAAGCTGGTCAATCACATAATTGCCACTGAATGTAATGACAGGAACCGGGATATTTTTTAAATTGCGGAACCAGCATCGCAAGGTCACGATCAGCGTTAACTGGGATAAATAATAAGTGACATTCCGGTAGCGCTCCGGAAGAAATACATCAACGAGTAAAATAAAGCATGCCATGCAGAGCAGAAATATTTCCGGCATGGCAATGATAAATTGTGGCAGTGATGTGTCCATCTTTACCTCAGTTAATAAATATTACTTTTAGATATCCCTCACCCACGCTGTGGATTACGCAAAGAGTAACGTTACGGTGTCAGACACCTTCGAGTTTGGAGCTAGCTCGTGGTGTCTGACACCATAACGTTACTCTTGCCGTAATCCACCATTAATAACCCTACGCCAGTGCGTGCGTTGTTAAGTTAAAGGCCAACTCAGGCGGTATCTCTGTAACAGCAAATGTCCTATTGTCACTTGCAACACATTAATAATCGGCTGCGGATACAAACCAACGAAAAACACGCCTACGGCCAACAAAATATAATTAATTTTTTCTGTCCAGGTAATATCTTTAAACGCGGCCACATGATTCATTGCCAACAGGGCCAAAAATACGCGCTTATACATCCACAAGGTATAAGAAGCACTTAAAATCAGTGTCAGAGCAGCATAACAGCGCGACCCAGAAATGCGCTTGGAACGCACTCATGATCACCATGAATTCACCGACAAATCCCGCCGTGCCTGGCAAGCCAACATTCGACATCGCAAACAACATAAAAAACGCGGCAAAAATCGGCATGGTATTCGCAACACCACCGTAATCTTTAATCAAACGACTGTGATTATAAATACGGTCGGCCAACAATCCCAACGCCAAGAACATCGCGCCTGAACCAAACGCATGCGCAATCATTTGAATGACCGCACCTTCCAGACTCATGTAAGCATCTTGTAAAGCATGCATGTGGCGAATAATGTCATACACCATGAAACAACCCAAGGTTGCAAATCCCATGTGCGCAATCGAAGAATAAGCAATCAACTTTTTCATATCCGTTTGCACAATCGCGATCAAGCCAATATAAACAATCGCGATCAACGACAATATAATCATTAACCACGCCAGTTTTTCACAAGCCAGTGGCGTGATTGGCATGCTAAAACGCAAAAATCCGTAAACACCCAATTTCAACATTAACGCTGCCAATACCACAGAACCACCAGCTGGCGCTTCAGTATGCGCATCTGGCAACCAGGTATGCACTGGCCACATTGGCACTTTCACCGCAAATGCGAGCAAGAAAGCCAAAAACAACCAGGTTTGAGTATGCACTGTGACAATGGCAAGCCATAAAATTTCTGGATCATGAAACTGCCGGTTGATTATAAAGATAAATCAAGCGCAACCAGCATCAAGATAGAACCCAAGAAAGGTAAACAGGAAAAACTTGATAGAAGCATAAGAACGATTTGCACTTCCCCACATACCAATAGAGAGATACATGGGAATCAACATCCTTCCCAGAATACATAAAATAAAATCGCATCCATCGCAGCAAAACACACCGACCATCATGCCCTGCATGGTTAAGAAATGCTGCCATGTATTGCGCGACACGCATTTTAATCGCATGACAGCCCGCAATCACCACCAGCAAGCCGGTGAAGTTGGTCAGAATCACCATTAACTAGTGAAATACCATCGACACCTAATGCGTAATGAATTTGATAAGCGCGTATCCACAAATGATCTTCCGTGAATTGCATGTCATAACGGCTGGATCAAAACCCAAATAAAGCGGAATGCATAATAACAAGTTGAGCGACTGCCACAACGACAGCAATACTGCGTGCGGTATTGGCATTTTTATCACCGCCAGTCACAAGCACCAGCACCGCACCAATAACAGGCAACCAAATTAAAATGGTTAACAGGGGAAGCTGACTAAACATAAATTATAATCCTCACATAAACCAAACCAGGAAGACTAACACACCTAACACCATGGCAAATGCATAATGATAAATGTAACCTGTTTGCAAATTGCGCGCGACGCGAGCAAACCAGCGGATCAACTTGCCAGAACCATTCACCATGACACCATCAATTAATTTCACGTCACTGACATCATAAAAAAGATGTCCCGTATCTTGCGTACCATGCACCAACACAATTTGATTGAAATCATCAAATCCATATTTACGCTCAAGAATGGCATAAAGCAAAGAAAAACGTTTCTTCAACCATTCAGACCAGGCTGGGAACATCGCAGATAAACAACCAGGCAGTGAAAATACCCGCGATCGCCAGCCAGAATGTCAGTGTTTTGCCGGCTTCAAGCGCCATCAAGTTTCGCGCCATGATAATCCGCTGCCAATTGCAGCTAATGACATTATGCTGCTGGCAACACAAAAACCGTGTCACCTAACAATGTGGGTTGTGAGAACAACATGGGATCAATCAACATCTGCCGGCAAACATACTGGGAATGCCAAGCAATACTAACGGAATTAACACGACCCACGGAGATTCTTTAATGTGACCGCGTAATGCTGCGATCCATACGCTCTTTGGTGTGAAATGTCAAAAACAATGCGCGGAAAGTATAAAGCGGCGTGATAAATGCACCGGCTAGCACACAAAAATAAGCATAACCTGCGCCAGGTATCGTGCTTAAATGCACTGCTTCGATAATAGTGTCTTTGGAATAAAAACCCGAGAACGGCGGAATGGCAGCATAATGCCAACGCACCGATCAACAAAGGTCAAATAAGTAATCGGCATGTAACGAGCGCAAGGCCACCCATTTTTCGCATGTCTTGTTCGTGATGCAGAGCGATAATGACAGAACCTGCCGCCAAGGAATAATAACGCTTTAAAAAATGCGTGCGTGACTAAATGAAAAATCGCTGCATCATAAGCAGAAGCACCTAAGCGCAACCGCCATATAACCCAATTGCGAAATGGTTGAATAAGCAATCACGCGCTTGATATCGTATTGTGTAATCGCCAGCAATGCCCATGAAAAATGCCGTCGTCCCACCAATGACTAAAATCAGACGTCAATGCGCATCGGCGAATATTCAAACAACGGCGACATACGCGCAACCATATAAATACCTGCGGTCACCATGGTCGCAGCGTGGATCAATGCGGAAATTGGCGTAGGACCTTCCATCGATTCTGGCAACCACACATGTAACGGCACTTGCGCTGATTTACCCATCGCACCGACAAACAATAACAATACAAATCACCGTAATGACGGAGACAGTGATAATGCGGGAAAAACGGCATGGTTTTATCCGACAACATCATTGCACATGGTTGAAACACATCGTGATAATTCAGATGTACCAAAATACATCAGCACTGCGGCCGTCGCCAGAATAAAACCGATATCACCAATACGGTTAACCAGAAATGCTTTTAAACTACCGAAATTGGCGGCTTCACGATTGAACCAGAAACCGATCAGCAAGATATGAAACCAAACCTACACCTTCCCAACCAAAAAACATCAACAGGAAATTATTGGCCAAGACCAACACCAACATGGCAAAGGTAAACAATGAAACATAACTGAAAAAGCGCGTGATAACCAGGATCATCTGCCATATAACCAATGGTATAGATGTGCACCATCAAGGAAACAAACAGCACGATCGTAATCATGGTGACGCTTAAACGATCGATCAGAAAGCCAACATCAAAATGCAAGATACCGGCTGTTGCCCAGGTATAAAAGACACTATCTACCGCTGGATGTCCTTGCAATCACGATCACGTTAAATAAATAACAGGAAAGAAAAAATGAAATGCCGATCGAGTGAAACCAGCAATCGATGCGTTGTGGTACGGCCCAATTTTTTTGCCTAGCAAACCAGCGATAAGCGAACCCAGCAGCGGCAGTAAAGTCAGTAGTCACAGCTATTGTTAAGTAATGATTGTCCACGTTCATTATCCTTTCAAGGCATCAAGATCTTGCACTTCAATGGTGCCGCGTCTTGCGGTAATAACACGACCAGGATCGCCAATCCAATCGCCGCTTCAGCTCGCCGCAACCGTCAGGACAAAAAACACAAATACCTGGCCAATGTAATTACCCAGGAAATAAGAAAAGGCAACGAAATTGGTATTCACTGCCAGCAAAATCAATTCAATCGACATCAGCAATGTAATCATATTTTTGCGGTTTAGGATAATACCCGCAATGCCAAGCCAAATAACATGGCGGCGAGGATCAAAAATTCTGTCAGTGATGGCATTATTCAGACTCCTGTTTTGTCTCGGCCGGCATTTTAATCATACGCAAACGATCTTGAGGACGCACGGCAATCTGATCAGCTAGGATTTTGCGATTTTGCGACGCAACGGTCCGCGACGATGTGTCAACGTGATCGCGGCAATAATCGCTGCTAACAGCAATACACCAGCAATTTCAAATGGATAAGCATAGTTGGTATAAAGAATAGTGCCAAGCTGCTGCACATTGCTGTAATCAGCCGGTTCAGGGGCTGGCAGCGGCATTTGCGCAAAACCAAAATAATTCGGGCCTAGCGCAGTGATGGTTAATCCTGTCACTAACAACACGACTAACAAGCCAAATGGAAAATAACGCACAAAGCCGCGCTTTTTTCGATTCTTTATCAATGTTCAGCATCATGACGACAAACAGAAATAAAGTCATGACCGCACCAACATAAACCAGCAACAAAATCAGCGATAAAAATTCTGCGCGCAACAATCATCCACATGCCTGCCATGGAAAAAAATGTCACGACCAATGACAACACACTGCGCACCGGATTACGCGCAGTGATCACCGCAATACCAGAACCAACCGCAAGCGTTGCGAAGACATAAAATATAATATGTATAGGTGTTAAATAAATCAGACATCATCTGTAATCCTTATCCTTCCCTCTGTCGATCTTTGGCAATCTGTGCTTCATACTTATCGCCAATCGCCAGCAATTTTTCTTTGGTGAAAATATTTTCACCGCGATTTTCTATATGGTAATCAGACATGTTAGTCAACACGATAGAATCAACCGGGCATGATTCTTCACAAAAGCCGCAATAAATACATTTGAATAAATCGATTTCATATTTCGTTGTGCGTCGTGAACCATCGGCGCGCGGTTCCGCTTCAATGGTAATCGCCAACGCCGGACAAACTGCTTCGCATAATTTACAAGCAATGCAACGCTCTTCGCCATTTGGATAACGGCGCAACGCGTGCAAGCCACGAAAACGCGGTGAAGTCGGCGTTTTTTCTTCCGGATATTGAATAGTGAATTTCTTTTTCAAGAAATATTTACCCGTGACGCGCATGCCGACGAGTAAATCCCAGAGTGCAAAAGCTTTTTACATATTGTGTTAAACGTCTGCCTACATTTTATTCCTCTTACACCTTTTAAGCCTAGCAAACCATGGACTCACATGAAATTGCACTGCCAGCGCAACCACAATCACCCACACCAATGTCAGTGGAATAAATACTTTCCAGCCTAAACGCATGATTTGATCATAGCGATAACGCGGGAATGTCGCCCGCAACCATAAATAAGCAATACAGGAAAAAACTGACTTTGATGAATAACCAGATCGGTCCTGGCACCCAGGCAAATCCATGTTTCAAGAAATGGAATACCTTGAAATGGTGATAGCCAGCCGCCTAAAAACATTAGCGAAATCAACGCGGAAATCAAGATCATGTTGACATATTCAGCGAAGAAAAATAACGCAAAGGTCACGCCAGAATATTCCACGTGGAAACCCGCAACAATTTCAGATTCACCTTCCGCCACGTCAAACGGCAGACGATTGGTTTCAGCAACACCAGAAATCCAATAAACAATAAATAAAGGAAACAATGGCAACCAATACCAATGCCAAAATCCACCATTTTGCGCAGCAACAATGGTTTGAAAATTCAGCGAACCAGCCGCCATCATCACGCCAATCAAGTGCAAAACCCATCGCAGATTTCATAAGAAATGGATTGTGCCGCGGCACGCAACGCACCAAACATCGCATACTTGGAATTGGATGCCCAACCAGCAATCATGATGCCGTAAACACCTAACGATGAAATGGCAAAAGTATACAAAACACCGGCATTCACATTCGCAAGCACAATACCTTGATCAAATGGAATCACTGCCCAGCCGATTAATGCTGTCGCCAAAACTAATAATTGGCGCGATAATAAACAGAAATCGGTTAGACGGCGTTGGAACAATAATTTCTTTGGTCAACAATTTAATGGTATCCGCGAACGGCTGCCACAAACCAAACGGTCCAACACGATTCGGACCGATACGCACATGCATGTAACCAATGACTTTGCGCTCAAAATAAGTGAGATAAAGCACGACCACCACCAGACCGATGATGATCGCCAGAATTTTAACTACGATTAATCGCCAGTACAAATATGCTTTCTAGCATGTCTCACCTTATCACTGCTTAGATAGTTCAATCTCGCCAAATAAATCGCCCAGATACTGGTCGCGGCAATACGCACCTGGTATCCAGGCTGCATCAACCGCTATCGTTTATCTAAAACAACTGGCAGGATTGACCTGACAGCCATGCTGTTTGATTGTCGCATTGTCACCTTCAGCAAATGAAATCTGCTTGCTGTCTCCGGATGCATACGTACGCACGCCAGTTCGCCTTCCATAATGCGTTTGCGCTTGCTTGCAATGGCTGCGCACGGCGCACCAGACTGTCAGTGCATAAATCGGATTTCGCCAATACGTGAAACTGTGTTTTGATGAGAATGCATGGTATTTCCATTTATGTTCTCAGCATCAGCAGAGCTAGCTGCAATGTTTTCTTGCTTTAATAATTTCAATTCCATGCCTGACTTGTTCTGAACTTTCATATTCAAAACCATCCAGCTGCAAGGAAATTACCCAGCACACGCAATATTTTCCACGCCGGACGTGATGATCCAAAAGCTGCTGGCAACACCGTTAAAGCTTTGCCATTCACCCGCAGCATTCACAAATGTGCCGGAAGTTTCAGTAAACGGAGCCATAGGCAGAATGACATCGCATGTGCTTCCAACACCGGATTACGATACATGGACAACGCGACGACAAATTTTGCCTGTTTTAATCGCTTCCACCGCAACATGCGCATTAGCGCAATCTAATTCAGGTTCAACATTTAACAGCAAATAAGCTTTGCGTGGTTTTTGCAGCATTTCATAAGCGTTTAAGCCGGCATGATTAATAGCTGAGCCGCCAGCATGACGATGTGGTACCGCGCCGCAAACCAACCACCTGCGGCATTCGCACCATCTGTCAATAAACCTAGTTTTGCCTTCGCAACGTTGCGCGATTTTCTGTGCTAACGTACGAATCAATGCTGCTTGCGGATGATGCAATGCGCCAGCACCCAATAAAATACAAACTTTCTTTTTGCCATTTAAATGTTTCGCTAAAGGATGTGATGCCACATCACCATCAAAAATATTTAATAAATCTGCTAACTCAGCCGGAATACGATGCGGCGCAACGATCGTTTTCGCTGTCACAGCAAAATTAAAACGATAATCCACTGGATTGACTGCCAGACACTGGCACGCCTTTGAGTGAAGCTTTACGCACACGCAAGCCAGCCATAGGCTGTTCTTTTTGAATATTCGAACCGATTAATAATATCGCGTCAGCATTGTTCTAATGTCTGCAATCGGCATGCCAAGACCGGGAAAACACGGCATGTGAAGCTTGATCGCGTGTATCAATTTCACGCAAACGATGATCAATGTGCGGACTGCCTAACGCGCGCATGATTTTCTGCAGTAAATAAAATTCTTCCAGTGTGGAATTTGGTGATGCCAGCGCGCCGATTTTATCCGCGCCACGTTCATCAATAACAGCACTGTAAACCTTCTGCTGCGACGTTCAAATGCATCTGCCATTCCACTGCCTGCCATTTGCCATCTACTTTCAGCATCGGTTCTTCGAGACGATCTGGATGATAAAGCCCGGTATAACTAAAACGATCGCGATCGGAAATCCAGGTTTCATTAATGGCATTATTTTCGCGTGCAACAACACGCATGACTTTGCCATAACGAGTATGCACATTCAGATTGGAACCAACACAATCATGCGGACTAATGCTTGGATGCTTGATCCAATTCCCAGGCACGCGCAGTAAAACGATAAGGCTTGGAAGTCAACGCGCCCACCGGACAAATATCAATAATATTGCCGGACACTTCTGATTTCATCGCATGTTCGATATAAGTGCCGATTTCCATGTCTTCACCGCGGCCAATCACACCCAGTTCGCGCATGCCAGCAATTTCATCGCCAAAACGCACGCAACGTGTGCATTGAGATGCAACGAGTCATTTCCGTTGCAATAAGTGGGCCGAGATTTTCATCGGCGACCGAACGTTTGCATTCATCATAATGTGACATGCAGAACCATAACCCATGGATATATCTTGCAATTCACATTCACCACCTTGATCGCAGATGGGGCAATCGAGCGGATGATTAATCAATAAAAATTCCATGACCGCTCGTTGCGCTGCCAGAGTTTTTGGTGATCTGGTAAAAACTTTCATGCCAGGCATCACAGGTGTTGCACAAGCAGGCAAGGCTTTGGGAGATTTTTCCACTTCCACCAGACACATGCGGCAATTGGCTGCGATAGATAAATTTTTGTGATAACAAAAACGCGGAATATAAATGCCAGCTTCATCGGCCACTTGAATAATCAGTGCGATTTGGCTTCGCCGTCAATTTTTTGCCGTCAATTTCAATTTCAATATCTTTGATATTCCGCCATGGTTATTCTCTCGTCTCAGGCAAACATTTGCCATGTTCAACATGATAAACAAATTCATCGTAAAAATGTTTCAGACAACCGCCCACCGGCCACGCTGCCGCTTCACCAAACGCGCAAATGGTACGGCCTTCAATATTTTTTGCCGCGCGGCGCAATGTTTCGATATCTTCCATCGTACCGCGACCGTGTTCAATGTCATGCGTCAAACGATACAACCAACCCGTCCTTCACGGCAAGGCGTGCACTGACCACAGGATTCATCCATATAAAAATGGGAAATACGCTGCAACAATTTGACCATGCAAACTGTTTCATCCATCACAATCACCGCACCTGAACCTAAACCAGAACCGGCTTTTTGTATGGAATCAAAATCCATATCCAGCGACATCATGATATCAGCTGGCAAAATAGGCATGGAAGAACCGCCAGGAATCACCGCTTTTAATTTGATGACCATTGCGCACGCCGCCTGCCATTGCTAATAAATCTTTGAAATGGTGTGCCTAATGGAACTTCATAATTACCTGGTTTATTCACATGACCAGTCACAGTAAAAATTTTGCAGCCACCATTATTCGGTTTGCCTAATTTTAAAAACCATTCCGCACCTTTTTCCAAAATCACTGGAACAGATGCATATGTTTCGGTATTATTAATCGTGGTTGGCTTGCCATAAATACCGCGTGCAGCAGGAAATGGCGGTTTGATTACGCGGCAAACCTCGTTTGCCTTCCAGTGATTCCATCAATGCGGTTTCTTCACCGCAAATATAAGCACCAGCGCCAAGATGAGTATACAATTCAAAATCAAAACCTGAACCTAAAATATTTTTGCCTAGTAATCCTGCTTCGCGCGCTTCTTCTAACGCCGCTTCAAAACGTTCGTACGGTTCCCAATATTCACCACGAATATAATTGTAACCCACCGTCGCGCCCATGGCATAACCACCAATCGCCATGCCTTCGATAATTTGATGCGGATTTAAACGTAAAATATCGCGATCTTTACAAGTGCCTGGTTCGCCTTCATCGGAATTACATAACACATATTTTTGTCCGGGCATATCACGGCGGATAAAACTCCACTTCAAACCGGTTGGAAAACCTGCACCGCCGCGGCCGCGCAAAGCAGATACTTTCACGGCTTCAACAATTTTTTCGGGTGGAATTTTTTCACGCAGAATTTTTTTCCATTGCTCATAACCACCCGCGCTTTCATAGGTAGCCAACGTCCATGGCTTGTCTAGATGTAATGTACGAAAACAAATTTCATTTGCCATAGTATGCTACTCCTACCTCATGCCTAAAATCTCATCCATTTTTTCTGGCGTGAGATTTTCATAATATTTTTTACCAATTTGACAACACCGGCGCGCGCAACACACGCCCCAGACATTCCACTTCTCGCAAGGTAAATTTGCCATCTGCGGTTGTTTCATTCAAATCAATTCCTAAACGTTTTTTTAAATGCTCGACAATTTTTTCGCGAACCATTCAAGCATGCAGGAAATATTGGTGCAAACATCAATAACATGTTTGCCCACGGGTTTGAGATTATACAGGGTATAAAATGTAGCGACTTCATACACAGCAATTTTTGGTATATCGCAGATAATCTGCCACCGCATCCATCAATTCAGCGGTAAGCGAACCGTCATTGTCGTTCTTGCACAACACGCAAGGCTTCAAACACCCCTGAACGTTTTTGTTCTGGCGGATAACGTAATATCCATTTATCGATATGTTCGCGAATATCAGCTGGCAATATGAGTTTTCGTTGTCAGTCATTCATCGATCAATCTCCCCAAAAACAATATCCAGACTGGAAAGCACCGAAACCACATCCGCAATCATGTGACCTCGAACCAATTCATCTAAACCCGCCAAATGCGGAAAACCTGCTGCACGAATTTTTAAGCGATAAGGTTTATTCGCACCATCTGAAACCAGATACACACCAAATTCACCTTTAGGATGTTCAATCGCGGCATAAGCTTCGCCTTCTGGCACACAATAACCTTCAGTCATATTATTTGAAATGATGAATCATCGCTTCCATACTGATTTTCATTTCTTCGCGTGGCGGTGTCGCAATTTTATAATCATCAATCATGACTGGGCCTGGATTTTTACGCAGCCATTCTACACATTGACGAATAATGCGATTGGATTGGCGCATTTCTTCCACGCGCACCAAATAACGATCATAACAATCGCCGTTCGTACCAACGGGAATATCAAAATCCAGTTTGTCATAAACTTCATACGGTTGTTTTTTACGTAAATCCCATGCCACACCTGAACCACGCAACATGGGACCAGTAAAACCTAAGCGCAATAGCACGCTCAGGAGAAATAACGCCAATATCAACGGTACGCTGTTTCCAGATACGATTATTCAGTTAACAAGTTTTCATATTCATCGACGCAATGCGGGAAAACGCTCGGTAAAATCCCAGATAAAATCTAGTAATGAACCTTGACGATTTTCATTTAATTTCGTCGACTTCTTTTGCATTGTGCCATCTTGAAGGCTTGATATTGCGGCATTTTTTCCGGCAAATCACGATAAACACCGCCTGGACGATAATAAGTCGCATGCATACGCGCGCCAGAAACCGCTTCGTAACAATCCAGTAAATCTTCGCGTTCACGGAAGCAATATAAAAATACTGCCATGGCGCCATTATCAAGACTGTGCGCAGCCAGCCATAATAAATGATTTAGAATGCGGGTGATTTCATCAAACATGACGCGAATATATTGCGCACGAACCGGCGGCTGTAATGCCTAGTAATTTTTCAATCGCAAGTACATAACCATGTTCATTACACATCATGGAAACATAATCGAGACGATCCATGTAACCAATGGTTTGATTATATGGTTTGCTTTCAGCTAATTTTTCAGTTGCGCGATGCAATAAACCAACATGGGGATCAGCACGCACAATGGTTTCACCATCCACTTCTAGAATCAAACGCAACACACCATGCGCAGCAGGATGTTGCGGACCAAAATTAAAAACGTAATTGCGAATTTCTGGCGACGTTATTTTCCATGTGTCATTCTCCCGTCTTCGCTAAATAGCGGTTATCATGACGAATCACTTTTGGTTCTAAGTATGCGCGGCTCAATGCTGACTGGTTCATAGACCACACGTTTTAATGTCGCATCGTAACGCGCTTCAACTTTGCCAATCAATGGAAAATCTTTGCGGAATGGATGACCGATAAAACCATAATCAGTCAGAAGACGGCGTAAATCAGGATGACCTTGAAAAAGAATGCCAAATAAATCAAATGCTTCGCGTTCAAACCAATTTGCAGACGGCCAAATATCCATGACGGAATCAACCATCAATTCTTGTTCATTCTGGAAGATTGACGCGCAAACGAATACGGTGATTTTTGTTAAGTGATAACAAATGATAAACCACTGCAAAACGATTGGGTTTTGCAGGGTTATTCGCGTAGCAGTGATGTTGGTCACGCCACGACCAAAACCGGTGCCAGTGGTAGATTCGGTTTGCCATTCATCTAAGACCATAATGCAGATAATCTACGCCACAGACATCAATTAATAATTTAAAATCAAAATCTGCTTCATCACGCAGTACACGACATAATATCCAGTAAATGCTCGGGTTTAACTTCAACGGTCAATTCGCCTAGTGCAACTTTTGCAGCTATCAATCCACGCAGCAAAGCGTTCGATTGATCTGTGTGCAGCAAGTGTATTCACGTCAGTCATGGCATTACTCCTAACGCTCAATCTTTTTATTGCGGCGAATTTTATTTTGTAACTGAATAATGCCATACATTAATGCTTCTGCAGTCGGTGGACAGCCCGGACATACACATCAACCGGAACAATGCGATCACAGCCACGCACGACTGAATAAGAATAATGATAATAACCACCGCCATTGGCACAAGAACCCATGGAAATCACCCAGCGTGGTTCAGCCATTTGGTCATAAACTTTACGAAAAGCAGGCGCCATTTTATTGCAGAGTGTGCCTGCAACAATCATTAAATCGGATTGACGAGGACTAGGACGGAAGATTACACCAAAACGGTCAAGGTCATAACGCGACGCAGCGACATGCATCATTTCAACCGCACAACAAGCCAGACCAAAAGTCATTGGCCACAATGAACCGGAACGCGCCCAGTTAAAAATATTTTCAACGGTAGTGACATAAAAGCCTGGTTTCAATAAGTCGGTTATTCCCATTCCAATGCTCCTTTTTTCCACTCATAAATAAAACCAACGGTTAGCAAGCCAAGAAAAATACCCATGACAATCATGCCAAACCAACCTAATTCGACGAAACACCACTGCCCATGGAACTAGAAAGGCTGTTTCCAGATCAAAAATAATAAAAAGAATAGCAACAAGATAATAACGAACATCAAAAGGCGCGCGAGCATCATCAAATGGCTCGAAAGCCGCATTCGTAAGCAGAAAGTTTTTCAGGATCAGGACGCTTGGGGCTGAGGAGATAACCAAGTGTTGGAGCAACAAGACCTACTCCCAACCCGATAATCATAAAGATTAATACTGGTAAGTAATTTTGTAGCAACCCACTCTCCTTACTTGACCTGCAGTGATTAGCGATATGCGCTAGAATATTATACATGAATTATTTTTAACGTTATATTTGTTGCCGATGCGGACGGACTCGAACCGTCACAGCTTGCGCCACTACCACCTCAAAGTAGCGTGTCTACCAATTCCACCACGTCGGCATTTTCAATCTTTCTATGCTTGCAGACTTCTCGACGTCACTGCTTCAGTAACTGCCTCGCTCGGCGTACATGTATTTACCGGAACTCGACCCGTCACCAGTTCGTTACTACATTTCCAGCTGTTCAGTCTGGCTGCTTTTGAAACAGGCACAGGATTCATTTCGGTGCCAGGTTTACTGAGCCGGCAACGCTGGCAATGTACATCACTTTTTCCTGTTTATAAGCATGCATGGCGATATAATTCAAAGCCAATGCTGGTCACAAAAAACACGGCAACAAAACCCATCGTCACTCGAAACAAGAATGAGCCCGAACCACGGCTACCAAATACTGTTTGTGATGCACCACTGCCAAATGCAGCGCCCATGGTCGCACCTTTGCCCTGTTGCACAACACCAGAGCAATGATGAACACAGCTGCAAACACATGTATAAGCAGTAAAATATTGGTACATTTATGACGCCTCAATTTAATTCATATTGCAGTTTTAGCAGTCATAACCTTTTCGTTAGCTGCCGCACAAATCGCCAGAAAGCTATTCGCATCCAGTGATGCGCCACCAATCAAGCCGCCATCTATATCCGGCATGGCCAAAAGCGATGCGGCATTGTCAGCCTTCATACTGCCGCCGTACAGTATACAAATTGTTTTCGCTATATCAACATTATTTTGCGCTATTAACTGCACGAATAAATGCATGGACCGCTTGAGCCTGCTCCGGCGTCGCTGTTAACCCGGTGCCAATGGCCCAAACTGGCTCATAAGCAATCACTGCCTGCCTGAAAGCATCAATGCCGGCGAATTGTATCACGGATTCTAGTCTGTTCGCGAATAACTTTTTCAGTTTCGCCGTTTTCTCGCTGCGCCTGGGTTTCACCTACGCATAAAATAGGGTTTAAACCAGCTTCTAGCGCTGCTTTAAATTTTGCGGCCATCAAGGGCAAGCTCTTCATGGAAAATAGTAGCGGCGTTCAGAATGACCAACTAATACATATTGGCAGCCCATGTCTTTTAACATGGGGCCTGATACTTCGCCGGTAAACGCGCCTTGAGTACCCAGATAAAGATTTTGCGCACCCAACTTCACTGATGTATGGTTCAGTAATGTCATGAGCTTGCACGAGATGAAGAAAGGTGGGCAATGACAACATATCGACATCGGAATAGCTTCCAGCACCCTGCTTTGATGCCTTAATAAGGTCTTTCACCTGGCTCATTGAGCCATGCATTTTCCAATTGCCTGCTATCAGTGGTTTACGCACAAATCACCGCCAGCTAATCAAATTGAGTGGCGGTGATTTTATCCGATCAGGGTGAGTATAAGCAACTAACAACAGCGTTTTTATGGCGCTCTGTGGCTGCTGGTTGTGCTTGTTGTTGTGGCACCAGGGCTCGCGCATCAGTGTAGGCTTGCTCAGAACGCCTATCAGTATGCTGACGTCTAATTTCGGCCAATTGCTAATTTCGCCGGATTTTAGCATCAACAGCCGGCCAGCCGTTTTCAAGCACTTGCAACCGTTGATCGAGTTCAGCCATAGTGTTTCTCATCGTTTGCAGTGATGCGGCGGATGCAACTACTTTTGTATCTTCCGCTAATGCATTTTGTATTGGCTTCCAATTCTTCTCTGTTTACTATCAATTGCAGCTGTATTATCACCGTGTGCTTTCGTCTTTTGATCTAGCTACGCGCGTCGATATTGGCACGTACGTACTCAGCCACAGGCTTGTACGCTTTCTTTCGGCTCTTTGTTTTCTCAGTACATTTATCTCTGCCTCTAAATTAGCCTTTGTGGTTTCAAGCGTGGTCTTCTGATCTTTCCAGCTCTGCTTTCCTTGTATTGAGCGACCCTGTATTTGGCACAGCAGCCGGCTGTGCCCCAATCATCTGCCGCAAAATCTCACTCCGCAGTTTGAGATCCTTTAATTTCAGCATCGATTGCCCGCATCACATCTCTTCTATTGCCATTACATCCAGTTGCCATACGATTTTCCGCATCGCGCAACAATTTTTGATCGTTGAGCGCTCAGATCGAGCAGGTTATTTACCACGTAAATCAGTGATAACTTTCATTTGTGCTTCAAACCGTCTTTTGTTTTTCAGCTCTTTTCAACCTTTCATCTACGCTATCAAATTCTCTTTTGCAAAATCTCTGCTTTTTCTTGAGCTGTCTTTGGTTGCGCTCCCGATTGTCTGGATCCGGTCCCATTTCAGCGTTCAGTTTCTTTTCATACTTTCGTTTTTTTCGCTGATCAGACTCAATCTATTTATTTCTCTGTCGATCTGGATCAGCTAATTTTGTAGCAGGGTCTGTCAATGCTTTAGCATCCTGCTTCATGTCATACATTTCATTACCTAATGCTTCTTTCTCTCCTGCCTTAGCCTTGTAATTATCTTCAATTTCCTGTCTACGCTGATAAACTCTGTCGCGTGTCGCTCTGGTCCTGATTATCCAACCATCTTTCAACTTCTCCACCGAAATTCACATTCATTCCGCGATCTTCAGCTAAATCCAAATAGCGCATCACATATTTTTCCGTCACATGACTTACCGATGCCGTGTTCTGGACGCGGCCAATCCAATGTAACAGTACTGCGACCACGACCAGCGTACATCATATCCAACACTTCGCCTTGCGCTTTATCCCAGTCCTTATCTGATAAAAGCTTGGTCCAGCCAAGAACACCAAAACGATATTCTTTTTTATAACAAGCACTGACGCCCTGCTCAGTAACTCGGACATCGAATTCATTTGCAGGATGATTGTCAGTAGCACCCCCGACGATACACACCAGGCTGAATTAATCCTGTACTGGTATCAACATTTCTAAGCAATGGACCATTCGGAACTGGATCATCCGGGTTAACCCCGTCAATGCGTCGCCAGTTGCCTTTTTCAATCGTCTAAAAGTGCGCGCGCTTGTTCAGCAATACGTTCATATTGTTCTTTTTCTTTGGCAATCTTTTCATCATGCGCTCTTTTGGCAGCATCAGCTTGCTGAGCTTGATTCTGAGCTAAAGGATTTTGCTGATTTGCGCCACTCATATTTTCTCTCCGCTTTTGAATACTTTAATTATACTCTAATTTTGATTAACTATTACTTAAGTGAATAAATAATAAACAATATCAATTACTCAGGCATGTTCTTTAGAGAAAGTTCAGCTGCCTGTGAAGAATAAAGCTTTATGTCATTCGTACTAGGGTCATAATTGATAACATCCAGTTTTTGGCCAAATTTATCGCCTAAATGCTGGATTTCAACCCAAGCCGCCCTGGTCAATTTTTCAAATCCCACTAACTCTACTGTCCATTTACGCTCATACACTTCTCTCGGCCATTGCACGTGCGGTTTGCAAACCATCTTCAATCGTACGTTCGTGGGAAAATAAATCTTTAGGGACCGCAACAAGACAGCTGCCACGATCGTAAACATTGTAATGCTTACTCGCGCCTTGCAATGTGATCTGTTTGGGATCGCCTGGTGGATCAAGGTTGTATGCATCCCAGATTTTTAACGCACCCCAGCGTTCAAGAAGATAGTAAATATCTAACGCAGTAATAGGCCTGTCCATCAACTCACCCAAGTCCGGTATCGGCAATTTTTGCTCTAATGCCTGCCATACCTGGGATTTTAATTTGTCCATGTAATCACCTTCTTTATCGGTGATGACAGGTTTGATGATCATGGTAAAAGTAACATCGATTTTGCCACTGGCATTTTCAGCGGTAATCATTACGTCGTAATTGCCTTCGCTGCCTTTGGCTGGAATACCGGTCAAGATTCCATCAGTGGTACAAATCATGCCTGGCGGCAACCCTCTGCCGTCAGACAAGGCCGGCGCTAAAACGCGGCATTTCGTCGCCTTGAGCCACGCCAATAAATGTTTTGAGATCGAGAGGACCGTATGCTGAACGTTCGTTAATGATTTGATTTGGAATTGGTTTTATAACAGTTGGTGCTGCCATAGAGTGAGCCTTCTAAATATTCCGTTCGGTACTGGAAGTATAACTCCTCACCCGCTTCCGGGAAAATTTTTTATTACCCTTTACCCGTGTGGTGGATACGGGAAAAGGTAGCCTAATGACCACCCGACGTCAACGAATTGGCACTTCTCACTGCGGGAGGGTCGCTCAGGCGCCTTTTGGGGTAATCCACCAACGTTAAACCACCACTCATACATTTCCGTCATCGCAGACGGACATTTAAAACACTGACTTCCACACGCGGGCTTTTTCGTACACTGACGAATCTTGCCTTTATTAATCCAATGTCTAAGCATGCAGCGCAATGTGTCTGCATCTGCTTTGAACAAAAGACACAAACTACCGAGTGTGGCGATTTTCACCAGCATCATATGATTTTTTATTTCCATCAAATTCATATCAGCCTCCAGCAGGAACAATTTTTAACGTAACTGAATCATTGCGCGACTGCATACCAGCGCATACCTGCAATCGTGCCGAGAAATGCTGTCATCATCACTGCAATCCAGATGGAAGAAGACAATGGATGTCGCATCCAGGTAGCAGCCTGATAAAAAGTAACCGCGGTGCCGTAAGCAACACCCGTCATCCAAAATCCGGAAAACACTGCCCAGCCACGATGCAATTCACGCAACATCGCCGCCATGGTGGAAATACAGGGGAAATACAACAACACAAATAACATGTAAGCGAATGCGCCAATCTGGCCATCAAAACGCTGGTACATCAAACCATACACGCCTTGATTCACTGTGCTAAGAGGCGCTTGTGCCAACACTGGATTTCCAAACGCACTGCCTAATTGCTCGAGATTTTGCGGAATAGATTTCACTGCTTGCGCAAGGCCGCCCCACAAACTATAAGCATCACCCCCGCCAGTGGCAAAATGACCCACCTGAGAATAAATCGTGTTCAGTGTACCAACCACAACTTCTTTCGCTAACACACCAGTAACCAAACCCACTGTTGCCGGCCAGTTATCCGCATGAATTCCCATCGGCGCAAAAATTGGCGTTGTCCATTGGCCAACCATCGATAACAGCGAACGTACGTCACCATCACCAGTATTAATAGAACCATCCAGATTCATCGCATTCAACGCACCAATCAAAATACAAATTGGCACAATTAATTTACCGGCGCGGAATACGAAACCTTTCAAGCGCTGCCAGGCATGTAATAACAAACTACGCAAATGCGGCACATGATACGGCGGTAATTCCATCACTAACGGCGAAGGTTCACCTTTAAGAACAGTCGTACGCAGTAAAAAGCCGGTGAGAATAGCAATGCCAATACCACTTAAATACAAAGCGAATACCACATTCTGACTGCCGCGCGGGAAAAACGCCGCGGTAAATACGGCATAAATAGCCAGACGCGCACCGCAAGACATAAACGGTGTCATCATAATCGTCAGAATACGATCGCGTTTGTTTTCTAATGTACGCGCACCCATCACCGCGGGAACATTACAACCAAAGCCGACGATCATGGGCACAAATGCTTTACCAGGTAATCCCAGCGCACGCATGAAGCGGTCAATCACAAACGCCGCGCGTGCCATGTAACCGGAATCTTCCAGCAGTGAAAGAAACAAAAACATAGAACCGATCACGGGAATAAATGTAATCGTTGTGTTGATGCCTTTACCGACGCCATTCGCCAGCAAAGCAGTTAACCATACCGGCGCGCCTAACTTGGAAAACAGGTAATCAAAGCCATCAACGAAAAGCGTCTGACTGCCGATATCGAAAAAGTCCTGGAATGCACCGCCAAAATTAATAGCGAACACGAAAAGCAAATACATCACGCAGAGAAAAATCGGAATGCCCAGTACTCGATTTAAAACAATATTATCAATGCGTGCTGTCCAGCTGGTTTTTTGCTGTACTGGCTGCTGCAAAACACATGAATGCATGATTTGCTGGATAAAACGATAACGTGCATCCGCCAGCATAATGTCAGCATCTTCGCTAAGCGTGTGCTGAATATTATCCTGATGGCGTTTCACTTGCTGCAAAATATCCGCAGAAACCAGTGAACTCAACCAGGCATCATCTTCCAGCAGACGCGTCGCAAACCAGGAATGATTATATGAAGTGTCTTTTAACATGCCGCTTAGTTCACGTACTGCTTCTGTAATCACCGGCGGATACGCTGGTGTCGTCAAACGGACATTTGTGTTGTCAAAATCCACTATCGCGCATTTCAATTCCAATACACCGCCGCCTTTGTTTGCTTCAAGTGCAACCACTGGACAGCCTAGCTCACGCGACAATTTTTTCAGATCAATGTGAATATTACGCGCGCGCGCGACATCCATCATGTTGAGCGCGACAATGACCGGCACGCCCATTTCCAGCAATTGCATGGTCAGATAAAGATGACGTTCCAGATTGCTGGCATCCACGATGTTAATAATCACATCTGCTTGCTGATGCAAAATAAATTCACTGGCAATGCGTTCATCAACCGCAGCTGTTTCCGATGCCAAAGTCAGCGAATAAATACCGGGCAGATCAATCACTTCTACAGTGGTTCCAGATTGGGTGAAATAACCACTCTTGCGTTCAACTGTAACGCCTGGCCAGTTGCCGACTTTTTGCCGTGCGCCAGTCAGCGCGTTAAATAAGGTTGTTTTGCCACAGTTGGGATTGCCGGTCAGCGCGACAGAGAGCGTCGCCTTTTGTGGCTTAATGGGATCATCACAGCATGATTTGGCAGTCTGGCAGCATTCTTTCATTATTGAACTTCTTCTATCTGGAGAATACTGGCTTCGCTTTTACGCAGACTTAAAGCGTATCCACGCACCAGGATTTCAATGGGATCACCTAAAGGTGCCATGCGAGTGACGGTAAATTCGGTGCCTGGAATAAGGCCCATGGCGATAAGGCGCTGGCGATAGCTTTTTTCACCCGCACTGAGGGTTACTATGCGCACTTTATGACCTACTTTTAATTCGCTGACCCGCATTACCATCCCCTTGTTTTAGAAATTAAAGTATCTCGCTGGCAGAATTTATTGTCAAGATAAATGAGAACCATTCTCATTTATAAGGCGCACAGTAACTGATAAAAATAAGTGTATATTAATCAATTAGTTGAATAGTAATAGTCGGCCCAGCAACCAGGTTCTGAGTTCATTTTATAGTCTATACTTTTAATAAATGAGGAGACCAGGAATGCCCAAGCTCAAAAAGAAACAACAGGCTAAAAGTGCCATTGATAAAAATATAAAAATGTTGAAAGAACTCCTTCCGTCGGCAAGCTCCGTACGGGAAAACGTTGAAGCACAAGAACATATTAATCATCTTGTCACACTGGGTAGAACACTCGAAGGCATTCGTGAATCCGACCCATACATGGCGCGAATACTGACAGAAATTGATAATGAAATCGAACAAATAGAAAGATCATCGCTTGTTAAAAATGCTGCTCCGAATGCTCCTGCAGAAGCCGCTCCTGATGAAGCACAACCTATAAGAGCGAAAGCCGCACCGGCAAAACCTATTGCTAGTGTCGAGGGGCGAAGAAAACTCATAAATTTAGCTAAGCAGTTGACAGACGATTTCCAAGCAATGAGCCGTGCACTAGCAAAAGAAGCTACTCAAGGGTCTGTTGTAGAAGAACCTGCGAAGCAGGTAATTAAAGGTACAGCCCCACAAGCTCAACAAGGTGTATTAGTAAAACCCATAGCGCCTCCCGCTGAACCAGGTATTGATGCTAGAAAAGGCCTTAAAGATGCGGCTAGAAAAGCGAACGAGGCGACTGCAAAACTTCGTGAAGCTGTAAGGACAGCTGGAGCAAAGGAAGCTATTCAGGGGGCTATTAAACAAGAACCTGCGAAGCAGGCAATTGAAGGTACAGCAGCACAAGCTCCACAAGATGCTGGTCTATTGAGAAAACCAACAGTCTCTCCCGCTGAACCATCCGATAATAGACAAGGGTTAAAAGACGCAGTTAAGCGAGTGAATAAGGCAACTGCTGCGCTTAAATCTGCTGTTAACCAAAAAATTGCCACCACCGAGAGTATTAAACCGAATGTGGTCGGACATGTTCTACAACCCCAACCTCAAAAAGCTGTACGCGGACAAATACAACCACCAGAAACTATAGTTCCACAACCACAAAAAGCCAAGATCATACCACCACCTGCAGCAATAAAAATTCCCGATGCGCAGCCAACACAATTTAGACCAGCAAGAGCAAAAGCTAAACCTGCGCCTGTGGTCAAACCAGCGCCTGCAGCTAAACCAGCGGCAGCTGTAGCTGCTCCTGAGGATGCATTCACTGCATTGCGCAGAGAATTAAATAAATCCGAACCTAACGCAGTAACAATAAGAAATATTCTAAATGGATTCGGCAATCTTGATAACACAAATCTTGATTTACTTGAACGCGATCCAAATTTAATAAATTCGTTAGCCGCATTAAAAAATGCGATCACCATTGGAGCAGATAATCGCGTTACTCTTCATGAAAAATTTACAGCTAAGGTAAATGACGCGCGAATTCATCTGGAACAGGATTTAATGCAGCCTATACGTGATACAGTTGCTTCGTTGCAAAACGACAGCGCCCCCAGAGATTTGCAAGTACAGATTAACCGCGCATTGGATTATTCAACAGGATTACCTCTTTACAGTGATCTAAGACGACCATTAGAAGAACTACGCAACAAGATACAAGAGAGCGATGCTATCAATGCAGAAACTGTTAAAAATGATTTTGATAAAACAGTAACAACGCATATGGTCGGGCGCCTGAGAAATTTACTCGCGCGATCACAAGAACCAGACAATGCTGAACTTGAGTATGTGCTTAAACAATTGTCTGCACCTATCACTGGATTAGCAAATACGCATTCTTTATTACAAGAAACTGCTCTGCCTAACACTTTGCATCAGTTGGAACGTGTAAAAAATGCCGGAACTGATTTAGAACGCTCAGCCGCGAAAGCTGCGTTAACCCTGGCAATAAAAAACCTCCGGTTTGTGGTCACTGAACCAGAACACTTGAATAGAAAAACAGCTCTCGAACAACAGATCAGAGGAATGGATCCAAATGATAAAGCACGAATTATCGCTAATGTAGGCAATCATTTAGATCGCTACACTAATATTGCGCTTTTCAGCAATCAGGCACAGATGAGCCGAAGAGCAAAATCGCGCGATGAATCACTGCCTGTCATGGAACAAAAGCTTGAAGACATCAAACTGCATTTAGAAGTTTATCGACAGGATTTCGCCGCAAAAAGCAGAGAGCATGGACGCAAACAACCTATCACCGAGAGTGATCACCAACAACTTATTGCTTTACGAAGAGCGGCGCAGGAATCTGATGGCGCAACACTGGCAGCAATGAATAACTTGTTGGGTAACGATGGTATCGCTAAAAATCATCACATATACAAAATATTGCAGCCCATCAGAGCTGAATTAGGTGACAATCCTTCTCCAGCAGCTCTGGCAGCATTCCGCGTTAGAGTGAATGGTGCGCTTGGTGAAATTGATATGCTCCAGCGTGATTATCTGATGGAAAAATTAAAAATGACGCTGGCCGGAATGCATAATGAGAATTTATTTACAGGAGGACCGGAAGCTGTTAATCGAGTAAATAGCATAAATAAAAATTATCTGGATCCTTTACTTACGAATCCGCAATCACTCGCTTTATTCAGTCCAGAACAACAAGAGGCACTACAGCGATTAAAACGTGAAATGAATCCCACCCCCAGCGAGGAAGCGATTTTCGCTGCGATTAATGCTTTACCAGTTCGCGAAAGAAAGCCCATAGAACAGCAAATGCAAATCTGGCATGACGAACAGAATGCCATGCAACAACAGCAAAATAAAATTAATGCCTCCATTGAATCACTAGATAAGATTCTTGAACAAGGCGATCGTGCTTACGTCAAGCCAATGAAACTAAAAATTTTAGCAGACCGCAACGAAGTAGTTTCTAAAGATACTTTGCAAGCAACAATTGATAGATTTAATGGTAACATGCCCGTCATCGCTCCCCCTCCGAGAATGGAACAAGGAGGCGCTGGCAAATCAAGAGCGTTTTCGAGTAGCGAGGCTCTCGTCACCACAACATCAATCACTACAGGCTTTGGCCCCACAAAAAAAGCTTCTGAATTTATGTCAGTGATATCGAATGAAAATGGTGTGCATACAGCACAACTCTATTTTCATGAAAAAGAAATGAAGAGCAGTCTGTTTGGCGGCAAAGATGGTTACACAAAAGGCGGCGCCAAAACGATGCATGATTTCCTTGCAACATCGCCCGCACCATACAAACCAATCCACATTACCGCAGGTGCGCCAAAAGAATTTGTCAAAGAAATACTAACTTATTGCAAGTTGAAAAATATTAAAATCTCTGTCGATGCTTCTTATAAAATGAGTTTATCTGACGTCTCTAAAAGCGACGTAAAATCATTACAAGACAGATTAACCAAACTCTTTCCTGACGACCCAAATATGGCTGTCGATGTAAACAAAGAAGCTGTCGTACAACAACAAATGTCTACTGGCATCAGAGCAAAAAAATAATAGAGAATCATTATGCAATCTACGGATAACACCAATGATGTCATCATTGAACAGGGTAAACATCTCTCTGAATCCCTGCTTTGGCAACTGCAAAGAGATTATTATCATTCCAGTGGTATTAATGCCTGGGTCAATCAAATACCTTTCGAAGTCACTTGCAATCCTTTTATTGCCAATGCTTATGCACACATAGCTATTGCATTCATACGCGATTATATTGCCAAGCATCCCGATGCAACGGCGCATCCATTTTACTTTCTCGAACTCGGTGCCGGCTCAGGTAAATTCAGTTTTTATGTCGTGAAAGCCATTCTGGAACTACTCGCACTGGCAGGAATGAAACAAGTAAAAGTTTGTTACATCATGAGTGATATTACCGATAACAATATCAAATATTATCGGACGCATCCTGGCCTTAAACTTTATATTGATGCTGGCATTATTGATTTCGCTATCGTGGAACTGGAATCCGGACAGCCAGTGAAATTATTAAATTCTGGCGAAGAGTTATCGAAACAATTACTCGTTAATCCACTGATTACTTTTGCCAATTATGTTTTTGATACTGCTGCGCATGATGCATTTTATATTTACGAGCATCAGATCCAGTCATTAAATGTCGACATCAAAACTAACAGTAACAATATAGACAATGGCAAAATCAAATCCATGCAAGAGTTAGAAATTTCATTTTCTACGTCCGATAACGATGAATATCGTTACGGTGACAATACACTAGATCAGATATTGGAACATTATAGAAACAACATTTATCACTCTAATATTCTTATTCCTATCGGCGCGCTGAAAGCATTAGCATACTTAAATTCTCTCTCGAATAATAAAATGTTGCTGATTTCCACGGACAAAGGCAATAACAGTATTGAATCGATAGACAACCTTGGACCACCGGGAATTACTTTTCACGCATCACAATGTTTTTCGCTAATGGTGAATTACCACGCGCTGGCGTTGTACTTCCAACAAATCAATGGCGATGCTTTTTTAGAAACAACCCGCGATCAGGCATTGGAAACTGGTGTATTCGTATCTGGATTTAAACTCACGGAATTACCGGAACTGAATCTAGCCATTCAAGAACACATCGATGAAAAAAGCCCATGCGCATATTACAAAATGAATAAGCATATTATTGATACCAGTAAACAATGCGATCTTGATACCCTAGCCAGTCATTTATCACTGGGTCATTGGGACCCAACGACATTTTGCCTGGTGTGGGAGCGCATACACGCACTGCTGCCTGAAGCCAATAAAGATGTGATTGCATTCATGACAAAGAACATACACCGCATCGCTGATAACTATTACTACATGCCAAAATCAGATGCTGTGTTATTTTACGTCGCTTTGTTCTTTCATTTGACTGCTAATTACGATGCGGCCATCAACTATTATCAACAGTCGCAACTGTTTGATAGCCATCTGGCTGAATACATTCATTTCAACCTTGGTTTATGCTTTTACAATAAAAATGCTGCCCAACAAGCTGTATACCACTTTAATCAAGTACTTAACCTCAACCCTGAATCTGTTGATGCTAAGACTATGATTGAGCTGATAGAAAACAGCTAACACAACTACCTACTTGCAATTTTTCCCTATTCAGATATAAATCTAACTCAATGAATTTATGTCATTTTATACTTTAGAGAAAGTACAGATCAAAAATTGAACAACTTTTAAGAATTGGTTAATAATAGGCAGGGTATAATAACGTCCTATTAGCAAAAACCACATTGGCCACAGCGGGGAGTAAGTAAATGTTAAATAGAGCACAAGTAGTAAATTCAATTAATGCAAAAGACCTTGTTAATATTGGCGACTTGAATGTCATTGCCGACATTGCTGATGATGCACAACTGCCACTAAACGTACGCAATAGTCTGCGCAATAACGAACGAATTTTTGTTGCCACCGGTTTTACCCATGATGATGCTAATAATGCCCGTATTTTAAATGATGACGATGCAAGAGCTATTCGCCTCGCTGCTATCCAAAAACGTAATGCTCTGCGCATGCGTTTGGTTAGAGAAGCACTCGCTCGTTTAACCCAGGTCAACAACCCGGCTTTAACTGCTTTAGCAACTGTCGCAAACACAGAAGCTGATATCCGTAACGTCCTTCTCAACACACCAGCGCATAAAGCTGCTTTTGGTCTTGGTGGCGTTGCCAATCTTAACGATATGCCGATTGGCGATCTCGCTGAATTACGTCAAGTCGCAATCAATCGTGTTAATGAATTGAAAGTCCGCAATGCTATCGCACAAATGAATGCAACAAACGCTGCATTGACAGCACTTGCAACTGTTGTTTTGCCAGGTGGTGATGCTAATGATGTTGCTGCAATCTCTAATGTCCTTGCTGCCCATAGCGCACAGTTTGACAATATCGCTAATCCAGAACAAATTCCTGTAGCAGTGCTTAGAGCTTTACGTACGCTTGCTATATCTAAAGAACGCGAACTTACCATCAAAACAGCGATTAATGTTCTTAACGTTGGCGACGCAGCACTTACCGCATTATGCGCTTTACGCAATGATGCTGACGCAGCAGCAATTCGTGGTGTTTTGACTGGTGCTAACAGAGCTCAGTTAGGCAACTTTGCTAACTTAGATGATTTATCTATCGAACAATTGAGAGAAATTCAACAAACTGCAGTGAGAAGAGCAGATCAACTACGTAAAAATGACATAGTCACGCATATCAATGCATTAGATTTAGCTGTTGCCGTCAATGTCGCTTTATTACGCGCTGTGATGGATGCTGATCCGCGTGATCCGGTCGCTTTGCGTACTGCTATTGCTGCAGCACGCGGAATTGCAGCATTAGCTGGCCTCGATGCTAATGGCAGACAAAATTTACCAGAAGAAATTTTAGAAGATTTACGAGTTGCTGCTTTCGCAAAGATGGCGACAGTTCCTAACCTTGCACAATCAGATCAACATCGCCTCAGTCGTTTGCGCGAATTACTTAATAATAGCGCGTCAACCAATGAAATTATTGCTGTTATCCGCCCTCTTAACGCAGCTCCAAATGCTTTATTAGCTACCACAGACCAATATCTGCGTGACACATTAGCAAAATTACAATTGGTTGCCGGTGACCCTGCGCGTCAGGCAGAAGTGGCTCCTACAATGAGAAACGCGAAGATAGCTTTGGAAATGCACTTGTTGCAACCATTGCGCCGTATTCTTAACGGTTATGTACGCCCCGATCCTTTACCAGCCGTTGCGGAACTGATCAGAGCAGCAGAGCCTGTGATTAATCGTATCAAGGCGGCAAATGGTTTGGCTGCAAACCACGCTCTCCGTCAAGCATTAGCAACGTTTGAAACCGTCATTAGAACCGCAGGAACCACTCCAGCTCAAGCGGCAGCCGCATGTGGAGTTCTTCATAATGAAATGCTGAAATCCCAGCTTTCTATTTTACGCCGCACACTGGAATTGTCAGAAGAAAATCGTAATGCTGCATTGCCTGATGTGATCGACCAGTTATTAATGCCAGTTCATGGCTTACCTGCTCGTCATCCTTTATGCATTATAACTCCACCAGCAGCGAGCAACCCTCTTACCCAGCTCAAAGATCTGGTCACAGAATACAACAATGCCAAGCAGGCTCTTAATACTCACTTGGCCGTAGTTCCACCGGTAGATGCAGATGTCGATGCCGCTAGAGCGCGCTTGAACGCTGCCAGCCAAAACCTCAAACCAGCTATCAAGAACGTTCGCGAAGGTGTTAGCGCTCTGGAAAAAACATTGCGTGAACGAAAACTTAATCAGCAACGCGCAGGTTTTACAGAAGTGACAAATACTGCGATATCAAATAATGTTGACGCTCAATTCGTGAAATATACTGAACGAGCAGAACTGTTGGCTGACCGTAGTAAATCTATACGCCATTCTCGTATTAGAGAAGACTTAATGCCGGCTCTGACTAGAGAAGCTGAAGAATTACAACAGCAATTCCTTGTTTATCAGCCTGCTCTACAAACAGCAATAGATCACCATTTGGCAGCGCAAAAGTTTACTTTGGCACAACAAGAAGTGTTGACCGTTTTGCGCAACAGACTGACAGCTCTGGTAAATGCTGCTGTTACTCAGCAAGCCGTTATCGACGTTCATGACGTGTTAGAACCTGCTCTTGCTGCAGCTAAACCCGGATCACCGCTGCATACTGCATTAAGCAGACTAAAGGTTAGCGTTGATGCCGGTATAATGCCTGCACTACCTTACGTTCCACCAGCTACATTGAACGCAGATATCATTAATGCCCTTCCGCATGTAGCTAGAGTGCAACAGAAACATTTGTTGGGCCAGTTACAGACCGCATTGGAAGATATTCTGGCGTATCCAGATATGTATAATGGCCGTAATTTCGGGCCTCGTCTGGAAGCTGATTTTTTAAGTAAATTATTACAGGTTCAACCAGCACCGCCAGCTGTAGCATTGCCACCACGTGATGGTGATATCACCGATCCAGCGCTGATTCTGCAATTAACTAATTTGCGAACTGAAATTGCAAACCGTGATATTGAGCGTCATGCTGTGCCATCACAAGTAAGCGTCAGCCAGCCAATTTTAAATGCATTGCGCATCATTGCTAACGCATTGCCTGCTGAAAGAAATGCGGAAGAAAATACACGTGATGTTGAGCGATGGGAAAAAACCAGAGAAGCTCAAGAAACAAGAATGCAGCGGACGAATGCAAATATCACCAAGCTGGATACTGCTCTGAACAAGGGTGACCGCGCTGACATGAAACCGCTGAGAGTTTTAAATTTCAGTGATACATGCGAACTGGTTGCAAAAGATCAAGTAGCGCGACGAATTCAGGAACTGACCAATCCGCTAAATGCTGAAGCAGGTTTGCGTGGACATAGTCATGGCAAAACAACCTTGTTTAATGATAATCAGGCATTGTTGAGCACCAAGCTTATTCAAACTGGATTAGGTTTAAATAAAGCTTCAACCACTGTGGTGACAGAACACAGTAATATTAACGGTCGCTATGTTGCAAAAATGCATTTCGATCAAACCAAACTGAAAAGTTCTTTGTTCGGTGGCATTGATGGTTACACAAAATGGGCTGTCAAAGATGTGCAGGACTTCCTTGCTACCAGCAGCAATCCATCCAAAGGGATAGAACTGTTCGGTAATAGCATGCCAAGAGAATTAGTGCGAGAAATCGTGAGATACTGCGCGCTGAAAGGCATCAAATATGTCAATCACACAGGACATGAAGTTAAAGTCACAGATGGTTTAAAGAAAGAATTATCTGACAGAGTTAAGAGATTGTTCCCAGATCATCCAGACTTTGCGACTTCAGTTGAGCAGGAACAAAATCTGAAAACAACAACCAGGATGAATATTTAGTTATATACGTGGCTGGTGGATTACGGCAAAAAGCGCCTAATCCACCCTACGAAGTCCACAGCGTCTGACCCCAAATAAAAAATTATTTAAACTCGCGCAACGCTTCTTCAATTCTTGACCGCAACTCTCCTAACTGGCCATGAAAAAAATGCCCAGCTTCAGGAAAACGAATAATCACCGGCTTTGGCTCTCTCTTCTCAGCCCACTCCAATACTTCTTTGGGTGGAACCACATCATCCATATCACCTTGCACTAACACCCACGGACATTTAATCGGCGGTAAATTATCCATCGCAAAATTCTGTACTGGCGGCGCGACGGTTACTAATCTGTTAACAGGAATTTGCGTCGCAGCTTTAGCAGCAATAAACGCACCAAATGAAAAACCAGCCAGCCAGATTTCACGCTTAGGTTTTTCACGCTGCACCCAATCAATCACCGCAAGCAAATCTTCCAGCTCGCCATAACCTTTATCAAATGCTCCTTCACTACGCATCACACCACGAAAATTAAATCTGACCGTATACAAACCCATGCCTTGAAACATTTTCGCCAACGTCGTGACGACTTTGTTATGCATCGTGCCGCCAAACAATGGATGCGGATGACAAACAATACCCCAGGCGCTACGTTCTTCACCGGTAGGCTCACCAATGGCAAGCTCAAGCTGCCCCGCTGGACCATTAATTAATTCAGTTTTTTCGGTTGCTAATGTGGTGACAATCATTGTGGCCTCAGATTATTTATTTCCACTTGCCTTGCCCAGCCGGTCGCGTATAGCTTCCCATTCCGGCGTTTCAGGTACAGCTTCAATTATAATACGTTTGAAATGCTGATTATCGAGCTTACGTAAAATATGATACAAGTCATGCGCATAAGCGTGTGCATCCGCAGGCATTTTTTCGATGTGAACAGTATTAGCCTGAGACAGGTTTTCACCGCGACAAACTACTGCTACTGGCAACTCTTCTGGCTGCAGCGATAGCAATAAAGCAGATAATTCTGGCGCTGGCACCATGATGGTTTTGGTAGTGGGAGCGTAATGCAAATGGTGCATACCGGGCGCGCGCGTAGTGACAGGCGCATCCTGTCGTAACGACAGCACTGACATTCCCAATACTTCTTCTATCTCGCCACGGCTAATCATGCCGGGGCGTAATATGACTGGCTGCTCCTTACTCATATCGATAATGGTAGATTCCAGGCCTACTTCACAACCACCCCCATCCAGGATGAGGTCTATTCTATCGCCCAATTCCTCCATTACCGCCGCTGCCGTGGTCGGACTGATGTGGGTGAACCGGTTAGCGGAGGGTGCCGCCACGCCTTTGCCAAAGGCCTCTAAAAGGGCTTTGGCAACGGGGTGGCGAGGGATCCGCAAGCCTATGGTATCCTGGCCGCCAGAGACAATATCAGACACATGCGGCTGTTTTTTGAGGATCATGGTCAGTGGGCCCGGCCAGAAGGCCTCAGCAAGACGCAACGCCTGGGGTGGAATTTCCCCTGCCCAATCAGATAGTTGCCCTACAGAAGCTAGGTGGACAATCAGAGGGTGGTCATAAGGACGCTCTTTGGCCGTGAATATCTTGCGCACGGCAGCTCGATTGGACGCATCACCCCCGAGTCCGTAAACGGTCTCGGTTGGGAAAGCAACCAATCCTCCGGCTTGCAATATGGCAACGGCTTTACTGATATCGGAAATTGTCATTGTTATGGGCAAATTTACTCAATTTCGGTAATATATCATTTCATTTGACGGAATATAACCTAAGCCTATATGACCCAAGCCGACAATACCGCAATAGCCGAAGTGAATGAACCTGTAGAATCCCCGGTGGAAACTTCCGTGGAAGCCATTCTAGAAACCATTGAATTGGTGCCTATCGCTACCGTGAACGGTCAGGCGGTCATGGACCTGCCTAAAGACTTATATATCCCACCAGCTGCCATGAAGGTGCTGCTGGAAGCCTTTGAAGGCCCGCTGGATTTGCTGCTTTATCTGATTAGAAAGCAGAACCTGGATATTCTCGATATTCCTATTGCCTCAGTCACGCGTCAGTACATGGACTATATCGAATTCATACAGGATTTATCCCTGGAACTGGCAGCTGAGTATTTAGTCATGGCCGCCATTCTCGCGGAAATCAAATCGCGCATGCTGTTGCCACGCGTCGCCGACCCGGAAAATCCGGAAGCAGATCCGCGCGCTGAATTGGTACGTCGTTTGCAGGAATATGAACGCTTCAAACAAGCCGCCGAAGATTTGGATAAATTGCCGCGTGAAGAACGCGACACATTTCCTGTGCACACCGATGCCAGCGATATTTCCATCGCTAAACCATTGCCACATGTCACCATGAAAGAGCTGATACAGTCTTTAGTGGATGTCATGCACCGCGCCGAATTAAACGCAAGCCATCAAGTCATGATTGGCGCTTTATCGGTACGGGAAAAAATGACGCATATTCTGGATGTCATTCAAAACCAGGAACACATGCTGTTTACCAGCTTGTTCGATGTGAAAGAAGGACGCCTGGGTATTGTTGTTACCTTCCTGGCCATGTTGGAATTAATGAAACAAGGGATGCTGGATTTTGTGCAAGCAGCAGCGTTCGCACCGATTTATGTTAAGCCTAAAGCGGCTGAATAATCCCCTAAACGTGCTATTATTAAAATAATGAAGACATAAGGTGTATTAAACACTATGGTTAATATACAACCTCAGCAACAAGATGACTTGGCAAAACAATTGGCCAATATTAAAGGTGGCAGCACCACTGATATCATGAAACAGCTTTTCAATATCGCCAATCAAATAAAAGAAGTTGATCCTAATCAAGTACCGAATTACAACCGAATGGTGATCATGGATTCCGCGGCAGCTGGCTTGCGCATGAAATTTGAGCGCGAAAGAAGCCGACTCATGGAAGTCAGCGTAGGTATTCAATCCAATATCTCGCAACTGAAAAGTGAATTGATACCTGGATTTCAGCATGAATTCAGACCATTGCAAGCTGATGTGCAATTGCGAGATGAACAAAGACAAAGACTGCAAGAAGATGTCAGAAGATTTACGCAAAGCTTTCCAACCAAGATCACAGAAATTATTCAGGATATGTTAAACGGCAAGCCACAATCAGAAATCAATCGCAAATTGGAAGACATGGAACGCGAGCAAAAAAGATTGCTTAAAGAAGCTGATAATTTGGATATTAACGAAAAAGCGTTGCAGACCAAGCTCGATAATTTGCATGAGAAGGCTTATAAATCCGTGCCGCTCAATGCGAGAGCGAATGTACAGCCACCAACGCCGACGGATACGTACAAACCAGAGTAATTTTATTACCCCTCACCCTGCTGGTGGATTACGGCAAAAGGCGCCTAATCCACCCTACGAAACATCGGTGCAATTGTAGGGTGGATTAGATGCGCTCTTTGCATCGTAATCCACCATTTGCTCACAATAAAAATCTTTTCGTAATTTCCAATTTTTTCTGCTCTTGTATCGTGCTGGTTTTTGCCGGATTAGCAGCATACAAACAACACATAAATTGCAGTGAGTAAGGATTACTTACTTTTCCCTGCGTTAATCTTCCCTTCTTCATCGCATCAAAAATATTTTTCAATTCTTTTGCAGTCAGCTTGCCGCTATTTATTTTTTTATTTCTGTCCAACAACAAATTAATTTCTTTAGCGTGCGCACCCTTGTTATTGTTAACTTCCTGTAAAGTACAATTATAATATTGCAATGTTTCCAACAAACATTTGGATTCCGGATCGAATAACGTGCCATGAGAGAAACAATTAAAAGCAGTAAGCATATTGTTATGTCTGAGAGCTAAATAAAACCTGGTCGACTGATTATTGCGGAATTGCGAATTGTATATACTTAATTCGCGGACAAAATTCCTGTTAGATTTCAGGATATCTTCTAACACTGTCACTGTACGACCCACTACCCCACGTCCATCGAGCTTAAGACAGCGTAAGCTGCGACTTTCAGCACAAGCTTCTAAAATCAAAGCCGTACTATCCCGATCTAACTCACAATCGCTGAGATCTAATGTCCGCAAAGACTTATTTTGCCTTAATCCCGAAGCTAATAATTCCGCTGCTTGTGGTGATATTGTTACATACTTATTGAATGCGAGAGTTGTCAGGCTATGATTCTTTATTAACATTTGCTCTAACGCACGCGCCGCCTCTATATCAAAATCATGATATTCCAGAAATTGCTGGCTCATATCTAATATTTGAATAGACGTGTTATTTGCTAACGCTGAAAAAATAATAGCTTTTTGTTTATCAGTGAATTCATTACAGCTTAAATTTACATAAATTAAATGTTTGTTGGTTGCAAGCTTGCGTGCCAAAGTACTGACGTGCTCATCTCTCTTTGCGCTCACCTCAACAAACTCTAGTCTTTCAACTGCCTTATTCTCTCCGATCGCATCCATCACAATAGATGTCCCGATTGGTCCAAACCCACAATCACGCAAGCGTAATTCCACTAAAGATGTTTGCGTGCGTATGAATTTTGCCAACTCTATAGCACCTTCAGTCCCCAGAGTATTGTTTGTAAGACGCAATCTTTTCAGTCGCAACGATTTGTTCGCAGACAAAGCTGCAAATATGGAAAGTATTGTTTTTAAACTTCCAGCGTTTAGAGATAATTCTTCCAGGTCCGAGCTGTCGCGCAAAAATCGCGAAATATAGAGCGCGAAATTATCGTCTACAAGACATGTGAACTTTTGTATGGAAGTGTTTCTAGCTAGATGCCCAAAGCGAGCAAGAAGCTTAAATAGCAATTGAGATTGAGAATATGTAGCCGCAACCAATAATGCAGTATTGAGATCAGCAACCGCAGGAACAAAATCTTTTTTTAGCAGCCATTGCTCGGCATCAGCAACAACGGCTGCCGGCTTTATTCTTGTTTGCATAGATTGCCCTAACTAAATTTACGTTTAAGGACGTCAGATTCTTGCAAATCCAGTGCTTGTAAATTTTGCGATGAATTGTCTTGTAGCGCTTTGCGATCCAGGAAAAAACGTGGATACATTGCTGACTGAGTAACTTTTGAATGGTATTCAGTTTGTAGATCGCGACTTTCCGGCCACTTTAATTCGATTAATCTACGTAAGCCGCGCGCACGCTCATGCAACCCTAAGTTTATGTAGGCTAACTCAAGGCCTTCTATCGCGTCTTTAGAATTGCGCCAATCTGGAATAGCACGAAATACTTTTAACGCTTTGTAATAAGCGCCTTCATTCAAAAGCTTTTGCCCAATTTCAAGAAGCAAACAAGTGCTTTCTTTATCAAATAGCTCATCAGCAACATCATGATGGCCTAGCTTCTGATAACAATAAGCCAGAGCATTTAATGCTTGTGGCTGCTGCTGCCAGCCTTGCACACCCATAAATGCCGTTATCGCATCCTGGTACATGCCCAAACCATACAGACAGCGGCCTTTGAGAAAATGATATTCGTTTGCATCGTCGATGTTGCTGAAAACGCGTGCGTCTATCTGTAACGTCAATTGGAAGGCTGCCTCGAACTGGCCATGTCTGATCAAGCCATAAATGGCTGCTAAACGGGTATTGGCAACTTCTTGAGCATCATTTAACTGGGTTCCTTTGTTTGGCATTATTCTTATCTCCTCGTTATTTTATAGTTATAGGTCGCGAAGAATACCACCTTCAAATAAGAAAAACGACTTACGTTCGTAAATTGACAATGCCCGAAAAAGCGGGCATATTACGCACTCTTTTTGTTAAAGAAATGACCCCAGATAATTAAGATTTTGGAGAAAAACCTTGGCTAATACAAAGCAAGCAAAAAAGCGCGTTCGCCAGTCCGAAAAAAATCGACGCCATAACGCCAGCATGCGTTCCATGTTACGTACCTACGTTAAAAAAGTAACCGCCGCTATTGCAACAGGCGACCATAAAGCCGCTATTGCCTCTCTTCAGGAAGCGACCCCAGTTATCGACCGTATGGTCAATAAAGGGATCATCCATAAGAATAAAGCAGCTCGTCATAAGAGCAGATTGACCGCCCATATTAAGAAAATGGCGGAAAAAGTCGCTGCTAAGGCTTAAGTCTTTACAGCTTTGGTGGATTACGGCAAAAGGCGCCTAATCCACCCTACGATCTTAACTCGACGTAGGGTGGATTAGGCGCCTTTTGCCGTAATCCACCAATTCAAGTTATTACTTCAGGGTAGATTAGGCGCCCAAGTCATCTAAATAGCGCCGTAATCCATCAAAATAAATTAATTACTCTTCCCAGTCTTCCTTTTCAGTATCCCCGTTCTGGCCTTCCAGATAACGCATAGCTTGTTGCATTAAATCATCCAAGCCTTGTTTTGCCACGCCAGAAACGATAAACACTTTGCCTTGCCAATTCAGGCGCTTCACGATTTCCTGGCAGGTTGATTCCACTTCTTCTTCCGGCAACAAATCGATTTTATTCAATACCAGCCAGCGTTCTTTGGTTAACAAATCATCGCTATATTTGCCAAATTCACTACTAATCGTCTCGACATTTTCGACTGGGTCACTACCATCAATCGGAGCAACATCAACCACATGAAATATAAGACGGGTACGTGCCACATGCTTTAAGAAAGCGGATACCCAGACCAGCCCCTTCTGCCGCGCCTTCAATTAAACCAGGTAAATCGGCGATAACAAAGCTGCGGTAACGGGATACACGTACCACACCAAGATAAGGATATAAAGTAGTAAATGGATAATCCGCGACTTTTGGCCGTGCCGCTGACATGGCACTAATCAGGGTCGATTTACCGGCATTTGGCATGCCCACCAAGCCCACATCCGCAAGAACTTTAAGCTCCAGCCGGAGGTTACGCTTTTCACCTTCTTGCCCCTGGAATCGTACGTCGCGGCGCACGGTTAACACTGCTCTTAAAGTGCAGGTTACCAACGCCATGACGGCCGCCTTTGGCAACACAAGCTGACTGCCCAGCAGCAGTTAAATCGGCAATAAATTCATCAGTATCATCGTCATAAACCATCGTACCCACTGGAACGCGCATAAATAGGTCTTCACCGCTTCTTCCGGTACAATTCTGGCCACTACCACCCTCACCATTTTCAGCCTTATAAGTGCGAATATAGCGGTAATCGACCAGGGTATTGATACTTTCATCCGCGCACAGGAAAACGCTGCCGCCATCGCCACCATCACCACCATCTGGGCCGCCAAAAGGCATAAACTTCAGACGCAGGAAGCTGCAAGCGCCATTACCGCCTTTGCCGGCTTCAACATATACTTTTGCTTCATCAACAAATTTCATTTTTGTTACTTCTTGTAATAAATAATTCACCCCTCACCCGCGTGGTGGATTACGGCGAAGAGCGCCTAATCCACCCTACAACGCGCATCTTACTCTGACGTAGGGTGGATTAGGCGCCTTTTGCCGTAATCCACCAAATATTAATCCATCAACGGGTGAGGGGTAATAAAAAATAATAAAAAAGCCTCACATTTGTCATGCGAGGCTTCTTGGTATAACAATCAAAATCAGTGAAGCTAATTAAGCAGCTTCAACTGGCTCAATGCTAACGCAACGTTTACGTAATGCACCTTTCACGCCGAATACAACACGGCCTGGTTTCAACGCATACAAAGTATGATCTTTACCAATGCCTACATGCATGCCAGGATGGAATTTTGTGCCACGCTGACGAACGATAATTTCGCCCGCATTAACAACTTGACCGCCATAACGTTTTACACCAAGGTATTTGGGGTTAGAATCGCGACCATTGCGTGTACTACCACCAGCTTTTTTATGTGCCATTGCAGAAACCCTCTTAAATCTTAAGCATCAATCTTGCGTAATTTTAACTTCGGTATAGTTTTGTCTGTGACCTTGCCATTTTTCATGGTGCTTACGACGACGGAACTTAACGATATGAATTTTTTTATGTCGGCCATGGGAAACAACATCGCAGAAACTTTGCCACCATTTAAATATGGGCCGCCCAACTTTGATGTCTGACACCTTCACCAACCATCAATACTTTGTCGAAATCAATTGTTGAGCCAACATCTCCTAGGCAATGATTCGAGCTTCAGGGTATCTCCCTCTTGAACACGGTATTGTTTACCGCCACTAAGAATAACTGCGTACATTTAAAACACTCCAACGCTTTCCATTAAATACGGAATCTAAAAGAGGGGGAATTATATTTAATAAGTCCACCTGCCGCAACAACTTTAAAACATTCAGCTTGCTAGACAACAACTTAAGCAGCAGCTGTTTCACCATTACGATCAACAAGTTCAACAACCGCCATAGGAGCATTGTCACCTTTACGGAAATCGCATTTCAAAATACGCAGATAACCACCTGGACGCTTTTTGAAGTGAGGACCGATTTCTGTAAATAACTTTGCTACGATTTCACGATCACGTAAACGTGAATAGGCCAGTCTGCGTCTGTGCAATGTGTCTTCTTTGGCGAGGGTAATCATTGGTTCAATGAATCTTCTTAACTCTTTTGCTTTTGGCAAAGTTGTTTTGATTAATTCATGACGGAGTAATGAAACCATCATATTCTTAAACATCGCTTTACGATGACTGCTAGTACGACTAAAATTTCTACCACTATTACCATGACGCATGACTAAAAACCCTTCTTTTATAGCACTATTAATTCATTAAATAAATTACCACGCGACTCATGCGTGGTTAATATAATTTTACTTCGCCTCGTCTTTTTCTTGAGCGGACGCAGGTGTGCGCCAGCCATCAATCTTGGTACCTAATGCCAAGCCATGAGCAGCAAGAACATTTTTAATTTCAGTTAATGATTTTTTACCAAGATTTGGTGTTTTTAACAAATCAGCCTTCAGTGCGCTGCACGAGATCACCGATGAAGAAAATATTTTCAGCTTTTAAGACAATTTGCAGAACGAACTGTCAATTCAAGATCATCAACTGGACGATAGTAAATTGGATTGACTGAATCTTCATGCGATAATTTTTCTTGGACCAACGGAGCTGATTGTAAATCAACAAATGCTGCTAACTGTTGTTGCAAAATAGTCGCAGAACGTCTGATCGCTTCTTCAGGATCTAATGTGCCATTTGTTTCAAGATCAATGACCAATTTATCCAAGTCAGTACGTTGTTCAACACGTGCATTTTCAACTGTGTAAGCAACACGACGGACTGGACTGAAACTTGCATCAATATGCAATGCACCAATAGTCATTTTGCCTTCTGCTTTACGTGTACGCACAACAGCAGGTTGATAACCTCTACCTAACATGACTTTTAAAGTCATGTTAAGTGAGCCACTTTCGTTTAAGTGAGCAATCACATGGTTCAGGATTAACAACTTCAACATCATGTTCAGTTTCAATATCACCAGCAGTCACCGGACCAGGGCCTTTTTTATTCAGCTTCAAGGTAACTTCTTGACGGCCATGCATTTTAATTGCAACGCCTTTCAGGTTTAAGCAGAATTTCAACAACATCTTCTTGAACACCTGGAATAGCACTGTATTCATGCAGCACGCCATCGATTTTAACTTCAACAATAGCAGCGCCTGGCATTGAAGATAATAATATTCTACGCAACGTGTTCCCTAATGTATGACCAAAACCACGCTCCAGCGGTTCCAAGGTGATCTTCGCATGAAATGGCGAAATCGTCTCAACAGCAATTTCACGAGGTGTTAAAAAATCAAATGGATTATTTTGCATGTAACAACCTCTCTATCCCAGAATGACTTATTTAGAGTAAAGCTCAACAATTAAGTTGCTCATTAATATCAGGTGGTAAACGATCTCGATCTGGTGCATTTTTAAATGTACCAGTAAAATGCAGTAGGATCAACTTCTAACCAGTCACAGCTTGGTCTTGCTTGAGCTAAGGTCAACGCTGACTGAATTCGCAGTTGTGTTCTTGCACCTTCACGTACACTGACAATATCACCAGGCAGATACTAAGTAAGATGGAATATTAACAACTTTGCCATTCACTAAAATACACGCAGTGACTAACTAACTGTCTTGCTTCAGCTCGTGGTAGAACCAAAACCCATTCGATAAACAACATTATCCAAGTCTACGTTCTAAAAGTTTTAACAGGTTTTCACCTGTTGAACCTTTAAGACGTGTTGCTTTTTTGAAATAGTTTTCAAATTGCGTTCCAAGAATACCATAAATACGTCGAACTTTTTGCTTTTCACGCAACTGTACACCATGTTCAGTTTCACGGCCACGACGTGCGCCATGCTGACCTGGAGCTGTATCCAGTTTACATTTTGTATCTAATGGTCTTACACCACTGGTTAGTGAAAGATCCATTTTTTCCCGACGAGAAAGTTTACATCTTGGACCTAAATATCTTGCCATTTATTATCTCCTGTTACACGCGACGTTTCTTAGGAGCACGGCAACCATTAAATGGTATACCAGTCACATCAGTGATCGAAACAATTTTTAATCCTGCTGCATGTAAGTGCACGAATTGCAGATTCTCTACCTGGGCCAGGTCCTTTAACACGTACTTGAACATTCTTCATGCCATAGTTTTCAACTACAGCTTGGCCAGCTTTTTGTGCTGCTTCACCAGCAGCATAAGGGGTTGATTTTCGTGAACCACGATATCCGCAACTTGCTGCGCTTGACCAGGCAACAGTGTTACCTTGAACATCAGTAATCGTTACAATCGTGTTGTTAAAAGATGAATATATATGCGCAATACCGTCACTAATTTGACGCTTCACCTTTTTACGTGATTTGGATGCACTGCCTGCTGAGCCTTTGCCCGCTGCGCGCCTGTGTTTTCCACCAGCGCCGGCAGATCCCTTTGAACCTGAGTGCCAGTCTCGTCGTCTTTATTTTCTGATGCTAATGGTGTATTCGCCATTTACTTCTCTACCTTTTATTTGCCTTTTCTTTTACCTTTGCGTGTTCTCGCATTGGTTCTGGTACGTTGACCACGAACTGGTAATCCACGTTTATGACGTGTTCCACGATAAGTACCAAGTTCAACCAAACGCTTAATATTCATTGCAACTTCACGACGCAAGTCACCTTCAACACGAAACTTTGCTAACTTCACCACGTAAAGTTTCAAGTTCAGCTTCAGTTAAATCTTTTACTTTTTTAGTCGGATCAACTTTTGCTAATTCACAAATATCTTTAGCTCGCTTCTTCCAATACCATAAATAGCAGTAAGCCCAATTACTATATGTTTTTGCACTGGTATTATTACGCCTGCAATACGGGCAGCCATTCAATCACTCCTAACATTCTTACTAAATTAACTTAACAAACATACAAAAAGCGCATGAGTTTAATATTGAATTACGAAAAAATCAACCTTGTCTTTGCTTATGTCGCTTCTCTTTGCAAATAATTCTTACCGTTCTTTTACGGCGAATGATCTTACAATTACGACATATTTTTTTTACTGATGCACCAACTTTCATAATAATATCCTCAACTTACAATTTTACATAGAAGCAATTAAACTAACATCGAATTAACGAGTTAAACTTAAACCACCGCCTCGTAAATTTGCTTTCTTTAGCAATGACTCATATTGATAAGACATCATATGAGCCTGAACTTGTGCCATAAAATCCATTACTACCACTACAATAATTAACAAAGATGTACCACCAAAATAAAAAGGCACATTCCATGCTAAAATCAAAAACTCTGGCAACAGACAGACTAATGTAACATAAATTGCGCCTGCTAGAGTTAATCTCGTCATCACATTATCAATATATCTTGCGGTTTGGTCACCCGGTCTAATACCTGGGATAAATGCACCTGATTTCTTCAAGTTTTCCGCTGTTTCCTTTGGGTTAAAAACCAATGCCGTGTAAAAAAAGCAAAAGAAAATAATACCTGCACTAAACAATAGCATATGTAATGGTTGACCCTGCTGCAAGCGCAACACTTAAGGTACTTAACCATTCCATACCTTTACTGTTACCAAACCATTGTGCAATAGTCGCTGGAAACAGAATAAGACTTGATGCAAAAATCGGCGGAATAACACCTGCCATATTAATTTTTAATGGCAAATGGGTGCTTTGCGCAGAATACACTTTTCCACCTTGCATTCGTCGAGCATAATTAATCGTAATACGACGTTGAGCACGTTCAATAAACACTACAAATGCGACCACACCAATAACAGCCGCAACAATCAGCAATAAAACAATAACTTGTAACTGACCTTCTCTTACTTGTTCAAGCGTTCGTGCCCAATGCTGCGGGAAGTCCTGCAACAATACCCGCAAAAATAATCATTGAAATACCATTACCAATACCACGTTCTGTCACTTGTTCACCTAGCCACATCAAAAACATGGTGCCGGTTACCAGCGTCAGCGCGTGGTAAAGTAAAATGAAAATACCTGGTGCAATCGCAACACCATGTGCTACCAGCATTTTGGAAACACCTATCGCCTGAAACGCGCTAAGACGACTGTGCCATAACGAGTATATTTGTTAATTTTACGTTGACCAGATTCACCTTCTTTTCTCAGTTCAGACAAGCTGGGTGACAATACTGTCAGCAGCTGAATAATAATAGAAGCAGAAATATAAGGCATAATACCTAGTGCAAATATACTAAAGCGCATTAATGCACCACCAGAAAACATATTAAATAAGCCAACAATATTATTCTGTTGGGCGTTAAACAATTCTTGTAAGCGTTGCGGATTCAATCCTGGTACAGGAATATAAGAACCAATTCGAAATACAATGATTGCCAGTAATACAAACAGTAATCTGTACTTAAGTCAGTTAATCCGCTTGACTTTGAATTTGCACCCTGCCTGCCTGTCTGTCATTTATTAAGCCTCTACTTTTCCCTTTGCTGCTTCAATTGCCTTGCGTGCACCTGCTGAAACAGAAATACCACGAACAGTAACAGCACGATTCAATTTCGCCTGATGCAATAATTTTTACATCTTTGGTATTGAATCTGATAACGCCAGCTTTCAATCAATACAGCGAAATCAATAATATCTGCTTCAATTTTATTTAAATCAGATAAATAAACTTCTTCACGAGTTAAAGACTTTCTTGAACGAAAACCTGATTTTGGAATTCGTCTTTGCAATGGCATCTGACCGCCTTCAAAACCGACTTTATGGTAACCACCAGCTCTTGCTCGTTGACCTTTGTGACCTCGTCCACATGTTTTACCTTTGCCTGACCCAATTCCGCGGCCTAAGTCGTTTGGATTTCGTTTTTGAGCCAGGAGCTGGATGTAATGTATTAAGATTCATCTTTACAATTCCTCTATCAAATATGTTTATATTAAGCAGCTTGAGTATCAGATACTGGATTTATCTTTGCTCGCATTGATCCAGCAGATTCTTCAACTGTTTTACCACGTTTTGCAGCAATATATTCAGGCGTAGTAATACTTGATAATGCTTTCAGTGTTGCTCTCACCACATTCACCGGATTGGTTGAACCACCAATTTTAGCGAGTACATTCTTAATGCCCAGTACTTCAAATACTGCGCGCATTGCACCACCAGCGATAATTCCAGTACCTTCAGAAGCTGGCTTCATGAATACTCTGGTCGCACCATGTTTGCCAGTTACTTGGTGATGCAAGGTATCGCTCTTTAAGTACCACATGACGCATGTTCTTACGTGCATTTTCCAGTGATTTCTGGATAGCAACAGGCACTTCACGTGCTTTACCACGACCAATACCAATACGGCCTTTACCATCACCAACTACTGTCACTGCAGCAAAACTAAAAATTTTACCGCCTTTTACTACTTTTGCATTACGCGCAACAGCAACCAACTTTTCTGTGTATCCATCACCTTTTGTACTTTGATCATAACTCGCCATAATTAACCTTATATGCCCTTAAAATTCTAAGCCAACTTCTCGCGCTGCATCAGCCAACGCTTTAATACGACCATGATATGCAAAACCTGATCGGTCAAATGCAACTGCTCTAATACCAGCTTCTAAAGCACGTTGGCAATAACTTGCCAACTTCTTTCGCTGCTTCAACATTACCAGTTGATTTAAGCTTGACTTCTCAATTCTTTATCTAGTGTAGATGCACATACTAATGTTTTTGCACCATCTGGTGTAGTGACTTGGGCATACATATGCGTGGTGTTTTGTGGACACATAAGACGCGTAGCTTCTAGTTCACGAATTTGCATGACGTGTACGTTTTGCTCTGCGTAATCTTGTTTCTTTTTTATTCAGTTCATCTTATCTCACCTGCTTGTATTAACTATGTGTTATTTCTTCTTCGTTTCTTTCAGTTCAATAACTTCATTTGCGTAACGTACACCTTTACCTTTGTAGGTTCTGGGCCGCGTAATTCTTCGAATCTGGGCAGCAACTAGACCAACCAGTTCTTTGTTATGCGCCTTTAATCAATAATTTCAGTTTGTGTAGGTGTTTCAATTGTAATGCCTTCTGGAACATCAAAATCAGTTGGATGTGAAAAACCTAAGGCTTAAGTGATAAAACTTTACCTTTAGCTTGTGCTCGATAACCTACGCCAACTAGTAGTCAATTTACGTTCAAAACCTTGGGTCACACCTTGAATCACATTGTGAATGTTTGCTCTGACTGTTCCAGCAATAGATCGATACAATTTTGATACTCGCACCTGTGATAATCTTTTGTTCATTGCTATTTGGCTGAACTTTAATTTCATTCTTATCAACTGTAACTGTAACATAAGGATGTAAAGGCAATAGTCAAATTGCCTTTTGGGCCTTTAACCGACAAGTTTCTGATCTTGAATTTTGACTTCAACACCCGAAGGGACTGTTACAGGTTTTCTACCAATTCTTGACGTTGACGTTGTCACATAACACTCCTACTCAACCGTACACAAAACTTCACCGCCAACTTGCTGGGCGCGAGCAGATTTATCTGTCATCACCCCTTTGGAGTGGAAACAATTGCAATACCTAAACCACCACGAACTATTGGCAGTTCATCGTAGCCTTTGTAAACTACGTAACGCAGGCGGCTAACACGGTTAATTTTTTCGATAACAGGACGTACCTGATAATATTTTAGAGTTACCTGTAATATCTTTTTTATTATCAGATGCGATCATTTCAAAATTCTCAATATAGCCTTCTTCTTTCAACACTCTAAGAATTTCACATTTTAAATTTGAATACGGCATAGTCACACTCTTGAATTCCCATCGCTTGGGCATTTCGTATGCGTGTTAACATATCCGCAACTGGGTCTTGCATTGACATCTGTATATACCTCTGTATCTATCTTATACTATGTTACCAACTTGCCTTATGCATTCCTGGAACCATACCATTCATCGTTGCAATTCGCATATGCAGTCTGCATAAGCCTGTTAATCGATTATAAGCACGTGGTCTGCCGCATAATTTGCAACGGTTACGTCGGCGTGTTGGGCTTGAATCACGTGGAAGTTCTTGCAATTGCTGCATCGCTTCCCATCGCTCTTCATCACTTAAATGAATATTACTAACCGCTTCTCTTAACTTATCACGCTTTTCTCGTAAGTCGGTTAACAAGTCTGACACGTTTTGCATTACGATTTCTTACTGATTTTTTTGCCATAATCCTTAACTCACTTCTTTCTCTTTAAATGGAAAATTAAATGCCTGTAAGAGAGCAAATGCTTCTTTATTCGTTTTTGCAGAGGTGGTGATAGTAATATCCATACCTCTTAGCGCATCAATTTTGTCGTATTCAATTTCAGGGAAAACGATTTGTTCTTTAATACCCAAACTATAATTGCCACGACCATCAAATGATCTTAGCACTAATACCACGAAAATCGCGTACGCGTGGCAATGCAATGGTAATCAATCGATCTAAAAATTCATACATCTTGGCGCGACGCAAAGTAACCTTACAACCAATTGGCCAACCTTCACGAATTTTAAATCCAGCAATAGATTTACGCGACAATGTTGACACAACTTTCTGGCCAGTAATCTTTTCCAGTTCAGCAATCGCATTCATCAGAATTTTTTTATCTGCAGCAGCTTCGCCAACACCCATGTTGATAGTGATTTTTTCAATATGCGGCACTTGCATGACCGACTTATAGCCAAACTGTTTCTTTCAGTTTTGGTACTATTTCTTTTCTATATATATTCTAGCAACCTTGGCATAGCAACACCTTTACTCTTTAACATCTACAAGTTGATCGCTGGATTTGAAATAACGTACCGCTGACCATCTTTTAATACACGAATACCGACTCGACTTCCTTTTTGCGTAGTCGGGTCATATACCATTACATTTGAACGATGGATAGGCATTGTTTTTAGATACGATACCGCCTCGCTCACCTGTATTTGGATTTGCTTTTACATGCTTCTTGGCCATATTAATGCCTTCAACCAACAGCTTTTCGCCTTCGTCGATAACAGACAAGCACAGTGCCTCTTTTACCTTTATCTTTTCCAGCGATGACAATTACTTCATCGCCTTTTTTAATCTTTTTCATGATCGTTTCTCTTTATCTACTTCTAGAGGACTTCAGGAGCTAACGATATGATTTTCATAAAGTTTTCACCACGTAAGCTCTCGGGTAATTGGCCCGAAAACACGTGTTCCGATCGGCTGCAATTGAGCATTTAACAGCACAACTGCATTTTCGTCAAAGCGAATAGCGAACCATCTGATCTTCTGACACCTTTTTTGGTCCTTACGATAACAGCATTTAGGACTTCACCTTTTTTTACTTTGCCTCGGGGAATAGCTTCTTTAACAGAAACCTTAATAACATCTCCGATGCCAGCATAGCGGCGCTGAGTGCCACCTAGTACTTTTATACACATGACACGACGTGCACCGCTGTTATCAGCCACATCGAGCATCGTTTGCATTTGAATCATGCTTTACTCCAACTTCACTGTTCACGAGCTTTTTGAGCCCGCCAATATTATCATGTTTAATTAAAAATAAAAGCTTAATACACATCTGAATTTCGTAATTTATTACTTAAAAATAGCAATTATAGTAGCAATTTATTGTTGTTCTTCTCTTTTAAAATCTCAACTAACTTCCAACGCTTTGTCTTGGATATAGGACGACTTTGTTGAATCATAACAAGATCACCAATCTTGCATGTATTTTCTTCATCATGAGCATACATTTTGGAAAAACGTACGTACATATTTTCCATATAGCGGATGCTTAACCTTACGCTCAACCTGAACAACGATGGTTTTATTCATCTTGTCGCTAATGACTTTACCAGTAATTGTGCGTTGATGCTTTACTTTGTCAACATTATTTTGTTCCGTCATACTTTAGAACCTTTTCTCTTTTAAGATCGTTTTAATACGAGCAATATCTATCTCACTTTTTTAAACAGATGAGGCTTTAGGCGGTTGACCAGCACCTTTTTGCATTCGCAAATTAAATTGCTCTTTTAATAGAGCAAGCAGTTCTTGTCGTTAACTCTTCAACACTTTTATTTCGTAATTCAGTTGCTTTCATTACATTATCGTCCGCGCTTCAAATACTGTTTTAACCGGTAATTTAGCAGCAGCTAAGCCTAATGCTTCTCTGGCTAAATCTTCTGTAACACCTTCAATTTCAAACATCACTCGACCTGGTTGCACCAATGCTACCCAGTATTCTACGTTACCTTTACCTGTACCTTGTCGCACTTCAATGGCTTCTTGGTAATTGGCTTGTCTGGGAAAATTCGAATCCAGACTTTACCACCACGCTTGACATGACGAGACATTGCACGTCGTGCTGCTTCAATTTGTCGAGCAGTAATTCGACCATGTTCAAGAGTTTTCAAACCATATTCACCAAACTAACTTTTGTGCCACGAGTAGCAACACCACGATTGCGGCCTTTAAATTGTTTACGATATTTTGTACGCTTTGGCTGCATCATGGTTATTTCTCCTGCTTAGACGGTTTTTCAGTGCTTTCAGCTTGAGAGCTTTATCACCAAAACTTCACCTTTGAATATCCACACCTTTACACCAATCACACCATAAGTTGTGAATGCTTCAGCAAGTGCATAATCAATATCAGCACGGAATGTTTGCAAAGGAACTCGACCTTCACGATACCATTCGGTACGCGCAATTTCAGAACCACCTAATCTTCCACTCACGCTAATCTTGATACCTAGCGCACCTGAACGAGTGCGGTGGTTACAGCACGCTTCATTGCACGTCTGAACATAATTCGTCGTTCTAATTGTTGTGCAACAGATTCAGCAACCAATCTTGCATCAAGTTCAGGTTTACGAACTTCTTCAATGCTGACGTGTACTGGCACTTTCACAATTTTGCTGACTTCATCACGTAATATTTCAACTTCTTTACCACTCTTACCGATAATGACACCAGGACGTGCAGTATAAACAGTCACTCTTGCATTACGCGCTGGACGATCGATTTGAATTCGGCTAATACCAGCTTGGGCCAATTTTTTACGTAAGATATTCTCTTACTTTGATATCTGCACATAATGTGTCTGAAAATTCTTTTGATGGATGCATACCATCTGGATGCCCAGTCTTTTACAATGCCTAAGCGTATGCCGACTGGATTAACTTTTTGCCCCATTACCTCTTACTCCTCATCCGATAAAATAACTGTAATATGACAAGTAGGTTTCAATATTCGTGTCCACGCCTTTTGCCTTGCTTGCATACGCTTATAATGTCGGACCTTGATCTGCAAAGATTTTAGCAATCTTCAATTCATCAATATCAGCGCCATGATTATGTTCAGCATTTGCAATCGCTGAATCTAATACTTTTTTTAATACTGCAGCTGCTTTCTTGTTGCTGAATTTCAAAATATCTAATGCACGATCAATCGGCAAACCACGAATCTGATCGCACACCAGTCGACATTTTTGTGGTGACAATCTTGCAAATTTTAATTTTGCTGCGACTTCCATTCTTTAATCCTCTCTATCTTACTCGGATGCTTTAGCTGCTTCTTCAGCACCTTTTACTTTTCTATCACCAGAATGCCCACGGAATGTGCGTGTTGCAGCAAACTCACCAAGTTTATAACCCACCATATTTTCAGTCACATAAACAGGCACATGCAATCTGCCGTTATGAACAGCAATGGTTAAGCCAACCATTTCTGGAACTATCATTGACCGTCTTGACCATGTTTTAATTGGTCGTTTGTCATTCGTTGCAACGGCCTTCTCAACCTTTTTAATCAAGTGGTTATCTACAAATGGTCCTTTTTTAATTGAACGTGGCACGCTGACACCTCATTACTCAATAAGTTAATTACTATTTACTTATTCGCTATCACGGACGATAAACTTATCAGTACGCTTATTTCTACGCGTCTTATAGCCTTTGTTGGTACACCCCATGGACTAACTGGATGACGTCCACCTTTAGTTCTACCTTCACCACCACCATGTGGATGATCGATTGGGTTCATTGCCGTACCTCTGACAGTTGGGCGTATACCACGGTGTCGTGTTGCACCTGCTTTACCTAATGAACGCAAATTATGCTCTGAGTTACTTACTTCACCAATGACTGCTCGGCATTCAGACAATACTTTACGCATTTCACCAGAACGCAAACGCAATGTTGCATAAATCCTTCACGTGCAATTAACTGTACTGATGCACCAGCGCTACGTGCCATTTTTGCACCACCACCTGGCTGCATTTCAATACAATGTACTGTTGAACCAACTGGAATATTTGCTCAGTGGTAAACAATTACCCGCTTGATCGGAGCATCGCTACCAGAAACAATTTCATCGCCTGCTTTAACACCTTGAGGGGCAATAATATAACGTCTTTCGCCATCTGCATACAGCAATAATGCAATAAATGCACTTCGATTTGGATCATATTCAAGACGTTCAACTTTGGCTGGAATACCATCTTTATCACGTTTAAAATCAACCAAACGATATTTTTGTTTATGACCACCACCAATATGTCTGCAGGTGATTCTGCCCTGGTTATTTCTACCGCCGGTCTTTGACTTTTTAACAACCAGCGGCGCATGTGGTTCACCCTTATGCAAGTCTTTATTGACAACTTTTATTACAAAACGTTGTCCTGGCGATGTTGGTGATGACTTAACAATTGCCATATTATCCTCAATATCAAAATCTATTTACTAATTCCGCTAACATTGACAAGACTTTAGTCAAGACATTATGTGACGAGTTAAGCGCACTCATTTAGGTGATTAACACCGTGCGCAGTTAATGCATTATTGCGCCCCCACGATTTCGAGCTTCTGGTCAGCTTGCAGAGTCACATAGGCTTTTTTCCAAGCCTTTCTTTTGCCTTCGAATACCGCGAAACATTTTTGTTTTCGTCTTACATTCACAATGCGCACAGATTTCACTTTTGTGTTGAATAAATATTCAACTGCATCTTTCACTTCAGGTTTGGTTGCAGTATCAATAACCTGAAATACATATTCATTACGCTTTTCCATCGCAATCGTGCTTTTTCAGAAACGTGCGGGGATAAAATAATTTTTAATAGACGTTCCTGGTTCATTTCAGCAACTCCTCAATTTCTTTAATTGCAGCTTCTGTAACAACAACTTTTTCTGCTCCCACTAATGCAACAGGATCAGATGCTGATGTAGCCGCATCTCGTACATCAACATGTGGCAAATTACGTGCTGCTAAATACAAGTTTTCTTCAACAGTATCAGAAACAATTAAAACGTTGCCTTCAATTTTCATGTCATTCAATTTCTTCAATAAAGTCTTTGGTCTTGGGTGCTTCAACTTGGAATGAATCGACAACAACTAATCTTTCCTGACGGATCAATTCGGAAAAGATTGAACGCAAGCACCACTATACATTTTTTTATTAACTTTTTGTTTATAAGATCTTGGCTTGGCAGCAAAAATCTATACCACCTTTACGCCATATTGGACTGCGGATAGTACCTGCACGCGCACGACCTGTACCTTTTTGTTTCAATGGCTTAGCACCACCGCCTCTGACTTCAGCACGGGTTTTTTGTGCTTTTGTTCCAGCACGGCCAGCATGCATATAAGCTGTAACCACTTGATGAATCAGTGGTTCGTTGAAATCACAGGCAAAAACTTCATCTGCCAATTCAACTTTCTTTTTTGAATTTGATAATTTTAATTCCATTGCCGTCTCCTCATGCGCTCTTCTTTACAGCTGGGCGAATAATAACATAACCATTGGTGCACCAGGAACAGCGCCTCTGACTAAAACCAGATTATGTTCAGCATCAATACGGACAATCTGTTGTGATAAAACAGTTCTGCTTTACATCACCCATATGACCAGCACATTTTTTTGCCTTTGAATACCTTACCAGGTGATTGTCTTTGACCGATAGATCCAGGAGCACGATGCGATAATGAGTTACCGTGAGTAGCATCCTGTGCAGCTAAATGATGACGCTTGATAACACCAGCAAAACCTTTACCTTTTGTTACGCCAGTTACGTCAACGAATTGACCTTCTGTAAAACGATCTACTTTCAATTCTGAACCAACAGTAATACCATCGATATCTTTCACGTCTTCAACGCTAAATTCTTTCAAGCTGTTACCTGGCTCAACACCTGCTTTAGCAAAATGTCCAGCTTCTGGCTTGGTCAAGCGTGAACGTTTGCAGGTACCTGCTGTTACCTGAATAGCTTGTATAGCCATCATTTTCGACTGTTTTAATCTGAGTAACACGATTAGGTAACACTTCAATTACTGTTACTGGAATCGATGCTCCGTCTTCAGTAAATACTCGGGTCATTCCACATTTTTTTCCAACTAAACCTATTGTCATTTTTATCGCCTCAAGCTATATACACCTTGCCCGTGCTCCCAACATGGGCGGCGGGGATGAGGAATTTAATCTTCCGCATCTACACTGATTTGCACATCAACACCAGCTGCAAGATCAAGCTTCATGAGTGCATCAATCGTCTTGTCTGTCGGTCGATTGATATCAACTACACGCTTATGTGTACGCAACTCATATTGATCACGCGCATCTTTATCAGCATTGGGCGAAATACAAATTGTATAACGCTCAATGCGTGTTGGCAGCGGAATAGGACCACGAACTTGTGCCCCGGTTCTCTTTGCCGTTTCAACAATTTCTCTTGTTGATTTATCAATCAATCGGTGGTCAAAAGACTTTAACCGAATTCGAATTCTTTGACTCTTTCTTCCTATTGCCATAATTTGATTACTCAACTACTTTAGCAACAACACCAGCACCGACCGTACGGCCACCTTCACGAATTGCAAATCGCACACCTTCTTCCATCGCCACTGGCGCAATCAAGCTGACAACCATCTTGATGTTATCTCCTGGCATCACCATCTCAACGCCTTCTGGCAACTGACATTCACCTGTCACGTCTGTCGTTCTAAAGTAAAACTGTGGACGGTAACCTTTGAAGAACGGGGTATGACGACCACCTTCTTCTTTCGACAACACATATACTTCTGCTTCAAACTTCGTGTGGGGCGTAATTGAACCTGGCTTTGCTAATACTTGTCCACGTTCAACTTCTTCTCTCTTCGTTCCACGTAACAATACACCAACGTTATCGCCTGCCCGACCTTCGTCTAACAGCTTGCGGAACATTTCAACGCCGGTACAAATTGTCTTGATCGTTGGCTTCAAACCAACGATTTCGAGTTCTTCACCTACTTTCACGATTCCGCGTTCTACACGGCCTGTTACAACTGTACCACGACCTGAAATGGAGAATACGTCTTCAATTGGCAACAAGAATGGTTGGTCAATCGGACGTTCTGGCAGCGGGATGTAATCATCCATCGCTTCAACCAGTTTGATAGATCGATGGAACGCCGATTTCGCTTTCGTCGCCTTCCAATGCTTTCAATGCACTGCCAATCACGATTGGGGTCTTGTCGCCTGGGAATTGGTAGCTGGTCAACAAGATCTCTTACTTCCATTTCAACCAATTCTAATAATTCTTTGTCATCTACCATGTCAGCTTTGTTCAGGTATACCACAATGTAAGGTACGCCTACCTGACGCGCTAACAAAATTGTTCGCGGGTTTGCGGCATTGGGCCGTCAGCAGCGGATACAACTAAAATCGCACCGTCCATCTGCGCAGCACCGGTGATCATGTTCTTCACATAATCCGCGTGGCCTGGGCAATCTACGTGCGCATAATGTCTGTTCGCTGATTGATATTCTACGTGCGAGGTTGCAATCGTGATACCTCGCGCTTTTTCTTCTGGCGCTTTGTCAATTTGGTCGTAAGCTCTCGCTTCACCACCAAATTTCTTCGCCAATATGCTTGGTTAACGCCGCTGTTAAGGTCGTTTTACCATGGTCAACGTGACCAATCGTTCCTACGTTTACGTGCGGCTTTGTTTCGCTCAAATACTTGCTTTGCTCATTTCATCATTCCTCTCTAATTAATCTTTTATACCTGTTCAAGGATTACTTTCGTGTACTTTTATCAATAATCTGTTCAGCAATATTTGCTGGAACTTCACTATATTTCGAAAATTCCATCGTGTATGTTGCACGACCTTGTGACATGGATCGCAAGTCGGTTGCATAACCAAACATTTCAGACAATGGCACTTCAGCATGAATCAACTTGCCCGATGGTGAATCATCAATACCCTGTAAAATACCTCGACGTCTGTTGAGGTCGCCCATTACATCACCCATGTATTCTTCTGGGGTGACCGCTTCAACCTTCATGATTGGTTCTAAAATAACTGGTTTTGCTTGTCTTGGCACCTTCTTTGAATGCCATGGAACCAGCAATCTTAAACGCCATTTCGTTTGAGTCAACATCATGGTAAGAACCATCAAACAAAGTTACTTTGACGTCAACCACTGGATAGCCAGCAATAACACCATTTTCCATTTGTTCTTGTATACCTTTATCAACAGCAGGAATATATTCTCTTGGAATCACACCACCAACGATTGCGTTTACAAATTCATAACCTTTACCAGCTTCTTGTGGTTCAAGCTTAATCCAGACATGACCGTACTGACCTTGACCACCGGACTGTTAACATATTTGCCTTCTTGTTCAACTGTACCACGAATGGTTTCACGATAAGCAACTTGTGGTTTACCAACGTTTGCTTCAACGCTAAATTCACGCTTCATACGGTCAACAATAATTTCAAGATGTAACTCACCCATCCCTTCAATAATGGTTTGGCCTGATTCTTCATCAGTATGAACACGGAAAGAAGGATCTTCTTGCGCCAGTTTGCCTAAGCGCAATACCCATTTTTTCCTGGTCAGCTTTGGTTTTTGGTTCAACAGCAACCGCGATAACAGGATCTGGGAATACCATTTTTTCAAGAATGATGACTTTCTTCAGGTCGCAAAGGTGTCACCAGTGGTAACTTTCTTCAAACCTACTGCTGCAGCAATATCGCCTGCCAGAACTTCTTTAATTTCAGTTCGGTCATTCGCATGCATTTGTAATAAACGACCAATACGCTCTTCTCGATCTTTAATCGGGTTATAAACTGTGTCACCTGACTTCAATACACCGGAATAAACACGGAAATAAGTCAATGTTCCAACATAAGGATCGGTTGCAATTTTAAATGCCAGCGCAGAGAACGGTTCTTTATCATCTGGATGTCTTTCTGCTGGTGTTTCTGCAGCATCATTTAAATGACCTTTCACCGCAGGGACATCAGCTGGTGAAGGCAAGATATTCAATAACAGCATCCAACATCGCTTGCACGCCTTTATTCTTAAATGCAGAACCGCAAAGCATTGGAATGATTTCATTCTTAATGGTACGAATACGTAAGCCTTTCTTGATTTCTTCAATGGTTAAGTCGCCTGTCTTCAAGATATTTATTCATCAGTTCTTCGGAAGCTTCAGCAGCTGCTTCAACCATTTTTTCATGCCATTTTTTGCATTCTTCTAGCATGTCAGGAGCAATTTCACGCTCTTCATAGGTCATACCTTTGTTTTCTTCATTCCAGTAAATAGCTTTCATTTTAACGAGATCAACAACACCTTCAAAATGTTCTTCAGCACCAATTGGCAATTGAATAGGAACTGGATTCGCACCTAATTTGGTACGCACTTGCTCAACTACACGCAAGAAGTTTGCACCGGCTCGATCCATCTTGTTAACAAAGCCAAGTCGTGGCACGCCATAACGTGTTGCCTGACGCCATACGGTTTCTGTTTGTGGTTCAACACCACCCACTGCACACAATACAGCACATGCGCCATCGAGTACGCGCAATGAACGCTCAACTTCAATGGTGAAGTCTACGTGGCCAGGTGTATCAATAATATTAATACGATGTTGTGGAAATTGTTTATCCATGCCATACCAGTAACAAGTGGTCGCAGCGGAAGTAATGGTAATACCACGTTCTTGTTCTTGCTCCATCCAGTCCATGGTTGCTGTACCTTCATGGACTTCACCGATTTTATGCGATACGCCAGTATAAAAAAGAATACGCTCTGTAGTTGTTGTTTTACCCGCGTCAATATGGGCCATAATGCCTATATTTCTGTAACGCTCAATTGGTGTTACTCGTGCCACAAATCACCTCACCCTTTACCAACGATAATGAGCAAACGCTTGGTTTGCCTTCGCCATACGATGTACATCATCACGTGTTTTAACGGCTGCACCACGACCTCATGTAAGCTTCATATAATTCAGCTGCTAAACGTAAGAGCCATTGTTTTTTCAGAACGGTCTTTAGCTGCTTTCACAACCCAGCGCATTGCCAGCGCAATACCACGGTCTGCAGCAACTTCAATTGGCACCTGATAAGTCGCACCACCAACACGGCGTGATTTTACTTCGACTGTTGGAGCAACATTGTCTAATGCCTTATGCAAGTGTATCTAAGACTTCATCGTGACTGATGCCATGGCTTTGAACCTTTGGCTTGTGCATGACCTGAGCTGCCGCCTGATCTGCCACCTTTGCCGCCTTCACCTTCACCTTCGTCGTCATGTCTTTATGCTCTTTCTTCAAACGATCAGTCAGCATGTTCAGCGCATCATAGACAATTTTTTCAGCGATTGATTTTTTGCCTGCACGCATGATCACGTTAATAAATTTTGCAACCTCGTCACTACCATACAGTGGATCTGGTAAAACTTCTCGTTTGATCGCAGCTTTTCTTCTTGGCATTGCTAATTCCCACCATCAAAAATCAAATTAATTATTGCTTTGGTTTTTTTGCACCGTACTTCGAACGGCCTTGACGTCTGCCGTCAACACCTGCCGTATCCAAGCTACCGCGTACAATGTGATAACGAACACCTGGTAAATCCTTTACGCGACCGCCACGGATCAATACAACAGAGTGTTCTTGTAAATTATGGCCTTCACCACCGATATAGGCTGTGACTTCATCACCATTGGTTAAGCGAACACGCGCGACTTTACGTAAAGCCGAGTTTGGCTTTTTTGGTGTCGTTGTATATACACGGGTACAAACGCCACGTTTTTGCGGGCATTCGTCCAATGCTGGCACCTTGGATTTAAATTCCTTGGGTGCCCTTCCACTTACGTACTAGCTGATTAATCGTTGGCATTTACTCTCTCTCTCCAACCGTTATAAATTCGTATTAAATTTCTTTAAAAATCAATTACTTCCTAAAAAATAGCAATCGCGCGTCTCTCCTGAGCTTGAACCAGCAGATTCTGCCTCATCAAATTAACAGGAGAGGCGCGATTCTAAAAAAGCATTACCTTTGATGTCAAGGACTTGTTGCGATTTATTTTATGATCTTGTTGCGAACTTGCAGATATTTACAAATCTGAGTAAGAATTAACCACATTTGCACCCGTCGACTTACGTCTTGCCCTCTCCTATCAGAGGGTAACTAGTGTTCCACATCACTTATTTTACTTTTTCAGCTTCTTCGCTCTTGTTTACCATGCGTCCGGGCGTCTGTACCTACGATCAACATGGTAAGCCAAACCTGTTCCCGCTGGGATTAAACGTCCAACAATCACATTTTCTTTCAAACCTCTCAACTCATCAATCTTGCCACTCACCGCCGCTTCGGTCAAGACACGTGTTGTTTCCTGGAACGATGCCGCGGAAATGAAGGATTCTGTTGAAAGGAAGCCTTGGTAATACCCAGCAACACTGGCTCATACACGGGCCGGTAATCTTGCCTTCTTTCTTAAGCTTGTGATTTTCTTCACGTAACATGCTAAATTCAACTTGTTCGCCTTTGATGAAGTCGGTATCACCTGGATCCGCAACAATGACTTTACGCAGCATTTGACGAATAATGACTTCGATGTGCTTGTCATTAATTCTTACACCTTGCAGACGATACACGTCCTGGATTTCATTGACCAGATAATTCGCCAGTGCATTCACACCTAACAAACGTAATACATCATGCGGATTCAATGCGCCTTCGACCAATGACTTCACCTTTTTCAACATGTTCACCTTCAAATACGTTGATATGACGCCATTTTGGAATCAATTCTTCATGCACTTCGCCTGATGTCGCGGTAATCATCAAACGGCGCTTGCCTTTGGTTTCTTTACCAAAGCTGACAATACCGGAAATTTCCGCCAATATAGCTGAATCTTTTGGACGACGCGCTTCGAATAAGTCGGCAACACGTGGTAAACCACCAGTGATGTCGCGTGTTTTTGAGGTTTCTTGTGGAATACGCGCAATCACGTCACCCACTTTTACCTTCGCGCCATCTTCAAAGTTGACGATAGCATCGGCTGGCAAGAAGTATTGCGCAACCAGATGGTACCAGCAAGATATAAATCTTCACCCTTTTCATCCACCAATTTAATCATTGGTTTCAATTCTTTACCGCTGGCACCACGTTGTTTTTGATCGGTTACAACAATACTGGTTAAACCAGTCAATTCATCGGTTTGACGATTCATGGTGACGCCTTCAATCAAGTCGACAAATTTGATGTTACCTGCAACTTCAGTGATAACTGGATGACTATGTGGATCCCAGTTTGCAACGATCTGGCCTGCTTCAGCTTTTGAACCATCTTTAACGGTTAATTCAGCACCGTATGGAATCTTATAACGTTCACGTTCACGACCATGCTCATCAAGTACCGCTAATTTACCGGAACGGGACACAACAATAAATTTACCACTTTGACGCTCAATCAATTTCACGTTATGCAGTTTGACTTTACCTGGGAATTTAACCTGAACATTATTCACAGCAGTTGTACGCGATGCCGCACCACCGATGTGGAAGGTTCTCATGGTTAGCTGTGTACCTGGTTCACCGATGGACTGTGCCGCGATAACACCCACTGCTTCACCAATATTCACACGGTGACCACGCGCAAGATCACGGCCGTAACATGCAGCGCAAATACCATAACGGGATTCACAAGTAATAGGTGAACGTACAAATACCTGATCAATGGTGACATCTTCTAGTTTCTTGACCCATTTTTCATCTAGCAATGTACCTTGCGGAATAATCACATCGTCTGATTTTGGATCATAAATATCTTGTACCGTTACACGACCCAATACACGTTCATGCAATGGTTCAACCACGTCACCACCTTCAATTAATGGTGTCACGATAATGCCTTGGGTCGTGCCGCAATCTTCTTCGGTGATCACAAGATCTTGCGCCACGTCAACTAAACGACGGGTCAAATAACCAGAGTTTGCTGTTTTTAACGCGGTATCGGCAAGACCCTTACGCGCACCGTGAGTTGAAATAAAGTATTGTAATACGTTTAAACCTTCACGGAAGTTTGCCGTAATAGGTGTTTCGATAATGGTACCGTCTGGCTTTGTCATCAAACCACGCATACCAGCCAGCTGACGAATCTGTGCAGCAGAACCTCTCGCGCCTGAATCTGCCATCATGTAAATGGAATTAAATGATTCTTGTTTAACTTTGTGGCCTTCTTTGATCTTTTACCGTTTCAGTGGATAACTCTTCCATCATCGCTTGTGCCACTAGATCGTTGGTGCGTGACCAGATATCGACAACTTTATTATAACGTTCACCCTGGGTCACCAGACCGGAAGCAAATTGCGCCTGAATTTTACGTACTTCATCTTCTGCCTGCTCAATAATGTCTGGCTTTCTTCTTTGGTATAACTAAGATCATTCACACCGATGGATACACCTGATCGGGTTGCGTAATGGAAACCGGTATACATCAACTGGTCAGCGAAAATAACGGTCGCTTTTAAACCAACTTGACGATAGGAAGCATCGATTAAGCTTGAAATTGTTTTTTTGTTCATCGCGCGATTGACTAAATCGAATGACAAGACCTTTTGGCAGCAATTCAGATAAAATCGCACGACCTACTGTTGTTTCAACCAAACGGATTTTTTCTTTAAATTCACCAGTTTTCTTCATCACGTAGATATTCTTTGATACGCGCGCGAACTTTAGCATGCAATTCAACCACGCCATTTTCATAAGCACGATGAACTTCTTCGACATCAGCAAATACCATGCCTTCACCACGCGCATTAATACGCGTACGGGTTAGGTAATAAAGACCTAATACAACGTCTTGCGTCGGAACAATAATTGGTTCACCGTTTGCAGGTGACAAAACGTTGTTGGTCGACATCATCAATGAGCGCGCTTCGAGCTGCGATTCCAGTGACAATGGAACGTGAACTGCCATTTGGTCACCGTCAAAGTCTGCGTTATACGCCGTACAAACTAACGGATGCAACTGAATCGCCTTACCTTCAATCAAGACAGGTTCAAATGCCTGAATACCTAAACGGTGCAATGTTGGTGCACGGTTTAAGCATGACGGGATGTTCACGAATCACTTCTTCCAGACACTCCCATACTTCTGGCTCTTCACGTTCAACCATTTTCTTTGCGGCTTTAATGGTTGAAGCTGAACCTAACATTTGTAAACGGCTGTAAATAAATGGTTTAAATAATTCCAGCGCCATTTTCTTTGGCAAACCGCATTGATGTAATCTCAATGTTGGACCGACCACGATAACGGAACGACCGGAGTAATCGACACGTTTACCTAACAAGTTTTGACGGAAACGACCTTGCTTACCTTTAATCATGTCAGCAAGTGATTTGAGTGGGCGCTTGTTGGAACCGGTAATCGCACGACCACGACGGCCATTATCAAGTAATGCATCTACTGATTCTTGCAACATGCGTTTTTCGTTACGCACAATGATGTCTGGCGCATTTAAGATCCAGCAATCGTCTTCAAACGGTTGTTACGGTTGATCACGCGACGATATAAGATCATTGAGATCGGATGTCGCAAAACGGCCGCCATCTAATGGAACTAATGGACGTAAATCAGGTGGCAATACGGGTAATACGGTCAAGATCATCCATTCTGGTTTGTTGCCAGAAGATAAGAAAGCTTCCATTAATTTCAATCGCTTAGATAATTTCTTCATGTTTTGCTTCTGAAGTTGTTTTAGCAATTCTTCACGAATACGTGGCACTTCAGCTTCAAGATTAATAGCGCGCAATAATTCTTGAATTGCATCAGCACCCATTCGGGCTTCAAATTCATCGCCATATTCTTCAATCGCATCGTAATAAGCTTCTTCAGACAATAACTGACCTTTTTCAAGCTGGGTCATGCCTGGATCGATGACAACATAAGCTTCAAAATAAAGTACGCGTTCAAGATCACGCAATGTCATATCCAGCATTAAACCAATACGGGATGGCAATGAACGCAAGAACCAGATATGTGCAACTGGGCTTGCCAATTCAATATGACCCATACGTTCACGACGTACGCGTGAAAGTGTGACTTCAACGCCGCATTTTTCACAAACCACGCCACGATGTTTCAAACGCTTGTATTTACCGCATAAGCATTCGTAATCTTTGATAGGACCAAAGATTTTGGCGCAGAAAAGACCATCTCGTTCTGGTTTGAAAGTACGATAATTAATGGTTTCTGGCTTTTTCACTTCACCAAAAGACCAGGAGCGAATCATATCCGGAGAAGCAAGACCAATATGAATCATATCAAACTCTTGTGGTTGACTTTGCTGCTTAACCAGATTCAGTAAATCTTTCAAGGTGAATCCCCCCAATAACAATTATTTCGCATAAATCTAATCCTTAACATGACATTACGACCTACTGTCAATGCTCGCTTATCGCGAGCAGTGGAAGCGATCATGATCAATCAAATTCGATATTGATTGCTAATGAACGGATTTCTTTAATCAAGCACGTTAAATGCTTCTGGCATGCTGGATTCCATGTAGTGCTCACTATCCACGATGTTTTTATACATCTTGGTACGACCAGTGACGTCATCTGATTTCACTGTCAGCATTTCTTGCAATGTGTAAGCAGCACCATATGCTTCAAGTGCCCAGACTTCCATTTCACCAAATCGTTGACCACCGAACTGCGCTTTACCACCTAACGGCTGCTGGGTGACCAAGACTGTAAGAACCTGTGGAACGAGCATGCATCTTGTCATCAACCAAGATGGTTCAACTTCATCATGTACATGTAACCAACAGTGACTGGACGATCAAATTGAACGCCAGTACGACCATCATGTAAGAATGGCCTGACCAGTTTCTGGCAAGTCTGCCAGTTTTAACATGGTTTTGATTTCTTCTTCCGTTGCACCATCAAATACTGGTGTTGCAAATGGTACGCCTTCGCGCAAGTTTTTTGCCAGTGTCATCAATTCATCATCGTTCAAGCTGGTGAGATTTTCTTTATGTCTTGCCGACGCTATAAATCGAAGTTAAGAATTGACGAATATTTTGTGGTGACTGCATGCGCATCCACCATTTGGCCAACTTTACGCCCAAGCTCTTTCGATGCCCAACCCAAATGGGTTTCAAGCACCTGACCGACGTTCATACGTGAAGGTACGCCTAATGGATTTAAGACGATATCAACCGGTGTACCATCTGCAAGGTATGGCATATCTTCAACTGGAACGATCATGGAGATAACACCTTTGTTACCGTGACGGCCTGCCATTTTATCGCCAGGCTGAACGCGACGTTTAACTGCCATATACACTTTCACAATTTTCAAGTACGCCTGGCGCCAAGATCATCACTTTGGGTGATCTTTTGACGCTTCGCTTCATAAGCTTTTTCAAAATCGAGACGGATTTTCTTCAATTGTTTGGCTGCTGTTTCCAGTTGCTTGCTTAGCAGTTGCATCTTTCAAATGGATTTCAAACCATTTTTCACGCGGAACTTCGGTCAAGATAAGCTTTGGTAATCTTGGTGCCTTTCTTCAATTTGTTTGGACCGCCTTCAGCTGTTCTGATTAATCAATAATTTTTCGATACGTTGGAATACGTCGTTTTCTCTAATACGCATTTCATCGCTTAAATCTTGTTTCGCTTTAGCAAGTTCATTCTTTTCGATTTCAAGTACACGTGCATCTTTCTTCACGCCTTCACGGGTGAATACTTGTACGTCGATAACTGTTCCTTCCATACCAGTTGGTACGCGCAATGAAGTATCTTTCACGTCAGATGCTTTTTCACCGAAGATAGCGCGTAACAATTTTTCTTCTGGTGTCAGCTGGGTTTCACCTTTTGGTGTCACTTTACCAACTAGAATATCGCCGGAATTCACTTCTGCACCGATGTAAACGATACCGCATTCATCCAATTTGGATAGTGCGCTTTCGCTGACATTTGGAATATCAGCCAGTGATTTCTTCTGGGCCCAATTTGGTATCACGCGCAACGCAAGTTAGTTCTTCAATATGAATACTGGTAAAACGATCTTCCTGAACAACACGTTCAGAAATCAAGAATGGAATCTTCGAAGTTGTATCCATTCCAAGGCATAAACGCGACTAACAGGTTTTGACCTAACGCTAATTCACCAGTATCAGTGGATTGACCATCTGCCAGCACGTCTTGCTTTTCAATCATATCGCCAATTTGCAACCAGCGGACGTTGGTTGATACAAGTATCCTGGTTGGTACGGGTGTATTTGGTTAAACTATAAATATCTACACCTGTACTACCTGGTTCGGCTTCTTCATCGTTAACACGAACCACGATACGTGATGCATCAACGTAATCAATGATACCGCCACGTTTTGCGACAACGGTTACGCCGGAATCTTTCGCAACAAGATGTTCAATACCAGTACCGACTAAAGGCTTTTCAGTTTTCAGTGTTGGCACCGCTTGACGTTGCATGTTTGAACCCATCAACGCACGGTTTGCGTCGTCGTGTTCAAGGAATGGAATCAACGCAGCAGCAACAGAAACAATCTGCTTTGGTGACACATCCATAAATTGCACGCGATCTGGTGTTGAGAAAGTGAATTCATTACGATGTCTGACAGGCACTAATGTGTCGGTCAATTTACTCTTTTCATCTACTGTCGCATTCGCCTGAGCGATAACATAATCGCCTTCTTCAATCGCAGAAAGATAAACAACTTCATCTGTAACCTTGCTGTTCAACAACTTTGCGGTATGGTGTTTCAAGAAAGCCATATTCATTTGTACGCGCATAAACCGCCAGTGAGTTGATCAAACCAATGTTTGGACCTTCAGGCGTTTCAATTGGACATACGCGGCCATAATGAGTCGGATGCACGTCGCGGACTTCAAAGCCTGCGCGTTCACGTGATAAACCACCAGGCCCTAATGCGGAAACACGACGTTTGTGCGTGATTTCAGATAGCGGATTGTTTTGGTCCATAAACTGTGACAACTGGCTGGAACCAAAAAATTCTTTAATCGCAGCAGAAATTGGTTTTGCATTGATAATATCTTGCGGCATGAGATTTTCGATATCAGGCAAGCTTAAACGTTCTTTCACAGCACGTTCAACACGCACCAAACCAATACGGAATTGATTTTCAGTCATTTCACCAACGCAACGAACGCGACGGTTACCCAAGTGATCGATATCATCGACAACGTCTTCACCGTTACGAATACTGATCAATGTTTTTAATACTTCAATGATATCGTCTTTTGATAAGCACGCCTGGGCCGATAATTTCTTTGCGACCAACACGGCGATTTAATTTCATTCGGCCGACATCAGATAAATCATAACGTTCTGGTGTGAAGAATAAATTTTTAAATAAGCTTCTGCTGCTTCTTTGGTTGGTGGTTCACCTGGACGCATCATGCGATAAATTTCAACCAGTGCTTCTTGTGCGTTGGTGGTGGGATCAATACGCAAGGTATCTGAAATATAAGGACCACGATCGATATCATTGATATAAAGTGTTTCGAATGTTTTAATGCCAGCAGCAATGAACTGCTTTAAGATTTCACCAGTGATGACATCGTTTGCATTACCAATCACTTCGCCTGTTTCTGGTTAATAACAGTCTTCGCTAATACTTTGCCTAAGAGATAATCAGCTGGAACTTCAATTTTTTAATGCCAGCTTTTTCTAACTGTGCAATATGACGCGCAGTAATACGGCGGCCTTTTTCAATAATAAGTTTGCCGCTTTCTTCACTTCAAAGGAAGCGATTTCACCACGTAAACGTTCTGGTACCAGATGCAGAATGAATTTATCGCCATCAATATCGAAAATATTATTTTCGAAGAATATTGCCAGAATTTCTTCCACTGTATAATCCAAGTGCACGCAACAAAATGGTTACTGGCAATTTGCGACGACGATCAATACGAGCATGGATACAATCTTTTGGATCAAATTCAAAATCCAACCATGAACCACGGTAAGGAATGACGCGCGCAGAAAATAATAATTTACCGGATGAATGGGTTTTACCCTTGTCATGTTCAAAGAACACACCAGGTGAACGATGTAACTGGGATACAACAACACGTTCTGTACCATTGATAACAAAGGTACCGTGTTCAGTCATCAATGGGACTTCACCCATGTAGACTTCTTGTTCTTTCACGTCTTTAATCGACTTTGGTGCCAGCTTCTGCTTCTCTATCATAGTGAACAAGACGTACTTTGACACGCAAAGGCGCGGCATATGTTAAGCCACGCATTTTACATTCTTTTACATCAAATATAGGTTCGCCCAGCGATAACTCACATACTCTAATGCTGCATATCCAGAGAAGCTGGTGATAGGAAATACGGATGAAAATACACCGTGCAAGCCGCTAGAACCTAGCCTGTCTGATTCGCCGTCAGCTTCTAAAAACTTGCGATAAGAATCCATCTGGATCGCAAGCAAAGAAGGCACTTCAATTGCGCTTAGAAGTTTGCCGAAATTTTTACGAATCCGCTTTTTCTCAGTGTATGAGTAGATTGAACCCATGTTTGATACCTCTGCGTGTTGATCATAAGCGTGATCAATGACTGCTGTGAGTACATAAAGCGAAATAAAGGAAATGCCGGCGATACAAATCACCGGCATATACTAATCAACTACATTACTTAACAGTTCAACAGCTGTTACTTAATTTCAACTGTTGCTCCTGCTTCTTCAATTTCTTCTTGATCATCAGCTGCTTGCTTTGTCAACGCCTTCTTTAACTGCTTTTGGCGCAGCTTCAACGAGATCTTTAGCTTCTTTCAAGCCAAGACCCGTGATTTCACGAACAACTTTAATCACGTTGATCTTGTTGTCGCCAGCTTTAGCCAAAATAACGTTGAATTCGGTTTTTTCTTCAACTGCAGCAGCAGGCAGCAGCAGGAGCAGCAACAGCAACAGCAGCAGCTGCGGACACACCAAATTTTTCTTCCATGGATTTGATTAATTCAACAATGTCCATCACGCTCATGTTTGATATTGCTTCTAAAATATCTTCTTTGCTTACTGCCATTTCTAAACACTCCAACTAAAAAGTTACTATATTAAAATAAACGTTATGCAGCCGATTGCTTTTGCATCGCGAATCGCTGCGACTGTACGAACCATTTTTGCATGAGGTTCTGCCAGTGTACGCACGAACTTGGTAATCGGCGCCTTCATGACAGACATCAATTGAGCAATTGCTTCGTTACGCGTTGGTAAGCTTGCTAAAGCATCCAAGCCTGATGCTGGCAGCAACTGGTTATCAATAGCCAATGCTTTCACGTTGAGCTTTTCATTTTCTTTGACAAATTCTTTGATTAAACGCGCAGCTGCACCCGGCTCTTCTTGTAGAAAATGCCAGGACTAACGGCCCAACCAATGCATGCTTGCATACAAGCAAATTGCGTGCCTTCTAGCGCACGGCGTGCCAGTGTATTACGCACAACGCGCATATATACACCTGATTCACGCGCGGATTTTCTGAAGCTTGTTAATTGAGCTACAGTTAATCCACTATATTCAGCAGCAATAAGAGACACTGCTTGTTTTGCAACTTCGGCAACCTCATTAACAATGGTTTTTTTATCTTCTAACTTTAATACCACTTTTACCTCCAATTGTCGGACATTGCCATTTACGTTAAACAGCAATACCATTCCATTGGCATTACCGTCTGCGTAGGTCTAACTTCATGCATCGCTGCAGATAAAGTATTAAGCTGTTTACCCAATTAAGCAATACCGGCACCTACGGTCTCTGACGGGCATTGGCATAAGCAAAGCCACGTCAAATTCTTTGTCAACACAACTCCATCGAAAACTCTTCACAACTTGCCAGCGGTTACACCGCAGTTCGATTACTAATTATGACAAGCCGAATTACAGTTGCTCAAAATGAACTTAACATAGCAATATGTCAAACCTGGGCCCATGGTTGTTGATAAGGTAACGTTTTTAAAATAAACACCTTTTGCAGTGCTAGGTTTGGCTTTTTTGAGTGCGCCCAAAACAGCTTCGAGATTTTCGGTAAGATCAGCTGAAGTGAAATCAACCTTACCAATCGTGCAGTGAACAATACCAGCTTTATCAGTACGATAACGAACCTGACCCATTTTAGCGTTTTTAACAGCATTAGCAATATCTGTTGTCACGGTGCCGTCTTTTGGATTTGGCATTAAACCGCGTGGACCGAAGAATTTGACCTAATTGACCAACGACTCGCATTGCATCTGGGGTAGCAAGCAAAATATCAAATTCAATTTTGCCGGCTTTAACTTGTTCAGCCAAATCTTCAAGGCCAACCAGATCAGCGCCTGCTTTCTTCGCAGCTTCAGCATGAGCTGGAGAAGTGAATACAGCAACGCGAACTTTCCGACCAGTACCTTTTGGTAACACGATAGAGCCACGAACAGCCTGGTCAGATTTACGTGGATCAACGCCAAGATTAACCGCTAAATCAACGCTTTCGCTAAACTTCGCTTTTGGTAATTTTTTTAATAATTCAATAGCTTCCTGGGCATGTATAAACTTTGCCATGGGTTACTAATTCATTTATAGCACGTGCACGTTTTGATAATTTTGTCATCTTATACACCCTCCGACTCAACACCCATGCTGCGTGCACTGCCAGCGATAGTACGCACGGCGGCATCTAAGATCAGCTGCGGTTAAATCTGTCATCTTAATTTTGGCAATTTCTTCCAGCTGTTTGCGGGTAACTTTACCAACTTTTTGGTATTTGGAGTGCTGCTACCTTTTTCAACCTTCGCGGCTTCTTTAATTAAATAGGAAGCTGGAGGGGTTTTGGTAATAAATGTAAAACTTCTGTCTTCATATACAGTAATTTCAACTGGTAATGGCTTACCTTGCTTTTCTGGTGTCTGGGTTTGCGCATTAAATGCCTTACAAAATTCCATAATGTTCACACCCTGCTGACCTAATGCAGGACCGACTGGTGGACTTGGATTTGCCGCGCCGCCTGTAATTTGTAGCTTGATTATCGCTTTTACTTTCTTCTTGCTCTTGATGCTGCCATATTTCACCTCATTTTTGGGTTCAAACGCCTTTACGGCTCCCCGGTTATAACAACTAACATGCAAAATAACTCACGCTATAAGCACATGTCATTAAGCATAGCTCTACTAGATAACTTAAATTAACCTTTTTCTACTTGATCAAACTGCAATTCGACTGGTGTTGAGCGGCCGAAAATCAATACCGCGACGCGCAATCTATTCTTTTCGTAATTAACTTCTTCAACAACACCATTAAAGTCAGCAAATGGACCATCAATAACACGGACCACTTCACCCACTTCAAATAGAACTTTCGGTTTCGGCTTTTCACTGCTGTCTTGCATACGTTGCAAATAGTTTCTGCTTCTTTTGGACTAATAGGCGCTGGTTTATCACTGGTTCCACCAATAAAACCTAATACCTTTGGTATGGATCTGACTAAATGCCAGGTTTGTTCATCCATTACCATTTCAACTAATACATAGCCAGGAAAAAATTTACGCTCACTTTTTCGCTTTTGGCCACCACGCAAGCTCTACAACTTCTTCAGTTGGAACCAAAATTTCGCCAAATTTTTCTTCCACGCCGTCTAAGCGAATGCGCTCTCGCAAAGCTTGCATGACAAACTTTTCAAATCCAGAATATGCGTGCACAACATACCAGCGCTTTTTTGGCATTGTCTGATCTGTTGTCATAGTTCAATTCCTCTAATATAGCTCACTCTTAGCCTCTTTGCCCCGTTAGCCAGCCAATAAGCCAGACTAAAATGCCATCCATGCCCCATAATATGAGGGCAAGAATAACCACCATGACTGCCACAACCAATGTGGTTTGCATGGTTTCTTCACGCGTTGGCCAGACAACTTTACGCAATTCCGCACGTGATTCGCGAAAAAACTCAACGACCCACTTGCCTTGCTTGGTTTTGGAGGCAACAAACCCAGCCACAGCCAATAGTAACAAGCCATGCCACGGTACGAATCGGCATGGAAACTTCGCTATAGTAATAATTACCAACCAATCCGGCAAGTAATAAAGCAAGAGCAACTAGCCATTTTAGCCAGTCCAGCCGCGTTTCTCCCTGACTCTCTGCCTTTAGAACCATTACATTTGCCTTTGATTTCACGCTAACTATTTCTCACATATTTAGATATAAATCAGGCCAGGAGGGAATCGAACCCCCAACCTGCGGTTTTGGAGACCGCCGCTCTGCCAATTGAGCTACTGGCCTAACTTTAGTTACTCAACTACCTTCGCGACAACACCAGCACCGACCGTACGGCCACCTTCACGAATTGCAAATCGCACACCTTCTTCCATTGCCACTGGCGCAATCAAGTTGACTACCATCTTGATGTTATCGCCTGGCATCACCATCTCTACGCCTTCTGGCAACTGGCATTCACCGGTTACGTCTGTCGTTCTGAAATAAAACTGTGGACGGTAACCTTTGAAGAATGGGGTATGTCGACCACCTTCTTCTTTCGACAACACATATACTTCTGCTTCAAATTTCGTGTGGGGCGTTATAGTACCTGGCTTTGCTAATACTTGTCCACGTTCAACTTCTTCTCTCTTCGTTCCACGTAACAATACACCTACGTTATCGCCTGCCCGACCTTCGTCTAACAACTTGCGGAACATTTCAACGCCCGTACAAATTGTCTTGATCGTTGGCTTTAATCCAACGATTTCTAATTCTTCACCTACTTTCACAATTCCGCGCTCAACACGACCGGTAACAACTGTACCACGACCTGAAATGGAGAATACGTCTTCAATTGGCAACAAGAATGGCTGGTCAATTGGACGTTCTGGAATCGGAATGTAATCATCCATCGCTTCCACCAGCTTGATGATCGATGGGACGCCGATTTCGCTTTCATCGCCTTCCAGCGCTTTCAATGCACTGCCGACAACAACTGGGGTCTTGTCGCCTGGGAATTGGTACTGGGTCAACAAGATCTCTTACTTCCATTTCAACCAATTCTAATAATTCTTTGTCATCTACCATGTCAGCTTTGTTCAGGTATACAACAATGTAAGGTACACCTACCTGACGCGCTAACAAGATGTGTTCTCGGGTTTGCGGCATTGGGCCGTCAGCAGCGGATACAACTAAAATCGCACCGTCCATCTGCGCAGCACCGGTGATCATGTTCTTCACATAATCGGCGTGGCCTGGGCAATCTACGTGAGCGTAGTGTCTCTTCGCTGATTGATATTCGACGTGAGAGGTTGCAATCGTGATACCTCTGCGCTTTTTCTTCTGGCGCATTGTCAATCTGGTCGTAAGCTCTTGCTTCACCACCAAATTTCTTCGCCAAAATACTCGTCAATGCAGCTGTTAATGTCGTCTTACCATGGTCTACGTGACCAATTGTGCCTACGTTTACGTGCGGCTTTGTTCGCTCAAATACTTGCTTGCTCATCGAGTACGCTCCTCTCAAATAGAAGTAACGACAAAATCTGAAATCAAAAAACAGAAAACTCTGGTATATAAGTAATATCTGATTGACTTTCTTATATACACAAAAATGGAGTGATTCTCCATTCTATTTTTTGATTTCTGATCAAAAGCCCACAACCGGAATCGAACCGGTCACCTCTTCCTTACCAAGGAAGTGCTCTACCGACTGAGCTATGTGGGCATTCACATCAGCGGGTGATGGGAATCGAACCCACGCTATCAGCTTGGAAGGCTGAAGTTCTACCATTGAACTACACCCGCATTCTAATCACCAGAAACTAGAATCTGGATGAAAGCGGTCTAGTTCAATCACATCTTAAAAATCTAGTTTCTGGTATCCAGAATTTTTGGAGGGGGAAGGATTCGAACCTTCGAAGGCGTAAGCCGTCAGATTTACAGTCTGATCCCTTTGGCCGCTCGGGAACCCCTCCTGAAAATCGAGCGTGAATTTTGCTTGATGATGGTGTTGATGTCAATGCAACAAGATAAAAATACTTGAAAATATTGAGAGGAGAAAAATAGAACAGTTTAGGGCAAATACATTACAACCGGCAGCGCTGCAAGACATCGTCGATTTCTGCGCCTGATGGCCTGGCTTCAGGGAGAGGATTTAGACAATCTAAAATTAGCTTTTTCATCCCGGTCGACGTCTGCTGAAACCCTTCAACATCAGGGAATTCAACTCTTTGAGTAGAATTATTAAAATATTTGGTTACCCGGCGTTTTTCACAAGTTTCCCATGCGGTGACAGCAAAACTATAAATATCAGAAGCAGGAACGGGATGGGTGTAACGAACTTCTGGAGCCATGAAACATTGCGTTCCAACCTTTTTGTGTCTTTCACCTTTATCGTGTTGAGCAAGCCCCATATCACCCAACTTTGCAGTGCGATGATCTGCGCTGAGCAGTATATTACCTGGTTTTAGATCGCAATGAACAATGCCCATAGCATGTAAAAAGCGTAATGCGGCTATTATTTGACTTAAAAGGTGAACCTGCAATTCAGGTTGGAGATCGTCTGGATGAGTAGTAATCAGTTGATCGAGCGAACCACCCGCCATAAATTCAAAAATAATAATCATTTGCATGTAACCAAGCGCGATACCCTGAATTTCAACGATATTTTGATGCTGTCTTTGCTTGATTAGACTAAATATATCCACTTCATTATCAAAAACCACCTGATGGCGTCCATCAATAGATATAGATTTTTTTAATGCGACTTCTCTACCACCGAACAAACTCTTATAAACAATCGCGTACGAACCATTTCCAAGTCTGTTTTTCTCGTCTAATTCAATTCTATTAGCTTCAATTGGAATAAGTGATTTGGAAATTTCTGTTTTGTTGCTTGTTAGCCAGGTGGCAACTCTATCACTCCAATCGCCTTGCATTGCATTTAAATACATTCCTTCTTGATAACGAATGGCGGCATTAATACACCAGGATAATGATTGTCCCAGATTTAGAGTTGAATAGGAGTCGTATATATATCCCAGAAATGCTTTCTTAGCGCGTTTTCTGTCTTTATTCGGGTAATACCAAGTATTTATTTCTTTATCAAGATCAGCAATCAACTTTAATAATTCAGTGATAGCTGCTTCTTCTTTTTTGCGTCTTTCTATTCTTAACATGGAACACCGGCCAGCAATTTGATGAGACTTTGATGGCCGATATTCTACATCATGATCATTATTTATTCAATAATAAGGAAGGAACGAACATCACACCTGACTTTCCATCCTGGTCTGTGTAAGGCATCTTATGCCAGAAATTATTCTTCATCAGCGCGGAAGCTTCCTTTTTGCGATTCTGCGGGTTGTCGCCAAGAGAGTTCAGGAATGTTATTGCTGATTCGATATCATCTACGACATTGATTTTATCTTTGATAATGCGTAGCAATTCAATCGCTTTATTGCCGTGCGACGAAGCATCAAGCAATTGTCCATCGTCTTTGCAAATCCTGGCGAAGGATAAATGATAGAGAGCAAGCTCACCAACATCATAATTTGTATGTACGTTTATTTCATTTAAGAGTGCTAGTGCCTTAGTTAATAGCTCGGCATGATCATCACGAAATAGCGATTTAGATAAACCGAAAGTCCATCTTGCGAGACAGCGTAAGTATTCGTTGTGAGCAGGTTCACCCTTATGAAGATTGTTTGCGCTTTCATTCAGCTTGGCAATTTCTTCTTCGCAGCATTCATCAAACTCATCATTGACTGGACCATTGTGGTAATAACAATCATACACATCAAAAATCAGGCTGTTAATGCGGGAAACTCTAGTGTGATCTTCTAAGGTTGGGTTTTTAATCGAGCGGCTCATTTCAAGCGCTTTTTTATAGTTTTCAGCAGCATCTTGATATTTTTCCAAACTGTACTCATTGCTGGCCATTGTCTGGTAGCTGAGTGCAAGATTGTGATGATACTTTGTCAAATTGACATAATCATTATCTGTTCGAAATTCACAGGGAATTTGCGTGAGAATATTGATAGCTTGTTCGTTTTGCTTTACGGAGCCAGGCCAATCCGTATCATTAAAAGATTGTCTGGCTTGTTTGAACAACTCATTCGCCTCACTGCGGTATCTTGCGTCATTATCCCTAGTTAACATAATTCTTTCCTTGTTAGTTATTGAATAAAATACTATTTTCGCGAAATAACATAGTGGAAAGATTTTATGTGTGCAACAAGAAATAATAAAAAACCTATATAATAGTCTCATGGCTAATACGGACATTGAGAGAATATCGTTTGCAGGAGCTGTCGCCATCGGTATAGGTGGCATGATAGGCGCAGGTATTTTTTCAATTTTAGGAGTCGTCGCTGAAGCTGCCGGCTCTGCCATGTGGGTTTCATTCTTGATTGGCGGCATCATCGCTCTCTTTTCTACTTATTCATACGCTAAGCTCAGCGCGAAATATCCTTCTGCAGGTGGCGCAGTTCAGTTTCTTTATAATGGCTGGGGCCCTGGTGTGATGAGCGGCGGTATCAACATATTTATGTGGATAGGTTATTTAATCGCGATTGCTTTGTACGCGCAGGGATTCGCTGCATATGCAATGACATTTTTTTCGCATCCCGCCACACCGTTTATTTCAAAATTAATTGCCTGTGGCGCGGTATTATTATTTTTAGCGATAAATATGCTAGGCGCGGGTTCCGTTGGTAAGGCAGAAGTAGTTATCGTCGCAATCAAAGTAGGTATTTTATTGGTATTCGCCGCGATTGGTTTGTTTTATATCCATCCTGAAAATTTAGCGGTATCTCACTGGAATGGTACAAAGTCTATCTTTTTTGGCGCAGGTGTTTTATTCATCGGTTATGAAGGGTTTGGTTTAGTCGCTAATACTGCGGCTAATATGAATAATCCAAATAAAATGTTGCCGCGAGCGCTTTATACCAGTGTGATTTTAGTTATTCTAATTTATCTCGCCGTATCAATTACAGTGATTGGTAATTTAAGTATTGGGCAAATTTATCAAGCTAAAGATTTTGCGTTAGCAGAAGCGGCTAAACCATTTTTAGGGAATTTTGGATTTAAATTAATTGCGATAGCTGCGTTACTTTCAACTGCATCTGCGATTAACGCTACATTATTTGGTGGTGCGAATGTTGCATATATGACGGCGAGAGATGGTGAATTGCCAGCAATATTTGATAGAACAACATGGCACGGGGCAAACGAGGGTTTAATTATTAGTACTGTTGCCGTGATCATATTTATATTATTTTTTAATTTAAGTGGGATTGCGATGATGGGCAGCGGCGCGTTTTTATTAGTATATGCTGCAGTTAACGCGGGGCATTTGCGAATATTAGATCAAACCGGCGCTAATAGATGGTTGGTCGTTACATCTTTGGTGTTGTGTTTGGCGTTGTTTGTGGTTTTGGAAGTTTATACTTATCAGAATAATCCTGTTGCGGTGTATACGATGGTTGGGTTACTGGTAGGGTCGTTTGTGGTAGAAAAGTTTTTTATCATTCGTAGGGTGGATTAGGCGCTTTTTGCCGTAATCCACCGAAACGAGGATTAATATTTGGTGGATTACGGCAAAAAGCGCCTAATCCACCCTACGATGCTAACCGGTTTTCATGTAAAATAGTTTTATCATCATTTACTTTTGATACTGAAAATAGACCAACTGACGTTAATAATTTTCCCTGATCATCTCGCATCTCAAGTTTTTTTGCAGCCACCACTCCTTTAAACAATTCCTTCAAACGTTTTGCTTCGGTTGTTTCATTAGCTAAATCCATGCCGACTATTTTGCACAAGTAAACCAACCACCATTCATGCTGGATCTTTTCAGTATTACTGACAAAGGGAATAATAACGCGCTCGACAAACGCCAGTGATTTGCATCCATTGATCGGCGGTATTTTTTCAACCCCAAATTTTTTCGTAAATAATCCTTTAGCTTGCAAACCCAGCATGGATTTTTGAATAGGATGAAGGAAAAAATTAATCTGCTCTGCTTCGAGGCCAATTCTAATCATTTCCGCAATGGCATCTTTGGAAATATCATAAGCGCGCTCATCTTCTTTACTGGAGACAGAGATGTTCTCGTCCTTAATAAATTGCTGAAAATCACTTTGTAAATCTTTCCATAACTCTACAACTGTATAGCGCCCTGATTGCATTTTAATTTTCCTTATCTTCGCGGTGTAAATGTTGCGCTCACTTCGTCGTGTAGTTTTAAATTGCCGCGGATATAGGTTTTCAATTCCTTATCGTCTAAAGAAGTTTTAAAATCGAATTTTAGTATGAATCCTATAATAGCGAGCTTTGCTTCCTGTATTGCAAATAATCGTCCTGGACAATCTCTGCTACCAGCACCAAATGTGATAAAAGCATAAGATTTTGAATTATCATCACCATTCACACTCACGGAATCGGTAAGATGTCGTTCAGGCTTAAATTCCAGCGGATTTTCGTATAGCGAGGCTAATCGCTGTGTCACCCACGGCATGATGTTGATCGCGGTTCCACGTGGTAAAATAATATCTTTAGTGGTATCACGATTCGCCATCGCTTCTTCATATTCTTTTGGCGTATTACATAAAGGTATATCAGCCAAAACCAGTGCTTCTGATGTAATACGAGGAATAATAGGAATAGGCGGATAAAGCCTCAGCACTTCTTTGATGACTTTACCAAGATAATGCATTTCATCGAGTAATTTTTTTGTCCATGGCTTGTTATCCGGGTTAATTCGCGTGATTTCTTTTCGCAACTCAGCTAACACTTGTGGGTGCTTGTTTAATAGCAGCAAGGTAAATTGCAGCAAACGTTCCGTTGTTTCTTGACCAGCCAGTAAATACAGCGCAGCTTCAGAATAAGCTTCGCGAAATGCCGTATCTTCGCGATTCGGATTTTTGTCAAAATAATCTTTTAGTAAACCTTCCATCGTTTTGAGATTATCCAGCTGTGGCTTAAAAAAATGTTCTTCCAGAATATTTTTCAGCTTATGCTTCTCAACTTCCAGGCGCGTTTCAAAATGATAATACTGACGAAAATAATTTACGACTGTGACTAACTTTGCCAATACATTATTAAATGGGTCACTACCTGCATCAATGGCTTTTCCTAACCCATCTGAAATCGGTTTGACAGACTCACCTAATGGACCCGAGCCAAGTGCTGTGCGCGCGAATACATTCATGGTAAGTGATACTAAAAATTCTTCTAATGAATCAACATTGCCATTTATTTTTAACTGTGCAATATGTTCATCAATAATTTCCTGCATTTTTGGTGCTAATTCAGTTAATGCCTTATCATCAAATATCCATCGGCGCAGTTGATTGCGCTTTTCTCGCCACTCGGGACCGCTCGGAATGGTAAATAAATTTCCATGTTCAAAAATTTCATTCAATGCTGGTATACCGCGATATACTTTTGCTTCGTTATGCTTTAATACTTGTGCGATATCAGTCGGGCGAGTGATCAAGATAGATGGGACGACAGTCAACGTAGAATAAGCCATGCCACGAGGATTATTTTCAGCAGTGGCAAGCTTAGCTAATTTCTCAAATAAATTTGCTATGCCGTCCGCACTGCTTGTTACTGTCAATGCATGCCCAAATATTGGATTGCCAATTAAACGTGGAATACGTGGATGATGATAACCAGTGAAAGAACTTAAAGTAACAGGCGAACGTTCGTAATAATAATTAAAAGTATCAACGACCCATTCTCTTAATGACTTTTGGCGTGTAAAAAATCCTGCGTGTGATTGCATAGTGTATATCCCTTTATTTTGTAGCTTAATTAGGGTGGGACTATACAATATGACGTAACGTGAGGTGCAAGAATTTTTTAATGACTTGGAATTAATAATTCAGGACGATATTCAAAATGCATCGTATCGTAATGCCGCCACTTTCCACCCCAAATGAAACCATTCTTTTCAAACACCAAAACAATTGGCCATGGAATGCGATTGATGTATGGAATTGGTGATGTTTCTGACACTGGCAATCCGCGTTTTTTCAAATCCCATTGCCAATAATCGGAATATTCTGTATTCAAATCCAGAGCGATTCCGTAACTATGTGGACTTAAACGGTTTGATTCCGCGACTGGACGCCAAAGAAACACTCCGGAAGGATTATTGAGGTATTTGCGATATTCTGGATGTGTTGCAACCAGTTGTTCCAACTCATCTGACACACGCGCGAGTTTTTGATCGACTGAGTTGATGGTAGTTACTTGCAAAGGATAATGCTTGCCAAATATTTTTGGCATCCAATAAACAGTAGTTAGCTTGTTAATGACTTCCGCGGGAGTGGTGCCATACATTTTGCGGAAAAATGGTTCGTACCTGATTCTGCCTGGATCACTCGCAGGATGATAAGAAGAAATATTCGCTGGCATGCCGGAGACATATGGCGCTTGTTCCAGTTGATCAATGAGTGAAGGTGAATCGAGTTTTTCCTGCAGGGATTTATTTGGTTTGTCTGCCTGCAGCGGCATGACGGTATCATCTGTCCATGTAATTGCCTGCGAGTTAACTGATTTAATATAGTCTGGATAGGCTTGTTTTAATTGTTGCAATGATTCATTCAATCCTGCCCTGGCTGTCACGCTCCATGTCAGCAAGAGAATGATTGCAATAATAAAGATAAGTATGCGACCGCATGACAATTTTGTTTTGAGGATAGTCATGGCTTTATCCTGATTTATTCTAATTATACCATATATTTAATAGGGATGAATTCGATCCAGGATAAAGGGGAGAATGACTAAACCGACACCAGCGAATATGGTCCAAAACGTGCTGCTAATAAAATAGGTAAATATCAGCAACATAATGCCGGCAAATAAAAAATAAGGGCTGGTTTTTTTGCCATAGGAAACATATGCTAGCCCAATGAAACTAAATACAATGTTTATAAATATATAAGTAGCGTCCATATTGCTCTCATATGATGACGAATTAATTCAGGACACCTTTATTATAACATGGACATCAGTAACCGATTTCCTTTTACACTCTTCCCCGACGGTATTTTCGCAGTAGCGTTTGCCCACGAACTGAAACCGAACAAAATTATTCCCGTCACTTTTATGGGTGAACAACTGGTATTATTCCGCAGCAGCGATGGTGATATCGGAGCGCTTGAAAGTTATTGTCCGCATTTAGGCGCTAACCTTGCTAATGGATGCGTGAAAAATAATACGTTGCAATGTCCTTTTCATGGTTTGCGTTTTAATAAAGATGGCACCTGTTTGACGAAAAATCATTTGGGTATTGCTGGCGCATATCAAATAAATCATTGGCACGCATTTGAGAGATATGGGTTAATTTTTTTAACGCATAATCCGCTAGCGCTGCAAATGCAGATACATTTTCCTGATTGGGATTTGACTGGATGGGGAACCCCTATCCAGCATTGTTTTAAAATAAAATCACATCCGCAGGAAATTCTGGAAAATAGTGTCGATCGTTTGCATTTTTTTCAAGTGCATCAATATCTAAATATTAAAATTACTGCACCGTTACAAGTTAATGACGCAGAATTCACGATTAGTTATCAATTGGAAAGGCGTAATGGTTTATTTGGCGCATTGGAACGTAAGCCATTGCAAATTCAACTTGATATACATGCTTATGGTTTAGGCATGTCTAAAGTTGATATTTATTTACCGAAATACGGATTGCGTGCCAGACAAATTGTTTTTCCTACGCCTATTGATGGTGAATATATTCATGTCCGCACATTAACGAGCGTCAGCGCCCCAAAAATATTAGCTAATTTTTTGACGCGCATCGCGGCGAAAGGTTTTCTCGCTGATTTCTTTCCCGATTTAAATATTTGGGAGAATAAAAAATATATCGCGCAGCCTGATTATCTTGCCGGCGATGGTGATTTCGCACAATACCGGCAATGGGCGACGCAGTTTTATCGTTTGGGTATTAATTCCATTCCAGATGCGATTTTATATAACGTCCCAGCGTGAACACTGCCATGAAGGGGAAAATAATCCACGGTATGTTGGGCAAGATATAATAACAAATCAAATCGACAAGCGGATTGTGTGCAACATGAGTGAAGCCGTCTAATGCTTCGAGTGCAAACACTAATATTGTTTTCATTCCCGTCAGCAATAATGAACTGAATGCCAGTACAACAGCTAATGAGATATTGCGCCTGTAATTAAAATATAGAGCAGTCAAACCCAAGCTGATTTCAAAAAAATTGGCGATAGCGATGGTTTTGATAAATTCATTATTCAAATCTAAATAACTCGTGTCAATTTGCACGTATTTGGCATATGGCAGCCAGATCGCGCCAAGACTACCGCCTGCAAACGAAGCTGGTCGCAAAAGAATATACCAGGCATCCCAGAAATTAATCGTCATACCAATGCAAAGCCAAATCACAATCCAGGTTGGTAATTTAGTTAACTTGTTCATATTTTTCTCCTTGCGTTGTTAAGAGCTGGGGTCTGACCCCGGTTTTAGCGTCTGACACCAGGTTTACTGGAACTGTTGGCACCATTGACGATAGGGATGGATAAGTTTGCTTTCGGTTGCGGTGAGTATGGGATTCTCGACTTTGGTTTGACGCTCCCAAAAGCCGTGGCCTTCATGTTTGTGTTCCTGACGAAGGCGGCGGACGCAGGCACGAAAGATTAAAGCATCCAGACAACGTCGGGGTAAGCTGCGCTGCGGTGGCGTAACCAGGCGTACAAATGTTGTGTACATAGTTGTTTTAGCATCAATGGGGGTACACCAAATCAAATCATGCAAACGTATGCCGAGGTTAAATATCTCAATAAATGAATTGGTGAGGCCGTGTCCATAGAGCGTGGAGCTGTAACAACTGCGAATTTCCTTGGTTAAAAATGCTAGCGGTGGTTTCAGTGGTTTTTTAACTAAAATCGAATGGCGGCGGAAATGATGTGAAATAGAAATAGATGGACCAGCGCAGACAACAGGCGAACTCTTGACGTCGTGCACATGATGCCATTTGTATAAATGACCAACATCAAAATTATCTTCATTGAGCACTTCCAGCGCGACTTTAAATTCAAAATTACTGCGTACGTATTTACTGCTGGGAACATTAAAAATGTCATCGGGTATGTGCCATTCAGGTTCGCTATTTTTCGCATCATACCAGACTAAAACAAAACCATTTTTTTCCCGCACCGGATAGCATCGCAAAACATTTTTACTGCATAAAGGCAATTCACGAAATCCAGTAGCAACACAATCACCGTTATTATTGTAAGTATAATCGTGAGAAAAACACTGCAGATTCTCACCTTTCACACGTCCTAATTTGCCCAGATCGCTACCTAAATGCGGGCACACTGCATGACTAACATTTAATTTGCCTGATTCAGTACGCCAAAACACGAGACGCTGACCAAACAATTGTTTCGCCACCACTTGTGCGCATTTTATTTCCGTTGATTCAGCACAAAAATACCAACCTTTTGGGATCATGCCCCTGCTCCATAAAATTGTCCGCACCAACGGCGGAATTTCATAATATGGCCATCGCCTTTTACCAATAGCGGCTTGACCAAATACTGTTTATTTTCCCAGACTGGAATATCCTGAGAAAAATCATTGATAATGTTTTTCCAAATTAAACGATGCAACAATGGCAGTATTATTTTCTTCACACGCCATCCTGTATTCATCACTGCAACAGACAGACGGATATCAACTAAACCTGCATGTGTTGGTGTTGTCAGCGCAAACATGCGTACACGCAAGCCATACGCAGGCACATAAATATGCGTGTGCGCACAACCCATGCCGTATAAGCGCAGACGAAACAGTGCCTCAACTTGGTTTTTCCGCTTGAGGCGATAAGCAACAGACAATCGTTGTGCAGCAAATGTTGGTCCATGTGTTAGCGTAATATCGCTGAAATCATGCACTACCGAAAAATGTGTTACATCAATGCAGTTTTCATATACTTCTTGCGGATGCGTGCGTGCGCGTAATTGATGATGCAAAAGCGGCGACCAGTTTTTTTCATCAAGAACTGGAATATACCAATCTGATTTTAATCCATGCGTATGCCGCCAGACATAAATAATGCCATTTTGTTCGCGGATATCGTGATTACAATTATTAAAAATGAGAACGCCATCCGACGTGCGCGACAAAGTATAATGTTCATTTGCCAACATGCCAGTTTTACTCTGATTTGCTTTTAATTCCTTACTAAACGCAATCGCAAACCAGCCAGTCATATTTGTATCTGGTAATGTACTCATTAATAAAACTGCCTGGCCCATTTGCGAATGCGAATAATATTTGCTTCCGCGCGACAAACCATAGGCTTGTCACGATATATCTTTGCTTCCCATACTGGAATATCACGCGTGAATTCCGCTTTAATGTCACGTGGCAGCAGGCAACGCAATAATATATTTTTTAACGGATTACGACTTTTCTTAAGCGCGATTGCCATGTTGATATCAACATGTTCCTGATCAATTGGCGTTGTCGTTAGTAACACTTTTAAGACAACATTACTGGACGAATAAACATTCGCCACTGTGATACCCATGCCATGATAAGTAATATCCATCGTTGTTTTGGCCACCATACCAAGCACTTTACGGCGTGAATGCATAATGACATTAAATTGATGACCAAATGTGTCAAAGCGACTAAGTGTAGGCACATCTTTATAAGTGTGCACCGTGCAAAAATGCGATAAATCCAGTGCGTTTTCCGCGACTTCCTGAATATGCACTCTGGTATTTTTCCAAGCCAGATAGAATGGTTTTTGCCAATGCTTATCGGATAATTCTGCTACTTCAGGAACATCATAATAAGGCGGTTGTTGTTCTGTGTCATACCAGGCAAAAACAGCAGTGTTTTTACGTACCACTGGCATTGTCCGTTGCGGTATAGCAGTATCACGCAGAGTAGGCTTGTTTTCCTCATCCATTTCCAAAGTAAATTCACGGCCAAATGCCAAAATATTTTTTGCGCTTGCATCGATTCGATACCAACCTTTAGGATAAGGCGTGAATGGATAACGATAACCTCTCATACACATGCCTGATTTAAAAGATGCTGGAATTTTCTTTTGTGTAGATACGATGACAAGAGATTTGTTTTACGTGCCGCAGACAAAGTAAGTTGCGCAGTCTCGTTATTAACAGGAGTGACAGCAAGTAACATAGATTGATTGAACCATAAACCAGGTGCGTAAGCTTGAAAATCATACGCAGAAATTATTTTTTGTGCGTGTTGCAAAGACAGCTGCACAGCATCAACAAGATTAAATTGATATTCAGTTAAAAAGTTTGGAAGATCAGGTTCAGCATCAAGACCATAATATATATAAATAAATGAATTTAATTCTCTTACCACGAAACGCTGTAATTTAGCTCTTCTGGGAATAGCATCACAATAAGGAATTGCAACACAATCTCCGGCTGTGTTGTATTGCCAGCCATGAAATGGGCAAACAATTCTATCAGCAACAATTTTTCCGCCAACCCCCAAGTGTGCGCCCATATGCGGACAATAAGCATCATATACATTTACTATATTTTGGCTATCTCTGACGCAGACAAAAGCAGTGTCGAAATAATTAAAGCTGTGAATTTTGCCTTTAGTAATGTTGTTGGCTGGCGCGAAGCAATACCAGCCAGTGTGATATTTCATCTGCATGATTAAGCCACCTGTAATTTCGCGAATGCTTTAACGAGATACGCAATCACTTGTTTTTCATTAGGCAAATCGGAAGGAATAATGCCGGCTTTATAAGCTTCCCATAATTTATTGATGAGCATAGGTTGGTCGCCATATGATTGCTGCGCCAGCGCGACCCATTTTTTTACTATGGCCATGCCCGCTTCGCTTTCTGGATCTATATCGAGATTTTTTTTGACTTCATCGTATAATGCTTGCCACACATGCGTGCGCGTCAAAGCATAGCGGTTATATTGCTGCTGCTCAGCTGAAGTAAGATATTTCTCATACCATTGCTGCGAGTCGGTTTCATTCAATTTTAATACTTCAATAATTTGGATGACAGTGTCCCAATCGACAGGTTTTTGTAATTCATGTTGTGTGTTCAAATAGCTAATCAGTTTAATGATTTTCTGTATCATTGCGGCTTGCTCAGTAAGCGCTTTTTCCTGCATTTTCAATGATGCAAAAATATCAAAACCGGTTTGCTGCAAGATTTTTTTAATCTCGGCAAGGGAAAATCCCATGAATTTTAACGTGACAATCTGCTGCAAACGCAGCAACTCTTGCTCTGAATAGCGGCGATGGCCTTTTGGAGTTCGATGATTGGGTTTAAGAATTTTAATGTCGTCGTAATGATGCAGTGTTCTGACACTGACTTTGGTTAAACGGCAAAGTTCATTGATGGAGTAAAATTTTGTCATACCCTTTTAGTTTCCTACTTGTCCCTACGGCGGATTGCGAGAGAATATACAACATAACGTAACGTTAGGTTCAAGAAGATTTTAGATATATATAAAAATAAGGATAAATTTTATGTTCTTCTTTAGAAATACAGCTAAATTTACGAGCACAGAAGACAGCGAAGTAAGAAAATTTCTTAAGGGGTCTGCAAATTTTAATGGGTTAATGTCTTTATACAAAATTCATAAAGGCAAAAATCTTAATAAGCTTGATGACATGATAAAAGAAATTCAGGAGGCAAAATCATTTTGGGGAGTGAAGCTGGCTTTAGATAGATTTGATCCGGATGATGTTGAGGGAGCGGCTAATTTTTTGGAGTTCGTTATTATTCCCAAAGTGATTTATGGCGGGGTTTATGTGGCGAGTTATTTTCATGATGGGGCGAAGGTGGCTTATTATGCGAGGAATTTGTTTTGTGAGGCGAGAGATATAGGCGAAGAATATAATAAGCATAGCGCCAGGTTAGGCTAATGCCACCTGGGGTCACATCTTCACTTTCCACATGCCGTGACAATTTCATTAAAATTGTACATAAATAGCCTGGGGTCAAGATCGCAAAAATTTTGTGCAAATTCATTGAAATTGTCAGGGCGAGTGGAAAGTGAAGATGTGACCCCAGCTCTTATAGTTTATATTCTTTAAATTCGGCGCATTGTTGGTAGCCTAACTTTTTGCATAATGGATGGCCGGCACTTGATGATTGTAATACCGCAACATGGAAGCCAAGGTCTTTAGCGCGTTTTAAGCGAAATTCATGCATCGCACGCGCGTAACCCTTATGGCGTTCCGATGGCGTGGTCGATAGCCATTGCATGCCTGCCACTTGCGCGAAATAACAGATTAAACCACGCACGACCGGCTTGCCATGCACATAACCAACATAATATTCAATCGGATCATCGTCGGTTAACACAGACGAAATCCAGCTAAAGTAAGTTGCAAATGCAGTTTCATCATTCGCTAACACTAAAGCAAAATCACGCAATGTTTTCTTGTCGCGCGCCCGCACAATTTCCAATTCAGGAGGCATGGTTACTTTGCCACCCCAGGCATCGAGATCAAAATACATAGCGATATTATTTTCAGTGTTACGATAACCGTGTTGTTGCAAATATCCTGACAAGCCTTCTGGCTTATCGTACGGACTCAGCCACCAGGAGAATGGGACATTTTTATTTTGAAAATAAGTGGTGATTTCACCGATTTTTTTATCCGTATCGTCTTCGGTAAAATCTGCTTCCAATACATAATTAAATGTATCGTCAGACAAGCCTGAATTCGCAATGGTGTAACCAGGTATTCTGATTAATTCCACCTGATTCAGGTACTGGGCAAAATGCGTCATGTGCACATTCATGTTCGCTTCCATTGCCTTGATTAACTTTTCCTGCGACCATTCGCTGACCGGACGACCAGTGTTCGGCGATAAGTAATCACGCTTTCTGCCATCCCATAACTTCGCTTTCGCATCAATCTGCTGCACCAATTTGTCTTTGCTGAAAACATATGAGTTGATGTCAAATCTGAATTGTTCCGCCAGATTAATTTTCAATTCTGCGTAAGCGCGTGCATCTTCAAGATGCTGAATAACGTAATCACGAAAATTGATATGCCGATTGATTTGCGGATCGCCACGTTCACGGATATGTAGATGATAACTAATATCACCATCTTCTCTGCGAATGAAAAAACTTCTATGCGGCACAACGCTGCGCCGTAAATTCAAATAATTCAGGCTATTTAACTTCTCAGCGATGGCATCAATATCATCAAGGTTTTCACATACCAGCATGATATCGATAACTGGCTTTGCATACATACCGGGTATGGACGTGCTGCCCATATGATAAATTTCCTGCAGATGCTCGCCCAGCACGCGATGAAGTTCTGACGCTTCCCTATTAAAATATTCCGGCCATCTGTAGTTATAAGCAACCACTTCTACTTTACGTTGATTAGTCATATAGATACTTTACTTATTCAATAATGGAAGTAATGCATTAGCCAAATCGATACACGGGCCAATTTCAGTATTATCTTCAATTGACCATGCAGTTGATAATATCAATCTGACAAACACCCAATTTTTAATTCGTTCTACATCAAGACCAGATTTCTGCGCCAGTGAATTAATACGCTGTGCGAATAAATCTATAACTTTGCTGCCTAAAGGAAACTCACTTGGATGAATAATATCGAATGCGGCGATTTCAAATTCAGCATCGCCGACAATTCCTTTCGGGTCGATTGCCAGCCATTCATCTTCATGTTTAATTAAATTGTCGTGATGCAAATCACCATGTAACAATATTTCGTTACGCATGGTTGATAATAATTCCGCTGTTATCTCTTTCGCCTGCGCCACCATGTCAGCAGGTAACTGACTAAGATCAACGCGCGTAAACGCTTGCAACCAGTCACGCACATGTCTAAATTCATGTCGCGGCGGTAATTTCTTATCGTGCAGCTTGTTCATTACCGCAACATAAATATCCATCACCTCATTAAGGTGCTGAGGATACAATGTTTTAAGTGTTGTGCCAGGAATTGCCTGCTGCAACAGCAGAGCGTGATATTCATCTTCAGCCGCCAGCAATTGTATCGAACCATCGCCATCAAAATATTCCAGCGCACGCATTTCTTCATTGCTGGTTTTCGCATCGCAGCTGATTTTTAGCACGACTGGCAATTGCGCATTTGTCATTGCCATAGCGACGTAGTTATAAGTCATGTTATCCACCGGCATAATATGTCTTAAACCCCAGTGCTGAACCATCACATTGATGATAGCGGGTAATTGTTGTAGCCATTGCTTGCCGGCATCACCATGAATGCCCGTGATATTTTCAATTAATTGTTTCATTACCTAATCTACTATAGTGGTGCCATCTTTGGCGGAGGAAAGAACAATTTGCGTGAGTGTTTTGGTTACACCTTTTTGTATCTTGAGAAAATGTGTAATAAATACCTCAAGCGCAAGTGTATTCGCCACCCGGACTTTTAAAAGATAAGAATACTCACCCGTCATATGATGACATTCCAGAATATCTGGGTTTGCCACCGTATTTTTCAGGAACTCAACAGAATGTTCGGGCCGGTCTACTAACACATAAATGAATGCACATAATTCTTTGTGCACTGATTTCGCATCGATCAACGCAACGATTTGCTTGATGATGTTTTTGTCTTTGAGTTTGCGTATTCTCTCATTAACCGCCGAGGCAGACAATCCGATACTTTCACCCAATTGCGCATTGGTCATTTGGGCATTTACCTGCAATATCCCGATGATTTTTCGGTCAATTTCATCGATTTCGGGTAAATTAATTGACATAATGATGATATTCCGTATATTATATTGACTAAATACAAATATACGAGTGGTTATCCTGTATGTCAATGTTATTGCCGTTTATTAAATCGTGGTTACTTGGCCTCGCCATCGCCGCACCCGTTGGCCCAATTGGCGTATTATGTATCCGTCATTCCCTGGCTTCAGGCATGAAATTCGGTTTGGCCGTCGGCTTCGGCGCCGCCCTGGCTGACAGTTTGTATGGGTTCCTGGTCGGAGGCGGCATGACCATGATTTCTTCATTTTTATTGACGTACGCGCTATATATCAAATTGGCTGGTGGCGCATTACTGCTTTATCTCGCTATCAGCGAACTCAGAGCGAAAAAAGATATAAGACATGAAACAGTGACGATTAAAAACGGCAACCTTTTACCGTTGATATGCACCACTCTATTGTTAACGCTAACCAACCCTATGACTATCATGAGTTTCATAGGAATATTCTCAACTACTCTTGGCAGTGCATTTTCAACACGCGAAATGATGCTGATTGTGTTCGGCATTTTTCTTGGATCAATGTCATGGTGGATTTTTCTCAGCAAAACCGTCAGCTTTTCCCGCGCATTCATCTCCACGAAAATGTTGGGAATGATAAAATATTTTTCCGCGCTGATTTTAATTGCGTTTGGTTGTTACGCGATTATCAGCGGTTTGCTTTAACGTTTAAGTAAAAAGCACCGGTAAATTGCGGCAAATCATGCTGACAATTTTGGAAAAACGCATATGCGTCCAGATGTCAGCCGCAGTAAATGAAGGACGTTGTTTTACCTGCGTATAATAACGCTTGAGATTTGGTTTGCTTTCGTATAATTCCGGTTCGCCGCTAAATTCTAATCTTGCTAACAAAACAGTACTGACAACATCAGCTAAACTGTATTGCTTACCTGCCGCCCATTCATTTGTCGCCAGCTGCTGGTCCAGTTTTGTTAAAAAAAGCAAAATACTTTCTTTAGCGCCAGCATAAGTCGCCGCTAAATTTTCTTTGTGAAATTCAATTTCGCGTTCGCTGATGATTTTTTCTTTATTTTGATAAGCTGATTTTAATGCGGGATATTCAACGCTGTTAGTTTGACAAATCTTCATTTGTTTTTTAAACATTTTCGTCATTAAGGTATACATTAATGGATTTTTTTGCAGCAGCTTGCCAAAGGTGAAATTTTCAATCTGAATTGCATATTGCAAATCTAGCAGTGTTTGCATGTTTGCTAGTGCAGCAGGATCGGAAGGTTGCAGTGCTGGCGTTGCTGCGAGTTGATCGACATAAAACAAGATGTCACGGCTGGAAGTGATAACCGTCGCTCCGTGTATTAGCGTTGGGATAGTTAAATGCGGGTTTAATGTGACATAAGCCGGGCTGAATTGTTCGAGGTGGACGTGTATGTCGATGTTTTTGGCTTCGTAACTAATATTTTTTTCGGCTAAGACCAGTCTTGCAATCATTGAATAGAAGGAAGATGCGGTGGTGTATAAGACCGGGGCTGGAGGTGGGCATAATCATCCTTAATTATGGAAAGCATATTATTAAAATATGAAATATAAACCTATTTAGTCAAGCAAACTCAAAAACACCCCTCACCTGCTGGTGGATTACGGCAAAGAACGCCTAATCCACCCTACAACATTGTTAATGCGGTAGGGTGGGATTAGGCGCTCTCTGCCGTAATCCACCAAGATAAGTATTACATCTTTCTTGCGAAAGGACAGACGGCGGGTCTAGCTTCGGCATTATTAGCACCAGGCTTTCTGGCATACATGGAAAAATGCTGCAGAGCTTTTGCATCTAAATGATTTTCATATTTTGAGACAATTTTATGGGCAAATTTGACTTTGTGCTTTTCAGTTCCGTCCGCGTATTTAACGGTAACATCATGCTGACAAGGGTGGGTTTTCATACATGCTTCGTCAACAGTAACGGAGGCGATTTCTTTTTTTCTTGATTCCATCATTCAATCCTTTTTAGTTATTCATTCCAACACGGCGATACTAGTAAAAATCCCGGGTAAACACAACTTTTGTTCAGAATTATGTTATGATATATCCATCACATTTAAGGAATGCCGCCATGGATTGGCAATACATTCATGAATGCCTGGTTATCATCCAGCATACTGTTTCAGTGATCGGTATATTAATCATCATTTCTGGCATTCTGTTCTGCTTATACCAGTATCTTTACGCTATCTTCACCGGACAACTCATTTCCGAAGCTCAAAGCATTAATAACATACGCCTTAACCTTGGCCGCGTTTTAATTCTTGGCCTGGAATTCATCGTCGCCGCCGATCTGATCGGCACCACAACCACGCCAGATTATTATGAAGTCGGATTATTGGCTATTATCGTTCTAGTCCGCACAGTACTCAGCTTTTCCATCAACAAAGAATTAATGTCGATAGGCAAAGAAGGATAACCGACATGCAAAAGAAAGCATCAGCTGAATTACTATCCAGGCGTAAATATGCAGCGAAAATAACAACGCGGCCTCATAATAGGCGTGCTATTGATTTATGTCGCTCTCTGTATCGGTATGTTGGGATATCATGATCTGGAAAACATGTCGTGGGTTGATTCCTTTGTAAATGCATCGATGATTTTATCCGGCATGGGGCCGATGGGAAATTTGACCACGACAGCCGGTAAAATTTTTGCGGGTTGCTATGCTTTATTCAGTGGTTTGGCGTTTATCTTAATTGTCGGTATTGTTTTTGCGCCTGTCGTGCATCGTACTTTCAAGAAAATGCGTCTGGAAGACGAACAAACTAAATAATCCTGTTAGGGTATAAATCCCATATTCAATTTCACAACCATACTGTTATGCTTTCTTAAAATAATAATAACAATCAGGAAAGCAAAATCATGCCTATAGAATACGATGAAAAAACCGGCAATAGATCTATCAGCGGCACCGAGTATTATCAACATGATGAATTGCATAGAGCACTGGTAAAGGGAGAACCTGTTGGTGCCCTTCTCGAAGCTATATCACCTGAATATAGAAAGGCAATGCTGGATTTTCCAAGATCATATGTCACCTCTGATTTAAGCAATATTGATTTATGGACTGCTGTACATGCAGCAGCTAAAGGCGGAAACGTAGAAAATCTAAAATTACTCGCTGCCGCAGGTGCCGATTTTTCTGTTACGACACGCAATTATGGCAGAACACCATTACATGTGGGTGCAGAATATGACCGCTCCGAAGCGATAGAATATTTGATAAAACAGCAACATTTTGCGCCCGACGTACCAACATTAGAAACCAATTATTATGCTTATGGTGCGGGCAGAACAGCATTAATGGAAGCCGCCGTACATGGTGCATTAGCCGCAGCGAAAACACTTCTTCTGGCTGGCGCAAACCCAAATCATCAATCAGTTTATGAAAAACGTACACCACTTCAAGACGCCTGCGAATATGGTTTTGGCTGGAGTAAAGCTGATACCGTCATTGAAATGATAAAGTTATTAGTAGCGCATTCTGCAGATCCGGATATTAAACCTGAAAAACGCTATGGTTATTTGAATATAAGCGCGACAGAATACCTGGTCAGCAGCAAAGAAAATCGTGCTAATGTTAAAGCCATCTTTGATCAAAAGCGTGAGGAAAAACAGTTTAATCCTGACGTTAAAGTCGATATGTCCGAGTTTCCTTTATTGATGTTTAATGCTAATAAACCTGGTCAGGGAACAACGGCGCCAGACAATCAGGCAACCGTTATTCCTGAACAATCAAAAATGCAGCCAAACTAAAGCTTGGCGGCACTAGCCGGCGATTGCACGACTTGATTTACATCCATACTTGCATTGGACTGTGCGAATAAACGCATTGCATTTCCAGCTTCTGCAGATGGTAGTAATGGAAGTGCATCGCCTGGACGGTAAATTTTTTCGGAAAGAATTTTTCCTGACTTGTCGCATAAACGCGCGGCAAAAACATTCTGTTCAGCCGGCAATACTTTAACACTTTCATTTGCCTCACGGTAAATGAGGAAGTCACCTACGTGTACAACAGCCATTTCATAACCAGCAACGGTTCCTTCGGATGGAGCTGGAAATACTTGCACAGGACCTGTCGAGTATTCGTATAGGTTAGGCGCTAGCTGTTCCACTACCACATCACCTATACCAGTATAAGAAGTCGCTTTCAAACATTTTTCCTTGTTGATTTTGTAATATATGCAATCATCTTTAGCAAAATACTTTATGATCATTGCTTCATCCTGCAATATATTTATCAAGTCTTCATCACTTAAAGATAACAGACCTTGTTCATTACCAAGAAAATTACGCGTATGAATTGTTATATATACACGGCTAGTATCGAGATTTTCTTTCTCGTCACCAAACTCAAGTGTATCGTCAATCTTAAATGGTCTGAGATCATTTACAAATCCGGTGAATAATTCACCTTTTAATGCTGCGCGATTAATTTCAAGTAAACGAAATTTATCGCCATTGATTTTCATATAAGGTGCTGAACTAAAATCATAATGGTTGGTATAATGAACATATCTGGGATCAGTTGAAATAACCTGGTCATTTATCATTATCTGACCATTGTTATATATTTTCATTTCCGTTTTATAGGGAAAGCTACCAAACGCAGGCATTTTAATCTTCGCTTCATCCAATGCTTCTTCCATCATTTTTGGAGGGTGATAATCGCTTCTACTGCCTATTTGAAAATGATATAAGTCTTTGGAATATTCTTTGAGTTGACCAGGTTTACGTGCCAATTCAGCTAATTTACGTGCCACTATATCAATAAATTGATTCACTTGTTGCTCAGTAGCTGCCCTGGAACGCGATTGAATATGTTCATGTGTAACTTCTGAAATAATCGCAACATAACCGGTGAGTCTGGAATTCTGATTGATTTCACTAAAATCAACTTTCTTTACACCCGGCAGATATTGCGCCCACCACATTGCTGCTACTCGAAATACATGCTCGCTAAATTGAATGTTTTCGCCGCGGATCTTTGTTCTGAACATAGTATGAACTCCATATTTATTATTCTTAATTTTTCCTGGCGGCGATCATACTATGTTGAGAGAACATTAGACAATGCTTATATGAGCCTGCAATTAGATTCCTTTTGATTATTGTGTGGATGCTCGCGATATCGCTGGATAGCAGCAGAATCCAGAATATTAGATAAGCCATAAGAGTTAAAACCCGTCAGATGAGCAACGCTACCTGCGATAGGTGTAACATCACTGAGATCAACTTCTGGTACGGATTGCAATAAAACCGCACGCTCACAATTTTCAAAGCTGTTACTACTGCAGCGTCTGCGGTTAATGCGATCTTCTTCTGCAATAAATGTCAGCTTGCTGGCGTCCTTATTATAATGCACGGCCCAAATGCTTGGCACACGTCCGTGATAAATATCGGTTTCCAGAGAAGCTGCTTCCAGTGCCTGATAGAGGGAAGGATACAGTCTGACTGTTTCAAATGGTGAGTCAAACAACGATTTCAGAATTTCCAAATCAGGGATTTGTTTACGGTATGGATCTGATGTTCCTGGAAGCATGGATTCACCATCATGTGTCACCTGCACTTTTCTATCACTGATAACGTAAAATATTTCTGGAGCAGCTTGTCTGGGTGGGAATAGCTGCGGAAGATATTTTTGTGGTTTTGCTCCATTGAGCACCGACCATCGATGATTCACTGCGCCTGGAGCAAGGTCTTTCAAATATTCAGGGCAGAGTAAATTGAAAAGATATTCACGGATAAAAGTTTGCAGCGCCGCAACTGAACATGCGGGCAAAACATTGTACTGTGTGGCCTCATCCAGATACAGCATATATAAGCGCAGTTCTTGAGGCGATAATCTGTTTCGTGCAAGAGTTAATTGCTGCAATACAGGTGTGCCATCCACTTTGTTTCTGCTATATGCATACTGTAATAAAGAAAAAAGTCGTGCTAATGATTTATCAAGATCCGCATTGCGAGGAAGGTAAAGGTCAGGTTCATCATTAAGTGCTTTGTTTGGAATGGAATCGATGTATGGTTGAATATAATCTTTTATAATTAATTCTTCTTGGGCACGCGTGAGAGCCATATGTATTTCCCTATAATTTGAATTAAATAATACATCTGGCAGCAATCATACTACGATGAGAGAACAGTAGACAATAAGAACCCCACTCTGTCATTGATACCAACTTTCGGAAGCTCGGTGATTTGATAGCCATGTTGGGGATAAAATTCCAATAATCGCTCGTATTCTGCTACTGCATCTGCAAATGAATGTTTGCGCTCATCATCCTGCAAATAAATTTCTTTCCAGGGTGGCGTCATAAAAATGGTTGGGAAATATCTTGATTCAGCGACGAGATGATCATACTTATCGTCTCTATTCTCAAGCGTGTGATAATAACTAACGCCTTCCAGAAAACTACGATCAAAAAAGATAACGCCGCCAAATGCATCTGGCAATGCTTTTGCATGCTGAAATGCTGCGATTGAACGCTCTATCAGCAACTCGCAAAATGCGCGCGGGTTTTCCCATGGAGTGATGCTGCCATTAGACTGCAATTGTTCCTTGACGATAATCCTGCCCGCTTCAGGAACAACTGCATAACCGGCGGCGCTTAACGCGGATATCAATGTCGATTTGCCGCCGCCGGAACATCCAGATATAACAATGAGTTTATTCATGCGTACTATCAAAACCACGATATTTTAACATCGGAGCTATCGCTGGATCTTTGCCATAAAAAGCCTTAAACATAGGGCCATAATCCTCTGAATGTCCGCGTGAAAGCACCATGTCACGTAAACGCTGACCATTCTCACGTGTCATGCCGCCATTATTAACAAACCAGTAATAAGCATTATCATCCAGCATTTCACTCCACAAATAAGCGTAATAACCAGCTGAATAACCATTCGCCCAGATATGCAGAAAATAACTGGAACGATAACGTGACGGAACAGCCGCGAAATCAGTATGCGTGTCTTTCCATGCTTGCTGCTCAAATGTATCCACATCTAACTTGCCAGCATTAGCAGGCAATTCATGCCATCTCATATCCAGCTCAGATGCCGCCAGCAATTCACCAAGCATATATCCCTGGTTAAATGTTTTTGCAGCCTGGATTTTATCAATCAGCTCTTGCGGCATAGGTGCACCAGTCTTGTAATGAACGGCATAGTGTTTTAACACTTGCGGATACAAGGCCCAATGCTCATTGAATTGCGATGGAAACTCGACAAAGTCACGCGCAATATCCGAATTGGTAGTGGGATATTTGTTATTCATGAATAAACCATGCAAGGCATGCCCGAATTCATGGAACATCGTAGTCACATCATCAAAGCTCAGTAACGCAGGCGCGCCTTTCGCTGGCTTGGTGAAATTAGTGACGTTATAAACAACTGGTTTGTTATGCAATAAAGTGGATTGCTGTACGAAATTACTCATCCAGGCACCACCGGTTTTATTATCACGCTGGAAATAATCGAGATAGAGTAAACCTAATATCGAACCATCTTTGTCGTGAACATCAAACACGCGTACATCCGGATGATAAACTGGCAAATCATACCGTTCTTTAAACGTAAGCCCGTACATTTGGTTTGCTGCGTAAAATACACCGTTTTGCAATACGTTGTTTAATTCAAAATAGGGTTTAACTTGCGCCTGATCAAGATTGTATTTCATTTTACGCACTTGTTCAGAGTAATAATTCCAATCCCATGGTTTCAATTCAACATGATTTGTTTTGTCGATCATAGCTTGCAACTGTTTTGAATCATCAGCAATCCGCGTAGAAACTGCTGGTGTTAGTTGCCCGAGAAATTCATGCACGGCTTTTGGCGTTTTCGCCATTTGATCATATAAAGCATAGGATGCAAAATTATCATAACCCAATAATGTTGCTTTCTGTGCACGTAATTGTGCTAACTGCGTGATGATGTCACGCGTATCATTTTTATCATTTTGCTCTGCACGGTTCCACGATTGTTCGAATAATTTTTGTCTGGTATCACGATTTTGCAGCGATTGCAGAGATGGTTGCTGAGTAGTATTTTGCAGTGGTATTACATATTGCTTATTTTTACCCTTGGTCACTGCCATCGCAGCCAGTTCATCATCGCTTAAACCAGCCAGATCATTTTTATCTTTGATGGTTAACGCGCCTTTTTTGCTCGCAGCTACCAGTTTTTGTTGATATGCGGTTTCCAAACTCGCCATTTTTTTATTTAATTGCTGTAATTTCTGTTTGTCGGCAGCGTTGAGATTCGCGCCAGCATGCACAAATTCCTGGTAATAAATTTCTGTCAGGTTTTTAGATTCAGGATCAAGATGTAAAGTCTCTCGTTGATCATAAATAGCTTTGATACGCGCGAATAACTTGGGATTTAATGAAATCGTATCATGATGCACAGCCAACTTTGGCGTGATATCACTTTGAATTTTATCCAGCGTAGGATTCGTATTTGCTTGTACAACTGCAAAAAATGTTTCAGACACACGTTCCAGCATGCGACCTGATTTTTCCATTGCCTCAATGGTATTAGCAAAAGTAGGCGCTTCGGTATTGTTGGCTATTAGATTGATTTCCTGCAACTGTTGCTTCATGCCTTCGATAAATGCCGGCTGATAATCAGTGTCTTTGATTTTATCAAATGGCGGTGCTTCTAATGGTAAGGCGCTAGGTGCTGCGAAGGGATTAACGTGTTTAGTTGCGGTAAAACCTGTTGTTGCCGCCATAGTCAGACCTGCTAATGTGGCGATGAGAGTTTTTTTCATTTTCTATGCTCGCTTTTTATGATCCTTGATTTAGTAAATTTAGCTTAAATATTTGATAATGCAATTATTATTTCTCCTTCATTTGCTATACTGAAATTGTGGTTATCAATAATTAAAAGACTAAAATCATATGCTTAGCCATAACGAAGGGTTGTACAACGTCTTTACTCATGAGCATGTAGCGCGTGTTATCGCTGCAAGCACGCAAATGCCTACGCTTGAAAATCTGTTGCAGCAATTGACTACATACTGCGCTGAACAAATGATGACGGGTGATTCTGACCAATCAGCGATAAAAATAGATGCCTGCCATAAGCTAGTTGACGCTGCTATTCAATACGACAATGTGACTCATCTTTACGATGCTAACTTTGATACCTTGATGATCAACGCAGTGAATGCATATCAAAGTAAAAATCCACAGCATGAATCCTATATTGTTGAAGGTGATTTTTCCAACTTGTTTAATTGCAACAAAGCCATCGGCAAACAACGCACTAATGAAATCATGGCTGTCATTATTAATATGTATCAGCAAGCGTTTAAACATATTTCGCCCGCGCCGCAGCTTGTTTACGGTTCACGCAGCGGCGGCGATGAATTTCGTTTCATTGTCTCAGGAATATCAGAAGATGGCTTAAAATCCGCGATTCAATCTGCACGCGAAAACATTGAAAATTTCGTTGCCGAATTAGGACTGACACAAATAGAACACAGTAAATATACTGGCAATCCAGTTAAAACCGGTATAGGCGCAGAAGTAGCTTACAAAAAATTACCGGTAGAATTCCCTTCTTACGAATTGGAAAGCGAACTCGATACTATCATCAATGAAAATAAATTAACTGCTGGCCAAAGAAAAGTCCAACGTGGCTTCAATACGATTGAAAATCCGGCAGATATCGCCAATTCTCCTGAACGCTTGCATCGTGTTGATGACGTATTGGAAAAATATAAAATAACAGCGCGACCACCGCAAAAACCTTTTCCTTTTCACGGCTTGAAGGACGAAGAAACACACGGCCATCTTTTTCAAAGACACAGAGAACAAGTGGAACACGAAGCACGCCAGCTAAACATGAATGGCCCACAAACGGAAATATTTCTTTCTCTGCTGCAAAATATTTACCATAAACGCGATGAAAAAACTAACATGATGCCCAATAGAGATTTTATTGCCTGCATAAATCATCTTATGTCACATGCAAAACAAATGGGCATACCTTGTTTTGTCATCAAAATGGAAGCGCATAATTTTTCTACTTTGAATGAAATATTTTCTCACTTTGGCAATGACACAATATTCCGGCATATGGCTGACATTACAGCGCGAAATCTAGCCAACGTAAATACCGTGTTTTTTGCACGTGGTGGTGGCATCATTTCCCCCATCACAACAGAAAATGGTGCCGAACAGTTAAATCACGTGCTGGAAAAAATCATTGATGAATTTCATAATGAAATTGGCAACAAAACGATAGCCGAATATTGCCAGCAACATGATATTAATTATTCCAGCGAAGCACTAAAAAAATTACATATCGACGAAAATACTAAAATCAATCAAATACCCAATATTCGCGGTTTGCATGCTGGCTGCGGCTTTATTATCTCCATGACGGACATTCGCAAATCAGCCAACCATGTTGAAGTGTTAAGTACCTTGGATAAATCGAATGACCAAAACAAAAAAGCAGGCGTAGCGCTGAAAACAGACGATGTCACTATTGATCTCGCTGGAAAAAAACATCGCAACGTAAAAGCCCTGAGAAAATTTATTAATATGTCTAAACTGCTTTTCTACAAACCAACGACAAAAGCAAAAGATGATGCGGAAATAGTGCGGTCGCATGAGAATAAAAAATAATTCTCATACGACGCGCTATAAAATATTAACTGCCAATGACTTCCAGAGTGACTTCAACATTGCCGCGGATTGCAGCTGAATAAGGACATACTTTTTCATGCGCTTCTTTTACGATTTCTTCAAGCTCAGCCTTAGGCATACTCTTGTCTTCAACCTGCATTTTGACCGCCAGGCCAAATCCACCGCTATCCTTTTTACCAATTGTAACGCTGCAGCTAACTTTTGCTTTTGAAGCATCTTTCTTACGCATGCCAGCAACATGATCAATAGAGCTGCCAAAACATGCTGCATAACCAACTGCGAATAAATGTTCAGGAGTTACTGTATTCGGTTTTCCAGGGCCACCCATTTCCTTTGGTATAGAGAGATCAACGCTTACCATGCCATCAGTTGTTGCTGATTTGCCATTGCGGCCGCCGGTTGAAACGGCAGTAGCGGTGAATAGTGGTTTGATTTTATCCATTAGCCTCACTCCTGTAGATTTATATTCCGTATCATTCGCATAAGTAGAAATAATATTATATGATATTTGTATTGGGCTTTAATATAGGCAAGTCGCCATGGAACAGCTCATCACTTATGTTATCTTGCTTTGTCTGATTGTTTTTTTAGGTGAATTATTCAATAAATCGACTATTCCCCTTTCCTTGATTCTTGTTATTGCCGGTATGTTGTTGAGTTTCGTACCGTTTGTGCCAACAGTTACATTAGATCCCAATCTTATTTTGAATATCTTTTTGCCTATGCTGATTTATCAAATCAGTGCATTCAGTTCCTGGCGCGATATTAAAAAACAACTCCGCCCAATCGCATCATTATCTATAGGTCACGTGTTATTCATTACGACGCTTGTCGCTGTCAGCATACATGCGCTTATTCCGGAAATGGGTTGGCCGCTAGCATTTGTTCTCGGCGCGATTTTATCACCGCCTGATGATGTGGCGATTGTTTCTATCAGCGAAAAAATTCCCATACCTGAACGTGTATTCATTATTCTGGAAGGCGAAGGCATGTTTAACGATGCCGCCGCGCTTATTTTATTTCGTTTGGGACTTGCTGCCGCAGCCACGCATACTTTTGCCATCACACATGCGATATCTTCATTCATCTTCATTGTCGTTGGTGAAACTTGTTATGGCCTTCTCCTCGGCAATATATTAGGCAAAATCAGGTTACGAATCACCAATACTTCGTCACACCTTATCATATCTATTTTGACGCCTTTTTTAGCTTATCTGCCTATGGTTATGCTTGGCGGCACAGGCGTATTAGCGACTGCCGTTACCGGCTTTTTAATCGGCAATCAATATTCAATACGTTTCAAACCGGAATTCCGTCTCGTGAGTTTTAGCATCTGGCCTACATTTGCATTTGGTTTACAAGGATTGATATTTCTCTTAGTTGGATTAGATCTACGTACCATTTACAGTCACATCTCATCTATTCCGCTGGATAGATTGGTGCTGTACGTAGGCACAATGGTTTTCGTGGTTATCGCTGGAAGATTTGTCTGGGTATATAGCGCGGTTTTTTTCGACCACAAAGTATTTTTTCCTCGCAACAAAGATAAATCTCTTCCGGAATTATGGTCTATTTTCCTGATTTCATGGGCAGGTATGCGTGGTGGCATTTCACTGGCCGCTGCGCTCGCGTTGCCGGCGTTAGTTTTTAATGTCGATGGCGTTGATTTACGTGATCTACTGATTTTTCTGGTATTCACCGTTATTATCGCGACACTGGTGTTACAAGGCATGTCGCTGCCATATATCATGAAAAAAACCGGCACTGACAAGATTGGCCGCAACGAAAGATACAATGAGCATCTTGCTGAATTAAACACACGAGTACAAATGATGCAGGCAGCATGTGATTGGTTGCATCATTACAAAAAAGATGTCCGGGGAAATAAAAAGCTGATAGAAGAAGTAGATTTTTATATTAATGAATACAAAGTTTCAATGCAACAATATAAAGAACGTATCGCCGCACATGATGGCAATCATGTGCATGATGAAAAGCTGGAAGTGAAAGAATCCGTATCGTTGCTATTGCAAATCATTAAAGTTGAGCAGAGAGAACTGTTGCGGCTTTGGCGTGAAGATAAAATTAATATCAGAACGCGGAATAAGTTGTTGTCTATGCTTGATCATCAGAGTCAGCGGTTTTTAGTTTAAGCGGAAGAAACGGGGTCAGACGCTAGCATTGGGGTCAGACACCACGGAGGCTAAGCCAACCGCGGAGGTGTCTGACCCCAATGCTAGCGTCTGACCCCAGCTCTTAGCGTCTGACCCCGTTTCTTTTACCCTAGTTATTACGTTCGCCACCGCATATATTTCCATACATAAAAATAATAAAAATAAGGACAATTATGCTCAGAAATTCACTTTTCCATGCTCGGGCACCTCAAGATAGCGATTTCAAACAATTAATTACCAGTGGCAGGACATTCATAGATAACAGTGAGTTTATCCGCACGTCATTAAATGACGGCAGTTATGTGAAGGTGATGAAATTTCCACCTGCTACGGGAAAATCAACGCTATTAAGCATGTTGCGCTATTTTTTTGCCACTACAGTCGATGGCGTGGCAACAAAAAATCTATTTAACAATTTGGCGATTCATGACCATCCCGCTCAGGGCACGAAATCAGTTATCTTTCTTGATTTTTCGCAAATGGATATTAATGATTTTGCTGATATGGATGCATTCCTTGATTATTTTGGGAAGATAACAAATAAGCTATATGAACAGTATCGTCATGTCATTCCGAATTACGCGCAGAACCTTACTAAAAGCAAAGACAAAAGCGCACGCTCGCTTGATCTTGGCAGCAGCATATACTATCTCGCTGGTTTCATTACATCCTACAATGAAAAACAAGGAATGAGTTACAGTGAACGCAAGCCGATTATTTTAATCGATGCGCCTTGTATCCCGAAAAACCTGACAAACAAAACTCAGCAGAAAATTGCGGATTTCTTTCGTTATTTTTATTCACGGACTTGCAAGGATACAGATGACAAGATTAGCAATATATGGATTATGCGGCATGTTGATGATGATGCGATGTTATCTAATAATTGTTCGCATTATAGCTTCAAATACGAAAGTCCCTATGCTAAGTATTTTAGAGTTATTCAAGAGCATGTTGAACAGAGCAAAAGTTTTATGAAATTAACATGCTAACGTTATGGATTCCCCTCACCCGTTGGTGGATTACGGCAAAAGGCGCCTAATCCACCCTACCATGCTAATTATCACCGAGCATGAACGAAGCTGTAGGGTGGATTAGGCGCCTTTTGCCGTAATCCACCAACGGGTGAGGGGTTATAAATTACGGGCGTGGAGCTGCAACTGAATCATTTTTCATTGACTCATTTGCTTTCTGATTATTCACAGATAATTCACTAACAAACGAAATTTTAAATTTATATTTTTCTTCTGCCTGCGGTATAGCTTTAATTAATGCCGCAGTGATTTTCAAAGCACGCTCCACGTCGCCAGCATTTATACATGACTCCAGAGCCAATGTATAAAGCTTCACGACAGTGTCATGTTTCTTGTATAACTCATACAAAGCTGCCAGCGAATAATATGCATTACCCATTAAAGAATAATCATCGGTAGATTTTTCTTGTAGTGTCTTCAGACAATCAATTGCCTCATGATAGTGGTGAGATATATCAACGTCATTAACACCAGGACCAAACACCGTGCTCAGCATGCAAGCTTCAGCTAACATATGATGCAACTTAGCTAGTAAGCGGTAATCTTCTGGTTCCATTTCCTTTTTGTTTTCATATAACGCAATCCCATTTAACAACAAAGCAGCGGCAGGCTGACATTTCATTGTATATAATTCTCTCTTTGCCTTCGCTAACAATTCATTTGCTCTATTTCTAGTATCCATTTTATCTCCATTTTGTATTTTTAATTTCCGGCAAATTATAGCCATTGTAGATAATTTAAATACCCGTGATAAATACCGTGATAATGACAACCTGTACTTTTGGTCAATATTTCCTTGCGACGCATGTGAATACAATCGCCGCACTTAACGCACAACGAGGAGATATTTATGCAGTTACGACATTCCGGTATTTTTCAGCAACCAAATAATACACGCGACAATATTACAGTTAATCAAGAAGAACTGGATATCATCCTGCGGGAGTATGAAGAATCCCTGCCAGCTGATTTGAGCAATGCTGAACGTGATCACATGTTACAACAACAGCGACAAATGCTTACGCTTAATTGGGGTTTGATTGAACAATGCAAAGATTCAGACTTTAGAGATCGCTTGCAAACACAAATGTCAAAAGCTATCGACCAAGCGATTGATAGTAATGGCGCTGATTGCAGCGGTTTGATACAACTCTTATCGCAATTCAGTCAAATGACTAACAATGCTAAAAATAAAGCATTCGCGCTTCCTGCTCATATTGCTGACTTTGTGAAACAACTCGATCTGGGTGCGTTGAAAAAGTTTGATACAGCAATTGGTTATGGTTTAATGGCAGCGGCATTACTTGTCCCCGCAGCAGCGCAAAACCCGGAAACGTTAGTTGCGCATGGTGGTGTTCCGGCTGGCGCACTGAGTTTATGCGATGGTGCTTCACATTGCACTCAAGGTGGGATTTACAACACATTAACAGGCGCATTAGTCTCGCAATACAACATGATTATTCAACAAGTCAGTGGCTCATTAAATTTAGGCGCGTTATGGCAAATGACTAAATGTATGCCTGGCCTGGCTGCAAATATTGCTATTCAGACACTACAATCCACACCTGCGAACGGTAGCGAAATCATCCCTACTTGCGTAGCAAAATCAGACACGCTGTATGGATATCAAGCTTCCGGCGAACTCACCAACGTGGGCACAAGCACTTGCAACGCTTTTCAAAATAATTTCCCTGCAATGACCGCAAAATGTATCAATCAAGGTGATGCTTATGGCTTGAATGTTGCTATAGCAGTGATGATTATCGCCGGCATTTCCTTACTCGCATGTGCGATCATGGGTGCTGTTTTCGGTGTACGCAGAGCTTGTCGTAACAGTTTATAACTTTGTTATAGTCTGCTCTCAGGTAACTGGAGCAGACTATTAAAATATAGCTTTATCTTAAAGCTGGTGCTGTTGTGGCATCTGTCACCATCGAATGAACATTCATTGCCAATAAATTTAAAGCACCTTGTGCTGCTTTTGAACCAAATAATGTGAGACCTTGCGCACCAGAATAAACTGCTAACGAGAACAACTCCGATCCGACAGCTGTCGTCACCAAAAAGTTTGCCAAGGAAATACCTGGGTTTTGACCTGTCAACATAAACAAGCCATATCCAACTGCAGCACCCGTTACTTCACGCGCGGTGAATATGGTTGAGCCAAACAAGAAATTAGCAGCTTTTAAGCCAAAACTTTGATTTTTACTGGTAGCGCTTCTGAATCCCGAAAAAAGTAAAGCAGATATACCGGTTAACTCAACCATTGTTCCTAATGTCAGAGCAAGTGAAAAATTACCAATTGCATTCATTGCTACGAGTGTGCCAAGAGATGCTGGTGAACCGTTTAGCATTTGTGAGGTTTTGGCGCCCATAAATTCAGCTGCTGCTGCGGTTAACGCACTGCGGACAAGATCTGTACTTCTAAGCATGATGATTCCTTATTTTATTATTATGAATGCGGGAATTAAATCGCATAATAAGTATAGGGTCAAGTGATGCAAATCACATCACACAGCAAACACTTCCGCCTGTGTAATTTTTATCTGGATCAACTGGATATTCTTCATCAGGTAATATTTTTTTATCTTTTTCTTCGGTAACAGCGTCAGCAAATGTATTAATTAAATGCGAATATTGTTTCTCATCTTCTCTGTCATCCAATATTTTTTTCACCATCTCAGGATTTTTAGAATTGATCGCCTGCTGTAACAAGCTGTATCTGAAATCATGATAACTATTCACATATTGAGCACCTTGCTGCTTTAGAAATTGATATAGCTCCACATTGCCTGATGCCACAGCAGCATATAACAATCGCTCAGTTACATAACAACCGCAGCACTGCCTGACATAGCTGCAAAGTGCAAACCACTGTGATTGTAATCATTTTTTTCCGCACAATTAGCACCTCTGTCTACCAATTCTGTCGCCAATTTCAAATTTCCTCGTGCCAGCGCACAATGCAACGCAGTCAAACCACGCTCACCTTTGAAATTAACATCAACGTTATCTTGTTCCAGAAGCTTGAATGCCAGCACTTCAAGATTTCTGTCTGCCGCAATAATTAATGGCGAAAAATTATCATAAAACTTAATATTTTCATTTATTGGCTCAGAACATTTATATTTTTTCGCTAAAGCGAGCAAGGTTTGATATTTTTTATAAAATTGTTCGTAAGTCAGACCATCTAATATTGGATGACGAGTTAAATATTTCGATACTAAATATTCATAACCAGGGGTAAACAATCTACGTAACATATGACACTCCTTAATTTATTTTTTTGCGTTATATGACACCTATTACTATTGCCCTTAAAGTCAGGTCTATGGAATACTACCGCGCTTAAAATAATAACAAGGATGCATAGAGATGAATTCAAGACCAGACAATAAACAACCTTCTGTTTTTAAATCTCCAGCTGCAAGACGTCTTGCAATCGCTGGTTCTGTGGTAGGCTGCGGGGTTGGTGTGTTTGCAGGCGTGTGCGGTAGCATGGGTCAGCCAAGCAATTTTGTGAGAAATACGCTGATTGGTAGTGCAACGGGCGCATTTACATTTGGGATGTTTGGATTTTTTGCTGGTGCGGGAATGAGTGCGGCGGCGCGGACGAGAATAGTGAAGTCAGCAGCGAGTGCAACGACGGATGCAGTTAAAAAAATGATGAAATAATATTTTTACCACCCTTCCCCCGATGGTGGATTACGGCAAAGAGTAACGTTGTGGTGTCAGACACCTCCAAGTTTGGAGCTGGCTCCGTGGTGTCTGACACCACAACGTTACTCTTTGCCGTAATCCACCATCGGGAAAGACTAATATAAATTAATATTATCGATATTGTTTAGTGCGATCAGGTTCTGCTGCTACGGGAGTAGCTTGCTGAACAGCTGAATTAAACAATGTACCGCGCACGGCAGCCAAATATTTTCTTACTTCTTCCTTGCCTTCTGTTACCGCTGCAACATCAGCTGGCGTCTGGTTTTTATTATTAACAGCATCAACATTAGCACCATGTTCCACCAGATAACGCACCAAACCCACACTCGCTTCTCTAAATGTACCTGCAATAGCATGCAACGGCGTATCACCATTATGGTCTTTTATATTCAAATCAGCGCCAACGTTTTCAACCAAATACTTAACAGCTTCTTTCTTATCCGTGCAAACAATGTCATGCAGGACTGTTTCGCCCGATGTATTTCGCAAATTCACACTTTTCTTGGTGGCTAGCAGTTGTAATCCATCAGGATTAAATTTTTTCGCGACAGTTACCCAATACAATGGCGTCATACCAATATCATTAATCGCACAGACATTCCCGCCGAGATGGATGAGGTGACGCACGACATCCATATCTCCATCTTTATTTAATATTGCAGAAAGCACCGCTCCATGCAAAGGTGTATTTTTCTCCTGTGTTTTGCCATTAACATTAGCGCCTTTGCTTGCTAGCAACGTCATTAGATTTTTATCACCTTTGCTCGCAGCAAGGTAAAATGGATTGAACCCATAACCATCTTTCATGTGAATATCAGCGCCGTGCTCTACCAAACATGTAGCTGCTTCAATATTTCCATTACTAATTGTTTTTGCTAATGGCGTTTCAATATTATAGTTTAAAGCGTTAATATCCGCATGATGATCCAATAGAATTCGTACAAATTCACCTGTGTTTGCTAAATGCAATGGTGTATTACCGAGGAAAGAAACGACATTCACTTTGGCTTTATGTTTTAAGAGATATTCCGCAATATCTAATTGGTTTGCAATTACCGCAATATGCAAAGATGTACAGTCATTAACATTAGTTGCATTGACATCTGCGCCCTGCTTTACCATGTCCTTAACCTTGGCCAAATTACCAGTCTCGATAGCATCATGTAACGATTGATCAAGCGGCTTCATGACTTTGTCAGAGTCAGATTGCATTTTTTTAAACATGACAGCGCCAACTTTCTTCAATATCTTTTCTAAGCGCAATAAATTAACTGAATTTTTTTGATATTCACTGGCTATTTTTGTCAAGTCTTCTACTTGCTGTTTGTATTTAAGAGAGTCCGCTGCTGGTTTATTTTTATAACGCTTTAAAATAGAGTCTTTATCTTCTAACAAAAGACGTCGCAATGAACTTCTAGTCATCGTTTCGTCACATAAATAAAGAATACTATTTTCTAATGGTTTTAACTTTTGACGTTCTTCTTTAATGCGGTTTCTAAGTCCCTTGTATATCTTATCCAGAGTTCTTACGTCTTTTTTCTTGAGTTCACTTTTAACGCCTTTTCCGGACTTCTTCTCATCATATATACTTTTCAGGTTGTCGATTTCTCTATGAACCATATAGCGTTCAAACATGATCATGTACTCCAATGTATTATTATTATTTTTTCCGCACATTAAATTAAACGTGCGCTGTTAATAATACATCCTGTACTTTGATACAGGTTGCATCGGAGCTTCGTGAGAAGCACTCGCAATTGTAAAGGTTACGTAATTCGTTGATAAAAAAGCCGCTCGATCGCAGCCCCGTCATTGCTGTAAGGGTTACGCATTTCGTTGATGAAAAAAACTACTTGATCGTAGCCCCGTCATTGCGAGGAGCGCTTTTCGCGACGAAGCAACCCAGGCTTTGACTTTATAAAATATCGACATATAAATAGAGCCATTCAGGGTTTAATTCCTCGATCCTTCTTTAATTTGTTTTTTCCTTGTAATCGCACTCAGCATATTTTCATGTAGTTCGTAGTAAACAAGCAATTTGCAATCATCGCTACCAGAAAATCCAGAGATGTTATTATTCTTATGTTGATAAACACGTTTAACAAGGTTGCTTCGTCGCAATGACGAGGCTACGATCAAGCAGTTTTTTTCATCAATGAATTATGTAACCTTTACAGCAATGACGGGGCTCCGATATCTTAAGATTTTGTCGTAATAATGCGATACATTTTTCCGGTACGGCTGCTCTCATTCAAGCTCGCACGCGCAATCTTTTCTTTTGTGAGAAAAAACGTTTGATCACACACAGACCTGCTAGATAAAAACGTCGTTCCTGTCATTTTTGATATACCAAATGTGCTGTTAGCAAATGCCCAATCATATGCGCCTTTAAAAAGTGGAATATTACTTGGCTCGCAATTCAGATAATGCTCCTGTGCCAGCTTCCATGCCTGTGCGATCATGGCATTTTTCTTTCCGCCTATTTTTACTGCGGTTTCGACATATTTTATTAATTCCGATGGTGACAAATTCTCTTTATCCTCAAGAAAATCTTCGTCCGCAAAAATGACTGTCGTGCCTGCCCGTAACATTTGATAAATTATTTTGAATGCAGCAGCTTGTTTTATAGGTAGTTCCGCTGCAGCTTGTTTTTGCCTTTTGTCCTCAACCACCATGTCAGCGATTATTTTTTTATACTGACTATGCGTAGGAATATTTTTAGCGGTAAATTCAGTACAGAAGTATTGGCAAATATTCACTAACAATTCCAATGGCAGCTTACGAAATAAATTCCCTTCTTGCTCATGTCCTTGCCGTAACACGAGATAAATACGTCTGGCATCCTTGAATATATTTTTCTTCGCTGCACTATAAGCATTGATACCAGCCCAATTTTGACTGGCTATTGCCAATTGCAACGCTGTTTGTTTTTTATCATTCAAAAGCTGTGGTGTTGCGCCATTTTCTAATAAAAGCCGTATGATTTCTTCATCTGCATTGCGCACAGCATAATGGAGCGTCGACCACGTACCGGTTTTCGCTACTTCAAAGCATAAATTTGGATTTATACTCGCAGCGAGTAATGCCTTTGCAACGATAATCGACTGCGGTTGGTTTACTTTTAAGGCGATAAATAATGCCGTGCCAAAACTAGTACTTGCATTAGCCCATGTCTTGTATTTAGCAAGCTCAACAACACAATTCCATCTATCTTCCAATGCTGCATACGTTAACGGTGTATTTGGATTAGCATTCTTTATAGAAAGATCAGCATTATGAGCTATCAATTGCCGAATCATATTGATGTCATTATTAGAGACCGCCAGATGCAACGGTCTATTTTTTAGTGAATTTTGTTTGGATATTAAAAGATAATTAGGATCTGCGCCTAATTTCAACAATTCAAGCGCGGCTTTATTAGATTGCGGCGTATTTTCTTTCAAGGCCTGCCATAATGCTTTGCCCATTTCCTCTCTGTTGGAAGCCGACATAAAATCCCTCTATCCTTATTTTTATTATGTACGGTATAGTATGAGGGTAAAGCAAGCATGTCAAAACGAACTTTTAAACCAACGTGCATTTATTGCCGCCATTGCGCAGACGTACTACAGGATGCTCACCGACATTAATTACAGTATTCCTTGTTTCAGGATAAAGCTCTAATTCCTTCTTCTTTGCTCGATCCAGAAGATCCATTAATTCACGAACACTCTTTGGCTGATATGGCGCCTGGAAAAAAGTCAAATCAGCAGATTGTTGTTGCGGAGAGAATAATTTATTAATGTGAGTAGCTTGCAGATAAGACCAAACTATCTCTACCAATATTGCCTCCATTCGCTTCGCTGCTTCCCGTTGGGATGTATGACCAATCAGATCATTAACGAGGTCTAAAGCATTATTTGCTACTTCTGGAAAGACATCTCTTAACTGTTTGGGTATTTCATTCTGATCGCATAGCGAATGAAAACATACTTCATAAATTGGATGCAACGCGACATTCACGGGATTCATCTGAGATGAAATTCTTTTAATGTAACCAGCATTATTTCCATAGCTAAGGTCTATCATATAGCCTTCATTCAGAGTACGCATAAATATAGAATAAACTTTACCTTCCATACCATCAGCTACAGCATTTATCTCAGAATATATTTTGATGAGTAAAACTCTAGGTGTGAATTCCAGCTTGGATTCATCATCGTTATGCAGCATTGCCAGCCCCTCGTTGATGCTTGTATATATTTATAAATTGTCACGATTCTACTAAACAATTGTGTATAGTATCAACAAACAAGCTTCATAATAATACATTAATATTTCATGTGTATAATGCCTAACCTTGAATACATTCAATAATATAAGTAACAAAACGAGGTTCAAACGCGATGCAAAGAGTGATCCTGGTCTATGCTAATTGCAGAGACAGAGCAGCAAATGGCGACTATACCTTAGCCGGTAATATTGCCAGAGACCTTTGCATGGCTCTCGCCGAACGTAACAAAATCGCCGGTAATGCCGATAAAATTGATGTCGTTTTAACTTCTACAGCTGACGGCATGCCCGCTTTTATGCGTATTTACGGCACGCCAGTGAATGGTCGTGTTGATATCGAAGGTCAATCAATTGGTTTATGTTCGCTGGAATTATTTAATCCTGCAAACCATGATGTTGTTGCTTATGTTGAAGCCACTCGCTGCAAACACCCACCGGCTGAAATTCTCAAACGTGTACTTTCCGCGGATAGTAAATTTCTTTTCATAGAAAATGTTAATCAGCTAGCTGTTTCGGATGCAGATGAAGCTGCTTTTCTATTGCGGGAATTTAATAAAGAACAACCAGGGATTTATGATTTGTACGATAGCAATGACATATTGATGGGCGCGTGTGGTATGGAAAGTGACAGGCTAGGTTTAACTACGATTAAAAAAGCCGAAGATTTGCCTCCACTCAGCAGTGAACAAACAAAAATGCTTCCGTCAGATAATTATGGGTTTGGTTATCTCGCGCATATTCCAGATGAATTTGATAATGAAAAAATGACTTTTGTTCAATACATGATGCTGACTAATTACAATCACTACGTATTAGTCGGTAATTTCATTGGCACTGAGGATACATTTAAGACCGCATACGCATCGGCACAGATAACCATTCATGTTTCATTAGACTACCCTGTCATGCGCAGAATGAGTAAGCATGCGACAGGAAACCTGGTTGTATCAACTGGCGTTAATAGCACAATCGAAGCATTACAAGATGGCAAATTAACTTATTATCAGGTTTTGCCAATCAATGAGCCTTTTGTTACTTCTTACCTGAAATCAGTGGAATCCATTTGCAGCAGTGATTTATCAGCTACAACGAGTTCGGAAACGCTGAGCATGACTGTGCGACTTTCTAAACTCTTATTTGCAAACAAACCATTAAGTCAACCAGACTTCGAATCAACGCAAAAGTTATTAGCCGATAATACTGTAACTTCTACATTAATCACGGCAAATCAGCTGACTATCAAAAAAGCAAATGGAACACTAGCACCAAGATTGCTAACATTTATTGGTCAGGCAAATCATACTAATGCACAACAACAGTTGCAGAAAATCTGCTTGTCATTACGTAAATCAGAAGAATTACTTGCGCCAGATCGCAGCAAAGCATTGCGCAGAGCCGCTGCCTGGGGACGCGTATTCGAATTAAAAGCATTAGCGAACGTCATGCAGCCCGCAGAAATTAACGATAGCGACACAATAGGTCATGGGCGCACAGCGCTGCATTGGGCAGTGATTAAAGGATCTGTTGATTGCGTCAATATTTTAATAAAACGTGGCGCTGATGTAAGTAAACAAGATGCGTCAGGCAAAACACCGCTTTATTATGCTGCTCAATCTGGCAATCAGGAATTAATTAAATTGTTAGAGGCGCGCAATGCAACAGATGTTAAGTTGCTGGTGCTAAAATCCCCATAGCTGGTTCCCGCAATGATGTGGAATTATAATCTCGCCTTCGGTGGCGCACTGTCCTTGGCTGATTCAAGAAGGGCCATTTGCGGCTGCCAGAAAAGCAAACTGGCCGGCACAGACAATCTGCGTATACTAAGCACTGTTCTTGACGGGGACAATTCCAATGGCAACAAATCGCGTAAACATTCTGCAAAATCGCTCGCATGTTGATCAAGATTGAAACCCAGCGCATCAGCAGCGTCAAAAACATATTTATGATTATCGGCGCCAACCATAAATAATGCGGGAGCAGAACGATTCATTTCGTCATTTGCCTGCGCTGGATCCCCAGTTTTACCGAGAATTCCAGTGTGATAAAAATGCTCGTTCAAATCAGGTTTTCTGCGCGTATTTGCAACTTGGTTTGCTCGAATATTTTCCGTTATGTAACTCATCAACAAGTTGTGTTGATGATTATCTTTGCCTTTATAAATAATACTCAAAATTTCTTTGATTAATTCATGCATGTAAGCGGGTTGATGCTTGGGATAGTGCAAGAAACGCAATAAACGATAACTGTTATAATCCACGGCGCTGAAGAACACGCCGATTAATTTATTTTTAATCAACAAACGCAACGCATAGCCTGGCCTGAATATCAAAGGCAACATCAAACCTAAACCACGATAACTTTTGTCAATACCACTATAAATGCAATGCAAAATTAAGTGTTTATCGAATATAACTAACTTAAGTAATTCATAAAGAGAAAAACCAACGACTTTACCATTGACATGAATAATATCGATATAACATCCAGGCGTGAATTCGTCTTCAAAAATAGCTTTTATTTTTTCTCTGTCATGTGATGCATTGAAATTAGCTTCGAATGATTTAAATAAAGCATCTTTTTCTTCTTTCTGCAAATCCTCAAATCTTTTAAATACTGTCGTAACAATGTTGTTATCAACAAAGAAAAAGTTTGTGATGATTGCTCTGCCTTGTTTTGCAATCGTGCATTTTCGAATGACAGCCTGCACTGATGGCTGGTAATAATGTTGGGGCGTAGAACAAGATGAAATAATGAGGTCCAGCGCTTTATAGTTTTTCAAACCTTTAGCCAATTCGACTCCTGATAAAGTGAATTCATTCATTCCGCGCGTTTTTGGGCGTTTAAATGGATTCAAACCATACCACAGTAATAGCTTTAACAAATCCAAAGATTGCGGATGTCTGTATAAGATTAAACGTATAGGCGTGAAATCATCGCTAAATCTGGAAATAGGTACATTGGGATCATGTCCTTTTAAAAGTAATCTAAGTACTTTTTGATATGTATTTCCTGTTCCATAAATTAATTCCTTTGCAACATTTTCTTTTTCATCACTTAAATAAGCTTCTTCATTTAAAGATACATCGCTCGCTGGCAATAACGGCTGCTGATAAGACGGAATTCGTTGTTCTATGTGTGGCTGCCAGCTATCGCTGGCACAGGCGTTAACAATATTAATAAAATCAAATTTAAAATCACCGCCAAACGCATCTACTGCAAATGAAGCGTTTATTTGATTAAAAAACGAATCTTCCCATTTAAATTGTGCCGCATCGATTGACAAGCTATAACCATATTCAACCGCATTATCAGAATACTTGTACCAATCATAGCACTCAAGATGATTATGGTCGTTGAGCTTTACTATTACTCTATTGCTTTTACTCAGTGATAATAATTGCTCGCTAAAATAAGGTGAGTAATCCAGCTGCACGTCTATGTTTGTGCTAATAATGCTATACGAACTACCAGTACTCAAATTCGTATAAGTTATTGGACTTTTTTCTGTAAATCGAATAGTGACGCGCGTGATAATAGCTACTTCAGCAGTATTGATATAGGTAACCTGATGATCATCTTTATGCGTAATTCCACCTTCATGAAAATTACCAATACGCTGCCAACTACTTCTCATTATTAACTCTCGATTTGCGTTTCTTGCGACCTGAGTGCGCATATTTTAAACATATTAAGCATACCTAGCAACCACGCATCTATAGCACATACGTAACATCATCATTTCTTTGATATTTTTTTTATCTTACCAAGCAAATACAGGCTCCTTCAGCGTCTATACTTAATAAAAGAATTACATAAAACGAGGTGGTTTATGCCACAGGAACAACAAAAATTTGATGTTTCTAAAGCAGTAGATAGTGCAATAAACATTCTCAAAGTAATCGGAAACTTGTCTCCAACCGGCTCCGATCTTCTCTTAACATTCTCCGAAGCAGGAAAAGCAAAAGACGCTAATGCGGATATGAGCGGACGCTTGTTCGGCAAGTTCATTTTGCAAATCACCGGTACCGAGAAGACTATTTCATTACAACCAGAACATTTGTTTTCAGAAGATATTCGCAAAGCATTTACTGCACTAGCTAAAGATCCCAAGCAGGATAAAATTGATGGGTTTTTAAAGGCTATTTATCAATCCATCGAAGAAAATCCGCATTGGCAAAAATACTGGAAATCTGTGAATATGGAACCAGCAAAAAAACAAAAATTATATGATTTTGCCTTAGGTTCGTTGACATATATGATTATTGGGGCAGTTCAGCAACCTGGTACAGACGCCTTGGTCAACGAAGCTACCGCCGGAATAAAAAATAAAAAAGCGAAAGAAGACACCAAAATTACTGTTTTACGGAAATTTCACACTGCCATCAACAAAATAATGACTGTGGCGAAATACTTGTCGACCGTCAACGCAACATCCGTCGGTAATAAATTTGAATTTGATCACACAAACTATAACAAGTTCATTGCCAATCAACCCGCGCCTTCCGTACGAAACAGTTCTTTATTCAAAAGCCACCAGGCAGCAACACCTACCAATAACCCCGCAAGTAAAGTGACGCAAAAGCCCTAAGTAATTGATTAATTGACACTTAAGAGAGAATTAATGGAGTACTCATTAATTCTCTCTTAAGGTCATTAATGTATATTTATTACTCAATAATATACTTATATGAAACGAGGATTCTGGCAAATGCTGCCTAGAAACTTAGTAATCGATCCAACCAAACTTGACCCACAGTCAGCAACCATATTAAGTGCGTTGTTGAAGCAGCATACGCGTCCAGCATTAAAAAAGAATAAAACCAAGGCGTTTCATCCAGGCACCGAATATAAAGTATTGCTGCCAAATCCCGATCCAAATGGAAAACCGATTGAATGCACAGTCAAACTCACGCATGACATTATTCGTCGCACTAGCAAACATCCTGTCACTGGTCGCAAAAAAATCCGCTACAGTGTCATTAGCAATAAAGATGAAGATTTTCTCGGTAAAGGTAATCAAGGTATGGTAGTACGTCTTGCCGGTACATTAAAACATAATAACAATGGCACTGTGACACTCAAAACAAATAAAAATCGTGTCGTAAAAATTTATCGAAAAATCTGATGGTAGAGCAGACGCAACGAAGGAATATCAATTATTAAAATTACTTCCTAACTCTCATGTTAAAAAAATCACTCATGAACGAAATAAGACTAGCAGTTATCTGGTCATGGAAGAATTTGAAGGTCTACCTTTATCAGACATTATTAAGTACAGATGCATCGAAAAATATATTTAACGCTTAGCACATCGTTTCATCATCTCTATTAATCTCGCTTATGCCTTGCAGGAAATGCATCAGCGCGGCGTTCTGCATAGAGACATTAAGCCTGATAATATTCTCATTCAATACGAAAACACTGTGAAGTACGCATAATTGACGCTGGACTAGGTAGAAGAACCGCTGTCAATGATGGTAAACATCCTGGAACACCGACGTATGTCGCACCAGAAGCATTTTCTTCAGAGTACAATTGTTAATGAAAAATCCGATATTTATTCGCTTGGTCTTATCTTTTTTGAATTGTGGAAAGGAATCAGCCGGGAAAATAATTACCATAACTTATGAATAGAGCCGCCGACTTCTATGCCTCTATCAAACATGGAATTAGAACCTGCTAAAATTCCAACCTTTAATTTTAAGGATTTACTTCTTAGAACGAACATAGAAACATTACGAGCTACACTAGAAGGAATGACCAATTTTTATCAAAGTTCCAGATTACCTTTAAATCAAATTATCAACGAACTTGAATCCGCATGGCTGGATTTCCGGCTTAGTGACCCACGATTAAATCTCAGCGAAGATGAAAAAGCAAAGATAAGACACGCTAATGCATGCGCGCAAACACTATACGCTGATTTGCGCACTCTGGAATACACGCCTAAATGTTTACCACAGATAAAAACTGCTATCGATACCGCGGTTGACAGTCTGGACGATGCGCCATACTGTATTAATGAATTTACCAGAATCTTGCGCATTCAAGCATTCAGAAATTGCAAAACTAAAGAAGATATCAAGACAACCACTAAAACTACTCTGGATAAACTTGTTAATAATCTTCAACAGCTAATGAACTTGAGTGAAAGAATTTCCAATGAAATTTCATTGCTGCACAAATCTTTCCCGCAAACTGATGCATTCAAAAATATAAAGTCAGCAATTGAAGAATTGTTTGATTACGCCGATAGTATTCTGGATAAAACTTTTAAAGAAAAAAATCTACAACGTATAGATGACTTTGACTATCTTAACAGTATTTTGGAAAAAGGCATTAACGCCATAACGCCTCAACTCGCTGCTCTTGAAAATGAACCTGGCATGGAAAAAATTCCAACTTATGCCACGATCATACAACGCTTGAATATGGCCGGTCATTTCGCGAAAGAATCATTACAACAAAAAATCAGCGATATCATCAGAATATATGTACGAGAGTCTTTAAATAATTTGTTAGATCAAGACGATAATCAAGCGATAGACACGCGTTACCAGGAAATTGACAAAATAGTCACGATTCTGGAGAGCTCCAATTCAGAACAAGTCATCAGACAAAATATAGCTGAGCTTGCCGCCACAGCAAAAGTACATCAACACAGTATGTTTTCACATCGCGTCGGTGAAGATATTTTGACTATGGCTACGTCTGTTGCAGCTCCCGGTCAAATAGCTTAACGTTTATACGTAGCCGGCTTGAAATTTTCATCCGGCTTATATTCTTTACTGACGATAGCATAACTCAGATTTCTCAGCTAAATTCTTGCCTGTTCGTCCTTTGCCGATATCACGCATAATCGAATGTTTCTTTAAATAATCAGGTATAGCAAATAATTGCGTCTGCATGTCATTCATTTTTTCAGCGAAAGCATTAATATCCAATACTCGTGAAGGACAATGTTGATTATAAACAGCCAATAAACGTAACACGGCTTTGCAGAATGAATCGATCATGTCATCTGATATCGCATCCATTTCTAATGATTTTCCTTGATGCATGATCACCGAACCTAAACGATGTGGATCACCAAATGTAACACGCGACATAAAGCGCTCATCACAGATTGATGTAAAAAATGACACTTCTTTATTTACGTAATCATCTAGATGTTTTTGGTTAACCATGGCATGTAAAATATCTTTGATATGTAATTTATCAGGATGAGATTTATCACCATATTCCATATCAATCACTTCATCTTCCACGCCGCAAATCAATAATGCAGTTTGCCACTTATGCGATAGTTTATTGTGAAACAAGCCTGTACCAAATCTGTCTTCGGTATAAAATTCACCTTCCTCTATCATTTTTATTGCCTCAGCCTCCGGAATAAATCCTATCCACTTGGATGCTGTTTGCGCCAGGCCATGCTTGCGATGCAGACTCACGAGAAATTCCTGCAACGCGCTATGCTTATTGAGCGGCACATAATTGGATTTTGGAAATGGTAAATAAATCCCATCAATGAGTTTAAATTCATAAGTATTGGGATCTAACTGGCTAAACTCACAATGATATTTCTCGCGATAATAACGCTTAAATTCAGCATTTAAAAAACGCAGGTATTTGACGCAAACATCTGGACTTTGCAGAAGGGCATAAAACTGAGCAATGGCTTTTTTGACAGCTTTTTCTTTCGTTGGCGGTAAAAATACAGGATAGAATTTTTTAAATAAAGTGTAATAAGCACTCGCAGGTGACTGGTCATAACCTCCCTCTTTATATTCCATCCCAGCATATGGAGTAACATGTTTGCGTATTTCATTGCATATTTCATCAAGTTCTCGTGCTTTTTCTGGATGATTGAATGCGGAACACCGCGCTTGATGAAGAAAATATCGCATGTTGATATGCTGGTGATAATTTTCGACTTGCATTAATTCTCGTACAACATCAACTCTACCATTGGTAACCGCGTACTCATAGGCTGTCAGGTTTGATTTGGTTTTTAAAGCCAACAATTCATTCAAACAATTATTTTTCTTCGCGTGATCTACAAGTAATCTGCATGCTTCTACAGATTTCACGAACATTAATGCACTAATACCGCTATCGCTGGTCTGCATAATATTAATATTTTTATCTAATAAGGCACGTATAGAATTCACATCATCTGTTTCACATGCAAGTTTCAATACCGACAGATTGTTATATGTGGGATCATCTTCGCATACGGTATGTTTATCTAACTTAACATTTAATTCAATTAGACGCGCCGTAAGAGCGTTACATCTACAGATGATCGCATGCCCAAGCAAGCTATAACCAATCAATATATCGTCACTATTGCGATGACCAATAGTCACCATATTACATAATCCCACAATATGCTGAACGCTATATTCATTTATAGTATTTTCAATTTCTTGTAAAATTTCCTGCTCTGTACCATTAATTGCGACATGGGTCAATTTACTGGCCATAGCATGCACAAGGTCGGTACCAAGGTCTGATAGTTCTTTACTTTTATCTGGTAATTTCTTTATTGTTTGCTGTGAAATTCCAAACAATCTTTTGATATTAATATGAAGGTAATATTTCTCTATTTTCATTAACTCGCGTAACACATCAAGATTACCTGCATCACAAACGATATCAAAAACTGAACTTCCATCTTTATCTACTTGCGTCAATAATTTATCGAGACAATTATTTTTTTTGGCTGCATCAATGATGAGATGACATATTTTTACTGATTCAACACGCATTAACACATTTCTACCACTATCAGTGGCTTGAAATAAATCAGGGTTATACTGCAAGATATTTCCAGCCATTTCCGAATGATTTAATTCACACGCCATCATTAATGGTGTGCGACCATTGAGATCTGGATTATCGCAAGCCATGCCTTTATCAACTGGCAGCCCCAATTCAAGGAAGCGTGAAACTAATTTAGGCATTTCTTTGTAGACAGCAAGAAATAGAGGGGTGACGCCTGCTTCTTCACCGTTATTAAACCCCATTGGAATACTAATCGGGACTGTTTTAAACAATTCAGGATCTATTTCAGTGAGCAATTGTTCCAAGGCGTTTAAAATGGCTTCTTCTGTGCCGCTGCATAATACTTCACAAAATTTTATTAGACTTTCTTCTTCTGCAGAGCCTCTTACTAACATTTTGTCTCATCCCATGTTTGTTATTATTATTTTATTCATCATAACAAACATGGGTTAGATATTAAGCGTGGTTTTTTACCCTGTCTGATTGCGCAAGCTGCCTTAATTGTTCAGGCACATGAAAGAAATCCAATTCATCTTTACTCATATCTTCAATGCAAAATTGTTGATAACCTTTCTCTGCATATTGCGATAAAACATGTTTCGGGCCAATCACAATCACATCTGGACGCGTCAATGGTAACGAGAAAAACTCACCCCCGTTTTCAAAAGGCAGAAGCAAAGACACTTCCTGCCCTTCATCTAATTTTATCTCCTCTAACTTCATACATTCTGCGTCATAATCACTTCTGACTGTATTGACATAACTGATCACATTAGCTGAATTACCCACTAATATAACAACGTCACCATAAGACCAGGCAATGCCATTGTAACAACCGCGTATGTTGCTATTTAATTTAGACGAATAAATCTCTGCTTCCCGGCAATGTGATAGATGCAACCAGGCCTTACGGTAATCATTATTTAACGCGAGACGTTTGTATTGTTCATACAATGGCGCCAGACGCTGATCTACTTTTTGCTGCGCCTGCATATCTAAGGCTATTTGTATTTGATACTCATCTACCTGAATTTTTCCGTCATGGCACTCAGCAAATGCCAATAACTTTTGCCGTCAATTTCCGCAGATAAGAGGCGAACAAGCAAAAGCATAGGGAATACCTTCAATAACAGCATTTCCATTTCGATAAATTAATTTATATTTATTGCCATCGTTTAATTGTATGAATTGATTATCTTCCGTCGGCACTGAGTATTTATCGAATGTGGCTTCATCTATAAAATTTAATTCTAAAGCACGCTTCAATGGCACGCGGTCAAACATTCTAATAAGTTGCGGAAATTTAATTGCATTTGTTTTTAATTCCTGCCGCACGCACTCGATATTTAACTCGCCGCGGCTACCAAAGTATGCACCTTTTTCATAAGATACTGTTTTTCCCGCGCGTAATTGCGCTTCGGCTGGAATAAGCGATCCGGATGATAAAACTTTAGTAACGTTATCTTTCCAGATGGCGTGAGCGACATAATCTTTGCCGTATTTATTGATCCAATCAGAAAGTTGTGGGGGATGTTCTTTAAAGAATGTGGAATGCATTTTTATTATTATTTCCTTGTTTATATTATATCCAATCTTGCTGTTCAGCGAAAAACATATTAAATTACGGGACACAAAATTTCCACTACTAAAACTCAGCTTAAAACGAGAAAAAGCCATGTTTAACCGTCAACATCTTGAAGGCCTGCATGATCAGACTGGCCAATTACTTGCGCAGATTTCACGCGAAATCGAAAATAATATCAGAGTACCAACGTTGCCATTAAAAACCGCTACCAGAACCACTGGCTGGGGAATCTCCGCGTTGATTTTGCTGGCTCTGCTTTATCACTGGAAGACAGTAACAGAGTGCGTGCGTAGAGAGGGTAGTTTCCTGGGCGTAGTGCTGGCATGTCTTTCTGCATACCCTGCTTTGCAAGCTGAGCAGAGTCTTGTTCCCGCTTCCAGCGTACAAACACTCGGTGATTTACAGCCGACGATATTGGAGCAGGTGAATGTAGTGCTAAAAGAATTACATAGATTGAATATATTATCTGAGATTTCTATACGCACACCGATAGCGAGAGTCATGCATTTGATGGAGCATGCACTCAATGTTATGACAAATATGCTTGAAAAAATGCCGAGTTATGCAACTGGACAACACGCGAGATTATTTAATATAAGCCAGCATTTTCTTGCGAACGATATTCCGCAGCAGCAAAGAATTAGCAGGCTGTAAGCCATTAATGGTGGTGGATTACGATGCAAAGAGCGCATCTAATCCACCCTACCGCTCCGATCCAGTAGGGTGGATTAGGCGCCTTTTGCCGTAATCCACCAATATTCATTTTCATTATGGTTGCCGTCTTCGCGGGGCAGGCTCACCAACAACAGCAAGAAGCTCGCACTTCGCTTTATCCCTCAGCTCAGGAATCTCTTCCAATGACTTCACCAACTTAACTTGCTCGCCACTTTTGGTACCAAAAGTCTTTCTTGATGTCATGTTAGAAATTGCATAATGTTTTACAGGCAATATTTTATCTTCATTGGTGTTAACAGTCTTGGAATCAGATGCCAACACCATTACCTCACCCCCGCAACCGCGATAGTTTAATGATGAAACAACGATCAATTGATTATCAGCTTTATAAATCTGGTCAATATGAAATTGATATCCATTATCTGTAAAACGGAAAGCAAGATTGATCGTTTGATTTTTAACTTGACGCTTAAAACGATCTGCGACATCAGCGTTAGGCACTTCATCTAACTGCCCTGCCACATTTGGTCGCAATATTTGTTTCATATCCGCAGGCAATTTTTGAAATAAGGTCTGTACACCAGGATGTATGAGCTGACCAAGCAATTTATCCGCTTTGGCATCAGCAACAAAGTTAAACCCACTCTGCGCGTCTGCAATCACTGGACCAGTATAATTTTTATTTTTCCAACTTAAATAAAATACCTGTAATTCAGCGATAATATCAGCATGCACATTTTCTTTGTCGTCGGTATAAAATCCTTTATCAATCGCAAATGTGACCGATTTCATGGTGCTCACACTGCATGACTCATTATAGTTAAGCACATAAGGCTGACGCGCCGATACAAGATCACTGAGCTCTGGTTGAAAAATAATTTTTTTCGCATTCGCGAGATGCAATGCTCTGATTGAAATACCGATAGAAGCAAACCGATCTTTAAGCTCATTCAATAAAAACATCACTTGCGCCTGATTTAATTTATCAAGTGTGACAGAATCACTCGTTAAATCATGATGCCTGACTCGAAAAGATTTTTGCAGGACAGCAATTTGCCCATCTTCTTCAGCTAATAATTCAATAACTTTATCAGTCGCTTCAAGCGCCTGTTCAACTTCAGCTTCTGTCAACGCAGCAGATGCCATTGCTAACGAAGAAGATTGCAGCCTCGGCATCATTGTATTCAGCGACGAATCAATATTACCTTCGCAATTGATAGTAACCTCGTCGGCAAGAGAAGCTCGGTGTTTTAATTTATAAATAACTTGCTGCAGATGACCGCATTTGAATGGCGTGAAACCTTCACCTGGCACTTGTGTATGGCCATTAACATCAACGATATCCCAGTATTTATGGTAAGTTGCTATTGCCTTGATGAGGTTTTCATCTTTATTAATGTTAAAACTCAGTGTCATTTTCTTTAATGATTGTAAATCTCTCGGTCTAAACATGATCTTTCCCTTTTCTTATTTTTAGTTCCGTTCTACAGTGTAATTTATATTTGATTAGATAAACATTACCGCAAAAATACTGTATTTTTTATGGATCACAAAATGATTTCAATAAGAAAAGCTATTCATTTCCGATGCTGCCGCCATAGCGAAAGTGCATGTTGAATCCTGGCAAGTCACTTATCGCGGACATATTCCCGATGATGTGCTGGACAATTTGTCGGTCAGCGAGCGCGAAAAACTATGGAAATCGCTGCTGGAAAATAATACCTGCGTTTTTGTGCTGGAAGAGGACAAGCGTCTGGTTGGTTTTGTCAGCATCTGCGCCAGCCGTGATAGCGATCTCAACCCAACACAGGTTGGCGAAATCAGCGCGATATACATTCATCCCGATTACTGGCGCAAAGGTTATGGCAAGCGGCTGCTCGATACAGCAATTAACGAGTTTATCAAAATAGGCTTTAGCGAAGTCAGCTTGTGGGTACTCGATAGTAATCAGTCAGCCATTCGCTTTTATGAAAACATGGGTTTCAGCAAAACATCTGCCACCAAAGTAGAAACAAAAAGCACTTATAACCTGAATGAAGTCAGGTATCGAAGGCAAATAATCTAATTTATTCGACAAGATTTGCATCGCTGTTTAATTTTTGCCAAACTGGGGCTTGGTTTATTCATTTTTTATCACCATGGAAGGAGATGCGAATGAAACAGAGCTTAATCATGGCAGGTGCAGTTGTCCTGTCTATTAGTCAGCTTGGCTTTGCTAACAGCGGTTTATTCTTTAACGTGATGGGCAATTCCGCTAACTTAACCATCAATACCACTATCCCAAACCATACTTACCCTGCCGCAGGCATCAAGCTCACCACGCCAGGCGCAAGTATTACCAGTGGATGCACCAATGCGAAAAATGGGTATTGCCTGTTTTCAGTCAGCGATACCATGCCAGCTTCTATCGGCATCAGTGGCGCAAGCGGGAATCTAAGCGCAGTATTATGCCTTAATGGTAATGGGCCTTTATCCTGCCAAAACTATAATATTCCTGTTAGTACAAGCGACCGCTTCGCTTATTGGGGAAGTTATAATCTCGACCAGGTAACTTTTTGCAGCATCAACCAAAGCACCGGCGCGCTGAGCAATTGCGGCACTACTGGTTCCGGCTTCTTTGAGCCATCTGGACTCGCGTTTAACGCTGCAGGTACGCGTGCGTATGTGTCAGATTATCAGACCAGCGCGGTAAGCCTTTGCAATCGCGATAACAATACGGGCGCATTATCTGGGTGCAGTACTACCGGAACAAACTTTGATGACCCAACAAGCATTGCGATCAACCCAGCTGGAACAATGGTTTATACTACCAATTATGGCAATGGAACCGTGACTTTCTGCAGCATCAATTCTTCAACAGGCGCCTTAACAGGTTGCACAGAATCATCTGTCATTGTCACTGAGCCTCAAGGCATTGCATTTAATCCAGCCGGGACATTTGCATACGTGGGAAGCTTCGCGGGTACACTACACAAATGTACTGTAAATCCAGGCACCGGCGCATTAAGCAGTTGTGCTGTCACAGGTAGCGGCTTTGATGATCCTACCGGTATCGCTCTCAACCCGGCAGGCACGCTAGCTTATGTTGCAAATTATGGTAGTGCTTCAATCTCGGTATGTAATGTTGATCCCAGCACAGGCGCGCTAACCGGTTGCACCGCTCAAAGCCACACTGGACTCACCAATCCTGATAGCATTGCTATTAATACGCTTGGTACGTTTGCATATTTAACAAACTATAATAGCAGCGGTTCCGTAGCACAGTGTGCTATTGATACCTCCACTGGTGCAGTAACAAGCTGCACGGCGATGAGTACTGTTACAGATGCGACTGGCATAGGTTTAAAGTAGAGCTATATCTTTGGGGTCAGACACCGCTCTTTAGGGTCAGACCCCAAATTATGTGGTGTCTGACCCTATGGTGTTTTCTGCTCTAATTTAGTACAATCATTTGCTAAAATAATCAGCCACACGATACGGGTAGTCTAACAATGAAAAAAGCATTCCTTGCGCTTGCATGCGCCGTCATGCCAACGATTTTATTCGCTAACACGAGTTATACAATTAACTACCCTATTCAGGTAAATACCTTGCTTAATCAAATCAACCCACAAGACATGTGGGACAACTTGACGACATTCACAGAATTTCCTGACCGTAGCGCGAATCATGAAAGCGGCGTGGCAGCACAGCTTTGGCTGCAAGGAAACATAGCTCAAATGATAAAAGATTCCGGTCGACAAGATGTCAGCGTGTTTACGGTCGCTACGACTGGCACGGATTTTTCTGATCTAAGTCCATTCAATGCCAAACAATCATCTATCGTCGTTAAAATCGGTACGTCGTCTAATCCTGGTATTGTTGTCGGCGCACATTTTGATACGAATGGTTGCGAATATATCGATAAATCTGGTTGGCATGATGATGAAGGTTGCTTCAAAGATCCTAATGGGCCACAACCGGGCGCAGATGATGATGGCTCTGGCACTGTCACCGTATTAGAAACCGCTAAAGTTTTATTGAATAGTCACATGCAGTTTAACAAGCCAATTTACTTCATTTTTTATGCAGCGGAAGAACAGGGATTATGGGGATCAACCGCAGTAGTCGACTATTTCAAAAAAAATAACATTGCTGTTGATGCAGTATTACAGCTGGATGAAACTGGTTTTGCTTATCATAATGAACAAACCATGTATCTGGAACAAAACATGAATCCGCAAGATAAAGTAGTTGATGATGATCTATCTGCTTATCTCGCTACACTGATTAACACTTATGTTAAAAAACCTGTTAAACAGGGTTGCGATGGCACGAGTGATGAATTGATGTGGACGCGCGGCGGATTCAAAGCTGCCGCACCATTTGAAGCTGATTTTTGTAATTTCAGTCATGCGTATCATTATGCCCATAGCAAGAAAGATACGGTTGATAAAATATCATTAACGCATATGACAGATTATCTGAAATTAGCGGTGGCGTTTACCCTAGAATTGGCACAGCCAATTCGATAAAAACAATAAAACTGGCCTAGCCAATTTGATAAAGACAATAGTGGAATTGGCTCTGCCAATTCCATCCCGCTCAAAGAGTAAAACTCTTATTTCTAATCACCCACTCGCCATCGATTTTCAACAACGTAATATAATCAGTAAAGCAGTTATCTCCCGCTACAACACGTGCCTTCACTAAAGCTGCATTATTCGTCACATCAATAGAAATAATTTCTTTATCAAATTTTTCGCCTTTATCTGCTGCAGTAGGCGCCGTCGTCACGCGGTCGATAAACTGAGCCAGCGTCCAGTCACAAGTTGTCTCATTAAAAACCCCAGTAATATGCGCGTCAGGATGAAACGCCCCCTGTAATTGCGCGACATCGCCATAATATGTACCGGAAAAATATAGCTTCACACGCTCAATAATATGCTCGTATTCCCTCTCTGAATTGATCTTTCTCGTATTCCAGCCCCGGAATGAAGAAACCAAGTCTTTGATTTTTAGGCTATTTTCAAACACCATAAACCACCTCGCATCTGTTATCTAGTTACAATTATTGTAACTTTATTACAATCTATGTATAATTTATTACAGATGGTGTAGAATGTCAACAATGTGAAATTGGGCGGGTATTATGTCTAAAGTGAAAAAAATTGATGAGAATGCTGAAAACAACCTCGTAGATAATCTTTTCATAACCAAATTGATTGTCGGCATAGGCGAAGTTGCCGAAATCACCGGCATTCCACAACGCCAACTGCGTTATTGGCAGGAAAAAAAAATTATCAAGACAGTTGATGAATCTGCAAATGCAAAAACCAGACGATTTGATTGCATAGAAATTAAAAAAATACTGCTGATCAAAGAATTAATGGATGAGGGTTACACGCTCGATGCTGCTGCGAAAAAAGTAGAGAAACGAATCGAAATGGTTAACGATGCATTTAATAAATTAAAAACGCAGCAGATAAAATAACCAATCAACAAATCACACACTCGGCCGCTTGTTCGCGGCGCGGCGACATAAGCTCGAGAAGATTAGCAGTTTTATTTGATAAGTGTCTTGCAAAAAGCGCGGCGCACGACTCATTATTCTGCCACAAATCAAAACTAAGATCTTGAAAGACGCCTCGCATCCCCTTCGACCTTACACAGCCAAAAATTGCATAATCAAAACCTAGCCCTGAAAACCTCTTATCATCAGCAAGCACATCAGGAAATGAACCAGAACCATCAACAAAATCAAGCGTTCGAATATCGTCACTAAAACCACGGGCAAATGCAAAGCGATCGACGGCTGGTAAACTTCGAAGTAAATAACCTATCACTCGCCTCCAGATCAATAGACACAGACGCTTGCCATAATTTGTCGAAGTTAATATCTCCCAATCTTCATGCAACAGATTAAATGCCTGAATAAGCGTAGCATAATATTCATAATGCAAACCAACCGTTTGTCTCTGTGAACTGACAGCTTTTCTAAATTTCGCCATTGCCGCAGTAATATCAGCGTCTGAACCTTTTTTAATAACATCAAACAATGGTTTTAAATCGTATGCTGGTTTTTTGGCCTTGATTTGTTGCATCAGCGCTTCAAGATACGGCTTATAACGCGCACATTGTGAGATGCGTTCTTGCTCGCCATTCACTATTTCTTCAAAACCAAATTCAATTTGCTTTGCGGCATATGGATCACCCGCGCCCAGGAAAAATTCATATAATGTCGTTCGCTCAACAATAATACCGCCGCGGGTAAAAACGCTTCCCGCCTGCAACAACAATTGCGGATTTAGTTTTACCATTGCGACAATAGCATCAATGTCTTCCTGTTCACCTGAAGCTGCATATCGCAATACTTTTGCAATATCACTGTCAGAATTTGGGTCATAACACAAAGTGGTAAAATTAATAATCTCTCGTGGCAGTAGAGTAAATAAAGAAGTCTTATCTTTATTTAACTTAAACAGCGTATGCGCTTGCGAATGACTAAGCATGACTTAACTCTGCAGAATCCAGACAGCAACGACTTTTGCACCTTTAGGACCAGCCTCTGTCGTATGAAATACATTTGCTGGAGTTTGAAAGCTTGCGCCAGCATGGATAGTTTTTGCAGGTTGTCCCTGTAGTTTTAAAATAAGCTCGCCTTCGAGCACAAAACCAACTTCAGGGCCTGTATGCGCATGGCCGGACCTTATGTCACCAGGTTTAAATGTCGCTATACTCATACCGCAATGATGATAAGGCGTTGCAGGCAAATCGAATCGTTGTAAAACCACTTGCGATGGTTCCTGCACTGCAGCAAAAGAATTGATTAATATACGCGTGGCAGCGGCAAGAATATCTTCGCGCTTAGGCGCATCCCTCTTATCGCTTGTATAATAGATCGTAACAATAATAGGCGCGCCTTTTGGTGGCCAGATCACAGCAATATCATTCGTCGTGCCATAATGAAAACCTGAGCCAGTTTTATCACCCACTACCCAACCCTGCGGCACACCAGCCCTTATTCGCGCATCACCCGTTGTATTTTGCTTTAACCAGCTAATCAGCATGTCACGTTGCGGTTTCGCAAGAACATCACCAAAAATAATTTGCCGTAAACTTTCTTCCATCGCAGCAGGTGTTGTCGCGTCTTGATTGCTCGCCGAATTTGCTAAAGCTTCATCAGGCCACCAATGATCAAGTTTGAAATGCTGATCGTGAATAGAATGCGCAAATGCATTTACTTCTGCCGGACCGCCTATTTTTTTCAACAGCAGATTCATCGCTGTATTATCGCTATAAGAAATGGCAGCCGCAGACAGTTCAGTGACAGTCATGCCGTCTATTAAATGTTTTCCAGTAACAGGCGTCCAATTGGTTAAATCATCTTTTTTATATTTGATTCGCTGTTGCAACAATTGGCCATCTTGCATACTTTGTTTGAGGATAGCCGCAACGCCTATTACTTTAGATGTGCAACCCATAGGAAAAGATTCGTTAGCGCGATATTCGATACGCTGATTATTTCCCGTATCAATCGCAGCTATGCCCAGCCGCCCGCCAGTAGTAGCCTCCAATTGAGCCAACTGTTCTTGTACTGATTCAGGCTCTGCGCTGGCAAACGCAGGCATGGCCACGATTAGTAACAACCATTTTTTACAAAAAGACATAGACTTAGCTCCTAATGAAGGAGGCTATAGTAATTTATTTCTAAATTGGCGATAATATGGCCAATTTGTAATACACAATTACGAGAATAGAAATAATGCAGTGGTTTGAAGCACTCCAGGCTTTTCTGGAAGTAGCAGAGAAAAAAAGCTTTGTAAAAGCCGCAGAACAACTGCGCATGCCAACATCCAAAGTCACTAAACTCATTCAATGGCTGGAACATCAGTTAAAAGTAATCCTGTTTGTGCGCACGACAAGACGCGTCACATTAACGGAAGACGGCATTTATTTATTGCAGCGTGCAGAATTATTATTAAATGAATGGGATGATTTAAAGCAATCTGTATTAGATAAAAACCAAACGCCGCAAGGCAGAATAACTATTGCTGCGCCTGCCAATTTACTTAACGTTAATCCTATTTTGCAATGGCTGGTTGATTTCCTCAGTCAATATCCAGCAATACAATTAAGCACGCAATTGATTACGAAACCGATTAGTTTATCGCAGCAGAATATAGATATATTAATTGGCGTTGATCGTTATGTATTAGATAAAGAAACGACGTTGGTAAAACGTATTTTAAGTTTCAAATATGGATTGTATGCTTCGCCAAAATATTTACAAGCGCACAAGAAGATAACCAAGCCAGCTGACTTGAAAGAACATAATTGTTTGTTGTTTCGTGATGAGCCAGTCTGGAATTTTTCTGATGGACCGCAGCATGTGCAAGGAAATTATTCCGCCGATACTGGTGTAGGTTTATTTACCGCGGCATTGCAACATGTTGGATTAGTCAAAGCACCTGATTTTATGGCTAAAGAATGGATTGAGAAAAAACAGCTAAGATCGATACTGGATAAATGGTATGGAGAACCGGATTATTTGAATATTTATTATCAGAAACTAGATTATCAACCACGAAAAATCACCGTTTTCATCGAGCATGTACTTAAATGCAGCGCTTATTTTGCTAGATAATAAAGCTGGCCTTCCTTAGAATTGCCTCTGATTATAGAGGAGAGTTAAATGCTAAGGACGATACAACGATATTGGTATGGTATATCTGTAGAAGATTTTATAAGTGCGGCAGGCGATGGCAGCTCAGACATCGTGCAGCAATATATTATCGAAAACATTAACAATCCAAATGCGGTTAATGCTATCTCTAACAGTCTATATCATAGAACCGCTTTAATCACTGCGGCTGCAAAGGGAAAGAGTGATGTTGTTGATCAATTGCTTGCCGTCCCTGGCATTAATATCAACATCGCCGATAGTTTTGGAGAAACGGCATTGAGCATGGCGACACGGTTCGGCCAAACTCGCATTGTTAAAACTTTGCTTAACATCCCAGGCATTCATCTTAATACCACAGATCGATATTGGAACCACTCTCCCTTAATGAATGCAGCAGAATATGGCGATACTGAGATTATTAAAGCCCTACTAGCCGCCCCTGATATTAACATTAATATTGCCGACAATCATGACAATACCGCGTTATTTTTAGCGATTTATAATCACAAAGACGCGGCGATCAAAGCCTTACTTGGCGCTGCTAACATTAACCTCAATACTGTCGATCGAAAAGGCAATACGGCCTTACACCTTACCGTTAAATATATCCGGCCCGAGGCTGTTAAACTTCTTCTCGCCATACCTGACATAAACATCAATGCCGTCAATCAAAAAGGCAATACGCCTTTAATGATCGCTGCTCAATTTGGTTTCCTCACGATAACTGATTTGCTTGCCCATCCTGATATTGATATCAATACTGCTAATCATAACGGTGACACTGCTTTAATTCTTGCGGCTAGAAATGGATACATCACAATAGTCGAATTGTTATTAAACGCAAATGCTGACACAAGTATAATAAATAATGATGGCAAAACGGCAGAAATGGTCACCGAGAAAGATAAAATTCGCATAATGATTCGCAATAGCTCGCTGGAAGAAAAATTGAAAGAGTTTCAACAACGAAGAGTAAAAATGGCCAGCACACAGCTATATCGTGCCGCGAATATTTCATTACAAGCTGCTACAGATGATCTTGATTTTATATTGTCAAACATGGATAAACTCGAAGATTTTACTTTGTTACCCGAATTGATTGTGCGTTTTTCCAATTTACTTTTCAGTCTTGGTGAGAAAGATAAGGATCTCAGTCAATACGGGCATGTATTGATGAAATTAGCCGCCAGCAAAGGCCATCAAGTTGCCAAGCATATAGTAGAAAATTATCGCGATGAAATTGAGCAGGAAGACACATCTAAAGAAACGAAAAAACGCTCGCGCGAGGCTGATTTAAAATTATTTGGTCGTAAAAATAAACAAACAGCAAATACATCGAGTGATGTTAAGAAATTAAATCGCAGGGTAGATTAGATGCGATCTTTGCATCGTAATCCACCCTAACGACACTATTTGCCAGGCGTTGGTGTGTTTCTATTTTCCATAGCCTTATTCACTAAATCTTCGACGATTTGTGCTTTCTGCTTCAATAATTCTTTTCTCTTTGCCACATGGAAAGCATCATCCATGCTGACAACTGTGGAGCGAAGATGCAAAAGTTGCCCAACGACAGTGTAATTCCCAAGACCAGGAGAATGTTTTGCGTAATCAAGCGTACACTTATAAAAATCATTGAGTGCATTCAACACCGCTTGATTCTTGCCGAGTTGATCGTAACCATCGTTTTCGCCAGTCTGTCCGGATAATTTATAGTCGCATATTTTATCGATTGCACCATAAAACATGTAAGTGACTTTCATTATTCGCAGATCTAGATATTTAGGCCAATCATAAGCGAGACGTAAATCTGGTCTATCAGCTGAAACTACATCGAGATGAGCAGAATAATCTTTCTGGTATTCGATGATATGATCCATGAATTCATGCAACTTTTGTTGTCTATTATTCATTATTCTTTTCCTTATTAATAATGTTTTGAGGCAAGATATCTTCGTTTCCATAATTGAAGCGGGAAGAGTTTAGCAAGAAATTAAAACAAATTGAACTACTGCATGGGAACACTATTTATTTTAATAAATATTGCATTTATTTTTTTATTTAATTATTCTACTGCTTAATTAGTAGGAGAGATGATTATGCCAAGACCAAGACAGCCAGGATTAACAGAAAATGAGTTGGAAATTATGCAAATTCTCTGGAAGCAAGCCCCTCTTACAGTTTCCGAGCTATTAACTATGCTTCAACGAAAACCACTCCCTGCTTATACTTCACTTCTGACATTAATGCAGGTTATGGAAAGAAAAGGTTATATCTCGCATCAAAAGATTGGAAAAGCATTTGCATATAACCCTAAGCTTCGTCAGGAAAAATTCCTGATTTCAGAAGTTAAACGAATAGCCAAGAATTTTTTTGGAGGTACGCCAGGTAGTCTGGTTTTAAATTTAGTTGAGAATGAACATTTAAGTACGAAAGAGATTGAATCTTTAAAACAACTTCTTAAGGATGAAGAATGACATTTTTATTTTTCATATGTTCATTGTCAATTTTAAATGGCTTTGCTTTTCTTTCATTGTCTATTTTAGATTTTGCCAATACAAATTCCAGATATAAAGTTATGCTAGTAAAAGCTGGATTATTGATCACGCTATTTTATATAACCATTTTTGGAATAATAAATATATTTCATTCACATTCACATTCACTTAAAATAATAGCTAATCATAACGACATGAATCTTATTGAGCATGCCGCCCAATATGGTAATTATTCATTTTACATTTTTATAGCTTACATTGTGATAGTAAGCGCCTTGTTATGCCATATATTGTATTCATATCTAGGTGCACGCAAACAATTATCTGGCTCTGTTAAGGTTGCCATATTGGGGAAAACTGTATTTTTAAATAAAGCAATAAATAGCCCATTATGCTTCGGTGTATTTAAAGGGAAGATTTATTTTCCTTACAATTATTTAGAAATATGGACAAAAAGAGAAATTGAATTGAGTTTGGCTCATGAGGAAATTCATCAAACGCAATATGACCCATTCTGGATATTACTATCACTTACCTTGCGATCATTTTTATTTTTTTTGCCATGTGCTTATATTTTGCATCGCAGATTCAAATTGGAAATAGAAATATGTTGTGATCAATCTACATGCGCTAAAACGAATGCCGATATTAAAGAATATAGCAATCTTTTATTGGCGATGGTGTGCAACCAGCAACATAATTTCATTTATGCAAACATTAGAAATTCAAATTTAAAAAGGAGACTTATTGCAATGAAATCTAAAAAAATTACACGTCCATTTTTATCCGGCACGCTTGCTTTCTTATTACTATCATCTGCGGGAGCTGCCATTGCGGAAGCAAATGTAATATCTATTAAGAAAATACTTTTTGATTCTGGCGATTCATACGAGATTACCATCAAAAATAATAATTTAACCTGGAAAGGTTTAGCGGGTGAAGATAAAAACATAGTCAGTAACAACCATGTAAAACATATTTCTTTTTCAAAGGATGTAGATTTATTTCAATGGAATGATAATAAAACAGATACTTTTGTAACATTAATGTTAGACCAAAAAAATCATCAAGCTGTTTGCTCAAGTAAAGGTAAAGATAATAGACAATGGTTTATGCAAGGAAAAATTATTGATTAACATGATACTAAATATAGCGCTTGATCATGGATATAATAAGAGGCTGCTTAGGCAGCAGCCTCTATTTATCATCAATCGTTCACAGCGACATGATCTGGATACCAACTTTTATCAACCATCAGCATGATCTCTGCGTAAAAATGCATTACCATCACATAAAAGCTCAAATTTTCATTTTTTAGCGACATGTTTTTATTGTCACTTTGCTGCAAATGATAATAAGAACCCCAAAATATATTTCGTACCATGTATATTTTTCCTTAATTATGAATCTAATTTTATTTTATCCAAGATTTTCCTGATCAAACCGCTATAAAATTCACGCCTGGAAAGAGCGTGCAATTCAATTATTTTGGTTGAGAGTGAGAGCGTAGGCTGTAAATTCATACCACTCGCCAAATCATAAATAACATCTTCGGGATATCCCGTGTAACTTGCGAGTGCTGATATTGAATAATCGCTCGATGCGATAAGATCATTCACTAAATTCTGTATCAAAACGCCATCAATCATAAATTCCTCCCTATGATTACCAAATGTTTCCTGAAAAGTTGTTAGCAATTGTTGATAGAGATAATTGAATGTAATCATCTCTAAGAATGTCTTTTCGTTTTGGGTTAAATTGTCGCAAGGGTCTCGCAACAAACTAATGACTAAATCCGTCGCTGTCATGGAACATCCTTTTTCTAGTTTTTTGACAAACACCTTTGTTATATAAGTTTTAACACCTCGAATAATTATTTTTTCTTATAATAATAGATATTAAATATATTTCAATTACTTTTTCTATGTTAAATAGAAAATATATTTTTTGCGGTATGAGTATTAGTTACCCTTTTGCGAATCTGAGCGAATGGTTATTCTGGCGTCATAAATATAATTATAAAAATAGGTGATCAAATGCAAAACAGACAAGCTGAAGATATTCAAACCGCCATCAAAGTATTGGAAACCAAAATTGCTCAAGTTAAAGAAACGTATTACTACACGGCATTCGGAATGCAGTCCGACATCGTTAGTGGTTGCGAACAGCTAAAGACGGCCTTGGAAAGTAAGCTAGCTAACAACGCCTTCGATTTAAACATTACCATCACAATTTCAAATGCTTTTTTAAATGGAATGACTTCTGATTACACACCCAAAAAAATCACACTACTCAATTTTGCTGCAGCGTATTGTGATGCTGCTGTCGTACAGTGCCTGTTAGATAATGGCGCCAAACCAGACAATAAAACCGTTCACCATGCCGCTAAAGGTGCCAACAAAGACCTGGATAATGTTTTAAAAGCACTTGAAAGCAGCAAAGATTTTGATATCAACGGTTTAAATGGCAAAGGACAAACCGCATTATATGTTGCCGTACGTAAAAGAGATCACCAGGATTCTGTCGTTGCCTTGTCAAACCATCATGCAAGAATGCAGTTCACTGAATCAGTCAAAGCGCCTTTAGAAAATGCTCGTGATGCTGTGTCAGACAACGTGAACAATGTGTTGATGACTGTATTTATGATTCCAAAACACCATTGTTAAAATCGTTACCTTTATTAGTGACCCGTGGTGCTGGAGTTATGCTACACCGCGGGTTCTTTACGCCTATGCCATATAACAGGCGCCGCGCAAACCACTTCGACATCATGCAGCATTAAATCCTTAGCCTTGGATTTAAAATTTGTCGCAACCAGATTAAAAGTATTTTCACGCGGCCCGGATTGGATATTTCGCAGCAACATGCGTCCATCAGAAAGCTGAGCGATACAATCAAAACCAATTAACAATTTGATTTTATCTTTAGTGCGTCGTGTGCCAGCCACATAATCACCAGCCTGATAGTGCGGCAACATAGCATCATCGATAACAGCAAAATCTATTGAGTTTTTATTTAATTTACGAAATAAGCTTAATTCTTCGATGATACGGGCATCATCAGGTGTTATTTCTGTATCCACGAGCTCAGGCTTTGCATGCTGAGCTATTTTTTTATAATCGGAACATACTTCAGGGCCGGCACCAATTTCATGTAACAACCATTCAGGCGTGACGAATACACCCTCTTTTGCCACGCGCGTAATAACACTCGCGGCGCCTTTACGTGATAAGCCACCGAACCGCCCTACTTCCCATGAAATTAAAGTTGTAACATTTACATTTCCATCGGCACAGAATTCTTCGCGTGAAAGATTGGCGAGATTGCGAACTCGTTTTAATCGTTCCGCTTTGGCTGACGCAGATGATAAAGAACCATCATCAAGCAGAGTAATTTTTGCACGCCTTGCGCCTGAAGCTCTCATTATATTTCTCTTTGAAGGTTAGAAAATTTCTGGTAGCATCGCCGAATTCTCGAATTATCTATGATATAGAATTGGATTACAAGAAGTTAGTTAAATGAAATAATGAGGAGCTGCTTAATTATGATGTGCTGTTATTATCCGACAACAACAGCAATTATTGATGACGATACTGACTTTTTAATGATGATGACACGGCATTTAGGCATAAATGATTGCCTGCCTTTTTCATCTCCAGATTTAGCTGTGAATTCGATCAAAAATCAAAATCCTTATGCACGCGTTTCATCCAGAATTGTTAAGAAAACATTTGTGCCAGCAGAAATGATTAGCGAGTGTCCGGAAGATTATGCTGTTGTGATGAACATGCGCGGCTTGCATCAAGAAATTTATAATGAAGATAGATTTCGCGATATTTCAGTTATCGTGGTTGATTATCATATGGGTGATTTGAATGGAATTGATGTGTGCGAATCTCTGGCGGCACATCCTGCTAAGAAAATATTGTTAACTGGTGGTCCCGATAAAGAAAAAGTAGCGATAGATGCGTTTAATAGAGGAATTATTCATCGGTTTATTAATAAGTCTGATGCTAATTTTCCGGCTAAGTTGAAACAGGCTATTGCTTCGTTGAAAGATGCGTATTTTCGGGATTTAACATCGGCGCTAGTATTAACGTCGCCCGAGGCAGGCACGACTATTTTGCAAAATCCGACTTATATTAATTTTTTGAATGATTTGATGGCACAAGTCGGTGCGGTGGAATATTACGCGCTGGATACGTCTGGGAGCGCACTACTGCTTGATAATGAAGGTGTCGCGACCTGGTTTATGGTGAAGCAAGAGTCAGAATTGAACGGGTATGAGCAGATTGCGGAAGATCAGGATGTTTGTGCTGAGGTGAGGATGGGGTTGAGGGAGAGGAGTGTTATTCCATTCTTTTTTTCGGAAGAGGATTATCAGTGTGAGGCGGAGGAATGGGGGAAGTTTGTTTTTGAGGCGAGGGAATTTCCGGGGTTGGGTGGGAAGTATTATGCGTGCCATAAGGGAGATGTTGGGAAGAACCTGATACAGGAAAAGATAGTATCGTATAAGAGCTATAAAAATGACTTAGATACAAAATGAATAATGTCCGAGAAGTAGCCATATCAGGCAATGTATCAAATTACTCCGTGTGAGCTATTTCTCGCGATCACTACAAATGATTCGGGTGGAGCATCTTCAGCATTTAATTTAGGCGTACCCATTAATTTCAAGCGCTCTTCTAATCCTGCGGGTGATATGACCACCATAAATCTCAACGGAATATCGCTAATTGCCCGAATACTATGCTTACTTAACGGAGCGAGGAAAGCTACATCATGCTTTTTAAATGAATATTCCTTACCATCTATTGTTATTATGCCTTCCCCATCCAAGCATATAAATATTTCTTCATTTGATTTATGCGCATGCCCACCAACGCGACCCTCTTTAGGTAGCTCATGCAAAAAAACAGTATGTTGCGTGTTTTCAATATTCCAAGGGCTAACTTTGATTGTAATACAATTTCCTTTTACTCCAGGTTGCCAAAATGCATCGCCACTATCTGCAGAAATTACACAACTTTTCATTTTATTTGACATATTTAAGTATCGATTTTTTTAAATATTAATGGGAATGGCGATAGCCATAGATTTTTGTAATAATTTAATGCCTTTAGATTTGCAAGTTAATATTATATCCTGCAAATCCACGCGACTTGTTACTATTACTGACAAATGATTAATTCCATGTCTGTTTATAAGATCAATTCCATTTTCATTCGATCCGACAAACTCATAATCACACAAATAAATTATGTCTTCGTCAAAATTATTATTTTTTCTCCACAGAGAAAATTCATCTGGAGAATAAAAATGGTATAAATTCAAATCGTTTTTACTTGTATTCAAAAATGTCTCAAACCGCTTTTGCCAAACACTATGAATAAAATGATCATCATCTATAATTACAACCCTGAACTTTCTTTTGATTATAATTTGAGAAATAAACCATTCTGGTATTTGTGATTTTGGCAAAAGTATTTTAACTATTGTGCCAACATTCAACTTGGAATCGATAAAAAGCTTGCCGCCTAAATTTTCTATCGTCTTCTTTGCATGATATACACCTAAACCAGATCCTTCTTGTTTCCCATATGTTAGACGATATGAACCCAATTGTTGCAATATGTCATCAGGCATACCTTTTCCATTATCCTGGATAATTAAATGTATATAATCATCATTTTTATTTTCCAAAATAACAGATATGACTCCCTTCCCATCTAATGATTCAAATGCATTGTTTATAATATTAGATAATATCCTATTGAAATCATCGGCTTTTAACATTGAAAAAAGACTATAAGATTCCTCATTAGATTTAATAGAAATCTGAATTAAAGGAAAATCTTTATATTGGATCCGCTTCTCATCTATACAAGCAACAATGAGACTATATAAATGGTGCGGTGCCAAATCATCCTCAGCGGTACACTTTTCTGTATCGCGAAACTTTACAAGCAATGAATTTGAAATGTTTCGAATACGTGAGGCTATATTTCTTATCGAAATCCTACTTTCATCTGGGATAGTAACTGACGTAGATTGCACAAGAATTTCCAACGCAGCTAAAGGTGAACCAATATCATGAGCAACTGCACTGCAAAATCGTAAAGTGCCGATTTACGCTCAGATTCTCTTCTCTTGAGTATTTCACTTTGTAAATTTATCAACATGATTCAAACGCTTGCTTGATTTCCATAATATCCACAGGCACATTTTCTATGTCACCAAGGTCTGGCCTTATGTATTATTTTTTATTCTTTTCAGTGTGATTCTGTCTTTTAATACTGTTATTGGATGCAGTATTCTCTTTTTAAAATGGTTCGTACTAACATCATGCTTAAGATAATGGGTTATCAGTGCCACGAATATAAGATAAAAAAACAAATGATTATCAAAAATAATATTATGTTGCGCAGAAAAACTTAATAAATATCCAATGCCATGATCGACTTTGTTGACCCTGCTCTCTATGTCGCCTAAAAAAATTTCAGAGCAGTAAACGTTATACTTAACATTATTTAAAATATACTTTTTTATTCTTAATCTGATTACAGCCACGAAAAAGCTCTCCTCCGACCTACAACCGATTTAACAATATTTACTTGAGTGTAATCATTTAATAATATATTTGAATCATCGTTTATTACTGTATAAATTTCATCCTTATTTGAGATTAGATTTAATAACCTTCGAATCTTCTGCAGTGTCTGATAATGCCAGTGAAGGCGTTAGTAAGGCAGCCATTAACTCATGTATTTTTTGTCTGGAACTAATCTGCTCTATCTGATAGCTTTTATGTGCCAAAAATAATAGCTGTTATTGAAGCAACAATAAAGACGCTAATAAGGTTAAAGCCAACGTTTTAGATATAGATGCCTTGAACGGTATGATTTTTTTCGAAAATAAAGGCATGATTACTGAACAATACTTAAATCGTATTCGTTTAACGGACCTTTTCCAATATCAGGAGTCATAAAATTGTTACTGTACGTAAACCAATTTCATTGGTATCGTTAAAATAGGATAGCGCTAAACAATTAGCCTCAACTTTATCTACTATATTTCTATACATGTTATATCTATGCGCAGGATCCGGTTCATTTTGACTATCTTCGATCTCTTTTGATATCTTTGGATCAAGATAACCAGTGAAATTTGGATATGGCATCGAAAATAATGCCAACAAATCATATCCATCCAGAGTGTTAGATTTAATCCCAACCACTAAAGCATCACATTTGCTTTTAACAAAATCAATACCAAACTTTCTATTGTCAGTTATATCATTTGTAATAATATTGGGGTAAACAGTCTGAATCATTTTTTTGTACTCATCACGGTACTGTTTAGGTACAGAAACAGTCAAGTAACTCAGACAAAATTTATTAATCCTCGGTATATCGTTTCCTTTGTATTCATATGCTTAACTTATTTAGGTATTCAAAACTTGGCTTATACCCAAGAACCCCTTTAGGTAGTAATATCTGTAGCAAATCTGCATTGATCACCATATTTCTTCAATAACTCTCTTGTATTCAATTTTGCAAATAAGGCACACCTATATTTTTATCTTTCCAGTGATTATTCTTTGTATTTAAACCAATATATATCTGTGTAGGATCAAAAATTTCAACAGCTCTATATCCATTATCAATCTTTAATTTTCTTATAAGATGTAAATCAATAATGTCATAGTTTTTGATATCATTCGCGTTTAATTCATCATCTTGATTTAAGATAAATCTAATTGGATATCCTTTACGAATTGGGACGAGATTTATTGAAGAGTAATTTGATTCAATAACTCTATATTTTCCACATCCTAAAGGATATGCCCACAATGATGGGTTTTGAAAAGCCTTATCTAAAAATTCTTTTTTGAAAATAGCATAATTAGGTGAGGACAAAATATTCAAAAACTGAGGGACAGGAACCTTCAAGTTAATAATTAGTTCCTTTGAATTTATTACATCAATATCTTTAACCCAATTAAACATATTTCGTAATGTATGCCGAGAATATTTCAAATGATAAAAACTTGCAGCTACGTCTTCGGCTGTTACCGATGCTCCGTCATGAAACGTAATATCGTTCTTAATTTTTATTGATATTTTAGTTGGATTAACCCAATGTATAGACTCTGCAGCTTCTAAAGACATAATCGAACCATATGAACGAACAAGCTGACAATTAACTTGTCTTGAAACAAAAAGACTTGATAAATCTTGAATATCCGCTAGGATCTAAACTTATCTTAGCTGCATGTAATGGAATGCGAAGCATTTCTCTAACTCGCTGATACGTTGGTTACCACGACCAACCCTAAACAAACTTAAAAATTGTCTTAATATTTTCGCCATGATATGCCTTGTTTTATCACTCTCGCAGGATTACCTACTACGATCGAATTTGGTGGTACGTTTGATGTTACGCAAGCACCAGCACCAATTATTGAGCCTGCACCTATCGTACATCCCTTCAAGATAATTGCTTTAAAGCCAATCCATACATCATCTTCAATCAATATTGGTTGCGCCATACCACCATATGTATCATCCATACTAGCGACATCATTTGATGTTGTAGAAAATATTGGATGCCCATCATAATCCATAATTGAAGCTTCGTGAGCTATGAGCACATTACGTCCGATAGAAAATCCGCATCGAGTATTAATAAATACACCTTGAGCAATACTTACATTTTCACTAATTTCTAACTTCTGATCAGGCCAAACAGCTATATAACTTCCTGTTAAGATTGAAGTATTTGTATTCATGATCAATTTAGCATTTTTTCTTAACCTGATACGTGTAGGACGACCTATAGGTGGATTCATATAATTCCAGTGAGAGTGTGTACCTATGCTGGTCGCAGATGGATATATTTTATTAATTGGATAAGATTTTTCTGATATTTTGTTATCTCCTTTCAGAATAATCGAACTACCGGATTCCATGTGAAAATCAATATTGTTTCCTAAAATGAAAGGACGATAATC
>CAWAUT010000001.1:0-1095231 GCA_963785295.1 uncultured Gammaproteobacteria bacterium | reverse complement strand
CCCGGGGCCTTTGTAGTGCAGAAGACGGTAAATCAGATCGGTTATTTCTGCTTGATCTTCACTCCTGCAAACAGCAAATAGTAAAGCTGGACAGCCCGGCCGAACATTTTGTGCTTGGTTACAAGAATTACATGTGTTCAGCGTACCAAAGACCACCGTCAACTATACTGGTCATGTCAGCAAAACTCCTGCCACCAGAGCCAACAGTGGAAAAAGGCAAACCATCTACATTCGGTTTCTTTTCTGGATTTACAGCTCTATTTCGCGGAGAGAATGAAAAAGACGAAAATAAACAGGAAAAATTATCACCTCGCTAAAAATACTATATCCGGGCCTTTGACTGGGCCCGGATAAACACTGATTACCGTTTCAATCGCATAGAAGCTGGAGCAGTCTTTTCAACTGCCGCCGCAGGTACTGGCAACGGACCATGATTATTCACTGGTGTTGGTGGCAGTGGTGCTTCATTATTTTGAATGGGCTGATTTCGGAGAGTCTGATATTGTCTTGGCAGCAAGCCTGTAATTGAAACGAATGTATTCTGCAATTGCGCCGTAAGTTGCTGCTTAAATTCATTCCTATTTCTGTCGTTAATATCGAAATAATAAAGCAGTGTTTCAACATGGCGCTTATTATCAAGTTCCGCACCGCCATCCCTTATAAAACGACCATTCACAAGCATGGCAAGAAAATCATTTGCCAGTATATTGGTTATTTTTGTTTTTAATGACTTATCTAATTTATTGTAAACTTTTGGTTCTATATTTTGCTTTACTAACACAGCCAATATATCAGCTACTTCATTATAGCCATCCTTCATAAAAGATTTATCTTCGCTATATTCAGCTCGCACTATCCAGCGTGCATCCTTATAAAATTCTTTAGCGCCTGCTGACTGAATATCTTTTTGTGTTAATTTTACCAGAATCAAATTCAAAACATCGTTTACAAGTAGAAAGGGCCCTACACTTAAAGAACGCTGGAGACGCAGCATAATATTTTTCCTTATTGATTATTATTGTATCTATTCTTTATGAATATTCACAAAAGGTACTATAAGACTGCTAATCCCCGCAATAAGAATTTTTCAGCGTCTCACCCGCTGTAATCTGTCTGTCATCGATTTGTCATCATCACATCAGACAACTGTTATTTCTTCGTCACGATAACGTAACTTCAACGTCACGATTTTGTCAGTGCGCATTTTGTATATTTTCATTCGTAACAAGAAAACATACCAACAACACTTACATTAGATGGAATAGGAGTAATTAATTATGATGTCATCGACACAACCCACATCACCCTTTGCTTTAGCTGTTGCAGATGCTGACAAGAAACCAACTGCGGAACGTTACAAAACCATGGCAGCGGAGTTAAGCAACGCCAGACTGGATGAGATTATTGTGGCATCAAGTTTATATGATCCCGATCCACAAAAACAAAATCGCAAAATCATTGAAGAATTCAACCGTGACACACAAGACGTCACCATTGAATCCGTGTTATTTGGTAAACGTATAGACCAGGATGAGTTCCGTCTGGTACACAGAAATAATGTCGCACAACTCGTGCCATGGACATATTATCCACGCAGACTGGGCATCTATCTCACCGGCACCACCGAAGAAATTGGCGTATACAAACAAACCAAGCTTTGCATAGGCGCACATGGTCGTTACGTAGTAAATGTGCCGCAAGGCAAATTGGTGAAAGCATGGTTAGGTAACAATGAGCCAGTATTGTTAGGTGCGGGCCCACATGTTATCCGCCATCCTAATTTCCGACTGGAAGAAAATCCACTCACCAGCCTGGCTGAACCGTATATTTCACATGGTAATTACAAAATTTTGCGCGTGCCACGCGGCAAAGTCGCAAAAGTCTGGATAGGCGCGACCCCACACATTCTGGAGTCAAGCCCCTATCCTTATATCTTTAATGATCCGACATTTTCCATTGTCTATCGCAATGAAAATGGCGCGAATGAATACTTTACCGATGCTTCTGACCGTTTGATCTCTCACGGCTCAATCAAACGCTTACTGCCACGTACTGGTGAAGTCGCCATTACTTATGACAATGGTAAACTCAACATCATTGAAGCCTCGGGCGAACCCATTACCATGGATTCAGCCACATTCACTGTCGATGGCTTCCAGCAAACTGCGGCGCAAACCCTGGTCTTTCCTAGCAAGAGAACACAGGAAGATCGTCGTCGCGCCAATCCACACGACATTGACAATATCAACTACGAAGAATTCCGCACCAGCGATGGATTGCCTATCGGTGTCAACCTTCTGGTTGTATATGAAATCACTGATCCAAAGAAAACACTGACGCGCTTAAAGAAGGAAGACATTATCAACCACATTGAAAATATAGTCGTGGCTGATATGGGCAGAGTCATACAAAGCTGCAGCTCGGCTGACTTCCAAAAAACCAATCAGACAGCGGTAAAAGACCCGACCAAACCGGAAAATATGCAAATTTTCCAGAATCAATCGGCACCGACTTTTTATGCGCACTTGCAAGATGACGTTAAAAATAAACTTGCAGAAGACTTACTGGATTGGGGTATTAAGCTGGTGCGGTTGAACATTGAAACGCCAAAAATCCTCGACAAAACCATTGCCGATGAAATGGCGAAAAATTCTCTGGTCACTGCAAAAACACGCGCTGAAGCTTCAACACTAAGTATTGATTACACCATTAAGCAACAGCGTGCTGCCCAGGAAGCGGAAAAGAAACGTATTGAAATGGAACGAGACAAGGAAAATAAAATTGTCCAGGCGCAAGGTGACGCGCAATCCATTACCATACGCGCACAAGCTGATCTGGAAGCGTCAAAGCTAAAAGCGGAAGCTGAACGTATCGAATACGAAAACAGAATCCGTAAAGACCAGCTGACTAATGAAACTGCTGTGAAAAGGATACAGATGGAGAACGAGGCATCGTTAAAGAAAATGCAGATGGAATACGACATGAAGGTGAAATACCTGGAGCAAACCGCGCAATTATACACCACGCATGATGCCTACCGGACGCTTGAATTAAGCAAAGCCCAGGCAGATGCACTGCGCGGTATCTCAACCAGCGTTATCTCACCGGAAGTCGCGCAATCCTGGTATTCCACAGCGCAAGGCATGGGATTCTTCTCTCCTGCTGCCCGTGGTATGCAAGCGCCACAACGGCTTGACGCACCAAGTGCCGCAGCACCGAAAGGTGAACCAGCAGTGCTAAGAGCAGTTGAACCAGCGTCGAGTGTAAGAGCGCCAGGAAAGTAAATAAAGTTATCGCAATAAAGTAGAGTGTCGGAAAGGTACGGTTTTTGAGTGGTTAACCGTACCTTTTTTTATTCCCAAATTACTTCTTCAACGCAACACTCACTTCCGGATTAAAACCCAATTTTGCTTGCATACTAGCAATCTTTTCTTCGGTCGCGGTTTTGTTAAAAAACAACCATTCACCCTCGCCCTCACGCGAAAATCCGGTTCCTATACGATAAGCCAAATTGGCCAGGCCTAAGGAAAATACAAAACTCGCAATATTGGTCGCACAGCGTTTATAACCACGATGAATCGCAAATTCAGCATCCTCGCCATGCAATTCCTGAAGAAATTCCAGCTTGAACATTAGATTTGCAAACTTTCCTTTTAGCGTTGTAGCAGCACTAGCTGGAGCCTGATCGAATCTTGCTTTCAATGAGCCAGCCAGACTGATAGCCGTATTACCTTTACTTTTTGTCAATTCATCGTCATGTATCGCAAGCTTTTTGCCATAAGCCGCGAGCTCATCAATCTCATGACCAATCATGTCTCTTCTGGCCATATCCCAGCTGAACAATATGCCTGGCGTCAAATCGGTACCAGCCATACAGTCTATGAAAGCTTGATAAAGTTCGTCTTTATCTAACTGGCAAAGTGTTTTAATCACATCAAGAAAAATGTCTGGTTTATCCAGAAAAAGGGCTTCAATGACCGGACGAGTGTAGTGTTCTTCATAGCCATAATCACTCCATTCGCCTTTGGAACAATCACTTGTTGGATAACTATGCGAAATAATGCCGGGATAAATAAAATAACGCGACAGAATTATTTTTACTGCATTAACATCCTCATTGCTCAGTGCTTTTGTTATTTCAATATGAATAGGAGAATAATCAGACTCTACTAAACCGCGGGTAAAACCAGCTTTTTGAAATTCTGTTGTTTGATCGTAATTATTATTCTGTTGCCATATAAACTTTCCCGCCTCGTCACTCCAAATATGCTCATTATAATCACCATGCTGATCACCCCAAGTTTTATAAACAATTATTCTTGTTAATTTTTTCGGCATATAAATTTTTTCCAGTTATTCATAGAGCCTCTTCGTTGCGAAGAGGCTCTGTAATATATATTTAAAGTTTGAAATAAGACAGTATAGATCGCTTTTCCTGATCTTCGCCTAATTTGGCATTCAAATCTTCGCGGAATTTGATTTTTTCCTTGTCATGCATTTGACGCGCAAGATCTACATCTGTCTGCAGCATGCCATAAATACTCTTGGATTTGGTCGAACCAAAACCGCCCCAAAAAAATGAATTTCGATGCGTATTCAGGAAATCTAAAGATCTTGTCAAAACACCGTTCGGATCTGGCGCACGTAAATATTCATTATATTGTTCACGATTTTCACTGATTTTATCTATCACAATGTCAAACACGCGAACTTTTGCAATTTTATAAATATCCGGCAAATACTTCGCCAATTGCAAACTATCTATCGCTTGTTCAATATATTTGACCCGATTAATGATTTCATCCGGCGATTCTAATTGCGTCATCCAGACATCGATATAATCAAATACTTTACGGGAATTACTACGCGACGCTTCCAGTAACGCATCAAATATCTGACAGCCTTTGTTTAAACTAATTAGTTTTTTCCATATCGCCTGCTCTACAAACGGTTCGAGATCCAGCTTGCGATCACGTAAACACCAGGAATATAAATGCTCCAGAAATAAATTAAAGGTATCATCCTGCAACAAGTACTGAATCAGTGGATTGACTAACAGCGTCATATAAAACGGGTAATAACCAAGATCAAGCAACACCGCCAGCAACTCAAATTTATTGGCACTGGTCAGGTTAGTGTTTTGCAAGATGACATCAAATAATGATTCTCCGCCATACTGTGGACTGCGCTTAGGCAAGCCACGACGAAACGAACCCGCAAACCGTTCGATTGGCTCAACGATAGGCATCAACGCGCCAAGACGGTTTTTTAAATACTCGTAAGATTGGCCCTGTCCATTCGCAATCAAAAAAACATGATCATCGAAATTTTTACAGCGCACTTTTTCATTTTGCTCTTCTTGAGTAATCAGGTAAGCCTGATATTTGATCCATTCCCTATGCTGTTCCTCCTGCTGCCTCTTTTTCTTCTTCCGCCTGGCGCTGCAATTCTTCCGGTGTTTGCTGCTGTGTGGCAGGCGCAGAAACGGGTTCCTGTGCTACGGCATTATCTTCCTGCTGTACCGCAGCTGATTCATTTACATACGCAGCCGCTCCGGAAAAGCCTTTACTCATTAAGTGATATAACATTAACTGAGTAGAAGGCTGCGCGTTATAATTTGAACTTACTCCGTCATCCTGTCTAAACATGATACATTCCTCTCCATGATCCGCATGTATTAATATTCCATTATCGCATTCTAATTCTTACGTAGAGCTTAATCCGCCGCCTCCATATATTCAATAATGAGCTGGATATTGCGACGGCCCTTATATTCATTCACATCAAGTCTGTAAGCTGCGCGCACTGACTGGCAACGGTGATTAGGCCATTCCTTGTTATCGATGAAGAATGCCATTCCATCCAGGACTTTTCCATTCTTACCGAGTTTCAACTTCAAATGCTTTTCACCAACAATACGCTGCTCCAAGATCCGGAATGTATCATCAAACAGTGGCTCAGGAAATGCCTGACCCCACGGACCCGCATCGCGCAGCATGGCCGCAACTTCCAATGAGTAATCTTCGGCACCAAGCTCACCATCGCTCAACAATGAATGTTGCAGCTGTGCTTCGGTAATTTGCGCCGAAACAACTTCATTAAATACTTTAATAAACTTATCTAATACCTTCTGTTTGATCGTTAATCCTGCCGCCATGGCATGTCCGCCAAATTTCATGATTAACTCTGGATGTTGCGCGTCTATTAACGCCAGCACATCACGAATATGCAAACCGGATATAGATCTGCCTGAACCTTTCAACTCTCCTTCCTGGCCTGGCGCGAACACAATGACCGGCCGATTGAAGCGGTCTTTGATGCGCGACGCCAGAATACCAATAACACCTTGATGCCACGATTCATCAAACAGACATAATCCGCGCGGCAAGTCTCCTTTCAAATCAGGCTGCAGTTTATTCAAAGCGTCTAGCGCTTGCGCCTGCATGTCATGCTCTATACTTTTGCGTTCATCATTTAATTGATCCAGGATGCGAGCAATCTCTCGCGCACGCATGGAATCGTCAGTCAACAGACATTCAATACCTAGCGCCATATCATCCAGACGTCCGGCGGCATTGAGACGCGCACCTACAGCAAAACCCAGATCGGTTGCCACTGCACGGGTAAAATCCCGCCCCGCCAGCTCTAGCAGCGCAACGATAGCCGGTGCGCATTGTCCCGCGCGTATTCGGCGCAGACCCTGCTGAACCAGGATACGATTATTGTGATCAAGCTGGACCAAATCAGCAACGGTTCCGAGCGCGACCAGATCAAGCAAGCGCGACATGTTAGGTTCCGGCAGCCTTTTAGCTTCAAACCAGCCAGCATCAACAAGGTGACGGCGCAAAGCCACCATCACATAAAATATAACGCCTACACCGGCAAGATTTTTACTCAGGGAAATCGTCGCCCGATAGATTGGGATTAACAATAGCATCGGCAGGCGGTAATGTGGCGGCGGGAAGATGGTGATCGGTGATCAGCACGCGAATACCCAGCGCTTTTGCCGCTTCAACACCCGCGTGATTGGCAATACCATTATCGACGGTAACGATAAGATCCGGCGAAAATTCTTTAGCCGCAGCAACCAGTTCAGGCGTCAAGCCATAGCCATAAGCAAAACGATTGGGAACTAAAAATTGCACTTGTGACGAACCAAAACTACGTAATGCTCTAACAGCAACCGCGGTGCTGGTTGCACCATCGGCATCAAAATCACCGACGACAAGAATACGTTGATTTTTTGTCACTGCCTCGGCCAGCAAACGCGTGGCGGCATCAATACCAAGCAAAGCTTGATAAGGAAGCAGGCGCTCAAATGTGCATTCAAGCTCGTGGGCAGATTGTATTTTGCGCGAAGCATAAATGCGGCGCAAAATAGGATGGACATGATTCAGCGCGGCCGCACTTTCCTCGTTATATTCTCTTCTTATTATTTTTTTTCGCATCTGAATCCTTAAAACAAATTATCTTAAAATCTCTTTAGGGAACGTTCCAAAATTTTCTTGTTATACGACTCCACCGCGCCAACATTCCAGATGCAGCTAATAAGCCAGCATAAAATAATAGGCAAATAGAGTTTAAAATTAAAAACAAAAAGGGCGACGAATATCATCAAAAATCCACCCCAATAGGTACCGTACAAAAGTCCTACAGGTCCCATGAAAACACTAAACATGAGAGCAGCGGCCACACTTTTATATGGCAGCACCAATCCAGCGGAATTTTGCGTTGAGGTATTCATAAAGCGTCCTTTTCAGTAAAATCTCTGTTTGATTGTATAAGATAATCGGGAGAAAATCATGACTCAGCTAGAATTAGATGAAAATCGCGCCACATTTCAAATCCGCGCCTACAAGCCCGGCATGATTCAGATTAATGACAAAATTCTCAACAATAGCGTGATCATCACCCCCGATCAATTGATTGAAAATTGGCAACCGCAGACAATCGGCGAATTAACGGTGGAGTCACTCGCATCCATACCAGGACTGAAACCCGATATTCTCTTGATAGGCACAGGGACTAAAATGGAACTAATTTCCGTAGAGATTTACGGAGAGTTGATTAATCAGGGAATCGGCGTAGAAATTATGGATACCAGCGCCGCTTGTAGGACATTTAATGCGCTAACAGCAGAAAACCGCAACGTCGCCGCAGCGTTGGTTATTAAATAATTCACAGGAAGAAGCACGAACGAATCTAGAATTACGCAGCGGACTCGAGGGACGGGGATAGCATTGGGGTCAGACACCTCCGCGATTAACTTTGCCTCTGTGGTGTCTGACCCCAATGCTATCCCCGGACCATTCTCGGTGCTTAAGAGTCTGCTTAAGAGTTTGTTTCCTCTAACTTCGGAAAAATCCTCGCCAACTTCACCCTATTATCCTTCACCTGAATAATTTCTATCGGATACCCCGATATCAACACCGCCGTCCCCGTATGCGGCATCGCCTCCAGATATTCCACAATCAAACCATTAATCGTCTTTGGACCACCCAGCGGCAACTCCCACTGCGTCGCGCGATTCACTTCTCGAATCGTCATACTACCATCCACCAGAAAACTACCATCAGGCTGTGGCTGCACGCGCTTTGCCGCGCTCAGATTTGAAGTAAAATCACCCACTATTTCTTCGAGAATATCATTCAGCGTCAGCAAACCCTGAATTTCACCATACTCATCCACGACAAACGCGACTTTATCCATACTTTGCTGGAAGTACGCCAACTGTGCGTTGAGTGAAGTACCTTCTGGCACAAAATAAGGTTCCTGCAAAAACTGGGTCAACAGTTCTTTATTAATAGGCGTCTGCGCCAATAATAATCGCAGTACATCACGTGTATACAAAACACCAATGACTTGATTTACATTTTCTCTATAGACTGGCACCCAGTCAGTATGAAATTTATTAATTTGCTCAACGAAGCGCTCCCAGGGTTGCTCAATATCAATACCAATAATCTCATGCCGCGGAATCATGACATCATCTACCGTCAATTTGCTCAGATCGAGAATACCCAGCAACATATTTTGATACTGACGCGAAATCTTACCGGCAGTTTCATAAACCACACTGCGCAATTCTTCGCGCGAAAGCGGTTCTATTGATGAAGCCGTGACCCTAATGTGCAAAAGACGTAATAAGCCATTAGTGATCGTATTCGCGAACCAGACCAGCGGATATAAAACTTTCAGAATAATATAGATTGGATATGCGACCAGACGCGCAACTTTGTCTGGATAAATAGCTGCTAATGTTTTCGGGGCGATTTCCGCAAAGATCAGCACAATCAATGTCAATATGATGGCGGAAATCAATGCTCCTTCATCGCCCCAAAAATGAAACGCCAACAATGTCGCCAGCGAAGACGCGATCATGTTCGCGAATGTACTACCTATCAGTATCGCACCAAGCAAACGATCTGGACGTCGTAGTAATTGCATGAGCAAAATAGCGTATTTCTTTTTCATGCGCGCTTTATGGCGCAAACGATAACGGTTAATCGCCATCAAACCAGTTTCAGCGCACGCAAAAAATGCTGCCAAAATAATCAGCAAAACTAAAACCAATGCGAAAATTACAACCTGAAAATGACTCAATTGAATTCCTTATTTAAATTTAACTATTAATGCTAATGCACATAATTCTACCTTAAGAATGGCGATGTACAATATCGCCGCTTGTTCAGCAGCAGTTCCAGACGCGTCACTATCAAGGAAGATAAACAAATGCTCAGTCACCAGGACGTGACAATCAACACATCAGACGATAATGACCAGACAAAAATTCATTCCGCCAGCACTGACGCTATTGTTATTGATTTAACTTCACATCATGAAGATTCACCAGCAACTTCTCAAGTGCTAAAAATAGAAATTGTTGACGGTGTTGTTGATCCAGAAAAAGCGGTGAGCATTGGTTGTTTTCAGATCAGCAAAGCGGCTTTAATTCCCGCTCTGCTTGCAGCAGGCGTCGAAGTCGCCGATGTTATGACCAGCCTGATAGGTGCAAAACGTTCATTCGCGATTATCATCCCAGCCTCCATCACTGCCTACCTCGCTTCTTTCGGATTAACTGGTCACCCAACAGAACAGGCATTTGGAGAAATTTGCGGGATCATACGCAATCGCGGTTTACCCAACAACAGACCTGAAGATTGGCCACAGTTATCTTATTATCAGGAATTGGGCGCTATCATTGTCACTGCAACGCTCGGCAGCTGGGGAACGTTTTCAAAATTCACCTGGGCATATTATATTTTGAATACTATTCCTGGCGACTATGCTTTAGTCGATAACATGTTCTGGAAAATGGGCAGCTTTGTTTGCGCAAGCGGCTTCACACTCACTGGATTACTGACGGAAACATACGATTCCTATAAATTGATACGCAAATGGCTAGTCAGCGATAAAGCCACCTACTCCAATCGTCTTGGTAAAGTTTTCGGCCTTGGCTTAGGCATCCCGTTTGGCGTAGTCAATGCCAGCATGGATTCAACCCAGGCAATCACCACTATATCAGATACTTACAAAATAAAAGGCAACCCTGGCTTCTGGATGATTGCGGCTCCCGCAATCTTATTTGATGGTGGCCAAAAATTAGCTTTCGAAGGCAGGACTGTCATTAACTCTATTTATGATTTCACTAAACACGTACAAAACCTGTTTGCAGGCGCAAAAAATTTAGATCGCGATGTCACAATTGCTTTTTCTATTTCTCTCGCCATGTCTATTTTTCTTGAATTCAGCAAACAACCAATCAATTACGGGTTTTATTTAAGTGAAGCGGGTGACTTCAACATTAATGCGAACAACAAAACTACTTCAACATTATTATTAGCACTCAGTTGGCTGGCTTTTGTTGGCGGCATTCTAATCGGCACTCCCTCACTATATCCGGAAGTGAAAACCGCGGTGCACTGGAGCGGCAACAAACTCTGCGCCGCGAAAAATAAACTCGGCGGGCACTGGTCTTCTTTCTGGCAAAGTTGTCGCGGCAGTGAAGAACAGCCACTATTAGTGAAAGTAGAAGAAGTTGACGTAGAAGCAGCACCAGCCATGAAAGATCAAAAAACACCCTCTTATCGCACCTTTTAAAATTTCCTTGTGATGGCATCTTTCCGCCCACACTGTTTTTTATGTATACTCTCAACGCTAACTTATAAGGCGGCCAGGAAAATATGTTTAATTTTAGTCACTTATCCGAACGTTTAAATAAAGTCATTAAAAATCTGACTGGTCAGGGACGTTTGACCGAGTCCAATATTGAAGAAACCATGCGTGATATTCGCATCGCGCTGTTAGAAGCCGATGTGGCATTGCCCGTCGCAAAAGAATTTATCGAACACATTAAAGCCAAGGCCATAGGCAAAGAAGTCATGGAAAGCCTCAAGCCTGGCGAAGTACTGATTAAACTCGTCCATGATGAACTTGTTGCTGTCATGGGTGAATACAATGAAGAATTGAACCTGAAAGCCCAGCCACCAGCCGTTATTCTCATGGCCGGCTTGCAAGGTTCTGGTAAAACTACCACCGTGGCAAAATTGGCACGCTGGTTGTCACAATCACAGAAAAAATCTGTCATGGTTGCCAGTGCGGATATTTACCGTCCCGCCGCTATTGATCAGCTGGAAACACTGGCTAAATCCGTAGGCGCTGAATTTTACCCAAGCGATCCATCACAAGATCCGATTGATATTGCCAATGGCGCGATTCAAGCGGCTAAAAACAAAGTGATTGATGTTGTTATTCTCGATACCGCTGGTCGTCTGCATATAGACGAACAGATGATGAGCGAAATTAAACGTCTGCATGCGGCAATTGACCCTGTTGAAACCCTGTTTGTGGTCGATAGCATGACTGGTCAGGACGCAGCCAATACCGCAAAAGCATTTAATGATGCCCTGCCATTAACCGGCGTCATCCTTACCAAAACAGATGGTGATGCTCGCGGCGGTGCTGCACTGTCTATCCGTCACATTACTGGCAAGCCCATCAAGTTTATTGGTGTTGGCGAAAAAATCGATGCGCTGGAACCTTTCTATCCAGATCGTCTCGCCTCACGTATTTTGGACATGGGTGACATCCTCAGCCTGGTCGAAGAAGCTGAACGTAATATAGATAAAGCGAAAGCTGAAAAACTGGTCAAGAAAATCAAGAAAGGTAAAGGTTTTGACCTGGAAGATTTCCGTGATCAATTGAAGCAAATTCATAGCATGGGTGGCGTCATGGGCATCATGAGCAAGCTGCCTGGAATCAATCAGTTACCGCAAAACGTTAAAGATCAATTTAACGACAAGAAACTGGTGGAAATTGAAGCTATTATTAATTCCATGACACCCAAAGAACGTCGCTTCCCGGATGTCATTCGCAATTCACAAAAACGCCGTATCGCATTGGGCTCTGGCACATCCATTCAGGCAATTAATCAATTATTGAAACAATTCCTGCAAATGCAAAAGATGATGAAGAAGATGGCCAAGAAAGGCGGCATGATGAAAATGATGCGCGGTATGCAGGGCAAGTTCCCGTTTGGGGGCATGGGCGGATTACCACCCGGAGCATTCTAAATATTATAATGACCCCCTCACCCATCGGGTGAGGGGTAATCAATATTAGCCTTTCTTCACATCCAACAATTCAACCTTGAAAATCAAAGTCTGATTTGGACCAATAACTGGCGGCGCGCCTTGTTCGCCATAAGCCAGATTAGAAGGAATAAATAATTCCCAGGTTGCACCCTTGTGCATTAACTGCAGCGCTTCTACCCAGCCTGGAATAACACCATTCACTGGAAAAGTCGCTGGTTGGCCACGCTTATAAGAACTGTCAAATTCAGTTCCATCGATTAATTTGCCGGCATAATGAACTGTGACTACGTCAGAAGCTGTTGGCTTTTGGCCTTTGCCTTCTGCGATCACTTTATACTGTAATCCATCCGGAAGCGTCACAACGCCTGGTAATTTTTTGTTGGCATCAAGAAATGCCTGTTGCTTATCTGCTGTTGCTGTCACTGTCTGACCTTCTGTAGATTGAGTTGTATTTTGGTTAGTTGCCGCATAGACGTTAGCGCATAACAGGCCAAGTCCAATTGCTGCGATAGCTCTTAATTTCATTGTTGCTCCATTTAGGTTAAATTGATGATAAGTCCTGGAAAATGGTTTTTTTGGAACCATAAAGGTTAAGCTTAAATCCCTCAGCTGGCAACTATAAATATTTAGCTACCCCAGTTTGCAAGTATCAAAAAGTAACGTATAATTCACCACCTTTAATCGCTAGATATTTGTTGAAACAGAGGAATACAAAAACCATGGTAGTTATTCGTTTATCCCGCGGCGGTGCTAAAAAACGCCCATTTTATCATGTCGTTGTCGCTGACAAGCGTCGTTCACGCGATGGCCGCTTCATTGAGCATGTTGGTTATTTTAACCCTATCGCTGCCGGCAAAGATGTCCGTTTATCTTTGGACCTCGACCGCATTCAGGACTGGGTTGGTAAAGGCGCACAGCCATCTGATCGCGTTAAGCACCTGATCAAAGTTCACAAAGAAACAGCCGCACAAGCTCCAGCTGCTGACAAAGCTTAATATTGCTATTCCGGGCTGAGCTCATGTCTCAGCCTGTGGATCTTATCTGGTTTGCTCAATGAAAAACGCGGATGCAGCATACATTACCATAGGCAAGATTGGCTCGACCTATGGTGTTCATGGCTGGCTCAAAGTTAAGGCTTATACTGAATTTGGCCCCGGCATTCTCGATTATCAACCCTGGTATTTAAGCAGTGGCGATGACCATTGGCAGGAAATCAAGGTTGAAGATAGTCGCATGCATGGCGATGTTGTCCTGGTCAAATTGGCAGGACTCAACAACCCGGAAGAAGCCCGCTTATTTACTGGCAGAACTATCGCTGTTACCCGCGCGCAATTACCCGCATTAAAAGACAATGAGTATTACTGGACTGATCTCATAGGTTTAACTGTCATCAACAAGACAGGCGAAATCTATGGCAAAGTCGCTTTTCTCATTGAAACCGGCTCCAACGATGTCCTTGTCGTCAAAAACGACAAAGAACATGCCATTCCCTTCCTTCCCGGCAAAGTTATTCTCAAAGTTGACCTGGAGAAAAAGGAAATCCATGTGGATTGGGAGCTAATCTAACATGTGGTTTGGCATCATCAGCCTTTTTCCGGAAATGTTTCAGGCTTTGAATGTCGGCATTACCGGCAGAGCTTTAAAAGAAGGCTTAATCAAGACTGATATCTGGAACCCGCGCGATTTCGCCACTGACAAACATAAATCCGTGGATGACCGCCCTTATGGCGGCGGTCCAGGCATGGTCATGATGGCAGAACCTCTACAGGCGGCTATTCAAGCAGCCAAACAGGCAGCCCCGGTTAAACCGACGGTTATTTATCTATCGCCGCAGGGACGGCAATTTGATCAGGAAGCAGCGGTAGAGCTGGCGGAAAAACAGGCAGTCATATTGCTGGCGGGCAGGTATGAAGGCATAGATGAGCGCATCATTGAGCAAGAAATTGATGAAGAATGGTCTATAGGTGACTATATTTTAACCGGTGGAGAATTAGCCGCCATGGTCATGATTGACGCCGTCACCCGCCTTATTCCAGGCAGCGGTGGGCGATGAAAATTCCGTCATCCAGGATTCGCTGACTAGTGGATTATTAAAATATCCCCAGTATACGCGGCCGGAAACGCTAGGAAGTGCCGCGGTTCCACCAGTTTTAGTGAGCGGCAATCATAAGCAAATTGATCAATGGCGTCTGAAGGAATCGTTGGGCAAAACCTGGCTAAGACGGCCCGACTTACTGGCCAAAAAAACCTTGAATAAAGAAGAATTAACGTTATTGACCGAATTTATTGAAGATTTTTCGAAAAAAAGCCAAAAAAACTCTCGATAATCTTGGGAAATATGTATAATATTGCACGACTTGTTAGGGGATTAAGAAAATGAGCAACAAAATCATACAATCATTAGAAACCGAATTCATGCAATCTGGCAAAGCCATTCCGGCATTTGAACCAGGCGATACCGTTATCGTCCAGGTAAAAGTAAAAGAAGGCGAACGTAGTCGCTTACAATCTTTTGAAGGCGTTGTTATTGCTAAACGTAATCGTGGTTACAACTCTGCATTCACCGTACGCAAAATATCACATGGCGTAGGCGTTGAACGTGTATTCCAGAGCTACAGCACTGCAATTGACTCTGTTGAAGTAAAGCGTCGTGGCCATGTACGCCGCGCCAAACTTTACTACATGCGTGAATTAAGTGGTCGCGCAGCGCGCATCAAGGAAAAATTGGCTGCTAAAGTTGGCACAGCTGCACTTCCTGCCGCTGCACCAGCTGAAGACAAAGATTCCAGCGCTGAATAAGCGTTAGTAAATTTCAAAAAGCCCACTATGGTGGGCTTTTTTATGCTCGCAACAAAAGAAGCCCTAGCCAATACTCGGCAAAACCGTCAAAATATACCCAGTCTCATGTCATCAGAGGTAACACATCAATGTTACGGGATATCAATCTAGGCTTTGTGAAAAAAATCCTGTTCCATGCAATCAAATTTGCCCTGGTCTATCTGCTCATCGGCATTGTGCTTATCTCACTATCTGACATTGATAAAATATTCCCTCTGAAAAATTGGCGTAATATTTTTGGTATTGCTGACCAGGTAGGCGATATTTTTATTACCCTGGGACTCATTACATTTATTTATAGTTTTTGTGTGCTCATTTGCCGGCGCTATGAAATCAAATGCGCGGAAAAACACCCGATTACCTCACATGTGCTGGCGACAACACGCAAAGGCTTACGCATCATTTATGTCCTCGCCATCATTAATATTGTTATATCCATCATAGGGCCCACGCATGTTGCGTTAATCTACGCCAACAATATTATCAATGTCATTATCATCAGCTCCATTGGCTGGATTGCCATTCAGATTCTTTATACGTTTGAGGCGATGATCTATCAGCATATGATGCGGCTGAATAAAACAGATCATTTGCGCGTTAAAGCGCTATACACAAAATTACACATTATGCGCAACATCGCGACCGTAGTGATTGTGATCATCACCATGGCTGCCATCTTGATGAGCTTTAGCAGCGTGCGCAATATAGGTATCAGCTTGTTAGCATCGGCTGGTTTTTTGACTGCCATCGTTGGGTTAGCGGCGCAAAAAGGCTTGTTTTCACTTTTCTCCGGTTTGCAGATCGCTTTGTCTCAGCCCATTAAAATCGGTGATATTGTCACAATAGAAAGTTCCTCAGGCACCATAGAAGAAATTACGTTTACCTCTGTAACACTTAAGTTAAGCGACCGACGCAGAATGGTCGTCCCTATCAATTACTTTGTTGAAAAACCATTCGAAAACTGGACGCGCGAAGGCAACAGCATACGTAGCAGCTTGCATATTTACGTCGATTATATGACGCCTATCCAACCCGTACGTGATGAATTAAGTACAATACTGCGTAATTCAAAATACTGGGATGGTGAATCATCCAATTTACAAGTTTCGAATTTGACCGAGCGCTCGGTCGAATTAAGCATACAAATCAGCGCGGAGAACGCTGACGATATTTCTAATTTGCGCGCAGAAGTGCGGGAAAAAATCCTTGATTTTATTCGTACAAATTATCCCGATCATTTTCCAAAACTGCGCTTTAGCGAACACACACAAACCTAACGAGTAATCTGCAAAATGAAAAAGATTGTAACTGAAACAGCCATTTCCGCTGATATCGGCGGCCTGGTGGAACTGGAAGAATTATGTTTTGACACAGATCGTCTGGATGCAAAACATTTTCATTATTTCCTGAAAAAACCCTCTGCGCTAGTCGTGACAACCAAGCACAAAAAGAAAATTATTTCCGGCGCGATTGTGTTATTTCGTAAAAATTCAAAAATCGCACGCTTATATTCTATCGCCGTGCATCCTGATTATCGCCGTCTTGGTGTCGCGCAAGCTATTCTGGATTTTGTTGAGCGTAGCTGTCGTAAATTCCGCTGCAGCGAAATCAGGCTGGAAGTGAAAAATAACAACCGTCGCGCGATTAAGTTTTATCGTAAGAATGGGTATGAAGCGTTTGGTGAATATGAAAATTTTTATGAAGATGGGATGGATGCACTGAGAATGCGTAAGGAATTTTAATCATTCCCATATTTTATCAGCACCGAGAATGGTCCTGGGATAGCATTGGGGTCAGACACCACAGAGGCAAAGTTAACCGCGGAGGTGTCTAACCACAATGCTATCCCAGGACCATTCTCGGTGCCAATAAAATAAAAACGTGAATCCCGTAATCGCTACGGGATCGCAGGCATCTCTCACTGCAGTTAGCATAAGCATATTAATCACAAAATAAAGGATGATACTTATGCTACACACCCTCTTCGCCCCAAAAGCCACAACAACCCAATCAACTGAAGAATATTGCGCATTCTTCGATAAAAACAAACACGCTGAATATGATTTCCTCAGCAACTGGCATGAACATACCATCAACACTCCGCACGGCACTTTCAAAAACGCCGATGAATTATTCAAAAAATTAATCGCCAACGGCGTGACCGACAATATCGCCGCCATGCGCGAAACACTACGCTGGAAATTCACCGATGAAACACTGAAACGCAGATTACTGGCGACCAAATCCGCCTATCTGGTGATGAACAGCCCGAATGGCTACGATAGATTATGGTCAGACAATGGCAACGGCAAAGGCCAAAATATATTAGGCAAATTATTAATGGAATTGCGCCAGCAACTAGGTGGCCAAGGCGTCACTGCGCGCCCTGCGTTACTGGAAAAATTCTACGCCAGCAAATGTGATCACTGTACCAACTGCTGTCACTTCAGCAACAAAGGTGTTGTTTTCAATTATTGCGAACCACACATACCACGCGAATTAAAACTAGGCAAAGTATCTGTTCCTATCAAACTCAGTGATTTACCCGCTGGCGCCGGCCGCTTCCTCTATTTCAAAACCAATGATTTACCAGAGTTAGTCAACGAAGGCGCGGAACTGATAGCGAACCGTATCAAGGAATTAGGCTTGAAAAACCCTTATTTCGTGACACCGGAAGCAAGCACATTCGCTCTCGCTCATGAGCTACGCAGCAAATATCATATCGATGGCGCAGTTATTACCAAAAGCAAAAAACCCAGCGACGTAGAAACCAGCAGCATAGAATATTGCGCGGTAACATCAACAGAAAAGAAAAAATTATATATCGACAAATCGCAGGTCGATGCCATGCGCGGCAAAGACATTATTATCCTAGACAGTATCTGCACCACCGGCGAAACCTTGCGCGCCACATACAATCTGTTATTAAAAGCGGGTGTTAGCTGTAATAATATTGCAGAAGCAATCGTGTTATTCACAGAAGGCAAAGATATGACTAACGTTAATATCGCCGAAGGAGTAGATCTTAAAATCCATCGATTTAGCAATATGCCTTTATTTCCTTACGATCCTTCCGTAGATACCACACACTATCGCATGTATTCACAAGCGCAAATACCAACAGCACACCACGGCGTGAATACAGTCGCAGTATTCCAGGACAAGAGTGGTAATAGCGATAAAGATGTCGTTGTTTCTTATCCAACACACACATTTGCACAAGGCCGCGATGACATCATTGTCCGCATACAAGATTCTTGCGCTGCTTGCGGTCTCCTGGATGGTGCCATGTGTAATTGCAAACAGGAATTGGAGCAAGCGCAAGACTATATCGCCAAACACGGCGGCATCATTATTCAGCTCAATCAGGATAGTCGCGGCTTAAGCTTAGGCAATAGATTGCTTGCCTGGAATAAACAGCAAATAGAAGGCATAGATAGCGTACAAGCCAATCGCATGCTTGGTTTTCCCGATGATGTCAGACGTTATGATGCCGTCAAAGATGTATTAAAAGCGCTTGATGTCAGCAGCATTCGACTTATGACCAACAATCCACATAAAGTCGCAGCGTTGCAAAAAGCAGGCGTGAAAATTACCGAGACTCTATCATGTAATATCAATATTCATCTAATTGCAAACGATAAACAGAAATAAAGAACAATCCCGCGCACAGCGGGATTGTTCTATTTGAATAAACGTCCGGTAGAAATACCCAATAATTCTAACCGAAATCTTCGCCGTTCATCGTGAACGGGTATTTTAAACAACATAAGATTAAACTTATCGAACCCATGATGATTTTTTTCCTGGATAAATACTGGATTATCTTCACTGAACTGCAATTTACCTTGCGAAGAAATACGGGCATTATCTGTCGCAGCAAACAGTTTTCGTCTTTGATAAAATAGTACATTGGCAAGCAAATGATGCATAACAATATCGGGTAATTTATTTAATTCCGCGGGAACATTATTTCTACTGGTTTCCGTCGTCACCAACATTGCTGTTTGTTTAGTATGGTTTACCAATAAAGCAACATCAGTTGAATAAGTTCCCATGTCTATATCAACAGTATTGGTAGCACGGCGTATGACCTGGGATGCATCTTTGACAATACTATGACCGCAATAAGTGATGATAGAATCCGGGCCGCGACCTACGTCTGGTATAGCTTGCGTCACATTGCCATCGACTTTCTTTTCACGCGCCCAAATCGCATGAGTGACTTCTTGTTCATTCAACCCACTGCCATTGCTTATACGTCTTTGCAATTCCTCATCACTGATAGGCATATCGGCATGCACAATGTTAAATGGACCGCCAACACTATTTTTTGCTTTTACATGCGTGATATAGGGCATAGACGAAAAAAAATCTTGTATCATTTTTATTTTGCTTTTATCAGTATAAACAATACGACCATTTGTATATGTAATCCGTTTTTTCATCAGCTCCGCAATGTACAAATTCACCAGCCATTCGCCACCATTATTTTTTTTACAGTGATTGGCAACTTCGATATCTTCCAAAACAGTTTTCTTTAACTGCTCTCGCAACACATCTTTTTGCGCGGTATAAGCATTTTTATCCATTGATTTACGCGTCGCTTTTAATCGCGCCGCGATTTGTAACAAGCCAGCCATATTTTCGTTTGCCAACATCAAGTCTATGTTATTGATAGTTTGCAATGACATGGCTTCATGATTACCACAAGTGACATATATCTGGGGATTAGCTGGGTTTGCGTTATTTTTTTTAATACGCCTGATGACGCGTATGCTATCGTTACCACGATCGGTTAAATCACCGACGATAAAAAGGCGATCAGGATTGGGCAGTATTTTCGTCCTTGCATCATAAGCAATCGCGGCAAGAACACTATCAAAACATTTATCATTGCCATGCACATCGCCAATGATGAAATCATTTCCTGTTTTATTTTCTTCGAGAACCAGAATATGCTCAGAATTGGAAATCGTCATTCCTTTTCATCCTCCCCATTCATTCCATTATCTTATAATTATAATAATAGCGTTTTTTGCTTTTGAATGCAGATAATATTATAAATGAAAGACATGCGATAACACCTGGCGCGCATTACGCAACGCTTCCAACGTGGCTATAAATCCATTGATATCAACTTTGCCATTTTGAACATATTCATGCGCTGAAAATAAAATTTCTTTTGCATCATTAATAAACTGGCCATCTGAACCAGGATCAATACCTGACAACAATTCTAACGCTGTTTCACGACAATGACATAAGTCCCACCAGCACGCATTATCTTCATAGGTAGCGTCAATAACCAAATCAACACCATATTCACGGCAAAATTCGCGTTCTTTTTCTGGCGGCAGCGCTGTGAGACCAAAATCAATAAGAGTAATTGTCAGTGTTTTTGCATCAATAATAAAATTATCCAGCCGTATATCACGATGTGTCATGCCTTTTTCATGTAACATTTTCACTTGATAAAACATGTTTATGATTATCGTGAGCAAATCTGGACAGGGCGTGACATCGGCATGAAAATCTTTAAATTTTCGTAAAGACATGCCGGAAATAAACGGCATAGCCAGATATGCTTTTGTCAGCTCGCCATGCTTATCAAGAATAAAAGTTGGTAACGGCAAATCGCCATATACTTCACGAAGGCATTTCCATTCATGCATGACCTGCACTTTAAAAGCATGTGAAGTATGATGGTCTTCGCGTTCCTGAATTTTTTCCGCGTAAACTTTTTCAGTAGAAATTAAACCTTGCGCGGTATCTCGTAACAGTTCGCGGCATATTTTCACACAACCGTATGCTCCCGCAGGTTGTGCTTTTCTGCCGCCAGCATGTAAATTTTTAAGTGCGTGATATTCGATGCTACCGTTGGCGTATTGAAATCGTACCCACGATGTAGCTGGAGAATAAAGAGTTTTTAAGCCGGGTGTACCACCGATGAGATAACTGTTTTTTCGCGATAATTTCTTTTTGGGTGTGCGTTTGCGTTCATTATCTGCAATGATGCCAGCTATGTCGCGTGAATCCATTCGCGCGCATCCTCATACAACATGGAATTGAAACAAACTAATAATGATTTCTACTGCGATCAAAAGAATAATAATACTTTCCAGCAAACTGGAATGACGATGCTGCACCTGGCTGTTCAAGATGTCCAATAGCTCTTGCAAGACGTCCAGCTTCTGATTCAGCGCCATCACACGGCTAGGAATATCCAGAAACTTTTTCATCATGATATAAAACGGTTCCAGACTGGGATTACGCCAAAAAAATTCTGGCGCATCCAGATATTCGATATTAAGATTGATTGAGCTGCGGGCAATAAAGATTTCACCTATACGCTTGAAAATCGCTCGTCGTGATAATGAAATCACACCCTTGGTAGCAATTTCTTCAGGAAGATAATTATTCTGCTTGATTGCATCCAGTATGGAATCTTCGAATGCTTCCAGCTTGATGGATTGCGCCAGGCCGTATGAGATAGCCATCTTGATCATCGCGTCTTCTGAATCCAGAGTAATAATATCAAGACGATGTTTTTCATGTGTATCTATCGTCGTTTCTGAACCATAGCGATAATAAAAATGATCGCTTTCCATATGTACCAGTGAATGCACTTCGAATGCTTTCACATATTCAATCAACTTGGCTTCGAAATGCTTTTTAAAACCCCAGGAAACAATACAGCCATGATTAAAGAAAAAGATATCACCAGGCTTTTTCAGATTAGTGACATGCAAGACGTCACGAGACAATCTGGTGAAGTAACCTTTCTTTCTAAAGAAGCTGGATAGACCCGATAAGTCATAGCTTCCCGCTGTGCAGAAAGAGACACATCGCGAATATGATCGAAAAGCTCTGATATTATGCATATAACCAAGATACTAGATATGCACCATAGTGCGCAAGGAGAGCCCAGAAGTGATTAAATTTCGCACACCTGGTATGATTAAAATATGAACATCACAACCAGCATCATTTGCTTCATCTTGACGTATTCCATGCATTAATGTCATATTGACGAACACCTATTACACTCAATATTGTATTCCATGCGATCCATTGTCGTTGTTAATAAACCACAGGACTGGAAGTTCCAGATTCCAGACGTTGAAGTTGTTTCCGCGAAAGCATACCTGACCGACAGCAAGTATTCAGAAATCAGCGATGCTAGAGTCTACAACCTTTGTCAGTCCTACCGCTATCAAGGTATGGGCTATTACGTATCTTTGCTGGCTGAAGCCAGAGGGCACCGTAGCTTCCCAAATATCACCACTATCCAGGATTTAAAGTCCCAATCGATTATCCGTATCATTTCTGATGAAGTGGATACCAACATTCAGCGCAGCCTATCGCGCATTAAGTCTTCGACCTTTGACCTGGATATTTATTTTGGCAAAAGTGTCGCCAAGAAACATGAACAGTTAAGCCGGCAGCTGGGCAACCTCTTTCCAGCCCCACTTTTACGTGTTTGTTTCAGTTGGAACCAGGAACAAAACAAGTGGCTGCTGCAAAATATTTTTCCTTTACCACTCAATCAGATACCTGAACTTCATAAACCATATCTTCTGGAATTCGCACGGCAGTATTTTGGCCGTAAACGCATACGCTCGGCGTCTGCAAACTCCAAACTGATTTATGATATCGCCCTTTTGGTTAACCCTGAAGAAAAGTCACCACCGTCGGACCGTAAAGCCTTAGACAGGTTTATGGAAGCAGCGGAAGACGTTGGCATGCGCGCCAAATTCATTACCAAGAATGACTATAGCCGCATACCTGAATTCGACGCCCTGTTTATCCGCGAAACCACTGCGGTAAACCATCATACTTATCGGTTCGCCCGTCGTGCTTCAGCAGAAAACCTGATCGTAATGGATGACCCGATTTCCATTGTCCGCTGTGCAAATAAAGTATACATGGCGGAAATGATGAAAAAGGCAAACATACCCACACCCAAGACAGTTATTGTGCACAAAAAAAACAGTGAAGAATTGGTCAACACCTTAGGCTTACCCTATGTACTCAAACAGCCCGATGGTTCGTTTTCCAATGGCGTGGTCAAAGTCAGCGATCCGCTGGCGCTGGATGAAGAATTACACCGCCTGCTTAACCAGTCAGACCTGATTATTGCCCAGGAATATGTTCCGACTGAATTCGACTGGCGTATAGGTGTGCTGAATAAAAAACCATTATATGCGTGCAAATACTACATGGCGAAAGACCATTGGCAAATAAACCAGTGGCAATCTTGCGGCAGCATGAAAGAAGGTGGCCACGAAACCGTCCCACTTGATGCGGTGCCACGAAAAGTGCTGAAAATCGCACAACGGGCAGCCAGTCTTATTGGCGATGGATTTTATGGCGTCGATTTAAAGCAGCACGGCAATCACGTCATGGTCATCGAAATCAATGATAATCCCAGTATTGATTACAATGTTGAAGACGGCATTCTGAAAGACAAGTTATATACTGAAATCATGCTCCATATCATGCAGAGAATTAAGAAGCAAAAAGCCAGGGTGGATTAAACATCATTTTGTTGGGGTCAGACGCTAGCAGTAGGGGAATTTTCCCCTGCCACCGCTTCACAATTAAGATATAAGCTGAGTGTGAACCATTCATTAACAAGGAGCGTTAATAATGAAACTAGTCACATTTGCAAAAATCATGTTAATTTCTTCCCTCTGTACTACGCCACTTTTTGCCGTTAATACACCGGTACAAAAAAAACCACATCAATCTTGTATTTTTGCCCCCGTAAAAGCCACTTCAGCCATACAATGGGCGTTTAATTTAAGTTCTAACGACAGAGTTCCAACATCCCCTTTTGAACCATCTAATCCGATCTCTTATGATTATCTCGCTTCCGGCAATCTCTTTGACAGCCTTGGCATTGAACATGGAATCAATCTCTATTTCGCAAAATCAGCAGACAACGTATGGAAAACCTACGTTTATATTGATGGCACAAGTATAGGCACTGGCGCATTAACGTTTAATGAAAGTGGCGTATTAACAAGCGTCGAAGGCATGCGCAATCTAACTTTTATCCCCACTACCGGCGCTCAGTCACCGCAAATCATCAGTATCGACCTGACATGTTCAACTCAAGTCGCAATTCCAGATATGATAATAAGCTATTCACAGGATGGGCACGCCGAAGGAACAAGTTTCCGCGCAGCGTTAAAATTAAATAAGAGCTTCGCCGACAATGCTTGCCCAGCAAATACAGTTCAAGCAACTACACTAGTGAAATGGAACATCAATCTGAACGCAAATGAAGTTATTCCAGATTCTGTATTTGATCCACGCGATGCGAATTCTTATAACTTCAAAACCAATATCAATATTCATGATAGTCTTGGCGCGCCATACAAATTATCCCTGTATTATGTGAAAAATGACGTAAATAGCTGGACTGCTTATGCTTATATGTACCTGATAAAATTAGGGTCCGGGACGATCAAATTTACTTCGAATGGTAACCTCGCCAGTGTTGAAGGATTGGATAATCTAAACTGGCAGCCTTACACCGGCGCAAAATCTCCGCAATATTTCAGTATTGATATGACTTGTTCAACACAATATGGCAGCGCAAATAAAATAAAAGAAAAAGCCTGGCAGAACGGTCATACATTAGCAAATTAGCATCTGGCCTGAATAAACCGGCGTCATACTTCGCCGGTTTTTCCTTAGCAAACAAAATTTTAACTAGCAAATAGTTGATGCCATTCTTTTCATACCGTAATCATACGGTATTTATTTGTACATATTTGTTCGTTACTTTATAGAAAGTCTGAGTTAAAAACCAGGCAGAAGTAAGCAAACCTTAATAAAGTCTATTAATTTATTACTTAAAATACCAAACATAATTTTTGAACAAATAGGTCTGAATATGTCAAATGATAGCAACGATACAAAACAGCAACTAGAAAAAGATAGAATGAAAGAGGCGGCTGCATCAGCAGACAAAGCCAAACCTAGATGTTCAATTTGTGGAAAATATGCAGATAAGAAAACTTTACCTCAGTGTTTTGGTGGTCACGATGCAGGAGGTGTCGGTAGTAGCGGCTCGTCAGAAGAATCAGCCAGCAAAAGTGTCGACCCGCAACCCCAATCAGGCGAAAAACCATTTAATCTTGAAATCATCCCTGAATTATTATCAAAACGGTTATTATTGATTGAAGACGATAGAAAGCTAAATACGCTGACCATTCAATTGCTATGTAATCCTAAAGATTTATCTCCAGAACAGCGCGATCAATTTGAAAAATTCGTGGATACCATTTCAAAAGAATTAGAAGAATTTAAAAAAGAAAACGGTATAGCAAATAATTGCAAACTGATTGAAAAAGATAAGGAAGGCAACTTATTGTCTCTCCGTATTGAATTACCTACTTCACTATATGACAAGTTTATACAACGGTTAGCCAGTAAAAATTTATTTTCCATACAAAATATAAATCAACAGAACACATCTCAAGAAAGATCATCCATTCGTCCCAGGTCACCATTAGATGGACTAAAACCAAAAGGTTTGTAAATAATGAATAAGATTTTGGAATACGTTATCGATGAAAAATCTATTAACTGATTTAATCGTTCAAAGGTTGAATGAGTCCAAGGAACACTTAAAAAAACAATTTTTCCTTGAACACCCTATAAAAGTTTCTCATCATTTCGCCCTTGATAATTTGTTGCCAACTGAAATAGCGGAGAGAATATACGCTAACTTTCCCAAATCAGGCAAAATGCGTTTATTAAATAGTCCTGGAGAATTGAAGTTCAAGTATAGCTATGTAAAGAATGAATCAAGGTTATTGCAAGATCTCCATTTCGCTATTCAAGATCCCAGGGTTATTGCTGTGATTGAAGAAATAACAGGAATTAAAAATCAAGTTCCTGATAAATCGCGGCATGCAGGTGCAATTAGCACATTAATTAAAGGCCATTACATTAATCCTCATTTAGATCACTCGCATGATAGGAGCAGAAAACTATATCAAACAGTGAATCTACTTTATTATGTATCTCCGAATTGGAAGCTGGAAAATGGTGGTAATTATGAATTATGGGATGAATCAGTAAAAAATCGCATTATTGTCCCAAGCTTATTTAACCGCCTGGTTGTGATGGAAACAAATCAAACATCCTGGCACGCAGTAAATCCAGTCTTATGTGACGCACCCCGATGTTGTGTGTTTAATTACTATTACTCCGAGCAACCACCTAGAGGCCATGAGTATTCTCATAGCGCCTCATCGATATTTTTTAATCCATTGATTAAACCACGCCCCGAACAAAAAATTCGCCGCGCGATTGTCAGCATAAGGAACATGCTCTTAAGACAAGTATAAATGGACTTAGCGCCTGGCCTGAAAAAACCGGCGTAATACTTCACCACACTGGGTCGCAAACAGACCGCAAGAATAATCGACTTTGTGATTGAGAAAGCCGTGATCCAGCGCGGCTATCCTGCTAACCACCGCACCCGCTTTAGGTTCATGCGCGCCAAACACTAAACGTTTGACGCGCGCATGTACTAATGCACCAGCGCACATACTGCAAGGTTCCAAAGTGACATACAACGTACTATCCACGAGACGGTAATTACCGATTTTCTCCGCCGCGGCGCGCATGGCAATCATTTCCGCATGCGCGGTGGGATCATGCCTGGAAATCGGCGCGTTAAAGCCTTCACCGATGATTTCATCGTTAAAAACAACAACCGCGCCAACCGGGACTTCGCCAGCTTGCCCACCCTGCTCTGCTAATGCAAGAGCGCGTTGCATCCAATGCTCATCTCGTTCACTAAAAATATCCACGACTTAAAACCTCAATGTACTCACATGGTCGTTTTATTTTTTTATATTTAAATACCCTCCCCGAATTATTTTATAAGGGGGAGGCAATCAAAATCTCACTCCCACTCTATCGTCGCTGGTGGCTTGCTGGAAATATCGTAAACAACGCGGGAGATTCCTTTTACTTCATTTATGATCCTGCTAGAAACTTTTTCCAAAAATTCATACGGCAAACGCGCATTATGCGCAGTCATAAAATCGATAGTCTCTACCGCACGCAGCGAAATCACATGATCATACTGACGCGCATCGCCAATCACACCAACGGATTTCACCGGCAAAAATACTGCAAACGCCTGACTGACTTTGTAATAAAGATCAGCGTTATATAATTCTTCAATTAAAATCGCATCTGCCAATTGTAATTTCTTCACGTATTCCGGCTTGATTTCACCTAATATTCTGATTCCAAGTCCTGGCCCAGGGAATGGGTGACGATAAACCAGCTCATACGGCAAACCCATTTCGACACCAACTTTACGAACCTCATCTTTAAACAACTCGCGCAGTGGCTCAACTAATTCCAGTGTCATATCTTCTGGCAAACCACCCACATTGTGATGTGACTTAATCACATGTGCCGTACCATTTTTCGCCGCGGCAGATTCAATCACGTCAGAATAAATAGTGCCTTGTGCGAGAAATTTAATGCCGCCAATTTTTTCCGCTTCCGCGTCAAATACATCAATGAATTTTTTACCAGCGATTTTGCGTTTTTTCTCTGGATCACTTTCACCTGTCAACGCAGCAAAAAACTCTTTGCTGGCATCAACGCAAATAAGCTTTATACCAAAATGTTTTTCAAACACCGTTTTCACTTGCTCAGCTTCATTCAAGCGCAGCAAGCCAGTATCGACAAACACGCAAGTCAGTTGATCGCCTATCGCTTTATGCAACAACACTGCAGCAACCGATGAATCAACACCACCTGATAAACCAAGTAACACTTTATCTTTGCCAACGCGACTACGTATTAATTCAACTTGTTCTTCGATAATATTTTTCGGGTTCCAATTCGCCGTGCAATGACAAATATCAAATAAAAAACGCTCCATGATACGCTTGCCCTGACGCGTGTGCGAAACTTCCGGATGAAACTGCAAGCCGTAATATTGACGCTCATCATCCGCCATCGCTGTGATCGCACAATTATCTGTGCTGGCAATTGTCTTGAATGATGCTGGCAAACCAGTCACTTGATCACCGTGACTCATCCACACATCCAGCAATGAACCACCATTCTCAGCTAACTGATCTTCTATACCATTCAGCAATGTTGAATGACCATGCAATTCAACTTGCGCATAACCAAATTCACGCTTATGCCCTGCTTCTACCTTGCCGCCTAATTGCAACGCCATGGTTTGCATGCCGTAACAAATTCCCAGCAATGGACAACCTAATGAAAAAACTGCTTCCGGCGCACGCGGTGTATTATCACCAGTCACACTCTCAGGACCGCCGGATAGAATAATACCAGCAGGTGCGAATGCTTTAATTTCATCGTTCGTCATGTTGTACGGATGAATTTCGCAATACACACCAATTTCACGCACACGACGTGCGATCAATTGCGAATATTGCGAACCAAAATCAAGAATCAGGATTTTATGAGCATGAATATTTTTCATTACAAATATTTTTCCTCGATGTGATAATTAGGCGCTTCTTTGGTGATTTGTACGTCATGAACATGACTTTCACGAACACCTGAAGGTGTGACGCGAACAAAATTCGGCTTGGTACGCAATGCATTAATATCTGCGCAACCGGTATAACCCATACCTGAACGCAAGCCACCCATCAGCTGATTAACAATGCTCACCATGCTGCCTTTGTAAGGAACACGACCTTCAATACCTTCAGGTACTAATTTTTCTGCTTCAGCTTCTGCAACCGCATCCTGAAAATAACGATCGCTGGAACCATAACGTTGCGCCATCGCACCCAATGAACCCATGCCGCGATACGCTTTATAAGTACGGCCATGATAGAGCTCTACTTCGCCTGGCGCTTCTTCGGTACCAGCAAATAAACTACCAATCATCACTGCCGATGCACCCGCAGCCATCGCTTTGCAGACATCGCCAGAATAACGAATACCACCGTCAGCGATAACACCTACATCTTTGCCTTGCAACGCGGAACTAACATTGGCAATCGCTGTAATTTGCGGTACACCAACACCAGTCACAATACGCGTTGTGCAGATAGATCCTGGACCAATACCCACTTTCACTCCATCAGCGCCAGCATCTGCCAATGCTTTTGCCGCATCGCCAGTAGCGATATTGCCGCCGATAACAGAAACTTGCGGATAATGTTTTTTCACCCACGCCACACGTTCAACTACATTTTTTGAGTGACCATGCGCAGTATCCACCACAAGTACATCCACACCAGCTTCAACCAGCGCTTCCACACGTGCTTCTGTATCTGCGCCTGTACCGACAGCAGCACCCACACGCAACTGACCATAATTGTCTTTACATGCGTTTGGCTTTGCTTGCTCTTTCAGAATGTCTTTTACTGTGATCATACCTTGCAGTTGGAAATTGTCGTTCACAACTAACACTTTCTCGATGCGATTTTTATGCAGCAGTTTTTGCACCAGTTCGCGGTCTGCCGATTCTTTCACAGTCACCAATCGTTCTTTCGGTGTCATGACGTTAATAACTGGCTGATCCAGATTGGTTTCGAAACGTAAATCGCGGCTGGTCACGATACCAACTACTTGCTGGTTTTCATCCACCACAGGAAAGCCATGAAAATTATATTTTCGGCTTAATTCCAGTACATTACGCACAGTGGTTTGCGGCGAAATAGAAATAGGATCTTTCACCACACCGCTTTCGAATTTCTTGACCTTGCGCACGTGCGCAGCCTGATCATCGATATGCATATTTTTATGAATAATACCCAGGCCGCCTTCCTGCGCCAGAGCAATGGCCAGACGCGCTTCGGTCACAGTGTCCATGGCCGCGGAAATTAGTGGTATATTAAGAGTGATTGTTCGGGTAAGTCTGGTTTTCAGGCTGACGTCTTTAGGCAGCACTGAAGATTCACCAGGCAGGAGTAAAACGTCATCAAATGTGAGGGCTAAATCGTCTTGTGCTAGGCGTATCATGTTAATTCCCCTACTATGTCATTGCAGGTTAAAATTAACGCCTCATTATACGGATTTAGCTTATAAAAGACCAGCAGATATATCTATTAAAGGGCATTAGAGGCAGGATTTTTATGAAAATGGACTATGTGCTTGGTTTAACTGAGGATGGTTTTCATAAAGTCGTGTATACCGAATGGGGCAACACGGCCGAAAATGAGATACCCATCATTTGCGTCCACGGGCTGACCCGAAATAGCCGCGATTTTGATCCTCTGGCTGAACATCTCAGTAAGCACAGCCAGCGACATGTTTATTGTCCCGATATAGTTGGCCGTGGTGAAAGCGACTGGCTCAAAAACCCCCAGCACTACACTTATGAACATTACATTGAAGACTTGAATGCCTTAATCGCGCGTACTCGTGCCAGGCAAATCGACTGGATAGGCACATCCATGGGCGGCATTCTTGGCATGATTATGGCCTCCTTACCGAATACCCCGATACGCCGATTGATACTTAATGATGTCGGTGCACAAATCCCTGTGAAAGCCATCGCCCGCCTGTCAAAATATGCTGGCCGCGATCCCGTCTTCCGCAGCCTGGATGAAGCCAAACGTTATTATAAAGTGATTTATGCTGATTTTGGCGAATTGAGCGAAGATCAATGGCAAAAGTTAACTGAACATAGTTTACGCGAAGAATCTCCCGGCAGATTCGTCACCAAGCTGGATCAAGGTATTAAAAGCACCCCATCCAAAAGCCAGATAGCATGGAAGATCCTGCTGAATCCACAAAAAGCGCTGGAAGGAACTTTTTTTGATATTGATTTATGGCAAATCTGGCGCAAAGTGAAATGCCCAGTATTATTAATTCACGGCACACGTTCTGATTTGTTATTACCTGATGTGATTGAAAAAATGCAGCGTCTGCATCCCACCATGGAAGTATTGGAAGTGCCAGACGCGGGCCACGCGCCCGCGCTGCAAAAAGAAGATCAAATTCAGGTGATAGATCGCTGGCTAAATAAAGCCTGAAAGTTACATGTAAGCGAGCTGGACGAAAGAATCTATTTTAGCGCTTTCGCTAGGAGTCAGTTTACTATTATCAGGATTTTGAAACTCTTGTTTAGCCCATATGGTAAACTTGCTGCCAGCATAACCACCAACTAACTGGGTAGTAGTACGTGCAACACCAACTATAGATAAGTTCTGAGCAACCTGCACAGAGGTTGCTGCGACTGTGGCACCAATTTCACAATGTTCATCTTTGAAGCCATACCATTTCATCGTGGCACTGGTGAGAAATGCAGCAGAATTAGCCAGGAAAGAACCTGTCGCAATAGCTATCAACAATTGCATTAATTCTTTAATCGCGAATTTTTGCTGCGGCGAGCAACCATAGGTAGTTAATGCCTGATCAGATAACTCCAGTACAAATTTGACGCCTGCACCTTGTAACACAGCATTATTGAAATCCTGCTGTAAAATCGTAGGATATGAGGAAAAGAAACCGGATAAAGATGTGCTAATATCCTGATCAAATTCTCTAATAGGAGTGGCTGAGTCACTGCGCTGCATACAATCTGGCCTCGGAATTGTGTGTATATATAATAATGATCATATTTTACACAAATACACAAAAAATGTACACAAGCAAAAACCGTCTAATTATCAAGTAATTAAATTAAATCTTTATCCCTTCTTTTATCAGAATCCGCATCGTTATATGATGCTAGCCTATGCAAACAAACGATATGGAACAGCAGCCAGAAATATACACCGTCAGCCGTCTCAATGAAGACGTACGGTTTTTGCTGGAAGATACTTTTCCACGCGTTTGGGTAGAGGGTGAAATATCAAACTTTGCCGTCCCAGGATCTGGTCACTGGTACTTTTCGCTGAAAGATTCTGCCGCGCAAGTGAAATGCGCCATGTTCCGCACTAATCAGCGCAATCTCGGTTTCACACCAAAAGATGGTATGCATATTTTAATCCGCGCACGTGTCAGCCTGTATCCAAATCGTGGCGACTACCAGTTAATCGCGGATTTCATGGAAGAACGTGGCGAAGGCAAATTACGTCGTGCCTATGAATTACTAAAGAAAAAATTGGAAGCAGCAGGTTTATTCGACCCAGCGCACAAAAAACCATTTCCTGCTTACCCACGCCAAATTGGCGTGGTTACTTCTTCCACCGGCGCAGCAATACGCGACATTCTCACGGTGTTAAAACGACGCTATCCGTGCGTGCCAGTAATTATTTATCCGACACTAGTCCAAGGTGACACCGCAGCACCTGCCATTGTGAAAGCGATTCAGACTGCCAACAAACGCAATGAATGCGATGTGCTTATTGTTGCCCGCGGTGGCGGTTCACTTGAAGATTTATGGCCGTTTAACGAAGAAGTCGTGGCGCATGCTATTTATGCAAGCCAAATTCCCATCATTAGCGGCATAGGCCATGAAGTAGATTTTACTATTGCTGATTTTGTTGCCGATCGTCGCGCGCCAACGCCATCTGCTGCCGCGGAAATTATCACGCCAGACAAAACCGAAATCGAACAAGTGCTTGCGCGCAGCAAGCAAATTATTTTGCGACAAATGTACAACAAGCTCAAAGCCAGCAGACAATATCTGGCATTTTCGCAAAAACATTTAGGTCAGCTACATCCAAAAAACCAGCTGCTGCAAAAAATGCAATTACTGGACAATATGGAGATGAAACTGACGCAGCTGCAATTCAAGTTATTCGCCAGGCTGCGCGAAAGATTGCAAGCATTGTCCGCCAGATTACAGCGCCAGACGCCAGCACATCATATTAGACAACTTTCTAATCAAATGGTGTTTCAGCAACAACGTCTTGCTGCTTTAATCATGATGCAAATTAACCGCAAAAAAACTAATTTAGCGAATGGCGCAGCAAAGCTCGACGCATTAAGCCCACTATCGACGTTGCAACGTGGTTATGCGATTGTTTCGACGCCTGATCAACATGTAATACGAACCAGCAAAGACATTCACTCTGGCGATAATATTTTGGTACGCATGCAAGATGGTTCCTTAGCATGCAAAGTTGAAAAAATTATCACCACAACCAAATAAATCCGTTACTTTTACACCGCTCTTGCTTGCATCCCCTGTGGTAAAATTATATTGTTGCGCTTATTTTTATAAAAACAAAAAGGCCATAATATGCCCACACAAAATAATTCGCCTAAATCTGCCTTCGAAAAAGCAAAAGATAAACACATACAATTTATTGAACGTACGAAAAAAACGATAGCAGACGGAGACATGAATCACTTCATTCAAGAAATATCAAGACGTTGCGTGCAAGAATACATTGAGCGCTTAGCTGTTTTAATCAAGATGGCAAATAGTGAAAATATATCAGCGGAAGAACATAAATTAGTAATGCGATGTCCTTCTATTAGAGAAAAACCGGAATTCATTAACTATCCCCACGTCATCAAACCATCCGTGCAGAGACGTAATTCAGTCTGATCCGCTATTTTTTACGCTTAGTCGCGGTTGCTTTACGCGTCTTTTTCCCTTTTTTAGCGACACTTTGCAGTAACCTTTCCGCATGTTTTTTCTCTATCTGGGCGATACGAACTTTCATCTTGCGCATGGAAGTGGCAAGCCTGCTTTTATAAGACTTGCCAAGCTTCCCGATTTGCTTAAGCGCCGCATGCAGACGACTTTTGGCCAGCGCTTCTTTGCGCTGAAGGTCTTTAACTTGTTTCTTTAACTTCTCAAACAAAGCCTTATGGTTTGTTTTCGCAGCCATAGCATCATATCCCTGATATCGAAAAAGTCTTGGCCTTTAACGACAAGATTATGCTTCTTGAACCAGTAATGGCTTCACAGGCATGGCGCTGACATTCGAAACCAGCGTTTCTACATTGTTGATAGATTCGACTAACTGCAACATTTCTTCGACTTTCTTGGTATTTTTCTGATTGTCGAAAATATGGCGTTCAATTTCATTCTTTAACGCGGTATTTTCGCTAGTGAGACGTTGAATTTCCTTACGGGAACCTTCAACTTCCGAGAGGAGGGTCATCATTCTTTCTTCCAGCTTTTGCAACAAATTTTCCGTCATACTGTTCATCCTTATTGCTATCAAAAAAATAATACTTCCGGGTTTTATATAATAGTATAAATTTTAATAAAGTGTAAATTCTTTCTCTGCGCAATCAATGGCTTGTGAACGGAGAATACCTCTCCCCTTGCGGGAGAGGTCGCGTGAAACGCGGGTAGGGGTAATCAAAATTAATTAATGCTGCGGAATAAACGCTATCGGCGCATTATTGTTGTCATGCTGCTTCATGAAGGACAAACTACGTCCCGATGATTGCATCTCAACCAAACGATAACCGGCAAAATAACCTTGTAATGAAGAAAGATACTGCTTACGGCTGATAAAAATGGTGTTTTCCGGCTTATTGAGCAATACAGGCCATGCTTGCACAAGTGTTTGCGTATCCTGTAACCCGCGATCAGTGCCTTTAATATGATAATTTTTAGTATTGGGCGGCAACTGCAAATAAAAATTCAATTTGCTCTCCGCATCCAGCATGACAATATTCCAGGTATCCCACGGTTTGATTTTGTCTGCTTCATCTTTCAACTGCAGCGCAAAGCGATTGACGCCGTGTTGTGAATAATACCAGGCAGGCAAAACGTCCAGCAGCAGAAATAGTGACACAAAAGAAATAACAACAAGACCTGCCGTCCATAATTTCCGAATCGTTTGCGCAGATCCGGCAGACAATATCCAGTCTGCGGTAAATAATATCGCGAAAGGAACCATAGGCAGCACATAATAGCTGCGACGCGAACCACTCATGGTAAAAAACACAAACAGCACGAATAACGACAAGGCAATCCATTTGGAATTAATAGACATCCCGCGCCAGCGCGACTGCAATGCCACCAGTGCTGGTGCAAACAACATTGCCCACGGCAACATATAAATCGGTAGATAGACCAGATAAGTGTATATCGGACCTTGATGATCAAACGGCTGGAAATAACGCAGAACATTTTCTCGATAGACCAGATACAAACCACTCTCGCCATAATTATTGCCGCCAAAATGGCTTGATGCCCAAAATGGCAGTAAATACACCACCAGCGCAGGCAGCATGCTGAGAAACACAGGCAAGCGCAAATATTGTTTCCATGAATTACTTAACACTACATCAACAAAAATAACCAGTGACGGCACAATAAAACCAATCAAACCTTTGCACAGTGAAGTCAACGCGAGTACGAGAAAAAATATTGCGAAATCAAAAAATCCAGCGTGATCCTTCTTCTGGAAATACCAGGCAACAGCGAAAAGTGAACCACCCAGATTTAACATATCCGCGCTACTGGTACGCGCCCAGAAAACAAAATAAAACGTAGTCAGCAATAACCAGCCGGACAATAAACCTAGTTGTTTGTCTTTTAGTTTGCTTCCCAACAAATACATAGACCATACAGATAACATGCCAGCAAGCGCGGATGGCAGACGCAGCGACCAGGTCGTTAATACGCCAGAAACTTTGGCAAACAATGCGATTAGCCAATATGAGAGCAGCGGCTTATCGTAATAATCACTTTCACCCAAATAAGGATGTAAAAAATCGTGGCGGAAAAACATGCCAGAAACGATATCAGCCCAGCGGTGTTCCTGAGTCCAGATTTCTCTGCCACCCAGCATGGTAAACAGCAAAAGAGCTGAAGCGATTAATAAATAACTTAGCCTGGCGTTTTTTCCCCATAACGAATCGGCGAGAGCGGCAAGTTTCATATGATACGTACATCCATAAGGTTGAAAAATGGACACATTATATATCCATATGCGATGAAACATATAGACAAATATTCAGGCATAGAATATAAAAAGCGCTCGCACATGATAATAAACAAGATACTGGAGAAGACCATGTTTAAAGGCAGTATGGTGGCAATTGTAACACCCATGCTTGATGATGGATCCATTGATAAATCCGCATTAAATGAACTAGTTGAATGGCATATTGCAGCCAAAACCACCGCTATTATCGCTGCTGGCACAACTGGAGAGTCAGCAACTCTGGAGCCGGAAGAACAGCTGGAAGTGGTTTCTCTTGTCGTTAAACAGGCTGCGGGCAGAATTCCCGTTATCGCTGGTGCTGGCACCAACTCTACCCAGACCACCTTGAAACTGACTGAAAATGCTAAACGCGCTGGCGCCGATGCCTGTCTTATTGTTACGCCTTACTACAACAAGCCAACGCAAAATGGTTTGTATGCCCACTATAAAGCCATTGCTGAAAATACCAGCTTGCCAGTGATTTTATATAATGTGCCAGGCCGTACTGCTTGTGATATTTTGCCGGAAACAGTTGAGCGTCTTTCCAAAGTGAAAAATATTATCGGTATTAAAGAAGCCACAGGCAAACTCGAACGCGCACAGGAAATCCTGCAACGCTGCGGCAAAGACTTTGAAATTTATAGTGGCGATGATGCTACCGCGCTTGATTTAATGATCAATGGCGCGCATGGCGTTATTTCCGTGACCGCCAACATTGCGCCAGCAAAAATGGCAGAAATGTGTGCCGCCGCGCTTTCTGGCGATCATGCGCTGGCCAGAAAACTAAATGCAGAACTGGATTTATTGCATCACCGTTTATTCCTGGAATCCAATCCAATTCCATCTAAATGGGCGCTGCACACCATGGGTAAAATCAAGGCTGGCATACGACTGCCTTTATTACCGCTGGACAACAAATATCATCAAGAGGTAAAAGAAGCCATGCAAAATGCGGGAGTTAATTAAACATGAAGTTAGTGATACGTTTTATTTTAGTCGCGACAGTATTGAGTTTAACTGGATGCTCTTACCTGTCATCGTCATTAGAATATAGAGACAAAGCTTATTTGAAAGCAAAAAGCATACCGCCGCTGCGTATTCCACCTGGCGTTGCTTCCAGTTCTTTTGAAAATAGTTATCCAGTGTCTAACCGTCAGTACCCTATCGTGCAAGAAGATGTCAGCACGACACCGCCGGGATTACCGACCAAATAACCCTGGAAACTGTAGATAGACCCAGTATAATCGCAAACTTGCTGGAGAGGTACCGAAGCGGTCATAACGGCGCCGACTCGAAATCGGATGGGGAGTTTATGCTCCCACGAGGGTTCGAATCCCTCCCTCTCCGACATCTCATTACCAACTTGGGCCGTTGCGCCTGCTCGCTTCCAATTGCTCGTAATTAGCCGTCATTTCTTCTTTAGTCGCCGGTCTGAAATGACTCTGCACATTACGCCTGATAATGTCATTGTCTAATTTAATTTCGCCAGAAATAAAAGGCGGAGGATTAGGAACATCTTTCATTATATTTTTGTAAGCGGCAGTTGCTGCCTGGGTTAGTTTTTGTTCCAACGGTTTAGCGACAGGTTTTGCGAACCATCTCATATGCATGATATATCTCCATAACAACTCAATATATGGATTACATCATAGTTAACAGCATATTGAGAATATCACCGCCGATTTTTTCACGCAGATGCTTGGACAAGTTGCAGCTAAGTACAAGATTAGCTTTATTACTGCTGTCGCGTTCGAAACGTATATCTAATACATTCTTAGCGACAATACGCGGATCTCTGTATCCATCCAGTCGTTCCTGTGGCAAGCCAAATTGCTGCTTGTTTTGCTGGTGATTCATACCGATAAAACTATTCAGCATGTTCACCTGCACCAGAAAATGATGGTTGGATTCGGCTAATGCCATTTTGCCATAAAAATTAAGAACGTCAGGATGGAGCTGCAATGAAGGAAATGATGTCGCTGTTAAATGCATACAAGCTTTAATCATACCGCTTCTGATTTTCTTGCGCTTCCATTTACTTTGAAATAAATAAGCAAATTTCACAATCGGAGGACAAAATTGATGAGGAGCCGTTTCACCCGTTGATTTTTGTGCCTGCTTGGCAAGATCAATGATATTGCCTTCACTGTCTATTTTCATCTTGATTAGATTAGTGGTGACAAAGCAGCCCACGGTGTCATCATATCTGTCATCATGTCGCGTTGATTTGACGACGCTGAGAGCCATAGATCCGTTTTTATTTACCAGATAAGGCTTCAGGACAGAACCAGTCACCGCGCACAAACTATCCAGCATACTCAAGCGATTAAGTATACAAAATGTCTGCAATTTAGTCGCAGCGCGATCATCTATTTCAATGTAAGTAGTATATGCATCGTCCGGACTAATATCGTAAATGATATCTTCTTTTGGAAAAGAAAAGAGACTGATGTCTTTTAGATAATCACCCCAAAATGGCATATCACGTTTTAGTATCAGATCCAGATTGTCGCGCTCTTCCAATGCATAATCAAAATAAGAAATGCTTTCACGCGTGGGGGCATCTATTTTTTTATTGTTCTTATAATCTAAATAATGCTGAGATAAATCTTTAAAAATGATTTCGGGAGAAAATTCATCACCAGCCATGTGTGAAATTGCTAGCTGAATTTCCGACTGACCATCGGCTAATCTAAACAATCTGGCTTCCAGTAATGGCCGTCCTTTTTCCCAGTTGTGATGGGTCTTTAACCAGGCTAATGAATCCATCAAAACATCTTCCTGGTCACGGAAAGAAAGTGCGCTAATGTCGTTTTCTTCCAAGTCGAATTTCACATCTTCCTGCGCATACTGAAGGGGTTTGTATGGTGACATATAAAAATTGAGAATTTGGTGCGTCTTGAGCACACATTCAAAAGCGTATCGCAACGCCACCATATCAAGCAGACCAGAAAAACGTTTACGCGCCACGATATTCAAAGTTTGCGATTTTGAATATGATTTTTGCGCAAACCATAATAAAAACTGCATATCACCTAACGGAACACCTTTTCCTGCAGCTTGTTTTTCTTGTTCACGAGTAACTTTCTTATCTGCTTCTGGTGCATGGCCAACGACATTCGCCAATTGACAAATAGTCGGCGCATCATATAAATCAGCCAACTTGATTTCTTTATGCGTAGCCTTCATGATTTTTGAAATAATTCTGGCGCCAGATAAAGAATGGCCGCCCAACTCAAAAAAGTTATCATCAACGCCTATCTGTTCGAGATTCAAAACTTCCGACCAGATGTCAGCAATAATCTGTTCCAGTGCTGTGCGCGGCGCATGGTAGTGATGATAGTTAGTATGCTCTGGTTCAGGCAATGCTTTGCGGTCTAATTTACCATTCGTCGTTAACGGAAATGAATCCATTAACACAAACGCGGCTGGAATCATGTAGTCTGGCAAACTGCGATGAAGAAATTCGCGCAGATAACGCGGATCAGGACGTGTATTTTTATCCTTTAACAGACAATATGCGACAAGACGTTTTTCACCAGTTTGGTCTGTCATGTCATCTCTTGCTATTACCACGGCTTCCTTAACATTTTCATGCGCTGCCAAACGCATTTCAATTTCAGAAGTCTCAATTCTGAATCCGCGGATTTTAACCTGATGATCAACACGACCAATAAATTCTATATTTCCATCTGGAAGAAACCGACATAAATCACCAGTACGATATAATTTGGATGTTTCTTCTTTGAATGGATTCAGCACAAAACGTTTGCCAGTCATTTCCGGCTGGTTTAAATAACCTTTCGCCACGCCTTCACCGCCAATATATAACTCACCCTCCACACCAGGCGGGAGCGGATTCATATCGGCGTCAAGAACATACAATTGCGTATTGTAAGCTGCTTTACCTATTGGAATTCCATGTGTGAATTGCGCAATATTATGTTTGTTGATTTTAATCCACGATGTCGCAACAGCAGCTTCGGTCGGGCCGTATTCATTTAGAATCTTATGATGCGGATATTTCTTCAGCCAATCCTGAATATCTTGCGCCAGCAACAATTCACCGCCAAAAACAATCCAGCGCAACTCTTTAAAATCATATTCAGGCTTAATAAATTCCTTAAGCTGGCGGAAATAACTTGGCGTCAGCTTGATAATCGTCACTTTATTTTTATGCAAATGTCTGTTGTAAAGTTCAGGATCTTTCTTTTCACCTTCTGGACAAATCGCTATGCTGGCGCCTTTCACTAAAGGCAGAATGGTGGTGAACACAGAAAAATCGAATGAAATCGATGATGAAAAATCAAAGATATCAGCTTCATTTACTTCCAGCGCCTGGGTAATCCAGTTAATGAAGTTATGCACGTTATGATGCGTTAACATCACGCCTTTTGGCTTACCCGTCGAGCCAGAAGTATAAATCACATACATCAGGCTTTCTGCATGACTAAATTTTTTGGGATTATCTTTTATCTGCTGATTGAAAAGATGTGATTCAGTATCAAGACAAATCACCCGCGCGCGCATCTTACCGAATTGATTCAATAATGACGACTGCGTTATCAAACAAACAGCATTGGTATCATCCAGCATATACTGTCTTCGTTCCGCGGGATAATTCGGATCTAATGGCAGATATGCACATCCGGTTTTTAAAATAGCGAGAATGGCAATAAACAAATCAACTGATGCTTCCATGCAGACAGCGATCAGATTGTCAGGCTTGACGCCTGAATGTAAAAGATAATGCGCTAATTGATTTGCTTTGTTATTCAATTCAGCATAGGTGATTGACTGGTCCGCATAGACTAAGGCGATATTGTCAGGATGTTCCGCTACTTGTTCTTCAAATAAGTCCTGAATAGTTTTATCGCGCTGATATTCGTTGTAAGTTTGGTTCCAGTCATAAAGAATTTTTTGGCGATCGTGGGGATGCAAGATCTGCTGACTAACATCTGCAGTTTTGATGTCTTCTAGGAGAGACGGTGTCCTGTTTTCTATCATCAGCTTCATCCCTAAAGCGTGATATCGATAGGCTATTCATTATTAATAATATCATAAAAAATAGTTTAGAATTTTCATTGTATTAAAATAGCCAGCCAGGTCGATGTAAATAAATACAGTTTATTATATTTTGTGTATATTTTATGTAATTCAGGCATCGCATCAAACCGTGCGCGCTAAAGCAACCCGCCTTCCCAACCCAAACAAGAGGGCTTATAATCAAAAGCAATTGAGTCAAAGAGTTTCACTCCCATCTTTTATAAAAGGAGCTTTTATGAAAAGGACACTGATACTTGCTCAAGCCGTCGCACTCACCACCGCCCTAACCACTACTGCTTTCGCCGCTGATAACCATGTCGCCGGAACACTGCAACGAATCGATGTCGTTAATATGCTGTGGAACCCACACAGTACTGGTGCTGTACCAGGATTATCCCCAACTTCAGTCGTGGTTGCCTTCGCAAATGGCGGCGCCAAACCCTGTTTTACCACTACACTCGCATTTGAAGGTGCTACCACCGTTGTTTCCGGCCCAGGCCAAGCTTGCGTTGCTGCCGTAACCTCAGTCACTATTACTCCTGTCACAGGCCCTGCAGGCCAAGTGTATGCAACGCCAGGTAGCGCAACCAGCATAGATGGTGCTTATTATGCGACACAGATGATTATCACCAATAGTACCGATCCAGTATTTGATTCCACCAATGGCGCCATCAAAACAGTAGGCGTTCTCAGCGTCACTTCTCAAGGTCAATACAAATAAGTTGATATTAATTTTCCAGGCAAGAAGAGAAACATTTTATTTTCTCTCTGCCTGGATTTCGAATGGGAGCCTGACATGTCAAACACAAGAACCTGGCTACCGGCAGGATGGGAAAAAACGATTGTCCATATTGAGCGCTTGATTAAAGACGACAAAGGTAACGACATATTTCTCCCCGCAGGCACAGGCTTCGTCACCGAATTTGAAACATTTAATATTCTAGTTACTTGCAAACATGTTATTTATGACATTCATACCAATAAGTATGCTCCGGGCATTTTTATTTCCTTTAATCAAAAAGACGGTTCGCTAGCAAGACGTTCACTAGAAGATATCCAAAAAGCATTCCAGTTAGACTGGACGTTTCATCAGGATCCCACTGTAGATCTGGCGGTCATTCCTTTTGCGATTGACTTTACCAGAGATGATATCAAACGCGCGGGAAAAGATTTATTCGAAGCATTTGAACGCCTGACAGAGGGAGAAGATATTTTTTTCCTTGGCTATCCAGCATTGGATATTAAAATGGAAAAACATATCAAACCAATCGTACGCTCAGGCATTATTTCATTAGTGATGACCAATAAAACTTTTTTGATAGACGCCAATGTATTTCCTGGTAACAGTGGTAGTCCAGTATTTTTGAAACCTTCTTTCATGCATTATCAAGGATCAAAGGTAGATACTGTTAATCCAGCCAAATTCATAGGTATTATCAGCGCTTATTTGTCATATCGCGATACCGCCCTCAGTCAGCAAACTGGCAGACCACGCATTACGTTTGAAGAAAATTCCGGTCTTGCGAATGTTTACTCTGGCAGTATTATTGAAGAGATATTTAATTCCGCTGATTTTGTAACAAAAGTAAATGAATTGAAAAAGCGGATACAAAAATAATAACAATTAAACTCTGTTTACTGGTTTCTTGATCGGAGGCTCAGTTTGCTTGCGATCAAGCCATTCGCCAATCTTCTTAATGCTACCAGTCACCTTCACCCCATGAAACGTTTGCTTGCTTAGCCAAAATGCTCCGCGATCTGTTGGCTCATTCAGTATTTTTCCTAGCGCATTTTGACTCTTTAAAACATCTTGCGTCAGCTCTTTATAATTAGCCTGATAAGATTCAGACTCCATCAGTTTAAAAAAAGCCAGTACTAATTCGCCACGATTTTTACTAATCGTAGCTATATTCGCTTCACTGATTTTATTCGAAGATTTTAAATGAACTAATAATGCTGCCACCATCAGCCAATTTTCATCCATCAACGCAAGATCTAGTGGTGAGGATTTCGCGGGTTTGACAACTTTAGCTGGGTTTGCACCATAAAGCATTAAATCAGGTATAACATTCAGATGATTTTCATGAACCGCAATATATAATGGCGTCGAGCCATAATAATTTTCAACCTGATCAACATTCGCTCCAGCCTCTAGTAGACTTTTTACTAACTTTTGATTGCCTGATCGAGCTGCCATGTGTAACCAACTCGCGCTTACATCATCGGTTGCGAGTGCTTTTTCGGAGTTACTTCCAGGCTTTGTTGGCTTAACCATGTATCCAGACATGACTGTATTGCAGGCTGATTTTTTGCCGCGACATAAACAGATGTTGAGACAATAATCATTGGCTTCTGCATTGCATAAAATGCCTCGAACAAATGCTTAGCTATATTATCTTCACCCTTAATTTCATGTATCGGCATTCTGCCTGCATCTATCAAAAACCAGGTATCTCTCCGCTTGTCATATTTAATCGTCACTGCATGATCAAAGCTGGTAAGCACCAATGAGAATGGTTGCGTGCAGTTTGTATCAATTACACTACGCTTGAGCGCAGCAAGATTTTCAGTTAATTCTGCTAAAGTATAGACGTTAGAAATTTCTTCCGCCTTTTTTACTTCTAATTGTTGTTCTTTTAATTTTTTTCCAGCAAGCCATCCTAATGCTCGCAACTGAGTTTGCGTCACTATTTCATTATCACCAACATTGAATATTTTCTTATACTGGCTAGGAACATGCAGCAATTCGACGCTATCGCATAGTGCCAGTATATCTATTTCTTTTTCGGTAAGTTTCGCTTTACTTTGCCCCACTCTTTTATTTTTAAGTGTTTCCAGCTCGGCATCGGTCAAATTAATTGTATCGATAAATATTTTATTAAAATAATCCGCATTATCCGCGAGTAACGACAAAGCACCCGTATAAGCGATCCCAAAGCATATACCATAAGGATCGGATTGATACTTCAATGCCCTCATTTTATCGACAAATTTCAACTCTAATTCTGCACCCGCTCGTTGCACTATATAATTCCTCGTTTTCTCTCTTATTTATAATTATAATCCAGCCTGCATTGCCCGGATAAAACTCAACCGACCCAAGAGACCTAAGCCATGGAAAAAATTGATCTTTTAATTCACGCCAGACATATCATTACCTGTGAAGATAACAATAAAATACTCGAAAACCACTCTCTAGCCGTTAAAAATGGGAAAATTATCGCCATTTTACCTACTACTGAAGCAAAAGAGAAATATCAGGCTGGTCACGAAGAAAATTATTCAACACACGCGGTCTTACCTGGATTCATCAATAGTCACACACATATCGCCATGAATGTGTTGCGCAGCTATGCCGACGATCTTGAACTCATGAACTGGCTGCAAAATTATATCTGGCCCGCGGAAGGAAAATGGGTCAGCGCGGAAATGGTGAAAGACGGCTCTCTTATTGCTATGGGTGAAATGATACGTTGCGGCACAACCTGTTTTAACGATATGTATTTTTTCCCTGAGCAAACAGCGATGGCTGCTGAAAAAGCCGGTATGCGCGCGCACATAGGCATGCACATCATGAATGTGCCAAACAGCTGGGCAAAAACAATTGATGAATGCTTCGAGAAATCGGAAATTTTTTATCAGCAATATCACAATCATCCTTTAGTCACGCCAACTGTCGCACCACAAAGCACATACACTGTGTCAGAAAATGACTTGGTGCGCGTCAATGAACTGGCGGAAAAATATAATCTCAAAGTTAATATTCATTGCCAGGAATCTGTCGGTGATGTGGAAGGCGGACTCAGACTCAATAACAAACGGCCTTTGCGCTGTCTTTACGACGTTGGCCTGGTGTCACCGCGTTTGATTGCCATGCACATGACGCAATTAGATGAACGTGATTTTGAAATTCTGGCTGAAGGCATACCCAACATCGTCCATTGCCCAGAATCCAATATGAAATTAAGTAGTGGTGTTTGCCCGGTACAAAAGTTGGTTGACCTTGGAATAAATGTCGCACTCGGTACTGACGGCGCCGCCAGCAATAACGATCTCGACATGATTGGCGAAATGCGCACCGCCGCATTCTTAGGCAAGCTTTCCACAATGGATCCCACAGCGGTTTCTGCGGAAACAGCATTGAAAATGGCCACCATCAACGGCGCCAAAGCTCTTGGCATTGACCATTACACAGGCTCACTAACCGTGGGCAAGGCTGCTGATTTTATCGCCGTTAACCTGGACGAACTTGAAACCCAACCGCTTTATCATCCGGTTTCGGTAATTGTATATGCTGCGGCCCGTACTCAAGTTACCGATGTCTGGGTCAATGGCAAACAGTTATTAAAGAACCGCCGCCTGATTACCCTGGACGAAAAAGAATTAATAAAGACGGCACAAAGTTGGCGCAAAAAGATATTAATGTAGGTATAATACTGCTCCCTTTCACGGCCGGATTACCACCGCCGTGAAAGAGGTAATATTACAAAAATCCTATCGAGGTCAATGACATGCCAATCGAAAGAACACTTTCTATCATCAAACCTGATGCCGTTGCCAAAAACGTCATTGGTGACATTATCAGCCGTTTTGAAAAAGCCGGATTACGTGTTGCTGGTGCCAAAATGGTGCGCCTGAGCAAAACTCAAGCCGAACAATTCTATGCCGTTCATAAAGAACGCCCCTTCTTTTCCGCTCTGGTGAATTTCATCAGCTCCGGTCCTGTGCTGATTCAAGTCCTGGAAGGTGACAACGCGATTGCTCAAAACCGTCAAATCATGGGCGCAACCAACCCTAAAGATGCGGCTGCTGGCACTATTCGCGCTGATTTCGCTGACTCCATCGACCACAATGCAGTGCATGGTTCCGATGCGCCTGAAACCGCAAAGCAGGAAATTGCATTCTTCTTCACATCAGAAGAATTATTTGCTTACGTTCCAGAAAGCGAGCTCGCCTAAATGACAGCTCTTTCGCCGATGCCCGTGACAGCTCCGTCACCAGCAAAAATCAACCTGCTTGGTTTGGATAAAAAAGCCATGCAGGAATTTTTCGTCAGCATCGGCGAAAAACCTTATCGCGCTGATCAGATTTTAAAATGGGTACATTTTCAAGGCGTCACTGATTTTCAAGCGATGACCAATATCAGCAAAGACTTGCGTAACAAGTTAGCTGAAACAGCTGAAATTACTGTGCCGCAAGTGCTGATGGAAAAACCATCCGCAGATGGCACACACAAGTGGCTAATCAGAATGAACGACGGCAATTGTATTGAAACCGTTTTCATTCCGGAAAGAACACGCGGAACGCTTTGTATTTCATCCCAGGTTGGTTGCATTCTTAATTGCGATTTTTGCTCTACTGGCAAACAAGGTTTTAACCGTAATCTGAGCACCGCTGAAATTATCAGTCAACTCTGGATTGCCGTGCGTCATTTGTCGAAATCAAATGGCATGCATGATCACGCTGTTACTAATGTTGTTATGATGGGCATGGGCGAACCATTGCTTAATTTTGACAATGTTGTGCCGGCACTTTCGCTTATGCTGGATGACTACGCTTATGGTCTTTCCAAAAAGCGTGTGACCGTGAGCACCGCTGGTGTTGTACCTGCCATGCGGGAATTACGCAAAGTAACCGATGTTGCTCTGGCCGTTTCCCTGCATGCACCCAACGATGAATTACGTAACGAACTAGTTCCGTTAAACAAGAAATATCCGTTAAAAGAATTAATGGCTGTTTGCAAAGAGTATTTCAAAGATGATCATAAACGTTCGGTCACCATGGAATATGTGATGCTTGCTGGTGTTAATGATACCCCGCAGCATGCACGCCAGTTAATTAAAGTATTGAACGGCGTTCGCTCCAAAGTGAACCTCATACCGTTTAATCCTTTCCCGCACTCACCTTATAAACGTTCTGACATGGACACTATCCTGCGTTTTCGCGACATTCTCATGCAGGCCGGCTTGAATACCACCATACGTAAAACCCGCGGTGATGATATTGATGCCGCATGTGGTCAGCTCGTAGGTGAAGTCAAAGACAGGACTAGACGTAAAGAACGCTATCTTCGCAGCGTCGAAACCAATAGAAATTAAATCCTGAAAAAACTTATTGGCGAGAGCGGCTTATCGTCATATTATCTAGACAATAGCCGACTGGAAGGCTATGCGGCCGCATGCCGTGGAGAATAATTTAACAAGGATAGTAAAGCTCTATGACTAACGAAAATGCCCAAGTAAGTTTAAACACCGTCTCTACTGTTGATAACAAGCGTATTCCTTTTGGCACACGCCTTAAATCCACCCGCGAAGCCATGGGCCTTGAACGCAAGGATGTAGCATCCCAACTGCGCTTGAATGAAAAAATTATAGTAATGATGGAGAAAGACCGCTATCCAGTAGACCTGCCGGTTACCTTTATTCGTGGTTATCTGCGTTCATATGCCAAGTTTTTGCAAATTCCAGAATTTGAAATCAAGAAAGGCATAGAACCTATCAAGCAAAAATCGATGAACATCGATCCGCTCACACCTATCAAACAACAACCAGACACCATTACCAGTGGTGATTATTTCATGCAGTTTTCTACCTATCTGATTATCTTCACCCTGTTCGCGCTGGTTGCCATGTGGTGGTACACCCATTCAACACAAAAGTCTGCCGCTACTACAATAGCCACAACAGAAGCTGCAAATCCAAAACCAGCTGTGACGGAAACAGTAGATAATACCAATACCGCACCGGCCGAAACTGCAAACACAACAGATGAAAACGAAGACAAACTCAGCGTAAACAATGATCAATTGCCATCGACCGATGAAGAAATGGCAGCCTCTGCATCCAAACCAACCGAGCCAGAAGCAACAGCACCAGAAGCAGAAGCAACAGCACCAAACTCCGCCCAGGAAGTAAAACCAACAGAGGCACGTTCAACCGATAAAAAACCTGCTGATCAAGCTGCGCCCGTTAACACTGCTGAAAATACGAATACTGCAACCGAAGCAAAACCCAAAGCCAAACCAGAACACAAACCAGAACAAACCGCAGCCGCAGCTAACACAGCAACTGAGCCAACCAAGCTTAAACCTGCGCAAACAACAGCCGCAGCAACAAAACCCACCACCACACCCATGACAACTACTCCATCCAGCGCGGTGGGAGAAGTCATCGCTGGCTTGGAAGACACTGGCGATATAGCAACACAGATTGACCAAAGTTCTGGCGAGCCGGTGAAGCACACTGTGCAACGACAAAAGCATAATTAACATGCTATAGTACGTCGTTTAATGCAAACACCAAAACGAGCAGCGCCAAGCTAGCTGAAGGAGATGATTGTGGCTGATTTAATTCAAGCCGTGCGAGGTATGAATGATATTCTTCCTCCGGAAACTTTCTTGTGGCAACACGCAGAACGAGTAATGAAAAAGATTCTTCAGGGCCACGGCTATCAAGAAATACGTTTTCCTATTGTCGAAAAAACTGAATTATTCAAACGCTCAATCGGTGAAGTCACCGACATTGTCGAAAAAGAAATGTATTCATTTCTTGACCGTAATCAAGACATGTTGACTTTGCGTCCGGAAGGGACCGCCTGCTGTGTGCGCGCAGGCATAGAGCATGGTCTGCTGTATAATCAGGTTCAACGTCTTTGGTATAACGGCCCCTTTTTCCGTCACGAGCGTCCACAGAAAGGACGCTATCGTCAGTTCCATCAATGTTCCGCTGAAGTTTTTGGTCTGCAAGGACCTGATATCGATGCCGAATTAATTATGATGTCAGCAACGATTCTTGAACGCCTCGGCGTCGGCGAATTCGTGACATTGCAGATTAATTCATTAGGCACAGTGGAATCTCGCAATGCGTATCGTAAGCACCTGGTGCATTATCTGAAGGAAAATCAAGACAAATTAGATGAAGACAGTATTCATCGTATGCACAAGAATCCTCTACGCGTTCTTGATAGCAAAAATCCAGATATGAAAGATGTGATTCGTAAAGCGCCCAAATTAATAGATCATTTGGATGAAGAATCCATTAAACATTTTGAAACACTGCAAAGCTATCTCAGTCATGCGGGTATTAAGTTTGAAGTCAATCCATGTCTTGTACGCGGTTTAGATTATTACACTAAAACAGTATTTGAATGGGTAAGCGATAAACTCGGCGCCCAGGGAACCGTTTGTGCTGGCGGCAGATACGATGGACTAGTTGAACAACTAGGCGGCAAAAGCACTCCAGCGGTTGGTTTTTCTATCGGTATGGAACGCACCATATTGCTGTTGCAGCAAACCGATCATGCTCACGTCATTGACCATCATCCGCATGTTTATCTCATCACAGATGGTGATTTGGCATTTGCAGCCGGGTTAAAACTGGCGGAAATGCTGCGGTATAGAGTTCATGGCTTGAAAATTTTACAGCATTGCGGTGGTGGCAGCATGAAAAACCAATTCAAAAAAGCTGATAAAAGCGGCGCGTTATTCGCCGTGATTATTGGTGAGCATGAGTTGAAAACCAATTCCATATCGCTGAAAAATCTACGCGAAGATATCCAGCAGCAGACGCTTTATCATGATGAGCTGGCGGAATTTTTAAAACTGAAAGTGACAAAGAAATAATTTTATTTATTCCCCGGGGTCAGACGCTACATTTGTGGGGTCAGACCCTGAGGGTCTGACCCCAAAACTCTCAAAAAATCCTCAACAAACTGTCCGAAACCATTCCCTCTTGAATCGAAATCTGATTTAATACTTTGCCTAAAGATGGACGAATATCTGAGGACAGCCCCTTGACAGAATACTTAACTGAACAAGAACAGATTGAACTATTAAAAAACTGGATTAAACAATATAGCCTGGTCATCATAGCCGGCGTGCTGCTCGCTGTTGCCGGTATTTCTGGCTGGCGTTACTGGCAGCAACGTCAAAATAAAACCCTCAGCCACGCCTCAGCTGTTTACGATGAAATGCTGACCGCGCGCGTGCAGAGTGATTCCGCCGCGACACTAGTGCAAACTGATAAATTGCTGGGTCACTATCAGTCAACCGTATACGGCCAAATGGCTACCCTGATGGAAGCCCGCACCGCGGTGATCAAGAAAAACTATTCTGAAGCTGAAACCAAGCTGGGCTGGGTCATTGATCACAGCAGAATCAAAGCCATGCGCCAGATAGCAAGAATACGACTGGCTCGCGTGCTTATCGCCGAGAACAAACCTCAAGATGGCATTAGCACATTGCAGACAGTTGACGATAAAAGTTTTAACGGCTTGATTGACGAGGTCAAAGGCGATGCTTATCTTGCCATGAAAAATACGGACCAGGCACGGCAGGCTTATAAGCAAGCTATCTCTGAATTGCCAAATGCTGAAGTCATCAGACCATTGTTACAAATGAAATACGATAATCTTGCACCTTTAAACCAAGCAACATCATAAATTGAGTTTGAATCACATGCGCAGTCACATCACAAAAAATGCTAAAAAAGCAGCTGTTCTTGCCGCTGTTACCTTATCGCTTACCGCTTGTAACGGTTTTTTTGAAAAAGATAACACCCCGGCACCCAGTCCGTTGACCAATTTTAGACCCGAAGCCACTCCTCATCGAATTTGGTCTGTTAATACAGGCAAAGGCGCGGGCGATGAATATTTAAAGATGAGCCCAGCCATCAGCGGAAATATGATTGTCACAGGGAGTGTCCGCGGCACCATCACCGCTGTGAACAAAAATACTGGCAATGTTTTCTGGCAAACGGATACCCGTTTTCCACTTGTCGCTGGCCCAGGTGCAGGCGATGGATTAGTTGTTGCCGCCAGCAGCAAAGGCGATGTTCTTGCCTTGCAGGCTGCAAATGGCAAGCCAGCCTGGAGAACCAATATTGCCGGTGAAATCATGGCGCCTCCTGCTATTGCTAACGGCGTTGTCGTAATCAAAGCGGTTGATGGCGTTGTCCGTGGCTTATCAGTTCAGGATGGTCACGAAATCTGGTCACTACATCAGCAAGAACCAGCTTTAATTTTACGCGGCTCCAGTGCTCCATTAGTGGTTGATAGAAACGCTATCATTGGTTTTGCCAATGGCAACTTGTTAAAAGTTAGCGTAGGCGACGGCCAAATGCTCTGGCAGCAAGCTATTACTACACCATCCGGTGCTTTCGCGATTGAGCGCATGATCGACATCGACGCTGATCCAATCAATTATGCCCATCATATTTATGTGGCTACTTATCAGGGCAGCATCGCCTCTCTGGACTGGACATCAGGCAGATCGCTCTGGACCCACGATATTTCTTCTTATACCGGCATGGCCGCTGACGATGACATGGTCTTTATTAGCGATGCCAAAGGCGATCTCTGGTCATTTAGCGCGGACAACGGCGCAGTCAACTGGCGTCAAACCCAGCTTGAAGCACGTATCCTGACTGGACCGGCAGCTATGGGTCGATATGTGGCCGTAGGCGATGCGGAAGGTTATTTACACTGGTTAGGCAGAACAGACGGGCACTTTGTCGCCCGGGAAAAGGTTGGGGCTGGCATGTATTCTGCACCAATCGTAGAAAATAGTGTATTATATGCCCTCACGAATAGTGGCACCCTTGTCGCTTATCGTTTGAGCTAATTTTTTACTTATAAAAGAATACATTATATGCTGCCAGTTGTTGCCATCGTTGGCCGGCCCAACGTAGGAAAATCTACGTTATTTAACCGGCTAACCCGTTCACGCAATGCGCTTATTTCTGCTTACCCAGGTACTACCCGTGACCGGCAATTCGGTGAGGTACATCTCGATGGCAGGCATTTCATTATTATTGATACCGGCGGTATTACTGAAGAAACCGACGATGTTGGTAAACTTATTACCAAGCAGGCTTTAAGAGCCATTGAAGATGCCGACAAAGTTATCTTCATGGTAGATGCGCGAAGCGGCATCACCCCTGAAGATAAAATGATAGCGGAAACTTTACGCCGCTGCGGCAAGCCGCTTACTCTCGCGGTTAACAAGACTGAAGGTATGGATCCTGCTATGGGCGTCGCTGACGCTTATGAATTAGGCCTGCCCTCTCCTGTTGCTCTCTCCGCTGCTCATGGCACCGGCTCATCAGATTTGATTGCCAGATTATTTCCTGAAACACCTGAAACGACAGAAGCGGAAGATGACGGCACCCAACCAGGTTCGATCAAACTAGCGATTGTCGGTCGTCCCAATGTGGGCAAATCAACGCTTACCAACCGCATGCTGGGTGAAGAACGTGTCATTGTTCACGATTCTCCTGGCACAACTCGCGACAGTATTTTCATTCCGCTGGAACGCTTTGATAAACATTACACCTTGATTGATACCGCCGGTGTGCGTAAACGCGGCAAGGTGCATGAAGTGCCAGAAAAATTTTCTGTGGTTAAAACTTTGCAGTCAATTGAAAGCGCTCATGTTGTTCTTTATGTAGTAGACGCGCGGATTGCTGTCTCCGAACAAGATATGAAGCTGTTAGGCTTTGTGCTCGAATGCGGTAAAGCATTAGTTATTGCGGTTAACAAATGGGATGGTATGTCTGAACAAGACCGTGATCACGCAAGAGCAACCATAGACAGACATCTAGATTTTGTTAGCTTTGCGCGCGTGCATTTTATTTCTGCGCTACATGGCTCTGGTGTTGGTAATTTATTTGAATCCGTCAATGAAGCATATGAGTCAGCGACGAAGAAATTATCTACGCCATTATTAACGCGTTTATTGCAGCAGGCCATCGTGACACACCAACCTCCGTTGGTACACGGCCGCAGAGTAAAACTGCGTTATGCGCATCCTGGCGGCAGTAATCCACCGACTATTGTGATTCATGGTAATCAGCTGAATGCATTGCCTGAGAGTTATCGTAAGTTTCTTGCGCATTTTTATCAGAAGAAGCTTAATTTGCATGGCACGCCGGTGCTGATTGAATACAAGTCTACTGAAAATCCGTTCGCTACAAAGAAATAGTATTCCTTCACCCGGCGCGCCGGGTGAGGGGTAATTAAATTTAATCCCGAAAATTCGTAAACTGTAGCGGCAGATCAACCTTAGCCGAGCGCAGCATCGCAATCGCTTCCTGCAAATCATCGCGCTTTTTGCCCGTGACTCGCACCTGATCACCCTGAATAGACGCCTGCACTTTCAATCCAGACTCTTTAATCAATTTCGTGATTTTTTTGGCATTTTCGGCATCAATGCCCGACTTAACGATAATTTCCTGCTTAGCCTCACTTAGATTCGTATTCATTTCTTTGTAATCCAGTGACCGCAAATCTACCTGACGCTTGGCCAGCTTGTTACGCAAAATTTCATCGACCTGTTTCAACTGAAAATCTGTTGGCGCAATAACAGTCATTTTGTCTTTACTTAGCTCCACGCGCGCGTTAGTGTCCTTAAAATCAAAACGTGTACTTACCTCACGATTCGCCTGGTCCACAGCATTCGTCACTTCATGGCTGTCAATCTTGGAAACAATGTCAAAAGAAGGCATATCATTCTCCGAGAAACAATTACATAATCGTGTGATAATCTATCACAAATGTCTGATTTAATGTTATAGACCTATGCAGGTCTTGACAGTCTAGCACAGGCTTAATACGATTCGTTTTTGCATTAAACTTTACAAATTGATGAGATAACCGCATGTCGTTAGAGTCTATACGTTCCTTGGTAAGTGAAGACCTGGAGTCCACAGACCGGTTTATCATTTCACAGTTAGAATCCCAGATTCCCATGATCAGACAGGTCATTGAATATGTTTTAACCTGTGGTGGGAAACGCGTTCGTCCTATGGTGTTATTATTGAGCGCCCGCGCACTTGCGCATCGTGGCCATAAACACGTTGAGCTGGCCGCTGTTATTGAATTGATTCACACCGCCACACTTCTACATGATGACGTAGTGGATAGTTCAACGCTCCGCCGTGGCCATCAAACGGCGAATACTATTTGGGGCAATGATGCGAGCGTTCTTGTTGGTGATTTTCTATACTCACGCGCGTTTCAGATTGTAGTGGATGTGAAGCACAGTACTATTTTAGATATTTTTGCGCGTGCAACACCTTACATTGCCGAAGGCGAAATTCTGCAATTAACCAACGTTAACAATCCCGACACAACTGAACAATTTTATTACGATATTATCGATCGCAAAACTGCCAAATTATTTGAGGTTGCCGCCCAACTAGGCGCAGTGCTTTCTTCCGAATCTGAACGCGATATTGAAGCCTTACGTCAATTTGGCCGGCATCTGGGACTTGCCTATCAGCTTATCGATGATGCGCTGGATTACAGCCAATCGGCCGACAAAACCGGCAAGAATGTGGTGCAAGATATATCCGAAGGTAAAACCACCATGCCACTGATTCACGCCATGCGCAAAAGCAAAGGCGCGGATCTGGAATTACTACGCGATGCGATTACGACTGGTTCGAGTAAGAACCTGAAAACTATTCTTGGAATTATTGAATCTACCGATGCGATAAAGTACACTGCCGACACTGCAAAACAACATGCCCATCAAGCTAAACAGGCATTATCGCACCTGGCTTCCACGCCTTATCGAAAGGCACTGGAAGACTTGAGTGATTTTGTAGTCGCAAGAACGTACTAATACATTCGGGGTGTGGCTCAGCCTGGTAGAGCGCTGCCTTCGGGAGGCAGATGTCGCAGGTTCAAATCCTGTCACCCCGACCAGTAAATAACATTTCAACTATTGCAAGCCTAAACCCGAAAGTCATGCGATTATCAGGATTCGTTATCGCATTCTGGTTATGTTTAGGTACGAATTTTCTTCCGGTATTTCATCATCAAAATGTCCTGCCACTATAAAAGAGGAATCGTAATAATAGGTGGGGATATGGGTGTAAATAATATAATCTTTGAATAACTCAAACTGCTGAAAAATATATTCTCCCTTGTTGGAATCAAATAGCATGTAAGATCGGACAAAGCGGACATATCAAGATTAGGTAAAAATTTTTCGATCATTTCATCTGATACTTCTAATGACCATATTTTCTTTTCTTGTAGCTGCCTGATATGTTGCATTAAAAAGGGATCAGGATTTTCTGAGTTTAATTCCTGAATCAGATTCTTTCCTCTGCGCAAATATAAATACCAGAGTTCAGATATGGCTGAACAACATCCAGGCATTCGAAATAGCTCAAAAAAGACAAAAGAAATCTTTTGGAAAAAATTCCTGTTTTTAGCAAACAAAAAAAAGCTGATTAAAACAAGTGTAATGATCGGGTTTTGCAGTTCTTGCGTTAGCCATTAATCCTTCCTCAGCATATCCATATTTTGCGGGGCAATGTATCATTCTATTTATCAATAAAGAAGCATTATTCGTTAAACTGTCACGCCATGTGGAAAGTGAAGATGTGACCCCATAGTATTTCTTACCCTATTCAAGCAATAGCATATCCCTATAATCATCATTAAATTTAAATCCTTTCCTGATGCAAACACGCATCAAAGGATATTATTAAAATAAAAATGGGTGAACTATATGACATTTAAAGTTAACGAAGCTCCCGAATTAGCATTGCATAAAATATCAGAAGCAGAAATGAAAGAACGCCTTAAAAAAGGCCTGATATTTAGCCCCGCCATGAGTGAATACGGTAAAACCTGCTTCAACGAATTAAAATCCCAACTCAAACTTTTACATCTAAAAGATGATGCTACACAAGCTCAAATTGATCAGCAGATAGTAAACACTATAAATTTGCTGGGTAAATTTCACAATGATATTCGCGAAGCCACCGATGTATACGTTCTAGGTCATAAAATTCGCCATACCGACCATATGCCAATAAGCTATAGAGCTGCCGTCCTCGAAGCTTATGAGGAAATAAAACTGAAATACGGAGTCGAATTAAACTTTAGACCAGCAAAAAAATAGTGTTAATATAATTTGCGCATCCACCCATGTCACGCCTATACAGTTGTTTTGCTGTATTTCTATTTAGGCTCCACTCAAAGTATCCTGATCGCGGATAAAAATAATAAATGACGGGGTGGAAAATGCTTTCTGGAGCCAGCACGAGCCAAATACAAGACACATTAACTTCGGCACTTCAAGATATAAGTAACAATTTCGGTGCACAAATGAAATGGCTGGAGAGCCATCCTGATTTCGATTTTGCGCAAATTGCCAAAGAAAGAGATTTATTGGCATTACGAGCCATTGGCGCAGGATTTTTTTATCACATTTTTAACGATGCTAAGTGTGAAGACGTAAGAAATAAAACTCGCGATGGATATGCCGCAGTTGCCAGAACTAACGATCAACCAGCATTAAGCTTCCAGCTTTATCACAAACCTCTTGGCATTCCAGACGATGTTGCAGCATATGCAATTGGAATTATCGAATGTAAATGGGGATGGCGTGGAAAAATAGAACTAATTGAGGAGCTATTAAATGAAAATAGACATCGACACTCATTTCGCACAAGTGATGGTCAGAGACATGCGCACCCTGCCATGGATGGTGTATTAATTAAAATAGCCGACGCTGGTGTTAAGGGAGTTTTTGAAGGTAGTCAATTCGAAAATAAAACTGAAGCAGAAGACTTTCTCCGTTATATTAATGATCCGTTACTACATCAAACGTTTCTAACTAAACTAAATGAAATATATACAAATAAAAATGAAAACAACGAAATGCCAACTATGGAATCGCAAAATACCTTGAAACGCTAAGAATAAGATTGCTAAATCTCTGACACTCACTAGAATCCAGGTTTTGCTAATTACAGCATGATTGGACACTAATTATAGGAGAGACAAAATGCTTCCGAATAGAGAAGTAAAAGATTACAAAGCGTTGCTTGAGAGTGTAAATGAATTGCTCGCGCCGCATAAAATCACTACGAAGACCGATGTATTAGAAGAAACATTATTGATTGAAGCTGGTGTTGAAACAAAGCCTACAAAGTGTCGGTTTGGATATTTAGAAGATAATGGCATGCACATTGCCATTCGAGGCTTATCAGAATCTGATACTAAGTTATTTTTAGATTTAATTAAAAAAATGGATCCCGATGCCAGAACGCAATATGTAAGAATCCCGAATGATCCACTACACATTAGTGATGCACAATATTTCGTATTTAAATGCGATAAAGCCTATGATCAACTACTAGCCACTTTTAAGCAGCGTTTTAATCACCGCCTGAAGGAAGACCCAGAAAATATCGACAGATACAAACGTGAATCAGAACCCAAGCCACCTACGAAAGGAAATGGCGATGGCTTTTTTCTATGTTGGGTTCCTGCACCAAAACGTGATCGAAATGGTAATATTAATCTTGAGAAAGAACCTGAGCAGCCTGATGAAAATCACCCAACTAAAGTAAAACGAAAACGCTAACCATGTCCTAATAGCCAATATTGATTTCTACATCGTTACGATAAAATGCACCCCACAACTATAATAAAATGGGGAGATAGCACGTGAGTAAACTTCATGAAGCAGCCTGGAGTAACGATGTAGATACAATTGATCATCTTTTAAATGCAGGTGGCAATCCCAATGAAAGATCTGCACATGAAGAACGCGCAGGAGATGCCACAGCGGGTGTCATCTTACCAATAATAACACTTATCAGTATCATTCCCATCAAATTAATGGGCGCCTCACCAACAGATATTTTTAGAGAATCAAAATATCTACGTGTTAATAAAAGAGGCTGGACACCACTGCACTATGCGGCACTCAAAGGAAATTTTAACGCCGCCGAACGACTGCTTGCAGACGCCAGAACAGATGTCAATCAACAAGGCTCAGATGGTAAAACGCCGCTGCATATTGCGCTTGAAATAATGAGCACCGAACTCGCATTGGATGGTGAAAATAAAACCTATCAACAAGCTGTAGAACTTTGCGGATTACTATTACATAAAAACGCTGATGCAACTGCATTGATTGTTATCGAAGACTATAAAGTGAAAGACGCAATCATACGCGCACGCGATAATTATGCAGCTAAAATCAGGCAAGTCGTGGTGCCCCTGCCAACTAAAGATGTCTTGACCGTAGCAAGCATAGGCGATAACGGCGTAGATAAAATACAGTATATTAGCAATGTATACGAACAATTGCTGCGTATACCAGAAATCGTACCCGTATTTGAAATAGTCGCGCTCGCTACGCAAGGCCGCCACGAAATCGGCGCCATGGTTAACGGAAAAAAAGAAAAACTACGCATAACGATAGATTTTACTAGTGAAGTAGTCGAAAACATCACTTTAGGTGATGTAAATAATGCATGGGGCGTTTACTACAATCGAGCTAATTTGCCGAATAGAAACAGACTTTATGTCGGTGGCAAGCGACAAGACAATGAAACACAAGGAACGCTGGCCCACGAGCTTACTCATTTTGTAGCAGAAGAAGTTTATAAAAATAATTGTCGTCCATATTGCGCATACGACAAAGTAAATAAAGAAAGATTTACCGCAATATGTGATGAATTAATTTCTAGAAAACACACATTACACTGGGCTCTTAGCTCCGCTTTTTTAGAAAACTATCTTCGTAATGATCAATGTCATAGTGAGCTTATTGTAAAAATCCCGCAGATATTAGCAGCGTATGGCACAGAAAATGGGTTGAAAATTTTAAATGAACAGGCACCACGCTTGTTGCAATATTATAGAGAAATATTTCAGCCAGATTGTTTACGCCACATTAATTCATTACGCTCTCCAAATAAGCTTTACAATAAATTTGCTTATATTTCAGAGGCGAGCCCACCAGATTTACATCAATTAATGTTGAAATATAATTCACTTGGAATAACGGCATATGCTCAAAATAAATTTGATGAAGCATTAAATTACTTCGGTACATCAATCAGCATTAAACCTAATGCTCAAGTCTGGCATAACATAGGTATGACAGCGTTTTGCTTGTCTCGATTTAAAGAAGCGCTTGATTGCTACAATGAAGCACTTAAACTTGACCCTACTCATGCATCAACATTAAATGAAAAACCCAAAGTATTAGCCAAGATTGCCGCAAACAATGCCCAAGCCAATCCTAACGCGTTTTGGCAGCCAGCTCCCGCAGTGCAACCAGCGAATTCTAGCGCGCAGGCGTTAAATGCCCGCATTCTCTAAATCAAACGCTACAATAGCGCCATAACCGCCTTCTGTTATGCGTACTATTTTTTTCTTAGCCTCAAGCATTAATGGATCATCAAAAAATTCCGTTAATGCTTGACGGTCCATAAAATCAATGGAAATACAGTGAGATGCATTGACAATATTGCGCATAAAATATTGCACGCTTTTATCATCGTGAAATTGGCATTCGCCAACAAATATTGAAAGTACTTTTGATAATTTCTTTTCGTATGATTGAAAATATGCAAGTGCATCCTGAATTTCTTCAGGAGATACGCTTGGCATTACTTTAAATAAAATATTATGTCTGATCATATTCTTTCATCTCATGCTTAAAAGCCACGCGGAACTAAACGTGGTCTAAAGTTGCGTAAACGATCTGCTGGGCCAAAATCAGAAGTAGGCGCGAAATTAAGCGACTTACCCATGTCAAAACCATAGATGCCATCCATGCCACCTTCAATAATTTGCAAAAGACTTTCTTTCGCTGGATTAGCTAATGGGCTTTGCAAAAATAATTCGTAAGCTTCTTCATTGGCAAAATCAATGGAAAAGCCATAAATCTTTTTACCAGTTGGAGGGCCGCCATGAAATTTACACTCACCATAAGCGAGCCGAATAAAACCAGGTAAAGTTTCTTGAAGTTGTGACAGTAAATCAAATGCGTTTTTTACATTTAATTCCGTCGCAGAAGAACGTAGTTCAAAAAGTACGGTATGCCGAATCATAAATTGTACCTTTCATTTATCATCATCAGACTGATCAGATTTTTTAATTCGTGTTTGCTTAGCTTCTATAGTATAGCGCGAACCCGGCGCAAGCATGCTACTTAATTCCTGCAAGGCATTACCAATACCACCACGGAAATCAGGTTTTTTCTTTCGCCAATAGATCCAGCCATGTTCTTCCAGCCACAAGAAAAAACGATCGAAGAGATACATACCACCTAAAATGGAAATTATTATCATCATCGCTTTTATCATTTCTATATCCTTCACATTTGAAAATCAATATGAACACAGATGATAGCTGGCATCTATTATGCTTTAATATAATAGTACTCTCGTGATTTATGCGTTATTTTTGAGCAAAATCATCGCGGGTACAGAATGTTATATAAGGGCTAACAATGAGCATATCAACATGACCGATCAAGGTAAAAAATATGACTTAATCGCATCAGGTTTTGCTGAAATGCGCGATTCATTCTATACCGAACAAAAATATATTGATCTAATGATTGCCAACATACACCCAGCTTCTAGCATTCTTGATGTTGGATGTGGCTCAGGTTTTCCGATTGCATCTTATCTCATTAATAAGGGTTTTCAGGTCACCGGCGTCGATTCATCAAAAGAATTGCTTAAAATTGCCGAGCAAAAATGCCCTGCCATGAAAACCATTTATGGCGATGTTCGGTCAGTTGAAATAGAGCAGAAATTTGATGCCATTATCGAATGGTGGTGCCTATTTCATTTACCGAAACAAGATCACGGTAAAATGATTTCGCGGTTTGCTTCTTGGTTAAAAAAAGGTGGCGTATTGGAATTTACAACCGGGGACAGCGAATACCAGGATTCCAGTTCAGCCATGCTAAATCAAGAATTAGATTTTTATAGTCTAAATCCAGATAAGTATGAAAAATTTCTTAAAGAGAATGGTTTTAAATTAATATTACGAGAAAGCGATCAAGAAACACATTTAGTTTGGATTGCCGTGAAAGAAATATAATATATTTACTTTTTCCTCCAAGGTTGCGAGTTAATTTCCAGAAAGCAATTGCGCTCTCGAGCCGCTTGCATAATTTTCGGCGATAAGGATTATCACCTTGAATTTCCAATTCGTCCGCCAGTTTATTTAAGGCATCTGCTAACTCGTAGACATTGCCAGCATTATTTAATTTTTGCTTTATATGCTTTAATTTTATTTCCTAATGTATTTAGTACGGATTTGTCTATAGCTTTTCGTACCTTGGGAAACAATTCCTGCTCTTCGCCTCTGGCATGATGATCAACGTCATGCTTGAATTTTGCAAATCTCAGTTTCCACATAAAATCAAACCCGACCTTATTAAATTTCTTAATTGCCTGTGCAGCACTTTTTTCTTCCCCGATTAAATGTTTAATTACATCTCGAATATCTTTTGTTTTTTTGATTGCCGGATAAAAAACATTTTGTTCCGCTTTTTCATGCGCGAGTAAATCTTTGCAAAATGTTTTAAATTTACGTTTTTTTAGGGTGATAGATTTTGCTTTTGATATTTCCTTGAGAGTACGACGAAACTTGGCATGCTCTTGTTTTAAGTAAGAAATTGCGTCCATTTTTTTGAACTCCCCCGTTTATTTAGAGCAGATTTATAGGAATCCCAAAATGATTATCTATTATAGCATCACATTTGAGTATCTGAATACGCTGATGAAAGCCAGCATAATGTATAATTAACTCTTATCTTACTGATATAATGTACATATATTAACAGAAGCGATGAATACGGATAATGACATCGATCACAAGCAGGATAAAAAAACGTTTAAAAATGTTAGGCCCCGGCTTAATCACTGGTGTTGCCGATGATGATCCATCTGGAATCGCGACTTGTTCACAAACAGGAGCTGAATTTGGTTATGGGCAATTGTGGACCGCCTTATTCATGCTGCCATTCATGTATTTCATTCAAGAATGTTGTGGTCGCATTGGCGCCAATAAGGGTTATGGACTTATTCACGTTATCAAGAACCAGTACGGCTATACAATTGCATCGTTTGCGGTTTATTTATTATTGTTTGCTAATATCATAAATATCGGTGCAGATATTGGTTCTGTTGTTGCGGCTACACGTCTTATCGTTCCTGTTAATTTTACTGTGCTAATGTTTTTTTATCTGGTTCTGATTTACACTTCTATCGTATTTATGGGATACAATAAATATGCAAAATTATTGAAATGGTTAACGCTTTCTATATTGGCATATCCTATTACAATCATTTTAAGTAACCCTTCTTACCTAACTATTTTAAAATCAACTTTTATCCCGCAATTCCAATTCGATTATCGTTATATGTTCCTGCTGACAGGAATGTTCGGCACTACCATCTCACCATATATGTTTTTCTGGCAGGCTTCACAAGAAGTAGAAGAAGATCACCATCGCAAATTAATTAGCAAAAATAAAAATGTAAGAATTAGATTGCGTGATTTTGCCAGAATTCGTTTCGACACACTGACTGGGATGTTAGCTTCTCAATTCACCACATGGTCTATTATCGTGGTAGCGGCAGCGAATTTTCATGAGCATAATGTGAAAAATGTTCAGAGTGCTGAGCAAGCAGCAAAAATGCTCGCGCCTCTCGTCCACGGTTTTCCAAACGCAGGCTTTTTTGCTGAAGTTATTTTTGCATGCGGCATCATTGGATTGGGATTATTATCTATTCCGGTATTAGCTGGTTCAGCATCACATGCATTATGCGAACTTACCAATTCCAAGCATGGTTTAAATCTAAAATTTAGATCAGCGAAACTTTTTTATATTATTATATTAGTAAGTTTTTGTCTGGGTCTTGCGCTTAATTATATCGGCATTAATCCCATGGACGCCCTGGTTTATTCTGCTGTCGTCAACGGCGTGCTAGCCGTGCCGTTGATCGCACTGATTGCTCTGATAGGACGAAATGAAAAGATAATGGGTAGTCGTAAAAATAGCGCATTAAGTAACTTTTTCATTTGGCTTGCATTTGCCTGTATGCTTGTTTCTGCTCTTAGTATGTTTGCTAAATTTTTTTAGTAAGCTTTGACATGCGCGAGCATCTCTGAATAACATCACGAATATTATTGTCTGTGACCAGATCCAACACTGTTTTACCCTCATTATTTTCTTGCGTGATATCCGCATGCGCTTCGAGCAAGCTGGCAAATACTTTAGCACTAGGTTTGCCGCCCGTTGCCGCTAAATGTAAAGGCGTATTTCCCTCGTTATCGAAAACATTGGTATCAGCATCTACAGCTAGCAGAGCTGCAACAACATTCGCTCTACCGTGCGAAGCAGCAACATGCAAAGCAGTGTGACCAGACCAATTAACGGCATCGACATTAACACCCGCGTTTAACAAAAATTTGGCGAATGCCTGGTTGTCTTGCTGATAAGCCAATTTATGCAGAACAGTACTATGAAATTTATTTACAGTATTGATATTCACGCCGGCAGATAACAACTCTCTAACAACTTCAACGCGTCCATGAAAAGCTGTCTTGTGTAAAGCTGTATCACCAGTATTATCGACAGCCGCGCTATCAGCACCTGCAGCCAATAATGCTTTAACAACCTCAGCATAGCCATAATGCGCAGCCCAGTGCAACGGCGCGTTACCATCTCCAATGTGAACATTATGATTGACACCCGCTGCCAGCAATACACAAACAACAGCAGCGTGACTACGAGTACTATGGGTAAGTGCTTCATGCAATACTGTCCCGCCCTCTCTATTGAGCGCATTAACATTTGCTCCAGCAGCTATCAATAGACTGGCAATCTCCGCATCACCTGCAAATGCCGCATCGTGCAGCACAGTCCTACCAGCTGCATCAACTGCATTAGCTAATTGCTTATCTTGCGCTAACATTAGCTTTACTGCAGCCACATCTCTTGCGTACATTGCAAAAAAGATATTCTTTTTGGTGGGCGTAAAAAACTGCGAAGAACTCATATTGTATACCTTCTATAATGCGCAAAAATATTACGCAAGTTTTATTATTATTATTTTATTGTTATATAAACATTGGCTGTTTTTAATAACGATATTGTCGTCGTGAAGCGGTCTTTAACTCACTCCATGCCTGAGCAAAATCAACTTGTTCTTGCTGCATGCGTTCACGTATCGTTGTTGCTGTGCCAGTCAGATCAAAATCAATTTGATTGCCAACATACACTTGCATAGCCGCACCTAATTCACTACGTATTTTGGCATCAGAAACTGTGGCTAATAAACGTAATGCGCAAGGAATTGCATATTTATGGCTGGGGAATTGTAAATGTTTCTGCGTGTAAAATACGACGGTTGCTGCATCTGCACCGCGATGTAGCATTTCTTCCAGCCTGGTTACATCACCACGACGGATATAACCCATAGCAGCAGACGTAGCATCTTGCTGATCGACCAGGTATTTATTCACCAACTTATCATGACCGCCAAACGCCGAGAAAATCAGCGCGGAGCGCTTGGCCGTGTGATTTTCCAATGCCTTAGACATCAGTTTATCCAGCGTTTCTTCGTCACCAGCATAAGCACTGCCCATGATAGCATCATAAACGAAATTAATACGGGTTAATAAATATTGTTCAAGCTGTGCAACTTTCTTTCCTGCAGCATAGCCAAAAGCCAGCGCTGAGCGACATCTACCATCAGCGTATAAATTACTCCAATATGTCACCTTTTCTTCGTTACATACACTTGCGTACCCTTCTAAAGCATGGGCAGCGTATCCACTTTCGCGATAAACATATTTCGTTACGTGCGTATGATAACCGCCTCTGGCAAAACCACGCACAGCTTCGCTCATTTCAGCACCATAATGCAAAAGCATATTCACGGCATTTTCATTGCCTTTTTCTGCCAGGAAACTGATAGGTGTGTTCAAACCATCACGCAAATTAATATAAATGCCCGATTCGAGAAGTTTCAATAATTCTACTGTATTATTATTTTCTGCCGCTGCGCAAATAGCTGCAAAAAAATTAGACTGAGATTTAGGTTCGACAGGATCAATTTTTGTTATAATTTTTTGATTAGCAAACATTTTACTACCTTATTTTTATTATTATGAAGATATTGCCATCAAATTACGATATCAGTCTACACTATAAAAATTTTATTTTTTTCATTCTTAACAGCTGGTGCCTGCTCTTCTTTCACATTTTTTGCCGCAAACAAGCCTACACTATTATAAGCTGATAACGTAACAGATCCACTTACACTTTCGGTGGCGCCATACATCAAATTAAATGGTGTATGCCCTTTTTGTGGTTCGTGACGCAATAGAGTGACAGGTGCCTGGTTATCAATTTGTAAATATGCTTCAAATGCTGGAAATTGACTGACGATTCCCTGCAAAGATACTTGCAACTGACCATCTTCTTCTTTCTGTTCAAAACATAAATTAAAATTCATGCTGATTGGAGGCGCATAGCTAAAACCGCCAACGGAAAAAAATGGATTCGAACCATTTGTCGAAAAAAATATATTTAATTTGTTTTCTGACTGCACCATGGTTTGCTTTCCATTTGGACGCGATGTCAACGATTCAACACTACCATCCTGGAATGTAAACAAACCTATCCATGATTTTCTAAACTGAATGGTTGGGTCAGAGTAGCGTGTGACAACCACATCATGATCATCATTTGCCGGTATTTGAATAGAGGTCGTAATTCGCGCTGAAGCTTTTGCATCATCAGAAAATGTTCGCTGATCTGTCGCATATGAGGCGGTAACAGAAGGCAAATACGGTTGCAGAGGCAACATGCTGCCATGTGCTTTTACATTTGGTCGCCAGGTGATCTCCTGGCCCGAAGCTGAATAGACAGCGTCTGGAATAAATGCTTTAACCCAGCACCTGACTTGCATAAACACCCCTCGTGATTATTTTAAAGTCAGCCATTATAACGTATTTTTAGATCAATTTGTGGTCAATTTTATGCAATAAATTCACACCAAACTAACTGTCTATTTATTCATCTAAATCAATTATTTAATCTGATTAATCCCGCCCCGTTTCCTGATATTCATCACTTTTGTTGGTATCGATATTCCTGAGTAAGACCACCATAACCATATGCAGCAGCTCTAACATCGTTTATATGTATATAACATTCATCGTTTAGATTACCCAACACCCGTGCAAAGCCAGCAAAGACTTCCTTGATATATAGCGCTTTTTCATCTTTTGTATTGGTTTCATCTGTTAGTTTTATTTCTAAATAGAAGCTGTTTTTATTCAGCTCGCTTAAGGACTTGCCGCCAACCAGCCAGTCATCGTGATCAACATAATCCAGCACGATTGTTGTTATTCCGGTTTTTTTCTTGAGTATTCTGATTGTTAAATCTAATAGCAGCTGCGTGATATCTTTGGTCACCGCTGCAGATTTTTTCCCACTCACCTTAACATTAATGATAGGCATATTATTTCCTCACTTAATATACATCGGCAACAATATTAGCAAACTGTGCATTAGTATATCTATCAAATTCCACAAAATTTCTTACTACGGCATCTGTTTGATATATTTTTTGTCTGGTTAAATCATTCACAACCACAGCCGAGCGCCACGCCATCATATTGGTTTGCGGATCGATAATGCCATGATGATGACGGCTAAAATTAAGCGCATAAATTCGATTATCTTTCGGACCATCCCAGTTAATCGCATACGATTTATTAAATACAAATCGTCCAACAGCATCAAACTCGATACGAGGGAAAATCGGTTCTAACAATTGTGGTATATCGCTTTTCAAGCCTGTGCATAGGATAACAACATCAGCATCAATAATTTCTTCGCAATCATGAATTTCATTTCTCATAGTAAGATGATATCCAGAGCCGAACTTTTTAACATTAGTCAGCTTACGACGAGCGAGGACGACCATTTCGCGCGGATCATGTTCGACATATTTTTTTTGATAAAGATCATTATACAACTTCAAAAGATAACCAGGCGTATTACCGTCACTTAAAAGCAATTGTTGCGCGACGATATTGGCTTTTTTGTTCAGATCAAAATTCCAAAACATATCCAGATATGCAGGCGTAAAATATTCGCTAGTAAACGGCGACCCATCATATGCTTCCAGATTATTACGCGCCGTTATCATCTGAATACTTTTAGCATGCCCCCACTTACCATGTAATATATTACTGAATATTTCGATACCTGTTTGCCCTCCCCCAACCACTACGACAGATTTATTCGTTAAGTTCATCTGCGCTAACTGTGGTGATTTAGCATAAAACAAATCATTACCAATAAACGGCCGCGCAAATTCCGGAATTCGTGGGGATAAACCAGTTGCCACGCAAATATTCTTACAAAAGAACTTTTGCGCGTCAGTGTATACCGTAAATAAGCCCATCAGAAAAAGTAACTTGCCGCACATCCATATTAAATTTGAGTTTATATGCCAATTGTTGCGATACCCACTGGCAATATTGCTCGAATTCCATGCGGGATATAAACGCCCTCTCAGTATTGAGAAAAGAATAAAACAGATTTCTATTACATAAATAATTAAGAAACGAATATGGATTGGTTGGATCGACAGGCGTGACCAGATCGGTTAAATAACTGGTTTGCATAATCGAATCAGAAAACATGAGTTCTGGATGCCAGTCAAATTGCGGTTTTTTATCCAGAAACAGCGTATTAGTACTCTGCGCTTTTTCCAATAATGCCGCCAGACTTAAGTTGAATGGGCCAATGCCTATTCCGATCAAATCAAAAATCATCACGCACCTTCCAGCATAAAATGTCACGCTCGCATATGAATAAGGCAGCACGCTTATCCGGCAAATTAACTTCTTTAATAAACTGCCAACCAGGAATAATATTGGTATATTTGATAAAATTTATATTGCGCGCGTCAGGCTCAACAATAATTCTGTTAGTATGGGCGCATTCCAAATATAAATAATCCATGATTGCCATGAATACCGCCCTGGTATTAGCAACACCTAACAAATGATCTTCACCAATGAGCAAATGAAAACCGCGATCATGTTCATGATAGTCGTAATAGTCAGCAATAATATCTTTTGCCACCCAATACAGCTCCACATAGCCTGCTGGCTCATGATTGATTTCAATTATCACCGGCCGCTGACCTGGTTGCGCTAATAATTGCCTAAGATAGGTTTCTACTTCTTCATGAGATTTATCCAGTTGCCAATACCTGGCAATTCGCGGTTTTCTCTGCCAGAGAATAAACCGTTCCAAATCAGCTACCAAATTCAGCGCACGCAAAGTCACTGTCTTATTTATTGTTGTGAAACAGCGCTGATACAATACTTCCGGATAATAACCGATAGCCTGCTTAGGTCGTCTTGCACGCAATAAATTAGGCACAGGTGCATACAAATCTAATGGGTTAAACGTTAATTGATTATCATTACAGCGCCGCAACGCAAATTGAAAATTACATTTATGCAGTAATGCTTCATTTTCCAGTAACTGATTCAGGCAATATGGATCATGTAATTCTTCACTATTCAACTGATGCAGAAAAACTCTTAAATCTTCGATCAATTCCAATTCGGAAATATCTTTTGTTTTCGCTAATGTGGTAATGACATTGAAAGTTGAATTGAGAATAACCTGATAGATAAAGTAATAACAGCCAATATCTTTTTTGGCTATACAATTTCTATTTGCGCTGACAGCCGCTACATCTGCAGAAAATATAGAATAACCAAGCTCGCTATAAGCATGATCCTGACAATCACGGAAATATGCCCGCACAGGGAAACCATTTTCCAAGGCAATGACTATATTTTGCTGATGACCTTCCATAATAATTCCATACTTCATATAAGCCAATAACAATGGCTTAACGACAATATGCAAATAATCTGTGAACCACAGTTTCAAGCGCTGATAGAAAGATAAATCAGTGTTTGCACGCTGAATAAGTGCCAGCAATATATTCGTACCACCAAACGGTTCATCTTGCGTCAGGGTAGCCAACATAAATTTACTTGCTGCATCATCGCCATTAAATGGATTATCGCGACATACCAGCATTGTTGACTCTATCGGTGCATGGCTTTCATCAACGAGACAGATGCTTGCTGGCTCTGTCATCACGCGAAAATCAGGGAATTCTCGCAAAAATTGCTTACCTTTCTTGGATGCCAAAACATCATGCAACAATAATCCTCTCGCCACTTCGCTACTGAGCAGTACACGTACCGAATTAGTGAGCTTGAGATTCATAGAAAATTTCAGCATATAAGGACTCTTGTCCCGATAAACTGTACGCAAAGATGACGTAGCCGCCCAATTAACCCTGCTCGACTCTACAGCAATAATCTGCTTATTTTTAAGGTATTCGGTTATTACTGAATTTTGCTGCAAAAATTGCCATTGCCACGGATGCATAGGCACAGGCAACATTTTATTACCATATTGCGGATACTCCAGTTTAAACAATTCATGTAACCAGTCTGCATCAAAACTATCTGCACACATATGCCGCGCAATCGCAGGATCTACCAATAACCATTGCAGTTGAAATTCACCGTTACATTCCGGTGCGTAATTATGTAACTCTGCAATGCTAAACTTATCCCGACTTTTCGGAGTGGGATGAAAATTGTGACCTATCAGCAAACCTTGTTCAGCAGCTTTAAAATCACTAGCATCAGTTTTTACAGCCAAATTTAAAGCTTGATAAATATTTTCGCGACTTGCCAAAACATCTTCCTTGAATGTCTGCCATCGCTCGTTACTAACAGCAACTGTTTCAGCCAGCTTTGCACAAACAAGCTCAAGTGCTGTGGCAAAATTAACTTCTTTTTTATTATGTAAAAATTTTCCCGTATAATGATGTCTTCCCAATAACGAAAAATTGGCGATAGGTATTTCCAAAATATCGTCGCCAGTCAGATAGATTAAAACATATGTTTTCGAACCCGCCTGATAAACGACATAATCGCGCCATTCGCGTAATAATGCGTTAAAAAAACAAGTAGCAGAATGTAAATCAGCCAATACTTTGAGTTGCTGCGTCATATGCCAACGTCCGTCTTTGCCAGGAAATAATAATGCCCATGAAGGCAAAACCTAAAGTGCAAATCGCAAATATACTCCAGATGATTTTCATCACTATTCCACCATAATTAACAAAGTGAAACGGTGTAGCTATCAGAGCAAGCTGCATCAGCACCGGTAATGGGATAATTGCTTTTAGTTCAGCATTTTTTGCGTCAATCAAAAGATATTCATTAATATATTGGCTAATTAAACCATTACCATGCATTAACACCAGATAATGCCCGGGAATTCCACGTTCCATGCCAGGGAAGACTATATACCAAATGACGCCATTATGTTTTGTAGCGAATGCTGTGTTAATTACTCTATTTAAAGAAATGTCAGATTTATCTGTTGCTGATGCCGCTTGATATTTCGATGCATAAGATTTAAGCGTATGTTCCTGAAAATTTTTCGTGAACACTGGATTCAAGGCCAGTAATGTTCCAGTCACACCAACGATTAACCCCCAGCATAAACAGATAACACCGAGCGATTCGTGTACATTAATATATTTCGCTCTTGTGGAAATATTATTGCTCCGATATTTTTTTATACGTCTACGCTTAATGAACATAATCAACCCGGAGATATTCATTAATACGAAAGCGATGCCAACAAAACCAATATAAATCTGGCCACGCTGTCCCATGAATAATTTTTCATGCAGCGTCATTATCCAATCGTAGAATGCAGAAGCTGGCAATTCATCCGCTTTAATTTCTTTTCCTGATTGATAATCAAAATTAACTGTTCTGGCACCGCGAACTTTGTTAGAGCCATTCTTTCCTAATCGCGCCTGAATAATTTGTGGATTATTATCATCGGGGTAAATATCTAATAATTTATCATTTGGATATGCAGCAAGAAGATACCTATATACTTCATCATATTTCTCAGCAAATTGACTTTGATTAACAATCAATTCCATTTTGTGATGATGTTGAATTTCATCTTTGAATAAAAGCAATAAGCCAGTGCAAGCAAGTATGAGCAAATGTATGGCGACGAAAATACCGACGAATGTGTGATATTTACGTACCGCTTTATATAAGGCTGTTGTAATTGCCATTTATTGCCACCCCGCTCGTGCCGCAACCATTTCCTGTCATTTGAAACGGTATGTTATTGCAAATGAGAATCATTATCAATAACATTAATATAAATCGACACGAGCAGAGTTGGTTAATCAATAACCAAATCGGCGCCGAGTTGCCGTCTCGGCAAACTGACTTTCATCACACCCAGCTAATTCATACGCCGTCTTACGAAACAAATTGGGCTCATCTGGATCAGCACCATGACGAATCAAACATGCCATCACATCCAAATGATGTTTTTCAGCAGAAAACCAATAATGGCAATATATTTTTTTGAAATCACACGCGGGATGATCTATCATCCACACACAAAATAATAAGCAGTGGAGTTTTAAAGGTATGGCAGCCAATCGCACAAACACAAATAATCCCATCATCATTTCAACAGCACAGTTAAAAGATACATTGAGAGAGATTATTCAACATAACGCAAACTTATCCAGTTACAAACTGCCGGTTTTGCGTGAAATCATGAATTATCTTAACGAAGTCGAAAGAAGATTTCTGTTTGGCACCAATCCACAACGATTGCGCAGAGTGCATGAAATTCTTACCCACATCAATGACCATGATTTGACATTTCTCGCTTTTGTCATTGATCAAACGCTAAATATCGAAAATGAAGGCAGTTCCTTAAGAGATAATGTTGGTAAAGCTGCAGCAGAACAATTCATACGTGCGCTGGCTGGTTTTATGCAAAGTTTATTATTCCTGACCATGATATATTTCGCGACCACCGCTCTGTTGTCGAGTTCACTTTCAAAATCTGCATTCTCCCTGCTTATTGTTATGTGCTGTATTAACTTGATGCTGGTCGCGGATCATTTGCAAAGCGCATTTTCTACGGGACTAACAAAATCAGAGCACCTGCCAACTTCGCTCACCGGCATTTTCAAAGAAGCAGGCAAAAACAAAATCAGTGACGCGCTAGCACTACCACTCAAAATGGCTGATAAAACTATCGCTGAAACGATAACGAATATCAGCAATTCCGTAAACAATGTACGTGATACCGTTCGTTCACAGATAAACTTTTTTAGTCAGCCGCCCCAAGAAAATCAACCGCAAAGCCAACCTCAAGTCCAACAAAACGCCCCTATTCCTGGTAATGTGGTCAATCCAGCGGGACAACCGTCTGTTACACCGCCAGCGGTCCCAGTACCAAAAAATGTGACACCACCCTCACCAACGCCAAAACCTGCCTAAAGGCGAAAATAACTGAATTTGTGATATACCAGCTTGGGCATTTAAAGTACAATAATCGCCATGAATATATATGCCAAACGTAAACCGACACTACAGCAAATCGCCATCGATTTGCTGGTACGTGGCAAATACCAGCCACGGCAGCATTTTGACCCGGAAAAGCTGAAAGAACTGGCTGATTCGATTAAAAGCACTGACGGCCTGCTGCAACCTATCGTGGTACGCCCGCTTGCCAATGGCAAATATGAAATTGTCGCTGGTGAAAGACGCTGGCGCGCGGCACAGATGGCTGGCATGGATGAGGTAAGCTGCCTATCCTGCACATATACCGATGAACAGGCATTACAAGCTTCCATTGTGGAAAATATCAGCCGTGCTGATTTAAACCCCATAGAAGAAGCCCAGGCTTACCAACGTCTGATCGATGAATTCCACTATCTGCACGAAGAAGTTGCAGCATCGGTAGGTAAATCACGCGCCGCCATTACCAATACCCTAAGATTGTTAAAATTAGATCCGCGAGTACAAAAATTACTTGTTGCTGGTGAACTATCCGAAGGACATGGAAAAATTCTGGCTGGCCTGGCCGCGCATCATCAAGTGGAATTAGCAGAACATTGTGTTAAAAAAGGCTGGAATGTTCGTAAACTGGAAACAGAAGCGAAAAAAATACAGCAACCTCCTGCAGCAAATGAAGGCCCTTATAGCGATGCCAACATTAAGCGCCTGGAAGTAAGCTTGTCTGAACATATTGGCAATCGTGTACAAATTGATTGCGAAGATAAAGGCGGCGGTTTTGTGCGCATTCGTTTCAATAATGTTGATGAGTTAGAAGGACATTTTGAGCGTATCGGCTTTAAATATAACGAATCGTAAGCTTGCTTTAGTAATACATCTTGATAGTATTTGCGTTATTACTCAAAATACAAAAATACTATTAAAAAATGCGCAAAACGCTACCAAAATTCATTTGTAAATCCATACGCAAACTTTTAGACAAATATGATGAGTTCCATGACGATTCAGGCACGCCTTATGATTATGCCAGCCTGAAAACCCATATACTGCAATTGGAATTGGAGCAGGAAATCGCCGTCTTACGTGCGATGCTGGATGATCCAAAATCGTTCGCACAAAAATTTAAAGAACGCTGCGACTGGCGTAAACAAGCCAGAAAAACGCATAGCATTCCTTTGAGTGACTTACCAGAAACACCAACCAATCAGCTTTACTGGAAAATCGCGCAACAAGTTTTTCGGCCAAAAACCATGCAGGCAATGCTTGGCATTGTCATGCCGCAAATCCAATTTTGTGTCACTAGCGAGTTGACGACACCAACTACTGGCAACAGCTTGAAGGAAAGAGTGAGCCAGGTTATGCCTGTGATCAACTTGGAATTAAGTCTGGATAAATTAACCTCTCATCCTGACATCAAGTTGGTTAGCGCTTATATATTCTCCGGCGCATGGCTGTTTAATCTTGAAAATATATCGAATTTCACGCTGCGGTTACATAATGAATTGGAAAAGCAGTTGCGGAATAAATATGCGCCGCTTTGCGAAAAAATCTATTCGCATAATCCACAACTGCAAACATTAGCCGCAGACATTCAACTATACAATGAAAATGGCGTCACACCCAAAGCAGCCATTGAATTACTGATACGCGGATTGATAATGGGTGGCTCGAGCATAAGCGGAAAAGATGAAGCGACCGACGCCGCCAAAGAAGCTTATAAACGTTTTTTTGCTTACTTCAATGCGCTGCCTGTTGAAATACAACGTGAATTACGTGATTTGAACGATGGCAGTAACAAAAGCTTAGGTAACTTGATTGATATAGAAATTGCACGAGGTGAATGCGTTGAAACAACAGCATCATATTTAAAAAATATTTTGGGACATAACAGCAATAATCCATTACTAAGCTCACCACCAAAAATGAGTGCCGTGCATTTACGCAAACTGGAAAATAAATATAAAGCAAATAACGATGCAAGCACTGCGATTCTTGATACTAGAAAAGACCATCAATTTATTCAAACCTTTCCTGAACAATTAACTAGAAAAGCCATTGAACACATTAACCCCAAAAAAATTGAGGATCTGATTTTCCTTATCCTGAATTTTCCGCCACAATTTTATAATAATTTGTGGGCGCATATAACATTGCGACATCCTAATAAAATATTAAAAAGACTGGCTAAAGCTATTAAAGCTGACTTTTTTAATAACGAACAAAGACAAGCTCTCGCCAGTGCTATATACAATAATTATGATCGATTTAATTTATCAGAAGGAATTATATTTTGGGCAAAGAGAACAGGCGACCCCAAAATAATAGAAACAATATTACGCTGCCATCCAGAATATAAATGGCCAGATCTGATTAGCGCAACTGACAAGGAAAACAATACCATAGTAAGTATTATCGCCAGAAAGTCGAATTGTAAACTGTTAAAAATCATGCTCGAAAGCATTCCGTCAGAAAAGCGCTTAGCTTTACTCATCAAACCAAACAAGAATGGAAAGACAGCGTTAAATCATGCTTTGTATCATCATAAAACCTTAGCAACGATTTTCTCCGCATTATCAGCGCCAGATAAGAAAAAAATCGCACAAATGCTTGATGTCAATGCTGACAGTTTATTGCATATAATCGCAAAAAATGGTTTATCCAAATCGATGCGGGTAATGCTTGAGTCGCAGGATACATCAGACATAGCGAGCTTTCTCCACAAGTATGACCGCTTTGGATATACTGTCTTTGATTATTGCACTAAAAATCAGAAATGCTTGTCAGTAGCGTTGACATATTTACCCACCCGACAGCTTGCGTCCATACTGGAATCATACAATCGAAACGGCATGACTTCCCTGCGTCTTGCAATGGCTCAAGATATTGCTCGCGTTAAACTTATTCTCGAACACTTATTACCGGAACACCGTTTGCAAGTAGTTAATATGCCTGACACAGCAGGAAAAACGATAGTCCATTATGCCGCAGATAATCTCGAAAAAATAAAAACCATATTGGAAACACTAAGGAAGAAAGACCGGTTGTTAGCCATTACTTTAACTGATCAGAAAAACACAACTGCAGCGAAAATAGCTTTCGACGATACGGAAATTTTGCAAACTATTTTAACCTTGTTACCGAGAAAAGATCGCAAAACTGCTCTCGATAAGGTTACCCCAGGTTTAAGTTCTTCGATTCTGCATAACAGCGCAAAGCATCGCAATGACGATTTGTTCATTTTCTTGCTATTAAAACTCTATCGACGCAGCGAACGACTGACGCAATTACTGTGCAAGCAAAATGAACGCACTGCTTTAGATTATCTCATTGATGATAATGAGCGTTTATCTGACAGAATATTGGCTTTGTTGAGAGCTTTACCACAAAACGATCACCTTGCTTTACTTAAATCTACTGCAAATAACAAAATAATGTTAGATACACTTAGATATATGTTGTACCTGCCAGAGAAATACATAACTGATAAATTTCGCAACTCATTCACTTTTATTTTTATTAAAATTTATTTTCTGATTTCAGAAAAAGCAACTGGAACATCATCCCCTTATTTATTCGCACCACCAAAAAATTCAGCAGATAAACTAAAAGAAAAAATAATGCAATTATCTTCTTTTGCTGAAATCAGGAAATATCTGGAGAAATATATTGAGCAAAATCCTCAAGAGCAACTCGCTAAAGAATTATCAGCGTTAATAACGCCTGCCACTAAAACTATTCAAGACTACCATTCTTTATCAATCACATCGAATGCAACAATAACTAGGTAGTTATTTTTTCCATAATAGCTCCTAACACCACTCTCACATCAAATGGTTTCTTGATGTAAGCAAGCACTCCTAGCTTTTCTACTTTGATTTTGTATTCAGGATTATCACTGCCAGTAAGAATAATAATTGGTATACCTGCGTATTTTTTATTGTTAGCTACAAATTCCACCACTTCTATACCGGTGTGACCAGGCATGGAGATATCCAATATAACCAAAGCTGGTTTATTTAATTTAATAGATTTGATAGCGGTAACAGCATCGAACACGACAATCGCACTATATCCGTTTTGTTGTAATGCAAGTTTTAAAAGACGTGTAATATCTGGATCATCATCAACAATAAGTATTTTATTATTCATGATTTCCTCTCTGAAAAACTTGTTTCCCTTTATATTATTATAACTCTAATAATAGCTTATGGCGCACTTAACCCGCGAAGATAAGTTGCTCTATTTTTAAGCAATTCTAAGGCAATGGGCTATCCAGGCTGACGTCTTTCAAAATAACATCGGCATTCATGCGCTCAAGGCTTTTTCTAATACGCCGCAAGCCTTTGTCCACACTCTTTTGCTCGTGTACTTAATTCCGGATTCAACACAGTCGTCGCATGATTGATGTGATCGAGATATTTAATCAGCAGCTCTGATGGTAAAAACATCATTTTATAACCCGCATCCACTAATTTCTTATGCATATCTTTGCCGGCAACCATATCACCATCTGCAAAACACAGATTGAATTGCCGGATTAAATCCATGCGATACATGGCGCAATGACTACGTAAATAATAATAATTTTTACCTACGCCATCAATCCCATGATCTTTTTTGCCGATAAAGCGGAAATAAAACAACTGCATTTAGTGCTCCATGTTTTTCAATACCTGCCGCCAAAAGGGCTTGGATTCCAGCTTCCAGGAACCCACGCCTGCAATAGTAGGATCATCTTCCATCTGCGAAATCAAAAATTCCAGCCATTTAGGATTTTTGATCAACGTATCTGTGTGAATAGATAATACATAAGGAGTATCAACCTGTTCCAGAGCCATGTCCAGTGCGCGTGAATGCGATTGAACCGGCGTTTCGCCCGGTATCGCTTTGCGTTCAATCAATTCAATCCACGGCAGAGTACGCAAATAATCCAGCGAATCATCCTGCGAATCATTATCCATCACGATCACTTTCGCGAGCCCGGCGTTGTATGCTTGCGCATCAAACGCAGGCAAAGCTTAGTCAATTCCAGGGTTTTGTAATTAGGAATCAAAATCGTCACTTGTGGCTTGGTCTTATATATTTCACAGCAGTGCTATAAAGAGCGATTATAATACGCGCTTCTATTTCAATGGTGAAGAAAAAGAACAAAATGAAAGGTATTATATTAGCGGGCGGCCTAGGCACACGTCTTTATCCAGCCACCCGGCAATCAGTAAACAATTATTGCCGGTTTATGATAAACCTATGATTTATTACCCACTTTGCACACTCATGCAAGCTGGCATCAACGAAATCCTGATTATCACCACCCCGCATGAACTACCCATGTTCGAGGCGCTGCTTGGCGATGGTTCACAATGGGGAATTAATCCATATCTTATGCAGCACAGCCCAGCCCAGGAGGCATCGCCCAGGCTTTTCTGATCGGCGAAAAATTCATAGCCAATGATTCTGTGTGCCTGGTTCTTGGTGATAATATTCTATACGGAGATGGCTTATCCGATAAATTTCGCTCATGCAGCAGCAAACATCCGGCGCCACAATTTTTGGTTATTATGTGGCGGATCCTGAACGTTACGGCGTTATTGTTTTTGATAAAAACGATAAACCCATCGATATCATTGAAAAACCAACCATTTCAGCTTCGCATTACGCAGTGATAGGTTTGTATTTTTACGATAATGACGTCATTGAAATTGCCAAACAATTAAAACCCTCAGCACGCGGCGAACTGGAAATTACTGACATTAATCGCGAATATCTGCGCCTAAATAAATTACACGTGGAAAAACTCGGCCGTGGCACTGCATGGCTGGATACTGGCACACATAAATCCTTGCTGGATGCCGCCAATTTTATTTATGTATTAGAACAACGCCAGGGATTAAAAATCGGCAGCCCAGAAGAAGTCGCTTGGCGCATGGGATTGATCAATCAAACACAGTTGGAAAAACTCGCTGCCACCCAAATTAAAAGCGGTTATGGCGAATATTTACTGTTCAATCGTTGAATAAGGTTATTTATGCAACATCACCCGGACCATTAGCAGGATTGATTATCATTGAACCTAAAGTATTTAAAGATAACCGCGGTTATTTTTATGAAGGGTTTCAGCAAAAACGTTATAGTGAATTGGGTATTCCTGCATTCGTACAAGATAATTCTTCACGATCAACACGAAATGTCATTCGCGGATTACATTATCAATTGCCCGCAATCCAGGGCAAATTAGTTGATGTCACGCGCGGTAAAGTCTGGGATGTAGTCATTGATATACGCGTTTCCTCGCCTACCTTTGGCCAATGGGCAGGATTCACATTAAGCGATGAAAATCATATTCAATTTTATATTCCACCAGGATTTGCACATGGATTTTGCGTGCTATCCGAAGAAGCAGATTTTTATTATAAATGCACAGACTATTATATCCCGCGTCTGAACACGGCATTGTGTGGAATGATGCGAAATTAAATATTCCCTGGCCGCTTTCAGGACCAGCCCATCTTATCGGACAAAGATGCTATCTATCCTTCTTTACAAGCACTGTCAGATGAAAAATTATTTGCGTAAAATTTTAATTACTGGTGCTAATGGACAACTTGGCACTTGCCTGCGTGAACATCCAGCTTCGGCAGATTTTCAATTATCAGCCTGCACGCGTGCAGAATTGGATATCACTGATATTACTTCCATACAGCATGCGATAGCTACGGCATTCGCCTGATATTATCATTAATACTGCAGCTTATACTGCAGTTGATAAAGCGGAAACAAGAACAAGAGCAATGCGTCGCATTAATCATCTAGGCGCAAAATATCTTGCGATTGCATGTCACCAACAGCGTATACCGCTTATTCATCTTTCAACCGATTATATTTTTTATGGGACACAATCATCTGCGTATCAAGAGAATGATTCGGCAAATCCGCCATTAATCTTTACGGAAAGAGTAAATGGTTAGGTGAGCAAGCGATACAGGAACATTGCGAACAACATATTATTTTACGTGTCAGTGGTGTTTTCAGTCATCATGGCAATAATTTTGCGAAAACCATCTTACGTCTGGCGAAAGAAAGAAACAATTAAATATTGTCGCAGATCAAATGACTTGCCCTACTTATGCAGCAAATATTGCCGGTGATTATTCACTCTGGTTCAACAAACACCCACTTGGGTACATATCATTATTGCAGCAGCAATCCTGTTTCCTGGTATCAATTCGCTGACATGATTATTCATGCGGCAAGATAAACAGAAAAACTTGCTGTTTAAGAAATCACTGCAATTACGACTGCTGAATATCCCACACTTGCAAAAAGACCGGCTTATTCTGTTCTAGATTGCGGTAAAATAAAAAGATTATGGGATCAAACAACCATCGTGGCAAAATGCATTGGCCGCTGTTGTTCCACATATCCTGTAGAGGGAAAGAAACACATGAGCACTTACCAGCCGCATTCCATTTTAGTCACTGGTGGAGCAGGATTTATAGGCGCAAATTTTATTCGTTATGTTCAGACACACGAGCCAAACATCATGATTGTTAATCTTGATAAACTCACTTACGCAGGCTCACTTGATCATTTAAAAGATTTACCCATCCCGCAACGTCATCATTTCATATCGCGGTGATATCAATGATGCGCATCTAGTGAGGCATGTATTACAACATCATCATATTGATACCATTGTCCACTTTGCCGCAGAAAGTCATGTTGATCGCTCTATTGCCTCACCCGCAGCATTTGTTGAAACCAATGTAACCGGCACATTTACTTTACTGGAAGCTGCACGACATCACTGGTTTGAAGTAGAATAATGCGAACCAGAACATTGCCGTTTTCATCATATTTCAACTGATGAAGTATATGGATCATTGGGAAATAACGATCCTCGTTTCACCGAAACTACGCCTTATGATCCACGCTCACCTTATTCCGCGAGCAAAGCAGTCTCCGATCATCTGGTGAATGCGTATTATCATACTTATGGCTTGCCTGTTACCCTTTCCAATTGCTCAAATAATTATGGTCCTTATCAACATGAAGAAAAATTTATTCCTACGGTGATTCGCTCATGCCTGAATGGGCAACCCATTCCAATTTATGGCAATGGCAAAAATATTCGTGATTGGCTATATGTGGAAGATCATTGCCGCAGCATTATGCAAATTCTCAAACATGGCAAAACTGGCGAATGTTACAATATCGGCGGCAATAATGAGTGGGAAAACATCGCGCTTGCGCGTTATATCTGCGAACAGTTGGATCTCATGCTGCCAAGCAAAGAATCTTATACTTCATTATTAAAATTCGTCACCGACAGACCTGGGCATGATTTCCGTTATGCGATTAATGCGGAAAAAATCCGCCGCGAATTGGGCTGGAAGCCGCAAGAAACGGTGGAGTCGGGAATTAAAAAAACGATTCAGTTTTATATAAAATAGATTATTTAAGTCGCAAACGTAATTTACCAATCCACTGCGCTGGCGCATCTTTCTCATCAAGATTATCAGCAATAATCCTGATGATGTCTTTAGGAATATCCGCTTTGAACTCCATTCGCAAATAAAGTATGCTCAAGCATTTTCGACACTGTTTTCTTATAAACTCGATTACGCACGAACTGCTTGATCACTGTTTCAAATTTTTGATAAAAATCTAACATGACAAATTTAAACATGCGATCACTGTAACTTTTCTCGGCATACGGATCAGCTACAGCTGGATTAGGTCTATATGCAATATAAAAACCAAAAGACAAAGTCTGGAGCCGTCACATCTTTTAAATTGTTTTCATGGAAATCAGTTGTTTTAATTGCGCATTATCAAGCTCTTCTATCCCTTTTTCAGCAAGCAAAGTAAATAAAATTCGCCCGACAGTTTCCTCCTGAAGGCATGGATATAATTTTGCAGCTCTATCACGCATTGCATTATGTATGAATAATGTATTCAACTTGTGTTCTTTGAGAATGATCAATACATCAGATATGCCACTGACATTATCCTTCAGTGTGATTTTTAATGGTCTTAATGTATTACTCTTATCGCTGATATCATATACATAATTAACATTTACAATAAGACCACCAAAGTATGATAATTTTTTATTATTTACTTTATTTCTTTCACAATCACTCACCTTTACAAAAGAAGTAATCTCCTGTTTTTCTGCAGGAATATCTTCTTTCGTCAAATCATCTATTAGATAAAATTCAACATCATTATTCGGAAGGAATTTAATTCTTTTAAAAATAGACTTTGCTTCTGGGCCTACAAGACAATTACGAAACATGCACTCACCCCATCGTTTTAATTCTTATTATTTACCAAACACGATAAACCTGGCCCGTCTGCGCTCCATCAATACTTTTACTGTAAGCAATCGCAACACGTGCAGCGTCAACAGGGGCAAAGCCAATAAAATAATCACCATACGCATCCACAGATTCAGTGAGAATAGTCGGACTGACGGCATTAATGCGAATACCGCGCGGCATTTCAATCGCGGAAGCAATTGCAAAACTATCAATCGCCCCATTCACCATTGACGCCGATGAACCATTGCGTATCGGATCATCGCTTAACATGCCACTCGTCAAAGTAAACGAGCCATTGTCATTGATGTAACGTAAACCTACAAGCACAAGATTGACTTGTCCCATCAATTTATTATTCAAACCGACAAAATAATTTTCACTGGTCATTGTTGTGAACTCACCAAAATGAACTTTTCCAGTGGTAGACACTACAGCGTCAAATTTACCCGCTTCCTGATACATTTTTTCTATTGATTTGGTATCTGTTATATCAACACGTAAATCACCACTATTACGTCCGGCTGTCACCACAGAATGCCGCTTGGATAATTCTTTGACCACTGCTTTTCCCAATGTGCCAGTTCCACCTACTGCTATGATTTTCATGTCAGCCTCTATGATGTTCATTTATAAAGCAATATACCAATACCAATGGAGAAAATAATCATTTAGATTTATGATAATAGAATATAGATAAATATAATAGGATACGTAGATGGAAATCGCCGAAATCCTAAAAATTTGCGTAGAAAAAAAGGCTTCCGATTTGCATATCTCACCTGGAAGGCCGCCTGTTTGTCGTATAGACGGCGAACTCATCACCTTGCCTGAATTAGATGTGCTAGACAGCGAAGTAACGCGAACATTATTGCAAGGTTTAATGTCGAAAGAACAATTGGAAATTCTAAAAAATAAACTGCAGATAGATTTGTCTATCATCCTGGAAGGCATAGGTGGTTTCAGAGTAAATGTCTTTTATCAGGCTCAGGGACTCGCAGGCGTATTTCGCGTTATTCCGTTCAAAATACCAACACTGGAAGAGCTCGCGCTTCCTTCAGTCATGAAAAAATTATTAAACCTTTCTAGTGGACTCATACTAGTCACTGGACCGACTGGCTGCGGCAAAAGTACTAGTCTGGCCGCAATGATAGATTACATCAATATTAATTCAGCGCGCCACATCATCACTATTGAAGATCCAATTGAATTTATTCATTACAGCAAGAAAAGCCTGGTTAGCCAACGTCAAATCTTTCGTGACGCAGTAGATTTTTCCGAAGCGTTAAGAGCAGCATTGCGCGAAGATCCTGACGTTATCATGGTTGGAGAAATGCGCGATCTGGAAACTATACGCCTGGCGTTGACTGCTGCTGAAACAGGACACTTGGTCATGGGCACGCTTCATACCAGTACTGCGCCACGCTCAATCAATCGCATCATCGATGTATTTCCAGCTGGTGAAAAAAACATGATCCGCAATCTGGTGGCAGAATCACTGCAAGCAGTCATCTGTCAGTCTTTATTTTCCAAAGATCCATCCGGACGCGTCGCTGCATTTGAAGTCATGCTTGGCACTACCGCGATACGAAACCTGATTCGGGAAGATAAAGTAGCGCAAATGTATTCCGTGATGCAGACATCGCGTGCAAAAAGGCATGTGTACCATGGAACAATCATTACATAATTTAATTAAAACAAATAAGATTAATACATCTGCTGCGAAGGGATATAATGCGGAAAAAGATATTTTTGATAGCGAGGGACAAACTAATACAGTAGAAAATATGCCTAACGGATAAAATCCTTTAACCTATCCACTATCGGCCAATTTCCTTCCAGCAAACGCATGTCTGTCATTTCAGTGAAAGTCACCCAACGTAAGTGCCTGGTTTTCTTTCCCTTCTGGCTCGCCACGAAATTCATGCACTAGCCAGACTTCCAGCGAGACTGTTTTATCGGGATAAGTGTAAGTATGATTAAACAAATGTTTGCGCAGAAACGACTTCTATTCCTAATTCTTCATGCAACTCACGCGCAAGCGCAGCGTGAGCTGATTCATTTTCTTCAATCTTGCCGCCGGGAAACTCCCAATAACCATCATAGGGTTTCCCGGCCGGACGTTCGGCGATTAGCATTCTGTCGCCACGCAACAGAATGCCCGCTACAACGTGAACGACTGTCAATCCAGTTTCCCGTGACACTGCTTGAATTTCTTACCTGAACCGCAAGGACATGGATCATTGCGGCCAACTTTTGGTTGTTCGCGAACGAATGTCTGTTGCGCAAGAATCGCTTCATCCTGCATTTCTTCAGTAACAGCGACATCACCTTCCTGCTGTAATGCGTCAACTTCATTATGACGATATTCAACTTGTTTGAAATCCAGCGACTGGCGACGACGTTCTTCCAGTTGCTCAATATCTCTCTCAACCTTGACTTCAAACTTGCACAAGGCAGATATCACTTCATAATTAATCTTGTCCAGCAATTGTGAAAACAATTGGAAGGATTCGCGCTTATATTCCTGCTTAGGATTTTTCTGAGCATAGCCACGCAAATGGATACCTTGACGCAGATAATCCATAGCAGCTAAATGTTCACGCCAGCTAGTATCCAGGTTCTGCAGCATGATAGCTTTTTCAAACTGCCGCATGATTTGGCTACCAACTTGTTCTTCTTTCTTCGCATACGCTTCTTTGAATGCATCCTGAATGCGCTCACGTAATTTTTCTTCATCAATTGCTGAATCTTCAGTCCAGCCATTGATGTATTGGCAATTTCAGATTGAAATCATTTTCTAAGCGATTGTTCCAAGCCCTTCAACATTCCATTCTTCTTCCATGCTATGTGGTGGAATGTAATGTACTGATCGCCTGATCAATTACCCGATGACCTATATCGTCAATGGTAGCGGCAATATCTTCCGCGTTGAGCAATTCATCGCGCTGGCTGTAAATAACTTTACGCTGTTCATTCGCCACATCATCATATTCCAGCAATTGTTTACGCACATCAAAGTTATATGCTTCCACTTTGCGCTGCGCGTTTTCAATGCTGCGCGATAACATGCGGGACTCTAGCGCCGCGCCTTTTTCCATACCAATACGCTGCATGATGGCATTCAAACGATCGCCGCCAAAAATACGCAACAAATTATCATGCAAGGACAAGATAAAATCGTGATTTACCCGGATCACCTTGACGGCCAGAACGACCACGCAGCTGATTATCAATACGGCGTGATTCATGACGCTCTGTACCTAACACATATAAACCACCAGCTTTGACCACTTGATCATGCCGCTTTTTCCAGGCTTCTCGGCGTTGTTCAATTTCTTCTGGCGCTGGATTTTCCAATGCCTTCAATTCCGCTTCCAGATTACCGCCCAACACAATATCCGTACCACGACCCGCCATGTTAGTAGCAATGGTCACACCACCCGGACGACCGGCTTCAGCAATAATCTGCGCTTCTTTTTCATGGAATTTAGCATTCAACACCTGGTGTGGAATTTTTTCTTTGTTTAACAAACCTGATAAATGTTCAGATGCTTCAATTGACGCCGTACCAACCAAAATAGGCTGCCGAGTTTCATGCGATTTTTTAATATCTTCGACAATCGCAGTCAAATTTTTCTTCCGCTGACATATAAACAAAATCAGCATGATCAGCACGCACCATATCTCTGTGCGTAGGAATGACTAATGACTTCCAAACCATAAATTTGCTGGAATTCGTAAGCTTCAGTATCTGCTGTACCAGTCATACCGGCCAGTTTTTGATATAGACGGAAAAATTCTGGAAGGTAATGGATGCGAGCGTCTGGTTTTCCTGATTAATCTTGACTTTTTCTTTTGCTTCAACTGCCTGATGCAAACCATCTGACCAGCGTCTGCCTGGCATGGTGCGGCCAGTGTGTTCATCCACAATCACGACTTCGCCATTCTGGACAATGTAGTCAACATCGCGCTGGAATAATGTATGCGCGCGCAAAGCAGCATAAATATGATGCATCAAGACAATATTGTGCGCATCATAAAGACTTTCACCTTCTTTCAGCAATCCAGCTTTAGTCAGCAATTCTTCAACATGCTGATGGCCTTCTTCAGTGAGAAATGCCTGTTTGGATTTTTCATCCAGACTGTAATCGCCAGGACCTTCTTTTTCTTCCTGCTTGGCAAGCTGCGGAATAATTTCATTGATAGCGATATAGAGATCCACGCTTTCTTCCGCCGCACCGGAAATAATCAACGGTGTGCGCGCTTCATCAATCAGGATGGAGTCGACTTCATCGACAATCGCGTAATACAGGCCGCGCTGGACTTTTTCTTCCAGGCTGAACACCATATTGTCGCGCAGATAATCAAAACCAAATTCATTATTGGTTCCGTAAGTAATGTCTGCCCGATAAGCTTTTTGTTTTTCCGGCGGCGACATGCCATGGAGATTGACCGCCACGGTCAATCCTAAAAATTCATATAAGGGGCGCATCCATTCAGCGTCACGGCGCGCCAGATAATCATTAACCGTCACAATATGCACGCCTTTACCAGGCAATGCATTCAGGTAAGCGGCCAAGGTCGCCACCAGGGTTTTACCTTCACCAGTGCGCATGTTCAGCAATATTGCCGCCATGCAGCACCATACCGCCAATCAGCTGGACATCAAAATGACGCATTTTCAGGGTGCGTTTTGACGCCTCGCGGACGACCGCGAATGCTTCGGGCAAGAGGTTTTCAACCGTTTCCCCACCCTGCAACCGCTGTCTAAATTCATCCGTTTTTGCCCGCAATGCTTCGTCTGACAACGCAGCAATTTGCGGACTCCATGGCGTTAATTTTATCTACCGTTTTCCATAAGCGGCGCAGCACGCGTTGGTTGCGGCTGCCGAACACATTCGTAAATACGCGATTTAGCATGATGAGTAGTCTTTACCTAGAAAAAAATCAAACAAAACAATACCTAGTCTGCCGAAAAAGTCAAATAAAGTCGTCAAATTAGGCCGTCTATTATGCCCGACAATTATGAGCAGACAAAGCTAAAGCTGCGCTGCTGCATGTTTTATATATGGGCAGACATAAAAATATAAAGGTCTGAATATGTTGCATCATTAGCATTTTTTAATCTTTTGGCATTATACTCCGGCCAGGAGTTCGTGCTGCACTTGGATACAATAATAAAATAACAGAGGAAGTTACTATGGGATGGATAACAAAAACTAAAAACTACGCTCTTACCGGAATTATAATCGTCTGCAGAATGGGATACGCGGCTGGTCAAACTTTTTTCAATATCGAAAGCGCTAACAAATACCTCAAAATAAACGGTAAGGCAGGAAGTACGGCTGTTAATGCCATTTCCATCACCGGCACCATCCTATCCACCCTGATAGGCAAATCCCCCGCCGCACTGAAACTATTTAGTTCCGCCAAAGAAGCCTCTCAAACCGCCACCATACCCCAACAATTGCCGCCTTTAGGATGGACCGCATGGACCGTCAAGAAAACGATTGATGGCTCTGGATTGTTTTATGGCTTTACAAACTCTATCGCTGGTTACTTTGGTACCAAAGTATTAGGGGAAGCATTGGGCGCCAAGAAAAAAGCACCACTCATCGCAGTTGAAGTCTGCTCCGTCAATATCGCCCTAGGTTCACTCGTTAGTTATTTTGCCTATGATTTTAAGATGATCAAAAAAAACTCCGAGATCATCGCACGCGCCATTGATCGTGCCATCACAGAAAAACATATTGAATTTAACAAGCCACTTATTTACACAAGCGCAGCAGCGGTAGCCATTATTCCAACTTATGTGGGACAAGCTTATTTTTGGGCCAAACCATCTATTGCCGCCCTGCCTTATGCTGACGCCATTTTGCATAAAACCGGGATTGAGATCATGATCCTGCTCGCCTGCATCACCACATTATTTACTGTCGTCGGTTGGCTGCCATCCATTTATACCTATTTCGATGGACCACAAGCCGAACCTGACGAAGAACGCGTCAAAATTCCCAAAACCAGTTTTTCTACTGCCTTAAAAATCGCCGCCTATGCAGCAGGCGCTATTGACTCTCTTGGCAGCAACGGCTTAGGACCATTTATCAGCATGATTTTCACTATGACTCATTTGTTTAATGCAAATCCTTACAGTTGGATTATTGGTTACGCAGTATTGTGCGGATTATTCGCCGCGCTCACTAATATGATGTTTTCAGTCATGCCAGGCCTGGATGAGGCTGAGCAAACAATTTACAAGCGTAGTCATGCAGATAATTCGGAATTACTACCATTAATGGTGAATCCCAACATGATATTTTCATCGTCTATGCGGTCAAATGTGTCGCCCGAAGCACCTATGTCAGGCATACAACTTGCGCAGTAGATCAAGCCTGTTAAATGAAAATATGTTATTGTAAATTCGAGGTGAAACCGAGATAAGTACAACAAGGATTATTTTGTGTCCGACCAATCCAGCAAAAAAGGCTATGATTATCTTCAATCAGGTAATTCTGATCTAAGTTCATTACTTAAAAAAGTCAAAATCCTGGAAGAACTTAACAAACGCGTGGCGACTTATCTGGATAAAGCAATTGCTGACTATTGCCAGGTTGCTAATCTAATGGGCAATAAGCTTGTCATCATTGCCGCCAATGGCTCCATCGCAACACAGTTACGTTTTCAAGTCACAGACTTGCTGCGCAAATTTAAACAAGACCCAAATCTATGCCATATTCAGCAGATAGATGCTAAAGTTCATCCTAATTTTTCGCGCACACAATCGCGTCAATCATTATCCAGACAAAACAAAAGCATGGAACCATTATCAACCGACACCGCAGAAACAATTAGCAAACTGGCTGACACGCTTGATGATCAAAAATTAAAAGAAATCATGAAACGAATTGCCAGCCATACTCGTAAAGATAAATAATTTAGCTTTATTGACGAAACTATAATAATAAAAAAGGAACTACATTTATGTCACAGCCACGATCTCCTGCAGCACTTGAATATGATTTAACAGCTATTGATTCCAGCGAGTTTAGCAAAGTCATCGATGAATGCGCGCAATTAAAGCAACAACTACAGCAGACACATCTTGCTGAGCTCAGTATGTTTAAAGCAGCTCCAGATACAACTGCAAATGCCGAACCCGGATCGATCGTCCATGATGCATTTTTAATTATTGATATCCTGACAGAGAAAGCAACGAAATTCAGAACACAATCAGATATGCCCGAGCCTGAACGTCGTTATTTTTCAGAGGATGAATATAGAAGATTTAAGCAGCAATATTATGATAAACGCCTTTTAAGTTTATCCGTTGAAGATTCTGGTTTGCCTGAGGAAAGATTTTTCGCTGCTTGTGATTTAATAGAAACCGTACTAATACGATATATTAAGTTTATGAAAATCAGCTCAGAAGCAGAAAAAAATTACACCATGCACTGTAATATTTGTATGTCATTTTTTGAAATTGAAGTTGAACATACAACGGAATTCTGCAAAGAAAATAATTATAACTTTGCGCAAATGCCCGCTCCGGTTAGCAGAATTCCATTAACATCTGCCAAAACATGGCTACTGGATATGATAGCGCTGATTTTTTCAGACTGGCATACCAATAAAGACTATCCGAATGCATTAATCAGAGAATTTGCGTCACCCGAATTACGCACCGCAGTTGGATATATGCTCACTAAGGTCGACAGAGTTCTCAATGCTTTATGCGGCTTTTATATCGACAAAGATCAGGCGCTAAAATCCAGGTATGACGAAGTTATTACTATTCGACCGAATGGCATCGAAGATGCAAAAGAATTGTTATTCAAAGATAATCGTGCGCGATTGGAATTACAAAAGTCTACGCAGAGAAGATAGTAGCATCATCCAATACCTTGGCTTATAGTAATTCTGAGAATTTGCCAAATACATTTTCTCGTATAGCCTGCCGTGACACGGCAGGCGATTTTAATAATGGATTATTAACTTCAATAAGGAACGTTCATGTCAAGATCGCACCAGTTTTTTCCTGTAACATCTACAACCAAACAGAAAGCAGCAAATCCAAGCTTCTTGGCCGCCGTTAATGCTGAAATAAAAAAAATCGAAGATTTACGCAACTCTTATGCCAATCTGGAAAAACAACTAGCAGCGTTTAAAAACAAAACCGGTAATAACAATCCTAACACTGATACTTCTATTCCAAGCGCAATGAATCCTTTAGGCTATGAAATAAATGATGCCATTGCCATGATTACATGCGTACCGCTTGCCAATCAAAATACAATGAAAATTCTGCTATCAATGCATGAAATTGCGGTGGATGCAGCCAATGGAAATCATACCAATGCTGAACTAAAAGATTTGGATCTCAAATATCAGGCATTAAAAAACTATATCGCTTATGCCCAGATGATTAATCTTATTGCTGGTCCTAAAGCGCTTGGCAGCGGCTCTATCACAGTTCAATTTGGCGACGGTCATTCAGTACGTGATCAGCTAAAAATCCCGCTGGGTGCAATTGATATCAAATCATTAGATATTGATAAAACTGATGTACTGAGCGCCACCGATGCATTGACAGCTCTCGGAGCAATTAGCATCGCTTACGAAGACGTTGTAGAAAACATCGTAAGCTCTATGGTTCGTGTCGATGATGCTGCAAATCTAATTAAATCAGTCGCATATATACTTAACAATGTAATGGAATTATATGGTTCAGTACATAATCTAGCCATAGAAGCTGCTACTGGCACGGCAAGCAATGCTGATCGTTTCTTCTTGAATATCATTTTCGATTCAGTGAAAGCGGAACTGGATAAAGCACAAACCATCATTACTGATGACGGTGTGAAATGCCTGGGCACAGGTGCCATGACGATACGTCTTGGCGACACCACCAATGATTTAACGACATTAGTCATTCCATTACCTGTTACTGACATCGTCAAGAGTGGTTTGGATAAACATAATTTGCTGACCGCTGAAGATGCTATAGCTACCTTACGCACGGTGAATAAGTTATTTCACGATACTGTTTATGGTCAAAATCATCACGAAAAACTTAACAAATATGCCGAAACAGATTCTGAAGAAGAAGTTTTGTCAGTCAATTCTCAAGATTCTGAAGAAGTTGAATCCTCAGAAGATTTTGACGATGACAGATCAATTAGCAAGTTCCGTAGATAAAACTAGATGGCGTTCTTCTCGCGGCGCTTTAATCAGCCGCGAGAAGAATGATTATGCTTCAACCAGGAGAGGACGAACGTAGGAAATAGGCGCGGTTTTTGCGTCGTCGAATGTTACAAATTCCCATGCTTCCTTATTTACCAGCAATTCACGCAATAATTTGTTATTAAGTGCATGACCGGATTTATAACCATTGAAAGCACCGATAAGACTGGAACCCAATAAGTATAAATCACCTACCGCATCCAATATCTTATGTCTAACGAATTCATTCTCATAACGCAGACCATCGTCGTTTAAAACGCGAAAATCATCGATAGCAATAGCGTTATCCAAGCTGGCGCCGCGTGCGAGATTCATCGCCTGCAGCTTTTCAAAATCAGCCATAAAACCGAAAGTACGGGCACGGCTAACTTCTTTTACATATGACAGGCTGGAAAAATCCAGCGTTGCTGTCTTTGAAGTCTTTTTGAACAGAGGATGATCAAAATCAATGGTAAACGTGACCTTGAAACCGTCGAACGGTTCAAAACACGCCCACTTGTCACCATCTTTCAATTTGAGTTTACGCTTGATACGAATAAAGCGCTTGGGAGAATTCTGTTCTTCAATGCCAGCGGACTGAATCAGGAAAACAAACGGGCCGGCGCTTCCATCCATAATTGGGATTTCGGAGGCAGTGACATCGACAAACGCATTATCTATGCCCAGACCAGCAAATGCTGACAGCAAATGCTCAACCGTGGAGACACGGACATCGCCTTTCACCAATGTGGTTGACAGCCTGGTATCGCCGACATGTTCGGCCAAGGCTGGAATTTCCACCACAGGTTCGAGATCGATACGCCTGAACAGAATACCTGTATTAACAGGAGCAGGACGCAGGATAATTTCTGCGCGCTCACCGCCGTGCAAAGTAATGCCGGTGGCTTTAATTACATTTTTAAGAGTTCGTTGTCTAATCATCCCTTGCTTCTAATTCGTTGTAATACCTCAACATGCTAACATAATATGATGTTTTTTTGAAATAAAAATTACTAAACCCCTTTTTCATCCCTTTGCCGGGGCATAAGCATACTATTTTTTATCATTTTTATAAGCACTTATCCAGACTTTTTACTGACCTAATAAATGATATTTGGTTAAATTGAAACCATGCCAATCCGGTCCGATTTGTTTTTTTCTTCTACCAAACCACAATATGAAAACAATCCAAAGAAGCAGCCGTTACTATGCTTATTATCCACGGGCTCAATATCAAATTCAGGTACTCTTAAATCGAAATACCGACACACTAACGCTATCTCCGCCTCCAGCTGCTGAATATACTTATTGAACTTAACACTAGCCGCGTCAATGGTAGTTAAAGTCACAGGGAGTTCATGTTGTGTCAGGCGCCATTGAATTTTGCGATACAAGGCAACTAGCTCTACATACATTGCCTGCTCAATTACTTGACCATTATCGGCTTCTATTTTCTTAATCAGTGTATTTGTCTGATCACACAAGAACTGTACTCTACGAAAACTTTCATCACACTCGTTGGTTATTTTCCGCACACGATCAACTATCTGCTTCTTACAAATAAGACCCTGCAATTTAATGCAACCAGTCTGACGGACAAATGTTGATATAACTACTGGCGAATCAACTAAATCAGTCAAGATTTCTCTGACTAACGCATTCATCGGGGAAAAACTCAAATTAAAACTTGTATATGTCCTGTCAGGATAATGATCGAATAAATTTCTTAGCCTTGTCCCAGCATAAAAAGCAGATTCAACGTCTTTTTGATGTTTGCCATCCACTTTTTTCAACATGCGGTGCAGTAGAATTTTTTCAAATATCTGAACGATTGATTCGATATCACCGCGCTGTTCTGGCGCTGGTGAAACCATTTTATCCAGAACATCTGCAATCATGCGTCTATGCACAGGATCAAGATCCGTGATTCCAGCAAATAATCCATAAAATCTAACACGTCGAGAATTAGCTGAGACTTTTTGGTAAGCAAGATCATAGGAATCTTGATCATATGAATCATTATCATCAGCCCGAAAAATCATGGCGATAACCCACGCGGCAGAATAAATATCACCTTTGATCGTCTGATGTTTATTGTCGAACATTTCTGGCGGCGCATATAACAATGTTCCCACACGCCGTCCATCGTCAGGGTGCAAGATATCTGTACTTAAACCAAAATCAAGAATCGCCAGCTTAATGATATCGGGCGCAAGATCAACAATAACATTAGCCAGCTTGATATCGCGGTGAATAACATTTTTTCGGTGCATCCGTGCCAGCGCCCGCAAAAACGTTATCGTGAGCTCTATACGCCTTTCTGTCGTAATATCATTTTTATTAAAATGTTTTAATGACTGATCATCCGTCAAAATGCTTTTCAAACAAGTTCCGGGAATTTTGCGCATCACCATGTAACTAGCGGATTTCACCGCACCATTCGATAAAAAAGTTGGTGGCTTAGTATGAAATTCCGAAAACCGTCGGTAAAAAGTATATTCGCTAAGGACGCGTGTTAACTCTTTTTCACTTTGTTTTTTTGCGACACGCATTTCTGCGGCGGCATAATGTTTATAAGCAAAACTTTTATTATTTAAGGGAACCAGCGTACCTTTAATTTCTTCAATTTCTGCAAATGAGCCACTACCTAAAATATTGCCATTGTAAACATCATAACGAAAACCATCAGAATTTTTAGCGCATACTCGCCATACCACAGCGTTGGTGAGTCTTACGTAAAAGGGAACGATAGTTTTGGCTTGTTGATTATAGTTGATGCCCATATTTTGCAACTTTTCAGCGAGAGCATTATCGATAGAAATATCTAGAAAAGGATAATAAGTGTGAGGAAGAATTTTTTTCTGGCCGTGCTTTAAATAACCTGCAAGAAAAACAAATAAAACGTAACTTTCATCTGGGGTGAGTTCGGCGGGATTGATTGTATATACTGCTTCGCCAAATTGAGTAAAAGTTATTTTGTTTGATTTATTATGACGAACATCCATATTGTTCCATATTTCCCGTCACTCGCTGGTGGATTACGGCAAAGAGTAACGTTATGGTGTCAGACACCTCCGAGTTTGGAGCTGGCTCCGTGGTGTCTGACACCATAACGTTACTCTTTGCCGTAATCCACCAAAAACATATTTACGCTTCTTCTTCCTTTCTACGTAAAAACGCCGGGATATCGAGGTAATCAATATCATGCAGCTTATCAACACTCGACGCTGGGCGAGTTTGCACGGCTGGTTGGGCCGAAGCAGGTTGCGATGAAGGTGAAGGTCCTGTTGTTAAAGCACTAACATTCTGCTGCGGGGGAGTATTCTGACGACGGATAATAGTTGGCTTATCCAAATGATCGTAATCCTGCTCATGCTGACTATCCAGGCCACGAACATTTTCAATTGCTGGCATTTTCAGCGCAGCCGCAACCATTTTCCGGCCAAGCCCAGTCACAATGACTGTTACTCGTACTTCATCACGCAATTCAGGATCAATAACAGTACCGACCACCACGGTCGCGCTTTCAGAAGTAATATTTTTAACAACCTCACCCACTTCTTCAAATTCACCAATCGACAGATCCAGACCAGCAGTGATATTAACCAACACACCTTTCGCGCCAGTCAAATCGACATCTTCTAATAACGGACTCGCAATAGCAGCTTCCGCAGCAATACGCGCACGATTATCACCTGAACCGACACCAGTACCCATCATCGCCATGCCCATTTCTGACATAACCGTACGAACGTCAGCAAAGTCGACGTTGATCAAACCAGGACGCGTAATTAATTCAGCAATACCTTGCACCGCACCGCGTAAAACATCGTTCGCTGCTTTAAATGCATTGATCAGCGTGACATTTTTACCTAACACAGATAAGTAATTTGTTATTAGGAATAGTAATTAAGTGAATCCACATATTGAGATAAATTTGCGATGCCTTGTTCCGCTGTCTGCAAACGCATTTTACCTTCAAAGGAAAATGGTTTAGTCGTCACAGCAACCGTCAAAATACCTAATTCTTTTGCGATTTGCGCAAATACCGGCGCAGCACCAGTTCCCGTTCCACCGCCCATACCGGCAGCAAGAAATACCATATCTGCGCCAGTCAGAACAGTGCGGATTTTTTCTCGATCTTCTTCAGCCGCACGTCGTCCAACTTCAGGATTCGCACCAGCACCTAAACCACGGGTAATGTTTTCACCTAACTGAATAATCGTATCTGCGGAAGAATTCTTTAATGCTTGCGAATCTGTATTGGCACAAATAAATTCAACGCCTTCAATATGTCCAGCCATCATATGCTCAACTGCATTACCACCACCGCCGCCAATACCAACCACTTTAATTACCGCATTTTGTTGACACGTATCCAATAATTCAAACATGACATTGACCCTTTTAAAAATTCCTTGAAACCAATTTCTCATTCTGCGACCATAAACCTTTCACACTTGGCTGATTGATAACAGCTTCACGTTGACTTGCCGCGCTGACGCAACCATACACTAACAAACCCACGCCGGTGCGTAAATAGGATTGTGGATAATATCAGGCAATCCTGTAACATTGATACGGTTTACCAATACGCACCGGCATTTTGAAAACACGCTCAGCTAATTCTTGCGCGCCCGTAATTTTCGAAGCACCGCCAGTCAATACAATACCTGCAGCAATTGAATCTTCCAAACCACTGCGACGTAATTCACTCAATGCCAGTGTAAATAATTCTTCATAACGCGCTTCAACCACTTCCGCCAACGCTCGGCGCGGCAAACGTCGCCGCACGATCACCAAGGGTGGGAATTTCAATCATTTGGTTGGTATCGACCAAATCCTGTAAAGCACAACCATTTTTGATTTTGATTTCTTCTGCATTGCGCGTCGGTGTACGCAACGCAATGGCAATATCATTCGTCACTTGATCGCCAGCAATTGGAATAACAGCGGTATGACGAATAGCGCCATCGGTGAAAATAGCAATATCGCTAGTGCCACCGCCAATATCAATCATGCAGACGCCTAGTTCTTTTTCATCTTCGGTTAAAATCGACTGACTTGAGGCAAATTGCTCTAGCACGATATCGCTGGTATTCAATCCACAACGCTTCATACATTTCACAATATTTTGTGCCGCACTGACTGCGCCAGTGACAATATGCACTTTTGCTTCCAGACGCACGCCAGACATACCAATCGGTTCGCGAATGGAATCTTGATTATCAATAATAAATTCTTGCGGCAATACATGCAGGATTTTTTGGTCAGCGGGAATAGCGATGGCTTTAGCCGCATCAATCACACGTTCAACATCGGTTGCGGAAACTTCATGATCGCGGATGGCGACAATACCATGGGAATTTATACTGCGAATATGACTGCCAGCAATACCGGTATAAGCCGAATAAATTTCACATCCCGCCATCAATTCAGCTTCTTCAACTGAGCGCTGGATAGATTGCACTGTCGATTCTATATTAACAACCACGCCGCGCTTTAAACCTTGGGAAGGATGCGAACCGAAACCAATGACATTTAGCTTGCCATCACTAGTCACTTCGCCGACTAGAGTCACAACCTTTGAAGTACCAATATCGATACCGACCAACAGATCTTTATTTGTTGGCTTCTTTGCCATAATTATTTTTCCACCTGTTTATTACCCGCCAAACACGGGAACCGCTGATCAAGCCAGCGTATCCTTCCATTTGACCGCAACTCCATTAGGATAACGTAAATCATATATTCTACATCGTCCACACGATCGCCGACAATTTTCGGATACACTTTCACAAAATGATCTAAACGAGTCAAGATATCTTTATGCCCTATTTGCATTGTGATGCCATTATCTAACGTTAACTTCCAGGTAAAGTACGGCGTTAAGTTCCAAATTAGCAATCTTAGCATGTAATGGCAGCAATAAGCGATTAATGTCTTGAAATGTCTTTAAGCATATCGACTTGTTTTCCATCTGGGCCGGACAATTGCGGCAAATTAGCAGGATATGTTTCCGCTTCCGGTGTAAACAATTCACCCGCCTCACTTAATAACGTGCTTTCATTCCAGAGCGCGACCGCATTTTTTTCCACAACTGTCACTTCCACCTGATCTGGCCAGTTACGCCTGACATAAATATCAGACACCCAAGGCAGCGTAGCGTAAATGCTCTTTGATGCCATCCACCTTAACGGCAAAAAATCCATGATCCACTAACGGCGTTAATTCATTCTGAACGACTTGTTTGGCAATATGGTTGCCGCCATAAACGCGGACCGTAGTGATGGGAAATAAGCGGGATAATCTGAATTGATTAACGACGAAGATACAGCCAACAACGATGACACCAATAATCATGAAACGCAAGAACGCCAGTGTGGTACGAAAAATTGATTTGCGTCTGCTGCGGCTTCATTTACACCCTCAATCCTGATTCTTAATCCTCCCTTTTCAGTCTGATGTCTTCCAACAATACAGACTTCAGGAATCAATCGTACACCTGTTTTCTGTTCAACGGTAGTACGCACTTCACTAATCAAATTTTCAATGTCAGCAGAAGTGGCATTACTTTCATTGATAATAAAATTGGCATGCTTTTCAGAAACATGCGCACCACCAACATTCTTGCCTTTCAATCCACATTCTTCAATCAAACGCCCAGCAAAATTGCCTGGCGGATTACGGAATACAGAACCACAATTTGCCGTACCTGTTGGTTGTGACTGATTACGTTTTTCCAATAAGATACGAATTTCATTTAATGATTTTTCTTTATCGCCGGGCTGCAAAGAAAAATGACCGGCGACAAACCATTCATCTTCCGGACGCACCACGTGACGGTAACTGATTTCAAAATCACTTATTGGCCGAATTTTGATTTCACCATGACGGTTGATTGTTTCAACCTTGCGAACATAACGCCAGGTTTCACCGCCAAAACAACCTGCATTCATTGCCAACGCACCGCCAACTGTGCCGGGAATACCTGCCATAAATTCAAGACCTGTAGATCCTAAACGCGCGGTATAACGAGCAAACTGCGCAGCAGAAACACCTGCTTCAGCACGCACTTCCTGATTGGCCGTCAATTGCGCCAGTTGATTGAGCGCACCTTGAGTGATAATGACAACACCTTCTATACCACCATCACGTACCAACGTATTACTGCCAAGTCCAAGCCAGGTCACAGGAACAACGGCGGGAAGATGTTTAAGAAACTGGGAAAGATCATCAAGATCAGCGGGAATATAAAAATAATCTGCCGGACCACCAGTACGCCATGAAGTATAATTCGCCAGCAGCTCATCTTGTAAGAGCTTGCCACGCAGCATTGCCGTATTTCTGGAGTGAATATGTCTTTCATTTCCTGTATCTCGTTTTATTTTACTGCTTCTTTCAATCCTGTTGAAGCCAACCGTGCTGCTAACGCACCAATATTACCAGCGCCTTGCATTAACAATACATCGCCATCATTCAATTCCGTTTCCAAGATGGATGGCAATGCATCATGTTGTTCGAATAAACACGGGCTGAATCGGGCCATGGTTTCTGATTTCTTTGGCAAGCGTCATGCCATCCGCACCTTCAATAAATTCTTCACCGGCGGAATAAACATCCAGCAACAATAATTTATCCGGCAGCGATAACACCTTACAAAAATCACCAAATAAATCGCGCGTACGCGTATAACGATGCGGCTGATACACCATCACTAAACGTCGTTCCGGCCAGCTTTCGCGGGCTGCCTGCAAGGTCGCGGCAATTTCACGTGGATGATGACCATAATCATCAACCAACGTCACATTACCACCCTTGGCAATTGGATAATCGCCATAAACCTGGAAGCGTCTGCCTATGCCGGCAAAATTCTCCAGCGCATCGGTAATCGCACGATCTTGTACTTTTAATTCTGAAGCAACTGCAATAGCAGCCAGCGCATTCAAGACATTATGTCTACCAGGCAAATTCAATGTGACTGCTAATGGGGGCTGACCTTTGGGACGTTCCACCACAAATTTGGTTTGCATACCAGAACGGGTATAGGTCAATGTTCTGAAATCAGCTTCATGCGTTAAACCATAAGTAATCACTGGACGTGAAAGCTTAGGTAATATTTCTCTGCACGACAGGATCATCAATACATAATACCGCCAGACCGTAAAATGGCAGCCGATGTAAAAATTCAATAAACGTTTCTTTCAACTTCTCAAAATCATTATTGTATGTACCCATATGATCTTGATCAATATTGGTTACGATTGAAATCATGGGCTTTAGATATAAAAATGAAGCATCGCTTTCATCTGCTTCCGCGACCAAATAATGCCCGCGACCCAAACGCGCATTGCTGCCCACGCTATTTAAACGGCCACCGATCACAAAAGTAGGATCCAGCCCTGCTTCAGCCAGAATACTGGTGACCAGACTGGTAGTCGTGTTTTGCCATGCGTGCCAGCTACCGCAATGCCATAACGAAAACGCATGAGTTCGCCCAACATTTCCGCGCGCGGCACAATAGGAATACGCGCTTTACGCGCAGCTTCAAATTCAGGATTTGTCCAGTCAACCGCAGAAGAACGCACGATCACGTCCGCATTTTCAATATTACTCGCCTCATGACCACGATAAATAATCGCTCCCATGACGCGCAGCCATTGGGTCAGTGAATTTTCAGACAAATCTGAACCCGAAACGGTATAACCTTGTCGCAATAAAACTTCTGCGATACCAGCCATACCAACACCACCAATTCCGACAAAGTGGACATGTTTAATATGTCCCATCTCAAACATCCAACTCAACGGCAAACCTCCTGACAAATTTGATAGATTTTCTCTGCCACATTCACTTTACGTAATTGATAAGCCGCTTGCGCCATCGCCAGCCGCTTAGCTGGTGATTGTGCGAATTCTCTTACTATATCTGCTAATCGGACTTCTGTTAATTCCGATTGTTGAATACACAGCGCAGCATGGTTGTTTACCATAAAATGTGCATTCGCGGTCTGGTGATCATCTACCGCATGTGGGAACGGCACTAAATATCGCGCCCAGGCCAACCGCGCATAGTTCTGCAACTGTTAATGCACCTGCACGGCATAATACCATATCTGCCCAGCTGTAGGCTGTGCCATATCGGTAATAAATGGTTGTAAATCCACCTTTATCTGCATTGATTCATAAGCATTTTTTGCTGCAGCAAAATGTTTTTCGCCAGTCTGATGCAAAATTTCTGGCCGTATCCGCTGGATTTATCTTGCTCAACGCGCGCGGCACGATTTCATTTAAGGCTTGCGCACCTAAACTGCCGCCCAACACCAATAAGCGAAATGGTGCGCGTTCTGGCTGTAATCGTATCTTGTGGTGGTGGCAAATTCGCAATCTCTGAGCGCACTGGATTGCCAACATCAATAACCTTAGCTTCTGGTTTGAAAGCACTAGGAAAGCCTTCCAAAATACGACTGGAAAAACGCGCCAGTATTTTATTCGTCAAACCTGCTTTGGCATTTTGCTCATGTATGATTAATGGTTGTCGTGTCAGCCAGCTCGCCACACCTCCAGGCCCACTGACAAAACCACCCATGCCAATCACCACATCGGGGTTGATTTGTTTGATAACTTGCATGGATTGACTAATCGCCTTGGTCACTTTCAATGGCGCAGCCAGTAATGTCTTAATGCCTTTACCACGCAAACCGCTAATAGTCAATAAGATGCAGTGGAATATTTGCTTCTGGGACCAATCGCGATTCCAGGCCTTGCTGGTTCCCAGCCAATGCACTTCAATATTTTTTTCACGCAGATAACGGCGACAGCCAAGCCGGGGAACACATGTCCGCCCGTGCCACCTGCCATAATCAAGTACGCGTTTGAATTTTTTGCTCATTTCATTTTATACCTAATGCTGCCAAGCGGTTTTCATGATCTATACGTAATAATACCGCGATCACAATACAATTCACCAACACACTGCTACCGCCATAACTCATAAACGGCAATGTTAAACCTTTGGTTGGCAGCAAGCCCAGAATTCACGCCAATACTAACGGTAAACTGAATCGCTATCCACAAACCAAAGCCATAAGCCAGAAATCCGGCGAAATGCCTGCCCAGCCGTTGTGCCGACCTGCCGATAATAAATATTCTGCATCACCAGAAACAAAAATAGCAGCAGCACTAACAGCCATTCCAACTACACCCAATTCTTCCGCGATCACCGCAAATAAAAAATCTGTATGCGCTTCAGGCAGATAAAACATTTTCTGTATGCTTTTACCTAATCCCACACCCCACCAACCGCCGCGACCAAAAGCAATCAGTGATTGCGTCAATTGATAGCCGCTATCAAATGGACGTTCCCATGGATTTAAAAAACTGGTTAAGCGCAGCAATCGATAAGGCGCAGAAACAGCGATAACAGCCATACCACCTAACACTAGCGTAAATAACGCAACAAAATGTCGCAGACGCATACCCGCTAAAAACATCATGCCTAACGCTGTTGCCATGACCACGACAGTCGCACCAAAATCCGGTTCGCGCAGTAATAACAAGGCGAGCAAACCAAGAATGATCATAGGCTTTATAAAACCGCTGAATTGAGACTGGATTTCAGCATTACGGCGCACCAGATAACCAGCCATGTAAATGACTACCGCGAATTTGGCCAGCTCAGAAACTTGGAATGAAAGCGAACCATAACCTATCCAACGCGCACTACCATTTGCAGCTTGACCAATACCAGGAATTAATACCAATGCCAACAGCAACATGACTGTCACTAGCAAATACCAACCGAATTTTTCCCAATAATGCGTTTCAACTTGAATAACGACAGCTGCCTATGACTATGCCCACGGTAGAAAAATAAGTTGTTTGAATAGAAAGTAAAATGGCTGGTGCATGAGCTTGTCTGAAATAACGATAGAAGCAGAAGTCATCATTAATAAACCGAATATCATAATGCCCAGCACTGAGATGATAAACCATTTATCATGAAAGCTGGCGCGTCAGCCTGGGTCACGGCGGCGTAAGAGCGCATAGTTATATCTAAGTATGTGTACTGGGTCTGCATCACGTTCCAGTAGCTGTCAGATCCATGTACAACTACAGTCTCTCAGTAGAATACTTCGCCACGATGTTCATAATTTTTAAACATATCAATACTGGCGCATGCTGGTGAAAGTAAAACGCTATCGCCAGATTTTGCTGCGTGATCAGCCTGCTGTACTGCTTCTTCCATAGTTTTCGCAAAAGAAACTGGAACACGTCCATCAATAACGCTTTAGCAATATCTTGTGCGGCTTCACCAATTAACACGACATGTCGTGAATATTTTTCAATGGCGGGAACCAGCGGGCAAAAATCCGCATTTTTGCCAAGTCCACCCATAATCATAATTAACTTACCCGGAATTTCACTTCCCAAGCCTTCAATCGCCGCCTGTGTTGCACCTACATTTGTGCCTTTGGAATCGTTATACCATTTAACTCCATTACGCTCACGCACAAACTGACAGCGATGAGGCAAGCCTTTAAATTCTCGCAATACTTTTAACATGGGCTCAAATGGCAAACCAAAACCATATCCTATCGCCAATGCCGCCAATGCATTTGCCTGATAATGTTTACCCATCACAGGAAGTTCATTCACTGGCATGAGAAGTTCATCTTCCATACGCTAAATAAGTTTCGCCATTTTTCGTCAACAAACCAAATTCATTCTGCTTTGGCGTATTCAAGGTAAAATAAAATTTACCTTGAGAGGAATGTGGATTATTCCGTTAATGGATCATCACGATTACAAACGGCAATCTGACAATGTTGATAAACGCGATGTTTTGCCTGTTGATAATGCAGCGAGATCTGCATAGCGATCCATATGATCCGGCGTGACATTTAATACTGTCGCCACTTGCGGCTTCAGTGAATAAGTTGTTTCCAGCTGAAAACTCGATAATTCCAACACAAATAACATTAGTATCAGGATGCGTTTCTAACAAATCCAATGCGGGAATACCCAGATTACCGCCAACTTGCAGTATTATATCCCGCCGCTTTCGCCATTTCGCCTACCAGTGTTGTCACTGTCTTTTCGCATTCGTACCGGTGATCGCAATCACCGGCGCTTTCACTGCTTGCGCAAATAATTCAATATCACCAATCACCGGCGTGCCGCGCTGTACTTGTTTAGCAATCACAGGTTCACACAATGCCACGCCGGGACTGAGAATAATAGTATCGCTTGATCTAATAATGCTGCATCTAAACCACCTAATGCACAGTGTGACATCAGGATAAAGTTGTTTTAAATTCAGTCAAATGCGGTGGATTTTGGCGGGTGTCAGTAACCGCAATAGGAATGCCGCGATCTTTGCAGATAACGCGCGCAAGAAAGGCCAGTTGCACCCAAGCCAACGATGACATGTAAATTATTCGAGTAGACATACTCATTATCGCCACTTTATCTTAGTTTTAACGTTGCCAATCCACACAACACCAACACAAAAGTAATAATCCAAAATCGCACAATCACACGCGGTTCAGGCCAGCCTTTTAATTCAAAATGATGATGAATCGGTGCCATTTTAAAAATACGTTTGCCGGTTAATTTGAATGAACCAACTTGCAAAATAACGGAAACGGTTTCCAATACAAAAATACCGCTCATCAAGAAAAATACTAATTCCTGACGCACAATCACAGCAATGATACCTAGCGCTGCGCCTAATGCCAGCGCACCTACATCGCCCATAAATACTTGAGCGGGATAAGTGTTAAACCAGAGAAACCCAAGACCAGCTCCGACTAGCGCACCGCAGAAAACGACAATTTCACCCGCACCCGGCACATAAGGAATAGCCAGATAAGTAGCGTAATGAATATTGCCAGTCGCATAAGCAAAAACACCCAATGCGCCGCTGATCATGACTGCTGGCATAATAGCCAGCCCATCCAGACCATCGGTCAAATTAACTGCATTACTCGAACCAACAATGACGAAATAAGTAAAAAGAATAAAAAACGGACCCATAGGCAAAGATAAATGTTTGAAAAATGGCAAAATAAGTTGGGTTTCAACTGGCAATTTAGCAGTATAAATAAAGATAAAACGCCGCCCCAAAACCAAGTATGGATTGACATAAATATTTTTGCCGCGCCGGCATGCCGCGGCTATGTTTCAACACTAACTTGCGATAATCATCCCAATAACCAATCGCGCCAAAACCGAAAGTGATCACTAACACCAACCAAACATAACGATTGGAAAGATCACTCCACAATAAGGTACTCAATAAAACTGCAATCAACACCAAGGTACCGCCCATGGTCGGCGTACCCGCTTTGCTAAAATGACTTTGTGGGCCGTCATCACGAATAACTTGCCCAACGCGATGAGAACTTAACTGTCGAATAATACTTGGGCCTAACACCAGTGCCATCACTAGCGCAGTCAATGTGCCTAAAATAGCCCGCAAGGTAAGATATTGAAATACATGAAAAAAATGGAAAGTACTTCGCAAGCTTGCTCGCTTAACCACAATAACATACTTATTCACTCCTGCATATTGTAAGGCATTCATTTACCTGCTCTACATCATCAAATGGCATTTTTACATCGCCAATTTGCTGATAATGCTCGGCACCTTTGCCTGCGATTAAAACACAATCGTTTCGCTGAAGCACATTGTATACTGTTCCTAATCGCTTTAGAACGATCAAGCTCCACCGAAATACGTTCCGGATGGGAAAATCCACTCATAATTTCCGCGGCGATTTCCTCTGGATTTTCATGTCGGGGATTATCATTGGTCACGATGACCTTATCGGCAATTGTTTCAGCAATTTTAGCCATAATTGGCCGCTTGCCTCGATCTCTTTCACCCCCGCAGCCAAATACACAAATCAGTTTGCCGTCAGTATGCGAACGCAACGCTTGCAAAACTTTTTCTAGCGCATCTGGTTTATGCGCATAATCAACTACCACTAAGGGCTGGCCGCCACCACCAAGTGTTTGCATACGACCAGGAACAGGTTTCAGAGCTGATAAACCATGCAATACTTCTGTAAACGGCAAGCCGTAAACACAGAGAGTAGACAGCACAGCAAGAACATTATCCAAATTAAATTGTCCAATCAGAGGCAAGGATAAATTACCTGCACCCCAAGGTGTGCGAACATGCGAGCGAATTCCTTCCAGCGTCAACTTCACCTGATCAGTATTAACATCTGCCGCTCCGGAAACAGCGTAACTCAATACATTACGCATGGGTGTTAATTCAGTAATCCATTGCGCACCGCGTGCATCATCGGCATTAATAATGACATTTTTGACTGGAAATTCAGCTAGAAAACGCCGTTTTACATTAGCGTAAGTTTCCATGTCGCCATGATAATCGAGATGATCTTGCGAAAGATTGGTAAAAATACCGATATCAAATTCAATGCCATTAATGCGGCCTTGATCTATGCTGTGTGACGATACTTCCATCGCAATTGCTTTTGCGCCCTGCAGCACGAATTGATGTAATGTTGCTTGCAGCGTAACCGCATCTGGCGTCGTCAAGCCAACCTCTCCCAACGCACCATAAAAACCACAACCAAGCGTGCCAATAATTCCGCATGGAATATTCATGGCTTGTAGTGCTTGCGCGATAAAATGTGTACAAGATGTTTTGCCACTTGTACCGGTGACACCAATCATGCGTAACTTACGTGCGGGAAAATCATAAAAACGCGCGGCGATTTCACCTAGCCGCATTTGCAGCTTATAAACAGGTATTAAAGGGATATTTTGTCGCCATGAAATAGCCTCGCCTTCACTTTCAGCCTCAATCAAAACAGCTTTCGCACCGCGAGAAAGTGCATTATCGATAAAAAGCCTGCCGTCAGACTGCGTGCCCTTAAGAGCAAGAAACAAGTCATTTTCCCTGATTTTACGGCTATCCTGTGTTAAGCCGGAAATATCAATATCGGCTTGATCTGTAACCTGTGTTATATCGCGCAGTAAATTTGAAAGACGCATGCTATTTGTCTATATAAGTTAACCAAGGGGAATTTTACCTTAAATCAGGTAAAAAAACGTCATTTTCTGAGGGTAGAAATAGCAATTTCCTGCATAGAGGTTTGACGCGCTGTTGAAGACCCGGTAAGCAATCCCCATAAACCAAACTTTAGCTTTGGTGGTTTTCTAATTAACGCTTTGATGTCAGCCACGCGGATAACACAGTCTATTTCAGCTTCATTAACTCTAGGCGAGATAATGACCTGATTTTTTAAGTCGGAAGAGAGATCTATTTTTAAATTAGGGGTGACCAAAATAACAATATTTGCTTTGGCATGCCGGGGTAAATGACTATCATTGTGCATCGTTAACCAGACGCTGACTTCTTCATTATTGATTTTCAGCTTGTACATATCCATGCCCGCACTGCGCATGACATTGACATTCAGATTGCACGACTGCTCTCTAAGCCTTTGTATAAATGAAAGTTTGTCAGCTGCGCTACCAAGTAATAATAGCTTTTTCACCGCTCACTCCGCGTTTTTTAGCTTTATAAAGTGGCGTTATTGTAACATAGGCAGGACTAGTCTGCTGGTGGGCTTAAAGGCGAATCTGGTGGCACATCAAACAATCGCAGCGTAGCTTCCATTATGCGTTCAAATATTGGCGCGGAAACTAAACCACCATAATAGTATTTACCTTGCGGATCATGAAGAACAACGGCGACCAGATAACGTGGATTTGTCATCGGCGCAATACCAACAAACGTTGAAGTGTAGTGATGCTTAGCATAACCACCCACGCCTACTTTCTTTGCGGTACCTGTTTTACCTGCAACACGATAACCCGGAACTTGGGCTGCCGGTGCCGTAGCATGCTTGGCAGTCACTACCGCTTCTAATAAAGTCAGCATTTGTTTAGCGGTCTTTTCATTCAATACTCTTTCACCTTCTGGAACCTGATCAATTTTCAAAAGTGAAATTGGTTTTTTCACACCGTAATTCGCAAACACAGAATATGCATGTGATAATTGCAATGCGGTAACAGAAAGGCCATAACCAAAAGATAAAGTCGCGAGTGTGAAATCTCCCCACGGATTATGCTTAATCAATACACCATTTGGCTCGCCCGGATAATTCACTCCCGTAGATTCACCAAAACCAACTCTGCGCAGCAAATTCCACAAGCGATCTGGCGGCAGGCTAAGAATCATTTTTGCTGCGCCTATATTGCTTGAAAGTGCGAGAACTTGCGTGACAGTGATAGCACCATTATTTTGTTCATCCTGAACAACGTGATGCCCAATGTTCACCCAGCCCGGCGATGTCTCAATCATGGTGTCAGGTTTGAAACGACCGCTTTCCAATGCTGTTGCGACAGTAAATGCCTTGATAGTAGAGCCTGGTTCAAATAAGTCTGTGACGGCGCGATTGCGTATGCTTTCCGATAAATGCGTGGGACGGTTATTGGGATTGTACGAAGGCACATTAGCCATCGCGAGTATTTCACCAGTAACAGTATCCATCACGATGACCGAACCTGCTTTGGCTTGATTTTGCTGCACACCAGCCAATAATTCGCGATAAGCAATATATTGCATGCGACGATCTATGCTTAACACAAGATCATGACCTGGCTTTTCATCTTGAACATTTTGCACTTCTGAAATAACCTGGCCGTAGTCGATCTTTGATCACCCATTTTTTACCGGGTTCTCCCGCCAGCCATATGATTAAACGCCAGCTCCATTCCTTCCTGGCCTTGATCATCAATATTCGTAAAACCCACTACGTGCGCAGCACTTCACCTTCCGGATAATAACGACGATATTCTTGCTGATAATAAACACCGGGAATATCGAGTGCTTTAATTTGGTTTGCGACTTCGGGTGATAACGCGCGTTTGAGATAAACAAATGCGCGATTTTTTTTCTGGTTAGCGCTATTGATCGCAGTAATGTCTTGTGGTTTCATGCCCAGCAATTGTGCCAGCGCAGACAAATCTTCGCCTTTCGCGGCAAACTCTTGCGGATTTATCCAGACGGAATAAACCGTAGTACTAACAGCGAGTGGGAAACCATTACGATCAACAATCATGCCGCGAAACGCAGGCGTGCTTACCATACGCAATACGCGTTCATCACCTTGTTGACGGAGAAAATGCTGATCCAGAATAGCAAGATCAAATACGCGATATAATAAAGCCAGAACAATCAGAGTTATTATGGTGAGTAATTAGATAAAAGCGCCATGCGATGTAAGTGTGCTTGGCCTCTTTATCATCACTCATGCACAATCACCACTGATTTATGATCTGGAATAATCATTCCCAGTTTATTTTCTGCAATTGGCTGAATGCGCGCCTGCATCATCCATGTACTACGCTCCAGCAACAACTGGCCACGTTGCACATGCAACATGATCTTGCTCAACGATGTTATGCTGATATGTCGCATGTAACAGACGAGTAACATGTGTGACATAAATAATACTCACCGCTGACAATAACACGCCAACGCTAAGCATCAACACCGCCAACTTGTCGCCAGGTTAGAGATGCGTCAATGACCAGATGGCGCGTTAATAACTCCTTGATGAACTAAGCGAGCTGCCGCGTTCATGATAGTTTCTCCGCTATTCTTAAAATGGCACTACGTGCCCGTGGATTAAGATTAATTCTTCATCAAACTCGGTTTAACTGGCTTGCCTAATGATCTTAAGTCGTGCATTAAACGTGCTCCCCTTTGATTGGCAAACCGCGTGGAATTTCCTGGCCTTTTTCATGCTGCTTGATAAATTGTTTGACGATGCGGTCTTCCAACGAATGGAAACTGATAACCGACTAATCGGCCACCGGTCACCAACGCTTCAAGTGCTTGATCAAGTGCTTGTTGCAATTCCGTCAATTCTTGATTGATCAGCAATGCGAATTGCTTGAAAACTTCGTGTCGCAGGATGTTTATCATGCGGCTTTTTAGGTTTCGGCATCGCAAATTTAATAATGTCTGCCAATTGCGCCGTCGTGGTAATAGGCGTTTCTTGACGCGCGGCAACAATGGCGCGCGCGATACGGCGAGAAAATTTTTCTTCGCCATATTTCCACAACACATCTGCAAGTTCTTTTTCATCCACTTTAGCAATCCAGGTCATGGCATCCATACCTTGGGTTGTATCCATTCGCATATCCAGCTTGCCTTCCCGCATAAAACTAAAACCACGCTCAGGATTATCCAATTGCGGAGAAGACACACCGAGATCAAATAAAATACCATTAACCTTGCCGAATACTTCGAGTTCATTCAGGCACATTTGCAAGTGCGCGAAAGAACTGATGAATAATCGTAAAACGTTGGTCCTGGGAAAATTTTGTTTTGCATAAGCGATTGCCTCTGGATCTTTATCAAATGCAATCAAGCGGCCGTCAGAATTTAATTGATTTAAAATCGCCCGGGAATGACTGCCACGACCAAAAGTCGCGTCAACATAAATACCAGACGCAGAAGTAACGAGACCGTTAACGGCCTCGTTCAACAGTAACTGGAATGTGTTGTAAATTATCGCTCATGCGGCAAGCAGCCATATTAGTTAGTAATCTCCATTTACTTACAACGAAATAGACTTCACTTCATCAGGTAACGCGGAACTCATCTGTATTGGACTCTTCTTCCAGCCATCGTCCACGACACTTGTCCCAATGCGCCTGGTCCCACAATTCAAACTTTCTTGCCTTGCCCGACTAGCACTGCCTCTTTGCTGAGTCCGGCATATTCACGCAGTAATGGCGGCAATAGTATACGTCCATGGCCATCCATTTCCACATCTGTCGCATGTCCAATCAGTAAACGTTGTATTCGACGGGCAGCCGGATTAAAACTTGGAAGTGCAGCCAATTTCTTTTCAATTTCTTCCCATTCCGGCAGCGGATAGAGCAGTAAACACCGCTCTTCTGTATCAATCGTCAACACTACTGAACTCTTGCTATCCAGTTGCAAGCGCTCGCGGTACCGGGTCGGCATCACGATCCGGCCCTTGGCATCAATGTTGATCCCGTTTATACCGCGAAACACTGCATTATCCTCCTCGAGAGAACCCCACAGAGACGCTCCTCCCGAAAAATCCCCTCAGTAACCATACATCTCTAATTCCCTGTGGGTAAGAATAAATATACCACAATTTTCCACAAAACAACACTTTTTACCACTATGTTCCACGAAAGATGGGATTTTTGGGTGTTTTTGTCTTATAGGAAAGGGACAGGAATTACTAACTAGTTGAATTTACTTAAAATATGGATAAATCCCGGATTTATGGTCAAACTTAATCCGGGATTTGTATGAAAAAAACGAGCCAGTCGATAAGCCGGGTTCTGTCGTGGACAATCATTTATCTGGGATGCTTGTCGCCAGACACCTCAAGCAGCCTACCCGAACTCAGTACGGGTCGCACTATTGGAGTTCCTATTTGGCCTTGCTCCAAGCGGGGTTTACCATGCCGCAACTGTTGCCAGTTACGCGGTGCGCTCTTACCGCACCTTTTCACCCTTACCGAACGCGAACGTCAGGCGGTATATTTTCTGTGGCACTTTCCGTAGGCTTACGCCTCCCAGGTGTTACCTGGCGCTTTACCCTGTGGAGCCCGGACTTTCCTCTCTGTAAAGACAGAGCGATTGCCTGACCAGCTCGGCAGGAATAATAACATAGATTGATTATCGGTGCGGTTTATTCTGTAGCGGAATTCCAACGACAAACTGTTTGAAATATTCCTTCACATTCCCTTCCATCTGCTTGAAATTACCAACAATTTCCTGACATTTTGTTAGCTGTTGCTGGGTAACACCACGCTTCTTCAAATAATCGGTATGCGATGCTTCTTTAGCTATATCACGCAAGGTGGCAAAGCCCCGGAAAAATTCAAGAAACTCAGCTCCTTTCATTTGCTCACCGTTTTTCAGTCTTTCACAACCAGCGCTCACTTCCATCAGCAAAGAATCAATTTTGACATCTCCCAGCTTGCGGGTGTGAAACTCAAGTACCATCATGTCATCGTGCGAAAGTTTTTCAAACATAGTCTTTACCTCTTAGCTAGAGACTCGGTTACCATGCAATTCAATCCTGCGTTGTATATCCCTGCTAAATATATGTATGAAGTTCTTTAAATCATCCTGGTAACGCGGGTCGTCACAACGCTCCTGGACCTGAAAAAATATAAATTCCCTTGCACAAATATTTTTAATTTCATCCTGCAACCTGACATCGCCGCCACCATTAAAGATGTTTTCCGGCAATGCATCCGTAATTCTTTGCACGATCGTTTCCAGCTTCTCATTATCCATGCCGAAGATTTTTTTGATTTCCTGATCAGATTTTAAATTAAAGACGGTTTTACAGACGTCATAAACTACTCGCAGAACGTCTTTAGAAAACTCGAGCTTTTGCATCTGCATTATTATCTCCACCCACTCTTTTTTATTAATGCTCTCTTATAAAAATTATACAACAACTTCCTTAGGGACGGATTATATGCAAATAAACCAAATAGTTAAACCTGGACTAACGGGCAAAATTTTTGCAAATATTTCAATAATAGATACAAACAGCTATAATCTTTTTCAGAACGCTACACAAACTAGCCGCCGCCCTTGGGCGCTGGAGTATGATGTTGATTAAAGTAGATAAAATTGTCACGATATCGCTGGAAGAAAATCAATCCAGACGACTGGCAACGCAAAGAGAACTGAGCAAGCTAAAACTCGAAACCGAGTATTTTTTAGCCAAACGCGATCAAGGCCACGAAGAACGGGGTTGCTTTAACTCTCACCTGCAAGTGTGCCGTGAAGCACTCTATTCAGGCTGCCAATCAGTGCTGGTATTCGAGGACGACGTCAGGATCCTGCCCCATACCGAAAAACAAATCGCCCGTCTCAACCATTTCATCACCCGACAGAGTGATGAGTTTGATGTGCTTTATCTGGGGTTGATTATAGGCAAAATGTGGTTTTGCGGGTTCCGCTCTATTGTGCGAGCAAAAGGCGCTGGCGCACACGCGTATATCTTATCCAGAAAAGGCATGGAAAAATTATTTTCCTATGAATATAACGGACTGCCTTTTGATAAAGTGTTGAAACATGATTTCAAGGGTTATAGCGTTTATCCTATTATCGCCGAGCAACATCCGGAAACCAGTGTTGTCAGCGATATTTCTCCGCAACGTAAAAGCATAGGCGCGAAAGATGAAGTATTCTGGAAGCAGAATTTCCAGAAGCAAAAATGGCTGCCGTGGAAAAATTTGCATAAAACGATTTTTGAGAAGTAATTTTTTATTACCTCTCACCTGTTAAAAACTTATAGATTCATTTCAACCTTTCTTTGCTAAAGCGAGATCGTAAAGCACGTTTTTTCTTTCGCCAGTAATTTTGCTTGCGAGTAACGCCGCTTGTTTCAATGGTAATTCTTCCAGCAAAATATCCAGCACTTGCTCCGGAATAACTTCCTTACTCTCACTTTTTTCTTCATCAACACCAGCAACAATAATAACGATTTCGCCGCGATTTTCTCCGGTCTTTTCTGTGTAATAAGCCACTAGCTCGCGCATTTCGCTAGACAGAATAGATTCATGAATCTTGGTTAATTCTCTTGCTACCACACCGCGTCTTTCTTCACCGAATACGTGCGCTATCGATTGCAATGTCGCCAGCAGACGATGCGGCGCTTCATAAAAAATCATCGTACGCGCTTCGTGTCGCAGTTCTGCAAGTTTATTACGGCGTGATTCTTCTTTAGGCGGAAGAAAACCTTCAAACGTAAATTTATCCGTGGGAAGACCAGCGACACTTAATGCTGTAATCGCGGCACAAGCACCTGGAATAGGCACTACCTTGATACCCTGGCTAACTGCTTCACGCACCAGATGAAAACCAGGATCACTAATCAGTGGCGTACCCGCATCACTAATGAGCGCGACTGATTCCCCCGCCTGCAAAAATTCGAGTATCATTTTAAGCCGTTCGCGTTCATTGAACTCATGCATGGAAATGGTTGGCTTGGTAATGGAAAAATGTTTTAATAACGGAGCAGCATGCCTGGTATCCTCTGCCGCAATTCTATCTACCCGCTTCAGCGTATCAACAGCCCGCAGTGTGATATCCTGCAGGTTACCAATGGGTGTCGCAACCACGTATAATGTACCACTATTGTTTTTTTGCATAGAGAGAGCCACTTTACTTATGGATAAAAGGATATTGCCAACATTTGCTGTCATCATCGCCGCTTTCGGAGCGACAGCTTGCTCCACTATCAAATCATCTTCCAGCATTACTGTTTCGCGGCCAAAGCCTGCGCATCAGTTAACCACAGCTTCCGGCTATAATACTCCTTTATGGCAAGGCAGCGCTGCTGATATTTGGCAAAAACTACAACGAATGACGCCTTCCAGGCTGACAGCGATGGAGCAGGCAACTTCTGATTCAGACAAACGCGCCTGGGTTCAGCTCGCCATCATCAGCAAGCACAAAAACATTAGCACACAACAGCTGGCAAATGCATTAATGTCCTGGCGCAACCAATACCCAGACCATCCAGCTAACCGCTTGATGCCAGATGATGGCGATCTGAACACGTTGGAATCCCAGCCAACCCCAACACAAATAGCAGTGCTTTTACCTGAGAGTGGCGCTTATGGAACATCTGGTCGCGCGGTAAGAGAAGGCTTTTTGAATGCTTATTACAATAACCAGGCAAAAAACAGCAAACAGAATGTGAAATTCTACGACACCGCCGGATCACAAAACATGGCTGCTCTTTACCAGCAGGCATTTAATGAGGGTGCAGATTTTATCGTTGGACCTTTGATAAAAGACAATGTACAACAACTAAGCAGCGGCTCTTTTACTGTTCCGGTACTGGCATTAAATTATACTGATACAAAGTCTGGTTCGTTACCTAATAATTTTTACGAATACGGTTTGCTGCCGGAAGATGAAGCTGCGCAACTCGCTGAACGTGCACATGAAGCTGGTCACGCGAAAGCTATTATCATCGCACCGCAAAATGCATGGGGTGATAGAATGGTCACTGCATTCACGCAGCAATGGCAGATGACCGGCGGAAACATATCTGATAGCTGGCGCTATACTCCCGGCGCTGATTTCAAGCAAGATATCGCACACTTGTTACGAATTAATCTCGCAGCCAGCAACGAACAAACAAAAAGCAACAATATAAATGCGCTGTCACAACTGAGACGACAAGACTTTGATGTTGTCTTCCTGTTTTCGCAACCCAAAGATTCTCATAATATCGTGCCCTTATTACGTTACTATTACGTAAATAATAATGTTCCGATTTATTCAACCTCAGCTATTTACTCTGGCAAACCAAATCCAACCGCAGATGCTGACCTGAATGGAGTAATTGTCTGTGATATTCCGTGGAGCATGCATGTCGCGCAAGCAGGCTCATCTGACAGTGTGCAATCTGATCGTTTATACGCTGTTGGGCAAGATGCTTATTTATTAAGTCAGTCGCTGCAACGCTTCGCGCAACTACCCAACTTCCCGATTTACGGCAAAACCGGCGCGTTGGCTATCAACACACAACATCAGATACATAGGCGACTTCCCTGTGTGCCCATACGCAACGGCCTCATCTAATAAAATTGAACGCGGTCGCCAGGCAGAACAGCAAGCCTGTGATTTTCTAGAGTCACAAGGCTTTCGTCTGCTGGAGAAAAATTTTCGTTGTCGATGTGGGGAGATCGATTTAATTATGCAAGATCACAAAGACATTGTATTTGTTGAGGTAAGGAGCCGAAGCCGCACTGATTATGGCAATGCGTTTGATAGCATAGACAAAAGGAAAATGGGCAGGCTCATAAAAACCGCAACATATTATTTGCAAGTGAAGCGATGGTTATATAAAGTTCATAGCCGTTTTGATGTGATTGCGCTACACCCTGTTGCCGGCAGCATAAAACTGGAATGGATCAAAAACGCTTTTACAGCAGAGTTTTAATTGCAACACGGCAACCAAACAAATCTAAACAAGAGAGTTGATTATGAATAGTATCATTGAACGCATTACCGCAAATTTCACTGACAGTATTCAAACCAAGATTACATCCGCCGACTCCATCATTAATATTGTCGCGGAAGCAAGTGAAGAAATTGTACAAGCATTACTCGAAGGGCATAAAATTTTATCATGTGGCAATGGCGGCTCTGCCTGCGATGCCATGCATTTTAGTTCACAAATGTTGAATCGCTTTCGTCAGGAACGCCCAGGGCTGCCCGCGATCGCCCTGAACTCCGATATACCTACCGTCACCGCTATCGCCAACGACTATCACTTTAGCGATATATTCGCTAAACAGATACGCGCTATAGGCCAGGCTGGCGACCTGCTGCTAGTCATTAGCACTAGCGGTAATTCCGCCAATATTGTCAATGCCGTGAAAGCCGCGCATGACAAAAACATGGGGGTCATTGCATTAAGTGGGTGTGATGGTGGTAAAATAGTTGACCATTTACAGGAAAAAGACATTGAAATACGTGTGCCGTCCTATGATACTGCACGCATTCAGGAAACTCATATACTGATCATTCATTGTTTATGTGACATTGTTGATTTTAGATTATTCGGTCACGGAGATGTAACAACATGAAAAACTATTTAAGAATTGCTTTCACCATTACTTGCCTGGCATTTTGTCTGCAAGGATGTATTTTTGTTGCTGGCGCGGCTGCCGGCGCAGCAGCGATAGGAGTTGTCTATGATCACAGGACATTACAAAACGCTATTGAAGATACCAGTATTGCCAATAAAATCGCGGATAAAATACGCGCAGTACCTGAATTAAGAGATGATAGTCATATTGAAGTGACTGTCTTTAATCGCACCATACTCTTAACTGGCGAAACACCTACCCCCGCCTTACGTCAACAGGCAGAAGAACTGGCCAAATCTGCGCCAAATGCCGGACGTGTCTATAATGAAATCTCCATACAAGGTCCAACCTCATCGCTGACTCGCACCAGCGACTCATGGATCACCACCAAGATAAAAGGACAAATGCTTGCGACGGAAGATTTAAAGTCCAGCAGCATTAAAGTATTAACTGAAAATGGAACTGTCTATCTAATGGGAATCGTAAAACGTGAACAAGCTGATATAGCTGTCGATATTGCCAGACAGGTTGCTGGCGTACAAAAAGTGGTGAAAATATTTCAGTACGTCAATTAACGGAGACGTGAAGTTCTCGCAGAGCAGATAGTAAACAGAATTAATACTTATTTTTGTTACTTTGATTTTTAATCAATTAACATTGAATAATATTATTTTGTTGTCTGCTCTCTTTGGAGTAATATTATAAAACACACATGGTCAGAATCGATTCTGATATAAAAATACACACAATGATCAGCACGAAATTTTTGAGGGGGTAGTACGATGGAGTCCAGACCTAACGGCGATGCCAAGGAGTCCAGTCAAGCGAAACGGAAGCCCACAAGCGAAATACAAAAACCGGATACAACCAAGTTACAACATCTGGCACAAGAATCTGTATTGTACATTAAAGAAAAAACTGGCGCTGTTCGACTATCTCCAGCTTTATTCAAGTATGGCATTGTTGCTATTGAACCTCGCTCAATTGAAAGCGACAAAGTTTTTGTCACGGATAATACATTCACGTTAAGCAATCGCAAGTGCGTTATTTATGACGAAAGTCGTTCTTACGAAAGTCGTGATATGTTAAAGATGGAGCTGGAAACAGCTCAAGCCAAGACACAAGATCAAGCTAACGAACTAGCAGCAACAACTGGCACGCTAAAACCAGCAGCCGCACCAGATGTATCAGCATCACTTGAGGTGACTGAACCCGAGATTACTAATGTCGTAACATCATCACTTCAGATGGCTGAAAAAACGGTTACTGACGCAACTATTGCTAAAGCAGGCAAAGTAACACGCACCGCAGCACATCCCGCTACACTGACCCACGCAATTAACCTGCGTGCGAAATTAGCGGAATTCGCCAGCGATATAGTCAAAGAAGATATTTCAGTTGAGCTGCACTCACAAATGCCTGAGCATACAAAGCTGAAAGCCAACACCTACTTGCTCATCAGAGATAAATCTTCGCCAACTCAATGGCAGCTTTATTATGTTAATGAAAATAATTCCGTCAACTTAATAAAGACAACAAACATTGCTGCTCTTAGTTATCTCGATGGCGCAATTAAAAATTTACCAAGAAATAAAAATCCCGAAGTAATTACCGCTCAGGAAAAAGCAACCATCCTCAGCGCTCTTCGCGCATATCACCAAAAACTATACATCCACGTCCCAGAACATAAAGAAGAAATCTTCCTGCCCTTAACATTGTCATCAACTGTAGGTGAGGAAACTGAAAATACCGGGCTTTATGTTTATCCATGGCTTGGTGGTAAAGAGAATGATAACTTTAAGTTCGATGGTTTTAACAATTTTGTCGTGGCCGGTTGTATGTTTGGCGCTCAGCTAAGAGGCAAAGATGAAAACAACTTTAGCGCCGCGTTATTAAAGCATAACATTGTCTTTTCAGGTCCTGATCAAAAAATAAAATATATTGATTTTGATGCTGCGAATCCTAATCCATACGAAGATTTTCTATTTCATGAATTTGAAAAATATGCGCATCTCATCAGTACGCTTTCCGCAACAAAGCCGGCAAAGTTGACTTATCATTTGCCCTATTATGATTACATTCTGTTTGGTGTTGAATTATTTATTCGCGGCAGAATCACTCTGGCGGCACTGGATTCTCTTTTCTCTAAATTCTATGACGGAATGAATGAACATGTCAGTAGAATACGGCAGATTTGTGATAGTCATCAGATTGACGTGACCATTAAATCACCGTACTGCAACCTCTTTAATGCGGGTGATAATCAGCAATTAACTGCCAGAGAAGTCCTTGAACGCTTAAATATTCCCGTCGCTGAAGTCGATCCACGCATCCCGGCTGACCAGCAAAAGAAAAATGAAGCCAATCTAGTACATGCTTGTCTTGAGATTTTACAAACGAATGATGCGAATCCTCGTTTTGCGCAAGTTTGGAAAGATTTTGTTCTGCTTACCGGCAAAGAAAAAATTACCAACCTTGAAGAATTATTCAAGATTGGTAATGCTGTCATGCTTGGTGTGAGCGTAGACACTCCAAAAGATGCCAAAGCACCCGCAACCGCTTTCAAAACTTGTAGCCTTCTTCCCCTGTCGGAAAAACAAATTCAGGTCAGTTATGCAGCAATAAGAGATATTGATAAATGTATACGCAAGTTAAAGCATGATTCGGTTGAGTTGCAAAAAAAGCTTGATGAAGCTGAACAGCAAATCAGGTTGCAAGAAGAAATCGCAAATCATATTCAAAAGCTTCAAACTCTGCAAAAGCGTGTACGGACTAAACCTGAAGCTTCGCCTGACGTCATTTCAATTGATCAACCAAAAAATGAAGAACTCAAAGCAGATCAATTATTGTTAACGACACAGAAAGATGCATTGCAGAAAAAAATCGATGTTTTGACTAAGAGAAAAGCGACGCTGGAAGCATCATATCCACCCATATTCAACTTATCCGTGCTGGACTCCATGCTCATGTATGGACCTCAGAATCCTGGACTCGCGTTTTACGATGGTGGCAGTCCTGCGGTCGTTTCTGAATTGATAACGAAAATGTCTATTCTTGACCAGGCGCAAAAGCATATTGGCAGGTTTGGATTATATGCGCGGAATAAAAACGTTGAAACTGCTCCTGTTAAAAGCCTTGATGACTTTTTGGCAGAAAGTATTATTCCACGTAAATTGGTCAAGACAAAATAATGCACCCCAGGAAACAAAAGCATGCCTTTGTCCGAATTTAAGAACCTGCTAGATATATTGCAGGTTCAATACTCACACATTATTGGTGAGCAGGACACCAAGGAGTTTTCATCTGAAAAAATAGTCGCAGCTATTGTGAACTATTATGAAGATATCATTAGTTGCATGCCTGGAAACGTGTATTGGTTAGATAAAAATTGCGTTGGCGTTGGTTGCAATAAAAACGTTCTGGATATGTTTGGCTTCAAAGCTCTCTCTCAATATAAAGGGTTGAGCTTTGAAGACATGGCGCGCATAGGCAAATGGTCGCCGGAAGCAATGCTGGCATTTAAAAATGACACGCTTGAAGTTTTGCAAACTGGAAAGCCAAGATTAAATGTCGAAGAGCCCCCGATCCCGCATGTGAATGGCAAAACCATTTACTTTCTTACCAGCAGAGTACCTTTGTTTGATCAATCAAATAATCTAATTGGTGTTGTCGGTATTTCCATTGATATCAGCGAGCAAAAGCAGATTCAGCTTGAGTTAAAACAAGCAAAAGAATTGGCCGAAGCTGCCAGCTTGTCAAAATCAGAATTTGTTGCCAACATGAGTCACGATATCAAAACACCGCTATCAGGAATCATAGGCCTTTCTGAATTACTGACCTATCGTCTTAGAGGTCAGGAAAATCTTGAGTTTGCGCAAACCATTTTAATGTCTGGCCGCAGATTATTAAGCTTTTTCGATAACTGTCTTGAAGTATTCAAACTGGAAGCTGGCGATGTCGCTTTAATTACTGAACGCTTCAATATTAAATCCGTCGTCGATGAAATTTATGAACTGTATCAGCCTACAGTGAAGACGAAAGAAATTACTTTTAGCATTGATTGCGATGAACAAATTCCAGAGTTTGTTATTGGCAGCTGCGCGGGATTTTATCGTGTATTGCTGAATCTGGTTGGCAATGCTGTCAAATTCACTAATAAGGGTTCAATATCCGTCAGCATTATGCTGGATGCAAAAATCAGTCCTGAACATAAAGCCATGATAAAAATTATCATCGCCGATACGGGAATAGGCATACCTGCAGACAAACAACATGTTATTTTCGACCGCTTTACGCGCTTGATACCATCGTACAAAGGCACTTTTGAAGGCAGCGGCATAGGTTTGTTTGTCGTGCAGCGTTACGTAAAGTCCATGCATGGTGAAATTCATGTAAAAAGTGAGGAAGGCAAAGGCAGTCAGTTTATAGTAGACATTCCATTTGATGTGTCACTAACAGACGCCGAAGAAACGAAACACATTCCACTGGCAAAAATCAGTAGCCATACTGAAAATGATACACCACCGTTAAATCTGCAAAACATTCATATCGAAAATAGCCGCCGTGATAACCAGGTAACAATATTACTGGTGGAAGACAATCTTACTGCACAACTCATGGGCAGCTCTTTGCTTTCATCCATGAATTTCAAAGTGGATGTCGCTGATTCTGGCGAAAAAGCATTGCAAATGTTTCATCCCGGAAAATATGATTTGATCTTTATGGATATCGGGCTGCCTGGTATCCAAGGTGATGCTGTGACCAAGTTGATTCGCAAGATGGAACTTGGAACCAGTTTTCATACGCCTATTATCGCGCTTACGGCACATACGACGGAAGATATTAATATTAATTATCTTTCTGCGGGTATAGATAGTGTGTTGAGTAAGCCTTTATCCAGAGAGCAGGCAAAGCGGATTATTGAATACTGTTTTGTCTAACTTCTTTTATATTTCCCCTCACCCGCTAAGTTCGTCATTGCGGGTGAGGGGTACATAACTATGCAGTTTTCACTTTTGGACCAGGTTTGCGATCTGGATCAGCAGCCACCACAACAGGTAGAGTGGGCGCCTGAGCAAACGTCGTTCCTCTTGCAGCACTTAACGGTAGAACTTCACCTTGTTGCCTCCAGTCAGGAAGTGGTTGTGGTGCCGGTGCCTGAACTTGTTTAGGTGCTGGTGCTGCTGGTTGCGCAACCGCGCTGACCTTGTTTTCTAATTCAAGTTTTGGCTTGGTGCAACACACCATGCGATTACGGCTTGGATCACCAGCTCGAATCATAGGCACATCAGCTCCTACTACGTCGTAGCCTAATCCAACTTCTTGCAACACATTCTTCCAATGCTCCATAGAGCGGAATAATCTGGTTTCATTCATTTCATCTTGCAGACTTGCACCTGTAACCGCATTGAAGATCATATGAGCACCATGCGCCATTGCCATGTCTTGTGCGTTTGTTACGTCATGATCTACTAACAAGAAATGACCACCCGGGCGTAATACTCGTTTTACTTCCAACAGAAACGCTTTCAGTTTGGCTTCAGGGAAGTGATGCAAACCAACATAACATGTCACTACATCAGCGCTAGCAGTTGCGACATTGGCTAAATCCGGACAACTGTAATCAAGCTTGGTAAATTGATGATATGGTCTTGGAAAACCTGTCTGAACATAATCAGCTGGACTTGGGCCTTCATATGCTGCAACGATATTACCTGTGACCTTGAAATTTTTCTTAAAGCCACCGATAAATCTGCCGGGATAACCTACTTCCACGATGCCATTAATTTCTTTGACACCTAAGCTTTTCAGCAATTCATTTGCTTGCGCACCTAAATCTTCTTTAATAGTAGATAGTGAATTTAGAATATGACGAAAATCTGCCAGCGCCGAAGGCGAAATTTCCGACATTCTAAGGCACAATTCCTGATAAATTTCCGCATGCGTATCTTTATAAGTCAAAATATCTGCAAGCAATTTATATAAATCCTTTGACTCCACACGCTGTAACACTACCTTGAGAAATCCTGAAAAACGATCCTGCATTTCTTTTGTTTTCATGATTTCTTTAAAATAATTCGGCTTAGGTTCTTTTGGTGCAAGATATTTTTGATACAAGCCACTTTGGAATAATCCTTGTGGATCTACTTTTTCTTTCATACGCATGGCTTCATCAGCGCCTGGATACGCACGACGGAAATCTTCCGGATTAGAAACATGTTGATATGGCAGATAATACGCACCACCCATTTCAACTGCTGCATGTTGCGCCGCTCTTAACCACTTACTTGCTTTTACTATTTGCGATGGTTGCAACGGCTGGTTAAAACATAACACAACTGCAAAACGATCGCCGCCACGCGCATAAGACATTGGTGACTTATCATTCTGTTTGACAAAACGTACCGAGGCATTAATTAATGCAACACCATTAGCGGTCAATATACGGGCAAGTTCCTGTAAAAAGGCAGGCAAATTTTCTTGTGGTAAAAAGTATTCCTGCAACCACTCTGCCTGACTGATGCCATCATTAAACATAGCTTTAATAGGTGGCTGCATTATAGCGTTGATAGTCATTGGCTCTGAATCATTTCTCAGCAAACGCTTTTCTTCAGAATCAAAATATTTTCTTCTTGCAGTTTCGGACAATCTGGCCAAATTCACCATGACACGATCCATACGACTGCCCTGCGGCGCTTCTTGAGCTAAACCAGGCGTAGTATGTAACGCGGGTTGATTCGGCGCTTTTACGTAATCGACAGCGATACCCGCTCCCCAGTCTTTCGTATCTAACGGCAAGCGGAACAAGTGCATGCGAATATCTTCATTCGGCATGACATTTTCACGGAAATGGCGCACGTAATCACTGATCTTCACTTTCGTGCCAATTTCTTTTAGCAGTAGATTATCTGTCAATTTCATTTTAATGCTTGTGATCACACCAAACATTCCCAGGCCACCCATGACGCAATGAAATAATTCATCTTTAGGTGTGAGTGTTTGCTTCTCACCTTGAGCATTAATAATATCAATAGAAAGAATCGTGTTTGACAGCATACCAGTACGATGGTCCCAACCATGTATATTGGTACCCACTGAACCACCACCGGAAAATACATTGGATGCCTGTTGAACCATGAGAGCCAAGCCGTGTTTATCCGCTTCGATTTGCAAATCAGCCCAGCGTACACCGGCACCTATGGTAGCGGTTTTTTCTTCGGCATTAATTTGAATGGTGTTCATGTGGCTCATATCAATAGCTACTGTTTCCTCACCTTTCGCACCTTCAGGAATAAACTGTTTGCCTTGACTCAGGCCTGCACCTATTGGCATCACTTTTTGCTTTTTTTGTGCTGCGTTTTGAATTATGCGTGCTACTTCTTCAACAGTTTTGGGATATTCAATTTTCGTATCTGGTGAATGTGACGCCTTGCCACCTGAAATAACACCTTTGACTGGTTTTTTGGTATTAAAATTGAGCTCAACCAATTTCGGCACGATTACACCAGCTGGTGAAGCCAACAGCGCAAGAAAACCTTTACCGAATATCGAGCCATATTTTTTAAATTCAGTTACACGTTCATCTTGTACTTTGCCATCGCGGAAAAAAACGCCCGCACCATAACGAACACCAAGTACTCCTGATACAGCCATATCAATGACTGTCGCCGGCACAAATAATCCAGCAAACACAACACTCTTTTTAATATCGTTCCATCGTCTTCCTAAAAAACTCGCTGGTTCATTCAGATAAATACGTTCTATCATCGCCGCTGGAGCAGCGTTAAATCTGCCTAATTCTGGTAATGCATTTTTAATACGTGACCACATTGTGTGTACCTTTTAATTCTTATTTAGAAATTATGTATAAATGCAACTTTAACATCACGGTGTTTATCTGCATCATTCAATTCATCAACTGTTTCTTGTAGTTTCCTGACTGGCACATCAAACATGCAAAGCTGACGACCGGCGTGTATACCATCGCCATAGCTGTAACGCATTGTCGCGTTTGGAATATGTTTTAACTCTTCCATACGCTGTTGCATGGTCGCCGCATCAGTCGCATTAATTTCGACTTTCACCTGCACCTGGTCTTGGCCAGCGATTTTCTTTAGCTCGATACCCTTCTCTGTCATAGAAGCAAGATCTTGGCGAAAAGCATCATAACGATGGGCATTTAAAAGCGCATACACAGATGTATAACTTTTTTCTGTTTTATGCGGTCTGGCATAAACATGATTTTCAATTACCTTTACTTCAGGCATATCTTGCACAGCTGATAACAATTGTTGTTTTGCCCTTTCGCCGTCAGTTTCATCTTCGGCTTTGAATTTCACCAGTACAGCTGTGTTAGGGTTTACGACATTGTTTTCATCATGAAACCACGCATGCAGCGGCTTGGATAACCAGCGGCGCGCAAATAATTGAATGGAAACAGACTTCCAGCTAAACCAGTCGCCCCAAGTTTTGTTTGCTGCATGACTATATAATTCCGCCAGATCTGCTCTGCTTTTTTTGTAATCCTGATCGTAAAAAGGAACTGTTTCCAAATCAGCTGCGTATTTTTCATAATACTCAGCGAGATGTTTCTGTATCTCCGTATCATTTTCTCCACGGATGAATGACCTGAGCATTAACGCAACAATACCTTTTGGTAGCATTTCCATTGAGGTGAAAACAGTCACAAACGCGTCCATGACTCCATATTCAGAAATCAGAATATCTATGGAACGATCATATTTTCTAGCGGCTAAAAATGAATTAAAAGTAACTTTCCATAAATCGAAAATTTGTCTGAAATACGGAAACTGAAACATTGATTTACCGGATTTTAAAAATTGCGCAAATTCACGCTCTATTTCAACGTTGCGCCATTCTGTGCCACTCATAAATGAATTATATTTAGGGCGTGCGTAAAAATCATTTGCTAATACTAATTTTAGTCGTCGATCAAGAGTTGCTAAATAGCCTTCATTTTTAGGTTTAGTTTTTGACTCAGGTTTAGGCATGTGTTACTCCTCAAAATAAAATCCAATCATGTCGGAATTGCGCGGATGCTAGCATCAACTAATGTGTCGCAACAATAGGTAAAAACTCACAGTTAGATTTGTTCTTTTAATTTACCTATCGCGCAGATACAATAACGAGATAATCTCAAAATAAAACAAGAAAAACAAAATGTACTCAAGGACAGCTAGCAAAAAACCATCCACAAATTCACCAGCGCAATCTACTGAAGAAAAATCCAGCAAATGCGCCACTCAATTGATTGATCCAGCTGATGTAAAAAAAACGACTGAAATTGCCAGAGGCACGTTTGCGACCGTCTACAAAGGGACTTGGCAACACAAAACTGTCGCCGTTAAAAGAATAACCAGCGGTTTGGAATTTGTTGATAATGAAATTAATATCATGACTGTTTTGACAAGTCTTGGCGCACCAAATTGCGTCAAACTGCATGGATATTTTTATGTCAACTGCACTTATTCTCTCATTATGGAATACATGCCGAATGGTTCTCTCGCCAAATTAGTGGATAAAAGAAAATTACCACATGCCTGGAAATTTTGTGTCGACACCATGCGTAATATTTCTTCCGCGGTCGTATTCATGCATCAACATAATATTGTGCATCGCGACATCAAACCAGAAAACATTATTTTTGATGAAAACATGCAAGCTAAACTTTGTGATTTTGGCTTATCAAAATTTATTGATGGCCAGGTTAATTTCGCAGGAACAATCGAGTATTTAGCTCCTGAAATCAGATATCAACCTTACACTTTTAAAGCAGATGTTTATAGTCTTAGCGTGTCACTGTGGGAAGCGGTAGCGGATTGCCGACCTTATCTAGCTATTCCGGAATGCGATGTATATAACAGTGTTAATAATGGTTATCGAGAACCCATGCCTAATGAGTGCCCTCCGCGTCTAGCGCATTTGATTAGCTGGGGCTGGGACCAAAGCCCACAAAAGCGACCGACCGCACTGCAATTTCTCACTGAACTGAATAAAAAAGACATTATAAAATTATAGGTGGGGTTAAGCTATTTAGAGGAAAGGGGAAAACTGAAGGGAATAACAACGGCCGGCAATAATGCCAATGCATCATGACGGCCAGCAATATTTAAAACTATTCAACCAGCTTTAAGAATGGCTTGTTCTTACCACCAGATTCAGGTGGAAGAATATCCTGGACGTTCGAGTTCGAATCACCCATTGTTCCTTCTATGCTCTGGAGCTGAACTGTTTCAACATCAGCACCATCATCTTCTTCAGCATCAAAGAATATACCTTCGCCATTTTCTTCGGCATAAACAGCAAGCACTGCTTTCATTGGTGCATGAGATAATATGAATAACACCAGAAAATGAGGCTTTGAACTCAACCGCTTCATTTAGCATTTTAAGATCACGCACGGCAGAGGAAGAAATGTTAAATACAATTTCGCCGCCTTCAGCATAATCCATAGGGACTTTGCAGCGCGGATTGTTTGCATCAAGCACGAGAATAGGAGTGCAACCGCTATCAACAATCCATTGATAAAAGGCACGCAAAAGATAAGGCCGATTTGACAGCATTTATTTAACTCCTTTAAACAGTTTCGGTTTTGGCTAATTTTCTTAATTCCTGCTCTGCCTCGGTAAGGCTGGCCTGGAATGAATCACGTTGAAATACTCGTTCAGCATATTTACTGATAATTTTTGTTTCTGCTGGAGAGAACGTAATTCCCCAAACTGGCAAACGCCATAAAATTGGCGCAATACAACAATCTACCAAAGTAAATTCATCGCCCATAAAATAGGGAGATGCACTAAAAACTGGGAGTAACTGTACAAGTAACTAGTCAATTCTTTTGCTATCGGACGAATATCACCCGTCTTGCTGGTTTCCAGTTTACGAATTATAGGTCCCATTTCACGATCAAAGCGATAAATATTAAACGTGCTTTCGCTCTCGCAACAGGATAAACCGGCATTAAAGGAGGATGCGGGAAACGTTCATCAAGATATTCAGTAATGATGTTGGGTTCATATAAGGCTAATTCGCGATCAACCAAGGTTGGAACGCTACCATATGGATTCAGTTCTAAGTAAATCTTCTGGCTTGCCGCGTGCTTCAACATTAATGACTTCGTAGGAAACACCTTTTTCTGCAAGGACGATACGTACGCGGTGACTTAATATATCAACAGCTCCTGAATATAAGCGTCATGACAGATCGTTTATTTGTAATAATTGCCATGCTGATTCTCCTCACACAGTACAAATTTTATTTCTATAATAACAACCGATGCTGGACAAGGCGCAAAAAGAAAAAGATGGCTGGGGGACTAGGATTCGAACCTAGGTTAACGGAGTCAGAGTCCGTAGTCCTACCACTAGACGATCCCCCAATCACAGATGAAATTACAATACAAAAACAATTAACGCTTGGAGTATTGTGTACCTTTACGAGCTTTGTGTCTGCCAACTTTTTTACGCTCAACTTCTCGTGCATCTCGTGTCAAATATCCTGCTTTACGTAATGTTTTCTCATAGGACCACCATGCCTGTCATTCGCCAGTAGTCAGTCAGCCTGCTCTCGTCTTCTTCATATTGCACTAAAGCGCGTGCAATACCGTGACGAATAGCACCGGCTTGACCATTCATACCACCACCAGTCAACAGTAACTGGTGACATCAAACTTGTCTTGCAATCTCAGTCACTTCTAATGGCTGGCGTACAATCATGCGGGCTGTTTCACGACCAAAATATTCATCGAGAGTACGGTCGTTAATTAAAATGTTACCTTTACCTGGTTTCAAAAACACACGGGCGGTTGAAGTTTTGCGACGACCTGTACCATATAAATTCTTTTCTGCCATATCGTTTCCTATTCAGCGTTCTTCTCAAGGTTAATCTGTACCGGCTGTTGTGCGGTATGTGGATGCTCAGCACCAGCATAAACTTTCAACTTACGCAACATAGCTCTTCCCAATGGATTTTTGGGTAGCATGCCTTTAACAGCGATTTCAATAATCCGGGTAGGATCTTTATCTCTGCAGCTTTTCGAAAGTAGTTTCTTTCAATCCACCTGGGTAGCCAGAGTGAGTATAATAAACTTTATCTTTTTCTTTTTGCCAGTCACTTTAATCTGATCGGCATTAATCACAACAATATAATCACCAGCATCAGCATGCGGAGTATATTCCGGCTTATGCTTTCCGCGTAGGTATTTAGCGATCTGGGTAGCCAAACGGCCTAAAACTTTTCCAGATGCATCAACGACATACCACTTGTTTTCTATTGTTTCGTTTTTTGCAAAATACGTTTTCATCGTTAATCCTATGTGTAGGTAAGAACCCTATAAAAGCGCCAGAATTGTATAGTAAGCCGGTAAAACAAGCAAGAGCTTAAACACCTGTTCGGTCTGGCAAAAGGGCTGTCATTGTAACACAGTCTTTCGAGGTTATGGGAATTTCCGCTCACCCCTCACCCGTTGGTGGATTACGGCAAAGGGCGCCTGATCCACCCTACACCTACCCTACCGCACTGACTCCGAAAAAAATTAGGACGAACCTTGAATTACGCAGCGGGCTTGAGGGACGGGGATGTGCGCTATAGTGTGCGAAAAACCTTGAGGCACATGGATGTGCCTCCAGATCGCAGGATGCGGATTCGTTTTGAGCACACATAGCCACATCGCCGGACCATTCTCGGTATTGCTTCACTCATTCTCGGTATTGCTTCGCTCATTCTCAAGCATTGCTAAACAAACTCTGCAACAACAACCTCAATCATTCGTATTAACACGCAACTCAAAACAACTCTCACATCTATAAAAACAGGCATCAAACACACTCACACAAACTCGCTCATGCGTAAAACACAGGAAAATACAGGGTCAAAAGTCTCTGCTAACACCAAAAACCGCCTCTTTTCCGATATTTTTTGCTTTTTTGTAAAAAAATACTCGCAAATTCCTACAAAAATGATATGTTATTTAAGTCAATTTTTTACTTTATGTGAGGAATATCATGGCCCCAAAGAAAACTACGTCAAAAATGAAACGGAAGTCAAACAACGTAAAACCAGCTGCGAAAATGGCAGCTAAAAAAATGCCAAACTTCAAAGATCCATTATCAAAGAGTGGCATGATCAAGACGATCACCGACGTAACCTCCCTGAGCAAGAAAGATGTCGTTAACGTTCTCGACACTTTCACGCAAGTGATCGAAAGACACGTAAAGGCTGGCGGTCCAGGCGTATTTGTAATGCCAGGCATGATGAAAATCAGCGTAGTGAAAAAGCCGGCAAGACCTGCTCGCAAGGGTGTTAACCCATTCACTGGCGAAGAAATCATGATTAAAGCCAGACCTGCTTATAAAGCAGTAAAAATTAAGCCTCTTAAGAAGCTGAAAGAAATGGTTGCCTAAGAAGAAGCATCTTTCTTCCTAATATTAAAAACCCCTCGAGAGAGGGGTTTTTTTATATCTAAAAACAACCAAAGTCGTGTAAGGTCTGTTTACAATTCGCTAGGCTGCTAGTTCGGATTTAACAACGTCTGCCAATCGGTTTGCCAGCTGCCGCACGTGCTGCTCATCTTCACCTTCCACCATGATTCGAATCAATGGCTCCGTTCCAGAACGGCGCAAAAGCACTCTACCCTTGCTACCAAGCTCGATTTCCGCATCTTTGACTGCTTGCTGAATGCGTGGCTTATCTATCGAAACATCCTGACCATCGACTTTCACATTAAGAAGGATCTGAGGATATTTAGTGAATCCAGTACGAATTTCCGCGAGCGTCTGATTGCATTCCTGCATAGCCGCTAACACTTGCAACGCGGTGACAATACCATCACCCGTGGTAGTGGTATCCATACAAACAATGTGACCAGATGGTTCGCCGCCCAAATGCCAGTTGCGCCTGGTCAACTCACTCATGATGTATCTATCGCCCACTGGCACACGGACAAATTCCACACCCAATTGCCTAATAGCTTGCTCAAAACCCAAATTCGACATGACTGTGCCAACAATACCGCCAAATTGAGCGTGTTGCTGGATCCGGTGACGTGGCAATGATATAAAGCAACTCATCGCCATCCAAAATATACCCATGATGATCAACCATTACGACACGATCACCATCGCCATCAAGTGCAATACCAAGATCAGCTTTGTTTCCAGCACCTTTTGGCGCAATACTTCAGGATGAGTCGCGCCACAATTGAGATTGATATTTAAACCATTGGGCTCAACACCAATTTCAATGACTTCAGCGCCCAATTCACGAAAAACATTAGGAGCAATGTGATAAGCCGCGCCATGAGCGCAATCCACCACAATTTTTAAGCCATTCAAAATAATGTCTGAAGAAACAGTACTTTTGCAAAATTCAATATATCGTCCCGGCGCATCGACCACGCGAATCGCCTTGCCAAGCTCCGCGGAATCCACGGTAGTCATCGGTTGTTCAAGTTGTTCTTCGATTGCTATTTCAATGTTATCAGGCAATTTGGTGCCCTTGAGCAGAAAAAAACTTGATGCCATTATCATAATAAGGATTATGTGAAGCACTAATCACAATACCAGCTTGGGCACGCAAAGTACGCGTCAGATAAGCGATCGCTGGCGTTGGCATAGGGCCCAATAAATGGGTATCAATACCTGCCGCAGATAACCCCGCTTCTAACACAGATTCAAACATATAGCCAGAAATACGCGTGTCTTTACCAATTAGGACTTTGCCATTACCTTGACGGGCTAGCACTTTACCGACTGCCCAGCCTAGCTTTAAGACAAATTCCGGTGTAATAGGCCAAACACCGACCCGGCCACGGATACCATCGGTGCCAAAATAACGCGTGCTTGATTAGGAGATTGAGTCATTTCAGTTTGAGCTTGTTGATCCATCTGCGTTGCGCTGTTCCTTGCTGATCGATTTTATATGATGGCTGTTTATGTTCGTATTCATCCGCAGCTTTAATTTGGCTTTATCTACTGTTTCCTTGTTGCGCCAACTGCTGGTTCACGAACTGGTCGACCTGCCATAATATCTTGGATTTGATCAACGCCAATGGTTTCATATTTAATAAGAGCTTCAGCCATGATATGCAATTTTTCAATATTTTCTTTTAGAATTTTTTCGGCGCGTTGATAATTACGTTCGATAATACCGCGCACTTCTGCATCAACCATACTGGAAGTCGCTTCAGAAATTTCTTTATGTCGTGTAATAGAATGGCCGAGGAAGACTTCTTCGTCATTGCTACCCAATGTCAACGGACCTACTTTTTCAGATAAGCCCCACTTGGTTACCATATTACGGGCAATTTCAGTCGCTTTTTGAATATCGTTAGATGCGCCTGTGGTCACTTTATTGATACCGAAAATAATTTCTTCGGCAATACGGCCACCAAACAAGCTGGAAATTTGCTTTCCAGATATTCGCGCGTGTAACTATAACGATCGCCTTCCGGCAAGAACATAGTGACGCCCAATGCGCGCCCACGTGGAATAATCGTGACTTTATGTACTGGATCATGCGATGGCACTATCAAGCCAACAATAGCATGACCAGCTTCATGATAAGCAGTCAGTTTCTTTTCTTCATCAGTCATCACCATGGAACGGCGTTCCGCACCCATGATGACTTTGTCTTTGGCTTTTTCAAAATCTTCCATTTCAACGCCACGCTTGTTGGCACGAGCGGCAAATAAAGCAGCTTCATTGACAATATTCGCCAAGATCAGCGCCGGAAAATCCGGGTGTACTGCGCGCAATAACGGCAACATCAACATCATCGGAAGTCGGAACTTTACGGCTATGCACACGAAGAATTTGTTCGCGGCCACGCACATCTGGCAAGCCAACAACCACCTGACGGTCAAAACGACCGGGGCGTAATAATGCAGGATCTAACACATCTGGACGGTTGGTTGCGGCAACGACAATGACGCCTTCATTGCCCTGGAAACCATCCATTTCAACCAATAATTGATTGAGTGTTTGTTCACGTTCATCATGACCACCGCCTAAACCAGCGCCACGATGACGACCAACCGCATCGATTTCATCGATGAAGATAATACAAGGCGCTTGTTTCTTGGCTTGCTCAAACATATCGCGTACACGAGATGCGCCAACACCAACAAACATTTCTACAAAGTCAGAACCTGAAATAGTAAAGAATGGTACTTTTGCTTCGCCAGCAACCGCACGTGCAAGTAATGTTTTACCTGTTCCTGGCGGACCAACCAGTAAAACGCCGCGCGGAATTTTGCCGCCCAAACGTTGGAATTTGCCAGGATCTTTCAGGAAGTCGACCAATTCTTTCACTTCTTCTTTTGCTTCTTCACAACCAGCGACATCAGCAAAAGTGATTTTCACCTGATCTTCACTTAATAATCGTGCGCGGCTACGGCCGAATGAAAAAGCACCGCCTTTGCCACCGCCAGCCTGCTGGCGCAGCACATAAATCCAGATAGCGAACAATATAATCCAGGGTAAGAAGATTTAATAGATGAATTAATAAACCAGGTTGTTCTGGTGGTTTGCCTTTAACAATGACACCTTTATCGACCAGCTTCTTGCAACAAAGCATCGATCCTGCCGCATGGGCAAATAAGTTGTAAAGAGTTTCTTGTTTTGTAAGCGTTCCATTCAGATTTTGGTCTGAAATCGTCACCGACTCGACATTGCCCTGCTTAACATCGTTAATCAAGCTGAGAATAACTGACTTTTGTCAGGCTGTTCTGTGCGCGGGCCAAAATTATTGAATACAGAGATTAGAATAATCGCTATCACCATCCATAAAAGTATCGTCTTGATTGTATCATTCACGTTGATTGACCTCTTCGAAGGCAACACGCCACTATAAATGTAAGCTCCGTTTTTACGGCAGGAAACAACCTGTAATACAGACTACCTCTATCTCTAAGTATAATTTAAACCCATCCAAACTGCAGGTCTTTCTTTAATAATACCCTAGAAAATAGGCTAATCTTATTCTTTTAATTGTCTTGCCAAAACATATACTTCTGTGACCGTCTCGCGATGCCTTTGGTTTTCGTATTACAACTTTTTTAAAATTGCGTCTTATTTCAGCCAAGTAACGCATCAAAACCTTCACCCTGGAAAACTTTGATCAAAAAACCGCCTTCTGTCTCTAAGACTTTCAGGGCAAAATCCAGTGCCAGCTCAGCTAGATACATAGAGCGGGGCATATCTACACTTTCTATTGCCACTCATATTGGGCGCCATATCAGAAATGACCCAATCCGCTTTTGCTCGCCAAGTTCTGACATTAGCATTCTCAGGACTGCATCTTCGGTAAAATCACCCTGAATAAACTCAACACCTGGCAATAGGTTCCATAGGTAATATATCTAGCGCAATCACTCGACCTTTTGGTTTGATCAGTTTGACCACCACTTGCGACCAGCCGCCAGGCGCCGCACCAAGATCAATGACCGTCATGCCGGGTTTGAATAGTTTGTCACGCTCCTGCATTTCCAGCAGTTTGTAAACCGCGCGCGAACGATAGCCTTCTTGCTGTGCCTGCTTAACATAAGGATCAGTTAAAATGTTCGCTGTAGCCACTGCTGTCGGCTGCTGCTACTTGCTTTTACTATCTTTAGCCAGTCATTAGATATATGCTACTTCAACAATTTCATAAACAATGACGCCTTCAGGTGTATTCACTTCAACCGTATCGCCTTCATATTTGCCAATCATCGCGCGCGCAACAGGCGAGGTGACTGAAATTTTATTGCATTAATATCAGCTTCATCTTCGCCAACAATTTGATACGTGATTGATTTACCATCTGCCATTTGTCAGCTGTAACTGTCGTGCCAAAAATAACTCGGCCGGTATTTTCCATTTGGTCACATCAATGACTTGCGCGTTGGAAAGTTTGGCTTCAATTTCATGAATTCGGCCTTCAATAAAACCTTGTTGTTCACGCGCAGCATGATATTCAGCATTTTCTTTTAAATCGCCATGCGCGCGCGCTTCCGCAATTGCATTAATCATTCTTGGCCGTTCATATGTTTTAATCGATTTAATTCTTCGCGCAACTTTTCTGCGCCTTTTACTGTCATTGGTACTTTTTGCATTCCTGTCCCCTCAATAACTAATCTTTAAAATTTCATGTCTTCAAAAAACTTTTTCACTTTATTAAACCATGAACTGGATTTTGGATTATGTTTATTATTTGCCGACATGGTTTTTTCAAATTCTTTCAATAATTCTTTTTGTTTCGCCGTTAGATTAACTGGTGTTTCAATCTGAACTCTTACACATCAAATCACCTGGATCGCCGCCACGTACAGATGGCACGCCCATGCCTTTTACACGGAATACTTTGCCAGTTTGGGTTTCTGCTGGAATTTTCAATTTTACGCGACCATTCAAGGCTGGAACTTCTAGTTCACCACCCAATGCGGCGGTGACAAAACTGATAGGCACTTCACAATATAAATTCTTGCCGTCACGTTCAAATAATGGATGCGGTTGCACTTGAATTTGCATATATAAATCGCCTGGAGGAGCGCCACGCTTCGCCTGCTTCACCTTCGCCACTTAAGCGAATGCGATCACCGGTATCAACACCCTGTGGAATTTTAACCGATAGTTTTTTATTTTGTTTACGTCCGGCCGCGACCATGACAACTCGTGCAAGGAGTTTGAATAATACGGCCTTTACCATAACAAGTAGGACAAGTTTGCTGCACGGAGAAAAATCCTTGCTGCATGCGAATTTGGCCATAACCACCGCAATCTTTACAAGTAACAGGTGATGTACCTGCGCGCGCCCCTGAACCATGACATTCAACGCAGGTAACCAGGGTTGGAATGGTAATTTCAACTGTTTTACCAAATACAGCATCTTCCAGGGTAATTTCCAGATTGTAACGTAAATCGGAACCACGCTGCGGCGCCACCTCTGCCACCGCCAAAAATATCACCGAAAATATCACCAAAAATATCGGTGAAATTCATGCCACCCGGACCGCCACCGCACCGCCAAAACCACCGGCGCCTTCCATGCCAGCATGACCAAATTGATCATAAGCAGCACGTTTGCGGCTATCTGAAAGCACTTCATAAGCTTCTTTAATCTGTTTAAATTTTTCTTCCGCGGCTTTATCATCCGGATTGCGATCAGGATGATGCTTCATTGCCAAGCGGCGATAAGTTTTTTTAATTTCCTCTTCGCTGGCATTGCGAGTACACCCAGAATTTCATAATAATCGCGTTTGGTCATGAGTCTTATCCACATAATAAAAATATTACCCGCTCATGCTGCCGCTAAGCGGCATCAGATGAGTGGCAACCAATCCATCTAAAAACTATTACGAATCGCGTTTGTTGTTGTCGTCTTTCACTTCTTCAAATTCAGCATCGACGACATTTTCACCTTTCCTGTCTGAGCCCTGACCTTGCTGAACCTTGACCGGCACCCGCCTGATGTTCGCCGCCAGCGTGAGCTTGTTGTTCAGCCTGTTGGCGCATACAAACGTTCCGCCATTTTGCCAGACGCATCGGTCAAATCTTTGGTTTTTGCTTCGATTTCATCTTTATCATCAGACTTTCATCGCTTCTTTTAATGCTTCAACCGCTTTTTCAATCGCTTGTTTTTCATCAGCAGAAACTTTATCGCCAGCTTCTTTCATGGATTTGGTCACAGCATGAATCATGTTATCTGCTTGATTACGCGCAGTCACCAATTCATGGAATTTGCGATCTTCTGCAGCATGCGCTTCCGCGTCTTTCACCATTTTTTTGACTTCATCTTCGCTCAAACCGGAAGAAGCTTGAATCTTGATGGATTGCGCTTTACCAGTTGCTTTGTCTTTTGCAGACACATGTAAAATACCGTTCGCATCAATATCAAATGTCACTTCAATTTGTGGCATGCCACGTGGTGCTGGTGGAATATCATGCAAGATCAAAACGGCCCAGTGATTTATTCGCAGATGCCATTTCACGTTCACCTTGCAATACATGAATGGTCACAGCTGTTTGATTATCAGCCGCGGTTGAAAACGTTTGCGTTGCGCTGGTTGGAATAGTGGTATTTTTTTCGATGAGCTTGGTCATCACGCCGCCCATGGTTTCAATACCCAGAGAAAGCGGTGTAACGTCTAACAACAATACGTCTTTGATCGCACCTGACAATACCGCACCTTGAATAGCAGCACCAACTGCAACTGCTTCATCTGGATTAACGTCTTTACGTGGTTCTTTGCCAAAGAATTTGCGTACTGTTTCTTGTACCATCGGCATACGGGTTTGACCACCGACCAAAATCACATCATCGATCTTGTCAGTATCTAAGTCTGCATCTTTCAATGCTATTTTGCATGGGCTCAATGGTTCGCTGCACCAAATCTTCAACCAGTGATTCCAGTTTAGCGCGGGTAATTTTGATGTTTATATGTTTTGGACCGCTGGCATCTGCAGTGATGTACGGCAGATTAACTTCGGTTTGCTGCGTGGAAGAAAGTTCAATTTTGGCTTTTTCTGCCGCTTCTTTCAAACGTTGCAATGCGAGTGGATCATTACGTAAATCAATGCCAGATGGATTTTTTGAATTCATCGATCAGATAATTCATTAAGCGCTGGTCGAAATCTTCACCACCAAGGAAAGTATCGCCATTGGTGGATAACACTTCAAATTGATGTTCTCCATCGACTTCAGCAATTTCAATGATGGAGATATCAAATGTACCACCACCAAGATCATAAACAGCAATTTTGCGGTTGCCTGGTTTTTTATCCATACCAAATGCAAGCGCAGCAGCGGTTGGTTCGTTGATAATACGTTTAACTTCCAGACCCGCAATACGACCAGCATCTTTGGTAGCCTGACGTTGGGAATCGTTAAAATAAGCTGGAACAGTGATAACCGCTTCTGTCACTTCATGACCCAGATAATCTTCAGCTGTCTTTTTCATTTTCATTAAAATTTGCGCGGAAACTTGTGGCGGCGCCAAGTTTTTATTGCCCAGTACTTCTACCCAGGCATCGCCATTGTCAGCTTGGATAATTTTGTAAGGAACGGTTTCTTGCATACGGCGCTACCACTCTCGTCATAACGACGGCCAATCAAACGTTTAACCGCATAAATAGTATTCTTGGGGTTGGTAACTGCCTGGTGTTTTGCCGGTTGGCCGACACGAATTTCGTTATTATCGAGATAAGCAACAATAGAAGGCGTTGTACGCGCACCTTCGGAATTTTCAATGACTCTGACTTTATCTCCTTCCATTACTGCAACACAGGAGTTGGTTGTACCTAAGTCTATACCTATGATTTTGTTTGTAGCCATAATGTTCTCCACTAAGTTATCTATGTAGTTAACATGAGGGCAATGTTTTATTATCTAATACCATTCACATAAGGGCAAACTGCCATTTTTCAAGCGCTTAAGCATCGCTTTTGACACAACGACTAAAGCTGGGCGAATCAGACGGTTATTCAATGTATAGCCTTTTTGCAGAACAGAAATGACCGTGCCTGGCTTGACCGATGGATCATGCTGCATGGAAATAGCCTGCTGAAACTCTGGATCAAATGGTTCAGAAACCGGATTGACCTGTTTAACGCCAAATTTTTCCAAAGCGTTATAAAACATTTTTAACGTCAGATTCACGCCTTCAATAACAGCAGCCTAGCGCTGGATCTGGATTTTCAGGCGACATTGGCAATTGCATAAGCTCCAAGACTATCAACAATAGGCAACAATTCAGCAACAAACTTTTCTAAAGCATATTTATGGGCATTTGCAACATCGCGTTCAGCACGGCGCGAAGGCATTTTCGCTTTCAGCCTGCATGCGCAAGAATACGTTCCCAATATTGATTGGCTTTTTGCTCTGCTTCATTCAGCTTTCTCATCAATTCTTCATAAGCTGGATGAGTCAATAATTCTACAGCGGACATTGTCCATTCATTCTCTTGTTGGTCATTATCTGTGTCTTTATCTGGCATGTCGTGCGACATGTCTTTAAGTCTCCAATTTATGTATATCCATCAATATGTGGACGAAATGGCAGGATTCAAGGTAGGTTATTGGAAATACTCATAGCAGGACCAGTTATGGCATCACAATTCAATATCATCGGCATTTTCGGACGGGTCAAAAATCCCGGGGTCATCGAAACATTAAAATCTCTGATTCATTATTTGCACAGCATTAAGCAGGAATTCGTAGTCGATGCGGAAACCGCAGAATCATTAGATGACCCATCACTGCCTACTGTACCACGAGAAGAACTTAGTCAAACACTGTAATCTTTTGATTGTGGTGGGCGGTGATGGCAGTCTGCTGCACGCGGCGCATTGCATTATTAATGATGAAATCCCGGTTCTTGGCATCAATCGCGGCCGTCTCGGCTTTCTGACCGATATATTGCCGGACTGAATTGACAGCGTATTAAAGCCATCCTTGATGGTGATTATATTCTGGAAAAACGCTTTCTGCTCAACGCTACCGTAGAACACCATGGCAAAATTCTAGGTGAAAGCGATGCATTAAATGAAGTGGCGCTGATCCCTGATTCCGTTCCACATATGAATGAATTTGAAATTTATATAGATGACCAATTTGTTTGCAGCCAGGATTCGGACGGCATTATTGTTGCCACACCGACCGGCTCTACCGCTTATGCACTTTCCGGTGGCGGCCCTATTTTACATCCGCAGCTGGATGCCATCGTCATTGTGCCTATGTTTCCGCACACTCTCAGTATCCGGCCTATCGTCATTGAAGGTAATCATCGTATCACCATTGTTATTTCGCCACAAAATATTACGACACCGCGCTTGACCTGCGACAGCCAACAATATATTACTACGCCACCCGGCAGTCATATTAGATTACAAAAGAAAACAGCAGTTACATTTGATCCATCCACTCGATTATGATTATTACCAGACCTTGCGCAGCAAGTTGCATTGGGGACAGAAATTACAGTATACGTACGGAATGACAGGATAGCTATGCTAAATCAAATACATATTCGCGATCTGGCGACAATTGAAGAATTACATCTCAATCTCGCCGATGCCTGCACCATGATTACCGGCGAAACCGGCGCAGGGAAATCTATTTTCATTGAAGCCATTGAACTGGCTTTGGGTGGGCGCGCGTCATCAAATATGATACGCCCTGGCAAAGACAAAGCTGAAATCAGTCTGAGTTTTGATATCACCAGATTTCCGCACGTCATTGAATGTCTTACAAAGTCTGGATTTATATCATTGACACACCTGAATGCATTATCCGCAGAGTCATTACCAGTGATGGCCGCTCACGCAGTTATGTCAATGGATCACCTTCGACACTTGCAATTTGTCAAAGAATTAGGTGAATTACTATTTCATTTACATGGACAACATGAACAACAAGTCATGCTTAAAAGCAGAAAATCAGCGCGAAATGCTGGATCGTTACGCTGATCATTTATTGCTGGCAGCGCAAGTTCGCGAACGCGCGGAAGCATGGCGCATGTCTGGATACGGAAATTAAAAACTTGCGCGAAAAAACACTGGAACGCGCAGACCGCAGTGAATATCTACGTTTTCAACTGGAAGAATTACAAACCGTCAAATTGCGCGCAGGTGAATGGGAAGCATTAGAAGCGGAACATCGTCGGCTGACGCACTCAGAAGAACTCATGCGCAATATACAACAGGCAGTATTGCAGATTGCAGAAGATGAAAATGAGAATGTGCTATCGCAACTCAATGATGTGCGCAAAACACTAGAAGCCGTGCGCGCGGTGGAACCAAAAGCAAATGAATGGTTAAATACACTCAATTCTTCCCTGATTCCGTTAACTGATCTGGCAGCTGATTTACAGACTTATCTGGAAAGCACTAACCTTGATCCAGAAAAATTACAACAAGTAGAAGAACGTGTCAGCCAGATTTTTAATCTCGCACGCAAACATAAAATTTCTCCGCAAGAATTCGCGGCACTCACTGATCGCTTGGCAACAGAATTATCCGCACTCGATTCCAGCGATGAAGATTTGCAAAAACTGGAAACGCAGCAAACAGCAAAAGCACAAGAATATGCAGCGCTGGCAGATAAATTAAGCGCTGGACGTCGCAAAGCAGCGACAAAACTTGAAAAAGAAATTAGCGCGACCATTCGTTCGTTATCGCTGCCACATGGTGAATTTAAAATTGAGCTGGAAAAAGAAACACATGTCATGTCGCCGCATGGCAATGAAAAAATTATTTTCCTGATCAAGACGAATCCCGATCAGGCGCTGCAACCGCTGGCTAAAGTTATTTCTGGTGGTGAATTATCGCGTTTAAGTCTCGCCGCGCATTTGGCATTGGCGCATCGCACATCGATTCCAACGTTAGTGTTTGATGAAGTTGATACTGGTTTAAGTGGCGCCACTGCGGAAAAAATCGGAAAACTGTTACGTAAGCTGGGAGAATCCTATCAAGTATTTTGTGTGACACACCAGCCACAAGTAGCGGCATGCGGTCATCATCACTTGTTGGTGGAAAAATATTTTGTGCAAAAAAGCACGCACACCAGATTACGGTTGTTGGACGTTGAAAATAAAATCCGGGAAATTGCGAGAATGCTGGGTGGGGAAAAAATTACTGAAAAAACATTGGAGCACGCGCAGGAATTGTGTTGTGCCGGATAAGGTGTATTACGGCAAACAGCGCCTAATCCACCCTACACTCGAAGTATTAAGTAATTTTTCTTTTCCTGCAGCCCATGTTCATGGCGCAATCCTTTAACAATTCCGTTCCACATTAACATTAATTATTCACAAAACAAAAAAGTAAAAAACCGATAGGGATTTAACCCTCTGAATCTCTGCTATATACTCCGGCAAAATAATCGGAAATAAGTTTTTAATAACGAGGATGCAACATGCTACGAATTGAACCGCAAAAAGAAAATGAATCCAATCCCTGGGCAGTTATCGGTGCCGGCCCTGTTGGCTCAATGCTTACCGCCTTACTGACAACTCTTTTTCCCGATCAGGAAATTCATGCTTTTGATAAAAGACATGTACATATTCGTGGCCATGGCCTTGATATAAAAAACGCGACCATCAACCAAATAAACGAACTATTATCCGAGCTGGCGCATGAAACAAGAGTTGAACTTGCCAATAATGGCGATAAGGTTGATGCGGCTAAACGTAAGTATTACGAAAACATTCTCGAGCGAATTACCACTACCCAGAATTATTTACGCGAAGAAGTGGGCGGTCATTTCATCCGCACATTCCAGATTAGCGATATGCTGCAGCAGCACAGTAGATCTTTAAGTAACGAAAAAGCAAATTTCCATATGGACATGGAAATTACAGAAGAAGATTTAGCAGCGCTCGGTGAGCAGAGAAATGCAGCTGACGCACCGGAATTAAACGAAAAACAAAAAATTCTCAAAAATGCTGACTGGACATTCGGTGCTGACGGCTCACACAGTGGTGTACGCAGAGTCGTATTTGGCGAAGGTAGCGATGATTTACGTAAAGATGTGCTGACTTATTTGTTAGAAATAAAATTAGAGATGAACAACAAGGAAGAAGCCAGCTCGTTTGCCGACAAATTAAACCGTTCCATCCTGCCAACCATTAAAACAGGACATGTTCACATCTGGAACCAGAGCATGGATGGTACCGCAACCTTACATGTTTTTGTCGATAAAAAAGTTTATGACGCTTTGCATGTGAAAGATAAAAATGGCAAATACCTCGGTGAATTCGCCAATCCGTATCGCCGGCTGACAGATTTGCCTGATGACCTGAAAAACGAAATTGAAAGAATCATTGTGAATGTTATCGATGCTAATAAGATTGATACCAGCACAATAAAAGTCACCACTATTCCTATGCATGTTTATAAAGCACGGCAATTGGTGAAAATGATTCATCAAAAACGTTTCGCATTGGTAGGCGATTCGGGCGTAGGTTTAGTGCTTGCGCGCGGTGTTAATTTCGGCTTTTTTGCAGCAGCCATGTATGCCGCTGGAATGTATCGTGAGCAATTGAAAAAGACATTTCATCCAGAACAAGTCGCTGATTTTGATACTTACCAGCGTTTCTGGGATGACCAGCATCAAAAACTCGATCAACTCATCACTTGGCTGGATTTAAATATCCACGTACCAGGCAATGATGCTAGAGAGTTGGCCTATCGTCAAATCAACATTCTCGATGAATATGAAAAACTTTACCTGCGCATTCTTGCTTTGTCGTCATCTTTAACCAAGGACGAGCATAAAGACGCGGTAAAAAATATTGCTGCTGAATTTGAAAGATTTATTCTTGCCAAAGCTAATATTTCCACACATCAAATTATTAGTAAGCATATTAATGACTTATTCACCAACCTGATGGACAAAGATTATCTCGCGCAGCACAAAATTACCGATCTGCATCATTGTCAGAGTCAGTTACTTGCGCACGCGAATGAAAAAATTGGCGATGCTAAATTTGAAGTAAAACTCATTCATGGCATGGCAAAAGTATATGAAACCAGCTCCTCCATTATATCCAGCTCAAAAATGGATGATGATGAACCTGCTTTAGAAGAAGCCGTCGCTAAACCTGTGAAATTAGCATTACAAAAACTATTAGGTGTCATCAAATCATTCAACATGGATCAACATCCAGAACAGGCGCATTTTATTTTCCGTATGGATCGCATGTATCTGGAACTGGAAAGATATGCAAACAAATGGTCGAATGTTTCCACCAAAATTAAACGTATACAACTGATCAGGTTTATCGAAACAACAAGCAAATACCTGCAAGAGTTGCCACGCATAGGCACACGCGCAGCGATTGAATTTTCTCATGAGGCACCCGAATATATCTCCAAATCTTTAATTAAGGAAATCGTTGAATCTGGTAACTATACATTTAATGAAGTCCGCTCTCTGCAAGAGAAAGACGCGAATTATTTTATTGCTCAAGGCAAGAAAAGCCTGGAAACATTAATCGGCATTGAAAACAATCGCTCTGGTTTGCTTTATCATTTATTTGGCGATGACACAGATAAAAATCGCGAGTTGAAATATCAATTGTTATTAAATAAAGATGATTCTCCGGAACTAATGGAAGCGCTTGGTTTAATCACATTATACGCGCTTTTTAATAATCACGATGCGAAGCATCTGTGCTTTTCCATGTTGAAAAACATGTTAGATCCCGCGCTCAACAAAAAAGTAAACGAGCTTGATGTGCAAGTTATGCGTGAAGTCTTGCAAAAGAAAATCACTGACAAGTTGCAGACGCAACAGTTTAATCCGGCAAAACGTTTTGCTACATACATTACACAAGCAATTAATCTTGGCAATACAGATGAAGCAATAGCGCAATTCAGTGAACTCAAGAAAATGCTAACACAACTAGCAAAATTACGTCAGGTTGCACCTGCTGAACTCATCGCACGTACTCTGGGTGGCATTAGCGAATACAAGCGCAAGAAAGATGCGGGAGAATATGATTCTTATATTTCGACCAGTTTGAGCAGTATCAGTAAAGTTAGCAGCTCGAAAGAATTGGATGACTCTTATGATAGCTTTGGCAAAGTTTCCAAATTATTTAAAGCAGCGCCACGTCCAAAACCTGCTTACGAATTGATATTGGAAAACAAGGACAACGATCAATCGGAATCAGGCATGTTAATCCGGCTGTCTATTGTGTATGCCTTATTAAACAGTCACAAAAATATGAATTTGACATCGGAAATCGCTATATCCATTTCTGCTAATGGTGTTAATAACAGATTGGATTTCGCTCAAGTATCGGAGCATATTGAAAACATATTAAAAGCGCACATTCCACAAGAAAAGCTGACACAATTTTCCAGCAACATGCATAAGCTGACTGCGGGAATTAACAGTGGATCTAAACTTGAGAAAGAATTACTGCGTTTAAATGATATGTTTAAACAAACTGCGCGTGTGGAAGAAAAACCAGCTTGTGCGTTTGGAGTGTAGAGGGCATAAAAAACCCGGATTTTGCTTGCGCTTAATCCGGGTTACCACATTATTTTCTAAATTTAGTTATTGTTGCATTTACATATTCACGTGCTGCAGCAGTATGTTGCTCACCTGCTTGTTTGAATTCAGCGAATTTACGTGGCATATCCTGACGAACATATTCTCGTGCAGAGAAAAAGCCCATAGCAGCCAAAGATGGAACTGCCACTGCGCCAGTAAACAAAGTTTTAAAGAAAGATGCTCGACCTAAACCAGCGGCAAAACCTACGCCTGTGAAAGCACCAAATTGCGCCCATTGTTTTTCTAATGCCGTGCTTTTGGTTTGCGTGGTTTGAGGTTGTGGTTCTACTGGAGTTTGTGTTACAGGTTTTCTTGGATCCATTGTTGCTTTCCTTTTTCGTTATTTTAATTCTGCGTAAGGATAGCATGACAAAATGGCAACGCACAAACCGTGTTATATCCGTATCATTTTTTTTGGCATTTTTCGCAAATACCGTAAATATTCAAACTATGATCCGTGATGGAATAACCTTTTTCCTTGGCGATTTCTTCCTGGCGTTTTTCAATCACTTCATCGACAAATTCTTCCACACGACCGCATTTGACGCACACCAGATGGTCATGGTGGGAACCATGATCAAGCTCAAATACAGATTGACCACTTTCAAAGTTGTGTCTTACCACCAATCCAGCTTCTTCAAATTGAGTCAGTACACGATAAACAGTAGCGAGCCCAATATCTTCACCTGAATCCAGGAGCATACGATAAATATCTTCAGCACTAAGATGATGTTCTTTCGTCTTATCCAATATCTGCAAAATTTTCAGACGTGGCAAAGTCACTTTTAATCCAGCTTTCTTTAAATCATCATTATTGCTCAAGAAAAACTCCCACGAGGAAAAAAGTCTATTTAATCACGAAATTCTGGAGATGAAAATATCCCGGTTGTCCTTTATCAGAACAACCGGATATTTAAGATAACTTAGCGTTGGAAGCAAGTTTTGATGTAGCAATTGCGGGCATAAGCTGAGTTAGCAGCACAATAACCCATTAAGTTCGCGGCAGCAATCGCACGGGTTGGGCCTGTACCAACAAATTTCTGGCCGCGGGCATTACCACCATGGCATTCCCATTCACCAGCATTACACCAGTCGATAACGCAGTTTTTTGCGTAGACGGAATTTCTTACGCATTTCTGCATTACATTTGCGGTAGCATCGGCTCTGTTAACACCATTAGCAACAAATACCATGCCTTTAGCATTGTGAGCTTGGCACTGTGCAGCTGAAGCTGAAGTAACAGCAATAAGACTTAAACAAATTACAGCAATTTTACATAATAAAGACTTCACTTTGACGCTCCTCAGTTTATTAAAACTCCGCGAATTATACACCATAAATGCAAGAGCTTGTCGCTAATAAATTTTACGCAATTTGTATAAAATTTAATTGCTAGTTGCAAATACATCCTGTATTTTGGCAGTTGCTTGGGCGGTATGCATGTCTCAATTTATATCACTACTGTGCAAGTTATTTACACAGCAAGTTTTCCTAGTGTTGTTCCTCGCAAGTTTTTATACTTAGCCAAATTTTTTCTGCAGTGCAGCCTATGGAGAGTCACCATGTATAAAATCATTATTTGTCTTTTAGTTATGCTAACGATTTCAAGTTGCAGCTTTGTTCATAAACAAACCATCGAACAGGGCAATTATATTAAACCTGAGACAGTCAGCAGTTTGCGTACCGGCATGACCGAATCCGATGTAAGAAACGTCATGGGCAATCCCGTTCTGATTAATATTTTTACACCAAATGAAATTGCCTATGTGTATACAATTCAACCAGGCCATGGTCAGTTCTTAGAAAAGCGCGTGCTATGCATATTTAAGCGCGGCAAGCTGGTTGAAATCCAACGCTAACGCTTTTTTTTCGCTCTAGCGCGACGAGCTTCTTTGGGATCAATGATGAGCGACCGGTAGATTTCAATCCGGTCGCCATCGTTAACCAAGTCAGTTAAGTTGCGTGATTTGCTAAAGACCCCTACTTTTTGTTTCTCGAGGTCAATTTCGGGATATAAAGATAGAATGCCAGAACGCTGGATAACTGTTTCTATTGTGCAGCCATCCTCGACTTCAATAGCAATAATTTTTTGACTATTCGGCCTGGCGTAAGCGACTTCCACTTTTAGCATGTTAATCTTTGCCATACAGCTCAACCGCGCGCTTACAAAACGCCTCGACCAGAGTATTGGCAATATGTTGAAAGACTGGTTGAAACAGCCGGTCGATAAAATGGCCAGTGAATTCAAATTCGAGCTCCAGGTCAATCTTGCAGGCATGTTCGTCAAGCGCAAGAAAACTCCAAATTCCATCTAATCGATGCAGTGGTCCATTAATCAGGGTAATTTCCACCCTATCGTAGGCGAAAAGCCGGTTACGGGTCGTAAAACCCTTGTGTATACCCTTCCAGTTAATATCCAGTTCCGCCACTACTTCCTGTTCATTACGGGTGATAATTTTACTTTTATCGCACCAGGGCAGAAACCGCGGGTAATCCTCAATCGCATTGACCAGCTCAAACATCTGGCGCTGGCTATACGGAACCAGAGCGTTTCGTTTCAATGTATGCATAATCATTCCCAACTTAAGAGTTTGCCATTATACTTCGCAACATGAAGCAGACACAAAAGACAAATACAAATATTGCGCTTAATCGAAAAGCGACCCACGATTACTTTATCGAAGAACGCTTTGAAGCAGGCTTGGTGCTGGAAGGCTGGGAAGTCAAAAGCCTCCGTGCGGGCCGCGTTCAGCTTGATCAAGGCTATATTCTATTAAAGCATAATGAAGCCTGGTTGTTTGGCGCCCTCATCACGCCATTGCAAACCGCATCGACGCATATTAATCCTGAGCCGCAGCGTAGCAGAAAGTTACTGCTCAAAGCGCGTGAGCTAGGCAAATTGATAGGTAGCGTAGAACGTAAAGGTTATACACTCGTACCCTTATCGCTGTACTGGAAAGAAAACCGAGTGAAGCTGGAACTTGGGCTTGCGAAAGGTAAAAAATTGTACGACAAACGTGCGTCCGAAAAAGAAAAAGATTGGGAGCGACAAAAGCAGCGCTTAATGAAAAAGAACAAGTAAATGTTTTTAAGGAATGAAAATGAAACTACAGGGATCGTGTCATTGTCAGGCCGTGCGTTTTGAAGTCGAATCAAACACACCTTATCCATATGCGCGTTGTTACTGTTCTATCTGCAGAAAGACTGCAGGCGGTGGTGGCTTTGCTATCAATATTATGGGGCAAGCCGATACACTAAAAGTCACAGGCAAACGCAACATCAAAATTTACCACGCTGTCATGTCCCGCACTAAAGATGGCAAACCCAAGAAAAGAAGTTCTGGGCAAAGACATTTTTGCAAACAGTGCGGCAGTTGTTTATGGATATCTGATCCGCGCTGGAGTGAATGGGTTTATCCATTTGCATCAGCCATTGATACTGATTTGCCGAAACCGCCCGAGCGAGTGCATGTTTCATTAGATTCGAAAGCAAATTGGGTGGAAGTTCCCAAAAGTAAACATGATTTGTGTTATCAGGAATTTCCGGAAGAATCGATTGAAGAGTGGCATAAACGGCATCGTTTGTATGGGAAGAAGAAATAAAACCCAGATAAGTTTGTATCTGGGTTTTTAAAGTTACTTTTTGCCAGGTGATGCAGGACGGTTTGCTGGAGCGGTAGCACTTGTTGGCTGAGGGGCATGCATAAATAACGTCGCTCCCGAGACGACAGCTATAGATGCATCCATCATGTTTTTTTCATAAACACGAAATGATGCTGGCACAGTGTGATTAGGAATTTTTGCCAGAAGAAATAATTCAGCGTTTCTAATTAATGTGTGTCTTGCTGCTCTAATAATATAGTCATAGTCATCAGTATATTGTTCGCCAAATTCTGCGGATTCTTTGATCTTCCTGGCATAATAAATTACGTCATCAATTTTGGTCTGCAATGACTGTTTAACGAATGGTTTTTCTTGAGCAGAGTATTTAGCGCCACGAACTTCTTCCATTTCCGGCAGAACCATATCAATCAATTCCTGCTGAAACTGCTGCTCTTCTGCGAGAAGTTGCTTTTCTATGTTTTCACAAGCAGTGGCTGCTGTTCGGGCTTCGACCATCGCCTTGGTTATTTTTGTCTTGTCGTCTTTAGGTAAATTCGGTACTGCCAATAATGTTAACTGGCACTGCGTGGCTAACTTTTCATACTGCAGATAAGTTATTTTAAGTTTGGTTAGATTATCTTCTCTTTCTTCGTGAGCTTTTAAAAGATTGGTACATCGCATGAAGTGTTCCTCCTAATTATATTTTTATTATTAGAGATAACAGCCTATCAATAGTGCAAACGAGGAGCTACGGTAGTTCATACCCGATATAGAAAAAATATCTATGCTTGTATATTGATATTAAGCGACCAACTGAATACTATGCCTTTAACACTGCGTTAACATATAGTCCCAATGTATGACTATAATTTATATTGGGGGCGATCTGGTTTCGACGTGGATTACAAAGCTTGAGGCGCATGTCGAGGACGTAACTTAACCTCGTAAAAAATCGTTACAAACCAAATAGTTGCCAAATCAAAACGCAACTTAGCTGCTGGTCGCAACGACGCCGTTTACGGTGCCGTTGAAGCCTTAGCCGCCTAAACACCGGCACAGCTCCATCCACCGATTGTGCTTGTACGATCGGATGCTTACGAAAGTTAGCTACGGGTGGTCATATTATACAAGCTCGCAGAACGGTCTGCCCGAGATCAATCTGCTAAAATCAAATAGGGCTCGCTGCTTGTACACCCTTCCAGTTGGGGAACAGGCGGTTAAATTAAAAGACTGGATAAGCATGTAGACCCGATAGTAGAGGATTCGCGGACGCGGGTTCAATTCCCGCCGCCTCCACCAAATAAAAAAAGAGTTGTTTGCTGATGCAAACAACTCTTTTTTTTAACTAACACGCCTGGCACCCTAAACCCTCAAGACCCCTGTATAATGTTCGCAATATTATCCGCAATCATATAAGCCGATGCCATAGGCGCACCATCCATACCAATCGGCGCAATAGAATCATCTGCCACAATTAAATTTTGCACGCCATAAACATGTCCTGTGCTGTCCACCACCCCGCCCTGATTTAATGGCGCCATTTTGCAATGGCCTTGAAAATGCATATCCGTACCTACATCAGATAAAATAAAGGCTCGTAATGCGGCATCATCGGTTAGCACAGACTGGATCTGGATAAACTAATTGATATTGTGAATCGATCAATGCTAATTGATTCTGTGATATTTCTGATATAAACCTTCACCGCATTGGAATAATTATCTAAATCATCTGAATTAGTGAATATACCCATATCCATAGTTGGTTCAACAAATGGATTAGTACTATTAATCACAATAGAACCACTGCTCTCTGGTTGTATCAGATCAAACAAGACAACTGCATATCCTGGTATGGGATTAATAGCAGTAAATCGAAATAAACGCGGATCTGAAGCAGAACCACCTACAACCGGCAGCCATGCTGAGATGAAAAAACATACTATTTTGCGCTGCTACAGCATTGCCAATATAGTGCAACAGCTGTTGCCCAACATTCGTTTGAGCAAGCGCTGTCACTATAAAACTTGGAATTGTAATCAATGGTAAGGTTGGTGAATCAGCAGGATCAGTTTGATAAATGAAAAGCAAACGAAATTGATCTTTCAAATTTTGCCCTACATTCGGATTGTTATAAATCACTGGAATATTGAGCGATTGCAGTAATGACGCAGGGCCCACGCCAGAACGCATGAGAAACGCACTGCTTTTGATACCAGCGGTAACAATCACACCTTTCGTAGCATAAATATTTTTTAATACGCCATTTTCATAATAGCTCACACCAACTGCTTTATTGCCTTCCCAAATAATTTTATCAGCTGTTGCATTAAATACGACACTCAGATGCCGGCCATTGACACCATTGCCATTATTATCTATCACCGTATTATTTAAAAATGCCATGGCACTGCTGGCGCGCAATCCACTGCTTGGTCCCGTTTGTGTATATTGCACTCGTGGGTCTATGCAATTCGATACGCTTGGATCATTGTAATCAACAACTAAAGGAATGCCAGGTAGAGCAGCTTGAAGCGCGGGTATAAAAACATTGATAGCCATTCGAGTAACCGTAGGCGCCTGCGTAACCGGCAATAAACCATTTTCACCTCTCGCATTTGGCGTAATGGTTAGACCAGTATAATTTTCAAGTTCAATAAAGGTATTTAAGATTCTTGTCGTTGACCAATTGGGTCCATTTAGACTTTCCCATTGTGAATACACTTGAGTTGTGCCGCGGGCATATCCAGCTGCATTAACGGCTGATGCACCGCCAAATGGCAGCGCATAAATCCAGTTTAAATTACGATTGTTTGCATCAGGTTGCGCTGTTGTTGTGCCTGTCGCATAAAACGGCGCGCCGGCTACTCCATCTAACACAGTAATGACTGAGTTTTCCGCTAAAGTAATCAATGAGTTTTGATTTTGATTCGACCCATTATGTAAAGCGACTACTAATGTTTTGTTATCATCACTTAATTTTCTTGCCAAAACGGAACCTGCTGTGCCTGCACCAATAATCACATAATCAGGATTTTTTAGATTGATATTATAGGGAGAGGTATCGCTGACGGAAAATATGCAAAAGTTGTTTACGATTGCTTTGCAGGTAATTCCCCTGTTTTCCAACGACCCGCCTGAATTGATTCTAATACCAGCGGTATCATATGTATGATTTGGAATAGTTGTAGTAATACTTAAATGTAGCGCTGAGACATTATAATTTTGGCAGCTAAGTGGTCCTATGCCATTCAGACATAATGTAATACTTGCATTGCCTGGGATACCTGAAGTTTTTATATTAAAAAAGAGTCCACTGTTTGCGTTAGCGGATTGAAATAACTGCATTGCTAATATGCATAGTACTAATACCGTCGTCCTCATTGACTTTGAGCTCCCAAACATTCCCTGTTGGAAAAGTAAATATACATTACTTGCTGGTATGGTCAAAGCAAATGATCAATCTATTCTAGAAAGTTCAAAAATCTTGTAAATGGGTAATATTTTTACTATTCTTGATTTGCTGAACTGCTTTTGAAGTTCAGGCAACAAACATGGACGTACATTACTGAAAGGGAAAACTCATGAAAAAATATTACTTATTGATCGGAGCTTCATTACTCAGTTCAGGACTAGCTTTCGCTGATGCGAAATCAAAAGCGCATGCACCCGAAGCGAATCCCGCTTCACGCGAATGGGTTTTAGAACAGTTACAAGCTCTTCAGCAAAAGTTAGAAAGTGAAATTTCAACTTCAACAAGCGCTCTGGCGGCAGCAGACTGGTTAAGCTTATGTCCTGCCGGTCAATCTATTGATAGCACCACAGGTTGCACACCTAACTGTCAAGGCGCACAAAGCGCTGCCTGTACCAAATTATTAAATGTCACAGAGCTACAAGATCAAACATTATTGTCAAGTACAGCACCTACAGGCTTGAGTGTTTTCAGGTTAACTGTGTCACCTAGCTTTAATAACAATGCCCCAACCATAACAAATGGTAGTAATAATAATAATATTCGCTGCCAAACTTTCACCATGCGTGGCACTTTATTAAATAATCTTAATGATAACTTTGCTGCTGCATCGTCCAGTGAAGCAAACTTCCAGCAATATACGGCCGGGGTTGACTTATCTGTTAATACAACTGCTGGTAATAATCAGCTTTTATCACAAGCACCAAACTCTGGCGCTCAGCGTCTTAACCAGCAATATTATGTTGCATGCATGAGTTACACAATCTCAGGTAACACTGCAACCAATGTAAATATGGACAATACGTTAAGCATTACCTGGAGTTAAAAGTGAATTTAGGGGTTGAGCAAGTTGCTCAACCCCTATGCCATAATTTGTCATAGAAGCTACTTTCATTAAGTAAATTCTTTTTTAGACTCTCAATGCGATCTTCAGAACGATACCTGTTCTTTAATCCAATAGTATTTAACCCGATAGCTGAATAGCCAAGTCCAAGCTTATTCCCCGAATATTGAAATCCTAATGATGTAAGAATAGTAGGTAACATATCGAAGGGAGTAATATATTCCGTATTTTTAACAAATTTTTCTTCACTAATAATCATGTTAAACATAGAGCGATTTTTTTCTTTTGATAACAAATTTGAAACTCGATTTTTCATCGCCAGGTGATCGCCTACAATAATGATATTCATATTTGCAAGCCAACCCTCTCGCTCGATTTCAGTTACAAAACGTGCAACCTGATTTGCTGTACACTCAACGATTCCCTGAAAGTCGTTAAAGCCTTCACGTCTGCATGTTGGACTTAACTGTCCTTCGATGCCATGAGTATCGTTCAAAAATAAAGTTAAATTGAATGGCTTATCTGCTTTTATAAGCTGCTCGAGCCTTAGTTTGGCTACCATCAGCAACATATCATCTGGCATACCCCAGGTTGTCATTTGTGATTTTTGCAGAATTCCAGATCGTATCCAGTGTTCACGGCCGTATAATTCCGAATAATGATGATCTTTAAAGAAAGGACCAAACCCCGTAAAATTCAGTAAAGAACCATTCATGTAAATATTTTTATAACCGTGCTCGGCAAGAATATCGCCAAGGCATTTTGCATTGGGTAACACATGCAATGCTTCGTCGACAAACATGGCTTTCTTTATATTGGCATTTAGCTTAAGAGGAAGCCCACACTGAGTTCCAACAATCCCAGCAATACTCCAGCTTGTTCCTGGCATTTGCTCATAATGTGAAAAAGAAATGTGAGGTGTATTAATATTATTTAGTTGTTTCAATAAATCTTTCTGAAAAATATTCGTATTTGAATAAGTCGTTTCAAAACTTTCCACATAAATTAGCAGAAGATTTTTCGGATTATGTGCTTTAACTGATATTTGACTTGGATTGATATAATTTTTTTGATAGAAATCTCCGCTATTAAACTGCGCTCTAATAAAGGTAGCGAACCCAAATTGATAATTCGCACATACAGCACTTAATATCAGCAAACTTAAACTAAGATACCGTGAGATTTTGGCCTGCAAAAAATTTGCCAACATTACAACAATGATAATAGGCAGAAAAATACATTCAACCAAAAAAGAAATAAGGAATTTATCATTAGCATATAATGTCGCTTGATAATCAAAAAATATCACCGAATAAATTTGATCCAGAGTCACTGTACCAAAATTTTTATCAACCCAATATATCGTGGTTAGAAGAAATATAGCTAAGAAAAAAAGAATGCTGCTTGCTAGTTTATTCATTGCGCGACACAAGATCCTATAGCGAAACATCCATGTTTGCATCCTTTAGAATGAAGAGCAAGAGTCAGCTATTACTATTTTATCCGCAACAGATAAGGGCTCACTTTGCCATTATTCAATTGCTTGAGCGGATCACCAGACTGAGATTGTGCCCCATTAAATTGGGTCATTGCTGCACGCCTGACTTCATTAGGGAAAAATGCTGTTGATACTGATAACGACACTTCTGGCAGAGGATCAGCTTTAGGAAAAAACGCGATTGTTTCGAATTCTTCATCACTGGTGTTAATAAATGTATGCAGCGTGCCAACTGGTACAAAAATATAATCCAAATATGATGCTTTGAATGGCACAGGATCTCTGCCAGCTATAATTAGCTGAAATTCCGCGCTACCTTTAGTGACGACGTATAATGTCGCTGCATCTGGATACCAAATGGGATCTCGCGCAATATTCTTTTTAAGTCGCGCGCGTAGTACGGAAATGTCTTGCAGAATATTCCAATTACTTTTTACACCCCAGACAACAGAACCCATACTTGGATCATCAAATAAAGGTGGTACAGCAGCGAAATCAAAACCATACGGACTACCAGTAACAACGCGTTTTACATCAGGATCAACAGCACAAGCGCCTAATAACGGATTATTCACGACACCAACCCATTGTCGCAATTCAGCATGCGGTGCGTTGTTATAGACATCACGAATCACAACGGGAATACCATTGAAGGCAACTGGTAAATCAACATGCAGTGGATCATCCGATGAAAAACCTACTGCCAACACTGCTTTTTCATCACCAATATTATTTAACGAATGCAATGCTGCTTGCGGGATAAACCAACACATGCCCGCACTCAACGTATACATTGCTGTTTCGCCAGGCGAGCGCCAAATAATAATTTCAATTTGACCGGACACAACATAACCTAATTCTGATGCATTAGGATGCCAGTGCGGTAAGCGCATACTCTCTTCCCATATTTCGAGCGCATAACACGTCACACCTTCCAGAGCAGGGAAATTAGATTTATAAACGATGCTGGCTTGCCCAGCCTTTTTAAATGTATGTAGAGGGATATCTTTCAGAGTTCTTAGCAAGTAGTCCATGAAGGCACTCCTCATTATTTTGTTTATTATTGTTTAGTATAGATGATTTCTGGCACCTGCTAATGCATTGATTAATTAACAAAAAATTAAGGTTTTTCTGGATAAATCAGATCATTTTTCATACAGTCGCACTATCGCACAAAAGTGACACCTATGTTTAAAATACTTCCAAAATTTCACTGTCGAAAAACTTCTATGTTATCCTATAGGTAAGTAGACAACCGTTAAGGAAGTCGCTCATGTGGAAAATAATAAGGAAGTTTATAGTCACCACATTCCTTGCCATCTGCGCCATCTCCTCCGCGCACGCCTGGGATAAAGGTATTTACCTCACACAATACACTCTGGAAAACCCCGTCAAACTCGACTATTTAATCAAGCAAGCGAAAGCGACTGGCATTAATACATTCGTAATAGACCACGAATATTACAGCTCGCATTACGCTCCTGCTATCGCGAAAGTGAAAGCAGCTGGCATTAAAGACGTCGCACGCATTGTCGTATTTTCTGACGGTGGCAATTACGATCAAATTCATTCGCAAGCTCACTGGGAAGAAAAGCTGAAATTCGCACAAGACGCTATTAAAGCTGGCGCCGACGCGATTCAGCTCGACTACATTCGCTACAGCTCGAAAGAACCAGCGAACCCACAACATGCGAAAGATGTTTATCAAATTATTAAATGGTTCAAAACCAGAATTAATGCTGCAAATAACACGCCGATGGAAATCGATATCTTTGGAGAAGTGAGTTATCACCCATCCATGCATATCGGGCAAGACTTGAAAATGTTTTCTGACAGCGTAGACGGCATGAACCCTATGGTTTATCCATCACATTTCTGGCCGTATCAGAAATATTCCGCAGAACCTTATAAAACCATCAACACTTCTTTAAATGCACTGGAAGCACAATTCAATGGCAAGGCACCGTTTAAAGTCCATGCATTTATCGAAGCGGCTAATTTTCATTACCTGAAAAAAACATCTAATGCTGATAAACAAAAATATCTGTTGCAGGAAATTCGCGCAGTCGAAGACTCGAAAGGCGTTTCCGGCTGGTATGTATGGAGCGCGAATAACGTTTATGAAAACTTGTTCCAGGTATTAAAGAACAACAAAATTAAAACTGCTGAAACTGATACTCTCGAAGATAAGAAACTGGAAACTGCGCAAGAATAATCCTCCGCCCGTCAACACCGTTGACGGGCCTATCTTTATCCCCGCATGAATAGATAGACATCATATTTAACTTATCTTATATAAGAACCTAAGTTAAAAATAAGGAAAAATTAAATATGAACCCACGTAAACCACATTATGGTTTCTTTGCTCCCCGACTTTGGTCAAAAAATGATATTCTCACACCTGGCAGTACTGAAAATGAAGCCGCAAAACGTGGTCTAATTGCTGGCGCTGGACTCGGTATTGGTTTAGCAATGCGCGGTGGCCTTGTATGGTCATTAATTGGCGCCGCAATATTAGCTCCCCCTATGGCCGCATTAGGTATGTTTGCTAACGTTGCCTATACACGTAGAAATGGCCTGGAAAGACAAAATGAATTGATTGATTCAAGTTTAGAAAGCGGTGTCGCAGCAAGAGATATCGTCTCCGACGCGGTCAAATCATTTACCAAATAAAATTCGTGATAGCGATGGCTGCCTTGACATTTGTCGACTGTAAAAACTAATATTAGTCGACAATTACGATATGGAATCACAGCATGAATCATTTGGCCAAGGAAAGCGGCAGCCATCATACGCTTCACTGCATAGAAAACAATCGCGTTAATATTGATTTTGCTACTGCGAAATCCATCTATTCTCTACCCTTCAACGATTTATTATTTCGCGCACACAGCATACACAGACAACATTTTAATCCTAATGAAGTTCAATTAAGTCGCCTACTTTCTATTAAAACAGGCGGCTGCCCCGAAGACTGTGGCTATTGCAGTCAATCAGCACGCAACTCTACCGGACTCAAAGCATCAAAACTCATGGAAGTTGAGAAAGTGCTTGCTGATGCGCGCGTAGCACAAAAGAATGGCGCCACACGTTATTGCATGGGTGCGGCTTGGCGCAGTCCTAAAGATCGCGATATGGATGCATTAATCGCCATGGTGCAAGGCGTTAAAGAATTAGGCATGGAAACTTGCATGACCTTGGGAATGTTAACGCCGGAACAATCCTGCGAACTCGCTGCAGCAGGATTGGATTACTACAATCATAATATCGATACTTCAGAAAAATATTATGCGGACATCATTACTACACGCACTTTCGCAGATCGTTTACAGACCTTGGAAAATGTTCGTCAGGCAGGAATAAAAGTTTGTTGTGGTGGCATTCTCGGCATGGGCGAAACGATTGAAGATAGAATAAGTATGCTTGTCACACTTGCTAATTTGCCTGAGCCACCAGAAAGCGTGCCAATTAATATGTTAATTCCCATTCCAGGCACCAAACTTGCTGATGCGGCAAAACTAGATGCGCTTGAATTTGTGCGTATTATCGCGCTCGCGCGTATTCTGATGCCAACATCATGGGTACGTCTTTCCGCAGGACGCACGGAAATGAGCGATGAAACACAAGCGCTGTGTTTTTTTGCCGGTGCGAATTCCATTTTTACTGGTGATACATTACTGACTGCAGACAATCCCAGCGAGAATCAAGACTACGTGCTATTCCAAAAACTTGGACTCAACGCTGCTGGCCTGGAGCGCGACTGAAATGGGATCGTCACGACTTCAGCAATACGAACAAACATTGACACGCTTACGCGGTAAACACAGACAAAGAACATTGTCACTGCCAAGTGGCATTGATTTTACGTCGAATGATTATCTCGCGTTGGCAAATTCACCGCGCATCAAAATGGCTATCATGACTGCGATGGAAAATGGTGTCGCTGTGGGCGCTGGTGGTTCGCGCTTGTTACGCGGCAATCACGATGTGTTTGCAAAGTTAGAAACAGAAGCCGCGGCATTTTTTCATAGTGAAAAAGCCCTATATTTTAGCTGTGGTTATAGTGCTAACATGGCGCTCTTCGCGACCTTACCACAGCGTGCCGATATTGTTTTCCATGATGAATATGTACATGCCAGTATATTGGATGGTATTGCCGCTGGACGCGCGCAAGCATGTGCAATACGCCATAATGATGTAGAGCAATTTTCGACAGCAATACAACAGTGGCGCAAAATGGGTGGAACAGGCCGTCCATGGATAGCCGTCGAAAGCATTTATTCTATGGATGGTGATCGCGCACCATTAACTGAACTGTATCAACTCGCGCAAGAATACGACGGGTTTCTTGTGATTGATGAAGCTCATGCTACTGGAGTTTTCGGCGATAAAGGCCGCGGATTAGCGTGCTTTCCCAATCAGGATAATGTGATTGTGCTCCATACTTGCGGAAAAGCACTTGGTGTATCGGGCGCATTGCTTTGTCTGAATAGAGTATTTTGTGATTACCTGATCAATCGAGCGCGTGCATTCATTTATTCCACCGCACCTTCGCCTCTAATTGCGGCTGGAGTTTGTGAAGCATTAAATATCCTGAAAGATGAACCGCAACGACGTGCCAAATTACATGCGTTGTATGCATACGCAAATAAGCAAATAAATATTCTTCCTAACATCACTGGCAGTGGCACGCAAATTTTGCCAGTGTTAACAGGAAATAATCAACGCACTATGTATATCGCTAACCGCATGCAACAAGAAGGTTTTGATATTCGCGCAATACGGCCGCCGACCGTACCTGAAGGCACGGCACGATTGCGCATTTCCATCTCGTTGCATGTAACAGAAAATGACATTCAAACTATGTTTCAGCAATTGCTAATGATTATGGATGAAGAACAATCGTGACATTGCGTTTTATTATTTCTGGTACTGATACTGGTATAGGCAAAACAGTTTTTTCGGCTGCGCTGGCTTCAGCATTGGATGCATATTATTGGAAGCCAATACAATCAGGGCTTGAAGATGAAACTGATAGTGAAACTGTAAAACGACTGGGAAATCTGCAGCCAGAACGTGTTATTCCCGAAGCATGGAAATTACACACGCCTGTTTCACCACATTTAGCAGCACGTTTAGATAACACAATAATACAACCAGAATTACTCATACCGCCGCAAACATCATCACCGTTAATCATTGAAGGGTGTGGTGGTTTAATGGTGCCGTTAACAAATGATTTTTTGTTAGCAGATTTATTTGCACGTTGGCAAATACCCGTGATTTTATGCGCACGCACTAGTTTAGGCACTATTAATCACACATTGCTTTCTTTAGAAGCGCTGCGGATACGTTCTATTCCGGTTTATGGCGTTGTCTTTATTGGTCCGGAACAAATTGATACGCAAAATATTATCGTCAAGCTGGGCAAAACCAGAATGTTAGGGCGACTGCCCTGGCTTGATCTTTTGACACCAGATCATTTGCAACAAATGTTCTTACAACAATTTTCATTATCTGATTTTCAGAGACTAGCCGCATGACTTCATTTCCCGTCTGGCATCCTTTCACTCAACATGGATTGGAAGGAAAAATGCGGCATATTAGCAAAACAGAAGGTGCGTATTTATATGATGAATCTGGTCAACGCATTATTGATGCTATTTCTTCATGGTGGGTCATAACACATGGCCACCGCCATCCGATTATCATGAATGCCATACGTACTGCATGTGAGCTATGGGACCAGATTATTTTTGCCGAGTACACACATGAACCGGCAGAACAATTAGCGCGCGAATTACTAACACTGGTTCCCTCTGGATTAAAACATGTTTTTTATTCTGATAGCGGTTCAACTGCGGTAGAAGTAGCGCTAAAAATGGCATTAGGGCATTTTCGTCATTCTGGCGCAGCACGATCACGTATTGTTGTGATGGAACATAGTTATCACGGCGACACCATCGGCACCATGTCTGTAGGCGAACGCGGCGTATTCAACATTGCGTACGAACCATTATTATTTGCTGTCGATCGCATTCCTTTTCCTCTGCCTGGACAAGAACAAAAAACATTGGATGCATTTGCAGCATTATGTCGCACAGGTGAAATAGCTGCGTTATTGGTTGAGCCATTACTGTTAGGCGCCGGCGGATTCAAATGTTATCCAGCTTGGGTATTAACTGAATTGAAACGTATCGCAGAAAAACATCACACATTGTTGATCGCTGATGAAGTCATGACTGGCTGGGGCAGAACCGGCACGTTATTTGCTTGTGAACAGGCAAATATTTCTCCCGATATTCTTTGTACTGCAAAAGGCTTAACTGGAGGCGCACTGCCACTAGCTGCAACATTATGTTCGGAAAAAATATTCAATGCTCACTTCGCAACCGATAGACGCAAAACATTTTTTCATTCCAGTTCTTATACAGCCAATCCTATTGCCTGTTGTGCGGCGTTAGCGAATATTCAAGTCTGGAAAACTGAGCCGGTTTTTGCGCGTCTGCAAGACTCTTGCAAACGCGCAAAAAAAATATCTCAATACATTACGTAATTATTCTGTCTTTGCCAATTTACGCCAGATTGGAACTATTACCGCACTGGATGTGAAAAATGAATCGAAAGGTTATTTGTCTTCTATCGGGACAAAGTTGCGAGATTTCTTTCGCCAGCAAAATGTATTATTGCGACCATTGGGTGATGTGATTTACATCATGCCGCCATATTGCGTAAACGACGAAGATTTACGACAGATTTACAATGCAATTGCTGAAGCCGCCTTATGACATCCAGTCAGATTGCCGGATTCGGACATTACGTTCCCACTCGTGAGATTCACAATGCGCAAATGGAAGAATGGCTGCAATTGCCATCAGGTTGGATTGAGCGCAGAACTGGTATCAGATCACGACGCTGGGCAGCAGAAAATGAAATGTTAATTGATTTCGCTGAACAAGCGGGGCGTATGGCATTAACCGATGCGGGCATGTCAACTAATGACATCGCATTCACCATACTCGCAACATCAACTCCTGACCATTTGCTACCTCCTACTGCACCACTGCTGGCACACCGACTCGGTCTCAACCAATCTGCGGCGTTTGATTTATCAGGTGCCTGCACAGGTTTTATTTACGCATTAACGGTAGCAGACAGTCTGGTTCGTTCACACCAAAAATGTGTGTTAATCGTCGCTGCGAATATTTTGAGTCGCAGAATCAATTTAACGGAGCCAGCTAGCGCGGTTTTATTTGGCGATGCTGCTGGTGCTGTTCTATTAGCACCTGGTGGAGCTACCCACAAAGGAATACAGGGCTTTGCTTTCCTGACAGACGGAGACTCCCATGATCTTATATCTATTCCACGACAAGATCACAAAATGACGATGCCAGATGGCCAGGCAGTATTTAGTCGCGCGATCAATCTGATGACACGCTGCTCTGGAGACGCCATGCAAAATGCTCAAGTAACTGTTGCAGATATAGATAGATTCATCCCGCATCAAGCGAATGAACGCATTTCTGCATTACTCCAACAGAAGCTAGAAATCTCAGCGGAAAAAACTATTTCCGTCATCAATGAATTTGGCAATTCATCGGCGGCTGGTATTCCACTTGCTCTTTCAATTGCAAACCAGAACAAACGCTTTAAGTCGGGCGAAACATTATTGTTTGCCGCGGCTGGCGCAGGTATGACCGGCGGCGCGGTAATATACATCACATAAACGGTTAAAAGATGAACATAGCCTGCGAAGCCCTATGGTTGCGGCGTTTCCCCAGCTTGTTAGATACTTATTCAGTAAGTTATCCACAGAAATTGTGGAAATCTTATAAACATGTGACAATCATTGTTTAATCACTTTCAAATGGAGTTGAAGATGAAAAAAATTGCTGCTCTTGTTCTTGCTGGCCTTATAGCAACACCGTTATATGCCCATCAAACCATCACCATGCTAACGCAAAAAGTCGCTAGTGGTCAGACTGCGGATTCATGGAAGTTGACACCTGAAGCTAATTCTTACGGTTACATGAATTATACAAGTGACTATCAAAAAATCCTGATTACTGTAAATAAGCAATCAGACGGTCATAAAGCTGACAAAGTAGCCTTGACATGCAATGGCAGAATTTCATATCTAACCCCAGGCGAAGAAGAAGAGTGTATTTTATCAACGAATGAATCAGCATATTGGACAATTATGCCAGGTGATTATAGTCATGGCGCCAATGGTTCTTACACTGTGAAAATGCAAGGATAGTAGATAGTTATTCCGTAAGGTGGATTAGATGCGTTTTTTGCATCTAATCCACCTTACTTTATTAAGAATGCCAGGGCGGAAGATCACCCAACACTTCATCCACATCACGCTTAAGCTCTACCTGTCTTTCACGTTCGTAAATTCGAAAAGCCGATTGATGCAACATGGCATATGCTTCGGTACTGAAATGAACGGTCTGGGGGTTCTGGCATTCATCATAAGGAGTGATGCCATAGCCATTACAAACATTAAATTTCACCACTTTAGCTTTGGATTTTGCGCATGCATTTGATCGCGAACTAATAGCATCCATCCATTGTTTTACCGCTAATGGTTTATATGGATCAATCGCAGGATCTAATACATAAGTTTGATTAGTTTGCGCATCACGAATAATCGGTGCGGTGTGATACCACCAGGACACACTTCCATCAGAAGTATTAGGTGTATTAGCGCATAAATTTCCGAATGCATATACTTTGGAAGGGCGCGGATAATGATTAGCGATATTGTTAAAAGGACCAAATAAATCTTTCAAAACCGCGGCACTGCGTGTCCAGCAACCATCATCAGGATAAAGCCAGGGAATACGACGCAAGAAATCTGGTTTTTCATCGTCTTGAAAATAGCGAATATCACGTATTTTTTCGAAGTTATCTTTAATGACTTGATAATTGGACCATGTTTCAACTGTAGCTAATAATTTCTTTCTTGCCGCCATGTCATTCCAGGCAACGCTTTCATCTATGATATATTTTCCCGTCGTCAGTCTTTGCAATTTGCGATGTCTGACTTTTGTTTGCCAATCTTCATAAAAAGCACGGCGTGCGCTTGGTATTTGCTGATCCGCACCAGTTTCACGTACAAATCCTGTATTATAAAATGCGACTTCATCTTGATAACTTTTGCCTGCGCATGTATCTGCGGGTAAATTGCCATATCCCTGACATACATTGAAGCGCAGCATTTCATCCGCATGTGTTGTTTTGATTGCATTGACCCAATCATCTAACAACATAGGTTGTTTCTGATCTTTAGCAAAAACGTAATAGTTGCCATCGCTCTCATCTTTTATAAGCGGTGCAATATAGTAATTATCAGGCTCTACAATATTTTCCCTGCTCAGAAATACAAATGCTTTCGCGGGGCGAGAATATTGCTGAAATGGATTGTTTAATGGTCCCCAAAAAGCATTGATAAATTGCACATTATATTTGTTGTCATCATAACTGGCAGGAAATTGGTAACGCTCAGGATGACTATATGCATCAAATAGCGTTTTGATTACAGCGTCATCCCACTTTGGCGTTGTTGCAAGTAAAGCAGTTTTTCCGGCTTCGTCATTCCATTGAATACTGGCCGAATAAAGAGAATCGCTTGTATTTGCTATTGCATTTGATGAAATAAGAACTGCTAAAATAGCGGCCCGCTTGGCAAAGATTGACTTATAACAATGCATTGATTTCCCCTATTTTATTAATTATCAAAATTTCCATATAATACCTCAAAATTTACAAAGGGACTTAATTATGACGATAGCGATTATCACTGGCGGCAGCCGTGGTCTTGGCAAAAGCATGGCGCTTCATCTTGCTGGCAAAGGACACGACATTATTCTTACCTATCACAGCAAAAAGGAAGAAGCAGAAAAAGTCGTAGCTGAAATTGAAAAAACTGGTCGTAAAGCAGCTGCGCTACAATTGGACACTGGCAAACATACCACCTTCCCTGCTTTCGCAAACGATGTCAAAAAAATATTGCAACAAAGATGGCAGCGCGACAACTTCGATTTCCTGATTAACAACGCCGGTATAGGTGTCAATGCACCCATTGCCAGCATGACGCCGGAACAGTTTGATACCTTAATGAATATTCATCTGAAAGGAACGTTTTTTGTTACTCAAGCTATGCTGCCTATCATCAAAGACGGTGGCAGTATTGTTAATCTATCCTCCGGCCTCGCACGCTTTTCTCTTCCAGGCTTCGGTGCTTACGCTGCAATGAAAGGTGGCATTGAAGTACTGACAAAATACATGGCAAAAGAATTCGGGCCACGTCAAATCAGAGTGAATGTGATTGCACCAGGCGCAATTGAAACTGATTTTGGTGGTGGCATGGTTCGCGACAATAAACAAATGAATGATATGGTTTCCTCTCTCACCGCACTTGGTCGCGCTGGTTTACCTGATGATATAGGTGGTGTAGTCGCGGCATTATTGTCGGAAGATTGCCGTTGGATCAACGGCCAGAGAATCGAAATTTCTGGTGGCATATATCTCTAATTTTTCAGGAAGTTTTTACCAATAAGGAAATGGTTGTGAAAATTGCACGCTTGCTGCGATATACCGCGTTATTACCACTGACAATGACATTGTGTGCTCATGCTGATTCCAGCATGCAGGATGTTATCAAACATCTTTCACCTAATGCACAAGCAATCATGCAACGTTTAGGCGAATTAAATCATTTAACATCAGGCAAATGGCGTTTTCATGCTGGTGATATCCCACACGGTGAAAGTCCTGGTTTAAATGATAATAATTGGCAACTCGTGGGCAAAGATACAGAAGCGCCGACTGCTGCCGCATGGTATAGACAATGGATTGAAGTGCCGAAAGATTTATACGGTTATGACCTTACTGGCGCACGCATCTGGTTTCATTTTGCTGCGTCTACGCATGGACCGCTAGAGCAAATCGTGTATGTGAATGGCCGTCGTATTGCATCGGGTGATCATCTGGAACCAGTCTTGCTGTTCGATCAAGCCAAACCCGGCGATAAAGTATTAGTTGCGGTAAAACTGCCTATCACAATGGATGCAAAAACGTTTGATGATGCGCAATTAAGCATTGAATTTCCGCAAAGCCGTGAAAGCCCGGAAGAAGTGCGTGAACAGTTATTATCCGCCGCAGCATTGGCACCTAGTTTATCCAAAGATCCGACCACTGATCAGGCAACACTTGAAACTGCTATTCAACTAATCGATTTGAAAGCTCTGGAAAAAGGTGATCAGGCGAAGTTTGATTTATCATTGAAACAAGCTTTAGCTATGTTGCAACCTTACGACCGTTGCTGCAAAAATCCACTCTGTATCTCACAGGCAATTCCCACATAGACGCAGCGTGGATGTGGCCATGGACAGACACTGTCGATGCGGTAAAACGTACTTTCTTATCTGCAGTGCAGTTGATGAATGAATATCCATCTTACAAATACGCACAATCAGCGGCGCAATACAATGAATGGATAAAGGAAAAATATCCCGCAATTAATAATGAAATTAAACGCCATATCAAAGATGGACGCTGGGAAATTGTTGGCGGCATGTGGGTTGAACCAGATTTAAATATGCCTGACGGTGAAGCAATCGCGCGTTCACTACTCATAGGTAAACGCTGGTTCTGGAAAGAATACGGCGTAAACGTCAAAATTGGCTGGAACCCGGATTCGTTTGGTTACAATTGGCAGCTGCCACAAATTTATAAAAAATCGGGTATCAGTTATTTTGTCACGCAAAAAATGAGTTGGAATGATACCAATCAGTTACCATTCAAATTATTCTGGTGGCAATCGCCAGATGGCAGCAAAGTGTTGACTTACTTCCCACATACTTATGATAACCAGGATGTCAGTCCCGCGCGCTTATCTGCTGACATGGCTGATGCACGCAAGCGCGCGCCCGGCCTCACCACAATGATGGATTTATATGGCGTTGGCGATCATGGGGGCGGCCCGACACGCAATATTCTTGATCAGGGTTTATCGTGGATTGGTAGCAATAAAATCGTGCCAAAAATGGAATTTGGTACCGCGCAACAATTCTTCACCAAAGTGGAAAATTCATTGGCGACCGATTCACCGGTGTGGAATTACCAAAAGATTGCTAGCGGTTATCAGGAACCAGTCGCTCCATCCGGTCAAACAATTATTCCGACCTGGAATAGCGAATTATATTTTGAATATCATCGCGGCATCTTTACCACACAAGCCAATCACAAACGCAATATGCGTGAAAGCGAAGAATGGGCATTAAATGCGGAAAAATATGCTGCGCTGGCCTGGTTGAATGGCGATGCATATCCCACTGCGCAAATGACAGAAGCATGGAAGAAAATTGTATTTAATGATTTTCATGATTTGGCAGCTGGTTCTGGCATTGGCGTCATTTATAAAGACGCTCAACGCGACTACGATCAAGTACACTGGGCTACCAATGAAATTTCACAAAATGCATTAAAAACGCTAGCCGCGCGCATTAATACTAGCGCCGCGATTTCTACACCCGGCGCCGTTCCTATTCTGGTCTTTAATCCGCTGGGATGGAAACGCTCTGGCGTAGTCAACATTAATGTGCAACTGCCATCAAAATCAAACAATGGTATCTCCCTTATCGACGCACAGAATATTGTGCAGCCAGCAAAAATTGTGTCAGAAAATCCCGCGATCAACAGTTACCAATTGCTGGTAAATGTAAAAGATGTTCCTTCTTTGGGATATAAAATTATCTATGCCGTACCTGAAGCATTGACATTTCCTAGCGATATTTCTGCTAATGGCACAACGCTGGAAAATTCTGCTTTACGTGTCGGTGTTAATAAATTAACGGGATGTATTACTAGTATTTACGATAAAAAATCTCAATTTGAAACACTAGCCGCTAATGCGTGCGGAAATGATTTACAATTTTTCCGCGACACACCGAAAAGACATGATGCGTGGAATATTGATCCAGGAACACTGGACAAACCGCTAACCACACCTGCTAAAGTAGTTTCCGTTGAATTGGTTGAGCAAAACCCAATGCGCGCCGTAATTCGAGTCACGCGTACATGGCAACAGTCCAAGTTTGTGCAAGACATTGCCCTGTATGCCGACGGTAATCAGGTGGAAATCAGCAATGATATTGAGTGGCGCGAAACCCATGTATTATTAAAAACGGCATTTCCACTCGCGGCATATAGTGCATCAGCGACCTATGAAATCCCTTACGGAAGCATAGAACGTCCCACCACCCGTAATAACAGCTGGGAACAGGCACAGTTTGAAGTACCCGCGTTGCGTTGGGCTGATCTTGGCGACGGTAAACATGGTGTCAGTCTGATTAATGAATCCAAATACGGTTATGATGCTCGCAATAATGTGTTGCGCTTGTCACTGTTGCGTTCGCCGACTTATCCAGATCCTGATGCAGATCGTGGTCATCATCATTTCAGTTTTTCACTCTATCCTCATGCCGGTAGCTGGAAAACGGCTGAGACGGTGAAACGCGGTTATGAATTTAACTATAAATTGGCTGCTATGCAGGTTGAAAATCATACTGGTACTTTACCTACCGAACATTCATTTGTCAGCGTCACGCCAGAAAATGTGATATTGACTGCCATGAAAAAAGCGGAAGACAGCAACTCGCTAGTATTTCATCTTTATGAATCGACGGGGACAGCTGCGAGTATGCAGTTATCATTCCCGGAGGGCGCTACTTCAGCAGCAGAAATCAACCTGATGGAATGGCCAAAAGGACCAACATTACCGATTAAATACAACCAGGTGGTGTTGTCCGTTCATCCATATGAAATTATTGCTTTAAGAGTCGACTATGCGGGAAATAAGCATCCGTAAATAAATCTAAAGCTTGGGGCACTCACACTGCTGGGTGCTCTTTTGCTCTACACCAGTACGCCGCACAAAATTATAAAAAAAAGTATTTGCATTATCCCCATAAAGACGATCCCGCAGTACCCCCATTGAAACATTATGCGCGTTAGCCGAGCGCTGTCCATTCGCCAGATACATTTTTCGCTGTCCAACAAATTCCTTCGTTCGTCCTTCGCCGTGATTCTTTAGAGCAGCGTGAATAGACGCATAATGTGTTACGACCGGATCATCCATGATATCCGCGCCATATAGGCGTCTGTCTTCTCTGGATGAACGCACAACCATATAATCCTTATGCGTATCGGGTAATGTTTTGTATGCACTATCTGCTTCGATTTCCCATTTCGTCATGATAAGAGCGAATTTAATAAAAGGTTTTGCCATATAACCCAATATTTTCCAGCCTAAAGATTCAACATGGCCTGATTTCAATATACCGCCACAGCGTACCCAGCCAACGACAACATTGGTAACTGAAGAAAATGAACGACCATTAAAAAGATTAACCTTTATTCCCTGACGATGAAAATACCTGGCGACTTGCGAGGCGACCGCCCCACCTAACGAATATCCTTTGAGAATGATTTTTTCCTGATCGACACCTTGATCAAGTAATCGCTGCACCTGGGCAATACCATCGGTAACCAGCATTTTCGCATTTTTAGGCTTACCTTTACTATTCATTACTCCGCGAAAATTAAAGCCAATCACGTTACAATTTAATGCTCTTGCGTCATCATGCATTTCAAAAAGAATATCCTCGAATGATTCGCCATTACCAATAAAATTAATAATATATTTTTGGTCTTTTTGTGCGATTTTATCGGTGTTGGATATTTGAAACGTATCTAGTTGCGCACCATCATGTGTTGTGATTTTAATTTTGTTTACAGTAAATCTGGTAGTATCAATATAACGTTCAATCATTTCTGCATTTGCTGCAGAAGGCTTATTTTTTTGTCGCGGCAGCATTTCCTTGCCAATCAATTCGCCCAAAAAATAATTTGCGCTAAATTTAATTCCATCCCATAACAAAACTGGCGGGAAAAAAACTCTAATGAGAATAATTTTACCCCAACGCTTTTTTGGTGGTGGCGCTGTGTATTGCGATATGGAAAAATCGTCATCAAGGCTTACATGCAGCACAAAGAGAATCCCATCCCATTCGTCATTACCAATATACCAACAGAACGGGTCAAATGTCACTGATGGCGATTTACGTCATTTTTCTTCATGCTACAATTCCTGCTTTATTACTTAAGGACAAGCTCATGTTAAAGTTTGCAGGATTATCGACATTATTATTTTACTCGCTGCTTTCAGCCAGTTTTGCTGACACAAAGCCGGCGCAACCCAGTGAAATCACCGTTATTACATTCAATCTTGCCAATTACGATGATCACGCTTTATGGCCACAAAGATTAAAATTAATCGCTGATGAGATTCAAAAAGCTCATGCTGACGTGGTCGCACTGCAGGAAGTACGTTTTAATCCGGATCATGAAACCAGCAAAAACGATTATCAAAACATGGCCGAACAAATACTCTTGGAACTCAACAATCGCGGCGAATTTCTTGAGTCGTTCATGGTAACGCAGCCAGTCATGTATTATCCGCACAGCATCACTGGCAAATTGGGGTATCACTATTATCCACTTCCCGCACGACTCGCACCGGATAATCAACCCTATTATTGGGAAGGATTAAGCATCATTTCCAAGCGACGCATTATTGAAACTGGAAATTATTTTCTAACACAAGCAAGTGATTGCGATAATGACAATCGTCGTGTGACTCAATATGCAAAAATTGAAAATGGCGCAAAACCAATTTATATCGCCAATATTCATTTTTCAGGTCAAGCCTGTCTGAAACAAAATGTCAAAGAAACACTTGGCTTTTTACAACCATTTATTAAATCTGCGCCGGTGATGATTTTAGGGGACTTCAATGCACGGCCGGATAATGCTGAATTAAATAATTTCAGAAAACTTGGTATGACCGATGTCTGGTATAAATTGCGGCCAAATGAAGATGGTTACACTTCCGCAACAACCGGTTCGCCCGTGGCAAACCAGCGCATAGATTTTGTCTGGACCAATGCACCAATCACGAATAAATTAACCAAACCAGAACAGATTTGGCTGATAGGTAATACTCCAACGGGTAACGTATATCCATCGGATCATTACGGACTGGCAGTGAAGTACAGCAGTTAAGAGTAATATCTCCGTTGGTGGATTACGGCAAAAAGCGCCTAATCCACCCTACGACGCCATTGAATCTGACGTAGGGTGGATTAGGCGCTTTTTGCCGTAATCCACCAATAGGTGAGGTATATGCTCTTACATTATTTAAAACGATCAACCGGCTTTATCTCTACCGATTTACCTCGATAATGTCCGCCGTAAATCGTTTCTTCCAGCCATTTCACTTCATCGTCGTGTTGATCTTTGTTTATCGTCTTGCTCCACACTCGTTGGGTTTCATTCCAAGTGTACTTACGTGACTTTAATAAATCTTTCTTTTCAAAAGCCGCGCCAACAGCACTAACAATAACTGCTGGTTTAGCAGCGTTTTTCAACAATTCCAGTAGATAAGGCTCTTGTGCCCCTGCATTTTTTAAACCCAGCAAATAAACAACAGCATCGCTATCATTCAAAGCTCTGTGTGCATCGGTAAAAAAGCCGTGGTAAATCGCCAACATTTCCAATTTTTTGGTGTTGAATCCATAGTTATGCCAGGTGATTTGCTCACAAGAACAACCCCAGATTTTCTTTCTTGACTCAGTCAGCTCATTATCAATAAATGGCCGATCGAATGAAGCATTATGCGCAATAACAATCTGGCTGGCTGACAATAAGCTGCTGACTTTTTCCCAGTCAATCACCTGCCCTTTCACCATATCGTCTGTTATACCGGTGAGATGCTGAATTTCAGCCGACAAAGGCATACCTGGATCAGCAAAAGCACAATAAGCCGCATCCAATGCCAGTATCTCTCCTGTATACCTGTTGAATTTAAATGTTCTTAAACCAATCTCTATAATTTTGTCTTTTGTGTTATTCAAACCAGTTGTTTCAATATCAATCGCCGCACCTGTACGAACCGCGTCCGCATTGGTTCCAACCCAATCGGGAGTAACATAGTCTGGAAATTGAAACATATCTTCACGCAGTTTGCGCAGTGTTATCGTATTACCATCATCAGATTTACCAAGCCAGGGGAATGTCAACTTAATATCTCCTATTGTTGTTATTGATTCGCTTTTGGTATACCAGCTTTGGCGCGTTTTGTAAATTATTTATCCTAAATTGTGACTCTTGAGTCAGCATTTCAGGTAGTGTATTTTATGCACTAGCTGCGCATAAAGGAATTCCTGCGCGCAGTCACCATGTAATAAACAAGGGACTGATAACAATGAATATGCGTCAACGCAATACGACAAAAAAACCTCCTGAATTTAACAATGAAATGACAGCCACGCCCACCGCGGTACTGAATACACTCGAAGATTTTAAATTATTAAGACACGATGAAATTAGCCACTTTTTTCATTTCCTGCAAAGAAGTAGTTTATTCGCGCATTTACGCGAAAAATTCCTGCATAACCCCGCAACGATGCTGTTAGATGAAATAATATGTTACATCATTGGCAATACGGAAAAATCACAGTCTTTGGATAAAACATTCAATGAAATTGCAGCGTATAATTCATGCTTTGGCACGGTATTGAGCGACCCGCACAATGTCATTAAAATAATTAACATGCTTAACGGCGAACAATTACTTTCCTTCATTGAATTTTATCAATCAACGCATCAATTCAAACTGCTTACCAATAAATACATGGTCAGCATGGATGGAATTTCGCCGGAAGAATTTATTTGCTTTTTTCTAGGCATAGAACAGATTCAAAATAAGTTCGCAAACATGACGAATGATATTGAATTGCGCGTATTGCAATACTTTACGGACGCAAAAAACATGTTTGAAGTACTTACACGTTTGCCGCCAATCTATTCCATATTTGTCATACCTATCTATCAGGCTATTGCCAATAATTTATATGACATGTTCATATCACCACTAGTCTCGCCGCATTTAAAAAAGATATCAGCACCGACCTGGATAAAAAATCCCGAATCGGACATTGAAATTGTTGTCACCAGTTTATGCGCACAAAACATAAATGAAATTAATCATGAGAGACTAGAAAAAGCGATTAATACTATCGAGCGGCAATATGCCAACGATAGCATGGCGATGACATGCTTGAAAAATCTTCGTATCACCTTGGCGGCATGCAATCCAAACGAACGCAGTGCAGTAAAATGGGGAATGATTAGAAATTTCTGCCGCACAAAAACATTCGTTAATCTTTGCGGTGTCAATCTGGAAGGGGCTAATTTAAGCGGCGCCAATCTTGAATACGTTTTACTTTCCTGCATTAGCAATCTTTTGCTCGATAAAAAAAGCGTGGAAACAGACGCATATACCAATCTTAAAAATACCGACTTGAGCAATGTTAAATTGCCATTGTTTTTACATAACGTTGATTTATCCGGCGCGAAGCTGAAAGGGTCAACGATTTTCAGCATCCCTGGATTTTCTCGTACTATCAAAATGGATCACGTGGACTTTTTCGATAACCTGACTTCCGCGAATGCTCAGCAACAATTTGACAGGTTACAGGAAGAAATTGAACTTGATGAATTAATCCATGAATTTCGCCATGTTATCGCGCGGAATATACTGGACACTATTATGCTCATTCCAAATCAGGAAGAAGCGAATAAGATTTTTGCTGTGGCATTTAATCATCCAATATTCGCGCATACAAACTATGTGTCAGATTCTATCAATAAAGTCGGCAGGTTCTTCACAAATAGGGATTGTTATTTGACTAAGAGCCAGGCGATTTTGCTGGAGTTTAAGAATGGAAAGCAAGAAGAAGTACAACAGAGGCTACGCACAAGCTAACGTTATAGATTGCTTTGTCGCAAAAAGCGCTCCTCGCAATGACGGAGCGCCGATATTATTGGTGTCAGACACTACTATCGGGGTCTGACGCCAAAGGGCAAAGGGTTACGACACTTTACTAACCTGATTAGTTTTAGGATTAACATCATGATGATGGTGGTGATGTTGGTGGTGATGATGATGCTCATGAAATAGCCCAGGAATCACAGGCATGAAATTAGGATCCATCTTACGTAATAACTCAATTCCATCAGCCGTTGCTTTTAGCAATTCAGCTGGAGACTTTCCTGTCGTCGCTGCTTTAACATACAATGTTTCGACTGCTACCAGCTTATGTAACCGTTCGTCTCTCTTTAATAAATCACGACCACGCTGCGACTGCACCAATATGTAAACAGGCGATTGCCCTAAAAATTCTCTGTCTTTACCAACTGCATTAAGGCCTTTAGCATTGATTTTTCCACGTAAAATATCATCCCGGCATAGTAATTCCAAACCAGCTTCTGCCTTCACCAGGAAAAACACAGCCGAGGTACCAGTATCATGATCAACACTGATACTTTTTTCCATCTGAATAGCATTCAAACCTTCTTCCGTTACTTTGGCGCACAAATCATTATCCTTGCATAGCATTTGCAAACCTGTATCGCTCTTAACTAACCAATATAAAGCAGAAGTGCCCTTATCTACATCTCCAGTGACGATATTATTCAAGCCAACTGGTGTAATTTTCGCGCGAAAAATTTGATCTTTTAGCAGTATCTGTTGGCCAGCCTCAAAACCCGCAAGCCAGGCGACAGGTGTAGTTCCTCTATCAACACCGAGAGAAACAAGGTTCAAAGCATCAGCAGTAATTCTTTCTCTGAACTTATCATGTTTTGCAAGAGCAGCCAAACAATGCTGTGTCAGCATGCTGATTAAAGTAAAGCCCTGCTCTTTATTAACAACAACATTGATGTGCTCATCAGCCAATGTCAAAAACTCAATTATTTTTTCAACTTTAAGAATATCTTTCTCGTGTATCGCCCGACTCAGTACCTTCTCAGAAAAATAACGCTGCCGCTGCAATTGCGGGTATTTGGCTAATGCATTATCCAGCAACTCATGAAATACCGGCGGCGCAGCAATTATTTTTTCAATCTCACCACGACAGCAAGGACAGGTTTTCTTCGATTTCATCCAATCTGTTATACTATCATGTTCAAATAGATGCCCGCACGGCACCACCATTTTCGGTTCAAAAAATATTTCGCTTGATACAGGACAAGTAATACTCATCAGCGATATATCCATAACGATAGAATTTTCATTCTCAGGAATAGTACCGGAAGACAACATAAAAAATTCCTTATTTAATAATTATTGTTCGTTTAACTTTACATTATATTGCAACGTGATGACTTACGATTTTTCTTCTGTGGTTGTGGCTGTGGATGTTGAACCGGTTGCTCATGAAACAAACCGTGAATATTCGCGTGTTGTTGTACTGATCTTTCATTACAGTGTGGATCCAGTTTTTTTAATAACTCTATTCCATCAAGAGTTTCCCTCAAACAATCAGCCGCTGACTTATCTGAGCCGATAACTTTGGTATACAAGGTTTTTATTTTTATTAGCTTTCGCAAATCTTCATCCATGTTTAACAAATCACGACCGCGTTGCGACTGCACCAGTACATATACTGGCGATTGACCTTGAAGATTTGTATCACGACAAACAGCGTTAATTCCTTTGGCAGTTATTTTTCCGCGCAGAACAGTATCTTCGCGTAACAACTCCAAACCCTCTTCATTGAAAATAAGATAAAACAACGCTGATAAACCTGTATTGCGATCAGCATTCGGTCTTTTTTCCAATTGAATTGAATTCAAACCTTCTTCCGTCACTTTCGCACATAATTCTTTGTCCCAACACAGCATTTGCACTCCAGCTTTTGAAATCAGCAGCCAATAAAGAGCGGAAGTACCTCTATCCACGCTTCCAGTGATAATATTATTCAGCCCATATGGCGTTATTTTCGCACGGAAAACCTCATCTTTTATCAAAGACTCCAACCCTGCGTTATAACATACAAGCCACGCAAGTGTAGTAGTTCCTTCATGACCCTCTACATTGGAACTGTTATTTAAACTATCAACGTTTAGCTTAGCTCTTAATTTATCATGTCTTTCAAGAGCCGCCGCGCCAACTGAATTTTTTGATAATCCCCTAAGAACAGAGTCACCATTTTTTTCAATGAAATTTATGCGATCTTCCATCAATAGCAAAAAAACAATAATCTTATCCAGCTTGTTACTATCTTTCGCGGTAACAGCTCTATGCAGAATATCCAACGAAAAATAGCGCTGGTTTTGTAAGTGCGGATATTTAGCTAATATATTTTCCAACATCTCGATAAGCAAAGGAGGAGCATCAATCAGTTTCTCAATTTTTTTGCGGCAACACGGACAGGAATTTTTCGCAGCTTTCCATTTTTTGATGCTGTCATATTCAAATGTGTGCCCACACGGCACCGCCATTTTCGGCTCGAAAAATATTTCATTAGTGATGGGACAAATAATACTTGCAAGTTGAACATCCATTGCAACCGCATTTTCAGCTTCTTTGCCTGAAACATTCCCTGAACGCAGCATATAAAATCCCTTAGAATAAAGGGGCATCATTGCCCCTTATTTCTTATATCACCATTTTGCGCTAGGCAAAATCTTGCGCTGAACAAAATCCTGATAAATATCAAAGCCGGTAAGCTCAGCATTTTTCTTGCAACGCAGCTGCGCACGCTCGAGCGTGTGAGCAGGGGTAAACAACATACCTTGTGCACAAACTTTGTAACCTGAAACTTCTTTAGCACTTTTTTCCTGTTCTTTCACAGCTTGATGCAATGATGCACTACGGGCAATAACACCATCCCCGCATGAATTTGTCTCTGAACTACCTACATACATATGACGACGATATTGTACCGGAATAGATAAATAAGCTTGCGCGACATCAGCTTCCCACCCTTCTATCATAAGAAGCTCTTTGATTGCATTCTTGTCATCTATTTGCAAACCTGCAGGAATGCCACTTACCAATGGGAAATGCTGTAATACTGCATATGCCACACTGGCAATATCGCTAAACGACCTATCGTTAAAGAGATAGACTTTTTTATCCAACTTATGAAAATGACTGGCGACCATAATAGCAACAGCGCCACCTAATGAATGGCCATCGAGAGTAATATTTTCCGGATTAATGCCTTGCTCCAGCAATCGCGTTACCTGAGCAATGCCATCTGTTACTAATGCTTGAAAATTTGTTGGAGCTTTTTTACTATCACCTACACCTCGATAATTAAACGCAATAACGCTGACATGCAATTTTTCCACATCATTTTTAAACATCGAAAGTAAATTTTCATAGTGTGCCTTGTTGCCAATGAATTTAACGACAACTGATTTGTCTTTCGCGGCAAGCTTTTGTTGTGCCTTAGGAGTTAATTGTACGGTGCTAACAACCGCGTCATCATGTGTATAGACATTACCATGATCGAGCTCAATGCCTGCCTGAGCATATTCCCGCTCTAGTTCAATCCAATTTACATCAATTTTTTGATATTTTTGTGAAGGCAAAATATTAAGACTTATTTTCTGATTCAGATCGGGCAGCAGGGATGCATTAGCTATATTGTGCGGATATGGATTCGTCGCTTTATACTCTATCATTATTAGTTCCATTATTCGTTATTATTAATATAAATCGGCGCTTATTTTAGCGTTTTCAGCCACCTCAATCAATCATCGCACCAGACTTGCCACCCTGCGCATTGTAAATTATAGTAGCTGTTGATTTTTTGGATATAACAATAATAAAAAAATTATGCAGAGGGACTACCGCGATGAAAATTATATACAAAACCTCGTTGGCTGATAAAAAAGATCGTGAATTAATAGCCCTTGGTTTAGCCAATGAAGAATCACTCAGAGAATTATTGATCAGGTCCGTGAACGATTATTTCCCTTCTATTGGACGTGAACAAGCCGTTAATGCCTGCAACTCAGAATTAAAAAAGCAGCCTACGCATAATTTATTTAATCTTATCCGCGGCTACTCATGAGCAAAACGCCAGAAAGAAAATCGATTATTTCACCGCAGCGGCACAGTCTCTCAATCCATGCGGCAAAGAAGTCAGCTCACAGGCAGCATTTGAGTTAGCAAAGTTATATCATGGCGGAAAACAAGTTTATTGAAGCTCAAGCATGGCTGATACGGGCAATTCTAAATGGCTCAGACGAAGCAACACAGGCATTTCTTGGCGTATATAAAAAAACAGATGCTTTTGGCCTGCCATCGTATCGCCAAGGTGAGTTTTCTGGCTTGAATTACAATTTACCCGAGAGTGAATGCCAGCCAGCATATAGCGATGACGAATTAAAACGAATAGGCGTCAGTGATTCTCGACCTAAAAATCAATGCCGGTCGCATAGCCACTGTCAGATTTAACATTCTTAGGTATCACTCTCTCTGCTGGTGAAATTATTAATCTAAAAAAATCAGCATTTTATGTTGTATGGCATAAAGACGTAAAAAAAACGATTAAAGCTGCCAATGAAGACTGCAAAAACGCGTTAAATAATGCCTTGATCCCTGGCACTGCAGTGAATTCATTACTCAAAAACGCTGCGTGGTTTAATCCAAGCATGTATGTGGAATTTTTCACATACAGCGTGCTCAACAACATTATTTCCGATGAAGTTTATCTGAAGGCGATGGAATATTTTCTAACTAACATACCAAATCCAGCGCACGATCCAGCATTAAAAAGCAAACTTGAAGATAAAGCATTCTATTCTCTGTATAAATTTAATTTATATAGAAAAGACCAGACTCAAAGCAGATGCCTGCCTCGAATAGAATATCGCCGCAATTTAATGAATTTAAAGTCAGTGACTTCAATAAATTACCTGCAAGCGATCAAGATAAAGTTACCTATCAGATATTCAAACGTCTGCATCAGTGTAAACATTATAAAGAAGCATTGTTATTTTTGAATAACATAAAAAACATGAACTCATTAGACGCGACTATTTTTGACTTTTTTAAATGCGCCGATCCGAATGAAACAAGATATGAAATCCAGCAATTAAAAAAATGTCTGCTAAATAATATTATTCAAACAACAAATCCTAATTTCGAACGCTCATTCTTTGATCGTGTGATTGTTGAATCTATTGCTCTCAATAATAAAGCTAAAAATATTAATTTAGAATTCGCCGCGATTGTTGCGCTTGTAGAAGAATATATAGAAATCAGGGAACAACGTAAAAAAGAAAATCCAAATCGTACCTGGCGTTATGAGAATGATCGAACTGCGTTTCTTGCTGCGGCAAGAGGATTGTCAAATACGATTCCTAAATCAAAACAGGAATGCGAAGAAAGACTCAATCTATATACTTCCTTTATTAATTCCTGGAAGAAAAAATTAAGTGGTCCGCATATCGCAATTTTATTTACCACCGCTTTAAATCGCCTGGAAGACATTAAACAACAAATAGCAAAACTACAGGATAAGGATTTCATCACACTGGAAAAAACTGCCGAAGCAGCAAACTGCGGCAACAGTACAGATCACAATACATCAAGCGCACCCAGAATATGATTCCATCACACAGCATTATCTGATACCGGCAAATATGCCGCTTTATCATTTAGAAATATTGCCGCCGCCATCTTTTATTCCCGAACATTACCGGTTTCGTCGCAATATTTCACTCCGGTATTTATACCTGCTGAACCAGTGTATGGTCCGACAAACATTGTATCCAGTCACAAGCAATAATCATGCTAATTTTTTAATACCAGAGCCAGCCATATCTATGGCGCCGCAACCGGATCCACTAGAACAATTGCACGCCATGTTTAGATCGCAACCCCTGGAACAAAATACTGCTGCTCCAGAGCCAGCAATCGCTTATCCAGTGGTTGCGACACCATTAAAAAGCTCGAGCATCTACGGCACCTAATGCAGTACTGTTCCAAACGCCATATTCGCAATTAGAAAAGCTGGCCGTACCAATGCATGATCCAGCAGGCTCAACCATGGAACAATTAAATGCGCTACCACCAGCGCCTCAAGCTAACCCTGCCAGACCCATACGTCAGATGGATCTTGCATAACTATTTTTATAAATGATAAAGGACTTAACGATGGATAACAGGATGGCTACACAAGATAGAGATTTAGAAGCTGGCATAAACTACGAAGAAGAATCGCTGCTTAATAATGAAGAATATATGACACGAAGCGATTGCGTGGCCTACTCTATCGCTTCGTTATTGTGTGCTGCTGGTTGGGCTGCACCCAATATTGCATTGCAAGTATTTTTGGGCAATTGGACTACCAGAGCCATATCATTTGTTGTGATACCGTTAAGTTCATATGGCTGTTCGATATTTGGCGGATGGGCTGGTTATAAAGCCAAAAAAGCAGTTGAAAATGCGTGTTGCAGCAATGGCGATGAGGCTTCGCAGCCTGAGCAATTAACATCTTTTAAAGCACCCAGACTGCGCCTCTAATATAGCGGATATCATCTTCCAAGTAAGATGAATATACCTGCGGCAATTTCTAAAATGGCGAAAACGATTCCTGGAATAGCAAAACCAGGAATCAATGCCATAATGCCTGACAAAATAAGAAAAATAGCCAGCAATATGAAACCGATATTACGCGTGAAAGTCACCATATTTTCCTCCCTGATATAGATAAGGTGATAGATAAAGTTAATCTGGAACATTCCATTGTTGATATCGACATTGGCTTTATTATTGCCACCAGCCGCAGAAGTGAACGAACCAATGTTGTTCCAGCGTGGAGCAATAATAGTATCATACTCACCACGTACGGAAACATTCTTTAACATCGGGAACCACACTTCGCCACCCAAACCAATTTCGCCACCAGAAATATTATTGGTAAAACGATAGGAACTCGTTGCCGAAACATTAACTTTATAATGTGAATTAATATAGCCAAGACGTAGATAAGCAATCAGATAACTATTCAACATGTACCCAGGCAAAATACTCACGCCGGCATTCCAGTCGTTGCTAAATTGCATATCACGACGACCGCCATCTGGGCCGTAAAGAGTAAAATAATTTGTACGCTGTGAAGTGCCATTCACAAAAGCATCAATAGCCAGCGTAAACTGGTCAAAAACAGCCTGATAACCACCTTGCAGATTACCCAACACACCATTGCCATATAATTTCAAATCTATGACTGTATTTGGATCGGTAACCATGGTGTGATAATCGATCGAACTACTGCCAACACCAGCACCGAGATAAAATGAATTGACAGTGAACGGAGCAGTTCCGCATGACCAACGACTTTGAGTAAACATGTTTGCTTGCGCCGCACTTGCAAAACACAATGTTGCCGCAATGACCGCTGATAGCTTCCTTGACATACCTGCTCCCTTATCAATGCATTAATATTGAACATGTTAGCATATTTTTGAAATTGTTACCTTTTTTATATATTGTGCAATTATTGCACCATATATGCTAATATCGCTAAAAATATTACCCTGGTGGTTTTGAAAAATAAATGTGATTATCTGCGTTTTGTTGTTGACCCTGACATTGTGTCACCCCGTAGCCTCTGCAATCGTGAGGAACTTCAAATGACTGAATGGCGTATTAAAGAAATAAGCGATATGACGCAAACATCAATTCGGATGTTGCGGCATTACGATAAAATCGATTTATTGAAACCATCTTATCGTGGGTCAAATGGCTATCGTTATTATACAGCAGAAGATTTGGCGAAATTGCAGCAAATTATTGCCTTGAAGTATTTTGGCTTTAGCTTAAGTACGATAAAAGCAATTCTGCAAAAACACCAAAATATTTATGCTCATCTTCAGGCTCAGCAGCAAACGCTCAAAAAAGAAAGCGAGCGTTTACAGCAAGTAACCAGTGTACTGCAAGATATTCTTCAGCGCCTCTCGCCGTCTGACGTTCCGAATAGTAATGATTTAATAACATTAATCGAGAGGTATCACATGACAGAAAATATCAGAGAAAAATTAAAGAAAAGCTGGGCTGGTCGCGAACTAAGTGAAGCGCAATTTGAAGAATACTTATTTATCTACGAGCAATTTCCCAAAGAATTTATGCAAAGAGATAAAATAATCGAACAAATCAACGGTAAAGAATTAGGTGATCCTGCTGGTCCAGATGGTGAACGCATTGTTACATTCATGTATGGTTTAGCCAAAAAAATGCGAAATATATATTCTCAACAACTCAAGCTCGGCACTAGTATGCTTGAAAGCTTGCGCTCAGGGAAATTAACGCAATTAGAAATCACACCAGAAGGTGCTATGTGGATAAGCAAGGCAACTATTTCTTTCTGGCTGAAACGCTGGGAAGGATTATACGAAAAGATTGTTGCTAATCTGGCATCTGATCCCGACGGCAATAACGGCAAGAAAATTGCTGATGAATGGACCGCATTAATTGATGAATATTTCCTGATGGGTTCGCGTTCTTTTATCACTGGCATCATGCTGTGGCAAGATATTGCAAAACAAGAGCATGACCTTAACAGATACAAAAGCGTTATCGCCAAAAGATATGATTAAGAACTATCACATCAAACTGCTTTTCAATCCAGAAGCTGCCAGCTGGATAAGTCGAGCATTGGAAAAACATTTTTAATATCACGTTTGTAGCTACTGTGTTATCATAGCGCCATTCAGCAGGGGTGTTCACGTAAGTGGACTGAGAGAATTTTATATTCAACCCTTTGAACCTGATCTGGGTCATACCAGCGTAGGGAGTTGATAGCTTGTCTCCCTATATTTATTACTATTGATTCATATAGGTAAAGACAATGCAATACGCAGCAGCTTTTCATGATCTCGCCCTTATCCGGGAAAAACACCCTGTTATTCATAACATCACCAATCTTGTCGTGATGCAAACTTGCGCGAATTTATTATTAAGCTTGCACGCGTCACCCATCATGGCACACGCCAAAGAAGAATTAGCAGATATCGCAACCATTGCAAACGCGCTAGTCATCAACATTGGCACATTAGACAATTCGTGGGTGGAATCTTGCGTGCAAGCACAACAATATGCGATCGAGCGCAAACTTCCTATTATTTTCGATCCAGTTGGAGTTGGCGCATCAGCTTATCGCACAAATACCGCGCAACAATTATTAAGCAATGGTGTAACTATCGTACGCGGCAATGCATCTGAAATTATCGCACTTGCTGGTACTGGGGTAACAACTAAAGGCGTTGATTCTACACATGCGAGTGCAGATGCTGTTGATGCCGCTACTTATATTTCCAGTCAATATCATTGCACAGTGGTTGTCAGCGGCAAGACAGACATTATCATTCAAGGTGACAGACAATATCATAATGAATATGGCACACCACTTTTCACTTATGTGACTGGCATGGGTTGCGCAGCCACTGCTATCATTGGCGCATTCGCAGCAGTCAATAATGATGCTTTCCTTGCTGCATGCCACGCGATGATAATTTACACCATGGCGGGAGAAATAGCGGCGCAAAAGAGTTTTGGGCCTGCTGCATTTCACCAGGCATTCATAGACACTCTGTATAACTTGAAAACGCCAATATGAAAATCGATTACTCATTTTATTTAGTGTTAGATGATAGCATTTGCCATCCAGAGAAAATGCCGGCATTGATGCATTCGTTATACTCATGCGGTATTACTTGCGTGCAGCTGCGCATGAAAAACTCACCAGCAGATATGATCGCAAAAACTGGTGAAATATTATTATCGCTGTTAAGACAGAAAAACATTCCTTTACTGCTCAATGATCATGTTGAGATCGCGCATGCAATTGACGCTGATGGCGTGCATATAGGACAACAAGACACATCATATGAATACGCCAGACAACTTCTAGGCAGTAATAAAATAATTGGTCTCAGCATAGAAAATTTCGCGCAGGCGCAAACATGTCAGCATATGCATGTGGATTATTACGGCGTAGGCCCTATTTATCAAACCACAACAAAAAAAGATGCTGCGCCACCGTTAGGAATAACGAAATTACAATGCATCACGCAATTACTTGCTAAACCTGTGGTTGCTATTGGCGGTATATCTGCTACCAATGTGACATCTGTTATTACAAACCGGCGTAGCTGGCGTGCAATAGTATCTGCTGTATTGGCCGCAACAAATCCTGTGCAGGCAGCAAGTGAATTAAACATGCTTATTAAATCGAGGCATCATGAAACATGTTCCATGTGTGCTTACTATTGCAGGCTCGGATTCATCCGGAGGCGCTGGCATTCAAGCCGATATCAAAGCTATTTCCGCGCTTGGCTGTTATGCCGCATCCGCTATCACCGCAATCACGGCGCAAAATACACTAGGCGTACAAAATGTTTACGCTCTACCCGCTGATATTGTTTCGCAACAAATTGAAGCCGTGATGTCTGACTTAAACATTAGCGCAGTAAAAATAGGCATGTTATTTAATGCCGAAATCATTGATGTAGTTGCGAAGCGCTTAAAAAATTCCGGCCGCAATATATTGTTCTCGATCCAGTCATGATTTCTAAAAGCGGCCATGAGTTACTTGAATATAATGCTGTCGAAGAAATGAAATCTCGACTTTTTCCTTTATGCACGTTGATCACGCCAAATATTCACGAAGCAGAATGGCTACTGGGTAAAAAAATCAACGATCTCGCAGATATGGAATCCGCAGCACGAACATTAAGTCAGCAATATCAAACCGCAATTCTATTAAAAGGCGGCCATTTAACTAACTCACAAGCAACCGATATTTTATACCAACATACTGACGCTACTTGTCAACGTTACGACAGCCCACGCATCACCAGCAAAAATACCCATGGAACAGGCTGCACATTATCAGCAGCGATTGCCGCTTTTCTTGCACAAAACTTGACTCTGGATGCAGCAATTGGCTGCGGCAAAAAATTACTTATTTAATGCCATCAAAGCCGCCGACCAGCTTGATGTAGGTCGCGGAAATGGGCCCGTAGACCATTTTTACTTTCGGAGTCATATTCCCCATGCTATTTGAACAAATGTCCACTGCGGTCAACGATGTAATGGAAAAGATACATAGCTTACCTTTTAACCTGGAACTGTCGACAGGCAAGCTGCCAAGCAACACATTTCTATTTTATTTGCAGCAGGATGCTTTATATCTCGCAGACTATTCGCGTGCACTCGCCATGACAGCATCGAGAATGCCGCAGCGCCACCTCATTGCGCAATTTATTCAATTTTCACATGGCGCCCTGATCGCTGAACGCGATTTGCATGAAAGTTATTTTCAAAGATATAAGGTTGCAAATACAGCTAATCAATCTCCTGCTTGCTTTATGTATACAAATTACCTATTAAAAATGGCCAGTAGCGCTAACATTGAAGAAGCCGCAGCTAGTTTACTACCCTGTTTTTGGGTATATCGCGAAACAGGAAAAATAATCGCCGCTAACGCCGTAAAAACAAATCATCCTTATGCTGACTGGATAAAACTTTACACTAGCGATATATTTGACTCGTCCGTGCAGGCGGCTATCGCGAGTGTTGAAGAACTTGGTTTAACTGCGTCTGCCACATGCAAGATAAAATGATCCAGGCATTTGTACAAAGCACAAAACTGGAATGGTTATTCTGGCACAGCGCCTATGAACAGGAACAATGGCATATATGAGTAAAAAAGGAATTATAATTCTCGCTGCGGTAACCACTGCATTATTTTCCATTAACGTTTCAGCCAATACAGTGCCCGCACAACATGTGCGTGATTTAATGTCACATTCTATTGTGCTTGATACGCATGATGACACGACGCAGCGTTTTATCTGGGAAAAATTTGATCTTGGCCAGCGCGATTCCGCTGGCAGCATTGATATTACACGCATGCGCGCGGGTGGCATGAATGCCATTTTCTTTTCTATCTGGATGCCTGGAACAGTGACTGGCACAACAGCGGTTAAGCGCGCCTTACAGCAAATTGATGCGATACGCGAACAAGTACGCCAACATCCGCATGATCTCGCCTTATGTACCAGCGTAGAACAAATACATTCAGCACACGCAAAAGGTAAAATCGCAGTGTTGATGGGCATGGAAGGCGGCCATATGATCAATAACAACCTTGCCAATCTACGACGGTTCGCCAACCTTGGCGTCCGTTATATGACGCTGACACATAGTGTTAATACTGACTGGGCAGATTCCTCTACCGATAAACCAGTACATAACGGCTTGTCTACGTTTGGCAAAAAGATAGTTCATGAAATGAATCGTCTAGGCATGATAGTTGATATATCGCATGTTTCAGATAAAACATTTTATGACGCACTTGCTATTAGCCAGTCACCTATGATCGCATCGCATTCCTCTTGTCGCGCCATTTGTGATGCACCACGCAATATGACCGACGATATGATTAAAGCGCTGGCCGCCAAAGGTGGCGTGATACAAATAAATTACAATATGAGTTTTATCAGTCAGGAATATCTTGATGCAGAAAAAAATTCTGCGGCGATGGCTAAATTTAATGACGATATCAAGCAACGCTGCGGTGCTAATGATGCTTGTATTATTAACGGCTCAGCAGCCTACGCGCGTAAACTCGCGCAAGAAGGTAAATTACCTATTGTTGGCTGGGAAAAAATTATTGAACACATAAATCATGTAGTCAAAATAGCCGGGGTTGATCATGTTGGATTAGGCTCTGATTTTGATGGTGCGATCATGCCATTTGGCATGGAAGATGCGGCGCATTTACCGCAAATTACTGAAGCGCTGCTAGCACATGGTTATTCAGACACTGACATTCAAAAAATACTCGGTGGCAATACGCTAAGAGTGATGGCCGCAGTTAAAGCCACTGCAATACGTTTGCAAAAACAATAGGATTACTTAATACCTTGTGATGGGCGGTCAGAATAATGAAGCATCAAATCATCAATCACTCCCAGTGATAATGGTTTATTATCAAATTTGAATACTATCATATTTACAACGCCAGATTTATTGTTGGCAACATCTGTTTTTGATAATTTCGCAAACTTGAATTTATCCAACAATTCATTTTGCCTGGTAATTACCAATTCCAAAAATCGATTGTAGCCATCAATACTTCGCTCATTTGTTTTAAAAAGATAATATACTTGTAGCAGTAAAAGCCTTAACTTTCGATTTTCTATTTGATCAAGATGAAGCTGGGAATATAAAAAAGCCATTTCACCATAATAGACACTAAATGGTAGTGATAAATTCGCAGGATTAATTTTCAAACTCTTCCACTTACCTTTATTTTCTATCATATCCATTAATAAATTCAAACCCGTTAGAGTCAGTTCAATTTGATTATTCTTGTGATAGCGCACAACAAAAGCACCTCTGTCATCACTTTCTGGCAAACCACCTTTATTTAACATGTCGCAAAATAATCTTGTATGTCTTCTTTCATCGAACACCTGATTGGCTTCACCTTTTCGAAATGGATAAAAATGAATGAATTCAGCATCTGTCCACGACCAAATTTCCTTGGACCACTGCATGCCAAATGTATCTCTGGTAATGTCGGCAAAATAATGCAAACATTCCTGCATTGAACTGGGTATGCTAGACATCCCCTTGCTATGAGCAATATCATGCCCCGTAGCTTCCGCATCAATAACATTCTTATAACTATGTATATGCTCAAACGGCTTAGTACGTGGATAAGCCATTGCTGTTGGTCGCAAATCCCGCCTGACACCATATTCAATATCATTGATAGTTTGCACACCAAGCCGAGGCACAGGCCGCACATATTCTTTAAGGCCATAGATAGAAAGTCCCAGCGCATCTTTCATACCGAATGGTAAGTGCAATATTTGTCGATTACCTACGTAAAAGCTATCTAAACCTTTTAAATCAGGGCCTAAATATTTATTGATATTATCTGGGTCGAATGCATAACGCCCCAAATCTGTGGCATAAAATGTTTGTTCTGATTTTGGTAACCGCGAGAGAAGCAATCTAAACGATTCGATTTGTTCGCGGACTTTTTCTTCTGATTCCATTGAAAAAGCGATAAGCTGCGGGATTAGGATTTCTTTCGCTGCAGCGGTAAATTCACCATTATCATCTAATACTTGATAAGCTTGCTGGAATTTAAAATCTTTTCGCACTTGCGCAAAATCCAGCACGCTATAAAACTGTTGCTGGCTAATTTTTTTTGCCTGATACAATGTTAATGCCAGATACGGCAGATTTGGCTCCTGAAAAATTGCATCCTGCCAACTACCTGCGCTAAGCGCTTTTTCCAATTCAGTTAACTGCTCTTTATTCAGCGATTTTTTAATTGATTTAGTCGTATTGAGATTGAGAAAATAAACGAGTTCCGCATCATCTTTCATTCCTGTACGCACAGGAACTTTTACATCTTTATTTTGTTGTAGAAATCGCCATTTCTGTTGTATTAGTTTTGCAGCACGCTCGCGGTTTTCTTCGCTTTGTACCGCGGCTTTGCCAGAAGATGGCTTAGGTTCAGAAACAATTTTTTTGGTGATTTTGAAATCTTGCAGTTTGGACTGATATTTTTTATAAAATGCTTCCCACGCTTGCTCTGCGTCTCTAGCATTTTTGATAGCAATATCAACCATGGCACTTTTGTGTCTCGTTACTGGTCATATTTTCAGTATAGACGACACAAAACAGCCTACTGGCCGAACTGTAATTTATTGAAAATTAGGCAAAATGTCTCGCAGCATCAATCGTCAATCCCAGGCCTACGCTACCAAACGCATCTCCCTGAATGATTTTAGCGGCTGGGAACATAGCATCTATTTGCTTGCGTATATTAGGAATTCTAGTGGAACCACCCGTGTAAAATATCGCATTCACATCATGCGGTTTTACGCCGGCAATGGTTACCGTTTGCATAATAGTCTCGATGATATTTCGCACCTGATCATCAATCACATTATTCAATTGCTCACGCGGCACAGTGACGCTTAAATCAGTCTCAATAAATCCAAGTTCCAGCAATGAACTTGCTTCATCACTCAGCCGTTGCTTTGTTATTTCAACCGCATCAAGAATATGGTGGCCGGCACGATTTTTTAATACACGCAGCAATCGTTCGATTAAATGTTTTTGCTCTGCTTGCGCTTGAATTGCACGCACATGATTCTGCGTGTTTGCACCATATAAATTACTCAGCGTATGCCAGGTCGTTAAATCATAATAATAAGTAGAAGGAACTTCGATATCACTACTAGAACCACGCATCAGACTACCCATGCCCAGTAATGGCATCACTGTTTTCAAGCTGAGACGCTGATCAAAATCCGTTCCCGCGATATGTATACCGCAATTCGCTAACACATCATCAGAACGATTCGCTGCTGATTTACCCGGCTGCAGACGAATCAATGTAAAGTCTGATGTACCACCACCCATATCTACAATTAAAGCTAATTGCTCTTCTTGAATAGACATTTCATAAGTGATCGCCGCTGCGATAGGTTCATATTGAAATAATACATCTTTGAAACCTGCTTCACGCGCGATAGATTCCAACGTATTCTGGGCATAACGATCTTTTTCTTTATCATTATCATGAAAATGCACTGGTCTTCCCATGACAACTTGCGTGATCTCATGACCTAATTGTTTTTCAGCTTTGGATTTAATGTATTGGACAAAATGACCAAGAATTTTTTTATACGGAATAGATTCACCGAAAACAAATGTTTCATCTTCCATCAACGATGAACCAAGTACTGATTTCAATGCCATCAACAATCTACCAGGCGTGCCTTCAAGATAATGATTAATCCCTTCCTGACCGAACACCCAGCTTTTTTGTTCCGCATCACAAAAAATAGCCGAACGAATAGCTGTCTTGTTCCCTTCAAGAGGAACTAACTGACACGCATCCTGCGGGGATATTCCTATGGTTGTGTTACTGGTACCAAAATCAAGCCCGCAAAAAGCACGCATTTTGCTGATCCTCTAAACAGGAAGTATTCAAATGATAGATGTGACGCGATGAAAAAAGAGTGCGATGTTAATGGATTTTAGCAGGATTGACAACAAAAGTTAAAATACTGTTATTTTGTTAGCCAAGCAAAAATACCAACTATTTGATAGATAAGACAATATCAAAAAAAGCGACGTGCATTCCGAGCTAAGCGTAAAATATATATAAAGTGGTGCAAATTCGATCATTGTTAGAAGGATTTAACATGACGACGACTGACAAATTAAACACCAGCCATATAAAAGCCTATCAGAGCATACGCGGCATCACTGAAGCTCTCTGCCAACCATTAGCTATCGAAGATTACGTCATACAAAGCATAGACGATACCAGTCCGCCAAAATGGCATCTTGCGCATACCACATGGTTTTTTGAAACCTTTCTATTAACGCAAATGCTCAAAGGATACACGCCATTCCATCCGCAGTTTCAATACCTTTTCAATTCATATTATCAAGGTATAGGAAATTTCTATCCGCGTGTAAAACGTGGATTGCTATCACGTCCGACGGTAGAAGAAATAAATGCTTATCGTCGTCACGTGGATACGCACATGCTTGAACTACTCCATACTTTGCGTGATGAAGACACTGCAATTACGCCATTACTGAAGCTGGGACTCAATCATGAGCAACAGCATCAGGAATTATTGCTGATGGATATTAAACATAATTTTTCTATTCATCCTGATCATCCAGTGTTTAACGCGATTAAATCCACACAACTCGCCACACCGCCAGGAAAACTGCAGATGATACAGGTTGAAGGTGGCGTGATTGAAATTGGTTACAATGGCAATGACTTTTGTTTCGATAATGAATTGCCGCGACATAAACAAATTTTACCTTCCTATCAAATTGCAACGCGGTTAGTAACCAATGCGGAATATTGCGAATTTATTGATGACTGCGGCTATCAAACACCGCAATGGTGGCTTGCAGATGGCTGGGATTACGCACAAAAACATCATTGGCAAGCGCCGTTATACTGGCAAAAAATAAATGGCAAATGGTTTATTTTCACCTTGAATGGTTTACAGGAATTAAATCCGCACGAACCGGTCGCACATGTCAGTTTTTATGAAGCCGATGCTTATGCACGCTGGAAACAAGTAAGACTGCCTACGGAAGCAGAATGGGAACACTTTACTACTAGTCAGAAAATCAAAGCTGACGGCGGTCATTTCATGGAATCAGGCATCTTTCATCCGCAAACAGCAGCCACGAATGAAGAAACACCGCGACAATTTTTTGGTGATTTATGGGAATGGACATGCAGTCCTTACAGTCCTTATCCCGGCTATAAACCATTAAACGGTGCATTGGGGGAATACAACGGAAAATTCATGAGCAGCCAAATGGTATTACGTGGTGGCTGTTGCGCAACGCCAGCGTCACATGTTCGCGCAAGCTATCGCAATTTTTATCAACCCGAAAAGCGTTGGCAATTCAGCGGTATACGCTTGGCTAGCGACGTATAAGGAGGCCAATATGAGTACTATCATTCATATTCCAGACGATAATAACACCCAAACCCGTCATCAAAGCCTTTTCACTTTCAAAAATGATGTAAAAGACGGATTAGAAGCTAGCAGCAAATATTTACACTCACGTTATTTTTATGATGAATCCGGCTCAGATCTTTTCACCCAAATCACCAAACATCCAGATTACTATTTAACAAAATGTGAAATTGAAATTTTGCATCTTTACAAAAATAAATTATCAGAGCTCATGCGTGACACAGATTTTAACTTGATAGAACTAGGCCCAGGAGAAGGCATCAAACCCAGGATTTTGATCGAGCAATTTTCACATGACTCTCATGATTTCCGTTACACACCTATCGATATATCAGCAACATTTCTACAAACCATCGTCAACCAGTTTAATCGCGAAAAATCTGGCGTCAAAATCAATCCTATACACGCTGATTACTTTGATGGTCTGGCATGGCAAAGTTCACATTCCGAACGTAAAAACCTGGCATTATTTCTCGGCTCCAGCATTGGTAACTTCGACATGACAGCGGCGGAGAAATTCCTACGCCACATCTGGACCACGCTTAATAATGGCGATTACATTATGATCGGTTTTGATTTGCGTAAAGACATAGACATTTTAATGAAAGCATACAATGACAACAAAGGCATTACGCGCGAATTCAATCTTAACTTACTGGCACGTATTAATCGTGAATTAGCCGCCAATTTCAATCTTGCAAAATTTCAACATTATCCAACGTACAATGTTCATCTTGGCGCGATGGAAAGCTATCTCATTAGCCTGAAAAAACAAACCGTGGCCATAGAAACACTAGGCAAATCATTTGAATTCGATGCGATTGAACCTATTCATGTCGAATACTCATTCAAATACAGCCTGGCGCAAATCAATAGTATGGCGCAACAAACAGGATTTCGAGTCATAGAGAATTTCTCTGATTCACGACAGTTTTTTGTGGATGCTTTGTGGCAAGTCAGCAAGTAATGCGATGACTCTTGACCCGCTTCATTTTGCATAATACCCTGTGTAATGCAATTTTAAAGATACACGGAGGTATCATGCAAAAGTATTTCCAGATCCTGGCGTTGTTTTGCGGCGCAATCGTCTGCTTTAGCTGCTCAACACACGTAAACAACGAATATTCGACATCATCGCGCATGCCTGACTATAAGAATGAAAAGTCAGCGCCAAAACAATACTGTCTTAATGCAGCCCACCCATATGCGGATATAGGCCCTTCACCAGGATTGCCCCCATTATCTCAAGTCCCAGCATCCATGTGGAAAAAACTGCCGATCACCAAGGATGGAAAGTCGCTATGATGAAACTCTTACGTACAAGTTTAGCTTTAATTTCATTGTTAATCATGCCCATTCTTGCTGCGGCGGAGACGGAAGTTGGGCATGTTGTCTGGGTCCGTGGACAATTTCATGCCGGCTCACGTCTGCTGCAAAGATTGTCGCCAATTTATCTTCACGAAGTCTTGACCACCGGCGCTAATTCAATGGCTGAAATTGCTTTTACTGATAATACATTGATGACATTTAAAGATAACTCGCGCTATTCAATTGATGGTTACAAAATGCAGCCCGCCTCAGAGAGCAACTTTACTGGCAGGCTGATTGCCGGTGGTTTTCGCACTCTCACTGGTTTAATCGCAAAGAATAATCCGCATCATTATATGATTAACACACCAGTCGCCTCGCTCGGCGTTCGTGGCACTGATTATCAGGCCATTCTTGACCATGGCTATCTTTACGTCGCCGTTTATCATGGCACGGTATGTATTACGCCTGAAGAACCAGGCACACCCAATGCTGCTCCCTGCCCATGTGGATTATATGCATTAATGAAGGGAGAAAAAGCAACGATACCCAATTACAAAGGTGAAGGATAATAATATCGCGCACCCGCCAGCGCGGCGGGTGTTCATGTTATTGCTACGCTACCATCGATATAAATTCTTCATATTTGCCATTCGCCCCTAATGGAATATCATCGTGATAGGTAATAATAATATTGAATGGATAGACAAAATTACGCCTGAACATATCTTTTAAAAACTGCTCATGCTCTATTGTTAACGCGGAACTAACGACAAACTTTACTTCAATATCATGCACGGTTTGCTGAATAATCTGAAACTTGCGTATTTTACCCTTAATCACATCAGGCACATCTTCACGCTCACCCAAATATGGAAAACGTGATTCGCCATTAGGCAAAATAAGCCGGTTACGCTTGCGTCCCATTATCTTCCTGATCACCGGCGATCCGCGTCCACAGCGACAGGATTCGCCCCATTCCGCGTAATCACCAATTTCGTAACGTATTAACGGTGTCGCGTAATTCATCAATGTCGTGAGCAATACTTTTCCTGCCTGTCCAACATCGCAAGCAGCATTATTTTCATCAACAATTTCTATCAGGCAATTTTCGACATTGACATGGTAGCTATCATATTCCGGGCATTGCTGTGCGATCGCTCCCACTTCAACGCAACTATAAACATCACTTACCGTCATCTGCGGCCACGCCTGTTCTATCAGCTTCTTATGCTTTTCAGTGTATGTTTCACCGGTGACGCGCGCTTCCAGCAAAAAAGGAATATCAATATTCTGATCGAGACAATAAGCAGCCAGCGCGGCGAGCTGAGATGGATACGTCTGCAGATAGCGCGGCTGATAATGCAATATAGCGCTAATCTGGTCTTGATTGGCGCTGGAAATATTAATAAATATACCTGGCCCTGTTTCTTTATATTGATCGATAGGCTGCCCCCAGGATGTCTGATAAATTCCCTCGGGAGCAAGCGCATAATCGCGCCGCGCCCAGCGAATCGCCATCAAACCGTGACTGAATTCGCGCTTGCGCCATCTGTGTTCACGCAGCATCAATGCATCGTAAAATAGCCTGGTCAAATCAGTGCAGAGGATTTCTATATTCTGGCCGGTTGAACCCGATGTTTCCATACGATATGTGCAGCCATGGGCAGGTGGTAATTCTGTCGAATTAATCTCATCGCCAACCGCAAATACTACATCACGTGTCAGCACCGGCAGATGCTCTGGCCTGTTATCGCGATAAAAACGTTGGTAAAAAGGTACTGTATTTAAGGCATGCTCCAACAAACGTGACAAAGCTGCCTGCTGCTTTTGGCTGGTTTCAGCGGCAGATTTCCACTCAGCCTGCTCCAGTATCGTTTGTAATTGCGTCATTTCTCGCATCATGTAGCGTGGCCCGTTGTTATCATTAGCTTGTACAAATAACGCAAAGATGTGTTTGGCAGCCAAACCGTCTCATTTTCCAGCAGCCTGAATTGATGCAGGTGTGGAAGCAATTTTATCAAAGCTGTTTGTAACTCAACGCGCGCCAGAATGCCGCCCTGACAAGTATGGCCGCCATAACTCAGGGCAAGATGAAAATTGTTCGAGCGTGCAATATCAAATTTATCAGGATCAACAAAACGCTCCGGGTCTCGATTAGCCGCGTTAATCAAACCCACCACCAATTGATTTTCAGGTATGCTGATATTCCCTATAGTGACACGCTCGCGTGTCCAGCGGCTTAATTTACTCACCGGCGATTCATAACGCAGTATTTCTTCCGCCGCCGAGGGCACCAAAGCCGGATTAGACTGCAATAATTGCAGCTGCGAAGGGTTGCCCAGCAAATGCATCACACCCAAGCCTATAGACAACTGCGTGGTTTCATAAGCACTGACAAAAAGAAAAATGCAGATAGAAACCAGATCTTCAACAGTGATTTCATATTCCGCCAGATCACGCAGCAGATAACTCATCCAATTTTTTTCTGGCGCGCGCGCATATGATTCAACAACAGTAGTGAAATATTCATGAATAACAAGCAATGCCGGCGTCATTTCCTTGATATCTTCTGGCGAACCACTATCCAGCGCCTTGCCAAGACTGTAAGACCATTCTCGTGCAGTCGCCAGGTCAATATTCGTTCCTAACAGATAATTAATCGTGCGCACTGGCAATGGAAAAGCAAATGTCGCCATAAAATCAACTGGAGATTGACTCAGCAAGTTTGCCAGCAATTCATCACAAAACTCAGCTATTGCTTCCCGGTGTCTCTTAATCTGCTGCGAACTGAATATTTCATGCAGCAATGCTCTGATTTTCGGATGAACTGGTGGATCACTGTATATCGGCCATTTATCGATAATTTTATCAATGGCGGTTTTTTCCGTCTGATGATGAATGATGCCATGTTCGCCAGTCTGTGGTCTGCGACCGAATCGATGATCTGACAACATCATTTTTACATCGTGGTAGCGTGTCAGATACCATGTCCCGCATTCACCACGATAAACCGGCGAATATTGTCGTTGATAGTCATAAAATGGATATGGATTTGCGCTGTCGAAATCCCTGTTTAGCATTTTTGTTAGCTCCCGCTGCAATGCAAATCTTTTACCACCAGCGCTGAATAACCCAGACTGCTATCATCAGGAAAATAGTTTTCAACTATGTGATTTTCATCCGGCACATGAAAACCGATACGACGATATTTTTCCAGCAATGGATCTATATAACGGCCTTGTGATTTGCGGAATACATAATCTGATACTGAAGCCTGCGCATATGCTTGTTTAAACCTGGCAAATCCCGGCAACAATGCGCCGGCTATCACATATCTTTTATTCATTAGCTTGGCCAGATCGATGACCAAATGAATGCCAGCGTTAAACAATTCGGTTACATAGGGTGTCTTTTTGGTAGTGCCAGAAACAATATAGAGCGCGTTCGTTTCATTAACCGTTAAATCCTGGGAATAACACTCATGGACAATGTGTTCCCAGGTTCGATAATTGGAAAGATCGCTATTACGATAATGATAAGGATGAGAAATAATACTCGCTATCGTCCCGCTATGATCGATAGCGATAAAATATCCCGCCGCGAACTTTTGCATACGTCGTGCTAATTCTTCTTTTGGCGCCCTGACATGTTCGGGCCATTCATTTTCCAACTCAAGAAGTTGTGGCAAGTCGTCCAGTGTTGCATTTCTAATTTGAAATTTATTATATTTTAACATCCCGCATATATCCGCTCTTTGCTATTGAAGATAATATACCAACTGTAATAAAACTTCCTGATCACTAGGACGCGCATCGGTAGACGCTACATATGGGCTATTGGTATTAACGCACCCTTCCAGCATATCGCATGCAACCGTATTGCCCTGACCTGACCGATTCACACTTCCTTTATCATAAAACGTATAAATATAATCGGCGCTTAAACCGAGGTTATGACTCATCATTCCGAGAAAACCAATCCCGGTACGCCAGCTCAGCACATTTCGTGTATTGGTAGACTGAATTTCTTGCGAAGCAGAAGCTACTGTTGACCGAGTAAAAGTAAAAGGAATATTCACAGACTGGTTACCGGTAATACCATATGTCGACCTGGTTGTGGTCGTAATATTATTGTAACCCATACCTGCACGCGCATAGACCAACAGGTTAGGAGTTAATAATATACCTGGTTTGAAATCTAATGTCGGCTCAAAAAACCGTCTTCTCACGGTTGTTTTAGTCGTCATTTCACCATTAAGGTTGGTGATACCAGTGGCATCGATGATTACAGTACTTTTGCCTGTAACAGAAGTATGAAGAGTAGCATTAGCATTGAGATCTACATATTCCCGACTAACCAGGTTTAATCCTACTTCACCGCCAAGATAAAGCCAGTCATTTGGTGTGACGGCATAACCGGCAAAGATATTTCCTTTTGCACCAAACGCATGAGGCTGTCCATCGCCTTTTGCAATCAAGCCATTTTCACTAAAAGTAGAATTGATTGATGATTGCATAGCAATTATACCAAGACCACCGCCAACACTGAAACCGGTAAAGTTACATGGTTGACTGTAAACATTACAGCTGAGAGATGAACCAGCGAGCAAACAGGCAATCATGCTCACCTTATTCCAGGATTTTAATTCGAACAATTCCATTGGCTGACAATCCCTATCTTTCCAATCAGACAGACATAAAACCACAACATCCATGCATAGTCAATTACGTACTTATGCATATTGATATCCATGTGTAAAACGGCTTGGTTGTATTTCATTTGCACGATATAACAATAAATGATAGAGTTTTTTTTCGATATCTTTTTCACATCTCACGAAATCAGTATACGGAAATACAAAATACATTCAGGAGAATTGAATGAAACGTGCGATTGTTTTAGGAACATTGTTGTTTGCGCAAATCGGCTTTGCGGCCGAACCTGCAGATCCGGCAACCCGGCCTGATCATGTTTCATATGTTATTATTTGCCCCACAGCAAATGGCGGGTATTACTACATTCCCGATGATGGCTCCACCTCTACTCCCTGCCTAAACGAAGCTACTGGCATAACCATCAATACCTTACCTAATGGTTCAACTGTAAATGGTCAAAGCATGCTGGCCTATCAAGTGTCACAACTGGAACAGCAAATTGCCATGCTGGAAAATGAACTTAAAGAATAGCAGGGAGGAATAATGATGCAACGTACGTTAGTAACAAGATTGATATTCATCGCAGGCTTTGCCATGAGCGTTATGGCAAACAACGCTTTGGCACGGGTAAATGTAGACTACGTTAGAATTTGCAGCCTATTTGGGGCTGGTTTTTATTACCTCCCAGGCTCAGATCGCTGTCTAGCGCCTGTCACTGGGAAAGTAAGATATGTAGATTCAAACGGCAAGGTAATTTTCACGCAAACTCAGCTGTCTTATCGCATTACACTGCTGGAGCAGAGACTTGCAAAACTGAAAGCCAAATATCAACAGAAATTGGCTGAGCGTAATAATAGAACCAATCAAAGCTAACAGGAGCCGGCAATGAAACGTTCCATACTATTTGGATTGATGCTAATTTCAGTTTTTAGTATTACCGCTTCAGCAAATAAAGTTTCACCCTCTGTGGAGTATCTAAGACAGTGCACCCAGTACGGCGCAGGTTGGTATATCATTCCAGGCACAGATAAATGTCTTTTCCCAACCACTGGACTAATAAAGTATGAATCAGAACAAGGGACGCAGACATCACAATCGGAGCTTGCTTATCGTGTGACTCTTCTGCAAAAACATCTTGCGGAGCTAAAAGCACTTAAAGCGCAGCTCAAAACGTCTGAATCAAGAAATTAATCATTATCAGGATGACTCTATGAAACACAATCATATTTCAATCGTAATAGCTTCACTCTTGCTTGCAACATCCAGCTTCGCCGCGACAAGCAATCCACCAGCCAACCTCAAAGGCGAAGTTGCACCTTGTCAGACGTTGACATTAAACGACGGTCTCTACATTGGTGCTGATTTTGGCTATGATTCTTATAGAGTGAAAGACGATGTCAGTTACGTAACCCCTGTTGTAACTGCGCCTTTTGAGCCTGTCTATATGAATAACAAGCTGTCTGTTAATGGCGTGGTCGGCGGCGGCTTCATCGGTTATGGCAAGTATTTTGATAATTTTTATAATACCTACCTCGGTCTTGAATTATTCGGCAATTGGAGTTCTGCAGAACAAAGTTACAATCAAGCCGCATTCACACCGTTATTTGTAGACGTTCCACCAGCTGCACCTGGTACATTCTTAATAAATCAGGGATTACAAACCAACATCAAGACAAAATACAATTTTGGTATCAGCCTGCTGCCTGGTTTCAAAGTTAGTGATATTGCATTGGTATATGTAAGATTGGGGTACAACTGGGCGCATTTCCGTGTTAACCAGACTATTACTAACACTGCAACTTTCCTGGATACATTAGGAACTGTCATACCAAGCGGATCAGAACTCTTGACCTCCAGCACCACCAACACCTCACATGGATTTAATTATGGTGTAGGCCTGGAAGCTGCATTGATGCCGAACATGAGTGCGAGAATAGAAGCAACACATACCACTTACAGCAGCTTTAGTCTGAACGGAGCTGGTAATAGCATTCATCCATCCGATACACAGGCAATGATAAGCGTAGTTTATCGTCCAATGTGGGCTTAAAACCACTTACTCTATGGGTTCCCGCAGAAAACTGCGGGAACTCCATTCATCCTACCTGATTTTTGATTGTCCCGCTGTCACACGCTGTTCAATCTGTTGAATGGCATTAGCATGCCCAGCATCTATAGCAACGATTTCACGGAAATTAATTGAAGCATTAGGCTGCGGTAATCTTTTATAACGATAATAAGCATATGGATGCGCATTCGCATTCAAGCCATCGCCACGTAAGATATATTCCTTGAGAAACGCATTAGCATTAATATAACGCGTTAACGTATCTTCAAAATCAGCACAGGCTTTGCTATAACCGCTAACTTTATTGTCGCCTATGACCAAAGCCAGATTATTCATATCTGCACAAGGAACAGCAGCATATATTAACTTAACTTCTGCACCACGAATTTCTTTCCCCGCATAAGGCCAGATAGATTCAATAGCAGCTAAATTTTTAAAAAAATCTTCGTAGTAATTCAATGTTTCAATCGCCAGCTTGCAGGGAATACTGCTTAATAATGCGATAGTTGTATTAGCAGCCTGATCATTATTCTTCTTTGCATTATTCAACACTTTAATCGCAGCATGTCGGCGAAACTCTTGCTCCAGACATACTTCATAAGTGTGATAAATAAATGCTAACTCCAGATACCTGGCATACTCCATTTTCTGCAGCATGACATCGTTAGCATACTGAACGATATCGAATTCCAATTTTTGTCGCACAGCACGAATTAATGTGACTTGCTGTTCTTCAAATAATTTGATTTCCAGGGGAATAGTTAATTTTATTCTTGCCGATTGCGAAGATTTATTTTTCTTCAATAATTCCAATGCCTGATCAGATTTCTGCAGCAATTTCTCTAATTCTCTGGTCTTATTGCGCACATTGCCTTCTGCTGCTTTCAAGTCATTGATGTCTTGATCAATCACCAGCTTTTGCGCGTTCACCGCGGATGGTTTATGGGTAAAAATCCGTTCTTTTACTGCAGCCAATTTATCGTTTTTTGTTTCTTTTTTTTCTATTTTACGCTCTAGCATACATTTCTCATTTCCTGGTTACTGCGACAGATTCTACCTTGTACTGCTTTCTCAAAGCACGCGGTTTTTGGTAAAAGTCTTCCGATATAGTATAAGCGTTGTACCGACTCTGCTTGTCTTCATTATTCTTTTTTCTGTATTCGCGTAAATATGTCGCCAATGTTTTCAAGGTTTTCGCTTCTTTGTCAGATTTAATATTAAATTCACCCCCATTGGGATCAAGAAAAAGCAGCTTCACAAGCGTTCCTTGCTGATATTTCGGAATCAATGCCATCAGATGTTTGCCTGAATCAATAATCAGGTAGCTTTTTCGTTGCTGAATAATAACGGAGAGAATACTTTTCGCAAATCCGTTGATATCTTCATCACCACAGATTGCTTTTCTTTGGTTTCGATAAAATGGATCGTTATACTTAAATTGATAATATAAAACTCTATGCAAATAAGAGCGAGAAAACAACGTTTCATCTTTTTCCAGCAGCGCACGACTGGCTTTTTCTGCATAACTGTATTGAACATCATCTGCGTGATTAGCATGTGCCCTGACAGCATCTAACACAAAACCAGCGCAAGCGCCTTTTTTCTTTGGGAAAATTTTCGATTTATTGATAATGTCTACTTGATAAAATTCGCGCTTTGACATAAATAGCGTGTGTACCAGCTTATCAACAAAATTAATCTGCCCTTCACGCTGCTTTTTAAATGAATCAATATTTTTTTTCTGAAGAATATCTTTAAAATCATTACTACCGTTCGCCAGGCGCGCTAAATTTAGCGTATCCAAAACCGTCATAAAAGGATGATCTGGTTGTAACAGTATATATTTACCGTATTCAGGATATCGCAGTAATAAACTGGCAATGCAGAATGGATCCAGCTCTGTACAAAAGCGCTTGATAACTACCGGCGGCAAATCCATGCCAGCGAACATATCCATATAAAATTCATGCTCGAAAAATAGATAATATATATGAAAGATATAGTCATGCTGCTGTAAAACCGGGCTGCGCATTAATATCACGCCGTATCTATCCGCATGACGAAGATTCATTAATAAAAGATTTTCAGCGCTTAAATTGTGATTTTTCCATTCGGCAAATTGTGACAGACTCTCTATTAGCGTAACGGCATTACTTATGTGATAAAAAGAAAAACTTTCGAGTATAGCTGTCAATGAATACTCATTCATGACTTTGGAAAATAACTCTTTATTTTCTTGTAGTCGCTGAAAATAGCGTGGATCATTAACAACTGTATCAGAGAAGAATTTATCGCCTGGCATACTGACTTTTTACCTCTAAGCCTGTTAGCTACCACTTTAGAACCCAAGCAAAGACAAGGCAATCTTTTTATGTTACTATTAATGTGCAAAAATGACCCAAACTAACAATTTCTTAACTTAGGGAGAAGTTATGAATTTCGTCGATGCCGTCAAAACCTGTTTTCGCAAATACATTGATATTTCAGGCAGAGCAGCGCGCTCTGAATATTGGTGGTTTTTTCTGTTCGTTTTCATCATTGACCTGGTCGCCATGTACATTAGTCCTAATCTTTATTATCTCGCCTTGGTTATTTTCTTTTGTCCGACCATCGCTGTTGGTGTGCGCAGATTCCATGACATTGACATGTCAGGATGGTGGCTTTTGTTAGGTCTGATACCTTTTCTTGGCGCGCTAGTATTAATTTATTTCTTCGTGCAAGAAGGTACCAAAGGTCCAAACAGATTCGGCAATCCAGTAGTAGTTTAATTGCCACAAATATGCGGCCTTTTCGATAAAGGCCGCATTATTCATTAAAGCCCGCACTAACAAAACTTTCTAACAAAATTGTCATCCTAACGTCACAGTGATGTCAGCATGGTAGTGATAATCTTTTCCTGTCAACAACACAAGGAGAAGTATCATGACTGCGTCAACCGCACTGTTAGCCTTAAGCATGGAAATGGAAGAAAAAAATAAGCTATTAAAAGCACGCGAGCGCATGACTCTGGAAGATTTGGAAAATGAATTTCAGCAGCGAAAAAATAAAATGAATGAAATTTCGCGTATATTCGCCAGCATCCGTGGCATGTTAACAATAAACGAAAACAAGGAAACTGTACTTGGCAGCATCTACGTAGATTTGAAGCAATCTATCAATGAGTTCGAAGCTACGTTAATTGCAGAAGTTGCAGCAACGGACAATGAAAACAATAAACCAATTGAAACGGCAGAAAAGCTGAAACATACCGTGTGTGAAACATTTGATAAGAGCAATACACTTGAAGAAAAAACCAGGTCAGTGACTGAATTTCGCAACTACGCCCGCAACGCCAAACATAGTGAGGCGACAAAATGTGCTATAGGCGCGACCATCGGTACATTAGTCGCAGTAGCCAGTATCGCCTTTATGTTGACCATGATAGGGATAGTGGGAGCACCCCCCGTAGGCATTATCATTCTAGCTAGTGTGGTATCTATCTTCATGCTAGCCCTTGGGGCTTCCGCAGGTATTAACGCCGCCTTGTCTGAATCTAAAAACCAGAATGACGCCAGAGGTCGTCACGTCAGCAAAAATCTGCAAACTCTTGTCACTGAACGTCATCGCTTCTTTCAAACAAATATTAACGCACCCCCTGAATATTCTACCGATACAAAAGATCGCGTGATGGAAAGTACACTGCGCTACAGTGGCTCTGGATGATAGGCATATCCCGGATGCCGCCGATCAGGGGCATCCGGGAATTATCAACCGGAATTCACAGTGGCAATTAATTATACAGATCCTTGTAAACCCCGTCACGACGCGGTTTCCCCAGCTTGTTAGATAGTTACCCAGAGAGATATCCACAGAATCTGTGGATAGATAATTAAATAATGGATTAGGAGAAGAAGCATGATTACATCAACCACAATGATCGCCAGGAAAAGTTTAGAAAATGAATCTCAGCTACGTAAAAATAATATGAAACCTAGCATGGCAAGAAAGGTCGCTATGGGTATTGGATTCGGAATATTGATTTCTGCATGCTTTGCTGGAATCACGTTTGGCATGATAGCGTTATTTGGATTCGCCACAGCCCCCATAGGGATACTGGTTCTTGCTGGCGTGTCATCTGTCATCATGTTTGCTGTTGGGGCTTGTGCAGGTGTAGACATCGCCGATCAATCCAAAAAAATCCAAAACACTAATGGGTGCGATGTCAGCAAAAACTTGTGCGCTCCAGTGACCGAAAGAAATCGCTTGTTTCAAACCAAGAAAATCGCGCCGCTCGAATATGCAGTCGATACAAGTCCGTCACTTAAGGTTGATTAGTCATGTCTGCACGACATAATCCACCGTGGAAATTAATTGAACAATTCTTATAAACCCCGTCAAGACGGGGTTTCCCCAGCTTGTTAGATAGTTATCCAGAGAGTTATCCACAGAATCTGTGGATAGAAAAATATCAAAATCACAAATCTATCCACCATGGTAATTAATTAGACAGACCTCTGCGAGCCCCGTCAGGACGCGGTTTCCCCAGGTTGTTAGCCACTTACTAAGAGAGTTATCCACAGAATCTGTGGACAAAAAATGAGGTGGATTAATCGCGCTCTTTACAACGTAATCCACCGTATAGTTATTTAAGCAAAACCCAGCATTCTGTTAACAATTCTGTTTCCGCTACATCATGCTCAAAATTGAGATAACAAAACACACATGGGAAATCGCCAAACTCTTCACCTGAATTTGGTATCCATTCGCGATACAGGGGATAAACCGTGTCACCCAGCTTTTCACGCGAACCTTTATGCACAGTAACCGCGTAACGTCCTGCTGGAATAAATTTCTCAATCACCGGTCCTTCGATTTTTAAATTTTCTGGTACCCGGACACCAAGATCAATACGGAACTCGGCTGGCGGTACTGCTTTCGGATCATCGTAAGCGATTGCAAATGCATCACCTGATTTTGTCGGCCTAAGGTTGATGGGTTGCGCTTTCGCCCAGCTGACCAGCGTATTGACGCTATCAGCCACCAACATAGGATCGCCACGATGCTCTACCATAGCGAGGCGGATTTGCTGAACATTTCTAATATCTACTTTCATACTTGTGCCACTCTCTTTTGGCAAACAATACGGCGACTTCTCCCAATAAGACCAGTTATGGTTCTTTCTAAACTCGCTTGGGCTTAAACCACATTCTTTCTTGAACGCTCGTGAGAATGCCTCATGAGACTCAAAACCCGCATTGATTGCAATGTTAATAATAGACTGTTCTTTATTGGCAATCAGTTGATGAGCAGCGCGTTTCAAGCGCAGCCAGCGTATGTATTGCTGCAAAGACAAGCCTGTATAGGCGGTAAACAAGCGATGGAAGTGAAATTTTGATATGTAAAACACCTCACTTAATGTCTCAAGCGAAATATCTTCATCGAAATGCTGCCCGATGTAATCAATCACTTTCTTTAGTCGTTGGTGGTAGTTCATAACCTGACTCACTTACATTGCCTGGATAACGTGGACAAGCATACCGAATCCATTGCCATCAATATTTGATCGTTCTTGCTATTCTATACCATGAGAGCTGGAGAGCTGGGGTCACATCTTCACTTTCCACACGGCCTAACAATTTCAGTCAATTTGTTCAGAAAATAGCATTGGGGTCAGACACCACGGAAGCGAAGCCAACCGCGGAGGTGTCTGACCCCAATGCTATTTTCTGAACAAATTGACTGAAATTGTTAGGCCGTGTGGAAAGTGAAGATGTGACCCCAGCTCTCGTGAAATGACGCATTTTTGCAAATATGTTATATTGATGAATCATGGATGGATTTTGCATTCACTACAGAAGGATCTGTTATGAAAAAATCTGCGCTCCAGGTATTACTCTTCTCGTTACTCAGCTGCACTGCACTCACTTCATATGCATGGGATCAGTCTTTAGAACTTGGGTATGGTTATTCACACGACCCCAACAATATTCATTATGACAACTCTGGATTTTTATTATCCGGCGATTTTTATCCGCTAAGACGTACGGAAATGACTTTCTGGTCGCTAAACGGCGCTCTGGGACAATGGCATACCACCGCTCCCAAGAATAAAAATGTGACAACAGCCGCGATCGCACTGGCTCTGCGTTTTTATCCGTTCACCATTGGCAATGGCTATCCAGCCTACGTTCTTGGCTCAGCAGGCCCAGCGATTCTTTCTCATAGAGAGTTTGGTGTGAATAAACAAGGCAGCAATGCGACATTTCAGGTCAATGCCGGTCTTGGTGTAGAAGTTTGCCATTTTGATGCTAATTTGCGCTTTGTTCACTATTCAAACGCCCATCTTGCACACCCCGATAATGGCTATAACATCCTTTATCTGCTGTCCTTCGGTTATTTATTTTAACTAAATAAATCAATTATTTACAAAAAACCAGCGCGGGAAAATATGCAATCTTCCCGCGTCTCGGGGTAAAATAAAGCTATATTATAAAAAAATCAGGAGTGGCTGCCATGCAATTGTCTCGCGGCGCATTGATTTTGCTATTTCTATTCTCCCCTCTCACCGTTTTCGCCATGCCAGCACAAATTGACCCGCCTGGTGAAAAAGTCGTTATCGTCGATCCGGTGCTACATCAATGGGGTGCATACACACCTAGCGGCACGCTGGTACGATCCGGTCTTGCTTCCGCGGGCGCTGATTACTGCCCAGACATGGGCTCACAATGCCACACAGAAATCGGCTCATTTCGTATACGTTCATTAGGCAGTCAAGGTTGCAAATCGCCTACGTTCCCTATTCCTAGAGGCGGCGCGCCTATGCCCTACTGCATGTATTTTAATGAGTTGCAGGCATTGCATGGGTCATATGAACTGGCGAATGCCAATATTAGTCACGGTTGCGTACGCATGCACGTCAGTGATGCACGCTGGCTGCGTTACAACTTCGTCCAAATTGGCACCCTGGTTATTATCAAGCCCTATTAACCTCGGCTAGTAAGTCCTGATCTAAGCCGGTTTGTTGATTTTCTTGCGTCAGGCGCTGCATATAAGGCATGAGCAGCGTCATGACGATACCAGCAGCGATTGCCATTCCACCTAATAAATTAAACGTATAACTATAAGCAGGATTCGTGACCAGCGGATCTACCGATGTCGTCACACCCAATGTGAAACTGGAAAAATACCAACCTAAAGTCGTGGCAACGCCAGTGATCATTAACCATGCGCCCATCATCAAACCTTGTAAATTCGCCGGCGCGAGTTGCCCTATCATCGCGTAACCAATAGGCATCATAAATAACTCACCTATTGTCTGCACAACATAACTCCAGAGTAGCCAATTTATATTTGAATATCCTTGCGCATTGGCAAAATGAATTCCTATTGGCAGCATCACAAATGAAACGCCAATTAAAATGAGTGCGACAGCAAATTGAAATGGAATCGTGATTGCGATGCCCCGTTCACGCAAACGCGTAAAAATATAACTCAGCAATGGTCCGCCAATGATGACAACAATCGAATTAATATTTTTCACCCATTGTGGCGCTATCACCCATCCAGCCAAATGCAAATCAACATTGCGCTGAATAAATAAAGTCAAACCCATAGGCGCTAATTGATAAAGTGTCAAAAAGATCAGTGATGCAATTGCGAATATTAAATATGCCCAAATCTTATTACCAACTTCTCTTGATTCCTTGAGCGCAGCAAACATGAGTAAAACACCGACGCTAGCGGCAACAAACATAACTAACTGGTTGGCGAAATTAGCGTGCTGAAATAAAACACGCACGATCAAGATCAAACCGGTCATTAATGCCGCGCCTTTTATATTAGCGAGCCATCTTGCATTTGTATTCATCGTATTAAGTTTGCTGTTATTATCGCGTAATAATTTCCAGTTCACTGCCAGAACCAGCAACGCGGAAAAACTACTCAAACTGCCCAATAAAAACAAAGTGTGATACGCGTGCATTAACTGAAAATAACCGCTGACCGAGAAACCAATCAGATAAAAAATATTAAAACCACTGTAATTGAGAATAAACGCTGTTTCTCTGCGCTTATCATTTGGCTCATAAATTTGCGTGATCATACAGCTGATGCAAGTCGTGCTTAAGCCTGTGCCCATCACAAATGAACTCAAACCCCAAAACAACGTATTCATTCCTGGGAATGCAATTAGCGAGCAGCCTATCATTTGAAAACATAAACCGATAAATAACAGACAGCGGTTACTCATCCAGCGTCCGCCTATATATCCACCTAAAAGATGCAAGACATAATTGATAGCGAAAAATGCGGCTACGATGCTAGTGGAAAGACTGTCGTTGAGTTGCAAGCTATGCGTAATGTATAGCACTAACGTTGAGTAAAGAATGCTAAAAGCAAAAATGGTAATCATTTGAATCAGGAATAATCCACCTATGCCACGTGGTATAAGATTTCGATATTTCGTCAATAATCCTCGCACTTTTATTTTCCTTTATGTTTTTAGTTTGTAAATGTTATTAATATCCTTTAATCAGATCAACCTGATTTAACAAATCATTGCCAGCCAGCATGCGCTTATAATTCTCCAGCACTTGTGGTGCGGCAGTTGCAGGATTTGTGACCGATGCGATGTGTGGCGTCACATGAATTTTTTCATGCGACCAAAATGGATGTTCAGATGGCAATGGTTCAACCCGAAATACATCTAGCGCCGCTCCACTTAATTGTCCGGACGCAAGTGCCTGCAATAAATCGTTTTCAACTAACTGTTCGCCACGACCAACATTAATGAGATAAGCTCCTTGTGGCATGTGCGCAAATGTTTCCTGATTCAAAATATTTCTGGTGGCATGCGTCAATGGCAGCATGCACACTAAAATATCTGCCTGCGAGAGAAATTCATTCAATTCTTCTTTGCCAGTGTAATGTTTAATACCAGGTATATTTTTATGCGAATTACTCCAGCCAATAACGTTTAAGCCCATTTGCTGCATGACATCTACGGCTTTGCTGCCTAAATAACCCAGACCCATTACCGCAACAGTGCGATCAGCAAAATTAAATGGTGGTTGTTTGCTCCACTTCTTTTCCAGTTGTTTTTCGCGCCAGAAATCCATGCGTTTAACATATTGCAGCACGCAAGCAACAACATACTGCACAATATCATTTTTCATATACGGATCAGTGACGCGCACAATGGGGATATTTGTTGGAATATCTGTATCGACAAAAACATGGTCTACCCCAGCAGCCAGTGAAGCTATCATTTTCAAGTTCGTGAATCGCTTAAGCTCGCCTAGAGGATGACTCCAAACCAATACGCAAGCTATGTCGGCAGGGTCGCCAATCTCAGGCCAGATACGTATATCAAGGTCCGGCTGCATGGCCAACAACACTTTTTTCCAGTCATTGATAAACCATTGATAATTCTTGCTTTCATTTTCATCACGACCAACCAGAATTGCGATTGCCATATTTACGCCTTATTCATTTATAAGTAATGCGAACTTGGGAATTGTAAAATTACGGGGTCAGACCCTCAAGGGTCAAGCGCCCAATTTAAATTACGGGGTCAGACACCAGAATTACGGTGTCTGACCCCAAAATTTTAATACAGTATGTGCTGTATTTTTAATCTTCCCTTAAGATAATGCTGTTAATATTTTGCGCATAATCAATAAGTTCGAGCGCTCAAGAATGCATCCAGAACTAGCCAGGTTCTCCATCAGCCAGCAGTTTATAGACCAAATGCCGGGACTCTTTGTCGTCCTGGATAAACAGTCACGCTTTATGATGGCAAATAAATCTGCGCTAGAATGGACAGGCTTCAAGTCAGCCGATGAAATGATAGGCAAGACTTATCATGAAATGCCGTGCAAAGCATCTGAACAACACGAAGATTTTGTGACTCAAGACCGCTTCATCCTCGACAACAACAATGGCCACGGACAAATCCTTGGTTTGTATTGTTATGCCAACAACGACTGGAAAGCTGTTTTCGCTGAAAAATATCCGCTGAAAAACGCCGATGGTGAAATTATCGCATTAGCAACACATATTAGTGATATCACTCACTCTAATATTATAGACGTCAGCAGATTTCTGCAGCTTACCACCAATAAATATCCAGTGAAATTTCGCAAAAAACAAAATGGTTTTCTGATTCAATCGCGTTATCCCGATATCACATTATCTAAACGCCAAAATGAATGTTTGTTTTTTCTACTGCGTGGTAAATCAAACAGAGAAATCGCCAACTTGTTGAGTCTTTCTGTGCGTACAGTTGAACATTATGTAGAAGCCATTAAACGTATGATGGATTGCACAAGCAAATCACAAATGGTTGAAAAAGCGATTGCTGCTGGATATATGAATATCATTCCTGAAAGTTTGTGTGATTTGTTCGCTTAAATCTGCACACACAACACAGAAAATTTCCAACATTCCTCAAAAAATAAATTTTAGATGACTTCATTTTCGTGAATTGCTATAAAGCAGCAATAGCGCATACACGCGACTAAATAATAATTACAACAAGGACAATAATATTATGTTAAGAAATGATGTATATCGTTTAGAAAATGGCAAACTGTCTGTAAGTATTGAACATCCCTACGAAAGCGCTGGATTTATCTATTATTATAAAGCTCCCGACAACACCACTAAAATTGTTTTGTTTGAAAGCATGCATAAGAAAAAAAATATACCAGAACTGCAAATAGGTACATTCGGTAAATCAGATTACGGCCTTATCAAAGCTGATGACAAAAACTCTCTAGATGCATTTATGAAAAAAGCAGAAGCTGATGGACAAGAAAAACCTCTTGCCACCGCGTTACGCGAAGCGATGGAAGAAACAGATGAACTGATAAAATCAGCTTCACCAAACAACAAACATTTAGAAATTACGACCGGCGCACACCCATGCTGGTGTACAGAAAAAGAGTTGCAAACCATTATTTCTGTCGCGCCTTATGAACTGACGCAGCAGCAATATGAAGCATTGATTGACAGAAAAGCTTATCGAGAATTTAACCGCGCTATATCTGCTGATTTGCGTTTGAATAAAGAAGGCAAACTAGAAATCATCGTTGACGGTGTCAACATTATCGAAGGTAACGATATCATCAAAGCAAAGTGGCGTTCTTTCGACAGACTTTTGTTACAAGATGCTGCCTGCTCTAAAGTCGTGTTTTCAGCCCTTACCTGCATGGTAAGCGATAGTTCTTTGTTGTTGGCGAAAAAGAACGAAGCAGCGCCTTCCATTTTACAACAGAATAGAAATCTTCTAATCGCTGGAGCTGCATTAGCAGGCGTCGTGGCATTGGGAACGTTTGCAGTAAAAAAAGGTGGCGTGTCTTTACCTTTCCAGGCCGATTCATTAGCCAGCAAAAAACCCATGTAACTTGTAAAAATTGAGGGGTTGCGGTCTGGCGGCTAGCTTGGGGTCAGACCCCAAAGCTAGCGTCTGACCCCAATACATAGAAGGTTTTATATGTTCACAACAAATCCATCTTTTTTATCAGTAGACAAATTCAGAGAACAAACATTAAACGCTTTGTTATGTTGCGCGGTCGGTGATGCACTCGGCGCTGGCATAGAAATCTGGGACTTAAAAGATATTATCGACAAGTTTGGTTCTAATCGTGACCTTGAATACACCCGCTTTACTCGTCCTGGCAGTTCGCCGACAAATGGTCAACCTGGCGATGTCACCGATGACACATCCATGACAGCATGCGTCATGGCTGCTTTAACAAAAGCAATGCATAAATACCTGGAAGACGATTCTTCGACGTTCAACGCCAGCGATTTTCAACAACTTGCATTGACAACCATGTTTCAGGCGTTTTTATTTTGGATACAATCACAAACAACTTATTCTGGCATTTCTGGCCAACCATGCGCGAAATTTATTACCGATCGTGAATGGCCTTTACTATGCGCATTCTACGATACGTTTGGCGCCGGTGACGGTACCATGAATATTTTGCTGCAAGGAAAAATGGGTACGCTGGAAAACTTGCCAGAAAAAATTGCATTCAATAACAAACCTGAAAAAACCAGGTATGTTGATACTTGCGGCGCGCTGATGCGTATCATGCCAGTCGGTTTAATTTGCGGAATCATCACCAGTCTGGATGCGTTTGAATTTGGCTGCCGTGCTGCCGCATTGACCCATGGCGATGCAGCATCTTATCTTGCATCAGGTATCATGGTGGAAATCATTTCCGAGCGCATACGATCAGAGAAATCCATAGCAGAAATTATCGACACAATTAAAACACAGCTGGTGGCAAGAAAAACATTTGCACGTTCTCCGCAAGAATTCGCTGGTTATGAAGTCTGTATTGATGTTATTTCCGCCGCTATCGAACATCTTAATGATACGGGTGTTTATCCTATCGATATCATGGACAAAATAGGAGAACGCTGCGGAGGTAAATTATTTAATACTCCTCCAGTATTTGGACAAGCTTTATTCGTCGCGCTTGCGGCTGAACGGCATTTTTATAATGCAGACACGGCATTAAAATTGGCTACCATCCACAGCGGTGACAGCGATTCTGTAGCTGCTATTGCCGGAGGCTTGATTGGCACGGTTGGAGGAAAAAATGCACAGCTATCAGACAAGCTATTACAGGGCTTAAACTCTAAATATCGTCTGGCGCTTAATCAACTTGGATTGGAGTTTGCTTCGGCAGCAAAACTATTTGCAGAAAAATTAACGCTGGTTCAACAACATGCGCGGAATGTGAGTTTCGATTAAGGTTCACCCGGCAGTATATTTCAATCTGCCGGGTATCATCCTGTTTGAATCAGCATAGGTAGTTTTTTCAGCAGCACACTGAAAAAACCGTGTGAATTGTAACCAAATATCAACACAATCGCAATTATTTGTTATGCAAAAAATGTTCGCGCTAAATTTGTGCAATTATTCGCTTTAGCCATACCCTTGACTTCGATTTATATTGATGACTAAATGCTTTTCCTAACTACATAACGAGGTCAATAATAATGCAACAACGCGCAAAAATCTTGCAAGATGAAACCAAAGAAACAGATGCTCTGTTGCCAGAACGTACTGAAGAAAAAATTCAATCAATTAAAGACGACGCTGATATTCAACCAGGTTGCAATGCGGCAAATTATATGTGGCTTTTCGCTGCTCCCAGGAAAAAAAGTGATGCCGATAAGCAGCCAGAAAAAGAACCATCTTTTTGGTGTTTTACGTAATAAAAATATTTGTTTCTTTAAAAAACAATGCTACCTTTGGCGCCGGAAATAAAAAATACAATAAGGAGCAAAAGCCATGTTCGCACATTCTCACATCAATGGGATTATTACTGCTGAAAATCAAAATTTGCAAATGACTGTTCGTAAACTATTCGACGCATTTGACAAATTAAGAAGTACCAATCGTTATAATTTCTCCGAGGCTTACAATCAACACACTCTTACGTTTACTAGTTACAAGAATCAAGCCGAGGGATACCTGACAAATGTACTACGAGCACCAGAATCATCTATAGTACAGATTGCATATCGTGATTTTGCATCAGCTTTAAATTTCCCAGCCGATAACGAGGAATATTTATATAGACTTGAAAAATGTTTTCATACGCTAGTATCTACGACTGCTAGAGCAACCATTGATGTATTAAAAGAACAAAGTACAAAAGATATTCTTGCACTCAGTGAAAAATTAGAAAGATTAGAACTCAAGCAACGTGAGAGTGAACGCCCGCAAAACTCAAGTACCACCTCTCCAAGACTATATTAAATTTTCATTCTTTTAATCTGGCCTGGGTGTGTGGAAAACATATCATCAAGGCCAAGAGATATTAAAAACTTTATCAGGTCAGGATGCGCAGTAATAAATTTGTCATCGCCATGGCGAGAAAGCAGGTGCAATTTTCTGATTGAAGAAGACTGCGCAAGCGGACCAACCAATTCTTTTGCCACATTATCGGCATATACCTCTTGCGCCTGACAAGCTTTGCTCGCTAATCTGACAGTGCAGTACAACATTAACAACCAGTTTAATACATCCAAAACAGACATTATCTTTTCATTGATCACATATCGTCCCAGGCTGGCGACTAACCACGACACACCTGCGGTTACAATAGGCGCACCAAATTCAGAAACAAAACGCAAAGACCGACGCTGTAATGGTAATAAATCTTTAATATGCCCAAATTCATGCGCCAGCACCGCGTATTGTTCTTCTATATCAAGCCTATCAAGTAGCGGCCTTCCCATTACAATCACGCCAGCATTAGCATTAGGCACACTAGCCGGATATGCTGCAGCATTAAAGATCTCGTGATCCGCAAAGATTTTCGGACATGCTGATAACTGCAATTGATGGGTAAATTCTATGCTTTTTTTCACCAATGGATGACTGGCAGATAGCTTATATTTAAGGGTTTTACCGGCAGCTATTTCCTCCACCTGCTCTTTCCACACATTGAACGCAAGAACAGGAATGGCTGCCAGCACTAAACAAGCGAATATAAAACTCTCAGCAGGATAATAAGCCATTCCTATGCGTAAAAAAGATGTCCCTAAACAAAAAATTAACATGCGTGATAATTGCGACTCCAAGATAACAATCTCTTGCTGCATACCTGAATGCATGACAGCAGATATGCGTTTGCATAATAACTGTGTAGCACTACCCTCACGTTCGTTTTCACCCTGCTTGACTAGAAAAAGTAATTTATTTTGATAATACTCGGGAATTGTTTCATCAGGATATATTCCACACAAGAGTATTTCTTTTAGCAGATTCTCAATTTTTGTCACAATATTGCTTGCACCAAAAAACGGCAGGTAATGTCTGTACAATCCTTTTGTTCTCGACACATCAACACGTACATTGGTACTTAAATCTGCGGCAGTTTTACCATGATATACATTGAGCAAGTGCTGAATCTGATTAGGTGTGATTGATCTTGGCGTCATATTTCACTCCATGGTATTTTCGCGCAACTATTTGATTCCTTATTAATGGAAAATACCATGCGTTCAATCTGGATTAAAGTGATTGCCATATTAACAATATCAATTTTGTTAAATAATTTAGTAAATGCAGCGCCTAAACCAAAGCTATTTTTATTTTTTGGTCAAACATCACAGGCAAATTTAAAATCATATCAACATATATTATCCAATCCCTGCGTCAGCGGGGCGCAAATCCTCTACACATGGAAAGAGTTGGAACCGCAAAAAGACAAATACGATTTTACTCGCATAGAAAACGATCTGCGTTATTTAAACACTATGCATAAAAAGCTTTTTATCCAGATACAAGACCGATCTTTTCAGCCTGATTTAATTTATGTTCCAGATTACATCAGAACGGACAATAAATATCATGGTGGTGTCGCCATGCAATATGATTTCCCCGGCGAAGGCAAACCAATTACCGAAGGCTGGGTCGCGCGCGTATGGGATCCAGCCGTGCGAGCACGCTTTCAATTGTTATTGCAAAAATTAGCGCAACAATTCGATGGAAAAATATACGGTTTAAATCTGCCAGAAACCGCCGTTGATTTTGACAGTAAAAAACCACCGGTGAATTTCACCCCAGATAATTATTTCAATGCCGAACTAGGTAATATTGCAGCCGCGAGAAAAGCATTCAAACAAACCATAATCGTTCAATATGTTAATTTCTTTCCCGGTGAATGGGACAATGATCATCATTACATGAGCAGATTATTTTCTTATGCAAACAAAAACAATATTGGTTTAGGTGGACCGGATGTTGTTCCCTATCGAAAAAGCCAAATGCATAACAGTTATCGTTTCCTGCATTTTTACAGGGGAAAAATCACTCCTATTGCAATGGCAATTCAAGAACCAGATTACACTTATAAAAATTCAGATACACATTTGCATTATCAATTTGTTGATTTCTATTCATTTGCGCGTGATTATCTTGGCGCGACAATTTTATTCTGGAATGTGCAAGAACCATTTTTTTCAGAACAACTTGTTCGGACGATTAACAATAAGAAATATTTTTCTTGTGCGAAAGAAAATTAAATTGCTTAGTCCAAACTTCACTGCTAGTATGCGTTCATAAATACAGTTGATAGTATTAATGTGAATAACAACTAGACAAAACGGAGATACATTCATGCAACCTCGTTACAACATTAGCGAAACTTTATCGCAATCTTTTATTTCCCTGACACCCGAATTCAAAGCTGTTTTTATTAATGAATTAGTGACTTATCATCTCAATTACAACTACGAAACAATTTTTGAAACACAACAAAGACACGACATTGCAAACCTGCCAGCACTTAAATTAGCTCTCGAAACTTACCAGCTAAGAAACAGACAAATCAGCTTAGCACACTTGATTGATCATATTGCTTCTAAAATGCAAGCGCTTGAAGTGAAACTTAATACCGATCAGCTTATGTCATTTCCATTCTCAGCTTTACCAGCTGACGCACAAAAACAATTCATGAAAATTTTCATGCAGAAATATATTACCGAAAGCGGCAATGGACGTCATATTCCAGCAGCTAGCGAAGCAATCATTGTTAGCCAGTTTAATCATTCCGTAGCAAATATTGCCGCGATGCGCGAACAGTTATTAGCAAGCAGAGTATATAACCGTGATTACTATGGTGATTTAGCAACGTTCTTGAATGGTTACATTGCAACTGTTTCACACGTTCCTGCTGCTCCAGCTGTTACACCAGCAGCTGCGGCCGCGATCAGAACCTGTGTCAATAACTTGCGCAGACTGAACATATTGCCTGCTCCAGTGCCAACCCCATTTGAATGTGCTTACATTGAACTTCCTGTAGAAGAACGTAAAAATGTGGTTAGCTCTCTACTGCGAAAGAACGAAGCAGAAATTAATGACTATCTGCAAAACCAGGCTGCCGTCGGCATTCTCAATATCAAGCAGTTAGAAGATAACATGTCGAGCTTCAGTCTTCAGCTCATGGGCCACACAGATGAAAGCAGAGATCACTTCAATAAAGTATTGAAGCAAATCACCGCATTCAATGCAGAACGTCAGGCTGAAATTATTGCTCGCCAAGCACGTCAGTTAGATATAGTAATGGACGAGATGCCAGAAGTACTGCCAGCAGCTGTACAACATGCACACCGCCCAGTAGCTGAAGTAGCATCACCGGTTCCATCAATATTGTCTTCCAATTTGAGCTTTTTGTCAGAATTTACACCTGCTGCCCGTATCGCTGACAACAGACCACAATGGATAGGCGCTGTGAACCAATTTTTGTTGAAACTCACATTATCTAACCTGCCAACGAATAGCGCTGAATACATGGCCATAGATAATGCGGTAAAAACGTTACAAAATGCTTTAAGCACTTCAAATTATGATTTATTAAACCGGGATGTTTTAAATGTTTTAAAACAGGGAGAACTGGGTAGGATCACTGAGAATGCACTTAAGTTTGTTGAACAGGAAAGAGCTGTCCAACAACCACGGGTGAATGGACCGAGACAATAACTAAAAATAATAATAGTCCGAGTTTCTCAGGAGTTAAACCCGTGTTTCGTAATGAAGCACGGGTTTTTTTTCCTTTATCCGCGCTAATCGTCTGATATATAACAAAATCCGCACTACCACCCGGCAAATCTTAAGAAAATATTAAGCTATTTTACAGGCACTTATGCTTGATTTGTTTAATATTTTATTAATCTAGCGGTGGTAATATATTCATCAATTATTATTACTATGTCATTACTACGAGCAAAACGAGGTTTCCGTGTTACCAAGACAACCGCATGAGCTATTAGCCGAGCTAAAAGATAAAGATGAAGAAATTAGATCATTGCGTGCAAAAAACGCAACGTTAAGTACGTTATTAAAGGGTGGCAATGCGAATTCGCTATCAGCAGTTAACGACCATGAGCAGAAGCTTAATGAAATTCATGATGAAAAAATTGCAGAATTAGAAAAAGATCGCGATGAACAAGATAGATTAACGTCGCAATTCAGAAATGAAGCTCAAGCAGAGAAAGAAGCAAACAAAAATTTGCAGCGCGAAAATGATAAATTGGCAGCTCAGTTAAAAGAGCGGGAACAACGCGAAAAGACTTTGCAATCACAAAATGCTGAATTAACTGAATCGCTGCGTAGTAAAACCGCAGAATCAGCTATTAGAGCTGCAAGCTCGGAACAGCAACACGATGAACACAGGTTAAAAAACGCTGCGAATGCAAACGTCATTGCAGAACAAGCAAAAATCATTGCGGAACGTGATGCTGAAATTGCATCTCTGAAAAAACAAGTAGCAGAAAAAGATATTGCGGTCCAACAAAACAATGAACCTGTCATCATTGCTCAGGTGAAAAATCCTTCCGAGAAAACAGCTTGGTGGAAATATGCGGTTGTAGGTGGTTTGTTAGTTCTTGGCATCGGTGCATGTTTTACTGGTCTTGGCGCGCTCGTCGGTGTTCCACTGCTCGCAACAATAGGCACCATAGCAGTAGTATCGCTCATCGGAGCTGGTACAGTTACATCAGTAGCTGCCGCTAGTTACCTAACTCACGCATCTAACAGCGATGAAAAAGCTGATAAGGAACATCAAAAAGATATAAATGCAGTTAATGAGAAAAACCGTGCAGCTGTTGCCATTCACGCAAATAAGCAACCAGCATCTGTAGTAGCACAACCTAGACCACAATCAAGAAGATCATCTTCAGCTGGGGATTTACCATTCCTGCAACGAGAAAAAATTGATAGAAGCGATGTTTCTAATATTTCACATTTTAGACCAGCAGCTACAGATAGAAGCGCTCCTGCTGCGCAACCAAGTTCAGATAACAAAAAAACGATTTAAAAAAACCATGTAGTAGTGGCAGCAAGACCGAAATCGCCGCCTGTGGCCAGGCGGCGCATTCGGATACCAGAATACCTTCCTTATATCCTGCATATTCTCTATAATCCCTCCGATTTTTATATCTATTCATAACAAGGACAAAAAAACATGAAGTTTTTTAATCTGTACGTTTCTCAGGAAAAAGATGCAATAAAATTCAGATTTGACACTATCGAATATCAGGAAGCATATCATTACTACTTTCATGACGATACCGTTAGAGGAATGCTGCTCAGCCACTTCCAATATCCAAATAATTCCGCAGTTGAAGATTCCCTTAATCGCCGCGTTGAAAAACAAGGTGATTTCACTACAAAATATAAAGGTGAAAATATTAAAGCTAGTTTTGGCATCTCGACCTATCAATTACCTGTTGATCCAGTTACAGCATTAGATTTTCTGCTGGCTGTGGCGAGACATATCACTTATAGAAATTTCGATTACATTTCTACTCATGCATTCCCTGTCACTAAATTATTTTCTGCTGCTGATGTTCATCCACGTGTTCTTCCTGGCTCATTAGAACAATTCCTGTCAACAGGTTTAACCAGCACTGACTGGACTGATGTGCAATTACCAGAAACAACGTTAGATGTTTTGAAATATGCTGCAGAGAGAGTTATTGCATTAACAAAAGATATGCCAAATTATGCTGCGGTCAATGCAGCTCTTAACAAGATATTGCAGTGTCAGACACCATCACTTAAAGAATGTCTGAGCCTGCCATATCGTTATGCAATATTAACTAACGTTTCATTTCCTGCTGACAATAGCGCAGAATCAATGGATAAATTTGTGCGTACGATTGGCAATAAACTCGCTAGTGAAAATCGCATGCAGGAAATGCAGCATTTAATTACCAACCATCAGCGCAGCATTAAAATTGCTATGTATGAACCTGCTATTGGTAAGGTTGCGCAGGATGGCGGCAAATTCAATTGGAATTACACTGAATGGTATTTATTGCGCGATGCTGTATTCGCTGTCAGAAATGATGGCAATGTTAGCTTTAAAATGGCAGGAAATGCTACTTATACAAGATATTATGCACCAGGCTGCCAAAACCACAATATACTCGAAAAAGAGATGCGTCATTTAGGTAAAGTAATCGGCGTAGAATTTGCAGACAACATCAACTTCCATGACGAGATTGTATTTGATAAAGCTACTTCACAGCGTTTGATTGCGTCCGGCATTCTTCTTGATAGCGCGTGCTTACGCGATATGTTACAGCCAAAAAATATTGGTTTGTTATTCAAACATGATACCGCTGCAACAACGACTCCAGAAGTTGCACCGGTAGTAGAAAGTCAAAACAAATTGTAATCTGATAAGACAATGTGGGCATGGCGAGAAACTTAGCATTATCTCGCTATGCCCTCATTTTTAAGCATATATTCTTAAGGAATTATTAAATTAGTAATTCGAATTGAGCATCTCTTGATTTCCTGCGTAATTTATTTTAATTTTTGATAGCAGCCTGATGAAGGATTATGGTTTATGCTAGCTGCGAGTGCTGAATATTATCGTTCGATAAATTCATAATTATCTAAAAGAGAGGGAACTTATGTTACGCCAAGACAAATCCAAATCAAAACGCCAAATCGCATTGAACATTCAAACCACAGGTTACGAAGCCTCAAAAGGTGACATGATCACAGAAATCGCGGCTGTTGAATACATTGATGGTCAAAAAACCGGAAATGAATTTAGCACTCTCATTAACAACGAAGGACGTAAAATCGATCCAGGTGCGGTAAAATGCAATAAAATCACTAACAAAATGCTGGAAGACGCACCAACTTTCGGTGAAATCGCGCAACAATTTCTCGATTTTATCGGCAATGATGAAGTCATCGTACATAACGCGGTTTATATAGCAACATTTATTGATACACTGATGAACTCCGCTATTGAAAAAGCAAAAGACCACTTAGTTGATTTAAATGCAGCAAAAGACAAACTTGCAGAAAAAATTGAGAAACTCACAGATAAGTATAATGCGTTAGTAGACGAATACTCATCTAATGAACCTTCACCTGATCAAGTCGCTGCATTAGAAAAATTGGATGCGAAAATCACCGCAGCAGAATCTGAAATGGAAGAATGCCTGGTTGATTTGGATCGTTGCGACAATCTCGCGAATACTGATTGGACAACCATCCTGGCCGATCGTGATGTTGTCGACGTCATGGAAATGCATCAGCTGTTATATCCACGCAGAGAAGGCTATAGCCATAAGCTAAACGATATTTGCGCTCAGTTTGATATTGATGCATCGATTAAGCACACTGCCCCTAATCGCGCTGAACTGGCTATGCAAGCATATCAGACATTGAATCCTGATTATGTGGAAAAGAAGAAGAAACTTTCTGCTGCTCAAAGCAACAGATTCTTTGGCGCCAAGAGAACAGCTACAGTGATGAATGCTGAGGCAGATTTAACATCTAACAAGCGTGTGGCAAATAGATAATATTTTGATTATCCCTCACTCCTGGTGGATTACGGCAAAAAGCGCCTAATCCACCCTACTACGAGCATTTTAATATGACGTAGGGTGGATTAGGCGCTTTTTGCCGTAATCCACCAGAGGGGTATTAAAAATTAGTTAGATTGCTGCTTAGGAGCTCCAGCTTTGAATAAATACTTAAGCACTATTCCCGCATCCGTCTCACCACGACTGACCAGCTTACTGTAAAACTGAATAATAATGGTCGCAGCCGTCTTTTGATCCGTGGAATCATCTTCCGGATGTTGGAAAGTTGCCAGCACAACATCTTTGCCGTATTTATTTACTAACTCAGTGATAATCTGTCGGAATATTGTCTGTGCTTGTTGCACTTGTTCCGCATCAAGCGCAGGTTGAGGATCATCAACCGCCGACCTGATAATGCTTTCCTTAGCCAATATAATTTCCTGCGTATTATCTTTGCTTGCGGATTCCAAACCAGGAAAATCAATTTTTTCACCAAATTTTTCTGGAAATTCCAGATTTAAAATATAAACAGGATTGATATCAATTAGCTTGTTATAAAAATTCAGAATTGTTTTCGCGAAATTATATAAACTCTCATTGGACGCGCTTTGTGAATACTTGACCATTTCCGTATTCAAGAACGTACCAACATCTTTGAATTCATTATACTGACTTGATTTAGCCAACATGTCTGATTTCAGCTTTGCTATAAATACCTTATAATTATCGGGATCTTTCTCAGCCAGTAATTCAAACACGGGATATCTACTAGTCAATTTCTTTTCCATTTTCCAGGAATTATACTGCGGCGCGATGCAAATATGTGTGATAACGACAGCAATAATGATGACTACACCAACAATCAGCGCTGAAATTATTTTATTAAAAGGAAAATATTGCAGAATGGAAAATACAATTGATGCGCTGAAGAGGATCACCACTGCATATATCAAAAGCATAATGTTGCCTTGAAAATGAGGGAGTAATACCTATATTATCGCGTCAATTGGTTGCTATATAGTATTGGGACAACCCCTCACTCCTCGTTTTATAGTGGTAACTGATTGTATTATATATTTTATTTTAACTCTAAAACTGGTTCCAGCTCAGCACCACCAACAAACTCTTGTATATTATTTCGCATTAAGACCGCATTATCACCAGGTTTGAACAACTGGTAAATAGCACTAGCACGACTAGCTTCAAACAATCCCTCATCATCATTACCAGTCACAAACATGCATAAATCTGCTAATCGCAGCATGCCAGAACAACTACCCATGATAACATTAGATAACAACTTAAAGTCTCGCTGTCGCAATAACCGCAATGCCTCATTCGCGGTATTGGAAGAATTAAATAAACCAAATGCAAACGGTTCTTTTATTAACGCCACTGCAATCACATTACGCAATGCATTGGTGAACTCTTCAGCGTCATTAAATTTATTTTTACTTTCCAGTTCCTGCATAAAACGAACAAAAATAACTTTGCGCGCTTCTTCCATTTTTTGTTTGTTAATAAATGAAAAAAGTTGTCCGGAAAATGTCTTGAACGTATTAAAAACCACTGCAGAAGTATAATCATCATTCACGCGTCCGTATCTGCGCATGACATTGGAAAATCTGAACACACAATCATTATCACCGCCTTCCACACCGGAAAGTTTTTTATGATGCATATTTAAAAATTTTGGCTCGCCAGATTTATCAGTCACAATTTGCATATCATCTGTTGCATGACAGTCACGACGTGCATTCTCATATACGCCTCTCATTTCGCTTTGATAGCAATTGATTAACGCTTGCGTTTCTGATTGATTAACCATATCCAATTGATTGATGCTCACCGCCGGTATATTCAAACGCGTACCACAATCCTGCAGGAAGCGCAGAGTGCGCGCATACACAATAAACGTCCGGTTAGTCATACTCAACTCATCAGAATATTCTTGCAAATACTGTGTTTCGGCGTGACAGCCAGGAACAATACTTTCTTCTACATCACATTTATCAGGATAACGCGGCAACAACGGCGCATGCACAGCGATATCTGGCAATGGTATATTTGGATATAAAGCAATAACGCGCGTCAGGTTGCGGCAATCAGACACATCAACATTTTGATTGGCTAATGAAACATGCATAAAATCAATTTTTGCTGTCGTCAACAAGTTACCAGGCACAGGATCAAGCATAGCCAAATTGATTTCTATCATGGAGCGATCGTACGTTCTTAATAGCCTGATCATTGTTAATGCAGCCATCGCCCCGCGACTATGCGCATAACAATTCAAAATAACCCGGTGGCCTTTTTTAACTAGTGCTAATACTTCCGCAACCACTTCTTCTGCTTGTTCTTTCAACCCCGAACCAAAAATGGTGCCCATCAAACCATTAGTTACACCACAACCATCATAGCCTTTGCGAAAAAACTCTTTGCCATCGTGCGCAGTATATTTATATAAAAAACTGGCGAGCATTTGATTGTCGGAAATTTGATGACTGTTACCACTGAAATAAACGGTGTAATGGACAACTGTCTGACGTGATTGCATATAGACTTCCATGTAAAAATTAAAATCACACGAAAGAATACATGACTAAAAGTGCATTGACAAATATAAAAGACCTGGGCCGCAAAGGCCCAGGTTTTCTTACCTACATTTTCATTGGTGTTGGAGCTTGATTTTCTTGTTGACGCAGGTCATTTATGGCCAGATCAAGAAAGATTTGAATACGCTGGATAGCTTCGATCGCCGGCTTGATATCCGCATCAGTAAATGGCGCGCGATTAAATGGAGATAGTTTCTGACCATTCACTGGTACGATTTTAGCTAGGGTTTCACGATCATAAATTCTTTGATCGGCCTGGAGATAAACCGGATCGCTCATGACATCTTCTGCAATTGGATCCATAATTTGTTCAACTAACTTCATTACAAACAAATCATTTTTCTTTCTTTCAATGAATGCTTTGATTGTCTGGATGTCTTCAGCCATGAATGGTTTCTGAGCTGACTGAACCTGCATTGGTTCTGGTTTTACTGCAGCAACCGGTGCAAACATACCTGTACCAGTGCTTGCTAACGCTGGTCTTTTCGTTGCAGCTTTAACAGGGTTTCTGCGCGGTGCACGTGGGGCTGGAGCTGGATCATAAATGGCGCGATGTTTCGCCAGGATTCTCTTATCATTTTCACTAATCATGCTGTCTTTGGCAAGCTGGGATAAAACTTCCAGACCTTCCGTCCAGTTCGTTCTGAACGCCATAGCAATGGGTGTCTCAGAATCTTTGTTGGTAACTTTCAAGCTTGCATCTTGCAATAACAGCTTACGGATTGAATGTTCATTGCGTTTTAAAACGGCTTGATGCATATGGGTATTACCATTGAGATCCTGAGGCGAATCTTTGCCGTAATAATTCCATGAGATCGCTTCTTCTAAAGCATTTGCTTCAGCGAGTTTTCTTGCATCATCAAGCTCTTTCAGTTGGGATTGGTTTTGCGCACTGGAATCACCATTTTTTCTAAACATGTTAATCACCTTTTTTATTTTATTATTGTTTTTGTTTTATTTTTATATTTTGTAATTAAATTTTAATCATCCAGGTCATCATAATATATTTAATAGGGGTAAGAATCCACTACAATACCAATTTCCTTACTGCAATATTAGTTGCCAGTTTATTATCCTCATGCAAAAATCCAAGCATTTATTAATCAATAGAGAAGTGGATATTCTATGCGCCTTAAGCACTTGCTTTTAACAACGTCACTGTTGCTCGCAACAGGAGCAATAAACGCACAAACTATGCGCCCTGATTCCGAACAAAAATTGGCGCATGATATTTATCAACAGTTTATAGAAATTAACTCTGGCTTTACCACTGGCAGCACTACTCCAGTAATCAATGCTGCTGTTGCGCGCCTGAAAGCGGCGGGTTTTTCTGATGCTGATATTTTTGTCGGTGGCGCCATCCCCAGCAAAGCCAATCTGGTGGTACGTTATCGCGGCACCGGTGAACACAAACCAATATTGTTATTGGCGCATGTGGATGTGGTTGAAGCAAAACGCGAAGACTGGAGCACCGATCCGTATAAATTTGTAGAAAAAGATGGTTATTTTTATGGCCGTGGTACTACCGACGATAAAGCACAAGCAGCGCAGTGGATTGCAAATTTAATCCAATTCAAACATGAGGGTTACAAACCAGATCGCGATATTATTGTGGTATTAACCGCTGATGAAGAAGGCGGCGGCCCATACAATGGCGTTGAATGGTTGCTCAAAAATCACAAAGATTTAATCGATGCTGATTTTGCTTTGAATGAAGGCGGTTGGAGTAAAATGGCTAATGGCAAAAAATTATCGAACGATTTACAAGTCAGCGAAAAATACGTTATCAATTATCGTCTGGAAGTACATAACAAAGGTGGTCACAGTTCGCTGCCAGTCGCAGATAACGCCATCTATCGTCTCGCTGATGCGTTAGTACGCTTATCCAAATATCAATTCCCATTAAAAACTAATAAGGTTACCGCGGCTTATTTCGCGCAAATGGCAAAAGTCGAAACGGGCACAATACAGGCTGATCTCGCGCAAGTTGCTACCGGTTCGCAAGCGGCCATGCGCCGAGTTGCCGCTGCCAATCCATTATGGAATGCCACATTACGCACAACATGCATACCAACTTTATTGGAAGGCGGGCACGCAAGAAACGCGTTACCACAACTTGCTGCTGTGAATATCAATTGCCGTGTGTTACCAGATGAATCACCTGAATCTATCAAACATACATTGGAAAAAGTCATCGCGGATAATCAGGTAAGTATCAACAGTTCTGAACCAATTAAAATAAGCCCAGTTTCACCGCTACGACCAGATGTGCTGAATGCTGTGAAAGAATCAACAAATGCTATGTGGCCTGGTGTACCAACTGTTCCCATGATGGTGATGGGTGCTACCGATGGCTTATATCTACGCGCTGCAGGTATTCCTACTTATGGTGTATCTGGATCCTTCACTGATCGTGATGATGTACGCGCACACGGGCGTGATGAACGCATGAGCGTGCAATCTTTTTATGAAGGACAAGCGTTTCTTTATGATTTAGTGAAACGTCTGACCAGCAAAAATTAATCTTCATGTAGGTGGATTACGGCAAAAGCGCGTAATCCACCCTACCCAACCTTCTTGATCAAATCTTTTAATCGCATGCCATTCAGCGGCAACAGACATACGTGCAACAATAAAACCGGATACAATTGCGGAGTGCTAAAATAAGCATATGTAATAAAACCGACATTGCTGGCAAGTGCGAAACATCGCAACGGTATCATGGTTTTAACATAAAAAGTTGAAGCCACTAGTATTGATGCCACATATCCAACGAACGAGACCCAGTCCATCACTAAACCTCCCTGTCTATTTTATTATAAGGTCAGTTTAACAATTCACTGCCGTCAAAATGATGACTCCAGGATTACAGTTTTGTCAGCAGATTGTCACTTAAGGCTGCAATTTTTGTGCAGTAAATTGTTGTGGACTTTCTTCTTTTTTCAACCGGGCAAACAGTCTATATATCTGGCAAGCATCAATGTATGATAGTAATACAGGTGGGCGTAAGGTGTTGCTTTAAAACAATAGGATAATCCATGAAATTAATGACACTAAACATTTGGGGTGGACACGTAAAGAGTCCATTACTCGAATTTATTAAATTCCACCGCGACGTCGACATTTTTTGTTTTCAGGAAGTATATAATAATGCGCCAAACAAAATATCAACCGAAGACAGGAAAGTCAGTCTTAATATTCTATCTGAACTTCAGAACATACTATCTGACCATAACGCATTTTTTAGGCCTGTCGTAGGAAATATATACGGCATTGGCATGCTGGTAAAAAAAGAAATTGATGTCCTGGAAGAAGGAGAATTAACCATCTATGAAAATCCGCATTATCAAGGCAGTGGACCGACTCATTCGCGAAATATGCAATGGCTAGCTTATCGTGCCAATAATAATGTGTATTCCATATTAAATGTACACGGCCTATGGAATGGCATGGGAAAAACCGATTCACCCGAGAGAATAGAACAATCTCGAAGAATTAAGCAATTCATGGCTACTATCAATACGCCAATGATATTATGTGGCGATTTAAATTTGCGGCCCGACACTCAGAGTTTAACAATTCTTGAAAAAGGGATGACTAATCTCATTAAAAAGCATGATATTAAATCTACTCGCAGTAAATTATATCCAAAAGACGAAAAGTTCGCTGACTATGTTTTCACATCACCTGAAATTATCGTCAATTCATTTGAAGTTTTAAGCGACGAAGTATCCGATCATTTGCCCTTATTACTGGATTATTAAGCTGTATAGGCGATTTTAGAAATTCTAAACGATAAAATTAACTGATTGATTGACTAATTTGATTAGTTCATCAAGAGGTAAGGCTTTGGAAAAGTAGAATCCCTGTATCTGATCACATCCACACTGTTTCAAATAATTAAATTGCTCAACATTCTCCACGCCCTCAGCAATGACATTAATATTAAGATTACGTGCAAGTGAAATCATTGCTTCAACAATTTTACAAATGTCATGATTCATAGGAAGGCTATCTATAAACGTTTTGTCAATTTTTATATTGTCTGGAATAAAATATTTTAAATAACTAAATGATGAATAACCGGTTCCAAAATCATCAAAACTGACCTTACTCCCAAAATGCTTCAATTTCTTTAATATTAACATACTATTTTGTTCGGACATCATCAGGAGACTTTCTGTGACTTCATATTCTACTTTAGCGCCATCGATATTGAGCTCTTCCATAAGCTTCTTGATATAAGCTACCAGATCATATTTAACTTTGAACTGAACAATGGACAGATTAACTGCTATAGGTAAATCATATATTCTGCGAGAAAGAATAAGTTGAAAAACCTCACGAAGAACCCATTCACTGATACGTATAATCAATCCTGTTTCCTCTATTGCATCCATGAAATCTGAGGGTAACACCAGGCCTCTTTCAGGATGATTCCAGCGGATTAAAGCTTCTACGCCAACAATTTTGCCAGTCTTTATCTCAATCTTAGGTTGATAATGGAGGACAAATTGGCCATTCGTGATCGCGCTATGCAATTCATTTATTAATTTGAATTTTTCTGTTGCCAGTGGTGACAAGGTTGAATCATAAAATTGATAATAGTTGCCACCTTTTTCTTTTACTTGGGACATGGCTGCATCAGCATTTTTTATCAGTGTGATACATTCATTTCCATTATCTGGATAGACGCTGATACCAATACTGACCGTGATACAAACATCATCATTGTTTACTTTAATTGGTTCGCTTATTAACTTTAATAGTTGCTGAGAGTATTCAGCAACCACATCTTTACTGATATTTTTATGCAGCAGCAATGCAAATTTATCCGCACCCATCTTGGAGATATAACCATCAATTTTCCTGGTGAAATACAATAATTTGTCCGAGACGCTTAAAATAATTTTATCACCGACCAAGTAACCCAACGCATTATTTATGGTTTTCAATTTATCAATATCAATCAAAATAATGACGAATTCATTGTCTGGATGAATTAAAATAGCCTGATTAACCTGTTCAGCAAAAGAATACCTATTCATTAAACCTGTAAGAGAGTCATGCGATGAAACAAAAGCAAGCTGTTTGTTGCTATATTTGTGTTCGTAAAATTCACCCAGCCTGGAAGCGATCATCGCTAGTGCTTGTGTTATCATTTCCATAATTTGCACATCAATTAATAAAGATTTATTAATATAGAAATTCATCTTTCCTATCTGTTTATCTTTGAAGGCAATAGGCAATGTGATTGCAATTTTAGAGTCTATTAGTGAAATCCGGTCTGTCTCATCATTTTTGGCAGATTTGCTGCGCTTGTCTTCAATATCTTCACTTAACAGATTATTTTTAGCGGGCCATTGAGAAACACAGGTTGAAGTATCATTATTATTTTTGGAAAATAACCAGATCTCTCCACTGTTCCAGGAAAATGTCTTGCATATTAATCTCAATATATCTTCGCTTGCCTCTTCTACAATTGAAAATTTTTCAAATATTACGTGGCCATCAAACAAGAGCTTGGTGATGGTTTTACCAAGCTTTAACAATGTAATATCGGTGGCCACTCCAAAAAGATAGATTAATTTACCCTGTCTGTTTAGAAGCGGGAATCCTCTATCATAAATATCACGAATTGAACCATCAGGTCGCGTAATTCTATATTCGAGAGCAACTTGTGAAATATGTTTCTTGAGAATTTTCCTGGTAAAATAGTCTTTTACTTTTTCCGGTCCTCTGGAAGCACGGCTTCCAACCAGCCTGAAGGATTTTGATAGAGGCTTTCCCTGGATCTACCCCACACATCTTCGTACGCGCGATTAATATATAATATTTTACTAAAGGTCGGGTTGGTTTCCCAGAAAACATCTTTTGTATGTTCTGAAAAACCTCTCAATAAATCTTGAGCTATATTTAATTCTGCCAATATTTTTTTAGTACCAGCTGATCCATCATTAATTATATTTTTTTGTTTCTTAAATATTTGCTGGAATTGATTATTTTCATAAATTAAAGCGATCTCAGAGGCAATTAACCCAAGAATCACCCGATCATGTGCATTAAATTTTTCACCATCCAACTTAATTTTAATATACAAATAACCGTATAATTCAGAATTTGTATATATTGCCGTAGCAAGACATTGGTCGATCATTAATACGCTCGTGCTACTCAATATCTGCTTAATTGCAGCTTGGCCAAGTTTAATAACTTTATCTGCAGATCCCTTTGCTTTCAGTATATTCGTAGCGACATATTCCTTATTTTTATGTTTCTCTCCAACTCCTACCATCCCCAATACACAATATTTAATGCCTAATATTTTACAAGTAGACTGGGCAAGGAATTGTAATAGTTGCTGGGAATTATGTTGCGTGTTTGCTTCTTTATGTAGCGTAGCTAATTGCCTCAAGCGATTCTTGATATAACGATCTTCCTTGCCTGATAAATGATTGTCCTTATAATTATTCTTATTATTATTCATATTTACATTATCCATCGCAATATATATCTAATTATAACAACAATTTAGTGTTCAGCATTTCTTTAAAATATACATGCAATCAATATGTAAATTATAAGATGCTGATTAATATCCAATAGAAGCAATTAAATTGTACTGGAACCTGATTTCAGATTACCAACAAAATGAATAGGTTAATTAGAGGAAATGATGGTAACAAAATAAATTTAATGAAGCCTGAGCCTGCCTTTAGTAGTTTGGCGTTTGCGGTGGCTGATCATTTGCATTGTGGTTTGCAGTAATGACATTAATAGATGATCTCACATCTTGAACACCAGGCACCTTCTTTGCAGCTATCACTGCTTCATCAGCTTGAGATTGCGCGGTGACTGTCCCACTAATTGATACAATACCATTTTGAGAATTCACCGTTAGCTTTGTTCCTGTTAAAGCTGGATCTTGAGCGTAATTTTTATAAACAGCAGAAATGATATCATTATCATGCGAATTTACAGTAGTGGAAGTGGTAGTTGAATAGGTGGTCGATTGCGTTGCCGTAGGGATGCCATTGCCATTCACTGCGCCACCTGAAGTCGTCGTGTTTGTAATAGTAGAACTTGTGCTTGATGCAGATGATTCCGCAAACACATCCAGACTAGCCAATAACAATAAAGTTGTGATGACTCTCAGGGCTCTATATTTCATATCTGCCTACTCCTATTCGTAAATTCAGATCGTTTCGTTCCAGTATTTATTAACCAGGGCATTTCTCAACATCAAAAGTTTTTTATTATATGATGTCGAAGTTGCATGCAAAGCTATCGCCCACAAGTGATACTCATATCCAGTATTTCTTTTGCGACTCACAAGCTCCAGCTTTCTTAATTCGCGTTTAAACATCAGTAATGATTTGCCGGATAATTTTCTTCTTAACTGTGGAGCTAATACGATATTAGCATGCTTTTTCTGGATCTTTTTTATCGCCTTACGAAATAACCTCAAAACTGCTTTGCTCTCTCGAGCAGGACTCATCCAGGAAATTGTATTTACTAAAAACACTATTTTATATTCCACCGTTATTTTCTTTTGATATTTTGTCGATAGCCTAATCAGATGGTCGCTAAAATTATTAATTATCTTTTTGGACTCTCTTGAAAATGAAAATAATTTTTTTGAAAGAGTAAATTTCTTCGGACGCGAATAAACAGTTAAAGTGTCTTCGTCAAAAATTAGCGTGCTTATGCTTTGTGTCGGCGATTTTTGCCACAAAAAAGCTGCTACAATGCTCATAATAGTATTATAACTTATATAGAGCTTTAATTTTAGACCGACCATGGCAGAAAAATGTACAATTTGTGTCAAGGAGAATAAAAATGGATGGCTCAACAAAAGCTCTTCTCGATAAATTCATAGATTACATTTCTAATGAAGGTAGAACCCAAAAACATAAAATTCAGTTCGGTAAATGGTCTTTACACGATAATAGACTGACACTGGAAGTGTTTGTTAACAATGAAGAAAAGAAAGTCTATGTCGACTTGCGCGAAATAAAAGAAAATCCGGATAATTTCCATCACCTTCTTGGAAACATCCTGGATCAAATTAAAACTGTTTAGCACCCGCGCGACTCGCTGACAGCGGATTTTGATTGTCTTAAGTCGCTGTAAATGCGAAAGTACTTTATTGATTCAATAAGGAGGCAGTTTGCTATGGATAGGCGCCAAACTGGTATAAAACAACCCACGACTGATGCAAACAAGATATACGTCACCATGGTAGGCAGCGCGCCCATGGCAAGCCTGGATGCCTTAATGCTTTCCCTGGAGAGGTTCCGGGATATGCTCAGCTCTGACAGCGCCAAAAACCTCTTTGAAACCTCTGTTCGCAGCATTCAGCCGGATTTAAAAGCTGTCCATGCTTTTATCGACAAAGTCTACGCCAACAAAGACCCACGATATGCGGTGACCATGACGGGTAAAACGCTCATCGTCGAAGTTTCTTTGTCCAGTGATGAATTTTTGAACTGCATTCATGATGAAGATGTAAATGAAATTCTCGCCCATGTGACTGCGGTTGGCTCTATGCCAGCAAAAAAATTGGCGCCAAATATGCCAAGAGAATATACGGTGTTCAAGGTGAAATATACAAAAGGTAAATTCTTGGAAGCTAGATGATCTGTGGTGTCAGACGCCAGTACGGTGTCTGACACCAGCTACATTGTTCATCGGGGACGCGGTGACGGTGAATCTGGCGCGGCAAAACATCGCCCTTGAAGATCCAGCATATGCTTTTTTGATTCTTCAAATTGTTCCGACGTCATTAGTTTATTTTTCAATAATAGATAAAATGCTCGCTCACGATCTTCGTTATACGGAAGTACGCTGTCTTTTGCCTGACAATAGGCAGCGCTTAATTGTTTATATAACTCAACATCATCTTGATTGGTTATCACGTCAGACCATCTGCTGAGCAAACCCTCTTCAACTTCTAAAATTCCATCAATAAGATTATCTCCGTTGAAAGGATTTCTATTGCCCTGAGTTAATTCTCTTTGCTTTGCCTTTTCTTCTGCTTTATCAGCTTCTCTTAACATTATCCGCATTTCACATGCTTGCACTCTCCGCGCTTCTTCTGCGAGATTGGTGACAATCCTGCTGGTTGAATGTTTCGGAGCAGGAGAAACATCAAGTTTATTAAGCATTTCTTCTTCTTTTTTCTTATCAGTAACTTCGTAGCCACGTGGTGGCGGTGATGATGATGGAGAGGGAGTTCTTGAACGCATTGATTAAACCCTTATCATTATAATTATGAAAAATAGTGTGGTGGAGACTACCTTATTATTCTTAATGCCTCAATATTTGAAATTGCTCTGCAAAATTAACTCTAGTATGATCCGCTGCAAAATCAGGATGAAAAAATAATATGCAAGACCGCAAGTATTTATTAAAAGCATTGGCAGAAGCTATTCAAAATCATGATCAGGAAATTTCTCTTAGCCTAATTGAGTTAATCAGCCGTGGCAATCATGCTGTCTTGCATGAACAAGTAGGAAGGAGAGATGACGGCACAGTTCTGCATTTGGCCATCAAAATGGAAATGCAGGTGATCGCGTTAAAACTACTATCATTACTTGAACATGATGTCATTTTCGCTACAGACCCTTATAAAAGATCATTGTTTCATCTCGCGGCAAAGCATGGCTGCGCTCAAGTGTTGACTGAATTAATTTCTCTGGCAAAACGACAAGCAAGTAAACAGTGGTTAGCGACTGACTATGATGGTTACACTCCTTTACATATAGCGTGTGCGAAAGGTGAATTAGCTGTCGCACGAATATTACTTGCTGAAATCAGTCTGGAAAAAAATGCACGTACTCTCGTCAACGGTCTATGTAAAGATAGCAGTAGTGCTTTAATACTACTGTTACAAGGTTTGCACTGCGATAATGAGAGTGGAATCCGGCTAGATAATTTACGTGAAGGCTATCAAATTGTTTTAGCTCTCCTCAAGCTGGGCGCGAATGCGTTTAAACACAATAATCAACTGCGATCAGGCTACAATATATTATTCCTTCTTAAACCGGACCAATTCAGTCAACTAGCACCTATTGAGCAAAACTATTTTTTGCTTATTTGCAAAGAATTAATGAGCAGTCAATCCTGCCCTAAAGATTTTTTTGCTACCTATTCACGTTATGCGGGATTGAATAGTCTGCAAGCATTAGTGACGGTACACTTAGCCACACAGCATCAAGTTAATCCGCAATTATTCACGCGCTTAACCAGAAAAAATCAGGAGACGATTGTTAATGATTTACATCAGTTGGCATTAACCAATCCTGCTATGCCAGGGTTGAGAAGCATTTGTTATCAATACGCCAGCATTCATAGTCTGCGTTCCATGCTTATCGTCCAGCATGATTTTCACCAGATGCCTATACGCAATACATTCAAAAATCATCATGGACAAGATGAGTTTATCGAAGATGATGTATTAGCACTGATGCCAGCTTACCGCGCAAAAGTGTTGCTGGCAGAAAATGACAATGTTCCAGAAGAAGATGCAACAGAAGATACTGATGAATTAATAGAACATGCTGCTGAGCAGGATCGCGCGATGCTGCTTGGATTAATGCTGGAAATAGATCGTTGCAGAGGATTAATTTCTTCTGAACATCAGCAATATCCTTATCGAAACTGGGTGGGCGTGTTGCCAGCTGCATGGTTGCTACATTCGAGTGGAACACTCCTTTATTATAAGCTCACTACGCAACCAAGTGAGAACACAATTAAACAGTTAGCCCTATTATGTAAGATTGTTGGTAGTATTTGTACAACTTACGTGGGTGGGATCTGGGGCATGTATAAAATGTGGAATGCTGAAAAAAAGATTTCCAGGCAGTTATGGCAACCACTTATCGCCAGTATCGAGCAACAAGTGATAGAAAAAATTGCGGGAGATAATGGATTAATTCACCAATATAACTATGAAAGTCTCAAGAAAGATTTGATTTTACTGCATGACGATCAATGCAAATGGAAAGCTGATTGTGCACTAAGTGATATTAAATTTAATCTCAATATCATTCAACAGAACCTTACTGTTTCAGGTCAGCCGTTGGCGTTTTTTTCGCCGGCAAATCGCAAACGTCAACGGGAGGAGAAGGAAGATAATCAGCCAGCAGGTAAAGAGAAAAAGCCGTTAGCCCTAAATTTCTGACGGATATTAAGGTGATGAAATGGATAAGCATGGTGTCAGACCCCGAGTCTGACACCATCAGGAAAATTATTTTTTAGGCTTCAAACCCAACACACCTGGCAATGAAACAGCGAAATCGCGCAAGTGTGACGCTTCACCATTCGTTAAAATAGCGATGGTTAAATCATATGCTGGATACCAGATAAAAATGGCATGATAACCAAGCGTCTCTCCTTCATGCCCCCACCACTTGCCGATATTTTGCATCGACTCGCGTACCAATTCCCAAACCATAACCTTCTTTGTCATTTGGATCGTGCAAGCCAGTTTTAGTAGAAACCGTATTCATAAACTGTTTTTGAATATTTTCAGGAAATACTTTGCCGTGAAAAAGAGCGTATGCCCACTTGGCCAAATCGGAGGAATTTGAAACCATTGCACCAGCTGCTCTACCCCATGACATATTGCCATTGGTGATATCATGATTATCTTCATCATAACCATGCGCCATACGTTTGATAAATTCGGGCGTGTATTGATCAGTAATATAATAAGTACTGCTTAAATCAAGCGCTGATGGCGCAAGAAAATAATGCTGATATAAATCATTCAGAGATTGATGAGTGACTTTTTCCGCAACCATACCTGCAAGTACAAAATTACTATTTGAATAATGCCAGCCATGTCCGGGTGCAAAATCATCTTTACGTTTTTCAGCGATAGCCATTAATTCAGGTGCTGTCCAAATCCGATCTGGTTTTGTTTTAATTTCGTCTTGAAATATTTTATCTTCGGAATAACTAGGGATGCCGCTATTATTATGCAACATCTGCGACAGGGTAATTTGACGCCATTGTTTATATTGCGGGAAATATTGTCCAAGTGTATCAGTCAGTTTTAATTTCCCTTCCATTTCCAGTTTCAATAATAACGCTGCAGTGAATGATTTGGTTTCACTGCCAATCTGGAATAGTGTGTCTGGCGTGATAGCAGATGCATCTGCTGCTTTTGTCGTATGGCCAGATGTTATTGTGCGTGGTGCCTGATCATGCAGCATGATGGTCATTTGCATGGCACTGACTTTGTTGTTAATACGCGCTTTGTCTAATGCTTCTTGTACCTTATCAACTGCCCATGCTGAAGATATTGAACAGATAGCGAGGGAAATAACGAGGATCCGTCTCATAAAACCTCCTGTGTAATCCTGTTAGTTTATCATCACTTGTACTATCTATATACAAAATCATCAAAATTGTCAGGGTGAGTGGAAAGTGAAGATGTGACCCCACTTGTCGATTGGGACTGTAGACTGTAAAATATTTGATCTGACAGGGAAGATTAATACGAATGTTAAATAAAATTACCAACGATCAGCATAAAGTCATTTGGATTGACTTGGTTGAACCCACTCAATCCGAGATCAATGAAGTTGAAAAAGAATTTAATCTTCATATTCCCACACGCCATGAACTTGAAGAAATTGAAACTTCTAGCCAGTTACAATTTGCAGATCATTTCATTAGAGTCAATTTGCCCTCCATTTTACATGTCGGCGTAACAGATTCACCTATGCCAGCAGGTTCGCCTGTTGGCTTTATTCTTAATGATAAGATTTTAATTACGATTCGATTTCAAGATTTACCTTCTTTTGAAGCTGCTAAAAAAGTTTTTAAAAATGATAAGCATCATGGTAATTCAGTAGATGCATTCACGCATATACTCGAACAAATGATTGAAGTGGAAGCAGATATATTAGAAAAAACATCGCATGACACCACGAATGCCTCGCATAATATTTTTAGTCGTTATTCGCGTGCAAACAAACGTATGCGCAAGGGCTCACAACCGCGCTTACGCACCATTCTCTACAATTTAGGAAATTATGGGGAAAATCTATCGCAAATACGGGCTGTTCAATTAGGCTTACAAAGAATTATTCCTTTTGCCCTGGAAAACGGGTCAAAGCTGGATGTCACAGTCGGTGCAAGATCGTCTCAATACCGTATTGAAAGACTTGGAATCCTTAATTGATTTTGGATTACATCTTACCAATCGCGTCCAATTCTTATTGGATGCTATTTTAGGTTTTACTAACACAGAGCAAAATGACATTTTCAAAGTCTTGACGATAGTCTCTGTGATAGGAATACCACCTACTTTCATCGCAAGCTGGTACGGCATGAATTTTCATTTTATGCCAGAATATGCGTGGGTACACGGCTATTTTTATGTTATTTCTATCACCATATTAAGCATTATTATTCCTATTATCGCGTTTATCGTTCGCGGCTGGCTCTAGAAGAAATAGGCGCGGTAATATTAATGACAGATTAAGTAGAACAATCGTCCGGGTATTACCTCGACAGCGATACCCGGATGATATTTATTCGAAGTTAATAGTCTATTTATTTACAGCTAAAGATGTCTCATATATAGATTTCATTTTTTCATTTGCTGCGGAAAAATCAATTTTTCCTTTAGATATATCAGCTAATAATATGTATAAATCATTCATATCTTTTTCTCTACCTTCAACATTCACAAAAACATGTTCGTGTATAACACGTGGATCTTCTTCCATTCCGAATTTTACTATTGCATCAAACTTCTCGTCGGTTTCAGTATAACGCTGATTATATTTATCCAGTATCTTGTCAATACTGGTAAAACTTTTTAAACCACCTTGTTTTCCTTTATGTAAATTTACAATTTTTTCAATCCACATTAATAATTCTACCGTTTGAGTTTCACTAAATTTCCATGCCTTTGCTTTGATTTTGGCACTAGACTTTTTCTTTGTTTTGATTTTGGGTGTAGCTTTAGTTTTGGTTTTTGCTTTAGTTTTTGCTTTAGTTTTGGTTTTGGCTTTGGATGTGGCTTTAGCCTTTACTCTGGGTTTAGCTTTAGCTTTAGTTTTAGCTTTAGCTTTAGGTTTAGTTTTCTTTTTTACTTTAGCTTTTACACTTGCTTTTGCTTTAGTGCTTAACTTCGATTTTTTCTTAATTTTTGCCTTAGTCTTTACCTTTGACATATCGCCTCCCAAATTCATCTTATTTCGGTCATTATTCCTGTTTATATTATAACACTAAACAACAGGTTAATTAGTAGTCAGATCGTCATAGTGGTTAATGAATATCCGGCATGTGATAATGCCAGTCATTAGAGAAATGCTGGATAAATAATGTCCAGCAACGCACAACATCCATATAAAATTGGGAGTACACCGACATGTTTTCGTCAGCAAGACCAGCAGATAGAGGATTTGCACAGAACAATAGAGCGAGAAAATATTCATTTCCTCTCAGAAATTCTACGTCTATTGTCACTATCGAACTTGTACTCGACCCTAAAGATATCGATCAACCCGCGGCGCAATCCACGCTGGTCAATGCCTTCATTGGCGAATATAAACAATATCTTTCGCCACAAGATATCGATGCAAAACTGACATCCTGGCATGATGGAAAAAATTCTGTCCAGGAATATTATGAAGATTATTTCAATAAAGAATTCCAGCATTTTTCTGATAATAAAATAGATTACTGGGTACAAGCCAAAATTGACGGTGAACTCGCGGGATGGGCAACATTTATGCGCGAAAAATCGGAAAAGAACGCTGCCTACATGGATTTGTTAATTGTGCTGCCTGAGCACCAAAAGAAAGGTATAGGTGAGCATCTGGTGATGTCCCTAATACGCCTGGGCATCAATATCGATTTGAGCGCCATCCATTTGTTGCTGCGGTGCAAAAATGCCGGCGGTAGAGAATTTTATGGAAAACTCGGTTTTCATGTTGATCCAACTTATCACCGCGAGGGTAATTATGTTGATAAGGCATTATTGGAGCCGTTGACCTGGAAAAATCCCGCACTGCAACTTGAAGAGAAAATCGACTTGATACCACGCGTAAAATAATCATCCCCATATAAACAGGAATAATCAATAATGGATTCCATACCAACGACCATGCGTGCAGCAGTATTAACGGATTATAAAGGTTCCAGCAACCTCAATATAGAGCGCATCCCCGTGCCCAAACCCGGGCCTGGGCAAGTGTTAGTACGAATGGCTTACGCAGCTGTTAACCCTTCCGATCTTGGCTTTATTCGTGGTCTTTACGGATTTAAAAAAAATCTTCCTGCTGTTGCTGGCTTCGAAGGCAGCGGCACCATTGTTGCTGCTGGAAGTGGTTTAATACCAACATTATTATGTGGTCGCCGTGTTGCCTGTGCCGCAGCCTCTCCGAATATTCAGGGTGGCACATGGGCTGAGTATCTTGTGACAGATGCAAAATCTTGCGTGCCTATACAAAAACATATTAGCTTGCAGGAAGCAGCCTGCATGCTAGTCAATCCATTTACTGCCTGGGCACTCATGCAAATTGCTCGTCAGAATGGCCATCAAGCGATTTTGCAATCAGCCGCGGCGAGTGCACTGGGACAAATGATCATTAAACTTGGGCAGCATCTTTCGATCGAAACCATCAATATAGTTCGCCGTGATGAACAGATAGAAATGCTACGCAAATTAGGCGCCAAACATGTACTGAATTCAAATGATGAAAACTTCACCGTGAAACTTCGTGAAATTTGCCACGATTTACCAGTGTCACTCGGATTTGATGCAGTGGCTGGTGATCTTTCATCACAAATGCTCCATGCAATGCCGGACAACAGTCGCTTACTTGTATATGGAGCATTATCAGAACGTCCTTGCAGGGTAAATTATGATTCTTTGATATTCAAAGGACAGAGCGTTCAAGGCTTTTGGTTGTCCAGGTGGTTTGAGAAAATGAATATCTTTACGCTGCTTCTCCATGCTAATAAAGTGCAGCGCTTACTCGCTACAGATTTGCAAACAGTTATACATAAGCAAATCGTTTTAGAAGATATCCTGTCCGAGATAGTCTTATATTCCAAACAGATGACTAGTGGGAAATTACTGGTACAGATTCGTGAAGAGACAGCGCCGCAGTAATAACCAATTTAAGCTTTTGCACCAGGTTTGATACCTGTTCGAATTTTGTGTAGCCATAATGCGCGGTCAAACGGATATTATTTGGTGGTCGCGCATCGATTTCATACGCCAATCCGCCACTTTTTAAACTTTCTTCTACCACTTGCACATCACGTAATTCTTTTACTCTGAATACAACCATGGCACCACGCTGGGCAGGATCAAGCGGCGTGACAAATTCGATTTGATCGCCTAAGCGAGCTTGTAGTTGTGCAATCAGATAACGTGTCAGGCATTCGGATTTATTGAAGCATTTATCGAAACCAATATCGCCAAAATAAGTGAGAAATTCTTGCGCGGGGATTAATGCTACAGGTGGAGGATTACTAATTCTAAATGCCGCCGCACCACTGCGTGTCATAATACTATCGTCGTATTTATGTATAGTAGCAAAAACCTTGGTTGGATCAGCTGCTTTCCATCCTTGTAAAGGTGGATACTTATTTAAATCCACGTCTTTGTTAACATATATTCCAAACGAACTACCAGCAAAACCGGATAAGTGCTTGTAGCCACAGCCAACAGCAAAATCAATACGTACTGGAAAGCCAGCAAGATTAATTGCTCTATTCCCTACTGTGTGCGCGAGATCAAGACCGACAATAATATGGTTTTTTTCAATGTCTTGTTTTACCGCAGCCAAAATTTTATGGAGTTGCAAACGCTGGCCTGTGTTAAAGACAATATCAGATAAACAAATTACCTGGATTTTATCGGCATTATTTTTTATTGCTGCGATAATAGCATCTGTTTGATATATGCCATTTTCATCGGGATTTACTTTGATCACTTGACTAGCCACATCCGGCGCCCGATTGGCGGGAAATAATTCGAAACGCTGTGCTGTATTAATCGCACGCTTCATGACTGATGCAACAACCGCCTGATCGGAAAAGAAATCTGTCGCTAACATCAAAATTTTGGTTTTGCCACTTTGCCAATCTTTTTTGCCTGGACGGAAAAATGTATCTAATAATCTGGCGAGATTTTCAGATAATCCAGCGGCAGTAAAAATAAATTCATCTGCATGCGTGAAACCTAATAATTGCTGTGCTGCCTTCACCGCTGGTTCGTAACGATCGCAGTCAAACCAGTGGCCATTCTTATTTCCTTCCGGATGCGAAGCTGGAAAAATGGCCGGCATGCAATTGCTTTTGTAATGTAGCCGTCGCCATGATTTTATCAACCACTGGCTGAAATACCGGGCCTAGTGAATGCCCAGCGAAAGGACAAATTTTGTCGATATTAAATAAATCAGCGGTGTAGTTTAAGGGATCGATTGTATCAAGATAACCGGCATATGTTGGCGAAAGATAATCAGGTGACTTGCTGATGATTGACATGAATTGATCAGGATCATGTAATATCGCGTGCGTTAATTCATGTACACGACGTGTAAATAAGGTGAATTCGCTTATATTAAATGGTTTGCGCTGCATACGGCTGTCCTTAGCAAAAAAATCCCTTACAAGTTATATCGATTATTTGCAAAAGTATACTATTTATCGGGGCATCAGTCATTGCTGTAGGAGTTACGTAATTCGTTGATGAAAAAAGCCGCTCGGTCGGAGCCCCGTCATTGCGAGAAGCGCTTTTTGCGACGAAGCAACCCAGGCTTTGACTTTATAAAATATCGACATATAAATCGAGCCATTCAGGGTTTAACTCCTCGATCAATGCAAGTTTCTTTTTTCTCGATCCTCCTTTAATTTGTTTTTCTCTTGTAATTGCACTCAGCATATTTTCATGTAGCTCATAGTAAACAAGCAATTTGCAATCATAGCTACCAGCAAATCCAGGGATGTTATTATACTTATGTTGATAAATACGTTTAACAAGATCGCAGGTAACACCTGTATACAAAGTGCCATTGCGTTTATTAGCCATCATGTAAATTGCAGGACGCTTTTCCATAAGTGCTCTCAAGAAGGGCATGTTGAAATAGTGATAAGAATTACAAATACGATTTCATTGATAAAGGAATTGTATGCAGTAATTGATTTAGATTCAAATAATCGCTATCGTAAAAACGTTTTCACAAAGGATAACTTCATGGACGCTATGCATAAAATCATCTTTATTACTGGTATGTTGTGCTTGCCGCTAACAGGATTTTCTCTCACCAATCTCGTTCCCAACCGTGCGGCGTTGGTGGATACTGGCTATGATGTCTGCGCGCAAACGAATGGACAACATTGTGAGAATAATAAAAATTTGTTGTTCAGAGGCAATGTTCCCTTAGATTTAGATAATAATTATCAATACGACGCCAATGCATTCAGAAAGAAAATCTTTTCTTATTTGCAGGATTTTCAGCAAGTGTATACCACTAACGCTCACTTGCCGAAATCAGCCGAAGAATTGAAAAATTACCGCATAGTGATGATTAACTTACTATATGATGAGACTGAACATGGCGATGAGCGTGAATATGCAGAATTAACAGCCGAATTTAAGTATTCCGGCGCCACTGCATCATCACCTTTACCGATACAGCATAAAATATATAATTTACAGGCTAATTTTAATCCTGATTCATTCGCGTTTGAATGGTGGCCTCTTACCATGCTTGGCACAGATAATCATAACGGTATTCCCGGCGCGATTAATTGGCCGCAGCATGAAACGGTGCCCATTCCACGCTCTGATCTTAATTACGTACCTATGGATTTACCTTATCTCGTCACAGGCACAGCTTATGGTGACGACATGGAAACAGAAGCCATGGATTTACGCACATTACTGGCGGACCAGCCACAAGACGGACATCCTTTATTAATATTTTTTCATTGCATGGCAGGCATAGACAGAACTGGCGCGACCACCATGTCTTATTTGATGGCGAACGGTGGTTATGCGAATGTTTCCGATAATAATCGAGATGGTCTTCTTACTCGCAGCGAGCCGTTAACCTACGCGCAGGCATTGGCAGCATTAATTAATAATCATTATCCAGACCCCGATGAACAGGCAACGATGGCGGCGCAGGCATTTTGTGAATACAGCGGCCGACCAGCGAATGAATGTGAAGAGGGTCACGCATGACCCTCTCCTATTGATATTTATGGATTTCCAGGTTTCTTTGGTGGCTGAGCCTGGGATTGTGATTGGGGATTATTATTTTTTCCAATATTACTAAAGAAAGCGACGACGTTAGCAGAATCTTTCTTCGCTTTCTTTTCATCGGCATCAGTCACTAAGTGTACATTCTTACCTAATACGGTTGCCGTTGCTTGTTTCATCATTTTATCTTGATATTTAAAAAAGGATTCAGGCGGAGCATAACCAGGCTGCATCGCAAGCAAACACTTTTCAGCGTCGCGCACCAGGTTAAATAAAAGCATACTCACCAAATGTTCCGCCAAATCGTCTTGTTTGTATTCTTCATAAGACTCAACTGTACTAACGTTTACCTGTAAATAGGCTTTTACAAGTGGCAATTGATTTTGATCGTATGCCGCACCGCGAGCTTTTTCCATTTCATTGATTATTTCATTTTCGTCTATCTTTTTTTCGGTCAATGACATCATTGCAAGCACTTGATCAATTTCTTCGATTCTTTTAACCGTTTTATTTTTTAATTCCATTGTCTGTCGTTGTTGTTCTTCCGATCCCTGCCCGTCCAGGGATTTAATATCCCTTAACAAATCTTCCATTTTTTTCTTTGCATCTTGTAATTTTTCCATATCAATTGTTGTTGTACTTCTCATTATTATTATCTCCTAAAGTTGTAAGGAATATAATAATAGTATCGTCATAGAAAATAACTTATACAAAACTATAATTGCTATTTGGGCGGGAATTATTCGCAGCGATAGATAACTTCAGTATATTGACCGACATTATCACACCTGCCGAGAGTAAGATAAAACGTATCAGCAATAACCGAATAAAAAGTAGAATACTTATCAACTTCTTTCTGACATTCCACATCACGCGTATTGGTCAATGTCATGTGTGGATCAAAATTTCTTTTCGGTTGCACAGCCAGACATTCGATCGCAAGCGCATGCATTTTATGCAATATATCCGTCTTATCCGGCAACAATGAAATCCAATACAGTTTGTCATCAAAAGTAACACACTTAAACTCGGTGAATTCAAGCGCAAGCTTTTTTAGCTCTAGGGTTTTACACGCTCGCACCCAGATATCGTCTATTTCTGTTTCTTCGGCGAAAAAGTGGCACAGCGTCACGTGCGGTAAAGACTTTGGCCCGAGTAAATAGGTCTCAGAAATAGCCGTGAAGTTACGCGCGAACTTAATCACTTCATCGGTTTTCACAGTAGGCAGCAATGCCAGGTTATATTTCTTAATCATTACTTCTGACCTATTTTCAAAAATCGGATCATTAATTTTACCGGCTAATCGGATTCGAGACAATATTACAAGACCAGACTGATCTGTTATTATATAAGAGATAGCAACCCGGATGTCTCGAATGCAACGAAGCATGACACAAAGTTTGGTACGGAACAGTTTCTGGCTGTCCGTGATCCTGCATCTGCTATTATTACTGACTATTATCATTGCTTTTCTGTGGAACCCAGCACCCCAGGAAGAAACACAGAAGAAAGCGCCTAACCTGTTTATTCCTTCATTCGTATATAATGGCGCGATCAAACCCGCCATGCAGTCACAAAGCGTGCGCGGCGCGCAAACACCGGTCAACCGGACGGTACAAAAAACCGTCAAACCCACGCAGGTAGCCGAAAACACCAAACAGCAAGAAGAAGCACGGCCGGAAGAAAAAATGGTCAGCAAGCAGGGAATTTTACGCGCTAAAGCCTCACCACCACCAGAACCCGTGACGCGCCCTAGCCAGCCGCAATCGATTCTGGCTTCATCCATGGCGGTGTTAAAAGCCAATCAGATGCAGGATATACGCAACAACCTATCGGATACTGAGCCGGTATTGATGATTGGTGATCCAAACACCCCGGCTAACCCGCTGATCAAATTAATGGCCAGATCACTGTCTACCTTTTTCCGTTACCCCGATGCTGAAGGCATGATGGGAATTAAAGGTCGCGTATTGGTCAAACTGACATTGCACCCTGAAGGTTACTTTACTGACGTGCAATTAATTCAATCCAGCGATAATGATAATTTAGATTCAGCTGCGCTGTATGCTGTTAATAAAGCACCAAGAGTGATAGGCGCTGATCATTTCATACAAAAGCCTAAACGTTATCTGATTGGCTTTGTATTTTATTAAAGTGTAAGATCCTCGCAAATTAAATATAAAAATAAAAACGGGGAAACAATGCATCGATTTTTACTTTCATTCAGATCTGGTGGAACCACATTAGAAGACTGCTTTGAGGCGATTAAAGAACACAATATTGAACCTGTCCTGCAATACATTGCTGAAAACAAGAACAATCCTGATAAAATTAATGTTCGCTGGAAAAACATTCCTTTCCTGTCTCTCGTCTTGGCTCTAAATATAGCGCCCCAAGACCGATTAAGACTTTTGGACGCATTATTAGCTATTGAAGGTATTATTCTCGACATCCGCTATGTAAATGGGGATTGTCTATTGCACGAGATTACCGATAGCCCTCATGCTCCTATTCTACCAAAACTGCTCGCTCATAAAAGCATATCAATTAATGCTAAAGGCGATCATGGGCAAACACCTCTGATACGCGCAGTAGCAAAAAGCCAAGTTGCATGTATCAAGATGTTACTCAATCATCCTGAAACTCTAGTCAATCTTCGCGATGATAATGGCAACACTGCATTTACAACAGCCGCACCAACGCTACAACTTTTACAATTACTTGCGGAAAGAGATGATGTTGATATTAATGCCCGCAACAATTTAGGAGATACGGCATTAATTCGCACAGCACGGAATGATCATTGCCCTAAGGCCGTGAGATTTTTATTAGAACTAAAAGGTATTGATATTAATGCGGTAAATAACGACGGTGACTCTGCATTAATGTGTGCCGCGGCAGCTGGCAATACAGACATAGTTGTACTGCTATTAGCAGCTCATGCTGACACTACAATTACAAATGAGAAAGGTAAAACTGCTGAGACAATGGCAGAAAAAGAGTGCATACGCGAATTAATTAAAAACTCTTCACCCGCAAACACTCATGCATTATTCCTTATGAGAAGAGACCGAGCGGCAGTAAATCCAGATAACATGCAAGCAATGGCAGACCTGGCATTTGCTTCGCTAAATGATGCCATCAACTTTATTGAAACTAACCTTAATAAAATAGATCCCGAAAAAATCAATGAAGCAATATTCGCATTTTCCACACTAATGATGGCCATGCATCCACACGAGAAATCAGATGAATACGCTCGCACACTATTGCGGGTCGCCGCAAGCCGAGGCCATCAAATCGCTGCACATATTACGCAATCTTATACGAAAGAAGACAGTAAATTGAAAAGTATTAAAGACGATAAAAAATTAACGCCAGAAGAATTAAATCGTATGCGCGCTGCGCGTTTGTGCCATTTCCAACCTCGTGCGAACAACAACCCTGATTCAAGTCACGACGAGAGTCGGCGTTTGACGAGGCGGTAAGTTTATCTGTTGATATTTTTCTACTAGTTTTTCTACGAATAATTCACTGCCTGTTTTTGAGCAGCTAAAAATAGTCAGTGGATAATTCAATTGTTCGCGGAGCACCTCAATAGGTTTCATGCCAAAGTTTTCTTCTGGATCATCTAAATAAGCACGAATAAAATCGCCTATGGTATTTGCCTGCGGATAAGCTTCACCACGATCACCTTCCAGCATTTCGCCCAATAAACCACGCAGTCGAACTAACACATCTATTTTGGCTTTTGCATTGTGAATATGAAGACGCGCTTGCAATTTTTCTACCTGTGCATCGATTTCAAAGCAGGTATCATCTAACTCCAGCTCCTTACGATCATCATCAAGCCGTTGATTTTGCGGTAACACGAATACTTCAAGTGGCTGACCAGTAACACGTGCGCACACTTCTGCCAAACGTTGTCTTATATAATTGACCAAACGGTGCGAAGTCATTATTGATAAATGACCATGTTTATCCAGTGTAAACAATAGATCCCTATGTTCTGGAATACAAACATTATCTTTCAAAACTAATGGATCCCGTTCTGCAGACACGGGAAAATATTGTCGCTGTGATTGCAGCATTTTACTTGCCAGCCCGCGTAAAAAATCTGAATTCTTTGCCATTTGTTTCACAGAGGTTGAAAGCCAGGATAGCGGCATAATCGCAAGGGCTGAACCACCGAACGGCGTACAAACTGGGATAATGGCATGCACATTAACCTGATCTGCAGCAGCAAGATATTCAGCGTAATATGCCGCCACCAACCCGCCACGTGAATGGCCCATTATAATCACATTTTTATGGCCATTTGCTTTGATTTTTTCTGCTAATTGTTTCGCAAAATCATCAACACCTATACCCATTAAACGACTATCAAATGTCGGCAAATAAAAATTAGAAATTGCGGATGGTGCTTGCGCAAGAATGCGATTTACGATGAGATGAAACGAAGAACTTCGATCAGCTGTGCCATGAATACAATATACAACTATACCATCTGGTAAATCTTGAGTAGCTTTAAAATTTGGATTGGGAATAACAACATCGCTGGTACTGGCAGTTAACCAGAGGAGTGAATGTTCAACAGCGCCTGTTATATTAACTAACTCTATTCTCGGCAACATGAGACACCTCCATGTGTAGTGTCTATTGATGTATGTTAAACCGCAATCACCTCATCGACAATATCATTTTTATAATTATAAATATTCAACATAGATCGTGCTTCGTCAGGAGTAGCGACTTCTCTTCCATATAGTAATGCGAAATGTACAATACGCTGGATTAATTCAACATTACGCGCAAGACGTGTTTTCGCCTGATCATAATAAATATTATCTTCTAACCCAACACGCACACCGCCACCAGCAATAATCGCCGCGGTATTCATTTGCAATTGACATGCACCGATACCTGCTGCCGCCCAAAATGATTGTTGTGGCAATCCACGTACCAGAATTGCCAGCTCTTCTAAGCCAGCTTGCATTCCACCAATCGCGCCTAATAACAAATTAAAATAAAGTGGTTTTGGCAGCTGCAATTTTTTATCCAGATATTTTGCGTAGTTAAGCATGCCAGTATCGAAAATTTCCAGTTCCGGTTTAATGCCGTGTTGCAACATCGTTTCAGCTAGTTTAACTATCATTTCTGGCTGGTTTACGCTGGCTTGTTCGGAAAAATTAAACGATCCCAAGGTCAAACTGGCCATTTCTGGTTTTTCCATACCTTGCAAATGCAGCACTTCCGCGCGCTGCTGAAAATCAGAAAACGTTCTGCCACTAGTAGAAACACAAATGATAATATCGCATTCCTGCCTGATCCCACGAATAATACGCGCATAACGTTCGGCACGGTAATCTGGTTGACCCTGCTCATCGCGCACATGCAAATGCACAATGGAAGCTCCCGCACGCCAACAGACAAGTGCATCGCGAATGATTTCATCTTCTGTCACTGGGACATAGGGAGTTTGTGTTTTTGCTGGCATCATGCCAGTAATAGCAGCATTAATAATAAGTTTAGGCTGCATTGCCATTCTACACCTCAACTTCTCTAACGGTTTTTGCCGGCACACCCATCGCTAACATGCTGGCTGGAATATCTTTCACAACGACAGAACCCGCACCGATAATAGCATTAGTGCCTATTAAGATATTATTGATAACCGCTGCACCTATGCCTATCACGACATTTTTGCCAATAATACTCATACCACCAATATTAACGCCGGGCGCAATAGAACAATATTCGCCGATACGCGTGTCATGACCTACAGATGCGGAGCGATTGATAATTGCAAAATCACCAAGGACTACATTGGGTGCGATGACCACGCCAGGCGCCACGATAACACCCTCACCAATTTCAACATTCGACCCAATACAGGAAGCGGGATGAAGCAATGAAGAAAATGTTAATCCCGTTTCACGCTTGATTTGCCTGATAAAAGTCTCGCGACCTTGCATAAAACCGAGGGTATATTTTTCATTAGCAGCGGGTATAAAGTCATTCAGACTGATGGTATCAACAGGATAATCCAGCGATTTGACGCGTTTGTGCAAACCATCTAATTCTTCTAGCGATTTAGGCACATTATTAACAACAGCTTTGACTCTGCCATTATTTGCATGGATCAAATCAAAAATATCACTAAGATAATTCCCTGATCCAAATATAATCCATTGATCCATTATTCTGTTCCTGTCACTACCACTTGCATACCATCTTATCTATTTTTATATTAATGTGAAAGTTAAAAGGATGTTTGTCATAATTAACATGAAAATTTGCCATCTAACACCAGCGGAAGAATTCGCAATACCGGTTACGCGTGCAATTTCTCTCGCTGCCGATATGAGCCGCCTCTCTATCTCTCAATCCATCGTCATGTTTGGTACCAATAGCCAGCAGACAATGATATCGGGGTTACCTGTTAACATATTGCAACAGGATAAAGATGGAATGACTGCGGAAAATAGTACAAGCCAGTTTTTATGGAAAACACTGAAAGAGGTTGATATCGTACATATATACCGCTTATTCAGCAATTTTGGACTCTATTGTACTTGTGTAGCAAAATCGCTTGGCAAAACTGTTATCGGTTTTGATTACTGGCGCAGCTATCATCCTATTATGACAAACTCCGGTCTGGAATTAATTGATGCTTATCATGCGATTGATCCCATGACGCAAAAAATGATTGCCGCGATTTACTCTGGACCAGTGCTGCAACAAAAAATAGAACACAACATGGATGGTGCCGCACTCATTAAATTTTATCTGGACTTACATGCGAATTCTCATCATTAGCAATCTTTGTCCGCCACATGCTTTCGGCGGTTATGAACGCGCCAGCTTCAGCATCGCCAGTTACCTCGCGCAATCAGGACATGATATTCGCTTACTGACAGCAGCGACTCATCTCACGAATGAAAATAAAGTCGATTTTATACATCGTTGCCTGGAATTAAATGCTTTTGACCCTATCGTTATTGCCAATAAAAGTATCGCCTCTTTTCTTGCTCACAAATCACAAATAGCCAGCATACACAATTGCAATATATTGCTTGATCACATTCAGCATTTTCAGCCGGACATTATATTATTTTATAATTTGATTGGCCTTGGTGGATTAGCGTTGATCGACATTGCCAATAATCTCAATATTCCATGGTTGTTTCATCTGATGGATAAAGTACCCGTTGATTTACTGGCAAATACCGATAAAGAAATACTATCACTCTACAATGGTATTAACGGTGCATTATTTTGCAGCGGCAGCTTTATTTCCAGCAAACGCAACGTACAAGAATTATTGCAGCATGGTATCGATATACGTTCACAAACTAAAATAATTACCGTATGGACAAAAGACCCACCTCTAGCAAACAGAATGCCTTATCAACAAAATGGCATGACTCGCTTCATTTTCTCTGGTTATATTTGCGAAAATAAAGGTGTGCCAGTGATATTACAAGCTGCAAATATGTTACTACAACATGGCATCAGTAATTTTATAATTGATTTTTATGGAGCCGGCGCCATTACTCACTATGGCGCAGTAATGGCTGATTTAGGATTGCAAAATCACTGTCATTTTCACGGACAGGTTGCGTCAGAAAAAATGCGTGAATTATTCTGTTATTACGATTGTTTGTTATTTCCAACCTGGGAGCGGGAACCTTTTGGTTTTGTTATCCTGGAATCTTCTGCCACTGGCTGCGTACCAGTAATAACCGAAAACTGCGGTGCTGCTGAAACATTAATCGATGGTCAACACTGCATTAAAACGCCACGTGACGCACAAGCTCTGGCTAAAGTAATGACCAATATTATTAATGGTGAATTTAATTTAACAGCAATAGGTAAAACTGCCGCAGAGAATGTTTTAACAAATTTTCACTTTAATACGATTATGCGTGATATTTCCGCGCAAATCTCCCATTGCATCAGCGCTGGTACACGCAAAGAAATAACGCATAAGAATATTAATGATCAACGTCGGCTACAATATATTAAAGATTTACAGGCGCGAACATTGCTTGCCAATAATACTTGAAAACTAGCGGATTCATGTTTATAACTGGCAACTAATTACCCGCTGGAGATAAAAATAATGTACGGAAGAGATAGAATACAACAAGAAGAAGATGATGAAAGATATGCAAGACAATTATATGAAGAAGAAATGCGGGCCGCCCGAGGAGGATCACAACCAAGCATAAAGGACTTACAGGAAGCACTGGATCTGTCTCTCGCTAAATTGATCTATACACAAGAAAACACTCGTGCTGATGAACGTGATATTGAAATACTACGCAGGGAATACAATCTTGCCGAAGAAAAATTAAAAGCGGCGCAAGCCAGACAACGCGTTGAAAACCCTGCTCCAGCTAGACCTCCAATGATAAACCTGCCGTCGCTGCCAACCTTAGGTAATCAATCTCCGCCGTCAAATGTTTTCGGTAGCTACCAGCAGATGCATAACTGGCTAGAACCGCCTGCAGCGGCACGACCACAAGAACCACAAGTCAAACGCGCAGAACCATTACGCACATTCAGCCCTGAAGAATTAGCAAAAATTCGCGCGCATTATAATGATCGAAGCAAAGTATCAGAACATTTACATAGTTTGATTGACGCAGCACTCAATGATGAAGAAATCTCACTGGATCTGATTAACAACCCAGTGTTTATTCGCGGTGAAGTGCGTATTTACGACAAAGCCGTTGTAAAATCATTATTGAAAGCAAATGGCGAAGGTACATGTCCGACAAATCTGGAAAAAACATTCAGAGAGTCTGATCTTATTCCTTGTAATTCTCTGATTAAAGCCATGACGCAATTGCTTAATATCATTGATAACAAAAATTCTGCGGCACCGATCAACCATACCGATATTTTATTTGCTAATGCTACCAACAATTCGCGTAAAAACTTGTCCGCTGATATCATCAACATGGTTGAGAATTACTACGACAAGCAATTGTTGGATAGACAAAAAGCACTGTTTGATATTATCTGCCGCGATCCGATGACTGGTGTCATCATGGATGATCCGGTCTATTTACCTGATGGTTATGTTTATGATCGCTCGACGATATTATTCTGCCAACGTTTGGCTGGACCAAATAAATCAGTTTACAACTGCCCAGGCAATGAAGCGTTGAAATTCACAAACGAAGATGTCACAGCTTGTTATTTCGTTAAAAGCGTTTTGGAGCAATTAAAAGCGAATGTGTTTGCCATGCAGGCAATGATGCAACGTGCGGCAATCCAACAAGTTGCGGAAGCACAACAACCCATTCCATTGCAACCAACGATGTAATACTGTGTTAGTTATTTCCTGAATCGTCTGAACCACTGGATGTTGCCGGTGGTTCCGGATTCATCCATGTGTTCCCATTCATGTCTGAGCCGCTGGTGGTATCATCTTGCGTACGAGTGTTCGGCCATGTCTCATTATACGAATTACCTGATCCGTTATTGTATGAACCGTTAGATGAGGGTGAAGTGGAAGATGGCGAAGAACCGTATGATTGCGACTGATAACCATTATTCTGGCCCTGAGCGTAAACACAGCATTGCACACAAGCCAATAATACTATTAGGATTATTTTTTTCATGTGCTTATACCTGAGCAAGTTATATCTATAATTATAGCAGCTTACTATTATAGGAGCTTACTCGGGTAGATCGCCGAAGTACTTCTTGGTAATACGGTCATAAGTGCCATTTGCCTTGATGGTCGCCAGCGCTTTATTGACAGAGTCGCGCAAGGTGTCTTCATCTTTTCTGAACGCGAATGCAAAACCATCACCAAAATATTTGGCATTAATCATGGGACCAACAACAATTCCATAAGTTTTGCTATTATCATCCTGTCTTAACCATGCTTTCACCGTTAATGTATCACTTAAAAAGATATCAACACGCCCCGCCTGTAAATCAGCGATTGATGCTGGAAAATCAGGTTCTGGTTTGACATTAACAGTGTTTCCATATTTATGATTACGAAGATAATCTTCGAAGGCTGAATCTTTTTGTACAGCAATAGTCTTACCAACAATATCACCCATAGAATAATTCTTTGCTAGCGGAGCCAGATAACTCGCAGTAGGAGTATAGTACACATCGGAAAAACTCACTTGCACTTTGCGCTCGTCTGTCGCTCCCATCGCAGAAATAACCGCATCATATTTTTTCTGCAATAAATTGGGAATAAGCATGTTAAACGGATCATTCACAAATTTACATGTCACATTCATTTGTCCGCAAATCGCTTCGGCTATTTCAATATCATAACCCTTGTATTCACCCGACTTATCCATCGATTCAAATGGAGGATAAGCAGCATCTGTGCCAATAGTGATTGTTTGGGATGGGTCGGCAAAGAGAATATCGCCAAATAGTAATACGACGAACAAGACAGTAAAGAACAAACCAGAAACAACCAAGCCTACTAATCTCAATTTATTCATAAGACTATCCCTAAGCGGTCATGATATGTTCTCTCTCATTATATTATACCGTAAACTTGGGAATGGGCGTTTTCTAGCGCAAGTTATTGATTATTCGTCTGAGCCACGACCTTTACCGCGCATGGCTTTTGTGTGTCCGCGCTTTTTTTTCGATTCCAGGCGGCGTTGTTTGGAAGCATAGGTAGGTTTGGTTTTTTTGCGTTTTTTCGGTGGCACCGCAGCACGCTCTATCATAACGGACAAGCGTTCAATCGCATCCTGCTTATTACGTTCCTGAGTGCGAAAACTACTGGCTTTAATCAGGATTTCACCCGCGGTCGTCAGACGACTAGCCAGTATAAGTAACAGCCGCTGACGTACATCTTCCGGCAAAGAAGACGACTGCGCGACGTTAAACCGCAGCAATACCGCGGTTGCGACTTTATTTACATTCTGGCCTCCCGGTCCCGGAGAACGGATAAACGTGAATGTAATTTCTGCTTCATCAAGCAGAATGTTGGGTTTGATCGCTATCATGTGGATGTTTTCCGCATTGTTACTTGTGATAATATACCACGTTCCCAAAAGGCGATAACTCATTGATTTTACCACTCAGCCTGGGCAACAGGACGTTCCCCACCAACATTATCCAGGGACCTTTGGCTGGCGTTAGTTGTGCTCCGTTCCGCTTGTTGACCTGGCGCTATGGAAAACCAGCTTTTTCCTGCACGGAAATGATTTCCTGTAAAACGCTTATCCATCAGCCGCTCACGTCACATCAACGTTATATTGTGAAAGATCCTTCTGAAGGCCCAGTGTGTTTTCAATTGTCCGCGAATAACCCGCAAGAATTAGCCGAAGCTGTCAAACGTGTGACTGATTACGGCGCCGATTTGATTGATCTCAACTGTGGCTGTCCGGTTAAGAAAATCCGCAGTAAAGGCGCTGGTTCCAGCCTGCTGACTGACGCTACAAAATTGTTTCAGTTAATTACCGCCATGAAAAACAATACTCACGTGCCAGTATCAATCAAAATTCGTGTGCAGGGCTGCAGTGATGAAAAATTCAATCAAGATGTTGCTCAAGCCGTCACTGATGCTGGCGCAGATTTTTTAATCGTGCATGGTCGGCACTGGACTGAGCATTATGAAACACCTTGCCGACATGATGAGATTCGCTTTTTTGTCGAGCAAATGAAAATACCTGTGATAGGCAATGGTGATATTCGCTGTTTGGCATCATTAAAACAAATGTACGCGACTGGTTGCGCGGGTGTCATGATAGCACGCGCAGGTGTAGGTCAACCGTGGCTGGTTGACAAGCTAAGCACAGAATTTAGAGGTGAAACTTTTACGATGCCAAAAAATGGTGAGATTGCCGGTATGTTTATTCAGCATATCGAACAACTGGCTTTGTTATTGGAAAATGAAAAATTCGCATTGTTGCAGGCAAGGAAGATGGCGAAGTATTACGCGCGGGGATTAACGCAGCGTATGGAGTTTGTAGAAGAAATAAATAAAACTGAAAATATGCACGAATTTAAAATGATTTGTTCGCATTACTTTGCAGATTAATATTCCTAATTGATTACACAGCGTAGGGTGGATTAGGCGCTCTTTGCCGTAATCCACCATCGGGGTAATTAAAATTACACTCTCACTACATTCGCCTTCAACATTGCAACTTCATCATCAATATCACTAGACCGCAGCTTGGATTTGCTTGTTACTATTGCCGCCGCAGGTTTGTACAATGGTGTTGCGCCAGCACGCATCACTGATTTTTCAAAGTTATCCATTTTCTTAGACGTGCCTTTACGCATGCCCCAACCAAACAAACCCAGTCCCGCTGCAAAAATGACGCCACCACCTATCATACCAGCAACCGTCAAAGGCGCGGCAATACCAACCGATACAACCTTGAGCGCTACGCTTGCAGCAACCACCACCGCACCGAGAAACATTAACATAGCACCGCAAATTTTCTTCGCCAGCGATGGTTTGCCATCTTTGTTATGTTCGATTAATTGATGATACTCTTGTTGCAATTGTTGATTACCAGGATCACGAATCAAATCAGCAGTTTTATGCAATATGCTGGTATGATACTTAACATCAAACTCTGGCTCACCATTTTCAACAGCTTTCAGCTTACGTACATTCACACTCGTCATCACTTCATGTGCGCGGTGACACATATCCATCCACGGTTTTGCCACATTATTTGGCATAAACTCCAGCGTATCCTGCAAATATTTATACGCAGCGTCATATTGCGCATATTGCATATAAACAAGATCAGCGGATGTCATGTCGCGCATTAAATCAGGATTTAATTTCTTTAAAGCCGAATAAGCTTCTTTTGTTTCCTCCGAATCCAGTGAATGATCACGCAATATCGCTATCATTTCACGAGCAAGATTTGCATTGCTATCAACCCTGTCCAGCAGGGTCCATAACATACCGCACAAATGATAGTATTTGTTTCGCGCTGTAGCTGCATCGGCAGCAGGCATTGCTGATATCACATCCAATTTGCCAATGGTTTCTGCCAGACAAATACGGATATTTTCCGGTTGATCCGCTGGATTTGATTTTTCATAAGTCGCGATGCAGAGTACGGATTTGCTCAGCAATTTCATTGACTAACGCATCCGGCTGATCACGTAATTTAACCATGAAGTGATTATTTAATAATTCTTCCTGTTTGCGCGTTTTAGCAGTAATAGCATTCTGCGCATTCGTTATATTTTGCCTATGCGCGGAGATTAATCTTTCGATATTCCCCTGTTCATCACCAAGCTGACGTCTTGACGATAACAAGGTTCCCACTTGCATATGCAAATCATCCAGATTGTCATTGGTCGCAAACTCTCCCGCTAACGTCAATGATCGATTATATTCCGTCTCTAATTGCAGAATGTGTTCGCGGAAATAGTTGATTTCATGCCTATGCTTTTGTATCTGTCCATCAAGTTGACTTCTGACCATTTCATGTGGCCGTTTGGCTTCCTGCCGTTGCGAAAGCTCCGCTCTTAATACTGTGATATAGTTGCTGAAATTAAATCCTGCCGTATGCGGTAGCAATATCGCGATACGTCTCTGGCATTCTTGCAATTTTCTATGTGTGCATTCTTCTTCGCTCTGGTGCTCTCTTAACTTTTCCTGTTGCGCATGCATCTCACTATGCAGAGAATCACGCTGACGATGCAGGTCACGCAATTCAGATTGTAGTGACGCAATGTTCATATTAATCGCGGCATCGCCCATATTATGCAGGAATGATCCTCCGTAGCCATTGTTATGACCATGGTGATGTCCGTGGTGATGATGATGATCATATGCTTGTGCCATATGACCCGCCGTATCGATGGCTTGCTGTGTCTGCAATGTGGATAGCCGCGAATTAGCACCACCAATATGACTATTCACGTTATCTAATTTATGCTTGAGATCATGTAATTCATGTTCATGTTTTTCTATAGCACTATGGTTATGCGCAATCGTGGCAGTTAAATCCGCCGCTTCCACTTGTGCTTCGCGCAGACCGATAAAATTATGAAGACGACTGATATCAACCTCAATAGGCGTGATAATTTGCATCACATTGTCATACTGCGGCTGTAGAACCATCAACGCATTTTGATGCTGCGACATCTGCAGATTTGAATTGGTAACTTTGCCGGGAATTGTCAATACGCCGATTTGTGAGTTCAATGCCTGTATTTTTTTATCTAACGGCATGATTTGGTGCGTAATAAGTTGCTGCAGCTTCGGTTCCAGCTCGGCTAACTGTTCCTGGTGCGCACGAATATCTTGATGATACTGAGCAATGTCGCGAGGGTTTTGTTCTGTTTCCGCCTTCCAGGCTTCGATAGCTTGAGTTGTGTAAGCCTGTATTGTTCCATTAATATGTCGTCCGTACATATGATTCATTCCTTAATATTAAAATTCCTTGCTGATCTCCAGTTTGCATCTTATATATCAGCAACATTTCAATTGAGCAAGCTCTCCTATTCAACTCATGTAGTGATAGTGATATCATTGCAAATATAGAGTAATGATTCAGGAAGATGAGATCTTTGCTATGAATGAAAACATACATCAAGATGATGATACAAACCTGGTTCCCTGGAAAATTTATCTCACCACTACCGCCGAAACACTCATCGCTTTTTATCTTGCTACTTTTTCTCTAGCAATGTTTTATCTTCACCGCAGCAGTAGCTGGCTACCAGAAGCCATTTTCCTGTTAACAATGTATTTATTCGTTATTTTTGTTTGTGGCAAAAGAATTATGGAAAAGTTGCCTATCTCAGCTGTTATGCTTATTATCCCAATTGCACCCTTAATCGTTCTTATTATGGTAATTTCTTTGATTCCGATTTTGCAGGTGCTTTGAGTAAGGTAAAATAGATTCAAGCCTGAACATTTTTTCGAACAATCAAGTGGGTGTGTTCATGGATTGAGCATTCTGTATTTATAGTGAGCTAACATCTTAACTAGAAACTATCTACGGGGACTAATCATGGAAAACAGATTTATGAAGCTGCTTGTCAGTTTAATATCCGTTTTATTCATCCTGAATATATCAACGCCATCTTACGCAGATGAGCCACCTGTTGTTCAGAATACTTTTAACAAAATTGTATTCTTTGGCGATAGCTTATCTGACAACGGTAACTTGTACTGGGCTGATTGGGGCTTTATGCCAAAAACACCCCCGTATTATGAAGGTCATTTTTCTAATGGTAGCGTTTGGTCTGAATATGTATCCAGCTATTATGCGGAAAAAAATACGATTGATTCTTCCAATTACGCCATCGGCGGCCTGACAGCGCTGTTTCATAATCCTATTCACGGATTTTTACCATACAGCCTGACCTTTGCTTATGATACCTACATCGTACGCTCTGTTTGGCGCGACAGATCTCACACTCTGTTTGTTTTGTGGATTGGTGCTAATGATTACCTGCCAGGTTCAGATGATCCAGAAACGCTGACAACGGATGTAGTCGCTAATATCAAGTATGTGATTGAAGGTTTGATTTATCATGGTGGTCAAAACTTCCTTGTCATTAATCTGCCTGACTTATCAACCACGCCTTTTGCGAAAACGAATAACATGGTTGATTACTTAAACAACGTAACCAAAACACACAATGCAAAATTAGCGGCTACGATTGCTGAGCTACAAAATGAATATAAAGATGCGAATATACATCTTTATGATGCCAATAATATGTTTACTCAGTTGCTGACCAATACCGCTGTTTACAATGAGAAATATGGCACACATCTCAGCGTCACTGATGATTCCTGCTGGCAAGGTGGTTACACACTTGCTCAAGCAAAGAGAAATGTTGCCACTATCGCGCGACGCCTGGATCAACAAATGAGTATGAAAACCCGTCTGACTTCCAGACTGCTGGCACCTAATGGTGAAAATAGTAATGGCATACACGCGGATCAAAATTTGGATACCAGCGCATTCGCTGAATATATTGCGCAAACACCATCACTGTTAGAAACATTTAACGCCGGTGAAGACGGCAAAATGTGTTCTAATCCCGATGATTATGTTTTCTGGGACCACATACATCCAACGCGCGTGGTACATAAGATGTTATCAGCATCACTGATTGAATATATCGACGCGAATTACACCATACTCACGCAATAAAGTTGTTTTGATGAAAGCGCTTCTCGACAGAAGCGCTTTTTTTATTTTTTTAGACGAGCGCGCAACGACAAGAATTTTCATCCTTACGATCTTTTTTCACTTCATCGTGTTCCTGCGAAAAATATGCCCGTTTGAGTTCTTGCAAACGTACTGGTATATCAGAAAACTGCCTGTCTTTTGTAAGATAAAATGTATACAATCCTGCACTCTGCGCACCTTGAATATTTTTGAGGGAATCATCGATGAACAGCGTTTCACGTGGTTCCAGTTTTTCTTGCTTGATGATGGTGCGAAAAGCATATGGATCCGGCTTGCGCATTTTAAGCGTAAACGAATAATATTCGTTATTAAAATAAGATGGAAACAATCTGCCATTATAACCCGACTGATTAAGTATACGAGCGATAGCGTCAAAATGAATTTTATTGGTATTGCTATAAAGAAAAACTTCGTATTTCTGAAATTTCAAATCAGCGATGATATTCAAGCGGTCTTGTGGTACATCAAGCAACATGGCATTCCAGGCTTGATCAAATTCCTCGTCAGTCGCGGAAAAATCCAACGCTGTTTTTATTTCCGAACGAAACTCCGCTGGCGTAAGATCACCCGCTTCAAATTTGTTAAACAATATTGATTGATGTCCCTCAAGAGGATTATAAATACTTTCAATATTTCTGGCGCCAAGTTTACGAAACGCAGCTATGGTTTTCGTATAATCCAAATTAATAATGACTCCACCCAAATCAAATATAATCGCTTTAATTTGCATAGATACTCCTTGTTTGTCGCGTTAAAATCACTTCGACTTTACTATCGACGCGCGTAGTGATCAATGGTTTTATCGGTATTGAGGTACTTATAATACAAACAGGAATTCGCGCCAATTGAGATACTGGAAACACAAGCTAGCAAAAATAATAGTAAAATTTCACCGCTCGTGGATTGATGAAAGAATTGCGGGCTCACCGATTGCAAATAGCCAATGATGTAGTGCACGCAAAATATCAGTACAAACATGACCAGATTAATCCATGTGCCAGGCAGCCAGATTAATTCTTCGCGCCTGTCAGCTTTTACAATGGTGTTATGACGTAACAAAATACCTATGATGACTCCTGCGCCAAGACCCAGCATTAAAAATGCCTGACCAGACAAATCCAGATAAAATGTTCCTGTGATTGTTCGGTACAACATGTATGCAAATATCGCAGGCATGATAACTAATTTTTTTACCGGAATCGTACGCTCTTGCAGACTTGGCAAAATAGAATAAAGCATCACAGCCACTATCATTATAATTGTTGACTCACTCATTTCTCACCTCGTTTCATTTTTTAAAATTTTTAATAACGCTTTCGCTCCAGCTCAATCTGGCTTCATTCATTTGGATGCCATGATCGATACACATTAGCCAATAGGGCAAATGTGCTGAATCTTTCTCTTCACTAATTAGTTGTTTTCTCATTGTAGTTAATTGCGCCAACATGGTTTTGGCCTGATAACGCATATTTTCAATATGGTCGAAATTGATTTCCGGCGTGGTATTCGCGCCAAAAAATAATTTCAACATGGCTTCATTGCGCACGCTGTGAGTTTCAGGCGTCAGCGCCAGCCACTCGCGTAGTTCGTCTTCGCCTTTGTCAGTCAGCGTATAAATCTTATTTCCTCGCGCACCGGGCTTGGCGACTGATTTACAGGTCACATACCCATGTTTGTTTAGTAATGCCAAGGCGGGGTAAAGCTGGCCGTCACTTTCAGACCAGAAGTTACCTATGCTTTGACGTATCATTTGGCGGATTTTATAGCCAGACATGGGGCAGATGGAGAGCATGCCGAGTACCGCGTAATGTGTTTTATTCAGTTTTATCATATAGTTAATAGTATATTTAATAGATATCTCTATTAGAGATATTAACATGCGCAAAAGAAGAACACAAGCATTGGTGTCAGACACCACGGAGGCCAAGCCAACCGCGGAGGTGTCTGACACCAATGCTAGCGTCTGGCCCCAGTTCTTAGCGTCTGACCCCAAATTAAATTAACTTATCTACTTCTTTTGAATTATCGAAAAATAAATCTGCGCGGCTTCTACACCCAATTCATCCGGCAACACGGACAACACTTCCTGCTGTCTACGCAAAGCCTTTTTCTTATCGACAGTCCTGGGCGCCTGATACTCTTGCACTTTGACCTTATCCCCATCGATATCGATAGCAAACGCATACTCAGGCAAATCCGCGTCATATATACGATATGCCGTCTGCCCTTTCTTCTCCGCCTGCTTCTGCAAATGCTTGAAATTCTTACGCAAGCGATTAGCAAACATATTAGCAGCAGCCATATCAGTACCCGCGATTGCGCGCTGTGCGCCACGAATTCTGCGTGCATTATCCGCCTCTGGTCCACGATCAACAAAATAGGCAGGTTCTACATCAAATAACAATAACTTGCACGGAATCGGCCCATTAAATAAGGAATAATAATTATTCGCGCGTAATCCCATTTGTTTACCCAAATCTGGATTGCCGGTGAAAACCGCTGCGCGCCAGCCGGTAAACCCTTGTTTCAAACGCTCGCCCAACAAGGTATACAATGGCTGCAACTCTTCTTCCTCACCCAAGCGCTCGCCATAAGGCGGGTTCGTCACCACTAAACCCGTTTCCGTATCCGACTTGGGAACAAAATCCGCCAACTCGCGTTTTTCCACATGAATTTTGCCTAACATGCCCGCGCGTTCAATATTTTCAAACGCTATTGCCACCGCATTAGCGTCCTGGTCATAGCCAACCATATCGGGAATACCTGCTTCGCCTTGCGCACAACGCTGGTCGGCTTCGCGCATCAAGGTTTGCCAGATAGCTGGCTGGTGTTGTTTCCAGCCCAGAAAACCAAAATATTCACGTGCCAGACCAGGTGCAATATCACCAGCCATTAACGCAGCTTCAATCAATAGAGTCCCGGAACCGCACATAGGATCCATCAACATACCGCCTTTTTTGGCGATTTCCGGCCAGCCAGCTCGCAGCAAAATAGCCGCAGCCAAATTTTCTTTAAGAGGAGCAGACCCGCCAGCCAGGCGATAGCCGCGTCTATGCAGGCTGTCGCCTGATAAATCGATACTGATATTGGCCACATTCTTATGCACATAAACATAGATTTTGACATCCGGCTGCTCGCGCGACACTGACGGCCGTTCGCCGAATTTGTCCCGTAACTGGTCGACAATCGCGTCTTTAACCTTTTGGGCGCCGAAAAGAGTGTGATTTATCTCAGACTGAGAACTGACAAAATGCACAGCCAAGGTGCCTTCAGGTTTTAAATGCTGGTCCCAGGCTATCGTTTGCACACCGGCGTACAATTCTTCCGGCGTCGCCGCAGGTACCTGAGCTAGCACTAGTAATATACGGTTAGCCAGCCGGGACCAAAGACAGGCTTTATAAGCCGTAGCGATATCACCGCTAAACGTTACACCCGCAAGCTTTTCAGCCGGGTTTACAGCGCCGAGTGAGCGTAATTCTTCGACCAAAAGCAATTCCAGCCCTTTGGGCGTGGTGGCAAATAGATTGAGCTGTTGAGGTATGTGTGTAGTCATAATATACGAACCATCTGGATTTATAATTGGCGCGAGTATAACACTTTCTCGATAAATTGGCTCATTAATAGCAGGGTCGGCTCTGTTCTATCAATATGCACGTCCAAACCAGCGCCTTTTTGGGTAAAAATCGTCTTGGCCATGCCTGTATCAGCATCCAAAAACAAAGCAGAATCATCTGCGAATATAAACCCTTCTGCTTCAGCCATTGTTTTCAGTCGTTGATTAAATTCTAAATGTAGACGCGAACGCGTTTTAAGAGAGGGGATTTCCATATCAGCAAACGTGGGACGTAATTTTTCTACTTGATCTTGTGAATGTGGCGTAAAAGCAAAAATACCCTCCAGATAGGTTTTCTTGCAAGCATGATCGGCTAACGCCGGCAGAGAAACTGAGCACACACAAATATTCTGACGTAGATCTTTCGGAACCAGCATGCTTAAAAAACCAATATAACGACGAATGGATTCATTACCATATTCAATAAATTTTTCTTCGTTGAATTCCTTATATCCTTCTTGCGACCATTTAAAATTAAATAAATATTCCAAATCAACCTGACCAAATTTGAAAAAGCATTTCACGCCTTGAACAATAGCGGGATGCACACGCTGATAAAATTGCTGTATGCGTTCGCCGTATTTGAGACGCGCATTGGGATTAGCTAACCCACGAGCGGAACCGCCGCTACAAGTGATAGAAATTGGCAATAACCAGCCACTGGAACAAAACAAACCGTGATGCTGATAAAGACGTGAATGACTATCGCCAATAACAAAATATGGCAACGCGCCGTAAGCTTTACATGTCAGCAATGCTTCAATATCGGCATTAGTAAATCTATCTGCTGCTTCTCTTGGCGTACCGCCAGTGACATCTTTATCCATAAACAAACGGTAATTGAGATGCGAACAGGCAAAGTTAGCGATTAATGCGGTTTTATAATGCGTATTATGCAATGGCGCTTGCGATAATTGATTTAACATAGCTAAAAAATCATGCTTGCTGAGCGCAGGCTGAAAATACAAGCGCTTGAATACACCTTCCGTGACAAAATGCAGAAAAAATCCCAGCTGATCGTTAGCAGAAAAATGTTGCAGGTCGTGATGATATCCTTGCTTGTTAAAACCATTATTAATGAGTAATTGCAGAAATTGCTGCAAATCCATAGGTGCAATCAGATTAGTGATATTCACTAACGTATTATTCAATTCCGAAGTTTGCATAATTATCCGTTTCAATCCGTGATTTTAATTTCCGATTTAGATACCCGCCAAATCATATGCCTTTAATAAACCCTGTAATACGAGATCAGGAAGCAGCACATCAAATAAGGCTTTTTCTCTATATAATTGCGAAAAACCACCGGTGCCGATAATTAACACTTGTTCATCCTGAAAGACTTCCTTTTTCATACCATTGATAATTTCTCTCAATGCGCCTAATTGTCCGTAATACAGTCCAACTTGTATGCTTTCACGCGAGGTACGTCCAATAACCGAAGCAGGCGCTTCAATATCAACTTCGATCAGCTTGGCTGTATTGGATGCGAGTGATTCCATGCCCAATCGCAATCCCGGTAAAATCGCGCCGCCAAGATAATCACGTTTTTTTGTCACCACATCTAATGTCGTCGCCGTTCCCATATCAATGATAATCATATTCTTGTTAGGAAATGCATTCACTGCGCCAATTGCATTGGCAATACGATCAGCGCCGACTTCATTTGGATTTTTATATTTGATATTTAATCCGGTTTTCACCCCTGCTTGCAGCATAAAATATTGCGACTGCAAATAAAGTGAAATCGTATGACGAATAGTGTAATCACATACTAGGCACGACAGAACTGACTGCTGTTGCCTTGATCCGCTCGGGTGCGATTTTATTTGCCTGGAGTATATTCACCAGAAAAATACCAAACTGATCGGCTGTGCCAATCAAATTGGTAGCATAACGAAAACGCGCCACCAAATTATCTTGATCAAACACACCGCCAAGAATGTGAGTATTACCTATATCAAGACACAATAACATCGCACCATCTCCTTCTTGGTAATTACACCGCTGCCGCGCTTACCACTTTCAGTTCATGTTCAAGATCAACAATAATCGGCTGCAATTGTTCTGCCGCGTCAATTATCGCGTAAGAAATAATAAATACTTTATCGCCAATTTCTGCTTTTCTCGCCGCCGCGCCATTTAAACTAAATACACGGCTACCCCACTCGCCTTTAATCACATAGGTTTCCAGTCTTTCGCCATTATTCAAATTCACCACTTGCACTTTTTCATTTTCACGCAAATTAGCTTGCTGCATGATTTCTTCATCAATAGTGATAGAACCAACATAATATAATTCTTTGCGTGTTATCGTCGCATAAGCAACTTTTGATTTGAGCACTGTGATTTGCATGTCTTCATACCTTCATAATGGAATATTATCAATTAAACGCACATCATCCAGCCACACCGCACCTAATCGGCGCTGCCACTGATCAATGATGTATTCAACTCTAAAACCTAACTCCGTCAATTGCTGCGTTATCTGCGCTGGGTCCGCGTCCACTTTGCAATAACCGTGGAAAATCAGCGGCTTTCTTGCGTTGTTCCGGCGTCAATCTGTTATTGCGTGAACTAAGCGCGACAGTATCGTCTGCCCTCATGGTCGGACAACCAATGATTTCTATCGGCAAAAACAATGCCTGCGCCATCTTTTTAATTAACAGTAATTGCTGATAATCTTTTTCGCCATAATACGAACGCGTTGGCTGCACGAGATTGAGGAATTTCAACACGATTGTCAACATGCCAGTAAAATGTCCTGGGCGAAATTCTCCTTCTAACACTTTACTGATTTCCGTTTCTGTTACTTGTATCTGATAACCATCCGGATAAAGACTCTTTTCATCCAGCAACAACAAATAATCCATTCCCTGCGCGCGTAATAACTCTTGATCCTGTTCCATTGTGCGCGGATACAATTCAAAATCACGCGCTTGATTAAATTGCGTTGGATTAACAAAAATCGCCGCGACAGTCACTTCATTTTCTGCTTGCGCGCGCTGGCACAAACTCATATGTCCGGCATGCAAATTGCCCATGGTATGCACCATGCCAATTTCTTTTCCGGCCAATTGTTTTCTGATCACGCGCCAGGCATTAATTTCGGTAACAATGTTCATCTTCGGGAAAACCTCCAGACTTCACTGCGTCGACAAAAGAATCAACGCCTTGTTTAACCTGATCAAAACCATTCACAAATGTTTTAACGAATTTAGGTTTGAAATCAATATTCAATCCCAGCAAATCCTGGAACACTAACACTTGACCATCGGTATGCGGACCAGCGCCTATGCCAATAGTAGGAATTGTTAAAGATGTTGAAATTTGCTGTGCGAGTTCGACGGGAATACATTCCAGCACCAATGCAAAACAGCCAGCTTCCTGCAATTGCAGCGCATCTTGTTTAATACGTTCTGCGCTTTCTTCCGATTTTCCCTGCACTTTAAAACCGCCTTGCATATTCATTAATTGCAATGTCAAACCAAGATGTCCCATCACTGGAATACCTGATTCCGTCAGATGTTCGATTAATTTAATATTGCCTGCTGCACTTTCCAGTTTGACTGCATGTGCACCAGCTTGTATCAATGCTTCCGCCGCAGCGACATTCTTGTTTCTGGATTTGCGATAACTCATGAAAGGCATGTCGCTGATAATAAATTTGTCGCCCGCTCCACGGCGCACTGCTGACGTATGAAAACACATCATTTCCAGTGTCGCTGCAATCGTGTCTTTATAACCATGCATAGTCATTGCCGCACTATCACCCACCAACAGACAATCTACTGATGTCTGCGCCAAAATGCGCGCACTGGTGTAATCATAACAAGTCACCATGCTAATGCGTTCGCCTGCTTTTTTCCTTTTGTAGAAATCAAAAATATTCATACACCCTCCTCGGCTTTTTTTACTTCTTGATAACACGCAACAAAACTTTCATAAATTTCTCTGAATGGATCCGCATCTAATGCCTGTAAATTTTTGCGTATGGTTTCTTCATCACCGCGCGCTAACGGACCAGTCAATGCAGACATTGGATGCTCACTAAGATTTTGCGTCTGTCGCTGCATATATGGCAGCGCAATAGTATGCGGAATTGCAAATTCACTTTCCAGTTCACGAAAAAATTTTTGCCACAATATACAACTGAAATTACCACTCATCACACATAACGCATGATATTTAGGCCGTAAAGATTTTTGCAGCCGTACTTGTTGATTCGGTATTCCTGGCAATAATGTGGCGAAATCAGGTGCGTCGTGATCGACGACAAAAGGAATTTGTTGATAATCTTCGAGTGAATATAAATGTTGGCTGAATGTCATCAGCGGATGAGCGCCATGTATGCGCTCGCTCACCAGACTACCGGAAAAATGAATCAGGATGGCTTTACTATTTGCCAAATGTTGCGCCGCAAATGTTTCTATCGCACCATCGTTGATGAGTAACAAAACATGGGTCGCGTGCTGCAATTTTTCTGTCAATTGCGGATACAGGTTCCTGCCGTGCACCATGTTTGATATGGGAGTTTTAACAGAGAAAAATAATGCTGAAAATGTGTTGCCACTCGGCCATTGCCAATTACGAGATAATTAGGTACCTGTCTCATGATCAAGTCCTGCGCAAATTGTGTTCAAAAATAAGTCTTTTGTCTCTGCTAAAAATAGTCAGAGCAGTATTTAATGTACTATTTGATGAAGAGTATGGCAATAAGGGGATTACACCCTCTCACCCCCGATTTCGCCCGTAGCTGATTCAGGCTACACTTAATTATTAGCAAAATAGGAAACCATTATGACTGTTACCACAGGTTTGTCCGGCAATGAAATTTACTGTCTCGCGCAAAAAGGCTTCAACCCGGGCAATATCGTGGTGGGAAACAGTGTTTACTCTCTTGGCTTGCTACGCAGTATCAGCTCGGGTTTCAAATTAGTGCTCGGCGGCGAACTGGAGCAAGTCACCAAATTAATTGAAGAAGGGAGAGAAGCCGCTTATCAACGCATGGTAAATGAGGCCAAACAGGCGCGCGCAAGCGGTGTGACAGGCGTTAGCAGCAACTTGATTTTTCATGGCGGCAATATCGAATTTCTGTCTATTGGCTCAGTTATTCACGCCAATAATACTGGCAATCAAACGCAATTCACTACTTCCGCTGACGGACAAGAATTATTCGCGCAACTTGATGCTGGTTATAAACCTGTTTGTTTCGCCTTTGGTAATGTCGCGTACTCAATGGGTATCAGTCGCGGTTTTCTGGGTTCCATCAAAGCACTGGCACGCGGTGAAATCAGAGAATATTCCGATATGTTTAACCATACACGCCATCTTGCACTTGAACGAATCATTGAGCACGCCAGACAAAATGGCGCCAATGCTGTTCTCGGTATCAAAACAACTATCATGCCGTTTTTTGGCACTAATGAAATGTTGATGACTGGCACAGCTTCACATTGCGCGCAATTACCCGCACAAACCAGCCAGGACATCATCACCAGTGATTTAACCAATGTTGAAATGTGGAACCTGGCGAAAATGGGTTACACACCTATGCGGCTCGTTCTTGGCACATCCGTTTATTCGCTTGGTTTAATCAGCAGTATCACCTCAGCGATTAAATCTTTTGTGCGCGGCGAAATTCCTGAATTAACATCTTTAATTTATGAAGCACGCGAAAATGCGATTAACATTATCAACACTGAAGCTAAAGCGATTGGTGCAGATGATGTGGTTGGCGTAAAAACTTATGTCTATCAGCTTGGCGGCGGTCTCATTGAATTTCTTGCTATCGGTACTGCGGTAAAAAAAATCCCCGGCGTCAAAACGGAATCAGAACAGTTGCCGGTGCAAGCTATTATTGTCGATAAAGAAACTTTTTTTGGTTCTATCGGCGGATCAGGCAATGAAAACTTTAATTTGAAATCTAACCCAGGAACAACAATATGGCGTGTATTTGGCCCTATTATTGTCTTTATTATTATTTTAATTTATGCACTACTAAGTGCGCACAGTCGCTAATAGGTTACTCTATTAGCATTACTCCATCACAATTGCTTCAAGGATGAATCAATTATGAAAACCTTATACTCCCGTAGCACACTGGTCATTCTGCCGGTTATTTTAAGTATGCAAACATATGCGGCAAAAGCGACTCTGCCAGAAACATGGCACGCGCATCCACCTCATCAAATAAAACCAAATACTAATCCTTTAACACCATCCGGCTTTTCTCCGGCACAAATAATTCAGGCATATGGATTTCCTAGCGCATATCAGGGACAAGGACAAACAGTAGCAATTGTTGATGCCATGGATGATCCAAATATCGAGGCTGATTTAGCTGTTTTTTCTAACACATTCGGTCTACCAGCGTGTACTACCGCGAATGGGTGTTTCAAAAAAATATATGCGTCAGGCAGTAAACCAGCGGGTGATACTGATTGGGGCACAGAAATGTCGCTAGATGTGGAATGGGTGCATGCTATTGCGCCGCAGGCTAAAATTATCCTGGTCGAAGCCGCAGATACCGGCGAAGGTTTATATGATGCTATTACTGTCGCGCTGCAAAATCATGCTACGGTTGTTTCCTGTAGTTGGGGCGGTGAGGAATTTAACGGTGAAACATCGTTTGATTCCATTTTTCAAAATAGCAAAGTACCTATTACTGTCTCTTCTGGCGACTCTGGCTATGGTGTTAGTTATCCAGCCGCATCACCGTATGTTTTAAGTGTAGGCGGCACAGCACTGTCGGTAAATTCTAGCGGTGGTTATGCGAGCGAAACCGCCTGGAGTGGTTCTAGCGGTGGTATAAGCGCATATGAAAGCCAACCCAGTTATCAGGCAAATTTACCTATTCCACAAAATCCAAACAAAATGCGCGGCGTGCCAGATGTTAGTTACAATGGTGATCCAAACACTGGTTTTTCTGTTTACGACAGTTATGGTGAAGGCGGCTGGATGGTGGTTGGTGGCACCAGCGCAGGCGCACCGCAATGGGCTGCATTAATTGCCGTAGCGAATAGCGCCTCCGGCCATAATATATCGACTGCCAATACACTTCTTTACACTGCGGCAGCATCTTCGTATAGCACCTTATTTCATGATGTTACTTCAGGCACCAATGGCAGCTGCGGTTACTATTGCACTGCACGCATTGGTTATGATTACGTGACTGGATTAGGTTCGCCTAAAACAGACGCCATCATTTCAGCATTGGGTAATGGCACGCAAATCGTTCAATTCAGTAATGCTTTATATAACAATGAAGCAAGCAAACCGGGCATGACACAAACAAGTGCGCTCGTTAAATTCTACACTGGTTCATCTGTGTTATGTGATTCACGAACTCTTGCCTATGGTGCTGCGGTGACGTTACAACCCGGCGTCGGTGGTAGCGGTACTGGACATACCACATGCACCGCCAACCAGAAAATCACCAGCATTACCGCAACACCTGCGACGACCAATACAACCATAGGTGCTATTTATGGGACTGCACCAATAAATTATACCGTTGCATCTACATCTGGCATTACGCAAGTGACTTTGCAACAGCAACCAGCTGATACGAATGATTATGCGCCTGTTTTTGATGTGACTAATGATGTAATCAAAACCATCGGTGTAGCTCAGATAGCTGGTGATTAGCACACCTGGTGTCAGACACCGTACTTTAGGGTCTGACACCGCTTCTTCTTTTCCGCACGGCGGGTGAGGGGTATACTCTTCCATCTTCTTAATTCGCGAATGGATAAAATGGAATGGAAACCACCAAACTCATTCTTGCGCTCAGCGCTTGCATCACCACGACTACTTTCGCCGGCTATGAACCTGTCACTGCAGGCGGCTTCGGCGGCAATGAAAAAATCGGTCGTTTTGTTTATGACGGTAGAAAACTACCTCTACATTTTAATAAATTTGATGTATTTCGTGACGCGGAAACAAAAACTTGTCTGCTGCAAAATTACGAAGTCACCGTGCGTGTTGCCGATGAACGCAACAATGATCCTATTGTGAAATTTCCTTGCGCGGATGTTGATCCTAATTATCATTTTTATTGGGACGCCAATCTGGAAACAAAAAACGGCGCTTATTCTCCCGCGAATGATGGGATTGCATCGGCCGGCACTGTCAACAATATGTATAAAGACTGGTACAACACGCCAGCCTTAAATGGCGACAATATTGTTTTGCGCATTCATGAATGGGGCGGCGTGATTGCTTACTGGAATGGATCTGCTGTTACCTTTGATGACGGTGATCAGGAAGTTTATTTCCCGCCTGTGTCGCTGGGCGTGACCGCGCATGAAATCAGCCATGGTTTCACCGAACAGCATTCTGGTCTTGTTTATGATCTCGAATCTGGCGCGCTGAATGAATCATTTTCTGATATGGCTGCCAAGGCAGCGGAATTTTATGTCTACGGCAAAATCAATGACTGGAACCTGGGTGCAGAATTTTTACGCGCCGACCGTGCATTCCGTTATATGGACAATCCACGCCGCGATTGCGTAGGTTCGCCCCGCGTCTGCTCTATCGATAATGTCAGGGATTACTCGCCCGACATGAATGTCCATCTCGCCAGCGGCATTTTCAACAAACTGTTTTACCTGCTGGCCACCTCCCCGGGCTGGGATGCACGCAAAGCCTTCGACATCATGGTGCAGGCAAATGAATCGTACTGGACAGCGCAAACTGGTTTTCAGGCAGCCGCCTGCGGCATCATGGAAGCGGCAAATGACTATGGCTATGACACAGAAGCAGTCAGCAAAGCTTGTGCTGGCGTAGGAATTGATGTGAGCAAATGTTAACAAAGTATGCGTAGAAATCTTGCACTTAAGCCTTTTTCGTGTTAACAACACAGGTTAAATTTTGTAATAACAGGATTAATCATGCAGACTCAGAAAAAGTCCAATTTTTACATATACATGGTTTCAGCTATCGCCGCACTCGCTGGCCTTCTTTTTGGCTTTGATACCGGCATCATTTCAGGGGCTCTTTTGTTCATCCAAAAAGATTTCACCCTGACCACCGTGATGAAAGAATTGATTGTCAGCAGCGTTTTATTTGGCGCCATGTTTGGCTCGCTTTTTAGCGGCAGCCTGACAGATCACTTTGGCCGCCGCCGTCTCATGCTCATCATTTCAGGTTTGTTCATATTTGGTACATTTATCGCGGCCAGCGCCACGCAAATTTATTCCATTTTGTTCGGACGCATTTTTATTGGTTTTGCGATCGGTATTGGTTCCTACACTGCTCCACTCTACATCGCGGAAGTATCTCCATACGAATTGCGCGGCGGCTTGGTATCACTCAACCAGCTCGCTATTACCATCGGTATCCTGTGCTCATTTCTTATCAGTTATGCTTTCACTAGCATTGATGGTTCATGGCGCTGGATGTTCGGTATCGGATTAATACCCGCGGCCTTATTAAGCATAGGCATGATATTCCTGCCAGAAAGCCCACGCTGGTTAATGAAACAAGGCATGACTGACGAAGCGATTGAAACCTTGAAGCACTTGCGTAAATCTTCTGATGTCTCTCACGAAATCAATGAAATCAAAAACAGTTTCCAGGTTAAAAACGCCTCATTTTCTGAAATTTTTGCGCCATGGATTCGTCCAGTATTATTTCTCGGTGTGATGCTTGGTTTTATTCAACAGGTAACTGGTATTAACACCATGATTTACTATGCCCCGACTATCTTTCAGATGGCTGGGTTTCCTGATGCATCCAGTTCTATTCTTGCCACTGTTGGCATTGGTGTTGTTAACGTGTTGGCGACCATATTTGCGGTCCGTTATCTCGATAAACTAGGCCGCCGTCCGCTGATTCTTGCTGGTCTGGTTGGTATGTGCATCAGCTTGCTGGGCGTTAGCTTAACCTTCCAGCTCGGATCACAAACTGGTTTAATGCCTTTCATTGCCATGCTGTGCATCTTCCTTTTCATTATCAGTTTTGCCGTCAGCTTGGGCGTTGGCTTGTGGCTGCTGGTATCAGAAATATTTCCGCTGGAAGTGCGCGCGACTGCCATGGGTGTCGCTGTATTTAGCTGCTGGTTATGGAATTTTGCCGTTTCTTCCACATTCCTCACTTTACTGAACGCATTTGGACCTGCGCTTACATTCTTTATGTATGCCATGATGTGCATATTCAGTTTCGCATTCTGTTATTACAAAGTACCTGAAACCAACGGCGTTACCCTGGAAGAAATTGAAGCCAACATACGTCGTCGCTTGCCATTACGCGCGATTGGCCAGCCTGTGCCTGGTGCTACTCTCGTTAACGCACCGGAATTTCAGGCAGACTAAACATGATAAAACACATAGTGACTTGGGACCTCGGTGCAACCAAATGCACCGCGGGCCTGGTGGAATTTAATCCTGCGAATAATGATTTAGCTTGTAAAAAACATTACACGATCAAGCTAACAGAAACCGCCTCATTGGAAGATTTGATTGCCAAACTGGAAGCTGGCCTGGATTATGCCATGCCTGACGCTGACGCTATTTGTATAGGCGCAGCTGGCCACTATGATGGTAAATATCTTCAGCATACTAATCCTTATCCGTATCCTATGCATTTCGCCAACACTGCGGAATTACAGCAGTGGCCGGCATTTACAGTGATACATGATTACGCGCCTATTGTGTGCGCGACGTTTACTTCTTACATGAATGACCCAAAGAACATCAAGCGCCTCAACTCCAATGTGATGAAGCCGCATAGCAGACGCGTTGCGTTGGGCATAGGCACTGGTTTGGGATTAAAAGATGGCGTTATTTTTCCGGATGGTGATTTTTGGCTGGGACAAAATGAAATCGGACATATTGGCATTACCATGCCACCAGCAGCCGATGCCCATCATCTTAACCGTCATGCGGAATTAATGCAGTTTTTGCGTGAAAAAAATTCAGCGAATAACAATCAGCCAGTGACATTTGAAGAAATCCTGACTGGTAAGGGCACCGTTAATTTATATAAATTTTTCTATCCCGATACCAAAGAAATTACGCCAGAGCTGGTGGGCAAAAAAATGTGTGAAGGCAGCGCGACAGAAATGCTGGATGCGTTTGCCTGGTATATAGGTTTGTTTGTCGGCACCGTACAACTTACATTCATGCCAGAAGGCGGCGTCTGGATCACTGGCGGAGTGGCGATTAAAAATATTACTGTGTTTGATCGTCCTGAGTTTTTTGCCGGGATTTATGCGTCACCAGCATATCTGATGCAACGGGAAGAATATCCGCTGGGCGTGATGTGCAATCATGAACATGCATTGATTGGTAGTGGTTATTATGCTGCGAAACGATTGTTAGCTTAGTTATCATTCCCGCGTACATACGAGTGTACGCGGGGTGTGGTGAAGTGTTATGAACCATTTCTTCTCATTCTGCGTTGTTCAGCCAGTGCCACTTTTATACATGTACTGAATTCTTCTTTGCATTTATCTGTCTTTTCCGTATTTGTATTCGAAAAAAACATGTCAGAAGGCTGGCCATTATTGGACAGACATTTATCAAATAATCTTAGACACATGTTGTCACCGAGGCGTCTAATTCTGCTATTGCTCATATTGCTGGTTCCACGTAAGTATAAAATGGAAACAGAGTATAGCAAAACAGGTATTAATAAGACACAGGGATGATGTCCATATTATTTCTTCCCAGGCTGCGGTGTTGAAACATTATTTATCACGGAAGACTGTCCACCCATTTGATTATAAGATGGGAACAATCGATCAATTTTGCTCTCAATACTTTTATGCTCGCGCAAGTGCTTTTCAACATCATGCAGCATCATATCAGCGGTCATTTTTACGATATTGGTAGAAGATGCTTCAAGACTTGTATGTTGATTTTCATTAAACTCTTGCAGCTTTTGCACAAGGTATGCCGCATCAGAAAAATGCGCGGCCAAATATGCCTTAACAATGGCAATATCATCTCCAACAAATTTATTCTTGCGTAAATCACTCAAATAACCCATAACAAATTGCACCAGTACATCACGTCTCTTTTCTTCAATCTCAAGAAATTCATTAAGATTTGCTTCCGCAGCTGCAAAATTTTCTTTTGCCTGTTTAACCATACCTGCTACTTTTGGCTTCAATTCTTCGGAGGGGTCTGCTAGTAACAGCTGCAATGAGAGGAAAGATTTTTCAGCTTGCATTTTCGACAAGGTAAGTTTAGCTAGAGTTTGTTCTGCGGATGAATTGGTTAAACCTTTAAGATTAAGTACAGTTGAGCTCTTCATAGTCCATGCCTCTATTTTTATTATTGTAGGCGCTAAACGTAGCACTAGATAACTTACTTAGACAGGGGTCAACTACCCTATACTGGCAAAATCAAAGGAGTGAAATTGTCTTATTAATTTAAGGTATTCGCATATAACATTAGCAACTGACAAATCTGTATTATCTGCTTGCCTGAGTACACGCCCTAATGCAGTCAACAATAATCCCAGCCGGTTTTTGCCCGGATGACCATCTTGATCGACAGCATATCCCCAATAAAAATCTGTCGGGCTTTGTTCTACTAATATGACATTCTCATCCTCGACAACACTAATCAATTTCTCAGCAAGCGAAGTTGCCGTAGTAAATTTATTAATTAAACAATACGCCATTTCTTTATCTTTATTCACTACACCTGAATCATCCATGGATTCCCAATGATTGTGAATAATCATTTCGTTGATAGATTTACCATTAAGCAATATTTGCGGTTTTCTAACAAAATGAAATGCTTGTTGCGGCGTTGTCACCTCGACACCATACAGCCGCCACAGTTGGCGGCCAATATGGTCGTCGGCAAGGTACCAAAGTTTACTGGCTTGATAAGTAATTTCTGAATACTCGCCATGATCACCAAAACGATTTACATAACTGCCTTTGCCGCCAAAATTTGAAAATTCAAAAAAGGCGGCATTTTCAGCGTAAAAACCCATCAATACCACTGTGTCCGCAGACATTGTTTTATGCTCTGGCATGAGCGGTAACTGATTTGGAAAACACCCACATTCTATTCATCACGCCATCCCTGAGAAAGAAATGATGATACAGAGCGCCAAGCAAATGCAGCGAAAACGCAGCAATCAGCAAATACGCAAATTCACCGTGAATTGTTTCGAAAAAATCCGCGATTAACGCGTCATGCATCACTGGCTGTATGGTAAAGAGCGAAAAGAATTTAATGCCATAACCGCCCAGTATAGAACTCATAAAACCAGAAATCGGCATCGCAAACATTAATGCATATAACAATGCAATGTTAAACTTCGCAAAGTTACGCTGCCATGTCGGCACTGATTTTGGCAGCGATGGTTGCGGCGTCATCAAACGCCAGCCTAGTCGCAACACCACCAGCGTAAATAAAATCAGACCTATTGATTTGTGAATAGCGAAAAGAGAAAACTTGAAATCACTATCAGCGAGACTAGTCATGATATATCCCAGCGGGAAAATACCAAAAAATATTATCGCCATCAGCCAGTGAAATGTTTTTGTAATGTATCCATAATTTGAATTATTTTTCATGATTGCACCTTCATTTTTGATATTAGCGGGATTTTGATATGTTGCATATCACATAGAATGAAGTCAATTCATATTAAATAATTGTATCCAGGTGCATAAAAGCCTTGACCTTACACTATGGTATAAGGTTTATAGTATAAAAATACAACGTGGATGTTGTATCAAAAACTAAATTATTTTGAAGCAGATTAGATATGAAGAACAAACAAATGCTTTCAATAAACATTAATGCAAATCGCATCTTTAACGCGGTAAAACGCCGCGCATCTTCTTGTTGGCGCTGCTAACCGCCACGCATACATAACATTTTCATTTAATCAGTTATTTAATTTATGCCACTTTTATCGATTTTTATCGAGGAGATGTTTTATGCCTATTTTAAACCGCGCTGCGGAATCAAAGTTGCCAACTAATCATGGCGATTTTTCTATGTATGTTTATTTTGAGGATGAAACCAATAAGGAACACATCGCTCTGGTCGCCGGTGATGTGACTAATAAAGAAAAAGTTCTAGTCAGAATACATTCTGAATGCATCACCGGCGATGTATTTTCATCACAGCGCTGCGATTGCGGCGAACAACTTCATATGTCTTTGCATATGATCGCGAAACAAGAGGCTGGCATTCTTTTATATTTAAGACAGGAAGGCAGAGGCATAGGCTTGATCAATAAAATCAAATCTTATGCGTTGCAGGAAACAGGAATTGATACCATGACTGCAAATAAAAAACTGGGTTTTCCAGCTGATATGAGAGACTTTTCGCCCGCGATATCGATGTTGAAAGATTTGCAGGTGCAATCTATCCGTCTGTTAACAAATAACCCAGACAAAATAAATACATTCACAAATAGTGAAATTCCTTGCGTCGAGCGTGTGCCGGTGGAAACGCTGCCCAATGAACATAATCATTACTATTTAAAAACCAAACGCGACGCAGCCGGTCATTTGCTGCTGCAAGTTTAGGGAAACAATGTTAATTTAGCCCACTATTTAGCACATCCGGGAGGGATTATGGCTTTTTTAAGAATTGGCGAATTGGCTGATGCTGCTGGCGTCAAACTGACAACTGTACGCTTTTATGAACGTTGTGGACTAGTGCCTAAACCCGTTCGCAACGCTGCGGGTTATAGGCAGTACTCCGCGGATGCAGTCAACCGTATCTGTTTTATTAAAAATGCGCAGGAGTTAGGGTTCAGTCTGGAAGAAATTGCTGAATTATTGACTGCGAGTAGTGATACCGCTGCGGGACGCGATATTATTAAATCTCGTATAGCAGAAAAGATCAATATGATTGATAACAGAATATCTATGCTGCAGGAAGTTAAAGAAACGTTAGAGAATTTGTATGAGAGTTGTCCTGGGGATGGCTCAATTGATGATGGGTGTCCTATTTTGGATGCGTTGAGTTGTAAGTGTAGTTAGTTTTCTTACCCCTCACTCTTAGGGTCAGACGCTGGGGTGAGGGGTATTTCTCATAAATTTAATTCTCCCTTAAGCTTTCAAGAGCAGGATATATATAGGCTACACCCGCATTTACTAAAAAGGAGTTTAGTAAAATGTTCCTGACTAATCAGCTTGGTAGTGTTTCCGCTCTCAGCATGGCTGCAAATCCCGCCGCACTTCCCGTACTCGCCGCTGTTGCTGGCATAGGTGTTACCGTTGGCGCAGCCGCTTTTATTTACCACGAGTACAAGGAATATGAAGAAAAAAAACACAGGGAAGAAATTGATAACATCAACCGACTGCATAAAAAATATCTAGCACGCATTAACGTGCCTGATTACAACGAAATACAAGGCTTCCCCGCCATATTTGTAATCCCGGAAAAGAAAGACGCCAAAGATGTTGCTTCCATACAATCCATGCATCTGACAGATGATCAGATTCGCGATATAGGCAATACCATGCCAAGAGGCACTGATATTGTGCTCTGCACTTATCGCCAGCAAGTACTAAGCGCGATTTTAAAGTTAAAAGAATATTATTTCAGCCGCTCAACAAAAACAGATATCACTGCTGGTGTGATTGGCTATCTGTTATATATGCTGGAAACGAAATGTCTTAATTTTGAAGGCTATGCTTATGATATTGCCTACCTGAATGCGATTACCAATTTTATCAATGCATTCGCCTCCGTCAAAAACACGGAAAAAAGCCAGCATTTTTCGCGTTTGCAGCCAGTGTATAGTTATCTTTTATCTGCCAAACAGACGCTGGAAAAGCATAAAGAAGCACTTTCACTGGAAGAAATAATTGGTGAGCTTAGAGACTCATGCGAAAACTATAACAACCAACTCATACGCTGCCTGGTTAAAATGGTTTCCAAAAATAAATACTGGGACTTGACACAAACCGCTGCGATAGATGAATTGGAACAAGGCTTGTTGCGAAGAAAATACATTCAGGCTGAGATTAAATCTGTCGTACTTAAATCTGACGACGAAGTAAAACTGCCTGACTCTATTTTCAAATTCTGGGTCAAAGCATTAACAGAATTTTACCTTAAAACACTTAATCCCGATAATTCGCTGACAAGCAAAGACATTGTTTCACCCACTGCTTTGTTTGCTTTACCTGATATAGACAGATTACCTAAATACAATCCTGATCTTGATAAAAGTAAAAAACCGAAAGGAAACAGTATAGAAGTTGAAATGATAGAAAAAGAATTGAAAGGTATTAGCAATGTTTTCAAAAAATGCCAAAACTTCATTACCACACGCGTTGAACAAAAAAACCGGGCTGACGCGCCAAAATTTGTCGCAGTGACTGATCCACATGAATTAATTACACGCTCAAAAGTGTTGGCTGACTTTGCAACCTTGATACATGAGCTTATTTCTTTGCAGTATCTTTCCGCGCAATTATTAAAAAGTATTAAACAGCTTGGTGAAATTTATGTAAAAAACCCCAGACATTTTTGCAATATCTTTCGCATACTGGAAAACGTTTGCGATCAACTCAAAGACCGCCTGGAAAAAACTCAAAATGATTTCGTCACCATTCAGCAGGCAAACAACAATGCCATGCAGCTTGAAACAAAAGAAGTATTTCCTGGACAAGTTAAAGATGTATTAAACGCTACTTATGCGATGATTAACCGACTGGGAACCAGCGTCAAACAATACCGCATCAAAGTGGCAAAAAATATTAACAACAATGAACCAACCATGGAATCCGTCAAACACGAAATGTTTGAAGCTGCAAAGCTATTAGCTTCAACGTATCAAATTCAAAATAAAATGCCCGCCAAACATAAAACGGAAGACAATAATATCAAACGTCTCTCTGCCGCACCGCTACCACCAGCAGAGGCAGCAGCAAAAATCCCTACCACTGAAGCAAAACCAGTCGTAGCAGCTATTCCACGCAAACCTTTGCCAACACCACCACCATCGCGACAATCATCAGCTATTCATAACGAAGCGCCAAAAGTATCCGTATTATTCCCTATTAATCCAGCCATCACAGACATTAAAAAACATGCGGACGATGTTGTTGAAGAACAACCACCTGTGGTAGTTCCACCACCTATTCCCGCACCTGCGCCAGTAGTTGAAATTCCACAAGCTATTCACAATGAAACAAATGCCGTGGCAGAAATTATATCTGCACCGGAAAACAAAGATCCGGATCGCGTACTAAAAAAAACCGGCGCTATGCTAGATAATATTCATAAACGTATAGAAGAAATTCAAAATACGGAAAAACCAGGGGAACATAGAGCAGTTGAATTTAAACAGGAAATTAATGTCTACAGTAACCTTTACAATGATTTAACTGCCATCGTGCGAAAGGCATCTGCATTAGTTAACGAAAGTAATAAAACCCAGGAAAGAAGTAATAAAACTGGATTAATGCTGGAACTGACTTTGCATTTATGTATGCAAACGGAAGATTTTCTGCAGCTTGATAAAGAATCGCGGATAAAAAACGCGAAGATTTTCGCCAAATATATTCACGATCAGCTAGTGAATCCAAGCAATAATTTTATTGATCAACATTACAATAGTATATCGCGGGCAGCTTATTCAATTTCTGGGAGTAGTTTATTCGCGACTGATTCCAGGAAGAAACTGAACCGGGTCAATCAGGATTCAGACGCGATTGTGCGCGTACTGGATCCTAAGTGACTCGAATCAAACTTACTTTATTGCTGCTAGCCCTTGAGCAACAGCTGGCTGGGCCACGGGTGATTTGCTACCTGTGGCCTTTGTTTCACCAAACAATCCTAAAGCACCGGAAGAAGACATACTTCTTTGATGACGAACAGGAGCAGACACTTTCTTTAGTTCTTCCACCTGACATTTCAGTGCGGCATTTTCTCGTTCCAGAGAAGCAACAGCAATCTTTTCAGATAAACCTTTCATTCTGTTTCTTGCTTCCAGATCAGCTCTTTGCAGATTTTCCATTACCTGTTTTTTACCATTCAATTCTCTAGACTTTAGATTAATCTCATTGGTTTTTTCATTAATTAGTTTAGCTTCATCAGTTAATTGGCTGACTTTTTCCTGTTTGGCACTGACGATTTGTTTACGTTTTGCATTTTTATATTGTAAATAACCGTAAGTAACGCCTGCAGCCACACCTGCAGCCACGGCCAATCCAATGATTCCCCAACCTACTGGGTTTGTAATCAAGAAGCCAAACGCCAAAGAGAATGAAAGCCCCATGGCAATGGTTGTGATACTACTGGAAATACCTAACACACCGACAAAACCAGTAATACCACCGAGTAATCCATCTATTAAGTAAGAAGGGTCTGCACGTTTCGGTCGAATACTTTCGTTGTAATTTAATTTATAAAAACTAGCTATTGCTCCTTTAATACGATCTTGTTCTTTCCTCAAATTCTCATTAGCTTCAACAGTTGCTGGATCTATACCGCGTAATAAATTTAAAACATGAGAATAACTATTCGGTTGGCCAGTGATATCACCAACAATATTGACAGCAGCAAGCGCGGTAGATTTAAAAGAGTCTTCCTCTTTTACCATGTTGAACAATTTTTTCAGATTTTCGCGCGCAAGTGGGCGTTTTTGTAATGCCGCTGGCATATGCTTGTCGACGAGACTATCCAGCTTATTCTTGACTATATTTTCATCGGCCGGATTTTCAATCATGTAGAGACGCATGATTGCCATGAAATAATCATAGATTTCGTTGCGTAAATTTTCTTCCGCCTTATTTTCGGCATCTTCTTCATCCGCGATTTCTTTTTTCAATTCTTTCGCGGTTTTAACATAAGACTTATAAGCCATGTATGCAGCCAAGCCACCGACGGCAAAAGCAACTACACCACCCAAGGCCATCGTTAAAATAGAACCTAAACCGGATACGGTAACACCAAGACCAGTCACACCACCAACACCGCCGACAATGAATTCAAGCGTAGGTAATACGACACCGACCGCAGTCACGATACCGGTACCAAGACCAATAGCCACACCAATCAGCTTTTCGCCTGTGGTTATCTTTGATGAATCACTCGCTCTGTTTTGCACCTTTACCACCCTCGTTGGGTATAAAAAATACTATCTAGTAAAGGTATTATAGGGGAGTCAAGTTAACGAAACCTGAACTCAAGATTAAGGAAAGATTAGGTGAATCAAGGAGATATATGCATTTTTCTTACCCGTTACGCGCTTCGCAGCGCGACGGGTAAGATATAAAAAATAGCTAACTTATTGATTTAAAAAAACTACCTACCTGCCAATGCCATAATAATCAAAACCAGCGGCGCGGATATGTCTTGGATCATATTGATTCCGGCCATCAAAAATCACATGGCGACGCATCAAATTTTTCATGGCAGTGATATCTGGATAACAGAAAGGCTTCCATTCCGTCACCAACGCCAACGCATCAGCTTCTTTCAGTGCTTCATATTGATGCTCAGCCAAACTGACCTGGCCTGAACTGAACCATTCTTTTGGCATCATTTCACGCGCAACTGGCATCGCTGCCGGATCATATGCCTGCACACGACCACCGCGTTTAACGATATTTTCAATCAACACCAACGATGATGCTTCACGCATATCATCCGTGCCTGGCTTAAACGCCAGACCCCAGACGCCCACCGTAACGCCTTGCAGATCGTCGCCAAAAAACTCAACGATTTTAGTGGGGAAAATGTGTTTCTGCTCATAATTGCGCTTTTCAACCGCGTGCAGAATCATGGGATCGACGCCATGTTTTTCCGCCATTTTCATCAAAGCGCGTACGTCTTTTGGAAAACATGAACCGCCATAACCACAACCCGGGTTAAGAAACGCATTGCCAATTCGGGAATCAGAACCAATACCAATACGCACATTTTCAATATCCACACCCATGCGTTCACACAATACTGACATTTCATTCATGAATGAAATTCGTGTCGCGAGCATTGCGTTAGCAGCGTACTTCGTCATTTCCGCATCTTTCACGCTCATGAAATAAATTCTTTCCGGACTACGCAAAATAGGCATATACAAATCGAGCATGATGCTTTTCGCGTTTGAAGAAGAAAGCCCGACGATCACACGATCAGGACGCATAAAATCTTCAATCGCCGCACCTTCACGCAAAAATTCTGGATTGCTGACGACGTCAAATTTCACATTCGATAAGCCGCGCTTATCAAGTTCAGTACTGAATCACGCTGGCGACTTGATCAGCCATACCTACTGGCACGGTGGATTTATCGACAATCACGCAATAATTATTAATATGCGCGCCAATATTGCGAGCTGCTTCCAATACATATTTGATATCAGCCGCGCCGTCTTTATCACTAGGCGTACCCACTGCGATAAAAATAGCGTGTGGTTCAGGCGAACTTTCCGCCAGCGACGTCACAAAATTCAGGCGCCCCTGGTGCATATTCGTAATCACCATGGGTTCTAAACCCGGTTCATAAATTGGCAGAATACCTTTTTTCAGGTTCGCAATTTTCTGCTCATTGACGTCAACGCAGGTAACCTGATTACCAAGTTCTGCAAAACAAGCGCCGGTTACCAGACCGACATAGCCTGCTCCAATCACGGTAATATTCAAACGACATCTCCTTTTAAAACTTTATAAATCGCGACTCTGTCACCACGCTTGTTACTAAAGACTTGTACAGGAGTCGCGTGTATTTCTTGCAATACAGCATTGGCAGCGCTTTCATCTTTTTTATCGAGACGAAGAGCGAGATAGTCATACTGCTTCCATGCGCCATGCTCAATTGCATTGATTTGTGAATATGATTTTGCTTTGGTGAAAATATCAAACCCAAAATGTTGCGAATAATACATTAGCTGGTAGTCATTGGCATAAACTGCCGCATTCACTGGTACATTCACTGCCAGCCAGTCACCGGCCTGACGTATGTACGCTTTGGAATAGCCAAAATCAATCACACCGCTAACAGCCGCGGCAGTCATACACAAAGCTGCCAACCATAAAAACAAACGGTGGCGCAAACTGGCTGATTTTTCTATCAGCGTATTTAATGCGAACGGCACCCACAGCATCAGTGTTAACGACAAAGCCATCAGATAACGCTTGGATAAAAACAAATGTTCGGTCAGAAAACTAAATGTGATGACGATATTAATGAACACGTAAGCGAGAATCACTGCCGATTTATTTTTGTCGCGCCATGCATACGCAACTAACAGTGCATAAATCCAGGATAAATTACCTATCACGCTAACCGCGTACCAGCACAGCATGAGCAATGCCAACACTATTCCAGCTTCACGCGCAGAATCCGACGTTAATACTTGTTCTGCCAGCGTTGTTTTCATCGCCGCAAAACGATCGACCATTATGCTAAGACCACCACGCATTTGTGTCGTGATTTCAGACAGACGACCTAATTTATCCAGCGTATGCGAAGGATGCAGCAACATCCAAGCAGCAATCGCCGCAGTAATAGCAATGGTTGGTAAATTGAGAATAAAAAATGCTTGCGCGCGTTGTCGCAGCGTCTGACCCCGTATGAAAAAGGCCGCAAACGGTAATAATAGTAGAAATACCGCACCTTCAATACGAAACAGTGCGGCGATTAATAAACTTGCACTCCATGACAGAGCGGTCGACATCGCTGGACGATGTGTATAACGCAATAGGAAAAATAACGATAATAAATAAAACGCCCAATAACCGTGATCACGAACTATGTATTCACGCGTACTAATGAATTCATGCGAACAAAGAATCACTAGCGCGGCCAGCCACAGCACTCTTTTAGTGGCGCCCATTTCTTTAACGATGAGAATAAATGCAGCGACGGAAAGCGCGGAAAACATCGCATCTAGCGTATACGCGCTGACAGTGAAAGAAAAATGGCTAAAACTGCTGAACAAATAAATTAACACGGAATAAAATGGCCAGGATGCCTGGCCGCATAAATTCATCGCACCACGCACACCAGCGCTACCGACAGCTTGAGCGCTTAAAAGATAACAAACAGCATCTGGATTAACGACGCTTTCACGGCAAGCCAACCACAACGACAATAAGATGCTTATCGTGATTGCGGAAATAAATATGAAACGTTCCCGCGAATAACTCAACAACTGGTTCATGCCACAATCGTCTCCAGCGACCGTCTGAAATCTGCCGCGAGTTCTGGATGTTTTAATGCATAAGCAACTGTTGCTTCGAGATAACCGAGTTTGCTGCCACAGTCGTAACGCACACCATCAAATTGGTAAGCATAAACATTCTGTTCCAGTTTGAGTTTGGCGATTGCATCGGTCAGCTGAATTTCACCGTTTGAACCTTGACTGGTTTTTTCCAGCAAATTAAAGATTCGTGGCGTCAAAATATAGCGCCCTACTACACCGAGATTGGAAGGAGCATTGTGCGGTTCAGGTTTTTCGACAATACCACGGATAACTGCAAATTTATCTTCAGCGGATACGACATCAACAATACCGTATTTTTTTGTTTCCGTCGGAGCAATTTTTTCTACTGCGACAATACTGGACTGACATTCGGCAAATAATTCTAACATTTGTTTTAGACAAGGCTTGCCATGACCATCAATCAAGTCATCTGCCAGTAATACCGCGAACGATTCATTCATCACCAATTGTTTGGCGCAAAGCACAGCATGGCCAAGACCTTGCGGTGATTTTTGGCGGATATAAGCGCAAGAAACTCCGTCTGGCAATATGCCTCTGACGATATCAAGTAGATCTTGTTTTCCACGTTCCTGCAATGTGGATTCCAATTCATAATTTGAATCGAAATGATCTTCAATCGCGCGCTTGCTACTGTTAGTCACAAAAATCAATTCCGTGATACCAGCCGCAACAGCTTCTTCCACTGCATATTGAATCAGCGGCTTATCTACGATGGGCATCATTTCTTTGGGGTTTGCCTTGGTGGCGGGTAAAAAACGCGTCCCCAGGCCCGCAACCGGGAAAATGGCTTTCGTAATCTTTTGCATAAAGATTGGCCTAATGTCTATAGGTGTTAGGGTGGCAATATTATCACATTAAGATTAGATAAAAAATCATCAGTTTTGCCAGCCAGCCGCCAAAAGATGCGTGCGCAAAAATTATTAGTGTGACTTGGTTTTCCTTCCTGAGATACTACCCGGCTCAACTCAAGTGTAATATATATGAAATTAACAAAGATTGATCACAATATAATCAATATGACGCGGGAAATTTATGGGTAGAATTCACTCAACCGAGGTTGAGGGTATTGATATTTCTCAAAAAATCATACGCCCGAAGATACGTGCATACCTTGGCGCCAAAAATGCACCGCCAGAATTGATTGATGCTTTTAACGATGGTTTTTGTACTGCTCTCGCAGCGCTTGCTGTGGTAGGGCTGTATTTGCAAAGCGAATATCCTAACGGGACAAACCAGCAACCTGTGGATGATTGGGGTTGGCTAAAAAATACACTAATTACACTTTCTCGTTGGGATCAAGATTTAGCTTCTTTGAACGAAAAAGATCGTGCAAATATTGACCGAATTATTTCTCACCTGGAGTTCATCCAACATATTTCCGCCTACATGAGCATAGGCCAAGGTGACCTGCATCAAATATTGGAAGATACCAAAGGCAGAAAACTTCAGCTGGAATACACATTAGCTGGCTTATTCAACGCGAATGACCTCACTAAACCTATAGCCATTAACAATAATGGCGAAATGACAACAACCACCCTGATTACCGAGTTATTACAATATGACCGCCGCATGATATTAATCAGCCGTGGCAAACATACCTTGGGGTTATTCAAAAATGGTGATGAAGTTTCATTTTTTAATGCTGGTAATAAAGGCGGTATACAAACCTTCCATGCCAGTGATCCAGGCCCACTGATTACAGCAATATTGAGTGCTTATCATACTAAACCGGAATGTTATTTTCCCTTTGGTTTCAAGATATTTACATATGACAAAACACCAGCCGTTTATAAAGCGCAAAAACACTTGCTGGAAGCTATTAACGGGCCACATTCCGCACCAGCAAAAAATAATTCTTCACGTCTACACTCTGCTGTATATATCGCTGCACGCATAGGGTGCGCGGAAAGCATCCGACACTATCTTAACAACCATGCTGAAGTAGATTGTATTTCAATAGGAAAGCGCACCCCTCTTTATATTGCAGCACGTAGAGGGCATGCTGCCGCAGTTAAGGCGCTGGTGGCAAACGGAGCGGACATTAACAGGGCTTGTCGAGATGGGAAAACTCCATTAATTCATGCCGCGGAAATGGGCCACCTGCAAGTACTTAAGTGTATGATTGAATACAATAATAATATCGATGATATAGCGACTGCTATCAATCATCTGGGCAGTGATGCATTACGAAAACAATTTATGGAAATGATTACGCCTGTCATGACAAATCCCGCATTGCTATTTTCGCACCCTAAAATCAGGAATATTGAAAGCGAGCCACTGCCATCGCCTGCTATCAGGACCAGTACTTAAGAGGTTGGGTGAAAGCGTAAATTGCTATATAATTAGCCCAATTTTCAGCCAGCGAAAGAGACCGATTGTTAATGCGCAAGAACATTCTCATTCTGGGGCATAGTTATGCCACCCAGTTTATTGATATTTACAATCAATACACTCAATTATTCGATCAAGAAAAATATGATGTCACCGTGGCATATTTGACCGGCGAGCCTGATGCTGGCGTGCGTCAACGCACTATCGCTGAAGATGTCATCTTTCTTAATCTGCCAAAATCCAGCATAAACATGCTGAAAATCGATGCTATCAAAAAGCTGCGTCGCATTTGCAAAGAACAAAAGTTCGATATCATCATTTGTCATCGTTACAAACCCGCTTACATTATGATGTGGGTAGCGCAATTGGTGAAAATTCCTCGCTTAGTGTTTGTCATGCATGAACTAGGCACTATGGCAAGTATCAACAGACAATTGCTTATTGCCTGTTTACGCAGACAAAACATGTTATTTGCCGGCGTTTCTAATGCTGTGCGCGATGATATGCGCAAAAATTTATGGTGCGTGCCAAAAGAAAATGTCACCACACTATACAATATGATTGATGTGGAATTAACAGAGCCAAATTTACTAACGCGCGCGCAGGCAAGACAAGCATTAAACTTTACCGATGACACATTTGTTTTTGGCACCATAGGCCGGTTAGCGAAGAATAAAGATCAGGCTAGCCTTATACATGCGTTTTCACTGATTAAACCACATTGTCCGAATGCGAAATTGATTATCATCGGCGATGGCGAACTTGAAAACAGTTTGCGGCAACAAGTTAGCTTACATGGATTAGAAAACGATGTTATTTTGACTGGTTTTCTTTCCGGTGGTTTCCGTTATATGAAAGCATTCGATTGTTTTGTGCTGCCATCTATTCAGGAAGCATTTGGTCGCGTGTTATTAGAAGCAATGATTGCGAAAGTACCCGTGATCGCTTCGCGCGTGCATGGCATACCTGAAGTCGTTGCCGATGCTGGTAAGTTAATTAACCCCAAAGATGTAACTGGTCTTTCTACCGCCATGCGGGAAATGCATGCGGTAACAGTGGAAGAACGCATGCAATTAGGTGAAAAAGCCTATCAACATGTCGTGACAAATTATTCCATTCCAAAATTTCATGAGCAATTCTGGCAGCAGCCGTTATTGCAGTCGTTCCTACAGCAATCAATCAAGGAATAAGATGAAAATCGCATACACCACAACATTCGACGCGACCGACGTACATAATTGGTCAGGCACGCCTTATCACATGTCACATGCGTTAGCGGACACGCAAATGGATGTTAGTTATATTGGCTCTCTGGAACGTAAATTACCGCCATTTTTTAAAATACGCCAGACATGGAGCAAACTTGCTGCCGATCAACGTGAAAGTCCACGTTTTAATATTGTGGCGGCAAAACATTACTCCGAACAAGTCGCGCGCAAACTACAAACTCTTTCTGTGGACGCCATCGTATCACCGCTGATTAATCCTATTTGTTATCTTGATAGTAAGCAGCCGCTTGTTCTGTGGACTGACGCGTTATATGCGGCGCTGGTTGGATTTTATCCGCCGTTTGCACACCACTCTGCTGAGACTATCAGACAAGGCAACAAGATTACTGCGGAATGTCTGGGACGCTGCAGTCTGGCATTGTTTTCTTCCGATTGGGCTGCGAACAGCGCGTTAGAATTGTATGGCATACAGCGGGAAAAAGTCCGTGTTGTGCCTTTTGGCGCTAATATTGATGCACATCCAAACCTGGAAGAAATACGCACGATTATTAGTAATCGTTCCAGTGACAAAATCAAATTATTGTTTTTGGCTAAAAGCTGGGAACGTAAAGGCGGTGATGTTGTTCTTGCCGTGGCGAAAGCATTGCACGAAGCTGGACATCCTGTTGAGTTAACTATCGCAGGTTATTATCCGCCTGATTTAACACCGGTTCCATCTTATGTGAAATGCCTGGGCTTTGTATCTAAACACACACCAGAGGGTAAAAACCGCCTGCGTCAATTACTGGCTGAGTCGCATTTTCTGTTCGTGCCATCCCGCGCGGAAGCTTATGGCATTGTGTTTTGTGAGGCAAATGCGTTTGGCGTTCCGTGTTTGACGACGCATGTTGGTGGTATAGGCACGATTGTTAAAAACAATATTAATGGCATGACGTTTGGTCTGGATGCGCCAGTGAAAGTATATTGCGATTACATAGTCAATTTGATGCAGGACCGTGCTCGATATAATGAGTTGGCGTTGTCAGCGCATCATGAGTATGAGACAAGGCTGAATTGGAAGACAGCTGCGGCGACAGTTAAGCAGATGATTGCTGAAGTTATATAGATTCCCCTCACCCGCACGCCGTGCGACTGAGGGGTAATCAAACTAACGCAACACTGCTGACAATCCTTGCTGCATGTGAGCTTGTGCTACATCATAAATAATACTCTGGAAAAATTTCGGCATATCAAAACAAATAATAGGATCAACATAATCATTAGCATGGCGCCTGCAATTGGCATAAATTTCTTCATGTGTTTTAGCAATAACACAACCATAATGTTGATTAAAAGCCTCGACTATTTTTGCCAACGTTCTTTCATCTAAACCCATATATCTAATTCCGATAGCAGGATCTGGTTCATTTTGTTCGTTTTCGAAATTATCACTGGCAGTCCAGCTTGTACCAAAATCACCAAAAGTAAAATCCGCCGGTATTACAATACTTTCATCGTATTGCTTGGCCAATTTCAAAATGGTTTTTTGTAAAAAAGATTCCTTATCCAATTCTTGTGGTGAAACACCAAGCGCTTGTGCAATCACTTTTTTGGCAATATCATCACGATCGATTTTAGATATTGCGCGACATTCCTGTAAATCAATGAGCTTGCCAAGAATATCTTTCTCTTGAAATAAACCTATATTTCGTACTTGTGACATAATTTTTACCTATTTAAATTACCATACCGTAAGTTGCGTTCGTTACCTTCTTTTATCGCCGACTGCTCAAAGCGCGTCATCGTTCTTACCGTAGATTTTTGCATGCCTGAGCCAAATAAACCCGCGCCAAACAGAAACGCCATACCGCCGCCTGCAACTGCTGCAGAAACAGGAACGCGATCGCTGAACTTCGGCAAAACGAAACTGGCGGCAAGCGCAGTAGCGCCAGCCAGCATCAACATAGAACCAGATACTTTTTTCACGCTTGATGATGTGCCATCAGTATTTGCTTCAAGGAGGTTGTGAAACTTTTCTAATTGAATTGGATCACCAGGTTCTTGTAGCAACGCTGCTGACTTATGCAATACTGCAGTATAAAACTTGATATCAAATGTTTGCTCTTCCAGTTCAGCCTTCTGTTTCAATTCAACAATGGATTGCAACAATTCATAACCGTGTCTGCGTAATATCGCTGAAGAAGATTTACCGACCGCAGGTAACTTATATAATGCTGCTTCAAGATTACGTAAAGCATTGGCATAAGCATCACGCTGTATTCCTAGATAGTCACCCCATCCAAGATCAGTGAGGGCATCTGGATGTTTACTACATAGCTCAGTGTATGCTGATTTTGCCTCGATTAGATCAACCGGGTTTTTGCGCAGTATATCCATGATGACTTCAGCCAGACTGACGTCCAGACCACCATCTGCTTTATCCAGCATTTTCCATAATAATCCACACAAAATATAATATCTTTGTTTACTGTCTTGATTAGCATAATCCGACAGGTTTGCTAAAACATTTAGCTTATTATTTGTTTCTACTAAACAGAGACGCACATTATCAGGCTGATTAACCGGATGTGCATCTTCATAACTTTCCAAAGACGTATGCAAAAGTTCATGAAATTTTGATAACAGCAAATCAGCATTGCCTGTCAAATCCATCAGGAATGTATTCGCAAAAAGCTCTTTCAAGCGCTTCTTTTTAGAATCAATGGCAGTCAATTCAGTTTGAATGATACCTTTATGTGCCTCTATTATTTCATTGAGTCTGGTTTCTTCCTTGCCAATTTCATTTCTGTCTGCTTTTAAGCTTTGTAATTGCGCTTCTATTTTAAAAACTGACTGATCAGAAATTTCACCAGCTAGCGCCCGTGAATCGTTAAGTTCTTTATTTAGACGTATAATGTCTTTCTGTAATCTATCAAAGTGAGTTTTCTTTTCACGTTGCTCTGATTCAAGCGCAGTTTTTCTGGTTTCATATGGACGCATTTCAATACGTTTTTTGGCAATACTTTCATGTAAAGAACTAATCTGCTCGGAATAATTACGTTCTTGCACAGTTTGTTCCAGGCGCCTGATACGATTCTTATTTTCTTCCAGTTTTTCACGGGCCTCAGACACTTTACTGCGGCGAGAAGAAAGTTTTTTGTTTAATTCTTCAATATTACCCGTGCATGTTTGCTGTTTAGTTTCATATTCTGCTATTACTGTTTCCAGTGCAGCAACTCGAAGCCCTTGAAGAAGAGGCACGTTACCATCTTGATACGTTATTTTGAGATCTGTACGCAAAGCATTGAGGTTGTTTTGCTCATGGTTTATCTTTATTCCCAGATCAATCTTATTGTAGTTTTTATTTTGTAATTCTTCTTGCAAACTAGTAATTTGCTCAAGGCTTTTATCAATTTCTGATATTAGTTTTTTCTGTTCTTCTTTGGCTTCAATGATTTTTATCATTGTTTCAAATTGAGAAATTTCATTATTGCAAGCAGCAATGGTTGCCATCACATCATGTAATTCATGCTTGATCATAGCAAGACGACTGTCATAAGGAACGACTTTTTCTCGCAAGTCATCCAGCACAGCTGGAAAGGTAAGAACATTGATTTTTGCCTGTAGGCAAAGCATTTGTCTTTCCAACGGTGTAATTTTAACTATGCGCAATTGCTCTAGTTGCGGCTGATAAATATCCAACTGCGATTGGTTTTCACGTATAACTTTTTCATTTTGTGCGATTTCGAGAGGAATATTTGCTAATTCCTGTTTCCAGGCTTCGATAGCTTGCTGATTATAAGTGCGTATATTTCTATTTATGTGCGTGCGATGCATGGCTTTATCCTATTATTTTATTCACTATCCACGCCGTGCATATATATCAGCAAGTGCGCTTTGGAGCAACTCATACGGTGATTTAATCGGTAATACGATGGGATGTTTTAGAGGGAAGAACTTCAATTCTCCCCTCTAAGTTTAACTTACATAGGCTGGTTGTTCGGCCTTGAGGCAATTTCAGGCTTAGCGCCACTAATTAATACGTCATATGCTTTCAATAATAATGTATCTATAATCTTCAATAAATTTTGACTATTATCTTTTTTCAGTTTTTTGCGCAGCGCAAATAATTTCTTTAAATGCACTCTTGCATCATCTGTCGTTACAATCTCATCAATGGCTCTTTTCGCATCTTCGCTATGATAATGGGAAAATACCTTCATGACCGAACCTTCGATATACGGTTTAAATGAGTAATTGATTTCACCTTTCAAGAATTTGAGTGAAGACGACTGATATGTATTAAGCATAAATTTATTGATACAGTCTTTTAGTTTCACTATTTTTTCTTCAGGTGAACCGCTTTGACATTCCATCAATTCCTTACTCATTTGTAGTTCATTGACAACAACGCCATGTTCCATGATTTTGCCGACAGCCACTTCAAGTTTATTAAGCTTTTCAACTTCATCCTTGTGCAGCGTGACAATCATTTGCAAATGATCATGTTTTTCATTTATCTGGACAGGTAGAACATTAGCTGCGCCATTTTGTTCTTTACTGACAGGCTTGCTGGCTTGCTCTGGACCTTCCTGACCGCTAGAAAGAATATTATAAGTATCCAATAATATTTTATCCAAAATTCTACGCAAACTGGCGCTATTGTTATTCATCAAGATTTTTCTCAATGAGAACAAAGCATCCAGCTGTTCGCGTGGATTAGCAGCGCCATTAATTTTCATTATCACATTGCGTGCGTCTTCAGCATTAGCGCGCGAAAAGAACCAATAACGCGAACTATCCGCATAACCCTGGAATGTATCATTGACAGTCACGCGAATAAATTTAAGAGACGAACTCTGATTACTGGTCAATTGATATTTACAAATACAATCCCGCAGCTTATTTATTTTTTCTTCTGGCGAAAAACTTTGATACAACATTAATTCCTTGCCTAACTCACTTTCAGCCGCTACCACACCGCAGCGCATGACTTTACCAACTTTCACCGATAGACGATGCAATTTTTCCTGTTCATCTTTATGCAAGCTTATCGTCATTTGGTAATGATCTTGATCTTTCACAATCAAAACAGGTTGGAATCCTTCCTGTGGCGGATGCAGTAATGACGCTGGCTCAGACGGTAACCGTGGTCTCTCATCCGGTCTCTTATCGTCGGGTTTTTTTATCCGTAAACCAGGTAATAGATTGCTTAAAGGTTCGATTGGCTCTATCTGTGTCTGGTTAGTCGCAGCTTCTTTTGCTTCTGCCTGTAATTGCGCCTGTTCCTGCGGTAATTTTGCTAACAGCACGTCGCCATGATACTTATGATTATCTGCCATTCTGATTTTCGTTAATGGCGGCTTCCATTTATATAAATCGCGTTCTTCCTGATCGCCTATGTAAGAAAATCCAATTTCAGTCACTTTGCCATCAGCATCTTTCAAAAATTGGGGGACTTGACTATAACTACGCTGATATAAACCTTTCAGCCAAATTGCTGCTTCGCGGAACAAGGCTTCTGTTTTTGGTGTTATTTGCACTTGTTTCGCTGCCTGGTTAATCGCCACATAGGGATTTAACACTTCGCGTAAATTCATCCACAGCGCGAATTTCTTTTGCTTCACACCCACATTCATTTGCACATCGTCGGTAAACCGATAGGTTTCCAATACACAAGTCAAATAAATTTCTGTACGCAGAAAACCACAAAAATCATTGAATGCCTTATCGCTCAGAATTTTGGAATTAAGGCGCAGATTCTTTTGCAACGCGGCCCAAATATCGGTAATCAATTTTTGCATTTGCGATTTAACAGCATTTTCATCGACATTTTTTGTATCTGCATTCTTGGTGAATGCTTCGAATGCGCCCTTGATATCAACTTTCAAATAATTAGCGCAAATAACTTCAAAGTTAGTTTCTTTTGTTTCTTTTCTTAAATCCTTACCTGTCGCCTGCAATAAAGATTCAAATATATCTGCTTCGTTAAACTGTTTAATTTCCTGCAAAATCATAATCAGTATCGGCAAAGACAAAATACCGTCAAATTCCAGGATCTGATTAATCATCGCTTTTCTATCATTGATGACTTTGACTTCGTCTCGTATTGAATGAAGTTGTAGTCGCCCTTCACGCATCGCTTTGTTAAGCAAATCCAGTCGTGCGCAGGCAGGGCCAAGATCCGCTAAGGTTTTTTCGTATTCGGTCTTATAAGTGTTTAAGGTATTTTTAATTTCACTTAATTCTGGATCTGTTTTAGGGAGATTCTTGGTTAGGAATTTGATTCGTGCATCCAGTTCAGGGATTTTGACATCAGTGAAATCCAGTTGCTTTTTACTTTCATCCCTTACATATTTTTTCGGACATTTTTTTTCAAGCGCGCTAAGTTTTTCTTCCAGTTTTATAATTTTTTCTTCTAATTCCCATTTATTTTTTTTTATTCTAGCAATTTCGGTATTTAGAGATGTTATTTTCCCTAGATTATTTGAAGCAGGCCTGTTTCCTAGCATACAATTATTCCTTTTGATTGGATAAAGGATATTTTGCGCGCAACCTTTGCGCTCGTCCGTAAAATTAAAACATTGTTGTAGTTTTAACACGCAAACATTAAAGAAAAATTAAGGATTAAAGAGGGGAATTATTTGAGATTCTGCGGAGATGGTTTAGTCTCAAGTTTGGCTCGATATCCGCTTTCTTGTAGCAGTCTTTGAACCTCAGGAGAGTATTTACCAAGATCAAATTTCTTTTGGTCGTTTTTATAGTAGATAGCCCAGTTATCATTGTTATCGTATATAAAATTTAAACCTTTTTTAGCAAATTCTTCACGTTCATGTTTATCTGGAATGGCGCCCCTAATTATTAGCACACCATCCTCTTCTAAAAGAACCTTACATTTCGAGATAAATGCAGCTAGATCGTAGGGATTCGCTTTAAATGACGAGCAATATTCCGTGAAGATAGCTTGAAATTTTCGTTCGGTACTAAGATCGAAGAAATTGACTACTTCATCAGGCTGCAAGTCTTTATTAACGTCAATCATATAAAAACTATTCCCACTGTGTAACTTGTGGGGATTAGTATTGATAAAATCGAGAAATCTGGATTTACAACATTCCTTACCGCAACCTACGACTAAGCATTTTGGCTGATTTTGATTTCTAGGTGTCATAAATCATCCTGTTCTTTGATATTTATATTGTCATAATATTAGTATAGACAATAATTTGATCAAAAAATCACGAAAGAATAATATTATGCTTTTCAGTCAGTTAAGCGACCAAATCATTCGCACCAGGAATTTTTTTCCGCATGAATTGCCACGCATGCGTAATAATCGTCTCCAGATCCGAATACTTCGCCTTCCACTGCAACTCTTGCTGTGCGTATGCTGAATCCGCAACCAGAAACGCGGCATCACCAGGACGTGATGGACCTATTGTTGCTGGAACAGCATGACCTGTAATCTTGCGTACGGCTTGTACGACTTGCATGACAGAATGTCCCTTACCAGTGCCGAGATTACATATCAGGTTTTTTCTGCCTTTCAGCATGGCTTGTAACGCCATCAAATGCGCATTACAGATATCGACTACGTGAACATAATCACGCACGCAAGTGCCATCCAACGTCGGATAGCGGTCACCATTGATAATGATTTCTTTACGCTTGCCAGCAGCTACTTTCAACACGTTCGGTATCAAGTGTGACTCTGGTTCGTGGCATTCGCCAATACGGCCTTCTGGATCAGCTCCAGCGGCATTGAAGTAACGCAATATCGAATAACTTAAATCATCGCTACGGGCGAAATCCTTAAGCATTTCTTCCACCATCCATTTTGTGCGACCGTAAGGATTGATAGGCGCAAGTGGATGCGTTTCATTAATCAAACGCGATTTCGGCTCACCATAAACGGCTGCCGTGGAGGAGAAAATAAAATTTTTGACATTATGCGCCAGCATGACAGCTAGCAGATTCAACGTTGCCGTGACATTATTCTGATAATACTTGATAGGCAGTCGAATCGACTCAGCCACTTCTATAAACGAAGCGAAATGCATGACCGCGGCAAACTGATATTTGGCAAATAAATCTGATACAAAATCCGTATCTGCAATATCACCTACTAGCAATTCAGAATCTAACACCGCTTCACGGTGACCCGTGCTTAAATTATCAAGCACGATAGGTTGATAACCCGCACGACGTAAACACAGAGCCATGTGAGAGCCAATGTACCCAGCACCACCAACAACGAGAATAGTTTTAGTATGCATTACGATTTACAAATCCTTTGAAGATCGTGAGGAAAATTATTTTCAGGTCAAAAGCGAGCGACCAGTGTTCGATATAATATAAATCATATTCTATGCGTTTTTCCAGACTAGTATTGCCACGCCAGCCATTAACTTGTGCCCAACCAGTAATTCCCGCTTTGACCAAGTGCTTTTGCATATAACGGGGAATTTTTTCTTTGAATTCGTCGACAAAAACTTTGCGTTCAGGACGCGGGCCGACGATAGACATTTCACCTTTCAACACATTAATAAATTGTGGCAGCTCATCGAGACTGGTGCGACGTAAAAAACTGCCTAGCCAGGTAGCACGCTTATCTTCCGACGTTGCCCACACTGGGCCCGTGCTTGCTTCAGCATTCACCGGCATGCTACGGAATTTCAGCATTTCAAATTCAACGCCATTCCAACCTACTCGTTTTTGTCGATAAAAAATCGGGCCAGGGGAACTACATTTAACCGCGATCGCAAGTACCAGCAACAACGGACTGATTAACAAAAGAATGGCGGCAGCAACAATACGGTCTTCTACTGCTTTGACTAAGCGATTAACGCCCATCATTGGCGATGAACAAATGTTTAGTACTGGAAAACCCGCCAGTTCGGTGAGGGAGTGATTCAATAGATCCAGACCAAAAATATCCAGTACAAAACGGGTACTGATAGTATGATGACGCAAATCATGCAGGATTTCTTTCATGCGCGCTTCCGCACGTAAGGGCAACGCCAGCCAGACTTCATCAATTGCATGGGTCTTCATGTATACACCCATATCTTCAGGTGTCTGCAGCACTGGTATGCCGTGAATATCGGCATGTTTGTTTGCCGCATGGTCATCCATAAAGCCGGCAATACGAAAACCTGTCCATAACGCTTGTTGCACAGTTTCAGCCAGTTTAATACCCAGATCGCCTGCTCCCATGATCACAACCCGGCGTTCATTCAAGCCGCGGGAACGCATAAAACGCAGGAATAACAGCACTGTACAACGAAACAACACAATCAATAGCTAACGCCAGACTCATCCAGATGCAGAAACCAGGTACGGGAAAATTCATCGCCCGATTTGGTGAAGAACGACAAGCCAGCGAGTAAAAAGCCCAGCGTGCATAGTGCCTGAATCAAATTGAAAACATGGCGGATAAAACTCTGGCCACGCATTGAATGATAGATTTCAACTGAACTGAAAACCGGGGTCGTTAGCAATACGCCGATAAGAACCGCTGAGAGATAGTCGGTCGGCATATCGAATACGCCAAATCGGAGATAATAAGCTGCCGTGCCGGCAATAAATACCATGAACATATCCATACCACGAATGACGATGGATATCGCTCTCGAATACTCTCTCAACAAACCTTTAGGCAGCATATGTGCAAATTTGATATAGTAAGGCATTGTATTTTATTTGAATAGACACAACTTATCCATGAAAAAAGCTATCATTTGCGACTGGTTAGTCACTATTGGCGGAGCAGAAAAAGTACTAACGGAACTCCTGCAATGTTATCCCGACGCTGATTTATTCGCCGTGGTTGATTTCATTGCCCCTGAAGCCAGAGCATTTTTAGCCAATAAAACGGTAAAAACCACATTTATTCAAAAACTTCCGTTCGCCAAAAAATATTATCGGACGTATTTGCCGCTGATGCCGCTAGCCATAGAACAGCTAGACCTTTCCAGCTATGACCTGATTATTTCCAGCTCGCATGCCGTGGCCAAAGGCGTTATTACCGGTCCGGATCAAGTGCATATCAGCTATGTACACTCGCCCATGCGCTACGCCTGGGACTTGCAGCATCAATATTTGCGTGAATCTGGGCTGGATAAGAAGTTGCACGGCTATCTGGCGCGCTATCTGCTACATAAACTGCGCATCTGGGATTTACGCGCCGCCAATGGTGTAGACCATTTCGCCGCCAATTCCCATTTCATCGCCCAGCGCATACAGAAAACGTATAGACGCGACGCAGAAGTCATTTATCCGCCGGTCGATACAGCACAATTTACTCCAGGCGCAGCCAAGGAGGATTTCTATCTGACCGCGTCCAGATTAGTACCGTATAAACGCATAGATTTAATTGTCGAAAGCTTTCGCTCTATGCCCGACAAGAAGTTGGTCGTCATTGGCGATGGCCCGGAAATGGAAAAAATCCGCTCTAAAACCAGCCCGAACACGCAAATTCTGGGTTATCAATCCGATGATACCCTGGTCAGTCATTTACAGCGCGCACGCGCGTTTGTATTTGCCTCGGAAGAAGATTTTGGTTTACTGCCAGTGGAAGCACAGGCTTGCGGCACACCAGTCATCGCGTTTGGCAAAGGTGGTTCCCTGGAAACCGTACGCGGTATTGATGCAGACAAACCAACGGGAGTGTTTTTCCCTGCGCAAACGACTGAAGCTATCTGCGCAGCTATGAGCGAATTTGAACGCAATCAGTGATAAATTCACAGTTGCTAATTGCGTGGAAAATGCCGATCATTTCGCGCCAGAAAAATTCCGCGAACGGTTTATGGGTTTTGTCAGCAATAAACTAAAAATTAATTTATGTCTTTCAGAACTGCTCCGGAATAATATCCATATACCCTTCCGTCACCGCCTGTACCAATAATATCGCTTTAGTATCGCAACCAAATTTATTTTTAATATTTTCAATGTATGTTTCAACCGTGCGCTTTGATAACTGCAGACATTCCGCAATCGCACGCGCACTCATGCCACGCAAAAGATAAAACAAACATTCCATTTCCCGCTCTGACAGATTGCGTGTATTGCTACTACCAATTCTATAATTCACCGCCTGCGGTTTATATTTTTTATCGGTGTGATAGATATGAGTGAGAAAATCATTTGCCATCACTTCCTGACAATGAAAAATAACGCCACATACATTTTTATCAGCATCTAAAAGTGGTTGTTTAACCAAAGAAAACAGCGAACTATCCGATTTATGCAAAGCTTTAACTGTTTGTCCTGCCAATACTAATTCATCATTATTTTTATGGAAATAATAATCAACTTCTGTGCCTGGTAAATCAGCATCGCTGAGGTCAATAATTTTATCGACATGAGACAATTGCATAGCTTGAGCAAAATTCGCATTGCAGCCAAGATAGCGTAAATTGCTATCTTTCCAGCCAGTATAGCCCGGTATTTGATAAAGAATGTTATCCATCATGAAACAATTTTTTTACGCATAAAAATTCTCGAATGGCTTCTGATGTAATTCTTGATTTCACCCATGCGCTCATAACCATTTTTTAGATAAAATGGTTCGGCTTGAAAATCAAATGTATCGACTGTGCTGTAAATACAACCTTGTTTGCGCGCTTCTGCTTCAGCGGCTTGCATTAATTGCGTGCCATAATCCTTGCCGCGCCATTTTTCGTCTATCCATAAAATATCGATATAAAGAGATTCATTATCCAGCCAGGTCATGATACCACCCTGGACTCTACCTTCTTCATCCTTGAGAAAAATGGAAAAAGATTTATTATCGGCATTTAGTTTTTTCATGTTGAAGCTGACAATGCCATTTCTAACGACTTTGCTATCTTCCTCGGAAGGCAGATATTCAGTATGTAATTGCAGCATATTTATTCAGCCTTAACATAAAGTCAAAAAGTCATTTTAAACGTGATTAAGCGTGCTTTACAAATACTTGCCATGTGTTGTGCATAATACTGTCACGCGCATAATTCGTATCTGTAACGGGGATATCGCCATCAATTTCCCACACCATCACACCATGTAGATTATTTGTGCGCGCCCATTGTGCCTTATAAGTAGCTGAAACACTGTTGTCAAAACTCATAAACCAGTTTTGATTGGTATCATAAGCCCATGGAGTCTCGTCGGCAGAACCTGGTCCCTGGCCAGACAAATTAGCTGGCACAGCAACTAGTGAAGTGCGATTAAATGTGAAACCACCCCAGCAATAATTATTATTCAAAATACATTTGTAATCCGTAGTTCCGCCAGAATTTGATTCGCCACCTGGCTGGTTGTTTGCCAAAGATAAAAACAAGCCTTCATTAGTATTTGTCACTGCTACGCTGGATTTTTCAATGCGTGTATACGCTGGAATACCGACGACAATTTTAGCACTCGGTACACCATGTTGTTCATACGCAGTCACCGCATCAACAACATCATAATGATTAAGATTATCGCTTTGATATTGATGGCCGTCATGCATGCCGGATTGGAAATCGGTGATATTATCTGGCTGATTCTGGCTTACATCGAATTGCCCATGCATGTCATAAGCCATAATCGAAATAAAATCGACCGCTGTCGCGACCTTACTCCAATCACCACCATTGTTAACAAACTCAGTCACTTTATCTGGGCCAGAAAATACCGCCGAAGTAAGCTTATAATAATGTTGATCATTGGCAGGCTGGATTTTATCTAAGTTATTACGAATATCCTGCAATAATTGCTGGTATCCTGTCGCGCGCGCCGTCGTCAATGTCATTGAATCAGTTGTGCCTGGTTGTACCGCATTCCATTCATAGTCTATATCAATGCCATTAAAACCTAATGTCAGCATGGTATTTATCATATTGTCGGCTAACTGCTGCAGCAATACTGGATTTTGCTGATCAAAGATCGCGGCAAGATCATGCGATGGATAGCTATTTGAATTAGCATCGCCCCAACCACCAAATGAATAAATGAGATTCAAATAGGGATATTGCTGTTTCAACGTGTCAAAAGCAGGCAAATAATTTTGATCGTGATTAATGTCGACAAAACTAATCGCTGCCGTCGCGCTATCAATTTTACCGATAGCATAAAAAACAGTATTCATATCGTTAATGGGAATTTGATTCGGCATTAACATATTTTGCGGATTCTGCGAATAATGGTAATTAGCCCAATCTGTATAGTATGCACTGATAATCTTGCCCGCAGCAGGATCATTACACGCAGCACCCTGACATTGCCCATTCAAAGCCAATGCAACTTGCGTACCATCTTGTAAAACAACTTTAACGTTATACGGCAAACGATAATAAACAGGGACACCGTTTATAGATGTTTGATCATGTGCGATTGGTATTTGTGTCAACGTTACTGAACCATTGGCTGGAATAGTAGTATACGTGCCTTTGCTATAAGGTGATTCAGTACTGATAGTATAACGGTAATCATAATCACTGATTTTTTCGGGAACGACTGTTTGCTGTGGATGCAGAATGCTCCCATCTAATTCGCTGGTATCTAATGTACTGTAGTTGGTATCAAACTGTAATTGAGTGATAACGACAGGATTAGCAGTGTGATTATAAATCGTTAAAGTATCCGCCCAGCCAGGCTGAGTTTGATTGAAATCGGTATTGCTATATGTCAACGCACTTTGGTTATTGTCATAAGCGAATGTCTTGGCAGCAAGCAAAGAAGTCATTACTGCAATTACAATATGTTTTTTCATCTTCATAGTCCCGCTTAATTCGCCATCACCTTTGCAAACGCATAACCATTTTTAGCATCCCAGTTAATACTCCAGGTCATGACATTCGTTAATTCTGGATAAGCTTGCATAGGCTGATAAGAACCGCATTGGGTTTGTGTTTGCAAACAAGTCATAGCTTTTTTTGCTACCGCAGGATCGACATAACCGCCACCAGCAGCATTTGCGCTAGCTGGTAATCCTATAACATATTTTGCCGCAGCATCAGACACGCCTTGTTTCATCCAGGTTTGGATGGTGCTATCAGCTTGCGAGACAATAAAATCTTCGTTACCTTCCGCAAAACATGGACTATTTGATTCATCATCTGGCATGCAACCTGAATTGTATAACTGCACTTGCACTAGATCTAACAAACCAGCTTTGATCAGCGCATCATATTTTCCATTGGGTGACTCCATCCAATACACATCCATGGTTTCTGGCGCAGCGGTAAAATAAAGCGATTTGCCTTGTGCCTGGAAATCCTGCTTGATGTTTTGCGTAGCATTCACAAGGAACGAAGCATTTGCAGCTGAAAGGCCGTTTTCTAAATCATAATCCAGGCCATCGAAACCATAAGTGCTAATAATATTTTCTAGTGAAGACGCGAATTTTTGTTCCTGGTCTGCAGTATTAATCTGATAAAAACCATTCTGGCCACCGAGCGAAAGCAATACTTTGACACCTTTTGCCCGTAATGTTTGTATATCTTTCTTAAAAGTGTTTTCACCATCAGACATGGTTGTATAAGGTGGGCCCTGCAAAGTAAAACTGGCTGAACCATCTGCTGCCAGATCAGCAAATGCGATAGTGACAATCGAATATGCTGGCGGGATATCAGTCAAACGCACAGGTGTTTGCGCGGGATTATCGAAATTCTGCCAATAGCCAATGAGACCAGCGCTGGAAATTCCGGGTAAACAGGTAAAAATAATAGATAATGTGCTGAAAAATCGTCTCACCACAGCATTCCTCGTTTATTTTATGTGTTGGCAAATAATAATACATTAACTGGCAAATTGCATTTCTAAATCATAAAGCTGTCTGTTTTTCACAATATCCTCTTGGCATTGTATTTAGCGAGAAATACCAGACACAACCCAGCTGATACAATCCACAGGAAAAATCCTGGATATCCCAACACAATTTGCATGTAACCACAAACGGCGCCAGATAGCACAACACCAAATAGCATGATAGCTGTGCCCAAGGCATACAAAGACATGGAATATTTACCTTTGGAGAAAAGCGTGATCAGATAAAGCATATAAGCGCCATTGCTTAATCCATAAAAGAATTGCCCAATAGCAATACATAAACTCGCGCCCCACACTCCGCGCAGCCAATGTAGAAGCAATAAATAACTCAGGTTGGCTAGCGCAGTAGCGATAGTAAATGGAACTAAACATTTTTTCAGTTTGAAGCGATTTAAAAAATAGCCTGACAAAGTCACGCCCACCAACATGCTGACAACACTGACAGCAGATACAATGCCAACCTCATCCATACTGAAACCCAGACCACCTGCGTGCTCTTGATCAAGCATAAATAGTGGCATAATTTTAAGTAATTGTGCCTCTGGTAAATTATACAATAAAAGAAAGATAATCACGGCCGTGAGATGCTTGATCTGGCAAGCTTCGATGACAACTCGCTTGTATGAGATGAACAAATTCGTCCAACCAGGAATTTTTTCCGTCGCTGGAATCAACTTATAATTGCAGAAAGCAATTAGAAAAATCAAACCGGCAAGTACACAAAATGTTATGGGCCAAACTGTTGCGCTTAAAACATACCAGGACAACATTCCGGCGAAATAAACCACGCCACTTTGACCAAGCAGGCAACCTAACTGGTAGAACACTGTACGCACACCAATCATTTTCGATTGCGCATGCAAGTCTAGCGTAATTAAATACAAACCATCTGAAGCAACATCATGAATAGCGCCAAACAATGCAATCAGCAAAAAAGCCACACTGCTAACATAAATATTTTGGGTGATATAAATGACAAGCGCTAATACAAGGATCAACGCCGCAATAATTACTTGCGCGTATAACGTCAGGTTGCGCCTGCTAGTCATACGTTCAAGCGCGGGCGCCAGCATAAATTTAAAGACCCAGGGAAGCGCGAACAAACTGGTAAATAATGCGATTTTAGCGTTATCGAGCCCAAATTCCTTATATAACACTGGCGATACCAACGCGACCAATGCAAAAGGTAATCCTTGCATGAAGTAAACACCCGGTATCCATTGCGCGTGGCTTTGTATTTTCATGGCTGCGTTTACGCCTTCTCCATTGACAATTGTTTATCGTGAATATCGCTACGTACACGTGCTGGCATTAATTTTCGAACGATAGTACAAACCGGTTCAGCATGATTAAGAGTATAAAAATGCAGCCCTGGCGCGCCTCCCTTCAGCAGACGCTCGCATAAGTCATATAAAAATTCGATGCCAAATGCTCTTATCGACTCAACATCATCACCGTAAGATTCAAATCGTTTACGCATCCATTGCGGCACTTCCGCACCACAAACTTCTGAAAATCGCAGCAAGCGCGAAAATGAATGCACTGGCATAACGCCTGGTATGATTGGCACATCAATACCCTCACGGTGACAGGCATCGAGAAAATAAAAATAAGCATCAGGATTGTAAAAATATTGCGTGATCGCGCTATTTGCACCCGCTTCTATTTTTCTTTTCAGATTTTTAATGTCAGATTGCGCGCATTTCGCCTGTGGATGTATTTCCGGATATGCTGCCACTTCTATATGAAAATAATCGCCCGTGATTTCGCGTATTAATGCCACCAACTCACTGGCATAACGCAAATCACCTGATTGACCCATACCTGACGGCAAATCACCACGCAATGCAACAATACGTTTAACCCCCGCGGATTTATACAAATGCAGTACATCTATCAATTCATCACGGTTTGAGCCTACGCATGATAAATGCGGCGCAACTGGGATATTAGTAGTGTGCTTCTTGAGCAATTCCATTGTTCGCAACGTACCATCGCGCGTAGAACCACCAGCGCCATAAGTAATAGAAAAAAATGTTGGATTAACAGCAGACAGCTTGCTTATCTCATTCGCAAGATTTTCTTGTGATTGTGCCGTTTTTGGCGGAAAAAATTCAAAACTGATATCAATTTTTTTCACTGTCCCTCTCCGTTTCATGAATGTTTGGTGCAAGCCAACGTTTCATCAATTCTACACTCATTTCTTTTCTATCGGCATAATCAATCACCTGGTCCATTCCTATCTTCCCTATACCGAAATAACGAGATTCCGGGTGTGAAAAATAAAATCCGCTAACAGACGCAGCTGGCAACATAGCGAAATTTTCCGTCAGCTGTAATGTCAGCATTTTGCGGCGCCTGCAATAATGCAAACAATAATTCTTTTTCAGTGTGATCTGGACAAGCGGGATAACCTGGCGCGGGACGTATACCCTGATATTGCTCCGCTATCAACTCACCATTCGATAAATTTTCCATACGCGCATAACCCCAGAATTCCTTGCGTACACGCTCATGCATATATTCAGCAAATGCTTCGGCCAGACGATCAGCCAGTGCCTTCAACAATATACTGTTGTAATCATCATGATGTGCTTCAAATTCTTTTACTTTTTCTTCAAGACCAATGCCCGTCGTCACCGCGAAACAACCAAGATAATCAGACAATCCAGCCGTCACGGGCGCAACGAAATCAGATAGACACAAATTATATTTGCCTTGCGGTTTATTTGTTTGTTGGCGCAGCATACGGAATTCCGTCAATACTTCTTGCCGTTTGTCATCAGTGTAAATTTCAATATCATCACCTTGACTATTCGCTGGGAAAAAGCCAATGACCGCATTCGCCGACAACCAGTTTTCCGTCGTAATTTTTTCCAACATAGCTTTCGCATCCGCATATAATTGCGTAGCGGTTTCACCAACAACAGGATCATCGAAGAATATCAGGATATCTTCCCGCTAGTTCCCACGTCTGAAAAAATGGCGTCCAATCAATATAATCAACCAGTTTTTCCAGTGGATAATGATAAAAACTTTTCAAGCCACTAAATGCGGGTTTAGGTGGCATATAACCATTCCATCAGTGTGGGATGTTTATTCGCGCGCGCAGCCGCGAGAGGAATCATTTCATTTTCAGATCTTTTATTTTGATGTCGCAAGCGCAGTTTTGCATATTCTGATTTAACGTTGCTTACTAAATTTTCGCGCTGAATATTCATTTAAAAGCTGACTGACTACGCCTACCGCTCGTCGATGCATCCACGACATGCAAAGTGGGACCATTTTCATAATCGGGTTCAATTTTGATTGCGGTATGTGCTCTTGATGTCGTTGCACCACCAATTAACAAGGGCAACTGAAATTGCAAACGCTGCATTTCGCGCGCAACATGTGTCATTTCTTCGAGTGATGGCGTAATCAATCCACTTAAGCCTATGATATCCACATTTTCTCGACGCGCCGTTTCCAGAATTTTTTCGCAAGAAACCATCACACCTAAATCAATGACTTCATAATTATTGCAACGCAACACCACACCGACGATATTTTTACCAATGTCATGCACATCGCCTTTTACTGTTGCCAGTAAAATTTTGCCTTTGATTTGTATTGTACTTTGTTCCGCTTCCAGAAATGGCGTCAGATAGCCAACTGCCTGTTTCATCACGCGCGCACTCTTAACCACTTGCGGTAAAAACATTTTACCAGCGCCAAACAAATCACCGACCACATTCATGCCATCCATCAACGGCCCTTCTATCACTTTCAGTGGATGTCCTAGCTGTAAGCGCGCTTCTTCAATATCTTCAATTAGATAAGCGTTAATTCCTTTTACCAGGCGTACGATAATCTGCGCACACACATCTTGCTCGCGCCAACTTAAATCTTCGCTACGCGACTTATCCTGGCCCTTCACAGTAATGCTGCGTCCATCAATTGTTCTGTAGCAGCAGGATGACGATTGAAAAACACATCTTCAATTAATACTCAGTAAATCTCCTGGAATATCTGCATAAATCGCCAAATTGCCCGCATTAACAATACCCATGTCCATGCCGGCATGAATTGCATGATAAAGAAAAGCGGCATGAATAGCTTCACGTAATGGGTTATTGCCGCGGAATGAAAATGATACATTGCTAACGCCACCACTGATCAACGCGTGTGGCAGCGTTTGCTTGATACGTCGCAGTCGCATTAATGAAAGCCAGGCCATAAGCGTTATGCTCTTCTATGCCAGTTGCAATCGCAAAAATATTTGGATCAAAAATAATATCTTCTGGCGGAAATCCAGCAGTATTCACTAACAGATTATATGCACGGGTACAAATTTCAACTTTGCGGTCTTCGGTGTCGGCCTGCCCTGTTTCATCAAATGCCATCACAATAATAGCGGCACCATAACGCATGGCCAAACGTGCTTTTTCTAAAAATGCCTGCTCGCCATCTTTCAAACTGATGGAATTAACAATGCCTTTGCCTTGAATACACTTTAATCCCGCCTCCAGCACTGACCATTTGGAAGAATCAATCATAACAGGTACGCGAGCGATATCTGGTTCCGCAGCAATAAGATGTAAAAACTTCACCATCGCCTGCTTCGGCATCCAACATGCCTTCATCCATGTTTACATCGATAATTTGTGCGCCATTAATTACTTGATCGCGCGCCACTTCCAGCGCGGTGGCATAATTTTCACTGCGTATCAATTCGGCGAAACGTATAGAACCAGTCACATTGGTGCGCTCACCGACATTCACAAATAATGAATTATCATCAATCGTCAGCGGCTCTAAACCACTTAAACGACAAGCTTTGGCAATGTCAGGAACCACACGGGGAGAAATCTGGGTGACTGCTTCAGCTCATGGCTTTGATATGCGCTGGCGTAGTACCGCAACAACCACCGACTATATTCAGAAAACCTTCGCGCGCGAATTCTTGAATAACAGCCGCCATTTGTTCTGGTGTTTCATCGTAACCACCAAACTCATTTGGTAAACCAGCGTTAGGATGAATGCTGACATAAGTATCAGCGATCTTTGATAATTCCTGCATATAAGGACGCAGCGCCTCAGGACCTAAAGCGCAATTTAAGCCAATAGCAAATGGTTTCGCATGACGCACAGAATGCCAAAACGCACGTGTGGTTTGACCAGACAATGTTCTACCGCTGGCATCGGTAATCGTTCCAGAAATCATCACTGGCAAACGTATATTGTTTTCCGCGAAATATTTTTCCAGCGCAAATATCGCGGCTTTACAATTCAGCGTGTCGAATACAGTTTCTATCATCAGGATATCAGAACCGCCATCAATCAACCCGCGCACCGCTTCAATATATGCCATAACCAATGCATCGAAACTAATATTTCGATAACCAGGATCATTTACATCAGGTGAAATAGAAGCTGTGCGATTTGTCGGCCCAAGAATCCCGATGACAAAACGTGGTTTATCCGGCGTTTCTTTACTAAATTTGTCAGCGCACGCGCGCGCGAGCGAAGCGGAAGCGCGATTGAATTCATACGCTAAATCCGACATATGATAATCAGCTAACGCAACCGAGGTAGAGTTAAAACTATTGGTTTCAATGAAATCTGCACCAGCTGCAAGATAAGCATCATGAATTTCAGCAATAATGTGTGGTTGCGTGATGGAAAGTAAATCGTTATTACCTTTTACATCATGTGGAAAATCACGAAAACGCTCGCCACGATAATCGGCTTCCGTCAGATGATAACCCTGAATCATAGTTCCCATACCACCATCGAGTATGAGAATACGCTTGGCAAGTTGGGTTTGAATGTATTTTTGTGTGTCCATTAATGAGGTTTCACTTGCGGTTGCATAAATCAAAGATATTTTCCCAATCAAAAGCCAGCTTATCTGCTGAATATTTTTTAACTTGCTGAGTGCCATTTCGCACTAATGTTTGTTTGCGTTCATTGGAATCTGCTGCGATACATAACTGCGCCATCGCCTGATAAATTGAATCAGAATTATATGGGTCACAATATAAGGCCGCATCGCCCATCACCCAACGATGCGCAGGAATATCAGAAACAATCACTGGACATTCACATTGCATCGCTTCCAGCGGAGGCAAACCAAAACCTTCGGTATAAGAAGGAAATACAAACGCTTGCGCATGCGAAAATAAATAAGGAATTTCTTCTGTGGAGATATTATCAAGATGAATAATATTACCTTGCAAAATATGTGGGCGCATCATGTCTTCTGCTTCTTGAGCAAAGCGACCACTGTTCGCACAAATCAACAGTTTGATTTTATTTCCATGCTGGTAATTAAATTTTTCCCAGGCTTTGATCAAATTAACATGATTTTTCTTGGGATCAAACGCAGCGATATTCAGAATGTAATCACAGCTGGTCGATGTGCTAATTTGTTCGCGCACTGATTTTAATTGTTCTGCGGACACAAGTTGAGTAGACAACCGTGTCAGCATAATTTGTTTCAATATATCGTCATTGGTAACGCGAGTATAATTACTCGACATCGCGCAAGGAATAACAAATGATTTTTTTTCTAATTCGGGTTTAAGAGCTAACAATGCCGTACGCGTAGGTTCTGAATTACATACAAACCATGAGTCTTGCGCACAGCTATTCAGATTATTGATAGTGCCATAAGAATATAAACTGCCGGCAAAATCCGGGTCGGTAATAGGAATAGCATCGTGATAACGCACTATCTTTGTCGTGCCAGGTGAAACCGCGATAGGCGCTGGCTCAAGAAAAAGCGCAAAATCATATCCCGTCGTATTAAGTTGTGCGTTGCGTTTGAAATACGATCCTGCTCTCACGTGCGTATTAGTCAGATCAGAAAAGTGAAAATCATTTTGTAAAATTAATTCTCGATCGGATGGTCCCAGAGATTTATCAAAAACATTACGCCAGATGACATCGTTAAACATGGGATCAAGAGGATATAAATTAAAACGCTGTTTTTGCCATGCCAAAAATTTTGCGACTTTCAATTTAGCCAATATTCTGGATTTTAATAATGGCTCATGATTAAAAGCTTCATGAAAAAAACGGTTGCCCTGGGCAACAATTTCATCACGCGCCTGAGTCGCTTCATAACTAGCATAAACAGACGTAGGATTTTGCGAAACCAGCATCCCAGTCGCTTTTACCGTTTCAGCTGATGACAGCATTTTGAATACCAGACGGTTTTCTTTGGAAATACCGCAGTATCCATTATTCATTGCGATTTTAAGGTCAACCAGAACTTTGTGTTTTTTCATCATATTTTCAATTAGTTAATTAGCAGTAGAGTGCAAACGTTCGCAGTTTAATGTAACCCAAAATAATAGCTAAATTTTGACCAGCGGTCAAACTTGTTAGAGCCAAAGTGAGTTAAAAATAGAGCCCCTAGAATCGTCTGTTTTTTTATTGCACCAGAAAATCATTTCCATTATTATTGCGCCTTTACTGCAAGAATTTCTTGCAAAATTTATGGGATATTGAGGAATGTCAGTCGGTAAAGTGTATTTGGGTTTACCAGCATATAACGAAGAAAAGTCCATACAACCGCTTTTTGAAAAAGTTAAACTTCTTAAAAACTCATCACTCTCAAATTTGCATGTCGTACTTTATGACGACGGCTGCGTCGATGGCACAAAAAACGAAGTCCATCAATGGATGGATAGCCTTGATATTACTTATCTCGACGGTGGCGTAAATAAAGGATTAGGCACAGCAATGAATGAATTGCTTGCTTACTTTGTTGATCACGCCAAACCAGATGATCTTCTTGTCATCATGGACTGTGATGATACTCACGACCCGGCACAAATCCCAGAAATGATAGCTGCATTAAAAGCAAATCAAAATACAAATCTTGTGATCGCTTCTCGCTATCGTAAAGGTGCTTTTGTTAATGGCGTAGCATTTCATCGCGTATTAATGAGCATAGGCGCAGCCATGTTATATAAAATGGTGCATCCGCTGAAAGGCGCCAGAGATTATACCTGCGGATATCGTTTATATACTCATGATCTTCTTGTTAAAGCATTCAATTGCAACACCAAACCATTGTTAAAAGAACGTGGATTTTCCTGCATGGTGGAATTACTGTTGCGCTTAAAAGCCGTTGGCGCGAAGGTAGTTGAAGTACCTTTAGAATTGAGTTACGACAACAAAAGATCTGCATCGAAAATGGATGTATCCGGCAATGCTTTTAGATTGCTTAAAAAGTTGCTGGAATGGAAAATAAAAGGCTTGGCAGTATGAGGCAACATAATGTCTGTTGCATATTTGGCACACGCCCTGAAGTTATCAAGATGGCGCCAATTATACATGCCTTACAAAAAAAACAAGATTTAATCAAAACTCATGTTATATGCAGCGGCCAACATCGTGAGTTATTACATCCACTCATCAACTGGTTTGATCTCAAAGTAGATGCCAATCTCGATGTGATGCAAGAGAATCAAAATCTAAACACGCTGGCATCCAGATTAGTCGCTGAATTCGGCCAATTATTCGCCCGTGAAAAATACGATTGCGTCGTCGCTCAAGGTGACACTACTACCGTTTTAATGGCAGGTTTAGCGGCATTTTATGCTCGCATACCTTTTGCGCATGTAGAAGCTGGCCTGCGCACATTTAATTATAACTTTCCCTACCCGGAAGAAATGAATCGCGTTTTGGTTGGTAGAATTGCTTCCTTACATTTCGCACCCACGCAAATTTCTGCTGATAATCTCTTAAAAGAAGGCGTAGCAAGCGATGGTATTCTTATCAGCGGAAATACTGTTATTGACGCTCTGCATTACACAGCTGACAAATTAAAGCTCGCGACCGAAGCAAAAACCAATAAAACCATTTTGGTAACCGTACATAGACGCGAAAATTTTGGTGAACCACTGCTAAGAATTTGCAAAGCCCTGTCGCGGATAGCAAACAAATATCCTGATGTTAAAATCATTTTGCCAGTTCACCCAAATCCAAACGTAAGAACAATTGTTCGCTCTACGTTGGGGCAAATTCCGAATATCTCTCTAATTGAACCTTTGCCATACGAAGATTTGGTTCGTCATATGGCTGAGGCTTATTTGGTTGTCACTGATTCTGGCGGAATCCAAGAAGAAGCTCCCGCATTGAAAAAACCAGTATTGGTCATGCGTGATGAAACTGAACGACCTGAATTGGTTGCACTTGGCGGAGCACGTCTGGTTGGCAGCAATGAAAATCTGATCGTTGATTCCATCGAACAACTTTTGACACAGGAAGACGTCTATAAACAAATGGTTCTCGGATATTCTCCTTATGGCGATGGTAATTCCGCAACAGCAATTGTCGATAAACTCGTTTCATTTTTAGCGCTATGATAAGTATTTTTTGCCTGTTAGCACTGATACTGTTTTTTACTCTGTTAGGCCTGGGTTTTACCACTAAAAAGACCAACCCTACGGATTTCCTGTTATTGCCAACGATAGGTTATGCCGCATTGATTGGCTTAACCTACATTATTTCAGCAAATTTTGGCTTATCTGGCGCTGATTCAGTATGTGTGGGGATTATCTTACTTTTAGGTATTGTACTTTTACGTTTAAAAACTATTTCTTCATCGTTATCTCAAGGCATAAAACATGGGCTAATGTATGATGCGACAATTACCATGTTGCTTCCCATGATGACTTTATTGCTGCCCGCTATAGTCATAGGCTTTAAATATTATTATGGTGGCGTGAATTTCGATTACTTTTATAACAGCCAGGATTCCTGGTTTTTGAGCACTCACTCCGTTTTACAATATTCGTCTGACTATAAGACAGGAACTGCCGATATTTTGCCGCTAGACTGGAGCGCGAATCCTCAAGGCCGATTTGGCATATCGCTAATAGGCGCGTTCTTTTTGAAATATGCTGGTATCAATGCGCTTGAATTTAATTCGTTACTGTTAAGTTCGCTAGTCGTGATATTTGCTCTTGGCATGAGCGTCATGTGCCAGGAATTATTTGGCTTAAAGGGAAAAATATTACTGTTTGCAGTGCTGGTTTGTATTGCATCAGGAGCATATGTACAAAGTTATAACTATTATTTGCTCGGACAAATTTCCGCCATACCTGTATTTATTCTTTTTTGCATTTTATTGAAACGATTTCTTGATAATATTGATGCTGAAAGAACAAATAGCAACATACTAAGTATCGCTCTGGTTGTTAATACATTGTATGTTCTTTATGCCATCCTGAGCGCATTTGCCGTGTTTTTGGGAGGCGCTTGCTGCTTATTATACCTATGCCATAAACAACTTCGTGCCGTCCTCATACCAGCCATTCAGGTAATAGTCATGACTGGTATCGTATACGTTTTGATGAATATATTCGCACTTCACCATTCTCTTGGCGTCATCACAAGTTGGATCAACTTATCAACCAAAGTTGCCACCGGTCATTCCACAATCATCTTCCCTCAGTACATGCATAGCACTACATTTCTTGGCTTATTGTTTGGGTTGTTTAACTATCCTGAATATTTGTCATTATTCTTATGGATAGTTCATTACCCTGTACTAGAAAACACTGTTTTTAGCATTCTGGGCTTAGGTACACTAATTACTTTTTCTTATGCCTTAATGATTTTTGCCAAGGACAATAGAAATAATATAAGCGCTCGCACTGTTGTTTTGATGTTAGCAGCAATTACCATTATCTCGAGCTTCGCCTTTTTTATGTTATCCGCGCCTTATGGTATTTTTAAAATGCAGGTATGGTTTATGCCCATTTTAATGCCGATTTTTGTCGTTGCATTAATGAAAGGTACAAACAAAAACTCATATTCTTTACTGACAATATGTTGCGGCATTGTACTTCTACTTAACTTTGCGACTAGCAGCATATATATGCGTGATTCCCTTATTGCAGACGCAAGAAAGAAATTTGTGTTAGCGCAGGGAATATCTGGCAATAAAGATATTGATGATTTCGCCAATCAATTAAATAGTCGTCATCCAGGTGAATTATCATTATTTTTATCTAATGGCACTTTATCAGCGTGGTTAGGAAATTACATCAGAAACGAAAATCTGAACCTGGTTACACATAACTCACAAACTCTTGCAGATAAAGATTTTGAAGTGGGTTATTGCATAGACTTGCGCAGCAAAGCATATACGCCAAAAGAATTATGGGTTTTGCAAAATCCAAAATTCATTCAAAGCGACATCACTGATTTCCCAGTGGAAGCAAAAGTTATTTATAAAAACGATACTTTTGAATTGCTAGATCCAAAAAATATTGATACGTATATTTTTATGGGTTCAGGTGTCTATCCTATCGAATATGGTAAAAACGCTGCGGGTCTTCCAGTAAAAATCCGCCCGGTTGAGAAAAACGCCGAAATAGTTATCTATTCTAATAAAGAGAGAATGGTGACCTTATCGATTGCAGCTTCTCCAGGTCATTCGTTAACACAAAACGCGGTTCGTGATATAGCAATAACTGGTTATGACGTTCCTCAGCGACACTATGTCATCAAATCAGGAACTACTATAACCATAGATAATGTCAGATTGCGTAATGGATTTAATTATTTTACTGTGGATGGCGCTACTGCAAAAGCAGCATCAACGCAGAAAAAATTCAACTTCACCATTAGCCACATATCTGTGAGTTAGGCATTATTCTTCGTATAAAAGAATGAATAAATTAAAGCGATGCCCGGCAAGCAAGATGCCAGTTGCACTAATCCGTATAACACCGAAACTAATACAGCATTTTCAATTGATACACCAAAATATTGCAGAAGAGCAACGCAAGATAATTCTCTGATTCCCCAGCCAGCGTACGAAATTGGTAATGACGCTAACAGTGTAAACATGGGAACAACAAATAAACATTGTGCAAACGTAATTTGCACGTTCAACCCGGTTGTAATGATATAAAAAACTAAACACATCACGATATTAATTAAAAAAGAAATAATAAAAGCACGCATGCCATTTTTATGCTGGAAAGAATTGCTAAATTGCGTGTTAATTTCATAAATATAATTAATTAATTTAATCTTGTTAAGCTTTAACAAGCTAATTAACCTGGTAACACCGAAAGGAGTAATGACAAGAGCAGTCACCAGAAAAATAACCAGTGCTATTAATAAGGTCGGCAATTTATCTGAAATAGAAGTAGTTAAAGAAATGGCGGCAATAAGCAAGGCTGTCGTCGCTGCACTATATTTTTCCGAAAAAAATGCGCCTATCCACGTCCATTTGTTTTTGTGATTATGATCGTATTTTAAAGTATAACTACGCACCAAATCACCAGCCGTCGCGGTTGGTAGCAAATTATTTATTGAGTGGCCTGCCCAGACTGCTACTACTGATTTTCGATATGGAATATTGATAGATAAAATCTTGGCAATATTCATCCAACGCCAGGCTTGTAGGAAAATAAGAGATATACTAAATGCCAATGCCAGCAACAAATAATAAAAACTGTTTTGACTTAAATTATCAAGCGGATTAACTGTGATACGTTTTCTGATGATATAGAATGCCGCAAAAGTCAGCATGACTTTTATCGCAACAAGGACTATGGTCTTTATATTTTTGGTCATTTAGCGTCCACTTAATATCAACTCTGGCAGTATATGGATTAAAACTGGGCATAGTAAAGTGTATGCGTATTAAAATCAATACAAAAGCCTAAGATATTGCTTTCGTTTTCTGGAACACATACACGTGTTGTTTTGGAATATCCCGGTTCACTAATATTTCATTATAATGGTAACGAGCCAAAGTGGCAGTTAATGCTGCATCAGATGCATATACACTACCCAAAGCTCCACTCAAAACAATATAAGCATATTTATCAGGTTGCTTCTTGATTGCTTCAACCAGTATTCCTAAAGTCTTATCCAAATCGTAATGCGGTCCTTCCAGTTTACCTGCTAAATAAATATTATTGCGATAGTGTGTGCCAAAAAATGGGCTGACAATTTTGCCATAACCATTTAGAACCAGGATATTTGCGTCAGCAGGAACACTATCAGCAAACTTGCCGATCTCTTCGCCGTAGTGCGGAATATTAATCATCATTCGTTCCTGGCCAGATTTCTGTATGAGAGCATAATAGGGAACACTTAACTGCTCACCATACGGAACAAACGCAGTTAAATAATTCCAGACCGCAAAAAATATCCAGATGCTGAAAAACAAAGTTATATTTATTTTGCGCCAGTACTTGCTGGAAATAACTGTCAATATCACCAATAAAAAGGTAACCCAGCTGGCATAATATCGATATGAATAAACACGCCATTCGCCAGATGCTGAAAATACGATAAATCCAATAAAAAACGCCGAGGCGAGAAATACTTGCTGCCGCGTAGTCAGTTTTTTAAATATGTTCACACGCAAGGGCTGAAACGATTTTTCCTTGAACATGTTAAAGAATATCATGACCAATGAACCCACGATAATCGGCAGTAACCACAAAAAACCTGGGCTTATTACTAGAAAAAAATCTGGAAAAGGAAGCTTGGCATGCAATAAATCTACGGTACTACTAATTATGTGAGTTAAATTCGAGAAAATATTTCGTAACGAAAACTCAGTTTCTTCAATATGTTTAAATGGATTATGATAAACAAATAAATTGATGACATATCTACTATTATCAATAAGGATAGCAAATAACGCCAATAAACAGCTAATTATCCTGGCACGAATAGAAACATGCGTGGATAATACGAACTGCCAAAAAATAACAGTAATAAATAATACTACGGAAATAAGGAGTGATATCTTTGCTCCATCAGAAATACTTAAAGCTACGACAGCAGCTGCAAAAAGAAATGGATCATCTTTACTAATTAAAAATCTTAAAACAAAACCAATGCCTATCAAAAAGGCGGCAATTGATAAAAGATCACCTTTTACCAGCATGGCCAAGCCAAGAAAAACCGGGGCTGAGGCAAAAGCAAAACCAAACAAAACACGATAACGCGCGGGGACGCCGAATAATTCTGCAACATAGCAAAAGCTCAAACTTAATAGCAGCCAGATTTCCGCATTGGCAAAAGTAGCGGCCTGTAAATCGCTTACAGCTAAAACATAGTAAAGAGCGCTTAATTCACCATTCCATTCATTGGAAAAAATATTTAATGAAATAGTAGGTTGATGCACAAACAGCGTATGATAATGAGCATAGAATTGTATGCGGGTTAATCCATAAGAAAAGGCATCGGCGCTAGTGTCATAAAAATAAAATGAATGCCAGCAATAATAAACAAAAACGATAATAATGCCTGACAGCGGAATGAGTGGCTGTTTAGTAAAGAAAACCGCATAATCTTTGCGTTGAAAAATAGCGTACTGTTGTCGCCCATGGGTGTAGTGCATTATCAGACTGATTACAACCGTCATGCCTATCGTACATATCCAAATACTCGACGTCGTTAGCATGGAAAACGCGGACAATAATAATAGTTGCCCATATATTAAGGTTTGCACTCCGCACCAGCTCGCCAGCAAACTTTCCAGATATGTGCTGAATTTATTACGAATACAAACCGCAAACAAACCAACACAGGTCATTTTTAATAGAAAAATCAAAAAAAGGAATGATGCCAACTGGCTCATGTGTTTACCTTTTTGATCGCATCTGGCGTGATGTCACCAGATTTAAGCATAGCTAGTGTTAGCGAGTCCGACATAATATAAATACCATTAGGATCGTAATTTTTACTTTCCAAATTAGAGACAATTAATCTGGCGTCAGCCCTGTCTCGTGATGGCAAATAACCATCAGGCCTAACGCTATAAGGGTTGAGATAAACCAGATGCCCGCTTAGTGCCGCTAGTGAACTATCATGGTTTGGCAAATATAAATATGAATTTTCTGGCATTGACCGCATGACACTAATTATCGCCCGCTTTTCTTTAGACATAGGAATAAAAGCCATGCTGATGAAAAAGTTTATCGTAATAAAACTTAACAATATTGAATATAAAAAGGGAAAAATGCAGACAAAATACAGAGCTAAAACATGTCTGTCTTTTAATTTTGTATAAAGATGAACAAATCCCATGCAGGCAATTGGCACCATCACTATTCGCAAGTACAAACTCGTCTTGAGCATGGAATCCGGATAATGAATAAATAGCAGAAATGGCTGCACAGCTATAAGCAACAGCAAATATGATAAATAGACTTTTTGTTTGAGATTTTTTACAAGAAGAAACATGCCTGATAACAGATAAACCAACAGCACCCCTATGTCCAAAGCAAAATATTGCCATCCATCATGGAATGACAACATACTGAACTCAAGCACAGAATAACCGCCTGCCCATTTTTTTGCTGCATAAATAAATGGGAATGTCGTCAACAGATAAAACATTGTGGCGATAATAAACCAGCGTACTTTTTTTAATTTTATTGCTTCAGATAAATTCAATAATGAAAACAAACTAAAAATGACCAAGCCAACTGGTGCAAGAATGTAACTGCAAAGACCGCCGCAGGATAATAAAAGATTTTGCCAGAATAATCGCTTAGCATAAACGCCATCCATATTAATAACCATCCATGCAGCAATAAAACATAATATGGCAAATAAATGCTGCGGCACATAAATATAAGAAAAGAATAAATCATCTGCTCTAACGCTGGTTTTAGTAATTACTTTAAGAAGATAATCATCGTTATAATTAGAATTTACTAGCAACGCAGCGAATCCAGCAAAGAAACTGGCAAAAAAAACACCTAAAAAATAATATTTACGATCAACTTTTAATGTTTCGAGACTTGATTCAATTAACGATAACACATTCCAAACCACCCAAATCAATGCGATGGCGAACACAGGATAAAAACTATTAATCGACTTTGACGATTTACAAATGATCGCTAGCGGAATGTAAAACAGAATATTATAGGCAAAATCCATTCCTGGAAAATACGGATTGGGAACTGGCCAGCCTGTTGCATGATAAACCGCAATAATGGCGGATAACTGCTTTGCCAGATCATACACATTCGGTGGCTCCCAATAGGTTGCCTGATTGCTGATCAAACCATAATAGGGAATGTGATACAGCCAAGAAATATAACTTTGATTAACAATGACAGCCATTGGTGATAATCATACTTACTACTTATCATTAATTGCTTGCTAACGATGAGTTTATACAATGACAAGGCGGTGAGCGCTAAAGACAAATACGCACCGAACTTTAAACTTTTAAACACCAACAGGGAAAACAAGCCCAAGTAGCGCGCACAAACCGAAACCGCTAATTCTCTCCAGCGCCGTAGGAAAGAATTATTTGGTTTTGTCTTTATAAAAAACCCGAAAAATATATCCCGCGCCAACAAAAAAAGTCAGTGAATAGATGACCGGCAGAAATATCCGCACTGTTACAATCCTTGTTCATTACGACACGTTATATAAAACCGTGCCCTCATCTCCGTAATCTTTGACTACCTGAACATTAGCTTTTTCCGACGCAATAATCTTGTTAAACAAGCCAACATTCTTTTTATCGACCGCAATAAGATATGGTTTCTTAACCAGTGTCGCTTTCAACGATTCTTCATCTTTAAAGTCAACGGGATAGTAATCCAGATTGCGATACATCTGATACGAATAAAAATAAACGAATCCGGAAGATTCCTTATCCATCAAGAATGTTTCGTAGCCATATTTATTCGCTACCAGGGTCTGGGTCAGATTGGCGAAAAGAGGTAATTTATCTCCACCAATGTCCGTATAAACAATAGTATCGTGATGTAAATAATTCTTAATGCTCACATAAAGCAGGCTCTTATAGGCCAGGATCAAACATACCGTCAAACAGATAAACTGTCTTGCTTGTTGATTGATAAAAAGATGTGCCGGCATTAATGAAAAGAATAAAATCCATACAGATAAAAGCAAACAGCGCGAACATAAATGGGAAATAATAATTACCAACGTCCCTACTCATGTCCCACAAGTTAAATCCTGTAAACGGGCTATTTTTCATGTGTGCGAACATGACAACGAGATAAAGAACAACAAACGGAAACAAAGCAAATGCGTATAAAATTCTGCTATTTCTAAACTTCTGATTAAACGCCAGCGTCATTATTCCAATGAAACCGAGAATAATCATCGCATGCTTCATGCGACCTGCATATTCTATCAAGTTTGACAATGTGGTTTCGCCATCCAGTGGCGGGATAATAATTTGACCATTGATGTTTTAAAGCATCCGTCCAACTGTTAATTGCGACCTTGACAGGAAATAAATAACTCAAGCCGATTAACATGACAGCAAAAAGAATAGGAAAATAGACAGGCTTGAAGAATGACAAATTCAGATTAGTGAATGAGATGTTTCTGAGAAAATAAACTACTGTTATAAGTCCGGCAAACAATATCGCCAGATGAGAAAATTGAATATGCATCATGGCATTAGCCGCGACTGCAAGCGCAACGCAACCAATTGCTAATAAATATAATACAAACAAGAATGGTTTCTTCAGTGTATTAATATTAAATAAAAGATATAAAGCCATTAAAATAAACAGGAATGGAACGACGATCACACCGGAAATACAGGCACAAAACAGTAGCATTCCGCTGCGAACATAAAAATATCTGTTTTCTTCTGTTTCAAATAAAGTGGCAATAAATAACATGCTAAACAATACGGCAAAGAAAGAATCCTTACCCAGCATGTATATACCAGCTTCAGAAAATGAATGATTCGCGAAGCAAAGCAACAACATGACCAACATGGCAAAACCGCTTTTGAAATTTGCCTTGTCCGCCAGGTAAAACGTTGTCAGAACGAATAACCATCCCAGGATGACCTTGAAACCGGCGCCCAATGTCACCAATGGAATAAAATGAAATAACGTGCCCGGGAAATACAACAAGGCAGAATAACCTAATGCGCCTGTGCTGGTTGCAAATGATGTCACGTGCTCTGTTATCAGCAGAGAAGTCCACTTTAACTGTGAACTATCAAGTGTATGCGGGTGATTCAGTCACACCATAAAACGCGTAATACGTGATAAACAAAACACCAACAAGCCGTGCCGGACTTAGCATGAAAGTGGCAAACGAACGAGCAGCTACTTTTAACTGCGACCGGCAAGCCAATAGCAAATAAGATAACAGGCCAATGTCCAGAGCATACGCGCTTAATACCAGTGAATACTGATTAAATCCAACAGTAATCAGTCCAAGCACACCCATAAATAATAATGTATTGAAAATAAATCCGACTGCTGTCACCGACACCGCATCATTAATATTCCAACCGACCTCGTTAAATTTCTTTTTCAATAATGCCGTTATCGTAAATCCAGGAATAACGATATTAAAAAAAACAGAAAGCGTAGCGATAAGAATCGTGTTTATCATCAAATGCATGGCGTCTTCCCTATTTTTTAGTTCTTCATTGCCAGAATTTTTTCGACTACTTTCTGACCTTCCCTGATCGCATAATTAGTACCACGGTCTTCCGGATATACCTGCGCCATTGTTGAAATGTAAAAATTATTTAACGTTGTCGTCATGTCAGGAACCATCTGGGAATAATGTTTTTCCACGATAGGTTGCGCATAATCCGCACGCCAGACATGATGCTCGATGACCCATGACTCGGAAAAGTCCGGGAACATTCTCTTGATATGCGGCAACGCAAATGCATACATTTCTTCGCTGCTCATGGAATAAAGTGGATCTGAAGCAGGTAAATATTTAGATAAATAAACGATATGTCTACCGCCGTAAGATTCCGCTGGTTCAAAATTAGTATGCTCAATCACGCCAACAAATGGGAAATTGGGATCGTTAACATTTAACCAATAGGTATTCGACAAACTGCGCTCTAATACCAGCACCAGACATACGTTCGCCAGATAATTAATGCGTCGTAATTTATCGACGCAGGTAGACGATAAATGATTTTTGGTAATATCCGCTATGATAGGCAGTGCTGGTGTGGCGATCACAACGTCCGCCGCCATATCTCCCGCCGATGTTTTCACATGCGAAACTTTATTATCTTTCACAACAAGGTCAGTCACCGCCGTATTGGTTTTAACAACACCGCCTTTTTTAACAATTGCCTTGCCCATCTCATCCGCCAATGCGGAAAAACCGCCAGAGTAATAAGCTAATTCTTCATTGCCCGATTTGCCACGGCTACCACCGCGTAATACTAACTTTTTCCAGAACCAGACTGCTGAAATACTATCGGCGAAAATACCAAATTTACCGACTAGCAAAGGTTCCCATACAGTTTCATATACTTTTCTGCCACAAAGTGAAACCAACCATTCTTTCACCGTCAACGATTCCAGTTCGCGCCAGTCTTTGATTTTACGTACTTGAAACACTAACCAGCCTAAACGAAAACGGCTAACTAAATCTAATGGTGTGAACTTTAAAAGATCGAGAGGGCTCGTTAAACGAAATATCTGATTGGCATAATACATGCCAGTTCTAGTTGGTCTTAACTTAATATTACTTTGTAGATCAAGCCGCTCTATCATATCCATGACATAACGATCACTGTTAAACCAGTGATGGTAAAACTTTTCCAGCTTGTAGCCATTCATGTCAAACGTGCCCGCCAGACCGCCTAATTCCGCGTCTTTTTCCACCACTGTTACATGATAGCCTTTATCAGCCAGCCCTATACCAGCAGCAAGTCCAGTAAAGCCACCACCAATAATCAGTGCGGTATTTTGTGCAGTTGTCATGTTGTTTCTACCTCATTTTCTGAATGGGAGATTGTTGGTAAACAATGATATAAGACGTAATAAAACAGACCATAAATTGTGACTGGGAGCCATAAAATCATATGACTGAGTAGCGCTGATGCTGTCGCAGCTTCAACTGGCGAACCATAGGCGCGCAAACCCAGCATGGTAAAGTAATCAAAAGTACCGATATATCCTGGGGCGCTTGGAATCAAGGTAGATAAAGCACCTACTGATGAAGCGAAGATAGGTCCCATTACGCCTTGCGTAGCATTCACACCATGCGCGGCAAATACGAATACCAGACTCTCGCTAAGCCAGGCGCACAAACAAATCACTAGCAGTACAAACGTGGTAGACAAAGAACGCAATAATAAAATCGCATCCAGAAATGATTCGCCCTGCTTGAATACACGCGCGAGCAATGCAGATTGTTGTCCTAATGTACGCGATAAATAAGCAAGTAATTTTTTGACTGGCGCAGGCATAACGAAAAGACAAATCATCATCAACGCGCAAAGGAAAATGAACATTTGCAGTAAATGAATAAATGATTGTGGGATAACGTCTATTTTCACCCATTGCAAAGTAACGACAAATAAAGTTAACAGTATAAACAAATCAAGCAGGCGTTCTAAAATCAACGTGCCTAATACACTTGCTGGCGTTAATGCTGTACGGCCTTTGAAGGCAAAAATGCGATACATATCGCCCATACGAAATGGCAACACATTATTTACCGCCATCCCTAACCAGAAAACATGCTGGCATTTTAACAAGCTGCTTTCTTTATCCAGCATTTTTATCATCAAGCCCCAGCGGAAACCGCGTAGTACATAAGCTAGTAATAAAAAGAAAACAGCGAGCAATAAATCACTCGTTGGAATGGTCTTTAATGTGACTGATTAGATATTGAAAGTTTAATTGCTGGTAGATAACGTAAATAAAAACGAACGTAATACTGTAACTTATTAAAAGTTTCAGCGATTTCAGCAAGCGGACTTTATTAATTGAGCTCACCAGACTTTCCATGCCGGCTTGTTATCCTGCCACATTGATTCTAAAAGTTTCTTTTCACGCAAGGTATCGACCGGCTGCCAGAAACCTTTATGCTGATAAGCAACCAGTTGATTGTCAGCAGACAAGCGTTCCAACGGTTCACGCTCCCAAGTCGTATTGTCATCTTCAATATATTTAAAGACAGAGCGATTCAAGACAAAAAATCCGCCATTAATCCAGCCAGATTCTTCCGCGGGCTTTTCTTTAAAAGCCTTCACACTTTTACTATCATCCATTATCACAGAACCAAAACGTCCCGCAGGCTGCACCACAGAAATAGTAGCGGCTTTTTTATGGCTCAAATGAAAATCTATAGTTTCCTGAATATTGATATCAGCGACACCATCACCATAAGTTAAAAGAAAATTATCTTCTTCGATGTATTGTTCAATGCGCTTGATACGTCCACCAGTCATGGAATTGGTGCCTGTATCAATCAGAGAAACTTTCCAAGGCTCAGTAGAGCGAAAATGCACTGTTGTAGAATTACTTCTAAAATCTAGAGTCACATCTGAAGTATGCAAAAAGTAATTATTAAAATATTCTTTAATGTAATAACCCATATAGCCAAGGCAAATAATAAATTCATTAATACCGTAATGGCTGTAAATTTTCATGATATGCCATAGCAGCGGTTTGCCGCCGATTTCAATCATGGGCTTTGGTTTATTATGCGTTTCTTCAGCTAAACGTGTGCCAAAACCACCAGCAAGAATCACTGCTTTCATATTGTGCTTCTTCCATTCTTATTCATTGATTGTTGTAAAGTTTTGTATTATTTCATACTGCGATTGATTGTCAATTTTTGTTTCAATAATCGTAAATGGCGATTTTTTAATATTTTTAAATAGCGCACCGACATATTCACCTATAATACCGAGAAACAATGAATTCAATCCGATCGAAAATAACAATAGTATGCTTAAGCTCGCGAGACCAACCGGCCAATGATTATGGAAAAATAATTTCGCGATCAGATAATATAAACCACCTAATGAAGCGACAATAAAAACGATGGCACCAAAGATGGAAGCCAAACGCAATGGCACGGTTGAATGCTGCAAAATACCATCCAACGCCAAATTAAAAAGTCGACTCATGTTAAATTTGCTATACCCAGCATTGCGCTCTTTTCTATCGTATGGAATTCCAATCTGATTAAATCCCATCGCCGCAATAAGACCGCGAATATATGGCGCGTTATCATTAATTTTATTTAATTCTTCAATAATGCAACGATCAATGAGACGAAAATCGCCCGCATCATGAGGCAGGCTATCATCACTAAGATAATCCACCATGCGGTAATATAGTTTGCGCAAGGCGTGTAGCCACATACCTTCCGGTCTTTTTTTCCTGACGCCATACACTACTTTATAGCCTTGCTCCCACTTACGCAGAAATGTTGAAATCATTTCTGGTGGATCTTGCAAATCACAATCAATCTGTATCGCCGCCGCGCCTCTGGCGTTGAAATAATTTGTCATGATTGATTTCTGAAATCCAAAATTCTTGGAAAAACGCAGCACTCTAATACGCTGGTCTTTTTGCGCCAGCTCGGCCAGACAGGCAAATGTGTTGTCTTCGCTATGATTATCGGTAAATAAAATCTCAAAGTGATATTGCTGCTCAGTAGCCAGTACTTTTGTTACCGCTTCATAAAATGGCAGGATATTAACTTCTTCATTATAAACTGGCACACAAATACTGATGAGTTTTTTCATAATGCTACCTTCCATAGGCGATCATTTTAGTTAGACCTTGGCTCAGTGACACACCCGGCTTCCATGTTGTCGCACGGCAAAATTTATTATTATCTCCTACCAGCCACATCGTCTCGTCTTTACGATAATCGAGTTCGCCGAATTGCAATAAATCAGCGTCAGCAGACATTAATGTCGCTGCTTGCTGCGCGAAATCACGGACGGTCACTGGTTTGCTACTGCAGACGTTATATGTCTCTTGCTGCGGCGGTAAATTTCCAGCCGCTATTAATGCATTAACCACATCATCAATATAAAGAAAATCTCGCACCTGTAATCCAGGTGATAATTTGACGGGTTCATGCACAGATAATTTTTGTATCAGACATGGCCCCAGTCTATGGTCTGCTTCGCCAGGTCCGTACACACCAAACAAACGTAAATGAATCAATGGCAGTTTTAATTGCTGCGCAGTCATGCGACCATATAAATTCGCCGCGACTTTAGATGCGCCATAAACTGACTGCGGCTGTAATAAATAATCTTCTTTAATTAACTGATCTTTAATAGCAGGTGCATATTCGGAACAAGTGCCGGTATGCACAATTTGTTTAATTGGGCGATTTTCGAAAGCGGTCAGGATAGCGACCAATGAATTAATATTTACATTGCTCATTTCCAGCGGCGAACGCGCTTGCGGATGCACACCATATGCTGCTAAATGAAAAACCACATCCACTGATACATTCTGTAATGCGGAAATGATATTCGCAGGAGTAAATTCATTGATAACAATTTGCCGACATTGCGCAACATCTATGCCAGAAATTTTATTGCGCACAAGGCAGGTAACATGAATATTCTGCTGCAACAACCGATTCAATAACGCACGGCCAATAAAACCATTCGCACCGGTTAATAGTACAGAAGAAAAATCAGGAGTTATCATCCTTGTGAACCATCTATTAATTCAAGGTAATGATCAATTTGCTGATGCACTAATTGTTGCGCGTTAGCGGGATTATTAAAATATTGCTTATACCATTGCGCGGTTAAAGCTAGCGTATCTTCTATGTTCAAAGCTGGTTTCCAACGCAAACGATTTCTTGATTTGGTCGCGTCCAGTTTTAAGAAGTGTGCTTCTGGCAATTTTTGCGGAATAATCTCCACATTTGTCTTATCAGAACCCCAAATTTTTACTAGTGTGTCGGTCAGCGTTTCAACCGTCACTTCATTTTCTTGCGATGGCCCAAAGTTCCATGGTTCAGCAAAGTCCTGACCATGCACACTTAAATGATACGCCAACGACAAATAACCATATATCAGTTCCAGCACATGTTGCCATGGACGTATAGCCGTTGGATTACGCAGGGTGATTTTTTCCTGCTTTTGCAAAGCGGCAATAATATCGGGTACCAGACGATCAACGCTCCAGTCACCACCGCCAACCACATTGCCACCTCTGGCGCTGGCCAAACCAATATTGTTATCCAGCTTATAAATACTATTACGATACGATTCGATGACTAATTCCGCGCAAGCTTTGCTGGCACTGTAAGGATCTTTGCCACCTAGCCTGTCTATTTCGCGATAACCCCACATGACTTCATTATTTTGATAACACTTGTCGCTGGTAACGACGACGACTGATTTAACACTGTCAGAATGACGAGCTGCTTCAAGAATATGCGCAGTGCCTAACACATTAGCTGCATAAGTTCCGATTGTGTCATGATAAGAAGGGCGAACTAATGCTTGTGCCGCGAGATGAAAAACAAATTCAGGTTTGTGCTGATTAAAAACATCTTTCACACAATTAAAGTCGGTGATATCACCAATGATTGAATGCATGCCTTCAGCAACATTCGCTGCTGCAAATAAATTAGGCTGCGTCGCTGGCTCTAAAGATAAACCCACCACATCCGCGCCAATTTTTTTTAGCCAGATAGACATCCAGCTACCTTTAAAGCCAGTATGGCCAGTGACAAGAATTTTCTTGCCAGAAAAATGTGCAAAGATTGACTTTATTGTTGTAGACATTTTTTGTTCCAGATTAATGAAGCTAAATCCTAGCTTTGTTTATGCACAAGATCAAGCCATTAACAGTTTATGAGAAATAGATACAGCTCATCAGATCATATTTTGATCAGTGATGTTTAAGCCGACTGTGAAATATCGTTTTATAGAAAATTTATACAGCGTCTCATTAAAAATAATTGAGCAAAGTTAACATCACTGAAATAATGATTATCCGCCAGCTACAAATAGAGAATGTTCCTATGAAAAAGTTAATTAGCCATTTAGACGAGCAAAGATTTGGATTTAAAGTAGCAAAAGTAAATAGCTGGAATACCGATACTGAAAACATGCTAAAGGAATTGCGGAAGTTAGATGTAAAGTTGGTTATATCGAGAATACCTTGCGAAAACATTCAAACAATAAATGAACTAGAATCGTATGGATTTGTTATTAAAGATACACAATTAACATACAAGCTTAGCCTCAAACATTTACCTTTCGAAAAAATAATTAATCCTGCAAATATCCTGGTAAGAGATGTGATGGACACTGATATCCCAATCATCGAAGATATCACACATGATGCTTTCATAGGATATGGCCATTATTTTGCGAATAAACGATTAGACAGTAAACGCTGCGCAGAAATTTATCCTGATTGGGCGAAGAATTGCTGTACTAATAAAACTTTTGCAAACAAGGTATTGGTCGCGTTAATGAACGATAAATTAGCTGGGTACATGGCGTTTCAATTGCATGACAATCAGTCAACAAAATATGCGAGTGCAAATATTAGTGTTGTTTCTCCCGAAGCTAGAGGTCATGGAATTTATCAACTACTGATGAAACATGGACTTCACTGGTGTGCTGGATATAACGCCGAATGGTTAGAAGGAAATGCAGTAACAGTTAATTATCCTGTCAATCATGCTCTGCCAAAAATGGGATTCAAAATGACTAATTCACATCATACGCTTCATTGCTGGCTAGACTCCTGAAGCGTAGTAAATTTCATAATACGAATTAGCGTGTATTTTTTTATATAATCCAGGAGGGATATAATTCGCATAATCTGCGACAGTTTGGCCGGTAAACGCTAAATCATGAAAAATATAACTTGGCATTCGTAATGCAGCCTGATGATGATTTACGTTATAAGCGCAATATAAGATATAGTCTCCAGGCTTTAATTTATCTACCAATAAATAGCCTCCTGATAATGGTCCAAAATAAATATATTTATTTGGATCAACATCAATATCTTTAATGCTTTTCTGCATAGCTTGCAAATATTCGCTCAAATATGAGTCCATATAAAGACCGTTAAAAGCACCCGGTACTGTATATTTAGTGGTTTTAATATACTGATCCACTCCTGTATGCGTCGAACCATACGTATAATAAAGTTGAAAATAGCTTGTGACGACTAATCCATAAATTACTATAGTACGCGTTAGCCAATATTTTATCGCCGCGTTTGCTTTTCCATCCAAAGATTGTTGCAACAAAAAATAGCCAAAGACAAAACTGAGAATGGAGGCAGGAAAGAATCCTACATTAAAATTCAGATCTAGGTTTGAACTTGTAATAGAAGTTAATAATCCAGCACAAAATGATGGAATCCAGATAACATACATTAATGTTTGTGCGAAATTATTCTGTCTCATGAAGAAAAAGAATAAAAATACTGGCAAAAAACCAATACAATTAAAAAAATAAAATGTAGGCTCAAATACACCGTGAGTAAAATACGCTCCTGCCAATGGCATAGTCATGGCAAGGATAATCATGCATGGCAAAATAAATGATAATGTTTTTAGAGACCTTGCTATCACCATTAATATGAGGACAAAAAGAAAATATCTATAGTATTCGATAATAAGATTGTTCAGCACCATTAAGATTTTGCTCAACAAACCTGCCTGATGGGACGCATACATAACAAGCACACGATTGAATTGAATTGTTTTAACTATATCCGAATATTTAACGTCATAAAGATGAAAAAATATCATCGCCAAGGCGGCTGCCGTTGCCGTACCAACTATTATATGTGAAAGCCAAAACTTACTCTTTTCTTGCGTATGAGTATACAATGCCAAATAGAGTGGTACTAAAAGAATAATAAAAGTAGGGTAAGCTAAACACAGCATCATGTTCAGACATGAAAATAAAAAATAAGAGAATATTTTGTTATGAGGCTGTAATTGAAAATTACACAATTGAAACAGAATCCCCGACCATAACGCGATACAGAGAGTGTCGTAATGTAAGAAATTCGCTCCAAATGGATGATAAAGAGTAACTACTGCGGCACAAAAAAAAGCGAGAAAGCGGGGAAGATATCTACTGCAAGCAGAGTAAACATAAATCCCCATCAGAAGCTGAAAAATAATGAATAGCTGCCGCATAAACAAAATTAATTCGTTTTTTCCCCCATGTATATATAAGCTAAGCTTCACTAAAGGCAGAAATAACAAACCTATCGGAATAAAGGGTGACATATCATCTACAAAAGGTTGCTGACCATTTATGAAACGTAAGGCAATAGCGAATGGAAAACTTTCATCATTGATTGGATTTCCGAAGTAACTTAGCAGAATTAATATAGCTGAAAAACAAAAAATGGTCGTAGATATGACGATCGCATCAAAAATATATGTTCTTTCTATACTTTTATCGGCGAGTGTCATTTTCTCCACCCACTCAACTCATGCAAGCCTTTCGTGATAATCTCTACTATTCTTTGTAAGGTTACTTCATTCATATCAGGATACAAAGGTAACCGAATAAGGCGTTCAGATAAGTTATCTGTCTGAAAAATATCACCATGTTTCCGTCCATATCTGAAACCAGCCGGCGCCGAGTGTAAAGGTATATAGTGAAAAACAGCATATATCCCATGCTCTTTGAGATAGGAAATAAGTTTATTACGTATTTCCGCATCCTCAACCAAAATATAATACATATGCGCATTATGATCACACGAATCAGGAATAATCGGTCTTCTCAGCAATCCTTCGCTTTCAATCGCGGCAAAACTAGAATGATAATAATTCCAATTCTTTAATCGCATTGCAGTAATAGTTTCTGCACTTTGTAATTGCGCTAATAAAAATGCAGAGATAAGTTCTCCCGGCAAATAAGATGATCTCATGTGTTGCCAGGTATATTTATCTACGTGACCCATAATAAACTGGCTTCTATCAGTACCTTTTTCCCGAATTATTTCCGCCAGCTCTATAAACTTTTCATCATTTATTAGTAACGCTCCGCCTTCGCCTGAAATAATATTTTTTGTGTGATGGAAACTATAAGCACCCAGATGACCGAGAGTTCCAAGTTTACGTTTTTTATATGTCGCCAATATACCTTGTGCTGCATCCTCTATTACAAATAAATTATATTTAGCAGCGATAACTAATATACGATCCATTTCACAAGCTACACCTGCATAATGAACGGGAACAATAGCTTTTGTTTTGCTTGTAATAGCATCTTCAATCAATTCTTCATTTAAATTTAATGTATCAGAACGAATATCAACAAAAACAGGCACACCCCCACGCAATACAAAGGCATTAGCTGTAGACACAAAAGTAAAAGAAGGCATGATAATTTCATCGCCCGGCTGAATATCAATCAAAAGCGCCGACATTTCGAGAGCTGCGGTGCACGAATGAGTTAATAATGCTTTAATTGATCCAGTGTTTTGTTCCAGCCATTGATGACATTCACGTGTAAAAGTCCCATCGCCACTAAATGAGCTCAACTTATTAATGTATTCCATTTCCTTGCCAGTCATGAATGGCTTGATAAACGGTATAATATTGTCTTCTTCCCTCAATTCTTCATCCTCTACTTGCCACTATAACGCCCGCTATAATTAAAACTGTACCCATTATTTTCCAAGTTGTGATTGATTCATTAAAAAACACTGACCCAGCTATGACAATCAATACAAACGATAAACTCACAAAAGGATATGCGTAATTTAACTCCAGCCTGGTCATTGCTAACATCCAGCATAACGAAGCGGCAAAGGCTGCCGATAATCCACTCAGTATCCAGGGATTCATCAGTATTCGAGAAAGAAAAAGAAGTTTATCGTCAAAACTTGCGGGTATTTTTCCTAAAGTATTAATTTGCCACTTAATAATAACTTGTCCGTAGACAGTCAAAAAAACTGTCATAAAAACAGAGAACATTGCTTGAGCTTTGGTCATTACCTTGACCCCATATTAAATTTGATGTCACTTAGACAGTGGTAGTTTTGGCAATAACATAGAGCGGCCGCTTTTTTGTTTCATCAAATGTTTTTCCTAGATATATTCCGATGATTCCCAAAATTGCGATGATGATGCCGCCAATAAAATAGAGTGAAACAATTAAGCTTGTCCAGCCAGGCACAGGCGAAACATGGATAATGGACTTGCCCAAAATATAAGTGCCATATGAAAATGCCAGCAATGACATAAAAAAGCCGATATATATAGCCAATTTAAGGGGTTTATCTGAATGCGCGATAATACAATCCATAGCAAGCTTAAATAATTTTCTGAAGGTGTACGTGCTTTTTCCTTCAAAACGCTCGCTATGATCGACGCTAATGGTAGCGGTAGGAAAACCCATCCAGCTAACTAAGCCGCCAAAAAATCGTAGTTGCTCCCGCATTTGCCTTATATTCAAAACAACATTGCGTGAAATAATGCGAAAATTACCAACGTTGCCATCGTAATCAAGATTTAGAAAATAATTTAATATTTTATAAAAGATTTTTGACGTAATTCTTTTTATCCATATGTCTTTACGCTTACCTCGGTCAGCTAATACGACATCATAACAACCTTCCACAGCTTTATTATAAAGATTACAAATTTCTTCAGGCTTATCTTGCAAATCGCAATCCATCACAATAACCCAATCGCCATTACAATGATCAAGCCCAGCGGTAATCGCATAGTGTTGGCCAAAATTGCGGCTTAACTTAATTCCTTTAACGTTATTATCTGCACGGCTTAACTCAAGAATAATGTCCCATGAACGATCACCACCACAATCTTCTATGAGAATAATTTCATAATTTGTCGTTATTTTTTGCAGAGATTTAATTAATCGTTGATACAGCTCGTATAAGCTTGCTTCAGCTTTGTAAACTGGAATGACTACTGAAATGTGGCTCATCTTCCCGTGACCATTTTTTATTCCAAATAAATTAAGCTAGATCGTAGCTTCGTTTATACACAAGATCAATAGCTTTGATTTAGTGCTTGTTGAATCAGATTGGCAGTCACATCCCAGGAAAAATTTTGCGCACGATCTTTACCTGCGGCTATCAAACGTTCTCTGAGTGCTTGATCATTGGCCAGCTTTTCTAATCCATATGCAATCGCATCAACTTGATAAGGATCGACCAGAATCGCAGCATCACCCGCTACTTCCGGCAATGCAGTCACATCAGACGTCAGCACTGGCACACCTGATGCCATCGCTTCCAGCACCGGCAAACCAAAACCTTCAAACAGTGATGGGAAAGTCACGCCCAACGCACCGCGATAATAAGAACTTAATTGTGTTTCAGATAAATTGGTGTGAGATATCACTCGACTTTCCAAACCACGCTTTCTAATGATCGCTAAAATTTGACCACTGAGATTGCCTGTACAAATCAGACGAATATTTTTGTCTATATTTGCTTGAGCAAATGCTTCGACCAGTCGTCCGACATTTTTATGACCCTTGGTATTACCCACATGCAATAAATATGGAAAGCCTGGATCATAGCGCGGCCCGTCAGCACTAAAAGCAGCACTAATGCCATTCCCCACCACCAATACTCGTTCTGGTGGCAAACCTGTCCATTCGAGGATATCCCGCCGAGAGTATTCTGATACCGTAAATATCATTTTGGCTCTTTTCGCCGATGGCTTGATGAACATTTCATAAAAAAGCTTTTTAGCCAAGCCAGCTTTACCGGGAATGTGTAAATGAATAAGGTCATGGATAGTAAATGCAAAAGGAATATTTGCCAGCAACACTGGATTGAAACCCGGACTGAAATAAATGCGATGCTGGCGTTGGCGCGTCAGCAGCCAGCTTTGCCAGATCAAATTTTGCACAGACAACGGGCGAGGGCCAGAAGTTAAAATATCTGTTTGTTTCAGGCGCGCCAAAACTTCGGTAGAAAAGCGACCAATGCCATGATTCCCCTGCCAGCGACCATCCGCCAGTATGTGATTATTTTCTTTTAAATTCATTATGTTACCGACATAGTTTAATTCTTGTCCTACGTGCACAAGTCGAGTTGTGAATAAAACATTCGCATGTTAACATTGCGCATCCTACAATTTGCGAAAACAATAATCAAATTTACCTATATGGATTCATCACTAAATATTGATCCACAAGCGGTGTCGTCTGCTGTTATGCCTAGACATACACGCAAATCCCTGGCTATGCAGGATTTTACCCAAGGTATCACCCAATGGCGAATCTGGTTGTTGCTCGCTTATCAAGACATTAAATTACGCTATCGCCGTTCCGTTCTTGGTCCATTCTGGATCACTCTTAGCATGGCGATTACTGTTTACTCTATGGGTTTCTTGTACGCGCATTTATTCAAAACAGACATGCGTCAATATTACCCATTTCTCGTCGCTGGCATGTTAGCCTGGTCACTCATTTCAGTGGTGATCACTGAATTGACTGAGACGTTCATTTCTTCTGATAGTTTGATCAAACAGATTAAACTTCCATATAGTGCGTATATTCATCGCGTCGCCGCACGCAATATTATTATATTTTTTCATAACCTGATCGTCATGATTCCAGTGCTGGTGATTTTTCACGAAACGATCAAAGTAAATTTCTACACCTTGCTGCTGATTCCTAATCTGATGCTTATTTACATCAATATATTTAGCTTTGGCATGATTCTCGCGATTATTGGCGCGCGTTACCGTGATATTTCACAAATCATTAAAAGTCTTATCCAGGTTGCGTTCTTTGTCACCCCAGTGATGTGGAATCCGGCAGTATTGCCACCACAATATCAACAATTCATTCCGTTAAATCCATTTTATATTTTTGTTGAATTGTTGCGCGCGCCATTGACTGGCACACCTAATTCTCTGCCTATCATTGCAATCGCATTATTGATTACCGGCATAGGCATATGCACCAGCGCACTTTTATTCACACGCTATCGCGCACGTATCATTTATTGGTTATAAACTATGGCAATCATTGACATTCGAAACGTTTCCGTTGAATTTCCGATTTATAATCTGAGCTCACGCTCGTTTAAAAAACGGTTTATCCGTATGGCAACTGGCGGCGCGGTAGTAAAAGACGCGAACCAGCATGTGGTCGTGAAAGCGTTAAAAGATATTTCGTTGACTGCACGTGATGGCGATCGTATCGGTCTGATTGGTCATAATGGTTCTGGTAAAAGTACTTTCCTGCGCTTGTTATCAAAAATTTACGAACCCACGACTGGTGACATTCATATCGATGGCAATATTTCATCTTTGCTGGATATCACACAAGGTATTGAAGCTGAATTTACTGGTTATGAAAATATTATCACGCGCGGCACCGTATTAGGTTTGTCACGCAAGCAGATTGAAGAACGCGTGCAAGATATCGCTGATTTTAGCGGCTTGGGTGACTATCTCAGTATGCCTATTCGCACTTATTCTTCTGGTATGCGTGTGCGCCTGGCATTTGCAATTTCTACTGCTATCAAACCCGACATTTTGTTAATTGATGAAGTGTTTGGTGCTGGTGACGCAAACTTTATGGATAAAGCCAGAGAAAGAATGGTTTCCTTATTACAGCAATCAAGCATTGTTGTCATGGCTACTCACTCCGATGAATTGATACGTGAGTTTTGCAACAAAGCATTGCTACTGGAAAGTGGCCACATCAAATTTTATGGCGACGTTGAAGAAGCCATGGAATTGTACGAAGGCAAAAAGAAATAACGGGTTAAGCTGACGCAGCTATCTTATTAAGTGAATTATCAGTAACCGCTTTTTCCACCAATTCGCAAATACAATGGCCAATAAAAATATGCGCTTCCTGTATGCGTGCGACAGTATTAGATGGAACGCAAAAACATAAATCCGTCATGGCGAGCAGTTTGCCGCCAGAACTTCCTGTCATACCAATCGTAAAAGCACCGATCTTCTTTGCCGCCTCAATACCTTTCACGACATTAGCACTATTGCCCGAGGTGGAAATACCAACGACGACATCGTTTGGCTGGCATAATCCCTCAATTTGACGGGAAAACACTTCCGAATAACTATAATCATTGCTGATACTGGTCAGGATGGAAGTATCTGTGGTTAGCGAAATCGCAGCGAGAGCACGACGTTCTGCCTGATAGCGTCCGACCAACTCAGCGGCCAGGTGCTGGGAATCAGCGGCACTGCCGCCATTTCCCATAAATAAGACTTTACCGCCATTGTTGAGAGCCATCAGAATACGCGCGGAAGCCTGCTCCACTACGGGAAGCATACCTTCAAGTTGTGACATGACAGTCTGATGTTCGCGCAACAGACTCAATATATCACTCATGCTCGCACTCCTGATGTTTGATTCACAAACCATTCATAAGTAGATTTCAACCCGGCTTTGAGACTGATATCTGCCTTCCAGCCCAGTTGATTCAATTTTGTGGTATCGACCAGCTTACGCGGTGTTCCATCTGGCTTGCTGGCATCAAAAGCAATATTGCCGTCAAAACCGACTACTTCACACACCAACTCAGCTAATTGCTTAATGGTCACTTCTTGACCAGACCCCACATTCAGCATGTCATTATAACCAGACTTTTGCATAATAAAAAGACAGGCTGAAGCCATATCATCCACATGCAGGAATTCTCGTAACGGCATACCGGAACCCCAGATCACCAGTTCACTGGATTCATTGACCTTGGCTTCATGGGCTTTGCGCAATAATGCTGGCAAAACGTGGGAATTTTGCAGGTCAAAATTGTCACCTGGACCATAAAGATTAGTTGGCATGACGGTAGCAAAATCAGTGCCATATTGCTGGTTATAGCTTTCGCAGAGTTTTATACCTGCGATTTTAGCGATGGCATAAGGTTCATTAGTCTGTTCCAGCGGGCCTGCCAGCAAATATTCTTCTTTCATAGGCTGGGAGCAATTACGCGGATAAATACATGAACTACCCAGGAATAAAAGGCGTTTGGTGCCATGTTGGCGGGCAGAATCAATGATATTGGTTTGAATCACGAGGTTTTGGTAAATAAAATCGCCACGAAAAGTATTATTGGCATGTATACCGCCTACTTTTGCCGCGGCCAGAAAGACATAGTCCGGGCGTTCGCTGGCAAAGAAAGCATTGACGGCTTGCTGATTGGTCAAATCCAGCTGATCACGTCCCCGCAATAGCAAATTAGCGTAACCTTGACGCTGTAATGTTCTAACAATGGCAGAGCCTACCAACCCGCGATGGCCTGCTACGAATATTTTTGCGCTTTTGTCCATTTGTGACCTGTGTGAGCCTGTTACCAAAAAGATCATAGTTTAACTAATATCCAACGACTTGTTAACCTTTGTATTAGGGTTGAATTCTGGAAACTATTTAAACATAATACGTTGTGCTAAAGGAACAGCGGGCCCTGATAAATATTTTTACTAAAATTGATGGTGAAAATTAATTATGCGAACGGAAAACACTGAAGTTACTGAGGATACGGCGAGGGAAGCCCACCCCGCTTCCACCATAACCACTCAGTTAAAAGAAATTAATCAAGCACTTAAAAAAACAACAACTGAAACGAATAATGATGTAGCATTAGATAATTTGAAACATATGCGGAATTACATTGTTCACTTACAGGAGCTTACTTCAACACTGGAAGAAGCACATCAGAGTATTAGAACCGAATGGACTCATCACACGGATGCGTTAAAACAATCGATCAGAAAAATTAACGAGCAATTTAGCCGAATACAAAATCGTTATGAAGAAATTGCCGCATCTAAAGATGAATTAATCATGAAACAGAAAAGAGAATTGAAAGTAAAAAACCTTATGTATATGGCATTAAAAAAATTGCGCAGTGTCGTCAGGCCTAAAATTGGCACGTTTTACCAATACAGTGATTCAACACCGATAGGGATACCTAAGCATTATTATACTGAAGCTATGCCTGCTAAGCCCATGTCTATCGCTGTCGTCACCCCTTCTTATAATCAGGGCGGATTTATTGAAAAAACGATATTAAGCGTTCTTGAGCAAAATTATCCATCACTTGAATATGTTATTCAGGATGGCGGCTCTAACGACCAAACGGTAGCAGTTATTAAAAAATATGCTAATAAAATCAAACATTGGGAATCTAAACCCGATGACGGTCAGTCAAATGCTATCAATCTTGGCTTCGGACATACTACTGACAGCGATATCATGGCATATCTGAATTCCGATGATATTTTATTGCCTGGCACATTGGCTTATGTCAGCAAGTATTTCGCTGCTCATCCAGATGTTGATGTTGTGTATGGTCATAGAATCGTGATTGATGAATATGATCATGAAATCGGACGCTGGGTAATGCCAAAACATAATTCCGAAGTATTGTCCTGGGTTGATTATGTACCGCAAGAAACGTTGTTCTGGCGCAGAAGCATATGGAATAAAATCGGCGGTAATATCGATGAAAATTTTCGGTTCGCGTTGGACTGGGATTTGATCTTGCGCTTTAGAGACGCAGGCGCAAAATTTGTGCGCTTACCACGTTTCTTGGGTGCTTTCCGCGTGCATTCCGAACAAAAAACATCTGCGCAAATTAATAAAATTGGCGTCAAGGAAATGCAGGAATTGAGAAAGCGTTGTCATGGCCGATATGTTGCAGGCACAGAAATCAAAAAGCATATACGCCCATATCAGATACAACATATTCTTTTAGATAAGTTGTATAGAATGGGAATATTACGCTACTAATCCTGTCTATCATTGCTGGCGACTGAACGAGTCGTCAGCAATTACCAGCTATTATTACTCTCATAACCTGTTTTGATGAGCAAATCACCGAATTTTTGCTTAAATTCATTTTTGACGTGATCGCTGAAATGGTTTTTCCAATCGCCTGGAATGCCTTTTCGCTCATGTGCATTGATATCTTCCTGCCCACGTTTACGGCCCTTGGTAATCATTTCAAAACGATTAGCCTCAATTGCTGTTCTTGCCAATTTTTTGGAAATTGCCAAACTATCCATCAGAATAGGAGATAATATTTCAACATCACGTTCGAGCAAATCTTCATAACGAATTAATGGCTGACCTGCCTGATGCCAGGAATGCTGGATATCTGCATATGGGCCAAGCAACTTTTCCATTAGAAAAATAAGAGCATCATCTATATTTTCAAACTCACCTAATATGTTTCTTAAAAATAAAATTCCATCATCCTTTAGTGTATGGCTTATTTTAAGAGAAAAATATAATGAAACCAGCACATCTCTCAAATCACGTATAATCACAAAATACTTATAATCTTTAGGAAGAGCTGCCCGAATAAAATCGTGGTAGGAAAGATATAACGTTGGATAAATTTTACCAGGTAATATTTCTGCCTGTAAAAATAGCTGTGGATCGGTTTGTGGGGCGATTATTTTATCATGAGCGCAATAATCCAAAATCCTGTGAATCCACTGACTTCCAGCTTTCCAATGCGTGATATGAAACAATGTCGTGGTTTTTTTCTTTCCAAAATTAAACATTTACAAGTCCCTGTAAATAATACCGTATAAGGGTTTGAATATATTTGAAAATATCTCATGATGTAAATATTTTTTATGAGACGTGATAGTTGTATTGATTTAAATGTAAGCACACTTTATTATTTCGCAAATAAATCATATTACTGTTTTCATCAATGGGTAAATATTAATCAATGCAAATTGTGCACATTCCTGCAAAGACTGACAACGCAAAAAAAGCTTTAGTTTGCTATTTGCCCGATAGCCATACGCTACCAGCTGATCATCCCAATTTTGTTGGTCATAGTAACTACCAGGAATGCAGAACATTATTAGCATGTTTGACCGAAAATGGTTTTGCCTGTGATGTGATAGGCTGGAATGATGATGCAAGATCTTTAATTGGCTCAGATTATGATTTGATGATTTCCATTTTTCATCAGCTTGAATATGGCAAATCATTGGTGCATGCAAATGGTAAAGTGATTTTATATTCTACCAGCTGGGACAGTATCGCTAATAATCTTGCTGAATATGGTCGACTAAATCAATTACGCTTACGTAAGAAAGTTTCTTTACTTCCGCGCAGACAGGCAACTCCGCTTTTATTTGCCGATCAGGTAGATGAAATCTGGTGTTATGGTGCCGAGCTGAATATGAATAGTTACTCTCATATCGATGTGCCAAAATATAGAATTAACATTAGTACGGTTGCCACACAGCACCAAGCTTACACCACCATGACTGACGAGCGAAAAAAGCACTTCCTCTGGTTTGGTTCGGTAGGCGCCGTACATAAAGGCCTGGATTGGTTGCTGGAAATATTTGCACACCATCCAGATTTGCATTTACATATTTGCGGGCAAGTTGAGCGTGAAAAAGATTTTTATTCCGTGTACGAACATGAATTAAAAAACCTTCCTAATATACATTATCATGGCTGGACGCTTCCTGAATTCAGATAAGTTTGAACAGCTATCTAAGCAATGTGCGTTTGTGGTGATGCCATCTTGCGCGGAAGGATGTAGCGCGCGACACTTCAATGTATGGCGCTAGGACTCATTCCTATTGTGACAACAGCAACTTCAGTATGCCCAGAGTTTGGATTCATCCTGGAGAACGACACTCTGGAAGAATTGGAAAAAATAATCTGCTCAGCTTCATCTTTTTCGAATACAGAGTTAGCGGGAAAATCATTGCTATCGCATCAATTCGTTCAGGAAAACCATACTCTCGAACATTATAAAAGTTCAATCATGAAGAGAGTAAAAGATTTGCATGCCAGTATTCCGCAAACGTTAAATACAGCTAAAATCAATCAACATGTACAGCCAGACTATAAATCAAAAATATCTTCTTTCTTGAGAAGAGTATTTAGGAGCTAATGGCAAGATGAAACCAGATGGTTATTATTCAGATCACGAATTATTTGAGCTTGGGATCAAATTTGGTAAAAATGTATTAATCAGCAAAAAAACCAGTATTTATAGTCAGCAATTAGAACTAGGCGATAACGTTAGAATTGATGATTTTTGCATTATTATTGGTGATGTTAAAATTGGTTCATACGTGCATATTGCTTCTTACTGCCAACTATCTGGCAGCTCTGGCATAACAATAGAAGACTTTTGTGGAATATCGAGCCGAAGCTTATTATTTTCGCAATCAGACGATTACAGCGGAAGCGTTATGACTGGCCCTTTAATAGATGATCACTATAAAAAAGTAAAAAAGGGCAGAATCATCATGAAAAAACATTCTATCATTGGTGCCGGAAGCGTTATTTTACCTAAAGTCACGCTTGAAGAAGGCTGTGCTGTCGGCGCACTGTCTCTTGTCAGCAAAGACATTGAAGCCTGGTCTATGTATGCTGGTGTTCCTGCCAAAAGAATCAAAGCAAGAGATAAAAACATTCTCAGTCTGGAACAAGAATTTTTAAAGAGCATCAATAAATGACTATCAAATATCCCGTGTATAAACCCTATCTGTCTGGTAACGAAAAAAAATACGTGAATGAATGCCTGGACAGCAGCTGGATATCTTCTCAAGGCGAATATGTTGATAAGTTTGAAAAAGCATTTGCGGAATATATTGGTATTAAACATGCGTTAAGTTGCTCCAATGGCACCACAGCTTTACATCTTGCATTATTAGCGCTGGAGATCGGCCCCGGTGATGAAGTGATTGTTCCATCACTCACCTACGTCGCCTCTGCTAACGCTATTATTTATGTTGGTGCCACGCCGGTTTTTGTTGATTCTGAACCACATCATTTTCAAATTGATCCAAAAGATATAGAAGCAAAAATAACGCCAAAAACAAAAGCCATTCTGGTAGTTCACTTATACGGTCACGCCGCAGACATGGAAGCAATAGTCAAAATTGCAAAAAAGCATAATTTATTTGTGATTGAAGATTGCGCCGAAGCGATTGGTACAAAATATAATAATCAATTTGTTGGCACATTCGGCGATATTGCGACATTCAGCTTTTTTGGTAATAAAACCATCACTACTGGCGAAGGCGGCATGGTTGTCACTAACAATCATGATTTATCTGAAAGCGTATTCAAATTCAAAGGCCAAGGCGTTTCTCGTACTACCAGATATTTTCATGATGTCATTGGCTACAATTACAGAATGACCAACATTTGTTGCGCGATTGGCATGGCGCAATTGGAAAATATTGATTATATCCTCGATCGTAAAATTGCGCTGGCAAATCAATATAAAGAATTCTTAAAGCAAACCAAGGAGATTGTTTTTCACGCCGAGCGGGAAAAAACCCTGCATACTTACTGGCTGGTTTCCATTCTCGTCAAAGACAAATCCAAACGCGATGGCTTAATGAAGCATTTGCTCGAAGCTGGTATAGATTCAAGACCATTTTTTATTCCCATGCATCAGTTACCTATACATAAACGCGACATACAATTACCAGTAGCCGAAACTCTATCATTACAAGGTATTAACTTACCCAGTTATCCCGATCTAAACGAATGTGATGTAGCGTATATTTGCGGCAAAATTAATGAGTTTATGCAATCATGAAAAAAATAGCAGTTGTCACCCATTCATTTCATCAGAAATCAAAATCTATCAATATTCTTGTGGACGAGATTTTCAGCAAAGAAAATTTTTCGATTGATTATATTTACATTGATGAGTGGACAACTGATCCAATTGGGCCAAACGAAAACATTCAAGGATATGATATTGTTGTCGTCGTGCAGCTTATTTCACTGGAAATCCTCAGTAAAATAAAATGTGACAATGTTATCTTTATCCCCATGTATGATCTCAGCCACTCATGGGATATTTTTAAATGGTTAGATTGTTTGAATTTAAAAATATTATCGCTAACAAAAACCATGCACATCAAATTGTGTGCGTTAGGATTCAATTCTTATTATATTAAATATTATCCCGAGCCTGCGGAATTCATCCCTGGCGATACAGATAAATTATTCTTATGGCAAAGAACAAACAAAATTAACATTAAAACTACATTACAACTTTTAAATCGCTTCCCTATCAGCAATATACATTTACATAAATCCATTGATCCTTATCAAACTTTTATCGAACCATCCGCAGAAGAAATCAAAAAATATAATATTGTGCTTTCTGACTGGTTCGCCGACAAAAATGATTATCTTGATATCATTAAAAAAGCTGGTTTATATATGGCGCCGCGCTTATTGGAAGGAGGCGCAGCAGCATTTATTGACGGAATGAAAATGGGCAAAGTAGTGATAGCCAATAATGATGCCGCAATGAACGAATATATCATTCATAATGAAACTGGCTTGTTATATGACGCGAACGACATTCAGCCATTTGATTTTGCTGCCATTGACCTGGCTAGAATTCAAAAGAATGCATACGCCAGCATCAAAGAAGGCCACGCTGCCTGGCGTAAATCCATTCCCGATATTTTAGAGTTTATCCATAGCAACGCCAAAACTGACGTCTACACACTTTATAAAACATTAACACACGTACGCACCGCTCAATATTCATTAAAACAAGATAATCTTGAGCTCACGCAAAAATTGCAACAGACTGAACTCATCATAAAAGACAGCAAATGGCATAATTTTGGCAAATTGAGTTCAAAAGAAAAAGTCTTAAAAGCATTTAAAGTGTTATACAATGTAGTGTTTCGAAGGATCTCCTACAAAACTTGATAAAGTAACTCGCAAACATGGACACTGCGAACGCTAACGCCAGCAAAACTTTTATCGGTGCAATTACCCTCGCGGTCATTGTCAGCGCCATGGCCTGCATTATCTGGTTTTCCTCTGGCCTGACGGCCGAACACAAATCCAGTTACACCATTTATTTCAGTGAATCAGTCAGTGGCTTAAATGAAGATGCTGCGGTAGAATTTAATGGGGTGCGAGTAGGCAGCGTTAAAGACATTGATATTGATACTTATAATCCCCGGCTAGTAAAACTAGTGATTGACGTGGAAAAAGGCACGCCTATCACGCGCGGCACTGTAGCAACCATCACTACTTATAATTTCATTTCTGGCATAAGCATTATCTCTCTGTCCGATAAAAACTTAGACAAAAGCCCTATACTTCTTCGGTCTGGTGAATCATATCCCGTGATTGCGTCTATACCTTCGACACGCACACGCATACTTGCCATCGTAAACCAGTTAAAAACTAATTTTGCTAGCATCAGTAGCTTAATCAGGACTTCATTCAGTCCTGGTGACATGGAAGTCATTAAGCATGCTGGAATCAACACGAAAATATTCATCAAACTCATCGGCGACAATAGTCAAAACTTTCATGTCATCTACAATCACGTCAGTACACTTGGGACAGAAATGGGTCCGGTATTAGTTCTTAAAAACTACATTAGTGACATGATCACGATACAAATGCTGCCCGTAATTGATCAACTATTAAGCAATATAGATAAAATCAGTGTCACCCTGGCTGAAGCCAAAGATATCATCAAAGAACATCCAACCGTCCTGATACGCGGTTTAGCGCCACCACCACCCGGCCCGTATGAAAAATCAGTATAAGAAACAAATACTTATCAGTTCGGCAAGGTGCGCAAATATTTGCTTTTATTCATTGCTCATCTAGCTTAGAATTAGCCCACGTAAAAATCAGTGAATTTTTAAACACCAGCAAATATCAATCTCCGGTGTCTTTCGTATACATACAGTTTCATGAAGGTGATCATATGACTAAAGTGGCGTTAATTACCGGTATTACCGGACAAGATGGAGCTTACCTGGCCGAGTTCCTGTTGAACAAAGGCTATATCGTGCATGGTATTAAACGACGGACTTCCTTATTCAATACCGATCGTATTGATCACTTATATCAAGATCCGCATAGCAAGAACCGCAAATTCTTTCTTCATCATGGCGACATGACTGATTCCAGCAGTTTGGTGCGCATCATTCAGCAAACCCAGCCAGATGAAATTTATAATCTCGCTGCGCAAAGCCACGTGGCTGTTTCCTTTGAAGAACCGGAATACACTGCTAACGCCGATGCGATTGGTACACTGAGAATTCTGGAAGCTATTCGTATTCTCGGCATGGAAAAGAAGACGCGCTTTTATCAAGCTTCTACTTCTGAATTATATGGTCTGGTGCAAGAAGTTCCGCAGACTGAAAGAACACCATTTTATCCACGCTCACCTTATGGCGTAGCTAAACTATACGCTTACTGGATCACCGTAAACTATCGTGAAGCTTATGGTATTTATGGTTGCAACGGTATTCTCTTTAATCACGAATCACCTCTGCGCGGCGAAACATTCGTCAGCCGTAAAATTACTCGCGCGTTGACCAGAATCAAATTAGGCATGCAGGATTATTCGCTGTTTCTCGGTAATCTGGATGCAAAACGCGACTGGGGTCATGCGAAAGATTATGTCGAAGCACAATGGTTAATGTTACAACAAGACCAGCCTGAAGATTTCGTGATCGCGTCAGGCACACAACATAGCGTGCGTGAATTTGTCGAAAAAGCAGCTAAGCATTTAGGTATGGATATCAGCTGGAAAGGGACAGGCGTGGAAGAAAAAGGCTATGACCAAAATGGTAATTGCATAGTCGCTGTCGATGCACGTTATTTCCGTCCTGCCGAAGTTGAAAGTCTGCTCGGCGATCCAACTAAAGCCAAAACCAAAATGGGCTGGTCACCAAAGATTAGCTTCGATCAATTAGTCGAAGAAATGGTCGCGGAAGATTTGAAAGGCGCCCAGAGAGATCTGCTGTCAAGACAGAATGGTTTTAAAGTATTCGAATATAACGAATAAACTGCGGAAAGTTTGGTGGATTACGGCACCATTTAAATAATTTGGTTGCCTAATCCACCCTACCTACTCTACGCACTGATTCACCCCCCAAAGACTCCGCTAGCTTTTTCAATGCATCACTCAAATTAGATCCGGCAGAATGCAATATCGTTTCCGCATTAAGCTGCACTACAACATTATATCTCTTCGCTAAATCTAAAATAGCTAGCACCATACAAAGATTGCCTGATTTGACTGCTTCGCCCAAGGTTTTCTGCGTTAACAATAAATTGATGCCATCTTTGTCTGCTAACTCACATAATGTTTCCAGTACGAGAGTATTTCCTTCGCGCGCAGCTCTATCAAGTGTATCGTCAGGAAAATCAAACATGTCAGCCCAGTTGCGTTTTAAAATTTCCGGATGAGTTTTTAGCCCGTAAGCTTTTCGTAAGCAGTCTTCACTACGAGATTCAATTGCGGCAATAATAAAATCTTTGTAATTACTACTGGAAATCATTGGATAGTTATTGTCTAACGCTGTGACACAATAATCAGCCATACCCGCAGAAACCAACTCACCAAGGTGGATTGTTCGCCACTCCTCACATATCACCGCAGCGTAGGCATCTATAATTTCATGCTTTCCTGATCTGAGAGCTCCTTTAATAATAAGACTGATATTTTTTCTGATTGCAGTATCGCGCGCATCGGACCGAATCATAGACAAGAAAGAGATTGAAGATTTTTACGCTTCCTGATGCTGCCGCTTCTTCTAACAAATCTAAATCAAATCCTTTAATTTATCTGCCATATTCAGATTCAATTACAAATTGTATTATTTCTAATTTTTTAGTGCGAAATGCAGCGGCCAAAAATGCCGACTTGAATGGCGGCGGATTTTTTGCATGGAAAGCATAAACTTGTTTGACTATATTCAATATCACTAGAACAAATAGCCAAAGAAAACCAGCCATAACCGCCGGTTTGTTCAGTGACGATGTACTCTTAACTTCATAATCAAAAAATGGTTTAAATTTTTTTAAAGTATAACGCGTCATTTCCCTGCCACCCAGAAATAAGCTCATCGATCCATATCGTAGTTATAACCTATATGCTTATCTAGTTTCGCAAAAGCAGCAGCATTATCATCCATACAATACCAAAGCAGAGGATTGTGATAATGATTCCATGTTTCGCTTATATGCGAAGAAACATCATGCATCCATTTTTGATAGCATGGCGTATTGAGACGACGAATGATGTTATAAACTTGTAGCGGCTGTTTTAACTGTGTCAGGATTAAAGTTTTGATTTCTTCAGTAGGCGCATAATGCTTTAACAGATATTGTTTTGCTTTTTGATGTATGCGATTTCTGAAAAAACGGTGAGTGCCCGAAAGATTTCCGCTTTCTGCTAGAGGTATATCTTCTATAATTTTATTCCATATATCAGCAGGGAATAGCGCGGGAGCAATATTGGCAGCGTAAGTTCTAGCTTTGATCACCACTTTGGATCTTGCAAGAATTGCAGTAATCTTTGCATGGTTATTCATCCGTAAATATATGCAAAGTATTCTATTGCGTTGAGGGTTTATATCAATGAGGAAAAATACCCAAATTTTAATTTAAATGCGCACTAATTTTGAGAATGTTTTTCTGAACATAGCAGTCTGTGCTTTTAACCAGACAACAACTCTTTGTGCACCGTCATTGTATAATCCAGATATTTTCCAGAGATTACGCCAAACGAGCGTGACAAACTTAGGGTTTGGAAATGACAACCCAGTCTCAGCTTTCACTTTCGCACTGGAATAATTCACTATCCAGTCTGACGGAATGTAACCAAGTTTCTGCTGGAGCATATTAATCGCTTCATAATGCGCTTGCAGGAAACCACGTGATGATTTCGTGTCCGCATAAAGACGCGTCGCAGCTAATACTTCCGGTAAATAAGCAACTTTGGCGCCGTTCAAACCCAGCCGCAGCCAAAATTCATAATCCATGCAAAAATTCAGTGTCGTATCCAGCAAACCATGTTTTTCAATAATACGTCGACGGAAAAAAGTCGCTGGCTGAGAAATAAAACAATGCACTTTTAACCTGTTTAAATCCCAGGATTCAGTAAGATACTTGCCAGTAATCTTATCATTACTATCAATTTCGTTAGAAGCACCATAAACAACATCTACATCAGGATGATCAGCGAAAAACTGCAGCACTTTTTTCACTGCATCAGGATAGTAAATATCATCGGAATTCAACCAGCCGATAATATCACCAGAAGTTTTATTGATACCTTTATTGACCGCATCGCTCTGCCCTTCATCCGCTTCTGACACCCACTGCAGGCGATCTTTATACTGGCGTAGTATGGAAACAGTTTCATCTATACTGCCGCCATCAACCACCATGTATTCAAGCGCATCTACATCTTGCGAAAGAACGCTTTGTATTGTGCGCTCAATATATTTACCTTGATGATAAGATGGTGTAACGATCGATATTTGTGGTTTAGTCATAAATCCTTTACGATGCCACTTCTCTCTGATAAATGTCTTCAAACCGAATAATATCATCTTCACCAAAATACGTTCCAGTCTGCACTTCAATCACTTCCAGTAATTCCGTACCACGATTTTCCAGGCGGTGTTTGTTGTTCGCAGGGAATAAACGTTGATTGATTTTCAGTCATATCAAATACAGCTTCGCCACAAGTCACTGTCGCTGTGCCTTTGATCACCACCCAATGCTCGGAGCGGTATTGATGCATTTGCAGCGAAAGTTTCGCGCCAGGTTTCACCACCAGCAGCTTGACCTGAAAATTCTTGGTGCTATTCAGGCTTTCATAAAAACCCCAGGGGCGGTAAACACGGCGATGATATTCAATTTCTGAACGATTATTTTTCTTTAACAAACTGACAAGATTCTTCACATCCTGGCAACTGTTTTTATGCGCAACTAAAACTGCGTCTGCAGTTTCAATGATCGCAAGATCAGAAACACCGACAGCTGCAAGCAAACGGCTTTCAGAATGCAGATAAGAATTGCATACCTGATCAGTCAACACATCACCTTTCAGTACGTTGCCTTCCTGATCAATTTCATTAATATCAAACATCGCACTCCAGGAGCCAACATCACTCCAGTTTGCATCAAGCGGCACTACGGCGATATTGCGGGTTTTTTCCATCAACGCATAGTCAATAGATTCACTTCTGCACGCGCCAAATAAAGCTGGTTTGATACGATGGAAATCCAGATCGACAATCATTTCTTTCATACAATCACGACAAGCTGCGAGAATATCTGGAGCATGCTTGCCCATTTCATCCAGATAAGTGTTGACGCTAAACATAAACATGCCGCTATTCCAGTAATACTCACCGGAATCCAGATATTTTTGCGCGGTACGCACATCAGGTTTTTCAACAAATTTTTTAACTAAAAACGCATCGTTTTCGATAGGTGTATTTTTCTGAATATAACCATAACCAGTTTCTGGTCTGCTAGGCACGACGCCAAATGTCACCAGCGTATCTTGCGTCTGCGATTTTCGCCGCTGCTGTGACTGCGGATTTGAATGTCTCATGATCATTAATAACGTGATCAGCGGGAAGCACCAGCATCACGGCATCACTGGCTTGTTCTTCCAGATGTAAAGCCGCGATAGTAATCGCTGGAGCAGTATTTTTGCCTTCTGGTTCCAGGATAATTTGCGCGTTCGCATAACCTATATCATGCATTTGCTCGGCAATAATAAAACGATAATCCTGATTACACACGATGATAGGCTGGCCAACATTCGCCAAACCGCTGATACGCAGCATGGTTTCCTGTAGCAAACTTTTGCCGTTTATCATCGGCAGTAATTGTTTGGGATAAGAAGTTCTTGAAAGCGGCCATAACCGGGTTCCAGACCCGCCGCAAATAATTACCGGAATAATCACTACTCTATCCTCACTCGCTGTCACTAAAAGTGGAAAGAGTATAAACAAAAAAGGGTGCCAGAGGCACCCTTTTTTTAAGCATCAGACTGATCATTAACTGATCAAACAGATTACTCTGCGCTTAACTGATCGGTAATCGCTTTCATTTGATCTGATTTCATCTTGGTGAAGCCTTTGACTTTGGCCAGATCATCTGTTGATTTGAAGTTACCGTGCTTTTTACGATAAGCAACGATTGCTCTTGCTTTAGAAGCATTGATGCCTTTAACTTTCATCAATTCTTTTGCAGAAGCTTTGTTCAGGTCAACTGTTGAAGCAGCTGGAGCAGCTGAGTCAGAAGAAGCTGATGTATCGGAAGCAGCTGGAGCAGCTGACTGGTCGGTGCTGCGCAGAGTTATCTGTAGCGGACTGGTCGGTTGTCTGAGCAGCAGCTGGAGCAGCTGATTGATCAGAAGAAGCTGGAGCAGCTGTGTCGTCAGCAAAAACTGGTGTTGCAATCGCAACGGCCGCAACAGCAGCAAGTAAGGTACGGTAGAAAGACATCGATGTTCTCCTTAAATATTAAAGAAAGTTTTTTGAATCCAAAACAATAATAATGACTCAGGTCATTGCACACACTAAAACAGCGTGATGTGAAAGTCTAGAGCCGAAACAAGGTTTTTTTTCAATCCCCAGAATAGGGACTTCACGGGTGATTAATACTAATCCGTAAAGCGAGTATGTTATCACCGTTAAAGCATAAATACATCCATATGGTGCGAAATATTACTTTTTAAATTTAAAAAAAGCTAGCGCTTCTCGCAAATTTCAAAAAAAATCTATATTGTCCTATAGCACGCTCATATTTATTTTTGTTAGAATTTGATCATTGTTGAATTTGCCCCGTGGAGGGATTGTTTAAAATGCATACCAAGATTAGAACTCAGGTTTTTACGCTCATTACAATATTAGCCATCGGCAGCAGTATGCCAGTGTTAGCCAATCCGGTTATTCCTATTCCGGTTCAACCACAACAAGCCACGTTTACACCTAGCGCTCCTAATCTGGATGCAACAGGTTATATTCTGCTCGATGCGACCAGTGGGAAAATTCTTGCACAGAAAAACTCTGATGATCGCATGCCACCAGCGAGTCTTACCAAATTAATGTCTCTCTATATTATATCGGGCGCCATTAAGAGCGGGCAGATTCACTTTACCGATAAAGTAAGAATCAGCAGCAAAGCCTGGAAGACCGAAGGTTCCCGTATGTTCGTTAAAGTCGGGGATGAAGTTCCAGTGCGCGATCTGTTGCAAGGTATTATTGTTGCTTCTGGTAATGACGCAACTGTCGCTTTGTCTGAATACGTCGCCGGCACAGAAGAAGCATTCACTGCCATGATGAACCAACAGGCAAAACTACTGGGCATGAACAATAGTCACTTTATGGACAGTACTGGTCTTCCTAACAAAGATCATTATTCAACCGCGCATGATCTTGCTATCCTGACCCAGGCCTATATAAAGAATTTCCCTGAAGACTACAGCTTCTATTCTGAAAAATGGTTTGCCTATAACGGCATCAAGCAGCCTAACCGCAACCGTCTGTTGTGGCGCTACCAATATGCCGATGGTCTAAAAACCGGCCATACCAATGAAGCAGGATACTGTCTGGTTGGTTCCGCGAAAAAAGATGGCATGCGTTTGATCAGCGTCGTTCTTGGCGAACCTAACGATCAGGCACGTACTGAAGATTCTATTCGCCTGCTGACTTATGGTTTCCGTTTCTTTGAAACCCATAAGATCTATTCCGGCTCCACCCCCCTGATTCAAGCTAGAGTCTGGCAAGGTGATAAAAGCGAAGTACCGTTAGGTATCAATGATGACTTATACATTACTGTTCCAGCTGGCCAGTTCAAAAAAGTACAGGCTGCGCTAGAATTGAACAATCCACTCAAAGCCCCCATCGTTAAAGGCCAGGTTTATGGCAAGCTTACCGTCACCATAAATGGTACAATTATTGCGACGAAACCATTAGTTGCCCTGGAAGAAAGCGAACGTGGTGGTTTTCTGAGACGTGCAACAGATACAGTGAAGTTTAATCTGCGCAAATATTTTTCCAAATCAGATGAACAACTGAATACAGGCTAGAATTGACGATAATATGACTAATACACCGGCTAATACAAATCGATCACTGCTGGAGTTTCCCTGTGATTTCACGATTAAAGTGTTTGTTTTAGGCACTGAAGAATCGGAAACGGCAGTGTTAATGATGGTATTGAAGCATGTGCCAAAGCTCGCCGAGGATGCTGTTAAGACTCGAGCGAGCCAAAATGGCACTTATCTGGCAATTTCTATTACTGTACACGTTGAATCAAAGCAACAACTGGATGATATCTATCAGGAATTGACGGCATCTCCGGTTGTGCTAATGGCACTATGACCACAGACTCTATTAATGTCCGTTGCCTGGGCCGACAGGATTACTCTTCCTGTTGGAGTTCCATGCGCGAATTTACCGATACCCGCGATGAAAAGACGCCGGATGAAATCTGGCTGCTGGAACATCACCCGGTTTTTACCCAAGGGCAAAATGGCAAAGCGGAAAACCTGCTTAACCCAGGTTCTATCCCAGTCATACAAACCGACCGTGGCGGGCAAATCACTTATCATGGGCCCGGCAATTAATGCTCTATATTCTGGTAGACTTGCGACGTAAACGTCTTAATGTGCGTGAACTAGTCACCACGCTGGAAGAATCTGTTATTGATCTACTGGCTGAATATTGATATCGTGGCCGCGGCTAAAAAAGACGCGCCCGGTGTTTATGTCGATGGCAAAAAAATCTGCTCGATAGGGCTGCGCATACGCCGCGGCTGCTCTTACCATGGCATCGCTTTTAATATAGCGATGGACCTGGAACCCTTTTCCCGCATCAATCCTTGCGGGTTTACTGGCTTGCAAATGACCCAGTTTTCAACGCTGGGTGGATTAGAAAGTACTTTAGAGTCTGGTCATAAATTAGTAAATTATTTAATGAAACGTTTAGGTTATACTAGCGTCAATTATTTTTGGGAAGAACAATGGAAACAAAACCAGTAAACAATAAACAACGCGGCCTGGATAAGCTTTCCCGCATCCCGGTCAAAATTGAACCCACTGACGCTCCATTGCGCAAACCAGACTGGATACGCGTACGTATTCCTGCCTCCCCTGCTGTTTCTGATTTGAAAAAGTTGTTACGAGAAAACAATTTAGTCACCGTTTGCGAAGAAGCTTCCTGCCCTAACCTGCCTGAATGTTTCACCAAAGGCACCGCTACTTTTATGATCATGGGTGACAAATGCACCCGTCGCTGCAGTTTTTGTGATGTCGCGCATGGCCGCCCTGATCCGCTTGATCCCAATGAACCAGAACATTTAGGTAAAACCATTGCGCAAATGAAGCTGCGCTATGTCGTGATCACCTCTGTTGACCGCGATGATTTACGTGATGGCGGCGCCAGTCACTTTACCGCCTGTATCAAAGCGGTACGTGCACATAATCCTACGATTAAAATTGAAGTGCTGGTACCTGATTACCGTGGCCGCCTGGAATTGGCGCTGGAAGTCACCGGCAAAGAATTACCCGATGTGTTTAATCATAATATCGAAACCGTGCCGCGCCTGTATAAACAAGCGCGTCCGGGATCTGATTACGCACACTCACTGAAATTGTTACAGGAATTCAAAAAACGCTATCCTGGTATCCCAACCAAGTCAGGTATCATGTTAGGACTGGGTGAAACCAATGAAGAAGTCGTAGAAACATTAAAAGACCTTAGAGCACATGATGTTGACATGGTAACCTTAGGTCAATATCTATCACCAAGCCGGTATCATATGCCGGTGGCAAGATTCGTAACACCAGATGAATTTAAGTGGTTTGGAGACATTGGCAGGGAGCTAGGATTCAAAAATGTCGCAAGTGGACCCCTCGTCAGATCTTCCTATCATGCTGATAAACAAGCTGACGGAGAAGAGGTCGAGTAATGTCGGACGTTGTAAGTCCATTACTGCAATGGCTTAATACAAATCCTGAATGGGCCGGCGTGGCTACATTCGTGATTTCTGCCGCGGAATCGGTGGCTATCATCGGTACTATTGTGCCGGGCTCCATCATGATGACCGCCCTCGGTGCGCTTGCTGGCGCGGGAGTTATCCCGTTATGGGGCACCATCTTCTGGGCCATCCTGGGCGCCATCGTTGGCGATGGCATCAGTTACTGGATTGGACATTATTTCAAAACCAACCTGCGTCGCGTATGGCCATTTCGTAGTTATCCCTATCTTTTAGATTCTGGCGAAAAATTTGTGCGCAAACACGGCGCCATGAGTGTATTTATTGGCCGCTTTGTTGGACCGGTACGCGCATTAGTTCCACTCGCGGCAGGCATGCTAGGCATGAAGCCATATAAATTCCTGATTGCCAATGTCGCTTCCGCCATAGGCTGGGCACCTTCTTATATGTTGCCAGGTATTTTGCTGGGCGCGGCGTCGCTCGAATTGCCACCAGACATTGCCATTCATGTGATTCTGGTATTACTGCTGATAACGTTGTTTATCATGATGTGTCTATGGTTTGTCTATAAATTGATACAACACGCGCAAACACAGATTGATCAGACGCAATCATCCATCTGGCGTTATCTGAAAAAATCAAAAACCCTGTCGCCTGCCACTTATTTGCTGAAACATCATGATACAAACAAGCCGCATGGCCAGTTAAACCTCTTTATTTATTTTTTAATCGCCAGCCTTCTTTTCGTCCTGCTGGCCTTGTATGTGAAAATATATGGCGCCGCCAGCTTATTAATTAATGACACGATGTTACATCTCTTCCGCGGCATACAGATCTGACCGCATGGATCCTATCATGCTGAATATCACCTTGCTGGGACAGAAAGAAGTGATTCTCCCAGTTGTGGTCGTTCTCTTCGCCTGGCTGCTGATGGCGAAACGCTGGCGCACCGCTTTCCACGCCCTGGCCTTAGGCATCATGGCGGCAGGTAGTGTGTTCGTGTTTAAAAATATTATTCTCTCGCCGCGTCCCTGGGGTATTTTCGCCTCACCAGAAACTTATTCCATGCCAAGCGGGCACACCACACTGGCGACAACCGTATTCATGGGTTATGCATTTCTAGTCGCTGGTTCATTACGCTCCAAATATCGCTGGATGATTTATACACTGGGCGTGATTGCCACCTTGCTGGTCGGCGTTTCCCGGCTTTATCTGGGCGCGCACTGGTTCACTGATATTTTAGGATCATGGCTGTTAAGCACCGCGGTACTGCTGATTGTTATTATTTCTTATGAACGCCATCGTGAACGCCCCATTAAACCCACGGGCATGACATTGATTTGTCTTGTCGCGCTGATTGTGACTTTTTCCTTTTACCACTATCGCAAATTCGATGAGATGAAAATCATTTACGCGCAGGTTTCACTACCTACCGTTGAAATCTCCATGAATGAATGGTGGCAAAAAAACGATGCATGCCGGCTTATCGCGCCAGTTTGTTTGGTCTACCTTCAGAACATATCAATATTGAATGGGCAGGCGATCTCGACTCTATTAAAGAAACACTGACTAAAGAAGGCTGGGGTAACCCACCAGCACGTGATTTGATTAGCACCATGCACCGTATTGGTGATATCAAGAGTTCGCAATATCTGCCTATGGTATCGCCACAATATCTGGATAAACGACCAGCGCTCATCCTGGTACGCCAGGCCAGCGGCTCTAAAGGTCTGATGGTATTACGCTTGTGGAATGCATACCGTGTTATCAAAGAAACCGAATCACCAGTCTGGGTAGGCATTGTTGGCGTTATTCCACGCTCATATAGCTGGCTGTTTAAATCTCGTCCGGGTGAAATTGCAATTGATCCCTCACTAGTCTTTCCGCAAAAAACCGGCTTGGGTCAGTGGCAATGGAAATTCATGACCATGGACCAACCCACTGGCACGAAACAGATTATCCTGCAGAAAATCATGTTGATCAGGCCAAACAAATCCGTACATAAGAAAATATAGGACATATCATATATGCAATTCTTACTCCAACTCGCGTTATTCGCGTCAAAAGCATTTATCATTTTGTTAATGATTGCGCATTATTCTCATTCTGTTTTTTGCATTGGCCGCAAAAGGCAAGCAAAAAAACAAAGGCAAATTGACGATTAAAAACCTGAATAAAAAATATGAAGAAAATATCGAAACGTTGCTTTCGGAAACACTGTCGAAAAAGCAATTCAAACGATTTCTGAAAGATAGAAAAGCGGAAGAAAAAAACAAGGAAAAATCCGCGGAAACAACGCCAAATGTTTATGTATTAAATTTTCAGGGCGATATCAAAGCGTCCGCCGTCACCAATTTGAGTGAAGAAATTACTGCTGTACTGAATGTGGCGAAACCTGCTGATGAAATCGTACTGCGGCTGGAAAGTCCTGGCGGTATGGTGCATGGTTATGGTCTTGCCGCGGCGCAATTGCAACGCGTACGCGCACGTAATATTCCGCTTACGATTGCTATTGATAAAGTCGCCGCCAGCGGTGGTTATATGATGGCTGCGATAGGTAGTAAAATCTTATCCGCGCCTTTTGCTATCATTGGATCTATTGGTGTTATCGTACAAATGCCTAATTTCAATCGCGTGTTAAAAGACAAACATATTGATTTTGAAATGCAGACTGCGGGTGAATTCAAACGCACAATCACTATGTTCGGTGAAAACACAGATGAAGGCAGACAAAAATTGCAGCATGAAATTGAAGATATTCACCAGCAATTTAAAGATTTAATTTCTCAGCATAGAAAGCAGATTGATATTGCGCAAGTGGCGACTGGTGAACATTGGTTAGGACAGCGTGCGTTAGAATTAAAACTGGTTGATGAAATCATGACGAGTGATGATTACCTGCTGGAACGCAGCAAGAAAGCGAATGTGTTTGAAGTTAGTTATGAAATTAAAAAATCGTTTATGAGTAAGTTTTCTGGCGCGGCGAATGCGGTGCGGGAAAAAATGTTTGGATTGAATTTATTTTAGTAAACCCCTCACTTCTCTTGGTGGATTACGGCAAAGAGCGCCTAATCCACCCTACATCAGAGAAAATGCGCGCCGTAGGGTGGATTAGGCGCTCTTTGCCGTAATCCACGCAGAGGTAATTAAATATTTTCTCTTACCCATCTTATTCCCACAAGAAAAACCGACCTTATTAGTAAAAATATCCTGGTATCAAAAATAACCATCCTCTGCTAGAATTCCGCATGTCCGCTAACCAAGAAGGAATCTTTTATGACATTGTGGCGAACATTGTTATCTGCCTCCGTTGTTGTTCTCTTTTCCCAACCAGTATCATCCATAGCAGCTTCTCCAAATACCGGATTTACTTCCGCTGAACATATGGTGCTAGGCGACAATATCAATCTTTACTTTTCGTCCAATGATCCCGGACAAAAAGGTATGTCATTACATCTTCCTGACGGTCTGGAATTGACCTATGGCGAGATGGTTTCCATTGGTGATTTTTATGAAGTTGTTGGTAAACCTATTTCAAAAGGTAATTCCGATTCCGAACGTCAAACGCGTTTTATGGCGTCATTTAATTCTTTCGCAGCTAATGTTAACGCGCTGAATGAAGTAAAACAAATTCTGGAAGTTATTCACAAAGAAAAACAAACGATAGATGAAGCAATTAAGAAAGGTGAAAAACCAGAAGATGTTTATGAGAAAATTTCACCTGATCTCGACCGTCAATTTAATTGCATAACTGGTGGCGGTTGTTCCGCATCCAGCTGGTGGCTACACCCTGGACGCTATTTGTCACTTGCGAATGAAGACTATGACCACTTCGGTGACAATGCATGGACTTCGTACAAAACTGGCCATGAGTTGGCAATGCGCGTCGCTGCTGAAGCACATGCAAACGCAGATTTGAAAAAGCTGGAAATCGCTTATTCAATGAATGCCTTCGCTTGCCACTTCCTCTCCGATAGATTTGCCGCGGGCCATATTCGCACGCCGCGCACAGAACTACCGGATCACACTACGCCTAATCTGACTGGAAGTTTACTGTCTGAATACATGCATAATGAAGAAAATGCTTATGGCTTGCATGTGCATAATCAACGTGGTGATCATTGGTCAGCATATGGCGATAGATATTTTTACAACACGAAAAATGCTACGCACATTACTATCTTGACGGAAATGATGCAGGCATCCGCGAACCAGATATTTAACGCTTATCAAACTGGAAATGCGCAAGCTAGGACTGATCTTTATGAAATACTGCCACAAGCCGATGAAATCAATAACAACGGTAATATCGATGTTGCACCATTATTTTATTGGGACAGTGCGAAAAAGAAATTAATGCGTAGATCAAACACTTCCAATCCTTACGATCGTCACTGGACAGACAATTGGTGGGCATGGAGTACGTTGCTGGAATTAAAGCGTCAACACGGAATCGCATTTAACGCGCAAGCTAGTCTGGCACAGTCGAGTGAAAGTGAACAGGCATTGCAGGATGGGTTGATCACTGATCCAACTATTGCTGATTACGTGAGAAATAAAGTTTAACTGATTTAAAATTACAAAGAGGAGAACACAGGTTCTCCTCTTTCTTCACCAAGGATGGGAAGTAAATTTATGACACTGCATAACACCTCTCATGGCAACAATACCATTGAAGGTTCACCCGAAGTATTTGTTAACAGCAATATCAATATCAGTGGCGAAAATAACGTTATAAGATTTGGTAAAAATTTCAAAAGCAAAAACTTTGATATTCGCATCGAAGGAAATAATTCCAGCATCATTTTCTCAGACAATTGCACCATCACTGGCAGAGTCTGGTGCGTCAATCAATCGCGTATTTTCATTGGCAAGAATTTCAAAGCTAACGCAACGATGTATCTTACTGCTACCTCTGGCAAGTCCATTCTTATCGGCGAAAATTGTTTATTCGCCAATGTCATCGCGGAAACGACAGATCATCACACAATATTTGATCTTAATACCCGTCAACCGCTAAATCCTGGTGCAAATATAATAATAGGTGACAGAGTTTGGTGTGCGCGTGATGTAATTTTGATGAAAGGTACCATTTTAGGAAGCGATGTAGTCGTCGCTGCACGTTCCATGGTTAACAAACGTTTCGGTAATAAAGTATTAATCGCTGGTTGTCCTGCCGGTGTTATCAAAGAAAATATTGCCTGGACTGAAAAAGCTGAAGCGACCGTTATGCCGGAAAAATTCGGTGTTCTTTGATGTTTACGCAGTATAAAAATAATTGACGAATTGAGTTAGCGCGCCTATCATCCTGCTCCAAATATTCCAACATTGAAACACTCAGGAAGAGGAGCAGCTAACATGCAGGACCGCAATCCCGTAACACCTCCAGAAACAGAAGAAATCTCCGTTGTTAGACCTACAGAAGCACTTGTTGAAAGTGATACAGATTGCAAAAAAATAGCCGCTAAAGGCGCACAAGTCGCACTTGCCGTGATTGGCTTGGGCGCAGGAGCGCTTTATCTTGGTCCAGCACAATCATGCGCGAATATAGACAAATGTGGCAAATGGCTGAGCGATCTTACTAACAGAAAATTTGCGGTTGGCATATTAACAGCTGGCGGATTGGATTTTTCCGGTGGCGCTGCGTATATGGCTGCGGAAAGTGGTGAAGCAACCGTCAATTATATTTCCAAACAAAAAACGACAGCTGCCAAAATTGGCATGGGTACGTTTGTGATTGTGTTTGGCGCCTCACAAATCACGCCACTGTTGCTAGCATCATTACGCACTAGTTCAGCCGTCTGGCAAACTGTTTTGACTGTTGGTGGCGCAACACCAAGCTCCGTGTTTGGTGCTATACACATTACTGAAGACTTGGTTCCGTACTATCTGTCGCAGATCAAACGATATGCTTCTGTCACCCACCGTAGTGTGGTTGATCTTTGCATGCCGTCAACTGAAATTGAAAAGCAACAATGGGCACGTATTAGCCATTTCCGTCTACAACATGCTGCGTTTTTAGAAACAATAGATGCAAGATGGAGATATGTAGTCGCAAATGCTGGAACCATTAATGTTGAAGGTCAAAAAGATCCTTTATCATTTTTGTTTTCAGCCAATGTCACACCGCAAGCGGAATCATGGTTAGGAAATAGTGTGCATAATATTGGTACGCTGGCTGGATTATTGCTAGCGGCGAACTTTAGTGCTGGTGGTGTTTCCAATACCTTTCATTTGCTCAAGAAGTTTATTCCGACAACAGCTTTGCAAGCTGTGGTTACATCATTACTGAGCGTTTCTGGTGTATACGCGAATGCCAGACTGGCTGTGCATGGTGTGAATTCCATGTTGGAAACCATGTTGGATGTGTTGCGCGGACAACCGATTCATTCCTTACTATTCCAGTTACGGCCAAAAACAACTGTATTGACCACTGCCGCAAGCCTCGCCGCGTCTACCCTGTCTTATGCCGTCATTGCCATATTGTATATTAATGAATTTCAGCCTAACCCTAACGATGGTAACAAGCTGTTGAACGCTGGTCTTTATGGCGCGATGACAGGTATTAACGTGTACCATTTCGCCAGCCTGTTTCATTTGTATCATTTACTTTTCAGCCGGCTGACACCGAATCAGAAAGAGCAATTCTTATTGCAGGTGGAAAAAGAAATCGAACGTTTGAATAACATGCCAGAAGATAAGTTTATGAAAATGGTTGCGGCGGATCCGGATAAGTATTCAACGCTGGGTATCACGCCATATGCTGACAATAAAGCTGATATTGAAGCACCTACTGCTCCAACTGAGAACACACCGCTAAATAATTCAGCTGGCCAGAAACAGTCGTGGTTTGGCAGGTTCTTTTCAGGACGGAATGCTGCTGCGCAGGAAGATAAGTTTGAATATAAACAATTTCATTATTCAGCACTGAAGTAGATCTCAACCGCCGCGTGAAAATGCGGCGGTTTTATTTTTTAGCTGGTCGCGCAGGTGGTAAATGCACCTGCTTTTTATCATCATCCACTGATTTCCACATACCGCCATGCTGAGAAGGTTTCTCTATCACCGTTAATTTTAATTCATGATATCGTTTCGCCACCGCTGCCATGAAATTTTCCGCAACAGCCAATACTTCTCCCTGTCCTTCATAGCTGGTACGTTTGTCAAATAATCGCATCGAATCATGATTTTTACTGACTTCTTTAAATGCTGTTCGCAAAGCTATTGACCGTGGATTATTTTTTTCTAGCTTTATCTGCAAAGAATCAATGATAGCTTCGAGATAAGCTTTTAAATGCCGCCCGGTGAAATGTTCTTCCTCATGCTCATCCCAGACTAAATCGAGCGAATGAATAAGATGAAAGCCCATATTTTTAGTCATATCGTCATCCGCACCAAATATCTGCGCAATATGATTGTTATAAGATCGCTTAACCGCTTCGTTAAATATTATGCTAATAGAATCGGAGTCCAGCGCTGCTGGGGCAGCGTTTCTCAGTGCAATATTCAATTCAGGATCTTTCAATGCAGCGTGTAATACTTGATATTGAAGGGAATTCTCAGGCATGCGGTAACAATAGATGGTAACACTTGCTTCGAGAAAATTTCGTGCTCTAGTTACTGCATCTTCGTTTCCACTCTTATCGTCACTTACAAATTTTATGATGTGAAACAACAATTCAGTGTCAATTGAGTTAATCATGACATCCCTCGTTGTTATTTTATATTGTAAGTATAGGCGATAGGATTTTGAAAAGATTAAGTCTTTGATATCATTAAACTAATAAATACACGTACCCTAAAACAACTCCTCTATTTTTAACTATACTATTAATAATTATTACAAATAATGCAAAACAACGAGGATGGCCAATGCTCCCGCGTGCCCTTTTACAGCAGCTTTTATCTGATGCGCAGCCAAGTGCGGGCGAAGAATTGCAAGTCACGCGCTCAGAACGCGGCCCTGGTTATTTAAGCAAAATGCTTCTGCTAGAAGGCAAAACTAACGCCTGGCAGCAAATGGAGTACAAGCCCACAACGGTTAATAAGCGCAAAATCATCATCTCTAATAATCTCCTTAATGAAATTGATAGTGTTAGCGCCTCTGATGTAAACAAGGATAGATGCAGAGATTTAATTCAAGCTTTGATTGATAATTACGATGTCTATCTCTGGCCTGGTACAGGAAAATCACTCAAAGATGTTAGACCTGTTAATAGCACAGAAGAATTCTGGCAACGCAGAAACGAAATACACCAAACCAATAATCAAAACGTCACGGAATCATTATCAGATCAAGGCTTATCAAGCTCAGACTACATAGTCATTGATTATGTGAAATATATTGAAATACTCGGGAAAATGAAAATAACCGATGGTGAATATGAAATAGATATGGAAGCTCCTCCTCAAATATTCAATACCCTCAATGAAATGCTAAACATCGACGAGTATTTACATTTACTGGAACCTTATAAAAACGATATTACTGCAATCATAATTTCGCAAGATTCCATTTCGAATGCACAAAAAATCCTACAAACTTTACCAAAGCTGCAGCGTATCGAAATAGATTGCAGCGATATTAATACTCTAGATTTATCTGTCTTCAATGATATGGAATTGCAGTTAACGTGTGACAAGATGTTAGACGAACAAATTAAATTTTCACAACCATGCAATTTTAAAAAATTTGCAATCACAAAAGCAGACGCTGATTCGATTGATTTCGGCCCAATGAACATGACTTCATTAAGCATATCTAATTGTGGGAATCTAAAAAATATTATAGTGCCATTATCTGAAAAATTAGCGGAATTGACTATAACCAAATGCAACTCATTATCTGGACTGAATGATCTTGATCTTACCGGCATTAAAAAACTAACTATAAAAAATTGTTTTAACTTAAAAGATCTTGACCTCTCAAAATTCACCCATCTGGAAGAATTAGAAATAGTTAATTGCCCTAATCTGGCTTCAGATATAGTTATTAACAGTTCTATCAAATCATTGACCATCAAAACTACGCCGGCTAATAAAATTACACTTAGAAACCCGGGAAAGCTGCTTAAATGTGATCTGGATTTCAGAGAAATAAAGCAAATAGAAGGCTTGGAACGAGCAGTTGAATTAAAAACATTACATATGGAGGGATTAAATATAAACCACCATGTGGATTACAGTAAACTTAAATCGCTTGAGGAACTTGTAATTGATAATTCAGAATTGCCGGAACATCTGGATTTATCAACTATCAAACTGACAGCACTTCACATAAACAATTCATCAACTCTAAATAGTATTAGCACCGGGCAGCAATTAAAGTCCCTGGCCATAGTTAATTGCGATAAACTTTCAAAAATTGATAGCAGCGGCTCAAATCATCTTGAAAAAATGATATTAATGAGTTGTCCAAATCTGGTTTACGATATTAATAACCCCTCATTAATAGAATTATCTGTATTGAGTTGCAACCAGATTAGTGACATCAAGCTAAATGAATTGCCTAATCTTAGATCTATCATTTGCGAACATTATGAAAAAATAGTAGGAACAAGCACAAATTTAACAAGTTTAACCGTTAATATTGATAGCTCGGAATTTGACGGAGCACGTTTTACAAATTTAGATAAATTTGAAGTAAATTCCGCTAACAATGAATTAGATATTAAAAATCTTGGCAGTAAGCTGCATCATGTTTATGTGAATGGAAATGTCAATTCAATTGATTTAAGCCAATGTCGCAACTTAACTCATGCAACATTTAAACATACTAACGCGGATATTGATTTGTCGTCTTGTTTAAAACTACGTTCACTTCATATCGAAAGCCAATGCAAATCATTAACTGGTCTTAACGCAGAAGATATGGATGAAATTACTCTGGAAGAAAATCTAAAATACGTCTACGAACTAGATTTCTCGCGCATTAAAAGTATCAATAAAATCGAGCTTAGAGATATAAAAATCAGATCCTTAGATTTAGCTCATGCCAAAATAGGATCAATCAAGATATTCAATATCCGCATGCCGTTCATGACAATGAATTTGTCGCAGTTGCACCAGGTTTATTCTGTAGAAATTACCAGGGTTGACACAAAATATTCTATTACTCTTCCTGAACATCCTGAGAATATTCAAAAGCTAATTCTGAGTGACGACCTGGCAAAAAACCTTGATCTTTCAGGATGGTATTCATTAGAATTTTTGAAATTGAATATAAATAATTTAGATAAATTAGTGCTGCCAGACATCTCATCATTGCAGTCCTTTAAATTAGAACATGCAAAGGTCACATCATTAGATTTAAGAAACCAGAAACAATTACAACTTTTAATGATATATAGATGTAACGATTTGGAAAAACTGACAGCGTCACATTTACCCAATCTCAAAAAATTGACGACAAACAATTTATTTTCAAAACCAAATTCTTCAGTTGATGTAAGCAGATGCGAAGATTTACGCAGTCTTTCCATTGATCAGAACGCTGGTTGCGAAGTAAATATCAAAGATTGCAAAAAATTGTATCTGATCCCCTACGGAAATAAGGTCACATTTGTAAATACTGACCCCAACGTAAAATTACCCTGGTCGTTAGTCCAACAAGCTCCTAGTGATGATGCACATGCTAGTGAGTTACATGCCAGTGAAAAAGAAAATAGACAACTAAACGAATACAACCAATCCAATCCTGTTTCCGTGTTTAATTTCAAAAAATCAATCAAAGTTGACGGCGATACTAACGGCAAGCCAACGGTGAATGCGACTGGTGATTTCAAGTTCGTTGCGTTTGGTAAAAAACCTATCCCAAAAAATAATTATCGCATGAATGTGATTGACGATGTCCAATATAACCCAAGAACAGGCGAATTAAATTATACAACAAAAGACAGAAAACTCACCCCTGTTAACATAGCAAATGCTCCGTTATTAACGATAGATACTCTCGCGAAGCTAAAAGCAGAAGCAGCTGCTGATGACAAATACACTGTCTCTTATCTTGAAGGCACGCTGGAAAAAGACGAAATTTATCCATTACCCACACCGCCAACTTCCGATAAGAAAGATTTTCAGATTTATATAGAGCCAAAAGATTCTATTGATTTATTCTGGGATGAAGAACACAGACAACATTGTATGCGCTTAAAAGCTAACGCTGCGACAAACAAAATTAAGCTGGCATACCGCAACAAAAATACAGATGTAAAAAATCTGCATAATCCAGTTTATAGCGATAATACACCCTTATTACCAAAATATTTAGTAGATGAACTCACTCGCAGATTAAACTATCCAAACAGTCCCGTTGCATTTGTTTTTGATAAATCTAAAAGCATAGATGAACGTATCAAATTATTAAAACATTACTGCCGATTTGATTTGCTAAAATTATCTTCCAAACCTGTCACGGATATAGACACACTATGCAAAATTATCACTGAACACAAAGGTGTTTGCCGACATCGTACTAATGCGTTTTTTATGCTGGCCAGATTAATAGGCGTGCCAGCATCAATTATTAGCAATGAAGTGCATGAATTTATCGAGGTGCCATTACGTGATGGAAAAGAAATAGTATGGCAGTCGCATGATCTAGGTGGTGGTGACTTGCTGGATCTGACTCCTAAAGGTGTGAGAGAAAATATTTTTGATAATGTACCTAACGTACCAGCACCTGTTATTGCTAAATCTGCACCTCGTCAACCAACTACCCAAACAATTCCTGTCAAGGTTAGAGAATATGTAGAGCGTTTTTCTGCCATTGCCGATGAACATGAGTTAAAATCTTTGTGGCAGTTGATAGATACACCGCAAATCAAATCGGGATTGATTAAATTGCGCAGTGATCAAAACCCATTAGACGTTAATAAGCAAATTATCTCGCAATTAAAACAGCATAATTATCCAGTCACTGGTAAACATATATATATTCATACTCCGGAAGATTTCGCGCATTACCTGAAACCCTGGGTATTTAAAGATGGAAAATATGTCCGTAATAATAATGGCCCACTGGCAGAGTTAATCAAATCAAGCGGTGTATTAGTTGTTAACTGGTCTAATTTCACTCCAACGGAAATCGCCAGTTATAAAAGTATATTAGATACCACACCGACTATACTGGGGCAAAATGTTTCAAAAAATTTGCTTGTCGTTGGCTTGATTAATGCCGACAACAAAAGCTGTTCTTCTTTTTCATCCAGAACAAAAGCCTGGTCTTTACATAGAGATTTCTTCCGTCCAGGCAAGATAGAGAAAAAACCTGCGCCTGCGATTACTCGTGAAAAAATGCATGTCGATTTGTTTCGTGATCCAACCTGGAGAGACGAATTGTATGGTAAAGAAAAAGAGCAAGGCAATACTGTGATATTAGAAGATGGGCCGTTGATTACCGCCATCAAGAAAAACATTCCTCTTACTATATATAATCCACCCGATGATAATGATTTCAAGTTATTATTAACACGTATTCGTGACGAAGGTAAATTATATTATAACGGTCAGTGGGTGCCGATACCTGATGGATTTACTATTACGACAGAGAAGAAGACACACAAAAGTTTATTGCCCAACGTCCATATCGAAACTAAAGAAGCAGCCGCGGACAAACCATTAAAACGTATATATTTAGGCTTGTATAATCTACATGAATGCTTTGAACGCAGTATTTATGTTGATGGGCGTTCAAAACCAGCTCCTGATTTGCTTAATCAATTCATACCAGGACAGACTGAAATTTATCTTACGGAATCTATCCCTACAGCTTTGTGGCAAAGACTGCTCGCACGCATTGAAGAAAAATATCCGAATAAACAATTTACATTCCGCCTCGCGCCCGGTGTTGAAATCGAAAATATTGCGCGTAGTGAAATCAAACCTAAATTACAAGATGAGTCTCATGCAACGATGATTGTGTCTAATGATAGCGATTATATGACGCAAACATTGGCGGATAAAAAAACACTGATAGTCGACCTGACACCTAACATGAATTTCAGCGATTTGATTTATGAAACTTCCACCAAAGAAAGAAATGATGGCTCGCTCGAATTTAATTATAAAGAAAAAGATGTATTAAGAGCATTGCAAGCTGGGCGTAAAGTGATTTTGAACGGTATCATGTCACAGTCTTTATATAATCAGCTTTTACCGTATCTATTAGGTGAAAAGAAAATAGAATGTAACGGTATATTATTGGATATCAAAAATCAATTAGTAGCTGTGATACCAGATTCAGCAGCTAAAAAAATGACTTTGCATGAACACTATCGCCGTGATTTTAGCTTCAATGATTATCTGCAGTTGTTTCCAGCGGATGAAGATCAAGTATGGCTGCGGCGTATTCATGAATTTTATCAAGCCGCAGGAAAATTACCTAATCGCGGTATTGATCGTCCAGAAGCATTCATGTCGCATCAGCGCCTTACACACATGTTACAGCTACTGAAATCTTCTAATCCACTACATACAGCCAATCCGCTGAAAGGTGTTTTTCACTACGATTATCCTAAACACAGCGAAGATTATGCTTATCTGAATGTCATGGCGAAATATTATTTTCAGTCAGCTGAGCACAATAAAGGAATTAATCACAAAAAATTGCAGCAATTGCTTAAGCATATCAATATCGATTCTAAAGAAGATGTTGCCAAACATGCCTGGCAACTAGTCAATTGTCTTGGTATTGGTTTCAGCAATTGGTTGTTTGGCTCAGGCTTTCCAAATGATTATCTTGCTTTCGACAAAATAAACAATCTACGTGCTAATGCTGCATTTCCCGCATTGACAGATATAGCAATAAGCAGGTTGCAACAAGAAATCAAACGCGCCCAGTTCAGCACCCAGCCAGCAGCAACACCGGCAGCCAATCAAGATTCCAAACAACATCGCCAGTTAGATAGCTTGCTGCGTGACCCTAATACTTTCATCATCGTCTTAAAAGGCCCAGCCGGCGTTGGCAAAACCCATGCCGTACGCAAATTATTAGGTAAAGATAAAAATAATAATTATAACTATTATGAAGGCGAGAAAGGCTTTCAGGAATGGCTATTAAAAGGTGATAAACCGTTTCTTATCGATGAAGCAAATACCGCTATGCCTGGCATGTATGATTACTTGAAAGGATTAAGTAGAGGGTTTATTTATTACAATGGCGTAGAATATAAACTATCACCTAAACACAAAATTATCGCCACTGGCAATCCGGAAAATTATCCCAATCGTTATTATCATCGCCTGTTCCAGGAATATGGTGAAACACTTTATTTTCAAAAGCCGGATGAATATTATTTAATTAAACACATACTGACACCGATATTGTCGCCATATCGTCTGGATAAACCAGCTTACATTCAAGCTATGCTTACCGCGATCAATTTAATCGAAACTTATAATCCTTACATGATTATTTCTTTGCGTGATTATGAAAATATAGCCATGCGCTTTATCGCTCTTACCGGACAGAGAAAATATCGCAATGAAGCCGGCGAAAAACAGGCTTTATTAAGCGCCTGCCTGAATGAATTTGCTGGCGCTATTAAAGACCCCGCACTGCGTAATGAGTTTGCGGAAAAAATACAGGCTAAAATTGGTATTCGCGAAGATGCTGCGTTATCTGCGCACCGCAAACTTGAATTAAGTTCTCCAGAGAAAAAACGACAAGTACCGCGAGAAAAGAAATACCTTATCGATGCGATAGAACAAGACATACTCATGCGTAATCAAGCAGTTGCTAATAGTCGTACCGGCTACTTTAAACCGGCGATATTGCTCGAAGGTAATCCAGGCGTTGGTAAATCTACCTTATATCAAGCCATTATTGAAAAACATATACGTCAAGAACTCGCGGCACCTGGCGCAAATCAAGATGAAATAGCCAAGCGCTGGAAATTTTACACACTTAGCGCTGGCAGCAAAGAAATTTATGCTGATTTGAAAAAAGCATTTCATGAAGGTGCGATGGTCATTCTTGATGAATTAAATCTGGATGAAAATCTGGAAACATTATTGAATCAATATTTAACTGGTTTTGATGAAGATGGCAAGCCAGCTAATAACCCTGGATTTATGGTACTTTCTTCGCAGAACCCCGGTTATTTCGAAGGCAGGAAAAATTTATCACCCGCGTTGCGTAACCGCTTTCATTTTCTCTATATGGATGATTATACCGACGCAGAACTCGCCTATGTGGCACGCGGTATATTGAAAGATGAAGAATCCTATTTGCAAGCATATAAGATTTCTGCTGCCAGATACCCTGACACGATTAATCATCGCAGCTATTTTGATTTGTTGGCTGAATTGGAAAAAGAAAAAAAGAATAGCATAAAACCAACGGCAAAACCTGTACCAGTAAACGTACAGCCTATACCGCGGCTACGTCCAAAAGCAAAAGCGCTGCCTATTGTGCCACCACCAGCGCCTTTAGATGACAAACCGAAGATAAAATAGCCTATACCCAGTTACTTAAAGCGATACCAATACCAGCGCTGTTGGTACGATGATTATATTCAATCAAGCTTTGGCCATAGCCACTGAAAACATCAAAATAGCCATTTAAATACGATGTGATAGGGAAACTCCAGGTTAGTTCACCCGTCACGCGACGACCGCCACTTTCGAAAATATTATGCGTTTGAAAAGCAATGACTTGCTGGTTAAATTTAAATGCCAGCACAATTTCACCATAGCCAAGATAATTAGCGATATCTGGATTGTATTTGGCCCATGACTGATCATGAAACACTAACCAGGGTCTGACACTAAAGAGCCAATGATCGGAAGATGATACTGCCTCTAAATACACTCTATTCCAGCTACGCTCTAAACTACCACCTTTACCATTCGACTGATGTACCGCGCCCAGATTGAGAAAGTTTATATTCCAATGCTTGAGGATTTGCCAGTTGATTTCATTCGCCAGAAAAATTTCCGGTTCATAATCGGTTTCGCGGAAAAACGCCGTCTTGTTATATGCTTGCCAGTAAGATAATTGCGAGTAAGCCAGATAAAGATTGCTAGGATAATTAAATATATTCTTCCAGACTGGAACTTTAAAACTCAGCTGGAATTTCATTTCCGAACGCATGATTTCTTCACTATTCGGTGTATTATTTTGGTAAATACTCGTGTAAGGCGAACGGGTGTAATAATAAGGTAAAACATAAGTTGGTTTATAAAACGTAACGGCAAAGAAATTCGGCGGGATTTCATTTTCTCTTTGCGCACGTTCATCCGCCAGACCATGATCTCTACCCTGTCGCTTGAACGGCAAGAAAATAATCGCGTTAGAATTTTCCTTTGCTTTTTGTTTTGCTTTTTCGACGGTTGACTCGCTGGCAATAAATTGAGCCGAACATACTGTGACATGCAACAGTATGCTGATGAATATCAATTTCGTAATTAATGACTTCCACTTCATGTTTAAATACCGCCTTGCATTGAGCGCCCTAGTATAAAATGTTAAATGGCTATTATCAAAAAAACTTTGATCGAGCTTAAATAAACCAATTATGTAATAAATATATTATTTATATACAATAAATTGGTCAGCGTTTACACATAAGCAAAATTCCGCTATCATTTTAGAATCAGTAGAATATGGATGAGTGAATTTATGGATAAAGACACCACCGTTCTAGATGATGCAAATAACCAAATGGATGACGATTATGTCTTCCTGGAAGATGACAGTATTATCATTGAAGAAGCCGCTGTCACACCACATGAACCAAAACCCCGATCTGACAAACTCAAGCACCTGAAAAAGAAAATTCTTTCCCCATTCTCACTTTTAGGGAAAGCATCGCTTGAAAAAGTATTTCGTCGCTCGGCCGTTACTAACGATCATGACAGCAATACAGATAATATCGATATTGTTGAGCCAGCGCAACAGGAAGTAACAACAATAGAAGCAAATGAGGCGATTGATGCAACATATGCCGCGCTAACGTTAGCGAGCTCCATTGCCGTAACTGACCAGTTAAAAACTATTAATACGCTTAGACGCAAAGATAAACTGCACAAATATATAAAAGAGCCTCTTAAAACATTCCAAACTTCACTATTACAAGCAGCCGGCGTCGCTCTATACGTTGAAGCAATTAAAAAAGAAAATACTAAACGTCATGAATTGTTACTGTCAGCTGAAGCACGGTTAGACGCACTAAAAGATGAAGCTGCTTATTGGCAACACCAATATCAAGAAATAGAGCGACCCGAACCTCTTAAGGCTGAAATTCAATACCAAAAAGAATTGCTGGATATGCATGCGAAAACAATTGCACTCATGACAGCGATGCAAAATGATTTGTTCATGCAACATGATGCCAAAGATATAGACGAATGGCCGCTCGTATCAATCATCATGCCCGTTTGGAACCGCGGCGAATTAGTTTCTCAGGCGATCGATAGCGTCATCGCGCAAACTTATCCGCATTGGGAATTAATTATTATTGATGATGGCAGCACAGACAAAACCAAAAGTTTAATTAAGCACTATTTAAGCGATCCCCGTATTCAATATCATTATCAAGATCACGCTGGTGTCAGTGCAGCGCGTAATAACGCACTTGAACTTAGCACTGGTCAGTTGATTGCTTATCTCGATTCTGACAATACCTGGCAGCCACATGTATTAACCATGGCAGCAATGGCATTTACCCAGGATCCCAAACGTCAGGCGATATTTTTCGCCGCCGATTGTACGAGAGAAAACAATACAAAATGGCTATATTACCCGGAACAATTTAATTACGACGAAGTTATTAATGCTAATAAACCAATGGAAATGACTGGCATTGATATTAACTGTTACATACACACTCGCAGTCTTTATGAACAACTGGGCGGTTTCGATACTTCGCTCACACGTTTAACAGATTATGAATTAACTTATCGCCACCAAAAAGCGGTAGATATCATTCGTATGCCGTTTATCGGCACACAATATCGCTATTGTGTAGACAGTCATGCTATCGCTGCAACGGAAAACTCCTGGTACAACCTTCACCGTATACGCAATAAACATAAACTCATGCAAAAGAATCAAAATCAATTACGCGTGCTGTATCTGACCGATGCTTATCCACAACTTAGCGAATCTTATCTGCACAATGAAATTGAATATATGCGCAGCCAAGGCATTCATGTCGATGTGTGGACTGAGAATAGACCTTCGCAACCATTTGCGATGAATGCATCTATTCATACTGGCTCACTCATCAAAACTATTCAGGAAACAGAACCCGATGTGATTCACGCGCATATGCTGACTTCTTTGCGTCACGCGGATATTGCCGCACAATTCGGCATAGGCATGACCGTACGTGGTCACGGCATTGATTATTCGCCTGAATTACTGCAGCAATTGAATGATCATCCGGCAATATTTGCAATTTATTTATTCCCACACTTCCACAAGAAACACGCCGACTCGTTAAAAACTATCAAATCAATGCCTGTCAGTTTTAACCCGGAAAATTATTATCCACGCAAAGACAAAAACAAAAAATTAGTGTTACGTGTCGCCGCCGCGGTACCCGAGAACAAGTTGACACTATTCATTGATATAGCAAAAAGATGCCCTGAACAGCGTTTTATTCTCGCTGTTTGCAGTAGTCAGAGACATCCTGAATATTTGGATGAATTAATAAACTATAACAAGAAGCAAGGTACTCCCGTTGATTTCCGGATTAATGTCACACCAGATGTAATATCTCATCTGGTCAAGGAAGCTGGTATTTATCTGCATACCCACGCGTTGAAAGGCGAACATGGATGGGTTCCTTATGGCATGCCGGTTTCAATTTGCGAGGCTATGGCTACGGGCTCATACATACTATCCCGCGACTGTATTCCGGCGAAAAAATATCTTGGCCATGTCGGTGACTATTACACCACAGTAGATGAAGCCGCAGCATTAATTAAAGCAACTGCCAGCTGGTCAGATGAAAAATGGCACCTGGTGCAGGAACGCGCTATTAATCGCGCGTATCAGTATTTTGTAAACGATAATGTCTTATCAGTATTAAACAATGATTGGGAAGCAATTCAATTCATAGCCAAGCTTCCGCATCATTCTGACGAAAACACACTACTGCATTAAGGTTTCGCCATTCTGTCTTGACCAGGTTCGGCATTTAAGCCCTGCCTGGTCAATTCCGCGGCTAATAACAATACTTGTTTACCATATTGACGGCCTAATAACTGTATATCATCCAGCGTTAACGGATTTGCCGATTTTGTCAACAATTGTTCGTTCATCAATGTCAATCGTGTTAACAACCATTGCTGGTCTATGGTGATTGTTTGTTTCTTCAAAATTAAACATTGAGAATTTATTGCTTGCAACTGTTGATAATTTACCGCATACGCATGTAAAACATCTTCCAATTTAGTTTTTATTGCTTTTGCATTATCAAGACCATGCAGGAATTTGACATCTAACCGGCCAACAAATTCATTTATTGCCTCTTCATTATCATCGATTTCAGCCAATGCTAAGGAAAATATTTCTATTAACGGCTTGAATAAGTCATCAAGATATTTCATCCCTTCAGCAATTAAAATATTTAACTGCCCACGTATTTGCATACCGAGACGGAAAGCTTGATCAACTTCACCGTGTTCATGATCCGACTTAAGCAAGTCCATTTTATGTCGCAGCAATATTATTTCCATTTGTTCCAGTATAGGATCGACTTCTGGCCGTGCATTCGGATCTGACTGTGACATCATTTGCAAGCATGTTGTAATTGCTAATTGATCTTCCGCATTCAAACCATTTTCGCTTGTTGTATCCAGACCATTGAAAAGACGCTCTAAAGCTACAATTACGTGAAAAATCGCGTGCTTCTAAAAGCGTGATTGATGGATTGTCATCACCTCTAAATATATTGTTACCAATCCATGATGCGCTGTAAACATCTGCTTTCTGTGTGAATGGTTGCGATAAAAGCGGCATATCACGTGGTCTTAGTGGATTATTATTTTTATCAAATATCCCTTCAAAATATTCGGGTGGAGCATAAAACGGTGTTCCGGCCCTGGTTTTATTATTCGTATCAACTTTCATGCTCAGCCCATAATCAATTACAGTGGCATAAATTGGTTTAGCGGTCATATCAACAATAAAATTCTCAGCTTTTATATCACGATGAACAATACCTTTATTGTGCACGCGTCTAATAGCCATTAGACAGGCAATAAAAATTTCCAGCGATTGTTGTATGGTAAAATTATTTGTTTCTAATAGTCTCTGTAAATTAACACCTTTTACATAACGCATTTGCATTATGCATTCTCTTGAAGCAGAGGTAAAAAATATTGGGTGTTTTACGTGCGAGCCCAGCATTAAATCCGTAATAAAATATTCATTATTAATTTCATCTTTCGGCACCGGTTTTTTATCATGCATGCCTATTCTTTTAAATAAGCGCATCTTATTACGATTTTCATTATTTTTACAAACGAGTGAATGATCAGTTAACGGCTGTAAAACATAATCACTACTATAGATTCTACTATATGCACCTTCACCAATGGGATAATCTTCCTCAGCGATATCATAGCAGTAATCAACAGGATAAATTGCATAATTAGAATCTGCGGGAGCTTTCGCATGCAGTCGACGCACCAATGAGCGATTCAATGTGAACTTGGGTTTAGTTTTTAATTCTGCTACTTCTTTGTTGACGAATTCATACTGTGTATAGGCGGAAAATAATTTCTCTTTCTGTGCGTTCGTCTGAAAATCGTGCTGTAAAAACGCACCAGCGATCATGTTTTCGTTTCGCTCCATTAACACAGGGTCGAATCTGAACACTACTTCTGGAGAAAAACGAACACCGCCATTAGAACTATCAAAATTAAGCGTACCTAATAGATTAGGCAAGTGTCCTAAGACACCATTCAAATAATATCCATCGCCAACAACGTCATAACAAACATCGGACTGATAATCTTTCAAACTAATCGGATATTTTTTCGGCCGTAGCTTTAATTCTTTACATTTGATACGTAGGGACTGGTACTTAATCTTGCCAGCGATAAGCATGGCATCCGCGCTAATCGGGAAAAGTCGGCGCAGTGTGCCAGGATCAACTTTGGGAAACACATGTTTCGTATCACCAGCAGCGATAAATTCTGAGCCTTTTTGCAGATATGTTTGCTGGAGGAATAAACCAAGCATGTATCCTTGCAATTCGTCCATATGCAAAGGATCTAATTCATAGATTGCCCCTTCTTCGTCTTGTCGTGCTAAAGCCATCACTCTATCTCGCTCAAAATTTTAGTCTATATTTTATACAGTTACACTGGGGATTAATAGAGTAAAATTCTCGTTTTAGAACGGAATAAAATCAAGGGATAGAAAACGATACTATTAAATTAAATATTCATATCATTCATACTTTTAGCACAGCATCGGTTTTTTCTGCACTTATGTCAGGCTGTTCATCCTTGGAATTACTTCTTCCAAACAGCAGGCCAACAGCTCGATTGGTTCCATATAATTTTACCCCTGCATTCTCTGACACAAGCAATGGCAAGCTTTCCTTCGTCTCTGAATTCAAGTCTTTTATTGTTTGCTCAAGTCCAGGCTTCAATCCAAATAAAATTCCCTGCACCGTCAGACTAATAGCAAAAATCGATGCGACCAGAATTAATATCCAGTTATACATTTCTGCATCGGATAAATGCAAAAATTGCGCGGCGACAGTAACAATACTAACGAGTACACATAATCCTCCAAACATTGCATCAACCGTTCCCCAGCTATACCCCGTGATACGAATAACTTTTGCATTACAAGGATCCGAGCGTTGTTCCGTGTTTGGCTGATGCGGTTCATTAAACTGATACATCGTGTTATAAATAGAAGGAAGCGAGACAATGCCACGTATAAAAGCAGCTGTTGCCATAATCGCTGTTACTATAGCAAGACCTGTCTCTCTTAATATTAAGTGCGCGCCAGGAATTTTTAGCAATGCCGGTTTATTGAAAAAATAAGTCAATACAGGCGCAGCAACACACACAGGAAATGAAAACAGCAAAGTCTCATACATGGATTTGTTGCATGTAATTATTTTTTTATCCAGGTAGTGGCATAATTCGCGCGCGTTATGTTTTAAAAATTGCAAATCGTAAGCATTATTATTAAGCGCAAGTGCAGCACCAAACACTAGCGACGATATTTGCGCTACAATTTTACTCCAGAGATTTGCATCAACTTCTAACCCAATCAAGCTGCCTAGCTTTTCAAGCATTACTACTGATCCTAAATACGCACCTAACGGATCATTAAGTTCCGCCGCGATAATACAAGCAGTTAATAGTACGTAATACGTGATGCGAGTATGCGTATGCTTAAATTGAATATCATTTTCTTCTTGTAAATCATCAGTTGATTTCGCAATCCCATATTTTTTATAGATGGCTGGTATACGCGTCAGTGAATTAGCTACTAATCCAGCAGTGACAGCTAATGCCGTAATCGGATACCTTGCTGGACTTTTGTCGCTACGCAAAAAATATTTTGTTACGAGATTCGTCGAAAACATTGTTTGTCCAGCAGAAGTAATTAATCTGCTTCCTGCTACATAACCAACAAGTGAATAGCGTAATAGTTTTCCTTTTCTCCCCTGCATCTTTTCACTCCTTAGGTTTCATGTTAAGATACACGCATGCTGAACTTTTAAAGTCATCAAGATTATCATGTAAATTTTGGCGTAATCAATCTTAATCAATGCGAACATACTATTATATTATATTTATTTCAGTCATCGCCGCATTTGCTGGCTTACTAGTCGGATATGATGCTGGCGTTATTGCTGACACGAAAGATCAGGTAATGAAATTATTTCAATTAACTGATCACGAATGGTCGACTATCGCCTGCATTAGTATTCTTGGTGCATTATCAGCATTACCAATTACTGGTGTATTAAGCAGAAGTATTAGCAGAACACGATTATTAGCACTTGTCGCCGTGGGATTTATTCTTGGTATCATTTTGACAGCAACTGCGCACAGCGTGCTGCAATTTATCTCCGGCAGATTTGTCATTGGCATCACGATAGGTATTGCATCATTCACTACACCGTTATTTATCGCTGAAATTGCACCGCGAAATATACGCGGCTCTCTCATTCTTATAAATGGTTTAGCTATTACCTGTGGGCAAGCTCTATCATTTCTTATCGGCTATTTTGCTCACGACATAAACGATCATAGCTGGCGCTATATTGTCTGGATTGGCATATTACCAGCATCTTGTTTATTGTTAGGATTGATTTTTGTTCCACATTCACCACGTTGGGTGGCAATGAAATACGGCATGGCTGAATGTCAGCAAATTTTGCGTAAGTTGCGTGGTAATAATGAGAAAATTATCAATGAAGAACTTGCGGAAATAGAATGCCTGCTTAAACAGCCAACATCGCGAATGTCTTTTCGCGATCTTTTTACTAAACGTTTATTCCCAGCCACATTTATTGGAATAGGCATAGGTATATTTCAGCAATTAAGCGGTATCAGTGCGATGATGTATTATGGACCTGTCATATTTTCCGACGCAGGATTCACTCCGGTTAAATTTGCTATTCTGGCGACATCTGCGATTGGCCTGGTTAATCTTTTCTGTACGCTGCTGACATTAATTCTGGTAGATATACTTGGACGTCGCACGCTGCTAATAACTGGAACGCTGCTAGCAGGATTAAGCTTAATCGGTGTCTATATCGTTAATGTGAACTCATTACACGGCAAATGGTATACCTTCGCACTGATGAGCACTTATATCATTGGTTATTGCATCAGCCTCGGCTCACTCTTTTGGGTCATCATCGCAGAAATATTTCCGCTTAACGTACGCGGATTAGCGATGAGTGTCGCAACTATTGCAGAAATGTTAACTAGCTTGTTAGTTACTTTTTCTTTCCTGCAATTCCTGGATACATTCGGACTCGCGCGAACTTATTTATTTTATAGTTCGATGTGCCTCATCTCTTGTCTGTTTGTTTATTATTTTGTTCCCGAAACAAAAAATGTGTCGCTGGAACAAATTGAAAAAAATCTTGCGAAGGGAAAACGCGCGCGCGATTTAGGAATGACTGAAACCATTTAGTTTTTATATTATTTCCCTTATTAAACATTAAGTTATACAAACTCTCTTGTTGTGAAAAGCGCCTATACTTAAAAGATAGGTCACAAACGAGGCTCTATATATGAGCAATAAGAGAGAAATATCATTAATGAATGCTCGCGAGCATGTTTTTGAGCGACCAGTTGGGCAGCGCAATTATATGGTTAATGAAGGAATCAAAGAACCCGCGGCAGTATTAGTTGCCATCAATGATTTAATAAAAGAAATGAAAGCTCATGCCAAGGAACGCGAACAAATCAATGCTGATATAGCGCGGTTAAATAAATTTGGCGGTGTCACTGATAGCACAAAAACAAATGAACGAATTAAACAACAACAAGCTGTGTTAAAAAGAGATTTTCAGGCTTACGCAGCCAGTGTCATTGATTTACTGGCGCGAGCAGGACTCACTCAACCTAATTTCAAGATCACCACAGACTTAATCAATAAGAGCAATCTTTCTCCAGAAGAGAAAAAAGACGTTAAAGCTTTTATTCATGCATCTATGCAACTCTATAGCATGCCTGTGATTGAATACATAGGTACCAGCAAGATGAAAGTCAATGATGTTAAACAACGCGTCACGCAAACATTCGGCATGGCAGACACAAAGAAAGAAGAAGATTTACTTAACAGCCTTGGATATAAGCAACAAGCAGTAGAAGTGAAAAATAAAGGCAATACACTAACGACGTTTGCACTCAAAACTGAGCCGGCCACGCAAAAGCCTCAAGATACCGCACAAAAACCAACTCCGCGTAAGATAAAATAAAAATCGCTCTGCCTTTTACAGAGCGATTTCCATAATCACAATTAAGCTTTACCATTCCAATATTCATCTGTGATTAAATCGACAGAGGAAATTTCATAATTGGAATTCTTGAATGACACAGCGATTTTTTTACCTATAGCACCGGCAAGCGTCAGACCAAAAGGTATATCTTTATCAGTGATGCGAATGGTGAAACCACCTGTGACATTGCTTTCATTCATTTTATCAACCTTGGTCATTAGCAGGATTTCCTGACCATTTGCATCATCGGAGTTATAACTTGCAGCAACAATTTTACCGACATAATCTTTGCCATTGTAAGCGGCTTGTGGTGTAGATGCTGGCTCAATAGTAGCAAAAGCGCCAGTTGCAAACACCGTAACGACCAGCGCCGTTAAAGCGGAAATAAGTTTTTTCATGATCCTCTCCTCGTTGAATGACTATTTGTACGGCGTAGTCTAATCGCGCAACAAGATGATCACAACGTATCAAATTCTATACTTTTCAGTATAAAAATTGACTTCGAATTGAGCTTAATTCTTTGATTTTTATCATTTTAATATTCATGTCGATTTATGCAGTACGTGCTAAAATTATGCATTAATAAAAGTTATGCGTACGCACTGGCCAATAGCCAGAATATTATAAAATATGACATTCAAAACTGAACTTAGTAAACATCCATCCTTAACGCATTCCAATGACATTGCAGATATTTGTAAACCTCTGCATAAACTGGGCATTACTTACTTCGCACATGTCAATATTGATGATGTCGGTCACTTTTCTGCTATCAATAATAATCCTGGTTTTTATACGCATTACATGGAAAATAATTATTACAACGCAGACATACATCTCGCCGGCAAAAATATCATTAAAGATTATTTCGTTTGGGATTCCGTGGAACGGTGTGGCTTAAGCGCAAAGATGCATCAGGAAGCTGGCGCATTCGGTGTTAAACATACTTTTACCATTGTTACGCCAGGACAAAATGGTAATGATTATTTCCACTTTGCCACTAACCAAACAGATAAAACCATCAATCAGGTTTATCTCGCCAATATCGATTTGTTAAACCTGTTTATCATGCATTTTAAAGATAAAATAATGCAATCCAAACATTTGCGCGAAGCATATCAGTTAAAATTTTCTATCGATGAAAACGCGCATGGTTATTTAATACAGGAAAATCTGGCTGATGCAAAAAATGAAGCTCGACGCCAGTTTTTAAAAGAAATATCTCTGCAAAAATTTGCCGCGCCACTCAATGCGCAAGCATTGACTATCAAAGAAATTGAAATACTATTCTGGCTGCATCATGGGAAAACAACGCATGATATCAGTCAGATAGTGCATGTCGCGGAAGTCACCATTAACAAACGCATCACTAATATTAAACGCAAGTTAAAATGTTACACCCAATTTCAGCTGGGTGAATATTTTTCCGCGATGTTTCAGCATTCAAGCGAAATAATCAATCATCTATTCGCCGACAAAAGCTAAAAATGTCAACGGGTTTTGTTGAACTGTCGGGATACATTATCAAGAACGATATTGTAGGGCTCTCTTTTTTCAGCCGCTGCTGCTTCTTCATTTGCAACCATGTTATCAATGATAGCTTTCAGGTTTTCGACGGGAGCGCTTCTTACTCTTATTTCAGGTTTGCCGGTTTTACCGAGTAATATTTGCTCGTCTTTACGCCAGGAAAATAAACATGGTCCTGTACTTTGAGCGAATGGATTTAATTCTACGATCTGGATTTTATCTCTAAAAACAGCAATATCTATGATGTAGCTGTCATGCTTCACCAAACGATGAACATCGTTTACATACGCGGATATTTTATCTAGCAATTCTTGTGTCTGCCGTGGATCATTCAATAAAGCCGTCAATTCAGGGAATGTGCAATAAGGGTTATATTGCGATACGGCTGTTACACGGCCTTCATGCACAAAAACCCGGAATTCAAATTCTTCGCGTAAATCAGACTGCCACTCTCTTAACACTACACTGGTAGACCATTCATCATTCGACTTTATGTCATGGCAATCCAAAGCAAGATTCAAGTCCGCATATACACGCTCGCTGGTCAAAAGCAAATTCATGACTTGATCACTATTCTGGCAAAATAAAAATTTCATTTGCGCGGAACATAGCTTCGTCATTTTCTCATTCAAGTCTGTGTTTGCATCATCTGCTATTATGGATTGGTAGACGTCATTGACAGATTTTCCATCAATAAATAAAGGTATTCCATCTTTAGGTGAACGATTTGACATACGCACAAATACACCACCCTGAGATTGTCCGCCGCGTAGCATTTTATTCATTTTGGCTTGTATTTCATCGTGTAGATGTCGCAATTCCGCAACATCTTCTCGTGTCAGCACATTGCGATGCTGGTAGTAGTGTTGATAAAAGTGCACCATGGCTCGCGCGGTTGCTGGCTTAATCGACAAAAGAATGCTTGGAAATGAATATTCATGCAGATTTGCATACCAACGATCGAAATCAAAAGGAAAATGTTCCGCTTTTTTCGCCAGCGTCTTTTGATTTTCTGGAGTAATGTTTTGTCTATTTTTTTCATCAGAGAAAAAAGAACCAAATAAGCGTCTGACTATCATAAAAATACCCTTATATTATACTCGTTTTAGTTTAATGGATTGTTCTTTACTAACGCCCAGCTTTCGGAGTGATATTAGCATTGTTAAGAACCTGTTGCCTGGGTTCTACTGGAGCATTATTTTGCTGACCGAATAAACCCACATTTTTGACAGCGGATTCCTGCTGGAGAGATTTCTGTCGTAATGCATCTAGCGGCGTTCCCGGCAGTGCGAAGTTCGGCGGGACAATGAAAAGATTAGGCAGTGAGTCGTATCTGACAGGATTTTCTGGTTTAGGTGTATAGGTGGCACTATCGTTTGGATGCAATGCGCTTTTAGAGGTGAAATAACAGCAAGAAACCCGATAGCTTTCATGAGCATTTTGTAACGCAGCCAGTATTCCTTCATGAACTAATTTATTAGAGTCAATATTTGTGGCTGCCGCTAAATGTGATGCGCCGCCACAAAAAATTATCAGGGTATTTCCAGGATTGTCTTTAGCGGCAAGCAGCATCTGAGCGACAATTTCATTATTAGTATTCACCAATCGAGCGTCTGAACTTGCAAACGCGCGATTTAACAACTCTTTGAAATCATCAAAGTTAATACTCTTATCATCTTTATATTGGGTCAATTTAGTGTTGGTTGCTATATCTTCGAATAGATAAGGCATTTTTCTCACTGCTTCGTTATACAATTCTTCTTTGGTTTTACCTTTTAAAAATAATGTCGGTGCTGTTTTTTCGCTTTCCACACCATAAACTTTTACTTTATTCTTTAATAGCACCTGTATCGCATCTATATCACCATCCACCGCCGCCAAGGCTTTATTCACATCTTTTGCATTATACGATGATTCACCACCGAATATTCCTTTTTGCCTTTGCAGATCTTCAGTGATGACTATCACATTTTTTCCGGATTTTTTAATATCATCAACACAATGAGCAAGACCAATCAATGCACTTGAATGATTATGTGTTTCGCCAATGACAAGCAATTCAGGTTCACTCGTTTGTGCCAATTGTTCTTTAATAAACGTACGGAACATATTACACCCCGATTCGTTTTGTGTGTTCTTAAATTAAGTATAGTTGAGAATCGGAATCGGGCACTGGCAGGAAATATCAGAATATTCAAGAAATTAGAAGGATTCGGCGGTACTATTACATTAGAATTTGCAAAATGGCGCCAATTATTGCGAATATATTTCGCAAAAATTGGCGCCACTGTTCAATGCTCAGGTCAATGCGCAGGCATTAACAATCATGTCTCTTCTTTAGATGTTTCTCCAATAATCTTTCTACCGCATCAAAACCATCTCTAATAGCGATGAAAAGATTTTCATTTTGTTTATGACTAACAAGCTCCTTGCCAGGTACAGTAAGATCTATACTGACGCCAAATAATTTACCTTTATGCTTACGTTGCTGTGGTGAATCAATCACGACATGGCACGCGGATAATTTATTGTAGGTGTTTATTAGTCTGTTGTAATGTTTACGGACATGATAATCAATAGTTGGTGAATCTGAAATAGATCTAACTGTAAGTTGTATACTTGACATGGCTTAAATCTCCCGTTTTTAATCTTTATACAAAATAAAGCATATAAAAATAGTGCTACATTTAAGCAAATGAAGACATAACATTTATTACTAACCATATTTCAGTTATGCCCTTCATAATTTTATATATGGTTAGTGGTGTGATTTCAAGCGGTATCGCTAAGGATTTTTTTTGCTATAATTTTGTTGTGCGAAAATTTATCTCGCCTGCTTTAGTACATTCACTCGTCTTATTGCATTGACTCGTTAAATAATCGGCAACTTCTTTATAACCAAGTTTCTGCGCATAATCGATAGGGCTGCCTGACAAAAATCACTTGCGTGCCTTTATAGAATTCGCCAGGCATCTGAATATTGATATGCTTACCGTACTGAGATTCAAATAACAATTTGATCATTGGTAAATTATTGTTATGTACTGCTATGTGTAATATTGAATTTTTATTAGCGTGCGGCATATAGTTTATATTGATATTACTTTTCGCTAATAATTTTTCTGCTTTAGGATAATTATTTTTATAAACTGCATCCCAAAGTCTGTAAGAGGGGCTTTCACAGAGAAAAAAATTCCGTAGACACATTTATTTTATCTCCCTATTTTTAATCATGTTTTTAAATCGGCATAAAACCGACCAATTATGCCAGCCCAACATTTACTTGCAAGGGAATTTAAAATTGAAGATGAGGAGAAGTGCAGTCTAGTCTAGAAGGTACAAAACGCCAGTCTATGATTAAACTGGCGTCCCCACGGGGATTCGAACCCCGGTTACCGCCGTGAAAGGGCGATGTCCTAGGCCTCTAGACGATGGGGACGTAAATACGTCACATTTTTGGAGCTAGCCGGGATCGAACCGGCGACCTCTTGCATGCCATGCAAGCGCTCTCCCAGCTGAGCTATAGCCCCTTTAACTACATCTGAGAGAGACGCGATTCTAGGAAGCAGCCGGGATTTTGTCAACATAAGAAATCACATTCTTTAATCTTTCTACCACCCTTTCCCGGCCTATCAATACCATTGTGATGATCAATGGGCGGAGAAACCGTCCCGCCGGTCACAGCAACACGCATTGGCTGTGCCAGCTTGCCTAGTTTGAAACCATGAATTTCCGCGGTACTGGCCTAAAACCTCATGTATGGCTTCTTTGGTCCATTCTGGCAGCGTATTCAAGCGCTCGCGCATCATGAGACAGCGCCGGCAGCAATTCCGCGGTAAAATGCCCCTTCATTTCATCGCTCAGGGTCGACGTCTTCGTAAAAATAACGGCTGCGCTCAGCCATTTCCTTAAGGGTCTTGGTACGCTCAGCCTGCGCGCTGTATAACGTCCTCTAAAGCCGGCCCCTTGCTGACATCTATCCCAATCTTTTCCATGTGCCAGGCAAATTCTTTCGCCACATGCTCAGGATCGCTGTTTTTCATGTAATGCTGATTCAACCACAATAATTTTTCCTGATTAAATGCCGCAGGCGCGCGATTAATATCTTTCATATCGAAAATATTCGATCAATTCATGTATTGAAAAAATTTCCTGATCACCATGCGACCAACCTAAACGCGCCAAATAATTCAATAATGCTTCTGGTAAAAATCCATCTTCACGATATTGCATCACACTCACCGCGCCATGACGCTTAGAAAGACGTTTGCCGTCACTGCCTAAAATCATCGGCACATGCGCATAAAGCGGCGGCGTTGCACCTAACGCACGTAAAATATTAATTTGCCGCGGAGTATTATTAATATGATCATCACCGCGAATAACATGCGTGATTTTCATGTCCCAGTCATCAACCACCACCGTGAAATTATAAGTAGGCGTGCCATCACTGCGCGCAATAATTAAATCATCCAATTCAGTATTAGCAAATACCAATTTGCCGCGAATCAAATCATCAAATTCAACAACGCCATCTAGTGGATTTTTAAAACGCACCACATAAGGTCCTTCACCCGGCTCGGTGCGATTGCGGCAAAAACCATCATAACGAGGCTTTTCTTTGCGCTCCATTTGCTCTTCGCGCAATTTTTCCAGACGTTCTTTTGAGCAATAACAACGATAAGCTTGCCCTGTTCCAACATTTGCGCAATCACTTCACGATAACGGTCAAAACGCTTGGTTTGATAAAACGGGCCTTCATCGATAATTCAAGATTCAACCATTCCATGCCATCGAGAATAGCTTGCACAGATTCCGGTGTAGAACGCTCAAGATCAGTATCTTCAATACGCAAAATAAATGTGCCTTTTGTTTTACGCGCATATAGCCAGCAATAAAGCGCGGTACGCGCACCACCAATGTGCAAATAACCTGTTGGGCTTGGAGCAAATCTTGTACGGATCATGGTGATATAACCTTGTTATTGGCATTAATTTAGTGGGGTATTGTAACAGCGCTGCGCAGGAAAGGTAACCGAGTGATCACAGGTTAGGGCTTAGGTTTTTGCGGTTCTACGCCCTGTTCTGAAGCCAATCGCATTTGTTGCTCTATGCTGATATTAGTATCCATTTGAATCAGTACTGCTGAGAGCTCTTGGGAAACAAACGAAGGTTTACCTGCATTTGCTTTCTCAGCTGCCTGAACAGACTCCTTAAGCGCAGATTGGCATAGTTGCAATGTTTCTGCAGGCATAATGTTTAATTGCAAAATGATACAAGCCGCAATTGCACTCTTATATGCTTCATCCTGATTTTTTACGGCAAAATTATATTCATTTTGCAGTCTGAATAGTAAGCGTAAAAAAGTGTTAACTTCCTGGTTACTGTTTGGATTGCCAATAACATTAGCACTTATATACTGAAAAAGATTGCTCTTGCGCCCTTCGCAAACTGAAAAAGGAAAAGGAAATGTGCAATATTCAACAGCCGCCCCTTTCAGAAAAGGATATACAGTATTCGAACCAACAAGCTGATTATCCTGGTGTTGAAAACCCATGAAATCAACACCAGTTTTTAATTCTTGAATATCCCGAATATCTCTTTTTAATTGGGTCACAGCTTGCATCTGGGCTTTATAAGCCGAGTTCGAAAACGTGTTTGTGAGTTTTTCTGCTTCTGTTTTAGCAGACACATAATATTTTGCTAGTAGCTTAATCATCGCCTCCTCTAGCAAGTGGATAGGCATTTTTCTTTTGGCGGATGGGACTGAATCCATTTATTCATTGCGGAAGCAAATACCTGATTAACTCTTAGTAAACGGACTTTTGATTTTTCATCGAGCAATGGAAAAATTATTTTCCAACATGTCGACTGGTATTTGATTTATTCTATTATTTATTTTAGCTATTTCTTCTGTTTTTGCCTTCTTCTTATCAGATTTGCTTAGGATCTCGAAACATAAAACTATCTCCTCAACTGCTCACTTCTCTTAAGTATAGCAACTCATTTTGTGAGGAAAATAATGAATAGAATTATTTAATTAAGACTAACGGCTGGTTAAATTCCTGCAGATAATACTGCTTGGTCTTGAGATATTCCTGAATCAATTGATTATTATCTTCGCCTGGCGCAGCCGGCTCATGATGCTGATAACGGCCAAAAATCTGCATACAATCATTGATATAATTTTTGGTGTAAAGAATATGATTATGCCAGAATTCATCGATTTGACGCGTAGGAACCAATGCTTCGGGGGAGTGTTTCTTAAGCAGGAAGAGAAAATTTTTATATAACTGACAACAGCGTTGCGCTTCTTCACGCGTCCATCGCGGCAATGCATAAGACTCGGCACACATTGCATCAACAATGTAATTCAAATCAAGCTGCGCAATATAATTACGCGCCTGTTCCAAATCATTCATTGCCGCGACAGAAGTCATATAAATCTCGAATAATTAAGCAGAAACGCCTCTGCAACCACCTGGTCCAGTGCATTCGCCATTGCATGATGCGCTAGCTTCTTCGGCAAAACGATCAGAAATAATCGTTTGCGATGGAACCGCGAGAATTTCGTCTAATAAATTCATATCTTGATTTTGCATGATATCACTCCCTAATTGCTGATTTGAGCGTGCATTCTAAGGATTGTATTAATCTCAAGTCAACTGAAACACAACGTCTATCGTATATTCTTGCGGGGAATGCAGGTATTTATTAACGCTCTGGAAAGGAGCCGCCTCATTCACTGCCGCTAAAGCAGCGGTATCCAGACTGTCTGTTCCCGAAGACTTTATAATATGCAAATGCGCCACCGTTCCATCCACATTCAGTAAAAACACGACGGTTACCTTTCCTTCCCGCTCCATTTCCAAAGCATTATCAGGGTATTTTTGTTTTTGCTGAATGGCTGCATGCAGGCGCGCAACCAACTCAGGAATAGGCGCACCATCTCCAGCTACGCGCTGCGGTTGTGCCGGTGCAGAAACATGCTGCACGACAGCAACCTGCTGATGAACTATTTTTTGCTTTAAAACAATATCAGCTTTTTTTATCGGCGCAACTGGTTTGACCTTCATTTCCTGTTGCAGTTTATTTTCCGAGTTATCTACTTCATACAAAAAAGATTGCACAACGTTAGTTTTATCCATGCCAGGAAGTTGCTTTTGCTGAGATAAATCAATCGACAAAAGAGCAACAACAGTAGCGCGATATGCCCCACCACCGAAATCACCGCAAAATAATGTTGCTTGCTCTTCATTAAATATCTTTCATTAATCTATGTTCAGTTTAAATGTCAGAGAATAATTGCGTCCAGCCGCAGGATAATAAGTATTAGTGTGCGCGCTGGGATCATAATAAGTGTAAGTAGAATATTGCTGATTAAATACATTCGCCACTTCAAAACTAATAATCGCGCTTTTGTATTGATATTGCAGTGATACATCGTGCAGCCAATAAGCCGGCACACGCGTACTTACATTAGCCACATCCTGCGACGCATAGCTATTACCGGTATACAATAATGCATAACGCGCCTGCCATTGTTCATTCAAGGCATAATCCAGCCCGATATTACCATTTACTGTTGGCACTGCAGGAATATCTTTGCCATCCTCTGCACCGGCAGCAAATCGCGCACGCACTATATTTAACTGCCCATCCAGCGCTGCTTTTGTCGTCAACTGATATGTGCCAGTTAATGTCACACCATGTCGCAATGTTTGATCTAAATTGCTATATGATCCAAACGGCCGCAATTCTGTTTGTGTCGGATCAAACGCAATTTCATTATTTAATGCCAGGCGATAAACACTAAGCTGATAACGCTGTTTCTCATTATGCCATTCTGTTCCTGCTTCATAAGAAACACCTGTCTGCGCGGCAAGTGTTTGCTGATCACCAGGTACCAGAATATTTTCATTCGCTTTCGGAAAACTGAAATTACCATCACGGCGTAAAAACAGAGACCATGCATCTGTTGGGCGATAAGCAAGACCTTGTTCGCTAACGAATGCATGATCAAGTGAATTTACCCGCTGGCCTGCGCGCGCTTCGATTCAAGTTATTCTGCCAGGCATAACGACCACCTAATGTCATATCAATTTTTTCTCTGACAGGAATAACCGTCTGCAAATACAACACTGTTTTCAGCAGCGCTAACACTGGAATGTATTTTTTCATTGCTTAACTGATAGGTTGTCGCCTGGCCATCATATCCTAATGTCACTTTGCTATTGTAAATATGCCCCAGCAAACGCGGACTCAAACGTGTCGTGTAATCACCGCGATTAAAATCCAGTCCAACCAAACCATCGCCCGTGGTTATTTCACGCGACAACCGTGTTTCCAACAGCCAATTATCCGTTAATTCCTGCCGACTTAATAAACGAAACACACTGAGATCGTAATGACTATAATTAGTAAAATTGCTGGCCTGACGTGGATTGCTTTCATATTGCTGTTGTGTCAAACCACCGGGAAAATAAGTAGTTTCACTATTTTTCTGCACATTTAAACTGATAGAACCACTGGCGTAATCGAGACCAGTCGTCACCGCGCCATTTTTGCCGCGATCATTACTATGCTCACGATAATTATCTGTTTCCCCTGCCTGCGCAAATGTTTTGATAAAAAGACCATTGTCCGCTTTATCTGCCACCAAACCATTAAAATAATTTTTATTAAAACTACCGATACCGATAATAGCACTACTAAAAAACTTGCCTGGATGCCGGGTAATAATGTTGATAACACCGCCTACGGCCTGATCACCCCATAAGGTTCCCTGACTACCCTGAATAATATCAATGCGCTCAATATCAGTCAGTGGAATAGAATTAAAATCAGGCGCTAACGTACTTGGATTTGTCAGCGGAAAACCATCTATCAAAATCAACGAATTAGCTGCGGCATTGTCGCCGAATCCACGCAAACTTAATGCTGGCTGAGTCGCGTCGCCGGATGTATTAGTCAGACGCACTACGCTTTGTTCTTGTCTTAACAATTGTCGCAAATCAACGACAGGTGATTTTCTAATTTTTTCCGCTGTTAGTTGCGTAGTCGCGACTGTTGTCGTCTGCTTTTTACCACTGCCACTATGTGAAGCAAGCTTAACTTCCGGTATCGCAATCGCGGACTCATCCGCGTTTGCCGTAACGGAAAGCAAACCTATGATAGCAAGCATAGAAAAACAGCTAATAAATTTGATCATTATTTGTACTTATAAACGCTTTGTGTATTTAGTTGGCAATTGTATTTTCAATCACGCAAGAATACCAGCCCAATTCATAGATTTACTACATAGATAAAATTGACCTTTTACGGACACCGCCCTAGAATTGCCGCGAGTTAAAGGGCGATTAGCTCAGCGGGAGAGCACTACCTTCACACGGTAGGGGTCGGTGGTTCGAAACCACTATCGCCCATTGAAGAATAAAAATAATAAGGATAAATCCACCATGCCTTTAGATTCTAAAATAATTACAGCAGCAGAAACAGGCGATATAACCACGATTGAATTTTATTTACAGAGCGATAAAAACAGAATTCACGCAACTTGTGACAAAAATCAAACCTTATTGCAATACGCAGTTAGCCATAACCAACTAAAACTAGTCGAGTTTCTTTTAAAACATGGAGCCAATCCACACCATCAATCACAGCATGGATTGACAGCAATGCATTATGCAGCTGGTAAAGATTTGCCTGAGATGATTAAACTATTGTTTTCAGCTGATCAAAGGCTCCTTAATATCATTGACTGCGCTGGCTATGGTCCATTGCATTATGCTATTCGTGGCAGCTATCAGGCAGCGAAGCAATTAATTGAGCTTGGCGCAAACTTAAATCTTAGAGCTAACAATGGCGAAACTCCTCTACATCTTTTGTGCAGACAGGAAAAGCTCCCTCGTGAAACTTTGCAATACATGGCGAAATTACTGATTGATGCCGGCGCAAATGAAGATGTAACTATTCCGTATAATAATAATCATGGGATAGTTATTTTTAATTTATCAGAGTACGCAATTCATCATAACACGGCTGTTATCGCTGAAGTGGTCGACCAAAAGAAATTGGCAAACAAACAGCAGCCATTAGCATTACAAACCCGAGTTAGCGAATTGGAACGTCAGGTAAAAATCCTGCGAAAAAAATTAGCTAAAGAGAAAAAGAAAGAACCACAAACTGAAGTAAGTTCTAATTCAATATTTTCATTGAAAAAATAATTTCAGGCATGGCATCTGCTATAATTTCTTTAGGAGAGTAAGTTATAGGAGATCGCCATGCAGAAAGATAAAAATCATCATGCTGAACTTATTAATCATTTCAAAAAACTGATCAGTCCCCTCTACACGAAAGAAGAAGTAGACGAGCTGAAAAAAATATATGAAAAAATCAGTAACACCAACTCAGCCTATGTGAAAGATTTTTTATCTGCGGTTGACGATTTTCTTCTCGCCACCAGCCCACAAGAGTATTTCAAAAAACTTCGCGATATATCTATCGATAATAATGAACTTGATCCCAATACCATGCTTCGCAATATGACAAGTGCATTAGAGAAAATCAAAAAAAGCAGTGAAGATGCGGCACATGAAAAAATGAAAAGCGATGCGGAAGTATTAAATTCCGCTTTTCAATATGGTTCTGATGTCGTTAAAAAACGCATGGAAAAACTGAAAGAAATTAACGATACCATACACGATGCCTACAACAAGTCCAATAGTGAGCTACAGAAAATTCTGCATGGGAAAGATAAAGAAAAGAAATAAAATTATTTAGATGGACGAGCAATGACGGGTTGCGATCTTGCGGCTTCTATTGAAGTAATGTGATCACGCACTACGATAAGCTTTCCCACACGATCATTTTTGATATCATCATATAACTCTCTTGCTATAGTTGTTCGACGCGAATTCTTTTTATCAACAGCATTATGTACCTTTTTTAAAACCGCGCGAAGTTTCGCCTCTGGCATAGAATCAATCATTTCCTTACCAAGTAAATCGCGTATTTTACCCAGTGCTTTTGGCATTTTTCCATCATGTGAAATTCCACGACAATAGTCTTTATTATCGACTATTTCTTTTAATACTTTTAACAGGTCACGCATCGCTTGTATTTCCGCTCTAAGTCGTTGCTCTGGAGTAGGTGCGGGCGCTTGTCTTTGCTGTAGATGAGTTTTTGCATGTCCCATGCGTCTCAACATATCTGCACTACTTGAATGTGTTTGCGCCTTCCATGCAGCCGGTTGTGGTGCTGGTGCAGAACTTTGATTTTTATTTAATTCTGCGTGAACTGCATTACCATTTGGGAACCTGGTCGCGAGCCGTTGCGCATTACCAAAAAGTTGCGGCGATCGAATCATTTCCTCTTGCATCATTTGCGAAAAATTGTCTAAAGCCCGCGAAAATTTTAACCCATCCTCCTGGCGAATAGCCCGCAACTGCTCAGGAGTATATGTATCTGATTTTGGTGGCATGCTGGTGAGATAATCACGGAATGATTTTACAAACAATTGCAGATGCAGTTTCATCGCAGGATTATTACAATTTTCTATCTTAACCATCAAATGATCAGTGAATTTAGCTAAAGCAAACTCATCAGTCAGCTGTTGTCTTTGTATAATAGTATTCATATAGCCTTCATCTGGCTTCTGTATCCACAGTATGCTATCTAAAGGGATATTCAAAGCATGGCAGACATTTTCCATCATGGAAATTCTAAGCGCATAGTAATCCGTAGCAATAGAAAAACCATCCCGGTTAATCGCTCGTGAATCCATGTATCTTAAAGGCCAACGGGATTTTTCTAATTCAGGAGTAAATGGCACGACCCCATTAGGTGGAATTCTTCTGGACAGCCCAAAATCATTAATGACTGCCGACACATTCATCGATCCCTTGTCATTAACAACGGCTTGTCTTAAGAGGAAATTTCGCGGTGAAGTATCCAAATGGAATACGCCTGCTTCGTGCAGCGCATCTTGTGAAATTTTCATGGATGCCATAAGTTGAACTAACGAAGTAGCGACATTGGTATCTTCAAATGCATACGCAAATGCTGTGGTATTTTTTCTAGCCTCGGAACCATAAGACATGGTTCCATATATGAACTTTTCCAAATCTGAAGATTGATAGCCATTGTAAGAAACAAAATTTCCAATAATAACCGGCTTTCCTTCTTTTTCGCGCACAACGCCGACAGTAAATTTACCTCTAAGATCGGGTCTATCGTGTATTAATAGCTGATGTAAATATGGATTAATGACAACATCTTCATCTGGCTCGCGTTTAAAGCTTTTTACAATTAAAGCTCCACGCTGGGCCATCGCAAGTAATTCTGGATCGGCGCCCTTATATTCAACACCAACAACCTTACCAAACCCACCTTCGCCTAATGGCTCTCCAGGCATTTCAGTCAGATCAGCTGGGTTAACTGTAAGTAATTGATTAGGTGCGCGAGGTTGCATGCAAATCCTCGGTTTTAATAATAATTATAAGTATAGCATCTGCTATAATTATTTTTGGAGACAGGAGGAGCTGCCATGAATAGAGGTAAAAATACGGGAAATAAACCCAATGAAAATACGCAACAATTTTTCCCATTTTGGGGCTTCACCAATGAATTCATTAATCATTTTGTCGCGCTCAGTAATCCGGTTTATACCAAAGAAGAAGTAGATGAATTAAAAGAAATGTATGACCGTATAAATCACGCTAACGCAGCACATGTAAAAACATTATTATTAGCAATCGATCAGTTTCTTCTTGCAACTAACCCACAAGATTATTTCAAAAAATTACGTGACGCTTCCATTCAAAATCATGAAACAGATCCCGCAGCCATGCTGCACAATATGGCTGCCGCGTTGCAGCAGATAAAAGCAATTAGCGCACAAGCACAGGGTACGGAAGCTGAAGTATTAAATGCCGCGTTTAATTATGGCGCGAATGTCATCAAACATCGCATGGAAAAATTAAAAGAAATACACGATCTTATTCATGAGACGTTTAGTAAGCCTGGTAATGATTTACAGGCAATATTGAAAGGAAGTGAAAAACCCAGGCAACTAAAATAATAATTTTGCTACCCTCACCTGTTGGTGGATTACGGCAAAAAGCGCCTAATCCACCCTACCGTGCTAATTATCAACGAGCGTGAACGAAGCTGTAGGGTGGATTAGGCGCTTTTTGCCGTAATCCACCAACGAGTAATTAATTTACTTATCCACTATCATTGCATTTACATGCGCGGGCACGCATTCCGCCAACGCGGCGAGATGATAACCACCTTCCAATGACGACACCATTCTACCCTCACAATGCACTTGCGCGATTTTCGCGATTTGACTCGTCACCCACACATAATCTTCGACATCCAGCTTTAACCCGCCCAGCAAATCATCTTTATGCCCATCAAAACCAGCCGAAAAGAAAATCAACTCTGGCTGAAACGCAGCAAGCTTTTCAAACCACGCTGCTTCCACTTTTTCCCTAAATTCAGCACCACCAGTACCAGCCGCGAGTGGCACACAAATAACATGTTCATTATCCATTTCAGGTTCATAACCCGGATAAAATGGATGTTCGAAACTGGAACATAACATCACATGCTTGTTATTCTGAAAAATATCCTGCGTGCCATTACCATGATGCACATCAAAATCAATGATCGCGATGCGTTTTAAATTATATTCCGTCATCGCATGCACTGCGCCAAGTGCGACGTTATTGAAAAAACAAAAACCCATCGCTTTCTCGCGTTCAGCATGATGTCCCGGTGGTCGCACATTGCAAAACGCAACTTTGGCCTGATTTTTCATGACCAAATCAACTCCTAACGATACCGCACCCGCCGCGTGTAATGCTGCGCGCAAAGTGTAAGGATTCATAAACGTGTCTTCATCTATCCCTATCATGTCTTCATCAGGCGAAATGGAAAATATCCAATCTACATATGCTTTATCATGCACACGATATAATTGTTCACGAGTGACTGTTGGTGCTTCATAAAATTTAGCGGGCACTTTAAATTGATATTCCTGCAGCGCTGTCTGGATTTTCTTGACTCGTTCTGGCCTTTCTACGTGACCATAGCCAGTATCATGCAATAAACAATCTGGATGAGATATCAGCGCAATAGTGTTTTTTTCACTCATAATCAAACAACCTCCGATTCTTTTACCGCATCCAATATCGCTAAGCGCACTGCTTCAGCTGCTACTGTTCCTACTGTCATTTCAGACATTTTCAGCGCACCAATAGATACACAAAACACCACATCGCCGTCATAGCCAGTGAATACTGGACGTATTGCACGCGCCATACCCGCTACCGCCATTTTGCCTATTCGTTTTAATCCATCTTTAGCAAAAGCTGTATTAGTAAAAACAGCTACCAGTGTAGTATTTTCCTGACTAAACAAATTTTCTTCCGCTTGCCCGGACAATAAGTATTTTTCGCAATCAGCAAAATGACCCTGCTCATCAACCGCACCAGCGATGATATTGCCCCCTGCGTCACGCACATCGCCAACAGCATTTACCACCGCATATGCAACCACCGAAAGACCGTTAGGCAAATTTATTTCTGCCCTGCCTAAACCGCTACTCATGGGCTTAGCGTCTAAACAAATTTTTCCTACTGTTGCACCCGTTCCTGCGCCTATGCGGCCGGAATCGCGGTTATTTTCATCGGCTGACAAACAAGCTTGATAGGCATCTTCGGCGGTAGGGGGAATAGGTTGTTTATAATTAAGATCATAAATAGAGGCCGCAGGGACGATAGGAACAACACCCTGCCTGGTCGGATGGCCTATGCCACGCTCAGCAAGGTAAGTCATGACACCTTTAGCAGAAAAGAGCCCAAAAGCGCTGCCGCCGCTAAATACCAGGCCATGCATGTGCGGAACACTGTTTTCTGGGTCCAATACAGCCATTTCATGGCTGGCTGGCGCTGCTCCACAAATCAAATAAGCACCTACAGCAGATTTTTCCAAAAGAAAAACCGTAACCCCGGTACCGTTGACGTTGTTCGTAAAATGACCAATCTTTAACCCTTCCATGTGCGCTCCAACTGGTATGCTCAAACTCTCAGAAATGATATTATACCGCCATTAATTTTTCCTAATGGATTCTCACATGATAAATATGACTCTGGCGCAAGCCGCAGCCATTTTAGGGCTGACTTCAGCTCCTGCTGAAATGGAATTTCACGGTCTAAGTATAGACACTCGCACCTTACCACCAGGCAGCCTGTATGTGGCCATTCCTGGCGAACGTGTCGATGGCCATGATTATGTTGAAGAAGCACGTAAAAAAGGTGCCGTCGCCGCATTGGTTAGCCGTCATGTGGATTCCGACCTGCCACAACTAATAGTTGAAGATACCACACTCGCACTTGGCCGTCTGGGCGCAGCCTGGCGTGACCAGTTTTCCATTCCATTTGTTGCTGTAACTGGCAGCAATGGCAAAACCACCTTAAAAAATATGATTGCAGCCATCATGACCGCGGCCTGCCGTGGCGATGACTCGCAAGTATTAGCAACCCAGGGCACGCTGAATAATCACTGGGGATTGCCATTGACCCTCGCTCGCCTGGGCAAGCAACACCGCTATGCCGCGATTGAAATGGGCATGAACCATTTTGGCGAAATTGACTATCTCACCCATATTACGCGTCCCGCTGTTGCAGTAATTACCAATGCCGCTTCCGCCCATCTTGAAGGCGTAGGCAGCGTGGAAGGTGTGGCACGCGCGAAAGCAGAAATATTTAATGGTTTAGCTGACGATGGCATCGCTATTTTGAATCGCGATGACGCGTTTTTTGATTACTGGCGCGGCACGATAGGCAATCACCAGTATTTTTCCTTCGGGTTACATCCAGATGCAGATATACGCGCGACTATGCATGATGCCGCACACGCGCAAGAAATCACCTTGCGCACCCCCAAAGGTAACATTGATATAAACTTACCGTTGTTAGGCAAACATAATGTATTGAATGCGCTTGCTGCTGCAGCTGCGACATTGGCTATCGGCATTGAACTTAATGCTATCAAGGCTGGTCTTGAATCCATCAAACCAGCGCCTGGTCGTTTGCAGGTACACACACTCGCTAATGGCGTCAATATTATTGACGATACTTACAACGCCAATCCTTTTTCTTTGCAAGCCGCAGTCAAAGCACTATCTTGTTTCGCAGGCAAAAAAATTCTCGTGCTGGGCGACATGAAAGAATTAGGTGCTAACGCCAGATCACTACACCAAAGCGCTGGCGATGAAATTCGTCACGCAGGCATAGATTATTTATTTACCTTCGGCGATTTAAGCGAAGCCGCAGCACAAGCTTTCGGTGAAGGCGCGTATCATTTTAATGAACAAGAAAAGCTGGTGAATGCCCTTAAGCCATTTTTGCATAACACAACGACAATTTTGGTAAAAGGTTCAAGATCCATGCGTATGGAAAAAGTCGTCAGCGGATTGATGGCGTAAATCGCGGAATTTTACGCTTGCTGTTACCCTGGCATCATGATTGAATGAAGGATAATTCCATCATAAAAATTAAAAAGAAGGAGTTTAATAATGCATGCCAGGGATGCCATTCTTTCCCGTGATTTTGGTGATCTAGATTCAGATGCCGAAGGCATTGAGTTTGTGCAACAACTGCTAAATTGCAACGAAAACACTCGCTCTGAAATCTTAAATGAACAATTTTATAATAATACCAATAATCTTGATAAGTTGTTGGAATTCCTGACGACGAATCAGGAAGTAGTACATCATGCCTCTTGTGATAAATTGATATTAGAAATTACGCTTGTTCTTGCCACCATTGACCTGCATAAGACTGAGTTTACAAAATTACAAACATCGGAAGAACGCGGTCAATTTCTACTAGGCTTATTATCTCTCAATACCGCTGAAAGAAATACGTTGCTGAGAGAACAATCGATTTTATCTCCCGAAAATATAATAAAGATGAGATCCATGATAAAGCATCATGTATTAAAAGACGAATTTGAGCAGTGGGTTACCAGCGCTCTTAATCAGAAAAAAGAGCCAAAACCTGCTGCGCCAGTGATGATTGAAAAAATTCAAGTGACGCCAGTTAAAACCGAAACAAAATTGCCGCCTTCGGATTCTTTGGTCGCGGAATTAAATGAATTATGTGAAGAACATCTTGTTGACCCAATTAATTACGAATCTTTCGACAATCCAGTCATTACACCAGTCGGTGTCACCCATAGTCGCGAGATCATTAAAAAGTGCCTGACACTTAAAAAACAGGAACCCACCACCAGGGCACCTTTAAATGAAACAGATTTACTGCCGAATCACGCCATTCTTACGCTGGCTGCGCTGTTAAAAACTGATCCATTTGATATAAACAAATTACGTGATTTTTTTACCTGTCCACTCTCCGGTGAATTATTCAAACAACCCGTCGTCGCTGCTGACGGCAATACTTATGAACAAGCATACATAGCTGCGTATCTGGCAGAACATAATAATAAACTGCCGCTGACTAACACCGTTAACACCAGACTTTATCCTAATTTATTTATAAAAAATCTGTTGGTGCTGCCACGCATCCAGGATTTACTAACACAGTGTCTGACCCCGCTGGAAAAAAAGAATGCTGCTTTGATTAATTCTTTCCGGGAATATCAACAAACCCGGTTGCACGAAGGTAATTATCCATGGTTCTTTTTCCGCTACCGTAGAATGCAGAAAATCGCGATTGCCGTCGATGCGAAAAAAGTTTTGCAAGGAAAAATGCAACCGCGCCTTTTCTTTGCCCGGCATGATCACGACTTGAGCGCTTTATCACAGGGACGCCTTGGAAAAACTGGCAATCCGGCGCTAGCCGAGTTTGAGAAAATGCAGAAAAAAAGTAAATAAACTTACCCATAAAATGCTAGAATGCACATAAATTACGACGACTGAATAGCTGGAGTGAACAATGGCAATTAAAACCCCCATTACGGTGGCCTACGGTGATGGTATTGGCCCAGAAATCATGCAGGCAACCCTGAGTATCCTAACCGCAGCCCAGGCGCAGATTGAACCTGAAGTCATTGAGGTTGGAGAAAAAGTATACCTTCAAGGTTATACCTCCGGCATCCCGGATAAAGCCTGGGATTCCATTAAACGCACGAAAGTATTGCTAAAAAGCCCTATCACCACCCCACAAGGCGGTGGCTACAAAAGCCTTAACGTCACCATGCGTAAAACCCTTGGGTTGTTCGCCAATGTGCGCCCAAGCGTTGCCTATGCGCCATACGTCCCCACCAAACATCCGGACATGGACCTGGTGATTGTACGTGAAAATGAAGAAGGCACTTATTCAGGTATAGAACACCGTAGCACAGACGAAGTTTATCAATGTCTGAAATTAATGACTCGTCCTGGTTGTGAACGCATCGTCCGTTATGCGTTTGAATATGCTAAAAAATTCAACCGTAAAAAAGTCACCTGCCTCAGCAAAGATAATATTATGAAAATGACGGATGGCTTGTTCCACCGCGTTTTCAATGAAATCGCGCCACAGTATCCAGACATTAAAACTGAACATTTGATCATTGATATTGGTACCGCTCTGCTGGCAAGCAATCCAGAACGTTTTGATGTCATCGTCACCTTGAATTTATATGGCGACATTATTTCTGACGTGGCAGCGCAAATCGCTGGCTCAGTCGGCCTCGCTGGTTCCGCCAACATAGGCAATACTGTTGCCATGTTCGAAGCTATTCATGGTTCCGCACCGGATATTGCCGGTAAAAACATTGCCAACCCTTCTGGTTTGTTAAATGCCGCCGTGCAAATGTTAGTGCATATTAATCAGCCCGCAGTCGCCAGCTTAATTGAAAATGCCTGGTTAAAAACACTGGAAGACGGTATTCATACCGGCGACATTTACTCTGCCCAATACAGCAAGCAAAAAGTCGGCACACAAGAATTTGCCGCTGCAGTCATCGAACGCCTGGGACAAAAGCCTTCGCATTTTAAACCCGCGGATTACAAACCCGGAACGTATGCCAAAATTGAATGCTACGGCGGTGAACCACACGCGCAAAGCAAAAAAGTATTAGTCGGGACTGATATCTTTATTGATAACCCGACAGATATTCCTGCTAATGAACTCGCAGAAAAGTTAACTAAACTTGGCGGCGTCACTGAATTGGTTGTGTTGACCAGCCGTGGACTGAAAATTTGGCCCAACAGTAGTATTGAAACGCCTTATCTCAGACATATCTGCTGCCGTTTTCAATCATCTAACGATGTGAAGAAACTGAAAGAAATCAGTCATAACGATATCAACAAACTGCTGGCTCAGTTCGAACAGCTAGGCTTTGATGTAGTTAAAACTGAAAACTTATACACATTCGATGGTGAATTAGGCTTTTCTCTCGCACAGGGTCAATAATCGCATGCGTACAAGGAATGTGGGCGTTACCTTATTTGAAATAATGCTGGTACTTGCTGTGAGTGTCAGCATTATTGTCATGTCTATTCGTTATTATGGTTCGACTGTTGCTTCTCACCAGGCTAATGCCACCATGGAACAAATCATGGTTATTTCAGCCACCGTCGATCGTGTGAAATCCAGCGGTGCTTCCTACCAAAATATTTTGGGCGCACTGCAAAATATGCTACCGCCAAATTCGCTGACAACAGCGTGGAATACACAGGTTTCCTTCGAAGATATCCGGGCAAATTCTTATGCCGTCGTTCTCAGCGGCATGCCTGCATCAGTCTGCTCACAGGTTTCTAATGAATTAAACGCTAACGGACATTTTCATGTCACCAGCGCTTGTGAACGTCAGGCGACCGACTTCAAATATACCTATTCTTTATAGATAGTGTTGTAACCAGTCTCAATATCGGTTACCTTTTTTGCAGCGATATAGGAGCCAAAACTCGTGACAGATAAGCCCAAAAAAACACCAACTCTTGAAGAATCATTAGCTGAAATTACTCAGCTGATTGATAAGATGGAACACAGTGAACTGACGCTGGAACAATCACTGAGCAACTTTGAACGCGGGATCTCACTTGTCAAAAATTGTCAGAAAATACTTGATGAGGCCGAGCAGAAAGTCCAGATCCTCATTCAAAACAATAACCAGGAACAATTAACTTCTTACGGCGAAGATAACAAAAACAAAGGACCTGAGGCAGATGAAAACAGCCCATTCTGAGATATCTTTAACTGATTTGACCCAGCAGTGTAATTCCAGACTCGATAATTTGTTTATGCAATACCTGCAGGAAACACCGTCTCTGGATCTCAAGATCGCGATGGAATACACGCTGATGAATGGTGGCAAGCGTCTGCGTCCTTTGCTGATTTACACAACAGGTTTGATTTTTAAAGCTCCCTGGGAAAACATGGATATTCCGGCCGCAGCCGTCGAAATGATTCACACATATTCGCTTATACATGATGATTTGCCTTGTATGGATAATGCTGACATGCGCCGTGGTAAGCCTAGCTGCCACAAAGAGTATGGCGAAGGCGTGGCAGTGTTGACCGGCGATGCTTTACATACGCTGGCCATGCAAACCATTTCCAGTCATCCGGCACCGTTGAAAGCGGAACGACGTTTGCAAATGATGAAAACATTGACCACTGCATGCGGCCCTTATGGCATGGCAGCAGGTCAGGCGTTAGATATCACCGTCATGAATGAAGATACGACTTCACCTGATTTGCTTATAGACATTTACAAATTAAAGACTGGCGCATTGTTTACTGCTTGTATAGAACTCGGACGTTTAGCATCGAAAGATGATGATGAAATGAATAAAGCTGCGCTGAAAGATTTTGGTGAACACATTGGTCTCGCGTTTCAAATCCAGGATGACATTCTGGATATGGAATCAACCACTGAGCAATTAGGTAAGTCTCAAGGTATAGACGCGAAAAATAAGAAAGTTACTTATCCGAAATTGGTAGGAATTAACGAAGCCAAATCAAAAGTTCAGCTGCTGTATTCACAAGCGTTAGAAGCAATTAATTACATGGGAAATAAAGCCCAGTTATTGCGCGATGTTACCAGCGTAATGTTGTTAAGAAATAAATAATGAGTGAAGCTGGGTTTTCACCCAGCTTCGTTTGCATTAATACCAGTTTCTCACCACAGGAATATTGCACAGCTCTTGTTGTTGCTTAAGCGAATCTATTAAATCCCTCCGGTGACGCAGACGGAAAGTAACAATCACTCTTTCATTCGGATCCATACTGCCTGAGCGGCCCTTGGTTTTTATCCACATCTCATTTTTCAGACTCGGACGGAATAAATTTTCCACCCCGCAAACGTCCTTGGATGCGCATGCATTGATAGTGACTTCAATCAAATTCTTCCTTCTATCAATTTGACAGGTAATATCATGACCGGAGCTCATTTTACTCATTAACAATGCAGCTAATTCAATGTCTTGTTGATAAATGATCGCTCTGGATTGCTTAGCGGTTTGCCTCTGCAAGAGACCCATCTCTCTGGTCTTTTGTTTTATTTCAGCCTGGATTCTATCGCATTCTGCCAGCTGTTCTTTTTCCGCTGCGGATAAAGCGAATTGCTGATAACTCTCTGAAGCATTATTAAGCAAATCAGCTTCTTTTTGGCTTCTCTCAACGGTAGGGTCTTCCTCCTTTTCAAAGAGGCTGCCTTTACATGCGATAATCGAATATTCTTTTTCTTCGTCTGAATTATTTCCACTTCTTGTCTTGGCCATTTCAGCATTCCTTGGTAAAAAAAACGAATTTAATCGCTAGCGAAAAAAAACATAAGGGTAACGCACCCCCTGTCATAGGACATTAAGAAAAATATCTTCTATAATCATAAAGTTATATAAAACCATATCAACAGGATATTCTTTTGAAATATCACTATCCTTTATATGAAAAGCGGGATAAACTTTGCACATTAATTAAAGACATAACTTGAATAACGATGTACTGCCCATTCTGCAATGCTGGCGACACGAAAGTAATCGATTCACGGTTAATCCGTGACGGTAACCAGACTCGTCGACGTCGTGAGTGCGACGATTGCAATGAGCGATTCACGACTTATGAAGTGGCGGAATTATCACTTCCACGCATCATTAAGCGCGATGGTCGCAGGGCACCATATAGCGAGGAAAAACTGCGTGCGGGTATGCTACGTGCGCTGGAAAAACGCCCCGTCAGTGTTGAACAGATTGAAACCGCCATCGCGCGCATTATCCGCAAGGCAATGACAAGCGGTGAACGGGAAATTCCGTCATCACAGATAGGCGAATGGGTCATGGAAGAATTGCACCAACTTGACCAGGTAGCATATGTCAGGTTTGCATCGGTATATCGCTGTTTTCAAGATATTGATGAATTCCGTAGAGAGATAACAAAGCTGACACGATATGCCAAACGAACAGAACCCAAATCAACCCACCGGAAGTAATCCTATTAAACCTTCGGCACGACGTAACGCTAGACGTTATGCCTTGCAAGCGATGTATCAATGGGTGCTTTCCGGCGCAACAGTTAGTGAAATTCAACATGAATTTCTCAATTATCACGTTGAGAAAACCGAACCCCTCGACCTTGATTACTTCAAGGAATTAATTCACGGCGTGCCTGAATTTCAGAAAGAAATTGATAATGAAATGCAGCCATTTCTTGGCCGTCCATTTCAGGATATCGATCCTATCGAGCTGAGTGTTTTGCGCATTGCGATTTATGAATTCATGAAACGCCCGGATGTTCCGTATCGGGTAGTGATTAATGAGGCGCTGGAATTGACGAAAACATTTGGTTCCGTGGAAGGGCATAAGTTTGTGAATGGTGTGCTTGATCGCGTGGCGAGAAAGATTCGCGTCACTGAGATTAAGATGAAGAAAGAGTAGTTACCTGTTGGTGGATTACGGCAAAAGGCGCCTAATCCATCCTACGTCAGATAAAAATGCCTTTGTAGGGTGGATTAGGCGCCTTTTGCCGTAATCCACCAACATAATCCTAATACAACCAGCAACATTTATTTAACTTCTCCGCCTCATCCACAAATTTCTTCGAAGAAGCTTTCAACTGTATCGTCTTAGGCTGCAACTCTTCCAGCTTATCACCGCGCTCAAGCAATTTTTCCATATTATCCAGCGCAATTTCTTTCAACTCTTCCACTTGTTTCAAAACCGCGCTAATTTGAATATCTCTGCCAGTAAATCCATACGGATTCGTGACTATCGTATCCAATGTCGCGCGCACGACTGTCGGTCGAACTTGCGCATGTTCAATATTTTTAAATAAAAAACCCAATTCATACTGTGAAATTTCTTTTCTACTCACAATCACCATTAAAAAATTATGCGCAGACACAGATAAATAATGATATTCATCATTCACTTTTGATGAATAATAAGCTCCCGCCTGCAAATCTGGCGGCACTCTAGTCAACGTATTTTTTTCCACGCTACTCAATGGATTGCTAGAAAATATTCCGCCTTTATGTTGCGGAGATGAATTGAGGCGTTGAAATGAACCAGATTTTTGTTTACGACAATCGATGTAAATTCCTATGGCATTTATTATAGACATACCTGTCTCCTCCTTGTTTGATTTTCCTTATTTCTTTAACTCTACTCTTTCATATTTGCCGTGACAATAGCACGCAAAAACTCTCCGCATTTTTCCAATTGCTCTACTTCTACATATTCGTTAGCACGATGCGCCTGTTCAATACTGCCTGGACCACAAACAATCGTGGGGATATGCGCTTGTTCAAATTGGCCTGCCTCCGTTGCATACGCAACTTTATAAGTATCTTTCACACCACTGACAGCTCGCGCCAGCTGGGTAATCGCGGCAGATTCCGAGCAGGCAAACGATGGTACATTCGCAATATTTTCAATTTCGACTATCGATGCCGACTTTTCTTTATGCATGGCCGGTAGCAATTGTTGATTAATATATTCATTTATGCGGGCAATAATGCTTGCTGGTTTCACTTCTGGCAAATGCCGAAATTCAAAAACTACTTCGCACAAGGCGGGAATAGTATTAGACGCATTGCCACCATTAATTAAATTTGTTGAGACCGTGGTAAATGGCACATCATAATGCTGATCAAACGGACCATTTTGAGAAAATTCATCGGCCATCGCACGCAGGCGAGTCACTAACTGCGCAGCATGCTCGATAGCATTGCAACCTTGCGTTGTCAGTGAAGAATGAGCAGCGTGACCCTGCACACGACAACGAAACACTTGTATTCCTTTATGCGCGACAACAGGACGCATTTCCGTCGGCTCACCAACAATGCAAGCTGCAGGTTTAATACCTGCTTTTTGCATATCAGCGATTAACATAGGCGCGCCTATGCAGCCTGTTTCTTCGTCATAAGAAAAAGCAAAATAAACAGGACGATCAAGTCCCATTTTTTGGAATTCTGGTACTAATGATAATACGACTGCAAGAAAACCTTTCATGTCGCAAGTGCCACGACCAAATATTTTATCTTTCACTCGCATCGCCGTGAATGGATCAGTATCCCATTGCTGTCCGGTGACAGGCACAACATCTGTATGCCCGGATAAAATAATACCGCCATCGGTGCGACCATCACGCGCTGGCAAAGTCGCAAATAAATTCGCTTTCGGTTCATGTTGATCGCGTGTAAGACGCGTTTTAATTTTATGTCGACCAAACCAGTCATCAATCGTATCGATCAAATTCAAATTGGAATTGCTTGATGTCGTATCAAATGCGACAAGACGGGAAAGCCATTCAATTGCATTCATATATATCCTTATTTGACAGACAAACAGCACATAACAATGTAACGATAACACCAAAACTGACGTAATATCCTGGCGCCAGCAACGAACCGCTAACTTTAATTAACCATGTCACAATAAATTGGCCAAAGCCGCCAAACAGCATGATAACAAGATTATTACTGATCGATAATCCAGTTGCACGCATGCCATGCGGAAATAATCCTGCTAATACGGTGGCATAAACACCTAAATAGCCAGACATGCACACACAAAATATCACTTCCACCGCGAGTAATTTTAACGCGGAAGGACTATGCGTCAGCCAGATGAAACACGGCAAAATGGTGATGAGATATAATAACAGTGAAGCTACCAGTATTAATTTACGGCCAATACGATCAGACAACGCACCCAAACAAGGAACGAGCAGCATACTTGCTAGCGAACCACAGGCAAGCGCGATAAATGCATCAGTCATACTTAAACCCAGATATTTACTGGCATAAGTAGGCATATAAATCAAATTGACATAAAACGAAGTGGTGCCACCAACCACCAAACCCATAGCCAGCAACATATTGCCAAGATTGTTTTTAACCAGGTGCAGGTAATTATTTTTTTCCTGCGCATTATTATTTTTTTCATGCAAGTGTGAGCGTATATAAAATCCAACTGGAGCAATAACAAGACCAATTAAAAATGGTATGCGCCAACCCCAGGCTTCCATTGCCACACTGCTGACTTTTTTTGTCAGCAAAATGCCAATCACCGCACCAATCAACATTGCTAATACTTGCCCGAACATTTGCCATGAACCATATAAACCACGGCGTCCAGGAGGAGCCAGCTCAATCAACAATGCTGTGGAGGGACCAAATTCACCGCCTGCGGAAAAACCCTGTAAAAAACGCGCGGCAATAATCAATATTGATGCCGCCTCACCTATGCTCGCATAAGTCGGCACCAGTGCGATGAGTAGCAGCGCCACCGCCATGATGGCGATGATCAACGTAATAGCCGCTTTACGGCCATATTTATCCGCATAAACACCAAAAAACACTGCGCCCGCTGGTCGCATCAAAAAAGCGGCGCCAAAAGTCGCTGTGGCTGCGAGCAAAGAATTAACGCTATTCATGCTAGGGAAAAACAAACGGGCGATATAAGTCGTCATGAAGGAATAAACGATAAAGTCATACCATTCAAGCGCGTTGCCAATCACAAGTGCAGTAATTCTGGTTTTATTAGTATTATTAATAAGAGCCCCCGGTTAAAATATCTTTCATGAACGAATTCGATATTATCAAACATTATTTTGCCGCAAACGCCCAGCACCGTGCGGACGTCATGCATGGTATAGGTGATGACAGCGCCATCGTTAGCGTACCACCCGGCCAGGAACTGGCGATTACTACCGATACTATGGTAGCAGGCGTGCATTTTCCAGAAACCGCCCTGCCTTATGATATCGGCTATAAGATACTTGCCGTTAATCTTAGCGACCTCGCTGCCATGGGCGCAACCCCAGCCTGGGTGACCCTGGCTTTGACCCTGCCAACGGTAGACGAGCAATGGCTACAAGACTTTTGCGCTGGTTTTTTCACCTTGGCTACTCGATTCAGGGTACAGTTAATCGGCGGTGATATGACGCGTGGGCCACTTTCCATTACCGTGCAAGCGATGGGCTTTACCCCGCCGCAAAAAGCACTGTTACGTTCACAAGCTAAACCCTCCGACCTGATTTATGTCACCGGTCAGATTGGTGACGCAGGGCTGGCATTGGCATCGCTGCGTCACCAAGTCCAGCTTACCCCTGAACATGAGGCAGCCGTACTTGAACGCTTCAATCGTCCCGAACCACGGCTGACAACTGGCGAACATTTGCGTGGCATTGCTAGCGCTACGATTGATATCTCAGACGGTCTGGCCGCTGATTTAGGCCATATTCTCGAACAAAGTCAGGTGGGCGCCCGGTTGGAAGTCGAAAAACTGCCTTTATCAGCAGCCATGTTAGAATCCATACCCAGGCAGAAAGCCATCGAATTAGCATTAACAGGTGGTGACGATTATGAATTATGCTTCACAGTTCCGGCACATAAACGTACTGAACTTGAACAAACATTAGCTTCCATCCCTTGCCGTTATACGCAGATAGGCGTCATAACCGCGCAGCCGGGATTGGAAATCATCGAAATCATTGAGGATGGAAAAAAATATCATGGGCCAGTTGAGGGATACGAACATTTTTAAGCATTACTCAAAACGTAGAATGGCTATACCAGAACAAGTCTGGAGCAACCCACTCTATTTTGTCGCTTTCGGCCTGGGAACCGGCACGATTCCATTTGCACCTGGAACATTTGGGACTCTGCTAGCCATTCCCTGCTTCATCATCCTGCAAAGTACACTACCGCTTTATGGCTATCTCGCCTTTGTAGCATTCTTTATCATCTTCAGCTCCTGGTTATGCGACCATATCAGCCGTGAAATCAAAACGCATGACCATCCCGGCATGAATATAGATGAGTTTACTGGCTACTTTGTAACCATGATTGGTGCGCCATTTGGTTTAGGTTGGGCCATAATTGGCTTTTTACTATTCAGGTTATTTGATATTTGGAAGCCCTGGCCCATTGATATTATTGATGAAAAAGTCCATGGTGGCTTTGGAATGGTACTCGATGATATAGTTGCTGGAATTTTTGCCATGATCATTATTCAGTATTTGAAATTCTATTTCGGCTAGAGGTTAGGTTTATATGACAGCATGGTTGCCCGCAGCGTTTATGGCGCTGTTCAGCTTCGGCTTATGGGGCTTATTCAGCAAACTGACGTTGCTGCATATCGATTCCAAAAGTGCGCTAATTTTTCAAACGGTCGGCGTACTCATCGTCGGATTGGTAACACTAGCGTTAATGAACTTCAAACCAGCGACTGAAATCAAAGGCTTGAGTTTTGGCCTGCTCACAGGACTTGCTTACGGAGTTGGCTGTCTTTTTTATCTGATTGCCGCAGACAGAGGCAAATTAGTCACCGTCGTTTCTATGACTGCCTTATATCCACTGGTAACTATCATACTTAGTTATTTCTTGTTAAAAGAAACCGTGAACATTAAACAATGCATGGGAATATTACTTGCGCTGGTATCGATATTTTTGATGTCATGCTGAACCTTTTAATGGATTAATAAAATGCAGAAAAAACATACGCTGTCACTGCATGTTTTTCGCCGTGACTTACGTCTGCATGACAATACCGCGTTAATTGAAGCTCTGCACTCATCAGCTCAAGTCATCACCTGTTTTATCTTCGACAAGCGGCAAATTGAATTAAATGATTACAAAAGCGATAACTGCCTGCAGTTCATGGCGAATTCATTACAGGAACTTGATGCGCAACTGCGTAACAAAGAAAGCAGGTTATATTGTTTTTACGGCGTAGCCGAAGATGTTATCGAACAATTAATTTCAGCGTTAAAAATCGACGCTGTTTTTGTTAATCGTGATTACACAGCTTTTAGTCACGCACGCGACCAAAAAATTGCCGCGGCCTGCCGGCGCTTTAACATTGATTTTTATAGCTTCGCCGATGCTTTGCTACATGAACCGGAAGAAGTTGCCAAATCAGACGGCGAACCTTACACCGTGTTTACACCGTTTTTTAATCGCGCCAAACAATTCGAACCTGCGTCAGTACGTAAAAATACACACGATAATTACTACCGGGATAATATCGCGCAGGAAGATCAGCATACACTGAAAAAATTATTGCAAAAAAGCAATCCCAATCTTGCTGTTAAAGGCGGCAGGAATGAAGCATTAGGCTTATTAAAAAAAATGCGTGGACTGAACAATTATGAAACCATGCGTAATATTCCCGCCGTCAACGGCACGAGCAGATTATCCGCGCATAATAAATTCGGCACTGTGTCTATACGAGAAGTATACGCGACAATTAAAGAAGAATTTGGCAAACAGCATTCGTTAATCAAGGAATTATACTGGCGTGATTTTTTCACGCATATTGCATTTCATTTTCCGCGTGTATTAGGGCACGCTTTTCAGGAAAAATACGCCAATATTCACTGGAGCAAAAGTGAAAAACATTTTCGTGCCTGGTGCGAGGGCATGACTGGATTTCCTATTGTTGACGCCGGTATGCGCGAACTAAATACCACGGGTTACATGCATAACCGTGTGCGCATGATCACTGCGTCATTTCTGGTGAAAGACTTGCATATAGACTGGCGCTGGGGTGAAAAATATTTCGCGCAAAAGCTGGTTGATTACGATCCTGCCGTTAACAATGGTAATTGGCAGTGGGCTGCGTCAACTGGCTGCGATGCACAACCGTATTTTCGTATTTTCAACCCCTGGCTGCAGCAGCAAAAATTTGACGCGGATTGTCTTTACATCAAACGCTGGATACCTGAACTCGCTAACTTTCCTGTGAAAACCATTCACGGTCTCGCAGAAAACACAACCATGTTGATGACAAATTATCCGCAGCCATTGGTCAATCACACGAAAGCAAGCATGAAAGCCAAAGCAATGTACAAAGAAGAAAATTGATAAGATTATCTTAATGTAATTCTGTTATTTTTTGATAAACACGAACAATTTAAGGGACAAGGATGTCTTCAGGCAGGGACAACCCACAAACTGACAGGCCGTTAACGTCATCAATCGTTGAGATTCATCTCACGTCATCCGTTGTCAACGCTGAAAAAAATCTTCCTCCTAAAGCCAGATCCATTGGTGATTTGTATTTTCCAAACAAACAAAATGAAGATGCACAACCGCAAAAAACTGCGCATCTGGTAAATACCGCTCGCAAGAAAAATACCAAACATCCCGATATTTTTTATTTTTTTAAATATAACGACCCTGGCGCCGAAATATCTGAATTGGAAGCTGCCTGCTGCGGCATATTGCAATTTCTAGCCCCTGATAATGTGTCACCAGCGCGCGCTTATTATGATGAAAAGCAAGATGACAAATTTGTTGGCGTCACCTCCAAAGCGATCCCCGGATTCAAATCAAACCGCGAAGATCCTTTGGAAGAAGAAGATATTATCGTCGAAGTGTGGAGAAAAGACATTGAAGACCAGCGCGCAAGCCTGCAGAAAATATTAGATGAATTAATTCGTCTGACTGATCGCACGTCACAACAAAATCAAAGCGAGTCTTTTTTAAATCGAGGCATGCAGGTAACAAAAAATTTCTTTAATTCACATGCCAATTCCGCATCAACCGCCGTCAATTTCCACGAAGATTTGCTCGCTTTCAACAAGAATAAAAATAAATTCACGCAAGATGCGCTTTTTTCCCTGAAAAAAACATTACAGGCACGCAAAGATCATATTCAGAAAAATATATACAATACTTCACAATATAATTCAGAACTGACGGCACTGGGAAATGCTATTCTTCGCACTGATTTTCTTTTCAAGAATGCTTATTCGCTGACATCGGAATCTATTGCCAGACTTGAAGAACTAGACCGTATTGCGCGGGTAAAAGGCAAAGATCTGAATGCCCTAAATGAAAATAATCTTTTATCGGCGCGATTATTCGAGCATGAATTTAAAGTCCGGGTCAAAGCACTGAAAAATTACCGCATTGTAAAAGGCCAGGCGATTGGTGAATGCGCACGCTTCATTGGTAAAGACCCCGACGGCCATAATAAAAATATGAATAAATATGGCCAGATAATTGATTTCGACATGGCGAAATTAAACCTGCTGTTTCGCTTTCGCCACCGCGGTCTGCTTGATCGCATGCTCAGAGAACCAAGCAAAAAAACATTTGTCGTTACTGAACGTGATATCCGTTTTTTCCCCGATATCAGAGATGCGGATTTCTTTTATTGGCCTACAAAACAGTCCAATATGACTCAGTCAGTCGTTGATACAATCCCAAAACTTTTCGAAAACTTTTTTACTCCACGTGACAATGAAATTTATAAAAAGCTGGCTTACAATCAGGTTTTTATATTTCATAAATTTAAAACATTTCTAAAATATATTCTTGGCAATATCGATATTTACTCCAATATTGTTAAATTGCATTTGCGCACGGATACCACCTTTACCGATGCTGATGGCCAGCAAAAAAATCTGTTTAATGAATTTGTCAAAGATGAAGCTGCCAGGATTGAGGAAATCGCGCAGACATTGATTCCCATGCAGGAATTTCGTGACTTTTTATCCACAGATGGTGAACTGGCCTTTAAGTTGATAAAAGACGAATTCATTCAATATCGCACGAAGTATGAAAGTAAACTGTCGGCAAAGCCTTATTATAAAGCGCTGGTGGATTCGATTAATATCGCAGCGATAGAACAAAAATACCGGGACATTTTCCGTGCCGCCGGCGCAGAGAAACTCACATCCAGCAGACTGGAACTCCCACTGATATCATCCATATCTGTACCCTCCCAGCCAAGGTAAAAGTCCTCGCTAACATCATATATTTTCATAATATTTTCTTAATATTTCTCTGTTATGGTGAATTTAAGATAGGAAATCGGTATGGAATAATACGGTCTGGCAGGGATAACAAGAATGCTGCGAAAGAATAGCAAGGATACAGAAAGCGCAACACCCGTTGTAACCGTACAAAATAATCATATTCCTTTTATTGAGGATTATGCGGGTAATCCAGATTCCGGCACCCCTCCTGTCGCTGCTATTCGAAGCTCCAGCTTAGAAGAAAGTACACGCAAAAAATCCGAAGATGAAGCAAAACGCAAGGCCCTAGAAGATTCCGCACGGAAACGGGCTGAAGAAGTCAGACGCAAAGCAGCGGAAGATTTATCACGACGAAAATCAGAAACGCGGCTAGATAAAAAATCCAGTTCCGACATGATGTCGCCCTTCAGCTCCACGCAGAGTATCTTGAAAGTAACTGGATTTCCGGCGAAAAACCATCCCAAGCACATTTATAATTTTGAAGAATCATTGAAAAATCCGCATCGCTCCTTTCATGATATTGATATCGTGCACAAGAAAGGCTGGGATGTGATCCCAGTCTCAGCAATGAAAGCCGACTTTGATAATTTCAGACCTGATACTTATCTGTTAATGCGGGAAAAAAGCGCTCCCTGGCACCTCTTATATTTAGATGAAAACAAACAATTATCTATTATTGAAATTGGCAAGATTAAACATCTGGCTGATATTCTGGCGCGAAAATCACCGGACCAGTTAACCAACACCGACATGGAAGCTATCAGGCAGATCATTAAAGCATATCGCACTACTGTACAAAACAAAAAATCGCCTAACACTGAGTCACGCTACTTTTTCAAAAATAGTGCTGTCGTTAATTCGGAAATGATCTGGCTGGAAGCTGTTAATTGTGGTTTTTATCAGCTTCTCGCGCCTTATCATGTCTCTTCCACCAAAGCAATTTATGACGAAAATAATAATTTTATCGCTGCCAGTTCAAAAGGCATCCCTGGTTTCAAGAGCGCACGTGAAGAACCTTTGCGCGAAGATGATTTATACATAGATGTTTTGGCCAAAGGTTTTCTCACTATTGATGAATTGGAATTGATTGATAAACGCGTGCGTGAAGAAGGATTGCAGCTGGATAAGCTGGATAAGAACTACATTATCACTGGAAAAATCGTTTCCGTTTCATCCGACGGTAAAAACGAAAACGCCGCGCCTAAATCGATACAAGTCACGGTAAAAGATTTGCGGAATTACCGCATTGTCAAAGGCAACGCGATAGGCATGACCGCAAGCCGTCTAAACAATGAAGATGATTTACACGCGCGCAACATTTCCAAATTTGGTTTTCGTATTGATTTTGACATGTCATGGTGGAATATCGTTTATAAGTTCAAATCCAGCGGCATTGTCGATTGGGCGTTTCGTTATCCAAGTAAAAATGGTTTTGTTATTACTGAAAATGACATACGCCATTTCCCCAATATCAAAGATTCCGTGCCATTTTATTGGCCGACCAACCCAGCGCCGATTATTCCAGAATATGTACTGAACGCTTTAGCAAGTATTTTCGCCATTTCGCAAAACGCATTTACTACGCAGGAAAATGCTGTTTACCAGAAACTGGAAACCCATCCAGTTTTCATTTATCACAAATTTACCATGCTGTTGAAATACATTCTGACTGAAGCGGAAATGTACCGGAATATTTTCAAATTGCATGCGCCTGAAGACGCGAAATTTGAAACTAAATTTATTATTGATATGCTGACTGAAGAACACGCGCGTCAAATCAAGGCTTATCGCGAGATCCTGACTAACATGCCGGAATTTCGTGAATTCCTGCGTCATCACGGCGAACATGCGTTTAAAAGCATTATCACCGAGTTTGATGAACGCAATAAGAAATTTGAAAAGAAAATTCAGCGCATTGACCTTGAGCTCACGGACCTTGCCGACAAGCCAGAGCGGTTCAAAGAAAAATTCATGGAAAAATTTGCGATTAAGAGAACTTATCGCGAGCAATATATTTCATTGCGGCAGACGCGCAGGGTTTACGAGACAATATTCAAAGAGACGATGGAAAAAGGCGATAAAAATACTATTATCGCGATGGATCCGGAAGTCAGTCAGATGTTAGCAAAATCGTTTGGCCCAGGTAGCAGGTAATTTTGACTACCCCCTCACCTGGTGGATTACGGCAAAAAGCGCCTAATTCACCCTACCATACTAATTATCACCGAGTGCGAACGAAACTGTAGGGTGGATTAGGCGCTTTTTGCCGTAATCCACCAGGTGAGGGGTAATTCAGAATTTATTCAAATAACTTTATTATTTCTAATTGCGGAAATTGCGCGACGACCTGCTCCTGGTCTTTTTCCAGAAACAATAACTTCAAATTCGGCCCGGCATCTTGCGTAAAATACACATCCAGCCCATCGCGTCGCATACCCCAGATTTTATGCATAGCTGCCACAGTTTCCGGCAATGAATAACACACCGGTGGCCAGCTGCCCAACATAGTAGCATGCATAGACAACGCATTTGATTCAGCAGCGCCACCTAATAACGAAATATTTTTAACTTGCAGCGCTTGTCGCAATATCACCAAATCACGCACGACTTTTTTCGGCCAGCTGCCATAAAGTACACTAGTATCAATCGTACGTTGCATAGCATCGCGTGAAGAAATGATTTTCTCTTTATCTTCCACCATCAACAAACCTACTCTGAGCTGCTCCCATTCGTACGTCAGCGGCTCTGCATAGCAATCCATACCATCCGCTTGCACCCCAGCATGCCATTCCACAAAACCTTTCCAGAATGAGCGTGAAGCACTGCCACTACCAAGACGAGCAAGAATAGACATGTTGCGCGCGCTTAATTTCCAGTCAAACAAATCATTTAAAGCTGCCGTTAGCGAAGCGAAACCACACGCCGAAGAGGCAAGTCCGGCAGCGACAGGAAGATTCATTTGTATATCAATATGCAAATACCCTGTACCTTGCGGACGAAATAAATCCAGAAACTCGCTAGTACGCACCGCAAAGCGACTATCTGGCGCAATTTCCTGTCCATTCAAAATAATTTCATCGCGCGACTTATCATGCGGCATCATGGTTGTCATCGCACCCTTGTCCGGCAATGCGATAGAAAGACTGGAAGTGACAGGAAGATTTATTTCTGTATCACGCTTGCCCCAATATTTACATAAGGCAATATTGGTCGGCGCAAATGCCAAACCTTTTTCTCGCACCGGCGTCCAGCGCGCGTCATCTTTCACTTGTTCTGCAGCTGCCGAATTCGTACCAGCCAGACTCACCGCAGGATGAAATACCATGCGCACAACATCAGATTTTTTCACAAAGAACTCCTTGCAAAGTCATTTCCACCGGGATGCACTGAATTCCTCTGGTAATCAAACCAGTACAAATATATGTATACTGCACCGGCAACTTACCCAAACCAACAACGCAATCGCCAAGACCGGAACCAGAAATTTTCGCGCCCAGAATACCTGTCTGTTTACGTAAATCTTCCACCATATCATGCAGTAATTTTGTGCTGACTCCCAGCGACTCCATGATACCTTGCTGAATATTCATGATCTTGCCAAATCGCACCCAATCCTGATTACGCACAAATTGCACGCCGTCTACAGCACACTGACCGATTGTATTGGTAATCTGTCGGAACAATGCGGGATGATCGAGAAAATTATCTTGCACACGCTTGATAGCATCTACTGTCGGTGTTTTAAAACCAGAATATAAAACCGTAATAGGATGCACGAAGGGAAGTTTTTCCATGTAAAAAGGCTGGGCTTGATAGCCAACAATACCGCCTAATACCGACGCGGCGACATCAGCGCCTGAACCTACGCCTTGAATCGAGCGTACTATCGTGCGCGCCTGACGCACCATTTCTGATTGTGACATTCTAATATTGAGCCAGTTGCTCAAAGCAGCCAGTGTCGCCACGGTTACCGCGGCTGACGAACCTAGTCCCACTTTGTCAGAAAAATCGGAAACAATGTTTATATCGCAACCGGTTTTCATTTTACCCTGATAATGCTGCAACACACCCAACACAAACTGAAATGGTTTTTCAATTTTAAGCTGCGACAATTCAGTCGCATAATAACCGTGAATAGAAGATTGAATAGCAATGGAATTATCTGTACGTGGTGTCAACACCACGGTAATACGTTTGTTAACAGCGCAAACCATAGCGTTTTTGCCATGTAACACGCCATATTCACCTAGCAACATTAATGAGCCAGGTGCGGAAGCTTTAAGCTGCATGCACGCCTCTTAGTTCGCCAGTAATTGGAATGACATTGTAATCATTGCGTGTACTTAACGCGCTGACAATGTGCTTATCATCTGAAATCACCAATACCGCGCCAGCTTTATCACCAGCAACAGAACCCGCGCCGCATATTTTTGCTGCGCCGCCTGATGCTTCTATCTGAGCAATAAATTTTTGCACTCGTTCTGGAACGACGCCTATCTTCGTTAATAGACGATGATTTTCCCGCACTGCTTCACTCATGCCGCGCCAGTTTTCCTGACACAAAGCTAAATCCATCGCATTTGTCACCGCGGTAAATTCATCCGCAAGTGAATTAGTTTTAAAATAAGGCGCAACTTTTTCCACGCATTGACCAGTGGTCGCTGCTGGTGTGCCGGTGTTTACTAAATACATAGGTAATTGCGGAATAGCACGCGATTGTATTTCATTGCCATGCACATACAAACAGCCACCTTGCAGCGCAATGCGTAAATCCAGACCGCTAGATGAACCATGCTGCATATTTTCCGCTTCTAGCGCGAGTTGATAAAGTTTATCGTGCGGCACTGGTAATTCCAGATAATTGGCCATCGCCTGCATGACACTAATAATCGTCGCCGCGGATGAACCCATACCGCAGCCAATAGGAATATCTGACTGCACATGAATATTCACGCCATGCGGTAAAGAAATATTTAATGCTTCCGCCAGCACGCCCATCGCAAATTGCGCCAGCTCGAATGGTTTTTGCAATACTTCGCGTATGCTGTAATCACCGCGAATAAAACGATAATAATTTTCTTTAATTTTAGCTTTCAGAATATGCAACGCATCGACGCTTAAACGACTGCGATGCGACAAATCCGTTAAATCAAACGCAACTTGCGATGCAGTTTCATGACTGACTGTCGCTGTGACAAAACGATTGACTGCCATTGCCAGTGCTGGACTACCGTACACTACTGCGTGCTCGCCAGATAAAATTAATTTTCCCGGGGCGTAAACTTTGATGGATTCGCCGCGTGATTGCTGTGTTGTCATGACAGGCGCAATCACAACTTTTTCTTCTGCCACTGGCATGTAAATACGTTTGTGGTTTTGCAGTTTGCTTAAACGGAAGTAGCCAGTTTTATATTCTGGAATATCTTGTTCACTACCATCTTCAACATAAGCGAACTGATAAAACGCTGCATATTCATCGTAAGTCAATTTTGCGCGCGCAGCTAACAAACGCGTGTGATAATCAGTATTTAATGCTTGTTGATAATCAGGCTGCACTACACCACTAAAATATTCCGCCACACAACCAGAACCATAACTATAAAAACCAATACGCTTACCAGCGAGATCTTCTTTCACATTATCGAGCAATGAAGCGAGGCTGATATAAAGTGACGCGCTGTAACTATTTCCCAGACTGCGACCATATTCGAGCGCTGGCGCAATTTGCGCATTCGTGGTTTCTTCCGGTAATTCTTTAATGCTATTAAATTTCAGTAAATGTTGATGCGCTTTTTCAACTAAACGCGGCACTGGAGTGTGATAACAAAAATAAGCATGATCAGCATAACTACGACCAGACAATGCGTGATATTCCTGCCAGCTTTTTTCCAGCATTTGTAAATACACTCTGCTGGAATATTTTCCATCGACAAAAGCTTCGTGAGAATAATTAGGACGCCAGAAATCCATAATGTCTTCGGTAGCTACGCCATATTCTGACTCGATCGCCAGTATGCGCGGATTAGCTGCGATCACCATAGCTGCAGCACCGCTACCTTGTGATGATTCACCAGGTGTACCGAGACCATAACGAGCAATATCAGAAGCAATCACCAACACTTTTTTATTGGGATTCTGACGCACATATGGCAATGCCAGCTGAATACCAGCTGTGCCGCTGTAACAAGCCTGTTTTAATTCCACAACGCGACAACGTGCGGCAGGCCAAGCAGCTTATGCACGAATAAGCCAGCAGCTTTGGATTGATCTATACCTGATTCAGTTGCAAACAACAGCATTTCAATGTCACTGACATTAATATCGCGCAATGCCTGTTTGCCAGCATTGGCTGCCATCGTAACAATATCTTCGCCCGGCGGTGGCACTGACATCGTGCGCTGGCCCAACCCAACATGAAATTTATCCGCATCCACACCTCGCGCTACCGCTAATTCAGCAAGGTCAAATGCATAATGTGATGTGTAAACGCCAGTGAATCAATTCCAACTTTGAGCGTCATTATCTTCTTTTTCCGTTCAAGTTTCAGATGACTGCGCATTAACTCACCCTGATTGGTTTGCGCAGCAAGCAAAGATAATTCACCGCATAAAACTGCCGCAGCGGCGACAATAGCCAAACGGCGTGCATTTTGGCCCGGTTCCCGCTCTTCCAAACAGCCTAGCTGACGTAAATTCTCTTGCACAAAATCCAGGCCTTTGCCGTTGCCTACCGCACCGACAATGACATTTGGCAATGTCACAGAAAAATAAAGATGTTGATCACGCATTTCCGCGTGCGCAATTCCCTGCGACCCTTCAATGATATTCGCCGCATCCTGGCCAGTCGCCAGATAAAAGCCCAGCAGCATATTGGCAAAATGCGCATTCGCCGTGCGTATACCGCCAGCGACGATATTACCTAACAAATTTTTCTTAATATTCAGTTCGACTATCTTTTCTGGAGTCGTTTTCAGCATGCGCTGGCAAAGCAAATGCGGGATGGTGACTTCGGCAATGACATTTTTACCACGGCCTAAGATACCATTTACCGCTGACACTTTTTTATCTGTGCAAAAATTGCCCGAAATGGAAACATAACGCAACACGGGATAAGCAGACAATATCCATTCGAGAATACGATCTGACGCCAGAGTGACCATATTGTGACCAGCCGCATCGCCAGTCAAAAATTCAAAGCGCAGAAACAGCATGGAGCCAACAATCTGGGCATTGAGGTCAAGAAGACGGGCATGCCGGCTGCTTTGGCTAATAATTTCCTGGAGCCGAGGCTTCTGCTGTTGCAGATCGAGATAAACCTGATGCACTTCAGCCACTGAATCAGCTTCCACCAATACAGAACGCGTCATACGCTCATCTACGATGGTCGCCCTGATGCCGCCCGCCTGATTACAAACACGCGCGCCACGGTGGGTTGAAGGCCAAAGCGGTGACTCAAACGTTGCCAACGGCAGGGGAACAGAATCGTCTATTTCCTTGCTAATTATCCTGACCGGACCAACCAGCCGCATAGGTATTGCCGCAGTCTGTTCTGTCCCAGTTTTATATATATTTTGCAAATGCATATATCTCTTGAAATTAAAAAGCTGTAGGGCTATAAAAGGCCATCATTCTACTGGAAAGAGCGCCATGACAGCAACCGAATACGTCATACTGGTCAATGAGGACGACGAGCAAATCGGTACCGCCGAAAAGATGGCCGCCCACCAGCAAAACCAGCTCCACCGTGCTTTTTCCGTGTTTGTCTTCCGCGATCATAATGGCCAGCAAGAACTGCTGCTACAACAGCGCGCCAGTAACAAATACCACTGCCCTGACCTATGGACCAATACCTGCTGCTCTCATCCCCGTCCCAATGAAGAGGTGGTGCTAGCAGGAGAACGACGTCTACGCGAAGAATTGGGCGTTATCACCCCATTGCGTGATGTTGGCAAATTCACCTATAACGCGCGTTTTTCCAATGGTTTATCCGAGCATGAAGTTGATCATGTACTGGTTGGCACGGGACCAGCAGACGTGAAAGTCATACCGGATCCCGAGGAAGTTCAAGCTTATCGCTGGGTGACTATTGCTGATTTACAAAAAGAAATGGCAAAACAGCCGGAGTTATTTACGCCTTGGCTGCTGCCCGCACTCGAGCTGCTCGCAACTATTTAATTATCCCTCACTTGGTGGATTACGGCAAAAGGCGCCTAATCCACCCTACCGTACTAAAACGAAGTTGTAGGGTGGATTAGGCGCCTTTTGCCGTAATCCACCGGGTGCGGGGTGATATAAAATTACGGCGTACTTTTCACCGCTGGCGCCGCCGCTTTTCTTTCCGCAATTTCAGTTTCAAGCGCTACTCTCTTTTTCTCATAGTTGCGCGTCATACTATGCGTCATATAATGCGGCATGATTACCTTGTCCTTATATGAATCCACCACTCCCTTATGATTACCTAAAATTTTATTAACCTGCTCTAGCTCAGCTTCAAGCTGTGGTAACGTCTTTGCCGGCTTGCTAAACATAATAATCTCCTTATCACATATTTAGATATTTTGTTGCTGCCTTTTCATCAACACTACTCTCTTGTTGCTTATTTGTCGCAAAAAAGCTGGCATGGGTGGCACGAACCGGGGCGCTAGTAACCGGCCACAATGGCATGGGTTTTAAATCAGGAAATAAGCCATTAACTTCTTTGATAAGTTCATTTTGACGAAGGTGATCTAATAAATTAACATTGTCGACAAATTGTAATTCGATATACATTGTCCGGCGTAGCTCTTCATCTGTTAAAGGTTCTGCAGGTTCAAATTTCTCATCCAGTTTGCCGGCCGTAAATTCCAGATAAGTTTTTCGCACTTGTTTGACATCAGGCACGAATCCACCCTGAGCAAAAAGCGCTTTACTGTTTGCGGCATCAAGAAAATAGATTTTATTCAGTGTTCGCAAACTGGCTTTGATTGCAGTGACATCACAAGGTAAAGAACATGTCTGCCATAATTGATGAGTAACATAATCAGCGTCAGGAGAGTAACGACACAGCTTAAGAATAAATTCAGCATGTTTTCTATTTCTGGATTTGTCGATGATTTCTTCGACATCAGAATCCATCATTTGCTTGAGCAGATCAACTTGCGCAGGTGTAATTTCATCCCGTGTATTCAAATACATTTCCAGAGCTGCTTCAGCACGCTTGATATGCGGCTCGTATTTATTCATCAGCTCTTCGCTGATCCAGCCATAATCCGCCATCACTTCCAGGATAATTCTATGTTTCAAATCTCTATTGACTGTAATACGCAAATCATAAGGACTGATAGCAGCCGCCTGTTGCTCATTTGTATCGTCGAATAATTCGTACTCAATGCCGAGAGCACTGAACTTTTCCGCAATCTGATTAACTTCGTTACGTGTGAGATTGTTAAGAGGCGAAATGGAAACAAAATCTTCTTCAATCAAAAGATGATTAATTTTTGGCATATCCTTATTCCTTTTTGACCAATCATTGAGATAATAGAATAGATACACCGAAATGAAAAAAATTGCATCTGGTTTATGGGGATTGTTGCAGCTAAAAGGGCCAGAACCATGGCCCTTTTGCGGAATAGCTTATCTACGTGGTCTTGACTGCTGACCGACATCGGCATCGACATTCATGCATTCTTGCAAAAATGCTTCATGTCTCAATAAACCCACTTGTAGATGATCCGCAGATGAAGCAGCTGCGGGATTATTACCAGAATAATTCACTCGCACCGGGTTCGCATCCAGGTGCTGCTTTAATTCGTTCGCAGCATCTTGATAACTGGTACGACACAAATGTAAAAACGCTTTGAATTGCTGCAAGAAAGCCAGCGACGGAATAACATTATAAATTTCTATATATTTTGATAACGCCTGAGTCCACAACAGAAGTTTATTGTCAGGCAACAATATGCCATATTCTTTAAAAGTGTAATAATTAATTGGTAATCGTTCTGGTGATCCACCGCGATGCTCTATAACATGGACTCTAAGATGTAGTAACTTATCCAGAATGTGCGCCGGAACACGCTCCCGCAAAATATTTTTCAGGATAAAACAGGTGCTCGCTATCTTTTCCAAACGTAACAGACAGGCAATTAATTTATCTTTATCTTTCCAAAACGTATCTGTAGGAATAGGATAACGTCTAGCTTCTGAAAGATTTTTTTCTTCCATCAATATCATCGTCCGTAACTGCGACAGCTCCCCCACACCGATAAAATTTCCTTTCACTTTTGTATTAGCAAAATCGAAAACTTTTTTATTCACATAGTTTTCCTCCCAATATCCTTCAATCATGGCAGGAAAGGTTTCATATTGATAATTAGGACCACTCTGAATTGGGTATGTAGCTTTGACTTGAGAAAAACCTGAATAGCAACTCTTATTTTCTGCCTCCACCCAATCAACATCTTGCATTAGCTCTTCTGGCAATGCAGACATTTTTCTTGCCAGACAATCTGCGTAATCCTCCACTAATGGTCTCGCCAATTCAAAGACATCTTTGTCAGTATTACATTGCATGAAAGTATCTATTAAATCTGGATCCTGGTTATATAAATCAGCCATACTGCAACCACCCATGATACGGTCACAATAAAATTTTCGTTCATGCATTGGTGTCTTAGCAAGAAATTGCATGAAGTAAAAACGGTAACTCGACAGCAACTGGTTAAATTCATTGGGAGTAGCAACATTGTTATTTTTGATTTGCAATAACTCTGCAAGCGTAATGATTTCTTTTTTAAAATCTAACACGAGTGAATATTCCTGCATTTCACATGTTTTTCCATCTTTTGATAAAAGCTTGAATTCAAGTTTAAATATTGAATTTTCAATAAAGTTATAGCTGGAAATGACAAATCCAGTCGTTAATAATTTAAATTCATTTACTGGCATGATTATAGCTTGTGTACGATGGAACATAAGACATCCTTATAAAATTATTATTGTTATTTATAAAACTCAGCACCTATTTCACGCGCCAGATCACGCAAAAATATTTCCATGGTTTTAACGCGAGCGGCAGCTTCCTGTTTCGCCGCCGCAGTATGTAGTAACTGCGGCAAGCGCAGTAGTTTTACATAAAAATGATCCAGGATATTGTCGCGATCATTTGCATCGCGATTGATTGGAAATGGCTCGTCTTTGTTGTAAAGCGGATTACCCTGCTTGAAACCAACCGCAAGCGTACGCGCGATGCCTATCGCACCCAATGCATCCAGGCGATCAGCATCTTGCACCACTTTTGCTTCCAGTGTTTGCGGTGTGATATTAGCGCTAAAACTATGCGCGAGAATAGCATGCTCAATTGACGAAAATAATTCCTGCGGGTAATCCCAGCTTTTTAATAAATTAAGCGAATTTTCTGCGGAAATATATATGGAATTTTTTGTATTATTGGCAAATTTGTCTATCGGCAATGAATCATGCAACATGACCGCCGGCAAGACAATTTCCAATTTCGCGCCTTCCATCTCAGCAAGCTGTAATGCTGTATTAGTGACACGAGTAACATGATCGATTTTGTGTGCTGAATCAAATGCATGATCAATTGACTGCATATGATCATGAAAAATTTCTCGCCATTCGGCCAATGTTTTTGTGCCTACCAGCATATTTTATTCTCATTTTTTCTTATTATTATTTTGCCGCACTATATACGCAACACAAACGCAAAACAAGCAGCATAAAACTTGGCTTATCTTCCTGCATTAGCATTAAATTCTAACCGGCGACGCACGCCAAACATGATATAAGTCCATCTATCTTTCAAATTGATAAAATTAGGGTTAGTCAATGCGTGCACAACATAGCTCCACCAACCCAGTTGCTGAAAAATAAACATATTGCGGCGATGAAATCTGTGCTTCATTAAATCAATGCGCTCGCTACACCCCAATTCTTTCAGCTTGGTATTGATATAATAAATTTCTTTTTCAGTACGGCGTAAAAATTTCTTACACGTATCCAAATTAGCGGTAATCAATTCATAATTCAGAAACCAATTGTCGCCATGCAACCGATAATAACCCAGAGGCTCATCAATCTGTACTACTTCGCCTAAAAGGCCAGCGAAAATCTGCAATGGAAAATCAGCATCAATTCGATTCAGGTATGGCGTGCATGGCAACACACGCGCTAAAAAACTGCGTCTAAAAGTGAGAAACGATGTTGGCGGGAATAATGACTCACTATAGGAAAGAATTTTTTCGCGTACATTGCCACGCAAGGTTTTTCTTGGAAACACGCTATCAAGCACGGTGCCGGATTTATTGATCATGCAACCTTTGTTATAAAACAATACTGCCTGCGGATGTTGCGCAGCTATTTTCGCCACCACAGAAAGTTTGTTGCTATAAAAAAGATCGTCTGCATCGAGAAAACAAATCAATTCACCGCGACTAGCTGCAAAACCAGCGTTAAACGCCGCACCTTGACCGCCATTTTTTTCCAGAAAAATCGTCTTGATTTTGTCGCCGTAAGCAAGCATGACTTCGCGTGAATGATCATTAGATGCGTCATCCACCACTATAATCTCGTATTCACCGGGATAATCCTGATTCAACGCGCTGTTGATCGCATAAGGCATAAAGCGCGCGTAATTATAATTATCAATAATAATACTAAATAATGGCGCTGTTGCCGTCATGTTTTGCTCCGCAAATATTCTTGTCGTTTTCGAAATATATAGTTGATAAAACCTTTTTTATCTTGCCAGCTTTTGAAATTCGGATTGAATAATATGCCGCGGACGAATCTCCATCGGCTAATCATATTAAATATGCAAAGATTACCCAGATAATAGCGGTATTTCATAATATCAAGCCGCCTGGTTTCACCTAACCTGGCTAGCACTGAATTCACATAATAATATTCTTTTTCATTCCTGCGTATAAAAGTGCGTATCGTTTCCAGTTTAGTAAAATCCATGCCGTTATAAATATTACTGCCATGTATGCGATACAATGTTAGTGGTTCTCTAACACAAACAATTTCACCTAACAAACAGGCAAGATATTGAATGGAAGCATCTGCGGCCTGGCGATTGAAATACTGACAAATAGGAAAAACTTTATGAATGAATTCGCTGTTGAATGTCAGCAAAGAAGTTTGCGCAGTAATAGATTCGCTATAACTATATAACTTAGCGCTTAAATCCCCTTCCCATATGCGTTGCGGATGCAAGCCAGGCATAGGCTCACCCATCACATCCGTGTTATAACAAAGATTATAAATCATTGTCGCATTGGGTTTTTGCAATGATACTTCGTGAATGCGCAACAACTTATCCGGCGTAAATGTATCATCCGCGTCAAGAAAACTAATGAATTTTCCCTTGCTGACTTTCACACCCGCGTTGAACGCAGCGCCCTGGCCACCGTTACGCTCCAGAAATACTGGTTTGATTTTATCGCCGTAAGACAATATCACGTCACGAGAATGATCTGTTGAGCAATCATCAACTACTATTAATTCAAAATCAGTAAAAGACTGCCGCAGCACACTGTTAATTGCCTGCGGCAAAAATCGTGCGTAATTATAATTAGTGATGATCACGCTAAAATAAGGCATGCGTTTCACCCAGGCAAGCCAGCTCTCGTAAGCAAGTTCTCGCAAGCATTCATCACCGCCGACTCCAGCGGAACATAACTTTTTTCTCGTAGATGCTGCGCACGCAATGCCGACCATTCATGAATATTATGATCTTTGCAGCCTTTTTTAATATCCAAGATTGTCTGTATACTTTTGGCTGTCGTTGTCACGGGATTATAATGTGGGTAAAGCGCAATACATACGCCAATGTTCACCAGATAACGGCCTACCCAATCGTTTTCAAAAGTCGCTGGCAGCGTGAATTGCGGTAACCCAGCTGATAATGCAGCTTCAGCGACCGCGACATTGCCATGATGAATCACAAACGCACATTTGGGCAGTATCTCATCCAGCGCAGGAAATTCTTTGCAAATAATATGTCCTGATTCCTGTAAAAATTGCTGAAACGAAGATGTCGCACCCTGCAAATATAAAATTCCTTTTTGATCCAACTCACCTAATCCAATGATAGTTTCTTCAATGTCTGGATAACTTAAATCCAGGCAAGCAAAGAAATGGTTACGCTCATGATGAATTGAATAGGCAGGTAATTGATTATATGGTCCGGAACTCACGACAGTGTCCGGGCGGAACGTCAGGTAAGGATCAAATTCTGGTATATGCGTTATAAACGTATAATCACTATGTAATATTGCAGGCAAAACCGGAGGCGAAGCTTTATTCCGCTTGTTTTGCACATACTGAACATTCATCAACATATCACGTGACGATGCCAGTGGCGCAGCATCTGGCCGTAAGCGCGGAAAATCAGACAAATGATACGGCGGCAAACTCAGCGCATCACTTAATTGTATGCATGGCACTGATTTATATGCAGCGAGACTGGCGATGGGCGCAGCATCACAAATGATTAAATCAGGATGTATTAATTGAAAATAATTATCCCACACGGCAGTTAAATTATATAAAGTCTTTGCATCTTTAAAACCAAGCATAGCCAGGCGGTCGCCAAAGCCACCGATTTTTGTGACCGAACCAGGTTTATGTATTGCGGCAGCCGGAGCGCGCGGTGCTGGCAAATATACGATACTTTCGCCTGTTTCCAGCGGCGGTAAATCTGCGCCTATCATATAAACTTGGTGGTTTTGTCGTGTTAATTCATTGTAGAGATATTTTAATCTTGCGATATGAGAAGAATCCCTCTCATATTCCCAGGTAAGAATGATATTAGCCATTTTATATTTATTGTCCGTGCGATTTTTCCCGCAAGAGTGAAGAACTGTTCTTCACTCTTGCGCGGAATATTAACTATGGAAGCTTGGAACGAGCATACTATGATGAACATTGGAGAGAAGCAAATCTAGCGTAGGCAAAACATTATCTTCTCTATGTCTATTCATTAATGGCTTGGAATTGCCGAAATAATAACGTAACCCCAGGAAGCCATAATACAAATCGTGAGATCCAGCGCCTGCGTCAGCAAAAACCGACAAACCAGGCAATGAACTTAAACCAAACTGATATTCTGTACCTATCTGACCACCGTTCAGGTTATCCAACCTGATGTAACCGGCATGAACTTTCCAATCCGGCCTGATATACCAATGCACCAGGGCTTCGCCATAACCAGTCCAGTTACGTTCATTTTGATGACCTGAACCGCCTTCTGCCACCAAAGTCAGATTGTTTATATAAGCTTCGCCATGTAAGCCATACAATGTCTGATAAATATTGTCTAACTCGGTATACATGACATGTGGACCGAGTAAACCTTGTGCCGGATTACGCCAGAACACATAACCATCGACGGAAAAGAGGGTGTCATGGGCAACGCTGCCATAATCGGTGCGTATTTGACCCGCCAGATAATGTCCTAACGGCTGAGCGATAGCCGCTTCACCACCACCACTGAAACCGCTTTGTCTTTTATCGTGAAAATCACCAGCCCAGACGCCCAACCAACCGTTGGTGTCTGACACCGCTGGTAAGGAAGCGTTTGCGGCACTGGTCATTCCGATACCGGAAGACGCGGAAGCAACCAGCAATGGCCACTTCATTTTATTCAGCACTGACTTCATGAGAGCTCTGAAGTTCGTCTTGATCACGCTGGCATTATCTATGGCGATAACCTTTCCATTAGGTTTTTGTATGGATAAAGTGATTCCATATGAAAATGGTTTGGAAAGCCGCTGGGTATGATCTACCAGAATAGGCTCTACCAAATCACGGATAGCGGTTAAATCATACGGCTGATCTGACTTATTTCGAATTAAAAAATGGACATTTCTTTTTTCACTGTTGAAATAACATCCAGAAAGAGCTGATCCTAATAATTGTCTGGCTTGTTTAGTGATAGCAACCAGCGCTTTGGAACGTTCAATTGTTGCGGTAGGATCAAAAACGATATGCTGGTGAGGAAGACGATGAAGCATTTCTTCAAGAGAATGAGTCTTGTCCAGTTTCAAAGAATGCGTGGTTTTGACTTTGATTCTTGCAAAAAGTGCGTCGTCCTTGGCTTTAGCAGCAAACAACTGCATCAGCTGCGTGCGAGAAACAGCATCCGCAGCATATACGGTAGGTGCTGAAGCGTCTGAATTGTAGCCGCAAAAAAACACTTTTTTAGTGAATGCATCCAGGCATTCTTTGAGGGCTGCGGTATCCATACTAAATTGATCTCCCTATACATTTGCAGCAAGCAAAACTTAATTGAGATTAAAATGTTCTCACCTGTTTGTAAAGTAAAATGAATACTCAGATAAGCTTACCCTTGCTAGCATCTACTGCCCATGTTAGTTTTGCCGCAAAATATAATTACTAAGGAATGTTTATGCTTAGCAGACCCGGTTCTGATGATTTTACACCCACACACACTCATGCAGCCTCCACCATTCGTCGTTATCTTGAATTTCTGATGAAACTCACGCACGACCATCCGGTATTGATGAACAATCTCGTCTGCGCTGCCGGCGCGGGCAGCGTCGCTTTAATGGCGACACCATGGTTATTCCTGGCCAACATGGGCATAGAATTACCTACTAGCATTGCTGTTTCCATATTTGGCACTGGTCTTGCTGGAACGGTACTTTCCGCTTCCAGTTGGTTTGCTCAACATAAAGTTTTTGGTTTTCCCGTTACAGACCATGAGCCCGTCTTTGCTACCGGGAAATGTGCTTATCTCACCGCTGTTGCTGAAATGATATATGACGAAAAATCCATGCCACGTTTGCAAATTAAGGCAAGCAATCACTTTGATGCTGGTTACGTAGAAGGTTTCATTCTTGGCGCTGCAATCAGACAAAATTTGAAAATAGCTAAAGATTTGTTTCCGCTTATTAGTGCAGCCATGTCCTTAGGTTTGAAAGATGAGCTACATAAAGTACTCGCCACTATTCCAGAAAGATTTCAACAGGAAATGCAGGGAAAAATCACTGGTTATTATGCCTGGTTACTAGGTACTTATCCTAACGAAACAGCGATGACATTAGAATTTTACACACTGTTACAACTCATGCCAGATTGCAAAAATTATAATCCGCTTCATGGCGTATATTTAGGCAAAATCACCAGCTTGCTGCGCTCTGCATTAACATCCGTGATGCCGCAAATGGGTTGTACTACTATCGCAATGCGCTTAGGCGATTACACTTTCTTCAATCGTGTATTGGATTGGCCAGCATATGGCATGGCAGGAAAATATTTTCTGCAAATCGATAGACAAATCGCTGGTAGCAAACGCACGATCGATATAGGTATGCCAGTGCTAAGCGGCGCTTTAACTATCGTGAATGAAAATGGCGTGTTGATGGAAATGAATGTCGCTAATGGTGAACAAGTCACGAACCCGCAAGGAATGCCAGCCGTGTTTTTTAATCGTCATTGCGCTGAAAACGCCGGCAATCTGCATGAACTAAATGCATTAATCGCGAGAGAAAAACCTTTATGTGCTTATCATTTGACGGCAACCGATGGGAATGAAACTCAATCATTTCATTTTTATCAAAGTGCCGAGAAACATGGTGAAAATGCGATTGACACACTGGATCTTAATAAACAAGAACCACAGCTGTTGGTTGTCGCTAATAATGGATTGTATTTCAAAGATAATGCGCCTGTGCCTGTTAATTATAGTGACAGCAATGAAAGAAAAGATAATATTCATCAATTGTTTCATCATCAGCCAGTCCACGCTAGATTAGCGCATGGTATTGCTTTGCAGGCAAATGGCGGAACATTAACGAGAGAATTCATTGAGTCAGTGCAAAAAGATATTTGTTTGCGCCTGGCGAGATTGGCGTTAGTAAATAATTGTGAGTCAGTGTTGTGCGCGATGTATGTTTACCATCATGATCAATTAGAACATGCTTGTGCTGCAACAGATAATTTGTATGCGCAATCTAAACCATTCGAGGAATTTCAACAATTGCATCGACCACGCTAATCAGGTTTTTTTATTGGGAGATATTCCACTTATATTCCGAACAACTTCCTGCCGCGAATTGTTATGCGCGGCAGGAAGTGCGGCCAGCTTGGCTTTCAAATTCGCAGTTAAATCGATTGGCTTAATGACTTCCCGCAATATCGAAACCAGTTTCTCTGTTCCTGAATTTAAAGCCACTTCAAGTTGCTGATTTAGCTTGACAGGACTTAATCGGCTAGCCAGAAATACGACTACTGCCCGATGATTATGAATAGCCGCGACTTCCAGAAGCTCTTCAAGCTGGCTACTGAAATCCATTTTCTTAACTGTGACCAGATTTTCTAACAGATGAAGATCGCCAATCCTGCAAGCTCTATATAAAGCTTTGGCAGGATTCTGCCCGAACAAAGTACCAACCTGTAACGAAGGTTGCGCGGCGGTTGGTACTGGCAACAGCTTTTTAACCTCTGCGTATACTGCCTCGTGACCGTATAGTGAGGCTAATTCAAGTATTTGCTCTGCGCTTTTCGGCTGGCTGTCACCTTGATTAGAATAGGCAGCAGCTAAAATCGCTAATGATTCACCCGGCTTTAACTTCGCTCCATGTTGCAACAATAAATTTACACCTTCAGGATTGCGCTCCTCACTTGCCTGACGCAGAAAATCTGCTGATTGTTTCTCATCCAGCACAGCACCAAGTTTGAATAATAATACCGCCTGCTCCGTTTTACCCTTAGACAAAGCGAATGCTACTTCTTCATTTAGCGTGTCTTTTTCAACCGGCTGTAACAAGGTAAGACACTCCATTTGTTTTATATCAAAATTTCTGGAAGCAGTGAGAAATTGCATGGTGATATCAAAAGAAGTAAATTCATCCCGTATAGCCGGTCTTCTTTTGATAGCATCCTGCATTAACGATACATCGCCAGCTCGACATAAAGCAAAAACAGTCTGCGAACCTTGTAGGACTACCCCGTTATCTAACAGAAATCCGACGGTCGCAATTTGCCTGGCTTGGGCTGCGACACTCAACAGTGAATACTGATTCAAATTGACCTGATAATTCTTTAATATCTGCTCAATTATTTGATTCTGCCCATGCGAAGCGGCAAAGAGCAAAACATTTTCCAGATCATCCGCACTCAAAGGCAACTTTTCTTTTACCAGAGCCATTACAATATCGTAATGACGAAAATGCATGGCGGTCTCAATCAAATTCAATGGCACATTTCCATTTGGAGTAGGAACATCTGCGGTTTGGTCTATTCTGATCCCTTCAGTAAGCAACATCATGACAGCGTTGCGATCACCGTTCTTACAATATTCCACTAACAATTTGCCAGCTTCGATATCATTACCATCAACTTTTACATCAAATGACTTTAGTACTGCCGTTAATTGATAATGATTGCCAGTGAGAGCAGATAACAGCAAGTCTTGCTGGAATTTTTTGTCCGGGACACGCCGTAACAATTCTTTACCTTTATCTCTATCACCGCTCATCGCACCTTGCAGTAATGATAAAACAGGCGCAATAGCGGGACCGTGATTTTTTTGTGCGGCCAATAATTGTCGGATTAACTGAATATTATATTTTCCGGCCGCGAGCTTTATATGCTGCAGTGTGATTTCCATACCTTTATCAAGCATCACATTGATATGGCGAGTAGCGCCAGCTGAAATAGCACGCTTGAGATGGTTTTCATTCAACTTGGCAGATTTACTCATCTCAACAAACAATGAATAATTATCTTTATCAATCGCGGACAATAATACTTTCTCCTGTAACTCAGGATCTTTTTGGGGCAGCTTGCTCAACAAAAATTTAACAGCTTCTGTATGAATATTATTTGCCGCCAGCATGACACCATTTGATATAGTTTTCTCTTTCATTAGTGATTTACTTTCATCAAGCATAAATAACATTTCAATGACAGAAACATTGCCGCCAATACAAGCGTTATCGAACAACGTTTTAAGTATATTTTTCAGCAAATCTGGATATTCGGCGAAGGCATACTGAATCATATATTTACTTGTCTTTTCATGCCCGTTTTGTAGGCACTTCATTAACGCGGTAGTGTAAATATCTTTATCCGGCTTGTTAGCTCTATCTTCCAGTATACGTTCCACGATTCCCTGTAACCCTAAAGCACAAGACAGTTCAAATGCGCTGGGCTTATTATCAGTCGGATCATATGGATCTGCGCCTTTATTCTTTAATAATTCGTCAACCATGCCTAGATCATTTACTTCAACTGACTGGCTTAATGAATTGAGTAGATAGGTATCGTGCTTAAGTGAAATCTTGTCTGCAAAATACGATTTTGATTTAAATGGTTCTGATGGCACAGGACTTGATTTTTTATCCTGGAAGATTTTAATAAAAAGATCGGCGCTCTCACCATTGAACGCCAGGTTTCTTTTCACTTCAAGATCAAATTCTTCCAGCGTATGATAGACTTTTTCACCCTCTTTACTGTTAGGATCATACAAATAATATTTATTATTTTTTTTATATGCTCCAATCGCATGGTTAGTTGAAGCTAAAAACACCATTTGATCTTCTTTTATGATGTCACTCCATAATTCACTCAACTTTCCTGTGTCCATACGAATTCCGATGCGGAACACAGGTTCAATAACCGTATTTTCTGCACGCAGAATTTTATCAATATCACCTTGTCTCGGCCTGTCTGTCTTATTGAATGCACCTGGGTCAAATGAATACCCTACTGCCTGACAGAATGAGGCTATCCTGCCAGCGTCACGTTCATATTGATCGGGCTTGAGATTGGACACAAATTCAAGGTCAGCAAAGAATTCCCGCTCTGTTCCTCTGGCTTTATGCTTGAGATACTGAGTCACAAGACCAGCGCAAACACCAATGGTATTCATTCTCATACCGGAGGAACCAAACGGTGTGTTTGCAAGAAATAGATTAAGATTACGTATTAATCGGACTTGACTAAGATTAGCGGGTATATTTGGAGAAGCAGGTCGGAACATGTGCAGTCCCTTCATTGGTCTCTAATATTTTAAGTATAGTTCATTTGCGTCCCTGCTAATAAATTAGGGGAAATAAGATTAAAATATGAAAATCAATAAGTTATACGTGTGGAGGAGATTCCGCTAAATATGATTCTCTAATAAAATAATTTAGTAAAATAGCGATAATGATACAGAAAGGTAACACCCATAAATACGTGAAAAACATGTTCGAAACATTAGTGATAAAAACATAGGGAACAAACATCATCACCGAACTAAATAAAAACGCACCCATGTTAGTGGCACTAAGCGCGAGACCACGCGTTCTATCTGAAGAAATCTCACTGGCAACCGTGAAAAACAACATGGAACCTGAAAGCAGGAAGCCGGTGATAAAAGTGACCGTTTTAATAATAGCCAAGGTATTAATCTGGTAGTGCGGGAGGTATAAGCACATCAATAAGAACATGGCTCCCAAACAAAGACTGACATGAATCACCATTTTTCTGGATTTAACACGATTTGAAATCCAGCCTAAAATTGGCATACCAATCCCGGCGCCGACAAACATCATACCACTCACCGTAACCGCATCCAGGGTGCGTACGGAATAAAACTTTTGCACATCGAGATACCAAAAACTGGCATAAGCCAAAAGTATGCCGTATGACAGTGTTGCGGCAAACATGCAGAGCCAGATTTGCGGATTTTTGCAAACCAGGCCAAGCGATGTTATTAACGAAATATCATCATGTTTTTTGCTATCGGCTGGTGATTTGACAAATATCAACGTCAGCAGAAATAATCCTATGCCGCAAAAAGACAAGACACGATATATTTCATTCCAGGTATGAGCCGCAAGACCCACAGCAAACATATAATGAATAACCGCAGTCAAGATACATGACAAAGTTTGCGTAAGTCCGAGCAACACTGGAAACAGCTTTTCCGGAAACCATTGCGCAGTGGCAATAGCAACAGCGGTAAATGCGAAAGATGCACCTATACCTTGAATCAGGTTACAAATTGAAAACAACACAACATTATTCGTGAACGAAATCGCAATGTTACCTGCGACCATTAATAATATGCCACCACTAACAACATATCTGGAATTATATTTATCTAGTAAAAAACCCGCGGGGATTTGCATCAGCGCATAGCCAATAATAAATGCGCCCACTGCGAGAGATACGCTCAATTCACTGATCTGCAGCGACGTCTTGATTGATTCGGAAAACACCGCCGCGGCGGTATCAAGACAAAAAGAATAAACATCAAATAAGGTGACGAGTAAAAGGACGATGAGTCCGTATATCATTCTTTTCATGGTCTATTCCATTAGAACCGGTAGATTATATTTTAGCATACAAACAAACATTTCTCCTGTATAGTTCCGTCCTGCAAAAAACTTGCTTGAAATAATAAATACAATAAGGAAAATCCAATGTTTAGACAAATTGAATTCAACCGATTTCTTGATAAAATTGCCGATGCTTTAGGAACTTCCGCAGAGGAAATTAATGATTCCGAGCTTTTCGAACAAGCTGTTTACGATATGGCGAAGAAGCAGCAAGCATTGCCCGACATGGATTTTAAAGGCAAAGCTCATTTTGGTTTTACAGATGATTTCGATTCTAATCGCATCAGAATCATTTACGAATGCTCTAATGTAAACACAAAAGCCTTAGCCGACTTCTACCATAAGTACTTCCCAGAAACACAGCCGCATTATACTTATGGCATACAATTGGCGATAACTTTCTTACCGCAGCAATTCATACAGAAAGTGCTGCCTACCATGAAAATAATGCGCACCCGTCCATCCTGTTTGACTGACAATAGTCTGCATTACATTGAATCTGGCAAATTACTTTTAACATCTGCGTTAGAAGTAGGCTTTGGCAATGCCGTGTTTATCAGTGGAGCAGATCCATTGTTAGGAAACTGGCAAACAGCTCAGCGCATGACTTATAACAACGTGGAACGCCGTTGGGAAATGGCTATTCCGGCCGGAGCCAAAATCAGTGAATTCAAATTCCTGACAGGTTCATACGATCTGGGCGAAAAAGTGAATACCAAACAGCTCGCATACGAAACCGGCGTCAATAGAACGTTAATTATTTTCGATCCTAACAATAAGCCAAAACAGGATAAACCCACTGGCTACGGCATGCGTTGCTAGTGAATGGATAAGAAATAATGAAAGTAACTACGCTCACTAATCAGACGTTTTGTTACTGGCTGCAAGGATATTTTGAAATTTGTCAGGCGCCGCGGCTCAACCCACAGCGCCTGATGAAAATCGGTCAACAGCTGGATAACATCTCTGGGCCTTTAGGCTTATATACAGGTTGGCTGAAACAAATTACGGATACGCTACGCGATAATGATTACTGTCCGCAAATGACTGACTATTTCACGCCAATGATTATTTCCGAGTTGAATCATATTTTTCAGCATGACATTGATAACAGTTATGACACACAGCACTCAGCGGAATATTTGTTAAAAATTCATAGAGGCGAAATCTTGCCCGAGGAACGCCATGACTAATAACGAATTCAAAATGTGGCTATCTGGTTATTTTGAACTGGAAAACGCAAGTACGGTTTTATCCGCTAAACAATTATGGATTATTCACAATCATTTGCGTTTGGTATTGGCAGTCAGCGGTGAATTGGATGATCACAATAAATGGTTAAAATCACGTCTAGAAAGTTTAGATGCGGCAGCTTCGACGACTTTCTTGAACGCGGAATTCAAGCAAATAACTCAACAAATGCAAAAATGGCTGGCGGCAGCGTAAATCACATTATGAAAAAATCACTTCATCTATTGTTATGGGCACAATGTTTGTTATTTGTGCCCGCATTTGCTTTCACACCAACTCCTATTCCATGTCCATCACTACAATTCATCCAGGCACATATATCAAATGTGAATGCCGTGCAGATAGTGATTAAACATGAATATGCGGTTTATACCAGTATTCCATTTTACGATTCAACCAGCAAACTGACATGGAGTATTGGCGCTGATGTTAATACTATTGATTTTAACACTGCGTATGATATTGGTTTTCATCGAATACAAAATACGGTAAAGCAGACAAACATATACGCTGAATACTTGCATGATTTTTGGTTATGTCTATATTCAGATAATAATAATGCGCCGGTATATCTTACCTCAGCGATTAATTCTGATGTGGATATTCACAAAGAATTAAACAGAAAATTATAATAGTTGTTAACACTTCTCATCCGATGCTTGCATAAGATGAGAAGTGGTTATTGTTAACAATCAACGTGGGCGATAAGTGGGTTGTTGCTCATCCAAAGCTGGCACAGCTGAGCTTGTCTGACCACCAAATTGCAGCGAAGGAAAATACCGGGAAAAGAAGCCGCCATTAGGTTTGGTGCCGCTAACACTGTGAGACGATGATCCAACGCCATTAATACGTACTGAGGTAGCAGCGTTCAACATCTCAGAAATCTCGCTTTCATTGCCAACCTTAATCACTTCTTTGTTGTATTTAATATCATCTTGTTTGCCGATGACATAATGCACTACTGGCAGGTTTACATCTTTCAAACTGAATGCATAACAATGAGCAGTACAAGAAATATTATGTGGATATTCTGAATTTCGCGGCTGCAGTTCCCAAACAGCAATGATTTTATCATTTGTTTTGTGCAGTGATTTGATTGCGATTTGTTCAACGGTAGGATTGGATGTTTCTATGGTCAAATCGATTCTCATACATATTCCCTTTATAATTAATTTCATAAAATCCTCCAGCACATTTTATGCCTGGTCATGGAATTTTCAAACTGTTCAAACATAGAAAATAAGCTGATTTTGTGCCATAATTTGACATACACATGAGTAATGTTCATTAAATTATAACCCCATAATTATTATGACAAATCAAAGCCTGTCCTGGGCCCACCCACTGGTACGCGAATGGTTTCTTACGAAATTCGGCTCTCCAACCGAACCGCAAGAATTAGGCTGGCCATCTATTCTGGCCCGCAAAACAACGCTTATTTCAGCGCCGACCGGCTCAGGTAAAACATTTGCCGCGTTTCTTGTCTGCATAGACCGACTGGTCAGACAAGCGCTTGCTGGTACCCTGAACGACCAGACTGAGGTCGTCTATGTTTCGCCATTGAAAGCGTTAGGCAACGATATACACAAAAATCTCACCGGCCCACTGGAAGAAATTGTTGCGCTGGCGAAGCAACGTGGATTAGAAATGGCTGAAATTCGCGTCGCGGTACGCACTGGCGATACGCCGCCAAAAGAACGTCAAGCCATGTTAAAAACACCGCCGCATATTTTAGTTACCACACCGGAATCGCTTTACATTCTACTTACCGCGGAAAAAAGCCGAATTATGCTAAGCTCCGCGGACACTATCATCGTCGATGAAATTCATGCGTTAGCAAATGATAAACGCGGCTCACATCTCGCACTTTCACTGGAACGTCTGGAAGCATTTGTACCGCAACCACCTGTACGCATTGGTTTATCCGCAACGCAAAAACCAATTGAATTGGTCGCTGCTTTTCTTGCCGGCAGTAATCGTACTGAACCTGTGATTATCAACATCGGCCATGCACGCCATCTTGATCTCGCAATTGAAGTACCAGGCAGTGAATTAGGCGCGGTCGCTTCCAATGAAATGTGGGATGAAATTTATGATCGTGTAGCTGAGCTGGCAAATCAACATCGCTCAACATTAGTTTTTGTTAATACGCGCAGACTGGCAGAACGCGTCGCGCATCACCTGGCGGAAAGATTAGGCGAAGACAAAGTTGCTGCGCATCACGGCAGTTTGTCACGCAAATTAAGATTAAATGCTGAAACGCGATTGAAACAAGGCGAATTAAAATTACTAGTGGCAACAGCATCATTGGAATTAGGTATTGATATCGGCAGTATTGATTTAGTGTGCCAGCTAGGCTCGCCACGAGCTATTGCTGTCGCATTACAACGTGTTGGTCGTGCTGGTCACTGGCGTGGCGCTATTTCTAAAGGGCGCATTTTCGCAACCACCAGAGATGAATTACTTGAATGTGCTGCGCTGATACACGCAATTCGCGAAGGTGATCTAGATCAATTGATCATGCCTAAACAACCGATGGATATTCTTGCCCAGCAAATTGTCGCGACGTGCGCGACGAATGACTGGCGTGAAGATGATTTGTTTAAATTAATGAAAAACGCGTTTCCGTATGCAGATTTATCGCGAGACGATTTCGATCGATTACTGACTATGTTATCAGATGGTATCGCAGGTTCGCGCGGACGTTATGGTGCGTATTTATTCCGCGATCAAATTAATGGCATGGTGAAAGGACGTCGTGGTGCACGCCTGACTGCTATCACTAGCGGTGGCGCTATACCTGATAATGGTTTGTTTACCGTCATCGCAGAACCGCAAGGTGTGATGGTCGGCACACTAGATGAAGATTTTGCTGTAGAAAGTAATCGCGGTGACATTATTTTATTGGGTACAACATCATGGCAAATTCTGCGTATTGAAAGTGGCGCTGGTCGCGTGTTAGTAGAAGACGCACATGGTGCGCCGCCTAGCGTTCCTTTCTGGCGCGGTGAAGCACCAGCAAGAACGATCGAATTATCACTGCAAGTTTCCAGCATGCGGCAAAAAATCAGTGATTTATTACCCGCTGATGCACGACCCGTGTCGGAAACAAAGACAGAAGCAGCGATCGCCGCAGCCATACAGTGGCTAAAAGATCATTGCAGCACGGACGACGCTGGCGCCGAACAATTATTAGAATATGTACGACAAGGCCGTGCAGTGTTAGGAGCCGTTCCTACCCAACAAACCGTGATTGCCGAACGTTTCTTTGACGAATCCGGCGGTATGCAGTTAATTATCCATGCACCTTTCGGCGCGCGTATTAACAAAGCCTGGGGCCTGGCGCTACGAAAAAAATTCTGCCGTTCATTTAATTTCGAATTACAAGCCGCAGCAACAGACGATGGTCTTAATATCGCGCTAGCAGAACAACATAGTTTTCCTTTGGGAGATGTATTTCATTTCCTGCATCCCAACACCATTAAACAGGTATTAACACAAGCTGTATTACAATCGCCATTATTCCAAACGCGCTGGCGTTGGGATGCGTCAAGATCGTTAGCATTAGTACGCTTTCGTAATGGTAAAAAAGTCCCACCCAATATTTTACGTATGCTGTCGGATGATTTACTCGCTGCTGTTTTTCCTGATGCCGCCGCATGCCAAGATAATCTTGGCGGTCGTGATATTGAATTGCCTGATCATCCCCTGACAAATGAAGCGATGAAAGATTCGCTGACTGAAGCGTTAGATTTAGATGGTTTGATTTCTGTTTTACAGGGCATTATTGGTGGCGAAATCAAATGTATTGCTGTTGATACACCGTTACCCTCACCGTTTTCACATGAAATTTTAAATGCGAATCCATATGCGTTTCTTGACGATGCACCTTTAGAAGAACGACGCGCGCGTGCAGTAGAAATGCGTCGTGTTCTACCAGAATCAATTTTACAGGAAATTGGTCGATTGGATCCCGCTGCTATTTCCGCAGTACAACAACAAGCATGGCCAGATATTAGAAGCGCAGATGAATTACATGATGTTTTGCAAACATTCATTACTTTTCCGGAAGAACTTCATTTTGATGTTGAACAGGCGACACCGCCGGAATGGGAAATATTTTTTCAGCAACTCGTTGCGGCAAAACGCGCGGGGATTGCTATTTACAAAGATAAAAAATTTTGGCTGGCTGCGGAAAAAACACAAGCATTTGCTGCATTATATCCAGAGGCAATCATCCCTGCAGGTTTAGGTGGTAGCAAACAGGAAGCGATTGAACACGAAGAAAGTCTACTGCAAGCTATCCGAGGCTGGATACAACATTTAGGCCCAACATCAGCTCCAGAATTAAGTTCAGCACTGTTATTAGATCAACGCGAAATTGACCAGACACTATTACGCTTGGAAAGTACCGGTTTGATTCTGCGTGGACATTTCCGCAATCAGGATAATAATCTGCTGGAATGGTGCGAACGCAGATTATTAGCACGCATACATCGCATGACTTTAGGCCGATTACGCCAGGAAATTGCGCCTGTTACGACAGCTGAATTCATGCGTTGGTTATTACGCTGGCAACATCTCGCGCCAGGTACGCAATTGAGCGGTGAACAAGGATTACTGGAAGTTATACGCCAATTACAGGGATTTGAAATACCTGCTAATGCCTGGGAACGACAAATTTTAGCTAAGCGTGTAAATGATTATGATCCCGACACGCTGGATAGATTGTGTTTAATGGGTGTCGTCGGCTGGGGTAGATTATCGCCGCATCCTGCTACCGTAGCTGATACCGATAAAGCTAACGAAGGATTAATTAATAAAAAACGTGTTATTCCAACCAGTAACGCGCCGATTACATTCTTTATTCGCGAAGAATCTGACTGGATGTCGCGCCATAATCGTTTTGCTGAAGCGACTGCATTAGAAAAAATCAGTCACGGCGGTAAAAAAATATATGCGTATTTACAACAGCGCGGCGCATCATTTTTTCCTGAGATTGTCAAAGGCGCGGGCATGTTAAAATCCGAAGTGGAAAATGGTTTATGGGAATTAGTCGCAGCTGGTGCTATCACCGCAGATGGTTTTGATAATTTACGCGCGTTAATTGATCCTAAACGCAGACTCGATCGCCGACGCAGAATGATGAATCGCGCGCATAGTACTGGCCGCTGGTCGTTACTCTATCCAAATGAAAATACCGATGACAGGCAGCAAATTGAAGCGGTTTGCTGGATGTTACTAAAACGTTATGGTGTGGTATTCAGAGATCTTGTTAGTAGAGAAAAATCATTGCCACGCTGGCGTGAATTACTGCTGGCATTCCGCCGTCTGGAAGATCGTGGTGAAATCCGCGGCGGTCGTTTTGTCAGTGGTTTTCTCGGCGAACAATTCGCACTGAATTATGCGGTCGAATCATTACGCGCGATGAAAAAACAGGAACCGGCAAATGAAGTAGTAACTGTTTCAGCCGCTGATCCGTTAAATCTGGTAGGTGCTATTTTGCCAGGCGCACGCATTTCTGCAGTGTCTGGTAAGACGCTGACTTACACTGATGGCGTTTCGTAGGAAATTTTATTACCCCAAACGTTTGCGTTTTAACCCGCGCAAAGACGATGGTTCAGGCAAATAATCTGGATACTCCTCCGCTAACGCCTGGTAATCTGCACTAATCTTAACTTCATCAGTGAGGCAGTCAACATAGAGATTCCGCATATCAATCGTCGGCACTACACTTATCGAACTATTATCATTACGCGCTTTGAGCTTGTGAAATATTTTCAAATTTGCGCCTATCATCATGACTTCGTAAAAACTATGATTACCCTGAGCAATTTCAGCCGCAGCAATTAAATTAATATATTCCTTAATCTCGCCAGGGGTTAATGGCAGCAACAACAATGCACCCCGCAGACAGTTGGCGACCGTACCTGATGGGCCAGCAATAAATGGAATTTCATTTTTATTAAAAAAACGTATGGTTGTTGAGCCCATATCAGGTTCAAACATGTCCTTAGCTGGGAAAATAGGCGTGTAATGCCAGTTTACCGCCCATTCAGGACAATCTTCTTTCTCCGTTATGCCAAAGTCATAAGTCCTGGATGATTTTACAGTCTGGATCCGTCCTCTGTTGAATGGGGAAAATTGTGAAAAAGGCCTTAATAAAAAAATCAAGTCATTCGCAAACTCCCCAATATTATTCTTTTGTAAGGCCAACAGACACAGATAACCTAGCGATTGCACTTTCGCAGCATTGCCGGCTTGTCTAACAATGATATCGTCAGGCTTAAGATAATTTTCAACGAATATTTTATGTAAGGTAATGCATTGGGCAATGTCACCTGATCTATCTTGCAAAAGCTGGATAAACAATTTGATAAAATTATTATTTGTATCATTCTCTTTTATATAACCTAATTTGATACAGGCTTTTCGTTGTTGCTCATCCGTTTGAGTATGATAATCCGCGTAGCGATTAATTCTGAAATAATTGATTATCATCCGATTAATACGATACAAAATCGCAAACGAAGAATTGTCAATAATACAACGCGCAAGTTCAGTTTCGAATTGTAATGATCGAGAATGTTTTTGAGGTGAGACAGGAGACGACCTGTCATTAAACAGAGAATTACGTTTTCTTTTATGCTGGCTGTCAGTTAAAAAAACCACTTCCCGATCATTTCCTCTGAGTGTTGCCAATGTAGCAGGAGAAATGTCTATTCTACCCAGAATTATTTTATCTACAGACTCGTTGAAAGCCAACGCATCAAGCAATTGCTCAATGTGTTGGCCATGCAACTTGTAATGTGAAAAGTCTACGGTATGCGTGGATTTCTTATTTTCTTCTATGTCTCTCAGGATTGCATAAAATTCATTTGTACTGATATTGCGTAACATCATCGCACATTCACCTTCATAATCCCTATACTTCCCCTTTTTAAAGAACACGAAGTATAAGCCAGCTTTTTTCCAAATCAACCCTCTTTATGGGAAGGAAATCTAGCTGGATGAAGGCTTTGAATTATATGGCAGCCATGGCTTGTCCTTTGATCCAAAAAGCGGCTCAAAAGTGTTTTATCAGTTGCTTGCTGTCACACGCAACAAGACCACACCATGACCCGTAACGGTGGCGGTGTATTTTCTTTCCAGTGTTCCCAGATCTTTATGCAGCCAGAGGTCGCGTGCTTTGACTTTGCCGTTAAAGCCAATAGTCTTGAAATCAACCGTCACTTCCATCGGATACTCATTCCGGTTAAACAGGGCAACAGCTTTGGAGCCATTGTTTAATTGTTTAGACCAGATTTCGATGGGGCCTTCAGCGCTGACTCTGTCGCCTTGTATGCCGAGCGTATCCTGATCAATCGCGATGATTTCCTTGTTGGTAAGAATATCTAGTGTTTCTTGCGACATGGTGGTGAGGTCATTGCCAGCAATCAGTGGTGCGGAGAGCATAGACCAAAGCGTCATGTGTGTACGGTATTCATCTGTGTTCATGCCGCCATTGCCGACTTCAAGCATGTCGGGATCATTCCAGTGGCCTGGGCCCGCGAATGGAGAAAGGCCTGCCTGGCTGAAGCCTATCGAAGTCATGCGTTCATAATTGTCTTTGACGTCATCGGTTGTGCGCCATAAATTACCGCCAGTGGTAGCGCCCCATCTCCACACGGCATCAAACCCATATTGGCACATGCTGAACACAATCGGCCGCCCGGTGGCGAGTAGTGCGTTGTGCATGACTGTGTAGGCGTTGACCATCAGCTCATGTGCTTTTTGCGGAGTTCCGGCTTTTTTCATGATTTCCCTGAAGCTGCAGAGATCATATTTAATATAATCTATGCCCCAGTCAGAAAAGGTTTGTGCATCCTGACTTTCATGCTGGTAGCTGCCTTCGTAACCGGCACAGGTTTTAGGGCCAGGTGAAGAGTAAATGCCAAGTTTCAAGCCTTTGCTGTGTACATAGTCAGCAAGTGCTTTCATGTTGGGAAATTTGCTGTTGCTGTGAATGAAACCTTGTGCGTCGCGAGTACCTTCCCAGGCGTCATCAATGTTGATGTATTCATATCCGGCGTCACGCATACCGCTGCTGACCATGGCATCCGCCTGCTTTCTGATAACGTCATCAGTGACTTTGGTGGAGAAGTGATTCCAGCTATTCCAGCCCATCGGTGGGTTGTTGGCAAGCGCAGCATTGGAAGAGGCTTGCACAGCATATGCGCAGCTGCATGTTAGCAGTAGCGTAGTAATGAGTTTCTTTTGCATCATGAGAATTTCCTTATAGTCGATGATAAACGTTCAGTAGGATAACAAAGAATGTGATGGATGGTCGATAACGAGCTACCTCTCCCCCTTAATAAAAACATTCGGGGGAGGGGTAATTAAAAAAATAAAATTATAACGATGTTTTACCCATGCTACTTGAATACAATACAATCGGAGCATTTCCCGCATCTTGCTGTGCCTGTTCTGCAGCTGGATTCTGTTTCTCTTTAGCTGCCTTGAACATCGAGCCATATCTAGCTCTTTCTTTATAGCTACCAAATTTAACCAACATGCTATCCGCAAATTGTCTTTCGCCCAAATCAAATGGCGTGTGATTTTTATTATCTACGATTTTTCGTACATTATCCCCATTAACAGCATGTTTTCGCAGCAATACTTTTGCAACGTCTTTATTGCCACATGCCATCGCTCTATGCAAAGGAGTTTGTCCAAGCTGATCTTTCGCTCCGACATCTGCGCCAGCCAATAACAATTGATTAATCGCAAACTCGGTTGTGTTAATGAGGCTCGCAGCTTGTAATAATGCATGGTTATTAAAAAGACGAATTGCTTTCTCATCTTTACTGGTAACAGCGAGAGCACGCGCCTCTTCAACAATAGCAGGCAAAATTGAGAATCGGTTAAGAAGATGTGCAACAATATCATGATAACCATAATAAACTGCGCTATATAATGCAGATTCCCCTTGAGCGGATTTTGCATTGACGTCTGCGCCATCTACCCAAGCTCTTACTACATCATCCATATTATTCTTTTTAACCGCTTTGAATAATTGCACATTAGCCAATAATCCTTTGGCTGCAGGATTAGCCAGCTTATGCAATTTTTCAAAATCAATTTCTATCGAACGTAATGTTTCACTTTTAGCATGTGTCTCCAGCAACCAGGCTAACATGTCGCGTCTGCCTTCAATAGCAAGCATTTCCAAAACCGTATTTTGTTTTGAATTGACAGCTGTGAATAATTTACTTTCCAGCGCGAGCAATTGTTCAGCAGTTTTAGTATGGCCATTAAGCAGGCTGAGATGCAAAGCAGTCATACCATTTTCATCAAGCGCAAAAATATCCGCACCCAATTCAATCGCGGGTTTGATTTTATCGCTATGACCACTTTTTACATGATTCAGCAATATAGTATCCATGGGATTTGCTGTGCTATTAACTGGGACGCGTGAATCCATCGTTTTTTCCTCGTTTTCGACTGGTTGGACATTTATTACAGATTTTCTTTCGCTCTTCGGTGTTGCTTTATTACGAAAATCAATTTGTAGATCGCGTTTACTTTCCTGCAATGTACGTAAAAGTGCGATACTGTCTGTAGATAATTGATTATCATGCAACTCAAGAAGTACACCGTAATTTGGATAAACATTATTAATTTGTTTAACAAATTCTGCTACCACAGCATCATCAGCAAAATGTGCTGGCATCGCACTCAAATCCATCTCTCGCAGATATTTTCCAGCTTTCACTGCATCAACCAACATATTAGTCAGCATATTAAAGCCAGCTGGAGTGACATGGCATCCTGCAAACGATAAATATAGATATTTCTTATCTATATCAGATATTGTCTCTGTTTTTCTTTTCACATAACTGGCGATTTGAGCTACCGCATTATCGGTCAATTCATTTTGCTCAATTCGTAATTGCATTGATTTACTAAAATTATGCAGTCTGAGTAATATCAAGCTTATATCGTCATCGCGCAAATTCAGATTAACTAATGACAATGACTCCAGAGGAGAGAAAAAGCCAATGTCAGCAAGCGCATGAATCATATCTTTATAATCTTTACTTTCATGATCCGCAGCTGTAAATGGATTATTTGCCAGCGTTAACCCTGTAACTCCTTTATCTTTAAGAGCGCGAAAGATCTGTGTTAGCTGTTGGCAGGAAAGCTTTCCAAAGTTGTCACCACCTTGACAACCACCTAACGTTATCCTTAATGGAGAATTACGACACTGACTTAGTCCCGCTACCAATTTCTGGAATAATTCAGGATTGCTAAAATCGTGCCCTGACATATTAAAGTAGGTAATAGCTTCCCAGTGTATGGAATCTAAAAATTGATGGAGACTTTGCACATAAGATACAGCGTTGATCTGCAAAGATGACGGGATGGTGTTCGGTTCCATAACGTGCAGCTTGCTCTGAAACACATCTTTGATGCCAGAATAATTATACTTACCTTCTGCATTCCAATTGCCTTCGGGATCATGGAATTTCCAATTAGCCAAATGGCTATGAATTCTTGCGCCACGCTCAAGCAACATTTGTACTTTATCTATGCTACCCAGCCATGTAGCCACATGCAGCATTGTTGTCTGCTGACGGTTGTGTGCATATTTTTCCTTGTACACTTCATAATTAGGCAAGTAATACATCTGCTTAGTCAGATTCTCATCAACATCAACCATACGCTTACGAAATCGACAGGATTCATCAATTACTGCATAAACAGCATTATTATAAGGATTTGCCTCGCGTGCTTTTTTATAATATTCAAGCGCCGGAGCCGAATGAAGCGCTCTATCCAACTGCATTCCTGCCTGTAGATAAATATCCGCCACTTCATGAGGCTTGTCTGTCTTGCTCCTGGCCGTTTCAATCATCTGTATTGCTTCAGCATCTCGCGTGTAAGGTACATTTAAATGAGCTAAGCCAAGCGCGAGATGGGCGCGATAATTATCTGCATCACAATCTACAGCCAGGCGCGCTGCAATTCTAGCTTCCTCGGACTCTCCCTCTTTAATTAACGCCATGGCTCTATGTACATGTACATTAGCTCTCTCTTCGTCAGTTTTAGCTGCCGCTAAGGCTTTTACGTAATATTCGGAAAATATTTCTTTTTTATTAACTGCACTTTTTCGATACTCAGCCATGTTTGAAAGCATTCGAAATGTGTTTGCAACAGCAATCAAACACGGTACATGATCAGCTTTTCTTTCAATTACTTTCATCAAATTTGCAGCAGCCATATCATACTGACCAAATTCGTACAGATATGTTCCTAATATGTAATAATATTCATCTAAATTTTCTGGCGCGTGTCGTTGAACAATTGGAAGCATATGTTCGAGAATTTCTTTTGCTTTTTTTTGATCGCCATAATGAGTTAAAGCAGTAACTAACATCACATATATTTGTAATTTGCCATCCTCTTTCGAGTTGTTAAAAATAGGCCATAATATTTGCACAGCCGAACAATAGTCACCCATAGTCATGGCAAGTTCAGCAGCAGCGATGGTGCCAGGCTGTCGCTTGATATCCATGAGTGTTCTTACCGTGGCGTAATCACCACGTTTAGCAGCATCGTCTACGGAGTTATTGGAAATTGCAGCGGGATTCTGTGGCATATTTATTCAATCCTCTCGTTATGTCGCTATTATTTTGCAGGCGATCATACAGAAAGGATTTCTGATATGCACGTTTATTTAGGCTTGGGAGTATTGCTCTTTTCCAACACATCGCTTATCCATTCCGCTACGCTATCCGCAGCAACAAGAGCAAATGTTAACTTAGGTACTGTCGCTCCAGCTTTTGCTATCACACCTTTAAACAATGCAAACATTCCTTCTTTGCGCAATAATTCATTGGCAATTTTTACACCGCTATTATTCGCTTCTTTGCCTGATTGTATACGTGTTTTTATAACATCCGGTGGATTCGAAACCAGCACACTCATGATAGCTGCGACACTGGAAGAAAAAATTTTTTCTGCTATCGTCAAATGAGTTTTGGATTTTTCATGTCGTGGTTTGCAAACATATTCTTTCATCGCTGCATTAGTCGTGAATAAAGTAAACGAACCAACTGCGTTACGCAACATAGTCCAACCCAAACCGTTATATAAACTCACACGTTCTTCCAGCAGGATATTCCATATCCATTTTCCTCTGACGGAATCTTTATTCGTTTGATAACGAATTTTAATTGCATCTAATGGCAGCAATAATGGTGCTTCACCTATGCCCACCAACATTCCCGATATTCCGGCGAGCATTAATTTCGCATTACGTTGTCCAAAATAATCATCAAAAATATGTCCGGCATGCTGATGCATTTCATACTCAACAATTTTTTGTCCACCGAATTTATATCCACGCTGCATAAACTTGTAAAAAATGCCTACGCCTATTCCTGAATACAAATCACGCAAGCCGTTCACAAATCCCATTTCAACAGCATTGCCAAATATCGCTGTTCGCAAATTACTGGCAAATACAGCAGGACTCGTACCATACGTATATAGTTTCGTTTTATTAACTTGTAATCTGCGTGATATTGCTTCTGGTGTGTAAAAAAGACAGGTTTCAACTGCACCCGCGAATGAAGCGCCCGCCAATGCAACTAATCGACTATGTTTATGTTTTTCTGAACGTGTGCCAGCCATGATTTTTTTCCTTGTTGTGTGTGGCCGGTATGGTAATCGATTGCGGGGAGAAAAACATTAGTATGATGGTGGATTACGGCAAAAGGCGCCTAATCCACCCTACAATCTACGAACGAAGTCGTAGGGTGGATTAGTGTATAGATTGGGACATGGGTGACAGTGTTCGGGGACATGGTAAACACTTTCACCCTTATTCATTAATAGTCGTAACTATATATTTTAAACTGCCCAAAATATAGCTCAATGCTTCGATCTATTTCATTATGCTTAATTTCTATTAGGCTCCCTTTAAACGCTTCTCCCACTAAATATTCGTTACTCTTATACTGGATATACCCATTGCCACGAGCCCTTCTTAATATTGCATCGTCACTATATTCTATAAGCGGTAATTTACTCGGCATTTGTTTTATACTGGCCACATATCTATTCATGGGAACTTCCATTCCAATACCTTCATGTGGTCTTTCATGATTATAGTGGCGTCGCCACTCATCAAACAATTTTTGAGCATGTGAGAATGTCCGCATTGGATGGCGAGATATAAGATCACTCTTCAACGTTCTATGAAACCGCTCACACTTTCCATTCGTTTGGGGATGTCCAGGTCTGGAGTGGGTAACTCTAATTCCCAACTGCATAAGCCAAACAGTCAAGGCAGTATAGGGTAGTAATTTAGAATTTCCCCATGGATTTCCATTATCAACATTAATTTGATCTGGCAATCCATAATTATCAAAAACGTGAATTAGCTGCTTTTTAGCGGTTAAATGCTGCTCGTTTGCGCATGCCTTGATACTTAGAGAAAAGCGGGAATAGTCATCAATGATGGTTAGTGGGTAACATGACTGCTTGGTGAGTAACTGAAATTTTCCTTTGAAATCCATTTGCCAAAGATCGTTTGGCTGTTCTCTTTCAAAGCGAATCAGTTTCTGACGTTTTAATGATTCTTCAATCGTAATGAGATTATATCTTTTTAAAATAGTGGTGGCTGTACTTGCAGCGGGTAAATTATTTATACCTTGGTTGCGTAGATACTTTAATAGTTTCCGTGCACCCCAAGTTGGTTGTTTCAAACGTAAATTAACAATCGCTTCTTCTATTTCGGGATCAGTTTTGTAAGGGCTTGATAGAGGTTTCTTGGAGCGAGGCTCAAGCCCCGCCAAGCCTTCTTCCTGGTATCTTTTTACTAGCTTGTATCCTGTTTTTCGGGTGATCCTATATTCTTGGCAAAGCTTCGTAAATGATTCTTCTTTGGCAAGGGCGCGGGTAATAAAGTCTTCTTTCAAAGACATAATACTTTCCTCTCTCCAAGGCATATTGAATCCTCTCAAGGGTCTAATATGCCTAGTTTAAAGTGTTTACTATGTCCCCGAACGATTGGATACTATGTCCCCGGTCTATACATTAGGCGCCTTTTGCCGTAATCCACCATCGTAATTATGCTGATACTTTGTCTTTACTATAAACAGGAAATTTTCTGCAAAGTGCGAGTACTTCATTTTTCACGCGCTCGATAGTTGCTGTGTTTTGCATATCATCCAACACATCGCAAATCCAGTTCGCTACTTGTTCACATTCTTTTTCTTTAAAACCGCGAGTCGTTATTGCTGGTGAACCAATACGAATGCCACTAGTGATAAACGGCGATTGTGGATCATTAGGCACCGCGTTTTTATTAGTGGTGATATAAGCTTGTCCTAACGCAGCTTCTGCATCTTTGCCAGTGATTTTTTTGTCTATCAGATCAATCAACATCAAATGATCATCTGTTCCACCACTCACAATTTTATAACCACGTTTTATAATGGTTTCCGCCATCACGCGCGCGTTATTCAAAATTTGTTGTTGATAGGTTTTGAATTCAGGTTGCAGCGCTTCCAGAAATGATACTGCTTTTGCGGCAATGACATGTTCCAGCGGGCCGCCTTGACCACCAGGAAATACTGCGGAATTTAATTTCTTTTCCAATTCAGGATTTGCTTTCGCCATGATCATGCCACCGCGTGGGCCACGTAAAGTTTTATGCGTGGTCGTGGTAGTGACGTCAGCAATTTGCACTGGTGATGGATACAAACCAGTCGCAACCAATCCGGCGATATGTGCAATATCAGCCAACAAATATGCACCAACACTGTCAGCAATTTCACGGAATCGCTTCCAGTCAACAATACGCGAATAAGCTGAAAATCCAGTAATAATTAATTTCGGTTTATGTTCTTTTGCTAATTGTGCTGCTTGTTCATAATCAATTTCGCCAGTTTCAGGATGCAGCCCATAAGAAAAGACTTTATACAATTTGCCGGAAAAATTAACTGGTGATCCATGCGTTAAATGACCACCGTGCGCAAGACTCATACCAAGTATGGTATCGCCAGGCTGAATCATAGCTGCATAAGCAGCATAATTAGCCTGCGAACCGGAATGCGGCTGCACGTTTACATAATCCGCGCCAAATAATTTTTTCGCGCGTTCAATTGCCAGTGTTTCCGCCACATCAACGTATTCACAACCACCATAATAACGTTTGCCAGGATAACCTTCGGCATATTTATTGGTGAGAATCGAACCTTGAGCTGCCAGTACATTTGGACTGACATAATTTTCTGATGCGATTAATTCGAGATGATCTTCTTGACGCTGAGCTTCATTGTTAATCGCATCCCAGATGGCTGGATCGAAATCGTGTAATGATTTGGTCGGAAACATGGATATTATCCTTTCAATTGGGCGTTTTCTAAAACGGTTTGCGCCTGCTTTTCACGATATTTTTTCACAGCTTCACGATACTCAGGATATTTGTTACCCAAGATATGAGTTGCGAGAATACCAGCGTTAATCGCGCCAGCTTTACCTACTGCAAGCGTACCGACTGGAATACCAGCTGGCATTTGCACGATGGCAAGCAACGCATCAAGACCGTTTACAAAAGTTGAAGAAGGCATAGGCACACCAAGTACAGGCACCAATGTCTTCGCTGCAACTACGCCAGGAAGATGTGCTGCGCCACCGGCTGCGGCAATAAAGACTTCCACGCCACGCTGTTCAGCGGATTTTAAATATTCGAATAAAGCATCAGGTGTACGATGCGCTGATAATGCGCGTGCTTCGTGGGGAACGTTGAACTTATCAAGGATGAGGCCGGTTTCTTCCATAATGCCCCAATCAGATTTTGAACCCATGAGGATACTAACCAGAATTTTTGACATAAAAATACCTTAGGTTAAGAGGTCTGAATTAAGAGAAAGCGCATAATACCAGAGAGCTGGGGTCAGACGCTAGAATTGGGGTCACATCTTCACTTTCCACACGGCCTAACAATTTCAGCAGATTTGTTCAAAAAATGTTTCGGGTCAAACCCTAAGAATAAATGGCCTAACTGTAACAGGTTTGACCACGAAACATTTTTTGAACAAATCTGCTGAAATTGTTAGGCCGTGTGGAAAGTGAAGATGTGACCCCAATTCTAGCGTCTGACCCCAGCTCTTTTAATGCCGGAAGCAGCGTTTCCCAGTGAATACCATGGCAATGCCATATTGGTCACAGGCTGCGATTACTTCTTCATCGCGCACCGAGCCACCAGGCTGAATGATTGCGCGCACGCCGGTTTTACCAATCCGATCTATGCTGTCACGAAATGGGAAAAACGCATCCGAAGCCAGCACCGACCCGTGAATCTTCTCGCCCGCTTTACGCACGGCAATTTCCACCGATTCGATACGTGAAACCTGCCCGGCGCCTATACCAACCGTGGCGTTATCTTTCGCAATCAATATGCCATTGGACTTGATATGCTTTAACACCCGCCAGGAAAACAACATAGAATCAATATCTTCGGGTTGCGGAGCTGTCTTGGTAACGATTTTTAGATCGTTAGCCGTGATTTCCTGAATATCTTTTTCCTGCACCAACATACCACCGCTGATAAATTTCATTTCCCAGGATGGGGTGCGTTTTTGCACGGGAATTTCTAATACGCGTAAATTAGGTTTATTGCCAAGCAGAGTCAGCGCTTCTTCAGTGAAAGACGGCGCCAATACTACTTCCATGAAAATATCCGTAATCGCTTCCGCGATCATCAGGGTACAAGGTCGATTGAGCGCGATAACACCACCAAAAGCAGAAAGAGAGTCTGCCTGATAAGCATTTTTGTATGCAGTATCAATATCCGCCGCAGTCGCAACACCACAAGGATTAGCATGTTTAATAATCACACATGCGGGCTCATCAAATTCACTGACACAAGTCCAGGCAGCTTCGGCATCGACGATATTATTGTAAGAAACCGGTTTGCCCTGCAGCTGAGCCGCCGCAAGAATGCCTGTTCTATTTTGACCGTATTGATAAACGCTGGCTTTCTGGTGTGGATTTTCGCCGTAACGCAACTCAGTAAGTCTTTCCAGCTGTAAATCCATATGCTGGGGAAATTCATGCGCATTGGCATCTTGCTGGAGAAAATGGTTATAAATCATTGCGTCATAGCTACAGGTCAAGCCAAAAGCTTTCTCTGCCAGCTTTTTGCGCATGTCAAAATCCAAACCACCCTGCTGGCGTATATCCAGACTGATTTGTTCATAATCAGAGGGATCAACAACCACACCTACCCAGTTAAAATTCTTGGCCGCGGCGCGAACCATGGTTGGCCCGCCTATATCAATATATTCGACCACCTCGTCCCAGCTCACCGTTTTATTCTGAATAGCTTGGGCAAAAGGATAAAAATTAACCACCACCAAGTCTATCCAGTTAATCTCGTGTCTGGCTGCTTCCGATTCATGCTCATCACGACGCCCAAGAATACCGCCATGAATTTTAGGATGCAGGGTTTTGACCCTGCCATCTAACATTTCCGGCAAGCCGGTAATATCTTCGACTTGAAAATGATTAATCCCCGCTTCCCGCAGCATGGCGCTGGTGCCGCCCGTGGAAATAATTTCCACACCTGATTCCGCCAGGTTCCTGGCAAAATCAACAATGCCGGTTTTGTCTGATACCGATATCAACGCTCGCTTAATTGGATTAATTTGCATGTCTGTCTCGGGAAGTGGCTATAACGATTGGCATATTATAACCATACCGAGAGATTTGGAAAGATTTTGCTAAATGTTATCCTAACTTTATCTTAGTCTCTTGAAGTGGGCTTGGTTCTTTTTGCCGCTTTTCTATTGCTAATCGCAATGCCGGAAAAGATCTCATCACTTTCTCAGCTTTTTTCTTCACCGGATCATTAATTGGGTTGGCAGGTAATGCCATTATTTTTATGAATTGCTCAGCCAGGGTTGACAGTTTTTCTTCAGCATTACGCTGAACAGCGGGGCTTGGTTCTTTATTCTTTTTATCTTTTAGAGCAGCGAAAACCGCATCTTTTACGTTTTGGACGTCCATCAAAGCAAGATCAAGCATTGCCGGAGCATAACCAGCCGCCGCTGAATCTTTTCGTAGAACATTGGCTTTCGCATCTTCTGCCCACTGATCGCTAGATTTATTTAGATAGTGTTCACTGCGCTCAGAATCTTTTGCCAGCAGATATTTAGCCTGCGGATCTCCACTTTTACCCAATCTGGAAACTTCTAAATAAATTTCTTTATAGCGGACTTCCGTTTTGGCAACGTCATCTTTTTTTGCCAATGGATTGAGAAAAGTAACTATATTTTTTACTAGAATAGTCACGCCCGGAGCCCAGAATTTTTTACTTAGCTTCTCGAATTCTGTAAATAATTTTTGCTTATCTTGTTCTGCTTGTTGTTTGGGCAAGCTCATAAATACCCACTCCTCCGAAATATTCTCGCTTTGCTCATATTAAAAGTATAATCGAATAATTATTATATTATTCTATCTTTAACTTATTGTTTAGATTAACTAATTTTTGTTTACTTGATAATGAGAATTATTTACAGTTAGGCAGAGGGAATTGATGGCATATTCAACCCCGACTTTGCTAGAATTGATCTTTAGTGGAAAACCATATAAGAACAATATTTTAAGGAAGATATTCTTACAGATGTTACGAGCTTTATTTTCAGCATTTGTGAAAACAGATCCAGCGCCAGAACAAGCGCAGCTATCACCGCGCCCGGGTACTCCCGCATATCATCTAAAAAGGATAGGTAAAGGAACATTCACACAGCGGCTAGAAAATATTGGTTACGATACTGATCTCGTTCCCAGACTGCTTTGTGATTCTATCTGTTTTACTCCCATGGATGATCCATGCATGGTAGATTTCGTCCGCGATCATGCTATGGACCAGAAAACGATAGAAACATCTAATTACATTAATCCGCATAATAAGCAGCCAATTACCGCTATTCCGTCGGAAATCGACAATCTGGAACGAGAAATAGAAGGTATTAAACGACAACCTTTTTACGCACGCTTCAAATTAGAAAAAGAAGAATACATCAGACTTTCTGATCTCAAAGATGCATTAAAATATTCGATTGAACACGGCATTAATTCAGAAGATAAAAAAAACCGGCTTATTAGTCAGCTCAAGGACATTGAAAGCAAGCTGCAAGCTCTCGAAGGCGGCATAAAGCACAAAGAAATTCCCGTCAAACAAACCATGAATCAATTATCACGGCTTGAGCAACAAGTTCTTTTGCTCAATCAACGCGATGAGTTCATTACTATCCTTGAGGGAATATATTGTCTGCAGTTGGAAATTAAAAAAATAATCGCAAAACCAGCAGCAGAATTTAAATCTCTACAGACAACTGGCGATCTTATTGATGTCGCTTTTCAAACTATTCTTCACAATCAAATCATTGAAATAGAAAAGTGCAAAGCCGTTATCCTGGCGAAAAAATCATTGTTGTTTGAACTGGATCGCTTCATCAGACTAACTGAAAACATTATTGAGTCAGAAAAAAAAGACGAAGGCGAGCAAGATAACAGTGCCACTATCAAGGGGAAAACTCTTGAAAAAGTGCAAATCCTTACTTGCCAGCAAGAATTGGTGCGCGATATATCGGAAAAAATCGATGAGTGGAATTTGTTGCAACAGCGTCTCCAGCAACATCATGACAACAAAGTCGAAGCCATAGCCTTACTCACCAAACTAGCGCGTGAAAATGAAAAACCTGAAACCAGTTTTGGCACAGTCATTGCAAATTGCCACGATCTTCAAACACAGGCCGGCCTCGCTGCCGATGCGATTAATAAGTTAATTAAAAATAAACTCATTAAAATATTCACGTATGCGCTGGAGAAAATGCATAGCGAGCAAGCGGATGAAAAAGCTTTGCGACAATTATTTTCCATCGAAATAAATCAGTGGATAACGGAAAATCAAACGCAGGCATATATTAACAGCCGCAAAAAAGATCTCGCCGCCAGTCTCGCCACTATTGCGCGTTTGCAAAATGAAATCTATATCACTCGCAGCACACTGATAAAATCAGCTTCCGTAGTACTAAATGAAAGTGGATTAACCGAGCGCGAAATTCAGTTTATTATCACCGATCAATTACCCGACATTGAAAAATCTGAAGCTATTGTGAATGCTAAATTCGCATTGCTCACTGAACTTGAAGTCTACATGAATATAGCGCGCGACCTGAAAGAAGAACCGGGTGCGGAACAAATTGAATTAACGAAAAAGATTTATACCGATCTGCAATTTCTTGTCGGCGAAGATGAGAATAAACAAAATCAACAGAGTAGTAGCCGTCATGTTCTGATGCCGTTCAAATTACATTTTGATAATTTGCGGAAAAAATCGATAGTGCCTATTTCTCTGTTCTACAATCCTATGATAGCGATTAATTTTGGCACAACGCATAACAGCATGAACCAGATCGCAATAAAACCACCTACGCTGCTGATTGAACACTTTCCTAAAAATGATGACGAGAGTATTTCTAAATGTTCGCCTAATGCTGCGTTATGAGAATTTGCGAAATGGCTGCAACCAGTGCTTCGCCTTCCAATGCTTGCACACGCTGCTTGAGAGTTTCCGCGCTATCATCCACATGAACAAGGCATTTTTTCTGCAGAATAATAGGCCCTGCGTCTACTTCCTGTGTAACATAGTGAACAGTACAACCAGTTTCTTTCACACCCGCGGCGAGCACCGCTTTGTGTACATCTAAATCCATTTTACCCGCAAACGCTGGCAGCAAAGATGGATGAATATTGATAATTCTATTTTCCCATGCGGAAACAAATTCAGCAGACAAAATCCGCATATAGCCAATCAAGACAATGAGATCCACGCCATTATTTTTTAACTGCGTGGAAACCTGCTGATCAAACTGCTCTCGTGATAATCCTTTCGGATCGATAAATTGCGTGCTAAGACCAGATTTTTCCGCTCGCTCCAGAATAGCCGCGTCTGCTTTATTGCTAATAACAATCGCCACATTCGCTGCTAGTTTTCCCGTCTGAATCGCCGCGACAATTGCATCCATCGCTGTTCCGCGCGTCGATCCCAGGATTCCCAGCCGTATCATGTCGCCCGTAGCCTGCGCATAGCATCAACACGGCGTTGAATTAATCTTTCCGTGCCTATGTCTTCGCGATGAAACAATGGACCACCAATACCACAGACTTCTTTTTCTGAAATTTCTTCAGCGGAAGAAATCGTGTCAGCAACGCCTACATAAGCAGCCGCTCGTGCTCCCTTCGCGATTATCTTGCCATCTTCCGCATGCACGGAAGATAAATATAAACGTGATTTGTTTTTTACTGCGCAAATTTCAATAACAGCATCACGTACCGGCGCATCTGGATAACCTTCGGTACAGCGTATTTACATACTGTTGCTTGCGGTAAAAATTTCACTTGTTCCGGCAGAGAAATTGCCTGTCACCAGTGACTGACAAATGGTAACAAAATCAGATTCTAAAATAGTTAATACATTTAACGCTTCTGGATCACCAAAACGCGCATTAAATTCGATGACATGCACACCATTGCGTGTAGCGATAAAACTGCCGTATAAAATACCAATATATTTTTCCTGTACTTCTGTGCTCAGTGCGCGTATCACTGCTTGATTAATTGCTTACGCCGCACTACATCTTCTTCAGTTAAGAAATGGCAAGCTATGATTCGCATCAGAATAACTACCCATGCCACCGGTGTTAGGGCCTTTATCATCGACAAACGCACGTTTATGGTCTTGCACAATCGGCATGGGAACAATATGTTCGCCATCACAAAAACACATAAATGAAAATTCCTGGCCGATTAATTTTTCTTCAATCACAAATGTTTGACCTTGCTCAAGAATTTCTTTGCAAAATTCAATGCTTCAGCAAATGAATGCAAATGATCACCAGCTACTTTGACGCCTTTACCACCCATCAAACCATTGGCTTTAACGACATAACCATCTTCGCCCAGTTCATGCAAAAATTTTTCTACGCCATCCATATTGCATGAAATACTCTGATAACGAGGTGAACCAGGAATGTTATATTTCTGCATTAAATCGCGAGCAAATGCTTTACTGGTTTCAATTTGCGCCAATTTTTTTCTCGGGCCAACGGTTGGAATGGCATTGTCCCATAAGGACATCGGCCAAGCCTTTTTCTAGTGGCGCTTCTGGACCAATAATGGCGAGACCAATCTGCCATTCTTTAGCAATCTTGGTAACTGGCGTCTACGTCTGTGATATCACCTACCCAATAGTTATGCGTCATTTGTTTAATGCCAGGATTCAGCCAGGATGCCACAGCAAAAAATTCGTGGCTCTTGCGGCGAGCGATGCAAAGCAGCCGCAATCGCATGTTCACGCGCACCAGAACCAACGATTAAAATATTCATTTCTGTAGCTTCTCCTTTTCGCTGTCTCATCACGCTTATTTCTCTAAAGTCGCTGAATTTTCTCTTCAGTAATATTACCGCAAATATAATCACCATCCATGCAAGCCATGCAAGGACGTTCGATATGATGTATCGCCACGGCGCGTAACCGCTTCAACCAAATCTTCTTGAGTTTGATACAGAAATCATCAACGCCAGATATTGCGCAGATTTCTTCTTCAGTGTGCGTTCGCAGCAATCAATTCACTGCGCGATGGAATATCAATGCCATAAAAACAGGGATTTTTGATCGGCGGACAAGTTGAAACAAAATAAATTTCTTTCGCGCCAAATTCACGCACCATTTTGACAATTTCACGTGAAGTCGTGCCGCGCACAATGCTGTCATCCACAATTAACACTGTTTTATTTTCAATTTCTGTTCGTTGCGGTGTTAACTTGTAACGCACGCTGCGGGAGCGCGCTTTCTGATTGGGCATGATAAATGTGCGGCCAATGAAAGGATTTTTATATAAGCCTTCTGAATAACGCACACCAATTTCATGCGCAAATGATAATGCCGCGGTATTCGCAGTAAATGGCGCGGGAATCACGACATCGGGAATAACATCCGGATATTTTTGCTTCCATTGTCGTCGCAAGATTTTGTCCCATACGCAAACGCGAGCGATAAACACTGACACCATCTAATGTTGAATCAGGTCGCGCGAAATAAACATATTCAAACACACATGGACTAAATTCTTTTGCTTCTAATACTTTACGGAATAATTTGCCTGCTTGATTCACATAAGCCACTTCACCAGGCTTGCAAATCACCTTTAGGTTCAAAACCAAGGCATAAAATGCGGTGGTTTCTGAAGCAAAAATATAATCGCTTCTGCCATCTTTGCGTTTGCGCTCACCCCAAACCAGCGGACGAATGCCGTGCGGATCACGGAAAGCAACCAAACCTTTGCCAATGATGAGACTGACAACAGAATAAGAACCTTCCATACGCGAATAAATATTTTTCACCGCGCCACATAATTGCTGAAAAAATAATTCATCATCATCGTCAGCATAAGAACCTGTAGCGAGATGATCAGCCAGCAAATGTAACAGTGCTTCTGAATCAATGGAAGAATTTAAATGACGGTGTTGTTTGGTACGGATTTCTTCGGCCAATTCTTGATAATTGACCAAATTACCATTATGCGCGAGTGCAATACCGCGCGGACTGCCAATCCAGAGCGGTTGAATATCAGCCTCACTGTAGCCGCCGCGGTAGGATAACGAGTATGCGCAATGCCGATATTGCCTTTGAGCGGCATAATATCTTCGGGTGTGAAAATTTCTCGCACTAAACCTAAGCCATGTTTAGGATAGAAACGTTCATCACAAGTGAGAATACCAGCAGCATCCTGTCCGCGATGTTGCAAATGAATGAGACTATCATACAGCTCTGCTGCAACGGGTTCGTGACTATAAATTCCGACTATGCCGCACATAAGTATTATGCCCTAGATAAGCCTGCAATATTTCGTTCATAATCCGCTGATTCGATGCGGCTCTCATGGCTTGTTGCTGCAAACGCGAAATTTCTTGCCAGTGATCATTTCATATAACTGAATATAACGCGATGACAGCGTCACGATTAATTCTTGTGGTGCTTCCGGCAATACTTCATCTTTGTATGGATCACAATTTTCTGCAAACCATAAACGTAAAAATTCTTTGTCGATATTTTCTGGTTCTTTACCTTGCGCAATACGTTCTTCATAACTATTCGCTAACCAATAACGACTGGAATCTGGCGTATGAATTTCATCGACAATGACAATATTGCCATCTGCATCACTACCAAATTCATATTTGGTATCCACTAAAATCAAGCCGTGTTTTGCAGCCATTTCCACGCCATATTGAAATAATTGCAATGCAGCTGCACTGGCTTCATCCCAATCTGCTTGCGTCATCCAGCCTTCGGCAACAATTTCTGCGGGGCTGATGGGACGATCATGTTCTTTTCTTTGGTGGTGGCGTTAACACAGGCTGCTCCAGACGTTGATTTTTTTGTAAACCTTCTGGAAATTGAATACCGCAATAATTACGCACGCCTTTTTTATATTGCGTCCACAGTGAAGTGCTGGTGGTGCCAGTGATATAACCACGCACCACAAATTCGATGGGAAATACTTTACATTTTTTCGCAATCATCACATTGGGATCTGGAACAGCGATCAAATGATTAGGAACGATATGATTCGGTTTGCTCAAACCACCAGGCACTAGTTAGATTCAACACTTGGCCTTTGTAAGGAACTGAAGCAAGGACGCGATCAAATGCACTTTGTCGATCGGTGGTAATCAAAATTAATTTGTCACCAAGATCATAAGTATCTCGCACTTTGCCCTGATATTTTTTACCAAAGGTAAATGCGGTTTCTGTCAGACAAAATGGTAGTGCTGCGTGTAATTGAATCAAGATAATGATCAGTTAGTATTGGTAGCAGTCATGGGCATATGGATTATATATTATGTTAGTGTGTAAGAATTTGTCTGAAGTTCAGTCATATTAGCGTTTTCACTGGTAAATTGCCATAAAACACCGTGTTGAATTGCATTCACTCCTTGAATCGAAAATGATCTTTCAGTGTTTGCAATTTTTGTTGGCCATAGCAAATCTTCTTTTGGACGCACAAGAAAAGCAATGCTGTTGCTATCGCGCTGCATTTGGTTTCAATTTCTATTTCTTTGCGCTCATTATATAACACACCGCTTTGTTTGATTTGTTTCACTAGTCGCAGCTGAATCACATTGAATTTCCCAATGCGTCTGACGTTTGACCGTGACTGGGAAACCTAATTGTCGCAAAGTATTTTGCACTGTCAGCGCTTGATTATCAGTAATCATCAATTCAACGATCACATTCATGCCGTATTTGCGGGTTTTTGATAAGCTGCTGGCATCGATACGACGCGGATAATAATACAATGGCGGCAGTTTGCTGCACACGGCCTTCTGCAATATAATCACGCATGGAATGAAAAATCGCATCACCATTAGTCGTGCGCTCAGGATGCGGCATCATCGCCATGACATTGCCAGCTTTATTGGAAATCGCAGCAATATTATCGATAGAACCATTGGGATTTACGGGAAACTATCAATGATATTGCCGCTGGCATCGCAATATTGAAATACATTCAAGCCTTGGATTTCGATTTCTTGCAACAATGCATCAGTCATGACAAAACGGCCTTCGCCATGCGCGACCGGAACATGCAAAATATTTTTGGCGTCAGATGACGAGTAAAAGCATTACGTTGATATTGATCGGACAAGACGCATATTCACCCAGGCTTGTAATAACCTGTGCCTAGTATTTTACCGTTGGCGATGCGTTTATTTTCTGTCAACACCATGGCCGACTTTATTATTTTCCAATCCTGGAACCAAACCTGTTTCCACCAAAATTTGCGCGCCATTACAAATACCTAGTACAGGTTTTCCTTTTTCACTTTGTGCTTTGATTTCCTGCATGACGGATCAAGCGCGGCAATAATGCCAGCGCGTGAACGATCTTCATAAGAAAAACCACCGACGATGATATAACCATCCATGTCGCTGCAGTTTTTCGTGTGGTTCATTCCATAAAAATTCGACAGGCTCCATGCCAGCGCGTTTCACGGCAAGCATGGTTTCACGTTCACAATTGGAACCAGGAAATTGTACGATAGCAATTCGCATTTAAATTAACCTCACGTCTCGCTTACCGCTAACGACACGGCCAATTTCATACAGCGGAAATGATGGAAATTCTTTTAATGCGGCACGCATCTTCGTCTAGCATGTCATGGCGGCACAATCATGACCAAGCCTACACCCATGTTAAAAGTACGATACATTTCATTATCTTCCAGCTTGCCTAATCTTACGCAGCACTTCAAATACAGGTAGTACCGGACAAGCTGTTTGTTAATTTCAACTGCGCAACCTGCTGGTAAAACACGCGGGATATTTTCCAGTAAACCGCCGCCAGTAATATGCGCCATGCCTTTAATAGGAATTTTTTGCGCCAGCATATGCAAGACTGGTCGCGTGTAATTGATGTGTGGCGCCAACAATTCTTCGCCAACAGTGTGAGTTAATTCTGGCAAATGTGAATCAACGTTATAACCGCCAATATCAAAAAATAATTTTCGTGCTAGTGAATAACCATTGGTGTGCAAACCGCTGGAAGGAAATGCAACGACCACATCGCCGTCTTTGATATCTTTACCTAAAATGGCCTCATCTTTTTCGACTACGCCAGTGATAACACCAACTAAATCATGTTCGCCAGGCAAATAAGTGCCTGGCATTTCGGCGGTTTCACCCCCGACCAGAGAAATATCATTTTCACGACAGGCTTTCACCATGCCTGAAACAATCTGTTCGACAATTTCGGGATTCAATTTGTCATTGGCAATGTAATCCAGCAGTGTCAGCGGTTTTGCGCCCAAGTACGATAATGTCATTGGTCGTCGCACTCACTAAATCCATGCCGATGGTGTCGAATTTCTGCATCATCTTGGCAACCATCATTTTGGTGCCTACACCATCGATGCTTTGCACTAATACGGGATGTTGATATTGCTGCATGAGAGGTTTGCAGATCATACATCGCACCAAAGCTGCCTATGCCAGTTAGCACTTGCGGTGAAAATGTACTTTCAACTGCTTTCTTAATGCGTGCGCACCGCTTCATTACCTGCTTCAATATCAACGCCTGCAGCTTTGTAATCTACACTGTCATGGAACTCATAATTAGTGGTTAGCCTCTTTGCCGTAATCACCATCTATTAATCAGGTGGATTACGGCAAAAAGCGCCTAATCCACCCTACATCATTACAGCAATCTCTCCCGCAACCCATTTTCCCAAGCATGTTTCGCTTCACTCACCGCCAAATCAATCACACCATTCATACGCAGACGTGGCTCCTTGCTGGTTTCACCAATCGCAAACATAGGTACTTGCTGCGCCGCGAATAATTCTCTCAGTTCTTTCATTTTTTCGCGGGGAACTTCCAGAATAAAACCACCGGTTTCACCAAATAATTTTTTGCTCGCGGACAAATTCGCCAGGAATTTCAACTTTCACACCAATCTGATTTTTAAAACTCATTTCCGCCAACGCGACTGCCACACCACCTTCAGAAATATCATGCGCGGCTAACACCAGACCTTTCTGAATAGCCGCATGCACCGCTTGAATTTCGCGACCAACGTATGCCAGATCCGGTTTGGGTAAATTACGCGCCTAATTCATTATGCAATTGATAATAAACACTGCCGCCGCATTCATCTTTACGCTCGCCAATCATCACCAGCATGGTATCTGTGCGTTTGAAATCATAAGTCATCGCTTTACTCACATCTGGCATGGTACCCAAACAGCTAATCATGGGGCTAGGTGGAATCGCGCCTTGAGCGGATTCGTTATAAAGCGAGACATTGCCAGAAATGATAGGCAGTGTAGCTTCCGGATGTTCTTTAATGGTAACAGCTCGGCAAGCATCAGTAATACCGCGCACGGAATCCACAAATTCCCCCATTTGTTCGGGTTTTTCCGGATTGCCAAAACACAGACAATCGGTCACCGCAAGCGGCGTTGCGCCGACTGCAGTAACATTACGCACTGATTCAACCACAGCATTGACTGCGCCCCAGTAAGCATCAATTTTGTTATAACGCGGGTTTTGGTCCAGCGATAACGCAATACCCGTCTTGCGAATTTCTTCGGGATATTTGTCTTCATTAAATGGCTGCATCACCCCCGCATCCGCCCAGCCTGCTTCAATCACTGTGCGGCCTTGCACTTGTTTATCATAGGTTTCATAAATCGGCGCGCGTGAAGCAATATTTTCATGCGCCAGTAATTGACAATAATACCTGATTGAAATCATTAGGCGCTAGCTAATTCTGGTTCACGCAATGACTGCGTTTTTGCTGCATAAGGACGATCGTACAAAATACCTTTAGTCACATCGCTGCGCTTGCGCGCGTACTATTTCTTTACCTTGGTAATTCACTACATACAAACCATCGGTGCGAATTTTGCCTATCACCGCATGCGCGCGCGCCTTCTGAAACTTGCGGCAATGCAAATGTTTCATTGTAATGCTTCAGAATCATCTCAGCCAATTCAGGCGGCACGACCCACATAAAACGTTCCTGGGTTTCCGAACAGAGAACCACGGCAGGTAACAAACCTGACATGCCAGTGGGCACTCTTTCCAAATCAATTTCCGCGCCGTAACCACCGCTTCGGCAATTTCAACGCTGGCGCAAGCAATACCGCCAGCACCTAAATCTTTGAAACCGACTTTATCAATCAGGTTTTTTTCGCGCAGTAATTTGAATAAAGCATAATTGGCTTTCAGTATATGGCGCTGCAAAAACGCGTTGGGTTCTTGCACTGCGCCTTTATTACGTTCTTTCTGCTCTTCACGCAAAGTAGATGAAGCAAATGCTCGCGCCGCCAAAACCGCTGTTATCAGTTGGCTTGCCAACCAGAATAAAAACATAATCATCCGCATTCGCGGGTGCATAAGAATGGATGACATGATCTTCTCGCACCACACCCAGTGTCACTACTGTCACCAGACAATTTTCGTTATAAGCAGGATCGTAATAGACATCGCCGGCAAGATTGGGAATGCCGAGCGGATTGCCATAACCCGCAATACCGCTGACCACACCTTCATGTATCCAGTGTGTTCTGCGAGCGATTGATATCACCAAAGCGCAGACTGTCTGCCACGGCAATGACTTCCGCGCCCATACAGCAAACATCGCGCACATTACCACCTACGCCAGTCGCCGCACCTTCATAAGGCACAATTTGGGAGGGATGATTATGCGATTCGTGGCTAATGACAATGCCGTAACGCACACCTTGAGTATCGGTCGCGACAGCGACGATGCCTGCATCTTCTTTGGGCCCAAAATAACATGAGGGCCATCGGTCACAAATTGCTTAAATGTTTACGGCTACTTTTATAGGAGCAATGCTCCGAACCCTGGATAGACCAGAACACACATTCAGCAAAAGTGGGCGGACGCTTTAATAGTGAATTTTGGATGGTGAGCGCTTCATCAGCGTTCAGGTTTATGTGATACCGCTGAAGTAACTCCTCGATAGCATCACGGGACAGCTGGGAAAAATCAAAAACATCAGGTGACTGCTGCATTTACAGGCCCTAATCTTTAATAGGTGAATGGGTTGGAAAACCTGCGCATAAGATAGCGTTTTTTGGCTTTTTTAGCAATCTGAAGGAAAAAAAACCTCTCCCCCAGCAGGGAGAGGTAATTACATGAATATTCTTATATTTTTTTACCAGGTATCAAAATGCAGGGCTAAACCAAGCATGACTAAATCTGTACTATAAAGAAAATGTGTCGAATTTCCGACTTGCTGGATGCGATTCCAGGACAATACTCCCTGAAACTGAGGAGTAAAATCATAGGCTACACCCAGGCCAAAAGTGGGATACCATCTGGTTTCGTGATCATCCATACCAACTGTAGTGGCAACTCCAGCCTCAGTTATCGTCGCATTTTCATTTGGCCAACCCCACAGATAAGCAACACCAAATTCACCATAAACACTAAAATTATATGGCAGCGGGTAAATGCCTTTACCGACAAAATCAAACGCATCAGTTTGGAAAGTACCAGTCTCGGTCGCTATCGCAGGTAAACCAGTAGAGTTATCAGTTACGGTGGAATTGACATATGTATTCACATTAGAGAATTTCGACCAGCCGAATTCCAGCGCCCAATGGCAATCGTATTGCCAACCCAGCAAAGCGCGACCGCCTACACCAGTTGGATCACTGACACCGCTGTGGAAAGAATTGAAAGTAAAATTTGTTGTATTAAGTGCTGTCCCAACCAGATTTGCCATATTGCCTGAGGAAATGGCACGTTGATGGACATCGCCCCAACCGACGTTGGCGGCTAAATATAATCCTTTGTTAGCGGCATAAACATTCGTTCCAGCTATGAGTGCGGTCGCAATAAGACCCGTCATCCATAAATTTTTTTGTCTCGACATGCATGTCATCCTTCAAAAAATTCCCTTTCAGTGAGTCATTCTATCCGTTTTTGGAATAAAAAGAACTACACAGACCAATATAGATGAAAAAAAACCCTTGTAAAAAACTAGACATCTTGTCACATTAGTACCATAATCTGCACCCTTAATTTTTATTGATATACTTTTGATTTGCATCTGAAAAAAGTATCCTAATGTGGGGGATTAATGAGTTGGCCAATAACGTTGTTGAACTTCGCGGCGTTTTCAAGTCGATACACGATCATGAGATTTTGCATGATATCAACCTTGAAGTACGTGAAGGCGAATTTCTAACTTTACTCGGCCCTTCGGGCTGCGGCAAAACGACTTTATTACGCCTGATTTCAGGTTTTGAAGAACCTAGCAAAGGCAGCATTTTCATCGATAATAAAGATGTGAGCGGCCTGCCGCCGCATCAACGCCATGTACATACGGTGTTCCAAAGTTATGCCCTGTTTCCCGCATATGACGGTATTTGAAAATGTCGCTTTCGGCCTACGCTGCCAAAAAGTTCCTTTTGCCGAAATCAAAACTCGCGTTGCCGACGTTTTGAAAATGGTGAAGCTGGAAAAATATGCCGAACGCAAACCCAGTCAGTTAAGTGGCGGCCAACAACAACGCGTGGCGATTGCCCGCGCTGCGGTGAACCGTCCACGGGTGCTGCTGCTGGATGAACCCTTGTCTTCGCTGGATTATCGTCTGCGCAAAACCATGCAAATTGAACTCAAGCAATTACAGCGTACGCTGGGCATTACCTTTATTTTTGTGACTCATGACCAGGAAGAAGCACTTTCCATGTCTGATCGCGTTGTCGTCATGCAGGAAGGCTATATCGAACAGATAGGCACCCCCGACAAGTATATGAAGAACCCAAGATCTGAACGTCGCCAACTTTATCGGTGAAGTCAATATCTTTGACGGTGAAATTATTAACGTTAATGGCGACAAACAAATCATGGTTAATATTCTCGACAAACAACGTACGGCAAAAAGCACCCGCATTCTCATGCCTGGCGAAAAAGTCCATGTTCTGGTTCGCCCGGAAGATGTTCGCGTCTGGGACCAGCACGAAGTCACTGATACCACTGACATGTTTGCCGGCACCGTTGAAGAAGTCATCTACAAAGGCACCACCGTTGATCTGATCGTACGGCTTGCCAATAACGCAGTTGTCTCCGCCACTGAATTTTTTGATGAAGATGATGAGCGTCTGGAATATAAAATGGGCGAACAAGTCTGGGTAAACTGGACACCGGGGTGGGAGGTCATCTTGCCTCATGAAGCATGATAATGGATTTCGTAATACTTTTCACTGACCATCGTCTGGTTTTGGCTGTTTCTCTTTGCCTGCTGCCATTCTGTCTGGTCGTGGGCGCCAGCTTTATGGGCCATAGTGAAAGCAACCTGATCAAGCTTCCATTTACCTTGGAAAATTATCAAGCAGCTAAACAATAATATTTATATACGCATTTTTGAGAAATCTTTTATCATTGCGGGTATTGCTACTTTGCTTTGTTTGTGCTCGGCTATCCTTTTGCCTACATCATTGCGCGCATGGAAAGCCGCTGGAAAAGTTTTCTGATTTTATTAATCATTATTCCTTTCTGGACCAGTTCGCTGATCCGCAGTTATGCCCTGATTGCCATTATCAAAGCTAAAGGCATTCTTAATTCTATTTTGATAGCTATTGGGATTAATCATCATCCGCTGCCTATTTTTTTACCAATTACGCCGTGATGATTGGTCTGGTTTATAATCTACTGCCATTTATGATTCTGCCTATCATGACTAATGTTGAACGTCTGGATAATCGTCTGATTGATGCAGCACGTGATCTGGGCGCGAATCGTTTTACTACTTTCAGAAGAATGATTATTCCCCTGACCATGCCGGGAATTATCGCGGGTTCTATTTTGGTATTTCTGCCAGCTATGACTATTTTTTATATTCCTGATATTTTGGGCGGCGCAAATCCATCCTGCTCGGTAATCTGATTCAAAACCAATTCCTGATCGCAGAAAACTGGCCGATGGGTTCCGCATTCAGCGCAGTGCTCACTCTTGTTCTTGCCACACTCATTTTGATTTACTTTGGGTGACACGCGGCAGTAAAAAGCGGGAATGGTTATGAAAAAACACGCATTATCTTATCTCAGCTTAATTTATTTATTTTTTTATATTCCCATTTTTATTCTGATTATTTATTCATTTAATAACACGCAATATTCGCTGGTATGGCATGGGTTTACCTGGCGCTGGTATGGCGAATTATTTTCTGACAGTGATTTATGGATTGCGACCTGGCATTCATTTTTCCTGGGAATTTCATCTGCGACAGTCGCCACTATTGTCGGCATGCTGGCAGCGGTCAGTCTTTATCGTTATCGCTTTGTCGGGCGCAACTTTCTTAATGGATTAGTTTTTATTTTAATTTTATCGCCGGAAATTGTGACTGGCGCATCATTGTTGATTTTATTTACCCTGTTGCAAGTGCATCTAGGCTTTTTCAGCTTATTGTTGGCACACATCAGTTTTTGTATTCCCTTTGTGATTGTCACCACTTACAGCCGCTTAGTCAGCTTTGATAAAAATATTTTTGAAGCAGCGAAAGATCTTGGCGCTAATGATTGGGTCATTTTCATGCGCATTATTTTGCCGTTATTATGGCCTGCGTTATTTGCTGGCTGGCTGCTGAGCTTCACGCTGTCACTGGATGATGTGATTATCAGTTATTTTGTCGCTGGCCCTGAATTTGAAATTCTGCCACTGCAAATTTATTCCATGGTGCGTTCAGGCATTAAACCTGAAATCAATGCGTTGTGCAGTGTGTATTCTGCGTCACGCTGACGCTTATCGTGTTATCACAATTGCCTTAAGAAAGAAAGCGTGAGGAAAAACAGCATGAAGAAACTGATGTTGCGTCTGGCTTGCATGATATTCATGCTCTCATCTTCACTAGTTGCACACGCAGCTGATCGCGTCGTGAATGTGTATGCCTGGACCGGTGAAATTCCCGATTTCGTCGTACGTCAATTTGAAAAAGAAACTGGCATCAAAGTTAATATCTCCACGTATGAAAACAATGAAATCATGTATGCCAAATTACGTGCGACCAAAAACGCTGGTTATGATATTGTGATGCCATCCAGTTATTTCGTCGATCGCATGCGCCGCCAGGATATGCTGGAAAAACTGGATAAAAGCAAATTAACGAATCTGGCCAATCTGAATCCGCAATTTTTTCGTACTGCATATGATCCACAAGGTGAATACAATGTGCCGCATATTTGGGGTATCACTGGTATTTTTGTTAATAGCAGTTACTTCGATCCTAATAGCATTAAAAAATGGTCTGATTTCTGGGACGAGCGTTTTTACAATCAATTCATGTTGCTGGATGATACACGCGAAATTTTCTCCATGGCATTATTGTCGCTGGGTTATTCGCCTAATGACGCAAACCCTGATCATATTAAAGCCGCTTTTCTCAAACTGAAAGAATTAATGAAAAATGTCAAAGTATTTTCAACTGATACTGTTGTTTCCATCATGATTGATGAAGACGCAACCGTAGGCATGGCATGGAATGGCGATACTTTCAAAGCACTGCAAGAAAATCCTAAAATTCAATTTATTTATCCTAAAGATGGATTTGTGATCTGGGTTGATAATTTTGCTATTCCTAAAAATGCACCGCATAAAGATAATGCGTATGAATTTCTGAACTTTATTTTACGCCCTGATATCGGCAAACAAATTGCGCTGACGACAGGCTTTCCTACCGCGAATTTGGCTGCGCAAAAATTACTGCCGCCACAGATTCGTAACAATCCAACGGCTTATCCTTCACAAGATATATTAAAGCATGGTCAATTTCAGACTGATTTAGGTGAAGACACGTTGGCGTTGTATGAAAAATATTGGGAAGAATTGAAAATGAGTGGGTAATTTACCCGCTTTTTTCGCGCTGAAGTCGCACATAAAATCCACCTCATAACAATAATAATAAATAATGAGGAATGGATTATGCAAAGACGAGTCACCGTCAACGGTGTCAGTTTGCCTGCCAGCTTGGCACAAACCATGTTTGCCGATGCAATAGCTAAAAATCAAAACCAGAAATTCAAAATTGATCCCACTTATAAATTCCTCGTTGAACAGTTTTATAACACGCCAAATGAAGATTTAAAGAAATTTTATAGAGAAGAAATGGCCGCGCTAAGAGAAATGCATTCAGATAAGGAAACTAAAGAATATTTGCTGTGGTTTGAAAATAATCTGGATAAATTGACGTTTAAAGATTTTGGCAAGATAGAATTGTTTACGGCGGCGAAAGCAGAAATTCCTCAGCCTTAATTTATATTACCTCTCAGTGATGGTGGATTGCGGCAAAAGGCGCCTAATCCACCCTACGCACACCGATCATGAACGAAGCTGTAGGGTGGATTAGGCGCCTTTTGCCGTAAGCCACCAACACGGCGAGGAGCAATCAAAATTAAGAAAGCCCAGGCGAACGTCTACCTAATTCTGGCACCACAGACAATTGCATGCGACCCGACTGTCCAAACACTCCCTGCTTTGAAGGCTTAGGCTCAAACGGCAAAAAACTCTGCAAATAATCTAAAACCTGGTGTCTGACACCAGGCGCTTTCTTTGCTTCCGTATAAACCTTCGCTCTTATCACTAATAATTTCAAAATCTCCACCGATGGCTGCAATTTCAATTCATCAAATAGATATTTCAGCAAAGAGATACCGCCATTGATTACTGCTTTGCCAAGAATGGTTCCATATAACTGACTGGAATATAAATTTGGCATTGAATTTTCTTTAGTAACACGCGCAGCAACATCTATTTTTTGCACATCGACCAGATGCCGCATCATATCAGCACTACCACTTTGCACCGCCTCTGAAAGCAATTCATCTGGATTACAAGCCTGCAAATCAAGCTGATATTCATCTTTCAGGAATTGAACTAATCCAACATTACCGCTTTTGACCGCTACTTTTTGATACGGACCAATATAAAGCCTGTTAATATCTGCGCCATTTTTTAATAGGCGTCTCACAATATCCAACTCACCACTAGCAATCGCGTAATATAAATTTTCAGTTGTCACTATGGCACCAGCAGCAGTCAGCAATTCAACTGTGCGCAATGATTTAGCTTGAATAGCATCAGATAACACATTCGGCTGTGCGCCTTTTGAGAGCAAATATTCGACAACCAGATGATGACCTTTGCTGGCTGCACGACTCAAAGCTGTATCTTGCGTGCCCAGATACTCTCCCCGCGATTCGATATCAGCAGAATGTACTTCGAATAAATATCTCACTAAATCGAGATTGCCGCTTTCAGCAGCGAATTTGAAGACCGGGCCCTTATCCAAACCTTGATCTACCACATAGTGCGGGTTTATGTGTTTCTTTTCGATAAGATCTTTCACTTCAGCCAAATCGCCATTCTTACAGGCAAGATACAGCGCTAACCCTGTCTGGTTTGATAAATTAGCGTCTTTTAATATCTGATGCATAAATTTTCCCCGTTTATCGAGCAAATGACCATGAATAAATCATACTAAGTCAGGGGAAAAGAGGGAAGGGGAAAAAGCACCCCCCATCCGGCATAACGAATGAGGGGTTTAATGAAACTATCTACGGTCACCTGTTAAACGCAAGATCGCCAAAAACAGGTTGATGAAGTCGAGATATAACATTAACGCACCACGAACAGCTTCTTTTTTTGCCTGTTCCGGATCACCGATAGCTTGACTGTACATTTTCAGTTTTTGCGTATCGTAGGCGGTTAAACCAGCGAAAATGATAATCGACGCAACATTGATCAACATCATCATGCCGTTGCCCATCATGGATGGGAATATGAATGCTAATAACATTAAACCAATCACACCAAATAAGCCCATCATACAAAACTGGCCTACAGGACCCAGATCACGCTTGGTGATAAAACCAAACATACTTAAGCCACCAAATGAAAATGCCGTGATAAAAAATGCCTGACTAATACTGGCTATGGAATAAGCGAGAAATATCCCTGAAAAAGTGATACCAGTCAAAATCGTATATCCCAGAAACATGGAGACAGCGAGCATGAGACTCATACGATTAATAAATGCCGACAACATAATCACTGCGGCAAACTGCAAAACAATCAAGCCAATCCAGACAAAACTATTATTAAAGAGATTAGCGACTCTGACAGGGTTACTAGCTACTGAATACGCCACAATACCCGACAATAGCAAGCCTAACATCATCCAGAAATATACGCGGTTCATAAAACCAGATGTGGATGCCGCCATCCCCACCGGCCTAAAATTGTCGCGTCTGTCAAATGAGTTCATAGCGTTTGGTCCTCTTGTTAAATTGCATTAACCTTCATCATTATATATGGGTTATAAATTTCGGTTTTAAAGTCGAACTTTTGATACAACCCATGCGCATCTTCGGTCATCAGGAACCAGCGGAAAATACCGCGCAATTCAAAATGATCAAAAATATACTTTAGCAAAGCCTTACCTACGCCTTTCGCCCTATGTTGATCATCAATAAACACATCCCATAAGGAAGCAAATTCTGAATGGTCACTAATGACACGCGAAAATCCTACTTGTTTGCCTTCATGATACACACTGAAACACAAAGAATTTTCTATCACCAGCGGGAAACGTTCTGGTGGCAACCCGGTAGAATAACGAGACGGGACGCACAATAAATTGTACAGATATTCCAGGTCTATGCGTTTCTTGTCGGCAGTGAATATGTACTCGCCGAAGGCACCATCAGGATATACAGGTCTATAAGTTTTCATGGTATCAGTCATGGCTGTGAACTCTTTCTCGTTATGTTGGCATCATTTATTCTCTCAGTATAGAATAGCCCAGCGATTCTTAAGAATCACTATTTGAGGAGTTATATTCAATGAAAAAATTAATTACTGGATTATTAGCGCTGCTTTGCAGCGTGACCTTGGTTGGCTGTCAAAATATGAGCAATCAAGATGTCGGTACTCTTACCGGCGCTGTAGCAGGCGGACTGCTAGGCAGCACAGTGGGTGGCGGCAGTGGCAAAGTTTTAGCAATCGCAGCTGGCAGCATTGCGGGCGCAGTGATTGGCGGCTCTATCGGCAAAAACATGGATGACACAGACAGAATGCGTATGAACCAGGCCCTGGAAAACAACCAGCCCGGTCAACCAGCTTACTGGCACAATCGCAGCACTGGCACAGCGTACGAAGTCGTTCCTACCAAAAATGTTAGAGTGGGCAGAAACGAATATTGTCGTGAATACCACACTACAGCGACCATCAATGGTAAAAAGCAAAACATTTACGGCACAGCTTGCCGTCAGCCAGATGGTTCATGGAAATCTGTCAGCTAGTCTGATCCTTCCCAAAAAGAAAAGCCCTCTGCTGAGGGCTTTTTTGTATGAAATATAAAGTGCAAAGGATTTGTCCCATGTCAAAAAATAAACTTACTTTCTGTTGCCAAAATTGTGGCACGCTATATCCAAAGTGGACCGGACAATGCACTGGTTGCAATGAATGGAATACTATTGTTGAAGAAGTAAGCGCACCAGTCACCCCATCTTCACGCTATCAAGGATACGCCGGCACGGAAACAGTCATCACCCGCATGGCAGATGTGAAACTGCAGGAAGATGTTCGTCTGGGTTCTGGCTCATCAGAATTGGACCGCGTGCTGGGTGGCGGCATTATCATGGGATCCGCCATATTAATAGGCGGTGATCCCGGCATCGGTAAATCTACTATCCTGCTGCAAACTGTTGCCCATCTCAGCCAGAATATGAAAGTGTTATATGTCACCGGCGAAGAATCACCGCAGCAAGTCACCTTACGTGCGCGTCGTTTGGGATTGCCAGAAAAGCATTTATGGTTACTCGCTGATACTCATGTGGAAAATATTCTCCGATTAGCGCAGCAGGAAAAACCGCGCGTACTGGTCATCGATTCCATTCAAACCATGCACACGTCTCTGCTTTCCTCCGCACCTGGCTCGGTAGGGCAAGTACGTGAAAGCGCCATGCAGTTGGTCACTTATGCCAAACAAACTGGCACTGCGCTTTTTCTGGTTGGCCACGTCACAAAAGAAGGCAGTCTGGCAGGCCCGCGCGTGCTTGAGCATATGGTTGATACCGTGCTTTATTTTGAAGGCGAGCAAGACAATCGCTTATCGCATGATCAGAGCGGTAAAAAACCGTTTTGGCGCAGTGAATGAACTGGGCATCTTCGCCATGACCGACAAAGGATTGCGTGAAGTCAGTCATCCCTCCGCTATTTTTCTTTCGCGCTATGAACAGCCAGTTTCCGGCAGTATTGTTACCGCGACCAAAGATGGTTCACGGCCTTTGCTGATAGAAGTGCAAGCACTCGTTGATCAAAGCCATATGGCTAATCCACGTCGCTTATCGGTTGGCCTGGAAACACAACGTCTGTCTATGCTGCTGGCTATTTTGCATCGTCAAAGTGGTATTTCTACCCACAGCCTGGATATATTTTTAAATGTCGTTGGCGGTTTACAAATATTTGATACGGCGGCGGATTTACCGACTATTTTTGCGATTCTATCCAGTCTGCGTAATCGACCCCTTCCGGCCGATTTAATTGTGTTCGGAGAAGTAGGATTGGCGGGAGAAATTCGTCCGGTGCCAGGCGGGCAAGAAAGAATAAAGGAAGCTGCCAAGCATGGTTTCAAAACAGCGATTGTGCCGCAAGGAAACGCGAGCAAGAAAACGATTGAAGGTATGAAGACTATTGCAGTGCAAACGTTAAAAGACGCGATTGAGAATTTTGATGCTATCTAATATTTTCATGGTCCTTTCTTGGAGGCCATACCATTGTTCTGTGCAGGTTCGATGGTAAGCTTTCTTTCTTTGGATGGTTCTATATTTTGAAGCACAGGCTGCAACGCATCTTTGAGATCGGATAGATAAGTCGCCAGCGTGGTATTCTTTTTATCGCCGATACGTTTCTTAAAGAAATCAAAATGCAAATGTGTATTTAATCTATCATCTTGCTGGAATCCGTTAATAGCATGCAAAAGTGTCTGAATATCACGACTCGCTTGCTCAACATTTCCATCTGCCAGTGATGCTCGTAAAGCAATTAATTTATTTAATATATCTGCAGTAACACCTTTACGAAATGTATCCGCGCTCGGGTTTGTCGATAACTTATTTGCATAAGCTTCAAAATCAGCGAAAATCTTGTCTAAATCTTTAGAAGTTAATGAAGGATGTACGACTTCTTCTTGCCGTTGCGCAAGTCGCGGTTGCTGAGTTTTCGATTTTGGCGTCAAGCTCAGTCTATCTTCGATGTTCGTTGCTGGTTGTGGGGTTGCTTTTACTTCAACATCGAACTTTTCTCTTTCTTGATAAGCGGTAAGCATTTTTTTCAGAACAGCATGGACTACTTTATCGTCTATATTTATAGCCTTGATAAAGGCGACTATTTTTTGTGTTTCCTTGTTATCTTTATCAGCTTCTAATTTAGCAAGTTCAGCCGATTTATTATTAACAACAATATCAAGAGCAAGCAGTCTGCTTCTCCAACCAATATTAGGAGGCAATTCATTCGAGAGTAAATTTTCATAACATTTGCTGATTTGTTGTTTCAATGCGTCATCTTTAACTTTATCATTTTTATACTCATCCAGTTCATCAGGGATAGCTTTTAAACGGTCAGTAATAGCTCGCCATTTTTCATACAACGGACGTTCACGCTGTATCCACGGCAGCAATTCTGGAATGACAAGATTTCCCAATTTATTTGACTGAACCACACTTGGTTCTGCCTCAGTCACCATTTGCGCTTTTTCCGCATCTTTAAGCGGTTTTAATTTTTTATATTCTTCCAGTTGCGCTGTTTTTGCCGCCATTGCTTTTTGATGCAAATCGACATTTACTTGAGCCTGCGCAAATACAGCTTTTTGGAATGGACTGTCTTCACTTGGTGGAGCTGCAGCAACAGCTTTTTGCTGTGTGCGGGCAAGTTCTATGTTGGTGAAAATTTCCAGTCTATCTTGTTTGCCCTGAGTTTCACCCTGTTTATCAATCGCCATCGTCAATACTGGCGCATACGGAATCAAATTGCCGCCTCTCGTTAACATGGTATTAACGCTGGCATTGATATCAAGAGCACGGAATGACCTTTCAGATATAATTTCAATGATTAGTTTGGCTGACTCTGACAATCCCTGTTTAGTCAGTTTAAGCTTGTCAAACTCGATGGATTTCACTGCGGCTAAAATAGCATTAGTTAATTGAAAATCACCCATTTCAAAACATCGCTGCATAATCGCTACCCAGCGTTCCATTCTCACGATACGCGTTGCCTGATCCTGTACTGAGAGAATATCTGCTTCGACAAAGCGCGAAACCAGATTATAAGTTTTAACTCCTGATTCATAAAAGTGATTATTTGACACCATGATGTCCGCTTCAAGTTTACCGATAACGATTCTATTTGCGCCTATCATTGCTCTTGTTGCAGGGCTATTGCCAAGCTCTGCTAACAGCACATCTCTATCCGCTAAAAGCTTGACCAGCTCTGTCTCGTAAACAACTTTTTTGTTATCGTCACCCGGTATAGAAGCAGTTTTTAATTTCGCGCTTATCTCACTATTTATTGCTGCCAGTCTACCCCATTTTTCAGTATCAGAAGGAACGGCAGGTGCATTAAGTGTATGGTTATAAAAGCTGTTATTTTTATCCATAATCTTGGCTTCAATATTTTGTACATCTCGCACAATTTTCGCAGCCACAGAATTATTTTTGGAAATCTCATCTGTGATCGCGGTTCTCTGGGAAAACAGCGAAGCCAGCTCAGCATCATATAATGCTTTGCCTTTTGCATCTTTTGGTAAAGAATCTGTATTCAATTTAACATCAATAGCATCATTCAATGTTGCCAATTGTTTTAATTGTTCTTTCAGTGATGCGTCTGCGGTTGATGACAAATCTTTAAATTCTACTAATTTATTTCTTCTCATCAGAATCTGATCCGTCGATTCATTTTTACTGATCAGTCTTAAGCGTTCAACAAAGAAACTATTATTAGATGCTTTGATTTCAGTCTCAAGTTTTTTCATCTTATCCGCAATTGCTGCAGCTTGAGGATTTGTCTTAGATAAGGCATCAGCTAAAGCGTCTCTATCCGCAATTAATTTCGCAAGTTGAGTGTCATAATCCGGCTTTTTGGCTGCATCGGTTGGCAAAGAAAATGTTTTAAGTTTTTCACTTATTTCGTTATTCAATGCCGACAATTGCTTTAGCTGTGCCTCCAACGTGGGATCACCGGAAAACACTTGATTAAAATCATTAGCTTCAGCTTTCAAATCACGTCGTGATTGCTCAGTTTTATCCAGCGCCTTATATTTAGCTGACAATTGTTGACGCCATTCTTCAGTCTTGTCCAGATCAACCGATTGCGCAAACAAGCGTCTGTTTACATCACTCAATTCCTGGGTCGCCCGATCGATACTACTCTGATAGCTATTAACAAAAATAGTTTTAATCTCTGAATTTGCACTTAATACGGATTGCATGATGGGATCAGCCAAAGCTTGTTCAAATTTACCAAGCGCATCACGTACATCTCTCTGCATAGACGCTAAAATAATGGTGCTTTGTCCAAATGCATCACGCATCATATTAAGTGTTTTGGGATGCTTATGTAAGAATGTCTGATTAGCGTCGGAAGCAAGTTCCTGTCTTAATCTCGATACTGATTCTTCAGAAACACTGGCAAGCGTTTTTTTCGCTAAATTTCGCAGATATGCTTTTTTATCTTCATTATCAGCAATATCAATAGAAGGCGCATCATGTACCGCTTTTTGTGCAACAGCTTTTTTCTCAACTGCTTTTTGTTCTACTGGTTTTGGCTCTAGCGGTTTTACTGGAGGTATTTGCTTAACAATTTTTGCTGGCGGGACTTCACTTCTAATCTGTTCTGCAAGCTGATACATCGCTTCGCCATTAACAGCGCGTAAATTTCCCTTCACCGCATCAAACCAGAGCCCATTCCTGAATGGTTCATCAGTAATGGCATTTAATTCTTTCACTGTTTCTTTAACATAATATTCGAGCTTGGACGATAACAGAATTTTCTCTTTCTCACTTGCTGATAAATCACGACTTGCCAATGCAGTAGCCACTTTTTCTGTCGCAGCTATCAATTCTTTGAGCATAGGCACATTTTTAAAGCGTTGCTCGTATTGAATTGTGTTGGACTTCATTATTCGCAGTGCATCACGCAACATGAGGTTTACCACATCCGCTTTATTTTGCACCACAGCTGGTTTGGCCTCTTCAATTGCATCTAATTTATCAATATCTTTTAAAATATTCTGCAAGGCAGCTGGAGTATAAGGTTTTACTATTTCGTTTCCCGTGTTAACAGGCGACAATATTTCCTGTTTTGCCTTTTGAGCCAGCATGGATTGCAAATTTGTCATGGCAGTATGCAAATCAATTTTCGCTTCATTAAATAAGTCAGCATTTTTAAAGGCTGCATCTTTAATGTCGGCAAGTTCGCTATTTACATAACGAATATTGGATTCAATTTTAAAACGCGCTAAAGCTCTTTCTTTAAATTCAGCAGATAGATCGGCATTACTCATGATTGATATCATTAGTTCAGTTTTACCAATCAATCTCTGCAACTCTGGTATGTTATGTCCAGCGCCACGATATTTATTTGCAGTTATCTCAAGCAGGGCCAAAGATTTTTTCAGCATGACAACTGACTTGTCACCACTTTGCTGCTTAATATTGTTTTGCGGCGATTTTAAGCTATTAATATGCGCAACCATTCTTGATTTAATCAGGCCAAAGCGCTCAAGGATTTGTTTGTTTTCAGTTGCATTAAATAATTCATCGCCATTTTTGGGAAAACTAGCGAACACCATGCCGGCATTTTTGTAACTATTTCTGAGTCCCTGTATGTCTTTATTCTTGATGCTGACAAGCCCTAGTTGTTCATATGCCAAGGCTTTTTGAAATAAAATTTCAGCGGTTACAATATTTTGCTCGTCACGTGGTTTAAACAATAAGGCGTAGGTGTTTTTTTCATTATTTGGGACGATTTTGCTGATCTCCGCCAATCCCTGTTCAAGAAATTGTTTAGCGCCGTTTGGGTCATTATTGGCCAGGCACAATTTTCCAAGTTCATTGTACTTGGACAATAACTCCAAATAGTCGGCATTTGTCTTATCAGGTTTTCTTCTTAATTCGTTTACTCTACCCATCAAAACAGATTGAATATCAAATTCTCTGGCCGATATAGATGCTAATGTCGAACCGATATTTTCCAGCAATCCTGGCAATTTCTGCGCGCCACGAATTTGGTGAATCATCATGCCAGGTTCTTCTTGCTCACTAACACCACCTAATTCTTCGTCTTTGCGTCTACGCATTGCAGCTTCAACGCCTCTGCGTATATCATTGTTATCTGGTCTTATGTTTTCTTCGGGCTGCGCCTGTCCTGTCACCATGTGATCTTTATAAACTACAAGAGAAGCCCAGCTATCTTGCAAAAATTTCTGTTTCGCTGCCGCTGCTTTTTGCGGATCTTGTATCATGGCATCTATATCGCTTAACCCTTTCTTGACTTTTTCCCATGCAGCCACAAAGCCCGCATCATTGTCACGCTGTGTTTGCTCCGCTGTCTTTTCCGGAGCTGCTGTCGGCTCTTGAGCAGGAACGATTTCATTAATTACTCTTTTCACCAGATCCATGTGTGCCGAAATGTAAGCTTGTTTATCTTTCACTGAAACATCTTGTCTATTCAAGAATGCGAGCATGTCATCCAGATTTTTACTTAATGGCTGCCACTGCTTGCCTTTCAAATTCATTTTAACGCGCATTAATTCTTTCGTTAGTGACATTAATGCCGTATCAAGACGCTGCAATTCTGCATCTTTTGCTTCTGGCACTGCTATTTTTTCCGCCTCATTTACGACAGGTTTTGCAACTGCTACAGGTTTCTTCACTGCCTGTTGCTTTACTGCATTATCAATTCCCTGCAAAACATCCGCCTCTTCTTTTCTTGGCTCTTGCGGAAGTAAAATCATTGCGCCACGAATAAGCTTCACTTCTTTATCGATAGATTGCAGTTCATCATTGATTTGTGCGTATTTATGATATGGCAGATTGCTTTTTTCGATAAAATCATGAAATTCTTGCAAACGTACCAGCACAAAATCATTCATATCACTACGATCAGACAACAACATACCTAGTTCACTAACAAGCCTGACCACAGCTTTATCACCTTGATTTTCCGTCAATAATTTATCAATGCGATCAGAAACTTTATCAAGACGTTGTTCAAGATTTCTCATTTCCTCTGCGGCATTAACTACCGGCTTATCTTTAGCATCAGAGCCTGGAGCAAGATTTCTGAGTTCGTTCTCGTCTTTTAAATCTCTCACCAAATTATTTTTACGCTTATCTACCACCTTTGCCCCAACTTCAACACCAACTATCTGATCTTTCACTCTCTCCAGTGATTGCCATCCTGTTTCCAGCGCTACCCGTTTATCAGCAAGACGTTTTTTAGGATCTTTAACCATTTTATCCATGCTTTCTATCATGGATTGTAATTCAGTCCATTTATTTTTGATTTCATCTCCTGATTTGATTTTCTTTGTGATGATTTGTATTGATTGATTAGCTTTATCAATATTCGATTCAATCATTTGTTTCAGATCAGGCTCATCAAATTCTTTCTGACTACCAAGGCTGCTCAACGCGGTGATAGCTGCCTGATAATATTTAACCGCATCTTCATTTTTATTTTGGGCTGCGTAAATACTCGCGATAGTAAAAAACGCTCGCGATCTTTGAGTAATTATAGCCAGAACATTATCGGCAGAATCTGGATTCTGTTGTAAAATTGTCTCTAAAGTTGCCTGATTTTCATCGGGTATAACTTTTCTTGAATCGTTAATTACCGCTAATAATGCTTTTACTCTATCATCATTGCTTGCCTTGCTATCATCAGCGACATTAACATTCATTTCTATATTGAACGCCTCTGCTGCAATGGAACTCGCTTTCTTAATTTCGGCTATATCAACTACTGAAAATGTAAGTTCGCGCTCAGGTGTTTCTGATTTCAATTTCGCTTGAACGCTGGCGGCAATTTCTTCCACACTTTCGCCTCTGAACACTCTATTGCCCGTATTTATTTCCGCTTTATCTAACTCCCGCACAAGCTTGATGTGATCATTGGCTGAACCATCAGGATTCGAATCAATAAGTACGACTTCATCGAAATTGAGTTTTTTTAATTTTTCTATAAATGCTTTTTTCTCCGACACATTGCCTTGACGATAATCATCGACATCTATAATACCAACTTTGGCTTGTTCCTGTTTTTTCTGATAATCAGATATATGTTGAACAACCTTCGAGAGTTCTGGCCTGTCTTTAGGATTCGGCATCATCATATATCGAGCAAGAAAACGGATTTCCCTGAGTGCTTCTTTATCTTTAATGAGTTGATTGTTAGCAACGGCTTCATCCGACGCAGGCAGTAAAAACGCCAATTTTTCCTTATCATTATAATCAATAATATCCACCATCATCCCTGCCGCTACACCAATCCCAAAAATATCTGATTTTATGCTGTATTTATGCTCATTAGTGGATTCAGGTGCACGTGTTAATTGATTACCAGGCATTCTATGATCAATAATTTCTGCATTAGGATCAGAAATATTGGCGCTTAAACCCAAGTCTATCAATGTAACCTTACCGGTCCTCGGATCAATGACAAAATTTTCAGGTTTTATATCGCGATGCAGTCTTTTATCTTTATGCAACTCGTCGACGGCAATACACACATTTTTAATTAACTGCAGCCATTGCGCCGGTGATAAACCTTTGCCACCAGCTTTAACTTGCTTCTCCATATCATCGATGTATGTTTGTAAATTTACACCGGGCGCTAATTCCATTAAAATTGCTTTCTGCTTGCCTTTAGTAGGTGATGTACGATCAATTATATTTTTTGCTTTCGCTCTTTTGGCTTCTACTAGTTGTCGAAATTCATCTTCTGCATTTTCTTTTATACTTTTTTCTGTGTGAACATCAGCTTTTCCTTTCTTTTCCATCTGATGTTTTTCAGACATGATTTTTACTGCCAGCAACTCACCAGTTTTCATGTTAATCGCGTATTTCACTACACCAAATGAACCGGCTCCTGCTCTTCCGGCGAGCATATAATATTCATTGTCATGTTTTATCACGCTGTGTTTGGAAGGAGTTTGCAGTTGAAATTCCGGATCGCCCTTCTTACTTTTCACATAACGACCATCCGGTTTATCTTTTAATTCATCCAGTATTCGCTCTCTGGTAGCTTTATCCTGTAGAAAAATTCTCTCCACACCATCGACCATGCTGATTTCTGCTATTTCATCAGCATCGATTTCCACCGGCAGATAGGGAATTTGAGCTTCTGTCACACCACCAGCTTTTTTAATTTTTTCTTTTGGCATGGATAAACCCCTCGTTTATCTATTAATTTCTTTTTATAAATTAAGTATAGGAGGGAATATGAATTTCGCCTTAATGAACAATTAAGTGCGCATAAGGCTCTGAAAAATTGATATTAATTATTTTAGCTGTGCAATATTTGCCACGTGTAATCAAGCACTTGATGCATTAAGTCCAGCTTAAATTGACGGGATTATCGAGTGGAAAGCAGCTCATTTAAGAGATTACCTAACCTATACCCTGCAAGCGCTGCTTGCTGCTCACAAATGGTTTTTCCAGCGTCCAGGTATCCTGGGGAGGGTACTGTTTCTTCATCTACCGCATAAGTATATTCATTAGCAATACTCATACCTTCAGCGGTCCAATTATTAAAATTGAAATCATTTACTTTATTGCCAAAACGATCTTTCGGATAAGTTGAAACTAATTTCGCGGTGATAATATCGACATTGTCTGATGATGCATTGCCTTCAAAAATTCCCACGCCTTCATCCCAAAGTTGATGCAGACTCATACGTTTGTTTTGATAAACGACGTAATAGGTATTGCCACCAAGATCGCCATTAGGTTTTTTCGCAGAAAAATATGTGACAGTATGTAATGGTTGATGCACATCACTGACAATATGGCTGAAAAATGCGAGAAAACGTGCACGTTCATAATAATTCGCGCGATCATTTTTAATGACAGGTTTGATGGTTGTCAGCGCCCAGACAGCATTATCAGTATCAATTTTATTTTTCAACACTGTCCCATCTTTACTGAACCCAATGGCAATATAATGCCAATGTGAATAGGGATAAATACGTATTGCGCGAATTGAATCAGGCCAGGTAGTCAGTAATTCATAAGTGCCATGATTCGGATATTCGCTGTGAAGATAGGCAACCATTTTATCGATTTTTTCACGCGCATCGGGTTTGAGGTTTTGATACGCTATATTAGCGATGACCATGTGACCCAGCGCATTCCAGGAAAATGCGGCTGGTGATATTAATACTGTTATCAGGATTGCAAGTTTCACTAAAATTTTCATTTTCAGTGAGCCATCCCTGTTAGTGGATTTATCTACCCTAACAACTGATTTAACAATGTTGCTAATCTATATCCCGCTAACGCTACTCTTTGTTCTGCCATCTTTTTTCCAGCATCAAGATATTCACTCTTAGGCTCTTTCTCTTCTGGTGTGCTATACACATTTTCTTTTGCAACATTCATGCCTTCCGCTGTCCAGTCATCGACATTAATATCACTGGCTTTTGCATGAAAGTAACTGGCTGGATAATTTGTGGTAATTTCAGTTGTCAGCGCATCGACATTACCCATGCTGCTGTCGCCTTCAAAAATACCTACGCCACCATCCCATAATTTATGCAAATTAATACGATCACCTTTGTAGCGAATAAAATATAAATTACCGCCTTTATCACCATCTACATTTTTGATGGTAAATCCTGTTACGGTATGCAATGGCTGATGTAAATCACCAACGATATGAGTTAAAAATGCGAGAAAACGTGCGCGTTCATATGGATTTGCCTGAGCGTATTTCAATACCGGCTCAATATTTTGTAACGCCCATACTGCGTTATCTGTATCAATGACATTCTTGGTTGGCGCACCGTCAATGCTGTAACTGTAATCGATATAATGCCAATGAGTATATGTTTCTATTTTTTGTGATCGCAGTGAATCTGCCCATACTGCCATTACAGGAAACGTACCTACATCAGAATATTCGGTATGAAGATGAGCAACTAGTTGATCGACTTTTTCACGCGCGGAAGGAGTAAGGTTTTGATAGGCGATGTTAGCGACAACCATATGGCCCAAGGCATTCCAGGCAAAAGACGAGACAGGAAACAACAACGGAAACACTAACACTAAGGCAAAGGATAAGACTGATCTGAATAAACTATTCATTTTCGATAGCCTATTTAATTAATATATTATACGGCTAATCTACAGACTAGAAGAAAATTAATCAAGAATCACTCAGCTTTTAATTTCTATTTTTGGTCGCGGTGTCATGCGTGTCAGTATTTCATACGCAGACGTATTACTAGCTACGGCTACACGCTCAACCGGCAAACCATCGCCCCATAATACGACAGGGTCACCTATTTTCGCGCGCGGACAACTACGTAAATCAACCGTCAGCATATCCATTGAAACACGTCCGACTAGCGCACTTTCAACACCATTCACCAGCACTGGCGTACCATTCTTGGCGAATTGCGGATAACCATCACCATAACCAACACCGACAACTCCCACCACCATATCTTCAGGCGCTGTCCAGGTGCCGCCATAACCAACTTTACCGCCTTTTTTAACCGGGGTAATCGCAATGATACGAGACCATAACGTCATGACAGGTTTTAACTGATGATCAAGACCAGTCTTGCCACTGAAAGGAGATGCGCCATAAAGCATTAAACCAGGACGAACCCAATCACCATATGCGTCAGGCCAAGCAATAATAGCCGCTGAATTTGCCAAACTGCGCGGACCAGAAATATGTTTGGTCGTTTCATTGAAAAGAGCAATTTGTCTACGTGTCGCATCACTGTCGACTGAATCAGCTTCAGCAAAATGCGTCATCAAACCGATAGGCTTCTGAACCGCATCTGCTGCTTGCAAACGTTTGTATATTGTTTCGAATTCTGCAGGAGCAATTCCTAATCTGTGCATGCCCGTATTGATTTTCAGCCAAATCTTGAATGGATGTTCAACATTGGCTTTTTCCAACATTTCCACATGCGGCATATGATGCACAACCAAAGTAAAATCATGTCTGGCTGCTTCTGCAATTTCTTCCGGATAAAACAAACCTTCCACTAATACGATAGGCTGAGTGATACCCGCATCGCGCAACATAACGCCTTCTTCCAGCGACGCCACACCTAGCGCGGTTGCTTTTGGCAACGCTTGTGCGACACGCGCAATACCATGTCCATAAGCATTTGCTTTCACCATGGCAATAACAGATCGACCCGGCGCAAAGTTATGCACGCACTCAAGATTATGCCTGAGCGCGGCTAAATCAATGTTCATGAAGGTTGGACGGCTCATGAATATCCCATCGATCCCGAAGGCTGACGAGCAAGATTTTCGAAACAAGTATATTGACCCATAAAGGCCAGCTTAACTCTTCCTATTGGACCATTACGTTGCTTGGCGATAATGATTTCAGCAACGCCTTTTTCCGGACTATTTTCATTGTAAACTTCGTCGCGATAAATAAAGGTGATCAAGTCAGCGTCTTGTTCGATCGCGCCTGATTCACGCAAGTCAGACATAACAGGACGTTTATCTGCGCGTTGCTCCAAGCCACGATTAAGCTGTGATAATGCAATCACAGGAACTTTCAATTCTTTTGCCAAACCTTTTAACGAGCGTGAAATTTCCGAAATTTCCGCCGTGCGGTTTTCGCTAAATCCTGGCACCTGCATTAATTGCAAATAATCCACGACAATTAAACCCAACTGGCCATATTCTTTGGCTAAACGACGCGCTCTGGCACGCATTTCCGCAGGACTAAGCCCCGCTGAATCATCAATAAAAACTGGCGCGTCAGAAATCAAACTGACTGTCGAGCTAATACGCGGCCAATCTTCATCAGCTAATTTACCCGTACGTATTTTCAATTGATCAATTTTGCAAAGCGAAGACAGCATACGCATGACTATCGATTCGCCGGGCATTTCCATACTGAAAATCAATACTGGTAACCGGCTTTTGATTGCGACATTTTCCGCTATATTCATAGCGAAAGTTGTTTTACCCATGGACGGCCGACCAGCAACAATAACCAGATCCGAAGGTTGCAAGCCAGATGTCATTTCATCGAGTTCGTAATATCCCGTCGGCACGCCAGTGATAGCATTATTGGAATGGAAAAGAGTGTCTATCTTATCCATGGTCTTAGCGAGATATTCTTTGATATTGATAGGGCCGCTGCCGCGCGTACCCGTTTCAGAAATGGCAAATACTTTCTGCTCAGCAGTATCCAGCAATTCAACCATGCTTCGGCCTTGAGCATTGAAAGCGCTGTCGATAATGTCGTTACCGGCTGCGATCAACTTCCGCAATATTGCGCGTTCACGCACTATATCTGCATAGGCGGTAATATTTGCTGCGCTGGGCGTATTATTCGCCAGTTCAAATAAATAAACGTCGCCGCCCGCCTGATCCAGCTCATGCATTTCGCGCAAGGCTTCGGAAACAGTCAAGACATCGATTGGTTTGCTTTGCTCGACGAGACGAGCCATGGAGCGATAAATCAGTTTGTGTTCATTACGATAAAAATCATTCTCATGTAGCCGGTCCGCAATCTGGTCCAACGCTCGACTGTCTAGCATCAAGCCACCAAGTACCGACTGCTCAGCTTCAACTGAATGTGGAGGGATTTTCACGGTTCCTGGATTGATCACACGGGTAGTGTTTTGTCGCTTCGCTTGCGTAGGTGTGTCAGTCATATCCTGTATTTACTGCCTTCTAGCCAATCGTTATCGATAGCGAATTTTCGCATTAATGAATAGTACTTGTCCAAGCCTGAAGAACAAAAATATTCAAACCCTGGCGCAAACCCATTCTGACTAAAAAATATACAAATAGATCAATATTAAAGCAAATTACTGGTCATTGACTATACTTAAATAAAATAAATGCGGTATTTTTAGCCAAAAAGGAGGGGGAAATGTCCGCTCAAGGCGTTGATAACTATAACAAATTAGCTGCTGACAATCACTATCAGCCGCTAAATCAGCATTTTTTGAATATGCTTATGACGACCCTGACGGAAGATGTGGCTTTAAACCCCGAACAAACCAATAAATTTCACGAACTTTCCTTCCTGCTAAATGAAATAAAAACCCGAGCTAATTTCTTTCTTGATATTCCCAGCCACGAGGAACACAAATCCTGGTTCCAAAACAGTAGTAGCCTTTATAACAAATTGAAGCGAATACACTTAACCATAGCTGCGTTAAGAGAAGTCGCGGCAACCAATGCAGTAAACAAAGACCAGGCCGCGGAAGTTGTCCTTCTGTTTCTGGAAGCACAATTACTCAATCTGAAAATGAATCAGTTAACGAAAATTGCCAAAGACCAGGATGTATCTCGTCAACAAGAAATAAAACTTTTGCGCAACGCTTATTACAACACGCTTGATAAGATAAATGACAAATTAAGCGGCACTGATTTTTCCACCGAATTTAACCAGATAACTCATCCTGCGTTTAGCCGCTTGCTTAAATACGAAAATCGATTAAGCATGAATTTAAAAAGACACATAGGCAGATTAAATAAAACATCTGATGCAATCACAGCTGCGAGCTCACCTTATAATATTTTTTCATCCATCAATTCAGCTATGCCCGCTCTAATAAACATGGGTCACCTGGTTAGCACATTCTTATTAGCCATACCATTGGTGGGCGCAATAGCAATTTCATTACCTATCGTCACTAACGCTATTAGAACCTGGACCAAAGGACAAAGCACAAATAAAAAAATATTTGCCACTGCCGCTGTCGGTATTGTCATCGCCGGTATTATTCTTGCTGGCGCACTTCCCGTTGCTGCTGCAGGCATTGTTTGTGGTCTGATTACAATGGGTGTTTTTGTTAACAACGTCAAGCCTTGGTGGGACGCAAGAAAAGAAGTCAGCAAACGTGGAAAAGAAGTTGCTGATCTTGAAGAACGCATTCCCAAATTGCTTGATCAACGAGAATCTCTTGCTCTCGATAATACTGAAAAAAACGCCATATTAAATGCAATGGAAAATTACTGTATTCATTGCTTGAGAAATAATATTCCCTTGAATGAAGCTAAATTTGCACAAGCGAAAAAACTCCTTATCCAGGGCGACAAAGCTGAGCTGATGCGTAATGAATGCATTAATCTTACTTTGCAGCATATGAAAATAGATGATCTAAATGAGTTCAGGGTTCAACATGCTATTGATAGAAGAGTAAGTCTCAACGATGAGTTAATTATGTTGCGGCAAAAGGAAAAACAAGAATTTAGCAAAATGTTAGTTGGTGTGGGAACTATTGTTGGCGCTTTATTATTGTGCATACCTTTCCCGCCAACCATGATAGCAGGTGCAGCGATATTAGCCGCGACCCAGTTAACAGGACTCGCGATCAAATACCAGGTGCCACAAAAAATAAGCAACTTTATGCGCAAACTATTTAAGACAGAAAAAGCGACGGCAAATGAGGCAGAAGTAGCAACGCATCCCAAATCCAATATACAACTACAATCATTACAAGCAACTACCGCTACAGTGCAGACAAGAGTGAATCAGGCACCACCAACGTCACCTATACCCAAGGCTCCTGCTGTTCCACAAATGAAAGTCCATCGTCCTCAAGCTGACAACTTGACGATTAAGTACAACACATTGTTTGTGGAGCCGAAAAAAACTGAAGTGCCCATCAGCAAAAATGATGAAGCAAAAGTAGGTATGCGACTAAGCAAGAAGAAGGATTAAAAAATAATCAGGGACAGCTGTGCTGCCCCTGATTTAGCGGAATTGTACCGCTGGATTTTAACCTTCAGCAACGATATTGATTTTAACAGTCGCTGTTAAATCGCTTTCGAGATCAATGGAAACTTCGAATTCGCCAGTTGAGCGCAGCGCGCCTTCTGGTAAACGAACTTCGCGTTTTTCCACGGCAACACCCGCTTTCTTTAATTCGTCAGCGATATCGCGTGTACCAATTGAACCAAACAATTTACCTTCATCGCCTGCTTTTGCAGTGATGGTAATAGCAGGTAATGCATTAATCTGCTGCTGTCTGGTTTGTGCCTGTTGCAATTTTTCACCAGCCAACTTTTCCAGCTCAGCACGACGCTGTTCGAATTTAGCGAGATTATCTTTTGTCGCATAAACAGCTTTGCCTTGTGGAATTAAAAAATTCCGAGCATAGCCTGATTTGACTTTAACCTTTGTCACCTAACGCACCCAAGTTGCGCATTTTTTCAAGTAAGATAACTTCCACCGTCTTACCCCCTCTCTAGTGTAATAACAAAAATAAATTAAATCTGTTTCGTTCGTTTCCGCACATCAGACCAGATATCAATCAAGCCCAATGAAACAAAGACAAATATGCTGCATGACAAAATCAATACAGCTGATACCACTGGCAACATCAAATTCAAAGCTGACATAAGAGGCAGCATTGCAAACATCGTCAGCGAATACATAAGCGCAATATACAAGATTGATAGCCAAAACTTGCCTTTAGCAGGAGACATCAATCCACACAAATAGTGCACCAAACTCAGTCCCGCCGCGCCAAATAGCAGGAAAAGGACAGGCAGTATATCTAAAACAACGCTATTTTCCAAATAATAGAACACCAGACTGACAAGAAATAACACACCTGCAAGCTTGCTCAAGTGTATATTGTGCAGCTCCTTTTTGTAACATGCCGGGGTTAAAAACCACCGATTGCCACCAGCGCGCCACAATCACTTGTGTTACAGCTGACAACAATACAAATGCCACGACAATACCGGTAGCGAAGTGCTTGATTACATTAATGGTATCAAGCTGCGATTCTCCTAAGGCAATCGGCTGGTCAGACTGGATAAAGCCTGTCAAAGCCAATGGCTGCTTATAGAAAAATTGCAGTTCGCTGCCCCACCAGTTCGCAATATCCGGATATACCAGATGAAGCACACTGATAAAAAGCACCCCCAGCAATGCCGCTATCTGGAGTATCTGGCTCCAGCTGCAATTCCGGCGCAACATGACCGCAAAAATCCAGGTCAGTAAATTACCCGAGATACTCAGGATTACTGTTGCCCAAATGATGAGCGGTATAGCTTCCTGGCTACTATTACTAAAGAAAACGAAAACATATGGCAGCGTTGCCGCGATAGTAAAAACAGCACCTTCAAATATACCTACGCACAAAGTAACCAGACCAGCGATCAGTATGCTGCCCAACCCTATCACCGGTATGTAGGTGATAAGGAAAGTCAGTAATACTGCCTGCCAGCGATGGCTCAGTAAATAATTAGTAAGGCGCTGCAATCGCATCAGAGTATAAAATTAATGTCTGTCGCAGTATGGCAGTAAAGCGATGTAGCGTGCCAATTTCACTGCTTTTGCGAGATTACGCTGATGGCCAGATTTTGTTCCGGTAATACGGCTTGGAACAATCTTGCCATTTTCCATAATAAACTTTCTCAGCAAACCAACATCTTTATAATCAATTTCTTTGACCTTGTTGGCTGTGAAGTAACACATTTTTTTGCGACGAAAATAGGTAGACATGATTCGATCTCCGGCTCTTATGTACTTGACTTGCCGCTGTCATCTTCAGCGGTTTCCTGTGTTTCTTTTCTTTCGCGGGCAGCTTCAGATACTCTGTTGTTACGATCAGCATCAGCGTTTGGCGCCGCATCCATTTCACCACGGCCGTCTTTCTCTTTAGAAATTGGGGATGGTTCGGTAATCGCACGGCTAACGCGCAATACCATGTTGCGAATAACAGCATCGTTATAACGGAAGTTTTCGCTTAATTCGTCTACGGTTGCCTGATCGCATTCAATGTTCATGAGCACGTAGTGCGCTTTCATAACTTTATTGATTGGATAAGCAAGTGGTCTGCGACCCCAGTCTTCAAGACGATGAATTTTACCTTTGTGGGTAGAAATCAGATTGCTGTAACGCTCGATCATGGCGGGCACTTGCTCGCTCTGATCTGGATGGACAAGAAACACGACTTCATAATGCCGCGAATTTTCAGTACGCTTCATGAGAAAAGCTCCTCTCGGTTTATACAGCTTTCACCACCATTGATGAAAGCAAGGAGTAACCTAATTTTAAGGGGGGTAATTGTACTGTTGATAGGTCAGGGATGCAACTTAATTTGGCCAGGATTAGGCGCTATTGGCGCTGCCGGAGCAGCTCTCATCTTCGTGCCGGCAGGCAAATTTCGCAATTTTTCAATCCATTCGGCGCCTTGCTGCCGCGCGAAATCCTTCACGTCGGCGTAAATCAAGTCATCCAGCGACGGGGGGACAACAGAGTAGGTGGTCACCTTATAAATCCCCTCTTTAATCAAACGCAACATTTTAAGAACGCTGTCAGCGGCACGATGAGCGACAGGATAAACCTCTCCATTGTCATTGATAAAGCAGGCCGATTTACCCCACGTATCAGGGTCAGTTATATCTGATTCAGGTGCGCGATTAAGAATAATAAAAGCATGATTACCTTTAATCACCTGATTATAAAGAAGCACCCGCTCCATGACACAATTTTCATCCACCAGCGCACAAAACACACTGGCAGCGATAGCATCGCAATAGCCCGCTTTGAAATTCCTGGCACTGGTGACACTAAAAATGTGATAAATGCCGGCAAGATTATGAATATATTTAAGAAAATTATTTAATGCCGGTAAAAATCGCGACTCCGCCAACTCCTCAGATAAAAAGACCGCGCCCAGCTTCTCAGCCTGCTTTTCGTCTCTATACTTCATTACTCTGCTTATCACCTGCTCTTTAAATGCCGATTCTTCCGATGCCACCTCTTGGGATAGTTGCTTTACCGTACGATGGAATTCCGCCAAAGTCGCTTCAGTTGGCTCAACCGGAAACAGCTCATGCGCAATATTCCATGCCTTACGGCCAAGACGGCATAAACGCAGAGTTTCGATTAATTCAGCATTGCCACTATCCGCGGCATATTGATAAGCATCTTTACCAGATTTATCAATCAAATCAGGGTTGGCATTGTGCGCCAACAGGAAGCCCGCAGCAGCCACGCTGCCATTTTTACAAGCTTGATGGAGGGCAGTCATTTGCGACCCCTGGCCGCGCGCATCTATGTGCACACGTGCCAGATGCTGGCGCATGAAAACGATATCTTGAGGTTCGCCTGCGGCTGCCGCTTTCCGGAAAGCCAGATTAATATCGTCAGTACTATAGCGCGACCACATAAGCACCCCTTTTTTGGACTTTTATTAATTATAGGGGGGATTATTGCATATATTATTAGCTAAAGCAGCGTCATTCCTCTTTTCACCCCCGGACGCACAGAGATGCTATGGTGCCAGCGTTTCAGGTTTGGGTAGTCTTCCAGATCGATACGCTGCCGGTCATGTAGATTGACCCAGGGAAAGATCGCCATGTCGGCTATAGAATACTCATCAGCAAAAAAGGCGCGGTGCTCCAGACGGTCATCCATTACGCGGTAAAGTCGCTTGGCCTCATTGGTATACCGTTCGACGGCATAATGGATTTTTTCCGCGGCATAATGCAAAAAATGATGCACTTGACCAAGCATAGGCCCAACTCCGGCCATCTGAAACATTAACCACTGTATAGTTTCAATACGTTGTCGCGGATCACTGGATAAGAATTTCCCAGATTTCTCGGCCAGATAAATCAGGATAGCGCCAGATTCAAAAAGATTGAGAGGCTTGTCGCCCGGCCCTTCACGATCGGTGATAGCGGGAATTTTATTATTCGGATTAATGCGCAAAAATTCCAGGCTGAATTGTTCCTGTTTGGTGATATCGACAAAATGTGGCTTATAACGCAGGCCGGTTTCTTCCAGCATGATCGCCACTTTCTGGCCGTTGGGTGTTTTCCAGGTATAAAAATCTATCATCCGAAGCCTCCAAGGTTGCATCCTTGGGACTATAATATTTTTTATCTCAAAACAACATACTTTCCTTGACAAAGACAGGCCTAAGCTCTGAGAATATGCCACCTCAATGGCTATGTAGCTCAGTTGGTTAGAGCGCGGCACTCATAATGCTGAGGTCGGTGGTTCGAGTCCACCCATAGCCAGTGAATAATCAAGCCAAGTAACAAATCAAATTTAATAGATTGAATCTTCGGGTCTTTCCCATTTGGGGGCACCGTTTAAGAACACAGTACTCTAACCCCACCTATCGTTTTCAAAATTCCGCAACCCATAAGCACGTCGTTATATCAGTTTCATCTTTCGATGGAATCCTATTAATGTCACAGGAAAAATAAACATGAAGTTAAATTACTCCACATTAGCAATAGTTTTTTTATTAGCCGGATGCACTGCTGATCTTAATACAGAGTCAGTTAAGTCATACAATAATCGTTCGCTTAATGAATTTATTAAAGACAGATTTACCATTAACAATTCACTCAATCATACTATTCATAATGGATTAGATATTCTTGCTTCATCGAATCATAATTTATATTGGTATTATTCACGCAGCAAACCATTACCGGATGGCTCCTATGTGTTTTTTGCTCCATTTAATGGGCCAGAAATGCTGAAAGACCAAAAAATGATTTATCTGTATTTTGCAAATCATCAAAGGGTGGGAAGCTAATAGCCAGCACTTATTTCAACGAAGACATTTTGTCATCATATGAAACTAATCCAATACAAGCGTATATAGCATCAGTTCAAGAATTAAGCCAAGTAAGAATGTCCGTCTCTGCCGGTTCACTAACCGCTTCCAGACCATTAACCGATGGCGAGATTAACGCCATCGCATTGGGGGAATCTACGCGTGTAGCAAATACAAATCGCTATTCAGATATAGCGTTTGCTAAAAAAGATTATTTTACTGCCGTCAAAAATGGAAGTTTTGGGACATTTAATTGTAGTGATAATACAAATAAGCGCATTTTATGGAGCACTTCTATTATACCAATCGCTTACGAACCATCAGATAAAGAACACCTTCTATCTGATGCGCTTTATATTGGCATAAAAGGCAGCGAGGCTGAGGCTCACTGAAATTTAATTATCAATTAACCTGCAATTATATTTTCTTCCATATCTGCGAGAGCAGTAAAATCAATTCTGCCTCGCTCAATATAAGCAAGTCTTATGTTTTTAACATTCTTATGTTATTTAACACTAATCGCTGCCCATTCTTGATGGGTGACATTCGGAGATGACAAATTCGTCAGGCTGTTGCATGCCACGCTCTTTCCAATAATTTGTTACGTGTTTCCCCTGACCAGGTTATCTTGAAAAGCATAAAATCTGGCGCAGTAATTATTATATTAATCGCCCTATATTTGATTTACTTTCTCATCCCCCAAAAATTTAATAATGATATTAATTAATTTTTGTATTACTGAGACACAAAAAGGTTTATGCAGTCTCCACCAGCTAAGCTGGTTCCGCAATCTGCACGGTTGATCGGGAAGCCATTATTAACAAATAAAGTGCCGCGAAGGTAATACCCACACCTGCTATCTGGTATAAATTTAACTGACGATTGAAAAATATTACATCCGATGCAATTGCAACTATTGGATCGAAATAACTTATGACAGCAATCTGCGTAAAACTCGTTTTTTTGATTGCATTGTAATAGAGAAAATATGCCAACAAAGTATGGACCAGACCAATAATGACTAAACAGGTGATCGCTACAACAGATAAAACCTGAAAATGAACAAACGGCAGTAAAATAACGACACCAATAGCGAGTTGAATAAAAATCACTTTAAAAAAATCAAGATTAACGCGTTTCATTAATATGTGAGAAATGAATAAAGAAGCGCAGCAAGTAACGCAAAAAAGACACCAAGAACAATATAAGGAGATTTCAGATTGTGCAAATCAATCGTTAGTAATACCCCGAATAATGCCAACAGAATAAGCATCCATCTTTGTAAACTTACTTTCTCTTGATAAAAGAAGATTCCCAGGATCATTAATATAATAGGCTGCAAATAATAAGAAATATTTCCTATGGTAATCGTTGCAACCTGAAATGATTTAAATAAGAAAACCCAATTCAACACCAAAAACACTCCCGCAAGTGCAACCACTGCAGTACTCTTGTTTAATCTGATTCTTTCTTTTGATCTTATCAACCAGCACCCTATTAAAACGGCGCCGATTAGACATCGATAAAATGCAACATCGATAGCAGACAAGCCAGACCATAGAACGAACACACCGAGTGTTCCCCACATTGCCATAGATAACATTAACTCAAGCATGTTGTACCTTCGCATATGTTTTAAATTCAGCAGTGTCCTTGCGCTTGATAAACACCAGACTGAGAGAAGATAAGATGAAACAACAAGGCAAAATAAACAAGGCCATTTGATAGTTTGCCAAAGAGAATGCTTCGCCCACCTTGGATATATCTAATAGATGACCAATAAAAGGCTCCACAATCGAGCTAACCAGACCTTCTCCGCTATTAATAAAAGCAACAGCAAGCCCCATCATGTATAAAGCATTCATTTCGCGACAAAGCTCGAAGCTCAGCATAAAACAACCAACCGAAAAGCCAAAAACAAAAAACAACGCCAGAGAAAGTGAATAAGAAAAATCACCATAAATTATGCCTGATATCGCCAATAACGACACAACATTGGCAATGTGCATTAATTCCTTTTTACTATTTAACTTGGCTGACAACATCGCCCAATAATGGTGAACCTAGCGCATGACCTACAAACATTGTCGACAGAAAAAATGCTGCATTCGCTGCAGTAACAGTAATATTTCTCCATTAAAAATGGTGTGCCCCATAAACCACCTAGAATCGCGACTGGGTGAAAAGTGTTAGCCCGGAATAGATAAGCAAAAACCAGTTATCTTTTTTAACTAAGACTTCCTTGAGATTGCCAAACTTTATTATAGGAGGCTTAGATTGATCACCATCCACTTTAACCTTTTGGAAGGCGAGCACAGCAAAGGCCATGACAAAGCCCACTATAGCTACGAGGTTCAGCCCTTGCTGCCAACCAACTCTCTGAAACAACAAACCAACAGGGTGCCACCTCAAGCCGCTCCCAACATTGTTGCCGTGGCTAAAAAGCTGCTGATAACACCAAATGTTTTAGGGTTGTATAATAAGCTGCGCACTTCATGTATAACACTGTCGCAAATGCAGCTCCCACTCCCATCAATGCCCGGCTCACGCACATCAAATAAAAATTGTTTGTATGGGTAAACGTGACAATCATCGATGAAATAAGAAAGATTGCGATAAACATTGGTATTCTTACAGAAAAACGATCGATGATAAGACCCGCAAGAATTTGCATGAAGGTATACGAGTAATAATAGCTTGACGCCATTACAGCAAGCATCACGCCATCATATCCATATGTATGCATGAGCGTGGCTCCTATTAAAGAAGGAAACAATTGCGCAATGTATTTATAGAATAAAAATAATGCGCAAAGTGACAAAACAATGATTGCTTTCTTTTTCATATATCCCTGCCTATTGTCCAACCACCATCACATACTAAAACAGCGCCATTCATATAATTATTTGTTAGGCAAACATCCACTAACGCAATCACATTTTCTACCTGCCCCCAATAACCAACTGGAATACTTGCTTTTATTCTGGAAGCCTGGTCGCGGTCATCAAGATAACTGCGAGTGAGTGGTGTTTCGACAATTCCTGGAGCGACCGTATTCACTCGTATTCTGTTTTTTCCATATTGATAAGCAAGCTGTTTGGTGAGGCCAATAAGCGCAAATTTTGAAGCGACATAAGCTGCCCTATCAGGTTCAGCTTGAAAACCTGAAACACTGGAGATATTTACAATCGTCAAAGGCTTATCACTAATTTAAAGCGTTTTTTATTAAGCCTTGTGCGAGCATAAAGCTAGAGGTCAAATTTACATTCAAAACTTTTTGCCATGTTTCCAGTGAAACCAGATGAGGAGTTTCAATTTCACGTATACCTGCACAATGAATCATAGCGTCGAAGTCATTTTCTTTATTTAGAAAATGGCTAATAGCATGAGGATTATTCAAATCAACTTCTTGCTTATCTATTGCCGTTACGTCATGAGAAGCATAATGGTTTGCACACGCCAAACCAATGCCAGAGGCAGCCCCTGTTATAAGTATCTTCATGCTGCAGACTCCACTTGAGTTGCACCTGGTTCTACTGTAAATAAAAGTATATCGCGCCTAGCTTCTCCTTCACGCGCTCCTAGTGCCGTAACTGCATGATAGTAATCCCGTGTTAATATTATCGTTTCAAGTGGTTTTTCTAATCTCACCACATTCGTAATCTGTCTGGTTTTGAGGTCTGCAATTAAATTATCGCCTCCCCAGGCATTTGAAGTTAAATTCAATAGATGCACAAAAACTAAAGGCTCGTCATCAATATGCAAGCTATCTGGTGAACTATAACTTGCTCCATATTGATCGACCTTGTATTGAATAAAATGCAGGCCAAGTACCAACTCCTGGTGACATTTAAGAAGTGGAAAATTCCTGATGATTTTCATGTTAGTGTTAATAATATTTTTCATAATGGATAAAGCTAATATGCGTTCATCCATGACGGCGAAATTTCTAACTTTTCCGCCGTCAACTACATTTGAATTTGCACTTTGGAAATAAGCTTGATTCTGTGCTATTGATATTTTATCTAGTGAGCGATTCCATATTAACTTCAAATATGCTCTATTTCGGACACCATCTGGTCTAATGTTTTCTTCAAACATAACCATAAGAGCGTATAAAGATTTTAAGTCTTCTGATGACTTTATATATTCATTTGAATCAATTAAATTACGCATGTTACACCTCAATTTTAATAGATTTAGGTAGTTTGACTCATATAACCCGATTTCATTCGTAATAAATTTATTTTGTTCTATTCAAATTGAACTAAAAAATTTATTTGTTATCTAGATGTGAGCGGAAGTGGGATGTTCGTTGTTGCGATAGTTTCAAAATTATCCTGCCAAAAATTTTTCTTTTTGTCCAGAATTAATTTCAATTGATTTTCATGCGCCAAACATATCAGAAAATTTCTTTTCGAATTCATTCAACAATGGAATGCTGAGTAAAAATACATGGTTCTTATCTAACAATACATTAACACCAACTAGAAGCTGGCTTGCAGTCCCGGCCTTGGCTCTGACTCAGCATCATATCGCACATAAGATTGCGCCTGCAAAAATCGCTGCCTCCAGATGCAAAGGATTAATTTATTATAAATCCCTCTTCTGGCACCTTCTGTCAGTGTGGAATTATCGCTGCTTTTTGTATTCAGGACATTTTGTAATTTCGTAATATAATGTGCGAGTGACTGTCGTAACATTAAAATATATTCAGGCCGGGTGGCATGCATATTCTCGTAATTGACCGGAAGAGAATGCCGTCTTGAAAAAATAATATTTGCAATGACCTGATCCAGCGTGGCGCGCAGTACGTAATTTGAGCCGTAATGACAAGCTTCTACTTTTCTACGAATATTGTGTGCATCTTCAAACCTCTGTATTCGCCGCCCACCTCCAGCTGAGCAGAATGAGTAAGCATCATAACCGGATAAATGATGGCAATATAGCGATTGCGTGTTTAACTCGGCCAATGCTCTGGAAAACGCCGCATGATCAGAAATAGCATAAAAGATTAAAACATGCCTGCGACAGGTGGATGCGCGGAATGCATGCGTTGCCCTGACTATAGCCTTGATCTGTTTTAGAACACTATTATTTGATTGAAATTCGATTAAATGCAGTGATTCAAGTTTCATGGCTATGCTATTTTGGTATCTATCGTAATTTGTTCATATTTTATCCTGATCTTGATGTTTTACAATAAAAAATAACCCGCAATTTACCATTCCGGATCTACAGATTTCTGTTTCAATTCGTGACATACTCTAGCAATTCATTCACGTGGAGCGCATTGATGTTAGGTCAGATGTTAACAACACAGCCGTCTATGAAATCGAAATCCATCATTATTTACTCACTGATTCTAATGTCCGGTTTCGCAGCGCTTTCGTGGGAAGTCATCTGGCAACTTAAAGCCGCATCAGCGCTTGGCGTATCAGCCTGGGGCACAGCGATTACATTAGCAGTCATGATGGGCGGCATGAGCCTGGGTGGCTTTATCATGGGCAAAGCATTGCATAACGCGACACCTGCCCGCGCAATACGTTTATATGGGACGCTCGAACTTGTTATTGGTGTTGCCGGATTATTGTTAAATACAGCTTTTTTATCTTTGGAACAATTAGACACCTGGGCATATGCATTAACGCCGTCGTCTATTTCTCTTGTTTATATGCTTGGCATCACTGCGATACTCGGTGTTCCTGCTGTGTGCATGGGCGCAACACTTCCTACTTTCGCCATATTCGCAAAACAATTTCGCACATCTATTGCAAAACTATATAGCCTTAACACATTAGGCGCCGCCGTTGGCGCTCTTGCAGTGGCAGTAATATTAATTCCACTCTTTGGTATTACTCACAGCACATGGATTATCGCTGCTGTGAATATTCTGGCTGGTATTTTCGCATTGGTGTTAGCACGTGATAGTCAGACATCTGTGTCAACAGAAACCAACTTACAAACTTCAAATTTAGAATCACCTTCAGCGAAAATAATATCCATCATATTTATCTCTGGCTTTGCCACTTTCACTTTAGAAGTCGCGTGGTTTCGTTCATTGCAAAATTTACTGCCGAATACCACTGATATTTTCGCCATCATGTTAGCTTGCACATTACTAGCTCTTGGTCTGGCGGCAAAAAAAGTTCCGCAACTAAAACAACAGCAAAAAAATCTCGGCGCACAAATGTGTATGGCGGGTTTATTTATTCTGCTGGTCACACCACTGATAGAACATCTTGATTATCTGAGCATGTATACCAAGCAATTTGCTACGCATTCTCCTGCCAATATCACAGCGCAGAATTCTGCGCCTACAAATGATGCAAATGCATACGTGCATTATATATTCGCTTTTTTCGTCACCTTTAGCATGATTTATTTTATTCTGGTGCCGCCTATGCGTTATTTAGGTATAGCGTTTCCATGGATCATGGATGATCAACGTTCATCACGCTCTGTTGGAAAATTGTATGCCGTGAATACACTTGCGGCAATTGTCGGATCCGTAGGCAGTGCATGGATTTTATTACCCACTATTGGGTTTGTAAAAACAGCGTGGTTAGCTGGTGTATTAGTTTTATTTGCTGGCCTTTCACTGCTATCTGGTTTACTAAAACGCTGCATTTGGGCTGCTTCTGGCTTGTTAGCATTGTCTGCTGCTATAGCACTGCAAACAGGTGTAGGCAAAACACATGTGCTTGGGTTCTTTGCTTCTGATGAAAATGGCAAACCAGGCAAAATTCTGAATTTTTTTGAAGGACCAGACGCAACCACTTCCGCTGTCGCTTACGCTGATGGCTCACACGCGCTTTTAATCAATAGCACGCTTGCATCGCTAGACGCTGGAAACAAACACGTCCACAGCTCGCATTACATGGCCTGGATGGGACATTTACCTATGCTGCTGCAAACGAATCCCCAGCAGGCATTAGTTATTTGTTTTGGCACTGGTCAAACAGCAAACGCGGTTAGAAAAGAAAATCCGCAAGAATTAGACATAGTCGATATCAATGTAAACGTATTTAAGCTGGCGCATTATTTCAACTCTAATCAAGATGTATTGAAAGATCCCAGAGTAAAAACCATCGTCATGGATGGTCGCGCCTACATGCGCCGCACTGCAAAAAAATATGACATTATTACACTGGAGCCGATGCCGCCTGGAACAGTCGGCGTGAATGCGCTTTATTCCAAAGAATTTTATGAATCAGCACGGCAAAAACTTCAGCCTGATGGTGTGATTGCACAATGGCTGCCTTTCAATGGCATCGCACCAGAATACGCAGCATCAATCGCAAAAACATTTCAACAAGTGTTTCCTAATGCGGTTTTGTGGTTAGACTCCGCATCCTATACTGGCATTTTACTTGGCGTAAATAATACGCAGACTATAGCCACATCAAATTGGCCAGGATTTCAGCGCGTACGTATTGAACGTAATTTATCGCAACAACAGATAGAACAATCGATTGCGCTGAATGCGGAAGAATTAAAAATGTATAGCGCGCATGGTCGAATCATCAGCGATGACAATCAATTGTTATCTTATGGCAAAGTGCTATATGCAACGGGATTGATAGAAGCAAACTTTCAACTCTTGCATGAGATCAATAACAAAATATCGGTACCAACTATTACGCATCCATTTATATAATCATTCTTGACAGGGAAAATCATTCTACTCATAATGATTTTCCCTTCAGTAATTCTTCCCTTATAAATTCAGCTAAATTCAACCGCCAGCCCCGGCATCAAATACTATTCATCACTTATTCATTCAAGGAGAACACTCATGAAATATTCATTCATTTTTATCTTTTTAATTATTTCTATTTTCGCTCCAGTGCTGAGAGCCAATCCAGCGTCTATTCCATCGCAATTAGAACAATTTCAAAAAACCGGATCATGCGTTGGCTGCGATTTGTCAGAAGCAAATCTTTCCTGGAGTAATCACAATAATGCTAATTTGAGTTCTGCTTTATTGGTAAAAATATATTTGAATTATGCTGCGGTTAATTCATCAAATTTTAATCGCGCACAAATAATGTATGCCAATCTCAGAGACATGCAAGCATCGGGAAGTAATTTCAGTGCAGCGAATTTGACGGGAGCAGATTTATCTTATGCGAATCTTAGTAGCGCAAATTTAAGCGATGCAAATTTAAGTAATGCGAATTTTACTTATGCTGATCTTGCTAGAGCTGTTATATCAGAGAAACAACTTGCTATGGTTAAATCATTGAGTTGTACGATTATGCCAGATGGAACGCGTCATAAAGCTGATAATGGTGGGATGTGTTAATGAGTTATTTTAATTTTTAAATGAGATATTTTAAATGAGCAGGGCCAAACTCAATGCCGTACTCAACTCCATGAGCAGCATGCATTTTTGTTTGGCCCAAGCTCTTTTTACTTCTTAAAATACGTTCGCAACTAACTATAACGCGGAAATTATCACTACCAATTTGCAGTGTCAAACTCTTTGAAAAATAATTTAATTACTTGTGAAAACATTTCCCGTTTTCAAAAAATTTGCGCGCAATATAGCAAAATGAAAAAGCAATTCGATCGTAGCCGTCATTGCTATAAAGTTGGAATTACGTTATGATCGATGCATTGTTGCTGCAAGGGTTAGATAATTCATTGACGAAAATAGTGGCTCGCTCATTGCTGTAAAGGTTACGTAATTCGTTGGTAAAACAACGTAGCCCGTCATTGCTGTAAGGGTTACGCATTTCGTTGATGGAAAAGCTGCTTGATCGTAGCCACGTCATTGCTGTAAAGGTTACGTAATTCGTTGGTAAAACAATGTAGCCCGTCATTGCTGTAAGGGTTACGCATTTCGTTGATGGAAAAGCTGCTTGATCGTAGCCACGTCATTGCGAGGAGTGCTTTTTACGACGAAGCAACCCAGGCTTTGACTTTGTGTGAACATGCTTATGCGATACCGAGAATGGTCCGGGAATGTGGCTATGTGTGTTCAAAACGACAATGCATCCTGCGATCTAGCAGCACATCCCTGTGCTGCAAGGTTTTTCACCCACATAGCGCACATTCCCGTCCCTCAAGCCCGCAGTGTAATTCCAGGTTCGCCCTAATTTTCTACTAAGTGAAGCGTCCTTCTGCATGATGAGTTCAACCGTATGCTCAAGCATGCTCACACAAAGTCAAAGCCTGGGTTGCTTCGTCGTAAAAAGCACTTCTCGCAATGACGGGCTACGTTGTTTTACCAACGAATTACGTAACCCTTACAGCAATGACGGGCTACATTGTTTCAACAACGAATTACGTAACCTTTACAGCGAGGAGTGTCATTTACGACGAAGCAACATTTGCTTTATCCTATATATAGAATAAACGCAATGCGTATCTTTATATACAGGTGTTACTTTCAGCGACTTGTTTTTATCAACGAATAAGCTTTTTACGACGAAGCAACCCAGGCTTTGACTTTGCGTGAGCATGCTTGAGCAATACAGTGGAACTCATCATGCAGAAGGACGCTTCACTTAGTAGAAAATTAGGGCGAACCTGGAATTACACTGCGGGCTTGAGGGACGGGAATGTGCGCTATGTGGGTGAAAAACCTTGCAGCACAGGGATGTGCTGCTAGATCGCAGGATGCATTGTCGTTTTGAACACACATAGCCACATTCCCGGACCATTCTCGGTATCGCATAAGCATGTTCACACAAAGTCAAAGCCTGGGTTGCTTCGTCGTAAAAAGCACTCCTCGCAATGACGTGGCTACGATCAAGCAGCTTTTCCATCAACGAAATGCGTAACCCTTACAGCAATAACGTGGCTATGATCAAGCTGCTTTTCATCAACGAATTACGTGACCCTTACAGCAATAACGGGCTCCGATAATTTTCATCAACGAATTGTGAACCCTTACAGCAATGACGAAACAAAAAAGCAGTACTCATGAATTCATGAGTCTGCTTTTTGTTTTGAGAGAGTGAAATCCCACCAAAAATGGTGAGCTAGAGACGTTATTGCTTGTCGCCTTCATTCTTGGTGTCTTTGTTTCTCATGCCATACTTCTGACGGAAACGATCGACACGTCCAGCGGTATCCACAATCTTTTGTGTACCGGTATAGAATGGATGACATTTTGAACATACTTCGAGAGAAATCTGTTCTTTACCAAGTGTAGAACGGGTAACAAATGTGCTGCCGCAGCTGCACACGACTTTAACATCTTTATATTCTGGATGTAAATTTGGCTTCATGACCGACGAACCCCTTTAAAATAGGCGGGCATGATAACCAAGAATGGCTCAGATATCAAGCAAAGACCCTGGTTTATTGCCCTGTGAAAGACCGTTTTTAAGTATAGCCGGGATTAAATAAATTGCCATAGATAGCAATAATTGCAAATATTTCAATAGTTTAAGCTTAATCCGAACAAAGAATTCACAACCAAAGGCGGCCTTACGCTTCCCAGAAAATAGTCTATACCCTCGCCCACCGCTGGGCGGGCAAGAGACAGGAAATTATCTGCAGTTGGACCTTCTGGAATGAACTTCCAGCCTGGCGAACTTCATGATTGGCATGAGTTGGCAGTTGCGCGGCTTCCCTTCTTTTCCTTTCTTCCACAGCCTGCTTGTAAATGCCTCGTAATTGTTTATCCAAATTAGCTCTTAATTTTTGCTGCTCTTGGATTCCGACTAAACCTGCATTTAGTAAGCCCACATTTGCTACCGTGACAAATGTTGTTATCAATGACTTTGCTTCCTGCGCTCTAGCCACAGGACTTTGTTGCACGGGACTTGGATTGTAAAATTTTGTCATAGTTATTCTTCCATTTCATTCCATTCGATTACTGTGCTGATTTGCCAAAGAATAAACCTTATGTCACCCATTATGCAAGATGAAACTCTGCGATGACAGGCGCATGATCAGATGGACGTTCCCACGCGCGTGGTGCTTTATCAATAAAACATTTTTCGCATTGTGCAGCTAAAGTGTTACTTGCGAGTATGTGATCAATACGCAACCCCATATTACGCCTGTATGCATTCATGCGATAATCCCACCATGAATAAGCTTTTTCTCCTGGATTCAACTCACGAAAACAATCCTGAAAACCAACATCCAACATGTCTTTGAATGCTTTTCGTTCTGGCTGACTAAATAAAACCTGCCCATCCCAAAATGCCGGATCATGTACATCAATTTCTGCTGGCGCGATATTAAAATCACCGAGCACTACTCAATTTGGGATGTACTTTCATTTCTTCTTTCAGAAAAAGATCTAATTTGTTCAGCCAATTTAATTTGTACTGGTATTTTTCTGATACAACACTTTCGCCATTCGGCACATACAAATCAAGCACACGAATATCGCCAACAACTGCGGCAAGAACGCGACGCTGTGGATCTTCAAGCCCAGGAATATCGGTAATAACATCGGATATTTTTTGCCGGCTCAAAATGGCAACGCCATTGTAAGTTTTTTGTCCTGATGAAATAGACTGAATAACCTGCTTCCTGGAAAGCATCAGCAGGAAAATCTTCATTGGTCACTTTCGTTTCTTGCAGAGCAAGCACATCAGGTTTGACATCATTAAGCCACGTCAGCACGTGCGGCAAGCGCACGCGCAACGAGTTTACGTTCCAGGTAGCAATTTTGAATGTAGACATTAGAGGCTGTAATACATGTCAAATTCAACAGGATGTGTAGTCATGTTAACGCGTGTGACTTCTTCCCGTTTGACTGCAATATATGCTTCTATCAATTCTTTATTAAACACGCCACCTTCCAGAAGGAAGTCCATATCTTTTTCCAGACAGTCCAAAGCTTGTTCAAGTGAAGAAGCCAGGCTTGGGAAAGATTTCACTTTCTTTGCTGGTAAATGATACAAGTCTTCATCCACCGCTTTACCAGGATGAATTTTATTTCTAATACCATCCAGTCCAGCCATTAACATTGCTGGGAATGCGAGATATGGGTTTGACATCGCATCCGGGAAGCGAACTTCAATGCGTTTTTCTTTATCATTGAACACGCGTGGGATACGAATACCAGCGGAACGGTTACCTTCTGAGTAAACCATGGTGACTGGCGCTTCATAGCCAGGAACCAGACGTTTATAACTATTTGTGGTTGGATTAGTGAACGCATTCAATGCACGCGCATGCTTGATAATACCGCCGATGTAATGCAATGCCATTTCGGATAATCCAGCATATTCTTTACCAGCAAATAAATTCTTTCCGCCAGTAGAAAGTGACTGATGGCAATGTAAACCACTGCCATTATCGCCAACCAGTGGCTTAGGCATAAAGGTGACTGTTTTGTTATGCATGTGGGCAATATTTTGCACAACATATTTAAATATTAACATTTCATCACATTTATGCAGCAAAGTGCTGTAGCGGGTAGTAATTTCATTTTGTCCGCAAGTCGCGACTTCATGATGGTGTACTTCTGGCACCAGGCCCATATTCATTAACGCGGTACACATGGCGCTGCGCAAATCATGAGCTGAATCGACTGGAGGCACAGGGAAATAACCGCCTTTAATACGAGGACGATGGCCAAGATTACCGTTTTCCATTTCCTTTCCGGTATTCCAGTGAGCTTCTTCAGCATCAACTTTATAAAAACAACCATTCATCTGAATGTCCCAACGGACGTCATCGAAGATGAAAAATTCAACTTCCTGACCGAAGTTACATACTTCGGCAATACCACTTTTTGCTAAATAAGCTTCAGCACGTTTGGCAACGCCTCTTGGATCACGTGAATAAGCAGCCTGCGTGATTGGATTATAGACATCACAGCGGATAACCATGGTTGGAACTTCAGTGAACATATCCATGGCTGAGGTAGAAAGATCAGGAATCAACAAAAGATCTGATTCATTAATGTCCTGGAAGCCACAAAGCGATGAACCATCGAATGCTTTGCCATATTTGAAAAATGCATCATCAATTTTATTTTGAGGCAGCGTAACATGGTGTTCCTTACCCCTCAGGTCCGTGAAACGCAAATCAACATATTCAACCTGATTCGCTTCAAGCATTTTTTTAACGTGTGCTTTGCCTTTTTCATCCGTTTTGCGTGATTCGAGAAGTTCAGAAACATCGATTTTTTCTATGACTTGATCGCTCATGGCCGGCCTCTATTCAAATAGTTGGGCTATTTTAGCGTATTATTGCGCATTAACTCCAAGCTATTTTTTTTACGATTTTTACGGCCAAAAGACTAACATTTTACCGCCAAGTTCATTAAACTATACTTCCCCCTTAAGATTTTTGGATATTCATCCATGCTCGGCCTTATACAACTTGTCAGTCATGCTAATGTCGTCGTCAATAATGAACGCATTGCTGAAATTGGCCAGGGTATTCTTGCTTTAATCGGTATAGAAAAGTCAGATACTCAAAAAGAAGCAGAAAAACTGTTTGATCGAATTATGAACTACCGCATCTTCAAAGATACGGAAGGGAAAATGAATTTGAGTTTGAAAAATGTGGAAGGGGGCTTGCTGCTTGTCTCCCAGTTCACCTTGGTTGCGGAAACACAAAAAGGCACTCGTCCGGGTTTTTCTACCGGCATGCCGCCAACCGAAGGCAAAGTATTATTCGACTACATGGTCGAGTATGCAAAAATTCATTACCCACATATCGCAGCCGGTCAATTCGGTGCCGATATGCAGGTCAATTTATGTAATGATGGTCCTGTAACATTCATGCTGCGCGTTGAAAACAAATAACGATGATCCGAAGAAACTGTTGATTTATAGTTTTGGTATAACAGTTATCGAGTCTAGCTTTGGATTCGCAGGTGGAATTTTTCTAAAGAATTTTAAAATGTTATTCTTGTTTTCGGATTTCTTCTCGTCACATTCACCCTTGTATTCGAATACGCGATTTGAAAGTAGGCCTTTGTCACATTTTGATTCATCTATTTTTTCAATATAAGGCAAGAGTTCTTTTCGGTCGTATGCATAAGCAGTCTGCAAAGCATTAAGATAGCCTCCTACATACTTTTCAGGTACCGGGTACACTCTGATTGGAAACTTCATGTCATCAACCAAGAATTTAAGTATATCAACACGATTAAAAATAATAGCTTGAAACACCACATACCAACTATTTAATCCTGCATACATCATCAAAGGCGCATCTGTTTCGCTAACAAGATACTTTAAAACATTTAGTTCATGATTATTTTCGATAGCAATCCGCACGGCATTACTATCATGTTGCTGCAAAAGTTGATTCGCAGTGCGAATGTCTTGCGGAGAGTAATTATCCATTCTTTGCATAACGTGCTTCCTTGTTTATTTATCTACAAACAAAAAACCCCAGCTGATTACTCAACTGGGGTTTTTCTTTATAAGCGCCTGGCGATGACCGACTTTGGCATGGTAAATCCACACTATCATTGGCGCTAAATGGTTTCACTTCTGAGTTCGGGATGGGATCAGGTGGTACACACTTGCTCTTGTCGCCAGGCATAATTCAGTAGTAGTAAATTTCTTAGTTACACTTCGTTCATTTAACGTCTCAACTCATACTGTAACCAAGCTACAAACAACTTGGGTGTTATATGGTCAAGTCTCACGGCCAATTAGTACTGGTTAGCTACGTGTATTACTACACTTCCACACCCAGCCTATCAACGTTGTGGTCTACAACGGGCCTCTAGGAATCTTTCGACTCGTGAGATCTCATCTTGAGGCGAGCTTCCCGCTTAGATGCTTTCAGCGGTTATCTCTTCCGTACTTAGCTACCCGGCAATGCCACTGGCGTGACAACCGGTACACCAGAGGTACGTTCACTCCGGTCCTCTCGTACTAGGAGCAACTCCTCTCAAATCTCAAACGCCCACGGCAGATAGGGACCGAACTGTCTCACGACGTTCTAAACCCAGCTCGCGTACCACTTTAAATGGCGAACAGCCATACCCTTGGGACCGGCTTCAGCCCCAGGATGTGATGAGCCGACATCGAGGTGCCAAACACCGCCGTCGATATGAACTCTTGGGCGGTATCAGCCTGTTATCCCCGGCGTACCTTTTATCCGTTGAGCGATGGCCCTTCCATACAGAACCACCGGATCACTAGAACCTACTTTCGTACCTGCTCGACCCGTCAGTCTCGCAGTCAAGCCCACTTCTGCTCTTATACGCATTGCGCGATGTCCGACCGCGCTGAGTGGACCTTCGTACTCCTCCGTTACTCTTTAGGAGGAGACCGCCCCAGTCAAACTACCCACCATGCACTGTCCCCATCCCGGATTACGAGATTAGGTTAGAGCCCCAAGCATTTCAGGGTGGTATTTCAAGGTTGGCTCCACATACGCTAGCGCGTATGCTTCATAGCCTCCCACCTATCCTACACAGAAACGCTCAAAGTCCAGTGCAAAGCTATAGTAAAGGTGCACGGGGTCTTTCCGTCTTGCCGCGGGTACACTGCATCTTCACAGCAAATTCAACTTCACTGAGTCTCGGGTGGAGACAGTGTGGCTATCGTTACGCCTTTCGTGCAGGTCGGAACTTACCCGACAAGGAATTTCGCTACCTTAGGACCGTTATAGTTACGGCCGCCGTTTACTGGGGCTTCAATCAAGAGCTTCGCTTGCGCTAACCCCATCATTTAACCTTCCAGCACCGGGCAGGCGTCACACCCTATACTTCCTCTTTCGAGTTTGCAGAGTGCTGTGTTTTTAATAAACAGTCGCAACCACCGATTTTTTGCAACCTCTTTCAGCTCCAGCCGCAAGGGCCTTCACCTAACAGAGGCACACCTTCTCCCGAAGTTACGGTGTCAATTTGCCTAGTTCCTTCACCCGAGTTCTCTCAAGCGCCTCAGTATTCTCAACTTGTCCACCTGTGTCGGTTTCCGGTACGGTTCAATGATCTTCAACACTTAGAGGATTTTCCTGGAAGCTTGGCATCAACTACTTCTCGTATGTAAACATACAATCGTCATCGCGCCTCAGCATATGATTATCCGGATTTGCCTAAATAATCTGCCTACACGCTTAAACAGGGACTTCCAACACCCTGCTAGCCTAGCCTTCTCCGTCCCCCCTTCGCTCCAATCACCAAGTGCAGGAATATTAACCTGCTTCCCATCAGCTACGCATCTCTGCCTCACCTTAGGGGCCGACTCACCCTGCGTCGATTACCGTCGCGCAGGAAACCTTGGACTTTCGGCGTGCGAGTTTTTCTCTCGCATTATCGTTACTCATGTCAGCATTCGCACTTCTGATATCTCCAGCACCCTTCTCAAGGCACCTTCACAGACTTACAGAACGCTCCTCTACCACTCATACTATAAGTATGAATCCGTAGCTTCGGTGGATGGTTTGAGCCCCGTTACATCTTCCGCGCGAGCCGACTCGACCAGTGAGCTATTACGCTTTCTTTAAAGGATGGCTGCTTCTAAGCCAACCTCCTGGCTGTCTATGCCTTCTCACATCGTTTTCCACTTAACCATCTCTTGGGGACCTTAGCTGACGGTCTGGGCTGTATCCCTCTTCACGACGGACCTTATCACCCGCCGTGTGTCTCCTGTGGTCTCGCATCGCGGTATTCGGAGTTTGCATAGGTTTGGTAGGACTATCACGTCCCCCTAGCCTGCACAGTGCTCTACCCCCGCAATGTACCCCACAAGGCACTACCTAAATAGCTTTCGAGGAGAACCAGCTATCTCCGAGCTTGTTTAGCCTTTCACTCCTATCCACAACTCATCTCCTACTTTTTCAACAGTAGTGAGTTCGGGCCTCCAGAACGTGTTACCGTTCCTTCACCCTGGTCATGGATAGATCGCCCGGCTTCGGGTCTAATGATGCCGACTTAACGCCCATTTCGGACTCGGTTTCCCTTCGCCTCCCCTATTCGGTTAAGCTTGCCAACACCATTAACTCGCTGACCCATTATACAAAAGGTACGCAGTCACACAACTATTCATCGTGCTCCCACTGCTTGTACGCACACGGTTTCAGGTTCTATTTCACTCCCCTCTCCGGGGTTCTTTTCGCCTTTCCCTCACGGTACTTGTTCACTATCGGTCAGTAAGGAGTATTTAGCCTTGGAGGATGGTCCCCCCATCTTCAAACAGGATTTCACGTGTCCCGTTCTACTTTTCGAATGTTTACACTTCGACGACCTTTCATCTACGGGGATATCACCCTTTATATCTGGCTTTTCCAAACCATTCGATTAGATCGTCTTGCTTTCCACATTCAGGCTCCTTCCCTTTCGCTCGCCACTACTCGGGAAATCTCGGTTGATTTCTTTTCCTATAGGTACTTAGATGTTTCAGTTCCCTACGTTTGCTTCTCTGACCCTATGTATTCAGATCAGGATAATACGATCTCTCGTATTGGGTTTCCCCATTCAGATATCCTCGGATCAAAGCTTGTTGCCAGCTCCCCGGGGCTTTTCGCAGGCTGCCACGTCTTTCGTCGCCTCTTACTGCCAAGGCATTCACCATGTGCGCTTAATTTCTTGACCATATAACCCCAAATCGTCTACATAACACATCGTCTGCGTTATGCTCAGTATTTAGCGGTTACATTCAGCTTTCAAAGTTGAATTGAGTAAATTTACTCAGTGTACTTCGCATTTACTACTACCAAATTGTTAAAGAACAGTTCTATCTCGTTAGAGACTAGAAGATATTTTTCTTAACACTCTTTAAAAAATTCTATCTTCTAACATCTATTTACCACTCATTCCGCACTTCGTTTCGCTTCACTCGGGCTGACTTTATACTCGCTTCACCTTCGCTTTTCTACTTCTTTTTTCACTTTTTTCTACTTCTTTTTCTACTTTCACCGCTTTCTTACCGCTCACTCTGACTCTCTTTTATACTCTGGAGCCAGTCGGGATCGAACCGACGACCCCCTGCTTGCAAAGCAGGTGCTCTCCCAGCTGAGCTATGGCCCCGTTCATTTCCTTCCCGCATCCTTTCGTTGGTGGGCCTGGGTGGACTTGAACCACCGACCCCACGCTTATCAAGCGTGTGCTCTAACCAACTGAGCTACAGGCCCCCTCGACTTCAGGGTTTTTGCCCATCTCGAAACAACAAATTGTTTTCTTCGACAAATTTCAAAAGTGATTTATGTGCGCGCCTACTTCTCTAAGTCATACGATCTATTACTTGTCCAACTTGCGTCAGACTTGTGACTATTCATCTGCACTGCAGACTTTCGTCATAACATAGTAAGGAGGTGATCCAGCCACAGGTTCCCCTACGGCTACCTTGTTACGACTTCGTCCCAGTCATGAATCATACCGTGGCAGGCGTCTCCCTTGCGGTTAGACTACGCGCTTCTGGTACCATCCACTCCCATGACGTGACGGGCGGTGTGTACAAGGCCCGGGAACGTATTCACCGCGGCGTTGCTGATCCGCGATTACTAGCGATTCCAACTTCATGGAGTCGAGTTGCAGACTCCAATCCGGACTACGAGACGCTTTAAGAGATTGGCTCCCCATCGCTGGTTGGCTACCCTCTGTACGCCCCATTGTAGCACGTGTGTAGCCCTACCCATAAAGGCCATGATGACTTGACGTCGTCCCCGCCTTCCTCCGGTTCCTCACCGGCAGTCTCCTTAGAGTCCCCAACTTAATGCTGGCAACTAAGGACAAGGGTTGCGCTCGTTACGGGACTTAACCCAACATCTCACAACACGAGCTGACGACAGCCATGCAGCACCTGTCTCTGCGCTCCTTTCGGCACTCCCAACTCTCATCGGGATTCGCAGGATGTCAAGGGTAGGTAAGGTTCTTCGCGTTGCATCGAATTAAACCACATGCTCCACCGCTTGTGCGGGCCCCCGTCAATTCATTTGAGTTTCAACCTTGCGGCCGTACTTCCCAGGCGGAGTACTTATCGTGTTAACTTCAAGACTGATAGGTTCCCCTACCAACCTTTAGTACTCATCGTTTACAGCGTGGACTACCAGGGTATCTAATCCTGTTCGCTCCCCACGCTTTCGCGCCTCAGCGTCAATATTATGCCAGGTGGCTGCCTTCGCCATTGACGTTCCTTCCGATCTCTACGCATTTCACCGCTACACCGGAAATTCCACCACCCTCTCATATATTCCAGTCAGATAGTTTGCGAAGCACTTCCCAGGTTAAGCCCGGGGCTTTCACTCCACACACATCTCACCGCCTACGCGCCCTTTACGCCCAGTAAATCCGATTAACGCTCGCACCCTCTGTATTACCGCGGCTGCTGGCACAGAGTTTGCCGGTGCTTATTCTGCCGGTACCGTCAAAGTACAGATCTTATTCATACCGTACACTTCTTCCCGGCCTAAAGAGCTTTACGACCCGAAGGCCTTCTTCACTCACGCGGCATCGCTGGATCAGGGTTGCCCCCATTGTCCAATATTCCCCACTGCTGCCTCCCGTAGGAGTCTGGGCCGTGTCTCAGTCCCAGTGTGACTGGTCGTCCTCTCAGACCAGTTACCGATCATTGTCTTGGTGAGCCATTACCTCACCAACTAACTAATCGGACGCAGGCCCCTCCCCGAGTGCCACCCTTGCGGGCAGCTTTGCTCTCTCGAGATTATGCGGTATTAGCTAAAGTTTCCCTTAGTTATCCCCCGCTCGAGGGCAGGTTCCTACGTATTCCTCACCCGTCCGCCGCTCGTCATCATTTAGTATTGCTACTAAACATGCTACCGCTCGACTTGCATGTGTTAGGCGTGCCGCCAGCGTTCAATCTGAGCCATGATCAAACTCTCCACTTCTTTAAAACTTTGATGCTCATTACGAATTTCTTCGTAACTCGCAAATTCTCCTTCGCATGAATTGCTTAGGTAAGCGCGCACATATATCACTTTTTCAATTTGTTAAAGAGCGTTTTGCTTTCGTTTTCTTTCGTTTCGTTGCTTCACTTGAGAGGCGCATTCTACACGAGCAATTTCTGACGTCAACACTAAATTTCAATTATTTTTAAAATTATTTAACTTTTTTGAATTTCGTATAGCCGCTTGTTTAATAATTATCTTTTTTGATTGAAATATGCTGTTTTTGCGCGGATTTTTTGCGGTATGCAGCCTCTCCCACAACGGGAGAAGCATCCAAAAAATCTAAAAATTATTTGCCCTGATACGTATGCGGGCTACCTAATCCAGTCGTAAAGTCATATCCAGCGAGCGCGGGGAAATCCGTTATTGCCTGAAATAATGTCATGCCAATAAAAGTTTTTGACCGCGTTACGATAAATAAAACTCAACTCATCCTGTGTTGATGTCGCTTTATGACCTGCGGAATTAATAATTCCCGCCAGTGATGGTGATGAAACACTAGTGCCGCCATCGACCAACCAGCCACCATGATATGTGGAATAGACAGAAACGCCGCTTTTTGGATCAGCTTCAAATGCGATATCGGGTGTACCGCGAACATTGCCAACCACTTTCTGTACAAAATTCTGATAAGCGGGTCTTGGTTCATACAAACTTGGGCCACCACTACCACCAGATTTACTACCTGGTTGCGGACTTGCAACTGTACTCCAGGCTGTTTCGTCCACAAAATTACCATTTGCGTCACGCACAAGTGAGGTGCCGCCAGCAGAAACAATAAACGGAGAACTGGATGGATAGCGCGCGGGGGCAGAATAATCGCCACTACTTGCTACATAAACAATGCCGGGTGTTTGGAAGTTCACATCATAAACAGTTTCACCTGCGAATTCCGGGTAGCTCCAGCTATTAGAAATAACACCGCCTCCCGCCGCACGGACTAACTCACTCGCGACATTTTCTGCCTGCATCAAATCAGTCAACGACCCTGAGGCTGCTTCCACCAAATAAATTTTGGCATTAGGGAGCCATCGCATGCGCCCATTCTATATCCAAGACTTGTTCATCTTGCCAACCATCTGGTGGCTGCGTGCCCGCGGCATACACTTGATGAAAGCAGCCATTCGCCGTCGTACATGACGGCAATTTAAATTCGGTAGAAAAAACACCCAGGTCATGTTCAGCATCGCCATTGTAATAAGCATCTACTAATGCGATTGCACCCCAGCCTGTATTAGGTAATGCGGTAGTACCATGAATAGGACAACCTGGTACTTGTGCCGTTAAACCATAAATACAACCCATAGAAGCGGGTGTTTCACCCCGCGGATGATCGCTCGCATGCGGGCCTAAAGGTTTGGTAATAATTAAATCAGTATGTGCTTGCAATCCAGTTTCTCCCGGATGAACAATGCTGGAATCCGGAATAATCACTTCAGATGTAGACGTGAAATAATGCGTTTCGCCCCATGCGACTGATGCAAACATGAGCATACTCATGCCGAAAATAATTTTCTTCATGCTAATCTCCTGTTACGCGCTATCTACTTTAAAAAAAGTAATAAGAAATACCAGCCAGAACAGCTTGCGAATAAACACGCTCACTGTGACTGTAAGTTGCGGTAAAGTTCGGGAAATTAGCGAAATCAACTGTGCCGAAATCATGATAGCCATATTCAGCAAACACAGCGCCATATTCAGAGAAATAATGTTTTACGCCAAGGGTAAGCGTGCCACCCCAATTGTATTGCGAGTTATTTAGACTAATGTAGGTTGGCGTGAAACCAGTTGGTGATGATAACTGGCTTTTAATTTGTCCGTATGTCACACCAAGCTTTGCATATAATGCTGTTGCATCTGTGACTAAAACACCTGGTACAAAAGTTAGATCAAAATTTTGTCTGATTTGTAAATTATCTGAAAATGCAGTGGTCGCTGAGCCACTAGCGAAGTTTGCTTGATGGGAATTAAATTGCGCGTCGAATTCAGCGCCAGCGAGAAATTGGTTACATATTAGTTTTGATATAGCCAAGACCAACGCCACCAGTGTAGCCATATTGTTGTACTTGTTGCGCAACATTTTGCGGGATGACATCGGTGAGGTCGTTATAACGGGAATTAAATTTTCCTTCGAAGATTCCGCCGTCGGCAGAGACGTACAATTGCTTAGTAAGTGGTGAAGCGAAGCTAGTTGACTGAAAAGTAATGCGCCGAAAAGAAATAATCCTTGGCGTGGGGAATATTTGTCCATAAAAATTCCTTGTGGGTGGAATATAAAATTGAAGTACCTGTCGTTGCGAGCGCTTTTCGTGAAGCAATCCAGTTTTTAACTAGCTAACGTTATGGATTGCTTCGCGAAAAGCGCTCGCAACGGACGAGGCGCCCTCGGTTCATTTTACAGATGCTTTAATTAACACTTTTACAAAACGACGTTTACCAGCTTGCACGACAAATTCTTTATCCGCTGCAAATTTGTAATGTCTGTCTTGGACTTTTTCACCATCAACCTTAACACCGCCTTGCTCAATCAAACGATTTGCCGCTGAAGCACTTTCAGCAAACTTCACCGCTTGCAGGACGCTTGTTAACGTACTGGTATCATCTTGTAGACAGACAAGTTCCATATCTTCTGGCATTAGCCCTTTCTGAAAACGGGAAACAAAATTCTCGCGCGCCTGTTTTGCTGCTTCCGGATTATGGAAACGCGCTGCCAGCTCTTCTCCCAACAAGAATTTCACATCGCGTGGATTCAAGCCGTTATTCACATCATCACGCAGCTTTTTAATATCATCGATAGTGCGGAAACTAACCAGCTCAAACCACAACCACATGGTTTCATCTGAAATAGACATTACTTTACCGAATATTTCATCGGCCGATTCGTCAATGCCAATATAATTGCCTAATGACTTAGACATTTTCTTGATGCCGTCTAAACCTGGCAGCAATGGTAAGGTAATAATCACTTGCGGCTTCTGGCCTACATGTTTCTGTAATTCACGCCCCATCAAGAGATTAAATTTCTGGTCGGTACCACCCAGCTCAATATCAGCCTGCATTGCTACTGAGTCATAACCCTGCAGCAATGGATATAAAAATTCATGAATAGCGATTGGCTGATTCGTCGTGAAACGTTTATGAAAATCATCTCGTTCCAGCATGCGCGCAACCGTATGAGTAGACGCCAGCTTGATCAAATCCACTGCGGAAAGTTTGTCACCCCATTCGGAGTTGAACATGATTTTGGTTTTTTTCGGATCCAGGACTTTATAAACCTGCTTCTGATAGGTCAGCGCATTTTCATTTACTTGTTCACGTGTCAGTGGCGGTCTGGTTTCATTTTTACCAGAAGGATCGCCAATCATGCCGGTGAAATCACCAATCAAAAACTGGATTTCATGGCCCAAGTCTTGCAGCTGGCGCATTTTATTCAAAAGAACGGTATGGCCCAGATGTAAATCCGGCGCAGTAGGGTCAAAACCTGCTTTCACTCGCAGAGGGCGCCCGCTTTTTAATTTTTCAATTAATTCTTCTTCGACAAGGATTTCTTCTGTACCCCGCCGAATAATAGCCAGTGCCTCATCTATTGTTGTCATTACGCTATCTCCGGAGTTTATAAAATACACTAAATTTCTGACGGCAAATTATGGCACAATAGCCAGAAGATATGTAGTTTAGCGACAGAGAAATAAGAAAGAGGAATAGGAAATGAGCGACTTTTATATAGGATTAATGTCTGGAACGAGTGCCGATGGTATAGACGCTGCCCTGGTCGATTTCAGCCAGCAGCAACCTGCTGTGGTGGCGACCCACTATACACCTTATTCGCAGTCACTTCGTGCTCAGATATTGGCTTTATGCCAGCAGGGCGAAAATGAAATCCAGCGCCTGGGCGAGTTGGATGTGATTCTTGGTCGGGAATTTGCCCGCGCCGTCAATGAGTTACTGCAGATCACAATCATTTTCTTCTGATGATGTTAAAGCCATAGGCAGCCATGGACAAACTGTGCGCCATTATCCCCATCAACCTCATCGCTTTACTATGCAAATCGGTGATCCCAATACCATCGCCGCTGAAACAGGCATTACGACGGTCGCAGATTTTCGGCGCAAAGATGTCGCGCTGGATGGTCAAGGCGCACCGCTAGTGCCAGCTTTCCATCAACATATGCTTTCTTCATCACAGACTAATCGTGTCATCGCTAATATTGGCGGCATTGCCAACATCACCTTGATGCCACACGCATATGAAGGACCTGTTATCGGCTTTGATACCGGCCCGGGTAATGTACTGATGGATGCATGGATTAATACTCACCAGAAAGAAAACCATGATCAAGGTGGTCAGTGGGGGGCACAAGGAACAGTACACGTAGAATTACTCGAACACTTACTCGCGGATGATTTTTTTAAATTATCACCACCTAAGAGTACCGGCCGCGAACATTTCAATCTTCCCTGGTTACAAAAACATTTACAGAAAGTGAATAAAAAAATTACGCCGGTTGATGTGCAAGCTACTTTAGCTGAATTAACTGCGCGCAGTATTATCGCTGCTGTCAATCAATCACTGCCGCATGGTGAAATTCTCATTTGTGGTGGCGGTGCGCATAATCATTATTTGATGAGTCGTTTGCGAGAATTAGGCAAACCCAGTTTTACTGTGGATTCAACGCAAAAATATGGCATTGATCCAGACTGGGTCGAAGCAATGGCATTTGCATGGTTGGCACGCCAGACACTAAATCGTAAGCCAGGTAATTTGCCCAGCGTCACTGGCGCCAAACGGGCAGCAATACTGGGCGGTGTTTATTACGCTATTTAGCTTACTGCACAAGCGAAAGTACGCTTAGGCGCCAAACTCGGCACAAAAGAACCATTGGCCGCAAAAGTCATTGTTAACTCAAGCGCATGATTTGCTCTATACGCTTCTATTAACGGAGACAGATTTTCTTTTCGTGCAGCTTCACGAAAACTTAATGGCACTTCTTGATTGTGTTGCGCAAACGCTTTGCTTCTAATGGCTGAATAAATATCAACCACTTCGGCAATACTACAACCCAAAGCCAGTAAATTATCCAATACCGCCGGTTCATAAGTCGGCGTCATCGTCATTGTTTTAACAGAAGCAGCATATTGTTCTTCCAGCACTCGTCTGCGTGCAGATGGCAAACTATCAAACCATTGCTGCAATGTTTCACCTTCTTTTTTTGTACTCAAGCGCATCAATGCGCCCAGGTGGCTTAAATATTTGCTAGTTACCCCTAGTTCTTCACCGCGTCGACGGAGATATCCCGCCATAACATCATGATTAGGAGAATTATAAAAAATATTTAATTCGGCAATCAGCATGCGCAAATGTCTGGCTGTTTTTCTAGTTAAATAAACAGACCCAACTGGATTTTCATGTCCACGAAAACCCGCAATATTTAAAATCCAACGACACAACCAAAGATCAAATAAGTCTCTCGTCATCGTCTTATCAAGAATTTTTTTTCTCAGCTCGACAAACATATTGTCGCCGCCTTCTGTGTACAACATGTGTCTGGCGTGAGTATCCGGCAAATACACAAACTGCATCAGCCTACTTAAATATTTAGGAAGCTCGTTAAATACAGGGTAAATGAAAGGACATTCACTAATAGTTACTGTAAGAAATTTTTCACTATCAGCCGGCACAGTCGCATAAGGAACATTTTTTTTGAATAATGCTTCTGCTTTATCCGACTTGGCGAGAAAACAACTTGCGCGCAACAAAAAGTAGAATTCGCCAGTACTAACCTTTTTGATCAATTTGGAGAAAAACTGAAAACTATCCAATGTTAACTTGTCATCGTCTGGTTGAGCACGGGTAAAAGTATCGTATCCCCGAGTAGTTCCTTCAATAAATGAATACAAGACATTGCCGTCTTGCTAATGCACGTTTAATTTCCGGATCAATCATATCATCTGGATTTTGCGCAATACGTGCGCTTGATTCTGGCGTAGACCAGCTATTGTTGAAAAAAAATGCAAGCAGCTTGATTTCTTCTTTCAATAAATTGCAAACACCATAATGTCGTTCAAAATACATCCTGATGTGTTCGGCAGCATCAATCGCTGGAAATTGCGGAACTTCATTGGGAAGGGTTTGTACTGTTGAATCTGTCTGCGGATTGCTTTCTATGGCGGCCGTAGGCTTGCGCATATAACGATAACTCAGAATACCAAACGCACCAAAAGTTACCAAAAATGAACCACCTGCTATTAACGAACGTCGCAACATGCACACCTCGTTTATTATTCTAATAATCAATATTGCATTGTAGTAATAAACGCTGCGCCCGTCACACTTTTCCGTATTCTGCGCTTTTCCCCAACCAACGTTTTACCAGTGGGCCGACTAATTCCTGGTGATCGCGCATAATTACATCAGCAGCTGCTTGTATTTGCGGCAGTAATTCATTATCACGCAACAAATCTGCCACATGAAAAGACAGCTCACCTGTTTGTCGCGTGCCCAACACTTCGCCTGGGCCGCGTAACTCCAGATCACGTTGCGCAATTTTAAAACCATCCGTCGTCTCGCGCATGACAGCCAATCTTTCTTTCGCCATATCAGACAAAGGATGTTGGTATAATAAAACACAGTAACTGGCGACACTGCCACGCCCAACGCGCCCACGCAATTGATGCAATTGCGATAATCCCATACGTTCAGCATTTTCAATTACCATCAAACTTGCATTCGGTACATCCACACCAACTTCAATGACTGTTGTCGCAACTAATAAATGTATTTCGCCCTGCTGAAATGCACGCATGGTTTGATTCTTTTTCATCGCCATTCAGGCGCCCATGCAGCAAGCCGATTCTTAATCCCGGCAAACATTTTCTTAATTCCTCTGCCGTAACTGTCGCTGCCTGACAGGCAATCACTTCTGATTCTTCAATTAAAGTGCACACCCAATAAGCCTGTCGGCCTTGCTGGCACGCTTCGCGTATGCGCGCAATAATTTCATCGCGACGCGAATTAGCAATCACCGTTGTCACTACCGGTGTTCGTCCTGGCGGTAATTGATCGATGATGGAACAATCGAGATCGGCATAAAAACTCATGGCCAGCGTGCGTGGTATTGGTGTTGCCGTTAACACCAACTGATGCGGATAACATTCGGCGGACATACCTTTTTTACGCAATAATGCACGTTGATGCACACCAAAACGATGCTGCTCATCAACCAGCACCAGAGCCAAGCGGGAAAAAATCACTTCCTCTTGAAACAATGCATGTGTTCCCAAAATAATTTGCGCTTCACCATTCCCAATAGCAGCTAAAATTATTTTGCGTTCTGCTGTTTTCACTGATCCTGACAGATAAACCACATTGATACCCATAGGTTCGAGCCAGCGCTTGAAAACACGATAATGTTGTTCCGCCAGTAATTCTGTTGGCGCCATCATCGCCGCCTGAAAATTATTTTCCACAGCTTGTAACATCGCGATCGCTGCAACAACTGTTTTACCGGAACCAACATCACCTTGCACTAAACGCAACATTGGATGTGGACGCGCAAGATCTGCTGCGATTTCGCGTGCCACACGCTCTTGCGCTTCAGTTAACTGAAATGACAAACGTTTACGGAATTCCGGCACTAATGTGCCACGCTCAATAAGCTGTTGCGCATGATGCGCCTGAAAATTATGTTTAACGTTCAACAAACTGATACGGTGCGCGATTAATTCTTCAAAAATCAGGCGCTTTTGCGCTGCGGTTTTATTTCCCATTAATTGTTCCAGTGATACTTCACTGGGTGGCCTATGCACAAACTGCAGTGCTTCTTTAAAAGATGGCAAAGATAAATTTTGTAATAGTGATGCCGGCAACAATTCAGCCAAAGCATTCATATACGATGTTGTCGCCAGCGCATTGCTAGTCAGTTTACGCATCATGTTCTGGCTCAAACCTTCAGTCGCTGGATACACAGGCGTAAGAGAATTTTCTAATGGAATTTCACTATCCGCAAAAATGGCTTGATATTCAGGATGTACCATTTCACGCCCTAGTGGGCCGAAACGGACTTCGCCATAACAGCGCAAACGCGTACCAGCTTTCAGAATATGGGCATGAAACGTCATCGCATGAAAAAAGCGCAATTGAATGACGCCAGTATCGTCTCTCAATTCACATAATAATTTGGTTCTGCCGCGCGGAGGAGTGGAAACAGCAGTAATAACACCCTCAATGACCGCTTCTTTATCAATTGCTGCGGCACGAATCGCTTGAACTCGCGTGCGGTCTTGATAACGCATGGGAAGATGAAATAATAAATCCTGCGGTGAAAAAATTTCCAATCGCGCTAAATGTTTCGCGATCTGCGGACCAACGCCACGCATACCAAATGCAGGCGGGGTTTCTAATTTAGATTGTGTTTTGTTCACGCGCGATAATCCTCCGTTTTGTTACTATACAAAAAAACTGGCGGGATGACAGCAGAGGAAGGATGTAGATGGTGGATTACGGCAAAAAACGCCTAATCCACCCTACCGTACTAATTATCACCGAGCATAAACGAAGCAGTAGGGTGGATTAAGCGCCTTTTGCCGTAATCCACCAAAACGAATAATCCTAAACAGTAGCGCGTGGCGCTAATGCTTCCGGAGCAGGAACAACAGCATCGACTTGAGCAGGATCTTTTTTGGCAGCAAACATACCAGATTCAGACGCTTTTGCTGTCTGCTGGGATTGTAACCCTGCATTCAGCTGCTCGATTGTTTTAAGTGCTCTTTTCAGTGTGCCAGTACCATCGGTTTCAAAGATTTCAATTTCGATTTTTTCTTTCTCAATTCTTTCATTCAATGAGTTACGATAAGGCTGAGTAAAAGTGAGGTTAAAACCGAGTGTTTTACTTGTCGCCAGAAAGATTGCAAATTGCACAACCAGATTCAAAGCGATTTCGCCAATTTTTTCACTTTGCAGACACATATCAAGCTCGGAAAGTACATGACTCAGAAAATCTTTCAATTCTGTTCCTAATTCGATGCAGCTATCGCAAATTTCCAGCGCTACTTTGCGTTTTTCTTCATCAGTTTTATGATGGCCAGCATCGACTTTGTCTAGCGGCTCATTTAATACATCACAAAGCGCTGCAACATGTGCGGATAATTCATAAAGATGCGGGCGAATTTCATTTAACAAATCTTCTACTTCTTCTTCTGCGGGTTCGATACATTCTTTAATGACATGAAAAATTTTTGCCGACAGTTTTTTTAATTTTGCATTAGGGCATTCATGTTCGAGGTCGTATTTTGCGGCGTCACCTTGCACACCTGCCATTAAATCTAATTTTTTCTGTTCCAAATCTTCTAATATTTTTTCTAATGTAAAAACTTTAACCGTTAATCTGCGCTGAAACTTGCCAAGCTCGTCTGCAACTTGATCATTAGATGTTGGATCGCTATTAATCACAGGTAAATCGATGGTACCTGTTGATCCCTGCTGAGGATCGGGAGTAGTGGTATCACCTGTGCCTGGATCGGTAGGATAGTCATCCAAACCTTTTTTGCTTCCCGTCAATCCTTGGGTAACGCGCTGATATCTGCCTTCGACATCCGCATATCTAGTTTCCGTATCAACTGGCTTCCATGATGCGGCTTTTTTGACTGGGGGTTTGACGGTAGATTTAACGGCAGGTTTTTTTGTTGCGATAACCGCCGATTCTGAATTTTGTTTGAACCAGCTAAACATGGGGGCTTCTCCTTTAGAATACTTGTGATTTCCGTAAACTTTAGATATAGCATAGGACGCTTAAGGTTATCTTAAGGTCTGGCTAAAGCGAATGCAGAGATAGGGCAAAAAGCTATTTTAGCTGTTTTATTATATTGACATTAAATCTAATGCGAGTATAAAGTTCGCTCTCCACTGGACGCATCAATCGATGCGTCCGCTAATGCCGGGGTGGTGGAATTGGTAGACACGCAGGTTTCAGATGCCTGTGGGGGAAACCCCGTGGAGGTTCAAGTCCTCTCCTCGGCAATGAATGGATCTATCTCTACGTATTCAAACGGATGACGCAACACAATCGTATCTTTTCTGTCAGATCCCGTTGAAATAATATCGATAGGAACGCCAGCCAATTCTTCAATTTGTAAAAGATATTTTTGCGCATTTTCTGGCAATTCATTAAAGTTTCTAACTCCTGCAGTTGATTCAGTCCAACCTGGGAATTCTTCATAGATTGGTTCACATTGTCGCAAACACTTCAGTATCAATTGGTGGATACGTGTCATTCTTTGCCATGCAATACGATAGCCTGTGCAAATTTTAACCGTGCTTCAAGCCATCCAACACATCCAGCTTAGTGATACATAAACCAGAAAAACTATTTAATCTGAATAGAGCGGCGCAATGCAACCATATCTAACCAACCGCAACGACGTGGACGACCGGTCACTGAACCAAATTCATTACCTACGGTTGATAAATGCTTGCCAACTTCATCATGTAATTCCGTTGGGAAAGGGCCAGAACCTACACGTGTGGTATAAGCCTTGGTGATACCGAGAATATAATTAAAATGACGCGGACCAAAACCTGCTGCCAACACATGCAGCACCTGCAACCGTATTCGAGGAAGTCACGTAAGGATAAGTACCATGGTCAACGTCAAGCATAGTGCCTTGCGCACCTTCAAACATGATATTTTTGCCTTGCTCGCGATATTCAGTCAAGCAATGCGGAAACATCAGCGCGCATAGGTTCCAAACGTGGAATCATCAAGCGCAGATTTTCTAACAATTGACTGGATTCGATTGGTTCATGGTTATGATAATTCTGTAAAACAAAATTATGATAATTCAAGTACTTCTTCCAGTTTTTCACGCAAGCGTTTTTCATTAAATAAATCGCCAAAACGAATGGCGCGACGTGCGACTTTATCTTCATATGCAGGACCGATACCGCGGCCAGTTGTACCAATTTTTGCATCGCCTTTTGCTTGTTCGCGTGCGCGATCTAACGCAACGTGGTAAGGCAAGATCAATATACAAGCATCGCTAATGCGCAAACGCTCTGTTACTGGTACACCACGACGTTCTAATTCTTCAATTTCTTCAAGTAATGCGGTCGGTGATAAACACAACACCATTACCAATGAGACATTGCACATGTGCATGCAAAATACCAGATGGAATCAGGCGCAAAATGGTTTTTTGACCATCGATCATCAGCGTATGGCCAGCATTATGGCCGCCTTGAAAACGTACTGCCACGGAAGCCTGCTCCATCAGCATATCGACGATCTTACCCTTGCCTTCATCTCCCCATTGACTACCTAAAATAATGACACTCTTACCGCTTTTACTCATGTGATGAATTCTCTTTAATTTCAATTTCAGTAAAGATCGCGTGCGATAGTAACCAGAGCCAGTCCGATCAGCATGCTCACAAGTCCAATAATATGTAACACTCGGTCGCTTTGAATAAACATTTGCTGCATCAATCTACGCCAGGCGCGTGGCGACAAAGACGGTAAAATTCCTTCAAAAACGAACAACAACCCCAACGCAGTGATGAAAACCGGCCACATCATATAACCTACCCTCTAGTTCGAATAAACGGACTGACAGCGCTTTATTTCATATCGTTTGAGATGAGTATAATACCCTGCGCGAGCATAAATTGCACTTATACCGCTGAAGCTAGCGCAGGCTTTCGAATTCCTGCCTGGGCAACCGCACCTGCAGGTGAATATTGCCTTCTTCATCAACTTCTTCGGAGATAACTGCAGACCGCGCATACAAATCAGCGCGCAATTTCGCCTGCCTGGGCGCCAGGACAATTTCGCCACTAATCATTTCTTTACCTAGCATTTCGCCTATAGCTGCGATGAGCTCTGCGATGCCCAGATCTTTGGTCGCAGAAATTAACACACGCCTAATACTGCCAGTATCATCCCGGTCTATTTTTGGAAGCACATTTTCATTCAAATCTATCTTGTTATAGACCATCAAGCGTGGGACATTTTGCGCTTCGATGGATGTCAATACAGCATCTACTTGTTCTATATGTAAATCACGGTCTACATCGCTTGCATCCACGACATGGATGAGCAACTCCGCCTGACTGACTTCTTCCAGCGTGGCATGAAACGCTTCGACAAGATCGTGCGGAAGATGGCGAATAAAACCGACTGTATCAGCAAGAATGACTGGCCCCATCTCAGGAAAATCGACTCGGCGTAAGGTTGGATCCAGGGTAGCGAACAACTGGTTAGCAACATACACTTCCGCGCCAGTGAGTCTATTGAACAGAGTCGATTTACCTGCGTTTGTATATCCAACCAACGCGACTGTAGGCACAACAGCTTTGCGACGTGATCGCCGCCCTTGCTCGCGTTGCTTGCGTATTTTTGTCAGTCGCTCGGTGATTACTTTTATGCGTGCTCGAATAAGACGTCTATCAACTTCCAGCTGGGTTTCACCAGGGCCACCACGCAGACCAATACCACCACGTTGACGCTCAAGGTGAGTCCACCCCCGCACTAATCGGGTTGACAAATGTTTGAGCACAGCCAACTCCACCTGCAGTTTACCTTCGAAACTACGAGCTCGTTGCGCAAAAATATCAAGGATAAGTCCGGTACGATCTAACACGCGGCAGTTAATTAACCGCTCTAGATTTCGTTCCTGGGCTGGTGTCAGATTATGGTTGAAGATAACTAATTGTGCTTTATGAGCAAGGACAGCGTCACGTATTTCTTCCGCTTTGCCAGACCCAACAAAATACTTGGATTCGGGCACACGCCGTGTGCCCGATATGATATCAACAATATCTGCGCCCGCAGATATGGCTAGTTCCTTGAATTCATCAAGGTCTTCTGCCATTTCACCTGCAGGGAAATTGATATGAACTAATAAAACCCGCTCTCCACCGCTCGGGCGTTCGTTCAATTTTCTCTCTCCTCGCTCACCTTACATACAACTTATAATAATAGTGCACACCTACACAGAACGTTTTATTCGTGTGTAGTACCTGGCTTACCGCCTGTGCCAACGGCTTTATTACCAGGGCTGCCGTTATTGTAACCATTATTATTATATTCGAATGGTGATGATACATTTCTAGCAGGTACTATCGTTGAGATAGCATGCTTGTATACCATCTGACTAACTGTGTTTTTCAACAGCACAACAAACTGGTCAAATGATTCGATCACACCTTGAAGTTTAATACCATTTACCAGGTAAATGGATACAGGAATCTTTTCCTTCCGCAAAGAATTCAAGAACGGATCTTGCAACGATGGTCCTTTTGTCATATTTTTATTCTCCCATTTAATCTTAAATCTATTAAGTCCATCCTCTTATCGAGGCTATAACACAATACAGAGCCTGTCATAAATTACCTTGCCTACTGCTAAATGCAGAAAAAATTAAATTATTAACTGTTACTAACATATTCATTTCACACCTTTTTTTACCAGGGCAGAGTAATTGAAGACAGGCCCTGATTCACCCCCTGACCACAATCCAATCAATATCCCTGGACGGTTGGATCAGGAAAACACAAGAGGATAGCGAATATAATATCCACAAGCAAGCTAGTTTATTGATTATTCAAGAGCAGGAGGGGGTTTTCCTACAGGCGATTGAGACATCAAACGTATGAATTTCCTTCAAAAACATTGCTCATTTGATAAACTGATATAATTAATATGATATATTATTGTTTGCTAAAATATGACTATTAGAGACTAACGAGATTAGCGTTCATGGAAAAACCCATTACTCCATTAACAAAAACATGTTCCATTTGTGGCCTGACGAAACCGTTAGCTGCTTTTCTGCAACTTTCTGGCGCGCAAGGGACGACCTATGGCAATGTTTGCTCTACTTGTCGGCAAGCTGGTCTGGACAAACAGGAAGAAAAAAAAGAATCTGACGACAGCACCAGAAGCACCACACAAAAGACCATTGATAATAAAGCCAAGGTAAAAGTTGAATCAGATAACAAACAGCAGCGTAAAGAATCTGAAGAAGAATACTTTGAAGAACGCGAAGAAGAATCTGAATCACAATCAAAAAATCGTAGAAAAGAAAGATAAGATTGCTTCGGCGGAAAAAAACCACCGCGATACTTATATTAAGCAGCGTTCATTTCTGGATTCCACAGACAAAGCCAAACGCACTGCAGCTACGACTGTTTTTGGCGGCGAAGAACAAAAAGCCAGAGAAGGCGCTATCAGAATGGATGCGCCCATGTCTAGATACGCAAATCGCTGGCAAATTGAAATATCAAGGTTCAGTATTTAACCAATTCAAAACCTGGCTAGGCACTAGCGCGCCTATCGTAAAAGCTACCCAACACAATACCAAAATCGCCCAAACGAAAGAAGCTGATCATAAAGAAACGCTGGCGGAAAAAGCGAGAAACCACCTGGGGACCAAAGAAAAGCCGTTAATCCTGCTGGCTTTCTAACCAACTCACCTTGCGCATTCAAAATATACTCATGCTCCTGGTGAGTGAACGAAACCAGACGTGTTAAATCGTAGTGAACCTTCTTTGACTTTATAGACAGGATTTCCAATCACATCTTTTGCCGGTTCTGTACCTGCGGGAACAGGCAAGATATCTGCTTTTTTAATTACGATAGTTATAAAGCCATGCTGCGCTTTATTCTGCTTGCCTCTGATATTGGCTTCCACATGGCGTTTTTTCCATATAAATTGGCCGGTTCACACTGTATTCATAAAGGACAGATTCAGACACCATTCTGTTCCAGGTCTGCACCACCAGACCATGAGCATTGAACAAATAGATATAAGCCAATACTTCATCTTCAGCGAGCTGTGTTTCTTTCTTTTCCGTGGCACTTTGGATTTCGGTTAAATTTTCATTTACATGCGAGAGCAAGGCGCTCAAGCGGTCACGGATAAAGCGGAATTTTTCACCAATGCCGTGTTTTTCACGTAGCTCATTGTCATGGCCGACCGCTTCTTTAACAAGCTGCAGGAGCTTATCTCTTTGCTCTTTTGTTTCATTTGCCATGTTTTAATCCAAAAGAAGATCGGGCCATAAACCACTATCATAACCGAAACTGAGCCGCGCGATAATATCTCTGAAGCCAGTTTGGGTTTGTGTCGGGTAAATCGTCATATGGGTATAAATCAGATACTCTGGCCTGGCTTTAGGACATTTGTTTCTGTAGCTGCCAGCTGTTCGCACAAATCCGCGCTTTTAGCCAAGGTTTCGGATACAGCGAAAAGATAAGCAACAGAATTATTAGGTGTGCCAGTTTTATCTCCAGGGGCCGCGTTTTGTAACCCTGTCGCCAGAGCAGCAGCCTGCTTGGCTATGTCCCGGAGCGTTCCCCCCGTTGTTACTGTCAATATTCTAAAGTCACTCATGATGACACCTACCTGGCAAGATGTGTCGAGCGTTGTTTCTTTTACTACTCTTATAAGCATAGCACATGAACCCACAAACATTGTCGACTAGAGCCATAGAACGTATCTAGCTCTATTTATTAACTTTTTTGCTGTTCTGAAGTTAATTTTCCAGTCGAATTATTATTGTTATTATCTGTATCTGATCCAGCATTTGCTCGGTACCGTACGCCAACACCTAAATTCTGATTGGCTTCAATTTGACCATGTCTGCGCTGCATATAAGCACTGCGCAAGAATGCATATCTATTAATTGCCGCTTCTTCAAATATAGGCTGGTACTGCAATATATTTGCACGCCTATCAATGATGCTCAGACCATAAACACCCCACTGCACAGAATCAGGTTCTATGTATGGGTAAATGGAGAAACCGTAGTAATCAACAGGTATGCTGATGCCATCACGAATAGTGCTTGGCCCCCAAAATGGCAGCACTAAATAGTTTGAATTTTCATATCCCCACGCCGCCAAGGTCAAACCAAAGTCATTGGAATAATAGGGCAAATTAATTCGCGTAGCGACATCAAACAAACCACCAATGCCTACTGTGGTATTAATTACAAACCGCCAGGAGTCATTTGCCATCTGATAAAAATGTAATTGTAAAATATCGTTAGCAATCGTTGGCAATTCACCAAGATTTTTAAAAGCATTATGAATGCCTTCATTTAACGGCCTGGGCATGATGGCGTTATACAAAGTCGCCACCGGCTTAAGCAGATACTTATCCAGCTTTTCATTAAAAGCAAACATTGGGCGATTGAATTTTTCGTACGGATCCTGAATGTCAGATGAACTAGCCAGACAAACAGAACTGCCACATGCAATAATGCCAAACAGCACTTTGATGTGGGCTGACAATCGTGATCCCTGTTGTGATTTATTATTCATTTAACACCCCAGCGCAAGCTAATATCTTGTTAGTGTAGCTTTAGCTGCCACAGATAACAATTATTAAAACAAAACTGGAATGTGACTTTTGCAAAAGTAAAAACCTTAATGGAAGCTTAGTGAAATGGCTGGCTGAATTGCTTAAGTTTAAACAAGTGCCGTATAATGCCCTAACTTTAAAATGAATTAACTGCAATGAATAACATTCCGCACCGTCCACTAGCTTTGATTATCCTCGATGGCTGGGGTTATCGCGAAGACAAAACCGCTAACGCGATAGCCGCTGCTCACAAACCTGTATTGGGACAAGCTTGATAAGCGACTACACGTTTACGCAAATTTCCGGCTCAGGTTCATGTGTAGGTTTGCCGGACGGGCAAATGGGCAATTCCGAAGTCGGCCATCTGAACATGGGCGCTGGACGTATTGTTTATCAAGATCTGACCAGAATTGATCTCGCTATAGAAAATGGCGAATTTTTTGAAAACCGATATATTAAGATGCGCTATCACAAGCGAAGCAACAATCTAACAAAGCGATGCATGTTATGGGATCTTCTTATCTCCAGGCGGTGTTCACAGTCATGAAAAACATATTCATGCGTTAATTGATCTTGCAGCCAGACTAACATTCCCGAATCTGTATATGTACATGCTTTTCTTGATGGGCGTGACACACCTCCGCGCAGCGCCATGGCCTCATTAGAAGCACTTAGATGCACATTGCACAAAAAGCAATGCGGACAAATTGCTTCTATCATTGGCCGTTATTATGCAATGGATAGAGACAAACGCTGGGACCGCGTGCAGAAAGCTTATGATTTACTCACCCTGGGCAAAGCCGATTATCAGGCTGCCAACAGCGAAAGCAAGGCTTAGAACTTGCTTATGCACGAGGCGAAAATGATGAATTTGTACAAGCCACCACCATTACATGCGAATGCGAAACACCGCTGTTACCATTCAAGATGGTGATATTGTCATTTTCATGAACTTTCGCGCTGATCGTGCCCGCGAAATCACTCAAAGCCTGATTGACCCCACATTTCAAGGATTTCGAACGGGCAACAGTGGCCTACAACTTGGCGAGTTTGTCTGTTTGTCTGAATATGACAGCCGATTTCAACTAGCCAGTCGCTTTTCCACCGGAACCTCTACACAACATTCTGGCTGAATGCATCAGCCAGCTAGGTATTAAAACAGTTAAGAATTGCCGAAACTGAAAAATATGCGCATGTGACTTTTTTCTTTAATGGCGGCATTGAACAACCTTATCCAGGCGAAGACCGTGTTCTTATTCCCTCGCCCAAAGTCGCGACCTATGATTTGCAACCACAAATGAGTGCTCCAGAATTAACCGAGCGACTGGTTCAAGAAATTAATCTGCGCAAATATGATTTCATTATTTGCAATTTCGCCAATCCTGATATGGTTGGTCACACTGGAAACTTCGACGCGACTGTCAAAGCGATTGAAACTATTGATGAATGCTTAGGAAAAATAATCAACGCGCTGAAAAATGTTGGCGGTGAACTATCATTACCGCTGATCATGGCAATGCGGAAATAATGTTTGATTATCCATACAAATCAACCACATACCGCTCATACCAGTGATCCGGTTCCCTTCATTTATGTTGGCCGCAAAGCGACAGTAGTAAAAAAAGATGGCAAATTATCTGATATCGCTCCAACTATTCTCTACTTGTTGGATTTACCCAAACCAGAAGAAATGACCGGAAAAACATTGCTGAAATTAGTATAAAGATTTCGCGAAGTGCTATACTTAGGGTAACGACAGTATGGAATTCTCCCACATGAATATACGTACGTTGCGTCTCGCAGTAGCTTTTTCAGCCGTATTTTTAATCTTGGCACTTTTAATTCTCAGGCACAGCAGTAACAAAGGAAAAATCCAAGTTAACGGATTTGATGCCTAACGCTCCCGCTACTGAAGATAACCAATACAGCCACCCCTTCGCCCGTTAAAGGTCAGGGAGCAGCAGCGGTCAATGATGAAGACATCAATCGCTTTACCAATACTATCGTCCTGATCAAAGATTTTTATGTGCAACCAATAGGAGATAAATCTCTGCTGGATAATGCCATTCGCGGCATGGTTGCAGGACTGGATCCACATTCAGAATATCTTGATGGCGACGCTTATAAAACCCTGTTGATGACTACTAGCGGTGAATTCGGCGGCGTTGGCATTGAAGTGACGCCAGAATACGGCATTCTCAAAATTGTCTCGCCTATGGATGATACACCAGCGGCAAAAGCAGGCATCAAAGCTGGCGACTATATTGTCGCGATTGATGGCAAGCTTGTCAGCGAAATGTCATTACAAGACGCCGTCGATAAAATGCGCGGCAAAGCAGGCTCACAAGTTATACTCACTGTTTTACGCAAAGGTGAAAAAACACCGCTTACTTTCAAACTGACTCGCGAAATTATTCATATCGCCAGCGTGAAATCAAAATTGCTGGATGATAACTTTGGTTATGTTCGCATTACCCAATTCCAGGATCCAACCGCACAATTGATGCATGACGCTATTTTAGCGTTAAAAGCACAATCAGGCGGCCACTTGAATGGGCTTATTCTGGACTTGCGCAACAATCCAGGCGGCTTGCTGGAATCAGCTGTGCAGGTTGTAAATAACTTTCTTGATCCCAAGAAACTTCATAACAAATTTAAAGATGTGATCGTTTATACCGAAGGCCGATTGCCAGAAGCGCAATACAGTGCAACCGCCAACCGGAACTGATATTTTGAATGGCGCGCCCATGGTTATACTTGTTAATAATGGCTCTGCTTCCGCATCTGAAATTGTCGCTGGTGCATTGCAGGATTATCATCGGGCAATCATTGTGGGAACAACCAGCTTTGGTAAAGGCTCAGTCCAGACTGTTATTCCGCTGGATAAAACCCACGCGCTTAAATTAACAACAGCGCTTGTATCACACGCCATCAGGCCGTGTGATTCAGAACGTTGGTATCATTCCTGATATCACTATTGAAGATTTGAAAGTTATCAAGAACAGAGCTGATGAAGATGTTGCCATGATTGAGCCAATCAAGGAATACCAGCTGAAAAACCATCTGGCTGGCTCACCAGCAACCACTACCAATCCAAACATTGTTGATCCTTACGATACCAGCCTTGCACGTGATGACTTCCAGTTGTTTGAAGCACTGAAAATACTTCACACCATGTATACGCTGAATCAGGAAACACAGGCTATACAAGCAAATCGCTAACCCAAACATCCCTCACCCATCACGGGTGGGGGTAATATCTACTACCATCACTGCATCTACTTCCACTTGCGCTCCTTTTGGTAACGCAGAAACTTGCACTGTCGCGCGAGCGGGAAATGGTTCTTTGAAAAATTTCGCCATGACATCATTGACGATAGGAAAATGCGCCAGATCGATAACATAAATAGTCAGCTTCACAATAGCATCCAGCCTTCCTCCCGCAGCCTTACATACTTCCTGTAAATTTGTGAATACTTGCATGGCTTGCGCGGTGAAATCAGTCGAAACAAGCTGCATACTGACAGGATCAAGTGGAATTTGCCCGGAGAGATAAACGGTATTGCCTGATTTAATTGCTTGCGAATAAGTACCAATTGCTTGCGGCGCGTGTATGCTTTGTATTTTCTGTTTCATTTGTTACTCCAACATGAAAAAAAACAAATGTAACAGAAAAAATCAAAGCATACATCACGTGAAAAATTACTAGAGAGTCAGAAAATTAAACTTTCATTTCAATTTTTTTATCTGACACTCCACACTGGCATTGGCATGATGTACCGTCACCTTTCTTTTTGCAGCACTTGCATATTTTGATGATAAGATCATAGATCAATGCCAGCACAAAACCAAAGATAAATCCTTTAACAAATCCATAACCTGCATGGATTAATCCGGTTTTAAATGTTGGAACTGCCATATGCATCATATCCATCATGGGCGTTGGCGTACCGTAATGAATGGCAATAAGTACTACTGTTAATATCGCCAAAAAGCTCGTCAAACCCAATGCAAGCCCAAAGGATATCGGGCATAAACCCATTCTTTTGCTACTACAACCACATTTTTCGCATGACATAAAAACCTCCTTATCCCTCACACCATAATTATAGGATAATTTTAAGAATTTGGGGTTGATCGCAACATCTTGTAATCATAATATTTTTTTTCGCGCATGAGTGGCCAAGTGGCCGCCGACAATCCATAATGAGTATTTAACATTAATATATGTAAGATATTAATTTTTAGTAAATATACCGGGATACACTGTGGGCTGAATTTGAACCATTACGAGATGAGATAAATCAATATCTTAGCCACGAGCAAGTGACTGAGATAGAAAGAGCTTATTTGTTTGCGAAAAAAGCTCATGGCAGCCAAACACGCTTTACCGGCGAACCCTATATTACCCACCCCGTTGCAGTCGCACAAATTCTGGCCGCAAATGCGCATGGATCCGCAAACCATTATGGCAGCCATTTTGCATGATGTGGTGGAAGATACCGAGGTAAAACAATCTGAAATTGTCGATGCTTTTGGCAAAGAAGTCGCTGATTTAGTCGATGGCGTCACCAAACTGACACAAATTCATTTTGAAAATTACGCACAAGCGCAAGCCGAAAATTTTCGTAAAATGGTCATGGCAATGGCCAGTGATATTCGCGTGATTCTAGTCAAATTGTGCGACCGCTTGCATAATATGCGCACGCTATCTGGATTGCCGCCAGAAAAACGCCGACGCAAAGCACTGGAAACGCTGGAAATTTTTGCGCCGATTGCTAATCGCTTAGGTATGCACGCATTCCGCGTTGAATTGGAAGATCTTGGTTTTGCCTCTCTTTATCCTTTGCGTTATAAAATCCTCAAAGATGCCGTTGCTAAAGCACGCGGCAATCGCCAGGAAATTATCGAAATGATTCATCAACAAATTCGTGACGCCATCAAAAAAAATAATATTCCATCGGCAACATTATCAGGCCGTGGCAAACATCTTTATAGCATTTATAAAAAAATGCATGAAAAGCATTTGTCTTTTTCCGAAATTATGGATGTTTATGGATTTCGTATCATTGTTGATAAAGTAGATACTTGTTATCGTGTACTGGGCGCGCTACATAATCTTTACAAACCCATCGCGCAACGCTTCAAAGATTATATCGCTATTCCTAAAGCAAATGGCTATCAATCATTGCATACAACTTTATTCGGACCATATGGCGTTCCTATCGAAGTACAAATTCGCACGGAAGAAATGCACAAAATGGCTGAGAATGGTATTGCCGCGCATTGGCTGTATAAAACCGAGAAAAAAGTTTTCAATGAAGCACAATCACGCGCACGCGAATGGCTGAAAAGCATACTTGAAATGGATAAAAGCTCGAAGAATTCGCTGGAATTCATTGAGAATGTAAAAATTGATTTATTCCCTGATGAAGTTTATGTTTTCACCCCTAAAGGCCAAATTATTGAATTGCCAGCAGGCGCAACACCGGTTGATTTTGCTTATGCCATTCACTCTGATATTGGTAACACTTGCGTTGCAGCACGATTGGATAAACGTCTTTCGCCATTAAGTACACCATTAGTCAGTGGTCAACAAGTAGAAATTATTACCGCACCCGGCGCACGACCGAATGCAGCATGGCTAAATTTTGTCGTCACTGGCAAAGCACGCAGCAAGATCAAACATTACCTGAAAAAACAACAACGCGATGAATCACTTGAATTAGGTAAACGCCTGATTGAAAAAGCATTGAATTCATATGGCCTGCAACTGGAACAAATACCAGTTAATCATTTGGAAAAAATTGTCAGTGATTCACAGTCTGGAATCTATTGCGCATTTATATGAAGAAGTAGGTATAGGCAATCGCTCTGCATTATTAGTCGCAAAACAAATTGCAAAATCCCTGGATAGATTCAATAAAAAAGAAACGACTGAAACGAATGGCGCACATCCGTTGATTATCAAAGGAACGGAAGGTCTTGCTATCAGTTACGCAAAATGTTGTCGCCCTATTCCTGGCGACCATATTGCCGGTGTTGTGAGAACTGGCCAGGGTATAGAAGTTCATATGGTGAATTGCCCCAACCTTGAACGCTTCAATGATCAGCCTGACAAATATGTCGCGTTGGTGTGGGAAGATAATGTCGATGGTGATTTCCCAGTTGATCTCAAAGTTGATTTGATTAATCGTCGCGGCAGTCTCGCTTCGCTTACTTTGGCAATTTCTGAAGCCGAATCAAATATTCAGAATATTCGCGCACAGGAAAGCGATAGACATCATTTTAATGTTGATATTACGATTGCGGTGCGTAATCGTTCGCATCTGGCGAAAATATTACGGAAAGTGCGCAGCAGAAAAGATGTTATTCGCGTGGTACGACAAAAACCACAGATCGAAACAGAACATTCATTGTTTCGCGTCAGGTAATTAACCGCGATAAATAACGCTACCCTGGCGCAGCGTCAGTAGAACATCCAGCTCTGGGCCCATCACTACCAGATCCGCATCTTTACCTACTTCAATTGAGCCTTTGCGTTCCGCGAGGCCCAACACATGCGCGGGATTATACGAAGCCATCGCAATCGCATCTGCCAACGGACAATGGGTAAAATGCACCATATTTTTAATTGCTTGCGGCATGCGCAATGTACTGCCTGCCAGCGTTCCATCCGCTAATGTTGCTTTGTTGTTTTCAACATGTACCTTCCTGACCGCCAAGATCATACTTACCATTACCAAGACATTTCGCACGCATGCCATCGGTCACTAACAATAATCTATTTTTATTTTTCACGCGCAATGCCAATTCGATAATTGCCGGATGCAAATGATGTCCATCCGCAATTAATTCCGCATGTACTTGATCTGCTAGGAGCAATGCTCCTAGCGCACCAGGTTCGCGCTGATGCAAACCACGCATAGCATTAAACAAATGCGTCGCATGCGTGCAACCTGCGGTAATTGCCGCAGTTGTTTCCTCATAAGTCGCATTGGTATGTCCAACTGAAACAATCACTTCCATCTTGTGCAATGCAGCGATTAATTCCAGCGCACCAGGCAATTCGGGTGCAAGCGTCACTAATTTTATGGTGTCAGACGCTAGCGTTTGCCACTTTTGTATCAGATCAACATCAGGTGCTAATATCAACTCACCACATTGAGCACCCATTTTTTCTTTCGCAATAAACGGCCCTTCCAAATGTATGCCAAGAATTTCGGCACCATCTTGATATGACATAGCAACAGGAATAGTCTGCAACACTTTTTCAAGTTGTTCAGCACTCGCTGTCATCGTTGTCGCAAGAAATCCGGTCACACCTTCGCTAGCCAAATCACGAGAAATCGTTTGGATAGCTTCAACACTGCCATCCATTACATCATTGCCTTTGGTGCCATGAATATGTAAATCAATTAATCCAGGAACAAGAAAACAATGGTGCTTGTATTCATAATGTTCTGCTGGCAAATGATGCTTGATCATGTCATCAGCAATAATCGCTTTGATTTTTCCTTCTTCGACCACCACCGCATGATGTTTTTGCCATTCGTGGCCAACAAGAATTTGCATGCCGGAAAAAATACTGCGATTTTTTGGGGTCATCGGATTGTCTCCAAATGTTCGCGAATTAATAAAACTGCTCCAGCGTCTGGCGCTGCCTGACAAGGCGTCAATCGTGAACGCAGTTTTTCACCTAGAATAAGGAACAAGAAATGGCGCTACACCGCCAATCAGAGAACAAGGTAACGGTAGTTCCTGTATCTCAATAGCAGAGTCAAGCGCGTAACCTATTTTGTCTATGGCTTTAGCCGCCTGCTTTAGCAGCTGCCTGGCAGCAGGCTCACCATCCTTAGCCAATTGAATCACGATAGGAGCAACCCTAGCGAAAGCAGTAGAATTTGCCTGGTTTGCCCAATCAACCATGTGATCGAGATCTTCGGAAAAATATTCATAAACCGCGGCCGCCAGTTCTGTGCGGGGATCACGCCCATCCAGCCATTGCAGCGTCAGTTTAACCGCTTCAAGGCCTAACCAGGCACCGCCGCCTGTATCATCATTTGGAAAACCCCAGCCACCTACTTTGGTAATCTTGCCATTCTTTATTTGATAACCAACGACACCTGTACCAATGATAATGATCGCGCCATCTTTACCCTGGTGCGCACCTAAACAGGCAGTATGCGCGTCAGTCGTCACTACTAGAGATTTAAATCGGTGTGAACCAGCTAAAAAAGCCTGATAGGCAGATGGTAATTCGCATCCGGCCAAACCCATGCCAGCATGCAGAGAATACGCTGGATCATCGTGGGAAATATTCAAACGCTGTAAAACTGCGTCTAATGTAGTATTGATGGATTCCCAGGTTTGCGGGACAGAAATTCTAATATTGGCTGGACCGCCGGTTTCTTGCCCTAACAGTCTGCCTTGCTCATCTTCAACCCGGACAATTACTTTGGTTGCGCCACCATCGACGCCGATATACAGAGATTGCATTGATAATCATGATCCTGATGTGTTCTTGTTAGAGATTATACACATATCAGGATTATGATGTTATTAGCTTACATACCGCCTAGTGCTGCCGCGCCTATGGTGACTTGGACCTGCATCCGGAGCTGATGGTGATCCAACGCACAAGACCTGAATCCTGTACAGGTGGTGAGTTTTGCGCCCCTGGTATCACAATAACACTACTGGACTTGATTATTGATGGCGCTGAGCTCGACCTACGCGACCCGGGCGGTGCGACTTCTCAAGAGATTAGTCGTCGTACTTGAGCTTCGAACCATAGCCGCTGGTGCGGCTGTAAATCTGATACAGCAGCAGAAACTTGTTGCTGTGGCACAGAAGCTTTCTCTGACGGACGATCAACAAAATAACCAGCAATTGTGCCGATTACACCACCGAGAAGCCCGCCGCCAACGGCAGCACCAATAGCAGCAAATAAAGGAACACTTAAACCGAACGTGACTGGCGCCAGGAAAAAGCCTGCGAATGCACCAATACCAGCTCCCAAAAGAACCCCACCACCACCGGCGATAAATTTACCCCAATGCCTACGGAAGAATCCGGGACGCTTAGGTTGCGGTTGATAATTCGGCGCAAACTCTTGTGGGTTTCTTAAAGTTAAATTTTGATAAGGACGCAAAGCAGCAATTTCAGTTCTTACACTGCCAAGTAATGCCAGTGCCGGAACTTTCGCTTCAGCAACTGCAGCATCAAACTTAGGCTTGATGATTGCATTGACGTGCGCAACATATTGCTTGCTTGGTTGTGTTCAACTCAGCTCTTATTTCGCCTGCCTGCTTAGCCAAAGCGTCAACAATCTGTGCTCTGCACGGAAGTCTGACATGTTTGGAGTCGTCTTGTTAAATCATCTGTCGCAGTTTTTAATTCTGCGGGTAACAATTTGTCTATTCTTTCCTGTGAGAACATCTGGTTACTATTATTAATAAACGCCTCACGAACAGCTGTTGCCGCAGGATCCCACAGTTTATGACTTGAACCAGAATATTGTTTACCGCACTCAACCGCAAAAGCTTCCGCTTCGACTGCAATTTGTTGCAAAAATCTATTATAGTCTGATGCAGGGGTATAAAACTTTTTTTCTACCATTGCACTAACGGAGTCCCGCAATCTAGTCATTCTATCCAAAATTTCTGCGCCACGTTGACGCAGCTTTTCGATGCTGACGGCTCTATCGTTGTTAGCGTCAGTCAAACTAGCAAGATGCAGGCCATATGCCTCGAGCTTCTGATAGACTGGTATTTGCGCGGCAATTAAATCTTTGCTAGTGATCGCTGTCGGTGTAAATACTTTACCCGGCAATTCGCGCAATTCTCCATCCAACTGTTGTAAGCAAGCATCTTTCTGGGCGGAAAATGTCTGATTAAAATCAGTGACCGCCCGCTCGATGTTAGCTTTTTGTACTTGCAGCAGACGAATTAAACGATCAATTTCTTCAGACTGATTTAAATTACGCAGGTTCTCACATGCTCGATTATAGCTATCAATCTGAACTTGTATATTTCTATGAACTCTTAACAACTCGTTAGCCGATCTGACAACGGCATTAGAACTTTGCGTTACCACTCCAGATACATCCGCTTGCCGCGCGTTAACAAATGGCTGCAGTGCCTGGTCTTTTTCCAATTTAGCCTGAGTGATGGATGCAAGCAGATCTCCATATTCAGTATTCTCGATAAAATTGCCAGTAGAAAATACCTGACTAAATTGATGTTTTATTCCCCGAGCATAAAGGTCAAAATCATCACTCAAAGAAGAAAATTGCGCATTCGAATCACCAGCAATCAATTCTTCAGATTTCAAGTGCCCAACATGTAACGCTGCACTGCGAGTTTTTTTACGATGCCAACATAACTACGAATTAATGATTTTTTTCTAGGGCGAAATATTCCTATCTTTATAAAATTCCTCAGCATCAATATCTTTACCTCGGCTAAGATATAAAGATTTTATGCCCGCAACAATATTGTCAGGACAATGACAGCATCAAAAGCCTGCTCAATCTCTCGCAGTATTTTTAAAATGATCTGGACGAGATGGTTGCAGACGGAGATGTATTTTATCAATCTCGTTCATTACTACGCGGAATACAACTTGCGAGGGATGCTTTTCGTCTGTGTCTTTAAAGGCTAACATAAGCGCATTATTAACACGCTGGAGAGCGCTCCTGACATTCGTATCAACTAATTCTCTGAACGCTGCCAGATTTTCTGGATTTACTGCTTGTGCTGGTTGCTGCTGACTTCTCATATTTACCACCCTCGCTCGTGACACCTATAATATGAAGCCTTTCTTATGCTCAGAATTTATTATTTAGACTATTGTCTGACCATATTTATATAGTTTTACATGAGTTCGCTATGACATAGCAAGGAATTATTTGGTATTCCTCTTATTACCGACAAATAATTGATATTTTGTGGTTTTTTGCGGTTTTTCTTAAGTTTTACTTAAGAAAAAGTGAAAAAATAGGGGAAATTATCTATTTTTTGCGCCTAAAAGCTGCTGTCGTAGATGAGAAAGCGGCACACGCACAACGCCATCATCAGAGGGAGAAATTCCTGAATTTAGCTCTGGTACAAATGTATGTGCGTGAATAATTTCATAAGTAACAGCGAAGACATCATCGCTTAACTTGATTTCATTCGCGACATGATCTGCACGTTGTTCATCTGCGGGCGTCCACATACCACTCGCGCGTAATTCATGCAGAAGACGCTTTTTATCACGGTAAGTCGTGGTATAGTGATCAACATCAAGCACTGGATCAGTAAAGCCTTCCTGCAGCAACATATCCCCGATGTCATGCATATCTGCCAATAGTGGTATTTCATCTTCTTGTAATAAACCACGCCATTCTTGCAGCGTATCCAGACCTAACGCACTGAATATTAACAAGCCTTCTGGTCGCAAAACCCGCCGCCACTCACGCAAGACAGCAGCAAAATCATGACACCAGGGCAGCAGCAGATTGGCAAACACAAGATCAACAGATTGATCACGTAAGGGAAGTTTTTCTGCATCAGCACAGACTAATTTAGAAGTTTTAACTTGCGCGAGCATCAGCTCTGATAAATCCAGGTGAATCATATTGGCTTGCGGATAGCGAGAATGCAGTTTTGCACTCAATTCCCCTGTTCCGCAACCGACATCAACAATGACTTTTGGCGCCACTGTCATGAGTTCAAGACGTGCAAGCATTTCATCACCTGCTTCGCGGGCAATAACCGCCGCATCTGCATAATCCACCGGAGACCAAGATATGTTTTCAACTAACCCCATTCGTTTTTACTCTCGCTTTCTTGTCAATTTCGCCAACAGCATTTTTCAGTCTCTATTACCGCCCGCCTGCGTGTTATGCTCTTATCGAGCAGAGGGAACAAGTAATCTTTGTTCCGCATGCCGGCAAGAGTTGCCTATTTTACCCTACTGCTGCACCAGGTGTGCACATTTTTTACCGCCCGGTGTCTTACCTGAGAAAGATAACGCTTATTCTTGCGGCGCCTGCCTGACAAGCCCACCCCCGTTTCAGGCAACTTATGCATTGTTTGCCTATGAACCACCGGTGATGCAACTGATTATTAAATTAAAATTTCAGCAGCAACTAAGTCATGCCAAATTATTTGGCGTACTAATGGCGCAAGCTATTTTGCAAAACTGGTACCGACATAGAGCATTACCTGATGTCATCATACCTGTTCCACTGCACCCTCTGAGATTACGCGAACGCGGTTTTAACCAGGCGCTCGAAATCGCCAGACCTATTGCTCGCATGACTGGCATACCGATAGATATCCACGGCGTAAAGCGAATACGACACACCAAAGCCCAAAGCAGCCTGCCCGCGGCTGAGCGCAATGACAATATCGCCAATGCATTCATGATTGACAGCGATTACCGTGGCAAATATATTGCTGTGCTGGATGATGTTATCACTACTGGCTGCACGGTCCGCGAACTTTGCCGTCGGTTAAGTGCGAATGGAGCAAGTCGGATTGATGTCTGGTGCTGCGCTCGCACCGGAAGCTCTCACTGAAAAACGCACCTCCCCTTAATGTTTATTGAAGGTATTAGTATGCAAGATTTGACCACATTTATTTCCAAACACCTGGGCCTCTGCCTGGCAGCGGCATTCGTTTTTGTACTGGTCACAATAGTGGAGCTGATACGCGCCAAACGCAATATTGTAAATATAAATCCTGCCCGTGTGACCATGCTGATTAACCATGATGACGCCGTCGTGATCGATATACGCTCCAGCGATTCCTTCCGTAAAGGACATATTATTGATGCTGTTTCCATGACCGCCAAGGAACTACAGGAAAACAGTAAGAAACTTGAAAAATTCAAAATACGCCCCATTATAGTTATCTGTAACACTGGCCTCGAGTCACAAAAAATAGCCGCGTTGCTGTTAAAACAAGGTTATAATATATATGCGCTGTCTGGCGGGATGCGTGCCTGGATTGAAGCACAAATGCCTGTTGTAAAAGATTAACCTGAAAATATGTTTTTGAGGGATAAATGACCACAAAGGTAATTGTGTACACAAAAGACAACTGCCCTTATTGCAACCTGGCAAAACAGTTGTTAAACGCACGTCATGTCGCATTCGAAGAAGTGCGTATTGATCTTGATGAACAAAAACGCGACGAGATGATTCGTCTCAGTAATCGACGCACTGTGCCGCAAATTTTTATCAACGGCCAATCTATCGGCGGTTACGATGACCTTGCCGCACTAGCAAAGTCAGGTAAACTTGATGGGTTGTTAAATTCTTAACCAAAAAAGGAAATATCCAATGGTCCAACAAAAAGATCAAAAGCACGGCAAAGAAACAACTCCTCCTGCCGGTGCAGGTCATGCACCTCAATTTGAAATTCAGCGCATATATGTCAAAGATATTTCATTTGAAGCGCCAAACACACCGCACACTTTCGTTGAAGAATGGAAACCTGAAGTAACGCTGAATCTTGAAACCAAGAGCAACCGCATTCAAGACAACTTGCATGAAGTGGTTTTATCCATTACCGCTACCGTTACATCCAGCAAGAAAACCGCGTTTCTTATTGAAGTACATCAAGCCGGTGTATTCATGATTAATGGTTTCCCAAGCGAACAATTACATCAAATGTTAGGCAGCTTCTGTCCAAACATTCTGTTCCCTTACGCACGTGAAGTGGTATCAGACATGGTCGTCCGTGGTGGCTTCCCACAATTGATTCTTGCTCCTGTTAACTTTGACGCCCTCTATGCCCAGCATATGGAAAAACAAGGCGAAGGCGCTAAAACGACAAACTAAGATAGACACCGATAAGGAATCATCATCCGTGAAAGGTGTAAAACTTAAGCCCGCCGCCATTCTTGGCGCGGGCTCATGGGGTACCGCACTGGCGCTTTATCTGGGGCGCCGCGGCCAGACCATCAAACTCTGGAGCATAGATACTTCTGAAATCAATGAAATGCTTTCAGACGGACGTAATCGCTTTTTACCAGACTTTAGCCTTCCAGACGAAATCAAACCTACGGCAGATCTTGCTGAAGCTGTCACCGATGTTGATGATGTTATCGTCGTGGTACCGTCTGTAGGTTTTCGTTCTACTCTCAATAAGCTTAAGCCACTTATTTCAGCCAAGACACGCATTACCTGCGCAACAAAAGGTTTGGATGCGGATACCGGCAAATTACTAAGTGAAGTAGTAGACGAGACATTAGGCAAAGAACACAAATTCGCTATGCTTTCCGGTCCATCATTCGCGCGTGAAGTCGCGGCAGGTTTGCCTGCGGCTGTTGTATCGCAAGTCACCATAAAGATTTTGTTAACGATCTTACTGAGCGTTTTGATAGCCCAATTTTTCGCATCTATCCCAGCGATGACATCGTTGGCGTTGAAATTGGCGGTGTCGTTAAGAATGTTATCGCCATTGCCACAGGCATTTTCGATGGCATGGAGCTTGGCGCCAATGCTCGCAGTGCATTAATCACTCACGGCCTGGAAGAAATGATCAGGCTCGGCAGCAAATTGGGCGGCAGACTTGAAACATTTATTGGTCTCTCAGGTTTAGGTGATTTGATTCTTACCTGCTCTGATGATTTGTCACGCAACCGCCGCATGGGTCTTGCGTTGGAAAAGGCAAAGCGATTAAAGATGCTGAACGCGAAATTGGCCAGGTAGTTGAAGGCAAGCGTAATGCTGAGATTGTTGTGATGCTGGCAAACAGGCTTGGTGTAGAGATGCCGATTTGTAATGCAGTGTGGAATGTTGTTAATGGCAAGATGAGTGCGAAAGATGCGGTGACTGGGTTATTGCGCATTCGACCAGCGTCATACAACTCAGTGCTTTAAATTCGTTCTGAGGCAGAATCATTAATTACAGCACCTCACCCGCTTACATCAGTATGACAGCGGAGCCAGGCATGAAACTAAATTGAATTAATCATACATTAACTGATCAAGCGCTGTCACTTCACCTCTTGGCGTGCCTTTCATCAATTCACTCATGACATCCACCAGACAAAGCAGTCTAAGTACATTTGGTGTAATGTCATCAAATATTACTTTCACACCAAGTACAGAACCTTCCGACTCTTCAAACGTCACACCAATACCATAACCCAAACATAAGGAACTTAATTGATCAGCACGGCGCGCCATACCTGGCAGCAATCCTGTCACTGAAAATACTTCATCCATCGTCATAGGACGACCGTTCAAACTGAAAGAAGCATTCATCAGTCTGGCGATTCTGCTCATTTGTTGGGAGATATCAATAGCTGGCATAAATTAAAGTACCTTAGTTTTTCCACCATGGTTGTGCAATTTTACGTGGCCCTGCCACATAAGATCGCAGCCAGCGCAAGAAAACAGTTGGAGTGAAACCGAATCGTTCAAGCATTCCAAAAAAGAATGTAGCGACAGACAGCAAAAATAAATGTCCACAACTTCATGTGGAAAAGAAAGATAACAAGTGGAAACGTTGCACGGTAATCGACTACCCATAAACGAACATTTCTTGCTGCATCACGCCAATGCGCCATAAAATATCCTCTTTTCTACCTTTATTATAGTATCTAAATACCATTTCGTTTGGTAGCTCTGTCACACACTCATATCTACTCTGTTTTATCTTGACTTTATTTGATCAAATTGTTTCAATGCCTTGAAAACCAGAGAAAATTTCTTCAGCGATTCCCGCTGGCTTTATGTCGTGGCTCGTTATAACATGTTTGTCTTGAGTAAAACTGCATTAATAATGACGCGAAATTTAGGGATGTCGTCAAGCATGAACTATAAAATTGGTCTTGTAACATTTCTTACACTGGTTTTATGTGGCTGCGCTACGCAAAAGCCACCGCAGTCGTATGATGTGAGCAAAAGCGAAACGTCTCTTGCCGAAGCATCTTATTCGGTGAGTCGCTCTGTCGTTGATTTGGCAGAAACAGCTCAAGCTGCACATCCATTGCCAGATTTACCACCGCCGCCAAGTCCAGCGACTTATGGCATGGGCGGTCTCGCGACCATTGATTGGTCAGGTCCAGTTGAGCCATTACTAAAACAAGTAGGCACTGCCGCAAATTATCGATTACGCGTACTGGGTACGCCACCGGCGATTCCAGTATTAGTAACGGTTTATGCAAAAAATACCATGCTGGGAGATATCCTCAGAGATATAGGATACCAATGCGGAAGACGCGCCACCGTTGTTGTATACCCTGGACAGGGGTCATTGAATTGCGTTATGCAAAAAACTAACTTGGATACAGCCGCATGAACAGGAAGCATTTACTTCTAAGTGTTACTATTCTTGGCCTGCTTACAGCTTGCGCATCACATCAACAAAATCTTGATAACATTGATACCACCAACATTAATCAGCTGGAAAGTGTCAGAGTCACGACTCATGCGCCATCAGGGTCGCCGATCAAGACAGAAATAAGTTCGTTGCGCCTGAAAGCATTACGCGATTCTGCTATAAGCATAGGCGCACAAGCTGGATTGGCTTGGGCATCAGAAGCAATTAACGTCCGCCTGGGTAAAGACAGTAAATATTTAGACTCGATTTATAACTTTAACGCCATGATGTTAAGCCACGGCGTTTTACCGCCAGTCCTGGAAGAAGGTGATTACACCTTGAACCTGGATGATCCGAATACCATCCGCGTTTCTGACCGAACATACAAAATTGTGCAGCAAGCGCGATTTGCCACGACGCCGCCTAACTGGCGCGAATATTTATGGCTGACTTACACTAAACCAGAGTTACCAGATAAATCCCTGTTGCCACGTAACCACGTACGAACAAAAAATCTGGAAAAAAGGCATACGATACCGGCTGGCAAATAGGCATTCAACAGTCTTACAGCATTTTCCAGCAAAACCTCGCGCGCCTAAAACGTGATTATAAAGGCATGGTGTTATATCGAAAACTGTTACAGGAAAGAATGATCAGCCCGCCATTTGTAGCACGTACCGAACTTGGCATCACTGGCGATGGAGATGATATGCGTGTTAACGATCAAGTACTGCGTATTGTTGAACTGCCGAAACTGCAAACTGAACGGCAGACACTGGAACGCCGTGGTGGTGAAAACAATGGCTGATAACAACAGTGAATTTTTATATCCACAAGAACCGATTCGCTTAACCATAGACAGCGCCAATGAAATTTTGATGCATTGCGTCAAACTTGGCGCATCTGATATTACGCTGCAAACTGATGAACCAGTTTATGCGGAAATTTTTGGCCGCTTAAAAAAAGTAACACGCAGAAAATTAGGCCAATACTGAAGTCGCTGACATTCTTAATGCTATGTATGGCCCTAACGCGACCACCATTATTTCTTCAGGCAAAGATATTGATACTCATTATGAAATTCGTCCAAACCGCTCAGACCGTTATCGTTTTCGTATTAACGGCACCGGCTGTCAGGTAGAAGGACATGATGGCATCCAGATTACCGCACGTACTATTCCAACCGATCCACCGACATTAAAAAGCATGGATTTCCCAAGCCTATTCTGGATGCATTAATGCCAGAACAAGGCGTGGTCTATGTCACTGGTGCGACGGGTTCTGGTAAAAGTACATTGCTTGTCTTCCATCATTCGCGAGATCGCGGAAGACGCAGAAAGTCATCGCAAAATATTAACGTATGAAGCACCTATCGAATTTGTTTACGATAATGTAGAAAAAATTTCTAGTATTGTCAGTCAGTCGGAAATTCCACGGCATTTGCCCAGCTTTGCAGCCGGTGTGCGTAATGCCTTACGTCGCAAACCACGTCTGATTCTGGTGGGTGAAGCCCGTGATCCGGAAACAATTGGCGCGGTGATGGAAGCAGCGATGACTGGTCATCCTGTTTATACGACGCTGCATAGTAATAGCGTTGCGGAAACCATACGCCGTCTGGTGATCACCTTCCCAGCTGAAGAACGTCAAGGCCGCACCATTGATATTATTGAAACCGTCCGACTGGTTATTTCACAACGACTAGTGCCAACAGTGATGGTAAACGCGTCGCATTGCGTGAATATCTAGTATTTGATGAAGCTGTACGCGATATCCTGCTGGAAACCGATATATTGAATCTCGCACAGACAGTACGCAAACTAGTGCGCGAACGCGGCATTACGATGGAAACCGACGCGCAAGCAAAATTCAAGAAAGGCATTATTAGTGAGCGCCTGTATCGCGTTATTGCAGAACAAGCGAAGCGTGAAGAAAAAGACTCCGGAATTTAAGCACCCGCATTAACCCACACTTTCTTATAGCCAGCGCCGCGAAGCGGCGCTAGGCTATATATTAAGGAACCGGCTTATAAGCTTTAGACCGCTCACCCACCATGCGGTGAGCAGGCGCTTGCTGAACCCTTACTACTGACATTTGTCTTGCGTACTAGTATTTGCATGCTTGTTGAACCGTTTTCCTTTATCGGAGCGATTTCATGCTTTTACGCGGCTACTAGTCTGCACCGCCAGATTTAAACGCAGATTCAGATGTACCCGTCTGTCTCTCACCAAAGCCCGCGCCTCTTTCAGCACCACCTTTAACTTCATGCAGAGCGTCCGCTGTTTCACGTCCACCAGCTGCGCTTATCCAGGTCAACACTTCATTAGGCAGCATGTAAATAATTGAGAAAGATTTACTGATGATGGCTGCCTGCAACATGATTTTGGCGCCCTGGAAAACATAACCGCCAATCACATTGCCAGTACCGCCGATCGCGCTTGTAATCGTTCCCCACATAGTATTAACCATGCCTACTACCGCACTGGCAATTAACATACCAGCGAACAAACCTATGATCATCAGAGGCGGCTTGAGGAAGATATTAAACAACAACATCATACCCGCTTCTGCTTTACCCAGAAACTCATGTTGACCACCAGGACTCATGATACCTAGCGCTACAATTGGAGCCGAAGCCAAAGCTTCAACCACTGAGATAAGCCAGCCAATCGCCGCAGTGATAAAAATGATAAATGGTATCAGTGGGATATAAACAGCTTCGATAGCACCGTAAGCTACATTAACTGCGCATACCAGCATGATTTGCGGGAACATCATGCCTTGAATGGCGTTAATAACACCAACGCCTGGGTTTTGTGAAATACCATTACCCAATACCATAGGATCAATATAAGCAAGCCCTGCTAAAATGGGAGTAACCGCAAATATAGTGGCCCAAATTGCGACAGCCGTTGTAAATTTCGACTGACCATCATTGATAATATGGAAATAGGATTGCTGCCTGATGTAGATGAAGCTGTGGAAGGCGACTAAAAATACCATTTAACATTGAGCCGCCAGGAATACTGCTAAACTGGCTGCCATTCGCGGAACCGCCGCTGGCAAGCTGCATTAATGTCGTCGAGGCGATATAGTTATTGCGATCATTGATAAACAGCGTTGCCGCTTAAGGTGACAGCAGGGCTTGGTGGTATAAAGCCAAGCGTTGGCAATGCCTGCGCCTGATTCGCACTATTCATGGAAGCAATAGTCATATAATACGAACCCGCAGCGATCCAGCCATTAGAATTCATTGTTGATAGCTGGCCTGAGAGTGAATTAGTAGTCCCACTCTGATTCGCACTTTGATAACTCGTGACAGCTCCTTGCATTGCAGCTAAATAATCATTTGTCGCCAAAGCTACAGGATCACCATTTGTGAGTGGCTGAATGCTGTAAGGCCAAATGATATTGTTCGTCACATCATCATTCGTGCTTTGCGGTGAATTAGGGTTGGATGGATTCGGAAATTTGCATATGGGCTTGCACTACCTGTTGTTAGGAAATTTGCTGTCGGCAAGGTTGCTGACATGGGTTTCCCGCTCTTCTGAGGAATACAGCATTGTTCAGTTGGAACGCCTACAGCACTGCAATATTTACTGATCCAGTCATAATTGCCATTTGGTGTGATCGGACCATTAGCAGAATTCGATGTATTAGCGAAGAAATCACGGTATTGCCAATCGGCTAAAGCGAATTGATGCGCAATAGGCCTTAAAACATTGATGACAGTGCCTAATTCCTCACCTGCGCTTTACACGCTGTACATGCCATACCAGTTGTACCGCCATTCGCAGTGTTACACAAACCACCGGTATCGTTGTTATCAGTGTTTTGATCGCAATAACTGATCGCACCGCAAGCGCCGCCCGGACCCAGGATGTAGCTTGGTTTGGCAGTATAAGTATTATTGGAACCTTGTGTGATTAAAACATTGTTCACACCAGACGTCACTGAAGTAGTTCCACCAGTATAGCCATTATATCCAGTACTGGTACCGCAAAATGGATCACTACCATTTTGCGAACAATAAGAATTCTGTGTCGTAATACTCATAGGATCAGGGTTTGTTATGCGCGAACTTTCATCGCACACCAAACCTTGAAACAATCCAGTCATGATAGAATTGACGCCCGTTGATGGAACGTTAATCTGGGCATAAATAGATTTGTTTTGCTGAATAAAATTTAATCCCGTCTGCCACAATGTATCTGCCGCGCCCACACCATTCACGACAACCCAGATCATAACAATTTGAATAAAACTATAACCGGCAGACGTTGGCACCATCATGGCAATACCCATTACCATACGTATGGGTATCCATAAATTATTATACTTCTTGCCCATCATTTCGCCTTCATGGGCAGTACTGACAATACCTACAATCGTAAAGTAGACAGCAGCTAATACGGCGATAGTAAGAACGGCAAGATTGAATATATTGAATAAGCTGCCTAACAGTGTCGTAGTTGATTCGCAAGTTCCGGAATTGATGATACACGTGCCAGAACTGACATACACTGGTCCGAAAAGATCGGACAGATATGTTAATGATAAGTCTGTACTCGGGGGCGTGAAAATATCAGTCATATAATGGCGCTCTTAATTCTTAACCCCAAGAATATTGTTTCGCCATTCAACAAATGTCGCTCCCAATTTGCGGCGGCGCATTTGAAAAACCCAGAAATCGTATTTATATGCCTGAATCAAACTAACCGCGGTCACACCCATTCCCAACAAGAATCCACCTAACGCGCTGTGCGTGAACAATAAATAAAAAGAATAAGCGAATAATATAAGACTCATTAAAAGGAAAAGAAGTGAATAAGACCGATAACTCGCAATCGTATTCTTAAGATCTTCTTCCGTTAAACCCAGCCGCTCCATCGCTTCTTCAAATGATTCCTGACGTGCCGGCTCCTGCTTTGTGAATAATGGCCTGAGGATAGCACCCAGCATGTAATTAATATTTTTTAAACCATCCCAGCCTAACCAGCCTGACGGGTTAAAAAAAGTTTTGCGGGAAACTTTGAAGACGTCGAAAACGCCCATACACACAGCCTCTCAAGAAGCGCATTTACTATTATTAGCTGACATGACCAAGAATTACAACTATATGCGGATCAACCAGGTAAGTCACTTTTGCACAAGATGAAACAGGGTCTGCATGACTTAATGACTTAATCAGGATAATATTATAGTTACCAAGGTGAGTAACCATGAGGGCATAGTATGCGCAAGTTGGCGGTCGGTATCGTTGGGGTCACATCTTTAGCAGCCGTTTTTGCAGTTACTTCTGTTCCTGCACAGTCATTTTTTGGCTTTGGCAGCAATACGAACACAGCTAACACCCAGCCAGCACCCTCTGCACCTGCCACGAATGGAACAGCTTCGCAAGACCAGTTTCAGCAAATGCTAAATCAGAAATCACAGCAACAGCAAGACGATCAAAAGCAACAGTTACAACAATTAATGAGCACGCCGGTACCATATACACCGCCGCAGCCAGCGGCTAGCAATCCTCCACCGGCACAAACACAAAATAGCACAGCGAATCCTGGCTTACCAACAGCTACGACACCCAGCCCTGTAGCCGCACAACCTGTTGCGCCAGCGCCGACGCCAGTATCACCAGCTGCCATGCCAAGTAATTTTGGCGCTCCGCCTTCCGCTCCCGCACCTATAGGGGGAACTGGCGGCGTGATGAGTTCTCAACCCGGATCTTCCGGTGGTCAAGGCCAGTATTACACTGGTTTTGGCGGTGGCAACCCAGGACCTACTCCTCCGACCGGCTCTACCACGACTCCCAATCAAGGGACTGGCAGCTCAGGTGGATGGACTATCAAATACTAACAAACCGCGCTTAGTAAAGGAGCTATTAACATGCGTTTTGATTATTTAAAAAAAGTCATGATTCTCATGGTTGCCGCCGGATCGGTAACAATGGTCGGCATTTCAAATCTAAGTGCACAAGGCGGACCAACGCCTGTACAAGAAGTAGGACCGATGCTTGGTTATAGCCAAACAACAGCAAGCGCCACTTCCAGCATCGTTGGCTCATTAACGAATCCCAATACATCTGGGGTGATGCAAATATTGACCGCTATGCTTACTCTGATGAATAACTCTGGCTGGTCAACCACTGATACGAAAATAAACCAGGCACCATTCAGCTCCATGTTCACCCTGGGTGCCCAGGTCGCCAGTAACAGCATGTCTTCCCTGAATACGAACAGCAGCTTGTTGTCCGGTTATAACACAACACAAATGAATGCCATTGGTGCGAACTCAAGCAACTTACCAAATGCAGCAGACCTGACTTTTTCCACCACATTAGGCCAACCTACTTTATGGAATAACAATAACAACGCCAGCCAAATCGCCGCTCATGCGGCAAACTGGGTAGCGAATGCCAGTGGATTAAATATTCGACACGTCATTCCTAATCCTTCCTGGCAAAACACTGGCGGCGCTTATAATTACAGTGTCTACAATAACTATTTTAATTCTGTTATGACTGCGGCATCTTTCAATGCTTATGCGCTGAGCAGTCTGCAAACAAATAATGTTCTGGCCTCTTATGAACAAACCGCCATGTCGCAAATGTCAGATTCCTCTAATTGGTTATCAACCATCGCGACTGAAAACATAGGCTGGGTACTGCGTCAAATCCTGGTATTCCAATCAATCGCTGTTGTTTATCTGATTCATATTGCACAAATTAACGAAAATATCCTGGTTGCCAATGTGGTAACTAATAATCTAATCATGAGTGCCAACCAACAATGGGAAAGCAATATGGTCATGAAGGCCCAAGGCACGAAACCAACCGGAAGCTAATAGTATGCCAAAATTGGATGTAGTCTCTTCACATGAGTTCTGGAAAAATTACGATGACCCGATGATTTATCGGGTCATTGCGTTTATGGAAACCGTGGAAACGTTTACGTTTGACGGCACCCCCGCTCTCGAAGAACAAATGAACAAACTAGGTGAAGCATTAGACCAGCTGACTAGTTTTGAACTGGGCAAGGAAGATCAATTCATCACTTTGTGCGCGCATATCAAAACTTCGCGCATTCTGCGCTTGTTACAATCTATCGATACGATTGATCCAGGATCAGCATCCAAGCTGCTGATGTACGCGGAAGAAAATAATACGCCTGATAATCCTATGGCTGGATTATTTCTCCGTCGCAATATTGTCTTCGAAAGACTAAGACTATTGGCGCGCGTATTTTCCCAGGAAAGATTTGATTTAGTATTGAGAGTTCTCGAATCAGAGCGTGCTTGAACATGAGCAGGCAATCATTTCTGCGTTTCTTTTTCCGCACGCCAGTTCGGAAGGACATCACGCTCGTCTTGGTGTTAAAAGTGATTGCCTTGTTTTTGCTATGGGAATTATTCTTTTCGCATCCGGTTGCGGAGCAGTTGCGTAAGACCGATTTGGTTAAACATTTTCTTGATTGATAAAAAAATACTTCGTTCACGCCGCGAAAGAGACTACCCATGATAACAGCCGATGGCTCGTCGTGCTCCGCACTCCTGCGCTTTATTCGGCTTTTTATCATGGGTAGTCTCTTTCGCTCTGCTGTTATCTAATGATTGGCTTAATCGAAAGTACGTTTTAGGATAAAACACGGAAGTCTTTCAGCAGGCCAGAGTAAACAACTGTTCTTGCTACGGAGAGGTGTCGTAACGTGATGATGATAAAAAGTCGAATAAAGCGCAGGAGTGCGGAGCACGACGAGCCATCGACTGTTATCATCATCACGTTACGACAGTAATGCGGGCAGGGTTGTTCTAAGATTTATGCGAATTAAATGAAAATTACTTTTGCTGCAAGATAACAGCAGTGCCGTAACACAACACTTCCGTGCCAGACACATTACCAGAACTCACCTGCGAAGAATCATAACGCATCCCGATAACAGCATTGGCGCCCAACTGTTTCGCATGCGCAATCATCAGATCATATGCCTGCTGCCGTGCCTGCTCGCACATATTCGAATATGCGCCTATATTGCCGCCAAACATATTTTTCATTGATCCCCAAAAACCTTGCATGATAGTCGGCGCGCGTACGATCACGCCGCGCACCACACCTAGATAGCGTTCAACTTTGCAGCCTTCAACATCCATTGTCGTTGAAATAATCATGCTATGCCTGCCTATTCTATGTTCTGCACTTGCTCACGCACTTGCTCGATTAACACTTTCATTTCTACCGCTGCGTGAGTAATAACAGAATCAGTTGATTTGGATCCCGTGGTATTCGCTTCGCGATTCAATTCTTGCAACAGAAAATCCAGACGTCGGCCAACCTGACCACCGTGTTTCAAAATCCGGCGAATTTCGCCGACATGCGTGTCAGTACGATCGATTTCTTCAGCGATATCAATTTTCTGCGCATACATCACCATTTCCTGTTCCAGACGACCCGGATCAAGTTCAATCTTCACATCATTAAAACGTTTGAGTAAACGCTCACGCTGTTCAACCATCACGTGCGGCAAGCGCTCACGCACTTTACCCAATTCTTGCTGAATCAAATCCATGCGCTGCAAAAATAAATGTTTCAACTCTTCACCTTCACGACCGCGCGCCGCCAATAAATCCTGCAACGTTTTTTGCAATACTTGCATAGCATCGCTTTGCAATTTGCCTGAATCAGTTTCTTTAGTTTCCAATACACCCGGGAAACGCAGAATATCGCTTGGGCTTGCTGGTGTTTGGTGTTTCATGAAAGAACCAATTTGCTCACAAGCATTACACAGTGCCTGCGCCAGTGATGCATTCACTGTAAACAATGAATTTTCGGTTCCCGCGCCTGGTTGATAGCGTATCAAACATTCAATTTTTCCGCGTTTGAGAACGTCGCGGATATGCTCACGCATAGGCATTTCCAGCACGCGCAATACTTCTGGCAAATGTAAGCTGATTTCGAGGTAACGATGATTGATGGAACGGATTTCACAAACCAGACTACCTTGTTCACCTTGATTCTGAGTTCGAGCAAACGCTGTCATGCTGTAAATCATTCTATGGTTCTCTCTATTTCTACGTAATAATTATTTTTCTCATAATTCCGTTCAATCCTTTTCTCTGCAATTCTTTTTGCGCCATCCTGGCCTGGTTCTGATTTTTGAACGGCCCTAACTGTACACGGTAAATGGTGCTACCAGCGGCGGCAGACTTAACCACGCTGGCTTCAAAACCTGCTGTTGACAATGATGCGCGATATTTCGCGGCAGCATTCTTGCTACTAAATATGCCTAGCTGCACAACATAAGATGGTGGCGTGAGTTGTGCGGATAATTCTTTTTCAATATCACTCGCGCTGATGACGGCTGAAGCCGCAGGCGCGGGTAGAATGCTTGCTTGCTGTATTTTGGGCGCGGATGAACGTTCATCGGTCGTATTCAAATCTGACAATTTGACCTGCATCTTGGGCAACGTCGTATAAAATTCAAAATGAATTTCCGGTGGCGGAGCGTTTTTGTTGGCTGCCAGACGTTTGACTTTGACCAATCCCTGATTGATATGAGTTTTACGCTCAGATACCCAGGTTTTCATGCGGGAAAAATAAGAAGACACTAGCACGTTAGTTTGTGGTTGGCGTGTTCGCAGGTAAAAAACCGTTGCAACAGCGCCAAGTACAATCGCAAAGAAGCCAATCAGCAATCCCATTTTCCAGGATGCTAACGACTTTTTTGCGCTATGACCTTTTCGTGCAATATTCCTGTTCATGTCATTTACATGCTTTCAGGTGCTGAAATACCTAACAAGTTAAATCCATTTAACAAAGTCTGCCGGGTCGCGGCGATCAGAGCCAGACGTGCATCACGCACTGCCGCATCATCCACCAGAAATTGATGCGAGTTGTAGTACGCATGAAAATCAGCTGCCAGCTCACGCAAATAAATCGTTAATTGATGCGGCTCATAAGCCAAAGCTGCATTTCTAATCATATCAGGATAACGTGCCAATGTATTAAATATTTGACGTTCGTGCGGCTGATCCAGCAAATGTAAATTGGCCGCGCCGTTTTGTTCGTCATACTGCATACCGCGGTCTGCCAGCTGCTTGAAAACGCTGCAAATACGGGCATGCGCATACTGCACATAATACACCGGGTTTTCATTCGACTGAGCTTTCGCCAAGTCCAAATCAAAGTCCATATGCATTTCACTTTTACGCATGACATAAAAAAACCGCGCCGCATCATTACCGACTTCTTCCCGCAGTTCACGCAAAGTAACAAAATTACCTCCACGTGTGGACATTTGTACTTGTTCACCACCACGATACAGCGTAACAAATTGCACGATCTGGCAAATCAAACGCTCTGGATTAATACCCAACGCTTCCACTGCTGCTTTCATACGCGGTAAATAACCATGATGGTCTGCGCCAAAAATATCGATCGCCAAATCAAATCCGCGCTCAAATTTGCTAAGATGATAAGCAATATCAGGTGTAAAGTATGTAAACTGACCATTTGAGCGCACAAGAACACGGTCTTTTTCATCACCGAATTGTGTCGCACGGAACCATAAAGCTCCTTCTTGCTCATAGACATGACCAGCCGCACGTAATTTTTCTAACATTTGCTGGGCAGCGCCAGTCGCGAGAAACTGCTTCTCGGAAAACCAGTTATCGTAATGCACACCGAACTCAGCCAGATCACCGCGCATGTCGGCAACAATGTTTTCCACGCCTAAATCAAAAATAATCTGATATTTATCGCCGAGCAATAATTTCGCCCGCGCGATGACCGCATCAATATACGTTTCTTTGTCACCACCTTTTGGTTCATCTGGCGGTAAATCTTCAAATACTTGTTGTGCGGGTATGTGAAAATGGCTGCCATGGACTCGTTTCAATGCCTGAGCAATATCGATGACGTATTCACCCTGATAGGCATTAACGGGATACTCAATTTTTTCTCCGCAAATAGCCATATAACGCAGCCAGATGCTCACCGTCACAATATCAACCTGACGGCCTGCGTCATTTACATAATATTCACGATAAACATCAAAACCGACAGCATCCAGCAGATTGCTGACAACTGCACCGAACGCAGCATGGCGACCATGGCCAACATGTAATGGGCCGGTTGGATTAGATGATAGGAATTCAACTAAAATACGTTTGTTTCTGCCGATTTTACTGCGGCCGAAGGATTCTTTTTCAGACAGGATTTGCGTGGCTACGCTGGTTAACGCCTGCGGAGACAGAAAGAAATTAATAAAGCCAGGACCAGCTACTTCCGTTTTTGTGACATACGGCGAGGCTGGTAACAACTGCACGATACGGTCCGCAATTTCACGCGGTTTTTTTTGCGCCAGTTTCGCCATCATCAAGGCAATATTACTGGCGAAATCGCCATGCTGCTTGTCTTTTGTGGTATCTATCTGGATAACTACCTGTGATTCTGGCAATTCGCCAGCTTGCCGCATTTGTGTTAATGCCGCCTGAATCAAGCTTTCAATGTGTTGTTTCATAGCTGTGCTACACTATCCTGAATTGGTGAATTTGCTATTATCGCTTCTTGTCACCAACTTGCAAGAAATGAAGCATTCGAAAGGACATTTCCCCATAGGCCTTGTAAGCTATCTCTCACAAAATAAATGGGAAATCCGCCCGACAGCATACAGTTTTATACCGCCAATCACTCTTCCAGAAATTATCTAACTATTGTATTTAATGAAATTAACTCTAATAATTGAGCCCATGTGCGTAAGCTTACGAGTTCCTGACACACTGTCAGTCCTCTTACGGCATACAGCCATTAAAAATGAATTCTGTATACTTGATCTCGTAGTCACGGATTGACTACTCTCGCAAAAAAGGACTTGTGCAACCACTCCTCGTTTTGTGTGTTCAGGGATGGTATTTTTGGCAAGGATTGCCAGACCTGAGTTGAGCATGTGTAGGCGGTATCTCTCGATACCGCCTTTTTTTTCGCCTGTTTTTTATATAATAGAGCTATATCGTTAAAGATTTACCGTATCCGGTGTATTCGCAATAATAAAATCCAATAGCAATCTCGTACGTTTAGGCAACGATTGTTGTTGCGAATAAATAGCGTGGACATGAAATTCTCCCCATTCATATTGCTGCAAAACCTGGCGTAAACGCTGCTGCAATAAATCTTCTCGGCTCGCTAATTCTGTTAGCCTGACAATACCGTGACCGGATACACACGCAGCCAGCCTGCTGTCCGTGTCATTACAAGTGAATCTGGAACGTAAATTAACGCTGCCAGACTTATTTTTATGTGTATATGACCAGGTTTCATGCTCTGGATGATGCATATAGCTAATAATAGAGTGCTTGGTCAAATCATCTGGAGTTTGTGGCTCCCCGTGTTGGCATAAGATAATCCGCACTCGCATATAACCCGATTTTCAGCTTCATCAACGTTTTCATTTTCATGGTGCTGTCTTTTAGTGTTGCCTTGTCGATAAAACCAATGCCGCGAATCAGCAAATCAAATTTCTCCTTGATAGGATCCATTTTTTCGTCGCTTAGATCACATCTACATTGATATCAGGAAACGCCGCCATGAATTTGGATAAGATAGGCATTAGATAAGTTTTGCCTATATAAATAGGGGCGCTGATACGGATTTCGCCCGTGGGTTTATCCGCGTAAGATTGGATAAGACTACGAGCCGATTCCAGTTCTTGCTGAATACGCTGCGCGTGCTGCCAAAATAACTCCCCTTCCGGGGTCAATTGCAGCTGCCGCGTTGTCCTTTTTAATAGCGTGACCCCAAGATCCTGCTCTAAATGAGCAATTCGGCGGCTAATCAAGCCATTTGACAAGCCCAGATGCTTGGCTGCATGACTAAAGCCACCATGTTGAATAATAGCGGAAAAGATCGCTGTATCGTCTAAAATACCCATCATTACATCCAAATAGTAAAATATATTGTCATATTTTGGCTATTTTTTAATTTTTGTCAATAAAATATAATAGCCGCGTTAACTGAGGAGAGACTCATTATGAATCCAAGAAAGAAGACAGAAATAGAATTACAAGATTTAAGCGCAAATAACGGCATCACCGCAGGAGATGTAAATACTGCCACTTCTTTGATTGTGGGGTTGTTTGACTCCCTGGATATGACAGCCATTTTCACTATGTTTCTACGCCCGTTTTTCCACAGATTTCTGGAAGAAACCGGCAAGTACTTTATGTTTCCTTTCGCTGCGGCAGCAGGACTCGTTCAAGCAGGATTGAAATGGTGGGAAGTTTATTTGAATGGCGGCAAGGCGAGAACAGTCGCGGAAGCTTCCGTTGAAACAGTTGGCTCCATCGGTATTACTGTCGCTGTTGTGGGCATACTCGTAGCACCGTTGCTATTTGCCCATATTACACCGTACCTCTTTGCCGCAATGGTAGGTGGCAAAACATTATGGAATGCGGGCTCAGCTATCTATTATCTGGCCAAAGGCATTGCATCTCCAGAAAACAGAAGCCAGAACCTGAAAACCGCTGCGAACTTAGCTGTTGTCACTGTCGCTGGTATTTTTGCCACCGCCGCGGTAACCGCTGTATTTGTACTCGCACATGCTTTCCTGGCTCCGCTGGGTGTAGCAGCAGGCGCGATTTTCACCTGCTTTATTGCCTATCACGGTTATAAAAAGTGGCGTGAAGTGCGCGAAAAAAATCAGCAGGCACAGCTGAATGAAAGCGCTCCTTTACTTGGAAACAAACAAGATAAGAAGCTAGCGCCTGCTCCAGAAAATAAGCTCGGCCAAGGCGCGGAATTAACGAAATCGCTTACCAGTCAGGGTTCTCGTACAGGAAGTCCGGTAAGAGAGAACCTACACCAACATCTAACGCAGCAACTTTTGTTGAAACGACTGCTAAAGTGTCAGAAGTGGGTTCATATGCAAATAGACCTTCTGCTCCAGTAGCCATACCTGCTCCACAACAGCGACAAGGAATGGCGAAGAGCGTATAAAAGTTCTGGTAACGTTCTGGTCAGGCACCACGGAGGCCTGATCCAAGCGCGGAGGCGCCAGACCCCAGAGCGTTACCATTTTTTTGCGTTGGTATGATATAAAATATACTTAATGATACTACGCAGAAGAATCCCAATGACTATTCCCAAAAATCTGCTCTGTTTTCACTATCATCCTCTCATGCACCATTTTCGCCGGCTGCCACGCCGATTACGGCCCCCAGGAAGAGATTGGCGGTTTTGCCACAGGTGGTTACTCTGATAAACACGTCGATGGTAATACTATTATCGTCAGCTACAGCGGCAGTGATTTTGCTGCCTCCAACAGAATTAAACCTTTTTTGTTTTACAGAGCTGCGGAAGATACGGTCGACGATGGCTATAGCTATTTCGTAGTGACGTCTTGTCACATTACTCCTCAAGGAGGCGTGGCTGTGATTAAGATGTATGAAAGACCTGTGCCGGGAGGTCATGATGCCAAGGCAGTCATCTGGCACATTTAGGGCCTGCGACGCTTTGATGACACTAGGATGAAAAAAGGGGGGAGATCATCCCCCTTTTCTTACGAAGACTACAACTTCACATCTTCCTCAACTTGCTCTACAAATCCGCAAGTCTGACGCGGACAAACTAATTCGGTGCCGCGTTTTTTGGTGACCTTGATAGTCAGCATCGGCCATGCGCATTTTGGGCAAGGTCGATTGACGGGTTCATTCCAAATCGCGTATTTGCAATCTGGATAACGTGCGCAAGAAAAAAATATTTTGCCGCGGCGTGATCGGCGTTTCAACAATTTTGCCTTGATGACATTCAGGACATTCAACGCCAGTATCAGCGGGTTTTTGCAACGATTCAATATATTTGCAATTCGGATAATTACCACAACCAATAAATTTACCATAACGTCCGTCCTTTAATTTTAAGCGCACCACCGCATTGCGGGCATTCGCGGCCTTCAACAACTTCGGCTCTGTGCGTCTGCAGCTTTATCTTCATCCATACTGCGCGTGTAATTACATTCAGGATAACCTGTGCAACCAATGAAACGACCGTGACGACCCAAACGAATGGATAATGGCTTGCCGCATAGCGGACATTTTTCATCCAGCAGCTTCTTGCGTCACATCTTTACGTTGCACTGTTTCTAAGAATTTCAGTCGACCTGATCTTTGAACGGTTCCCAGAATTGCTTCCAACAATGGCATCCATTCTTTTTCACCACGTGAAATTTCATCTAACTCATCTTCCAGTTTGCGCGGTGAAATCATAATCAACGTATCGCGTAAAATATTGTGTTAAGAAACTTATTCACAATTCGGCCAACATCGGTCGGATGAAAACGTTTATTTTCCAGCACAACATATTCACGATGTTGCAACGTATAAATAATCGAGGCATAAGTTGAAGGACGGCCAATACCATATTCTTCCAGCGCTTTAATCAACGTCGCTTCAGAATAGCGTGGTGGCGGCTCAGTAAAATGCTGATTGCAAGTGATATCATCTAGCTTCACTTCGTCACCTTCTTCTAAAGGCGGTAACAAATGTTTCATCGCCTATTTCTTCTGGTTTGATCATCCTGACCTTCCTGATAAACATGCATAAAACCAGGATCAGTGATGACAGAACCATTGGCGCGGAAATTGATGTCTTTGCCTGCCGCAGCATATCAATCGTCAACGGTATCAATGGTCGCATGAATCATTTGCGCAGGCAACGGTACGCTTCCAGATTAAATCATATAATTTGAATTGTTCCGGTGATAAAAATGCTTTCACTGATTCCGGTATACGCATTACCGAAGTGGGACGAATCGCTTCATGCGCTTCTTGCGCATTTTTGGCTTTGGTTTTATAAATGCGCGGCTTCTTCCGGCACATTTTCTTTGCCATAACGTTCGGCGATCAACTCGCGAATTTCAGTAATCGCTTCTTGCGCCAAATTAACCGAGTCAGTACGCATATAAGTGATTAAACCGACTGACGCCGTATCCAATATCAATACCTTCATATAATTGTTGCGCAATACGCATGGTACGTTGCGCAGTGAAACCTAATTTACGCGCGGCTTCCTGTTGCAATGTGGAAGTGATAAATGGCGCGGCTGGATTACGTTTACGCTGCTTCTTTTCAACTTTGATAACGTTCAATTTGCCTTTGGCGTCTTTAATAAATCCGTCTTTGACTTCTTCCGCTTGTTCATGCATTGGTAATTGAAAATTGTTCGAGCTTTTCACCTTTATAAATAGTCAGCTTGGCGCTAAAAGCTTTCTTCTCGGCTTCTACCGCTGCTTCAAGATCCCAATATTCTTGGGTAACAAATTTTTCAATTTCTTCTTCACGCTCGACAATCATGCGCAATGCCGGACTTTGTACGCGACCTGCAGATAAACCATGACGGATTTTTCTCCACAATAAAGGCGATAAATTAAAACCGACCAAATAATCCAATGCACGTCGCGCTTGTTGCGCATTGACTAAATCCATGGAAATTTCGCGCGGATTTTCTACCGCGGCTTGCATCGCTGTTTTGGTAATTTCATGAAAGACAATACGATGCACGGGTTTTTTGCCTAGTGCTTTTTTCTTTTAAAATACATAAATATGCCAGGAAATGGCTTCGCCTTCGCGATCAGGGTCAGTCGCCAGATATAAGGCATCGGCTTTTTTCATTGCTTTGACAATCGCGGCAACATGTTTTTCATTTTTTTCGATTAACTCATAACGCATGGCAAAATGATGCTCGGATCCACTGCGCCTTCTTTAGGCAATAAATCACGCACGTGGCCATACGAGGCCAGATATTGAAATCCGTGCCCAAATATTTTTTAATTGTCTTGCTTTCGCAGGCGATTCTACAATGACAAGATTTAGTCATGTAAACATAGCTTCCTTGAGAATTAATTATAATAATGAATAGCCTAAATTTAGTGAATGATATTAATGCAAGACATCAAACGCATCAGACAATATCATATCCTGCAATAGAGAAAATGCTGATTTTTTATCAGGTTGATTAAATAATGCAATCAAAACCACCCATTTAATGCGCCCCAAATCCACTTCGCGCTATCCAGTGCCATCATCCTGTCAATGACAATTTCCGGGTCATTGGGTCTAAAATGCTCAACTGTTCCAGATAAAGTAAGAAAGCCTTTGCCTTCCATGCCAAGTCGCTCACTTTCTTCCGGTGAATAATGGCGTATGGCATGAGGAGTAAACTGCGGGCCCGATTGTACAGTTTCTTGAACCGGTTTAAGCCATCCAGCCAATCTAGATGCGCGACCAATTTCACTGCGGCTAAAACCTGCCTGCTCTAGTTCACTGACAATAGTATCCTGATCCGCGTTCAAGGCTACGCTGCCATCCATATAATTTTCAAATAGATACATTAATACTTCAAACATATTATCGATGCCCACCTTACTGGTTGACAATCTCACGGACATATCCACCGGGTACAGATTGAATATAACCATTTAATTCTAATATTAAAAGAATGGAGGAAACTTCGCCTGCAGTCAATCCGCTGCGCAATACTATCACATCCATTGGAGTAATTTCATACTCGATTTGAGTAAGAACTTGCCGTTGCGGGACGCATAATGCCGTGATTTTTTCATTTTTGGAAGGGGAATTTACGACCACATTGCATTTATAGCCGGAAAATTCACCCAGCTCTTCCAGGATATCGTGTGCAGTTTCTACCAGCTTCGCGCCCTGCCGTATCAAGTGATGGCAACCTCTGGTTAACGGGTTATGGATATTTCCCGGGATGGCGAAGACTTCGCGACCACTCTCCAGCGCATGCCTGGCTGTAATCAGTGAGCCACTTTTAAGCGCGGCTTCTACGACCAGTACGCCCAGACTTAACCAGCGATTATCCGGTTACGGCGCGGGAAATTCGCCGCGAACGGCCCATCGTTAAAGGGAACTCGGAGACGATGGCACCATTATTGGCAATGATGTCCTGTGCCAACGCGGTATGTGAGCGTGGATAGACATTCGCCAGGCCAGTGCCACAAATGCCTAGCGTTATCCCACGCACCTGTAATACACCACGATGGCTGGCGCCATCCACACCAAGAGCAAGCCCGCTGAGCGACAGCCAAACCTGATTCCGCCAGCGCGCGTGCAAACATTTCCGCATTGGTCAAGCCAGATGGACTCGCATTACGTGCGCCAACGATAGCTATTTGCGGCGCTGATAGCGCGTCAACGTTGCCACGCACAAATAACAGCAATGGTGGATCAGAAAGTTCTTTTAAGTGTGGCGGGTATGCGGGATCTGACAAGGCAACAATGTGATTGCCGGGCGTGCTACTCCAGGATAAATCGATTGGCAACGGCATTCCAGTTCGTTGTTTTCAGCGCGGCGATATTCAGCTTGTTTAGCCCTGCGGTTGCGAGTTCATCGCTATCGGCGGTGAATAATGCTTCTATGTCGGAAAATCTTCTACCAGCGTAAAAAGTACGCCGCCGATTTTCGCAAATAAAGTGCGGCCACCAGAATGGCAAGTGTGCGGTTGTCATGGGGGAATACCTGATGAAATTTAGGCGGATATTTGATTATCCTCACTCGCGGCGCGAGTGAGAGATCGCAACAATTACTTAGCTAATTCAACTTAACCTGATCCTGCTCTGGTGTTCTTCTTTGCGGGCTTAAAAAATCTCATCTGCTCACGCAAATCCGTCACCTTAGTTTCGAGATGATGAACCCATTCCAGTAAATCATGAAATTTGTTGTCGAATAGAACAGGATTCATATTGCTGATATCGATTCAGTTTCTTGCGCAAATAATTGAAATGATTTTCATCCTGCAAATACTGCTTGAAGGGACGGGATGGAAACACCGGCAATATGCAACACATGCTAATAATATCCAACAATCGCTCTATGCTTTCCTGTACTCGCAGATTTGCCAACCAGGCCGAGGAACTAAACAAATACAAAATATTATTCAATTTTTCGAAACTTGCCCGATCGAAAAAGTTCGCGCCGAATACTTCCGCAGCAAATTCAAATATTTCTCGTTCAGGATAGACGCTGGAGAAATATCTCTTAACTCAGAAAATACTTGTTGCAGCCGGAAAATAATATCGATATTTTTTGCATTCACATGCCCCAGCGTCTCAATTTCAGACATAAAGTACACACGGGCAACATCCAGTTCATTTTGTTTTCTGATAATAAGACCCGCAGAGTGATAACAAGCCGCCAGCTCGGAAAACTCGTCGTCATTTAAGGCAGCATTCACTTTTTTCCAACTAGCCACTGCATTGTTGAAATTCATAGTGGCGCGCGACCAATTTTCTATGCCTTGATAAGCCTCGCCAGAAACACGATAAATATCGGCAAACATACGATGATCTTCATCTGTGTGTTGCTTTTTTAACAAAACCAAAATCTTCCAGCGCACGCTTGCTTGCAATTCAATGTTTTATCGCATTCATTCATTTTCGCGTACACCTTGCCCAAAGCCGCATAATTGCAGGCAAGATCACGATTATCTTTATCCAACGGCTGTCTTCAGCGATTTCTTCCAGCATAGCGATCGCACGTTCAAATTGTTCTTTGATTTCCCCAAGATCGAATGAAAACCATGGTAAATTGACGGCTCTTTCAATATACAATTGCAGTGAAATGGAACCTGGCTTGATAGTGAACCTGCGCAATATTACGCCTGTCATCATCATTACGTTTTTCCACCTTGTGAAACATTTTAAGTGCTTTATCAAACCAAACCCAAGTACAGCATTAGTGACTGCTCCGTTCGTAACATCCAGCAAGCCTTTGGTTAAAATTTCGGCGGCTTGGACACGCGTGGCATTATCATCCCTTGATATCATATTACTTAACTCTCCCTGTTAAATTATATTATATTTTATTTTGCACGCCTGCTTCTGCGCGGCGGCACCGCACGTGCCGGTTCCTGTGCAGGAAGTTAGAGACGAAAGTTTACCGATACAGGGAAAGGCTTGCCGCAGGCTCAGCAGTGACTTTAACGGGTGGTGGCACTTCGACTGGCTTAGGAAATAAAGTGGCACGAATTTTTGCTGACTTCATCCATGCGTCTATAAAATTTTTCATAAGGCGAATACAATTCCGCCAGTTGCTTATAGGCAATTTCCGTCGCGCTCAAATCGCCAGCTTGTTTATTTTGAATCTGTCTGATTGAATCCAGACAATCGCAGCTATTTTTTACCGCCGAGAGAAAATGATTGTTACGTTTATCTATCATTGCCGCAATATAAAAATACTTGGTCAACTCGCGATAATCATCGTCTTTTAAATTATCTGGATTGATTTTACCACGCAACTCTTGCGCGCGTTTAATATGTTCAAGAGCTTGCGGCATATTACACAATTGATAATACGTTCGTGACAAGACACGATGATAAGTAGAAAAATCGCGATATTCGCTATCGCCCAATTCTTGCCAGTTACGACGCCAGGATGTTACGGCATTTAACAAAATCAGCGGCAATCAGTGTTTTCAGAGCATTGTCACCCAGGTGCGCTTTTTCTTCTGCGCCTAATGCACGAACATAATTTTGTGCCGCATTAGTAGTGTCATTTTCGCCCGCGTAAATATTGGCAAGAACATGATGAATGGTTGCTAATTGATTATACTCTGCGCCGCTGAATGGTTTATCGTTATTTCTGCCGCGATAAAGAATATTAATACTGCGCTCATAAGCGTCTTGCGCATTTTTCCAATCTTTTGTGCCAGCGTAAATATTACCTAGATTGTGATATGTATCCGCAAGCATTCCATGTTCTTCAGAGGTGAGCTGGGAATAAACTTTCATACGCCGTTACTTTTTTATATAACAAAAGCGCAGTTTGATGGTCACCTTTTTTTGTTACATTCATTTCCCAAGTTTTATCAATGACGCAATCTGGTCTCTTTTTTTCCTGTTCCCTGGAAATCATGGTTGCAATCCTTATGCAATGAGAGATTGAGTTGCATCAGCATAGCCATTAATGCAGCAGTTTTTGAATCGAATCTAACAAAATCGCACTAATGTTTAAACCTGTGCCAGCGTCAATTTCGCGAATACCAGTAGGCTGGTGATATTAATTTCTGGAGATAATCGCCAATGACATCGATACCAACAAAATACAAACCCCGCTCACGCAACACTGGTCCGACTTGCGAACAAATATAACGATCACGTTCTGTCAGCGGTCTGATTTCACCTTTCGCACCAACGGCGAGATTGCCACGCGAGTCCTCGCCTTGCGGCACGCGCGCTAGCACATGTGGAACAGGCTCGCCGTTAATCAATATAATGCGCTTGTCGCCATCTTTGATTTCGGGAATAAATTTTTGCATCACCATAAAGCGAGATCCATTGCCAGTGAGCGTTTCAAAAATAACTCTCGCGTTAACATCATTTTCTCGCAGGCGAAATATCGATGCGCCACCCATGCTATCTAATGGCTTACAAACGATATCATGATGCTCATGCCAAAATTCATTCAGTTTTTGCCACGAACGGGTGACTAGCGTTGGCGGTGAACATTGCGGGAAATAAGCAGTAAATAATTTTTCATTAAAATCGCGCAGTGATTGCGGACGATTCACGACTAATGTGCCAAGACGTTCGGCATGCTCAAGTAAATGCGTCGTGTAAATATATTCTTCATTAAACGGTGGTCTTTGCGCATCAGGATAATCTGACATTCCGATAAAGCCATGCGCTTTTTTTCACCCAGGGAAAACCATTTTTCCGGATCATGCGCGACTTCAAGGCTGCGTGCATCGCCATATACCACGCTATCACGCAAAAATAAATCTGCCTGTTCAAAATATTCCATTTCCCAGCCACGTGCTTGCGCTTCCCATAACATTGCGAGCGTCTGTCTTTTTTGTAATTGATAGCATGGATAGGATCCATCACCACACCAATTTTGATTGTCATTTTGTTTGATCCTTGATTTCGCGCGCGGCAGCGAGCATGCTCAAGCTGCGCCACGATGCCATAAATATAAAAACGGTTTTGACACGCGCTAGGTTCTGATTTATCGCAAGGATGATTACAAGGCTGTGGAAACGCAATCGGTTCAAAATGCATGCCGGGTGAATTTAAATTTTCATCAATGTCACGATCTTGATGCACGCGATAAAAACCACCGACAACATTACTCCCCATAAATATACCACTGGCTCAGCGACTGCCTGCTCTGCTCCAACTGTTTCAAATGTATAAACACCTTCCTGAATAATGACGCGATCAACTGGCTGACCACCTTTGGTTGTTGACATGCGTGTGCGCTGTTTGCGGTTCATTGATTTCAATTCATCAACATTTCGCACCGTCATCACTGCCATGCCATAGGTTCCAGCATCCGCTTTCACAATTAAAAATGGCTGATAGGAAATATTATATTCAGCATATTTTTTCTTGATTTCAGCAAACAATATTTCCGCGTTCGCAATCAGACATTCCATTCCTTCCTGCTGCATGAAATCAATCTTGCCACAATGACGAAACAGTGGCGATAACAGCCAGGGATCGACATTAAATTCTTTGAGCGAATTCATCTGCCACTTCCGCATAATACTGGAAATGACCTGACTTTAAACGCTGACTCCAGCCTAGTTCAGCAGGCGGAATGACTGGATGTTTCAGATTTTGCAAAATAGTCTGGTATGCCATCGGACAGATCATTGTTCAGCATGACAAATCAGGATCATAATTATCGACGCAGAGATTATTACCATTACGCTGCAATGGCTCAACAACACCTTATCACCCGAAGGTAATACGATATCGAGCGGTTTCACATCCTCGGAGAGAATACCAAAGCGAACCGTGTAAGCCCGCATCTTCCAGAATGCGTTGCAACGTGCGTACGTTTGCCCAGTAAAAAAGATTACGTGTATGACTTTCCGGAACGACTAATATTTTTTTCGCGCCCGGAACAATTTTATCAATAATTTCGCGCGCAGCGTTGACTGAAATGGAAAAATAATCTGGATTAAGATTATTAAATCCCGCTGGGAAATAAATTCATGTCGATGGGAGCGAGCTTGAATCCAGCGTTACGCAAATCAACAGACCCATAAACTGGTGGCACGGTCAATTTCCACTGCGCCGCAAACCATTCTTCTATCGCCTTGCGTCTCCCAGAAAACTCTGGTGCAATGTGTGCAACGGCTGTGTAATCGTCGCGTTCAGTTGAGGTGTAACTTTAGAATTAACCAGCATCGTAATCCTCACATATTGTTATGATAATATTTTAACACTGCAATTTCTTATCGCAGCGCGCACTCATAAATGTATTAATTCGTCCGAGAAATTCACCGGGACTCACTTCACCGACAATACGGCGTGAATTTACTTCCTTTCCTTTGTTATTGAAAAACAAAACTGTTGGCGGAGCGATGACCGCATAATTTTTCAATATCTGATCATCCGCCTGATTGTTTGCAGTGAGATCAGCGCGTAATAAAACAAAATTACTTAATGCCGCGCGGACAGCTGGCGAGCCAAATACTTTTTTATCCATGCTAACGCAGGATTCACACCAGTCGGCATAAAAATCCAGTATCACTGGCTTATGCTGTTCTTGTGCCAATAATAATTGCTGATTAACTTCTTTGAGATTTTGCACAACAACAAAGGAACCTTCTGTTGCTGTTTGACGTTCAACATGCAGTATGTCTAACGATGGTATGCGTGAAAACATCCACACAGCCATGACCAACATCATGACGCCAAATAATTGCTTGACCACCACCATCCACGGCCCACTCTTAGGCAGAAATTTGCGCGCGGAAACACCGATCAGCAGCAAAGGAATACCCATGCCCATGCCCATGGCGAACAATGCGGCAGCGCCCAGCAGAATATCGCCGGTTTGGCCTATATACATCAATACACCCACCAGCGGTGCCGTGACGCAAGGCGAAACAATCAATGTCGACACCATACCCATGATGAACGCACCAGGATAAGTGCCGCCTTGCTGTTTTCTGCTGACAGTAGTGATATGGTGTTGCCACATACGCGGCAAGCGTATATCGAATAAACCAAACAATGACAAAGCGAGAATAACAAAAAGAATGCTGACAGCGACGATGACCCATGGCTGCTGCAACCACGCCTGTAAGGAGCTGCCCATCATGGCGGCCGCCACGCCAGCTAAAGAATAAGTAATAGCCGCACCCATCACATAAGCCAACGATAACAAAAACGCTTTACGTGTTGTTAACGGTTGGCGCTGACCGAGAATAATACCGGTGAGAATAGGAATCATGGGCAGTACGCAAGGTGTAAATGCCAGCAGCAAACCCAAGCCGGCAAATATCAACATCAACATGCCAAAACTTGCATTTGCCAGTAATGTATCAACCTTGTTTTGATCAGTCGCAAGCGTTGTTAGTTTTTCGTCGGTGCCAGTGCTTACCTTTTCATCTGGTAATGCTGAAATATCTTTAATTGTCTGCGCCGAGACATCAACGTTAAATTCTTTATGTATGGGCGGATAACAAAAACCGGCTTCTGAACAGCCTTGATAATCCACACTCATCTGCAATTGATTATTTGCGCCATGCAATAATACCGGCACGGCAATGTACCAACATATGCATCAAAATGACCGCGCGTATCATCGGACTGCATTTGACCTTGCGGGTAAGTAATTTCTGTCTGCACTGATGGCTGCACATTGATATGCAACTTTTGTTGATAAAGATAATAGCCTGGCGCAATGTTCCATTGCGCCATCATTTTATTAGAAGCATCGAAGCTGGCGGAAAAATTGAATGCCTGGTCGACTGGTAACGGTCTCAAACCAGTCTCAGCAAAACCGAATACTGAATACAAACTCGCGAATGTAAGCAGTAGATAAATTAAATTCTTCGTTATTCGATTTTGCATGGATCACATCGCTCTAATAAAGCAATCTTCATGCTTCTCCAGCATGATATTGCCTGCTTAATTCATGTACCGCGTCCACCAGTACCTTGACATTTTCTGGGGGAACTTCAGGAGTAATCCCATGCCCCAGATTAAAAATATGTCCCGGGCCTTTGCCAAAAGATTTTAACACTGCCGCAGCTTCTTCAATCACGCGTGCTGGCTCTTGCTGCATGATAGACGGGTTCAAATTACCCTGTAATGCGACTTTTTCACCTACACGTTTGCGCGCATCTTCCAGGGAAATTGCCCAGTCGACGCCTAGCGCATCACATCCCGTCGCGGCCATCAACTCTAGCCATTGCCCACCACCCTTGGTGAACAAAATTAAAGGTACCTTTATATTATTATAGTTGCGCATTAATCCCGCAGTTATCTGTTTAATGTAATATAAAGAAAACTCTTCATAGCCGGGCGTGTCAAGTATACCACCCCAGGTATCAAACAACATAACGGCCTGCGCCCCCGCTTCAATTTGCGCATTGAGATGGGCACAAACAGATTCTGCCAGTACATCCAATAACTTATGCAACAGGAATGGATTTTCCTGCTGCATTTTCCGGATCAGGGGGAAACCTTCGGAAGACCCGCCCTGCACCATATAAGACGCCAAAGTCCAGGGACTGCCACAAAAGCCAATTAAGGGGATACGTCCGGCCAACTCATGACGAACCAGGCTAATCGCATCATAGACATAGCGCAATTGCTCCCGATCAGGGACATGCAGCTGGCTGATTTCCTGCTCACTCCGCACCGAACGGGCAAAAACCGGGCCTTTGCCTTCAATAAATTCCAGCCCTAAACCCATCGCATCCGGAATAGTAAGAATATCGGAAAATATAATAGAGGCATCGAGATCAAATCGATTCACTGGCTGCATAGTCACTTCACATGCCAGCTCCGGGGTTTTACATAATTTCATGAAACTGCCGGCGCGTTCCCGGGTGGCGCGATATTCAGGCAGATAACGTCCGGCCTGGCGCATAATCCAGATAGGGGTGGCATCGACGGGTTGTTTATAAATGGCTCGTAGCAAGCGGTCGTTTTTAAGCTGGAACATTTGTGACTAGCCTTTTATTAATAGAATAAGTATTGGATGTAATATAAGGCCAATAAGAAGAATTAAAGATGAAGATGAAAAGATTTTATTTACCATCCGTAACCGTATCCAGCTGTGCGTTTAACGCACGCTGAAATTCCAACGCCCGCGCGACATAGACAAAAACGTCATAAGCACCGAAAGCATTCAGCGCGATATCGCCATAATCAAGCATTTGCCCGAAAATACCCTGATTCACATTGACCTGGGAAATAGTCGCGATACGCAATTCATTGGCATGCCTGTTAAAAAACCCTTCCCGCATGGCCACACGCTTGTTGGTAACGACAAATTCAGCTGTTACATATTCAAGATAAGCATAAATGAAATACACTAATCCAATGACTGGAGGCATCCACTCAATTTTTGCAAAAAACGGCATTGAATGTAAGTAAAGACCAAAAAACAATGATAAGATTAGCAGCACAACTGACGGGACAAAGATAATAATATGTTTTCCGGTACGAAATATTATTTTTTCATCGGCCAACAGATTCTTATCAATCAGGCTCACGCGTGAATCCCCATAATTAGCTATAAACTAAAGATATAATATACAATTTTTTTCATGAACGAAAACAAATATGATGATCAGTTTAAATATAAACCATTCTCGGCAATATATGCTGGGAGGGCTTGCCATCCTTGCCGCGACCACTTGCTTTATCCTGGGTTATTCATTGTGGCAATGGCATAGCGATTGGCAGCTGGCGCATCAGGAACAGGGTCACGCTCCTTCTGTGGCAAAATCAGACCCCAGTCTGGGAATGATTTCCGCCATCCCGAATGACCATTTATTCGGCGAAGCGCTGAATGGTCTGGGCGAAGCGCCTATCACCAATCTGCAATTACGCGTCACCGGCATTGTAAAAGTTGAGGATGAAGTGGATGGTAATACATCCAAAGCCTATATCTCTATCGCTGGTAAGCCGGGAAAAATTTATCAAGTCGGCGACAGCCTGCCATATGGCGTGAAGATTTATGCTATTAACGCAGACGCCGTGATTTTGGAAAATGATGGTCACATTGAAAAACTTCCCTTGCCGCGTAACCCATTACAATTCAAACCGAAACCAAATGAGGAGGCTTTATCATGATGAGATTTCTGATTGCTCCTATATTTACAATATCATTCACTTTATTGTTAACCGCTTGTGTTACCACTACTAATCCAACAACTGGCACCACAACGTATCAATCACCGCGCGTCGCTTCTGAACTCGCGCAAGGTAAACGCGATTTTGATACTGGTTATTATAAATCCGCGATGCATGAATTATTGCCGCTCGCTTGCGATGGCACAGCAGAAGCGCAATATGCTGTTGGCTACATGTATTACTACGGAAATGGCGTCGCGCAAGACACAGACGTTGGTTATTTCTGGATTAAACGCTCGGCTGATCAAAATTATGGACCAGCCAACAAAGCGTTAAGTTTTATCTCAGCTAACCAGTCGATAAAATAATATCCGCATTCACTTCACCCGGCGTGTTATCGGAAACCGCTGACAGCTGGGTGACAGCAACATTATTTTTTCTGACAACGGCAAGCAGCAGCCCGCTTAATTTATCAAACGCTACCTTCTGAAAATGCATTTCAATCGCAGCATTACCTGACTGTTTTAACTGTGTCAGACTGCCAGCGAGACCAGCCTTGTCTATTTGACTTTGCAGTAGACCCAACAAAACTACTGGCGTTACTGATTTCACTGTTTGGCCAGATTGTTTTTCAATTCTGCGTATATCATTGTCCGCAGATTGCATCCACGCCAATAATTTTTCTTCCGACTGGATTTTATCGCGCATCGCGGCGACATGATCAACATAAGGCGACCATATTCCGGCATAAAGCAGAAACACGGTCAGCAGTGCGCCACCTATCGCGACTGCCTGCTTTTCGCGTAGCGCCAGCGTATTCCACCAGTCTTTTATCTTCAACCAGTGCTGCGACATTTTCAGCGTCATTTCTCTTGTATTCATAAGTTACCCCACTACTACCGACGCATTAACATGTGTGCCGGCAAGATTGGCATTCTGTTGCTTCACATTCAAACCCTGCCGAGTAAGAAAATCAGTAAACGCGCTAAACACATCGGATGACTGCGCAGTCAAATCCAGCGTTAGCTGATTGTTTTGAAATTCCATATGTTTTAACGCAATACCAGATGAAGATTCCTGCATCGCTTTACCAACATAACCCAGCAATAAAAATAATTGGTTATCGCCAGCTTGTGAATTCAGCTTCTGCAGTTTTTCCTGCATGCGCATTTTTGGCGCCACCAGACTCGCGGATTGTGGAAAATTGCGTTTGTATATTTGTGCTATTTGCGCGTCTATGCTGCTGACTTTGTGATTAAGAATAAAATAAGAAACTGTTGGATACAGAAATAATAAAAATACTAATGCAGCGGCAAAATAAGTTAATGCCTGCGTCATTTTTTTCGTTTGTGGCAAACGCGATTTTTTCACCGCAAATTCGCCTTGCAATAAATTCAAGGCCGACGCATCAGCTTTCAACGCTAAATCCGCCAGCAAACGCTCGGATGAAAACATGGTTTCCTGAATAAGCAACTTTTCTTTAAGTTCCGCATTAAGCGGGCTGCCAGTGTAATTATGCACGTGTACTACATCTGGCCTGGTGTCTGACCCCAGCATGGCGATGTTAAGAAACTCGCCCAGATTGTTAGGATCACAAGCAAAGCCCTGACATAATCCTGTGCGCACATACGCTATTTCACCAAGAGTGACATACCACGCGGATATTGCATAAGGTTGGGCTAACATCGCAGGAATAAATGCATCCACACGAATATTCCATGATTGCAGCTGCGCAAACCACTGCCGCATTTTTTCTTTTTTCACCACGGCGACAGGCATGTTGCCATCTTCCTGTGTGGTACCGCAGGCAAAATGCAGGCTTTCAATATCACCGACTAATTGTTCTTCCAGAGCGAAAGGCAGTGCTTGCGCTAAACGAGAAGAACTCATTTTTGGTAGATTGACCGAGGTCAGCAGAACATCTTCCGCTGGAATAATGACAATCACATCGCGCCCCGACGCATCTAGCGTCAACGCAGCAATATCGTGTGTTGCTAGTGATTTCACTGCAGCAAACACTGTTGAATCCGGGACAGCCCACGCAAGCTGTTGATTATCATTTGCTGGTAAAAAAATAATGAGTTTGTTTTCGATCATAAATATTATCCCGGCTGGCTTTTGCTCTGCCACAATACTTTAATTGCTGATTTATTACTACTGACGGCACGTTCGAGCAGAGAATAAAGCACCAGTTTCTGCTTCTCTACCGCTACCGTTGTCTCTAGCAGAAAATAACTGCTAACAGTTGTGGTTTTTTCCGTTGGTACTGGATGATTTTTTATCAGATCCATAGCCTGAAATGCCTGCGTAGAAGTAATAGGCGATTGCGCGCGTAATTGTACCAGTGAAACAGCTGTTTCCATGGTCATTCCCTGACTCAAAGATACTAACACTGGCGCCTCCGCATCTTGCACATTCACTGGCGTCACCACAGGTAATGCCGTGATATATGATTGCAAAAGATGATACAACGCAGGCGTCATGCCTTTTACCAGCTGCAACTCGCTCGCGCTAGCCATAAGACGATGTCCCGCACTATAAGGCGGCGCTTGCTGTTCCAGATAATATTTAGTGAATTCATTTTGCTGTGACACTGGTGTCACCCATTCAGTCACTGCGCGAGCAATATCCTGCGCTTTTGTTGCCTGTAGACTTGGATCAACTGCCTGCAAAAGACGAACAAAATCCGGTTGCGCGGCAGAATCGGTAAGATTATTCAAATTAAAACGCGATTGAATATCATAAATAACGCTGGAAACTTTATATCCATTCACCTCATTAACCGGCGATTTAATCGGTAACACATCGGTTAATTGATCAGGCTTTTGTTTCTCAACATTATCCTGCAATTGATTAATCGCCCACTGTAACGAACCTTGTGCGTAAAACTCAGCTTGAGTATCACGCAATAATAAGCGCGTGCGAGTCGTGTCGCGATCCAGGCGCGCCATCATCACATAAGATAATGCCGCCACTAGCGCGACGATAAAAAGCGCCATGATAATGACAACACCTTGTTGCGATTTCCTGCTCATCATTCTTGTTTTCCGCCATCATCATCTGCAGGTTTTTTCTGTTTATCTTTATCATCTGGCACTGGCGTCTTGGGCGGTAACGAAGCTGCCAGGCTTGGTTGAGCCGGAATAACATAAAGCTGGCTGATTTTGCCCCATTTATTCAACGTTAAAAATACACGCACAGCGCGAGGCAAAGGCTGGTCATCACCAGAGATGGGCCAGCCTTCACGAAAGTGATTATCCTTATCCAGATATTCAAACTTTGCATCTATCACATCGTCCAGCAATCGACGCTGGTGTGGCTTCGAATCAGGCGCTTGATCCAGCACTGCCCATGACAAACGCCACAATGTATTATCTTCCCAACTATAGCCTGTACGCTGCAAAGAACTGCGCGCCAGCGTGCCATCAGGATTGGCATAACCCGCGTGCGTAAAAGTAAAACCGCGCGGTGTACCGATGAAAGCCCCTTCTTCTTTTCCAACTGGATTCGTTATCGGTCTTAATACTGTCTGGTCAACATCGCGCGACATGACTAACAAAGCCATTTGCAAATCACGTAACCGTTCGGCACTTTTTTCCGTACCTGCGTGAGCATTAATGACAGTGCGTAGCGCGCTTGCCATCATCAGCGAGAGAATAGAAAAAATAAAAAGTGCGATGAGAATTTCCAGCAAGGTAAAACCACGCGAAGAAGCATGTGTGCGGCGATGGTTATTCAGCATGAGGCAAATAAGTCTCCAGCGTGATCAGCGCATTGTCTTCGTCATCTTCATGCGCATATACCTTTACTTGCGCCAGATAAATATGTTTGTTGGGTGTTTCTTCCTGATGCACGTCCCAATACCAGTCATGACCAAGCATGGAAGTTGTTTCTTTCAAACTGTCCGATGGGCTTGGTAATTTCAATACTCCCACGCGTGCTTCGTTTAATACTTGCTGTCCCACCCACATCGCCATGGTTTTATTTTGCAGATAGCTGGTCGAGCGAATATTTTGTGATGATGCTTTAATGACTGCTGTCAGCGCGATACTGATAATTGCCAGGGCAACCAGCACCTCGATGAGTGTCAGACCTTTTGTTTTAGGACAATACTTTATTCGTGATGTTTCCATCCGCATCGCCCTTTATCATGTAGCGTGGTTTTTCGCCTTGTTTTCCCACATATATTTTGAATGGCGTAATATCACCATTAGTGGAAATAAAAATTTGTGGGCCAGTACTGTTAGCCGACGAAGATTCGGCGCCGGTTTCGACGCCAACCTGTATATCATCTGGAATAGAACGTTTAGCCAAAGATTTTTCTTCAACCGCAAGCCACGAAGATTTTTTATCGCCGACAGCAGGTTGATAAGAATAAAACGCCAGCTGGTTATCTCGCAATGACAAGCCCAGCACTGCAGGCTGCAACATGGCTTGTTCTTCTGCCAGCGTTAGCATTTGTGACAAGTCATTAGCAAACGATTCCAGATGCTTATTCTCGTTACGGCCTATGCTCAACAAGGCAATACTTGTCACAATACTAATAATAAATAAGACAACCAGGATTTCGATGAGCGTATACCCGTCGGCCTTAACTTGCCGCCGTTGCATCACCATTTTCATTCCAGTTACCTATTTCGCTATTACCATCCTTACCTTTTGGACCATAACTGAAAATGCGCAGCTTTTCGCTGTCATTCATGTATTGGTATGATTGACCCCAAGGATCGTTTGGTACGTCTTGCAGATAGCCATCTGATTTCCAGTCACGTGGTACAGGCGGAGTCGTTGGTTTTGTTACCAATGCTTGCAAGCCCTGATCAGTGCTTGGATAAGAACCATTATCCAGCTTGTATAAATCAAGCGCATTTTGAATAGACAATATGTCTTGCTTGACCTTCACTATGCGAGCCTGTTCTGGCCTGCTCATGATTTTGGGCACAATAATAGCAGCCAAAATACCCAATATAACAACGACCACCATTACTTCGATCAGAGTAAAACCTGCATGCTTGCGGTAAGACTTTGAATTGAATCGATTTTTCATATTAACACTCCAAACGCTCGCGTAAAATGCTGTCAAATATAGTAAAAAACATCAAAATAACTCTATAGTTGCTGCACGTGTCCAAGGAAAAGCGATTATAATAACTTTATAAAGGTTTACAAATAACCATCTACAAATACGAGCATATAATGAGGAGACTCCATGACACATACTCGTAAAGAGAAAGATGTCACTGAATTTCAGGAGGCGTTGCTCGGGTTCCTCAAAGAAATATCTGCCGCCATTAAAGATGAAAAAATGGCGATGGATCAAAAAATCACCAATATCCTGAAAATTAATGAGCAAATGATGCAACTCATGGCCAAAGCGGCCATGCTTGGGGTCTCATTAATGGAAAAAAGCCTGGCGGAAAAGTTAACTAACGCCTTAAACATTACGTTGAGCGATGACTATGCAGAAAATGAACGGCGCTTAAAAGTGTTACGCGGCGAAATAAAAGACATCAAGAAGGCATTAAATGACCAACAACAAAAGCCAAGAATGTAATACAGACTTGTCGCTAAGGTTAGCTAGTACCACTAATTTTGAATATAATAAGTGAATCTTTATCAGGAGCCCAACATGTCCATGTTTGAGCGGTTACAGAAACCATTCTTGACTGTCGAGACAGGCGAGGCTTATCAGCCTATCCGCCTGACTTATGAACTCAAACATAAAGACAAACTGGTAGAAGTCCTGAATAAATTAAGCTGTCTTGAGCAAAAACAACCTAACTCCTGGAATTGGTTTTGGCGTGGTGAATGTGAAGGGCTGCATTTCGAATCTCTCGATTCTTTCAAGAAAGATCCACAAAAACTCATTCGCCTTGGTACTTTGAGCATTCGTGATAATGCATTGTATCTAAACCTGCCATCGTTCAAACGCGCTTGCCTTGCCGTGCCATTGTTTCATCGCGTGATTAACACAGATATGGCCGTCATTGTGAAAGCTGATTTTATCAATAAAGTATTTGGCTTAAGCGAACGCCTGCCGCATGGCTTCACCGAATTATTCAATGACGATGAACTGGATAATATCGTGCATCAACGCCTGGAAGATTACGAAAAAATCCAAGAACGCTGTGAACAGGCACAAACCGCCGAAGAAGCCTTCAAGATTTTATCTGAATATACTAAATCCGAATCCGCGAAACGCTTACCCTATGCGGAACGCTATGCTTTCCAGAAAAATATGGAAGAAGGTGTGGATCCAGATGTTATCTTTTTAGGATTTTATATTTTCTTGCGCGGACGTGAATTGGTGGCCATACGCCGCTGGTTCGGCGAAACCGGATACTCTCTATCCGATGCTGCGGAAGAAACAGTCGCGCAAGTATTCGGCGATATGAATATTGATATCATAGAATAAGCCTTTACTATTTCCTCTCCCCTTTTATAATTCAGAAAGCTCACTATCTGAAGAAGTAAAATTATTATGTATGGACGCAATTATCTCGAAGAAGCGTTTGCCTGCGCAATTCTTGCGGAAGACAGCACAACGACACAAATTCTCTTACCGTTGCTACATGCGAAACATGCTGGCGCCAGCCTTACACGCCGTGACAAAAACAATGAAAGTTTATTAACCAAAGCATTCGCCCATGGCAAAGAAGATATCGCCACAGAATTATTATTATTGCTGAAAAACGAGCATGAACTTATTTTTGATATCGACGATAAACAAAGAACATTGTTATGGCACGCAGCTAACCGCGGTTTTTACAAGCTTATACCTTTATTATTGGAACTCGCAGATAAACAACCGCCAGGAAGTCCGCAAGAACGTTTCTGGCAACGTGCGGATCATCGCGGCGACACACCATGGCATTGTGCCGCTAAAACTGCTCACGGTTACCATGCGTTGGGATTATTGATACAAAGAATTTCACGAGAAGCCAATGCGATTGAATTAATCAACCGGCCTAACCGTGAAGGCAAAACAGCGTTACATTACGCGTTTGATATAGGTTGTTTCCCCTCCATGTCCATACTGGTCAATGCCGGCGCGGATATTTTTGCCAAAGATAATCAAGGCATCGCACCTTTTGCTTACACAGAAAGATTTACTGAAACAGAGCAATTGGATATGTGCACATGGATAGCGGACAAAGTGCAAAATATAGCGGACGAATCGCAAGGTAAAAAACTTTATCACTATCAGCTGATAGAAAATGATCGCGCTACATTAGCGAAAGTTTTAGATGCGATTTATATTGAGCTGAATAAAGTAATGCACATGAAAAAAATTCCTGACGAGAATAAGAAAATGGCTGTAGCTCTTCCAGCTCTTATTTTATTAGCATTCGTCGCCAGCTGTTATTGGATGTTAACGCAGACAGATACGAATCTGGCATTATTAGCGATGACGCTATTCTGCAAATATATTATTGCTATCATGGCAGCTATTGGTTCATCGCGTTATTTCTGGAATAAGGAAGTGAATATATCTGGCAGTGAATTGCGCGGTTTGCAGAATATGATTCAGGCTAATGTGATAGACAGGCTGCAATTATTGCCGGTAAACGACAAGTCGCCGCCGATTGGTCGATTTTGATCTTCAAAATTTGAAAGATTATACCTGGCGATTAACGAAAACAGAATCTGTGGCGATGTTATTAGCAAATTACAGAAGTTGAAAACCATGCTGATTAAACTTGCTGGAGATATGAATGTGCTGCCGCCACCGCTGGCGTTTTTTCAGAATAATGATCGCAATAAAAGCAGAACCTTCTGAAGCAGCCCCGGCAATAAGCATTCAACAGGCACCGGGCAATGCTTGAAAAGAGAGTAAAACCACAATTATTTCGCGGCAATATTGTTGTCAAAGCATCGCCGATTCATGGCTACGGCGTTTTTGCCGCGCAAGATTTTCATACAGACGATCTTATTGAAGAATGTTACTCCCTGCTTATCAACGAAAACAAAGCCGACGCTCCTGTCGACCTCGACAATTTCCTGTTCAACGCCGATACATTCTCCAGCATACCGTTAGGTAATGGCTGTATTTATAACCATATGGATAAACCTAATGCTGATTATGAATTTGATACTGAAAGTGCGCTGATGACTATCACAGCGAATAAATACATAAGAGAAGGCGAAGAAATTTTTATTTCTTACGGCAAAAACTGGTTTGATTTACGCAAGATGAAAGCTCATACAACGCATGCGCTATCGGGTTTATCACTTTATTGCCAATACTCGCTTTATTTATCGATTCGCATTGGTAACAGGTATGATTTTTGCTTTGATCTGGCTACTGAAAACTATCCGCTAAACTGATTGAGATTGAAAATTGGCAGCAGCACAGCAAGCACGATAAACAATACGATCGACACCCATGATTAATATAATCGCTGGCTCAAACAATGCCAGCGCCACTTCAATCAGTCTGCTAATTTCATCTTCCTGATTTAATGCGCAACACGTTCCAGCATAGATTCCAACTGACCGCTGGCTTCACCACTGGCGATCATGTGCACGCTCATCGGTGAAAAATAATTTGTGTGCTTTAACGCCAAATATACCGCGCCACCTTCACGCACGCGACGCACTGCTTCTTCAACCGCTTCTTTTATCGGAATGGTTGTGATCAACTTGGATGAAATACTCATGGCTTCAAGCACGGGCACACCAGAAGCGGAAAGAATAGACAACGTACGCGCAAATCGGGCTGTATCTGATGTTTTTACTGCATAACCCATCAACGGCAGCCGCAGCATGAATTTATGCGCCTTTATGCGCAGTGGCAGACTTCTTTTCAACGCGCGTCGCCATAGGAAAATACCGACAACGATCGCAATCGCAAAATAGAGCCCATAGCTTTTTACAAACGCGCTGCATGCCAATCAATATTTCCGTCATCAGCGGTAACGCCTGATTCATGTGACTGTAAACAGCAATCATTTTTGGCACGACATATTCCAGCAAAAATCCAACAATACCTATCGCCACCAACACAATCATGACGGGATAAATCAGTGCCGTTTTTAATTTTTGCTTAGTGTGCCATTGCTGCTCAGTGTATTCCGCAAGACGCAATAATACTTTATCTAGATGCCCGGATTTTTCACCCGCGGCAATAGTAGCGCAAAATAATTCGGAAAATGCTTCGGGATGTTCACGCAACGCCGAAGCCAGCGCATGTCCTTCCACGACTTTGCTGCGCACTGAAAGTATCAAGCCTTTAATACGCGGTTTTTCTGTCTGCTCTCCAACCGCGGTCAATGCTTCTTCGACTGGCAAACCGGCTGACAATAAGGTTGCGATCTGACGCGTAATTAATGCCATTTCTTTACTGCTTAAACCACGTGGTCGCGTAAAAGCACTGAGTACGCTTTCTTTACCAACGATTTTTTTTGCCTGCGCTGGACGCAGTTGCACTGGCATTAATGATCTATCACGCAATAATTGCCGCGCGCTTTTTTCACTTTCCGCTTCAATCACACCTTTTTGTTCCTGGCCGCCGCCGCTGATAGCAACATAATGATATGCAGGCATAGTAAATCCTAATCCTCGCTGGTGACGCGCAATATTTCTTCCAGTGAAGTATTTCCGCTTAACACACGACGAAATCCATCCTGACGTAAACTTGGAAATAATTCGCGCGCATGTTTACGCATTTTTTGTTCTGACGAATGATCATGAATCATGGTACGTAATTGCTCATCGATCGCAATCATTTCATAAACACCACTTCGTCCCGAATAACCAGAATATCGACATTGCGCACAACCCACTGGATGATAAATCAGTGGTGGTTCGACATCAGCAGACACCTAACACTTCACATTCAGCTTGCTGTCGCTGGCACTGGTTTTTTACAATGCGTGCATAACAAACGCATTAAACGTTGCGCGAGCACACCAGTCAAACTGGAAGCTAACAAAAATGGCTCTACACCCATATCATCCAAACGCGTGATTGCACCAATCGCACTGTTAGTATGCAATGTCGATAACACCAAGTGACCGGTTAAACTTGCTTGAATAGCAATTTGCGCTGTTTCAAGATCACGAATTTCACCGACCATCACCACATCAGGATCTTGACGCAAAATAGCGCGTAACCTTTGGCAAAAGTCATATTTATTTTATTATTCACCTGTGTCTGGCCAATACCCGACTAAATCATATTCGATGGGATCTTCCACCGTTAAAATATTACGCTTTTTATCATTCAGAATAGTGAGGCCAGCATAAAGCGTGGTTGTTTTACCTGAACCAGTTGGGCCTGTGACAAGAATAATGCCGTGCGGGCTGCTTAATTAAACTTACGTAATAAATTCAGTGATACGGGTCCATGCCCAATTCCGCCAAATCAAGACGCGCACTTTGTTTATCAAGCAAACGCAACACCGCGCGTTCACCATGATTAGTCGGCATGGTCGATACACGCACGTCTACCGCGCGACCACCAATACGCAAAGTAATACGGCCATCTTGTGGCAAACGTTTTTCAGCAATATCCAATCTGGCCATGACTTTGATACGAGAAATAATTAATGGCGCGAGTACGCGCGGTGGCTCCAATACTTCGCGCAAAATACCATCGACGCGAAAACGAATAGTGACATGATCTTCAAATGTTTCAATATGCACATCGGATGCGCCTTCTTTGATAGCTTCACTTAACAGTGCATTCAACAAGCGGATGATAGGTGCATCATCTTGTTTTTCCAGCAAATCTTCCGCTTTCGGCAATTCATGCATGAGATCAGAAAGATTCATGGAATCGCCCAAATCTTCCGCCATTTGCATGGCGGTGGAAGAATCGGTTTCATAGGTTTTCACCAGCCGTTCATTAAATTCTTCGCTGCTGACTTGCTCCAACGCAACTGGCATTTGCAATTGCCGACGAATTTCCGTCAGTACAGTGACTGGCGGTTGCTGCTGATAAATCACTTTCGCAACATTATTCTTCTGCATCCGCAACCAATACGCCGTGACGTTTCGCGAATGCAAACCGTAATGGGTTCATTGCTGCATTTCCAAATGGCATTGGTAAATCTTTTTTATTCTTCCATGGTGGCAGTCGTGTTGGCAGTGGCTTATCACCAATCGTATTCAAATCCTCACGGAAATTTGCCTGCGTAGCTACGAATTGCATGCGTATTTCATTTCAGTGATCGTCATGGAATCATTTGCATTGTGCATAATAATTGGCTTGATGAATACCATCAGATTTTTCTTTTGCTGACTCTTGGTTTTCTGCTGGAACAGTGTCCAATGATAGGTATATCACCCAAGAATAGGTACTTTGTTAATATTTTCATTATTGGCATTACTGATTAAACCACCTAACACTAATACATCATCACTATTAATAATCACGGAATTCTTGATTTTGCTGGTATTTACTAATGGCGTTAAACCAGGATTTTGCGGATTTTGCAAGCGTGTCATTTTTCAATGCAATTTTGAGACGCACTGAAGTACCGAGATTAATTTGCGGCGTCACATCCAGTTTTAATGTAACTGGTTTATAAGAATTAGTGGTAAATGGCGTCGCAGTCGTTGCACTACCTGTCGTCGCATAAGAACCACTTTGGAATGGCACATCCTGACCAATTTCAATCGTCGCTTTTTGATTATCCAACACCATAATAGAAGGCGTCGATAAAATATCCACACCATTTTGATTTCGCAACAAACTCAAAACAGCCTGGATTTGCACGCTCGGCATAATACCAACAATACCCGCACCAAAATTAGGAAATGATGTTGCGTGCCATTAGACAGTTACTACCGTGCCATCTGCGTGTAACACTACCCCACTGAATACCAAGACTAGTTAAATTACTTTCATCCACTTCAGCAATCATCGCTTCGACCAATACTTGCGCCGGACGAATATCCAGTTTGGCGATCACGGCTTTCAACGCCTGCATAAGTGCAGGCGGCGCAGTAATAATCACCGCATTGGTATTTGGTTCTGGCTGAATGTTAGGTGAATTAATAGTGGTATCTGTCGATTTGCTTGCAGATGCTGAACTCGAACCAGAAGGAGATGTTGTTGAAGCCGTAGTAGAAGTATCTGAGCCACCACTATTTTTGCCAAGAATATTGGCTGCGACTTTGCCTAGCAAAGGAGCCAGACGTTTTTGCTTCCAGATAGCGCAAGTAAATAACTTCGGTATTGCCTGCTGGTGATGCTGCTGGCGCATCAAGCTGCGAAATCAGCAAACGCATGCGCAAACGCATGGCTTTAGGACCGCCTAATAAAATACTGTTGCTGCGCTCATCAACCGCAATAGAAACGACGCAGTTTCCCCAGCCGAACGCGAAGCAGCTTGCAGATTATTTAATACGTTTGCAACTTGCGCAGCAGATGCATTATGCAATGGAATGATCTGCATGCCATTATTAGCAGCCTGATCTACTTCTTGAATAACATTATAAATACGATCGAGATTAGACGCGCGACCCAACAGAATAATCACATTACCAGGCGTATAAGCGGAAATATTACTCCATTGCGGCAACATGGGACGCAACACTGGAATCAATTGCGAAGCAGAAACATTTTCCAGCGGCACAACTCGCACGACGACTTCATCACCTTTGCCAGGAGATCTGCTGTCGCGACCGCGGTTGCCTGTTCGCCACTTTCCATGTTCGGAACAATTTTTACTACATTGCCATTTGGAATCGCGGAATAACCTAGTAATCCAAGCACGGAAAGAAATACTTGATACACTTCACTGCTGACGTAATGGTTTACTCGAAACCAATGAAATTTTGCCACTCACGCGCGGATCAACAACAAAATTCTTACCGGTTTCCTGGGACACTTCTGTAATCACACTCAAAATATCCGCATCTTGCAAATTCCATATTCGCTTTGACGGTTTATGTGGAGTGGTCGCTTCTGCCTGAGCAGGAGTAATTGTCACAGCCGCAGCAGGTGCAGGCGCGGCAGGAATAGATGACATGGGAACTTCTTCAGCGTATGTCGTCGTTACGGAAACCGTTAACAAACCACAGGCAAGGACGGATGGAAGTTGCTTGAGTAAATGGCGCGCAATATATACCAATTTCATAATCTTTTTATGTACCCAGATTTCTAAAATAAACAATTATTATTTATTAGAGCATTATTTGCGCATAAAATGCATTGTATGCGCAGCGCGAGGTATGCTAACACAAAATTTGGTGCATACGAACATAACAATACGAAGAGGTTTTGCGGAAAAAACAAAGCCGCTTTGCAGCGGCCCTGTTTGCGTACAGCTAAAAATCTTAGTTTGAAGCTGGAGCAGTGCTGTCTGTAGAAGAAGGAGCAGCTGTTCCGGTGTTGTCTGTACCAGTTGCGGATGGAGCCATTGTGCCACTGTTGTCAGTTGGAGCTGGAGCGCCTGTACCGCTGTTATCGTTTGGAGCTGGAGCTGCTGATACGCCGCTGTTGTCAGCTGGTGTTGGAGCTGCCATGCCGTTATCGCTTGGAGCTGGCGCTGCGGTTGTGTCGGTTGAAGCAGGAGCAGCTGAACTATCAGTTGCTGGCGCGCTGTTGTCAGCTACTTGAGCTGGAGCAGGCTGGTTCTGATCTGTCATTGCTGTTGTTTGGGTAGTATTGTCAGTTGCAGGTTTAGCATCGTTGCCTTTGGAACAAGCATTCAGTCCAATAACGCACATACCAATCACTGTAGCAACGAGAAGATTTTTACGCATAGTAGAGTTTTCCTTCTTAATAAATTAACCCAGAAAAAATTCAAACACCCAGCAATTCTCCTGAACCCTTTTCAAGAAATCTCCTGCAGGGTGTGTATGAACCATTAACAAACAAAAGATGTATATTATCCCAATTTTATACAGGTGCAAAGAGATACATTATTTTGTTGCGCATTATGAAAAAAAATAGCGCAAAACCACTGTCAATACTATGCCAAACAATGCTAGTAAACCCATCATTTGCAACAGTGTGAGTCGTCCAGTCGCATATTTTTCAATATCAGTTTGCGAATTTTTTTCAGTCATTTAGAAATACCTCTGCTTCATAGCTTCTTTTGCTTTGAGTAATGTTTCATTGGCAATCGCATTCGCGCGCGCGGTGCCTTCCTGTAAAATTGATTTCACATGATGAATGTCTTTTTCATACTGAGCACGGCGTTCACGCATAGGCTCAAGCAGAGTAACAATGACATCAATCAATTTTTTCTTACACTCCACATCTCCAATCGCTCCCTGGCGATAACGTTCTTCCGCTTCCTGCACCCAGGCTTTATCAGGATTGAATGTTTCATGGAAAATCCATAATGGATTATTTTCCACTGTACCCTTATCAGTTGGTTTTAATCGCTTGGGGTCAGTATACATGGACATGATTTTTTTCTTGATCGTGTCAGGATCATCGCTGAGATAAATGGCGTTGTTCAATGATTTCGACATTTTCAATAAATTGCCGTCAGGCCCTGGCGCGTCCAATGCCAACCAGGCGACGTGTGCGACCAAGCTTGGTTTCGACGATTGGAAACAAACCACCCTGCTTCACATGATCCGCATCTTCTACATGCGGATCAACGCCACAATAATAATTGATTGAAACGACGCGCGACTTCGCGTGTCAATTCAAGATGCGGGATCTGGTCTTCACCTACTGGCACGACTTGTGGTCTGAACGCTAAAATATCCGCCACCTGACTGATTGGATAAAGAATAAATCCAACGGAATAATTATCACCGAGGCCTTTATCACGAATTTCATCTTTGATAGTTGGATTACGCATCAAACGTGGATAAGGAACCATCATGCTAAAAAATACGGTTAACTCTGCAATCGCAGGTATTTCCGACTGCATAAAAATGGTGCTGCGCTTGGGATCGATGCCAGCCGCCAAATAATCCAGCATGACTTCCATCACATTTTGATGCACTTCTCCTGGTCTATCCATACGCGTTGTCAACGCTTGGATATTGGCAATAATAAAATAACAATCATATTCATCCTGCATTTGCACGCGATTTTCAATGGAGCCTACCCAATGTCCTAAATGCAAACGCCCTGTCGATGTATCGCCAGTCAATATTCGTGGTTTATGCTTTTCTTCACTCATTTCGTGAACCTTTACAGATCTGTAAGCCAAATGGTAATAAACTTGTCCGGCGTGCTGAGTTTTTTATCAAGCGCCAGTTTGCCGGCAGCTCATTATCCTTTATTGCCTGCCCTGCTTCCAGATAGATATACGCTCCATCCGCTAAAAAATCATTCTCTTCCAGATATTGCACATGTCGTGAATAACAAATTTTCCTGATATGGCGGATCCAGAAAAACGATATCAAACTTGTTTCGCGGCCGGTTTCTTCAGCTGCGCTGGCACATTGCGCGCGATATATGCGGGCATTTTCAGCCCCAAATGTCTCCAGTTCTTCTTTCAATAGCTTTACGACTTCAGCAGACTGATCCACCATTTCCACGTAAGCCGCGCCGCGAGACAATGCTTCAAAACCCAACACACCGCTGCCGGCAAATAAATCCAGACAATTTGCACCAGCGATCGATGGTGACAACCAATTAAACAGAGTTTCACGCACCCGGTCCGGCGTCGGCCGCAGATCCTTTGACTATCTGGACTTTCAACCGTCGTCCGCGCCATTTGCCGGCGATGATACGGATCAAACCCTGTTTGTCTTCTATTCCGCCACCTCATTGCATTATTCTGTAAAAACCGCATTATATGCTAACATACTATCTAGTTTTTCCATGATCAACCAAGTAGATCCCAAAGGCCAACAATGTTTGATTTTCTTAAAAGAAAAAAAAATACCGATACACCGGCAAGTCCAGAAACCACTGAGACACCCGTTGTTTCCGCTCCAGAAGAAACTGGCACGAACAAACCCGGCGGCTTATTTACCCGTCTGAAACAGGGATTGGCAAAAACTCGCGCCGCATTCTCGTCTGGCATGGCCAGTCTCTTTCTGGGCAAGAAGGAACTGAATCAAGATTTATTAAATGAAATTGAAATGGTATTGCTGACATCCGATGTCGGCGTCGATACCACTGAACAATTAATCAAAACACTGACCGGCAAACTGGCACGCAAAGAATTAAGTGATGCCCAAGCCGCTTTTCAATGCCTGCAAAGATGAAATGAAAGAAATTCTGCGCCCCTGTGAAGCACCGCTGACTATACCGGCAGATAAAAACCTTATGTTATTCTGGTTGTCGGCATTAATGGCTCGGGCAAAACCACCACCATCGGCAAATTGGCGAATTATTTCAAACAAGACAAAGAAAAATCTCATGCTGGCCGCCGGCGATACTTTCCGCGCCGCCGCCATCGAACAATTACAGATTTGGGGTGAACGCAATCAGATTCCAGTTATTGCCCAACAACCTGGCGCAGATACTGCCGCTGTTATTTATGACGCCATGGAAGCCGCCAAAGCCCGTCATATGGATGTATTGATCGCCGATACCGCCGGACGTTTGCATACCCAATCCAATCTCATGGCGGAACTGCAAAAAGTGAAACGTGTCCTTGGCAAAATAGATCCCACCGCGCCGCATGAAGTCCTTGATCGTACTCGATGCCACGCTTGGTCAAAACGCGCTCAACCAGGTTAAACAATTCAATGAAGCTATGGGCGTCACTGGCATTGTCCTGACCAAACTGGATGGCACCGCCAAAGGCGGCATTATTTTTGCCATCGCCCAGCAAACAAAAATTCCTATTCGATTCATAGGGGTAGGTGAAGGCATCAACGACTTACGGCCATTCCAGGCAGATGAATTTGTGGACGCATTATTCGCTGAGTAATGAAATATTGCGCCGCACCATCTATAATTAATTTATAAGTGCTGAACTTGATATTCGCAAGAAAATCCCCAATTTAATGAAGACGAACCGCTTATTGATGAGCGTGGTAGAAATCAGTAATATAGGCACCCTAAATGAATGCATCCAAGAGTATAACTATGGGCAATATGAATACAAGTTTACAAACGATTGATATTCGCCTGCCAGTCCACAGCCTTGAAGCTTATTTACATTATGTAAATCAAGTTCCAATGCTGACCCAGGAAGAAGAATATGAATTGGCTGTTCGCTTGCAGAAAGATAATGATCTGCCAGCAGCCAAGCGCTTGATTTTTGCTCATTTACGTTATGTTGTGCGCGTCGCCAAAGGTTATCTGGGTTATGGCTTGCCACTGGCCGACCTTGTGCAGGAAGGAAATATTGGTCTGATGAAAGCCGTCCGACGCTTTAACCCGGAAATGGGTGTGCGCCTGGTGACTTTTGCCATGCACTGGATCAAAGCTGAAATCCACGAATATATTCTGCGTAACTGGCGAATTGTCAAAGTGGCCACCACCAAAGCACAACGCAAACTATTCTTCAATTTGCGTAATCTCAAGAAACGTCTTGGCTGGATGACACAGCAAGAAGTCGATGACATTGCCAAAGATTTAAAGGTAAAACCGGAAACCGTACGGGAAATGGAAATGCGCCTTGCCAGTTCGGATGCTTCTTTTGACGCCATCCTGATGATGACGATGAACATCATTTCGCGCCTGCCGGTTATCTTGAAGATCATCGTTATAATCCAGCGCAAGAGCTGGAAAATGCTGATTGGTCCGAACAAGTCTGGCGACAAGATTTATCATGCGCTGGATCAGCTGGATGAACGCAGTCAGGATATCATTCGCACTCGCTGGCTGGATGAAGAAAAATTGACACTGCAAGATTTGGCAGACAAATATCAAATTTCTGCTGAACGTGTGCGTCAGTTGGAAAAGAATGCCATGCTGAAACTACGAGCAGCTTTCGACGCTTAATTAAATACCCTCATCATAATGTAAGTAGGATGGTGGATTACGGCAAAAAACGCCTAATCCACCCTACAGCTTCGCTCAAACTCGGTGATAATTAGTGCGGTAGGGTGGATTAGGCGCCTTTTGCCGTAATCCACCAAGAATGATCATAATACATCTGAGTAGAAATATTCCATTTCCACACCATGATAATGCAGCTCGGCAAACAAGTTATAAACAAACGCCTGTGAGCCGCTTGCGTATATCTGATATTTGGCAATATCAGGATGATTTTTCAGCACTGTTTCCAGCAAGCCGGCAGGTGTAGCGGCATGCGCATCAAGACAGACAGGAAAATAAGCAAAATCAGGAACAACAGTTTTCCACTTCTCTAATAAATCCGTCAGGTACAAATAAGAAGATTGCGCAGCACTCCAATAGAGTGTCATCGGCGGATACAGCGGCACTTTCATTAATGCTTCAATCACCGCTTTCACTGGTGCAAATCCTGTTCCCCGCGCGAGAAAAATAATCGGCTTGTCAGTATGAATTCTTTCAATTGTGCAGCGGCCGTATGGTCCCGTCAGACGCCAGATTTTTTCTTGTTGCGCAATACGCATTAAATCTTGAGCCAACAGATTTTTTGGCGGGTGAAAAAGATGGAATTCCAACGTAGATTCCGGATTCGGCGCACAAGCGATAGAAAGCGGTGATACAGCCTGGTCTTGATGCAAGACATTGACATATTGACCAGCTTGATAGGAAAGAGAAGGAAAGCTGGTTGGTTTTAACAAAATCTGTGAGATTTGATCAGTTAGCTTATTAATTGCTGTAACGTGAAAGGAAAATTCTTCATTATCATGCAACATTGGGCCCGCCGCGCAATTGATTCGCTTCACTGATTAATGCCAACCTGACAGCTTCAAGTTTAGACATTTTTGCGGCGCGCAATACTTCATAAATTTCCGCTAGTCTGTTTAGCAAACCGGCTTTTTTAGCTTTATCAGCAGGAGTGCCTTCGGACAATTCACGGACTTGGCGCAGAACTCGGGAAATTTCTTCCCAATTATATGAAATAACCTGATCACGCGGAAGCAGACGTTTACTTTCATCACCACCAACATTTTTATCTTCCAGTACGACCGCTTTAAACCTTTCAGCCGCGTCCATTAAGACTTCAATTCTGTCTTCAATTGAGCCTTTTTGTGCATCATCTGGATGTGGATAAAATGTAAGCGCCATACGGCAATCTCCCCATTATTTTCTTGAAATATATATCCCTTTTAGCGTTAGCGAAAAGAATTGTCGATATATTTTAGTATATACTGAATCTGAAAAACGGTGTACCAATAACTACTTGATTAATAAAAATAATTAAATAATCAAAGGCTTGACCCGGTCAAAACAACGGTAATTTAACACCTCTCCCAGGTGGGGCGGCGTAATACAGTCTGCGGCCTCCAGATCAGCGATAGTCCGGGCTACCTTAATGATCCTATGGTACCCCCGCGCCGATAGGGTAAATTTAGTCATTATTTGCGCCAAAAGTTCCTGTGCTGCCAATGTCAAATTAGCTAACAAATCCAACTCAGGCACCGTCAATGCGGAATTGTATTTCCCCTGCCTTTCTCGCTGCAATTCACGTGCGCGGACCACACGCTCACGCACAGCGGCACTACTTTCAGCGCAAGTATTTTGACTAGCTGCCAGCAATTCTTGCGGCAAGCGACTAACTTCCACGTGCATATCAATACGATCAAGTAGCGGGCCAGAAATTTTCGCACGATAACGGTTAATTTGTTCACTAGTACATTGGCACATAGCTATTTTGCTACCCGCGTATCCGCAAGGACATGGATTCATCGCCGCGACAAATTGAAAACGCGCGGGAAAAACCATCTGGCTGGCAGCGCGCGAAATAGTGATAACACCTGATTCCAGCGGTTCACGCAAACATTCCAATACATGACGGTGAAATTCAGGTAATTCATCCAGAAATAAAACGCCGTGGTGCGCCAGAGAAATTTCACCGGGTCGCGGCGGCCGCCCACCTCCCACTAAAGCGACACTGGAACTACTATGATGAGGCGCGCGAAAAGGCACTCGCTTCCATTGTGACGGTTTAAATCCGGCACTTCCCAATGAAGTGATCGCCGCTGATTCCAAGGCTTGTGTTTCCGTCAATTCCGGTAATATTCCCGGTAACCTGCTCGCCAGCATCGTTTTACCTGTACCGGGCGGCCCGATAAATAAGAGACTGTGTCGGCCCGCCGCGGCAATTTCCAGCGCACGTTTCGCATGCGCCTGCCCTTTCACATCCGCAAGATCCAGCGGATAAGAAACTGACTGTAAGTTTTTATCTGCCACACAAGAAGAAAGATAACGCTCGCCTTTCAAATGTGCACAGACATCCAATATATGCCTGGCAGCAAGCACATTTGCCTGTTGCACTAAAGCTGCTTCAGCGGCATTTTGCCAGGGAACAATCAAGGCACGACCTGATTTATGCGTCGCTAATACGACCGGCAAAATGCCACGCACAGCACGGAGTTCGCCAGATAAAGCCAGCTCACCAGTGAATTCATAGTCATTCAGTGCCTGCTGCGGTAATTGTCCGGAAGCCACGAGTATGCCTAACGCAATGGGCAAATCAAACGGCCGCCTTCTTTGGGTAAATCAGCCGGAGCGAGATTCACGGTGATTTTATGATCGGGAAATTCAAAATGGGTATTGATGAGTGCGCTGCGTACGCGATCACGGCTTTCTTTGACTGCGGCTTCCGCGAGACCAACGATATGGAAGCCAGCAAAGCCGGAAGAGATGTGGATTTCTACGGTGACTAAAGCAGCACTGACGCCGGAGGAGGCACGGGTGTGGACGATGGCGAGAGACATGGTAAGTTCCTTTTAATTAAAATTTTTAAATACTCCTGTGGTGGATTACGGCAAATAGCGCCTAATCCACCCTACACGCGGCTAGTTTGATATAGGGTGGATTAGGCGCTATTTGCCGTAATCCACCACAGAGGAGAGGGGAATTAGTGAGAAAATATTTGCAACTTAGCGGTGAATGCGTTATTTCTTACGTCCGCATGCGCCCGTAGCTCAGTTGGATAGAGTATTGGTTTCCGAAGCCAAGGGTCGGAGGTTCGAATCCTCTCGGGCGCGAATATTGACCTGCTCCAGGTCTTCCGGCGTACCAATATTGAACCAATCACCTTGATAATGTTCGCCAGTCACCTGGCCATTGCGGATATGAGGTAGCATTACCTCACGCCAGGGAAAAAATCCTGGCTGACAGCCGGCAAATGCTTCCGGTCGATAAATACCAATGTTCGCAAACGTGAATGTCGGCTTGGCCTCCAGATCAACCACATTTTTACTAAGGCCAAAATCACCTTGCGGATGAAAATCCGGATTATCAACTAATACCAGATGCGCCAATCCCGTCGGGTTCTTGCGGTAACCGCGATAGTGGAAAATCAGTAATAACATCACCACTGACGACAATAAAAGGTTTATCGCCTAACAATGGCAACGCTTGAAAAATACCACCGCCAGTTTCCAGCCGTTCTTTTTCTTCCGAATAAAAAATTTTAACGCCGTAACGGCTGCCATCGCCTAAAAATGCTTTAATTTGCTCGCCTTGATAGGAAATATTGATGACGATTTCCTGTATGTCGGCGCGTTTAATATTCACGATCACATACTCAATAAGATAATATTCACCAACACGCAGTAACGGTTTTGGTGTTTGCATTGTCAGTTCGCCCATGCGTTCGCCGCGGCCGGCAGCCAGAATCATCGCTCGCATGAAATTTCTCCATGCTGGCGCAACTGTATCAACCAAATGTACATGCAACGCGTCCAGTTCACGATAATACGTCGCTCACGCTGCATAAATAATTCAGAGTGCGCGGAATATATTGCAAGTATTTGCTGTCATTGTCGCGAACATGTTTGCGCGCGAATGTCAGCAACGCTTTCAAATGCCGTTGCATGCCCATCAAATCAAACCAGCGGATAAATTGTTGTTCGTCTATTGCTTTAACCGTGTCGAAATCATGCAACTTACGATAGTAGTAACGCACCCATGAACCGACTAATTCTCGCGGCCAATCAATATAACAATCGCGCAATAAGGAAACCAGATCATAAGTAACGGGACCGCGAAATGCATCCTGAAAATCAAGAATGCCAACGCTCGACCCTACTACCATCAAATTCGCGGAGTGATAATCACGGTGCATAAAAACTTGCGGCTGTGCAGCCGCGGACTCCACCAGTAAGGCATAACACTGATCGAGTTTATTTTCTTTTTTTCCCAAAGGTATTTGCAGTAATTTTTCCTGAAACCATTCTTTATGCCACGCCCATTCTTTCCACATAAAATCCTGTGTAAATGGCGGCACGACGTGATCAGCAACATGCTGACAGCCTTGCAACATTGATAATGCATCCAGCGCGCGTTTATATAATAAATCGGCATTCGCTAAATCCAGCGTATTCAAATAAGTGTTATCGCCAAAATCTGTCAGCAATAAAAATCCCTGCTGTACATCTGCGTGAATAATCTCTGGGGCTAGCAAGCCTTGCGCTTTCAATGCTTGCGCGATCGCGACAAATGGCTGACAGTTTTCTTGCGGTGGCGGCGCATCCATTGCTACAAATGTTTTTCCTTCCGCGTGAATACGGAAATAACGACGAAAACTGGCATCACCAGCCATCGCTTCAATGTTGACGTGCGCTAATCCACATTTGTTAGCAAGCCATTGTTCAAAATTATATTTTCGTTCTGCCATCTTTATATCAACTATCTAAATCAACTATGGATTCCATTAATCACCTTCGATACACTGGGATAAAATCCGCAACGGGAGTTTGTTCTAAATGAATGCCCCCCAATCGCTTAGGGAAAGATTATAAAGAATAGCTCAGAGATCACTAAATGTCTGCAAGAAAAAAAATCAAAATCGGCTCCTGGCTGATTTTTAATGCTTGTTTGATGCCTTTTGTCATCAGCCTTTCTGCCGCTGGTAATAAACCAGTGAGCGGTGTTGGTGTCAATTACGATGGACCATCATTGGCACGTGATACACTCGCGAAACAATTAGGCTGGGTTGATGACTCGCATTATTTTTGTGGCGGTTATTATCTGGAGCAGCCGCTGGTCTATCCCATCAACGTCAACAAAGGCAATACTGTTGAAGTCACTACTAACAGTGGCTTGCTATCTCAGCGTTCTACTTCAATCCTGGTAGGTAGTGTCACTATCACACGTTATGGCCAGCAGATTACTGCAAACAGAGCCTATCTTTACCGTGATCCCAGCACTGGCAAACTGGCCGCCATAGACATGATAGGTAATGTGAATCTGCGCGAGCCCAATACGCTGATCATAGGAAAAAAAGGCCGCTACAATTTCGAAACCACGACTAAATCGCTGATCGACATCCTTTATCGCACCACCATGAACATCCAGCAAAAAGCTGGCGGGAAAGCGAAAGGACTGCAACAGAATGAGCATAAAATCACCACCATGACCGCATGGGGTAAAGCTTATGAATTTTCGCAGACTGAGCCACGGGTTTATGAATTGTATCGCGCCAGTTATTCCACCTGCCCGCCGGAAAATCCTTCGTGGCGAGTAAAAGCCAGTCATATTGTTCTGAATAAGAACACTGGTCGAGGTTATGCCACTAATGTGCGCCTGCTGGTGAAAAGTGTCCCGGTCATGTATTTACCTTATTTGAATTTTTCTATTGATGGTCAACGTAAATCTGGATTTTTGTGGCCAACATACGGTGGCGGCAACCAGACTGGTCCTTCTCTCTATACACCGTTTTACTGGAACATGGCACCGAATTACGACATGACCATCACACCCGGTTATATGGCCAAACGTGGATCCATATTGTCGGATAATTTCCGTTATTTGACGCCGACTAGTTACGGCAATATTTACGCCAGCGTCGTGCCCCACGATCGCGCGTTCGATGATTTTCAAAAATCGTCAGCAGAAACATTCGCCAACAGCACTGACCCGGTGGTACAAGCTAATTTAAACCGGTTGGTCAGCGACAATGACACCCGCAAAGCATTTTTGTGGCGGCAAGACTCACATTATAACGAGCATTGGTCCAGTCATGTCGATTTCAATTATGCCGGCGATGATTACTATCTGAAAAATTTTGGCAGCAACTTAAATGAAGTGACAGCAAATCAATTGCTGCAAGAAGGCGATGTCACTTATCAGGGACAAAACTGGAATTTCATCGGCCGCTTGCAGACATATCAGACATTACATCCTGTCGATGAACTGCCGGTCACAAGTCAGTACCGACGCTTCCCGCAATTAATTCTGAACGGCGACTATCCTGATCAGGCGCTGGGACTCGAATACTTTGTTAATAATGAAATCACCCACTTTGACATTCGCAACACGCCTGGTACCGAAACGAATGAACCGATTGGTAATCGTTTCCATATACAACCCGGCGTCAGTCTGCCTATTTACATGCCGTCATATTATTTTAATCCACGGCTGCAATTCGCGCTGACTGATTATAGTCTTACTCAAACCTCGGACACCGGCGCCCCAGGCAGTAAACAGCGTGCGTTACCAATTTTTGATATTGCTTCCGGCTTGATGCTTTTTCGTGATATCACCTTATTTTCAAATCCATATCAGCAAACACTGGAACCACAGGTATATTACACTTACATTCCTTATCGTAATCAGGCGCGCATTCCAGTTTTCGATACCACGGTCAACACCCTGGTTTACGATCAGATATTTAACTACAACCGCTTTAGCGGCATAGACCGCATAGGCGATGCGAACCAGGTGGGTCTTGGGGTTTCGAGCAGATTCATAGATCAAAATACCGGTTTGGAAAAAGTACGCGTGGGCATAGGTGAAATTGTTTATTTCGCGCATCGCAAAGTCACTTTATGTAACGACAACAGCTGCGTGGACAATCCTGATAACCACAGCAACCAGCAACGGCTTTCGCCCGTATCTGGTTTATTTAATTATAATATCAACCCGGCCTGGAGCTTCCGTACGGATGCCATCTGGGACCCCGTTACCAAATATATGGAAAATACGACACTGACCTTCCAGTATGAACCTGAAGATCAGCATGTCTTTAATCTTAGTTATACTTTCGCACGTAGCGGTGACCCGCTTTCAGGTATCGTTGAGCAGCAAGACCCTAGCAACAACTTGAAAGTCACCACACTGTCATATGCATGGCCACTCTATCGGGACATTAGCGGTGTAGGTCTGTGGAGCCAAAACTGGAACCAGACTCACTTGCAGAACCTGGTCGTTGGGTTACAATACGACACTTGCTGCTGGGCAGTAAGAATAGTTGGCGGACGCACATTCACCGGCCTCGATCCTAACGATAATAATAGACCTCAATATAATACCGAGGGCTACATTCAATTTGCCCTTAAAGGCCTGGGTGAAATTGGCACCGGCAATCCTAGTGGCCTGTTAAGCAGTATTTCGGGCTATAAAACTCAATTTGGGCAGGTAATTTAAATGAAAAAAGCATTATTAATGAGCATCTTGCTATTATGCTCCAGTATGATCCCATTCTCCGCCATGGCAAAAGAAAGCGGCCAGAATCTTGATCAAATCGTTGCTGTTGTTAACGATGACGTCGTAACCACTTCCGAATTAAATCACGCTATGAAAGTCGCCAAAATGCAGATGTCGCAGCAACACTTGTCTGCTCCGGCTGAATCGGCCATGCGTAAACAAGTGCTGGACCAGCTGGTCAATAAAAAGCTGCAAATGCAAATCGCCAAGCAGGTAGGCATTAATGTCACCGATATGGAACTCGATCAAGCAATACAAAAAGTAGCTGATGTGAACCACATGTCTATTCAAGATTTATATCGCCGCTTAACGGCTGAAGGCATGGCTGTGGATGATTACAAAGATGAATTGCACGACCAGCTGACCATACAAAAACTGCAGCAGCAGGAAGTCATCAATCGTATTACCATTTCGCCAGAAGAAGTTAACAGCTTTATGCGCTCCAAGATGTGGCAGTCAAACAGCTCCAATGAATATCATTTACAAGATATTCTGATTCCGCTTTCAGACTCACCTACTTCTAATGAAATCACGGCGGCAAAAAAGCATGCGGAAGATGTCGTCACGAGATTAAACAAAGGACAGAGTTTTGAAGCTGTCGCGGCATCTGAATCCAGTGATAGTAACGCATTAAAAGGCGGCGATCTGGGCTGGCGTAAACTGCCGGAAATTCCATCCGCATTCGCTGAACAAGTTGCGCATATGTCTGCAAAAGAAATTGCTGGACCGATTCAGACATCAAACGGCTTCCACATTATCCGCCTCGCGGCATTACGTGCGGTAGCATCCAGTGAAGGCGCACCTTCAAAAGCGCAAATTGAAAATCTGTTGTTACAACAGAAATTCGAACAAGCTATCGCAAGCTGGGTTTCCAAATTGCGTAGTCAGGCTTTCATTAATATGAATCCAGATAACTCTGTCGCTTAAATGGTCGCTCAAACGCGCAAACATATTGTTATCACTCCGGGCGAACCCGCCGGTATCGGCCCGGACGTTGTTATACAAATGGCGCAATCTTCCTGGCCGGTTGAACTTATCGCCATCGCTGATCCCAATCTTCTCACGCAACGCGCTAAACAATTAGGGTTGCCCTTAAAAATCATTATTACCGATAACGGTAATTTTAAGCAGCACGCCACTACCGAACCAGGCAGCATAAAAGTCATTCCTGTACCGTTAAATGTTCCCGCTACTGCTGGGAAGCTAGACCCACTAAATTCGGAATATGTCATACATACGCTGGCAATAGGCGCTGATTTGTGTCGTAAAAAAATGGCTGATGCGATTGTGACTGGCCCGGTGCACAAAGGCGTTATTAATGAAGCCAATATTCCTTTTACTGGGCACACTGAATTTTTCGCGCACGTCTGCGATGTTCCACATACAGTGATGTTATTTGTCGTTGATCAGTTAAAAGTAGCACTGGTCACTACGCATATACCATTAGCGAAAGTTTCTCACGCTATTACTAAAGAACGCTTGCGTTTAGTGCTTGCGATTCTCAATAAGGAATTGCAGGCAAAATTTAAAATCAAACATCCGCGAATCACAGTTTGTGGCCTGAATCCACACGCGGGTGAAAGCGGTTATCTTGGTCGTGAAGAAATAGAAGTCATTACGCCAGTGTTGGAAGAATTACAGGAAGAAAATTATCTGGTAAACGGACCGCTACCAGCTGATACGATTTTCACTCCGGAAAATTTAAAGCAGACTGATGCGGTGCTTGCGATGTATCACGATCAGGCATTGCCAGTGGTGAAATATATTGGTTTTGGTAAAGCAGTGAATGTGACGCTGGGATTACCGTTTGTACGCACATCGGTTGATCATGGTACTGCTATTGATATCGCTGGCAAGGGTACTGCTGATGCGGGCAGCATGAGAGCAGCCATCGAACTTGCTATCGCGATGACTTAGGTTTGTAAAATTCCGCGCGTGATTTTGCTGGGTCAATTTGTTTAGGTTTAGCCCCATGTATGTCGCTAATGTAATGATTGCCTGTTGCTGATTGAAATAAAGTAAAACCTTTTCCAGCAGAAAGTTTAGCAACCCGCTCATTCGCAGGAAGCGCTACCCAACCTTGCTCACCATGTGTTAATTGCATTGTTGTCTCAGCACCTAACTCACCATTATCATTTAGACCTGTTGCCAAACACTGTGTTTCAGTCATGAAAAATGAACGTCTATAACCAGCAGCAATGTCAATGCAGGGTGTGTTTAACGTAATGTTCAAACGAAACACTCTGTACCTATTGTTAGGAAACACGGCTAATTGTCCATGATGAAATTCACCACGAACATAAATTTCATTTTTATCGGCAAGAAATACGGCATGCTGATCACCGACAGCAATATTGCTAATTTTGGAATCCGTGATATCGTGCAACTTAATAAAATGACAGCCAAAATTGCTGGCTCGATTAGCACGTCCAGCAGAATAAGCAATCCCGTATTGATCGAGGATATAAGTAGTTTGCGGCGAAGGGAAAACAGCCGTTATTATTCTACCTGGATGAAATAAAGAAAGTGGTGCAAAACTACTGTGATCATCGTGATCGCCTAATCCCAATTGACCTTTATTATTTTCACCACATGCAAACCATTCACCACGTTCATTAGCCACAAATGATTGATTTGCTCCAGCGACGATTTTCACAATCTTTTTGTTACCGCTTAATTGAACTAGGGCTGGTTGTGTATGGGGAATAACTGGTTCTTTATGTCTGCGTGTCGTTGGTATGCCAAGATATTTGCGAACACCCCAACCGTAACATAAACCGTTTGTGGTAAGCACCAATGCATGATTACTTCCAAATGCGACTGTTGTTACCGCAGCATTCTGAGGAAAACTAATCTGCCCAAATTGGCTTCTGGCAGCATCAAGAAAAAACAAGCGACCGTCGTCAAATAAAAAATAAATATTTTCTTCTTGTGCGTAAACACGGCATTTGCGCTGGGCGATTTGCAAAAATGTTTTCAATCTGCCATGTCCGGCAAAATATCTCGCTGCTAATCTCCAGTTGGCAACATCACCGCCTGTTAAATAATTAGCAATGATCTGGATAGCATCATTTGGCACGTGAGCAAACATTCCAACGTTTGTGATTTTGAAATCTACTTTTTTCGCCAAAGATATAGAGGGCGGTCGCTGCATTAACCAACTCCAGGTTTTTCGCTTTAAGTGCTAATTTTGTATTAAAATTATACAGAAGTGAGCGAAAAACACAAGTCTTACAACGATCTCGACCGCTCTAATACCGCCATCGTTAAGCGCGTGACCGATACCAGCTTGCCTTCATCATTTTTGATTTCTATGCTCCAGACTTGCGTGGTTTTGCCCAAGTGATAAGGCTTTGCAACGCCAGTGACATAACCTTCGCGCATGGCGCGTATGTGATTGGTATTGATATCCAGCCCTACGCAGTAATATTTATCCATGTCGACACAAAACTGTGCTGCTGTGCTACCTACTGTTTCCGCCAGCACGCAGGAAGCGCCGCCATGCATAATTCCTACAGGTTGCTTGGTTCTATGATCAACCGGCATACGAGCTGCCAGATAATCATCACCAACATCGACAAATTCTATGCCCAGATGTTCCGACATAGTATTTCTGCCGCGCTCATTTACTACTTTTAAATCTATGTTTGATAACCATATTTTCATATATACCTCTATCTAAGCCGTGTACTTGCTTTAAATCGATAAAACTCGTATCTTTTGATGTCCAAAAAGCGTTCCGAGGCCTCGTCCATGAAAAAAAAATCCTTACCCTTACTGATAATGATGACAGCTCTCGCCCTGACAGGGTGGCATTTATCCGCTAACGCTTCAGACCTCCTGGAAGTATACCAACAGGCGCTCGTCAGTGACCCGGTTTTTCAACAAGCGATTGCCCAGCGTCTTTCTACCAAGACTGGTGTGCCTATCAGCTTGGCCGCAATATTACCTAGCCTCTCATTGTCAGCCAATCCTACGGTATCACGTCTTGGTTATTCTGGTTCCAGCTATTTGGCAAATGTAGGCATAGGGAACATCTTTCCACGTAATGTAACTCAGCGCTCGTATACGCTAAGCCTGACACTGACACAAACAGTTTTTAATGCTGCAGAGTTTGCCACCGTCACGCAACAGGTTTCGCTGTCAAAAGGCGCTGATGCGACTTTAAACGCCTCATTACAAAATCTGATGATTCGCGTTTCTACCGCTTATTTTAATGTGCTCAAAGACGAAGATAACTTGAGTTACAGTGAAGCATCCAAGCTGGCATTCTCAGAACAGCTGGATCAAATGCAACAGCAATATAAAGTCGGATTGAAGACCGTTACCGATGTGTATACTGCGCAGGCATCTTATGATTCCGCGCTTGCCAATTATATTCAAGCGCAAACAACGTTGACGAATGACCGTGAAAATCTGCGCGTGATCACTGGCATTTACTATGAACATTTATCAACCCTGAGCGAAGAATTCCCACTTGTCAGCCCGCAACCAGCAGATGTCGAGCAATGGGTAAAAATATCTTTAATGCAAAACTGGTCGATCAAATCTTTTCAGTATGGCGTTGACGCGGCGCGACGAGTTATTTATCAGCAATTCGCTGGCAATTTGCCTACTGCGAACGTACAAGTGCAATCGATACGACAATACACGGACAGTATTAATGATTATAGATCGTTTGATGATATGAATGGACCTGGTACACAGTCTGACCGACAAGTAACGCTTAATCTGAATTTGCCGATTTTGGCTGGTGGCGGCGTGGTTGCAAATACCTATCAGGCTAAATACAATTTTGAAGTTGCTCAGCAGCAGCTAGAACAAACAATACGCAGCACTATTAACACCACACGACAAAGTTACAACAGTATTATTTCTGGTATCAGCCAAATTAAAGCAGATAACGAAGCTATTAAATCCACTATCAGTTCGCTGAATGGATTGGAAGCGAGTTATCGCGTGGGAACGGAAACATTAGTGGACGTGTTAAATCAGCAGCAGAATGTTTATAAAGCACAGACACAGTATGCGACTGATCGCTATGCGTTTGTGACAAATATTTTGACGTTGAAACAAGCTGCTGGAACATTAAGTTACGATGACTTGCGCGCGGTGAATACATGGTTGATTGAGAGGACGCATGCGCCGATGCGAGATACGTCGTTGATGAGAAAAAAGCATCACCATAAATAATATATATCACCCATGGTGGATTACGGCAAAAGGCGCCTAATCCACCCTACGCACACCAAGTATGAACGAAGCTGTAGGGTGGATTAGGTGCCTTTTGCCGTAATCCACCATGGGTGAGGTGATATTAGAAATACCTATCATACCCATACACCCAGCTTTATTGTTCATTCCCCATTTCTTATCTACGATGAATATGTCCTATCGCGTTACGAATCGTTCGCAACGGCGAGTTCAAATTAATCAATGACTAAGGAGAAATCACATGAAAGACGCATTAATCAGCCAAATCTTAAATGGCATGAAAAACGCTTCTGTTTGCGATGCACGCCGTAAATGTGCATTCATTCACTAAGTGAATAATCGGCAGACCGGATAATGCTCTGGCGGGATGTTGTTATCCGGTTTGACTGACTCATCACTGAACGCACACAGGAGAAAACCATGAAATTGCCCGACTTAGAAGAATTACTGCAATACACTCACACACGCGCTATGGAAGTTTATAAACGCAACTATCCTAATAATAAATTATCCGCCGAAATAGCCATGCGAGAAATTCTCAAGTATTTATGGCTGGCACACAAACATACATTAGACCAGAAAAATAATCCTGACGACGAAGGTTTACAGTTCAGATGCGTCATGCTGCAATCCATGCGTGAAATTGATGAAATATGGCACGAGTTTATTTTGCATACGAAAGATTACAGCGAATTTTGTCAGCGTTATTTCGGTGAATATGTGCATCACCAGCCAGATGTATTTGCAAATCTACCAATACCAGCAGAAGAAGCCGAAGCGGAAACAGCAAAAATGCTGCCGTATGTTTATGATCATCTGGGAGAAGAAACGCTGCGAATCTGGTACGCGCCGTTTTTATAGCTTTTTTAATAAGAGCTTAAGATTTTGCCGTTAATTGCTGGTATTTCTCTAACAATTGCTCTTCTGTTTCAGGATGATTGGCATCTTTGAGAATACAATTGACGGGACAAACAGCAACACATTGCGGCTCAGGAAAATGACCTACACATTCAGTGCAACGATCTGGATGTATTTCGTAAATCTGATCGCCCTGATAAATTGCCGTATTAGGGCACGCAGGTTCGCAAACATCGCAATTGATGCATTCATCTGTAATTAGTAAAGCCATATGTTACCACTCTCATTTTTGACGCTTATTTTGTAATGCTTGCACTATCACTTCAGGAACAAGTCCGGTGACATCGCCGCCAAGCAGCGCCACTTCACGCACCAGACTAGAAGAAATATACATAAAATTTTCTGCTGGCATTAAAAAAATACTTTCAATATCGTGATTCAAATGACGATTCATGCTCGCCAGCTGAAATTCATAATCAAAATCCGTGACCGTGCGTAAGCCACGCAATATTACATTAGCTTTGTGTTGTCTGGCAAAATCTAACAACAGCGAATCGAAACCCAAAACCCGCACATTGGGATATTCGCTCAGCACTTCCTTGGTCATACTCACGCGTTCTTCCAGGGAAAAAAGCGGTTTTTTATTCGAATTTACCGCGACAGCAACGATTATCTGATCAAATATATTTGCCGCGCGCTCGATTAAATCTATATGGCCGAACGTGATCGGATCAAAGGTGCCAGCGTACACGGCGATATTCTTCATCTATGCTTTCTCACTGTCAATGCTACGTGTTGGTTTATTATACGATATAATAGGCTAAGACTCGCATGGGATTCCTGATAAGAAGCCGTTCACGAGAGCTATCCTTATGTATAAATACAAAATTATACGCAAAAAGAACGGGGATATCCGTCATATTGCCACTTCCTTGACCGGCAATAACCTGCTTAGAACCTCAAAACTGAACAAAGGCTGCGCATTCACTCTCGAAGAACGCGAGCAATTCAAGCTAACCGGACTACTGCCTTCCCAGGTTGAAACACTAGAGCAGCAAGTGGCACGCATGTACATGCAATACAATGAACATCACACCTGCCTGGGCAAAAACATTTATCTGAACGTTTTATATGACTACAACGAAACCCTGTTTTATAAACTGGTCAGCCAACATTTAGAAGAAATGCTGCCTATTATTTACACCCCCACAGTAGGGGAAGCCGTGCAACGTTTCAGTATGGAACACCGCAAAGCCAAAGGCATGTACATAAGTTATAACGACCGGGACAAAATCGATAAAATATTAGAATACCGCGTGCCACCGATTGTTGAATTATCTGTCGTCACCGATGGTGAAGCAGTGCTGGGAATTGGCGATCAGGGTATAGGCGGCATTAATATTTCTATCGCAAAATTAATGGTTTACACCTTGTGTGGCGGTCTCAGCCCACATCGCTTTTTACCTATACAGCTGGATACGGGCACCAATAACGAACACTTGCTTAATGACCCTATGTATCTGGGCTGGCGACACGAACGCATCAGCGGCCAGCAATATTACGACTTTATCGATATGTTTGTGACTGCTATCACCAAGAAATTTCCTAATGTTTATTTGCATTGGGAAGATCTTGGCCGTGACAATGCGCGCAAAATATTAAGCAGATACCGTAACAAAATATGCACGTTTAATGGTGATATGCAGGGAACCGGCGTTGTCGCACTCGCCAGTGTTTTAGCTGGTATTGTTGCGAGTGGAATTCCGCTAGAAGATCATCGTATTGTTATTCTTGGCGCTGGTACCGCGGGTGTTGGTATTGCTGATCAGATTTGTTCTGCATTACAACATGGTGGCATGAGTAAAGCTGACGCATTGGCTCGCTTCTGGTTAGTGGATAAATCAGGATTGCTGACGGAAGAATCTCAGCTAATTCCATTTCAGAAATCTTACGCGCGTAAATCAGAAGAAATTAAACAATGGAAATTGCGCGATGCCAATCGCATTGATTTATTTGATACTGTATCCAATATACGCCCAACCATTTTGATTGGCTGTTCCACTGCATCCGGTGCATTCAATGAGGAAATCGTACAAGAAATGGCAAAATACGTTGAGCGTCCTATTATCATGCCATTATCTAATCCAACATCGCTGGTTGAAGCCAATCCGGAAGATTTATTGAGATGGACCAAAGGTAAAGCATTAATTGCCACCGGCAGTCCATTTCCAGAAATATTGTATGAAAACCGCTGGCATCGGATTGCGCAAAGCAATAATGCGCTAGCCTACCCTGGCATAGGATTAGGCGCGATTGCTGTGAAAGCCAAACATGTCTCTGATGAAATGTTATGGGCTGCTACCAATGCATTGAGTAAGTGCTCACCTGTGTATCACGATAAAACAGCTTCTTTATTGCCAAAACTGTCGGAAGCAAAAATGGTTAGTTTTAATGTCGCACTCGCTGTCGCGGAACAAGCAAGAGAAGAAGGTCTCGCACAAGTGCCGGCCAATGCTAATCTCAAAGACATCATTAAACGTATTGTTTGGGAACCGAAATATTATCCTTACAAAAAGATTTGACCGCCTGTTGCTTCATTCCTGTATTAACGCCAAAATGACCATTATTACCAGACCAATGAGAAAATCATGGACAATCGTAAGGCCAGTTATTTACGCGAGTTAGAAATAATGCCATGGCATTATCGATTTGCCGCGCCTGTGGAAATAGAAGAGCATCAGCCACAACAAACTGTGGCAACTATTGAAGCAACTCCTGGCGATTGGGAGCCATTGCAGCAAGCTGTTGCGGGTTGCACCGCTTGCGGTTTGCACAGCACACGCACGCAAACTGTATTCGGCGTAGGTAATCGCAATGCCAAATTGATGTTCATTGGAGAAGCACCTGGATTTCACGAAGACGAGCAAGGCGAACCATTTGTTGGTCGTGCTGGGCAATTGTTAACAGCCATGATTAAGACGATGGGTTTTCAACGCGAAGATGTTTATATCGCCAATATTCTGAAATGCCGCCCACCTAATAATCGCGATCCTTTACCAGAAGAAGTCAATTTGTGTACGCGTTATCTCACGCAACAAATTAAATTAATTAAACCGCAATTACTCGCTGCGGTTGGAAGAATTTCAGCGCATTATTTATTGCAGACTAAAAACTCACTGGAATCGCTGCGTGGTAAAACTCATCAATACGGCGAAGATAAAACACCATTGATTGTGACTTATCATCCAGCTTATTTACTGCGTAATCCTGCGGATAAGAAAAAAGCGTTTGTGGATTTGCAATTTATACAGCGAACGTTGAAAGAGATATCCTAATTTAGGAATTGGTGTAGCCAAATTGGAAAAATATCATTAACATCTGCTAAAATGAAAATACAACCGCACCAGACCAGGATGATATCATGAAAGATTTTTTAAGAGGCATGAGTACAATATTTGATTTATTTCCACAAGAAAGAAAAAAACCGTCTTTCTCATCTAGTCCATTTTTTCTCAATGATGAGGAAGCTCTCAAAAGTGACTGGGAACAAATAGGTAATGATATTGGCTTTGCAATGGATTCTTGTTCATCTGAAATATCTAAAATGAAAGTGTAAATAATGCCTAAAAAAAATCCTCCCCCTTCACCATCTGAAAATGTGCGACAACTTCATAGCAATCCTCCGGTGGTGACGAAACAATTATATGCGGGCCCCATTCCTCCAGCGAGTGAATTACAAAAATATGAAACCATATTGCCTGGATTAGCTAACCGCATTATGACAATGGCTGAAACACAATCTAATCATAGACAAGAATGCGAAAAAATTGTTTTGCAAAATGATACTAGCCGATTAAATGCAGAAATATTTCACCAGCGCAGAAGGGATTGCGAAGCAAAAATAGGGCAATTTTCAGCATTGCTAATAACTTTTGGATTTATCATTAGCGGCTCCTATGTCGCGACTCACGGCAGCCCATTAACCGGAGGATTTATTAGTATTGCTGCATTAGCATCAATAGTAACAGCATTTATAAGAGGTAGAGATGATAAAAAAGATAATAGTAAAGCTAAAGCTGCATAAAAAACTTTAAGCTTCACTACTTAATTCAAATATTCGCCGATGATTTCCATCTGCTTTGCCAACGCGCCACGATTTGCTGTCACCACTTGCAAACTACGCTCGCCCATCGCATTGCGTTCATCTACATGTTGCATGAGATAAACCAATTGCGCCGCTAATGAATCGGCATCCTGCACAATCGTCATTGCTTTCGCATTCACAAACATCTCACTTATTTCAGCGAAATTAAATAAATGCGGGCCAGTCAAAATAGGTTTGCCTAAAGCACCGGCTTCAAGCATGTTATGACCACCGCGTGGAATCAAACTGCCAGCTATAAACGCGACATCACAAGCGCCATACATGATTAACAACTCACCCATGGTATCACCGAGATAAACCCCTGTTTCTGGCTGACACGTTTGCAGAAAACTACGACGCGCGGTGACAAATGATTGTTCGCACAATTTTGCAATCGCATCAAAACGATTTGGATGACGTGGCACTAAAATCAATAATGCAGTTGGATTAACTTCACGTAATTTTTTATGCGCGGCTAAAATAATTTCTTCTTCGCCTTCATGCGTACTTGCAGCGACCCAGATAAAACGATCTTTACCTAATTCCTGTCGTAATGCGCTGCTGCGAGTAAATAAATCAGCGGGTAATTCAATATCAAATTTAATATTTCCCGTCACACTGACACGATCTGCTGGCGCACCTAAAGCGATAAAACGATCAGCGTCTGGTTTGCCATGCGCCGCGATTTTATCAATGTTATGCAGCATCTCGCGTGTCATCGCAGCGATACGGTGATAACCATGCGCGGATTTTTCTGAAAGACGTGCATTCACTAAACAAACAGGGATTTTTTTCTGATGGCAACCATGTAACAGATTCGGCCACAGCTCGGTTTCCATAATAATGGCAATCTTCGGATCCATGGCGGTTAAAAATCTTGATACTGCGCCAGGAAAATCATAAGGAATATAAGCATGAGTGACGCCATGATTGAATGCGGTGATCACTCGCGCAGCGCCAGTTGGCGTCATGGTGGTTATCACTAAGGGTCGGTCGGGATAGCGGGATTTTAATGCCTTAATCAACGGTATAGCGGCCAGCACCTCACCCACAGAAACAGCATGCACCCATATACTTTGCTTTAATCTGACCGGGTAAAAGCCCAGACGCTCACCCATACGTTGACGATATTCAGGCTGACGGCGAGACCGCCACAAAAGGCGTATAAATAAGAAAGGAATGGCTAAGTAGAAGAAAAAACTATAAATATAGCGCACTTTAGCAACACCCTCGACCTGAATAGTAATAAAATTTTGACCGCATATGTTGCTGGATAGCGCCTTTTTTTTCAAGTCTTAAGCCCGCGGCAGCAACAACTATTTTACCCATGCTGGTCATAAATGATAGAATCTCGCAAATTTAATTAACAATCAGGATGCTCATGCAGTCTTCTCAACCCAAAACATTGCCTGATTTCAGCGCAGCCTCAGTCCTAGTTATAGGCGATGTTATGCTGGATCGCTACTGGTTTGGTGATACCTCACGGGTATCTCCGGAAGCCCCTGTTCCTATTGTTAAAATTAATGGCAATGATAACCGTCCTGGTGGCGCAGCCAATGTCGCATTGAATATTGCCGCGCTGGGCGCATCTGTTACCCTGCTAGGCATTACCGGCAATGATGAAGCCGCCTCTATCCTGGACAACCAGCTAAACGCTGCTGCTGTTAATCACGAGCTTTATCGCAACGATCATGTCCCGACTATCATTAAACTGCGGGTCATCAGCCGTCATCAGCAATTACTGCGCATGGATTTCGAAGAAAAATTCACTGCGATAAACAAAGATGTGTTACTGCAACGTTATAAAAACCATTTATCTCAAGCCAAACTGGTCATTTTGTCAGATTACAATAAAGGCACATTATCTGATCCTAAAACCCTGATCAAACTGGCGCGTGAAGCCAAAGTTCCGGTATTAGTCGATCCGAAAGGAACGGATTTCAGTATTTATCAGCATGCCAATATTCTCACCCCCAATTTCAAGGAATTTGAAGCCATTGTAGGCACTTGCCACAATGAACAGGAAATCCTTGATAAAGGCCGCGGTCTTTTGGACAGCCATGATATCGAAACATTGCTGATCACACGCGGTGAAGACGGCATGACGCTGATCACGCGGGATGATTGTTTACATCTGCCCGCTTATGCACGCGAAGTCCTTGATGTGACCGGTGCTGGCGATACCGTTATTAGTACATTAGGAACCGCAGTGGCGGCCGGTGTATCTGTGCAAGAAGCAACTTCGCTCGCTAATCTGGCCGCCAGTATTGCTGTTAGCAAGCTTGGAGCCGCAACCGTCAGCACACCTGAACTGGAAGTCGCGCTGACCAGAAAAACCAGCTTTGTCACTGGCATTGTTAATGAAGATCAATTGCTACGCGCTGTGAATGAAGCGCGTGCGCAAGGCAAGAAAGTAGTATTTACCAATGGCTGCTTCGACATCCTGCATGCCGGCCATGTCACTTGTTTACAACTGGCACGTCAATTAGGTGATTACTTAATTGTTGCCGTGAATACTGATGAATCAGTCAGCAAATTAAAAGGCCCGGAACGCCCCATTAACAACCTGGAACACCGTATGATTGTGCTCGCCGGTCTCGGCGTAGTCGACTGGGTTGTCCCCTTCGCGGATGACACGCCTGAACGGCTGCTGCGATTACTTAAACCAGACCTGCTGGCGAAAGGCGGCGAATACAGCATGGATGAAATTGTCGGCGCTGATATCGTTCGCTCTTATGGCGGCGAAATCAGAATTCTGGGTGAAAAAATCAATTCCAGCACGACCATAATTAATAAATTAAAAGACCATCACACTACGCATGTATTCGACGGGGAGACACAATAATGAGTGATCACGGCAACTTATATGTCATTGCCGCGCCATCTGGAACTGGTAAAACGACGCTGGTCCACGCTCTGGTAGAATCCACTACAAATATCACTGTCTCGGTTTCATATACCACCCGCCCAAAAAGACCAAACGAGATTCATGGTCTCAATTATTATTTTGTGGATAAAGATGAATTTGAGCGTATGTTAACTAAAGGCGACTTTATGGAATATGCGACCATTTTTAATAATCTTTATGGCACGTCAAAAAGCTGGGTTGAACAAACATTGGCGAAAGGCATTGATGTTATCCTGGAAATTGATTGGCAAGGTAATCGGCAAATCAAACAATTATTTCCAGACGCGATTGGCATTTTTATTCTCCCACCGTCACTGGAAACCTTGCACGAACGTCTTGTCACCCGTAATCAAGACCATCCAGAAGTCATTAAAACCCGACTTGCAGATGCCCGCGAGACAGTGGCCCACGCACATGAATTTGAATATCTTGTCGTCAATGACAGTTTTTCTCAGGCAGTCAGCGAATTAAAAATGATTATTGAAGCCGGCCGCATGAAAGAAAAGCGCCAATCGGCAAAATATCGTCGCTTGATTGAAGAACTAGCGGGAGAATTGATCACAAAATAATCAATATTATCGAAAATATACCTGATTTTGCTTGCTTTCCATTAACCTCTGGTTAAAAATTACACCTCACACAATTATTAGCATCACGAGGTAAGTGGAATGTTCAAAAAAATCATGCTCGTTTCTATCGTTATGACTGCTGTTGCTGCTTTAACTGGCTGCGCATCTATCGTTAATGGCACCAACCAAAGCGTTTCTGTAAACACAGGCAATGTTGGTGGCGCTACCTGTTCACTGCAAAATGACAAAGGTCGCTGGTTTGTCAGCAATACCCCAGGTTCCGTTGTTGTTAACCGCAGCTTCAAAGACCTGCAAATCGATTGCCAAAAACCAGGTTATAAAGACGGTTACAAAGATGTTGCATCTCATACCAAAGCTATGGCTTTTGGTAACCTCGTGTTCGGCGGCGTTGTTGGCGCTGGCGTAGATGTCGCGGATGGTGCTGCATACGACTACCCAACCGAGGTATACGTTCCAATGCGTAAGGCATATGCCTAAGCTTTAAAGTCGTCCCGCGGCGTTCCAGCCGCGGGTTCACTAATGCTCTGATCCCTATCCAATCCCCTAAAGTTGGCAATAATCTCCATAATATTGTATTATGGTGGGCTTTATTTGACCCCCTTTATAACTATTAAAGGTATTGGCAATGGCGCGAGTGACCGTAGAAGATTGTTTGAAAAATGTAAAAAATCGTTTCGAATTAGTCATTTTGGCTGCAAAAAGAGCTCGTCAGCTAATGCGCGGCAAAGAACCAAAAGTCGAATGGGACAATGACAAACCTACCGTTGTAGCCTTACGCGAAATCGCTCTTGGCTATGTGGATATGAACGAACATGAATCCACCGAAGAACATCAGCTCGTTAAAGACCATCATCAACCTGTTGTTATTCCTCAGCATCTTGATGATAAGAAGAAGATGACAAGGTAGACAACTTTAATGCAGCACCAGAACACCGCGACGAAGAACATCATGAAGAAGATCATGGCAATGAAGCAGATCATGGTAACGAAGAAGAAAGCCATGAACATCATGATGACGCTCATCCCTCAACTGAGACTGATGAAGAGTAAGCAATCTTTGGTTACCTCTCCCTCAATGGGAGAGGTAATGCTCCAATCAATGCGTCGCCCGCTCAAACACGTTATCCTGATCAGCATCCACCCACGTCACCTCCGGCCAGGAACGTAACCAGGTTATTTGCCGTTTTGCCAACTGCCTCGTTGCAGCAACCGCTTTCGCATTCATCTCAGAAAAATTGGTTTCACCTGCCAGATATTCCCACATTTGCCGGTAGCCTACCGAGCGGATAGACGGCAACTCAGGCGACAGATCACCACGCGCATATAAGCCGCGGACTTCTTGTTCAAATCCCAATTCAAGCATCAGCTGAAAACGCTGCTCGATACGTTGATGCAAGCGCGCGCGATCTTGTGGTGCGAGCGCGATATTAACAACGTCATAACCAGATAATGGATTAGTATCGTTTTCCTGCCAGCTAGTAATTGTTTTGCCAGTCAATATGAATACTTCCAGCGCTCTTTGTATACGCTGACTATCGCGCGGTTTAATGCGCGCGGCAGCTTCTGGATCTACACTCGCCAGATATGCATGCAATGCTTCCCAGCCTTCGCGATTAGCACGTTCCAGCAAATCCGCACGCACTTTTGCATCCGCTTTAGGCAGATCAGCTATGCCTTGTTGCAAAACACGAAAATAAAGCATAGTGCCACCAACCAGCAGAGGAATTTTTCCATGCGTGAGTACATCATTTATTTCTCGCAATGCATCAGCGCGAAACTGACCAGCAGAATAAGCTTCTTTAGGATCAAGCATATCAATGAGACGATGTGGCGCACGTTTTAGTGTTTCTGCATCTGGTTTTGCCGTGCCAATATCCATGCCGCGATAAACCATCGCGGAATCAACACTGATAATTTCCAGGGGAAAACGCTGTACTAATTCCACCGCCAGCGGTGTTTTACCAGAAGCGGTTGGCCCCATCAGGCAAATTATTTTTGCCTTATGATTAGTCTGATTAGTCATTAGCGACCGCGCATAAATAATTTATCTAAATCATCCATTGATAATTGCAGCGTGGTCGGACGACCGTGATTACATGAACCACTATGATCGGTTTTTTCCATGTCACGCAGTAATGCATTCATTTCCGGGATAGTTAATTTTCTATGTGCACGCACAGAGCTGTGACATGCAAGTGTTCCCAGCAAACGATTAATAGTTTCCTGCACACGTGTACTTTCACCATGTTCGAGCAAATCAGCAATGATATCGCGTATCAATTGCTCGGTTGGACCATTAGCTAATAATTGCGGCACTTCGCGAATGACGATGGTTTCTTTGCCCATGCGTTCAACTTTAAATCCTAGTTGTTGAAAGACTTCTGGCGCATGTTCTGCTGCATCAGCTTCGCGTTCGCTGAGCGTAATACTCAAAGGCACTAATAATGTTTGCACGGGCATTTGCTGTTTTTCATGCGCGGATTTCATTTTTTCATAAACGATGCGTTCATGAGCAGCGTGCATGTCAATCATCACTAATCCCTGCTCATTTTCCGCGAGAATATAAATTCCATGCACTTGTCCTAATGCATAACCTAATGGTGGTGATTGATTTTGCTGTGCCGGCGCTTCTTCATGCAAGGTGCGATAAATCGCTAATTGCTCTTGTACGACTGCTGGAGTTGGCGCACGTTCGCGGGCTGGCGCAGCAGCGGAAGAATGTGAATGGCGCGCGTAACCAGAACTTGAACCACCACCACTGAATGAAGAAGATCGCGCAGGACTGTGACTGTGAGTGCTTTCGCGAATGGGAACTGGTGCGGATGTTGCAGGCGCTGCATGTTGATGATCGCAAATCTCGCCACCGGGATGAACGCTTGCCAGCGCATCATGCACACTACGGCGAACAAAATCATGCACGGTTCGTCCATCACGAAAACGTACTTCGTGTTTGGTAGGATGAACGTTTACATCTACTTGTCCGGGTGGAATATCCAAAAAGAGAATATAGCCAGGATAACGGTCGCGATATAACACATCTTGATAGGCTTCTTTCAGCGCATGAATAACCAGCTTGTCGCGCACCATTCGGCCGTTCACATAAAAATACTGTAAATCAGCCTGGCTGCGTGAAAATTCCGGCAGGGAAATCCAGCCGGAAATCGCTAATCCCGCGCCTTCCGCTTCAATATGCACTGCGTGTTCAACAAAAGCCGGTCCGCAAAGTGCGCTTAATCTTTCTGTCGCTGCAGATGTGTCAGCAGGAACATATTGGCGCACAATACGTTGATTATGTTTGAGGGTAAAACCGACATTAAACGCTGACAATGCAACGCGCTTAATTAATTCGTCAATGTGATCAAATTCAGTTTTTTCCGCGCGTAAAAATTTACGTCGTGCTGGTGTGTTAAAAAATAAATCGCGCACTTCAATCGTGGTGCCTTGCGGATGTGCAGCGGGCGATGCTTGTACTTCCCCATCACCTTCAATGGAGACTTGCCAGCCAGAGCTTTTCGCCTGCGCGGAAGTCAGAGACAGACGTGAGACTGAGCCGATACTGGCTAATGCTTCACCACGAAAGCCCAAGGTCATTATTTGCGCTAAATCTTCTGGCTGCCCAATTTTGCTAGTAGCATGGCGACTTAGCGCCAACGGTAAATCATCTGGATGGATGCCAGAACCATTATCTCGCACGCGCATTAAACGTACGCCGCCTTGTTCAATCTCTATATCAATCTGAGTCGCGCCAGCATCTAGCTGTTTTCGACCAATTCTTTTACAACGGATGCGGGCCGCTCAATGACTTCACCGGCGGCAATCTGGTTAGCCAGTAACGAAGATAGTTTTTGTATGCGTTTGGTCATGGTTATACCGTTATTTTTGAGATTTAATAACAAAGAGTCTGTCAGTTATTTCCAAGTTGCTCAACGCACTCCAATAGCTTTTGGGTCGCCAGCAACAAGTCATTCAAGATTTGATCATCAATCTGAAGGTCACCTTCATACTCGGAAATATTACGAAGATTATGACATTTATCCAAGATTCGCCAGGCATCATTCGCTAAACCAGCCGTGAAAGGTAAGACTTGAAATACAACATATCGCTTATTATCTGCACGATAACCATGTAAACGCAAAGCTGCCAAAGCCAAAGAATGCGCTGCATTGTAAGCCAAATCAAATCTACTTTCGGCAGCAAGATTAGTATTGTTTGCATCATTTAACCTCACTCTGCCTGAGTTCAGCATGCCAGTAAATTCTTTCGCATCAAATGGCTCTTTTTTCAGAGTTTTCGCTTCTACGAGTTTATCCAAGTTTGGCAAGTTCATCTTCTGTTCCCATCAGAAAAATTTTAGGTAACTTGAGAATCTTTGTTATGAAAACATTTTCTTCTCTAATCTTTCTTGACCACTCCAACAATGAATAAAAGGTCGGATTAATTTTCCGGCCTAGTTGCTGTTCAGATTGTTCAAAATAAGAAAACATATCTCCGTAAGTCAGATCATTACCTATTAATAATAAATCTATATCACTATCTGCGGTATCTTCATGCCTTGCTACAGAGCCATAAATAAATGCGATTTTAATCTTTTCGTTAATAGGCTCAAGTGCTTCTCGAATTACATCGGCCAATCCAAACGTTTTTATAACTATGCTTCGCAATTCCGAATACAATGGAGCTGAATGATTTGCCTGATAGCGTTTTTGATTCCCAACTTGCTTTACAATAATAATGCCTGCTGAGGCCAAGCTTTCTAATTCTCTTTGTACTGCACCCGTGCCGGAATTGGTGAGCCTAATAATTTCATTAGTGTGAAAATCCATATCAGGCCTTCCATAAAACAGACCCAATACGCGCTGACGCACCTTAGAAAATAACGCATCTGAAATGTTTATTTTTTTCTTCATCATATGGGTATGATAATACCCAATATGGGTATTATCAAGATAATTTGATGATAACGCCGCAATTACTTCAGCGCAGGCGCGTTACTTTATGGCGCATAGACTCTTTGCTGGATTGCCTGACTCGATAAGCGGCATGAATCCTGGCCTCGCTGACGTTTTTTGTTTGACATACTTTCGCAGCGCGCTGCCAGAAAGTAGCCGCCGGGCTGTCCGGACCGGGCGAGCCATTAAACCCCAGGCCGGCACAATCAACACCCAGCCGAAAACCAGGACGATGGTCAAAAGGATAAAAATGTACATCACGATTATTACGAAACTCTAAACTACGTCTTAATTTCTCGCCCAGCCTAACAATATGGGAAAATCCATGACAGAATGCCTGCGCATCGCAAGCCGTCGCATAGCACTGAATACCGCCGATTACACTCCGCCAAGTCAATATATTCTTGGGACTGTTCCGGTTATTACCAAAACGCGCATAGTATCCACCGTATAACCTGTACGCTTCCGTCACCAGATGAAGATTTGAATGCTTGCCGGACTTGATGACACTTTCTTTTTGTTTGGCTAAATAATTTATGAATGTCGTCACTGCTGCTTCACACTTCGTTAAATCTTGTTCTGCGTCAATGGCTGCAAACACTTTTCTCAATTCTTGAAAATCTTGTTCCTGTCTTGCTTTTTCCTGCTCTTCCCAGCCATCAGGAAAATATTCACTGATTTGTTTCGCAATTATTTCTTCACCCTGCGGCAATTTCTTTAAATAACGCAGAATCATTTCTGCCATTCCTTCTTCGTGGACATGGCCAGTCAGTTCGGTAATCCGCTTTAACTGTTCTTCCGTTAATCGTTGTGCCTGTCGTTTCGGCTTTATATCTGATCAAACTGTTTCAATACTTCTGGATCAACCAGTATTTCCTTGCATTCATTCTTCGCTTTATCAATATAGAAAAGCTTGTCCGCATATCGCACATACGCTGTTTTACAACGTTCATGATAATCACCCGCTATCTCCGAGAGCCGGATATTATCGAGATTTCCAGATGTTGGCATCGTTGATACCTTGACATCACACGGCGTACCCAGGCTCACATCACCCGCGCTCAAGGCAATCTGCAAGGCCGTGCCTTCAATCTTGCGGCCTGAATAATCTTCAACAACCATTTTTTCAAACAATAATCCAGGGTCTTTCTGAATCATCGCTTCCACTTGCGCGAACTCACCATGCACTACATGGAGAAAAAATTTCTGCACTACACCTGGTCGAAAGATGGATAATAAACGGTGATTTTTAATACGACGATTGCCAAGGAAAGCTTGATTATTTTCAGGAAGAAAACTGGCAATATGTCTTAACATATCAGCAGGTAACTTCTCAAAGGAAAAGGCAACTCCTCCAAAGGAGAACTTGTTACTAGTGGTTTTTTTGCTGGTGGCTGGGCACTGTTATTATTATCACGATCACGCTTCTTATTGCTGCGCTGCATCATAGCCTGTCTGGCTCATGTCTAAAAATTGGACTTATTATATCGTTTATTGATAATTTTGTGTAATTTTTCTTCTGACTATTCGCCTTTAACCGCATATTCCCGCACATATAGTCGTATGCCCTCGAGCAAGGCCTGGGCAATTTTTTCTTGATAACCGCTATCACTCAAGCGCTTTTCTTCGAAAGGATTGGTGATAAAGCCGGTTTCGACTAAAACGAGGGGATATCGGGGGATTTCAGCACCATAAAAGGTGCGCGTTCTACGTGGGTATAATGCAGTGAAGAAACGCTGTCTAAAGCCCCGAGAACTTTACTGCCTAACCGTATGCTATCTTGAATCGTTGCTGTTTGCGCAAGATCAACCAGTACTGATCTCAGCATAGGATCGCGGTCTTGCAAATCGTTGAGTGCCACACCACCAAGTTCAGAATAATTTTCTTGTTGTGCAAGCCAGCGTGTCGCTTCATTTGACGCACCATGTTGAGATAAAGCATAAACTGATGCACCAGTTGCATTGCGTTCAAAATAAGCGTCCGCATGAATCGCAATGAATAAATCAGCTTTGCCTTTGCGCGCGAGTTTTAATCGTTGGCGTAGCGGTACAAAATAATCACCATTGCGTGTCAACACTACGCGCAGCGTTGGTTGTGATGTGAATTCAGCAGAAATTTTACGTTGCAGAATTTTTGCGATGCTTAAAACAATATTTTTTTCTTCTGTGCCGCCGAGTCCAAGCGCGCCAGAATCTTTACCGCCGTGGCCAGCATCAATCACAACAGTAAATTCATGTGGTGTTTTTGTACTTTAGTAACTTCAACATTATTTAATGTTATTTTTGGGGCTTTTTTTAAGGCTTTTTTGTTAGAAATAATTTCTAATTGCAAACGCACGCCGCTGCCAGGTGAAGAAGGTAAAAAGCTGGTCGTCCAATGCACTTTACCGCTAACAGTAAAAATGAATCGCAGAACATCACCGGCTTCTTGCGTATTGATAGTTTGAACATTAGCTGCTGAACCCAAGCTAGTATTTTGCAAATTGAAACGCTTGTAAGTATTAGCGAATTCAATAACCAAACGATTGGTCGCGGGAAAATACTTTACTTTGCCGTAAGTTTTATCGCTGAGGATAAAAGTAAGTCGCGTGTCTGTCGCAGATGGCTGGATCAGCATTCCTTCGAGAAATACTGGCGCTGCCGCGAAAGAAACCAACGGGAATAAAATTAACAATAGTGCTAATAGGCGCCGCATGTCCGTATTCGCTTCCTATTTAATATTCGCTAATATTTCTTCACCGTGTTTGGTCTTAGATTCAAGACGAATATCTCTGCCTTCGCCTTTCATTTCAATATAACAAGCAAGATCAGGTGCGGGCAATAATGGAAATCCCTTCTCCGGCCATTCGATCAGACAAATTGAATCTGAACGAAAATATTCTTTAATGCCTATGTGTTCCAGTTCGCTCGCGTCGCGTAGGCGATATAAATCAAAGTGATAGACAGATTTGTCTGATAATTCATATGGCTCGACGAGGGTGTAAGTGGGGCTTTTAACTTTATCTTGATAGCCAAGCGCGCGTAGAAAACCGCGGGTGAGTGTGGTTTTGCCAGCGCCGAGTGGGCCGTATAAAAAAATGACCGCCCCATTGTGGGTGGCGTGCGCAAGTTTTGCGGCGAAGGCAAGCATGTCGTTTTCGCTAGCGATATGTGTGTTTAGCATAAGTTTTTTTCTATAATTTAATTACTCAGCCTGCGTAAATAAGGCATTAAATCCATCGCTTTCATGCCGCGTTCACCATCTTTTGCGGCCAGGTCGCCAGCCATAGCATGAATCAGCACACCTAATTTCGCGGCGTCGCCCAGCGGGATATTTTGCCCTAACAAGCCGCCAATTACACCACTCAAAACATCACCCATACCTGCAGATGCCATGCCGGGATTACCTTTATCACACAGCGCTGGAAGCGTATTCGGCGCCCACACCAGACTGCCAGCACCCTTTAACACCGTCACCCCGCCATAACGCTTGCTGATCGCTTTTAATGCTTCCAAACGATCGCTCTGTACCTCTTGCGCGGATATCTCAATCAACCGCCCTGCTTCGCCTGGATGCGGAGTTAACACCCAGTTTTCATTGGTTTTTTCCATTTTCGACAACATATTCAAACCATCAGCGTCAATGACTAGCGGCAATTCTGATTCGCAAACACGCTGTAGTAATTCTTTCGCCCAATCTGACTGACCTAGACCAGGCCCAAGTACAATCACATCTGCTTTGGCCATCAAACTCGCCAACTCATCAGCTTTTTTAATCCCGTGCACCATAATTTCCGGGCATTCTATATTCATGACCGCGGCATTTTCCGGCCGGGTCGCAACAGACACCAATCCAGCACCAACCCGCAGCGCTGCTTCAGCAGCCATGCGTGGCGCGCCAAAAAATCCATAATCGCCGCCGACAATCAAAACATGTCCGGACAACCCTTTATGCCAATCGCGTGAACGTGGCTTGATATAACCAGCGTAAGATGACAAATGCAGTTTTTCCGCTATCGGTTGCACATAACTGAATAATTCCGTTGGCAGCTGCAAATCACTGTAGACCAGCTCTCCGGAATAGGCCATACCGCTACCAGTCAGCAAACCAAGCTTGAACCCGATAAACGTCATCGTCGCATCGGCATGCACTGCCGCGCCGAGAACTTCGCCTGTATCGGAATTAATACCGGTTGGAATATCGATGGAAAAAATCGGCACTTGCGCTTTCTGCATTTTTTTAATCGCGGCAACCGCTTCATCCCGCAAATTATCTTGTAAACCTAACCCGGTAATCGCATCGACAATCACATCGGGATGTTGCAGCGGAACTTTTTCATTAAATTCATTGATTTCAATTTTCGCATTCACACAAGCGTCAAACGCTTCGCGGGTTTCTTCACTCATCTTATCGTGATTGCCAACTTGCCAGATCACTACTTCCAAACCGCGTTCGTGGGCTTGATTAGCAAGTACATAACCATCACCGCCGTTATTGCCACCGCCACAAAAAACTGCGATTTTTTTAGTTTGCGGCCAGCGTCGGATCAAAAAATCAAATGCCGCTTTACCAGCGCGCTGCATCATCACACTGCCAGTAATATTGAATCTTTCTTGAGCCAGACGCTCAAATTCACGAATCTGCTGAGTCTGATAAATTGGCGTTTTAATGGTTTGCATACATTACTTCCTTATTGGTTTGCTGTACCACACACTCAGCAGACAAAATAGTGTTAAGAGCCCCGCAATGACAGCAAGAGAAATTTCCACTGGGATTGCAATCCATATGGAAGCTATCATTTTAGCACCGACGAAGACCAATATGAGCGCGATACCATATTTTAATAATGAAAAACGATGAATCATTCCAGCTAGCAGGAAATACATCGCTCGCAATCCGAGAATCGCAAATATATTGGAAGACCAGACAATGAATGGATCGGTAGTAATCGCGAATATTGCTGGAATGCTATCTAAAGCGAAAATCACGTCAGAAATTTCAACGAAAATTAATGCGGCAAACAAAGGCGTCGCATATAAAAGCTGATTTTTTCTGAGGAAAAAGTTATGTCCCTGAAATTCCGTGGTAACGCGCAAAAAACGCGCCAAGACTTTATATGTCCAGCTATCATGAAGGTCTTCTTCTTTCGTATGTCTGGCAGCAACAATTATCATTTTGATACCAGTCAGCAGCAGAACCACACCCATGACATATAACAGCCAATGGAAATTCACAATCAACCATGTGCCAACCAGGATCAAACCCAGGCGCATGAAGATAGCACTCCAGATACCATAAGAAAAAACTCTATGCTGGTATTGGACAGGAATTTTGAACTGATTAAAAATCAGATAAAACGCAAACAGATTATCAACTGAAAGTGATTTTTCGATGAGATAACCGGTAAAGAAATCAATGGAGACTTCTTTTGCGATATAGCTGTTGTCTACAACATATAGATAGAAATATAAAATAACGTTAAAAACCAGGGCACAGGCAATCCAAAACAATGACCAAGCCAGTGCGATACGCATGGATTTATGTGGGCTCAGATTTTCTTTGCCCATAATAAAAGTATCTACACTGAGTGCGATCACGAGAAAGACCGCAAACCCAGCCCATACCCATACATTTCCAATATCATGCATCTGGCACAACGTCCTTGTTGTACATCAATACTTCCGTGCGTTCCCGTCGCTCGACATTATCGGGTGTTACGGGATGCTTCCAGTTTAAAACCTACCGTCAGAACAAGCGTCAGTAAAGCCAATGCTACTATTCCGCGTGCTCCTGACAATGACAACATTAATGCTGAGAACAATACCAATAAGACTAACAAGAATTTACCGCCAGCGCATATTATAACTCTCATTGGCGAATACTTTACGCGAACAACCGCGCCAGGCCATTAGAGGCGGCAACAAAATCATCAGAATAAAGCAGCAAATACCTGCGTATTCAATGCCAGTGAGAAAAGCGTTCGGATAAAACAGCACTACTAGCAACGGTGGCAAAAATGTCGCGCCAAATACTACCGCATTGCCTTTGATGCCTTGTTTCTTAACATTGAAACCATCGGCCAAAAAGTCGGAAAGACTGAGCGAAACACTTAAAAATGATGTCGCCATGCAGATTGAAGTGAAAAACTTCGCCAGTGTTGTCACGGAATTTTTTTGCAAAATAGTCGTCAATGCTGAAACCAGATCGCTGTTGGAACTCGCTGAATGCATAATTGCTTTCAATCCTGGCGTGCCTTCCAGAGGAATAACACCCATGATCACCATGTCCCAACCGATATAGCAGACCAACGGGATAATGGTACCGATCAGAATCGCTTTGCGCAGCGTCTTAATATCATCGCCGAAATAAGTTCGCAGGCTGGGAATAATCATGAGTGACGCGAAAGCGACAGCAGTAACCGTAATACTGGTAGGATGCACAATATATTTGAATTCACCACTGGCAAGATTAGCCGCGGAAATAAAAGGTGTGATTAACAAAATTAAAAACACCAGCGCGCCCATTTTGCCGAACATCAAACCACGATTCACATAATCAACGGAACGTATACCGAAATAAACAATCAAGCCAAATAATACGGTAAAGATGACTGATGAAAGAGATAAAGGAATGGTAATGCCGCTAGTCGCGAGCACATAGTGGAACAAATCACCACCGCCAGCGATATAGGCAGACAAAATGGAATATAACAAAACCAGATAAACAATCCACGCGACAGCTTGACCAGCACGACCCATGGTTGCTCCCGCCATGGAAACAAGATTGCTATTCGCTGGCAGCCATAAATTAACTTCAAGAAAGATGAAAGCGCTGGTGGTCATGACAGCCCAGCAACCAATCAGAAGAGCGAACGATCCCCAGAAACCTAATTGCGCGGTCGCTACTGGCAAAGCCAGCATTCCCGCTCCTATGGTTGTACCTACAACCAACAATATGCCGCCGATTAATTTAGAATTCATTTTTGTCCTCCGCGCTTGCGTACATGCTTAAAACTATCAATATTTCAATAAATTACCCCTCGCGAATGTTTATATAATCGCGAGGGGTAAGAATTATTAACCCATCAGTCCTTTTATAATCATTACCAGAGATAAGATAATTAATCCAGCCAGTAATATTTTTCCGCCGGGAACAGTAAAACCACCCGCAATTTGACGTCTGTAACGTCCTTGCCAAGCCATCCACGCAGGAAGCAAGACCAATAAGATGACGCAATAAATGCCAGCATATTCTAATGCCTTCACAAACACGCCAGGGAAAAACAATACCAACACTAGCGGCGGCAATAAGCCAAGCAAGTGCAAAAAAATATTGCTGGGACCAGATTTTTCTAAATGCAAACCATCGGCAAGGAAATCAACCATGCATAACGCCACACCAAGAAATGAAGTCAACACGCAAATGGAAGTGAAAATTTTGGCGAAAATCGTGACCGAATTTTCATTCGCCGTTGATGTTAATGCATTGAGTAAATCACTGGTTGAATTAGGGGATTTCAAGATAGCGATAAGTCCATGATCACCGTCTAGTGGAATCACGCCCATAATCACCATGTCCCAGGCGATGTAACAAATCAATGGTACCAAACTGCCAAAAATAATCGCTTTTTTTAGCTTCTTCACATCACCATTAAAATAAATACGCAAGCTAGGAATAATTGCAGCGTATCCAAATGAAGTGATGGTTACGGTGATAGCGGCAATAGAAGTAAGATGATGCAAATTGCCCGCAGCAAGCTTGACTGAAGAAACTAGCGGCATCAGCAATATTATCAATAGAAAATATGCGCCGAATTTGAAAAACATCAAACCGCGATTGACATAATCAACACAGCGAATGCCAAGATAAACAATTCAACCAAATAACCAGTGTAAAAACAACAGCAGACACTCGCGCGGAGATATCTACATTCGCCGTCTGCAACAAGTTATGAAATAAATCACTGCCGCCGGCGATATATGCGCACAGTAATGAATATAATAATAACAGATAAGCAATCCATGAGATGACTTGTCCAAATGGGCCCATAGTTTCACGTGCCATGGAAATCAAATTACTGTTAAGCGGCATCCATAAATTGACTTCCAGCATTAAAAACGCGCCTGCTGTCATCACAAACCAGCAACTAAATAATAAAATTAATGAACCGATAAAACCTAATTGAGCCGTGGCGATTGGCAATGCCAGCATACCAGCACCTATTGAAGTGCCAACTATCAGCAAGATACTGCCTAATATTTTGAAATCCATTGTTATTCCCCTATCTTCTATTCTGATCAACGAACATTGTTATACATTACCCTAACTGGAGTTTTATGCTATGAAAAAATTGATGTTTGTAGCGTAGAATAGTTACCTGCAACAGCAGGCGTAGAGGTAATAATAAGAGGTAAAAGAAGAGAGCGCGCCGCAGACTGAGGGCGTTAACGAGTAGATCTTTTGTAAGCTACTTTGGCGCATGGCGGTAAAATCATTTATAATTCCATCTGATTCTAGCCTGGTATAAACCAAGAGTGTCAAAGATGCAACAACTCGCAAACAATATCAAACAGTGGGGCCTTGAATTAGGCTTCCAGCAAATTGGCATCACCGATACCGATCTTTCTCAATATGAGCAACGCTTTCTTGATTGGCTCGCGGCAGGCTTTCATGGCAAGATGGATTATATGGAAAAACACGGCGTTAAACGCTCCCGGCCGGCAGAATTGGTGCCTGGCACCATTCGCATTATTTCTGCGCGCATGGATTATCTACCGCCTGATACATCTATCGCTTGCAGTTCTGCAAGATCCTAACAAAGGTTATATTTCCCGTTATGCATTAGGACGCGATTATCATCGCTTCATGCGTAAACGGCTTGATACATCTAGCACAAAAAATCAGTGCTGCCAGTGGTGAATTTGGTTATCGCGCTTTTTGCTGATAGCGCACCGGTGTTGGAAAAAGCCATCGCGGAAAAAGCCGGACTAGGCTGGATAGGCAAACATACCAATCTAATTAATTCAAAAGCAGGTTCATGGTTTTTTCTCGGTGAAATTTATACTAATATTCCATTACCCATTGATACGCCAATGACAAAAAGTCATTGTGGTACTTGCACTGCCTGCATTGATATTTGTCCAACTCAGGCCATCGTTGGCCCTTATCAACTCGATGCCAGACGCTGTATTTCTTATTTAACCATTGAATTACGTGAAGCCATTCCAGTTGAATTTCGTCCACTGCATTGGTAATCGCATTTATGGTTGTGATGATTGTCAATTATTTTGTCCATGGAATAAATTTGCGAAACATCACGAAAGAAAAAGATTTTCATCCACGTCATGATTTACCTCACCAGAATTAATTACATTTATTTGCCTGGACCGAAGAATGAATTTTTACGTAAAACGGAAGGTTCAGCGATTCGACGCATTGGTTATGAATGCTGGTTGCGTAATATTGCTGTTGCACTTGGAAATGCGCCGTTTGATGAAAATATTGTGAATGCGTTACAGACGAGAGCTCAACATCCTTCTGCATTAGTGAGCGAACATGTTGAATGGGCGCTGGAATGCCAGCGCCTCCGAAAAACTTAATCAGCCATCGCGCCTTGGTTTAATAATTTTTCGCGATAATATCGCAATTCAGCAATCGAATCACGAATATCATCTAACGCAAGATGACGGGATTCTTTTTGCAAACCATTATAAACTCGTGGCGCCCAGCGTAATGCGAGTTCTTTCAACGTGCTGACATCAATCATGCGATAATGAAAATATTTTTCCAGTTCCGGCATATATCTGGATAAAAAGCGTCGGTCTTGCCAAATACTATTACCACACATTGGCGATTTGCCTTCTGGCACATATTGTTTTAAAAAATCCAGTGTAAATGCCTGCGCTTTTTCTTCATTGATACAACTTTCCTGCACGCGCGTAACCAAACCGGAACCATTATGTTGTTTCGTGTTCCACTCATCCATGTCATCCAATAATTCTTGTTCCTGATGAATCGCAAACACCGGCCCTTCCGCCAGAACATTTAAATTCGAATCAGTCACTATAGTTGCAATTTCAATAATGCGATCTCTTTCCGGATTTAAACCGGTCATTTCAAGATCAATCCAGATAAGATTATTTCCGCTAACTGACATATAAGCCACCTTAATATAAAGAAGGATTGTAACATAAAGCGGCATAAACCATTACGCAAGGTAAAAGTGAAAGACCATTTTACTTGTTTAACTTTTGAGTTAGAGTAGCGGCTTGATTTTAGTCAGGGCATCTTATCTAAATATGATGTATGTCGCATCCGCAATAGCTGTTGTTATCGCTTATTTGTTTGGCTCGATTTCCAGCGCGATTATCGTCTGCAAAATCATGCGCTTACCGGATCCACGCACACAAGGATCACGCAATCCAGGTGCAACTAATGTGTTGCGTATAGGCGGAAAAAAAGCCGCGATTATTACGTTATTAGGCGACATGCTGAAAGGTGTTATTCCCGTTCTGGGCGCGAAACTACTTGGTTTTGATAGTGACACACTAGCGCTTGGTAACATTCGCTGCATTTATCGGCCATTTATTTCCAATATTTTTTGGTTTCGAAGGTGGTAAAGGTGTGGCAACTGCATTAGGTGGCATGCTCGCGTTATGCTGGCCAGCAGGATTATGCTGGATTGGAACGTGGTTTGTTGTGGCGGGAATATTTCGTTATTCTTCGTTGGCAGCGTTAACCGCATCTGTGTTAGCGCCAGTTTATTTTTGGTTTTTTACGCATGAAATTGCTTATGTTGTCGTGATTGCATTGATGAGTGTGATACTGATTATCAGACATAGCAGGTAATATTAAAAAATTAATGGCGGGAACAGAAAGTAAGATTGGGAAAAAATAAAAAGCCTGGATTGCTTCGTCGCAAAAAGCGCTTCTCGCAATGACGGGTATCTATTTATAGCGCCGAGACTTTATTTAATGGCCAGCGTGGATACACTTCCACGCTTAACTCTTCACGCTCACCCGCAAGCAAACGCTGACAACCTACATACGCAATCATCGCGCCATTATCCGTACAAAATTCCATGCGCGGAAAATACAGTGATACATCGCGCTTCTTGCACATTTCACCTAAACCATGACGTAATGCGATATTCGCACCAACACCACCAGCGATCACCAAACTTCGATAACCTGTTTGCTCCAATGCGCGACGACATTTAATCATCAGTGTATCCACTACCGCATCCTGAAACGCACGCGCGATATCCGCTTTGGTTTGTTCATCTTGTGGATTGGATTCAACTGTATTCAATGCAAATGTTTTCAAACCACTAAAACTAAAATCCAGTCCGGGCCTATCAATCATGGGACGTGGAAAATGAAATCTGTCAGAGTTACCACTTTCTGCTAATCGCGCCAATGCAGCGCCGCCGGGATAACCTAATCCCAGTAATTTTGCTGTTTTATCGAAAGCCTCGCCAACCGCATCATCCAGTGTATCGCCAATGATTTCATAATGGCCTATACCTTCTACTTTCACTAATTCAGTGTGACCACCAGAAACCAGCAAAGCTAAAAAAGGAAATGAGGGCGGTTCTGGTTCGAGAAAAGGCGCTAATAAATGGCCTTCAAGATGATGCACACCAATGGATGGGACATTCCAGGCAAATGCTAATGTACGACCAAGCATGGCGCCTATTAATAGCGCACCGACTAATCCAGGACCTTTGGTATATGCGACCCCATCAATATCTTTGCGCTCAAGCCCAGCATTTTTAAGGACTTCTTCAATCAAAGGCACGGCTTTACGCACATGATCACGCGAAGCAAGCTCAGGCACCACACCACCCCATTTAGCATGAATATCTGTCTGGCTATAAATTGTATGCGCAATCAGACCGCGCTCTGAATCATATATAGCGATACCAGTTTCATCACATGAGGTTTCTATGCCTAACACACGCATTTTTTCTTTACCATACGTCACCAAAAGGTGTCATATTCTACAACAAAACTATTCTTGAATATATTATGGAGTGCCCGCCCTTTGATCCCATCACCCTCTGATCTCAGTTATTTTCTTGCCGTAGCTGATTTATTGAATTTATCCCGGGCTGCAGAACGCTTAGGCATTAGCCAGCCATCGTTAACACTCGCCATGCGACGCATTGAAGAAACCGTCGGCACCCCCATTTTGATTCGGCATAAACGTGGTGTTTCATTGACCAAAGCTGGCAAACAATTATTAACGCACACGCGACACATCATGCAACATTGGGATTGTGTCAAATCAGCAACACTAGCGTCCGTTAATGAAATACAAGGCACGTTTACATTAGGTTGTCATCCATCTGTCGCCATTTGTATGGCGCCGTTGTTTTTGCCTGATTTGCTGGAAAAAAATCCCAAGCTGGAAATCAATTTAAAACACGACATGTCGCGCAAAATCACCGAGAACAATCATCAGCATGGATATTGATATTGGAATTGTTGTCAATCCAGTCAAACATCCTGATCTCATCATCAGAAAATTGATTGATGACAAAATCACATTATGGCAAGGCTCTAGCAATAGAGAAATTCAAAACCTGCAATCAGGACGAGCATTGTTAATCTGTGATCCCGATCTGTTACAAACGCAGGATATTTTAAAGAAACTGAAAAAAAGCGGCATGACTTTCGCGCGTATACTACCGACTAATAATCTGGAATTGATTACTGAATTAACGGCAAATGGTTGCGGAATTGGCATTTTGCCAACGAGGATTGCCGAGCCACGTAAATTAATAAAAGTGCCGAAAGCACCTTATTACGCCGATGAAATCTGCCTGCTTTATCATGGTGACAACCGTGAAATTAAAGCGTTGCAAGTAATCATCGACGCAATCAAAGCTGCTTTTTAACTTATATATAACGAGGTGAAGGTGAAGACGGAGGTGTAGGTGATTCGGGCGTAACTGCTTCCGGCTTTTCACTTCTCGATTTCTTTGCGCTGCCTTGCTCAGCTGCTGCTGGCGGCGGCATCAATTGAAAAGTTGATCTGGATAAACGATTGTTTGTTGCGGGAGCTGTTATATTGGCTCTTCGCTATTTGATGTATTATCACTAGATGCTGGCGTAGATATAAGTGTTTCAGAAAACTGATCTGACAATTCATCAAGCGCGGAACTTGCCACAGCACGAGTTAAACGACGAGCAACAGGAGCGATAGCTAGCTCATCAAGTACAGCTGCCATTTCATGGTCGCACTCTTTACGCTTACGATTTACTTCTTCAAAATGCTTTTCTAACAATCGCTGCACTTCAGGCTCTTCCTCTGAATCATCGCGAGGCTCTGCAGCTGCTGGAGGGGGATTATTCTGACTAACAGTTAACTGGAAACCTTCACGGCGCTTTGCAAATTCCTCCTGCCGCGCATCTTTATTTCTTTGAAACATGATTACAACACCTCGCATTATGTATTTTGGTGCATTTTACTTCATTTCACTACTCTACGTATACTAGGGTCTCTTGAAGGGAATATAAACGTATAATTAATAAGGAGTAAATCATGCGGTCAAATACAAATGAAAAACAAAATACAACCGAAGAATTCGTTGAAGGTGTTATTACAGAAGCAAAAAAATCTTTTCAACCAGGCCGTGAACAAATAAAAAATGATTTAAATACAATTATTAACAATGGAACGCTTCCAGCCACGCGTAAAGACAAACGCTTTCTCCGCGATGCGCACTGGCTGCACGATACTAATTTTGTCGCTGCCAGCGGTCCGCGTTCGGAAGCAGAAATGGCGAATTTCATTACTGATACTATTTATAATCAATACTGCCCTATTAATCAGGTCATTGCTTTAGGACACTGCCTGGCTTATACACAACAAACTTATCAGGATTTTCACGATTATATTATCAAGGAAAGGCAAGCTGTCTTTGGGCAATACCATGTCAATATTAAGCGCCTTAGCGGCAATGCCACGACGACGGAATCAGCACATCAAGTTTTTCCATATGGCGTATTGCATTCACAATTACAGATCAAAGCAGCTAATAGCACTAAAGAATACACTGAGACATTAAATGTCACACTTATCGCACTAGACGATAATCAGGCGATTGATTTACGCAACAAGAAATTTGAACCACTGAAGAAAATATTGTTGCAGCATTTTCTGCAATCATTAAAAACACCTGTTTTAGTGCATTGTGCTTTTGGGCTTGGCCGTACTGGCCACCTAATTTTGATGTTTGAAATCCTCAAATATCACACACATATTTTTGCCGAAGACAGTAATCCAATCGCAGCAGCAGCGAAAATCCAACATATTTTAAATGAAATGCGCGCTAGCCGCCCCGGCCTTGTACTAACTGAACAACAATTTGAATGCGCGATCCGGAACGCTAAAATTTTGCATGTCTTCGCGCTGGAAAATGAATGCACGATAAACACACAACAAGCTGTGAGGACTATACCTTTACCCTTCTTTTCTAATAGAATCGCGCGAACACAATCCGCGGAAAAAAAGCATCACACATTAAAAACATAAAAAAGGGCATAATGATGGATAGTAGAATTTCTCTCATTGAACAAGTCATTACTGAAGCCAGTAAATCTTTTATCACTGGCCATGAAAATAACAAAGCATTCCGCAAAAAAGCGGAAGGTGATCTTTCTCTGCAAGAAAAATTAAAAGGATGGGTCTTCCTTTCTTTTAAAGATAAGCATTTTAAAAGTGATGCTAATCTTATTCCTGGCACTCATTTTGTCGCCTCCGCCGGCCCACGCGGCATACCTGAAATGCGCGACTTTTTCGATGATACAGTTTATAACGAAAAATTCCCTATCAAGCAGATACTAAACCTGGGCGACTGCACTGCCTATGATAGAGATGATCATCAGGATTTCCATGACTACTGCCTGAAAGAACGCACCGCACGCTTCGGGAGTATTTTTCTACCGTCACACGCATTAAAGGTGACATCCGTAGCACTATCAGCGGGCATCAAACATTTCCCAAAACCATGGTCCAGTCACGGGTCACTATCTGTCGAATACTGCCTGAAGATAATGATGAACACACTAAAGCTATTGTTGCTTTATCAGCAGATGCGGTTAAATCAAGCAAGAATGCTCAAGTATTAAATGTTACTACGCTGGAATTACACGATGAGCAAGCGATTGATCTGACAAAAGATAGCAAAGATGAATTGAAAGAAGCCTTATGGCAGATTTATCAGACCTCGCAAAAAGAGCCGGTACTGATACATTGCGCTGGCGGTGTCGGACGCACAGGTCATATGATCTTGATGTTCGAACTCCTGAAGCATCACGACAAAATATTCGTCAGTAACGACCCTCAGATCATTGCCACCGAAATCCAAAAAGTGCTGGAGCGAATTCGGCAAGTTCGCCCTGCTTTAGTCACCGCCGACGACCAGTTTGCCTGCTCCATCCGCAATGCTCATATTTTGCACAAATATGCGCTGAAAATGAAATATATTCAGGCAGCTGGCCAGTCAGCTCTCTCGGCATGTTTTCCAACCCAGAGTTACCGCAAGTATTTGTCCCAAAAGACTATATTGAACGGTGTCAGACTCCAGGGTATAAGAATTTTCTGCTATAATGATACAGATTGGTCAATTTTAAATCAAAATATGGGGAGATGTCTCAGACAGAACTTAAGCTAGTCTTTGCATTTCTCCGCTTCAGGCATTAGAATTGGCGCTTCTTTTATTAATTCTAAATAGACAGGACATTGCTTCCGATATGCCAACAGTACGTGTAAGAGATAACGAAAATTTTGAATTAAGCCTGCGCCGCTTTAAACGCCTGTGCGAAAAAGCCGGCATTCTGGCCGACCTTAGACGTCATGAATTCTATGAAAAACCCACCTGGAAACGTAAGCGTAAGAAAGCTGCTGCTGTAAAACGCTATCAGAAGAAGATTCTGCGTGAACATATGGCATTAGAACGTGATCGTCAGCCAATTGGCACCGGCACAGAAAGAAGCTGCTTAAGCCTGCTATTAAATTTTGATTGAGACAACTATGACCTCATCGATCAAGGATAAGATCCTTGAAGATATGAAAACGGCCATGCGCGCGCAAGAAAAAGAGCGCCTGGCCACCATACGTCTTATCCTGGCCGCTCTCAAACAAAGTGAAGTCGATGAGCGCATTGTCCTGACTGACGAGCAAATTCTCGCCATTCTCAATAAAATGATCAAACAGCGCCGCGATTCTATCTCACAGTTCGAAGCTGGCAATCGTGTTGATCTGGCTGAGAAAGAAACAGAAGAAGTCCAAGTCATCCAACAATATCTCCCCACCCAACTGTCTGAAGCTGAGATCGAACAGGCTGTCGCTGCTGCCATCCAGGAATCTGGCGCCGCCTCTGCTAAAGATATGGGCAAAGTCATGGGCGTGTTGAAAAGTAAACTTCAAGGCAAAGCTGACATGACTGTTGTCAGTGCTAAAGTAAAAGAAAAGCTGGCTGGCTAATTAATACAGCTGCTACCCTCACGAACAATCCTCTGCTATATATAATGATTACCCCTCATCTGCCGCAAGCAGGTGAAGAGTAACCCATACGTCATGATCTATTAAGGCGGCAACGTGAATATTCCACGGGAATTTATAGAATTACTGCTGGCCAAAATCGATATTGTTGATTTGATCAACACGCAGAGTGCCTTTGCGGAAAAAATCCGGCAGCAATTATTTTGCCCGCTGTCCTTTTCATAATGAAAAAAGCGGCTCTTTTTCCGTCAGCCAGACCAAGCAATTCTATTATTGCTTTGGTTGTGGCGCGCATGGCAATGCCATTGATTTCATGATGCAGCATGATCGTCTGAGCTTTCCCGAAGCCATAGAAACGCTGGCACGGCAATGCGGCATGGAAGTGCCTAACGATGGCTCCGCGCCGGTAAAAAAGATGATTCCCTCACTGGCTTGTATGACTTAATGACTCAAGTCACCAACTATTACTATGAACAAATGCGCAATTCCCAGCGCGCGATTGAATATCTGAAAAAACGCGGTATTTCCGGCAAAATCGCCAAACAATTCTGTATAGGTTATGCCCCGCCGGGCTGGAGCCATGTGCTCGACCTATTCGGCAAAACTGACGCTGATAAAAAGAAACTATTTGATACTGGCCTGGTCATCAAAAAAGACGAAGGTGGTTATTATGACCGTTTTCGTGACCGCATCATGTTCCCTATTCATGATTATCGCGGCCGCATTATTGGTTTTGGCGGACGCATACTCGACCAGGGCGAACCCAAATACCTAAATTCCCCAGAAACACCGTTATTTCAAAAAGGCCATGAATTGTATGGCTTATATCAGGCACTACAATCCAACCGCAAACTCGACCGCGTCATGATCGTTGAAGGTTATATGGATGTCATCGCCCTGTTTCAGCATGGCATTACTTATGCGGTTGCCACGTTGGGAACGGCGACTACCAGCCATCATTTACAGCGTCTGTTCCGTTACACCTCTGAAATTAGTCTTTTGTTTTGATGGCGATGAAGCTGGCAGAACCGCGGCATGGCGGGCATTACAAGTCATTTTCCCGTTAATGCATGATAATCTGCAAATTCGTTTTCTGTTTTTACCCGATGGCGAAGACCCTGATTCGCTAGTGCGCAAAGAAGGCAAACCAGCATTTGAAAAACGTCTGGAATCGGCGCTATCATTATCGGCCTTCTTCTTCCAAACATTAAGCCGTCAAAGCGACATGAATACCATGGAAGGCCGCGCCCGTTTCGCTGCTTCGTCTTTGAGCTTTATCAAGCAACTGCCAGCAGACATTTTCCAGGGCATATTGATTGAAGAATTAAGCAAACGCGCACGCGTTGATATCGAGTCATTAAAGCAACAGATCAAAAGCGCTGAAGCGCCCAAAGCAACCGACACTGGTAACCACTACTCCCGATCAACATTTGAAGGCCAAACTACCGGCACCTATGCGCAGGGCTATAGCACTATTGATTCAAAACCCACATCTGGCTAGCCATATAACTGAGCCTCTGCCGGACAATCCGGTACCTGGCCAATTATTTTTAAATCAATTGGTTGAAATCATACAAAAAAAGCCCAATATAACTACTGGAGCGTTAATCGAATACTGGCGTGGACAAAAGGAAGAAAACTTCATCGCCAAACTCGCCCAATTGGAATATATCACTCCAGATAGCGGTGTTGAAAAAGAATTTATTGGGGCGATAGGACAGCTAACCCTGTTGGGCTTTGATAATGAAATCAATCGCCTAATGGCTAAAGCCGCGCAGGAGGCACTTACTGAAGAAGAAAAACTGGAACTGGCCGGGTGGATAAATAGGAAAAAAGGCTGTACAATTAATGCGCAATGACATTTTTTGCGTATTAGTGAGATAATATAAGATTAACTCGAAAGTGAATTATACTATAATACAAACCGATTAAATATCTGGCAGGTTATCACTTATGGATCAACAAGATTCACAAAAAGAATCACAGAAATCCCGTCTTAAAGAACTTATTACCCGCGGTAAAGAACAAGGTTATCTTACCTACGCGGAAGTCAACGATCATTTGCCTGCTGATATCACTGATCCTGAACAAATTGAAGATATTATCAGCATGATCAATGATATGGGCATCAAAGTTCCTGAAGATGCGCCAGAAATGGAAGAATTACTTCTTGCTGAAAATGAAGCCACCGAAGATGAAGTTGCCGCAGAAGAAGTTGCCAATGCACTTGCTGTCGTTGACAGTGAACTTGGCCGCACCACTGATCCTGTCCGCATGTATATGCGTGAAATGGGCCGTGTTGAACTGCTGTCCCGCGAAGGCGAAATCGCCATTGCAAAACGTATCGAAGAAGGCATGAACCAGATGCTGACCACGCTTGCCTATCAGCCACAAATGATTGCTGAAGTATTAGGTGATTTTGATCGCGTTGAAAAAGGCGAATTGCGCTTAAGCGATATTATCAGTGGTTATATTGAACCTGATCTTGCAGCTGAAGAAGACGAAGAAGATGAAGAAGGCGGTAGCACAGCAGCTGCTGCTCAGCTGCTGCCGAACAGTGAAGCAGCGACAGAAGATGACGAAGAAGCTGAAGAAGCGGCTGATCCTTTTGATGATGAAGCCGGTCCTGATCCTGTAAAAGCCAAAGAACGCTTTGAAGAATTACGCAAAATTTATAATGAAACGCATTGCAGTCGAAAAGAAACATGGCGTCAAGCATAAAAAAACCATTGAAAAACGTGAAGAGCTAGCCAAATGTTTCATGGACATCAAATTGTCGCCACGTCAATTTAACAAACTTATCGCAGAAAAATGCGCAGCATGCTCGATGAAATCCGCACGCAAGAACGTCACGATCATGGATCTTGTGCGTTAACAAAGGCAAATTGCCACGCAAAGCATTTATCAGTTCCTTCTTGAATAATGAAACCAATGTTGACTGGATTCATGAACACGAAGGCAAAGCTTATTACAGCTGATTTTGAAAAATTTATGCCTGATATTCAGCGCTCGCAGAAAGAAACTGATTTCGCTGGAAGAACAAATGCGCATGACGATTGCTGAAATCAAAGAAGTCAATCGTCGTCTGTCTATTGGTGAAGCGAAAGCCCGCCGCGCGAAAAAAGAAATGGTGAAGCCAACTTACGTTTGGTGATTTCTATCGCGAAAAAATACACCAACCGTGGTTTGCAATTCCTTGATTTGATTCAGGAAGGCAACATTGGTTTGATGAAAGCGGTTGATAAATTCGAATATCAACGCGGTTATAAGTTTTCAACCTATGCAACCTGGTGGATTCGTCAAGCGATTACCCGTTCGATTGCCGATCAAGCGCGTACCATTCGTATTCCAGTGCACATGATTGAAACCATCAACAAATTGAATCGTATTTCACGTCAGATTTTGCAAGAAACCGGTCTGGAACCAACGCCTGAAGAATTAAGCCGAACGAATGAATATTCCGGAAGATAAAATCCGCAAGATTCTTGAAAATTGCCAAAGAACCTATTTCCATGGAAACACCGATTGGTGATGATGAAGATTCACATTTGGGCGATTTCATTGAAGATAACAATACGATGTCACCGATTGATGCAGCGACCAACTTTGGTTTATCTGAAGCAGTGCAAAAAGTATTGGGTTCATTAACGCCACGCGAAGCGAAAGTATTGCGCATGCGTTTTGGTATCAACATGAATACCGACCACACACTGGAAGAAGTCGGCAAACAATTTGATGTGACCCGTGAACGTATTCGTCAGATTGAAGCAAAAGCATTACGTAAACTGCGTCATCCTTCACGTGCGGAACAATTACGCAGCTTCCTTGAAGAACAAGAGTAATACAGTGAAACGGGAAAGCGTATAAAACGCTTTCCCGTGGATGTAAAAAATAAGGAGGTGTTATGTCCACGTTCCTTGTTGTTCTCTTAGTTATCCTCGTTGTCCTCGCCCTCTATATCGTTTATGTCTATAACAGTCTTATCCGTCTGCAAAACCTGACTAAAGAAGGCTGGAGCGGTATTGATATACAGTTAAAACAACGTTCGGACTTAATTCCTAATTTAGTCGAAGCTGTTAAAGGCTATATGGCGCATGAAAGCGGCGTCTTGCAGAAAGTCACAGAATTACGTACGCGGGCGCAAGCATCCAACAATATTCAAGAGCGCGCCACGAATGAAAATATGCTCACTGGTGCTTTACGACAATTGTTCGCTGTCGCGGAAAATTATCCCGATCTGAAAGCCAGCCAGAATTTTATTGAGCTGCAAAATAATATTGCGAATATTGAAAACCAGATTCAGTTAGCACGACGTTATTACAATGGCACGGCGAGAGATTTTAATATTGAAATTCAGTCTTTTCCCAGTTCATTAATCGCATCACATTTTAATTTTCAACCAGCGCAATACTTTGAAATTGAGGATGCGAAGGAACGCGAAGCACCAGTAGTGAAATTTACCAGCTAAGGAGTAAGATGTGCGAAATTACATTCTGTCAGCGTTTTTGCTGTTTTTCCTGCTGATTCAGCCTGTTTTCGCGCAAGGTAGCGACGAAAAAATTCTTTATTTCTCTACTGATATTACGGTTAATACAGATTCTTCTATTGATGTCACCGAAAACATTTCTGTTAATGCTAATCAAGATAAGATTGTTCACGGTATTGTCAGGAAGCTGCCGACCTCTTATGCTGATAGCTACAATGTGTGGCATCATACTGCTTATAAAATTAATAAAATCTTGCTTAATAACCAGGCATCCGACTACCACACACAATATGCTAATAATCAATTCGAAATATTCATTGGCAGCAGAAATGTAAATCTCACACCTGGAATTTATACTTATACAATTGAATATCATGTTAATGACGCGATTAATTTTCTTAAAGACGCGGATGAATTGTATTGGAATATCACGGGTAATGATTGGACGTTCCCGATTAGTAAAGTAGATGCCACGATACACCTGCCAGCCGGCGCTGATATTAATCATTATTTTGGTTACACCGGTTATAAAGGCGAAAAAGGCAAAGATTATATCGCGCGTGAAGAAGCCAAAAATGAAATATCTTTTTCTACTACTACACAATTGCAAACTGGGCAGGGATTGACTGTAGCAGTTGCATGGCCGAAAGGGATTGTGCAACAACCTACAATGCTGCAGGAATTTACCGAGCAGCAAGGACAAACACCTTATTGGTTGTCACTGATTTTACTAATTCAGCTGCTTTATTTTCTAACGATGTGGACCAAGCATGGACATGCTCTACATAAACGCACCGTCATTCCATTATTCACGCCGCCAGATAATATTTCACCCGCAGCTGCTAGCTATCTTAAACACATGGGCTTTTGGAACTCTGCTTATACAGCAGCGATTGTGAGCTTGGCGACTAAAGGATTTTTAGCAATTGAAAACAATAATGGGACATATAATCTCGTTAAAAAAGGTAATGACACTAGCCGTTTGTCAGAAGAAGAAAAAGCATTAGCAGTTGCTTTATTTGCCTATACGCCAATGGTTACCGTTTCACAAGCAAATTATAGTATTTTCAATCAAGCACAGGGCGCGCTTAAGAAGAGTTTAAAGAGCCAGTTTCTTAATAAATTATTTGTCACCAATACTAATTGGTTCTTGTTCGGCATTCTGTTGACAGCAGTGTCTTATGGCTTGGCCATCTATCTTGCTATCAATCCACTGGCTGCTGTATTTTCATTAGTATGGATCACTATTTGGAGTTTAGGTTGCGCCGCTTTATTGGTGACAGTTTATGCCGCCATTAGCCAAGTTTTTCGTATTCCATCAATAGGAACAATATTTAAAGCAATTTTCATGATACTTTTTTCTTTGCCGTTTTTATTTGGTGAAGTAATAGGTTTGATCATGGTTGAGCAAGCCTTATCAATATTAATTTTGCCCTTTTTATTTTTCAGTGTGATATTAGATTTTGTATTTTACTTTCTTTTGAAAGCATATACGCCTGCAGGTTTAGCCGTTATTGATCAAATTGAAGGGTTCAAACTTTTCATCGGCACAACAGAACGTTATCGAATCAATCAAATGAATCCGCCCAATCAAACTCCAGAAACATTTGAATCATTTATGCCATACGCGATTGCATTAGGTGTTGAATATGAATGGGGACAAAATTTTAATAATTTATTATCAAGCGCAGGACAACAATCACAAACGTATCAACCTGTTTGGTATACGGGTAGCACGCCGTGGGCAGGTGCATCCGCCGCAGCATTTACGACTGCGCTTGTTGCAGGTTTAGGTTCATCACTCTCTTCTGTTTCAGCTTCTTCTTCCGCGAGCGGTGGCGGTGGTAGCTCTGGAGGAGGCGGTGGTGGTGGCGGAGGCGGCGGCTGGTAAATTTTTTTGTAATAACTCGATTTATATTCGCTTAATTTGTCGTATCATATCCACGCATTTTTCAGATGCATGTACGAAATTATTGTGTACTTTGTCTTTAAATCTGCAATTATTATGAACAGGCATTTTGCGGACAAAAAAAGACCGATAAAAAATAAATATTGTGATTTACCAAGGAATTGGCAGCGTTTTTAGCCCAGAGCAACACTGGCGCAATAGCAGACAATGTTAAAATAATAAGAGACACGGAAGGGGTTTCTCCCATGACAAAGACAAAAATCATTCTAATAGCCATATTTTTGTTTCTTACCGGCGGCTTGTTTATTTCACAATTCTCATCGAACTCTACTAGTCCGCGCTTTATAACCAACCACATGAAAACTATTCATTTCGCGACTGACGCGACTTATCCGCCGTTTGAATATATGGATGAGAGCGGCAAAATGAAGGGTTATGACATTGATGTAGCAAATGCGTTGTGCACGCAGATGAAAGCACAATGCGTATTTACCAATACAGCGTTTGATAAATTAATACCGCAATTAAACGCGAAAAAATTCGATGCAATTATCGGCTCGATTAGTATTTCAGAAATGCGCCGCGGCGAATTGAAGTATACGAATGTAACTTATAATCCTAGTTTGGCTTATCTCGCGCCGTTGGATAAACATTTCATTGCCGGTGATGTGCTCGGTAAGACCATTGGAGTGGTGAAAGATTCGAGTTTTGAGAATTATTTAAATAATAAGTATCGCAAAAATGTGACAGTGAAGTCGTATGATACGTTGAGCGATGCCATTACCGATCTTCAGGCTGGAAAGGTTGATATGGTGCTGGGCAATCCTATAGCGATTAAAACCTGGGTGAGCCAGGGGGACAATGGGAAGCAGTATGGCATTGTGATCGGCCCTGTGATCAATAACCAGTACTTTGGGTCGGGGTTTGGGATTGGGGTCAGGCCGAATGATCAGAGGGATTTGAATGCGCTGAATAAGGCGCTGATTGAGATTAAGGTGAATGGGGTGTATGACAAGATAACCCGGAAGTATTTTGGTGGGTAATTGGTTGATTTTTGCTCGGATAGGCTTGGCACGTCATTTTAGGTATTTTGGACTAGAAAGAAGGCTCACTTCGAGATATTATTGGCACTCTCAAACTCGAGGGGCCCATAGCTCAGTTGGTTAGAGCAGAGGACTCATAATCCTTTGGTCCTAGGTTCAAGTCCTAGTGGGCCCAGAGTAAAATCAAGTAGTTACGAGTATTTCCCGCAAAACAGTTCGAGCGTGCGTGAAAATGCGTTGTAATCCCTAGACATACAGTCAATTTAGGCCGAAAGGGGTTGGTGGCTTAGTATGTCGGATGATGGTTTATTGGATTTCAATGTTGTTGCTTTTTTATATCTCATTTTATGTGCACAATGTAATCCAGAAGGTGATAATTATGTTAATAACATTAACTAAAACAATTTCGACCCAAATTTGTATTCTAAACACTCCATCAGCCTAAATTGACTTTCATACCCAGAGCTTCTGCATCTTCAGATGTTTTACAGTATAAAGATAAAATTGATAAAGCACTTCTCGAAGCATTAGACGAACTATCAAAACAAGCACAAGTCCTTGAAGGGGCGGTTATTTAATAAGCTAAACCCTGTGTCAAAACTCGTGCAATATATTGTTTTTCGTTATATTACACGAGTTTTGACACAAAAATTCTCGCAACATGTATCATAACCTATTGTATTCATTATCAATGTGTTAACACTTTAATAATATAACGAAAAACGATATAATATAAAAGTTTTAACACAGATCAATATCTATGAAAGCACATGAATTTATAAATCAGCTACGAAGCCAAGGCCGTTACTTTTTCACCAGTGAGGAAGCAGAGAAAGCTTTAGGCTTACTAAAATAGCAACCTTGAATGCTCTCAGACGTCTGCGATTGAATAAGTTAGTTGTTAGCCCTGCAAGAGGGTTTTATTTAATTTAGTACCAGAGTATCAAATTCTAGGCTGTTTACCGGCGGACATGTTTATTCCTGATCTAATGAAATATCTAAATCTACCATATTATGTTGGATTTCTAAGCGCCGCACAGTATTATGGCGCAGCCCACCAAAAACCACAGCGATTTCAAGTTGTAACATCAAAAAATCGACCGCCTATCCGCTGTGGCCGCATCTATGTTGAGTTTATTGCAAATAAAAAAATATCCATGATGCCCACCAAAAGATTTAATACATATGCAGGAACAATAGAGGTTGCGACTCCAGAAGTAACTTCTGCTGATATAGTAACTATGCCACAACATGCGGCAGGAATTAGCAACGTTGCTACTGTATTAATGGAACTAGCTGAAAAAATTGATATAAATAAAATGTTAGGAACTATCCAAAATTAATCCGGAATTATTTTGGCTACAGCGTCTAGGGTATTTATTAGAATTTCTAAAATTTAACCAACTTGCTAATGAAATAGCTAAAATTCTAACTAACAAAAAGCTACATTGGGTTCGCTTAGTATCCAATGCTTCATATAAGCCACTATTAAGAGACAAAAAATGGAAAATTATTGTAAATACCAAAGTGGAACCTGACGAATGATTCCAATTGCACAAATAACACAATGGCGATCTATTGCGCCATGGCCTGATGATATGCAAGTTGAACAAGATTTAATTTTATCACGCATACTGATGGAAATTTTCTCTGATCCATTTCTTAATAAAGAACTTGGCATTTCGCGGCGGAACAGCGCTGCATAAATTATTTTTCTCTCCGCCTGCAAGATATAGTGAAGATATTGATTTAGTGCGAACAAGTAAAGGTAGCATTACGGATATTGTTGATGCATTACGAGACTGTCTTGAGCCGTGGTTAGGCAAACCAAAAACTATAAGAACAGCACGGAGCTTTAAGCTTAATGTTTTATTTTAACCCGGAAAACTTCACCAAATTCTCGGCAACACATCAAGATAGAAATAAATATTCAGGAAAATTTTGCAGTGCTTGATCGTTTATCGAAAAATTTCTCTGTGAAATCTGATTGGTTTTCAGGCGAAACCAAATTAATACTTTTCAGTTTGATGAATTAATAGCTACAAAATTACGCGCTTTATATCAACGCAGCAAAGGTCGCGATGTGTTTGATTTATGGCTTGCATTAAAGCAAAAAGATTTTAATATCGAGAATACTATTCAAGTCTTTGATCATTATATGCAAAAAGAAGGTAAAACTATTACACATGAACTGTTTGAAGAAAATCTAGATTTAAAATTACAAGAACATTCATTTTTAGATGATATTGGGCAATTATTATCTTCAGAATTAATGCAATCTCATGCTGTTCCAATGAAGTTTTTAGATGGTGAATTTATGACTTTTCTGGATGGCGGCCGCATGCATACAAGTGGATGGAGCTTGATAGATGCGGCTAAAGAAATTAAAGATAAAATTTTAGTGCTGCTGCCAAATTGAGAATATATATACATTATTTTCATTAAAGGGATGAACCGTAATGCATTGTATAAATTATATTTTGAGCCTAATGTACTCGTGGCACTGGGCCACGATAGCAACATTTTTGACTGCGCTTGCCACTATTCTCGCCGTAAGAGAAATGAAAAAACAACGAGAAGAAAGCGCAAAACCATACTTGGCAATTTTAAATCCTACAACCAGATACCAGGAGAAGACGTTCAAATAAATATACGGCCGATTCTAATTGACCGTACTCAAATCGAATTTGAATTGCCTGTTTTTAGACTGAAGAACATTGGTAATGGTCCAGCAAGAAATATCACGATACAATGGAGTATACAAGGCGAGAATATTAATACTATTGCTTTGAATAGCGATGTGTTGCGAAATTTTGATGCACATATTGAATCAGGATTAATGTTAACCCTCACTCAACGCCTATACCTCACGACGATCTGCAATGTCTTCTGTTCCAAAATGCTCTGCACGGCCGGTAAATCTACTGCAGCCTGAACCAGATGCGTGATTGCGGTGTGACGCAAGGTATGACGCACTATAATTACGTTTTATGTAGACATCTTAGAAATATTTGTTAGCATTATTCCTAATTAAACTACGCGATTACAAACTGAGATAAAAATTTTGAAAAATTGGCAAGTTAGATTTACTAATCATAATAAAAACCACGCATCTTCCGGCCATGAATGGGAATTTTTTCATGTGCGTAAAGATCCGCAAGATCTTTTTATAGATGGCATCAGCAATATAAAGGTAATAATTTCTCATGAGAATAGATACGTCAGTATATATATCCGCACTCACGATCATGAATTATTTAAAAAACTTGCATTACACAAAAGTTCTAATCAAGACGATAAGTATTATCTTGACAGCTTGCAGCGTGATTTAAGTTCATATTCACAACAAGATATAAAATTTATATTTAATCACTACGAGATATTTTTAGGTTTTATCGAAGCCGGTCTGAGACGTACTTATGACAGTACAGATCCTCATGATTGGGCAGTATTAGTTTGCGATACATTACAAGAACTTAAACAATTTCAAGAAGATTTAACTGAAATAATTAACTTCCTTTATTTATATCGACCACAATTAGTAAATCAATGCGTCAAATTAATTATAAACAATCCCATTTTTAATGCTGAAAATAAAAAGACCAACTTAAGCGCGCTTCCATTGGAATTACAAGAGTTGATAGACTCAAATCGGGAAGATGCATCCAATAAGGTTTTTGTTTAGCATTCAATTTCATATATTTGTTGAGGAATTCCTTCTAGCTAGACATATGAGATTAGTTATGCTCGCTAGTTTTGTTAATTGGCCGAATTTTCCCTCACCAAATGAATTCAACTGCGAAGTTTGTGGTTTGCCATGTTTGCAACAAGGGTTGGATCTTAATATTGCTACAGAGAGATTCTGCTCAAATTTCTGAAGAGCGCAAAGCATTAATACTCGAATGCCATAGACTAAGATCTTTTATGCCATTGAAGTAAAATCAAAAGTTAAAAACTTGCGGCGGGAGTTTTTGAAAATGAGTTCTAAATACGATGTGATCTCTGCACACAAACATTCTTATAACAATGAGAAATCCATCTTACTCAGTAAAAATTGCATCTGTTTCTACTGCAAACAATCTTTTGCCAAAGATACCGTTATAGATTGGATAGAAACTAATGAAGAAAAAACCGCTCTCTGCCCTTTCTGTGGTATTGATGCTGTAATTGGCGATGCGTCTAATATTCCAATCATGGAAAGTGAGTTTATCGAAATCCATGCATCATCACTGGTTTAACTAAAAAAACTGATAAATGTTCTGCACAGATTATGCAGAGCGCTCGCTTTTATCTATAAATATCAATTAGCTAGATATAGAAAATAACGATTATGCTAAAACTAGCATATTCTATGGATTTCATTGTATACTTAATCATGGAAAGTGAAAATGGCAAAACTAAAAGAATTAGCCTGGGTAGGCTCAACACGATCTGATCTACAAGCATTGCCAGAGGATGTTCAGGACGAAATTGGATATGCCTTATATCAGGCATAGTCAGGCCAATTTCCAGACTCAGCAAAACCTTGGAGGGGATTGAAAGACGTAATAGAAATTGTTTGCGATTATAACAAAGACACCTATCGCACTGTCTACGCGATAAAATTGGGAGAAAAAATATATATACTGCATGTTTTCCAAAAAAAATCTAAGACGGGAATTAAAACACCACTAAAGGATATTGCGTTAATTAAAAGCCGGTTACAGTTAGCCAAAAAAGATGCGGGAGTTAGATGATGAAACGAACACAGACTAAGAAAACCGAAGAAACCATCGAAACTGGCTCCACAAATGTATTTGCTGACTTGGAAATGCCAGATGCAGATGAAAAATTAGCAAAAGCAGAACTCGCACTTTGTATAAACCAGATTATTAAAAAAAGAAAATTAAAACAAACTGCTGCCGCTAAATTACTTGGCATTGATCAATCTAAAATTTCTATGTTGAATCGTGGGCGTTTGTCAGCTTTTTCAATTGAACGCCTTGTTAAGTTTTTAAATTTACTTAATCAAGATGTGGAAATTGTAATTAGAGGCACAAGACATCGTTCGCATCATGGATCATTACGGGTTGTGCATGCTTTCTGAGCTTTCGGCTGCTCTGTAAAAGGGGTCAAGCGCTCGATTTCCTGTAAGGGAGGAAATCGAGCTCTTGACCCCTTTTTATAATCACCCGTACCCTTCTCCCGCAAGCGGGAGAAGGAGGACCAGATTATTGAGGCTTCTTAGGCGGTAATTTTTCCATCGACCCATCTGTATTAGTTACAATTTGAGAACCATCAGTATTAATTTGAACTGTAGAACCATCCACGTTTTTTACTATTTTAGTACCATCCGCTTTGGTTGTAACTGAAGAATGGTTCACGTTAGTAACTATTTGCGTACCATCAGGATCGTTTTCTACGATAGAACCATCCTTATTTTTTATTATCTTTGTGCCATCAGCCTTGGTTGTTACCGATGAACCATCTACGTTAGTTATAATTTGCGTGCCATCGGCTAACTTCTCTACAGAAGAACCGTTCGCATTTTTTATAAGTGAAACCATCTGAGAATCCGCATACACCTTGCCAGTAAAAGGTCCACTAATCAGCATCAAGCCTGAAAGCGCCAAAAACAGTTTTATCTTGGTCCAACGGTTGTAATCATCCATGTTAAGTTCTCCTTGGTTAGCCAGGATATTAAATCATAATTATTCCTGCTTGTGGATAAAAGTATAAAACCTAAACGACGTTTTTTGGCTGGGTTAAATAACGTTGGCATAACTGACACTTCTTAAATTTTATGAACGGTGATTTTTTATCGCGTAGTCTGGATGGATTTTTTAAACAAGTTTCTGGGTCCATCCAGAGTACAAAAGCCGGTTTGCTTAATTGGTCAAACCGTAGAAAGGGGTCAAGTGCTCGACTTCCTCCTTATATCAGGAAATCGAGTACTTGACCCCTGCTTCCATAATGATTCTCAAAAGCCGCCCAAATAGCTCTCGCAGTAGCACCAATTGGCTTTAGCTTCGCCCGCATTAAACAAAAGTTTAAAAGCACGTGCTCAACAATCTCATGTTCAATAACAACAAGATCATCTGACTTATCCAACTCGCGCTCAGAAATTCTTCCCCAACCAATCCCCGCCTTGATTAAGCGCAGCTTCGCGGCATGATCAGGCACAAAAATTTTGTGGCTACCATCGCGATGATAAGCATAAGTAGTGACACTCATGATGCATTTTCAAGGTGGAGATGTTAATGCTGGTCTTGCACAACTGACTGCCCCAGCTGATGTAATGATTGACGATCTTCTATGGTGGACGGAAGCACTTAAAATGAAACGGGATAATACTGCGAATAAAAAATAAAGCTATAAATTCGTGAACTGCATAAAAAAATGGGGTCAGGCTTGCAAGCCTGACCCCATTTTTTACAACCGTGACTGAACAGCATCTAAATATTCTTTAAGGAATAGAAATAACCTTATCTTTTGTACACCATGCTTTCAATGATTTTAAAGCGATTGGTTTGGTACCAAACTGAGTAGCCGTGACTGACGTATTTGTTTGTGTATCCAATTGAGTTACTGACACACGAACAGGTGATACCAATCTTCCCTGATTATATTGTTCCAATTTTAAAGTGTAATTAGTCATATTCTTTGTCTTTTTTGAAACGAAAGATGTTGTACATACACAATTATCTGACGAAGGCCCCGTTGCAAGCTGACAATTTGCAAATGCATGCTTACTCAATTCAGCTGGAAAATAAGTAAATTGTCCTCGCAAAAATTCATCGATTACTTTCGGGTCGATAATAGACTCGGTTTTAACAACGCCGGAACCGCTATACTCTATCGTATTTGCGATGATTCCCGGATAAATGCCGTTAGTGGTTCCATAAATAAAATTGCTTTGCACATTAATAGCAATTTTTGCCGTAGGTGCATAAATACTTCCTGCCAATGTAATCGAGCCAGTTCCATCATCATTAAATTTTAAATCATTAGTATTGTTTCGATCTTGGTAAAATATGATGCCAGCATAAGGTCCCGATACAATGCCATTCAAGTTTATTGTCTTTCTAGTAGTAACATCTATTTTTGGGCTTCCCGATGAATCTGACATGATGTAAATGAAAACGCCGCCAGTACCATCGACAGATCCATGTTTAACGATAAAACCATTCTTCCCCAGAATATATGTTCCTGTCATGAGCACGTTTGCATTTTCATTATCAATGACAATTCCGCCTGGATAATATCCTGTTGGTATTGTCGAACAAGTACTAGCATTGGTGGCATTGACTACGTAAGCGTTTTGTTTGTCTGTACAACCAGGCACTGTTTTGGCTGGACCTGGTGTTGGTACTGGCAAATTTGCAAGCGGGTCCATTATATTTCTGGACATCATTATGTTGTTAGCAAGCCCGCCACCGGCCATACCAGATATAGCAGTTTCCGATGAAATGCAGTCTGCGGTTTCCAGATTATCTGAGGAACCTTGATAGAATTGGACTCCGCCGCCAACATCAACCTGTAAGCGATTGCCATACATTTTAAATGGGCACGTCGCCTGCTGTGAATTCAATAATAAAATGCTAGGGGTGGTCTCCGCATAAGAAGTGGCGCCCAGAAAAAGCGCGTTTGCGGCTAAAATGAATAGTAAATTAGCAAAATAGACGGGTTTCATGGAAAAACCTCCAAGTTTGGCGCGATAATCTCCTAATCACACATTATAACATAGATATACGGATCAATTTTGTTCAAGCTGACAATGTAAACGGATTAAAATTCGTTTCATAATCATAATAATCAATTTGATCTTTTTTCTTTAGATAATTCGCAATACGATAAGTAATCGGCAGCATGCAAATTTCATAAGTTAATTTGGCTAAATACATTGTTACACTCACCATTAAAAGCGTGGAGTAAGGAAGAATAAATAAAAACGCAACATGCATAAAAATAAGATTATCAACAGCAAGCCCTACCGTTGAACTACCGACAAAACGCAACCAGACACGCTTGCCAGACATCGCGATTTTTAATTTAGCCAGTACGTATGAATTGGTAAATTCACCGCAAAAGTAAGCCAGTGTAGAAGCGCAAAAAATTCGCGGCGCAGTGCGATAAATCAAAGCAAAAGCATTTTGATCATGCCAATTAGGCGCTGACGGTAAATACGTGGTTAACCAGGTGCCGAAAAACACAATGCAGTTAGCCAATAAAGCAGACCAGATAATCAGTCGGCTCATTTTGAATCCGTATACTTCCGTCAAAATATCATCAAAAATATATGTCAGCGGAAAGAAAACTAAACCTGCTGGAAAAATAAAATTCCCCAATGCGGCAAGTTTGAAAGCTGCCAGATTGGATAAAATACAGAAGGCAGTAAATAAACTGCTGACTAATAAAAGATTGTAGGTAAAGCCTGATGTGGCCTGCTTTTCGGGTAGATTTTTATTCATAATTTTTGTACCTGTTTAATCATATTTAACTATCGCGAAATAAATTCAATCGAGCTTTTCGAGTTTGTGTATCGTGATTTTTATCCCAAACTGAATCATTAAAATCACTTATCCAACCTTCAGAATAATGGATATTAATTTGCGTTGGATTGTCCCAGGTAATTATCGGTAATTTTTCATCAAGTTCATATGCCGTCATGTTTGGGTCTGTAAAATGCTCACTATTATGCGACGTTACATATAAAAAATATCTTTCCCCTGCGCCGCCAGAATCAGATTTAACAAGAACAGCATCTTGTTGTTTATCTGGAGATGGAATGCGTAATAACACCGTGTTTTTAGTGATTAGAAAATGCAGCAAGTCACCAATAGCATACTCAATCCTATCGCCAATCGATTCATCATATGCAAGCTCAGGTAATATTTTTTCTTGTGTTGATTCACTATTTGAATCTTTAGCTGTGATGTAACGCAAGTTGGTGCGGATTCTATCATCCGTATCTTTAAACAAGCTATCGCTATAATGAATAAAACTTCCAGAACTATAAGCAATATCCAGGATATGTGAATTTGCCCACGTAAGAGTTGGCAATTCTTTACAGCCATATATGGCTGACATTGGATGTCGTTCACCATCGCCTTTTTTTGTAATGTATATCGTATAAATTGGCGGTAAAATTGTTGCACCTTGTCGTACATCGCTTTCTTCAATAATGGCAGTAAATTCGTTATTGGCTGATGATAGCGACTTTATGGTTTTTTCTGCATGATTAATCGGCGCAGGTGTGCCGCATGCAGAAAGAAGAATTATTGAAATTGAAGTTAAGACTAGTTTCCACTCATTTCTCACGGAACTTACCCTGCGATTAATTTAAGCAGGTCATATTTTACACATATATTCATGTAATGCAATTTTTATGATAGGTAATTAACTATATTCTGTTTAGTGTGATCAGTTTTTAATCACATTCGCTTGCTCCGAAATAACCTTATCCGGGAACTGGAATAACAAAATCATTAATGCTGAACTCAACGTTAACAACATCATCAATAAGATAGGCGCGAAGAAATTACCTGTTAACGTTGCTAACCAGCCAGTGACCAGCGGAGCGAGTATGCCCGCTGCTGCAAAGAAAGCATCAGTAACGCCAAGACTTGTCGCCGCGCGATCAAACGCGAGATCAGCGTTTATAGCGTAAAACGCCGCGTTTGGCATTAAACCAAAACCCACACCTAATGAAATCCCTATCGCCATAACAAGTTGTGAGTGGGTAAATAATACGGGAATAAAACATAAAACCGATAATACCTGGCATATCCAGATTAAATGCGAACGTGAAATGCGTATGCTTTTGGTTTTAGCATATAACTTATCAGAGATGATTCCTCCTAACGCAATTAATATCGTCGCAGTCAACCACGGCGCAATCAAAAACCAACCTACGTTTTTAATCGACATATGATAAGTTTGTTCTAAATATCCAGGCAACCATGTGATCGCAAAAAATAATAAATAACCAAAAGCAAAAAACGCATAGTTATTAATAAGCAGCGTGCGATTAAATAAAATAAAACTCCAACTAGTCCTTACATCTTCGTTTTTCACTCGCTCTGAATTAATGATGGTTAATTCTTCTTTTGAGACAAGCGAGCTTTGTTCAGGTTCATCTCTAAAAACCAGATACCAAATGATCGCCCATATACAACCAAATATACCTAAAAGAATAAAAGCAGCACGCCAGCCCGCAGCCACAATTAAATATGAAATAAGAGGAGCACCTATTACAGATGCAAATGGCACAGCAGCCAAGCCAAATGCTAAGGCACGCGCGCGTTCGTGAATGGGAAGCCAATCCGCTGACACGCGCGTCAACGCAGGAAAACCTGGTCCTTCAGCTACGCCTAACAACATGCGCGAAATGAATAACCATGTAAATCCGGTAGCAAAACCAATTGATGCACATGCGACAGACCATAAGATTGCAAATAAAGACCAGGTTCTGCGCGCACCAAATTTATCGATGAGTACGCCGCCGCCCACGGTCATGACTAAATATCCCACACCAAATGCTGAGGCGATAATACCAAAATCTGTATTCGTTAAACCAAATGCGGATTGTAAAGGGTGAATAGCGTATGACAGAGCCGAACGATCAAGGTAGTTAATAATGCTAGCGATAAATGCCAAGCCAATAATCAACCAGCGGACAGAGCGCATATTCATCCTTAAATATGGGTTTTTCGTAGTATAGCAAACATTTGCTTTTTAAGGTCGCATTTGTAATATTACCATTTCCTAAATAATAATAAGAAAAGGATAACAACATGGAAGCAAGAAAAATAACCAATGAAGAAATGTTAAAATCATTACATGCAAAATTTGACACTATTCACAACCAGCAATATCGCATACCTGGTATATATGAGCCTGAGCTAACCGGCCCGCAAAGAGTCTTAAATATTTTGATTGGAAAAGTTGAATCGTTAATCAATCATGAACCTGTGAATATCAATGAGCCTGTAGAATATTTTGTTGGCTACAATTCACAATATTGCAACGGTGATAAACAAGCTTGCTCTACTCCGCTCAATCTTGCTGTGCATTTTCTTGATTCTGAAGTTGTTCAATATCTTTTTGATATTGGCGCAAAAGCAGACGATCATACTTTTCGTGTTGTTGATCAAAGCAATGATGATTACAAAAATATCATTCAAACACTGTTAAAAAATGGCGTTGATATCAATGCTAAACATGGACATACAGCTTTATATGCTGCCAAGCGTTTTCATGGTGAACGCGCACCACTTGAGAATGAACTATATAGCAACGGTGCACGCCTGACACTTTTCGAACATCCTGAAGTTAAAGTTAAGAATGCGGCAAGCGATGCAATAACGACGGTGGTGTTTGCAAATAAGGGCGGCTGCTGTTAATAACTCGCGATCATTTTTTGAGCCCAATAATATTGTAAAAATTATTGGGCTCAAATTATGCCACTTTTTCAATTTGATCATAAATGCGGGCATTTTTGCGTTGCAACTCCCAAACATCTAAAGCCTGTTGCATGTTAAGCCAGCTCTCCGGTGTTGTTCCAAGAAAATGCGCCAGTCTAATTGCCATATCAGGTGTTAACGGGCGATGTTCATGCAGTATCTGCGATACAGTGCGGCGAGAAACTCCCAAGCGATCAGCAAGCTCTGTTTGACTAATATTTAACGATGGCAACACATCTTCTCGTAGAATTGCGCCTGGATGTACTGGCTTACGACTTTTTGATCTCAGACTCATTAGTGATAATCCTCCAAATTTACATCATGGGCTTCGCCATCTTTGAACTTGAACGTAATACGCCAATTAGCCCTTACTGTGATACTCCAGATTCCTTTTCTATCGCCTTTTAATTCATGCAGGTTCCAACCAGGTATATCCATATCTTTTGCTATTATTACAGCATCAAGACGATCCAAAATTCGCTCTATTTTTGGCAAATCTCTAGCATCAAGAAACTTTCTTACATTCTTTGTAAAATAGTGTTCCAGTCCTTTGTGCTTAAAACTTTTTATCATCACACCTCCTATAATTGTAACCTATAAAGTTACACATGCAAATCCATTTATTAGACGTTGCCTTAAAATCTCTATAAAACAATTAATTGCGAAATCGGTAAAAACAATAGAGAGAATTGCGGAATTTTGAGGAGAAAAGGAATGCGTATATCGAGAGCGCACATAGTGCGCCCCTTAACATATAAATAGACACTACAATAATCAATCTGTCATTAACTAATCACACAAGTTTCCGTTAATTGATGGCGTTCTGGTATGCTCACTGTAGCGATTGGGATATCCTTTACTTCGCGAGGCTGAGCAAACGTTGCTGGATTGTTCTGCATCCAGCCAGGTGTTTTTTCCAAAATAAAATAGTGTTCCGGCGCGAATTTTTCCAGCTCGTCCTTGTATGCGATCAAATCTTCATTGCCCGCGAGGCGCTGTAAATCGGCACTCATCGCGCGCGCGGAAATTGTAAAACCGACCGCGGAACAATAGGGTGCCACCTGGTTAGGGCCAATAAGGAACTGGAAAGTTTCACCTGACTCTTCAAGCAACATATCTGCCAGAGCTTTCGCAATACCAGTATTAGGGCCAGCAAAACCAACTAAAAGCTGACTTTTAGCCGTCATAATATTTTCGCGCAATCTGGTAAACAAACTGTTGGTCTGGCCAGCCGTCAAATAAGGTATTAATCCCTCGGCAATGACAACGGAATCAGATTGAGCTGAAAAATAGCCTTGATTTTGCAAAAACTGCGGCCAGTCAGGCTGGCTTAAATCACATTCCAAATAATGTAAATTAGCGCCTCGCTCTTTAAACTCAGGCAACACATTACCAAGAGTCGCGAGCGCCTTTAGTTTAACCTCGCGCGTCTCACCACGATCAGCTTCGATAAAATGCACTTGTGGAAATTCTTTATGTAAACGCAGCGCCAATGTATCGAAACCTCCACCAATAATCAGCACTTGCTTGACACCCGCTTTAATTGCTTCACGAACTTGGGTTTCAAGAAATAATTTACGCATAGCCATATGCTGCGGATAAGCAATACATCCCGCACGATTGTAAGTAAATTTTCTAATGGGATTATAAGAATGTTTAATAAATGCCAATGATAAATAATCTTTCCCAAAAGGAAGTGCGGGCATAGCTACATTAACAAAATGCCTCAAGATAGCAGCGGTACGCGGCTCAACTAGATGCGCCCATTCTGGCATCTCATGGCAGGCAAGCGTTGCCTGCGCTACGGTGATTGCGGTATAACTCAGCTTGGCTTTCTGATCATCTCTTTGCATTTTTCATTCCTCGGCTATTTCTTTAAAATTATATTCAGCTCAGGAGAGCTATGTGAACGGGGTATCTTCTTATTCAAAATTGATTGCGAAACTAACAATGATTGCTTGATTATTTCACGTTCAGAAATTTTTTCTTCTGGACGCAAAAAGCCAATCGTCGCACCAATACCAAATCCCATCAGCGCCAGCGCTGCGCAGGAAATCGGGATAACTTTATACGGGCTCATCATTTCAACGCAGGTAGTGTAAAGACCTGTTTTTACAACACCGATAGAAACATCTAGCGCAATCGCTGGTAATCCAGTTAATAATGGATGCGAAGCAAAAATAGATTTCGCGAGATATTTACCGATATTTGCAAAATAATATTGGGATTGTGGAAACTGATTCGCTACTTGTTGAGCAGCACCAAACACTTTATCGCCGGCGTTTTTGAGTATTTCAAATTTGCCTAAAGAACTGGCAAAAGTTGCTACGCCTTCTTTGAGAGCTTCTGTATTGGTTATTGCCACAGCAGAGACTTGTTGCGTAATTTGCCCCATGGAATTAGCAAGAACATTATCAAATACTTGAGGAATATAACTGCACAATCTGGAATCGCTAAATAAATATCCAACAGGAGCACCAAATAATACTCCAACGCAACTACCTGTTACTGCATTATTAACGACTTTATTTTTACGCGAATTCATATTATTTTCCTTTTTTTAGGCATTCTTCTTATATATCGCCCCATCGTTAAGGCCCCCTGCATAGATAAACCAAAAATTTTATTATATTATCCGTTCTAAATAATTATTATTAATTTAGACAATATTCAGATAGGGATTATCATGCCATACATTGCTAAAAAAGACATAGAAGACAGCATCAAAATCATCGAAGAATATTTACTCGCCAACTCCTCTTTAGAAACAGAAAAATTATTAGCAGGCTTAAAATCATTTCTCTGCGTTCTTGATAAAAATTACGATCATTTTACTTATTCATCGCGGCTCATTAATCATTTACGCAGTCAGCAACTACTTGATCAGTGGATAAACTGTTTTCGGAAACCCGATGTTACCGGCACAAACTATTTTTGGCATGTTTTAAAAAATATCCTCACAGATGAAAGCAGATTAAGTTTGCTTGGCATTTCAGAAGAACAGTCATGGCCAAGAAGAATGGATACCTATGGAAATATTTATCAGAATCTCATCGATCTGGTTGAGTATAATAATACATGGGAAAAAATACAGACATGGGAATTATGCTGTCTATCTGGCGTGCCTGATGCGGTTGACTTTGCGATAAAAGAATTAGGATTGACAGCTGCAACACAAAATCAATTCGGTCAATTTGCTGTACATATGGTAGCGCACAGCCATTCTTGTCGTCTTATGCGGCACTTACTGCGCTTAGGTTTTGACGCAAACCAAAAGAACTCCGCTGGCTTAACACCACTCGATATAGCAACAAAAAATAATGACCAAAACATGATAACGCTGTTAAACAATTTATCCTCATCACCGGCAATGCGGGATAAGGATGCAAAATTAACTGTATATCTCCCGATAGGCGTTGCCAGCCGTTATCATCACAAGCACATCACTAGTGCAGATCAATTAACCAAGTACGGCGTGCCAGCCTTGTTGTTAAATGAGGTCAATCCAGAAAAGCCCTTTGATTTTGCTATGCTAGCCACCAGACTCACAGCATTTCTAGCTAAAGATGATCCGATATCTTATATGGCTGGCGAAACCGTAAACGAAATGGAAACCATTACTGAACCAGAATACTGGCATGAGCGTTTTGGATCTCTTTATATCGTATCACTACGAGTAAAACTCTCTGATCTTACTGGCCCCATGACTTTAAATGAATTACTTGGACCACAGTTTTGTGCTCGGCTAGATAATCGTTATTGGTTTATTAAACCCGACGCCAATATTCAACTGGGAGATATTGTTAGCATACGCCTGTTAAACCGCAATCACGAGGAAACCCCGGTATTAGATTATGCGGTCAATCCGTTCGCCGGCAAACCTGGCATCATGCCAAATTTAAATGCTGACTCGGTGAAAGAACACATCAAAACTTTCCTCGAAGATAAAACCTTTTGGCGCTGGTCATACTTTGACATGAAATCCCAGCTTACTGTCATTACGCTGGACAAACTGAAAGAAGTTGCAAACGAGTACTTGAGCGCAGGTACGGGTGTTACCAGTTACATCTGGTCATTCTTTCCTGCTGATCCGAAAATTAAAATGTTTTGTGAGGCTATAACAAACGCAAACAGCTTATATGAGATCGCACAAAGAATTGATGAAATGAAATTATTTTTTGCTCCTGCGGCAAAAATCAGTTCCTGTCGATTAATGTAAAAAGTAAAAGTTAGTATTGCGCGCCTGCGTGGCAGGCGCGCGGCAATAAACTACGCGTTCGCGCTCCACGCATAAGCTGCAACACCACAAACACCTGCGCCACCGTTTACGCCAGTATTACGTTCAAGGAAAACATAGCCTGACGAACCCCAGGAAGTTCCCCAGGAATTTTTAACTATCCAATATTGACTGGTATAACCCACAACAAGCATCGCATGATTTAAAACAGCACCACAGTTTTCTGCTGCTGAAAGAACACCCGAATGATAAAATTGAAATATAGCTTGATCAGCTTCGATACCAACAGCAATGGGTTGTTCATTAACCGCTGCTGTCAGTGCAGCTTCGTCTATTTGGCGTCAATTGTGAAAAACTTGTTACACTGACAACAGGCGTAAATGTGCGACAAGTACCTGGTCGCGCTGTGTAGGGATAATTCGATTCTCTTGTAACGCCATTCATCGCATACGTTAAAGCATTATCAATCTGTCCACCATTACATGCAGCATTGCTGGTATTACAATCTATAAATTGTTGTTCAGATAAACTGTTCAAGATGCCACTACTAATCTGTCCCGCGCCTTCTACCAAGCCAGTTGTTGCAAATGCCCAGCCAGCACCACATGTCCCTTGGTTTTTAACGGGCGTAACAGTACCTCTTGTACGCCAATCTACATCGTAAACAATGGGTGTACGTTTTGATGGTTGAAAAACCTTACCAGCGAATTGTTTTGAAAACTCTTCTTGCCAACCCGGTTTCATTAAATGTGTTGCAGCAAATTCTTCCCAGGTTTGATCGGCAAATTCATTAATTGCCAATTGATAAGAATGATGCTCAGCATTTCGTTTTTGGATGATCGACAGATTATCTGCAAAAACTTTTTTTCTGTATTCAGCAATGGAAGGTGATGCATAGATTTTATGATATTTTTGCTGAAATAACTGAAACTGTTGTGCGACTGATAACGAAGCACTGGCATAACTGCCACAAGCATAAAACATAGCCGTAATCGCGATTATTCTCATCTTCTTGGAATACATCGAATTCTCCTTAGTTCACACCGCTGGCACTTGTAAATTTACCTGATGAAACCGTATCCGGTAATGCTGGATAAGACCACGTTACACCGCCATCACCACTTTGTGCGACTAATGGTGCACCATTGATGGCACCGATGGTTCCTGCCGCAACACAAATCAAGCCCGTACAATTTGCGCTGGTAAAGTAACCAGAAGTCACGCTATTGGGAAGTGTTGGATATGACCAGGTTAAGCCGCCGTTGGAACTCTGCGCAACTAAAGGCGGCGCGCCTAGCAAACCTGCTTCGCCTGCTGCAACACAGATATTACCGTTGCAATTAACCCCTTCTAATCTACCCTGACCGCCGGGCAATGCAGGATAAATCCAGGTTAAGCCACCATTAGGACTTTGCGCGATTAATGGCGAACCAAAAAATGCTCCCTGCGTTCCGACGGCAACACATGAACTTCCACTGCAGCTAACACTATTCAAGCTACTGTTAGCCACACCTGGTAGTGATGCATAAGACCATGTCAAACCGCCATTAGAACTTTGCGCAATAATAGCCATCTGGGTTAGCGCATTGACACCAACCGCTGCACAACTGGTTCCATTGCAGGAAACGCTGTTAAAGCGTCCTACAGTGACGCTGGCGGGTAACACTGGATAAGTCCAGGTTAAGCCACCATTAGCGCTTTGCGCGATCAAGGGCGCAGACGTACCATCATTTATCCCCGCCGCCACACACAAAGGCCCGCTGCAACTGACAGCAAAAAATCGACCTGACGTCACACCGGCAGGCAATACCGGATAAGACCAGGTCATGCCATTATTGGAACTTTGCATCACCAGCGGACTTGAGTGTTGCATCATTTTCTCCTGCAGCAACACACACGCTGCCGCTACAGCTAACACCGCTAAATCGACCCGCTGTAATGCTGGATGGTAATGTGGGATAAGACCAGGTCAGCCCGTCATTGGCAGTTCGTGCCACTAAAGGCGCTGGCGGTGATGTCGCATCATTTTCACCCGCAGCAATGCAATAAACTCCACTACAACTAACACTGCTAAAAAGACCTGCGGTCACACTCGCTGGTAGCGTCGGATAAGACCAGCTTGTACCGCCATCTGAAGTTTGCGCTACCAGCGGCATAGGAATATTCGTAGAAGAGCCTGCCAGTACCATAGCAGGAGGAATAGTCGATAACGTGACATTCAATGGCACAGCAGCTGTCGTACAACTTGATCCATTACAAATAGCAAAACCAGATTGTACTGCACTGGTAATATCTAGTTGCAGTAAACAACTTGCTTTAGACGCCAGGCTAATTGGATTTGTGCAGTTCATGCCATTGGCATTTTGCCTAACGGAATTTGGTAAACCTTGTACTGTATATCCAGATCGTTTTGAACTGGTATTATTCGTCACCGTATAATATGCGGAAGTCAAACCACCTGCAGAAACAGTAGACGGAAATGCATATCCTGACGCAGGAGCTATCGTAAAATTTTGCGCGAACACCGTTTGCGTCGCAAAAAGCGAAATTAAAACAAAAGAAAATTTAAGTATGGATGGAAAAACTTTACCGTTAAGAGAGGTTAAAAATACTCCTCGTGAATACATATGCGTCTTCCTTTACGATTGAATCAACAAGAGTGATTACGATTTAAGCATACATTTGTTTTGGTTTCTACCATAAAAATGAATGATGTGGCTGTTTTTACCCTATTTTCTCTCATCATTCTCGAATATGCTTTGCGAATTAATAAAATTCTAAAAACAAAAAATAAAAGAGGAAGAAGAGGAACAACCCATGGGAATTTTTGATCAAATTAGACAAGATGCAATATATCTCAAAAATTTAATTAGCTCTCTAAGAAGCGATTCTGGTTCGATGACTGTCTTTTCTAACGGTGTCCGCTTAACAGGTGATGCTCTTGAACAGGCGCTAGCAACGGCTAGATCGTCAAACCAGGCAGAATTAACAAGACTTGAATTAATATTAGAATCAGGGGTTATTCCAGATAAATACTATTCCATTATTACAAAACAGACTTATCATCCTTCCTCTGAAGAGATAAAACAAAAAACAACTCGCTTACCAGCAGCAAAATATACTTTTTTTACTGCTAAAAAAAGCAGAAGTTCAGAAGAGAACTTATCCCGTTTCACATTATACAGTGACAGCGCTACTCCTTTATTTAGCTTTTACGTTGAGCACAATAACAAAAAAGATTACCCGCGTGGGTCTTATGTGGCAAAAGTCAAAAAAGGTTTTATAGACAAAGAAAATCTTGATAAACCCAAGTATGCGTTAAAAGTATTTCACGAAGATATGTTTAATGGCGAAACTATGCACGAATTGCGCATAGCAATGCGCGCTGCCTATTGCTATAAACAACTAGGGCGCGAAGCTTATGCATTCAGATCGAAGAAAAAACAATACATATTGACAGAATGGTTATCGGGAGCAACGCTTGATACTGCTAACGAAGAGCAGATCAAATCCATACCAATAGCACGCCGTATCGTCATGGCTATCTCTTTGATCTGTGAATTAAACGTCCTGCATAAACAAAATTTGCTACATAACAATATTAAGCCAGGCAAGGTAATGGTGAATTATGGGCGATTACATTTTACAGATTTAAATTCTATCAGGCCTAAAGGTGAAAAACCTTTATTTGGAGTTACACCAATATTTACCAGTCAATATCTTCCGAGTCCGCAAATGAGCTTCGATGCTCAGCATAATCCAAAAAATTTATATAAAAATTTTGATGAGAAGACAGATATATATGCTTTAGGTCTTACGCTGACCAAGCTATTCCCTGAAATATACATGTTAAAAGATGAAGACGTGGAAATAAAAGTAAATGGTGGACCACCTGATACCTATATTTTTAAAACATTTTCATTAGTTCATGGAATACAGCATGACCAACACCCAGAACTACAAATGCTTCTTAAAAATATAGTGCTTCAATATCAATCAACATTTTCAACGCTTTCTTCTACTGTGGACTTGATTAATGCATTCACGGCTGTGTTAAGTTTATATCCTGATTATAGTAAATATATTGATGAAGACAGTATTGTGCATCTGGAAGATAGACTTACTCCATCTGATGCTGAGAAAGGATTCAGAGAAATTGAAATAGAATTACTTGGATACAATCAGCGTTCCGATATGGTTTATAAAAACAGACCGTAGTTTATTTTACATTAAATTAGGCATAAGATTCGGAACATCAATCCGCATCTTATGCCACACTCAGTTGCTTTAACCACTCATTTAACATAGGCTACCTTACTCAGGATCATTTCTTCATTTACTAAAGGATTAGCAAAGGATTATGCGCGCACGAATCTACTCTTGGGGTTTTCCACTTCGCGGTTATCTTGATACCAGTAGAGATGCACTCAATAGAACCGCACAATACGTTTATGGCATCGCGAGTTATTCTTTTTCTTTATTCAAAGCCGCTACCATTGGTGACTTATATGAAATTGTGACGCAACGCGCAGATTTCGTCACTACCGTGCTTTATCAACGATCGAAATTAACAGGCGTTGGCATAGGTCATTTTGGGCCAGCCTGGCAAAATTGGCTGCCGAAAATGGTGGTGGTTTCCGGCAAAGAAAGCAATATATTGAAAGTCGCTAATTATGGTGAAGAAGATCCTAAAAATATTGATCGTGCCGCACGCAGTATATTTGGTGGCACAGCGAAATTAGTCGCCGGAAAAGAAACCATTGCCGGTATGTATGGCGAAGACGCGCAAAAGATGCGTAGAAAGTTAAAGCGTTATATGAGTGAGCCGGAAGCATTAAAAGATATCCACGCTTATACTTGTGATTTCACACATCATTGTCTGGAAAATTGGCGTACTGATAAATCTTATCAGGATAATATTACTTATCTCACTGCTAATGTTATCGGTTATTGCGTACTTGGCATTCCGCGCGTTGAAATTGATGAGGTACCGGTACTGCGTGATTTTGACACGCTTGTTGTCAAAGGTGATTTTCGCTCACGTGAATTTCTTGAGATGAAAGATAAATTCGTTGTAATGGGAAATCGATTACTTAGTCAATCTCCTCAAGAAATTTATGATTCGCAAAAGATGATTTATGATTTGGTACATTTTGATCTTGTTGATTCAAAACAAATAACTGATAAAGAAGAATTGAAAAAATTAGTTATTGAAAGTAAAGGCACGGCTGCCTTATTTACCACTGGCAATCTGGGCATGCTACTGATGGGTGCGATGGTTTATATTAGTCAAGATAATGAAATAAAATCTCGCCTGCGCGAAGAATTAGCGGCAAATCCAGATTGGCGCAACAATTGGGAAATATTAAACAAATTGCATTATCTCAATTGCGTTTATCTGGAAGCCGTACGCTTTTTATCTCCGACTTCTGTTATACCTCGCAAAACATCACGCCCATTTGAATTAGTCGTTGAAGGTAAGGATAAAATTAAGCGTAGTTATAATATACCAAGTCATTCTATGTTATTCGGTGCAATACGCTGCGTTAATAACGATCCAGATTATTGGCATAACCCAAGAACATTCAATCCTTCCAGATTTGAAACCGAGCAAGGAAAAAAATACCAAGCGACAGCAAGCAGTGATTATTTTGTGCCGTTTTCTACAGGTAATCGCTTATGCCCTGCCGGTGCTAAATTCGTGCCTATGGCGTTTAAGAGTTTCGTCGCTGAATTTATCAGTCAATTTGATTTAACACTCGATAAACCTATTGAAGAAATTCCTACGCATGCGGCTAACCCACGCTGGGAGCAAGAATACTTTGCAACCTTGAACAAAATAACGGAATCAAATCATGCCAAATTACATTTTAAGCAGACACCTTAATATCAACGGACGTAAAATATTTTGCATGGTCACAGGTGAGCCCGGATCAAAAGATGACGGGCGGCCTTTTATTCTTGATTTGCATGGTGGCCCAGGTTTTAGCTGTAAAATGCGCGCCGATACCTTTGCTGATGAATTCGACAAGCGCTCAGAAGCTAAAGGCCAAGAGTCTTGCCATTGCATTTTCTTTGATTATATTGGTTGCGGTGAAAGTGATCGTGCTAAAAATCCTGAATTGGAATATACCTTCGCTAATTTCACTGAAACCGCAGCAGCTGTTGTCGAAGCGATTAAAATCGAGTTCGGTTTAAAAAAACTTGATCTCATCGTTCACGGTTATGAATTCGGCGGAATGATCGCGCTTAATCTGCCTATGGCAAGACCACAATGGCAAGCGCCTGATTCTGCTATTCGCATCCTTAATATTTGCACGCTGGTAGCACCATTAACGTTTAATAATTTTCTATCCGTGGAATTCTTTCGTGAAGTTTACAAAAATGATAGTCGCCTTGATGAATATCTTAAAGCGGTCGACAAAGTACATCATTTAGAGATTAAAAATCTGGATGATTACATTGATAATGTCGTGCTAAAACTGGGACCGGCTTATATCGATAATGAAAATGCGATAAAACTCGCAAAACATGTGCTGGGCAATCGTAAATATACCATGCCTCTTATGGGCTTTTTACATAGTACCATGTCTTATCTGCCATTTAATTTTTTCCAGATGCAGAAAAAACAATTAGATCAATTAGTGTATGGCATTACTAAATGCTCTTTTGATGTACTGATGCATTTCCTGAAAAACAAATTCAATCATGTTGATATGCGCGAAGTAATCAGCGCCAATCAAGAACGGTATAAAAATATTCCTATTTGCTGCATCAGTGGATTGCGTGATTGTCATGCTCCAGCAAAAGAACACGCCGAAAAATTAGTATCTATTTTGCCTGATAATCTGGCTGTTATTACGCTGGATGGCAAACAAATGCTGACTTGGGACCATTATGAATTAACGTTTTCACTGATACATGATGCTTTAAGCGGATGTCTGGATAAGAAATATTTGCAGGAACACGCAGAAGAAAAAGCTATTGCTCAATATACGCTGCCAGCAAGATTTCAGGAGCTTTCTGAAAATTTGAATAAGAATTTTGTGCCAGGTAATACCGCGTTAGAGCTTAATCAATTTATCTAAAATATCCTGGGAATGATTAAAGCATTTGGAGAAGAACTCGCCTAATTGAAACTGTGTATAATAGCCAACCTTATCTTTGATATTACTGATATGTTTGGCTATTGTGATATCACTCACGCCGAGAATATTCGCCACCTGGCTTATACTTTTGCCGTAATGCAGCCAGGCAAGTATTTCAATTTCACGCTTTGAAAGCGGCTTACCTTCTGTTACATGAAATTTCTTATTCGCAGAAACTAGCTCAATAAACTCTTTACGCATTTCTGCTGTATTATTTGCATTTACCTCTTTTGTAGTAAATCCAGGCGCGTGTTGATCGATGGAAAAGGTAAAATCAAACGCAGCAGCGAGTGATTTTGAACCGCGTGTTTTATCTTTAAAATGTGTGATAAACAGTTTCATCAAATCGATATTACTTAAATACATTTGATTGATGGATGAATCTGCGGTGCTACTGGCAAAGTGATAAAAATGACTACCATTACTGCTTTTTTCTATGATGGTAAATACGTGATCGAGGCCAAATTCGAGCCCTTCCATATACATTTGCGCGCTTTGTCCCGTGCGCTCTATCGCATCCCAAAGCACATACTTGTCGAATTGCGTGGTTTTTGCGAGATGAATATCGGCGTTGTAGTATTTTTTATTCAAGTAATGTTCGCCAAACGCTGGATTACTGGAAAGAGCAGAAAAATTTCCTGCATTGTCCACATAGGCGTGGCAAAAATAATCGACATTTAGCAACTGTAATGGACGACAAATATCTACAATATCCTGAGTTTGATTAAAAGTAGGATGTTGGGTCAATAGTTTCATAATCTCGCTCGCTCAGCCAGAGGCTCGTCATTTTGTGTAGTATTTTTTTCGGCCGTATACTGTTGCCAGAACCGGTGCGTATTTTTGATATATTTGAAAGCATTAAAACCATTAACAATTTTTGTATCGACTTTTTTCCCGGTTAAATCTGCCATAAATTGTTGCATAGACACGGCCATTTTCACGATATTATCCAGCAAATGAATACCCATATCGAGACAAGTGGCTTCCAGCTTTTCGTAATTTTCATCATCAACAAAATACAATACTGGAGCAGATCTTGGATCTTTCTCGTTTTCAAACACCCGACCCAAAATATACTTATAAAAAAACTTTTGCCAAATATCACTCGTTGGTCGAATGGATTCCGCGCCTTTTACTTTGATGTTTTCCTTCACATAACATGTCATGACATCATGAACAAAATCCGGTTGACCCTGATATACAAATTTTAACAGTGCTAAAATCAGCGGTTCCATCCATTCCGGTTGATGCATAGGATAATTTAATCCTCGCACCATACGATAACTATTGTAATGCACGGCGCTAAAAAATATGCCGACCTTGTAATCTGGTAATAATAATTGCAAAGCATATGCAGGACGATTACCGAGCAGCGGAATGATGGCAAAACCACGATATTGTGGATGCATCATTGTGTAATCACAGATAACAAACATATGTTTTGGATATTCTGGAAGAATAACAAAACGAAATAGATTAAAACCGACTATCGCATTGCCGATGCGAATAATTTCTATGAATTTATTTTTATGCGCCAGTTCCTGATTAAAAATATTCAGCAATTCTTGATTATTCTGATCACTAGGAACTTCAAACAACATGGCAAATAATTCATAAACAGCTTTTCGTTCTGCGCTAGTGATTCGCTGCACATTCTGAAATACCGTATTAATCGTAACATTATTAGCACACTCAAAATCGCTAATAATTTTGCCATCGTGAAAATAGACATCGGCGTTAAGAACACCAGATTGTCTTGCTCCCTGAGGTGGCCTGCGGATTCTGGATACGGCCTGCTCTAATATTTTTACTTTATACATTTGATTAGATTCTAATGCCATTTCATGCGCATCCATGTAAAAGCTGCCATTATCACGGATGAAGGGGCCTTCACCATTATCATATACGACTAACAGTTCTAATATTTCCGGGTTTTTGTGTCTATAGATGGCGTGATAAAATACAGTTTGACCGAATTCATTGCGTTGTTGCGTGTCTTCTCCCTGGGTCAATAGCTTTTTGAATTTCTTGATTCCAGCTTTATCCAACTCTTTAAAACCATCAATTAATTTTACTAATTGTTTCGAATTCTTCCTGGCTGGATTTACACGATCATACCAATGTATATACTTTGCCATGGTATGTTTATAAACTTTATCCGCAACTGGATAATATATAGATTCATGGATTAAATTTATTTCATTAATTAATTCGCCAGAAAAAAGTACAGCATTGTATTTGTCATTCAGATAATCAAATACCTTACGCAGCTTATTTAACAACACTTTAGTACTGATGCTAATTTTGACGTAATATAATCCAGTTTTAGGAATACTAACTTCATCCGGCTGGAAAAATTCCAACACAGCTCCTATGACTATACTATGGCTACCTTTAGTTGCCTGCAGATCGACCATCATGTCGTGATCGGAATAGTGCGAAACAAAAATTTCTTTGACCAGGCCTGAAAAAGTATTTACACGATAATTGACCTGGTGTATGAGCTGACCACTTCGATTGAAGTCAATAGCAAAAAAATCACCGCGCCTACTCCAGGACATTTTATTATCATCACTTTCATTTTAGGTGATGAATTCTACTTTGAATTTGTCGTGCAGAAAAGATAAACGCGATTAGCTTCTACAGTTGAAATAAATTTTATCAACTGCCCCAGTTGCTAAATTTACATCCAGCTTAGTTTTAAAACGCCTTTCGATCGCAATTGCGGCTTCTGATGAAGAAACCGCAATGTATTTAAAGTTAACTACATTCTTGATTTCACTAATACTGGCAAGTGATCAGATGGAAATTGACACTGCTGATTTTTGAATGAATCAGATGCTAGTTGATTGATTTCTTCAGCACTGGGCATTGGCTTAACCCGTTTACCGCTCATGAACAAAATCGCTTTGCAGCTGGTGGGCTTAATTTTTTGATCATTTGCCTTATTATTTTTACTGTATACGCCATCAAGCGTGGTAGTGCACAATGGAATTTTCTTTTCTATGATCTTATTGACGAAAAATTCACGTGCTGCTTTGAAATCACCGCTTTGCTTTACTTTTTCATAAGCAGTCCCATCAACATCTTTATTCCAAAAGCGCTTGGTATCGTATGGTAGCGTCACAAATGTGCAATTTGGTTTATTGGTATATAGCGATTCGCCATCCCAGTGATAACCATTGTCTTGAAATGTTTTAACTTGTTTTTCAAATAATTTAGGTTCGTTAACATCGAAGTCACCTTGATTCATATCGCCTACAATCAAGCATGGGACTTTTACGTCTAACAGATAATTACACATACTCTGTGTTGCCAAAATCTTGTGATTATTGCTCATATCTAAATGCGCGTTTGCCAAGACGAATTCTTCATTAGTAACAAGATTTTTCAATGTAATTTTCTGAAATGATCTGCCATAAAGTGATCCGAGATTGTACGCTAATATTTCCTCATTAGTCCCAGTCGTTTTTGGCGGCTCACCTGTTTTAGTCAGATAAAACAGTTTTTCTTCTTTAACTTGATATAATTTTGGGTCATATGCAAAAACAAAATTAAATGCCATATCCGAAGGGTTATATTTATCGACGATAACTTCCATTCCGATAGATTTAAGGTGTGCGATTAATGTAGGTAATATTGAATTTTCTACTTCTTGTAAAGCAAATATGGCAACTTTCTTGTTATTACGAAAGTAATTCAACTCTACTGCTATCATTGGAAATCTTTCAGCTACGGCAAAATCTGGAAATGCATTCGCTGTACAAACATAATCTTTGTAAGCCGCTTCACTCATATTATCTGGCTTAGAAAATTTTTCTACTCTTCTATCACTATTGATATTCCACGATACTATTCTCGTTTGCATATTGTTTCGCCTTATTTGTTTTTAAAGTTCGGACGAATACTAGAAGCACGTGGCAGATGGTAACAATTATGCTTTTACATAATTGACAGATGTGAAAATTAACGTAGCAATGCGAGTCATTGCCGAGCCCCGTCATTGCGAGGAGCGCTTTTCGCGACGAAGCAATCCAGTTTTTAACAAACTAACGTTATGGATTGCTTCGTGAGAAGCACACGCAATGACGAGGCTACGATCAGACACAACCCTAACAACAATGACTGGGCTCTGATCTAATAGCTAACCTTGAATAAGATGATTAATAGAGTTAAAGTTTGAACCCAACTTTTATGAATAAGGATCACAACATGTTTAAAGCCCGCTTGTTTAAAATCATCCCGCGGATATGCGGCTTATTAATTCTTTGCATATTCACAAGCGCGCATGCGGAGACATTAGCTACTGGCTCTATCCTGATCGCAAAATTGAATTCGTCAATCAATAGCTCTCAACCAGATAAATTAATCACTGCTACGATTGTAGATGGCAAATACAAAGGCGCTGCTCTGCAAGGAAAATTTACCGCATCATCAGACAAACTTGTTTTTACGAAAATACATCTGAATAAATCACCTGCTGAATCTATTAATGCTTATGCCATCGATCCAAGCACTGCGCGTACAGCCTTAAAAGCCAAGGTTGCTGCAAACTATTTACAATCCAATGCTGATATTTTGGCTAAATCATTCATTCAGGGTTATTCAACAAAAAATACGACAAATATCGAATTACATAAAAATGCATTAATTGGCGTCTTATTCGTTAATTCTTAAGCCTCTTTCCCAAGCCTGCGGCGCAGCAGCGCCACAGGTTCATTAAAATCCTCATGATTTCAATATGTTATCTCTTCATTAATTTTTACTATACTTAGTATATAAATGAGGAGGATAAAACATGCGTTCGTATGAGGAGAATATGCGTGCGTACCAGGCTAATCTGGATAGAAGGATCAGCGGCAATCATCCTGAATTATATGGTAATCCCAATAATGATGCTGAATTAGAAATGAAATTTCATGAACGAATTAATAAAACTGATTTAACAAAGCCAAATGAAGTTGAAGAATTAGCAATACATTTTCTGCATTTTATTGGCTTTAATCCCGGCATACCCATGGAAGATAATGCCAAAATTGCTGTGAAGGCATTATCAGACTGGATGGAACATAAATTAAACGCTGAACAATTTGCAAAACTAAATATGCTGCATACCATGGTGGAAGAACATGCACTGCCAGCTCCACTATTACACGCATTAGACGTGTGTGAATCTAACGTAAAAATTGAAGAGCATTCCAGACCTGAATCAGTGATGGTTTTAGCCATGGCTAAATCGGATATAGATCAAGATGCCGTCATCGATAAAATGAAAAAAATGGAACGCGAATTTGAGGAAGCAAGTAATAAACCACAACCAGACGAAAATAATGATAAATGGCAGAGTTTCATATTAATTTATACACCTCATATTAAAACATTTATTGCTGATGAGATTGCAAGATTTTCACATAACACTAAATTGTTTTCTGACGAATCAAATAATCCCGAATTCATCAATCAAGTTTACGATCAAATCGTTAATTCTATCTCGGAAGACAAAAGACATTTATTACAATCAGATACAACCGTGGATATTCTATCTTATTTCAGCAAGCGAACACTGGAACAATTAACACCTACAATGGCGGATTACACGCTTGCAAATCGCATAATAACTGCTCTTAAGAGTTTCGATACCACATTGCATAACAGCGGTGGTGATGAGGCACAAATTGCAAATAAATCCGCAATCTTAACCAGTATGCAACAAGCATTAACTGATAAAACAATACCCGTGAAAGACAGATTAAATACCTTCCGAGCACACTTTAAAGAGTCGGAGAGAACATTAGCGAGCCATGATCACAGCTTATTCATTCGACTGAAAAAACAGATAGACCGCATATTCTCAGGAAACATAAATATATTCTGGAAAACACGCGCTGAAAAAGAAGTTAAAAATCTGAAGAATATCGCAGACGGGCCCGCACCCAAAAGAAAATAAATCTGTTTTAGCTAACCTTCCCGCCATATTTTGGTAGCAAAAAGCAGGCAAATTGTATATAAATGTCCTTAATTTGAGATTCCCTTTAAAGAGAGATTAACCATGTCAGTCAAAGCCATACCCGAAGGTTTTCGTACAGTTACACCTTATCTAGCTATACGCGGCGTTGCCGAAGTGATGACATTCCTAACCAAAGCTTTTGATGCTAAAGAAATGTTTGCGCATCGCCAGGCTGATGGCAGCATCATGCATGCGCAAGTGCAAATTGGTGACTCTATCATCATGCTGGGCGAAGCTTGTGGCGATTACCAGCCTATGCCAGGAATGCTTTATCTGTATGTTGAAGATGTTGATGCATTATATAAAAAAGCCATTGCAGCCGGCGGCAAATCAGTCAAAGAACCTTCCGATCAATTCTATGGCGATAGAAATGCGGCCGTAGTAGATAGCGGCGGCAACCATTGGTGGCTGGCCACACACGTCGAAGATGTCAGCGAAGACGAATTAAGCAAGCGCGCGGAACAATTCCGTAATAATTCGTAAGATATAACGCCTATGCACGCACCAGGATTGGCTTCTTATCTTATGCAAGCTATACCGGTTTTACTGGTTCTATTCGTTATTGGTGTTGTAGTTATTCTCAATAAAATCATCAAGTAACCATACCAAAATCCGCGACTATACTTAAAAGTAGAGGTCGCGGATATCATGTTTAATATTGAAGTTATTATTCCAGATGCACAACATGACGAAGATAGAGAAGTGGGCGAAATCCATCTCTTCGACAATGACAAACGCATAGGCATCATTGAATACCACATATCCAAAGGTATATTGCATGTCGACAATTTAAAAAATGAAGCCGAAACTTCTCATGCAGGTGTAGGCACAGCATTAATGAATAAAGCTATCCAGATTGCACTGCATAGAAACTTGGGTTTCGCATTTGAAGTTGCTAAAGGAAGCGAACTCTTTTATCGATCATGGATACCTAGAACATTTGATGAAAAGATTTCAACTCGCTTATTCACAAGACTAGCCGCTGCAAAAGCTGGAGACCTAAAAAAAATAACCAATGAAAGTTGCGAATGCGAAAATGCAAAACTAATAAAATTCCATAAGCAAGACAGCATTGGTTTAGACCCTACCTCATTTATCAAGAAAAAATCCATTGAGGTAGGATTTTGGGCGCAAAAATTGATTGATATCAAGCCAGAGGACCATGATGCTGATGTTGAAAACCCTCCGAATCATTTTAAAAAACCTTAATTCACTCCTGTCATTGATATTTACGCGGGTTATTCATTTTTATATGGATTTTTTCCAGCCCCGTCTGCGGCTCTTTAAAGTGACCTTTAATCTTAATCAAATCTTTAATTGTCATTCCAACATCTGCGACCGCTATAAGCTTAGCGCAAACTGATAAAGCATCGCGTATTTCATTATGGATTTCATCGGAACGCACGACACACTTCAATACGCTGGCCATTTCCCGATTAGACAATTGTTTCTGAAAATCCTGCAATGCCAGCAATCCTTTTCGTACCCGCATTAAATAACGCGCATTAACACCCTTTTCCGTTAGCGTAGCGATACGATTAGCAAGCAAATTATCAAGTGCTTTTGCAAATGATAAGTTCTTAAGTGCCGCTTGCGGTACAGATTTCAGTACATCAGCAAGCTGCCGTATATCTGTCAACGATGGCATTTCTAACGCCATTTCCCCAAAATCGTATAAACCAACATTGATTTCTTTCTTATCGTGATCAACATCAACTCGCAGCTGATTACCATGACGATCTGAATCAAAATACTTTCCGCGCATGATATTAATAAATTCAATTACCATCACTGCTTTAGCAACAGTCTTGCGTATTCGCTTATCCATAGATGATTCGGCGGGTAAATCGTTAAACTCATGCCCAGCGACATATTCAATAAAGCGATAACCACGACCAGAATTAATTAGACGCGCAGGAAAAATATTTACCGTATAGTGACCAACACTCTGCATTTTATGGCGATAAAGATTATCCGCTATTTTATATTGCTGACGACTTTTTACATGATCCATTTCGAGTTCGGATAATATTTCTGCTTCGTGCAGCATAGCTAACGCGGCAGAACGCATTTCCACCAGCCGCTGATGCTGACATCCATTCATAGAACGCTGCAAATGTTGAAAACCATTCCTAGCTTCTTTTTCTGCGTTTTCACGTAACATCAGTAGCACAACACGACGTTTATCTGTCAGCTTTACTTCCAATGCAAGATTATACGAAGCACATCCCAGCAATTTACCAACATGCGCTATTTTTTCTTGTTCAGCTTTTGGCAACACTTCACCAATCATACGGCATAAATGCCAACGATGCGGTGGATTCGCTCGTCCTTTGACATGACGGAGATCATGGCGTATGGATTCAGGCGTGCCAGGATAGCTATGAATAGCCTGCGCTAACTTAACATATGCCGGCCCCATGTGTTCGCACAATAAAGCGAGTTTCTTACCAGTACTCATCGTTTGCCCGCCTTGTCGCGATTCATTCGCGGCAATCAGCATTCCTGATAATAAAATATTACGCAAATATTTATCAGCTGCATCCAGATAAGCGATCAAAAATGACAATGCAAATTCATCATCACTGCCTTTTATACCTGCTTGTGGAAATAATCTATTACCAATATACGCAACTGATTCCATATATGCTTTGCTAGCGTCAGCTTCTGAAAGCACGCATGAAGCAGGAATCAAAAGATGGTCGACAATGACTGCACGCTCTTCCAGGGAGCGGTCCCAGAACAGATAATAAATAGTCGGCAAAACAATTTCCATAGCATTATCGCGATGTTTCGCCTTAATATTAATACTCAAGGTGTCAACTAAGCGACCGACGACCCGCTCTTCCAATCCTCTTGATATCAGATAATCAGAAAAACATTTTAGCGTTTCATCGGATATGGGTGTGGACAAGAATTCGATAAATTTCATTTGATCTTCTTTCTTTTCCCCTAGTAGCGAAGATATCGACGATAGCATAGTAATCGAGCCATCATGGTTATTGGCGCGTGAGCCAGATGCGGATAAGTATTTTTCTGGTTCTAATGTCATTCCCACCATTTCACACAAACGTGGCTGCGCTTCGATTCGAATTAATAATTTAGACAGTAGAGATAGCCGATCCCGATTAGATGCCCTGGCAATGATTCGCTCAATCACACGGCTACACTGTGAATAATATGCTTCGCCACCATTATCTTTGCCAAACTGGGCCGACAATATATCAACATAATAATCAATGAGCTTGTCACGAAATTGTAGATTGCTGAGCGGGTATTTCGATGCCCGAATATCCACAAACAGTAATTTTTCTATCACTAATTGTCGTTCTTCATCAGAACGTATACCAGGAATTAATTGTAGCAATAATCGAGTAAAACGTGTTTTTTCACGTTCATTTGGAAAAGTATAATAGTTATCAAACAAACGATAAACCCCGGCTAAATTTACCACCGTGAAGTAACGCAATCCCGAGGCGGTTTCAGGAAGATTCCAGCGCATGGATGATAATAAACTTCTCATCGTGTCCATATTAATGATCCGACAATAATTGCTGCAGATATTCATTAATCTGATTGCTGAGTGGCTAAATACGGCATATGGGATCACAAGTGATTGAAGGTGCTCATTTACTACCGATTTTCCAGCGCTGATGTGTGCGTCATCCAGCCAAGGTATAAGTTCGCTTATACACTCAATAGTAAAATGCCTGTACGGAAGACCAGATATCTTTAGTAATCTGGAAGCAGGAAGATAATACAAAGCAAAATTACTATCTAGCCATTCAATTACTTCTTCCAGTGAAAACAAATCAAATTTTATTCCCTCTATCTCCTGATCAATAACAAAATCTACATAAGGGCTTTTGTTGGATGGATATACTTTCCTTTTTTTATCATCCCCTATGCGATATTGTAAATTATTTAAATCACGCTCGTCGTCTCGCCCAATGAAAAAACTTTTGACTACATTTCTATCGCACTCAGAACCATTATTGGCAATTTCAGCAAATTTCTTTAACAGATATTTAACGCCTGAACGCATTGCATCTGCGTCGCGTGAATCAACGACGCGCAAGTCTGGCCAATTGAGATCATAATAAGAAATGAATGCCTGTTCAAAATCTTTTTCTCGTTCAAACATATCCGTCACTAGTGCATGTCTTGTCATAGCCAATTTTGCGACTGCTGCCTGATCAAAATTCGAATAGTGAGCAAGATCGCCTGATAACTTAGTAATAAATTCTTCCTTGTACTCACTCAGTATTCTCTTAATCTCAGACTGAGAATAAATTTCATATAAACGCATGTCTGTTTGCACACCCAAAAAACGCAATGCTGTGGCGACATCTTTGCTATTTAACTCTTTCATCCAGGTCATATGCTTATCCCAAGCATGAATATCACCGGAAAAAGTCGGCCACTTCATAAAAATACCCAAACCAGTCGCAAAATACCGCTCTTCTCGCGGGGGTACAGAGCCTCCATGCGCTTGCACATATTCTTGCATACGCCAGCTAGCAGTTTTTAATGGACTAAATCCCCATGGAAAATGTTCCTCCAGGTTTTTATATAAAGCTATGACTTCACGTGCCGCGTTTTCTGCTGCTATCGCATGTTCTGCAGCAAGAAATTTTTTCATATGCTCTTCTAAACGCTTGAATGGCCCTAATGGTTTATAACTTCCTCCATACCAACGATAGTCAGTAATTGTTGTAAATTCTTTATTAAAAAGTGCCAGATAGATTACCTCGACTGCTGAAAGTCGCAGCTGGAAAGTTTTATCGATTAACTCATTTGCTGCCTGTTCTTCTGCAGGATTACTAAAATCAATTTTCATTGCCCGTAATAAACTACAAAATTCCCGTACACGAGCTGATGGCTCTCTGGTCAAGTCAAACGGTAATAATTCGTCACCTAATTCGGGTACGCGGGATGTGAGATAATTAATTTTTTCAGCATTATCAGCACAAGCATTCACTTCCTGTTGATAAAAATATCGCGGTTGTATTTTTTCTACTTCACTCACCACTCGACGCGATAATGCACGCTGTGCGACTTCATGCTTCACATGAGTCAATTGTGCAAAACAGGTAAAAAGACTTCTAATACGTTGATCATAACTACCTCTTTCTTTCAGAAAATGAGTAAATAGTATGTCTGCCATTTGTAACTTAACTTCATCATGCTTATTATAAAACTCGTTGCTTTTGCGTAAATAAGCTATTGCATCATCATGACAACCGGTCAAGATCGCCGCAGCCTGATCAAGCTTGTTATGATTAGTGTTAGTAAGTCTTTCACCCATGCCACTACCGTAATTTTGAATTTCCAACAATATTCTGGCTATAGCAAATTCCAGCTCTGCTATTGAATAGATGCCGCCCTCGCCCATGTGCGCAAGAAAATCGCGGTGTATTGTGATGACTGGATCTGGAAAACCGCACAACGTCGAAACCAGCTCATTTCCCGTCGTAGTTATATATAATTTAACTTTTTGCTGTAAATCAGCTGGGCGGAATTTGTTGACGATCTTATTCAGAAATTCATTTGCACTAGACAAACCAGCGTCATCTAAATCAGTTAATTGAAATTCAGCCAACATATACTGATAGCGATCAGCAAACTCAACTTTACCAGTTAATCGGAAATACAACTGAATGTCTGATACGCTTGAATAAATAGCATAGTCGTCGCCGGTAAAGTTAGCGTAAACTTTCCATTCTGCTGCATCAGGGAAAGAAAAATAATAAGTAGGCAGTGATGCATACTCTTCAGCCCAGCAAACTAACTTATTCCAGGAGTCAAACAAAATAGCCTCTTTTCCCCACGTGGAAAAATCATTTAATTTGCTATTCTGGTCACGATTGATCGCCAGGAACACATGGCCATCACCTTCTTCATAACTAATATTAATAATTTCTATATTTTTTATTACTGAATGTAACTTTTGATAACGCGATAATATCTTGTTGACTGCAATATAAGCATGTTCGCCGCAAAAACCAGCATCTGTATTCTCATGTATAAGATAATCAGCATCCCATAAAGCTAACACCTTGCGAAATTTGGAATCATCATAATGATTACCAGAAATCGCCATTTGATTTTGTGTGAAAAATTGCTGCTGCATTCTTTCTCTTTGTTTGCCAAGCTTGGTATAAATAGCAAAACGCTTCGCTATTTTCTCGTCATCAATTGCCAGCGTCTGACCCCGACACAGCTTATCGATGATTTCCTCGGCATGCTCGAATAAATAAGCCTGCATGGCGTCACTATTCAACGTAGCATGTACCAGTTTGAGAGCCCGATTAAGTCTCACTGTGTAAGCAGCAACATCTGTTAGCAGACGATTTTTACACGCCTGTTTATCGGCACTATCCATCAAGCTGGCATTGCTGATATTTTTCTCGTGCAAATACTGTTGGAAAACTTCTGTTGCGTAACGATAAACATTGTCTTGCATACGTAAAATTTGCCAGCGTGCTTCATGCAATTCATATAAGCGATCTATTTCATCCTGATCTGCGTCGCGTGGACAGCATTCGTATTCTTCATCACGATTTGCTGTTAGTGGGATTTGTTTATTAATTTCATTACAAATAGCGGTAAGTTCGCTAAAAAAAGCGCGGGAATCCATGAATGCACCTATTTGTTGTTATTATTATTTTTAGGTAACTTATTTTTCTTATGGGCCGGATATTCTCTTGATGTACAGATATAGTCAAGCCCGCATTGCTTAACTCTCGCTTCATCATGTACAATTTCACCAAATTTTGGCTATGGTATGAAATATGAAACAGCCGGTCACTTTACAAACAGCACAGTTTGAAACAAAACTAGGCAGCATGATTGCTATTGCTGATGACGCCGGTTTGTATATGCTTGAATTTATGGAGTACCGTCATTTAGACCGTGAAATGGCTTCGATCAGGAAAACGTTGCATGCAAACATTGAGCCAGGTGAATCAAAAATCATCGACTGTGTTAAAGCTGAACTTGATCAATATTTTGCCGGCAATAGCCTGGTATTTAAAACCCCTGTTCATTTAACTGGCACAGCATTTCAAAATAATGTCTGGGAACAATTGCAAAAAATTCCTGCAGGCGAAACGCGTTCTTATTTAGACCTTGCCAAAGCTCTGCATAAACCTACTGCATTTCGCGCAGTAGCACAGGCCAACGGTGCCAATCCTTTAGTCCTTATTGTGCCTTGTCATCGTGTGATTAATACCAATGGCGCCCTTGGCGGCTACAGTTGCGGCCTTGAGCGCAAACAATGGTTACTGGAGCATGAAAAAACAATGGCATCACTCCGGCAATAAATGCATTGCCAGTAGTGAAATAAGCTCAAACTCAAACAATCCCGCATGCACGGATTCGAAGTGATAAGCGATAAAGACTTCTTCCATCAATATAAAAACGCCCCACAAGGCGATGCTTAACACAAACGCCAGATTGATAAAACGCCATGACTTGCCGCGCCAATAACAATAAGCAGCAGTTATAAACAGAATTGCTGATAAACCCTGCACGGTGATATCGCAGGTAAATAAGAAATTCAGTAAGTAACCTGGTGTGTGATAAATACTGATGACGCCATGCAACAATTGATAATTTCCGGAACGAAACAACCAATCATTGGGGAGATCACCGAACACGTGGAGAAAATCTAAAACGTTAGTGGTAAATGCCAAACTGAACCAGCACGCCCAAAATAATAATAAACCTGATTTAAAATAAAAAAGCATGAAAGTGCGTGATTGGCTTTCCGGGACTACAGACATAACTATCCTTTTGATAATAATTTTTTTAATTAGTACCTATTATCAAAATTTTCCTCTGTTATTCAAGTTCATTGTAGGCATTGGTCCCATCATTTTTTCAAACACTGCTGCTCCTAAAGGACGAGCAGCGTTGAAGCTTCTGTTTACACCAGCAACCATGCTCTCTCTAAATTGGTTTTCAATCTGGCTTTTTTGAGCTCTAACACCAGGAATATATTCATGTAAATCTGCAAATGCATCCACAGCAGTATTTCGTGCTGAAACAAATGTTTCGGAGCTGGCAAAGCCATGTTTTAACGCCTTATCCAATAGATTACTTGCAGATCGAGCAGTGCCAGCCAATGGCGATAATTGAAAAGCTTGCTCACCCAAAAAATTCGCTAGTCTAGCAGAAGTCATAATGCCCTCGTTTTGCGCAATTTTATCTATTTTTTTAATTATAGTTCACATTTTACTCACATACATGGCGTCGATATGGCGCAAAGATGTTTAATTTATTCAAAGAGATAAATGAACCTTCTGGATAGTTGTCACAAAAATAGACTATGATTAAATATCGGCTAGACCCGAATAGAGAGAACTATGTCTGAACAAGTAAATGGATTAATCATTGCGATTGTGCCGAAAAAAGCTTTTGAAAACTGGCTTCGCGAAACATTCAAATTCTTTGAAGTCGTGCCTGATGAAGAAGCATTTAAGCATCTCGATGAAGAAAGTCTGCTCTACCTCATTCCATGGATCAATAATCCCGAAGATTGCATCAATTTCATTAAAGAACACTATCTTGAATTGTTTCGTAATTCGCTAACGCTTTGGTGTAAAGATGAAAGAGGATGGCCTAAAGATCTTAGCTACGAACGTTTCAATGAATTTTTTACGGTTGAGTTTCATACTCACATTTATGATGTGACATAAAGCAGGTCAATCATGCTAAAAATGATAAACCGTTCCGCCGTCATATTAAGAGCAAAGCCCGAATTCGAGCAATGGCTTGCGAACGCCAAGGTATTTGCAAGTATGCCACCAGAAATGCAAGAGTTGCTCAAACAAATTAGTCTCGAAGATATTCGTGCGAATGGCACTGTCATTTTTATACCGCTGGTGCAGAACAACACGCTTGGAGAATCAGCAGAGTTTATCAAAAACAATGCGGATAAAATTCTCGAGCAAGTGTTCGCGCGCTGGGGTATATCAAGCGCTCATAAGCCAGCCAAACCAGCATTAGAAATATTGAGCGTGTGGTTTGATCTTACGCATCACACCAATGTTTTCACCATAATGGACTAGTCTACTTGAGAGTGAATCACATGAAAGCCATTTACTCCTGCTTATTCCTCGGTACGATAATTTTTGCTAACGCTTGCAATGCCGCTACAACCAATATCAAGCACGCTGCTTTTTCTCCCATTAGCTGGGCATTCAAGAGTGGTGAAAAAGCAAAAATGGTTTACAACGCTACTAGCGAAACTTATTACATTCAAATAAATGTTCAAAGCGGAGGGGCCGGAATAACTGTGGATGGAGGGGATTCCAGTTGCAGCAATTTGCATTTAAATGAAAATGGCTTGAATACGGCTATCTGCAAATTCGGCGCGCATAACACATTGTATATAGACAATGACAATGAATATGGTTTGGCTAGCGGTACTTATCAAGTAGAACAATGATTAATTTTTATTACCCCTCACCCGCTCTTCGAGCGACCTCTCCCTCAAGGGGAGAGGTATCTCCGTTCAACACTGCTGTGAATTAGAAAATCTTTTCCAACCAATTCATAAAGGTGCTTGCTACTGGATCGATAGTAGCGCTAGTACCACCACCAGAAATATGGAACCGTTGCTCATCCAGATTATGAATTTCTAAAATACCTTTTTTATTATCCAGCTTTGCTTTTGCAATGGCTTTTCCAGAGCAGTCTTTCGTCACATAAACTTGTGCTTCACAAGTACCGGGGCAAGCAAAGTTCAGCGCATCTTGTGAAATAGTAAGTTTATTATGCGGCTTGATGACGCCATTATTACCAGCCATCGTCGAGCAAAAGATACTTACCTTTGCCGTGCCGTAATAATCTGTATTATTGATCAAATCTATGGAAGCTGCATTCGCGATGATTGGTAAAGAAAAAGCAGATAAAACGCTCATAAGAGCGATTTTTTTGAAAAGCATAAGAAAACTCCATGTATGAAAATCCAATGAAAAGATGAATACCTAGCTATATAGCAGGCAAATCATCACGCGCGAGGATAAATAATAACCAGAGCAATAGCAAGACAAATCAGAGGAAAGCCAGCAGCCACCGTGCCATGACACGGTAGCAGGCACTGACTATAAAATCATTACGGACTAGCGCTAAGAGTTAATGTCGCAGACAAGAAATGTTGCCCCATTATTTCGCAAATCTTTTTCTTCACTTCTACCGGCAACTGCATAGCTACAACACCAGCATCTACATCAGAATCATTAATCATCGTATAGAGTGAATTCAAAAACCTCTCTGCGGCAGTGATTTTGGCTTCAATAACATCTGCTGTAGACACACTGTTTAGTGTGGAGAAGCCGTAATATAGATCGCAGATTTGCTGTGCCATTTGCAAACGTTGCGCGTCAAGTTCAGCGGGTAAACTGGCATTTCGTATTTCATGCTCAATACTTTGCAACTGACGAATCATTCTTTTACTTTGCGCAGCATATTTCGGTGAAATAGTGAAGTACGTGCTCAATTCAGCATCTTCGCTAATGATATTTTGTGGCGGAAATGTCCAGTAAACTTTTGTTCTTTTAACTTTTGTGCCTTCGACGTCCCACACGCGGAAAAAATTGATCTTACCAGTACGATTGGAAGTATGTTTCTGCAACGGCCCAGTGCTATGCAAATGAAATTGCTCCAATTGACCACCACCCACTCTTGGAAATGCCACATAGCGACTGCTGGGAACAAGATTGTCGATTTGTTCTTTATCAATGCCAATATCACGCAATAATTGTAATGCGCCAGTTTTACAGGTATTTGAATCTTGAAATCCCTTTTTGATGGAATAATTGAATCCAAATTCACCCAATCGGCTTTCGCGATTTTCTTGCAGGGCACAACGCTGTTCTTCATGAAATATATCGATGGAAGTAGGTACAACTCCCTTTTTTGACAAGCGTTCTTTCGCTTCCTGAATGGCCTGATTTTCGATCGCCATACGATCAGCGCAGCGTTTCTTCAAATCCATGAATTGCTCAAGAGAAATTTCGAAAGTGACGCCGCATAATCCATATCCCAAGTCGAGAAAACGCACTTCTTCTTTCATCAGGTGACCATAATTACCTTTAAAGTCAAAAACGAATCCAAATTTCTTTTTAATTTTATTAATGTTGGAATTTGGGTTTGCCATTGGCGCAGCGTAAAAACCCCAGGAATTAGTGACTTCTATTTTTTCCTCTGGGCCCGGCCAATAAGATAAAACCAGACAAGCATGCCAAAGCGGATTTGCCAGCTGTTGATCCATCGCACAATAAGTTACAAAAAATCGCATATTTCAACTCCCGTTCCATTTTTTACTATTTATATCCAGCGTCGTAACTTTAAGAACACTTCCATATGCTGTCAAGAATCATGTTTATATTTTTTTGTATTAGTGGTTTCGTTTTCATTTGCATCATCATATCCATGTTTTCGTTTCGCAAATAAGGTATGCTCTATTTTGCTAGTGCGTGCATGTATAAATGTATCCACTTGATTTTGCAGCATAGATAACCAACCATCGTCAAAAGGAAATGCACAAAAGCGATTGTATGCCGCATTAAATATTGGCAGAAATGCTTGCATAGCTTTTTCTTGCCGCACAGAAGATGGTTCAAATGCTTCGATTAATTTTTCCAGCCTTTCAATTGTCTTGAAGTTTTTTATTGCTCGCTTAATGACTCTGATATTATTATCCAATGCTATACTGTGTATTTTGCAAATGGCTTTAAAACAAGCTTCTGTATAATGACGCTCATTATTCCTATAATTTAATTGTTTCTGCAGAAAATAAAATTTCTTCAAGAGGGTGTGGATAGTCCCGATTTTATGATGACGTAAATCCAGATGCTCAACGGTAACTGATGGAGCATAGGACATTAATGCACGCACAACAGCCATGTTGTCTGTTTTTATCGCTTGCATCAGCGGCACTGGAGCTTCGTTGTAATTATTAATTTCAGCACCATGATCCAGCAATAGTTTAATCATGTCTGGATCTTCTGCTTGAATAGCCATCCCAAGCGGGCTTAAATGATCACTCGTACTTATTCTATTCACAGAAGCACCACCAGCAAGTAATGCTCTTGTCATCTCTACGTGCTTACGTTTGATTGCAACATACAATGCCGCCTCATCTCCAATATGCGGATCTGCGCCGCCACCTAAAAGCTTTGCAACAACTGCTCCATGCCCTTCTTCTGCGGCAAAAAGCATAGGGGTTTTGCCATCATAAGTTTGCTTATCCGTATAAGGAATTGCCCACACTTCAAGTAATTTATCGACTGTCTCTATATCATTGTTTTGTGCCGCTACATGTAACCATGTAGCCTGATTCCAATCTGTTAAAATGGTTTTATCCCTTGTAATGGCATGTATCGTTTGCATACGGCTGTGATCTCGCCATTCTAAATAAATTTCTTCAACCAGTTTCTTATCCAGACCGAATAGTTGTGTAGAAAATATTGCTGATTTACCAGCATCCGTAAAATACCAATTTATAGTTGTGGCAATATCGTTAGGACTGCTTTTTTCTTTAATAGGCATATTACAGACATCCGCATGCAGCCATCTTTGCTTATAAAAATCATAGCCAATCGCCATTGCATGACTGACACTGCAAAGAAGTAATACTACATTTGCCTGCGTTTTTTTAATAATGCCATGAAATATTGTCAAGCACGCTTCTATTTCCTCAACAGAATAAACACCAGTAAAAACACCTGATCCAACAACATGACTTTGGTAATGACTATACAGCTTATCTCCATCTGGATAACCAGTTCGCAGCTTATCCGGCAGCATGAGAGGAAGCGTGGTTCTAACACTTTGTGAAAGAGGTGCTTTTCCAGGCGCAAACCAATCCGGAAATAATTCCGGTTGAAAGTGCATCTCTATACTTTCACAAAACGCGGGGATTTCAGCGACAATTGCTTTGTCGTAGTCTGGAACAAGAATTTTTCCCTGGCTAATTTGTTCCAATAAGAGTTTTAGATGTAAATCAAATTGTTTATCAGGATCCAGGCCGCCTGATGATTCCGCCATCTCATATACTTTATATGCGGCATTATAAATATAATTCATCCATTTCAAGCGGCTATTGAATTTGCTTCTTTCATGCAGCAGTAATGCCTGCAAAGCTGTACATGCAAATCCATAACAGATACCAGCATCACACGATTTATAACCAAGGGCCTGCATGAAATAGATTAATTCACTGTGGCCAATATATCCCGTCTCCTGCGCTTCAATATCTATTCGCATCATGCGTTAATTCCTTATTTATATTTGTTATCCTTAAGCGCGCTTAAATTATCACCACTCACTATGCAAATCAATGTATCAAAAAGACTTGATTACAATTAAGATACTTGAAAATAATGATCAAGGAGGCATCATGCGGTTAACGATTTTCTCAATTTTCTGCTTTTTTTTCTTTTTTCAACAATCTGTTTTTGCTCATCCTTACTGGGACCCGCAAAAAGTACCTAAAGATAGCTATTATCCTACGACAGAAAAAACTGATATCGCGCATTTAAAGTTAAGGACACATGAAACAGGCATAGACGTGTTACGTGTGCAAGTTGACTGGGCAGAGAATGGAGAAACTTACACGATCAGCCAAATGGTGATAGAACCATCTGGTACGCCAACATTGATTGAACGTAGCAAAGATAAACCAAGTTTTGGCAGTTATATCGGTATTTTACGTGATAAAGAATCCGGACAAGCCGTGTCTTATTCGTCCATTGGTACCGGTAAAGAATATCGCAAGTTGACGCGCGCGATTACGCTACGCTTTCCCTTACCAGACAAACACGTAACATTCGAACTTTATGCGGAAAATCCGCAGTCAGGCAATATGGAAAAAGTATTGTCGCAAGAGTTGCGTGCTGAGGAATTTTCAAAAGAAAATGTTGCGAATGATGTTGAAATCAGAGAATTAGCGTTGGCGAGTAAAACGCCTGCTGTACGCGTGAATATTTACGCGGAAGGATATGCAGAAAATGAAAAAAATACTTTCTGGGAACATGCAGCTAAAACCGTGCGCGCGTTACAAAAGACAAAATTTCCCGCGGTTGAAAACATAAGTTTTTACGGGGTTTTTCACGCATCTAACAAACACCTGGGCAATCCGCAAGATCTTGGCTTGCCTATACCTGAACGTGATTCGTTTCTCGGATTGTATTATCCATACTGGGATAATTTTGGTCGCTGGTACGATATTGTTTATCCTACGCGCGAAGATAAATTTCGCCATGGATTAGCGTCTGCACCATATGATTATCCCATCGTTCTCATCAATAGCGGCAACTACTGGGGTGTTGGCAATTACATGGCATTTACTGCTGTTCCTGCGGCTAATACTTCTTCTTTCACGTATCTTTTATTGCATGAATTCGGCCATTTTTTTGGTTTGAATGAGGAATATGTTGGTGGTGGTCGTACGGAGTTGGAATTTGCGCCGGATATAAATGAACCCTGGTCGCAAAATATTACTTTTCTGCTTGATGAGCGTTATGAAAGTTTGAAATGGAATAAATTTGTTGATAAAGATACTTTGTTGCCGACACCAGATCAAATTTGGAAAGATTATCCGCCGGTGTATGGGGCGTATTTTGGTGGTTATGCCGATTCAAGTAGTTCCAAGGGGCGGAGTCATAAGCCGGGATGGAATTGCGTGATGGATAGGTATGAGAATTTTTGCCATATATGCAGGCAGGCAATTGCAGATATTGTGCAAAAAGGGCAATAACAAATTTCTGTTAAAAACTGGATTGCTTCGCGAAAAGCGCTCGCAATGACGGTATAAAAAATCGTCATTGCGAGCGCTTTTCGCGAAGCAATCCATAACGTTAGTCAGATTCTATAAATATACTGCGATCTTGCTAAATGTGACGGTCTGGCCGTTAGTATAATCCGCTGAAATATACCCATTCGGATCCACTTGTTCTTCAACAAAATCACCGCGTGGATAACCATCAAATTTCATATCCCTCGAAGTATGACTACTGTTGTATTGCGTCGTACCAGTAAAATCAAACTTAACATGCTGCTCTTCTGAGCGCCCTGCTGGTGTAAAAATAACATCGTCAAGATCATTCACAGAAGTCAAATCACCACTTGCGCTAAATTTCATAAAACCGCGCGTCAGATACAAACCATCTACTTTTATATGTACAATCCATTCATTATTTTTGCTTTTAACATAAAATTCCGACATGGTATGCACGACACCATTGTCATCAAAAATATTTGCCGCTGTTCTCCAGTTATACGATTTTGGATTTTTTTCATCGAATGGATCGGTAGGAGCAGCTGACGTTGAACTCAAATTAACATTCATTTTAATGACGCCTGTGGCTTTGGCTTCCATTTCCTCGCCTGAGGCTTTCACATCCATTAAGGTACAGTTATCTTCCGTCAATCCCGTCGGAATAGAAAATCCCAACAAACGGGAATCATTTTGATAATAAAAACCATTGCGCTTGAGAAACTTACCATCGCCCGTATGCGTCACCACGCCAGAGACTGGATGACGGATACCAATTTTTTTACCTGTTTTCACCAACTCACTAAGATCCAGAATATTCGACCCTCTAACCGCAACCTGGAATGTTTTAGTGCTATGAATTTGAATACTGCTTTGATTATCAGGTGTAGCAATAGCAGAGATAGCCATACAATTGAGGGCAACGCACAAACACCATGATATTTTCTTCATAGGAACATCCTTGTTAAATGAGGAAGATATTAGTTTAATCCAGAAAGGAAGTGAAAAACAGTTAGATGGAGATAATGTCACCTTCACAAGGGGCGATGCATATAGTACCAGAATTGCGTTCTCGCAACATGGTTCGCGCGTCAGCCAATTTCTTATCAATATCATCATCCGTCTGATCAGGATCATGATGATAAAGACAAAGCAATTTCACTCTAGCTCTGTCCGCCAACTCAACCACTTTATTCACCGACGAATGTCCCCAGCCAACTTTCTTCTGGTATTCTTCTTCTGTGTAAGTCGAATCAATTATCAACACGTTTGCATTAGCGATAAACTCTACCAATCTGCTCTACTTCATTTTCATCATAGTGTGGCGCATCAGCGTAGATTAATTCATTGTCTGTGACATAACAGAATGATTTATTCTTATATTGAATGCGATAACCCAGACATTTGCCTGGATGATTCAAAAATATAGTTTTGATATGCAATTCACCTATGTCGAATTCTTCTTCAGCTAAATTACGGTAAGTTAATTGTGGCCGCGAATTCTTTTGTCGTTACTGGAAAATAGACACTGTCCATCTGATTGGAAATCAATTTATCTACGGTGATATCACCATCGTTGGCACCCAGCACTTCAAATTCATTGCCCTGCATGTATAAAGGCACAAAATAGGGAATACCATTGATATGGTCATAATGCGGGTGAGAAATAAATATTTTTGCCGATACTGGAAATTTATTTTCTTTGATTAAATAAGTTCGACAATTCCTTAATGCCCGATCCAGCATCAAAGATGAAAAATTCTTTATTGGTAAAACGGAATGTTACGCAGTTGGTATTGCCTCCGTAACGAATTGATTTCTGTCCCGGAACTGGCAACGTGCCTCTGCATCCAAAAAATTGTATTTCCATTTTTGCGGAAACGATATCAAGTATTTCATTCACAAATGTTTCAGCATTAATAGGCTTAAGCAGATAACCATCTACGCCCAGCTCCAGCGCGCGTCGTTTATCATAATCAAATTGTTTGTTAGTGATAATAATAAACTTGGGTTGAGCAATATTATAGTTATTACGGATATTTTGAAATAATCCCATGATATCCATGCCAGGAAGTTGCAGATCGGAGATAATGCAGTCGGGATGCATTTCTATAATTTTGGTTAAAGCTTCAGGATTTGATTTGGAAATAGTAACGCGATGGCCAGCCTCTGTTAACAGATTAGAATACTGCTCCAGGTCCGCCTCATCATCGTCGAGGATGAAAAAATGCAGCTGCTTTGGCATTATCATCTCCTATCTTATTATTATCGCATAAGCAGCCGCAGTTATTCAGGTATATTTTCTCTTTTATTTCAACATCCTACCGATGATCGGTTTTTCCGCTATCGCCTCTGCCACCTGTTTAGCAATACTTTCCCTGTCCACCGAAGCATTTATATGCTTAAAAGCGTCCGCGCGGGTTTTTTGTAAATGCTCAATCACCGGCATAGTTTTATCCTTATAAGTCTGCAGCCTGCGCGCGATTGTTTCTGGATTATCATCTGTTCTATGTTCTATTTGCGCGCGATGCAACATACGTTGCGTCATGATTTCCGGCGTCGTATCAAAAAACAATAGCAAATCACATGGTTTAATCATCTTGGCAAATAACTCACCCTGTTCCAGCGTACGCGGACAGCCATCGATGAGAAAACCTTTCGCTTCTGGATGTTTCAGCATTTCTTTTTTGACGATATCAATAATAAATTCATCACTCAGAAATTCACCGCGACTAACTTTATCAGCCAGAATTGGATCCGTCTTACTCATGGCTCGCATTAAATCTCCAGTTGAAATGTGATAATAGCCTTCATTTTTCACCATAATCTGACAATGCGTTCCTTTACCACTGCCTGGGCCGCCAGTGACAAAAATAACTTTCTTGTCTGCGAATGTCGGCTTAGGCGCGGGTTTAAATAAACTCAGTGATACAGGTAATTTTACTTGCGGTGCAGGCGCTTTATTTTCAAAATCAAATGCGGTATGAACATTGTATTGATGCAATTCTTCAGGCTTTTGTTTGTATTTATGATTAATCATGGCTTCAACTAATTTTGTATTGCCGCCCATTCTATTAATCAGACGCAGGGCCGCTAAAGCAGTACCGCCGCTAGCGATGCCATCATCAATCAGCACAACATCACGATCACGCAAATCACTTTCAGCGGAAATTTCCAGGGTTTCTTTTTCGGTATAAGCATTGCCGTATTCTTCGTTGAACACCGGGCCCAGGAATTTTGCCAGGTTTACGAATATGGATGAGTGGAACACCCAATTCATGCGCAACCATCGCAGCAATAGCGATACCGCGCATTTCCACGGTAACAATACGCAAGTTTTTCACATTTAATTTCTGCTTTTTAATCGCCTGCACAAAATCGTCGACGATAAAATTCGTTAATTCCAGATTTTCATATGTTTTTAATACATCATAAAACTCATGTCAATCCTTTGAATTGATAATGCGGCAATATTTTCTGCAGGTAATCGCGCGGATATTTTCGTTCAATTTCATAACGCTCAGGCGATGCTTTTAATAATGGACTCTGTACCACTTCGTAGCGCTGCGGAGAAATAGGCACATCGCGATTGTGCGATATTCTTTCTCGATCTTGCGGATAGCTGACATTCGCAATGCGGAATTGTACGTTTTCCAGACAACGCCAGATTTCATCTTTGACCCAATCTGTCACAGCAGTACCAATGCAAGCACGTGGACCAAATGAATTATATAGCGCTGATTTAACCAGATTAATGTATGCTGGAATGCCAGCTTTAATCACTGATCCATTCGGCAATTCAAGATCAGATTGTGGTATGCGCGCACGGAATGGAAATAAGTACGCATTCACTGTGCCCTGCGGAAATACACGTTTGCGCTGTTCAGTTGAATCAATATTACGCCGCAAAATTTCCGCTAACGTTTCATACATTGCGTTGTGAATAAAATCGAACACCAGCACAAAATCAAACGCATTATCCAATACTGCTTCATCGACTAATTCACGTGGAAATGTATCTGATTGCAGTAATGCTTCTTTGAAACGATAAATCAACCCATTCTTGTCCGCGCAAGCTTGCTCGATAAAACGCTTTAAGTCTGCATCTACTTGCCTGAATTCAGCGCTTTTCATGTAACCATAGATACGGCAGGTAAGATTTCCCACGTAAGGAATGCTTTTCCATTTATTGCTATAATATGAATATGAAAGTGCGCCCAACATTTTTTTGCGCATTTCACTGTATTCATGCGCGTTCACTTTATCGCCGAACATGTATTCGCACCAGAAATCCAGCATAAAATCTTCGAAAGAGATATCCAGATCAAAAGTCTTTTTGGCCAGAAATTTGGGAATATGTTTACGCACCAGTGCAGTAAGCAACTCTTTGTTACCGACGCTTTTTGCCAAACCTCTGTGAATATTATCCCAAATTGGATTTTTTTCATCGCCTGATTTGTTTTGCCAGGCTTGCACGCCGTTAATATTCAACCTGTGTCCAGCCGCCACTTCAAAATTATGATTTTGATAACCTGTCGTCGTATTTGCGCTTAACAATTTTTTTACACTGTCACGATTTTGAATAATGTAAAACATAGGCGCATACGCCAGCATGATTTGAAAATCACTTGCACCGCCATAGCGTTTTTGTAACTCTTCTACGACATCATAAAAATTGCCATAACTGAGATACAATTTCAAAAATTCATAAGAACCCACTTGCCGAATTGGGTTTGCCTTCATCACTTCATCGACTAGCTTGCTGACAGCATCCAGATCGCCTGACGCATCAATCTGATGAAATACCGCACTTTTGGTTTGATACAAATGTTGTATCACAGGTATGGTTGAGTCTTTAAATACGCGTAAGCTTTTTTCAAATGCAGCCGCTGAATCATCTGTATTGTTACGATGTAGCACGCGTTCACGCATCTTTTCTTCTGGCGTATTGAAAAACAACACTTTACTACATGGCTTGATTTGCGCTTCAAACAAGCATAACTGCGTCATGGTACGCGGGCCGCCGTCAATTAAAAATCCAGCCGCGCGCGGATAATTCGCCATTTCGCATTTCAACAGATCAATAATCATTTGATCGTCTAATAATTCTTTTTTCCTGACCGCTTCTCTGACAGCTTTAACTTCAGGTGCTTCATCCGCTGAAGCAGGCGCACCTAGCAAAATATTTTTTACTAATTCACTCGTGGATATATGCACATAACCGCTTGCTTCCGCGAGGCGTTCACAATGTGTGCGTTTGCCACCACCAGGACCTCCCATCACAAAAATAATATCGCCTTTCACATTGAATGGATGTTGTTCTTTTAGTTCTACGAGGTTTAATTTTAATTCTCTGGGTGATGCGCCTGATAATGACATACATTCTCCTTATTATTTATTGTGATCATTCATGATATAAAATACTGGATGCGATGTTATCACTAAATCCCGTAGCGGATACGGGTAAACTAATTTCAAGGAGAGAGAATGCGATATTATTTAGCCATTATGCACAAAGCTTATGTAGAAGTTGCTTATCCAGATACTATTTTAAAAACACAGATTACTCGTGACCAGACATTCATGATCTATGGTGCGCTTAATTCTGCGCTGGTATTTACTGATCCAATTTTTGCCGTACGTCATGCCATGCATGATTATATGAAAAATGGACAACCCATTACATCATTCGTAAAAGAAGAAAACCGATTTTCCAGCAAAAATACTCGCAAAGATTTATTTGTTTTTTCGCGTGAACAACCGGTCAGCTTAATTTTTGAAGTAGAAGCTCCAGATAATGTGGTACGCGAAGGCACTGAAGAAAAGGTGACTTTACCGGAAAGTATTGAATTTCCGAAAATGGAAGTTTCCGCACACAGGGTTGTTAAACATAAGCTCGACCTGGTTTGCGTCGTCGTTGCTAGCAAAGAAGTGCACTATACTGAAAAGTACGCCAAAACTCGAAAGCCGCAGCCTGACAGCCAAGCTTTCCGACCCACAGGCTAAAAGCAATCACTGTTCGCTGATTTAATCAAGAAAGACGGGGTCAAGTGCTCGATTTCCTCTTCCAGCTTGTTAGTGGAAGAGGAAATGAGCACTTGACCCCGCTTTCTGCTATATCCAAATCGCAGCATTTTTATTAAAATAACCTAGGTTTTTTACAATTCCGGGAGAAATGATCTGATATGCACAAAAAATTCATACGTTATGCCATGCAAGCGCTGTTGCCGTTGTGCTTTCTTTCACCAACTGCTTTTGCTGATAACGAAACTGTCAATTTTCTTGCCATTTCAGACATTCATTTCGACCCCTTCCAGTATTGTGGTGATACCTCTCCCTGTAAATTAATTGACACATTGAGCAGTGTCCCAGCATCACGCTGGAATGAAATTCTGGCCGAGGATGCACGAGTATTCTGCGCCAGGGCACGATTCCAGTTATCAATTTCTGGAATTCGCTCTGGATGGGATAAAAAAGCGTGCTGAAGCCACAAATAATTTACGCTTTGTGCTGATTAACGGCGATTTTCTCGGTCATCATTATCAAGACTTGTATTATCGAGTATGCCAGCAATAAAACCACGGCCGGCTATCAATCGTTCGTTAATAAAACCTTCAAATTCCTGACCAGCCAACTTGAGCATACTTTTCCCAGCGTGGACGTTTATTCTGTCATGGGAAATAACGATTCTTATTCTGGCGATTATAATCTGGATGATTTGTCATTATTCTCGCAAGATCTCGCCAGCAAACTGGTCATCTCTGATTCGAACCAAAAAAAACCAGGCAGCTTTTCAGTCGCAATTCAAACATGCTGGTTATTACGCAGTGAAAGCGCCAGGAACGGAAAACCTGCTGCTTGTTGGTCTTAATTCGACCGTATTTTCCAAATCCGCTGAAGGTGGTAATTATCAGGAAACTGCGAAAGAAGAATTACAATTTTTACATGACACTCTCGCCTCCGCGCAACGAACCCATGAGAGAGTGCTGATTTTTATGCATATACCAGATATTGTTGATGCAGCCAATTCAAGCAAAAGCGATCCCTATCAAACACAAAAATACTGGCGCAATGAATACAGCGAAAGTTTCCAGCAGGAATTATATGATCATCGCAATACGATTGCCGGCATTATCGCCGGACATTTACATCTGGACTGGTTCCACGTTGTAAACAATATTCCTGTCGCATCCACAACATCCATCAGTCCTTTATTCAATAATTCCGCGATTTAAAGTATTCAACTATTCCACTGCTACCGATCAGCTTGTTAATTATCAGACTTATTACCAATCTCCTGAAACTAACAATGAATGGCGTCTGGAATATGATTTCAACCAGACATATCAGCCCGGCTGCGTTTCCTGCAAACTGGTTAACGGCATGAATTCGTTAGATCGTGATAATCCGTTAGTTGATGCGTATACGAAATATTATCAAGTCAGCGCGGATAGCCCGATTAATATTGGTAACTGGATATATTACTGGTGCAGCATACATCACAACAACAGTCGGCGATTATGAAGCTTGCCTCGATACTCCTGATCTCTGATTATAACTATTAAATAGAGTAAATTTATATAATGAAAATTATTATTATAGGTGCCGGCGTCTCCGGTTTAACCTTTGCGTTAGCTTGTCAACGCGCTGGTATTGAAGTAAAAATTTATGAAAAAACAAAAAACTGCGCAACATTGGTGGCGGATTATTATTATGGCCACATGGCATGCGCTATCTGGAATGGCTTGGATTATCAGCATGCGTCACACCCTATCAGCTCCCCATCAAACGCTGCCGCATTGTAGGCACCGAAGGGAACACTATTTTCAGCGAAGATTACGCTGCATTTTATTCCTTAATGGATGGAGAAATTCTGCCAGTTGATCGCAGTCTGTTACAACAGAATCTGGCGGCAGCATTATCTGACAATACACTCACGTTAGGCAAACAATGCGTTGATATAAAAATTCATGCGGATAAAGCTGAAGTATTATTCGCGGATAATACCAGTGACAGCGCAGATCTTGTGATTGGCGCCGATGGTATTCATTCTGTTGTTCGTAAAAATATTAATAATGGTCCGCTGGAATATACCAATTATTGTTGGTGGGGCGGTATTATTAATCAGGAAGACGTGCCGGAACTGTTGACTGACGAAACATTTGTCGCGATTGGTGTTGGCAAAACATGTATAGCGTGGCCTGCATACGGCGGCAAATTCATGTGGTATTTACCGGTAAAAATGACTACCGATGAATTTGTGCCAGAAGGTAGTGGCTTGACGCAGTTACAAGATATTTGCACGGGCTGGCATCCTGTTATTGAAAAAATTATTAATGCTCCTGGCGGTGCGCAGCGTTTTCATTTACCGATTTATGCATTGCCACCGCAAGCTTCATGGTCTGGATCGCGCTGCACATTGATCGGCGATGCTGCTCACGGATTTGGTCCAATATTAGGGCAAGGCGCTAATTTAGCGATAGAAGATGCGTATGTTCTTAGTAGATGTTTACAGCAACATCCAGGAATATAAACGTTGCACTGGAACGCTATGAATCTTTCCGGCATGCACGTACACAACGTTTTTATAAATTAGAGGCAGATTCTGCGGCTGCTATGGTGAATGATGATATTGAAACGCTGATGGCGTTTCAGCAGTTAATTCCTATGCTGAATCTTGCGACGATTTATCAGGATTTAATTCCGCTGGTGAATGAACGCGCATGTGAAGAGTTGGATGCGGCGATTTCTGGGCAGCCGGAAGTGATTGCGGCATAAACTATCTGGTGGATTACGGCAAAAAGCGCCTAATCCACCCTACATACACCAAGCATGAACGAAGCTGTAGGGTGGATTAGGCGCTTTTTGCCGTAATCCACCAGCGTAATCGAAAATTTTACAGCTTCATCTTGGATGGAGCGACCACTAACCCCATTTCCGTTAAAACCTCTGCTGTTCTTTTAGAAGAAGGATTATTCTCAGAGAATGTCATTACCTGATCAATGTTGGTAATTTCATTATCAAGTAATTTCTGGCGCATCTTGCTTCTGGCAAACCAGGTATTGTCATACTTAAGAAAGAATCTCTTACTAAAATCCCAAAATTTTTGTCTGTTCGCTTCTGCCGCCGCGCGTGCCTCTTCTTCTTGCTGACGCAATTTAAGTTGGGCTTCTGCTTCTACACTAATTAATACATAATTGTCGCTGCCATAGTCTCTGATTTTTTCATACGACAAACCAGATGAATATAGCTCTTGTGAAAGGGCAGAGGCTTCTTTGTGTAGATACTCAACTTCTCTTTCACATGATTCTACAATCGATTTCACAGACTCTGCAGTTACCATTGGATGATAATGCTTTGGGTTTTTGGGAGGACGACCACATCTTTCTCTCATCGCTTGATCATATTCCCTAAGACCCTCTTCGTAATTGTATTTTACCTGTATGGCCCTGCTGTCATTGAATGAAATACTCTTTTGTAAGTCGCTGTATCTTTTAGCCTTTGTTACCAAATCATATAATTTTGGATCTTGTGATTGAAAAACTTGAGTAACCATTTTTGCGCTCTCAATTTAGTGTTGGTGGATTATACAGCTGAAAAGCCGCCAATCCACCCCACTTTTATAGCCATCAAGCTTTCATATTAAATGCAATCCGCTGTTCCGGATCTTTCTGCAGCTTTTTATTGATATGCTCAGTCACTAAGTTTTCCGCTTCGGTAAACTCGGTTTTTGCCGCATTTTTATTTGTTTTCACCAGCTTATAAACTGATTGTGGCGAATTCGTGCTTACACAACTAAAAAATAAGCATCGCCTTGGCTTCATAAATTTACGCACATCGGTATTATCATCGGTGAATCTACTTTGCGATAATTTGATCGCATCTATGCGCAAACGCACAATATCTTTTATATCATCGTCGTAATGTTTGAGCCCTGATTTGGCGATGAACTCACGCAAGCCTGCATAAGTAGCATATACGCCACCAGTAGTATTGGTATTAGACATCCAGCACGAAATAAAATTAAGCATATAACCTTTTTGCGCGGGCAGGTTTTTGAGCAAAAACGCTAAAATCGTCTGACCGTTTTTAGTGCTTGCCTGAATTAATTTATTCCAAATATTTAATTCAACATCACCTGTTAAGGCAACATGCATACGCAATTCAAAATACAAAGCCTGCAAACATTTCGGCTCTTCCATAAAAAGCGCCATGATTTCTGCTTTTAAAAGACGATCCTGATGAAAATGAAAATTCTTACCAAATAATAATTTATGCATCAGCTTGCATTTTTCTTCTCTCGATAAGCGCGCATTGACTGCAATCGCTTCAAACGCAGTCAATTGAATTTCGGTAGCTTTCACCGTATTGATATCCAATACTTCAAAACGCTCGATTTTTTCATCGATTTCAACAAACGACAGTGATTTAAATTGATAAACCAAATCACCTTTGCGATCAATCCTGCTAACTTCTGTGGTATTCACTACCATTTCTGTTAACTCTATTTTTTCTTCTATTACGGGCGCTGGCTGATCCGCATATATTTTTTCAGATTCAGAAGTAGAATCGTCTGTATTGGAATCGCTTGCATCGTCATCAGCCGGAGGTGGCTGTGAATTGATTAGTTCAAGCTTAATTTCCTGTTCTGGTACAGGGGCTGGAGCAGAAACAGGCACTGGTTTGGACACTGGCGCAGGTGCATCTTGAGATGAAGCAGTAGAATCACTAGCTTCTTCGGAATCATCTAACTCCTGGGAAGAAGGTTCAGGTGAGGCATCTTTTGATGCTGAATTTGAATTCTCATATGAGCTACCACTTGTTTCCGACACTTGTTTTTTCTTTTTTTTACTGGAGCTGCTATCTGAAGCTGAATCATTGCTTGAATCGCTATCACTAGCTTTGCTTGAATCATCACTATCTGACGAAGAATCATTCCAGGTACTTAACATCTTATTCACTCCTTTTTTTTGGATAAGGTAAATATAACCCTGTCAAAAAATTGAGTCGAATACTAATTTTTTCTTTTCTTAATAGATTTTTAATGCTGTCTTAAGCATGTTCACATAGACTGCGCAATGTATGAAAAAACTACCACGCTCATTTTATGATCGAGATACTATCACCGTCGCCAAAGAATTATTGGGAAAATACCTCGTACATATTTCCAATGGTAAAGAACAAATAGGAAAGATTGTTGAAGTAGAGGCCTATCTCGGTCCACACGATCTTGCCGCGCATTCAGCACGCGGTAAAACACCACGTACGCAAGTCATGTTCGGTCCCCCCGGTTTTTCCTATGTTTATCTTATCTACGGCATTTATAACTGCATGAATGTGGTAACTGAAAAAGAAGGTCATGCTTCCGCAGTCTTGTTGCGTGCGCTGGAGCCGGTAAAAAACATTGATGCCAAAACACAGGGACCGGGCTTGCTGTGTAAAGCCATGCATATCACCAAACATTTGCATGGCCATGATTTGCTAAGCGATGATTTTTATATCGCCGATTCAGGAAAAAACGAACGCTTTACCATCGTTAAAAAACCTCGCATAGGCGTCGATTACGCGAAACACTGGGCACGACGCCTTCTGCGCTTTTATATCAAAGATAATGCTTTTGTGTCGAAGAAATAACATTTCTCTTTCACGCCGCTGAAACCAAACTCTCCGACTTACCAGCTCGCTGCGCGAGAAACTTCATCGTTAACCAATCATAATAAATCGCGGGCAACACACGATCATCCACAAAATATGTGAAAGCACGTTCAAGCGAACGTTGCTTGCGCGCATGCCATTCCTCATCTGTCCAATTTAACGTAGCATTAACAAACGCAGCAGCTTCATCTTCATTAGCATAACAATCACCAGCATTACCAATGTACGCCTGTATTTCATCCGCCCTGCGACCGAGAACATACGCTCCCGTCGCCATTGCTTCACTAATAGATATTGACATACCTAACGGGGTCCAACATTCTTCGCCCGGCAAGGAATGTGTATGCAAATAAATACCTGCTTCACGCATTAATGGAGCGACATCTTCTGGCATCAGATTAATACGCAAATCGACGGGATTTCCTAACGATAAATTGTATTCAATCAACTCATCAACAAAACGTGGGCGGTCCGCATGTCTACAGCGGGCAATAACCATGACAAATTGATGCTCTGGACATTTTTGCGCAATGCGGAAAAACAAATGTAAATCTTTAGTAGGCAACCCCGCAGCTACTCGTAACACCATTTTTCTGTTTTTATTTTTTCCTGGAAAATAACGCTGCGGATTAAAACAAGATGTCATCGCTTTCATCTTGCGTACCTGTCCGGAATATTTTTGATAAAAATGTGGGAAAGCATAGATAGCATAAACAGATTTGGATTCATTGAGCATTTGCAGATGTTCCGGGTAAAAGTCAAATCCATGAGCACGGACAGTCATAGACAAACCCAGCATCTCTATTTCATGCGCAAAACGATACGCAGCCAGCCAATGGCCATGCACCAAATCTGGTCTCGCAGCTGCAACGGCTTCCGCCAACGTCCCACGATAAATCGGAATATCTGTTGCAAACGGCGTCACTGGCTTATGTTCGGACCATATCTCTATATGCACGCCCATGCGTTGCATATACTCAATCTCTGAGTAAACATACGATTCCGTGACCTGCGGATAATGATCCAGCAGATAAAGCACACGCAGAGGATCGCGCTGTATTTTTTGCTGATGCCGTGCGCGCACCTGATAAAAGTTATAAGCAAAATTTTCTTTTGCCGTGGCGTTATTGCTAGCATATTGATAACGATAAAACGTTCCCAATAATGGCAAAGATTTTATGTTTGCCTGCTTCCAGCAGCGATAAGTAAATTCATAATCGGTCAAACGAGTAAGACTGACATCAAAACCACCTACTTGTTCGAACAACTTGCGGCGATGGACAAAACTATTAATATCTATACCACGCACATCTTTACTGCTTTCATGTATGATCACATCGTCATAATGCAACTGCTCGGGAAAATATACGTGCTCTTTATTATTATTCGCATAATCATGCCATAATTCGGCGAAATAAATGCCATCACACGCAGAATCATTAACCAGCGCACTAACAACAACACTTAACGTATATGGATACCACAGATTGTCTGAATCAAGATAAGCGATGAATTCACCTTTGCTTAATGAATACCCCTGATTACGCGCAGTACTAACGCCGGCATTTTCCTGAAAATGATATTCAATGCGTGGATCGGATAAAAATTCCTTACATATTTGCGCGGTATTATCTGTGCTGCCATCATCAACGATAATCAGTTGCCAATGCTGATAGGTTTGCGCTAAAACACTGCGAACAGCCTCAGCCAACATTTCTGCCCGATTCCACACCGGCATGATAATCGAAACCAGCGGTTGATCTTGTAAATGCTTTGCAGGTAAATATCCAGTAAAAATTTCATTAATCGTGCGCGCTTGCAAATTCGCCAGATTTTTATAATGATGCAATGCTTCCGGATTAAATTCGCCATAGCTTAATTTTTCACGCTGATAGGTTTCAATCTGGAGTGCAGCCTCACGATATACACTTTGCCATTTGGCAATTTGAGTTTCAGCTTCGCGATATAACCGCTGCCATTTATTTTTTTCAGCCCTGACTGATATAAATTCAGCAAGCAATTGGGTCAGTTTGCCAATAAATCTTTTCACATTATCTCCCTGATATTCCTGATGTTAGCCATGTGATAAGGTTGCCAGTTTGCATGAACCCAGCAGAGTTTCAAGCATGTTCAAAGGCCACCTCATCTTGCATTAAAATGGTATAATATATAGTAGAAAGGGGACACGATAATGGCTCTGTTTAAACTAAAAAAACGGAATGAATTAAACAACTTATCTCCCGAGTTGAATCAACGCATAGAATTTTCCATGGTTAACCATGTGTTTAAACAGGGAGGTTCGGGGTTACTTGCATCGTTATTTTGCTCAACTATCGTATTTTTTGGCGTTCGCAACGAAGGCAATAATCTTATTATAATCCTTTGGCTTAGCACGGCTATTTTAGTCACGCTATTTCGAATGATTGTAAACAAAATATATCGGGAGCAAAAAAAACCTGAAAAACACATCGCTTTCTGGCGAAATTTATATATTGTCGGCGCCATACTTGGCGGAGCGACCTGGGGATTTCTTGGTCTGGTTATCTTTCCACAAGTGGGCAGCACACAACAAACTCTTTGCATTCTGATTATTGCCGGCGTAACTGCAGGCGCAGTTCCTTTATTATCCGCTATTTTTGATTCTATTGTGTTGTTTTTATTACTTGCCATTTTGCCACTCATATTGAGTGTGATCATGCAGAAAAACATTATCTACGAATTGTTTGATTTCACTTTGATGGCATATCTGGTTTTTCTACTTATTATTTCATTTAGAACATATATCATGATCAGAGACATCATGACTTTGAAGTTGGAAAATGAAGAATTAGTGGTTGAAATGTCAGAGATCAACAGCAAATTGGATGTGCTTGCCACTCATGATCCTTTAACACATGTTGCCAATACCACGCTTTTTTATCATGAGCTTTCCAGTGCGCTCAACAAAGCTGACCGCACGAAAAATTCTCTCGGTATTTTATTTATCGATCTCGATAAATTTAAACAAGCCAATGATCAATACGGACATCAAACCGGCGATAGAGTATTGTTACTCGTCATTGAAAAGCTACAAAAAACCATACGTTCGCGTGATCTTATCGCCAGAATGGGTGGGGATGAATTTGTCATCATGCTTGAAGATATATCTTCAGTGCAAAATATCGAAATGGTTGCCAGGAAAATATGTGAATCTATCGCTGTGCCCATGCATATCAGTGGCATTCAAATCGATATCAGCGCAAGTATTGGCATCAGTATTTATCCCAATGATGGCAATAATATCGATGCTTTACTCAAGAATGCTGATCATGCTATGTATGATGCAAAGAACCACGGCGGCAATCGTTATCAATTCTACAACACCCTTATCGACAAAAAATGAACAAATATACTCGCGTATTTCGTGTGCGATAGTTGCACACATCGAAATAATCTCTCTTCATCTGCTCAACTAATGAAAATATCTTTATAAATGTTTTTCATTTGAACAGATCGGATAAAAAAAGAGTCCTACACTCGCGCCAACTCAGGTTAAAATACCGCCCTTGGATTAGGGACTATCCCTGTCATTATTTTTTATACAGGATCGCTAGAAATGCGTAGAACAAAAAATACCGCAGCGATTGCGGACAAGAGAGTGTTACATGAAGAAACATATCAAAGAAACACAGTTATCACATTTTTGCTGATGACTGCGATGCTTTTGCTCGCCCTCATGTTTTGCACGCAACCTGTCTACGCTGCCAATACTTCTAAACATAAAAGCGTCAAAACCAGCGCCAGCACACACAAGAAAAAAACTGCGCATGCTACGCAAAAAAAATCACCCACAAAAAAAACCAGAAAAAAAAACCAGACCAGAAAACATAATCCATCCACCGCCGCCAATCTGCATGTATTGCTGAATTCAAGCAGAACCATTGAATCCAATCTTCCCGCCTACATGATGAAGCCAAATGAACAACGCCTGGTGAATACCATCTACCAGGCTGTTTCTTCACTGCGATATAGCAGTTACCAATTAGGTGGAACGCGCATTGATTCTGAACGTGGCGTTTATGTAGTAGATTGCTCTGGCTATGTAGACCACATAATAAATACTGTATTCCCGCGTGCTTACTCCAGTCTGGTTAATTGGAGCGGCACAGAAAAACCGACTTCGGATGATTACTATCATTATTTTTCTGATCTTGGCTCCAAATCAGCGAACTATTGGAACGCAGTGGATGATGTAGGTAATTTGCGACCTGGCGATGTATTAGTATTCCGCAATACAAGCCAATCAGGTTATGAACGCGGGGGACATGTCATGATCGTGATGGATAAACCCAGGATGGAATCTGATGCATATTCAGTACGCGTATCTGATGCCGCGCCTTCCGGTCACAGCAAAGACACTAGACCACTTCACACTTCTGGCATTGGGATTGGCACCTTATTATTAAAAGTGAATCCCAATACATCACAGCCTTACGCCTATGCCTGGAAGCAAGGCGCGCCATGGAAAAGAAATGTTACTTTTGCTATGGCGCGTCCTCACGACCTCGATTTCGGTTGATACTAATCTTCTTGAATTAGTACCAGCAAGCTCTGTGACCAGGAACATAGTAACCATAACGATAATGGCCTGGTACCCAACCACAGTGTCTGTAGCCATAGTTATAGTAAGGACCATTGTAACCACCGTAATAAGGTCCATAATATCCGGGGCCAAAAATACACTCTAACACCGCCACCACCCCAGCCATGATGCCATCCACCATATCCGCCATGCCAACCACCGCCCCAACCATGATGCCAGTAAGCTGAAGCACTTGTTGAAAATGCGAGACCTGCCATTACAGCGCAAGCCAACACAACACTCATGAGTTTCTTTTTCATGATCCCACCTCCTGATGTGATTACGCCTCATCTGTCGAAACATAAAGGTAGATGAGGTATGGTTATGTAAGTGACTCCGAATCAATCTAATATATATTTTACACTCAATTGCATTAAAGAGTATTACCACCCTATAATCGATCTCCAATAAAACAAATATAGATTATTTGAAACAAATAAGAACAGAGCATTCATAAAAAATCTTTATATTATAGTGAACGAAATTACCGCGAAAAAATATATTTCAGTGATAAATCAATTCATTAAAGCTCATTTTAAGCAAAATTAACCCAGAAACATTTTCCATTGCTATAATAGAAACATGATGAAACGCACTTATGTCAGTATCACGACATAAACTGCAAAATAATAAGTTCCTATCCACAGGAAGTTGAGGCGCCTACAATGACAAACGATAAATTATTAGGTTGCTTAGCAGAACTCACAAAAATACTCGGACGACCAACACCTGAAGGTGTGCTGATTGGTGGTCTGCCTCTCACTGAAAGCCGTCTACCTGTTGATTTGTTTCCACGCGCAGCAGCGCATGTAGACCTGCAGGCGAGATTGAAGAAATTCCAACTCAAGAATAAACCCTTTCACTTTCCTGTGCCGCTCGTATTGTTGTTACAAAACGATGATGCATGTCTGCTGACAGACATCACCGAGCATGGCACGGCAAAAATTATTCATCCGCCAAAATCTGAAAGCGAAGAAGTTTCAATCGAAGAATTAAAAAATGTTTACAGCGGGCAGGCATTCTTTGTTGAACCTGATGTGCGTTTCGTTGCCTCAGGTCAGCATATCGATGTCGACGTAACGGGTAAAAACTGGTTCTGGAATTCAGTCAATCGATTGTGGTCAGCTTATGGCGAAGTATTGGTGGCGTCGTTACTCATTAACTTATTCGCTCTCGCTGTACCACTCTTTACGATGAATGTGTATGACCGCGTTATTCCCAATCGTATATTTGACACCTTATGGGTACTCGCTAGCGGTATCGTACTCGTCTTCGTATTTGATTTGATTATGAGAACATTGCGTAGCTATTTCATTGATCAAGCCGGACGACTCGTTGACTTGCAAGTGTCGGCAGGTATTCTGGAAAGAATCATGGGCATTAAGATGACCGACCGTCCACGCTCCATTGGTGCGTTTGCAAATACGGTCGAATCATTCGCCAGCGTTAGAGAATTTATCACGTCGACAACCGTCACCGTTCTCGTTGACTTGCCATTCTCTCTCTTATTCATTCTGGTGGTTGGATTGATTGGCGGTGACATCGTGTTTATTCCTCTACTGATGCTGCCGATCATCATCATATTTGGGTATGTATTGCAAAAACCGCTCGTTGAATTCTCTAAAGTCGCAAACCGCTATTCCGCGGAAAAAGAAGCGATCTTGTTTGAAACACTGAACGGCATCGAAACAGTCAAAACCTACGGTGCTGAACCAGTCATGCAAAACAAGTGGGAACAGGTTACCAACCTTGGCGCACAGGTTGGCATTAAATTAAGATTTATCGCCAACCTCTGTATGTTCTTCTCTATCTTCACACAACAGTTGTCTACCGTACTGGTCGTCATTGTCGGTGTCTATGAAATTTCAAATGGCACACTCACACTTGGTGGATTGATCGCCTGTACTATTCTTACTGGACGCGCACTCGCACCAATGGCACAAATTGCTGCATTGCTGACTCGCTATCATGCCAGCAAAAATGCTCTTGAGTCATTGAACCGAGTCATGAATCTTCCACTTGATCGCCCACCGGGTCATCAAGTGTTGCATGTTCCTAACCTGAAAGGTTCTATTGAACTGCGTGACGTGACCTTCCAATTCCCTGGTCAACATTCACCAGTCATCTCTCAGTTGAACCTGAAAGTTAACCCAGGTGAACATATCGCTGTTATTGGTCGCATTGGTTCCGGTAAAACGACAGTAGCAAAAATACTGCTCGGATTACTGCAACCTAATGATGGTTCTGTTTATTTTGATGGTGTAGACCAGACACATTTTGATTTGCATGATTTACGTCGACATATTGGTTATGTCCCACAAGACATTACCCTGTTCCACGGCAGTCTACACGATAACATCACTCTCGGCGCTCCCAATGTTGAAGACGCAAACATTCTGCGCGCGATTGAAATTTCAGGAATAGAAGAATTCGTTAAACCAAAACTGGGTAGCTACGAAGCTTTCATTAATGAAGGCGGTAGAAACCTGTCCGGCGGTCAACGCCAAGTCATCGCTATCGCGCGCTCTGTCTTGCTTGATCCACCGATACTGATTTTGGATGAACCAACCAATTCTATGGATAACAATACTGAAACAGCGATCAAAGATAGATTGGCGAGCTTCATTAAAGATAAGACCATGATTTTAATGACACACCGTCCATCACTTTTATCTCTGGTCACCAGGGTTGTTGTTATGGATAGTGGCAAAGTTATCGCAGACGGACCAAAGGATCAGATCTTACAGGCTCTTCAAGAAGGTAAAATTACAATACCAAAGGTGTAAAGCCATGCCAAAGACAACTAAATTGAAAGAGATGGCCAACAAGCTTGGAGGCAAGATCAAGGAAATCCAAGCCACATCCACCCCGCTTTCCATTTCGGCGCCTCGGCCTTTTGCGCACTGGATATTGTGGGTCTCACTAGCATGTATTCTGGTATTTCTGGTATGGGCTAAGTTTGCCGTACTGGAAGAAGTCACGGTAGCAGAAGCAACAGTCATACCGCTGACACACATCCAGAGTATTCAAAACATGGAAGGCGGTATTATTAAAGATATCCCCGTCCATGAAAACGATATTGTTGATCAGGGACAAGTACTGGTTGTGCTGGATCCAACCCGTTTTGTTTCTGCTCTTGACGAAGCAAAATCAAAAGCCGCATCATTACAAATCAAAATTGCCGGACTGAGTGCTGAAATCAACAAACAGCCATTCGAAATTGATCCTGCTTTGCGGACAAAATATCCAAATCTGGTAAAGAATGAAGAACAATTGTATCAAGACCGCGTAGAGCAAATGTCTGAAATGCAAAACAGTTATTCGCTAGCGCAAAAAGAATTGCAATTGACGCAACCGATTGAAAAACAGGGTGCTGCTTCTGCAGTTGATATTATCCACTTGCAAAGACAAGCCCTGGCACTCAAAGCACAAATCAATGATTTCTATTCGCACTCACTGGATGAGTTAAATGCGGCACGTGGCGATCTCTCCACTTTAGAAGCATCCATGATTGCCTTACAAGATAGATTAGACCGTACGACTATTCGTTCACCAGTCAAAGGTATTGTTAAGCAGATTCGCATTCCTACCGTTGGTGGCGTTGTTCTACCCGGCCAGGAAATCATGAGTGTGATTCCAATTGAAAAGAACTTGTTGGTTGAAGCTGAAGTTAAACCTTCGCAAATTGGTTTCATACGCATAGGTGAAACTGCGTTGGTGAAAGTCACCGCCTATGACTACTCTATATATGGTGGTATTGAAGGTACCGTCAAAGAAATCAGTGCCGACACGATCAAAAACCAGCAAGGAAAGAGTTTCTACCTGGTCCGCATCAAGACCAGTAAAGATTATCTCCGCTCACCAGAAAACCCCCTCTATATTATTCCGGGTATGACGGCCAGCGTGGATATTCTGACAGGTAAACGCACAGTGTTGGATTACCTCTTAACCCCAATCATCAAAGCTAAAGAAAACGCACTGAGAGAGAGATAATTTCGAGCCCCCTCATACACCGCTTCGCGGTATATGAGGGGTGGCAAGCCAGCCAGGGGCCTTTAACCACACCTTCCGATTCTCCTTTTTTCCAACCAAAATCTAACCACAAAAAACACCCTCCCCGGGTGGTATTGTTCACTTTTTGTGCATCTCATTGATTAATAATTAATCATTTATTTTGATAATGGCCACAAATTAACCAGCCATCGTCTATAATTTAAACATATAAGAAAGCTCACCACTGACCGTTTCTCGGCAATATCAAGGAGAAATAGTCGAACTGTCATACATAGCAGGAGCGGGAGGAACAAATGGCTACGTCGGGAAATAATAATGTAAATAATAATGCTGGAAAACCGGTAGATAACTCTACCCAGACACAGGCTAATAATCAACAGAATCAAGCGAATCAGGGCGGTCAAAATCAAGCCCATGATGTGCAAGCGATCAATCAGTCTTTACACCATGCTGTACAAGCTGGTGTAGCTCCAGCTGGCACACCTGCGATTGCTGCTTCGATTCCAGCTCACGGTGTCATGTACGCCGCTAACAGTGTTGGCGACGCCCCGGCCCAAATAAATGGCGACATTGTTCTTGCCCAAAATACATCAAGCTGATGTTAACACCGGCAACGCCATACCAATTGCGAATGCCACGACTGCCGCATTAGATGGTGCCACTCAATATAGCGCTACCAACCCCGCACCGATTAGCGCAACTAACGTTGAAACTTTCTTCCCCTTTACTCCATCACCAACAACGACCGGCTCAGTTATCAATCCTACTGTTACATTGCCAAACACACTAGTCGCCCCTGGCACCACATTTGCTGACAACGTTGAAAGTGTATTAAGTACGAGTTCACCACTTGGTTTTAATTATGGTAACGCTGGCCCAATTAACTCTGGCTTCCCAACAACGTATATTCCCGAAGGAACAACTTACACGCAACTTCTAGGCGCCACCCTCAACACTCCGTCTTAACAACAATCTAATTATTCAAACTCCTGCTACTCCCACAACAACCCAGTGACGCCTGTAACAGATCTTGGCGTGACCATCGCTCCTCACAGTGGCACCGTTATTCCGGGAACAGAAGAAACTTATACGATTACTATTACGAACCATGGACCAACAACCGTTACCAGTTTTAACCTGGGAGATATCCTGCCATCAAGTTTTGATGGCGCTTACTCGCTAAGTGCATTTTCATCCGGTAACACAATTCCAGGCTCAAGCGGAACACCAAACGAATCGTGGGCTGGATCATTGGCATCAGGACAAAGCCTCACGTTAACATTACAAGGCACTGTTGATCCATCCGCTACTAGCAATGTGATTGACACTGTCAATATTAGCGATACCACGACTGGTGTCGTTGATTCAAACACTGCAGATAAATCAGATACCAGCTTGTTAACGATGACGCCGCAAGGTGACATCACTATTAGCAAGGTCGACAACGATGGCGGTTCCAGCATCACTGGTTCCATAGGCGCTGTTGTACCGGGCAATAACAATTCGCTCACTTATACGATTACGGTGACAAACTCAGGTCCTTCCACACTTGCAGGCGCATCATTTGTTGATAATTTACCAGCCGGCATTTCTGCAGACAGTTGGTCAGTAACTGGTACAGCAGGAACGAGTGAAAGTATCACCAGCGGTACTGGCAGTATTAACGATATACTTAACATTGCATCCGGCGCATCTGTTACTTTCACCATTCACGCGACGGACGTCACGCAAACCAGCGGCAATCTCATTAACACCGCTACACTTACACCAGAAACTGGTTTCACCAATACCAATCCAAATGCTGGTGGTAATGGCAGCATTTCTGCAACCGATACCGACAACCTGGTTGTATTTACGAAAACAGATAATGCTGGTGGCACAGTTGCTCCAACAGAAACATTCCAATACACCATCACCATTATTAACACTGGTTCCACAACGATTAATGGTGCAACAGTATTCGATCCTTTACTGAGTAATCCGAATTTTGTCGCTGGTAGCACGTCCTGGACCGCAACTGAAATTGGCGGTGCAAGTGGCTTTACCAATAGCGGCATTAACACGAACATTAATGACACGAATCTTACGCTGTCAGCTGGTTCAGAAATCGTTTACACCGTTACAGCAACCGTCTCAGCTAGCGCAATCGACACGATAAACAATACTGCTTCTTTCACTCCACCAGCTGGACAAACATATAATGTATCCGATACCGACAACGTCGTTACATTGGTAAAATCAGATACCGCTGGCGGTAATTCCGCCACAGGCGCTGTTGGTTCTTTTATTGCGGGCGCAAACGAGACTTACCATCTCGTGCTCGACAATACCAGCCCGAATACTATCTCGGGCAATGTTTCAGACATGCTATCGTCCAATCCTAATTATTCTTCATTTACCTGGACAGCATCAGATAGCGATGGCCTTATCTCCATCACCACACCGCAAACTGGCAACATTGATTCGAATGTTACGTTACCAACCGGCGATGTGCTGACTTACACGATTAATGCTGTTATTGCACAAAACGCAAGCTCAACCGTCACCAACGAAGGTACGTTTACACCAACGGGCGGCACCGTACCTATTAATGCAACTGATACAGATACGTTAAGCTTCCAAGGCCCACTCTCGATTACCAAAGTTGACAGCGACGGCGGTTCAAGCATCACGAATACGATTGGTAGCGCGACACCAGGCACACAAATTACTTACACCGTTGTTGCTTCAGATGGTGGCCCATCCAATCTGACTCACGCCAGTATCACAGATACATTACCTTCTGATTTAACAAACTGGACAGTCACTGGTCCGAATGGTTTCACAGCTAGCGGCACAGATGGCGGTACATTTACAGATAGTAATGTAAACATCAGCTCTGGCGGCAATATTTCATTTACTGTTACTGGTACCATCGATGCCAGCGCAACTGGTTCAATGACCAACACAGTCACGATTACACCACCAGATACATTCACCAATACGACACCCGGCAATACAACTGCTACTGATACAGACACATTAACACCGCAAGTAAATCTTTCCATTGTCAAAACAGACACCGATGGCGGTTCCAGTGGTGGCTTGATTGGTAATGTCACAGTGCCAAGCAGCATAGGCGCAGTGGTTCCCGGACAATCTTATACATATACAATTGATATCACCAACAGTGGTCCAAGCACTATCAACAGCTTGACGCTCACAGATGCTCTACCAACAGGATTTACTGCGACTGCATTCAACGCACTCGAAGGTTCATATAACAGCACTACTGGTGCATGGACTGGACTTACTCTCGCTACAGGCGACGTGATCCAGTTACAAGTCACCGGCTTCATGGCTGCTAACGCACTAAGCGTTCCAGCAGATTCCGTCAATGGCGAAATCCAGAACATAGCAACTGTCACCGTTCCAGCCGGTATTGATAATACCAATCCAAACCATTCCGCAACTGATATCGACAGTTTGACCAGTGTTGTGAAATCAGACTCCGCTGGCGGTAATTCAGCAACAGGTGTGATTGGTACGTTTGTCGCTGGTGCAACTGAAACGTATACCATTACGATTTCTAACCCAAGTGCAAACTCCATCACGGGTACGGTATATGATCCATTAAATTCATCTTTTGTGAATGACAGCTGGTCGGCTACTTCTTTAGGTGGCGCTTCCGCAAGCGAAACATCTGGTACCGGTACGATTGGCAGCGCTGCAAATCCGCTGTCGCTGATTTTACCAGCTTTTTCATCCGTTACCTTTACCATTACAGGTACAGAATTATTAACAGCAACAGGTACTGTTGCTAACTCAGTGACATATACACCGGGAGATTCACAACCAGTTGTTACGACAGATCTCGACAATGTCGTTACGATTGTTAAAACAGACTCTAGCGGTGGTAGCTCTCCAACTGCAGAACATCCAACTGGCATTATTGGTACGTTTGTTGATGGTGCACTTGAGACTTATCACATTACGATTACCAACACGAGTGCAAACGTTGTTACTGGTTCACTGTCAGACTCTTCTTATCTCAGCTTCTTCACTGGCACAACGAACTGGTCTGTTAGCACATTAGGCACTGGTGATTCTGTTGGCTCAACATCAGGCACAGGTGCAATTACTAATGACAGCTTAACAATCGCAGCTGGTTCATCGATCACATTCAATATTACAGGTACCGTTGAACAAAACGCTCCATCGACTGTTTCTAACACAGCGGAATTTACACCAACTGGTGGTAACACCGTTGGCATTACCGATGTTGATAATTTAGTTAGCGTTGTAAAAGCAGACTCAGGTGGTGGTACATCACCAACTGCTGCTCAGCCCAGGTGGTGTCATTGGTACATTTGTTGCCGGTGCTACCGAGTCATATACGATTACGATTGATAACACCAGCACACATTCTATTACAGGTTCAGTCTCTGACTCTTCTTATCTCAGCTTCTTTACAGGTACGGTAACCTGGTCAGTAGGCACATTAGGCGCTGGTGATTCTGCATCGATTACTTCTGGTACGGGCGCTATCACTGCTGATTGCATCACTGTTGCAGCTGGTTCATCCATTACCTTTACCGTTACTGGTGAAGTTGCTCCAACCACGGTCAATTCAGTTACCAACACGGTTGATTTCACTCCGTTGGGCGGCACAACGATTCCAATTAGCGACACCGACAACGTCGTAACAGTTGTTAAAACTGACTCTAGCGGTGGTAGTTCTCCAACTGCTGCAAATCCAAGCGGTGTTATTGGTACGTTTGTTGATGGTGCAGTTGAGACATATCACATTACAATTAACAACACGAGTGCAAACACAGTTACTGGCTCTCTGTCAGACTCTTCTTATCTCAGTTTCTTCACCGGTGTAACAAACTGGTCTGTTAGCACATTAGGCGCTGGCGATTCAGTTGGTACATCTTCAGGCACAGGCGCTATTACAAACGACAGCTTAACTATCGCTGCCGGTTCATCCATCACATTCAATGTCACTGGTACCGTTGAACAAAACGCTCCATCGACTGTTTCTAACACTGCTCAATTCACACCAACTGGCGGCCAAACCGTTAATGTTACCGATACAGACAATACCGTTACAGTTGTGAAAGCAGACTCAGGTGGTGGTACATCACCAACTGCTGCTCACCCAGGCGGTGTCATTGGTACATTTGTTGCCGGTGCTACCGAGTCATATACGATTACAATTGATAACACCAGCACACATTCTATTACGGGTTCAGTTTCTGACTCTTCTTATCTCAGCTTCTTTACAGGCACGGTAAACTGGTCAGTCGGCACATTAGCTGCCGGTGATTCAGTATCACTTGCATCAGGTACAGGCGCTATCACTTCTGATTCCGTCACTGTTGCAGCTGGCTCATCCATTACCTTTACCGTTACTGGTGAAGTTGCTCCAACCACGGTCAATTCAGTTACCAACACGGTTGATTTCACTCCGTTGGGCGGCACAACGATTCCAATTACCGATACCGACAACGTCGTAACAGTTGTTAAAACTGACTCTAGCGGTGGTAGTTCTCCAACTGCTGCAAATCCAAGCGGTGTTATTGGTACGTTTGTTGATGGTGCAGTTGAGACATATCACATTACGATTAACAACACGAGTGCAAACACAGTTACTGGCTCGCTGTCAGACTCTTCTTATCTCAGTTTCTTCACCGGTGTAACAAACTGGTCTGTCAGCACATTAGGCGCTGGCGATTCAGTTGGTACATCTTCAGGTACAGGCGCTATTACAAACGACAGCTTAACAATCGCTGCCGGTTCATCCATCACATTCAATGTCACTGGTACCGTTGAACAAAACGCTCCATCGACTGTTTCTAACACTGCTCAATTCACACCAACTGGCGGCCAAACCGTTAATGTTACCGATACAGACAATACCGTTACAGTTGTGAAAGCAGACTCAGGTGGTGGTACATCACCAACTGCTGCTCACCCAGGCGGTGTCATTGGTACATTTGTTGCCGGTGCAACCGAGTCATATACGATTACAATTGATAACACCAGCACACATTCTATTACGGGTTCAGTTTCTGACTCTTCTTATCTCAGCTTCTTTACAGGTACAGTAAACTGGTCAGTCGGCACATTAGCTGCCGGTGATTCAGTATCACTTGCATCGGGTACAGGCGCTATCACTTCTGATTCCGTCACTGTTGCAGCTGGTTCATCCATTACCTTTACCGTTACTGGTGAAGTTGCTCCAACCACAGTCAATTCAGTTACCAACACCGTTGATTTCACTCCGTTGGGCGGCACAACGATTCCAATTAGCGATACCGACAACGTCGTAACAGTTGTTAAAACTGACTCTAGCGGTGGTAGTTCTCCAACTGCTGCAAATCCAAGCGGTGTTATTGGTACGTTTGTTGATGGTGCAGTTGAGACATATCACATTACGATTAACAACACGAGTGCAAACACAGTTACTGGCTCGCTGTCAGACTCTTCTTATCTCAGTTTCTTCACCGGCGTAACAAACTGGTCTGTCAGCACATTAGGCGCTGGCGATTCAGTTGGTACATCTTCAGGCACAGGCGCTATCACAAACGACAGCTTAACTATCGCTGCCGGTTCATCCATCACATTCAATGTCACTGGTACCGTTGAACAAAACGCTCCATCGACTGTTTCTAACACTGCTCAATTCACACCAACTGGCGGCCAAACCGTTAATGTTACCGATACAGACAATACCGTTACAGTTGTGAAAGCAGACTCAGGTGGTGGTACATCACCAACCGCTGCTCACTCAGGCGGTGTCATTGGTACATTTGTTGCCGGTGCAACCGAGTCATATACGATTACGATTGATAACACCAGCACACATTCAATTACAGGTTCAGTCTCTGACTCTTCTTACCTCAGTTTCTTTACAGGTGCGATAACCTGGTCAGTAGGCACATTAGCTTCTGGTGACTCCGTATCAATTGCTTCCGGCACAGGCGCAATTACTTCAGATAGCATCACTGTTGCAGCTGGCTCATCTATCACCTTCACTGTTACTGGTGAAGTTGCTCCAACCACGGTCAACACCGTTACCAACACGGTTGATTTCACTCCGTTGGGCGGCACAACGATTCCAATTACCGATACCGACAACATCGTTACCGTTGTTAAAACTGACACCGGCGGCGGTAGCTCACCAACAGCTGCAAATCCGAATGGTGTAATTGGTAGTTTTGTTGATGGTCAAAGTGAGACGTATCACATTACGATTAACAACACGAGTTCAAACACAGTTACCGGCTCATTGTCTGACTCTGCATTCCTTAGCTTCTTCACTGGCACAACGACCTGGTCTGTCAGCACATTAGGCGCTGGCGATTCAGTTGGCACAGCTTCTGGCACAGGTGCTATCACGAATGACAGCCTGACAATTGCTGGAGGTTCATCTATCACCTTCAACATCACAGGTACACTGGAACAAAACGCACCAAGCTACAGTTACCAACACTGCTTTCTTTACACCAACAGGCGGCACATCAATTCCAGTTTCAGATACAGACAACACTGGAAACCAGGCTTCATTATCAATTTCCAAAGTAGATAACGATGGTGGCTCCAGCATCACTGGTCATCAAGGCACAGCAATCGCTGGCGACTCAATTACTTATACCATCGTAGTCACTAACAATGGCCCAAGCACTGCTTTCGGTGTCAACGTCATTGATACGTTACCACTGCAAGGTTTAACCAATGTTTCTTCCACTGGCTTGCCAGCGGGTGTCACCTTCAATTCAGCAACTGACACCTGGAACATTGGTTCATTAGCTTCTGGTGCAAGTGAAACATTAACACTGACTGGTACTATTCCATCAGGTGCAACCGGAACCAACTATGTCAACGTTGCTACCGCGACATCAACCGATGCATCAAGCGTACAAGCAACTGATACTGATACATTGAGTCAACAAGCTAATCTGACCATTACCAAAGTAGATAGTGACGGCGGCTCCAGCATCACTGGCCATCAAGGTACAGCAATTGCAGGCGACTCAATTACCTACACCATCGTTGTCTCCAACACTGGCCCAAGCAACGCTTACAATGTCAGCGTATTTGATACTCTGCCGACACAAGGTTTAAGCAATATTTCTTCAAGCAACTTGCCAGCTGGTGTCACCTTCAATTCAGCAACTGACACCTGGACCATTGGCACATTAGCAGCAGGCGCAAGCGAAACATTAACACTGTCAGGCACCATTCCGTCTAGTGCAACAGGAAGCACCTATGTCAACGTTGCAACCGCGACATCAAGCGATGCAGCAACCGTACATGCAACTGATACTGATACATTGAGTCAACAAGCTACTCTGACATTAACCAAAACAGACAATGATGGCGGTAACGTAAGACCAGGAGAAAGCATCACCTACACTATCGTTGTTACCAACACTGGCCCAAGCAACGCTTACAATGTCAGCGTATTTGATACTCTGCCGACACAAGGTTTAAGCAATATTTCTTCAACCAACTTACCAGCTGGTGTCACCTTCAATTCATCAACCGACACCTGGACCATTGGTACATTAGCTGCTGGTGCATCTGAAACTTTAACGCTATTAGGCACCGTACCAACCAACGTCTCCGGCTCAACCTATGTAAACGAAGCAACAGCTACCGCAAGTGATGCTGCTACAGTACATGCGTTTGATACCGACAACATTACATTGGTCTGTGACACATCCATCACAAAACCGCAGCTATCGCCGCTCCGTATGTTGGTGAATCTGAAACTTACACACTCAGCGTACAAAACAACGGACCAAGTGCCGCAGCAAATGTCACCGTCACAGATGCATTGCCTGCCGGCATTACCTTCGTCAACGGCAGTGCAAGCAATGGCGGCACATTCAATGCAAGCACAGACACAATCACCTGGAACCTTGGCACAGTTGCCGCAAACGCATCTGCAATCAACCTGACCTTCCAGGCAGTTATTAACTCTTTTGTCTATCAATTGGGTAGCACCTCTGCTAGCAGCCTCGCAGCACTTGAAACTGCATGGGGTTACAATGGCACAACGCCACCAAACTCTCTACAGGCATTTACATCAGGCTCTAGCGATTTAAGCTCCAGTGCTCCGAATAATCTCGACATCACTTTTGCTAACGCAACAGGAAGTGTCGACAGCTAACTATGTATCAAGCCGCAGATTCTGGCCTTGGTGTATCTGGCTCTACCAGCAATGGCATTGACGTCAGCAATGGCCAAAGTGAAACATTGGTTGTCAACTTAGGCCATAGCAATATTGAGTATTCAACAGTATCCTTAAGTGGTTTTGTCAGCGGCACTGCTGGTGAAGTCTTCGCTTACAATGCAAGCGGCGTACAAGTTGGCGGCCCGATCTTCTTCGAAGCAACGAACAATGGCAAGCCACTGTTACAGTCAGCGAAGGTGCTGACTTCCAATATCTGGCATTCTCCACGCTTTCAAATGGCACCATTTCACAAGCTGAAGTCGATAGCTGGCAGCATCAACAGCAGCGGCGCTTATACTGTGCAAGATATTCAATCCTTGCCGGATTCCATTACCAACACGGCGGCGGTTTCATCTTCAACCTCCGATTCTAACCTCGCGCAACAACACTGCTTCTGTGACTATCACACCGGAAGTGCCAATTGCGAAATCCGCTACAACAGCTGTCGTTCAAGGTGCGCAACAATACAATGTCCTCATCGTGTTAGATAGAACAGGTAGTATGGCTCAGAACGTCACAGTCAATGGCCAATCTGTAGAAAAATTACAGGCTGCTATCACTGCGATTGATGATTTGCTTACTCTCTATGGCAATGCTGGTAATGTTTCAGTTAAATTAGTTGACTTCAATACTAGCGCTACCATCCTGACATCAAGCTGGATGAGTATCTCAGCTGCTGAATCACTGTTGACCGGCATTACACCGTCAGGCAACACAGACTATGATGTTGCCTTAGGCTTGCATCCAAATGGCCTTGGCACTAACTACAACTCTGGCGCTGAAGAAGCATTCACCACCACTGGCTCTTCTGGCGCAGGTTATCTCTCCGGCGGCAGCAACGTCCTTTACTTCATGACAGACGGCGGCCCGAACTCACCAAATGGTTCTGCTGGTATCAACCCTGCCATCTCAGGCAACACCGGTGAAGAAACCCAATGGCAGAAGTTTCCTCACCACTAATAATATTACTGCATACTCAGTTGTTTTAGGTATCAGTGCAAACACCCCCGCCAGCCAGAGTAGCGGCTCAAACAATGATACTGTAGGTCAGGAAGTAACGCCTATCGCCAGCAACGCAGACGACGCATTGTTTGTCACCAACTATAGCCAGCTGTCTTCTACACTTTCAAACACTATCGTCAACCAGTCTGGCAACTTGCTGACACAAACAGGCAGTTCATTTGGTACTGCAGGAGCAGGACATATCGCCGCAGTCGCAATGATTGGCGATGGAATTACCTATGACTTCAACGCGACCAGCAACACAGTTACCGCCGTTGGCACTGGCACATCAACATCAACATTCGATGCCGCAACGGACTTATTAACTATTACCTCCAGCACACTCGGCACCTTGTCCGTGTACATGGAAAACTAACGGCACTCATCAAGCCGGCGACTACACCTTTAGCGCTCCAAGCAGTATTACTTCAACAGCAGCAGTAGATGTACCAGTGGAATTCGTCATTGCCGACTCTGCTAACAACACAGCAACCGGTTTATTGAATATCATTGACACTCATGACGCTGTTATCGCTACCAATGCTGCAGCGACAGCACAATCTGTTATTGTGACCATCGTTGATGAAAGCAGCCCACATACATCATTCTCTGAATTGATTACCCTGCCAGCTGGCTCAACAAACATTGGCACCGCACTCAACATAGCTACAGAAATGAGCTTTACCAACGGTCACACTTATGCAATCAGCGTTGAAGCAGGTTCAACCAACACATCAGCTATCACCATCTCTGGATTGGTCATCGATGGCATCAACATACAATCCAGCTCTCTGACACTTGGTGGCTCTAGTCCAAATGCAGCGACTTATCAATTAGATGCTCCGAGCAACCTGACACAGAGCGAAACTGCTTCTCTGTCTTCCACCACTAACCACAGTCTGGTTTATTATCTGAATGAATCAGGCGGCTCAACTGTCTCCGCTACTAACACGACTTCCAGCAGTCTTGCGGACTTCCTGAATGGCGGCAACAATGAAACCGTTAATAACACTACCAGCAATCCAAGTGTCATGGTTTACAACCCGACTGACACCTACAATGGTAATGGCCAAGACATCCTGAGAATAGATCAAGGCGCAACTGGCTTATTCCAAAATACCAGCAGCGCTGTCAATCTGACCGGCAACAGCACCATACACAACATTGGTGAAATTCTGCTGACAGACGGACCTTCCACAACAGGCAACACCAGCAATAGCGGAACAACACTGACACTGGCTGCTCAAGACGTATTTGATCTGACAGAAAACAGTGCCCATACCGCTACCGGCAACAACAATACGTTGTACGTCAATGGTAACAGTTCCGATACAGTAAACATTGGCACTGGCTGGACAAACGCTGGGAGTAGTAGGAAACTACACTGAATATACACATACAGTAAACACTGCAACTGATCATCTCTATATCATGACCCAGATGCATGTTGTTACACACTGATCACGGAATATAGACCACGGATGGTTCAGTTCTTTGAGGTATTATGTATATATTGCAACACAAAAATTTTTCCCTCCATTTCTGTTCTACGAAATCGCCCTTCGTAATAGCAATTATTCGCGATTTTGCATTAGCATTGGCATCCCCAATATTATCTGCCTAACAGGCTATTTTAGCCTTACAATTTTAGGAACAATAAAACTAGGAACTAACTACAACCTGGTATATCCCCCGAGGTTATTTCTATGACCACGAAAAATTATGATATTAAAGTGTTCTTAGAGGGCGACAATTTATTTAGTACCGAAGATCCAACCAGTATATTTCGTTATTATGCTCAATATAGAATGCTTAGCACTATTTATATGGCAGTGTTAAAACCATTGCAGCTACAGCAAAAGCGCCGCGCAAGATCATTGATGAAAATGAATTTGTTGCGTTTAGGATCTATGCTCTCAAGAACCGTTGCCTTATCATCAAACAAATTAGCGGCTAAACATGCAAATGCGCTTTTTACTAATGAAGGCCAAGGGGTGTCAGCAAAGTCATCAGCAAATCAAGCCTTCGACCTTATTATGCCACTCCTGCTGCTATCTATGGCTTATTGCGCTATTAAATATGAAGAGCATCATACGCTACCGAATTTTGCTGGCGCTGTTTGCGGAAACAACAGCAATCGCTGGCGGCACGCTGGTTAATAATAGCCTTACCAGTGCAAACCCTGCGGCTACACATGACAATATTTCTTTCCTGCCCTTTAACGCGGCGCATGCGGATGTGCATGCCATGACAAGCATGACTGTATCCACTTTTGAATCCGTCATCTCTGCAACAGCATTATCATCCAATATAATAAATACCGCACATAATATCATCGCCAGTTGAATGATACCAGTAATTTGCATACCGATCTGACCGCTTTTTCTGGTTCCATGCTAACATCGGATAGCACCGTATCGCCTACATCGTCGGGCAGTGGTGCACACGTGATAATTCCTGATCCTGTTATATTTTCTAATCCCTGCTATATCTAGTGGCGGCGATACCGCACCACCTGCGGTGGCGATTCGATTACTACGCATACCACTAATATTGTTTCACCTGTGACTACTACCATATCTTCTGGTGTAGATACTATCCTGAGTAGTGTTAACGATTTAATTTCTAATGTATCAACTCCTGCCACACATGAAAGTCCTGTTGTATCAACAATATTACAACCTGTTTACCCCGATTGTTTCTGATGTCACGCAAGCTGTTGCACCTGTTGTTTCAGATGTAACCCAAGTTATTGCGCCTGTTGTTTCGGATGTAACCCAAGTTATTGCTCCAGTTGTTTCAGACGTAACGCAAGTTATCGCACCTGTTGTTTCAGATGTAACACAAGTTATTGCACCAGTTGTTTCAGATGTAACTCAAGTTCTCGCTCCAGCTATTTCAGACGTAACGCAAGTTATCACACCTGTTGTTTCGGAGGTAACTCAAGTTATTGCTCCAGTTATTTCAGACGTAACGCAAGTTATCACACCTGTTGTTTCAGAGGTAACACAAGTTATTGCTCCAGTTGTTTCAGATGTATCGCAAGTTGTTGCACCAGTTGTTTCAATTGCACAGCCTGTTGCAGAAAGTGTTGCAACCGTTACAAACGCTGTCACAACCTGGTCACGCCAAATAGTCATCCTACCCAAACCCTATCCGTGACCAGTGTCTTAGACAGCACCAGCAACACTGTTACTCATACTGCAACAGATGTGCAAAATACTGTCGCAACAGTTAGTCATCAATTGATTGCACAAACAACGGATTTGTCACTTGATCATTTGGTGATACAGCATCAGACACATTTATTAGGTCACTAAGCAACCCCTTGTCCTTCCAACAGCACAGCGGAGGACAAGATATTCGCATTAATGCGGAGGCATGTAGCCTTTCTTAGGCATGACATAAATGTAGGTTTCGCGAGGAAGCGGAATATACATGGACTTGGATTAAATTACCCATGTTATGCAACAACTGAAATTCTGAAACAATCACTTTATATTTGCCTTCAACATAAGCTTTTCTGGCTGCGTATGTTTCATTCTGCACGTCTAACAAGTCCAACAAGGTTCGTTTACCTAGATCAAACTGGCTGTTATAAGCTGTGACTGTATTTGCACTTGAACTCGTATGTTCTTTTAAATCCTTCAAAAGAGCTCTTGATGTCACTAACGAATCCCAGGCAAACTTGGTGTCTTGTTGTGCCTGGCGATAAGTATTGCGCATGATTTCCTGAGCCTGTCCCAACAAATGTTCAGTTTCTTTTGTCTGCCAAGGATGGCGCCGCCGGTATACAAATCGTAACTCATTTTGGCAAACGCAAACTGGTCATCATCCGGACCTCTGGTACCACCGGTATTAGCGTTACGGTCTATACCAAGCTGTACGTCAAACCGCGGATAATTTTTTGCCTTAGCCACCTGACGCTGTTGATAAGCGGCTTGAATGTCCGCCATGGCAGCTCTGACGATAGGATTATTCAATTCCGCATACTCAATCGCTTCACGTTCTGTTCGTCGGAATATAATAGCTGGGAACTTGTGAAGGCATGTTAAATCATTTGGAAATTCACCAACTGCCAGGCGATATCGGGCGACAGCATCCTGCAAATTGCTTTTCTCAGCATAGTAGTTTGAATCTGCCAATGCTAAACGACCTTGCACCTGGACATAATCTGAATCGTTGGATAACCCGTGGTCTACACGCGCTTTGATATTGCCAAGAATGGTGTGATGGTCATTCACATTTTTTTCCGCGAGAGACTACCAATTCCTTTTCCCTCAACACATCCAGATATGCCTGGATGGCGTTCATCGCGCTATCTTGCATTTCGGCGAGCATTAAATATGCTGCACCATTGGCGCGAGCAATATTACGTAAGACTTCACCGCTAGTCGCATAACCGTCGAAAACCATTTGGTCTAGCGTCATGCCGACTTCTCTGACGGGCATATTGACTGATTCGGGAGCACCAGTAATCGCTGCAGCGATAGTGTTAGCATTCTTGGAATGCTGCGGACCGTAGAGCGCGTTTATTTTGACTTGTGGAAAATAACCAGCGCGAGCCTGCGTAATCGCTTGCTCAATAGATAAACGGTTCTGCTTGGCTGCGAGTACTTTAGGATTGGTGACAGCAACATACCTGACAACAGCACTCATTGTTTCTGCGTATGCCGCGTTAGCGGTAATTCCCGAGAATAAAGAGAGATACATTTAGCCTGTTAAGAAAAATCCGTTTTGATATGCGCATATAAATTTTAATCCTTTAAAATCAAACAGCATGCTCAATTCAGAGTCGATCCTTTAACTCGTATCAATGATCATATCTGAGATATATATATCTATACAAGTCATTGTTTATAAATAATCCAGACCCTAGCCCGGTTTAAAGGTCATCAAATAAAAAACCGCAATTAAACTGATAAACGCAGGCCAGCCCAGACTAAACCAATACCAGAAATAGCGATGGTAACGATCTGGCAACACGGTATTGTTTTGTAATGCGGCAACTGCCATGTCGCGCATTTTGATTTGCAGTGATACCACGGGAAACCAACAACAAGCGGCAATGAGATAACCAATGATAGCGCCGATAATCCAAAAGGAAGTGAAACGATATCCAGCCAGATACACCATCCATAAGCCAGTGAGGGGCTGCAACAGACCAGATGTACTAGTAAACATCCAGTCCGCAAACACAACATAGCGTCCTGTCGCCGCCATAATACGAATATCACGGGTACGGTAGGCCAGAAACATATTGCACGCCGTCCCTATCCCTGTGCCAAATAATATTGTCGAACTTAAAATATGAATATATTTCAACCAGAGATAAAGCATTAACGATCTGACTCCATGCCAAGGTAAGTGCGTATGGCCGCGAGCAGCGGAATATTTTTCGCGATGGAACCAAACGGCTCAAACCAGAACTGAGGTAACTTCCAGGTGATAATCGCGGTATAAAAAAGTAATCAGCACGATCTGAAAAATACATAACTGTCTGAGCTTATAGCCGCATAACATTCCCAAACCAATTAAAGCATCCAGCCCTGCCGCCGCAAACAAACAGAAGGGCTGCCAGTTATCTGGTATACCGGTTTGTGCCAGTAACTGATAAGACTCAGCGCGCGGATAAAAGAAGACACTGCAAAGTGCAGCCCATAGCCAGATGAACGCAATGCTAAGCCGCAGCGCTGGTTTGACAAAATATAACCGCGCATGCCAACGGTCTTGCACGGAACTAGGGAGGCTACAAACACCAGCGCTAAATGTTCTTGGGCTTAAAGCCAATCAATTGTTGGAATTTTTGCCTTTCGTCCGCATTGGTAATATTGTCTTGTACCATCAGACTATAAGAAGTCGAATTCAACACAGATCCAGGCAGCAAATCCCCCATTTGCGCAATGACTTTGATCAAGTTAAGCGGAATGGAGATAAACCTGGCGGCGGCAAAACCCAGCCAGGCACGCAACCTGGCGATAGTATCCTGCAATGTCACTTGATCAGGGCCCACCGCATGCAATATGACCGTCTTTTCTGGCGGCGAGGCTATCAAATTTAAAATAGATTGCGACAAGTCTTGCAAATGAATGGGCTGGAATTTCTGTGTACCAGCACCCTGGCATGGGAATCAGATCAGGCAATCCCGCCAAGCCACGGAACAATGATGTTCCGCCATACGAACCATTTCCATATACCAATGAAGGACGCAAAATCACGCAGTTGAGGGGCAACGATAACAAATAATCGTCTGCTGCCATCTTGCTACGCGCATAAGCGGCGGAAGATTTGTCTATACCCAGCGCAGAAATCTGAATAATCTGTTGCACGCCTGCAAGCAAACAAGCATCAAACATGGCACGCGGCGTATTGTAGTGAATATTCCAGATTTTCTTTTCCTGAGGATGATAAAGAATGCCGGCGCAATTGATAACAACGTCTATTTCACCTAAGCGGGGCAGCCAGGTTTCAATCGATGTATCCACGTCAAAATCACATGCAATGACTTTAGCAACAGGAAAAATTCTTCGCGTGTATTGAACATCCCGCACACAACAAGTCACTGCATGGCCCGCCGCGATCAAATCAGTCACAATTTGTGATGCGATAAATCCACTAGCGCCTGTGACCAGAATATTCATACGGTAGGCTTCTCATTCAGGAATAAAGAAAGAATATTATAATATGGTATGCGGAAGCGAGATAAAATTTTCGACGACAAGCGCAATGTCTTTTCTAAGTAATTTTAATTTCACCAATAGATTAGAAAATTGTTCGTGCAGTAATATTTGATAGCGCGCGAGGTATTCATTCACTGCCGCGGCTGTCCATTGGATTTGCTGCTGCAATAATAGAATTTGTTGTTTTTGCTCGGGCAGAGACTCCATCAGCTTGTCTAATTGCTTAAGTATAGGATCATTCTGCTGTGTTGACTTCAATAGGCCAATTTGCTCTTCCAGAGCCAAAATAGCAGTCACAACATCTTTAGCAATCAAAGTAGATTGTTGTATAGGTTCAGGTATAAATTCCAGACTGGAAAGCGTGTGCTCAATGCGTCCGCACATTAAATCGAGAGCGGCAGAATACGAGCTCACATTGGTCACGGCTTTTCTGACTGAACGTATATCTTTTTTAATTGCCTTGCTGGATTTAAACAAATGTTGTTCTTCTTTGCACACTGTGTAGTGCTGATTATGTATCTTTATTCTGATTTCAATAGCGGCAAAATGGGATTTGATCGTAGACAAACCAGCTTCCTGCAACAATTGCTCTATGCGCTCGGACATGCGAAAACAATCTGCGGCTTCTTGTGAATGTTTAACCTGATAGTCGGTTTTTTGTTTCTGAACGCTAATTAGCAAGGATTCAAGGTAACTGGCCGCGGTTTCATACTGTAATTGTAGCTCGGCATGCTGCGCCAGCAACAATTGAAATTCCATTTTTTGGGTTAATGCTTCAGTGGCTGTGAATTCCGGCCGTAACTGCATTCTTCTAAGAATACCTCTCATCTGATCCTATCTATTCTACTTACACTTTATTAACGCATCATTATTAAGTATGCATTCAGAAAAATCATAACCATATGAAAATAATGATATTTCAATAAGTGACTCAGAGTAAAACCGTGAATTTACTGGATAAATTATGATCACACATATATAATTGTATAAATTATAGACACAGCATTCACGAGCAGCAGTATGCATTCAGGCGCGTCTACACGTCCAATCGACTTTTCACAAGTTAACTTGCTTGCCAAGATGGCCGTCTATTTACAAGCCCGCTATCCGAATCCCACGCCTGAGCAAACCAGGATGATAAATCAGATAAAAAATCCTGGGCATTGCAGCGGCTTTATGGTGGCCACTCTCGCCGCTTTACAGTTAAAGACACAACCCATGCAACCTATAGATTACCTGGTACCGCGAGAGGATATCGACTGGGTTGTCAAAATGGAAACATTACTGGATCAGTGGGACGGAGACTTCAATCACATCGATCCCGAAAATATAGAAGATATTGATCGGTTCATAAAATTAATAAACCGCTATCAAAATATTCAGGATTACGAGACAGGTATAGGCACTGGTAACCTTGATTTAATGCTAGATAACAATGGTGAGCATCCAAAGCGGGAATATTCCATTGCTGGATGTTTTGACTCGCAGGAGATTTCACAGAAATTTAATTTAGATGTTAATGGCACAACCCACGAAACCAGTTTAATAGAAGCAATAGCTCAACCTGGACGCATGGTTGTCGTCACATCCGAGGGGCATGATACGGGAATTTTTTACTGGAATGATCTGTATTTCTATTATGATGCCAACATAAAAACAGGCATTCAGGCTTATACAAAAAATAAATTAGACACGTTAGTTGAACAAATCTTTCATTCAAATTTTTATTCGCCTGATAACCCTTCAAAACTTGGTTTTCGTGTGTTCAGTTTTACAAATGAACCCGTCACCTATCCAGATGTAAAATCCATACACGAAATGTTTGCAGCACAACTTCCAGCAACCAGTGATGACAAGAGCATAATGTCATTAACCATGGCTAGTTCCATTGGTTGCAAAGAATCATTTGAATATTTTCTGCGGCAATACCAGTCGAAAGTAAAAGATGATCGTGTGAAAGATCCTGGTTTCATACAAGTCCTGCGGAATGCTGCGGCACATAACAATTTTGAACTTCTGCATCAATTCAAATTTCTTAGAAAAGGCTTACACTCAATCGAAGATGATGACTCTGTTATTAAGTTTGCCGCGCGTTATGGTTATTGCGGTCTGTTACGCGACCTTGTAAAACTCGGTGTCAATGTGAATACACGAACAATCTATGACGAAACACCATTGATTGTAGCAGCGCATCATAATCATTTATCAGTTGTTCAAACCTTACTGGAACTTGGCGCCAATCCCAATATTGCACATAACCCGAAAAAGAATACACCGTTGCACATTGCCGCAAGAAATAACAATTATGAAATGGTCGAAGCTCTGCTCAAAGCAGGAGCCACTATCAACGCAGCCAATGCAGAAGAAGAAATTCCGGCAAAATTAACAACAGATGAACGTATTATTTCTCTTTTAGCAAGGGAAGGATTGCGAAGAAAATTCGACCGATCTGATACGAAGAGAAAATTTCATAGTATGAGTTTCACGACATTTGCTCCATTATCTCCGGATGCAGCCAAGAGTATCAGAACGATTGCAGAAACAGTGAATATGAAAATGACTGGTAAATCTTCATAACGATTGCCATGCTTGCGCTGCAAGCATGGCATCATGTCTTATAAACCCAATATCTGTAACACGCCTCTTTGCTTATTCTCTTTTTCTTCCTCTTCACGTTTTGGCTTGTAGCCATACATAGTGAAATTCAAACTAGCCATGGATGATTTATACAAATCCGCCCATTTATTGCTGACTGATGCATTGGCAATTAAACGTAACAAGCCCCCGTGACTTATTTGTGCTTCTTCTGTCTTTGCTGGAGCATTTCCTTTCAGCATCACCCGCGGTATTTTGTGCGGCGGTGTTGACATGATTTCAACAAACTTGTCAGAAAAGTTTGCATCTGGATAAGTCTGATTAGCACGCCAGTAAACCAATTGCTCGCTTTCAAGAAATGGCGCAATCGTCTGGAGAATTTTCAGCATGGTTTGATCATCAGAAATGTCAGCGCCTTTTTGCTTCACATTTGCACGCCAGATATTCAGCAACTCTAACAATTGTTCCTGAAATTGCTTCTGGTAATCGCGATGATTCCGAAATTGATCTGATGCATACAATACTGAGCATATGCCAACACAGGCGAGTGTACTCATGACAATACCCAGCACTCTGCCTACTGTGAGCAGAATATCAAGTGCGAAAGGCACGATAATAATGATGTCTGTTTTTAATAGCAGGTTATATGTTTTGTTGAAGTTATTAATCTTGGCTTCGACACAATCACGATGTGCCCGATTGGTCGGATCGAAACTGGTTGTTTTAAAATCAATCGTTTTTGTTGCGTCGACTTCTTTTGCTGTGGAATTAAATAGGCCTGTTAAACGTGAATACATGGCAACCTCCTTGCGTATGGGTATATCCATAAAATGCTCGCAAGAATGGTAACTTATTTCTTAACTGCTTTCAGCTCTTTCATCGTCGCCTCATAACCAGTGTCAACAAGCCCTTTAGCCTGCTCTGGATTCGCATGAAGCAGACTATACTTGCTTAGATCCAGGCTAACATAAATATTTGCTGCCAGTGCATTTTGCTTGGCTTTTGCTTCCGCCCCAATAAAAAGGCCACGTAAAAACGTATCCACAAATCCTGGAAATTTATATTTCTTACTTCCCCAGCCGAAACGTACCAATATGGCATCAATAAAACCCAGCACGGGTGGAAAATCATATTTTTGCTCGAATGGAGCAAAACTATTTAACTCAACTGCAATGACTTTTGCTCTCAACCCAATCAGTTTACGCATAACATCTACCGGCAAATTATTCAGCAAGCCACCGTCATAATGGATGTCGCCATCGATGACCATTGGTGGAATAATGCCTGGAAGCGATCCAGTAGCGCGTAGCTTTTCCCATAACAGACCACTACGGTGCACATCTTCTGAATTGTTAGTCAGGTTGCATGAGGTACAAAAATACGGCAACCACAAATCTTCCATTTTGATATCGCCAAACACATCTTGTTGCGCAGCAGTAAAATACCTGGCATTAAAAAGCGATATGATTGGCCATGTTAAACTGCGCCAGGAAATAGAATTTGCAGAACTGGTAACAATTTTATAAAAGCGTTTATACGCATTATCATATGATTGATCAAGTGCGTAACAAGCTCCAGCAATAGCGCCTGCACTAGTGCCGCCAATAATATCAATAGGGACTTTTGCTTCGTTCAGCGCTTTAATGACACCAAGGTGTGCCCAACCGCGCGTACCACCACCACTCAATACTAAACCAACAGCTTTACCACGCATAAAGCGCAACAAACGCTGAAAATCCTTGTGCATGTCTATACGCACATGATGATGAAATGCAAAAGACGCTTTCGCCAACCATACATCGGTATTCTTCGGTGATTTAGCGCCTGGAGGATGCATTAATATCAATACAGGCTTGGAATGTAAATGCGAACGTCTTTTGTGAATTTTATCCATCACAGCATGATCAACATCAGGTTCGGAATTAGCATCGGCGACAATATAAATCATATCGGCATGCGTAAAACTCGCTCTCGCCAGTGGCGTATCAAATGAACTGACAATTGAAATAATACGACGCGAAGTTTTTTTACTCACTGCGATTTTTTCAATTATTTCCTTTACCGCAGCATGATCAATATTACGGTTCCAGAAATCCGGCATGTAATCCGATACCACCATGGTACTTTTTAAATGTTCAGCAGTGGCAATTAATTTCTCGCTAAACTCATCAAGGATGATATCTTTGTTTGCTGGTATGACAACAATATTTTTATTATTTTTGTCTTCAGAGAGTTGCTGAATAATGCTATTAGTGCGCGTAACAATAGGCCGCAGCGTTTCAAACATGACACCGGGATATTGATGGCATATTTCAATAAAATCAGCTGCCGGCAAAGATAGCAATGTAGAATCGCGCAGCGCCCTGACAGTCAACGATCGAGGCTCATTCGTCAGCGCTCCCATCTCGCCCACTGTTTCACCTTCATAAATATTGCCAAACGTTTGTAATTCGCCAGAAGATAATAATACTTCCGCACTTAACTTTCCTGTTACCAGCAAGTAAACCAAATCTGATGGGTCACCTTGATAAAAGAGAATTTTGCCTTTAGGCAATTCAAGCGGAGAAAATTTAGCAAGCAGACGCTCACAGTCGGTATCACTGAGACAAGAAAATATCCTGTTTTTCTTGAAGGTTTCCAGAAGTGTGTCTGCCATTCTTATAGCATATCATATTTCATACATTTCGTTGATACGAGCACGCTTGAGCAATACCGAGAATGGTCCGGGGATGTGGCTATGTGTGTTCAAAACGAAACCGCATCCTGCGATCTAGAGGCACATCCATGTGCCTCAAGGTTTTTCACACACATAGCGCACATCCCCGTCCCTCAAGCCCGCTGCGTAAATCAAGATTCGCTCGATCGTAGCCTCATCATTGCGAGGAGCGCTTTTTGCGGTTGCGAGCGAAGCGCGGCAAAGCAATCCAGTTTTTAACAAGCTAACGTTATGGATTGCTTCGCGAAGAACGCTCGCAATGACGGGCTCCGATACTGCTAAAACCCTAACTTCACCCGTTTTACTTCTTCCACTGTCGCTCGTACTTGCTTAACTTCCCAAGCTTGTTTTGTCTCTAATGCAATGTTACGAAAAGCCGTGCACGCTTCTACGCTAAATTGTTTTTCCGCCTTCGCAAGATAATCCCAAATCACATTTTCTTTCCCTTGATCAAGTGCTCCAGCAGTCAAGCATCTGATAAACCCTGTTGCAATACCTTTTGCGACTGTTATTTCAAAACAACTGCTGGTCATCTTTAACCCTTGATTGCGAGTCCATTTAAAAATACCAACTTGCGGCATTAATTCCGCAATCATATCGGAAAGCGCTACGTCAAAACTGTCTTTCACCACTTTACGCTTAAGATGATAACGCACGACATTATGTGTAATAGATAACCCAGATTCATACGTGTGAATAGCGCTATCATATCGATTATCGCTTTTACTAAACCCCTCATTCATTTGCATTATCAATTCGTTTTGATATTCAGCCAGTGATTTTTGCCGCGTGAATGCGCCAAACGTTTTTTGCATAAAATCCGGCGCTGCAAACATACTGAAAATCAGAACAAGGTGATAATCAACGAAATCATCTTCATTTGCTTTGAATATTGCTATTATTTTGCTATACAAACTTGACATGGCTCTGATGCCTTCTTGTATATCTATACTTTGCTGGCATCTATCCAAAACAAAATAAGTCGAATCCATATCAAAATGATAAAACGACAACCTTGATAACTCAAACCCTGTCACTTCTTCTAACATACGCGTCCATTCAATCACGCCTTTTCTTATTTCAGGCGGCAATGATGCCATGCGATGCCAATGATTATCATCGTGTGATTTTAGCGTCCAGCCACCTGTCGGAGCACCGTGTGCTTCCTTCATGTCTCTAATTTGCGAACTCATAGCAGCATTGATAATGCGACCATCAGCTTTACTGGCTGCTGCTATTTCACTAGCGCTAAAAATACCAAAACCAACAAATCGTCGCGGCAATTGTTCACGCCCATACATCAGGCGTGCGCCGATTTCCAACAATTTGCCGGATGTTACGATAATAGAAACTCCCGAGTTTGACGATGGCACGGGAAAAACATAAGGCACAGTAGAAATAATCAATTGATAATAAAATTTTGTGTAAGAGTCATAATTTATCAAACTGTTATTATCAACTACCATAAGACTATAAACAGATTTAAAATCATTTATAATTTTCTGCACTGGCAAAAAATATCTACAAAACGCCTTATCTTCCTCAAACGAGCGCGTGATTGCATTCAATGAGTCTTTTAATTTATCGCTATATTTACTGGGCAAATGATTGAATAAATGTCTTCCCATGTCTACAGCATATAAAAAACTCTCTACATCATTTTCTGCCGCGATCTTTATACATCTATTCAGTAATACCGCTGCAGCTCCTAATACCACATCCTGCGGCAAATCTATCATTGCAAAAAATTGTTCCGCTCTCGGCAGCGATCGAACATGCTGTTGTAGCAGCGGTTTCTGGCTGGCTCTGAGCATGAAAAGATTTTCTACATGAGGAAACAAATACAAAGCAGCTTCCTCACTCCAATCACCCCGCTCATTGAAGATAGGAAATATATTCACTTTTTCTTTCGGGGCCACAGTAAGACCCACAAACTCTTCCGCCGCTGAGTTAATAGCTGCGACCATTTCGACAAGATCAAGTGATACTGGATATTCTCTTTCGCCGCGAAAATAAGCATCCAGCAAGAGAGGCACTATGTCTTTCCCACGCTGTAAATAATGCCTAAGCAAACTATAGTTACCTTTGTTCAATCCAGCGACCAAAGTCTGCATGCCTGCACGATAAGTAAATAAGATTTTATTTTCTTTACGAAATGCATCGCTAAATAAAAAGCGATCGCTGCCATCAACTTTATTAGGCTGATAATATTTTTTGGGTATAGGAACAAGTTGCGTTTTTTTCCTGGAATATTCTCGATAGAAATTTAATATTTTTTTAGCTTTTTCTAGACGAACGTGCATTTATCTTCCCCATGCCTCTTATTGTTATGAAAGCTAATATACGCAATTCAAAAAACGCTGCCAATAGACAGTATTGCTATATAACTCATTGATAAAAAACAATATTTCAGATAATAGTCTCTTAAGATACAAATGTTAGACTAATTGTTCATTAATTGCACACAAAACGAGGCCACTGAAATGAAGAAACTGTTAATGTTAATGATTGCATCCGTTATATGCATTCAAAGCGTACACGCCGATGACGACGCAGGTGCGAGAATCAAAATCGCTATTAATGGCGCATTAAAGAGTGATAACAGTTATTTTCTTTGCATGGAAAGCACTGGTTGCCTCAGTATTCTCTCCGCTCACAAAGGCCGCGTTTTCAACATGACTTCAGCTGTTGGCGTGAATGGTATTTTTGTTACTGACGTTGATCATAACTTCCGTGTTACACCACAAGGTTTGCCACACTCTTGCGATGTAACCGTCGACAAAAATCATACGCTTACTATCGCTGGCACTCTTGTACCCGGTCCTAACAACAGCACTATTGTGAAAGGTTTACATTGCTCAGTTAGTTAATCTGCTTTTGCCTACCCTTCATTGGGGTCAGACACCTCCGCGGTGTCTGACCCCACTATTTAAATCCTCAATGTACGCACCCGCATTTCTTCAAGATCCAGCTCATCCATCAACAAATGAAATACCTCATCGTGGATCTCACCGTCTCTTCTAAGTTTAATCAATGTTTCGCGCTCACATTCAAGCGCAATAATAGTTAACTTTTTGATGGCAACATATTCATGCGCCAGCGTCGAAAGCGGTGTTTTATGTAATTGCGTTTTTATCATATGCAAACGACGGGTAATTTGTATTTTGAATTCATCGAGAATTTCACCAGATATTTTTTCTTTTTTTGTCAACTCGGTCACTCGATCAATAATACCTTCCATCGCACGTATGCGCGCCAATGCTTCTTCTTTCTTTTTATCTTCCGAATGAGAGATATTCAGCTCACGTAATAATGGACGTAAAGTCAAAGACGGCACCAGCAACGTCACCACAACCACAAAATATGTGATGAAAAATAATAATTGTCTGTGCGGAAATGCTTCGCCAGACGGCAATTGTAATGGAATTGCCAATACCGCCGCCAAGGAAATAATACCGCGTAAACCGCTCCAGCCAAGCGCGAATAGAAACTGCCAACTGGGCATAGGATCTCTTTTAGAAATCGAAGGAAAAATAAAGCGTGGCATCCAGGCAGCAGGATAAATCCATATCATTCGCAACAAAATAACACTAATACTAAAAACCAGGCCATATGCCACCAAATGAATAGATGAATAAATATTAAGACTCTTCATCACATCAGGCAGTTGAAATCCTATCAATGTAAACACAAAGCCATTAATAATAAAAAGCAGCGTGTTCCAACTTACTTTGACATGCAGCCTGGTTTGATACGGGGCTGATTCTGGAAATCGCAAGCCGAAATAAATTCCGCTCACAACTGTCGATACAATACCAGACACTCCCAATCGTTCCGCCAACAGAAACGAGGTAAACGCCGTAATAAAGGTAAATACTGTTTCCGCTGCAACATTTTTTAATCTGCGCTCTACATACAATGCTATCAATGCGACGACAAAGCCAACGATGGCACCGCCTATGGAAATCAAAAAGAAGTCGGTAATAGCTTGCGGCAGTGAAAATGTTCCGTAAATAATCGCACCCAAACTGAAACGATACAGCACGAGAGCGCAAGCATCATTCATCAAACTTTCTGCTTCGATGATTGTAATGAAGCGCCGCGGTACGCCCAGTTTTTTAACGATAGAAGTGGCTGCCGATGCATCTGTCGGTGACAGTACGGCGCCGAGTAAAAATGCTTCTGCCCAGGCAAGTTGCGGTAAGACTAATTTAGCCACGACGGCGATTGCCGCGGTATTGAATAAAACCAGCCCGATTGCCAACAGCGTGATAGGTCTGATATTGAATTTGAAATCACGCCAGGAAATAAAATAAGCCGCCGCGAACAAAATAGGCGGTAGAAAGATATCAAACACAATCATGGGATTGATATGAACAGTTGGTAATCCAGGTATGAGGCTGAGTACACAACTGCCGATCACAAGAAAAATTTCACCGGGCAGGCGTAAACGATTTGCTAACGGCACCGATATGATAGCAAAGAATAAAATGAAAATGGCAGCTTCTATAAGGTTCACAGCAGCTCCACCACCTATGGTTATCCTTTTATTATACCTTATCTTAGGGCCACCTCCCTCTAATCTAAAAAATCCTAACCTATTGACGCCTAACCATTTGTGCAGTAAATTTGCCCACTTTGACTTCATGTTTCATAAAAGACTCATAAAAATATGCAAATCCTGAATATCGCTGGCTATAAGTTTATTCCCTTGTCCGGGCTGGAAGCATTGCAGCAGTCCCTGCTGGATCAATGCCGTACATTCGCCCTCAAAGGAACCATATTGCTCAGCGATGAAGGCATTAACTTAAGCCTTGCCGGAGCGGGTGAAGAAATGCGTCAATTTCAAACCAGCTTGTTACAGGATGAGCGTTTCAGTGATATGCGTTTTCATGAATCCTGGTCAGCTAGCCTGCCATTTCAATACATGAAAGTACGGGTAAAAAAAGAAATCATTACTTTAGGTGTAGACGAAGTAAATCCAGCGGCAGTACACCGCGCGCCACATCTTGCACCAGAAGACTTTAAACAATGGCTGGATGAAAAACGTGATATCACCATTCTGGATACACGTAATGATTACGAATTTCGTTTTGGTACATTCACTGGCGCGGTAAATATGCGCATAAATAATTTCGGTGAATTTCCAGCCGCAGCTGAAAACGTTGACCGCGATAAACCTATCGTTATGTTTTGCACTGGCGGTATTCGTTGCGAAAAAGCTGCGCTGCACATGCTAAACCAGGGATTTACCCAAGTGTATCAACTTGACGGCGGCATATTGGGTTATTTCAAAAAAGTCGGCGGCGCGCATTATGAAGGCGAATGCTTTGTATTCGATGAACGTATCGCACTTGATACTGGCCTGAATGACACTGCCACCGTGCAATGCCCCATATGCCAAGGGCCTATGGTGGACCAATGCTCGAAATGCATACCAGCCTGCTAATAATTTCAAAATCCTAATTATCATCTATTCAATAAGTTGTCCCAAGCCCTATGCTTGGGCCGTCCATTTTTAAGGATATTTTAAGCGAATTGGAGTTATTTTAAATTGATGACTCAATAAAAAAAACCCACTGGAGGGGTAGGATGAAAAATTATAACCAGCATCTGATCATCGAAAAATTGAATCAATATCTCAAGCTCAACAATCGCTCACTCTCGCTCAAACTAGGTTATTGTCACGGAATCACGCTGTTGTGGCTTTATAAAATATCTTCAGGAGAACAAAACTGGTTTTATAAAACTGTTGAAGAAATTATTAACTGTAAAACAAAAGCAGACTTCGACGCCGCGCAAATAGCGATTGAAAAATTTATTGCTCACATCGAATGGCTGCAAAATTCAGATAAATATATCACTGGCATCAATCAGCTCGACATTGAAAAATTAATTGGTCTTACCAATGAATTTTCATTGTCGTGCTTATTCTCGCACAAAAACCTTGATGATTTGCTGGAAAAAATAATCGTCACCAATAAATTAATTTGTATTTCGGGTCCTAATCACACTATTGGTATTTATAAAAAACATGACACGCTTTATTTATTTGATCCCAACTATAATCATATGCAACCCAGGATATTGCCTGACGTTAAATCATTGAAGCGGGAAATGATACGCTGTCTGTTTAAACAAAATAATACGTTTAACGCTAGAATGCCGTTGGAAATTAATATTAGTCGTAATCCATCTTCATTGCGAAATTCATCTTCCCATTCGACGATTACGATAGAGAAGAATAAAGCATATGAAGAAATTGTGCAGTCACTGAAAAATATAGACACGCTAGGATATGCCGGTATATCAAATCTTCATCTTGCCTGTGAAAGTGGTGATCTTGCCGCTGTGGAATATTTATTAAAACACGGTGCTCGTCCTAACCAGGTTTGTAAAAGTGACTGGACGCCGCTGCTAGTAGCCTCAGCAAGAGGATATGATGAAATCGTGAAGTTATTATTAAAGTTCGGCGCCGATCCTAATCTCGCAAATCCTGGCGGGATCACGCCTATCCAGCTTGCCATGCAAGCTGGCCATGGCAATATTGTGGAAATATTGCTGATACAGGGCGCAAATCTCACAAATAACCAAAAAATCGCGCCGGACGCTACAGATTTTTCTTTGAAAAACAAAAAGTTATAATGAAAGTAAAACTCGGCCATCTCTCAGTGATATAATGATATTGTCGATGGAATGACAAGCTTCGCACTATGGATGGTCAGGAGGATTATTAGCATGAAAGCTATGATTGTGGCAGTTATCGGTTGTATTTCTATCATGATGTCTGGAATGTCATTTGCCTGGGGAGAAGAGTCTTCTTGCGCATCTGGCGATTGCGGCGGATCATCTTGCAATCCTTATGTTAGTTCCTGTCAATGTACAGATCCTCTTTGCGGCAGCTACGATATGAATTGCCTTAGCACAGGCGCTTGCTGCGAAGCATTTGGTAACGTTGGCGCACGCTAATCAGAGTTTCGTCGTTGCGAGCGCTTTTTGCGAAGCAATCCAGTTTTTAACGAACTAACGTTATGGATTGCTGCGCAAAAAGCGCTCGCAATGACGGTGGCTTCGAATTATGCCGGCAGTTTAATGCTTTTGCTAATATGCATGTAAGAGAATATCTTCACCACGCTCTGTACGCCTTGCGTGTTCCGCGCGATATCAACTGCAGCATCAGCCTCTTCTGGCTTTAATATCGCCATCAAATAAACCGTGCCATTTTCCGTAACGACCTTAATAGTCGAAGCATCCAAATCTTCCGATGCCAGTAATTTTGCTTTTACTTTAGCGGTAATCCACGAATCACTAATACGCGTCAGCGATGACGACGGACTTTCAATATGAATCATATTATAAATACGTTCGATATTCGGAATATCTCGGACCAGCTGTTCCACTCTGGATTTTTGCCATGTTTCCGGTACTTGTCCTGCGAGTAAAACTTCTTTGTTGAATGTAGAAATAGAAATATTCGCGTCTTTGAAATCATTCGTCTTCAGCTTAACAGCCTTATACGCTTTCATAGTAATGTATTGGTCTATCATGTTTTTTTCTAAATTGTGACGATTATAGACTGCCTGTGCACTTGTGGAAGCTACATTCAGGCAGCCCTGAAGAAGAAAACTGATGATCATTACAATACATGCGCGATAAAGGTTTATCATCGTGCTGTTATCACCAATTATAGAGTCGATAAACAAAGCCTAAATAACCTTCCTGCTCTCTTGGATCGGAAACATTTGCGACGCTTGGGTACATCACATAATTATATTCAAGTTGCATATCCCAGCAGCGTGTCAAATTAACCAGTAAACCCGCACCGGATAGGAAACCACCTTTACCTTCATTTAATTGCTCAAAGCGGGTGTATTGATAACCGAGACGCACAAAAGCCATGATCATATTATCTAACGGCGTACCAACGACTCCGCTCGCAGCATAACTGTGATCTATCTTGAGACTATTGCCATGCCTGGACGATGAATGTAAATCGAAGGATTTCGGCTCACCGTTTATTTCAGCCGCCAGGTAAAAGGATTCATTTAGCCATTCACTGTAACCAACCGCCAGCTTAGGACTAATACCGTCATAGCTAATATCGCGGTGATAAATCCATTCATACACAGCACCCATGCCAAGATAAATTGAACTCGCATATGAAGTGGACAAGGTTGCGGCAAATATTAAAGTTGTGGCTAATATTTTTTTAAACATACACGTCCTTATGTAATGAGCTGATCCTAACGAAAAAATACTGTAATACGATAACACGCGCTCAGGCACTCGTACACGGGGTCAGACGCTAGCATTGGGGTCAGACCCCAATGCTATCTATAAATTCCAAAATATCGCCTGGCTGGCAGGATAAATACTTACAAATCGCTTCCAGCGTAGACAAGCGCACCGCTTTTGCCTTGCCAGTTTTTAATATCGACAAGTTTTGTTCCGTAATCCCGACCGCTTCGGCTAATTCTTTAGAACGAACTTTGCGTCGGGCCAGCATCACATCAAGATTGACTACGATTGGCATGACATCACCACCTATACAGTTAATTGTTGTTCTTCACGAAGTTTGTAGCCTTCCGCCATGATCCAGGAAACGAGAATGACTAACGCACCCATAATCAAGATACCCAGATTAGTTGTGCCTATCGTCACCGCGGCATAACGCTGATGTTGGCCAGCCGGATTAGGCCAGGTAACAACAGCCCCCATGGCAAATTCATAAAACGGATGTGCCAATTGACTAATCAGCAAAGCATAACCAATCTTGCGTAGATAACCTACGTTAGCGAGTGAAAATATTTCGCCCACTTCATAAAGTTTAAATAATCGCACCAGAAAATAAAGTATCAACAGACTAAATGACGCGGGCACCATATCAAGCATAAAACCTAATATCTTTGTATCCAGGCCAAATGAGCTGACCATGATATGACTGCGATATTCCTCAGGAATAACATTGAAACAATCAATTCCGAACAGGTAATCATGAGGCGCGTAACTCCAGCCAACGATTTGCACTAATGGAATGACTATAAAAATAAGTTGAAACAAGATCCTAAAATAATGACTCACACGCTGAATTTTTTGCATACTTTTTCTCCAGTAGATAATAGGAACATCTCAGGCCGGAGAATATAATATTAATTATCGAAAAACAATAATAAATTATTACGTAATAATAAAACTTTTCCGCACGGTTAGCGCAGGGTAATATGTACAAAAGGACTTCACGCAGGATGCCACCATGTCCAGAACCAGCAAACCAAAACTTATTAAAGATACCGCTGCGATTATCGCCATTTTAACTCTCATCGTTTTGCCACTCTTTCCTTATGAATCCGGCCCCGTTAAAGCAACACAAGGCATGGTTGTTAGCGAACACAAGCTTGCCAGCGAAGCTGGCCTGCAAATGTTAAATGCCGGTGGCAACGCCATAGACGCTGCTGTCGCAGTCGGTTATGCGCTTGCGGTAGTGAATCCCTGTTGTGGCAATCTGGGCGGCGGTGGTTTTATGACTATCCATCTCGCCAGCGGTAAAAATATATTTCTTAACTTCCGTGAAAAAGCACCGCTGAAAGCCACCAAAACCATGTATCTGGATGCTAAAGGCAATCTTATTCCAGACGCTACGACGAAAGGTTATCTCGCTGTTGGCGTGCCAGGCACCGTCATGGGATTGGATACCGCATTAAGAAAATATGGCACGTTATCACGTCAACAAGTGATGGGACCTGCTATTACCATGGCACGCTCTGGTTATCCAGTATCGGCTTTCGATGCCACGATTTTTCAGAAATATACTCAAGATTTTCGTGAACAACCCAATATCGCGAAAATTTTTCTGAATAATGGACAGCCTTATCAAGCAGGACAACGTCTGCTCCAGATCAATCTTGCTAATACATTAATGTTGATCGCGCAAAATGGAACAGATGCGTTTTATAAAGGGCCTATCGCCAAATCTATAGTCGAAGCCAGCCAGCAACACGGCGGTATATTATCACTCGCCGATTTTGCTAATTATAAAGTGCAAGAATTAACGCCGATAGAATGCAATTATCGCGGCTACACCATTGTATCTGCACCACCACCAAGTTCCGGCGGTGTGACCATGTGCGAAATATTAAATATCGTGGAAAATTTTCCATTGCGACAATCAGGCTATCTTAATGCGCAAAGCATACGTGAGATTGTGGAAGCCATGCGTTATGGCTTTATCGATCGCAATTCAAAACTTGGCGATCCCGATTTCGTTAAGAATCCAGTCACGCAATTAATTTCTAAATCATATGCCGCCGAACTTAGCAAAAAAATACAAGCTGAAAAACGTGATCCAGCAACAGAATCACTGCAACCGAATGAACAAATGAATACAACACATTATTCCGTGATAGATAATCAAGGCAATGCTGTTTCGGTGACTTACACATTGAATGGTTATTTTGGTGCGCGTGTGATGGCCGGCGACACAGGATTTTTTCTCAATGATGAAATGGATGACTTCGCTGCCAAACCAGGCACAGCAAATAAATTTGACTTGGTGCAATATGATCAAAATGATATTCAACCGGGCAAGCGTCCACTTAGCTCCATGACACCGACGATTGTATTGAAAGATGGTAAAATTGTTTTAGTGTTAGGCAGTCCAGGCGGCCCAAGAATCATCAGTTCGGTATTGCTAACACTGTTAAACGTTATCGATTACAACATGAATATTCAGGCAGCGGTCAATGCACCGCGTTTTCATTATCAAGCCGTCCCAGATATTATTTTCGCCGAACCATTAGCGATTCCTTTCTCGGCAAAAACCACGCTGGAATATCAGGGATATCACATCCAGACACAGCCAGCATGGTCTGCTGTTGAAGCCATCAAAGTAAATCCCGCTGATGGCAGCTTTGAAGGCGCTAATGATTCACGCCGGCCTGCGGGAGCGGCACTGGGTTATTAACTTTTAACAGGCATTTTTCCAGCAAATGTTCGCCAGCGGCGGCGAATTCTGGACGATAAGGACAATCATATTTTTTATAAATAGCATGTATGAATGCTTCGTAATTATTTCTATCTTCAGCATTATCAAACATGTAACCAGGGTGCGGCGCGGTTTCTAATTCCAGTACATAGACATCGTTTTTTTGTTTTTGCGCTAAGGTTTCCGCCAATAATTTTGTGCTTGCACTCGGCACAGTCTTATCCACTTTGGAAGTGACAAATACCACTGGAACACCAGCGGGAAATTCGTCCACACAGCCCAGCGGTGACGGACCGGTTTTGCGATATTTTGAAAACAAGGAAATACCAGAGCTGATATAAGGCGATAATCGACCATACCAACGCTGCAGCACATCTTCGATTGAAGCAAAACAACCTTCAAGCACAACCACTTTTACTTCTGGATATTTATATTTGGCAAATGCATTAAACGTCGTACCAGCACCACGAGAAACACCGTATAAAATTAATTTATCATTCGCGCCCGCCTGATGTTTCCAACGCAGATATTTATCGTAATGCGATTCAATATCTGTTTCCTGGCCGACGCTGGTTTCAGAAAGAACCAGCGAATGATATTTTATTGAACCAGCATTATTTTTTTCATCTGCTTTGATGACTTCCACACCGTTATACCAATTCATTACCGCTGAAGTGCCAATCGTTACCCACGTAAATGGACTTAATGATGATTGCAACGAACTGAATGGCGAGATATTCACGTCTTTTATTTCAGAACCAATATACGGATTGACTAATACATCGATGGGCTTCAAGTGATTGCGCCCGTGCGAAAATATTTTTTCACCCGTCGACGCGACCGTTACATGATCACCGGTATATTTTGTTATTTGTGCTTGTGAACTGAGAATACCTTGATAAAAAATGGTTGCATATTGCTGCTGTTGAGTTGCGTCTCCACGCTGCATAAATGATCTCCTTTTCTGCTAACTATACGCAGCAATGCTTAAAAAAATATTATTGGGGTCACATCTTCACTTTCCACCTCACCCAACAATTCCACTCATTCTGATCATTTTGAAAACAAAAAATAATGCGTAATTAAAGGACAAAATTGATCGGATTGTTAGAGCAGGTGGAAAGTGAAGATGTGACCCCATTACAACTAATGTGTTAGTTGACACCAACTAAAGATTTAGTTATTGTTTTGTTACATTCAAAACTGAAAAAGGTTTTCAACAATGCAGGAAAAGCATCAACTAACACCCGTTGAACACGAATTAATGGAAATTTTATGGAAATTGGGTCAAGGCACGGTACGCGATGTCATGTCATTGTTGCCTGCTAATCGCAATCTAGCCTACACATCTGTTTCTACCATTTTGCGCATACTGCAGCAAAAAAATATTATCACCGCAGAGAAAATCGGCAAACAACACATATACAAACCCCTATTGTCGAAAGAAGATTATGCTTCTCACTCGGTGAAAAAAATGGTGAACCAGGTTTTCTCTGGTAATTCCGTCAATCTGGTCGCATATCTCGTTGATCACCACGGGCTTTCTAACGAAGAAATCGATGCCATACAAAAATTATTAGCGTCGAAGAAACAGGATATCGCCTGATGACATCGCTTCTTAATTTACACACGTTCATGGTGGTGAATTACGCTCTTGCTGCCGGCTATCTTGCCGCCAGAGGCGTGATAAAACTTCCATGGCTGGCACAAAGATTAACGCAAGCGCAGAAGCTTTCTTTTGCACGCTGTTGCTTTGTCTTTACTATTCTTGCATTCGTGATGATGCCGGAAATTAGTACGATTATGCCGCTGCATCACGCCAATATAGAAATACAGCCGATATTAATGCATGCGTCTTCATCATTCTTGCAGCATCACGAAACTGTTGCCGCGCAAGTTGCGAGTGTCTCCAGCGTTCCAATCATGTTACCCATGAGTACCATTATCACTTGCGCTTGGTTAACTGGAAGCGTCTTGTTTTTAGCGCGTTACCTACGCACGCTATTCAATTTAAAAAAATTGCGCGATCGCGCGTATTACCTGCGCAACAGTAAACAAGTCAGCATATTGTTGTCGCGTGAAATTGACACGCCATTCTGTTGGTCATTCTTACAACGCTACTATATTGCACTGCCAGAAGTATTTCTCACTACTCCAGATAACATGCGTCTTGCCATACGCCATGAATCACAGCATATCCGCCAGGGCGATACTTACTGGCTGCATGCGATCAATATCGTCAAATCATTCTGCTACTGGAACCCATTCCTGAATTTATGGGCATCATGGCTGAATGATTTACAAGAATTTTCCTGCGATGAAACCATCATATTGCAGGGAAAAGCACGGCCCGCTGACTATGCGCAATGTCTGCTTGATACCGCAAGCACACACGCATTTGCCACAGGCGTGCTAAGTATAAATGGAAAATCTACATTCACGCTTTATAGGAGAATCGATATGTTGTTTAGTTACAAACGTCACAAACGCAAACTGATATCTACGATTGCATACGCAGCGGGTATTATTTGCATCACTACCGCAGCTTACGCCGTTAACAACAGTAGCGCCACATCGCTCACTGCTTCAGATGTCAGAGCACTTATCAAATATTCACATCTCAAAAATACATTTCAGGTCACTGCAACACCAGAAGTAGTGAATTATTTGAATGTGATACGCACTAATCCAGACAAAAAACAGAAAATGCTCGCCTCACTGGAACGCATGAAAACCTATCAACCAGAGATAACCCAGCAATTGCATCATGCTGGCATGCCTGATGATTTGCTGGCGCTGCCATTAACTGAATCAGGTTATAGACCACTGGATGAAAGTTCTAATCGAGTGAAAGCAGCAGGTATTTGGCAAATCATTCCATCTACTTCCTACAATCTCGGTCTTGTTCTCACTGCCAATCGTGATGATCGCCTGGACACAAAGTTAAGCACCAAAGCTGCGCTATCATATCTACAAGCTTTGCATGAGCAATTCCATGACTGGAAACTGGCAGTGATGGCTTATGAACTTGGCGAAAACGAAGTCGAGCGTTTGATTGCAGAGACTGGTTCGCGCGATGCCCGGACCATAGCGAGATCTTCTTCTGTGCGTAAATCGTATAGAGAAGAATTATCAAATTATTTAGCGATGTTTGATGCATCAGTCATACTGATTCACAATCCATCGATACTAAATTAATGCTGTAAATCGAGCATGATTCAGGCGCCGAATCGTGTTGCGAGATGAATAGAGAATTGACTCAAGTTTGTACAATTTTTGTTTGAATAATATTTATGATATACTTTTGGTCCATTGTTGATAACAGAGCCACGTAACACAAAGCATACGTAATTCATTTAACTAATACTGCGTGATGGCTGCAAAGCTTTTTTTGCCATCGCCTTTATCATCGGAATCGAATCATGCAACGAAAAATAAAGTCTGTTTTATTATTATTTATTTTTATTATGCTGGCGAGCTGCGCCAATATGCAGCAACGAAATCTTGCAAACGGCAGAGGAATGACTTATGTCGTCGATGGAAAAAGATATGTCGTCAAACAAAACAGCAAAAATTATGTCGAACAAGGCACTGCTTCCTGGTATGGAAAAAGATTTCATCGCAAAAGAACATCCAGCGGTGAAAGATACAACATGTACAAACTCACTGCCGCACATAAAACATTGCCATTATCAACTTACGTGCTAGTCACCAATCTCAAAAATGGCAGACAAGTCGTCGTCAAGGTAAATGATCGCGGACCATTTATTTCTAACCGCTTAATTGACCTTTCATATGCAGCAGCGAAAAAGCTTGGCATGATTGGACTTGGCACTGCGCCAGTAGAAGTAAAAGCCATTTCAAATGTGTAGCATTATCTTTTAATTGTCCCTTAAGTATTCTATTTTATGATGCTAGTTAATACATAAATACTATAAGGTAAGGGACATGCCAAGGTTCAGCCGGAATAAGGAAGGATGGGCTGTTTTTGCAGGACAACCTGGAGTTGATACTGAAAACAGATCGTGGCGATTATACATCTCTGTTAAACCTACGCCACAGAACCTAAAGAGCGCGCTTACTACATTAGACACATTCGTCTCGACTGAACCCTTATTCAGAGATCAAAAACATCCGACCATCAAAATTGCACTGCCTGAGAATCCCAACCAACATTCACATTATTTCGATGTCACTTTACCGCCGCCCGCACCACACATAATGGTGCTAGATCATGATCAAATGGGACGCGAAATCAGTATATCGTTAGATTATGACAGCAGCAAAAATAATTACACTTATGATCCATTGATCTATAAAGATCTTATCTTGAAAATCTGGTCTGCGCTGGAAGCAGCCGGCATAGAATTAAATTATGTCACACCTGATATCGATGAACTCTTGATTAATTGTGATGATCGCGAAGTACTAACTCCATTTACATACAGCGCCAAAAAAGAAGAAGACGCACGGCATGGATTATTATTTTGCCCTGAGGCGAATCCAAAAAAATTTTCCGATCCACTCAATGGCATACGTATCACGCTGAAAGACCTGGAAGACTATAAAATTGCTGGGGGACGTACGGCCGTTGTCTGTTACAAACGTATCGAGTTTCAGGAAGAACGTAATTTACGTGCTAGTGACACATTAAAAAAATACATGACGGAATTTATCGCTCGTCGGCATATCGTGCCAAATTGCCAAACTGTTTTGCAAAATATACAAGCATTAATAGCCATTGCAAATAATGAAGAATTTTTGAAAGCCAGTCAGGAATTGCTGAATAAAATAAATGAATGGGCACTCATGCTACCGCGTCGCGCAGGCGCGAAACTGAGCTATATTCTTCATGACAATGAAATCAAACAATGTCTGCTAAAAACTGACGCGGCGAAAGTGAAAGCGTTGCGTGAATTCTTTCAAGACCTTGTTTATCGTTCGCAGGAAGAAATCAAAAAAATTAAGTCCGACATGCCAGCGGAACCCACCAACGCTAAATATCTTGCCGAAGCTATCGATGCCAACCCTACTGTCGCTCAGGGAATTTTCCGCATGATGATACACTTGGAAAATGCAGAAAACCGACTGGAAAAAGAACAAAACCGGTTGTTACATGATTGTAAGTTTCCCCCTAGCTATCAGCAGATATGGGACGAAACCAAAGGTGATTTATATGAAAAAGCCCGTGCCTTGCTCAGCGATTACACTAAAGGTGGCAGTATATTTAAACTGGCTTTTTACGGGCATTTCAATCGTGATTCAGCCCAGATAAGTGTTGTAGAACAATTACTTAATAATCGACAATTAAGAAATTTCAATAACCTCATGAGTAGATTGAAAGATATCCCCCTGAAGGATTATGGCTCTCTTGGCACCCGTATTGCCTTCATCATGAAAATGAACTACGAAGAACTGCTAAAACTAAATGCGGCTGATGCTAAACCTGCATTTAAAGTCTAAACCATCCTCCTGCTGCTAAAATTGTTAAATTTTTGTATCATATGCCCTCGACACATCATAGCGAACGGGGACACACATCATGAGAAAGCTTTTTATTGCAACGTTATTAACTTCGATTACCTGCATCACCGCACACGCCGAAACAAGCAATGCCCCAAAAAACGATGAAAGCACTGCGGTAAAAAATATCGTCGATACGATTATGCAAAAAAGAATGGCTGATAATAACCTGCCCGGCGCAGCTGTCGATGTTTACTATAACGGCCATGAATATCAATATTTATATGGCTATGCCAACGAATCCAAACAAACGCCGGTTACCCGCGACACTTTGTTTGATCTTGCTTCCGTCACCAAAATTTTCACGACGACGTTGCTTGCCACCGAAGTAAAAGTAGGTAAGGTCAAATTAACTGATCCTATTGTTAAATACCTACCTGATTTGAGTGCAACAAAAGGTTTGCCGATCGATAATGTTACTCTGCTTAACCTCGCCACACATACCGCAAGCTTCCCCCGAACAGTTGAAGAATTCGACGTTGATAAAGATGATGAAGCAGGCTTAATGCAAAGCCTGAAAGCATGGCATCCTTCTTATGCCATTGGCTCACAATATCTTTATTCCAATGTCAGTTTTGGTTTGTTAGGTTTAGTATTGGCTAATGCCGCCGGACAAAGTTATATGGATGTTTTAAATCAGCAAGTGCTGGCACCGTTAGGCATGACTAATACGATGGTTTATGTACCAAAGACAAAATCTGCATTACAGGCAACGGGATATAATCTGAAAGACAATCAGACAACGTTTGTATCGTCGACATATTTATTCGGTGGTGGTTCGTTACGCTCTTCACCTGCTGACATGATGAAATTCCTGAAAGCGAATTTGAATGTGCCGGTGGCGAATGTTTCGACGACACTGCTCTCCTCTATGCAGCTTGCACAACAGCCGCAATATACTGTCAGACCTAACTTTATTCTGGGATTAGGATGGCAGCGTATTACTCGCAATGGGAACATGTATATCACTAAGAATGGCGCTAATGTGGGCTTTACTTCGTTTATTGGGTTTATGCCGAAAGACAAGTTTGGCGTGGTGGTGTTAATCAATAAGAAACAAAGTCAGGCTGGGAAAATAGGGAATCAGATTTTAAATCAGCTGACTCAGTTGGATAGCAAATAGTTGCTGCAGAGAATGGTCCGGGGATGTGGCTAGTGCGCACATCCCCGTCCCTCAAGCCCGCAGTGTAAATCGAGTGAAACTCCGTCATTGCGAGCGTTTTTCGCGAAGCAATCCATAACGTTAGCTTGTTAAAAGCTGGATTGCTTCGTGAGAAACACTCGCAATGACGAGGCTACGATCAACCAGCTTTGTATTAATATTCCTTATGCTTCTTCGCGCTTCCTCTCACCTTATCCGCCGGATATTTTTCATTATTAATTTTAATTTTATTTGTAATTGCAGCAGACAAATTGATATCCAGCTTTGCCGCGAGTCTAATCGCATAAATCACAATATCCGCGATTTCCATCGCCGTATCTTCTTTGATTTTCCCCGCCTCGCGCACTGCCGCTGCTTCCGACTCAGACAACCATTGAAAAATTTCCAGCAATTCACCCGCTTCACCCGCCAATGCCATCGCGAGATTTTTCGGATTATGAAATTGATTCCAATCCCGCTTGTTGGCAAAGTCTTCAAGAATTTCTTTTATTTGATTAATGTCGATGATGTCACTCATTTACTCTTAGCCTTGATGGATATAGTCAATTTAAAGCGGGCGATGATTTCATCAGCAGATACGGATGGGACGGTTGCATTTACATTCAAACTGACATTCTGCCGCTCGCCTGTGCTAATCGCACTAGCAATCGCATCTGAGATTGCCTGACCTTCATCACAAGTAAAACAGGCATCACCCTCACAACGCTTCAGGAAATCAGCCTGAAAGTCTTTAAACAAAAAAGTGCACTTCACTGTTTGCTGACGCAGCTTTGATAATGTCATCAAACCTGGCGCCAAATCAGCGCCCATACACAATGCGGCAAAATACATGGATTTGAGGTGATTCCTGCTGCGGTGAGACAATGGAACCAGAATAACAGAGCGCGTATCGCTCAATTCAAGAACTCGCGGGCGCAACCAGTAAATCAGTGGAATATTAAACAGTGTAAAAGCCCACAATTTCAGCGTTTCTTTCCATAGTGTTTTTGCCATAAATTCCTCATAATTAACTTTCAGAAAACTGGAGTACATTAATGAAAATTTTTTTCTCATCCGTGGTCATTGCCGTCGTACTGGTCCCAGCTTTTGCCATTGGCGCCAGCAAGATTGTGGATAGCTACCCTAAAGACCTTCTCTATAAAGACAAGCCTATAGACACACTCTGCATTACCGAAGCACAGACCCCTGGTCAAGCTGTAACACTTAGCACTTGCGGCATCAATGCCGTTGGAGAACGCAAAATCGTTGGCCAAAACCGCAGTATGCTAGCAAAAGGCTTTATCGGTTATGACTACAATGTTTTTCCATCCGGCAATAACAGCATGATGCCAAATTCATACAGTTATTACAAAATATTAGGCAACATTAACGGCTCATATATTATATCAGCAATTAATAATTCCGGTGGCACTGAACAATTCACCGCGATTTATCTTCTAAAGCGCGATGGTGATAAGCTATATCTTAATTCATTAGCCAGCGGCGATCGTTGCAACAATGGCATTGCCAATGTCAGCATCAATAATCAGGAAGTATTATTTACAACGTATGTGACACCGTATGATTTTCTTATTATCTCAAATAATAACCCTTATAACCTGACCGGCTACAATGATTTGGATTCCTGCGCCTCCTGCTGCCTGGCAAAAATCAATTATAAAATCTTGCCCGGACAGGATTCGGACAATCTTAAAATACTCTCCGTGGATATAAGCAAAAAAATGGTGGCTAGCGAAGGACAAAGCTCCTATCAATCCTGCTTTAATAAACTCATCGCCGATTATCAAACTAAAGGCGAACATTCCCTTAATTCAGAGCAGTTGAATCATTTTGTCCAGATTTTTAATGATGAATGTGTGAGGAAAGAAGTTTAGCGTCCCATTGGTCGTGCTTGAGAAGCTTTCTGGTTATGTTCCAGACTAACCAGAATTTCTCTGGCATGACTGACTGATTTCATTTCGCTGAGCTTATCTTGCAATGCTTTGTAGATACGCATGCGATGTTGATTTTGTTCCGGCACTTCAGATCCCGCGGAAAATAAATGCCGCAAACCACTCGCGGGCTTAACGACTTTTTGCAATGCAATCAGCACACGTGATATTTCACTATGCATCTCTGGCATTGATTTTACTGAATCAATCTTGCTTTGCCGTATTATCCGATTGATGTCTTCATCACCCAACTTTATCAGGCCAAAAACAAATTCACGTTCCGCCAACAAAATCATTACCGTGGCGCTTGCCTGTTTCACATTTTCAAACATGGATGGATTGTAACTGACATTAAGATGACTGATTTCTTGCACACTGCGAGGTTCAATCGTTCCATTCACGACATCAAATTCGAATTTAATATCCTTGATACCGGCAACCAGGAATTCTCCGCTTTCACTCTTTCGGAAGATTTCCAGCAGCTGATCATGAATAAGCTCATTCTGATCAATTGTCGTCAGAGTTTGCACTTCACTCACCCCTCTCATTTTTATATAATTTTTTATAATTATGAGTAAATACACTCTTTTTTCTTATTATAGCAACAATTTAGCTAAGCTGCGGGTGAGAGCAGACAAATTCTTACAATAATGATACATTTCAACTAGATAGGATTTCGTGATAAAACAACAAGGGCAATGCATTTATGCAGGAAAGAATAGAAATCAGGCCAGGACGGTCAATTAACATTACTATTCATAAAAATGCGAATTCTGATTCCGTTGCTTTTCTTATTCATGGCCTTGGCGGTCGCAGCGCACAGTGGCGTGAACAGATAGATTTGCTCAAACGTGACCACACACTTATTGTGCCCGATTTATTAGGACATGGCAGTAGCGACAAGCCTGAACCACTAAATTCGAATCCCTACGCTTTTGCTGAACTCGCTCAAGATATGCACGCACTCTTCAATAAATACGCTGGTAGCAAGAATCACGTCTTTGGTCATTCGTATGGTTGCGCGCTTTCGACCGTTCTCGCGAGCGAATATCATGACAGAATAGAAAACATGGTATTAATTGCTCCCATGCCATGCGCGCCAAGTTTTGACGTGCCTTTCATGTATAAACTGCCGCAATTCATCATGGAAATATTCCGCCCACTGCTGGAACGCAAATTCGTACAACTGGCATTTGATCCAGACGATAGTCCGGATTTTTTAGCGGAAGAATTAAAAAGCATGAAGCAAAACCCCATGTACGTGATTAAATCTATGGTCACTGGCATGAATACCATACCGCTTATCGATGTCAGTACATTGCATCTTCCTGTGCTGGTAGTAAGCGGCGAACACGACAAACTGATTTTGCCGACTATTCAAAAACAATTTTACCAACCACTACCGCGCGTTGAGTTCATCACTATCAGCAACGCGGCGCACTTACCGCACCTGGAACAACCGCAACTTACCAATAATGCGATTTCAGCGTTCACAAACAAAGTATGACAAGGAGTTAAATAATGGGATATTTTCTCACTAAATTCAGAAAAGACACTCTGGCGCTACACAACATAGTAGAAACTAAAACTTATATCGATCGTTATCTCGACGAAGCACGTGATAGCACCAATGAACAACAGGCAAAACGTTATGAAGGTGAAAACTCTCTCACCTTGCTTGATCACTATCGCCATCTTTGCCAACTTCTACCGATCTATGAAGTACTAGAGAAAAAAATCGCGGACGAACATTTCAATCCACCACTGCCAAATGAACCATTAAATCTGATACAAGCACTCAAGCAGGCGGATAAAATCAGAAATGATTTGCAGTTTCTGCGCCAACACATATACGCAAGCAGACAAGATGTATTGCTGGAAACCACAGAAGAATACTTAGACAGATTAGAAGCGTTAGAAGTAAAAAAAGAAGAAAACGCGAATGAAATATTAGCCCATTATCTGGTAAGAATTTTAGGTGATTTGTTTGGCGGACAAAAAATCAGAGCCTGTATTAGCAGCATGTATGATCGTTCACAAATAACCAGAGCAAACCCTGATGAAGGCTTGAATTTCTGTACCTTTGAAAAAAGTACACTGATCACATTAATCAACTGGTTAAACAGCCTCTTGAAAGACGACCGGCCAAATAATGTGATCATCATTGATGAAAAGCTATTGTCCCTAAATGACTATGAACAAATTGCCATTGCCGCTAACAATGCGTTTAAAACTCATATAGAACTTTATGAAGAATTAGAACAAACACGCGCTGATGCCGCCAGGCTTGAATATCATGCCATGTCTGCAGCACAACCCACTGTAGCTGTAGCCAATAATAGCAACAGCTTTTTCAACAACCCCACCGTAACTGCGGTAGCCGCTACCGCCAGCGCAGCTGTTGTCGTGACTGGTTTAATAGCCAGCATCTATTTCAACAGATCGCCCTAATATATGTCCTCAAAGTGGGCACCGCTGGTGCCCATTCATCCCCCCTCTTCAAATCCACCTTGTAATCAATTTAAAAATGATTACACTGCGGTTCATGGCGACAGATACATCAGCCAACAACAAAATAAAGGGAGAATAATATGCTTAGAAGATTGAATAATATTGAAAAGAAAGCTTACTACGGTGCCAGTGCCGCCTTACTACTCAACCTGTTTGCTATTGCTAACAGGCAATACCTCAAAATGGATAACAGGATTAGTTACAGCGCGTTTGCATTATCAGTAGGCACACTGCTATTCAGCGCATACCACACCCCACTACGAAATATCGTGCCAGGGTTACCACGCTATGGCTTATTCCGTCGTAAAACCGAGTCAGGAACCACCAGCAAGAAACCTAACACTGCAGCAACCCCAACTGATACAAGCCACAAAAAAACTGATACCGCCAAAGAGAAAACACATCGTCGCAGAAAAAGCTTCTAGTTAAATAAAGTGGTGCGAATTAATTCGCACCACTTATCATTCCCCTCAACCCGCTTTACTAACATCATCGGCTTCATGCGTTGAACCAAGCGAAGGAATCTGCACCGCCGGGTCAACATCAGCCTCGTAGTCAACGCCTTTGATATTAAAACCAAACAAGCGATAGAAGTCATCGCGATAACCTTGCACATCAGCTAGCTTCTCAAGATTTTCAGAAGTGATCTGCGGCCACAATTCCATAACGCGTTTCTGTACATCAGCGAGCATTTCAAGATCATCAAGGCGAATATAACCTTCGGCATCACGCGCACCAGGATGGGCTGTGTAAAGATATTCGTTAAAGAGACGATAGATTTGTTCAATACAACCTTCATGCGTACCTTGCTCTTTCATGATCTTAAACAGTAATGACATATACAGCGGCACAACTGGAATAGCCGCGCTAGATTGCGTTACCACTGCTTTATCAACTGATACCACCGCTTGACCATGCAACGATGCAAGCTTTGTTGTTAACGCATCTGCTGTCATTTTTAAATGTTCCTTGGCCTTGCCTATCGTACCATCCAGATAAATGGCATGGGTTAGTTCAGGGCCCAAATATGAATACGCTACTGTTGTTACACCATCAGCAAGCAAGTTTTCCTTAGCCAGATAATCAATCCACATTTCCCAATCTTCACCACCCATTACCGCGACTGTATTCGTGACCTCATCGGCAGAAGCAGGTTCGATAGTGACTTCTTTAACTTCGCCACGAAACGCATCGATAGATTTACCAGTAAAAGATTCGCCAATAGGTTTTAACACCGATGAATACATTTGACCTGTTACAGGATGTGTACGACGCGGAGATGCAAGGCTATAAACAATAAGATCTATCTTACCAAGATCCGCGCGCACCAATTCAGCAACACGTTCTTTGATCGCTTGTGAAAATGCATCGCCATTAACGCTTTTAGCATAATAGCCATCACGCTGTGCGGCTTTTTCAAACGCAGCAGTGTTATACCATCCCGCAGTCGCCGTACGCTTTTCATCAGCTTCTCTTTCAAAGAACACGCCGATTGTTTTAGCACCCGCGCCAAACGTCGCAACAATACGGCTCGCCAGGCCGTAACCTGTTGATGCGCCTACAACTAATACATTCTTGGGACCATTAATACGACCTTTAGATTTGACATAATCAATCTGTTCTTCTACCGCTTTTGCACATCCTTTGGGATGCGCTGTCGTGCAAATAAATCCGCGAATTTTAGGCTGTATAATCATGTTTTTTCACCTGCTTAATAATATTGTTAGCATTCATGCGGCGCTAGTTTACCAGCATCCCTCTGGACATGGAAATCATGGCAACACACCCCCTTAACATTAAAATTTTGGTTTTGCTGACACATTTAATATCTATTTTCATATGTAACAGTATTCATACCTGAATTGACACCGTTAATGTCCAACAACATGAATCATTAACACTGCGCAAATGTAAATTAAGAAAAAACACCGACAAAATGGCTTTCAAACTATTTTTCAAAAATTAATGGTATACCCTAACTACAACAATTTAAATCAAGACATCAGCAAGTCGTATACGTATTCATTCCGACATCACTTAGGAATTTCCCTAATAGTTCTATACTTTTATGAATGCTAATGTTAAATTTATTAATTGTTAACAATTGAAAGGAAACAACGTCATGGCAAAAGCAAAGAAAGCTGCAAAACCACGTAAGAAAGCTGTAAGAAAAACCAAGGCAAGAAAAGTAGCAAAGAAAGCCGTAAAGCGCCCAGCTGGTCGCAAGAAAGCTTCCTCTGCTAGAAGAAAGAAAAAAGCTGCTAAGTAATAACCGCAGCGCCAAATTAGGCCCTGCTTGCAGGGCCTAATTTTTATACCCCCCCCAAAAAAATACCCCACTACCACCTGAATAGATGATAACAGCATTCAGTGTGCGTTTTTTGTTTTCATTAAGATATTAGGGATCAGGATTCGGATTCATCCATTCTCAGGGAGCGAAAACCGCCCCCGTGAGAAAAGACTGATGATGCGGATTAATATACTTCTGGAGTTGATACGGTATCTCTGAATACTTCTTTGTTGCTATGTTCATTCAATGCCACTTTAACTTTTGCTTCTGATTTCTTTTTGCTAGCTACTTTTGCTTTAACCTTCTTCGCGGCTGTTTCCACATGCACTACCGTCTTCTTTTTTGCAGCAGCATGCATACTTTTAACATGACGCGCTTTTGCATATGAAATGACTTCGATCTGATCCACCAGCTTTCTGACTGCAACCCGTTTTGCTGATTTCTTTAATGCAAGTTTCGCTTTGACCGCTGCATGCTTCTTAGCAAAATGGGAACCCGTACGAAGCTTGATGACTTTTACTGCTGCAACATTTTTCTTCGTTACATGTCCATGCTTACCGTGATTAACAGCAACCATTTTTTGCTTGTCTTGTTTCTGCATAGCAAGTGATTCATCAGCTGTTGCTGTTTCGGTGTTTACAGTATCTTCAAATTCATCGCCAATATCCGCGGCTTCGTTGTGCTGAGTATTCGCTGCAGCGAGTGCACTCTTTTCTTTGATGCTACCTGTTGCTACTGCACTTGCAGGTATCATAGCTGCTGGTCTGACCACCGGCGTAGGATCATTCTTGTCGAGAATATAAAATTCATTTTTTTCTTCACCAGCGATAAGACGCGCGCCTGGCGAAACTACAGTTTCGGGTGGGTCTTGAGTATCGTTGTTTTGAGCTTGAGCATTTACCTGTGCTGATTTTGTTTCATGATTTGCGGATGTAGCTGCTGGTGATTGTGCCGTCGTGTTTGTATTCGCAGCAAGCGCGATACTTGAGAACACAAGCGCGGTTATTCCTATAACCAGCTTTTTCTGTAACATCATGGATAAACTCCTTTTTATCTGTAATCGCAACATTATAACGAGCTAATAGAGCCCCGGCTAGACAATAATTTAACAGTTCTGGCGAAAAAGACAGCAGACCTTGCGTATGTTCTGATGGTTGTATTATCATCCTCGGCTTAAGCGACAATATGCAGATAAACCAGCATGAAAATACTTTGCGTCATTCCGAGTCGAATCCGCTCAACACGTCTTGCGCGTAAGCCTTTATTGCCTATACAAGGCAAACCTATGGTGCAATGGACGTATGAAAATGCGCGTCGCTGCAAAATACTCTCCGATGTTGTTGTTGCCACAGATGATAATGAAATCGCTGATATCATTACCGGCATTGGCGGCAAAGTTGAAATGACTCATCCTGATATTCCAACCGGTTCTGAACGCGTTGCGGCTGTGGCTGAACGCTATCCCGATGCGGATGTGATTATTAACCTTCAAGGTGATGAACCATTTATTAAGCCAGTGATGCTGGAACAGCTAGTGGCACCATACCTGGCTGGTGAATCGCCGGAAATGACAACCCTGGCTTATCCGCTGGAAAAAGATAAATATACGTCTCCCGGCAGTGTTAAAGTGATCACCGATTTACAGGGCAATGCGATTTATTTCTCGCGCTCGCCTATCCCTTATTACCGTACCGAACATCAGGCGCCAGTCTATAATCATATGGGCTTGTATGCGTTCCGTCGTGACTTTCTTATGTTATATCAAACACTTCCGCAAACACCGCTGGAATTGACTGAATCACTGGAACAGCTACGGGTACTGGAACATGGATACAAAATTCGCGTCTGCCATACTGAGGAACGCACCCTGGAAATTAATACCCAGGAAGAATATGAACAAGCGCAGGCATTCACATATAGCGCTTAAGATAAGTTTTTTTATCTAACTATTCGCCATTTACCCCCAAACTCGTGTAATATATGCACCCTTTGAAAGCAACAACTTAGGTGAGAATAACGTGGCTGAAAAATTACGCAATATTGCAATCATCGCCCATGTCGACCATGGCAAAACGACCTTGGTAGACAAGCTGTTACAGCAAACTTCCAGTGTTTCTAAAAAGAATACCACTGAACGCATCATGGATAGCAATGACCTTGAACGCGAACGCGGCATTACCATTCTTGCGAAAAATACCGCCATTAAATGGCATGATTATCGTATTAATATTGTGATACACCCGGTCACGCTGATTTTGGCGGCGAAGTCGAACGTATTCTCTCTATGGTAGATTCCGTTCTATTACTGGTAGATGCGGTTGATGGCCCTATGCCACAAACCCGTTTTGTGACCCAAAAAGCATTTGCCAGAGGACTTACATCCTATTGTTGTGATCAATAAAATTGACCGCCCAGGCGCACGTCCGGATTGGGTCATGGATCAAGTATTTGATTTATTTGATAATCTTGGCGCAACCGATGAACAACTCGATTTCCCAGTGATCTATACTTCCGCGTTGTTAGGTTATGCCACACTCGATCTGAACGACAAAAGCGAAGACATGGAGGCCTTTATTTGAAACCATCGTCAAACATGTACCAGCACCAAAAGTTGATCCAGATGGCCCATTCCAAATGCAAATCAGTACGCTGGATTATTCCAGTTATGTCGGCATGATTGGTATTGGCCGTATTACACGCGGCCAGGCAAAAACCAATATGCCTGTCACCGTTATTGATCGTGAAGGCAAGACGCGTCAAGGCCGTATTTTGCAAGTACTGGAATATCTTGGTCTTGATCGTACGTGAAGTTCCTATTGCTTACGCAGGCGACATCGTTGCTATCACCGGTATTGATGAATTGAAAATTTCTGACACCTTATGCGATCCTGCTAACGTTGAAGCATTACCAGCACTGACAGTAGATGAACCAACTGTCAGCATGACATTCCAAGTCAACACCTCACCTTTTGCTGGCAAAGAAGGCAAATATGTCACCAGCCGCAAAATTCGCGATCGTCTTTATCAAGAATTATTGCATAATGTTGCGTTACGTGTTGAAGACACTGGCGATCCTGACAAATTCAGAGTCTCTGGCCGTGGTGAATTACATCTTTCCATTTTGATTGAAAACATGCGTCGTGAAGGTTATGAATTAGCCGTGTCACGTCCTGAAGTCATCACCAAAATGGTTGATGGCGAAATACATGAACCTTATGAAACACTGACTATTGATGTACCGACTGAATATCCAGGGCGCCATCATGGAAAAACTCGGCAGTCGTCGTGGTGATTTGAAAAACATGATTTCCGATGATAAAGGCCGTGTGCGTCTTGATTATGTCATCCCGGCACGCGCGCTTATTGGTTTTCATACTGACTTTCTGACGCTCACTTCCGGCACTGGCATTATGCATCACGTATTCAGTCATTATGGTGTTGTCGCGAAAGGTGAAATGCCACATCGTCTAAATGGCGTGTTGATTTCAAATCAACAAGGTACTGCGCTGGCATATTCGCTGTTTAACTTGCAAGAACGCGGCCGTATGTTGATTAGCCCGCAAACTGAAGTATATGAAGGCATGGTCGTTGGTATACACACACGTGATAACGATTTGGTAGTGAATGTTTGCAAAGCAAAACAACTTACCAACATTCGTGCTGCGGGTTCAGATGAAAATATTATTCTCATCCCACCAATTTTAATGTCGCTGGAACAAGCATTGGAATTTATTGAAGATGATGAACTGGTCGAAGTCACGCCGGAATCTATTCGTGTGAGAAAGAAATTCCTGAAGGAACACGAAAGAAAACGTTCATCCAAGAGTTAATTTTAATTAGCCCTCACCTGCGTTGGTGGATTACGGCAAAAGGCGCCTAATCCACCCTACAATGTGTATTTACTCTGACGTAGGGTGGATTAGGCGCCTTTTGCCGTAATCCACCAACGCAGGTGGGGAGTAAATATTAAATCCGCTGCAGCTTCTTCGTCTCACCCACCAACAGCAACAAATCATCCACCTGCAACACCGTATCCGGATCAGGATTCAATGTGCGCACATTATTCCTCTCCAACCCAACCACCAGGCCATTCACTAATTCACGAATTTTCGATTCACGAATTGTTTTGCCAACAAATGCATGGCTATTCTTTACCAATAATGGCTTTAACGTAAACGTCTCCAGGAAATGAATCTGCGTCTTCTCAGACGCTCTTGCTTCCAGCTGACTTTTGATCGCTTCAATCTGTTCATCATTACCAAGCACAATTAATTTATCATTGGCAACGATAGTTTCTTCGCCACGCGGCGCGGGTATAACAGTTGAACCACGATTGATAGCAACAATATTAACGCCATAATTTTGTCTTATCTGGCATTCACTTAACGTTTTGCCAGCAAAAGGTGAATTTTCTCCAACTTCCACTTCCATCAGGTGTGTGTCCCATGGTGCCAATTCCTCATATCTTCGTTTCTCATCACCATCTTTGCTACTGAGGTTTTCCATCAAGATAGATTCCAGCCAGTTATATGAACGCTCAAGATGACGATAAGAAACACCCAAAAAGACTAACCCAATGCTGAGAAAAATCACTACTGTCAGCCAGCTATGAAAATACAATATTCCTAAAAACGCGATTTCCGATAATGTAATCAACCAGACAATAAATATCGCCGGATTCAGTGAAGTCTGCGCATACTTTGGTACCGTCGTGTTTCGGTATGAAAACAACATGCCCCAGATAAACGGCGCGGACAAAAACAATGCCACCAACAAAAATACAATGTTATAGAAAGTAGAATCTTCGGAAAATAATTGATATTTGTGAAATATCAGATAATCAACGAGTGAAAATATAATAGCGACGACTAAACCATTGGTAATCAAACGCAGCGCAATAGAATGCGATAGTGGGTTTGTTTGTGAAGATGATTGCGAACGATAAACCCAGGCGGAATAACTGTCTAGCATGTAACGTGTGCGATCTGGCAAAGCTTTTTCAACGGAAGAACCAAAATGGCCTGACAATCTAATTAAATACGGCGTCGTAAAAGTAGTGATGGCTGACACTGCCACGATAAGTGGATACAGTTTGTCGCTAGTCACATTCAGAGCAACGCCCAGACCGACGATAATAAATGAGAATTCACCGATTTGCGCCATACTAAAACCCGTACGCACAGACGTATTTAAACTTTGTCCTGTTAATATAGCCGCCACGCTGGTTGAGATAACCTTACCAATAATGGTAATCGCAGAAATTAGCAGAACGACAGGCCAGTTTTCCAAAATCACTACCGGATTAATTAACATGCCAATGGAGATAAAGAAAACCGCAGCGAATATATCGCGTATGGGTTTGATCAACTCTTCAATGCGATGAATCAATACTGTTTCTGCCAGGATAGAACCCATGATGAACGCGCCCAGCGCAGTGGAATAATGAAAATTAGCTGCTGCGCAAACCAGTAGCAGACACAAGGCCACCGATATAATGGTCAATGTTTCCTGGCTAATGTATTTTGCAATGCGACGAAATAATGGTGGCAATAGAAAATAGCCGGCCAAAAACCAACCGCCAACCACCAGAATTAATTTCAATGCCGCATAAATTAGCGCCAGAGAGAAACCGTTTTTGCTTCTGACCATCGTTGATAGAGCAACCAGTAATAAAATGGCAAGCAAGTCTTCAACAATCAATACGCCAAAAATTAAATGCGCGAATCGTTTTGTTTTCAGACTGAGTTCTTCTATCGCCTTGATAATAATCGTGGTGGAAGAGATGGAGAGAGCAGCGCCGAGAAATAAGCTGTCATAATGTGACCAGCCTAATGCCAGGCCAGCGACATAACCAATGAAAATCATCATCAACACTTCAACAAAACCAATTAATGAAGCGGAAAAGCCCACACTTTTGAGTTTATGGAAACTGAATTCAAGACCTAATGAAAACATGAGGAAGATGACGCCAAGCTCGGAAAGAATTTTGATGTTGGCTATGTCATTCACTAATGAGTGTGGCGGAGTATATGGCCCGACTATCATACCGGCTACAAGATAACCAAGCACAACTGGCTGACGTATGCGTTGAAACAGCAGTACGACGATGCCTGCTGATCCCAGCATAATGGCCAAGTCATAAATAAGCGGCGCTAATTCGTGCAAATTATTCTCCCCATGTATCAGGTTAATATAGCATTTCAACCCTTGCTTATCCTAGAATGAATATATGCACACTGACATCACACCTATTCCTGCGCTAAAAGATAACTACATCTGGGCCATCATTAACAGAACAAATAATACCGTTCTGATAGTCGACCCGGGTGAAGCTGAGCCGGTTAATACTTTTTTACATGAGCACAAACTAACCCTCTCCGGCATTCTGCTGACACACCATCATTGGGACCACACCAATGGCGCAGCAAGCCTTAGCAAGCAACATCATGTGCCCGTCATAGGCCCAGAAAAAGATCGCATCGCAGGATTAACACGCGCGGTACATGAAGGCGATGAAGTGAACATAGCTGGTTTTCCACTCACCTTTAAAGTGATGGAAATTCCTGGCCATACTCTTGGTCATATTGCTTATTATTCGCCCGGTATGTTGTTTTGCGGTGACACACTTTTTGCCGCTGGCTGCGGCAGGATTTTTGAAGGCACCCCCCCGCAAATGTTTGCTACTTTACAAAAGCTCGCAGCACTACCTGATGACACCAATGTGTACTGCGCGCATGAGTATACTGTCAATAACTTACGCTTTGCAGAAGTGGTCGAACCTGATAATGCGAATATCCAAAAACGTATGCAGAAAGTTCGTGAATTGCGTGAACAACAGTTACCTTCTCTGCCTTCTACGCTTGGCGAAGAGAAAGCAACTAATCCATTTTTACGTTGTGATACTGTTGATGAGTTCACCCGTTTACGCAAATTGAAAGATGATTTCCGCTGATTATTTTTTGAGGGTTGCGCGTTTCTGTGTTTCATCACTCAGATAAATGACGCGATCCAGTAAAGTCGACGTTTCGGAACTGATTCCCTCTACCACTTCTTTATTATTTCGTTCTCTGGCAGCGATGACTTTCATGCCTTCTAATGTCTTTGCGCTCAGCACTTCTCCTAGCGCGTATTTTTTCACGCATTTGATTCTGATTTTGCGCGCATAAAAACAGGAAAGCCATGAATCAGATAAATCATCAATTTCTTCTTTCAGATCACCAATTTTCCGCATGATATCGGTTTTGACGCGCTTTAATTCTTCAGAAACATGCGTATTCATTTCCTGCTGAAAATATCCCGGCATGCCAGCTTTGCGCTCGGCGTGACGACGTATGATAGGTTCCATTGCGGAATGATATTTTTCTACTGTCGTAGGTTCTTCTTTGGATTTGAAAAAACTGAGGCTGTTATCCGAATCGCGGGTGCTGCGTTTGCCTTTGCGTCGCTTGTCCATGGCATTGTCCTTTTAATTATTATTACCATCCCGGTGGATTACGGCAAAATACGCCTAATCCACCCTACAGCTTCGTTCATGTTCAGTGTACGTAGGGTGGATTAGGCGCCTTTTGCCGTAATCCACCGACGTTATACATCAACCCTTGTAAACCAAATCCAAATCTCTCGCTGCTTTGACTTCATCCAGTCCTGCGCACTGGCAACGTATGCGGCGCATTCTTCAGCAGCTCCGGATCTTCTTTTGCTTCTTTGAGAATTTGAATCATCGCATCCGCAAAAGCATCCAACACTTGCTTGCTTTCTGTTTCTGTCGGCTCGATTAACAAGCATTCCGGAACCAACAATGGGAAATACATAGTCGGTGCATGAAAGCCATAATCCAGTAAACGCTTAGCGACATCCAGCGCGGTAATATGCAAGTCTTGGCTTCATTTTTCAGTGTGATAATGAATTCATGACTAGCGCGACGTGTAGGATAAGCAGGTGTAAAACCAGCCTGACGCAAACGTTCCAGCAAATAATTCGCATTCAATGTCGCAAATTCAGACACGCGCTGCAAACCTTCTTTGCCCAGCAAACGCGCATACAAATAAGCACGCAAAATAATACCTGCATTACCCATGAAAGCAGACAGACGGCCAATGGACTTTGGACAATCTTTTTCTGTCAACCAGCGATAACGATCGCCTTCTTTTGCCACGCGCGGAACAGGCAAATAAGGCAGCAAACGTTCATTAGCAACCACAGGACCACTGCCTGGACCACCACCGCCATGCGGCGTCGCAAAGGTTTTATGTAAATTAAGATGCACGACATCAAAACCCATATCACCCGGACGCACTTTACCAAGAATAGCATTAAAATTAGCGCCATCGTAATACAGCAAGCCACCAGCTTGATGAATAATCTTGGCGATTTCCTGAATTTTTTCTTCAAACACACCCAATGTTGAAGGATTGGTTAACATGATGCCCGCGGTCTTCGGGCCAACCGCTCTCTTTAATGCTTCGATATCAACATTACCATCTGGACCGGTGGGAATTTCATGTACCTTATAACCACACTGCACCGCAGAAGCAGGATTGGTACCATGCGCAGCATCGGGCACCAAAATTTCATCACGCGCCATGATCATTACGAGCGCGATGATAAGCATGAATCATCGCAACACCAGCAAATTCACCTTGCGCACCCGCCATAGGCGATAATGCAGCACCTTTCATACCAGTGACGGATTTCAATATTTCCTGTAATTCATACGCGCAAGCCATAAAGCCCTGGCTGTTTTCTTCCAGAGATAAAGGATGATGCTGTAAAAATCCTTCCAATGAAGCCAATCTATTCACGCCGCGCGGATTGTATTTCATCGTGCACGAACCCAGCGGATAAAAATGCGTATCAATAGAAAAATTCTTTTTCGACAAATTGGTGTAATGACGCACGACTTGCAGCTCAGATGCTTCCGGTAATTTGGGAACATCCGCGCGTAATATATTTGCGGGAATATCATCTAACACATTTTCATTGGTTTCCGCTGGCCATTGTGATTTAGCGCGACGGCCGGTACGCGATAGTTCAAAGATTAAGCCGGACATGCTACTTTTCTCCCTTCAAGTACATCACGCAAGTGTTGTGCAAACAATTTAATATCAGCAAGCGTTTTTGTTTCCGTCACACAAACCAGCAAGCAATCACCTAATTCAGGATATGTTTCTTTCAAAGCATAACCACCTTGAATGCGACGCTTTGCCAACTCATGCAACAGTTGATCAACAGGTTTATTCACTTTGACCACGATTTCATGAAAAAACGGCGCGGAAAATTCAATTTCTACATCCAGGAATATTCGCCAGTTCTTTTTTCAACTCACGCGCATGCGCATGACTTGCCAATGCAACCTGACGCAAACCTTGCGGGCCCATCAAGCTCATGTAAATCGTAGAAGCCGTCACCATTAAACCTTGGTTGGTACAGATATTCGAAGTCGCTTTCGCACGGCGAATATGTTGCTCACGTGCTTGCAGTGTTAACACATATCCAGGCTTGCCAGTTTATATCAACGGTGCGACCGACAATACGCCCAGGCATTTGCCGTACATGCGTTTTGCTTCGTGCACATAAAACCATAATAAGGGCCACCTGATGCCAGCGGAATACCTAATGGCTGACCTTCGCCGCAAGCAATATCCACCCCTTCACTGCCCCATTGACCTGGCGGTTTCAACAATGCCATCGCCATCGGATTAACCACAGCAATGGAAATGATTTCGCGTTCGCGCGCCCAATCAGTTAATTGATCAACATCTTCCAACACACCAAAAAAATTCGGTTGTGGTATCACTAGTGCGGCGACATCATCCAGATCAATTTTTTTAATGCAGCGAAATCAGTTTTGCCAGTTTCCGCGACGTAAGGAACATCAATGAATTTAATATCTTGCGGACCGACAATCGCAGCGACTGCTTGACGGTAATAAGGATGGACCGTTTGAGGCATCAAGATGCTGGCTTTATGTTTCTTTGTCATCAACCTGACAGCCATCAACATCGCTTCAGCTAACGCAGAAGCACCATCGTATAAGCGAGGCATTAGAAACTTCCAGCGCCATTAAACTTGCCATCATGGTTTGAAATTCATAAATCAGCTGCAAAGTACCCTGACTGGCTTCCGGCTGATATGGTGTGTATGCGGTATAAAATTCACCGCGCGTTGCCACTTCCCATACCGCTGCAGGAATATGATGCTCATAAGCACCTGCGCCGATAAAACACAGAAAATCGCCATCTTGCTGCGCACGTTCACGCATCAAGCGCCCTAATTCCATTTCGGAAATTCCTTCGGGAACTCCATCCAGCGGCGCATGCCGCAGTGACTCAGGAATTTCTTCAAACAATGTATCTAGCTTGCTAATTCCTATCGCTTCAAGCATCTCCTGTATATCTTGCTCAGTATGCGGAATAAACGGCATGCTTCACTCCTCTTTAATGCGCTTCTGAAGCTACCACTTTCGAATATTCATCAGCATTTAATAATGGTTCACCAGCCTTATCGAACGGCTTGATCTTGAACAACCAACCTTTGCCATAAGGATCTTGATTAATTAAATGCGGGTTTTCAATGACAGCATCATTCACTTCGACCACTTCGCCGGGAACGGGGCAATATATATCCGCTGCCGCTTTAACAGATTCCACTACCGCGCATTCCTGGCCAACTTCAACATTTGCTTCCAGTTCAGGCAATTCAACATAAACCAAATCGCCTAACATGGTTTGCGCATGATCAGTAATGCCGATAATCAAATGTTCATCATCTTTTTTCACCCATTCATGGGTTTTTGTATATTGCAGTTTCTGCGGTATGTTGCTCATTTAGATTTAACTCCAATTAATAAGATCCACCTAAAGATCTTAAAGCATATTAAAACATTTTCTTTCCATTACGCACAAAAGGCGGCTTGATCACTTGAGCCGGTATCTGTTTATTGCGTATTTCAACAAAACATTCTGTTCCAACTTCCGCTGGCACGCGCGCGAGAGCGATACTCTTTTCCAGACGTGGGCGAATAACCACCACTCGTCACTTCACCTTCTCCATCGCCATTCACTATCACTTTTTGATGATTACGAATAATACCAGGCCATCCAGCACTAATCCTACCAAGCGGCGTTTTACACCACTCTGTGATTGCTTTTCCAACGCTTCGCGGCCAATAAACATACGTTCTTTCGGTTCCAGAACCACCGTCCAGGCCAGATTGGATTCTAGCGGTGTCACTGTTTCATCCATATCAGAACCATACAAATTCAGTCCCGCTTCCAGACGCAGTGTATCACGCGCGCCTAAGCCACATGGCGCGATGCCAGCTGCCAATGCAGCATTCCATAATGTAGCCGCTTCGACTGCGGGGAAGATGATTTCATAACCATCTTCGCCAGTGTAACCAGTGCGAGCAATAAACCATTCGCCGAAGGCGGCAAAATGAAATGGTTTTAATTGCAGGAGAACTTCAGCCTGATCGGCCGGTAAAAATTGTGCCAGCTTATCTTTCACTTCCGGCCCTTGGATCGCCAGCATGGCAAGATCTGTGCGCTCTTTGATTTGTACAGAAAATGAATTAATTTGTGAACGCATCCAGGCCAAATCTTTTTCACGCGTGCCCGCATTAATAACGACACGGAAAAAATCATTGCTTACTTTGTAGACAATTAAATCATCAATGACACCGCCGTGTTTCATTCAGCATGCAAGTGTACAACGCTTTGCCTTCAGTAAGACGATCAACATTATTTGCCACCAGACGGCGCAAATATGCAATTGTATCAGCGCCATGCAAATCGACGACGCCCATGTGGGAAACATCAAACATGCCAGCGTGTTGTCGTACCTGATGATGTTCTTGGATCTGGGAACCATAATGCAGAGGCATGTCCCAGCCAGCAAAATCAACGATTTTTGCGTTGGCTTTCACATGTAAATCATAAAACGGTGTTCGTTTGCCCACGAGATTTTCCCTTGTATATTGGGTACTTGCAGAGGAAAAGGAGTATAGCTGTTTAGCAAAAAGAATTGAAGAGATGTAAATTCTATATTGCCCTTAAGCATCTCTTAAGCCTGACTCCCTATTATCTTACTTTTAATCATTCAGGAAGAATGAGACATGTCTCTAACCAGGGCACAAAAGGACTTTATCGAAGCGAGCATAGATCATTTTCTGGATTTTCCAACTGAACCTGGTTTGCTCTCTGCTGAAATCAAAAATTTAACCAACGCATTCGGCCATCCTGACGATCAGAAAAATGATTATCATCAACTGGCACAGTGCCTGCTAAAACCAAAAAAACATTTTCAGCGCCTTGAATCTTACAATGCTACTAACATCACGGTTGGCGAAGTACAGGCCTACATCATTGATCTTGTCACTGAAAGACTGACAAAAACCGCAGAAAAAGCCCATATTTCACTGGCCCAGAATGGTTGGCACGCCGAAAAATTAAAACAGCAAATCATCACTCCTGCACATCAGCAGGAACCGTTCAAAAGCATCAGTATCAGTATTGATAACCGCACATTGCCATGGCACCGAATTACAGACGAAGGAAAGATTTTCACAGCAGCGCTTGTTCCACGTGACGATGAGCCATACATCAGTCTGCAAGTTGATATTGAATTACCTGATGGCATGCGCACTATCACCAAAGATTATTACAGAATACTGCCCGTTGAAGAATATGATGAACAAATATTCATGTCATTACTAATGCCGCAAGCAAAAATATCTGCTTATGAAATTGCGTTTCAGGCTGTTCTAGAGTTTTGTCAGGATGCAAGCCTGATAACGCCTGGTTTTGCCATTCTCGCGAGCTTGAATCTTGATTTAAATAAACTGCTGACTGATCAGTTTTATATTGATCTGATCATTGACCGGGAAATAAATCCATCACATTTACTGTCACTAAACTCGGCGCAAATTAGCGCGCTGCTTGAGCCAGTGACAAAAAGCCTGATCGCAGATAAATTCATGCTATTTCTGCAGGCAAGCTTTCTCACTCAAACAGAAAGTCTGATAGCTAGTCGCTATTATCCTTTGTTACAGAAAAAAATAATCACGACTGATCAAATCCTCTATACCCGACAAGATCAGGGGAAAATGCTGTTGCTTCCATTAGTGATCAATCTTGTCAACAAAGGTTATCTCTCGTTTGATACAGCAAAAAAATTACCGTTGTATTTGCGGCCACTATTAAGCAGCGATCTCTATGCAGATTATTTTTTTCAGGAAAAAATCAGCTGGGAAAAAATAGCACAACTGCCAAAAGAATATTGCGATGTTATTTTGCAGGAAAATAACGGTCAAGCTATCGCTGCTTTAGTGAAAAATAAAATTATCATGCTTGAAGATTTTATATTTTATAAAGATGTGATGGAACTCCATGCTGAATGCTATGCCAAACGTCTGTTTCAACTTCATATCAACAAACCGATTACAGTAAAAGGAACTGCGGATTCCATTGAAAAAATCTCTTTGGCACTGCCTCTCTCAGCCATCATGAGTCAATCTGATCTCACCAAATTGCGCGAACAAATTATCAGAAAATTCATGGCAGCATTGAATGAACAGGTAAAAGCTCTACTAAATTCCAATCCATCGCCACAAGAAAAAAAGCAACTAATAATGTTGCAAAAAGAAATCAATGTTATTACCAATAATATAATCATTACTGCCAATCTATCGGATTTACTCACTTCTTATGATAAATATTTTGAAAAAGCGATTGCTCGCGAAAAAACACAACAGGCTGCGACGCGTTATACAATGTTTGCTCCTAATAATTACAAAACCAATATGCATGTTTTCTCCAAATTAATTGATGCAACCGAAGTTAAAAACATCAAGAGGCCATGATGAAAGCAAATATACGCGGAACAGAAATATACTTTGATGTGACAGGGATGCAATTAATCCCTATTCGAGGAAAGCTAATCGAACAGCCGGTGTTATTCATGCTGCACGGCGGCCCTGGTGGCGACCACTTGCGCTTTAAACAACATTCCATTGACCTGGAAAACAATGCACAGCTTGTTTTCATTGATCATCGCGGTTCCGGACGCAGCAAAAAAACCAGGCAAAAAGATTACACGCTGGAAAATAATATTGAAGACATTGAAGCACTGCGGAAACATTTAGGTTTGGACAAAATCTGCGTGTTAGGCACATCGTATGGCGGCATGGTGGCGCAAGGTTATGCGATACGCTATCCGCACAGGGTGGAAAAACTCATATTGGTTGCCACTTCGCCAAGCTACCGATTTCTGAATGGCGCAAAAGCGACTTTGAAACAACGCGGAAACGCGCGGCAAATTGCACTTGGCGAACATTTGTGGAATGGCACATTCAAAAATCATGCGCATGTGATGAAATTTTTTCAGGCGATGGAGTCGATTTACTCCACGACGACGCGCACCACCAGTCACAAAGGATATAGCAAATCACAAACTATCTGGTCGCATGAAGCATTAAACGAAGGGTTTGGTGGCTTTATGCGACGCTTTGATTTCATTCCTAAATTGAAAAAAATTACTTGTCCCACGTTGATACTGGCGGGTGATCAAGATTGGATTTGCAATCCTGATCAGGCAAAAATCATGGCGAAAAATATTCCGCATGCGAAATTGAAAATATTTAAAAATTGCGGGCATTCAATCGCGGTTGATGCGCATGAGCAGTATATTCGGGAAATCAGACGGTTTTTGAAAAGGTAAGGATACTTTTTTAATACCCCTCACCCGCCGCAAAGTGCGCGTCGACCTCTCCCTCAAGGGGAGAGGTATTCTCCGTTCAAACTCAGTGATAATTAGAACTACCTCTCCCCTTGAGGGAGAGGTCGACGCGCACTTTGCGGCGGGTGAGGGGTATTAAAAAATAATTACTGTTCTCACAATGGGCGGGGCGGCTCAAATACCGCATGATGTTCCTGCACAGGAGCATCCACAGGTGCTGCAAACAACGCATCTCTGGATTGTCCAACGGTAACGGCTAAACGTTTTTTTACATCATCAGCCGTTAATCCTGAATTAATTGTAGCGAATGATTTAAGCGTATACTCCGCATCACGTTTGCTTAATTTTATCTTCTGCAAAAAGTTATCGTCCCTAAGAAGTGCAACCAGTGTTCTGGCATTATGTTCAGATAAATTCCTAAATAAGAATGTGTACTTGTCATGCACATAATCTGTTCCGCAGTTTTCAACCAGTTCAGCGACAGAAACTTTGCCTGTTTCTCCTTTGGTAACAGCCAGGATAGCCCTTAATTCTGTGAAGTTACCCAGGTTATCTTTGCTAGCGTGTCTGAGACTATTGCTGAAATCATTTGTGTATGTTTGTATCCAGTCAAAATGCTCTCTATGGCCCGCGTGAGCAAGCACCGTGTAAGCAAGTGTCGCGCCTTTCTCACCTGGAAAATCAGGGTCCGCGCCTTTTTGTAACAACTTATGCACGATATTAAAACTGCCGTTCCAGGCTGCGAACTGCGCTAAAGTCTCGCCGACACTATTTTGAATATCGACTGTTTTGAACATATTGCCACCGATAACGATGCAATCAATCAGATTAAGCAGCATTTCTGGTTCTTCATCGTATTTGATATCACAAAAATAAAATAATGCGCCAACCGCGACATTAAGATCGTCACTTACCAGATGAACCAGATCATTATCGGAAAGCCCACTGACTTTCTTTTCTATCAAGCCATTAAGCTTAGAAACATAATTGTGCCCACCATGCAGCTCATATTTATTTCCTCTGCGAACCAGCTCAGTATTAAATATTCTAAAAAGAGATTTTAATGACTGACCCTCAAGATCAAAAGCTATGGCTTGCAGCAATCCAATTTGATATGGCGCCTGCTCCAGATGACTGAGTAAATAGGCTATGCATTGCATGTCATAATCACTCATGACGCATAATTCCCTCAGGACTCTATCACTGGGTTTTAAATTTTGTTCCTCAAACAGGTAGCGCAACATATAAACTTTGTTTTTAGAATTGCTGCGAAATCTGGAACTAGCTTTATAAAGTATTGTTTCATTAGTTTTGTTAATACGCTGCCTGGAATGCTTAAACCCCGGCTGATCAGAATTTGCCTTCAGGTAATTATCCATTTCCATCATTTCTCCGCGGACAATTTTTTGCAAAGGCAATTTTTTCGTTTCGACCAGATGCCGCATCATGGCTACACTACCACTGGTAGCTGCAGCCGCCAGCATTCTGCGTTCAAGTGGTTCATCGTCACAGCTTGCTATTTTTTCTAAATTATTATACAGCGGTAAAGATTCGAAATACTTTAATAAATCAATATTTCCGCTTCTGATCGCAGTAATCAGATATGGATGATCAGGATGTTCTTGATTCAGGCTAATTGTTAGCAGGTAAGAAATAATCTTGATGCTGGCATTATAAAATATTGCATGAGTGACATCGTCTGCTGTCACAATAGCACCGGCATTCACCAACCGTTCCACCACGCTCGCATTGCCGCTTTCGATAGCGCATTTGAGCGGTGTCTGGTGACAATATGATATTTCCGCGTTTGCATTGCCGCCATTCTCCAGCAGATATTGCACCATTCTGTCATCGCCATTACTGGCCGCAATCATTAATGCGGTTGGCTTAGTTGGTTCATCCAGTCTGGTTTCGATCATTGCATCTGTTTCATTATACAAATAGCTGACCAGGCTAAAATTTCCGCTTGCTGCGGCAAGACTTAGCGGCGGTCCATTGATAGGGGTCTTATTATCTAAATATTTCTGCACCGCTCCCACACCGACATCCAGATCACCCTTCATGCGCTGATGCTCGACAAAATATATTACCACTGCAAGATTGCCTTGTTGGCACGCGTAGTAAAACCCGAGTATCAGGTAGGCTGTATTAACCTGTTTGTATAATTGATCGAATGCACTCATTTTGACTTTATTAGCCTGTACATTCAATTCAGCAAGCTGTGCCAATGTCAGGTAATGTTTATGCGCATCATTACCGAAATAATTATTCAGCAATATAATATTATTGTTTTCAACAGATTTTTTAATGATGTCACTTACTTCACGTTCCAGATCACTTTTATTTAATTTCTTATCGATAACTGCCTGTACACGACTTCTTAACATAGGTTATTCCCTTATATTTATTATTCTTTTTATTTAACTTTCATGATTGCCGGCTGCTCAGCTTCGAGCTGTTTCAACTGCTCCAAATAATCGGCTGCCTTTACAAATCCTTCTTCCGGTGCAACTTGTTTAGCTAAAAATTGCTTGAACGATGCCAGCTTTACGCTCATTTTCTCAGGTGACGCGTGCAACTGAATCCCTTGCACCACACCGCTTTCAGTGTGAGCAGACGACATATTATAAAAATGAGCACCAACCCCGATGGCTTTTAATACTTCAGTAAACGCTTCCAGAGTGCTGCGCGGTATATCTTTGTTGAAACTAATTTCACCGCCATCGCTACTCGAGAAAAACCCGGGCTTGTTGTTGCCTTTTGAAAAATAGACACGAAATGCGCTTTTTTTCAGATCGAAAATATCTTCCAGATAAATTCTTACCTTTTCACTTGACCTGATTAACGTTCTCTTTTGCTCTGCTTGTACCGCAAAATATTGTTTAAAATACGCCTCTTTTTCTTTTTTGCTCAGCCGCAGGTCGCCAAAAAATTCCATTATTGTATTTTTATCTTCTTCTGAAACCCAACCAGATTCCAGGCACCGCCCAAGCGAGATTTTATTGTTTACAACATACTGTCGTATTGCATCCGCAATTTTTGGATCGTTCAGAGCATTTTCCGCGGTGGCAAGAACATATGCATTGGAAAAATCTATAAGACTGACTTCACCGGTAAATAATGATTGCACTGGTGTAACAGTATCGATCGATAAATATTTATTCCACATAGACAAACCCTCAGCTGCGGAATTGTTTTTATCTGGATAATATTCGCCAAGGATAGCTGATACCACAATTTTGTATTTTTGGTCCTTGATACTGGATGAGAGAAAATCTATTAGCTTTTCCCAATCTCTGGATTTACACATCCGAATGAAGTCTTTAAATTCCATAATATATTCCCTTTGATGATTTTAGTTATTTTTATGAAAAGCCATCCTGATGCCGGTATTTAAATAAACTAAAGTGCGAGTTCGGGCAAACCACTGCGATTACCAACCGCATGCCGAGTAAAAATATTCTTAATCCACTTCATGCGATTTGTTGCATTCAAACCAACATCACGCACGTTCTGCACTATTTTTTTATCGCTCGCGAATAAACCTTTAATCGCATCGACACCAGCCAGCATGGCCATATTATCCGCCTTGCGCCAGCGCTCATAACGACGCAACACATGATGTTGCGCGAAATCACGACGGTTTTTTTCCGCAGTAATAATCACTTCCGCCAGACTCGCAGCATCCAGTAAACCAATATTAACGCCCTGGCCTGCTAATGGATGCACGGTATGCGCAGCATCGCCTACCAACACAACGCGTGATTGCAAGTAAGCTTGCGCTTCTTGCTTATACAATGGAAAAACAAACCGCTGTCCGACTTCAACCATCTCACCTAATCGATGTGAAAATGCCTGCGCGAGTTCCTGCTTAAATTGCTCAGCATCTATTCTCGTAATCGTTTTGCTTCAGACGCTGGTAACGACCAGACAATAGATGAAAGATCATTTTCTGCCAGCGGTAAAAACGCTAACGGGCCTGAAGGTAGAAACACTTGTCGTGCCACGCGCTGATGCGGTTGTGCAGTTCGCACAGAAGCAACAATCGCATGTTGCTGGTAATCATGTTTGCTGATATTGATTCCCGGCTTGTGTACGCAGCCATGATGCAGCGCCATCGGCAGCCACAGCAATACGCGCACTAATAACCGCACCATCTTGTGTTTCCAATTCAATACGATCAACTGTTTCTCGCATCGCAGTCAGTTTGACTGGCGCAAGTAAACTTATCTGCGGGGATTGTTGTAATTTTAATTTTTCGCTTAATGCGGTTTGAATAACATTGTTTTCGATAATATAACCAAGTACGGAGGATGCGACATCTCTGCTATCAAAATGAATACTGCCATTGCCAGCACCATCCCATACTTCTATCTGCGCAAATGGACTAACACGACGATTTTTTATCGCCTCCCAGACTTGCAGTGATTGAAATATTCGTTGTGAAGACAGAGCAATAGCGCTGACACGATGATGGTATTCATCTGCTGTCCACGCTGGCGCATGCGACTGCGCTTCAACAATAGCAATGGAAAGTGATGTTTTTTGCGCGAGCGCGCAGGCGAGTGTCGCCCCCACCATGCCGCCGCCAACGATGATGATATCGTATGAATGTTTGCATAAAGCTGCCTTAGCTTTAACTTTAAAAGGGCAGCGCCAAATCCGGCTTCACCGACAACATCCAATCACGAAACACATTCTGAATTTTTTTCAGTATATCTTCATTGACCGCTTCAAAACGCAAAATTAAATAAGGTGTGGTATTGGAAGGACGCACCAATCCCCAACCTTCATCAAAACTGACGCGTAATCCGTCTATGGTGGTTATTTCATGTTTGTCGGTAAATACTGCGTTATCAATCAGCTTCTGCATGACATGAAATTTTTCTTCTTCCGCAACCAGTACTTTTAATTCCGGCGTGTTCACACTGTTAGGAATAGTGGAAAACAATGCATGGCTATCCAGCTGTTGCTGCGAAAGAATTTCCAACAATCTGACGCCAGCATAAAGCGCATCGTCAAAACCATACCAGCGGTCTTTGAAGAAAAAGTGGCCGCTCATTTCACCAGCTAATTCGGCATGAATTTCCGCCATTTTTGCTTTGATAAGTGAATGCCCGGTCTTCCACATAATAGGTTCACCGCCATGCTCTTTAATCAGGCTGGCAAGATGATTTGTGCATTTCACATCGAAAATGATTTTTGCCTGTGGACGTTCGGCAAGCAGCGTACGCGCGAATAACATTAACAAACGATCAGACCAAATGATTTCGCCCTGACTGGTTACCACACCAAGACGATCGCCATCGCCATCAAACGCCAAACCAATATCGGCTTTTTGCTTCTCGCACGGCATGAATTAAATCCTGCGAGATTTTCCGGCTGGCTGGGATCAGGATGATGATTAGGAAATTCACCATCAATTTCACAAAATATTTCATGTACTTCACAACCAAGCGCGCGGAATAATTGCGGAGCAATTTGCCCAGTCACACCATTGCCAGCATCAACCACAATCTTCAATGGACGCGCCATTTTAATATTGGCGGCAGCCGCACTGACATAAAGATCAGTGATATTCATTCTGGTTAACGTACCCGCGCCATCGCGTAAACGCCCGGTCTTAATGCGCTGATACAAATCTTGAATATCTTCTTCAGAAAGCGTGACACCCTGAATCACTGTTTTCAAGCCATTATAATCGGAAGGATTATGACTGCCTGTTAACATCACACCGGATTTTTCTTTCAATACATGCGCGGCATAATACAGCACTGGCGTTGGCACCATGCCAATATCAACCACGTTACATCCCGACGATAAAATACCTTTGCATAAAGCATGCACCAATCTGGGGCCTGATGTACGACCGTCTCTGCCAACAGCAATCTGGCTGTCGCCACGGTCACGCACGACTGAACCAATTGCCTTGCCAATCAAATACACATCTTCTTCACGCAGCGTTTTATCAACAATGCCGCGAATATCATAGGTTCGAAAAATAGATTGTGTTATTTCCTGAGTACGGTCTGCTAACATTTAATTTTTCCCCGAATGACCAAAACCACCGGCTCCACGCTGAGTCGTGGTAAAGTTTTCAACGATATCAAAGTGTGTACGAACGATTGGAATAAATACTAATTGTGCGATGCGATCACCAGGTTCGATAGTGTAAGCGCTTGTACCACGGTTCCAGCACGATACCATCAACGGGCCTTGATAATCCGCGTCAATTAATCCCACCAGATTACCCAATACCAAACCATGTTTATGTCCGAGACCTGAACGCGGCAAAATAATGGCTGCCATGTGTGGATCAGCAATGTAAATAGAAATTCCCGTCGGTATCAATTGTGTTTGACCTGGTTCAATCGTCAGTGACGTTTCTAAACAAGCACGCAAATCAAGACCAGCTGCATCGGATGTTTCATAACGCGGCAGAGCAAATTCTTTGCCGATACGCGGATCCAGAATTTTTAACTGGATTGCGCTTGTGCCTGATTTTTGTTTACTCGCATGAATAGACATGCTTTCCATTTCATTTTCCAGTGGTTTAACCGACATTTTTTCCTACCTATTTTTGACGTTTATATTCGTTTGCAATCATGCTTATTAATTGCCGCGCCAATTTGCGCTTATGCGTAGCTGGGATATTCACTGTGGTGTCTGACCCCAGCACGGTTACTTCATTTTCGTCCGCGCCCATACCAAGACCCGCGCCGACACGATTGGCAACAATCATGTCCATGTTTTTGCGCTTGCGTTTGGCTTGCGCCTGTTCGACCACTTTTTCTGTTTCCGCAGCGAAGCCGACAATAAACGGCCGCTTCGGCGATCTGACCGACACTACTAACAATATCTGGATTGCGTTCAAGAACCAGCTGCATGGCCGCATCCTGTTTATGAATTTTTTGTTCTGCCACTGTCTGGCTACGATAATCACCCACAGCTGCGACGGCGAGAAAGATATCATACTCTGACACTTTTCTCATCACTTCATCGTACATTTCCTGTGCGCTGACCACAGAAATACATTCCATACGCTCAGGGTGAGGCAAGCTGACCGGGCCGCTGATCAAAGTTACACCAGCCCCAGCTTCGCGCGCCGCTTCCGCCAAGGCATAACCCATCTTGCCTGAGCTACCATTGGTTATAAAACGAACAGGATCGATGGCTTCATGGGTAGGGCCGGCAGTCACTAATACTTTTAATCCAGCCAACTCGCCGGTCGCGAATAAGTCATTTAATTTTTCACGGATTTCCACCGGCTCTAACATGCGACCTGGACCCACATCACCGCACGCCTGACTGCCTTTGTTTGTTCCGAGTATATGTACTTTCTTATCTTCCAAAGCCTGTATATTTTCCTGGGTCAGCGTGTGCTGCCACATACCCTGGTTCATAGCTGGAGATAACATAATAGGCGCGCTGGTCGCCAGACATAGCGTAGACAATAAGTCGCTGGCGTTACCATTAGCCAGTCGCGCGATAAAATCAGCGCTCGCGGGCGCGATCAGAATAACATCCGCCCATCTGGCCAGCTCGATATGCCCCATCGCTGCTTCTGCATGCAAATCAAACAAGTCATCATGTACCGGATTGCCGGATACCGCTTGCATGGTTAACGGGGTGATAAAACGCTTGGCGTTTTCGGTCATGACCACGCGCACCGTTGCTCCAACTTCGCGCAGCCGCCGAACCAGGTCCGGGCTTTTATATGCCGCTATGCTGCCTGTTACCCCAAGCAAAATCTGCTTGTTCTTCAGAAAGTGATTCATGGTTATCGCCCCGAGATTGATTATTGGCCTACCGCCGTAACAACTTTAATCCTTCTGGTAGCAACGGCGCAATAAATTTACCATGAAATTCCCGCACTGTTGGATCATGGATTTCTGCCACAGAACGATAAGATAGAGAGCTATAACTATCTGGTTTGGCATGAAAGCGAATCTGGTAAGACATATCACCCATACGGTTAATAGACAGAATGTAGACTGCATCTGCGACATCTTGCTCCCGGCCATCAATATGCATTTTTCCGGTGAAATCACTTTTATAAAACAAATCCAGGGTCTCGCAATGCTGGCCATAACGCAAACCGGGAGATTCGCTATTTAGTATAATGCGCGGCGTTATACACGCGCCTTCCAACAGCCCACATAACTTACGTCTGCAGTCTTCAAAAGAATGAAAAAAATTTAACTGCTTTTATCTGTTCATATAATTTGATTGCATTTTCGCTGAAGAGGTATAAATTAGGATTTTCATCCATTCTGCGCAGCCCATCATAAATTTCAACTTCGCCACTTTGTGTTACTTTTATTTGCCTATGACATTTAAACGTGTCGCCAGGTCTAAAAATGCCGAAGTGATAACAGACTTTTTGAAACACATGGATGAGACAAGGATCAGAACGATCCGGGGTTAACACAACTATATCTTTAAACCTTATATCGCTACTCGCTTTATCAATGCTGGATAAATCATTAGAGAAATTTGGATCTGCCTTAATCTGCTTCAATCTGGAATCCATGCCCCACCTTTTTTTCAAATTAATCAACGAGAGGAGGATATTATGCCTATCAAAGATTGGCCGCAAGAAGACAGGCCACGCGAAAAACTACTGCACAAAGGCGAAAAAGCGCTGACCGATGCTGAACTCGTCGCTATTTTTTTAAATAGCGGGACCAAGGGGAAAACTGCCGTGGATATTGCCAAGGAATTATTGACGGAATTCGGCTCGCTCAAGAAATTATTGCGCTCATCGGCGCAGACGCTGATGAATCAAAAAGGCTTGGGCAAAGTGAGATACATTTTACTGAAGGCAGCGGTAGAACTTGGCCGGCGTTACCTGAACGAACAAATCAGCGCCAGGACCGTACTGAATAATAGTCGCGTGACCCAGCGATTCCTGTCCGACCATATGCGTGAAAATAGTAATGAAGTGTTTGCCTGCCTGTTCATGGATAACCATTTACGTTTGATCTGCTTTGAGGAACTTTTTCACGGGACTATCAACGAAGCGAATATCTATCCGCGAGAAATCGTACGCCGCGCCCTCGCGCATAATGCCGCCAAAATCATCCTTGCTCACAATCATCCGTCCGGAAAGGCTGTGCCGAGTACGGCTGACAAAGATGTGACGGTACTTATCAAGCAGGCGTTGGGGTTAGTGGATATCGAGGTGGTGGATCATATTATTATTGGGAATCCGGGGATTTTTTCTTTTGCGGAGGCAGGCTTAGTATAAGAGTTTCTATGCTTGATATTTACCTACTTTTTGTCATACTAATAGTATGACTATTTAGCATACTCATCTGAGGTTCTTATGCAAGCGCACAAAGTAACTATTTCAATTCCTGATCAATTATATGAATTTATTGAAAAATTCCAAAAAGAGAACGATTGTAAAAGCCGTTCAGAGGTCATTAATATGGCATTAGCACTATTACAGCAGCAACAATTAGAAGCAGCTTACCAAGAAGCAAATCAGGAATTAAATGATGATTTTGATCAAACAACAGCGGATGGACTAGAAAATGAATCGTGGTGACATTTACTTTGCCAATTTGGATCCTACTATAGGATCAGAAATTAAAAAAACCAGGCCTGTATTAATTATTAGTAATAATGCAAATAATAGGGGTTCATTGACTATAACTATTATTCCAATTACTTCTAATATAAGCAAAATTCATCCTTTTGAGGTCTTTCTCGATGAAGCCGTTTCTGGGCTAAGCAAAAAATCTAAAGCCCAGTGTCATCAAATCAGGACTATCTCAAAATTAAGAATCCAAAGTAATAGAACAGGACGTATTAATAGTTCGACTATGACAAAAATCGAAACCTCTTTAAAACTTCACCTCGGACTATCTTAAGATCTATTGAGATAGGTTGCCCTCCGCGTCACTTTCTGGTATAAGTTGCACCCTGTTGATAAAAAACCAACATTGAGAAACCTAGAACGTTTAGATAGAGAGCAACCATGGCTAAAAAATGTCCCATTACCGGCAAACGCCCAATGACAGGAAACAATGTTTCCCACGCAAATAACAAGACCAAGCGTCGCTATTTGCCAAACTTACAGTACAAACGATTCTGGCTGGATAGCGAAAAGCGTTTTATTCGTATCCGTGTAACAACCCGGGGCATGCGTATTATTGATAAGCATGGTCTGGAAGCTGTCCTCAAGGACATGAAGTTACGCGACAAACTCTCAGCCCAAGACTAAGCAGGTACTATTATGCGCGATAAAATCAAAATGCTTTCTACCGGCAAAAACAAAGCCGGCAAGCCGACGGGAACTTTCCGTACGACTACCAAAAACAAAAAGAAGACAACTGACAAACTGAAACAGAAGCACTACGATCCACGTGCTTTCAATGCAGAAACCGGTAAGAACGGTATGCATGTTCTTTTTGAAGAAACGAAGCTTTAATCTTCTAACGTCTCTCTTCTTTATACGCTTCCAAAAACCCCTGTTACGCAGGGGTTTTGCGTTTTATTTTTTAATACCCCTCACCCGCATTTATCGCAGTCTCGTCATTGCTGTAAGTACGCATTTTCATAGATGAATCGACCCATTTTACTAGCCCCGAGAGTGGTCTGGGGATGTATCGATGCTTGATCCTAACTAATCAACATCCTTCATCTAGGGGTACATCCATGTGCCCGTATTTATTTCACCCACTTCTCGCAACATCACCATCTCTTCGAGCCGGCGCGTCATTCAATATTCGCTCTAATCTGAGGAGCGCTTTTTGCGACGAAGCAACCAGCTTTTAACAAGCTAACGTTATGGATTGCTTCGCAAAAAACGCTCGCAATGACGGGTGTTATGATAGCAAAAAGGTCGACGCGCGGGTTTTTGCTTTTCCGCGCGGCGGGTGAAGGGTAATCAAAAAATTACTGCGGGACGTACATCTTTAGTCGGTTAGAAAACAACAACAGCGCTTCAATTCCTGTCGCTTCCGCCTGCTGACACCATTCCTGCAGCGCATCCAGCAATTCCTTCTGCGTCGCTGTCCGACGGCTCCAAATATCCTGAAGCTTAACGCGGAACTGATAAATCACACGTAACGACTGGAAATTTTCCAGCAAATTAGCCAAACGTTGCTGCTGTGATAACTTCATAATCGAAGCATCTCGCGTCAACACTATCCGCGCGCGGCGCAGCATAGAACGCGCATCTTTCGCTGCCTTCTTTTTTTCCTGGCGTAACGAAGGAATTACTACTTCACGGGTATAACGCGCCATCACCTGAAAGCGATATGTAATTAATGCTTTCAGCGTATCCGTATCAATCTGGGTTTTGCCGCTGAGCATTTTAGGCTTGGGAACAACACGCTTGGGAGTCGCCATACGGAAAAACTGCAACAAGCGGATAACCAGCCAACCACTGTCAATTTCCCACCACTTGGCAGAAAATTTTGCCGAGGTCGCGTAAGCATGGTGGTTGTTATGTAATTCTTCACCGCCAACAAAAAAACCAAACGGGAAAATATTGCGCGAAGCATCTTTGACTTCAAAATTACGATAGCCCCAGTAGTGACCTATCCCATTCACAAAACCAGCGGCAAAAAATGGTATCCACGCCATTTGCAGCGCCCAAAGTGTAATACCAATGGTGCCAAAAAGTGCGATATCAACCACAGCCATAATAACGATTCCGAGCATGCTATGTTTGGCATAAAGATTACGCTCAATCCAGTCATCTGGCGTACCTTCACCATATCTTTCCATCGTTTCTTTAATCGTGGCTTCTTTACGATAAAGCTCGGCACCTTCAAAAAATACTTTTTTGATGCCTTTTGCTTGTGGGCTGTGTGGATCATCCGCGGTTTCGACTTTGGCATGATGCTTGCGGTGGATTGATGCCCATTCCTTGGTCACAGTACCCGTGGTGAGCCATAACCAGAAACGAAAGAAGTGACTAACGATAGGATGTAAATCTAATGCTCGGTGCGCCTGGCAGCGATGCAAATAAAGCGTGGTAGCGAAAATAGTTAATTGCGTGAACACTAATAAGACACAGATATATCCCCACCATGGAAGCTGCACCAATCCAAACATTAGTATGCCCTCATAGAAAAACACAATATAATATGCGTTTAAAATAGCACACTTGATTGAAAATGCCAGAACTGCCAGAAGTTGAAACAACAATGCGGGGAATTAAACCCCACATTATCGAGCAAAAAATCACCGACGTCATTGTACGCCATCCACGCTTACGCTGGCCGGTGCCACCTGATCTTAAACAACACCTGATTGGTCAAGTATTGCATAAATTGTCACGGCGCAATAAATATCTTTTGTTTCACTTTGCTAACGGCACCCTCATTCTTCACCTTGGCATGTCTGGCCGCCTGCGTGTGCTGACGGAAACATCCCCGGTAAACAAACACGATCATGTAGATATTTGCTTCGGCAATCATAAATATTTGCGTTTCACTGATCCGCGTCGTTTCGGCGCGTTACTGTGGACTAGCGAAGATCCAGCACTCCATCCATTACTGGCTGATATTGGTCCAGAACCATTAACCAATGCATTCAATGGCGATTATTTATGGGAAAACGCGCGCGGTAGAAAAGTACCCGTGAAATCATTCATTATGGATGGAAAAATCGTCGCCGGTGTCGGCAATATTTACGCGACTGAAGCACTCTTCCGGGCACGTATCCGTCCATCGACGCAAGCTGGCAAAGTTACCCGTGCGCAATATCAGACACTCGCCGAGGCAATTAAAATAGTCTTGAAACAAGCTATTCAAAAAGGCGGCACGACATTAAAAGATTATGCTCAAAGCGATGGCAAGCCTGGTTATTTTCAAATTGAATTGCAAGCTTACGGTCGTGATGGTGAACCATGCGTACGCTGCAAGACAACATTAAAGACAATACGCATAGGCCAACGTAGCAGCGTTTATTGTCCTAATTGTCAGCGTTAACATTCCAGCCTGTCTAAAAGGTCAGGTTGCCGCTGCAAAACCCGTCTGTTTTACTCCCGCATAACATCACTTTGCGGGAATAAATAACAATGAACATGCGGAAAATAGCGGCATATAACACGGAAAATATCAGCCTGGACAAGCTGCCACTGGAAGATCTGATTAATTTAACCATTATCGCGCTTTACGAATTCAAAAATGTTTTTACACTCACACGTGATAATAATGCCTATTACTCTCCCGAGGCTGGCAGAACCATTAAACGTTGTGCACGCCTGCTGCGACAATTACCAACTAACGACAAAAAAGCTGCGAAAGACTTTGCCTGCATCCTTATTGGCGCGGTAATGCTAGCAAAAAAATACCAATATGAATGGTTACAAAACCGTCTGAAAACAAAAGAATATAATATTTCATTTGTTGAACAGTTACTGTCTCCACAAACTGTCGATGATTTGCAATCTATATGCTTGCGATTGTTCCCACATAAAAGCTTGCAATCGTGTCAGAGTGACAACCCTGAAACATTGAATGACAATGATTTTGCGAAAATAGTAGAGAAAATCGGCCATAACATCCTCCGCAAAAAACGTGTTGATATTGATGAATCCGCATACCTTACCGGCAATATGCATCTTACACTCGAACGATATAAAAATATTTCTGCATTATCACTTATCATCAGACATTTATTGCTCTCGCATCAAATAGAGGTTAAGCCTTACCCGGTTGACACTGCAATCAGTGCGCGTCTAGATGAATTAGCAAAAAGTAAATTTCTGGATGACTCAATACATAAATATTTCAGCCGCTTTTTATGCAAAGCAGCCCGTCATGGCGATGTGCAAAGAATCACTGAATTGCTGGATACATTTTTCCCGCTAAACTGGAAGAATAACGACAAAAAGCATACATGCCCTCTTAGTGAGGCAGCAAAGTCAGGACATGCAAAAGCATTTGAACTATTATTAACACATCCCAACTCTAGTTATAACAGCGACGAAGTTGTCGAAGCGATTAAAATCGCCATGCTGAAGGAACACAAGGCCGTAACCGATTATTTCCTGACGACGTATTTGCTAAACGAACAAGATGATAACGGAAACGCCGTATTACATTACGCAACTAGCTGGGGGTATTATCAGTTTGCTGTCGATTTGCTTAAAGCTGGTGCTAATCCAAATATACGCAACAAAGAGGGTGAAGCGCCGTTGTTAATTGGCAGCGAAAATGCTTAACGACCCTATCACTTCCTTCCAATATGGAAGCATCGACAAACTAAAAGGCATCAAAGAAAATGTTTTCGGAATATCTTATATTTTTCTCCACAAACCAGTCAAAATAGACGGCATAGCTAACGTTAAACGTGACGCACAATATAGTCTGAAAATGATGGAGTTATTATTACTGCATAAAGCAAATCCCGATGTCTGTGATAAAAAATATAATACAGCGTTAGATATTGCCATTGAAAAAAAACATATTGGTGCAGTCAGCATATTGCTGCCCACTGTATCGAGAACCGATCGTTGGAATGAACCATGGTTTGTCACACCTTTATTTTATAATGTAACGCGCTTCTTTTCGCTTCCCATTCTTGATTTGCTAGTTAAAGACGGCGCTGATTTGTCATACGTACAAAAAGAATTTGGAGAAGAGCATAAGGAAACATTCATCGAAAGTGTCACGATAGCATATAAAAGAAAATTGGCGAAAAATGAAGGAAATCCACGGGATAATTTTAATAAATTACTGGATCTCTACGAATATTTTATGAACCATAATATCATTCCGCAAAATAATGGCGAGTGTCGTCCGCTTGAATTACTTGATCAATATCACACTGAAATTGCAGCTACAAAAGAAATCCCTCTCGATGTGCTGAACAAATACATTCATATTCAGGAGCAGATAAGAGGGATTGAGAATAGACCCAAGCCTTAAGTAACCATCTCCGGCTCGTGGCGACTGTATTGCTTCATATCAATTACATGATCATGCAGCTCGTCCACGCTGGGATGATGACCAACGCTGATAATAGTGCAATCCGGTAATTGTTCTTTTATCAAGCCATACATGTGTCTTTCATTGGCAATATCCAGCATGGATGTGCTTTCATCTAAAAACACCCAGTCTGGCTTATGCAACAAGACACGCGCGAACGCAACACGCTGTTGTTCGCCCGGTGATAATTGTTCTGACCAGTGCGCGGTTTCACGCAAGCGTGGAATAAGATTGGCAAGATGACAGTCTTTTAACACTTGCTCCAGTTTTGATACTAGCGATGGATCATGTTTATCTGGGAAAAGAATTGCTTCTGCCAATGTTCCGATAGGCATATAAGCTTTTTGCGGCAGAAACATAATGCGCTGATTTTCAGGTAACACGATATCACCCGATGCGAATGGCCATATACCCGCGAGCGTACGCACAAACGTACTTTTACCTATGCCAGATTCACCTTTGAGAACATAACTTTGTCCGCGTTTGAAATCCACGTTAATATTATTCAGCAATGCTTCGCCTCTGGGCATAGTAATCGTTACATTCTTTGCAGCGATTTCATTTCCCAGATGTTCTTCAATTTTCACCTTGTGAGCAGTCTCAGCCGTTTTTTCAGTATCGTGCATATGATTCAAGAAAGTCGTCAAACGTTGGCAGATCGCGCGCCAGGTTGCGATCTGGGTATACGCATTTACCAGGAAGGATAATGAATCCTGCACGCTACTAAAAGCTCGTACGCTCTGCATCAAGCCGCCAAGAAGAAATACTTTGCCAAAATAATTTGGCAACGCGACGATTAATGGCAACAATACCGCTGTCTGATTAAATCCGCCTGTAAACCATAATAATTTTTTTTGTCGCAAGATAATCTGATACCAGTTTTGCAATACATCGCCAAACAGACTACTCAGAATTGATCTCTGATGATGTTCGCCACGGTACAATGCCACATGCTCAGAGTGCGTGCGCAAATCAATCGCAGCATAACGAAACGTTGCTTCGCGTCGTTGCTGTTCAAAGTTCAACGGCACTAAAGGACGGCCAATTTTGAAAGTCAGCAATGTGCCAATCAGGTTATATATCAAGCCCGCCCACACTAGATAACCATGAATATGGACTGTGCCTAATGGTCCAAGCGGAAGCGTAATATCACCGGATAAAGTCCAGAGAATATAAATAAAAGCAGGAAAAGTCGTGACTGCACTCACCAATCCAGTCGTCAAATCGATTGAATTAGTCACCAGCGCACCGGCGTCTTCTTGAATACGCTGGTCAGGGTTATCAGTATGGTCGTCGAAACTTTCCATATAATAGTAGCTGCGATTCTGCAGCCAGCGGCCAAGCAATTGTTCAGTCAGCCAGTTACGCCAGCGTAAAGCAAAGAATTGCGAAATATAATAGCGGTAAACTTGCGTTACGATATAAAAAGCAGCGAGGACGAAAAAAATAACCAACAACTTAACCGTAGTATGAACGTCGTATTCCTGCAGCGCATTGTAAAAATAGTTATACCAGTAATTGAACACCACATCGAAACCGACTAAGAGAATAGTCATGAGCATGATAGCGCCAAAGAATAAATAAGCTGAAACTTTGTCCGCAGATTGCCAATAGGATTTGATGAGCTCCCAAGCGGTATAACGCTTTGGCTGCAGATAAAGTTCAGGATACTTCTGTTGGTATTCCTTCATGCGTAAGATTCCTTCCTTGGTTTCTATTACCCATTCAGCTTTGCTTATAGTATCATGACATGATTCATAAAAACTGTCGTCCACGTCCAGTAAGGTTATGAGTTATGCATATGAGAAGGATAGTAAACACTATTAGCGCAACCACGCTTTCGCTAATGTTCATTACCGGCTGCTCTTTCAATCCATTCACCCCCGGAGCCAATGATACAACTGGATCTGCGGCGGGAACGCTTATCGGTACCGGTGTTGGTGCAGGCACAGTCGCAGCGCTAGGTGGCACAAGATATTCCATTATCGGCGGCGGCATACTCGGCGGCGCAGTTGGCTATTATGTGACGACACTACGTTTCGCATCTGGCGGCGTCATCCTCAATGGTGGACAAGTTTACAAAGTCGGCGACATCGTTGGCATCTATGTACCTACAGATAATATCTTCGAAGTAAATACGGCGGACTTCACCGCGAAAGCGATACCTGTGCTAGATAGCGTGGCTGATGTACTCGCACGTTATCCCGACAACAATATTATTATTTCCGGCAACACAAGTGGCTTCGGTCGACCCAGGCGTGAACAAATGATGTCTGAACAACGTGCTGGAAAAGTTGCCAGCTATCTCTGGAATCAAGGCATCAATCATTTTAAAGATGCCAGCAGTGATATGCGCAGACTGCAATATGTGGGTTATGGTGATTACTTCCCGATTGCGGGAACATTACGCAACGAAGGTATTCGTGAGAATAGCCGTATACAGATTATTTCTTATCCGTCGAATTGCGATCTTGGCTTGGATAAAAGACGGGTTGCTTTGCGCAACATCGGTGCTTTTGATAATGATCAAGATACAGACAGTGCTGCGCCGAGAAAATGTGATAAGGATTTTGGCAGTTGTACTGAGATTGATTAATTATAATTTCGCTTTCAGCGCTTCCCATACGATCAGCGGATTTACTGTCGCATAACAAGCCGGAGTGACTTCCGACTGCTCACGATATTTACATTCTCTGGCCAAACACGGTGCGCAGTGAAACTTCGCCGCCAATAACACAGACGACTCTCCTAACGCGCCGGTATATTCTGGATTAGTAGGACCGTAAACTGAAACCGTAGGCACATTCAATGCTGCGGCCAAATGTCCAAGGCCAGTATCAACCGCGACCGCGGCCTGGGCTTTAGCCAACAACTGCGCCATTTGCGGGATATTCAAGTTAGGCAGCACATCTACGTTTGCACCCAGCCTGGCAATACGTTCCGCCCGTTCCATTTCTGCTGGAAAACTACCGCTAACTTTAATCCGGTAACCCGTTTTAGCAGCGATTTGCGACAATTGCGCCCAATAAGCTTCTGGCCATTGCTTGGAATCCCAGCTAGTGCCATGCAGGAAAACGATATATTTTTCATCTGGCGAGTTGATGCATGCAGGCGCATCAAACCAGGAACGTTCAAGACCAAAATCAGGCCCCGTATCCGGTAATTTATAATCCAGCAACTGACTAAACAGACTACGCATGCGCACGACTGCATGCTGATAGAAATTCACCGTACACGTACGCTGATAAGCCAACGACGCCAGTGGCTCACGTGCCGAACCCCAATCAAGACCAGCACGTAAACCACGAGTAAAGTAAGTTATAAACGCACTTTTCACTAAACCCTGTGCATCTAATACCAGATCATATTCATGTTCATTTAAACCCTGCCGTACCGTCTTCCACGCCGTGCGTGTAGTACTTGCCAGCAGATTCTTACGCCACTTACGCAGCGCAACTGGAATAACCTTCCCGACCAGCGGATGCCATTTAGGAATTTCCGCGAATGATTCCTCCACCACCCAGTCAAACGTAATGCCGGGTATAGCTTCGCCAGCATCGGTTAACGCTGGCAAGGTATGGATAATATCGCCCATGGATGAGGTTTTTATTAGCAGCACTCTCATGAGCTAGCCTCCCACGTTTGTGTGATCTGCAGTACACGATCCGGGGTCAAGTCACGCATACAGCGAAAATGACCAAGAGGGCAAACGCGCTTGAAACAAGGCTGACATTCCAGATCGAGCTTAAGAATAGTGGCATTTTGCGACAATGGCGGCGTAAAGTCTGGGCTGGTTGACCCATACAGCGACACTACCGGCTTATTCAGCGCCGCGGCCATATGCATCAACCCGGAATCATTGGTCACCACCCCCGATACCAGGGACAGTAAAGCGATAGTTTCATCTAATTCTGTACGACCGGCCAAGCTGTCACAGCGATTGTCCGTCAGCTCCATGATTCTGTTAATCAGGGGTTGGTCACTTTCCGCGCCAAATAGCCAGACATCCCAGCCTTGATCCAGCATTTGCTGGGCCACTTTGGCAAAATAATCTTCTGGCCAGCGCTTGGCTGGTCCATACGCAGCTCCGGGACTTAAACCCAGGACTGGTTTACCACGCCAAACTGGCTTGAGCTTGGCCAAGGCGGCATCTTGTGCAGCTTTATCGACTTTAAATTGCGGATAAAGATACGGCTTTGGAAGCTTGGGGTCTGACCCCGATGTTACGGGGTCCAACCCCAGGGCCATAAATTGTTCGATCATTAATGGGTAGCGTTGTTTATCCAGACGCCGGCTGTCGTTGAGGACTATGTGGCGAAACTCGCCCAGCCAGCCAGTACGCCGCGGTATACGCGCGAACCAGGGAATTAACGCCGATTTGAATGAATTCGGCAATACAATCGCTTGATCATATCCTTTTGCTCGCAGTTCTTTGCCCAGACGATAACGCGAACGCAAACCCAACTCCCCATGCTTCAATGGCATAGGGATAGCTTCATTGATTTCCGGCATGCAGCGCAGAATGGAAAATGTCCAGGCCGGTGCCAGTACGTCAATAGTGACATGGGGATCACGCTGTTTTAGCAGCCTGAACAGGCTTTGCGCCATGACCATGTCGCCTATCCAGGCGGGGCCTACGATGAGAATTTTAGCCGTCATTACTTCTCTGATGGTGCGAAATCTTTCAAGATATATTCTGCCCCGCAATAAGGGCAAACAGACTTACCGGTTTCTTCAATCGGCATATAAATACGTGGATGCGCGTCCCATACCCTGTCATCTCTAGGGGGACATGAGAGCGGCAAATCAGTATGAGTAATTTCGTAGCGGCGCTTGGTGCACGCTTCTTTGTCACTGCTGACATGTATTGGCATGGCAGTTCTCCAGCATAAAAACAATGGGGCTAATCATAACCGATTTGGCGAATTCACGCCATTGCCTTTTATTTGAACATCTACTTAAATATCTATTTGGCCATCTCTTTGGCCAGCATCGCAGCGATGCCGTCTTTCAGGCTGACGGATGCCTTAAACCCTATCTGTACCTGGGCCATTTTGGTCGCTGCATACGAAGACTTGATGTCACCCGAACGTTCCGGCTGAAAATTCAGCTCGGCAGGCTTACCGCCAGCCGTCCCTATATATTCCACTAGCTGTAACAAAGTCTGTGGCTCACCCGTGGCGATATTCAACGCCCCCGTGTAATCGCTCTGCAAAGCCAGTTCATTAGCCTTCACTATATCTGACACATGAATAAAATCGCGGTCCTGGCTGCCATCGCCGAAAATTGTCAGCTTTTGACCCTGAGGATAAGTATCAAGAAACTTGGAAATCACGCCAGAATAAGGTGAATTTGGATTTTGTCCCGGCCCATAAACATTAAAGTAACGCAGCGCCAGGCTTTGTACTCCATGCAGACGCGCATATAGAGCAGCATATTCCTCAGTCTCCCATTTTTGCAAAGCATAAGGCGAAAGCTGCATTCCACTGACGCTGACATCTTCCCGACACGGCAACTCGGTCGCATTGCCATACACTGCGGCGCTGGAAGCATACACCAGACGAATAGGCCGACCAGCTTTATATACAGCTTGCAACACATGCAAAAAACCCTGGGTATTCACTTGAAAAGTATAAATGGGAAGCTCAACCGATTGCGGTACCGAGGCAATAGCAGCCAGATGCAACACTGCATCGCAGCTATTCACCAACTCTTCCACTAACAGATATTCCAGTACATCACCTTCGATAAATTCGAGGTTGGGATCCTGCATGTTGAGGTTAGTCATTTTGCCGGAATAAAGATTATCCAGCACGACTACCTGACAACCCTGCGCTAACAGCGAAGCTACTGTATGTGAACCGATAAAACCGGCTCCGCCTGTGACGAGAATTCTATTAAACTTCATTTACAGCCAGTTCTTGTGTAAGTAATGGGAACCAGGTGCGATACAAACTAATGCCCATATACAACAGGCAATAGCCGACAGAAATCAAAACCAGAAAATGATTTGATAAAGGATAGAGCCAGAGCAAACCACATGTCGCTGCGCCCCAGATCATAGTAATCACCGCCATGCCGGTACGCAGATATTTGTTATCAGTTAAATAATCCAGGCGTGATGGATAAACATATTTAATAGGCACGAAGCTAAGAACGGCGAGCGACATCAATATAATCATGTTTGTGACAGGACTTAACTGCCAGAAAAACAGGTAAAACAAAGCAATATTCCAATAGCTAGGAAAGCCTTTGAAAAAATGATCCAGAGTCTTGGCGTCAACCTGAGTGAACTGATAAGCCGAAGCAAATGTGATAGCCATCACACAAATGATGCGTGAATCTTCCGGAAGCAAATTGGTGACTAACAAAAAGAAGCAAGGTAACAATGTGTAATTGAAGAAATCCACTATGTTATCCAGCAAAGCGCCATCAATTTGTGGCACCACTTCTTTGATCTTCACCATACGCGCGAACATGCCATCAACGGCATCAATTAAAATCGTTGCACACATCAACCAGAGCGCCAGCAATAGCTTATGCTGATAGATGGCGAGCAGAGAAAGTAAGCCAACAAACGCTCCGCTTGCGGTAAATGCGTGAATAGACCATCCAAGCACACGCCGCATCAGACTAATTTTACCTGAAGAAGAAATTGTCAAAGAAACTACTCCTATTATATTCCGGTCTAAAGTTTCATTCTGGCTAAAGACTTTTTTCGCGTTTTCGCGCTTAGTAAAACAAGTGCGCCAATCAATCCAGATACTAATGACCCTGAAAAGACACCGATCCGCATTTCCGCCAAATATATACTATCGTTAGGGAAAGAAAGCGTACCAAGAAACAGGCTCATAGTAAAACCTATCCCACAAATCAAAGCTATACCGTAAAGCTGCAGCCAGGAAGAATTATCTGGCAACCGCGCTAATTTCATCTTGATGGTGATCCAGGAAAACAAGAACACACCCACTTGTTTGCCTATGAAAAGACCGAAGAATATTCCTAATACCAAATGACTTTCTAACATGGTGGTTGTGATACCCGCAAAAGAAAATCCCGCATTTGATAAGGCGAATACAGGCATGATAAGAAATGCCACCCAGGGATGCAGATTGTTTTCCAATTCCAGCATAGGCTGAGAATAGTCTTTGTCACCAACATCTCCTGGAATACTCAACGCGAGAATAATGCCTGTGAGTGTAGGATGCACGCCAGCATTCAGCAAACAGACCCATAATACCAGGCTCAATGACAGATATGGTGTAAGCGATCTGACAGAAAAACGATTCAATAAGTAGAGGAAAAAAGCCAACAAAGCTGACAGAAGCAGCCATATGACAGACATCTTTTGAGAGTAAAACAGTGCGATGATGATAATCGCACCCACATCATCAAAAATCGCTAACGCGAGTAAAAATAATTTAAGCCCTACTGGAATGCGGCGTCCAAACAGAGACAGTACACCTAGCGCGAAAGCAATATCCGTCGCAACTGGCGTCGCCCAGGCTTGCAGCGTCGCATGACTGTGGAAATTGATCGCCAGGAAAATCAGCGCCGGCACTATCATGCCGCCTATCGCAGCTATACCTGGCAATGCTATTTGTGACAGGCGGGATAATTGCCCGCGCAGATATTCCCGCTTTAATTCCAGGCCAACCAGAAGAAAAAAAAGCGTCATAAGCCCATCATTAATCAGGAATAAAAATTCATCGACAAATAGTTTATGTAGATACGCGAGAGACGAATTCGCCCACAGAATGGCAAGCACCGCCACGACGAATAACAAAATACCGCTGGCGGATTCCAGTCGCAAAAATCTTCGAATCAAACTGATAGGCATTAGTGGCCATTTACCTTTGCAGAAGCTATTGTCATAGGGTCTACCTGCGTTATAGGCATTGAATTTTTTGGAATCGCCACTATATAACCCAAGTAACCCGACTTACTCTAAGTAATTCACACTATTGTTTTTCTTGCAGTTATGCAATAAATTCAGCACACATATGTGTAACTTTAAGGAGCACTTGAATGCCGATTGCAAAGATGTCTGACTTTGATCTCAAAGGGAAAAGAGTATTGATTCGCGAAGATTTTAATGTGCCACTTAAAAACGGAGAAATCACTAGCGATCTTCGGATACGTGCCGCTCTTCCCACAATCAAACAAGCACTTAAAGCAGGCGGCAAAGTCATGCTCATGTCTCATTTGGGACGCCCAAATGAAGGCCATTTCGATGAAACATTCTCACTCGCGCCAGTCGCCAGAGAGCTTTCCAAATTATTAAAAATGGATGTTCCGCTGATTCATCACTGGATCGACGGAGTCAACATGGGTGAAGCTTCTGTTGTACTTCTGGAAAATGTCCGCTTTCAGCACGGTGAAACTGATAACAATGTTGAACTTTCCAGAAAGATAGCTTCGCTCTGCGATGTATTTGTGATGGATGCGTTTGCAACCTCACACCGCGCCGAATCTTCCACTTGTGGCGTTATTAAATACGCGAAAGAAGCTTGCGCTGGCCCACTCTTGCTTTCTGAACTCGATGCACTGAGCAAAATCATGGAAAAACCAGCGCGCCCAGTTGTGGCTATCGTTGGCGGCTCAAAAGTTTCAACCAAACTGGCCTTGCTCGATTCGCTAGTAAAAAAAGTGGATGCACTGATTATTGGCGGCGGCATCGCCAACACCTTCCTGGCCGCAGAAGGTTACACAGTCGGCAAATCACTTTATGAACCTGATCTGATTGATGAAGCAGAACGACTGACCATTGAAGCAAAAAACCGTAACGCGGAAATTCCTCTACCAGTTGATGTTGTTGTCGCCGAACGTTTCGCCGAAGATGCGGAAGCCTATGTACGTCTGGTTTCACAAATAGATGATAATGAAAAAGTCTTCGACGTCGGCCCAGACACTATTAAAAATTTTATCGCCATTATCAAAAAAGCGAAAACCATACTCTGGAATGGCCCTATAGGCGCGTTTGAAATTGAAGAATTTTCCCATGGTACACAAGCCATTGCGAAAGCAATTTCTGAAAGCAAGGCTTTTAAAGTTGCAGGTGGCGGTGATACACTGGCGGCGATTGAAAAATACCACATTGCCAGCAAGATTGATTATATTTCTACTGGTGGTGGCGCATTTTTGACCGTTCTCGAAGGCAAAAAGTTACCCGTTATCGCTGCCCTCGAAGATCGTATGCACAAAAATGAAAAGGTCACGTGACTCAAATAGATAAAAAACGGGGTCATGCAAGACTTTAATCATCAAGAAAAAGTCATGCATGGCCCCGTTTCATTTTATAGGCACCGCAAAATACTATGAGTAATCTTCGTCGCACTAAAATTGTTGTAACCCTGGGCCCTTCATTAGACAACCCGGAAATGCTCGAACGTGTCATTCTTGCCGGCGCTGTTGTTTTTCGTGCCAACTTCTCTCACGGAGAAATCAGCATGCACGAAAACCGTATCAATATGGTTAGGGAAATCGCCGCACGGCATGAAATCACGGTCGCCATACTGGTTGACTTGCAAGGCCCTAAAATCCGCATTGGTCGTTTTAAGAACAAAAAAATCCATTTAAAAGAAGGCCAGCAGTTTTTGCTGGATACTACTCTGGATGAAAACGCTGGTGATGAAACAGTCGTTTCTCTCGGCTATGAAAATCTGCCACGTGATGTCCGTGCTAACGATACACTCTTGCTCGATGACGGACGGCTTGTTTTCAAAGTATTAAAAGTCGAGCCTACCAAAATTTACTGCGAAGTCATTGTTGGCGGTGATTTATCGAATAATAAAGGTATTAATCGTCTCGGCGGTGGCTTATCTGCAGCTGCGCTGACAGAAAAAGATCGCTCTGATATTAAAGATGCCGTGCGTTTAGGCGCAGACTATATAGCCGTGTCATTCCCACGCCATGCCGATGATATCAAAGAAGCACGCATTCTGTTGAAAGCAGCCGGCGGTAATCCAGGCATCATCGCCAAAATTGAACGTGCGGAAGCTATTCATAACCTGCAAGGCATTATCGAAGCATCTGATGCCGTCATGATTGCTCGCGGCGACTTGGGCGTTGAAATCGGTGACGCTGAATTGCCAGCCATGCAAAAGCAAATCATCAAGATCTCACGCGTATTCAACAAACCCGTGATCACTGCCACACAAATGCTGGAAACCATGATCAGCAATACCATACCGACGCGCGCGGAAGTTTCCGACGTCGCTAATGCGGTATTAGATGGTACGGATGCTGTCATGTTATCTGGTGAAACCGCGGTTGGCTTGTATCCTGACAAAGCTGTTGCCGCTATGGATAGAATCTGTTTAAGCGCTGAAAAACATCGCAGCATTAAATCTATGCGTCAAACCAAAGATCATGCAATGAAATATGTGGATGAAGCGATTGCTTTGGCAACCATGTACACTGCAAATCATTTGGACATAAAAGCAATTATTGCTTTGACCGAATCAGGCACAACCCCATTGCTGATGTCACGTGTTAATTCGAATATTCCTATCTATGGCTTGAGCAGACACGATGGGACATTGCGACGCATGACATTATATCGCGGCGTATATCCTATTCCGTTTGATGCTACTCATATTGATCGTAGAGTGCTTAACCATTCTGCAATTAGCGAACTGCAAAAACGCGCTATTCTCAAGAATCGTGATTTAGTTATTATCACCAAAGGTGATTTGATTGGTGTACACGGAAGAACAAATTCGCTGAAAATTGTTTCAGTAGGCGACACGCAAAAGTAATTATTAATTATATTCCCTCACCCTCTGGTGGATTACGGCAAAAGGCGCCTAATCCACCCTACACCAAAGTATCATGTGTAGGGTGGATTAGGCGCCTTTTGCCGTAATCCACCAAAGCTTTATTTTCTTAATTTTATATTAAGCAAGTTCGTTTATACTTTCGTAACAAAGTGAGTAACATGGAAAACAGGGAACGAGGGATGATATGGACGGTCGAACTTCCAACAATCGCAGATGCAGCAGTTACAGTGACAAATTGTCTGAACTTGTATCCTCTTCTGAACTTAAAAGCTCAGATTCATTTACTGAAATTGATGCCAAATTCAAATTAAATCACCAATTAAATCCTAGCGAAGCGCTGTTAGCCGCAAAAGAAATAGGCCCGCGCGTATATAAATTATTTAATCACAATTCAGATACGCTACGATTTTTTGTGTTCGGTTGCCAGGGTGATCCAGGCGAAGCGCAAAACAAAGTCGCGGAATTACTGAATAGTACCGCCGCAGATCCATCACAGCGACCCGACTTCATTATTATCTTGGGTGACAATGTTTATCCCGACGGCGTCAATTCGCCAATTGATGAACGCTTCAAGTCACAATTTCATGATGTTTATGGCAATCCCAAATTAACTTACATCAATAATATTCCCTGCTTTATTATTTTGGGTAATCATGACGGTAATCGTCACCGCTGGGAAAAATTTAAGGCCAATAGAACTCGGCCAATGTGGAAATTCGCAAAAGATTATCTCTATCTGCCTATTGATACAACATCACCGCCGACAGGCGAAGCTGCGGAAATCAATCAAGTCGCGCATACGTTATTGTCACGGCCAGATGATCCTGACACTAATGAAAATAAATTACAGACTTATACCAGCGACTCGCTAAATCTGAAAACATTGCAGCGCTGGAACATGCCGTATTTCTATTATTCAACCATCAGCGGCAAGGTACAGATTTTTTATTTGAATTCGAACACTTATATCAAAGAATTTATCGATCTGTTGAAACGTACCGTCAACGGCGAAAAAATCGATATCACGACTAACCAGGCTGCGTGGTTAGCTGCGAATTATATGAAGGCCAGACGCGAAGGCAAATCAGTCTTGTTTGCCCAACATCATCCTTTGTTTACGTGCGGCAAGCGTTCTTACAAAGGCGACTGGGATTCTGATTTGTACTTGACTCATGAAGAAATAAAAATCATGAATCGCATTCTCGAACTCAATCCTGAAGCGCCTGATTTTAATGACAAGCTGAAAAAAATATTTGCCGGACAAGATGAAGAAGTTCATAAAAAAGAAACCAATAGCAATTACAATGTAATGCTAACCAAAGTTTATCAAGTTTTTCAAAACATGTTTCCGGACGTGGTTTTCGCTGCGCATGATCATTCTATTTATTTTTACAATAATATTAATGACAATGAGCCTGGTCATAATCTTTGCCAGGTGATTTCTGGCGGTGGTGGCGGCGAATTAATGGATAGACGGTATTTCAAGGAAAATAAAAACCTTGGCTGCTTCTTTAATACCAATGGGTTTTTCCGCATCAGTTGCAATCGGAATAATCCAACAACCATCACGATTGAACCTTTTACGACAGAAGGCAATCATTTGATTTTTACCAATCACGCCAGCTTGCCACTACGCGCGCCGGAAATTGATCCACTGGTAGATAAAATCAGAAAGAGTGTGTTGGAAGCGTGCGATGATTATCTCAACTTCCTTGATGAACAACAGAATTATTATACCGGCAGATTTTTCAGCATGATGAATAATCTCACGCATAGCTCACGCGATGTGGATCTCATGCATCAAATCGAAGCATTTTTATATGAGCCTAATCCAACTAATATGGAAACTACTATATTGAGGCTGCATAAATTCGCCAGCCAGTTGGCAAACAAAAACTCAGCGCATTCGCTATACAAAGGCATTAACGATAGGTTAAAACTGTTGTCTGAGTTAGGTGGCAAAGGCATGGATGAATTACAAGCAGAAATTATGGGGCGGGAAATTAAACCAGCTATCGTGATGAAGTAAATCTAAAATCTATTGGGGTAATAAATTAATTTGATTATATTCTCGTTTTGAATCAGCATAACCTCTATAAGAATTATTGGCCTGATCCAAAACGGGAGTAACATGCAACTATCATTGTTAAAAAAATTATCCATCATCGCCGTTGTTATTCTTGGCGTTTTCTTTTCCAGCCTGGTCGTAGCGGCAAACCATAAAAAACATAAACACATTCTTTCCTATGTTGAATCTGGTAACGGCACGCCCTTGGTTTTAATTCACGCCTTCCCTGCTGATAAACAAATGTGGCAACCGCAGCTCGATAATCTTAATCAATATTTTCATGTGATTAGCGTTGATTTACCTGGTTTTGGCAGCTCTGAACCAACTAACGGCGAAGCTGTTACCATGACAGAAGATGCGCAATTGATTAAAGCTCTGCTGGATAATTTAGGAATTAAAAAAGCGATTATCGGTGGTGAATCCATGGGCGGTTATGTTGCGCTGGCATTTTTGCAACAATATCCCGATGCCACTGAAGGTTTGATTTTATCTGATACACGCTCGATAGCAGACAGTGAACAAGCAAAAAAAGATAGAGAAAAACTGGCTCAAGATGTGCTGTATCACGGCACGACAAAATTCGTCAGTGATTTTATGACAAAAGCGTTATCACCACAGGCAGACAATGATACACGCGTGTTTCTGCTAAGCATTTTGCAACAACAGGCGGCAACCGGTGTTGCTTCTGCGTTGCGCGGCATGGCGTTGCGCGAAGACACATCTGATGTGTTGAAAGCGACTGACATTCCTGTGCTAATTATTACGGGTGATCAGGATGCGGTGATTTCTCCGGAAGAAAGCCGTAACATGCACGCATTAGCTCAAAACAGCAAATTAGTTGAAATACCCCATGCAGGTCATTTATCTAATCTGGAACAGCCTGATTTGTGGAATAAAGCTGTCATGGACACGTTTAATCCTTCTGTCGTCATAAAATAAATTAATGCTATTTGGTGGATTACGGCAAAAGGGTAACGTTATGGTGTCAGACACCTCCGAGCTTGGAGCTGGCTCCGTGGTGTCTGACACCATAACGTTACCCTTTTGCCGTAATCCACCACGCATAGATATCTATATGTTTAATTTGAATAAAAGTCGTTTAAATAAAAAAGACTTTGCAATCAAAGACCATCTTGGGTATATTTAATGGACATTTTTATAGCAGTAGTGATATGAAAACCATCAAATCCACAGCACAGTTCGCATGGCGTTGGCGCAGTTAATCTGTCGTCTTACGTTTTTTCGCGTTTAATGTGTTGGAGGATTTTCTAGTGTTACATCTCTATTTTAGCAACAGCAAGTTTTTGACAAATTTTAATTGGCGCCCCCAGGCGCACTAATCTCTTTTTTTAAAAAAGTTTTTTCGCGCGCATTTGTCATGCGCAATTTTAAATATAAATACCTGGGGAATTTGTCATGAATAAAACGTTTAAATTAATCACCGCCTGTTTAATGCTTAGCGTTGCAGGTTGCCACTCTGCCACCAATGAAAAGAAAGTTGGAATTATTGTTCCTATCGAACATAAAGCCATGAATGAAATCGTCGCTGGCTTCACTGATACTATCAAAGCAGAATATCCACACGCGGTCAGCTTTAAAATTGCTAACGCTCAAGGTGATATGAATCTTGAACGCGCGATTATCCAGCAGATGAAAGATGAAGGTTACGATGTTGTCGCACCTATTGGTACTGACGCCAGCCAAATGTCTGCATCCGTAATTCATAATGCACCTGTCATCAGTATTGCTGCCAGCATTAGCGATTCAGAACGCAAAGCACATCAACCTTGTAATGTCGCTGTCGTACACGATGAAATTTCTTCTGCGCAATTACTACAGTTTGTTCATACGGTTTATCCGCAAATAAAAAATCTGGTATTGATACACAGCACGTCAGATAAAGTCTTTCCAGAAGTGGATGAAGCAAAAGCAGCTGGTTTGAAATACGGTATCACCGTTAAAAACATGATGGTGTCATCGTTGAATGAATTGTACAGTACCGCGAATAATATTCCGGATGATACACAAGGCATACTGGTACTCAAAGACAGTTTAATTGTCAGCGGTATCACTACATTGGAAATCAGTGCGCAAAAACGTCATATACCATTGATTACTTCTGATCAGGGTTCAGTGCAAGATGGCGCAGCATTTGCGTTAGGTGTGCACGAACGAGAAATCGGCGTGGAAAGCGGCAAATTAGCTGCGGAAATTTTACAAGGCAAATCAGCTTGTGATCTGCCAATTGTTGAAATGACCAAACTGACTGTATTCGTGAATAAAGCTGCTTTGGCTAAAGAACAGCAATCGCTTGATCCAGTGCTCGCCGCAGCAAAACAAATGAATTACAAAATTGAATATACAGACGCAGCTCAAGGAGCAAAGCAATGACCGGATTGCTCTTTTCAGTGTTAACGCAAGCGCTGACATTTCTCCCGCTAGCTGTTGGTATTAGCGTGAGTTATCACATCCTGCGTGCGACTGATATGACCATTGATGGCAGCTTCGTTATTGGAGCTGCTGTTTTTGCCAAGCTAGTAAGTATGGGCACTCCGCCATTATTTGCCGGTTTAATGGCATTATTGGGCGGAGCTTTAGCAGGAATGATGTCTGCGTTCATACAGCGCGGTGGTCGTGTCGATCCATTACTGGCGGGTGTGTTAGCTACTTTTATTCTTAGCAGTCTGAATCTGGTGATTATGGGTAAACCTAATATCAGTCTGCTGGAACAGCAAACGCTGGTTTCATCCGCTTTTTCGATTAGTGACACTGTTGGCTGGTTGCTTGTCGCACTTTATTCATCGCTATTCTGCGGTTTCACCTTACTTGTTCTCAAATCAGGTTTCGGTTTGCGCTTGCGTGCATTTGGCGACAATCCGTTATTGTTACTGCGCATGGGTACAAATATTGAATTCTTGCGTGTATGTGGTTTCGCACTAACGAACATGCTCGCCGCTGCTTCCGGCTGTCTTACTGCACAAACAGTAGGTTATGCCGATATTGGCATGGGCTTCGGCATGACCTTAACAGGTATAGGCGCGATTATTTTGGGTAGACAAATACTGGGACGCTTTGGCAAAAGAATGTATTTCCGTGCTGGCATGGAAATGCTTGCTTGTCTGCTTGGCGTTGTTTTGTATTTCTTTGCATTGAATTTATTACTGCGCATGGATTTTGATCCTATTTATCTGAAAATGATTTTAGGCATAGTCCTGGTTATTTTCTTGCGCACGGCAGTGAACTCAAAAACAGGAGCTTCGGCATGACTATGCTGGAAATGAAAAATATCACATTGAATTATGCGAATAGAGAAAATCCTATTCTCAAGGAAATTAATTACACTATTAATCAGGGTGATTTTGTGATTTTACTTGGTAGTAATGGCTCGGGTAAGAGCAGCTTGCTGAAAATACTTTATCGGCAATATCAAGCTGACATAGGTACAGTAACATTGTTGCAGCAGCCACTGCAGAAATTCAAAGCGAAAGAATTTAGCAGTAAAGTTGCGGTGCTCACGCAGGATTTTTCAGAATCATTGTTTACTTCGCTGACCGTGTATGAAAATTTTTTATTGATGGCAGAGATTAATAAACAATATCGGGAATTTTTTCAGCGTTATATCCGCGATTTCAATCCTAATCTTGCTGATAAACTGGATTGTACGATGGATCAATTGTCAGGCGGGGAAAAACAGGCGTTAGCGCTTGCATTGCGTTTATTGCAGCCGCCAGCATTGTTATTACTGGATGAGCATACCAGTGCATTGGATCCGAAAACATCGGAACAAATTATGCAGTTAACGCAGGCCATGGCAAAGAAGCATAATATTACTTGTGTTTTGACAACGCATAATCTTGATATTGCGTTAAGGTATGGGAATAAGATTGTGATGTTGAGAGAAGGCGAGATATTTAAAGAATATAATTGTGCGGAAAAAGCGTTGTTATCAAAAGAAGAATTGGCAGCGAATTATTTTTGATTACCCCTCACCTACTGGTGGATTACGGCAAAAGGCGCCTAATCCACCCTACCGTGTTAATTATCACCGAGCAGAACGAAGCTGTAGGGTGGATTAGGCGCCTTTTGCCGTAATCCACCTGATGAGGGGTAGTTAAAATTATTCAGACCTTAATGCTTCGATTGGATCTAACTTAGACGCTGTGTACGCAGGATAAAATCCAAAGAAAATTCCCACCGCGACAGAAACAGAAAAACCTGCCAGCGGTGGCCATAAAAATAGTTTGAATTCCCACTGCCAGATAGTCGCGATGATGTATGCGACTAATATCCCAATAATCACGCCTAACGTGCCGCCGACTAATGAGAGCATGATGGATTCCATCAAAAACAAAATACCAATGTCGCGCCGTTTTGCTCCCACCGCCAGCCGTATACCAATTTCTCTGCGACGCTCAATCACCGAGACCAGCATGATATTCATCACACCAATGCCACCGACAATAAGCGAAACGCTGCCGATCAAACCCAGAAACACGGTGAGGATGTTGCTCTGCTTGCGCATCTTTTCAATTAATTCTTTCGCACTACGAAACGCGACTTGTTTACCAGCAACAGATGTATTAACAGAATTAGATACTCTATCCTCAACTGCTGTTATATCCGCTTGCGGCGATAAACGCAGAATAATGTTACCAATAGCGGCATATTTGCTGACAATATTGGACGCCAGCAATGGAATCATCACCGCTTTATCGATATTGGCATAAACAAAACTATTTTCTGGCCATTTTTCCGCCACACCGACGATGACAAAAATATTTTTTCCTATTTGCACCTGCTGACCAATAGGATCACGCAATGAAATTTGTTTAATCGCATCATAAATATCATGGCCAATCACACAATAAAATTCATATTTATCGAATACAGAAACAAACCGGCCTGATTGCATTTTAATCTGGACAATGTCGGCGAAACTATTGGTGACGCCAAGAATAACGCCATCAATGCTATTACCATTATAAAAAATGGGATGATATAGCTGCGTGTAAGGTGCGATTTGCGTGATGTTTTTATCTGCGCGGGCAATAGCCAGTGCTTGCGTCAAGGAAATATTTTCCGCTTTGCCATTGGCATTCAGGTTTTCTTCGCCGCTAACATTAATCGACACCGCCAGCAAATCAGTGCCTAACGCTTTAAATTGTTTGAGCGCTTCATTGGTCGCGAGATCACCGCCCAACACCATAGCAACAACAGATGCTGTGCCTACTAATACTCCTAGCAGAGCCAAGACTGAGCGTAATTTAGCAAAAAAAAGATTCAGCAATCCTTCTTTCGCGTGTTCCATGAGATTCATAAGAAAAAAGTCGGGTATTTTTTGCAATTTTCGCAATCATACCCGATAAACGCCACATTTTCACATTTTATTACGAAGACCTAAGCGAATTAATATTCTCCCAGCTCAGTTTTGACAACAATTCCTGATCATTCGCTAATGCAGGTACAACCTGCTCCATTTTATCCACAACGTAACATACCATTTGGTATAACTGCCCCTGAGGATACTTTAACCCTTTAGCGCCACCAGCAGTTTTCCTAATAATACGAAAGTTTAAATATATGTCTTCAAGACTAAGCACTCTTTTGCCATTCACATCGGTATTTTTGTCGCCCATCGATTCGAATGTAGATAGCATTTCCATTCTAAATAATTCATATTCCTGGATTTCTTCATGTTGTTTACGGCAGAAAAATCCAGTGACTTCTGGTTTTGCATATTGCATAAAATCCATTTTAAATAAATTAATAATATTATCTTTAAGCGTCTTATTATCATCCCAACGACTATCAAATTCCGCTCTGGTTTTCATAAACAATCCTTTATCATAACTCTGCGGATTGCAATGTATTCAAGTCAGGCTGCCAGCGCAACCTGACTTAAAGGACAACTCATTTCAATAAGGGTGCGCTTAAAGCTGCAGGCTGTTGTGGTTGCATTGCTGACTGCGCAAACAAACCCATCTGTAATGCACTATTTTTGTTGGTATTCTCATATTTAACATTTTCATTTGCAGGGAAAATATCACCAAGGTAATTATTATTTTTCCAACGATTGAAATATTGATTAAGCGCTTGTAACAATGAAGATGGCTCATCAGCTTCTTTATCACAAAAGCCATCATCTAAATCGAGAGCGAATGGAAATAGCTTGCGAAATCCTGAATTACCATTATAAGAACGTACATAATTATTAGCCTCATACGGAAACAACTTACAAAAATGCGAATTATCATTGTAGGAAAGCACATAATTATTAGCTTCATGTTGAAATACAATTGATTTTAACTCTGGCAAATGCACCGCACCGGATAAATTCAGTTTCTTATTTAACTCGCTCAATAAAATAAATACTTCTTCTTTATTAAAAGCAGGAATCACTGGCGGCACGAGGTATAAATCATTTTTGCTTGTCTGAAACGAAATATAAAAACTAATACTCTCGATATATTCGTCTATAGACTTTAAGACTTTTATTCTTCAGCGCTTCATCCATGCCAGCCAGTAATTTATTTGCATCTATTTTAGGAAAAAGATTGTTGGTCGAGCGTGCATCAGCTGACCTACACTGTATGCTCATTTCATCGTTTTGACTGTTTTTTTCATGAATTTTTATTGCTGTCTGAACATCTTTACAATATAGACTTTCTTCCAATTCAATACCATCAATATGAGTGATCCAAACATTCTTGTTAAATCTCATTATTGCATTGATATAATTTTGATTGTTTTTATTAAATGTGTACTGCGATCTATAGAAAATACTCATTCCTTTTTCCTTGTTATGAAAATAATTCCGAGTCGCAATAAGACTACAACTTATACAGATGAACAATATCGTAACAATACGGTATGCACCCCCTATACATTGTATTTTTTAATTGCGTTTACACGCAAACGCAGGTAGAAAATACGCTAAAAATGGCAATGGAATTTGTTTATAACTAGCAACAATTACAATAAAAATGACAAGAGGTGTTCATCATGGCAGATAGTAGATTCTTAAAAACTCAATTATTCGAAATCATCAATGCAAAAAACCCAGCAATGTTGAAGCATTTTTTGGATGCCCATAAAGGCAAAATTGATTTAGAAGCTTCTGGTGATGATGATTACGGTTGGAAACCACTGTGTTTAGCCGCATTGCACGGTCAAATAGAAATGGTGCAGTATTTGTTAGCAGCAGGCGCACGTAGAAATGCTACCAGTCTCACTGGTAATACGGCCCTGCATTGCGCTGCTACACTCGCCGCATCCGATGATTTTGCGGAAAGACGCGTTGCTTACGCTATTATGAGATTACTCAAGACTAATAATGAGTTGATGGCAACTAATTATGAAAACGAATCAGCACAGCAAATTTGCCGCGTGCAGGATCAGCTCAATGAAATGATAAGAACCAAACGGGTTGACTTAGTCAGAGAGTTTTTGGCGATGGCAGAAGGCATCGTCGATATAAATGGTAAAGACACACAATACAACACAGCGTTAAGTGTTGCAGCACGACTGGGCGATAAAGCTATGGTTGAATTTCTTCTTGGTGTCAATGCGAGCAAACGCATTACGATCAGTGGAGGTAATTTACCTATACATTGCGCCGCAGAGTTAGCGAGCTCAGAAGATTTTAGCAAGCGTGATGCTGGTTTTGCAGTCATGCGCGTATTGAAAAGCAGCGATAATGATTTAAGAGTAACAAATTACGAGAACAAATCTCCGTATGAAATTTCTTGCGTACAAGACAACTTCAGTGGAGTCATCAAAACTGGTTCGATTGAATTAGTCAGAAATTTTTTGCTTAGCGCTGCAGACATTATCGATATCAACGGTAGAGATTCTGAATTGAATACGCCACTTAGTATTGCTGCTAGCCGGGGTGACAAGCCTATGGTTGAATTCTTACTTCAAGCTGGCGCCAGTCGACGCATTACTATTCGTGAAGGTAATCTGCCTATCCATTGCGCCGCCATCTTGGCAAGCTCAGACGACTATGAAAAACGCGCCGCCGGTTATGCAGTAATGAAAGTATTAAAATCTGCGGATTCGGATTTAACAGTTACAAATTATAATAGCAAATCTCCTTATGATTTGTGTGGCGTACAAGACCAGCTCAGTGAAGCAGTTAGATCAGGACGCATTGAATTCGTCCGCGATTTCCTGAATATAGCTGATGGCATTGCCCGCATTGATGCCAGAGATTCGCAATTTAGGACACCCCTAGGTGTGGCGGCACGAAGAGGTGATATGCCAATGGTTGAATTTCTGCTTCAACGCGGCGCACAAAGACGCGTTACATCATCAAATGGCAATATGCCCATTCATCTTGCCGCTGAATTAGCAGGAAGAACAGATAATATTGAAACAATGACTTCCGCTTATGCCATCATGAAAATATTAATGACGCAAAATGATGACTTGACCTTAACTAACTACGACAGTAAAAGTGCTCTCGATTTATGTAACGTACAAGATCAATTAAGTAACTCGGTAAAATCCAAATCTATTGATGAAGTCGAACAGTTTCTTCAGATTGCGAATGGCATTGTTGATATTAATCGTAAAGACTCAAATTTCATGACTGCGTTATGTCATGCTACTGTCAACGGTCATGCAAACATGATAACGCTCTTGCTAGGTAAGGGAGCAAATGCCCGCGGAACCGGCCCCAATGGTAATTTGCCTATACATTATGCCGCCGCACTAGTTGCGTCTTGCAACGATAGCGAAAAAAATGCCGGAATTGCCGCAATGCAGTTATTATTCAAAGATAGGAGTGATTTGACTTTCACCAACTACGAAGGGAAGTGCGCACTGGATCTTTGTGGAGAAGCGTCAACTATAGAGTCAAAACTACTGATGAAGGCTGGGGATAATCGCCCTGCTGCCTTATTAAATCCCCAGGTAAACCCTCAGGTATTTTTTCAACCGAAAGTGAATGATCGCTACGAAAAACTTTATCAAGCTGTTGTTAATGGTGAGGCTGACAAGGTTGATAAATATATGCGAAACGGCATGGACTGCAATTATATCTACGATAACAAGCCACATCAGACATTGGTTAATTACCTGGTCGCGGAAACTGATCTCGATGAAAATCAGCGCAACATTCTGCGTATTCTGCTTGATAACTGTGCGGATGTGTCTTTACGCGATAAGACACGCTTCAATGCGATGGAAAACTTTCTCAATAGAAGTGACATATCAGGCTTTCGTTCCGATAAAGTTGAGTTTATTGTAGATATGCTGATGGGTAAGCGGAAAGGATATGATGTTAACTGATATGGATATTATTGAAAAAATATTCGCCTTGTTCACTGAACAAGGCGGCAATGCTTATATAGGCGAACCAGTCACCCAGCTTGAGCATGCCCTACAAGCTGGTGTTGCCGCACGCAGACATAAAGCCAGAGCAACGCTAGTGACAGCGGCGTTGCTACATGATGTGGGTCATTTTCTTCATCACCATCATGCAGACTGCGCGGATGATGATATCGACAGCGAGCATGAAAAAATCGGCGAGCAGTTTTTACGGCTGCATTTTCAGGATGAAGTCGCAGAGTTGGTGAAACATCATGTGAATGCCAAACGCTATTTATGCGCAACAGATACGAAGTATTTAAAAAATTTATCTGATGCGTCGCATAAAAGTCTGTTGCTGCAAGGTGGGCCTATGCGCGAAGAGGAAGCAAATGAGTTTGCGCGGCATCCATTGTTTGCAGATATTTTATTGTTACGACGATGGGATGAAGGGGCGAAGTTAAAGGATAAACAATTGCCGGATATTCGAGATTTCAGGACAGAGCTGGCCTCGTCATTGCTGTAAAGGTTACATAATTCGTTGATGAAGTGTATAAACCTACGCTTCATCAAGGAACCAAATAATGCGAAATAATAATAACGATAAAACACTTAAAAAATAACTACATACAAACATATCAATTTCTAATCGAAGAGTATGAACAAGTTAAATCTAAAGCAGCATCCAAAGTTTAAATTCGTTCATAGAGTTTTATAAAGCGCATGGGACATGTGCACAAACCTTCTTAAAATACTATAATCGTCTTACAAATGCAGTAATGACCCTCTTGATCTGCTCCCAGGTAAACGTGGGCGCGAAATACTTAAACGCGACGCACGCCAGAGGAAATCGAAGAGGCTGGTCTTGGCTGAACGAGAGAAAGGTTGTAATAAATATGAAATTACATCGATATTTCAACCCACCTTAAAGGATAAAACACCATCACCAAGTGGCGTATATAAAATTTTAAAACGACATGGTAAAAATAGGTTAACAAAAGCCAATGCAAGAAGAAAAAAAGCGAATTATTAAAGAAAAAGCAGGTGAATTAGGGCATATTGACTGTCATCATCTATCTAAAGATATGATTGCTGGTAGTAAAAAACCTTACTACTTAGTATGCGTAATTGATAGCTGCACTCGTGTAGCATGGGCTGAAGTCGTTGAAGATATTAAATCCATTAGCGTAATGTTTACAGCATTAAGATGCCTTAACCATTTAACAGAAAAATTCTCTATTAAATTTGAAGAAGATATTAACAGATAATGGTCCTGAATTTGGTCCACGAGACTCTCAGCAGAAGCATACACCATCCATTTGAAAGTATGTTAATTGAGCTTGGTGTTAAGCATCGATATATCAAGCCTTATCGCCCTCAAACTAACGGTAAAGTAGAGCGTTTCTGGAGAACTATTAATGAAGATTTGATAGAGGGGACTTACTTTGAATCAATCGATCATTTTAAAGATGAGTTATTTAAATATATTCTTTACTACAACAAGCTTAGACCACATCAGGGGCTTAGATGGTATGACCCCTGAGCAGGCCAAATAATCATCAACGAAATGCGTAACCCTTACAATTGCGAGCGATAGCGAAGCAATCCAGGCTTTAACGATAAAAATTAAGAAAAGCAGCTCTAAATTTAGTAACGTTAATGCCTGGATTGCTTCGCTATCGCTCGCAATGACGGGGTCAGACGCCAGCGTCTGACCCCAAAATGAAGTTTAATTCATCTCTTCGCCACTCATATAGCTATCATACCGCTTGCGATACTCAGCCTTATAATCAGCAACCGTGTTTTTATAACTTAGATCAGCCATATCTGCTTTGCGCTTCCAGTCTATACGCACTTGTTTCGCATCAGCCGGCAAAGTGATTTTGCTGCCCGTGACTTCCGCTGGTTTACCATCAACAGTGACAGAGTTCACTGCCATAAACCAAGGCACATGCACGACAATCGCTGCTGGCGCGTCTCGCCATTGCGAACTAATATTAATCACTGCGGAATTATTATCCGGCTGTCTCAATGTATAACTAATCGTGCCGAATTCAGTCGGAACATTCTTAGCCTGAATTTCTTTTTCCACACCTATCCACGCTGGTGAAACAGCAGAAAGCAAATGCACATCCTTACCATACTCACGCACTAACATATTACGCACCAATGTACGGTATTCAGCGGCAAACCAGCCATGCGGCGGCAGATTGCGCTGATAATTTCGATCACCCCAAGGACGGATATTGTATTCAAACCCAGCCTGCGTTGAACTGGTATGCAGCAATAAGCCGTAAAACTCTTTGATTGCCTGCTCTTGATCACCGCGTATCAATTCAGTCAGTGTATTTTTGATTGTCAGATAATGATGCAACCAGCGACCATCGCCATAAGTCATAATACCTTCCTGATATTTGGCTTGTGTTGCTTTCAATGTTGCAGTGATGCGCGGATCCCATGGATCAAGTGTAGGCTCTGGATATGCACCTAACAAATTACCCCAATCCTGACCGCCAGTTTTACCATCCAACCCAGGAGGAATATAGCCATTGGTTTTTGCTGTTGCATCATTGAGTACAGTCATAAATGTTTTGTAATAATCATCGTACTCTTTGCGGAACTCTGCGGCATCTTGCTTATTACCTAAATCATCCGCCATCATAATCGCATTTTTCAAACCAGCCAGCGCCAGGAAATTATAGCCAGTGATATGTCCAGGAACGAGTTCATTATCCTTAACATCTGAACTAATCATCAAATGCATAGGATCATCTTGTCGCGCCATTCGTAACCAAATCACTGCACGACGTATGGAAGGAAATACTTTTTCAGCGAATTGACGATCTTTTGTCATGCGATAATGCTGGCCGTAAGCCCATAATGCCTCACCCCAACCATCATACTGTTCTTTCTGCGATAAGAAATTTCCGTCTGGTAATTGTGATTTAGGAAAAAAGTCTAATACTTGTCGTGATATTTCTGGATAACCAGTCACATCGTACATATGCGCAATATCCGATACGTCACGCAGGAAAAATTCATGATAATGCAGTTTATTCACCGTCTGAATATAGTTATCGCGAATTTTATCGCGCGCCATCAAATCATAAATCAAACTGGCATTGAATGTATCCACCGCTTTCTTTTCCGGCAGTTTGATTTGCATGCCTTGATCAACCATGTGTTGCCATTCATCGCTGACTTTTTGCTGATAAGTATCCATGTCAGCATTTTGTACCGCTGTGATTTCTTCTTTAGATGTCAGAGGAATCACTGGTAGTTTGAATATCAAGCTGTATTCTTCACCACTCTTTAACACACGCATGTAATCAACAATTCCCACTGGTGTGGTCGGAAGAATATTGAGTTTGCGTGGCGTGTTATCGTAAGCACCATTTTCAGAATCATTCATGGTTAACGATTTATCATGCGAATCGGCTGGGAACAAAAACATGGTCTTGTCGCCACGCACAAACGTATCATCAGAAAAACCATATACCCAATCAGGATCAAATGTTTCACCTAATTGGCGGTAATCACCCAGCTTGCTTTCCTTATGCGGACGACGGAAACGATTATCGCCTAAACCATTATTGCTGTTGATATCATTGGTGTAACGCATACCCACAGCAAATTCTGCGCGTGCTGGCTGTTTGTTATCATTGCGAATATCGACACGGACGAAATCAACCAGTGTGCCATTTGGTTGGCCGTTGAGTGACGCGGCAAACGTGGTGAAACTGATAAACAATGCCATTCTGACGATAAGAGTAATGCACAATAGGCAGATAACCTTGTTCCAGTGTGCGGATACGCTGTTCAATTGGCGTTTTCAACGGGCCGGTAAAAAACATCAGCTCGCCATAGCCTGTGTATAAAAAACCTTCTGGTGTAATTTCTGTTCCTGCTTGCGCATCCATCACCCCGATTTCATCGGTTGATTTACTGAAATAAGAAAATGGTTCGCCAGGGTGGTTATCTATTTCGGGTGAAACCATAGGTGGATGATCAGCGAATGCGGCGGTGCAAGCGATAAAACTAAAAATGATTTTCCATTTGCCGTGCAGCGGCTTTTGTTTGTGCATATGAAGTCCTTATCAATAACATAAATGTAGCTTACCGCTAGCATATGAAAAAAAATCTACAATTGCACTACTCACACAAGATTATTGTCAGAATATACCATCTTTGATAGTATTTTGACCCACAATTAAGAAAGGCATATAAGCAGGATGTGGTATCTAATTAATAACCTGGTATCACCGAAGAAATTTTTCAATCTATCCAAACATGATTACTCCCCTGGCTGACAGCATTATTTCTCTGTCCTTTAGCTATGGATTCATTGGCGGCTTGATTCTGGCGCCCGCTGACTATCTGCAAGGCGATGGTTTTCGTATTATTTATGTACATGCCCCTTGCGCTTTTCTCTCTTTATTTATTTATGCTGTCATGGCAGCGGCCGCTTCACCGCTATCGTCTGGCGCATCAAAATGGCGCTTTCTGGTCATCCGGCATAGCGCTCCCATCGGCGCAGGCTTTACTTTTCTGGCCTTATTAACCGGCAGTCTCGTGGGGTAAACCCATGTGGGGCACCTGGTGGATTTGGGATGCACGCCTGACTTCCGAACTCATTTTATTATTTCTCTATCTCGGCATTATTCTGTTTCAATCCGCGATGTGCGCAAAAACGTCACGGCCGAACGCGCGACTGCCATTTTGATTCTGGTAGGCTTTATCGATATTCCTATCATTCATTATTCCGTTTATTGGTGGAACACATCTGCATCAAGGCGCAACCTTAAAATTGTTGACGCCATCCGCCATTGATCACTCCATGGTCTATCCTTTGCTTGTCCATGATCACCGCTTTTCTGATTTATTACGCTATCGTGCTTTTTCTGCATATGACGTTATGAATTAACCGCGCTGGAAGCTAATCATCACTGGCTAAAGGAAACCATGATGACCAACTCACTGCTAATTTTTTGCATATGGGTGGTTACGGGTTTTATGTCTGGGGTTCTTATGGCAGCGTGCTGGCATTTTTGCTCGCTCAATGGTTTTTCCCATGGCGGCGCTGGCAAAAATATTTACAAGAACAAAAGTTAACGCATGAATAAAATTCATAAACGCCGTTTATATTCTGTGTGTTTGTATTGCCATAGGTGCTCGCGCTCGCTGCCGGACTGATTCTTTATGCGCTGAAACAAAATATCAATGTTTTTCTCACGCCTAGACCAGATCGCGCAACATCATATTGCTACCGATTATCATTTTCGTCTGGGTGGCATGGTGAAACCACGGCAGTGTCGTGCGTGATAAAAATGGCTTAGGCGTAGAATTTATTGTCACTGATTTTAAACGTGATTTGCCAGTGCGATATGTTGGCGTGTTGCCCGATTTGTTTCGTGAAGGCAAAGGCGTGATCGCGGAAGGCAGCCTGAATGCGCAAGGGGTATTTATCGCGACGCAAGTGCTGGCAAAACATGATGAAAACTACATGCCAAAAAATGTTTATAAAGCGATGAGGGAAAATGCAAAATGATTCAGATTATTTGGTGAAATTTCACTATATATTGCTCTGCTATTTTCTTTCACACAAAGTGTTCTGCCTTTGTGGGGTTATTGGCGCAACAATCCTTATGCTCTCGCATGCGCGCGTCCCAGCGCATGGGGACAATTTGTTTTCATTAGCGCATTGCTATATTCTTATTAACCATCGCATTTGGTCATCAGTGATTTTTCCATCGCTTATGTCGCCGCCAATTCACATCCGTCGCTTCCACTCATGTATCGATTAACCGCTGTGTGGGGCGCGCATGAAGGATCTATTTTATTATGGATACTGATTTTAAATATCTGGACCATGATTTTGCTATATTTTTCGATCGCAACACATCGCATCAAGCCGTCAGTTATATACGCTGGTGCTCGCTGTGCTCGGCTTGATCAGTTTTTGTTTCTATGTTTTCTATTACTCACATCCAATCCATTTTTCGCCGCTATTGCATCGCAAGCTGGATCGGATCTTAATCCACTTATTACAAGACCCCGGATTTGTCATTCATCCACCCATGCTGTATATGGGTTATGTTGGTTTTTCTGTCGCCTTTGCGATTACCCAAGCAGCATTGATACGCGGCAAACTGGATGAACAATGGGCACACATCACTACGTCGTTTGCTATCGCCGCCTGGTGTTTTCTGACCTTTGGCATCACGCTCGGCAGCTGGTGGGCTTATCGCGTACTTGGCTGGGGTGGATTCTGGTTTTGGGACCCGGTTGAAAATGCATCACTATTACCATGGATTTGCAGGCACAGCATTGATTCATGTTTTAGTTCTTGGCTGAAAAACGCAATGTCGCGAAAGGCTGGGCAGCATTACTTGCGATCATCAGTTTTGCGTTGAGTTTACTCGGCACTTTTCTAGTGCGATCTGGCGTGTTGATTTCCGCGCATACTTTTGCCAATGATCCAGCACGCGGTGTATTTTTATTATTATTGCTTGCTATCCTGGCTGCTGCCGCATTGGCTGTTTATGTTATTCGCATTCCAATTTTCTCATCAGGGACATCAGCACCTTATTCTCATGGTCATCACGTGAAATGGGATTGCTGTTAAATAGCGCATTACTTTTTATTGCCATGTTAACGATTTTACTTGGCACTATTTATCCACTGATTCTTGATGCATTGCATCTCGGCACTATTTCCGTCGGCGCACCTTATTTTAATATGGTCATGATGCCGCTAGTTTTCATCATCATGGTCTTTATGGGTTTTGGGCCATTATGCCGCTGGCAACAACAAGCCGCTAAAAACATCTATGGCAACATGCTGCTGGCAAAAAAATTCTGTATCAGCTATTATCAGCTGCCATTGCTGTGTTGTGGAGTGTTACCAGTCAGCTTGAAATTACTGCCGTCATCAGTCTAGTTTAAGTTTCTGGATTGTTATTGAGTGTACTGGATTTCAGTCGCTTTTATGCCTGGCATGACGCTCGCGCATATTGGTTTTGCTGTGTTGATTATTGGCATTATGCTTTCCAGTATGTTGAATCAAGAACGTGAAGTACGCATTAAACCAGGTGACGCTGTTGATATTGGTCCGTATCAATTTTTCTTTATAGACACACAAGGTGTTAACGGTTCCAATTACCGCGGCATACAAGCAGCATTTGAAGTAGTGAAAAATGATCGCCATGTCACTAATTTGTATCCTGAAAAAAGAATTTATACCGTGCGTGAAATGGTCATGACTAAAGTAGATATTCATCCCGGAATTTTCCGGGATCTTTATATCGCGCTAGGTGAACCACTGGATGACAATTTCTGGTCAGTACGGCTTTATTACAAACCATTTGTACGCTGGATATGGTTTGGCGGCATGATCATGATCATTGGCGGATTGCTGACTTTATTCCGAACGAGATCGTGCTACGAGGACAAAATGAAAAATAAAAAAATAGCTATCATTCTTCCATTTGTAATCTTGTTTGCTTTATGCGGCATATTTTGGCGCGAATTATTTTATTCTACGCCCGGCGAATTACCTTCGGCATTGGTAGGCGAAGAAGTGCCGGATTTTGCTCTACCCAATTTATTTGAACCACTGAAATCTTTCACACCTAAAGATTTCGCGGGTCATGTTGCATTAATTAATGTCTGGGCGACATGGTGTTATGCGTGCGCAGTGGAACAACCAATGTTGATGAAAATAAAAAAACAATATCATGTGCCTATTTACAGCATCGATTACAAAGATAATCCGAAAGACGCAAAAGAGTTTCTCGAACGCAATGGCAATCCTTATGTCATGACCGGCTGCGATTTAAAAGGAGATACCGCGATTGATTTCGGCGTGTATGGCACACCAGAAACATTTGTCATCGATCCATCAGGAAAAATTATTTATCGCTATATTGGCGCCATTAGTGAAAAAGGTTGGGAAGAAACACTTTATCCACTTATCAAAAAATATATGGATTAAAATGAAAGCTACTCTACTTGCACTTATTATGATGTTATTAGCTGGCGTTATTTACGCGCAAACGCAAGCATCGGATGCTTATCCATTTACGTCTGCGACTGATAGTGAGCGTTTTCATTTACTGACGAGTGAAATTCGTTGTGTCGTGTGTCAAAACCAGAATATTGCTGATTCCAGCGCACCGCTCGCGAATGATTTACGCGAAAAAGTTTATCGTATGGTGCTGGATAACAAATCCAATAGTGAGATCGAAAATTATCTGGTTAAACGCTATGGCGAGTTTATTTTGCTGCAGCCAAGGTTTGGTGGCTCAACCTTAGTATTGTGGGTATTTCCATTTACTGGTGTTGGCATTGGGCTACTGATTTTATATTTTGTTTCAAGGTCTCGTCGTCCGACAGCTGAGATAAAATAAGATATAATTATAGTATGAGCAAAGCATTCACTAAAGAATCTGACGATGAAGATGAATTACCTGAAATTCCTTCAGAGTCAGTTAAAAACTACGTTACCCCATTTGGCTTCGAACAATTGCAGGCTGAATATCGTCGTTTAATCAATGAAGAACGCCCGAAAACGGTAGAAGTTGTTCGTTGGGCGGCAGGCAATGGTGATCGCTCGGAAAATGGCGATTATATTTATGGTAAAAAACGCTTACGCGAAATTGATCGGCGTATCCGCTATTTAGTCAAACGCCTGGAAAGCGCAGAAGTAGTGAATCCCGCATTACAGCAAAGTCTGACCAAGGTTTATTTCGGTGCCACGGTCACTTACGCGGCAAGCGACGGCACTAAAAATACCGTAAAACTTGTCGGCATTGATGAAGCAAACTTATCCGAAGGGAAAATCAGCTGGACTTCTCCCGTAGCTAAAACCCTGCTTAAATCCCAGGTTGGCGACACCCTCCGCCTCAAAACCCCTGCAGGTTTGATAAAATCGAAATCCTCGAAATTAAATATTAACAACCCCTCACCCATTGGTGGATTACGGCAAAAGGCGCCTAATCCACCTAGTAGGGTCAGACCGCGTCTTAGGTGGGTCAGACCCCTTACATGGGTGAGGGGTGATATAATTTATTTACTCTGTTTTAATTCGAACTGTTTTTTATCAGCGGCCGATAGATGTGATGTCTTGTCGCCGTTCAAATGAAAAAATAAAAATTTTCTTCTGCGGAGATATTCATCTTTTGTGACGAGCCCAGAATAGTCAGACGCCGGATTTTGCATGACTAACTTCTGAAAATCTTTTTCAAGTTGCTGTTGTTTCAAACGTTCCTGAAATTCGGATTCTTTCTTTTCCCTTTTTGCTTTTAAATCATTTTGATCGCGGCTTTTCATGGCTATCCTCCTTTTTTGCACACGATTTGTTGTTTTTTTATGCTGTGCAAATGATGACAATCTTCCAAAAAGAAGACCACACTTTGACTATACCCCTGAGGGCTTAAAATAATATTACAAGCCATACTAAATTCTAATATGTTACGATTTATAGATATTACATTACTTAATGCTCAACTAATGCTGGACTAACCTGATGGCATTCCAAGAAAAAGTCAAATTAATCAAAACCATACGCAAATATCCTATCATAGGGTGGCGCGAATGGGTATCTTTGCCAAATTTGCATATCGAAAAAATCAAAGCTAAAGTTGATACCGGCGCCCGGACATCGGCATTGCACGCTTTTGCCCTCAAACCTTTTGATGAAAACGGCAAAAAGAAAATCAGCTTTGATATCCACCCTTTGCAACATAATACCGAAGACGTCATATCCGTCACTGCTGACGTGGTCGACAAGCGCATGGTCACTGACTCTGGCGGTCATGAAGAAGAACGCTATGTGATCGAAACACCTATTACTATCGCTGGACAAACCTGGTCGATTGAGATTACTCTCACCGAGCGTGAAAATATGCTATTCCGCATGCTATTAGGCAGAAGCGCTCTACGTAAGCGTTTCATCGTAAACCCAGCTCGCTCGTTTGTTACTACTAAGGCACATAAAAAATGAAAATTGCCATTTTATCGAGGAAAGCGAATTTATATTCGACCCGCCGGCTGGTAGAAGCCGCGCAGGCGCGCGGGCATGATGCCTGTACGATTGATACTTTGCGCTGCTATATGAATATTACCTCCGCACGTCCCACTATTCATTATAAAGGCAATGAACTCGAGCATTATGATGCTGTGATCCCACGCATTGGTGCCTCTATTACTTTTTATGGCGCAGCTGTTGTCAGACAACTGGAAATGATGGGTGTGTTCTGCGTCAATGATTCCGTCGCCATTACCCGTGGTCGCGATAAATTGCGCTCGCTGCAATTACTGTCCAAAAAAGGCATAGGCTTGCCTATCACTGGCTTTGCCCATTCGCTGGATGAAATTAAAGATTTAATCAAAATGGTTGGCGGCCCGCCGCTGGTCATTAAATTTTTAGAAGGCACACAAGGCATAGGCGTGATTCTGGTCGAAACCACCAAAGCTGCGCGCAGCGTACTGGAAGCTTTCCTTGGTCTGAAAGTGAATATCATGGTGCAGGAATACATTAAAGAAGCTGGCGGTGCCGACATACGCTGTTTTGTCGTCGGTGGCAAAGTCGTCGCTGCCATGAAACGTCAATCTAAATCGCCGGAAGAATTTCGTTCCAACCTGCATCGTGGCGGCGAAGCAACAGCCGTTGATATTACCGATGAAGAAAGACACATGGCTATTCGCGCGGCACACATCATCGGCTTGAATGTTGCTGGTATTGATATTGTGCGCTCCAATCGCGGCCCCTTGATCATGGAAGTGAATGCCTCGCCTGGTTTGGAAGGCATAGAAAAAACCACTAAAGTCGATGTAGCTAGCGAAATCATCAAATTCATTGAATCTGGAATTGATGAAAACGATACCAAGAGATCTTAGCGCTTTAAAAGTTAAACACTATTGCTAGAGTTGCTCTCTGGTGGTAGTTTACGCGGCATTCCGGAGTAAAAATAATAATAAGGATGCCGCATGCTCTCCTATAATCGCTCGACCACTCTCAACAATTACTTCTTAACACGCCGTAGTCATACGTTTGAAAAAGCTGCTTATGATGCGATACAAGATGGCAATCAAGCTGATTTAGAAGATGCACTTAAAATAATTGACTCACGCAGTGAAGGTGATGTTTTTGCTGATAATCCTTCTATCGCGTACTCTAATTTTTCCGGCTATACACTTTTATTGTTTGCCATCTGGAACAAAAAAGAAAATATCGCGAATTATCTGCTGGAGATGTATCTCAACAAAGCAGGTGCTTGCTTATGGGTGGCAGATAAACTGTTATGTACTCCATTATGGTGGGCGATCGAACATGGCTATGATGCATTAGCAGAAAAACTTCTTAATCATGCTAATTATGAATTGATAGCAACGTATACCGCTATTCCTGATGGCGCTAATTGTTTTACCCTGGTTGAACAAAGCAGTCATACAACTGTTTTGCAAAATGCTGTGAATAAAAAACGCGAAAAAATTCTGGATCAAATACTAAAAAAAATAGCGCCTCTTGAAAACGCAATCGATATCGTTAATGTGACAGATAATAAAGGCAATACTTTATTACATGAGGCCTGTCGCTTGAATAACGTGAACATGGCCGCCTTGTTGCTGCAACATAAATGCTTCGTCAACAATTTAAATAGCGACAAACAAACCGCTCTACATATTGCATGTCAAAATGCGGATATTCCATTAGTAAAATTATTATTACAGCACAGCGCTGATATATACAAAAAAGATGTCAGTGGCAAACGGCCATTCGCTTATGTACCTGCTGACAAGCAGCAAGGGTTTTATGATGAACTGGGACAGGCTGGTCTGCTGATGGGAAAAAATCTGAAAAAAGCTGTTGGCAAATCATCTCCGTCATTGCATTTTTCTACGCCTTTCCTTGCTGTCGGAACACAGTTTTCGCAAAACCAGGTGCCTGCCGAAGCGATTACCTCCAGAAAAGATGCGCACGCTTACATACAATCCAAAATAATGTTAGCGCGCGAAGATAAAATTTTGCGCGAGCAAACCAAAACAATTTTAGCACTCACTCGTCTCAACATAGAGCAGCAAAAAAATTCGGAAACAAGGCGCCGATTACTCGACTTTTACATGCCACTGGTTGCCGCACATGATAATTTACAAACATTGATCACCACAAAATTTAATCTCGATCCAGAATTTTTGGCGAAAGTGCCTGTACAACTCAGCATGGGAAATTTGCCTCTAATTCGCGTCAACATCGATGAAGAAGGTGATCAGCAAATCGATATCAACGATGTTCTAAAGCCCATTCCTTTGTACGTGGCGAAAATTTTACAATCACTTACTCGTGATGATGAAGACGATAGCACGGAAGAAGTTGAAGAAATTGATCTTCATTGTCAGGAAATAAATGAAAAAATTGCGTTACTCAATACATTAAACGACAACCGCGACGACATTCTGCAATTAGTGCAAATATTAAATATATTGCATGACGAATTAGCTATTTACGGCAAACAACGCACAATGGGGGCAAGAGTTAGATACGCCATCCCCTATGCGGTTCTTGCTATCCTCATCCCCATTCTTATTTATAGTGCTATCGAGCTACATAAATATGATAAGTATACCGATGATTGGTGGCCGGAACTGCTTTATCCAGGAATGTTTGCATTATTCATCACACTGGTAATTGTTTCCGCTATTTGTCTTTTAATATCCTGTTGCTGGTGCATGGTACAGACTTGTGACCCCTGTCGATATCTATCGACAACTGAAGATAGTCATCCAGTAAGTTTCTTGAAGGAAGATCACACCGAACATCTGATTGCTTCTTTAGAATTATTGCAAAAATTTGTCGATGTTTTTCATGAAAATCATGCCGGTGCACAACTGGATTATTCTTTACAGCAACTAACCACGCAATTGCACGATGTCACTGCGACAATCAGTCAGTTCAGCGGCAAACTCAAGGAAATGGAACAACTCCTGAGACAAATTATGGCCGAAGAAATCAACGTTAAACGCGCGCCTACACATCATTCAATGTTATTTTCCCCACGTAATTTAGATATTTTTAAACCCAAAGAAGAAGATAACGATCAATCATGGTTACTGGAAAGAAGACATTTATTTGATTTAGTTTAACAAGGATGATCACATGCAATCTTATCGTCGTTCGCTAACTCTTAATGCTGCATTTCTGACTCGCAAGAGTCATGTGTTAGAACATGCAGTCTTCAAATCCATAGAAGATGGAGAACAGAGTGATATTGCAGATATTATCAAGCTGATTGAATCTCGTGGTAAAAGCGGTATTTTTGTTGATACCCCCTCTGTGGCACCCATCAATTCACACGGTGAAACTTTTTTATTGGCCGCATGTTCCAGGCTTGAAATCGCCAGTTATCTCCTCGATTTTTATCTCAAAAAATCGCGAGATAATCCGAGTATGCGTCATTACTTATGGATAGCTGATACAAATTTACGTACGCCATTATGGCAGGCTGTTGCGCTTGGACATGACAAACTGGTTGAAATACTTCTCGCAAATTCAGATCAGGAATTAATCGCGACACATACCGATATTGCAAATGGCGTCAATTGTTTCACTCTAGTAGAAACTACGACGCAAACAACAATTCTGCAACAAGCTGTGAGTCAAGGTCACGTCAATATTCTGGAACAATTGCTGAAAAAAATCGCGTCGCTGGAAAACGCAGTCGACCTGATCAATATGACCGATAAAAAAGGCAATTCGTTATTACATGACGCTTGCGGTCTAAACAATCTGAAGATCGCCACCTTATTACTGCAACACAATTGTTACACCGATAATTTTAATAACGACAAGCAGACAGCCCTACATATTGCCTGCCAAAAAGGCAACGCAGCTTTAGTAACATTGTTGTTACATCATGGCGCCGATCTATACCAAAAAGATACTCAAGACAAACGCCCATTTGATCATGTGCCCGAACCGCTGCGAACTTCGTTTTATGATGCGCTGGGACAAGCAGGCGTACTGATGGGAAAAAACCTGAAGAAAGCCGCGCACAAGTCATCCATGGCATTGGAGCATTCCGCGCCGTTTCTCGCTATTGGCACATTGTTTGCGCCTGATCACACACCCGTTGCTGCGATTACCTCCAGAAAAGATGCACACACTCATCTGCTAACTAAAATGGGGCTGGCGCGCGCGGATAAAAATTTGCGCGAGCAAACTGAAACCATCATTGCGCATACCCGTTTCAGTATAGAGAAACAGAACAATCCGCAAGTACGGCGTAAATTACTCGATTTTTATCTGCCACTGGTTGGGGTCCATAAGAATTTGCAGACCTTGATCACGGAAAAATATAATCTTGATCCAGAATTTCTGGCTGCGGCGCCTCTGCAACTGCAAGTAGGGAAAATGCCATTAATCAGGGTTAACGCGGATGAAAATGGCGAACAGCAAATCGATATTCTCGATGTATTAAAAACGATTCCACTATACCTGAACAAATTACTGGGATCGCTCAAACCAGACGATGAGGAAACAAATAACAGCGATGAAGAAATAGAGGAAATTGAACTTCATACCCAGGATTTAAATACGAAAATTGCTCTACTGAATAAATTAAATGACAATCGCGATGATATCCTGCAATTAGTGCAGTTACTGAATATTCTGCACGATGAATTAGTGGTATATAAAACAAAGGCCACGACTGTTACCAGAATCATCCGTGCTATGCCAACACTCCTTACCCTAGTCAGCGCTGGTACGTTGGCATATGGCATTTATGGAGTAAATCAATATGATACTCATGAAGATAAGCAATCAGCTAATTTTGGGCTTTTTATTTTATGTTTATTGCTGACTATATTTTTTGCGGCAGGAACAATGGTGGGAGCGATGGGTGTAATATTTCAAATTTGCAATCAATCCATATTGTATGAAGAAACTCAAGACAGTCATCAAGTATCCAGCTTATTAGAAGAGCATGCAGAACATTTTCACGCCGCACTGAAATTGTTACAACAATTTGTTGATGTATTTCATGAGCATCATACCGGCGCGCAGCTTGATACCTCTCTCCGAGATTTATTTGGTGAATTAAATGATGACCACCTGACGATCAGAAATTTGCGTGACAAGCTGAAAGAAACGGAAGAAGTATTAAGAAAGATCATGACGGAAGAAATTAATCTCAAACGCATGCCTACACATCATTCGGTGTTATTTTCACAGCGTAATCTTAATATATTTAAATCTAAAGAAGATAACGATCAGACGTGGTTACTGGAAAAAAGAAATTTATTTGATTTAGTTTAATTTTAAGGACAACACATGTTATCTTATCGTCGCACTCACATGTTGAATACAGGCTTTTTAACTCGCAGTAATCATGCTTTTGAAATAGCCGCTTTTGATTCAATACGCGATGGCAATCAAACAGATGTCGCAGATGCAATTAAGTTAATTGACACACGTAGTAAAGGCGAAATTTTTACTGATATCCCTTCTATCCTGGCCATCGATTCTATTGGCGCAACATTTTTATCACATGCTCTCTACCACTCCCAAGAACAAATCGCAAACGACCTGATTGATTATTATCTCGTCGACAAAAAAGATACTCGTTGTTTATGGGTAACAGACAAACATTTGCGCACACCTTTGTGGATGGCTATTTCGCATGGCTACGATAAAATAGTGGAGAAACTACTCGCACATGCTGACCAGGAATTGATAGCAACACACACTGACATTCCAGATAATGCCAACTGTTTCGCACTTGAAACTTCCGATAAATTTACCATTTTGCAAACCGCCGTAATGCTTAAACGTGAAAATATTTTACAACAATTACTGAAAAAAATGTCGACGCTTGAAAATGCAGTTGAGCTGATCAATGTAGTCGATGTTAACGGTGATGCATTACTACATCATGCCTGCGATACAAATAATGTGAAAATGGTTACGTTGTTGCTGCAACATATGTGTTACGTCAATAATTTGAATAATAGCAAACAGACTGTGCTACATGTCGCTTGTAAAAATGCCAACGCACCATTGGTGGAGTTATTATTACAACACGGCGCTGATTTATACAGGAAAGATGTTAATGATATGCGGCCGTTTGATCATGTGCCCGAAGAAAAACGGCAAACATTTTATGAGGTATTAGCACACGCAGGCATGCTGATTGGCAAGAACCTGAAAAAAGCGGCATATAAATCAGCTGTACCGCTAGATCATTCAGCTCCATTTCTCGCGGTTGGCACCTTATTTGCGCCTGACAAAGCACCTGCCGCCGCCATTACCTCAAAAAAAGATGCGCATAGTTATCTTCATACGACTAAAAACCCGCATGAGCAAGCTGCAATTCTGGCTAACACTCGCCTCAGCATAGAAAAACAAAAAAATCCCGACACACAACGGGAGTTACTCGATTTTTATTTGCCGCTGGTTGCCGTACATAAAAATTTGCAAACCTTAATCACGGAAAAATTTAATCTTGATTCTAAATTTCTTAATGCGGTACCAGTTAAACTTCAATTGGGGAACATGCCTGTCGTCAACGTGACTACCAATGATAAAGATGAACAAGTGATTGAATTTCTTGACGCGCTGAAACCAATTCCATTTTATCTCGCTAAAGTAGTGGAGTCGTTGCAATCTGCGGATGAAAACTCAAACGACAGTGATGAAGAATTAGAGCAAGTAAATATTTACGGGCAAAAGTCTGATGACAAAATTACCTTGCTGAATACATTAAATGACAATCGCGATGACATCCTGCAATTAGTGCAATTATTAAAAATTTTGCATGATGAATTAACGATATATTCGAAAAAGCTTACGGCTAAAGCTAACGTTATTGAAGCTCTACCAGCACTCGGGTTCCTGGCTTCATCTGGTTTGCTAACTTATTTCGCTATTCAATTACATCATTATGATGATGCACTTGATACAGTCGACGGGCCACATAATGTTGCGCTTTTTTGTGTTTTCTTGCTTTTGGTGCTTTTAGCTGCACTTGCACTCATTGGCTTAGCAATGATCATATGGTCACAAATTTTTGCTGACAGGTTGTATAGCCAAACTCAAGACACTTATTCAGTATCCCGTCTTGCAAAAGAGCATACAGAACATTTGACTGCAGTGATGGAATTGACAGAAAAATTTGTTGATGAGTTTCATAAAAATCATCCTGGGGAAAACCTGGATGCTACTTTAAGTGATCTATTTATAAACCTTCGGGATTCACAAACAACAATCATGGATTTGAACAACAACCTGAAAGAACTGGAAAAATTGTTACGGGAGATTATGGCTGAAAAAATCAATATTCAGCGTACACCTACACATTCATTGAGATTATTCTCGCCACGCAATTTAGATATATTCAAGACGAAGGAAGAAGATGAGCAGACGTGGTTATTGGAAAAGAGAGATTTATTTGAGTTGGTATAAAACTACTGCAAAATACCTTTGAAATCCAACGCGAGGCGATGCAAATCGAGGCGGTTGAGAAACAATGAATAAACCATCCACGCACTCATCGCCGCCAGGTCAGCAAATTGTGGCGGTATATATTTCGGCGGAGTAATAATACCTTCATCCTGCAAATCAGACAGAATATGCAAATCTTCCAGCGTTGTTTTACCAACAAATAACAGCGGTATACGCTTGACCAAACCGCGCTGCACAGCAAGACGCATAAAGTTATAAATCAGAATAAAGCCTTTGCTGTAAGACAAATCTTTTGTGTACGGCCCACCTTCTGGTGTGCTGCCGCGGAAAACTCGCACCGTTGACTGGTAACTATCATCTTCATCCATCCCCTGATCACGATAAAACTGAAATACGTCGTAAAAATTCGCGCCGTCTTCCGCCATATTCACCGCGCTAATACGATTAGTTAAACGTCGTACGCGCCCGGGATAAGAAGAAAACGTAAATATTTCCGTGATAATCGCCAAGCCTTCTTGCGTCACTGTCGATGACGGTGGTCCTTTACTCAGAAAAGTACAAATCGGTTGCGCCATACCATTCAACGTAGTGCCAAGATGTACCCAGCCCTCATGAATTTCAAACGTACGAATTTGTCGCAAACTGAATTTTTGTCCGCTGTGAATTTTAATGCGGTCAGCACCAGCAGCCGCGTCGGCGATAATACCATCGCTGATTTCAACACGAATGTTATCGCCATCAGAAAAATACGATGCCAGTCTTTCGCTCAACATGGCGACTGCTTCTTCGCTGGTGTACATAGGCACATCAGCTTCACTTTTAACTTTGTCTTTAATTTTGCTCAGCGTATTCGTTACAAGCGTTGCTAAATCTTTTAGCGTCGGCGCACCGACGTGAAAAGCATCTTCTGAACTGCCGTATAATTCCTGGGAAATTTCGGTGAACTTGGGCGTGCCGCGCGCCTGTAGCATTTCAATGACGCGAACATACTCGTAACACATACGCTGCATGATACTGCCAACGCCGCTGTATTGTCCGAGTTTACGTCGATGGCCCGATCTAGTTCGTGAAATTCCTGGAGCTTCTTTTCCGGGTCAAAGGAGAGAGGATTTTGCTTTTGATAATATTCCTGGTTGATGACAGGAAGTTTTTTGAATTTGCTTTTGAAAAAAGCTTCTTCTATGGAGGGATCCCATTTTAAGGCGTCAAGAATGCGTATAGGCTTTTGCGCAGCTACTATGCGTTCAGAAAGCTCACGTACGACCTGTTCATACTCGCCTAAAATTTCGCCATTCGGCATGTGAACACCGGGTCCCATTAACATCTTGTTTCTAGTATAACCCTGATTCACAACTCCCCCCAGCAAAAAATACCGGAGGGAGGTCAATTAATAGTCAATTAGTCAGCGTAATCAGCGTATAAAGACTTGCGACGCTCTGATTCTTGGGCACAGGGAACACAAAACTTAAAGCCTAATTTCTGGCGTTCTACAGGGATACCTTCCCCGCATTCCTGACACAATTTAGAGCCCATCATGTTTTGTGATGCGTTCTGGCGGAGCTGAACTAATCTCCGGTTAATTTCATTGTCTATCAGATCATTTGCGAGATCGATTTCATCGGCCATGGTAAGTACCTCTGGGGTCTTAAAAAAGGCGGACATTGTACTAGAAAGGGGCATGGTGTCAAGGAGGCATAATTTTAAATTGATGGTGGATTACGGCAAAGAGCGCCTAATCCACCCTACATACACCGAGCATGAGCGAAACCGTAGGGTGGATTAGGCGCTCTTTGCCGTAATCCACCATCAAGTGAGGGGGGATCTAAATAAAATCGCCGTATTTGACCTGCAAGACCGCCAAAGCCGCCAAAGCGGCCGTTTCCGTGCGTAAGACCCGGGGTCCCAGATTAAGCGGGGCAAACCCCTGCTGTCGTGCCATAGCCACCTCTGGCTCGCTCAGGCCACCCTCAGGGCCTATTACCACCATCACCGACATACCAGGCTTTAAGGTCAAAGCCGGCAGTTTATCGTCCACATGTGGCGATAACACAAAACAGACATCCGCCTTGGCCTTAGGCAGCCATTGTTTCCAATCCACCGGCGCGGCCACTTCAGGCAAACGATTACGCCCAGACTGTTCACAAGCACTAATTATCACCGACTGCCAATGCTGCAGGCGCTTTTCCTCACGCTCATTATCAAGCCGGACGTTGCAGCGCTCAGTAATCAAGGGAATGATTTTCCTCACTCCCAACTCAACCGCTTTCTGGATAATAAAATCCATTTTTTCACCGCGGGCTATGCCCTGGGCAAGAATAATATCGATAGGTGGCTCTAGGTCTCTGTCTCTAAACCCCTGAATTTCAACATCCACACCTTTCTTATCGATATGAGTGATCAGCGCATCATATTCGCCACCCTGACCGTTAAAAATAATTAACTTTTCACCGACGCTGGCACGCAGCACGCGCCCGAGATGGTGGCTGGCTTTTTCATCCAGACGTAAGCTGGCACCTGAATTTAGAACAGCAGATTGATAAATACGAGAGACGGTCACGCGGACTTATCCTCCCCCGCATTCACCGCCAATAAATATTCCGCCACCGGCTTACCGCCGATCAAATGTTCCTGAATAATGCGTTCCAGCACTTCTGGCGTGCACGAGTGATACCAGACACCATCTGGATAAACCACTGCTATAGGGCCTTGCTGGCACACCCTTAAACAATTCGCCTTGGTACGGTAAACGCCGCCTTGTTCAGTCAAGTTCAACTCTTTGAGCCGGTTTTTCAGGTATTCCCAGGACTTCAGCCCTTCTGCCTTGTCACAGCATTTGGGCACAGATTGATCACAACATAAAAAAATATGCCGTCTGATCTCTGCCAGGTGTAATTTTTCGATTTTTGATTTTAATGACTCATCCATTCCAGCTAGCCTTATGTTAAAGATTTGCATATTATACCGCCCTGATTACGTTTTTCAGCGGATTTCGAACGAGCAGTATAAAATATGCATAAGCTTTACATCCAAACTCATGGCTGTCAAATGAATGAATACGACTCCAGTAAAATGGCTGACGTTCTCATGGCCTCTCATCAGATTGGAAAAAACTGATAATCCAGAAGAAGCCGATGTCTTATTGCTAAATACCTGCTCCATACGCGAAAAAGCCCAGGAAAAAGTATTTTCCGAATTGGCCGCTGGCGCGCGCTGAAAGATAAAAAACCCGATCTGATTATTGGCGTTGGCGGTTGTGTCGCCAGCCAGGAAGGTGAAGCCATTTTAAAACGCGCGCCTTATGTTGATTTAGTGTTTGGCCCGCAAACCATTCATCGCTTAGGCGACATGTTAGACGAACGTAAAGCCAAACAAAAAGCCGTCGTCGATATCAGTTTTCCTGAAATTGAAAAATTTGACCGTTTGCCAGAACCAAGAGCAGAAGGCCCTTCTGCTTTTGTGACTATCATGGAAGGATGCAGTAAATATTGTAGTTTTTGTGTCGTCCCTTACACGCGCGGCGAAGAAATCAGTCGGCCATTGGATGATGTGTTGCATGAAATCGTCAGTGTTATGTGAACAAGGCGTCATGAAATTACATTGCTCGGCCAAAATGTGAATGATTATCGCGGGCCCATGCATGAAGGCGGCATTGCTGATCTCGCCACCCTCATTGAATATGTTGCGGCGATCGATGGCATTGAACGCATTCGCTTCACCACTTCGCATCCGCTGCTTTTTCCAATCGACTGATTGATGCCTATGCTAATGTGCCACAATTGGTCAATCATTTACACCTGCCGGTACAAAGTGGTTCTGATCGTATTCTTGCTGCCATGAAACGTGGTTATACCGCCCTGGAATACAAAGCTAAAATCCGTCGTTTACGCAAAGTCAGACCGATATTAGTATTTCCTCCGATTTTATTATTGGCTTCCCAGGCGAAACCGAAGAAGATTTTGAAGCCACCATGAACCTGATTCATGAAATTGGGTTTGATTATTCTTTTAGTTTTATTTACAGCCCAAGACCAGGCACGCCTGCCGCACAATTGCCGGACAATGTACCCATGGAAGTAAAAGAAAAACGTCTCAACATCCTGCAAGAGCGTATTAATCTTAATGCCGCTCGAATCAGTGAAAGCATGGTAGGCACCATACAAAAAGTTTTGGTCACTGGCCCTTCTCCAAACAGCCAGGAAGAAATGTCAGGACGAACCGAAAATAATCGGGTAGTTAATTTCCCAGGCAGCCCAGAGTTAATTGGAAAAATTGTTCCCGTGCACATAAAAGAAGCACTTACTTACACTTTGCGCGGTGTTATTGCTGAATAGCCTTTTTGTAACTAAATGAATGTATGATTAAAAAAAATATGCTGGTAATACATACTCAAGTATGGTCTATAATTAAAGTATCAAGGTAACCATGGGGAATTAACGTAATTTTGAATACACTCCTCTACTCTGAAATTTTGACATTGGCACCTGAAGATAATCACCGGCTTTTTAATCTCTGCGGCAAATTTAACGAACATTTAAAACTTATTGAAAATCGTCTTGGCGTGTTGATTAGACAACGCGGCCATACGTTTTCAGTTAGCGGTGATCGTGACGCAGTGGAAAAAGCTTGTGACACCTTACATACCCTCTATCAGGAGACCGAAAAAGTGCGCACACTCGAACCCAAAGAAATTCATATGTATCTGCAAGCTGCTGGCAAGAAAATCGCAACATTACGGTAAGAAGATTCACATGGAAATTCAGATTACGAAAATGCGCAATTACCGCTAGAGGTGAAAATCAAGTCAAATATATACACAATATTTCAAGATAATGATATTAATTTTGGTATTGGGCCGGCAGGTACAGGTAAAACATTTCTTGCCGTCGCCTGCGCGGTGCAAGCATTAGAAGCAGAACGCGTCAGCCGTATCATTTTGGTCCGACCAATTGTTGAAGCGGGTGAAAAACTCGGCTTCTTGCCTGGTGATATTGCGCAAAAAGTTCATCCATATCTGCGACCACTTTATGATGCACTGTATGAAATGATGGGCTTTGAAAAAGTGAATCAACTGATTGAAAAAGACGTCATTGAACTTGTTGCCGCTTGCTTATATGCGCGGTCGTTCACTGAATGATTCATTCATCATTCTGGATGAAGGCCAAAACACGACGGTTGAACAAATGAAAATGTTTTTGACCCGTATTGGCTTTAATTCAAAAGCAGTGGTCACAGGCGATATTACTCAGATCGACTTGGTTAACCGCCGTGATTCCGGTTTGATTCATTCAAGTGAAGTATTAAAAAACGTACATGGAATTAGGGTTACTCAATTTCAGACTGCCGATGTCGTACGTCATCCACTGGTTCAAACCATTGTTGAAGCTTACGAAAAACACGACAACAAACAAAATAATAAATGATTAGCAAACCCGGTCAGCTGAAATGCAGTGACCGGGGGCTTACACCATATCAAGGTATAAAAATACAACATGCATTCTATTATCATTCAACTTGCTGCTGATAAAACATCGGTGCCAAAGAAATCTCTGCTGCGCAAATGGGCATTAGAGGCGCTAAAAAATAATATCGACGCCGCTGAAGTGACCATTCGCATTGTTGAAAAAGATGAAATGACCGAGTTAAATTCCACTTATCGGCATAAAAATAAACCCACGAATGTGCTTTCTTTTCCATTCGATATGTCGGAAGACGTGAAACTGGACATTCCGATTCTAGGTGATATTGTCATTTGCGCGGAAGTGGTTAATCAGGAAGCACAAGAACAAGGTAAATCACCGGAAGCACATTGGGCGCACATGGTCGTGCATGGAGTGTTTCATTTGCTTGGCTATGATCATGAAGAAGATAGTGAAGCAGAAGAAATGGAAGCACTGGAAATTAACGTATTGAAAACGATGGGGTTTGAAAATCCATATGAGACTGGAGATACATTAGAAACCATGAGTGATGAAACGGAAGACGAAAATAGTTCGCAAAAAAATCGCGGTTCCTGGCTGGAACGTTTGACGGCGCTGCTCGCGCGCGAACCGCAAGACCGCGAACAATTAATGGAAATTTTGCGCGACGCTGAAGATCGCGATATTTTAAGCTCTGAAATGTACTCGGCATGATTGAACGCATTCTGCAAGTATCAGAAATGCAAGTGCGCGAAGTCATGGTGCCGAAATCACAAATGGTGTCTATTGATAAAGACAGTGATTTGGAAGAAATTTTGCCGGTTGTGATTGAATCTGGTCATTCGCGTTTTCCTGTATTGATCATGTCAGGTGAAAGACGTCATTGGCATTTTGCTCGCCAAAGATTTGTTGAAATATTATATTACAGAAAGATAAAACCCTTTCGATATTATGAAGATTTTACGTCCAGCAACATTTACTCCGCAAAGTAAACGTTTAGATATTTTGTTGCGTGAATTTCGCGTTAACCGTAATCATATTGCCATTGTGCTGGATGAATATGGTCATGTCGCAGGACTAGTGACCATTGAAGATGTGTTGGAACAAATCGTTGGTGAAATTGAAGATGAATATGATATCGATGAAGAAGATGTGTCAGATTAAAAAAATGGAAGATGGCTCTTATATTGTTAAAGCTTCGACACCAATTGATGAATTCAATGAATATTTTAATGCAAATTTCAGCGATGAAGAATTTGATACGATAGGCGGCATTGTGCTGAAAGAATTTGGTCATTTACCGAAACGTGGCGAAAGTATCAAGATATCAAATTGGCGCTTTAAAGTGTTGCATAGTGATAATCGCAGGATTTATTTGCTGGAAGTGAAGTCGAATAAGAAGAAAAAAGAAGAGAAATAATTCTATTTAATCCCCCTCACACCCGCCGCGCGGAAAGTAAAATGCCCGCGCGTCAACTCTCCCTTAAATGATATTATCTAAAAAATATCAAAATAATCAAATGCTTGCCAAAGTTCGTTTTCAAACTTATAAGCTATAATTAATAGTAAGCATCTCAAGACTGGGGATAATAATAATGAAAAAAGTGGTGAGCAGTCCGTATTTTTTATTGAACTGGGCATTCTTGCGATTTTTACATTTACATCAGACAGACATCGAGCTGATAAAATCAATTCCGTATTTTTCCTCACTTGGCAATCAGAGCCTCGAGGAAATCTTACAAGCATCCCGTAAAATTATTTATCCTGCGCAGCAAGTTGTATCTTATAAAAATTTACCGCGAGACGCTTTTTATATTATTAAGCAAGGCTCCATCGCTTTATACATGAACGAGAAACAAGGAAATGAAATTGAACTTGGTCAAATTTCTACGGGCGATTATTTTGGAGCAGAAGCATTAACCGGCATATTTGATACTGTGCGCGATGTGACAGCAGTAACAACAAGTACAACTATACTGATTAGAATTCCATATAAAAAAATACATAATAATTTTTTCATTATGAAGTGTGGCGCGCTTGCTAGCGATACGGAAAGTTATAAGTACGAAACAAATAATAATTCATACGTCGAAGTTAAAGTTAAAAACAATCAATTTATTCAAATTGAAGCTCGTGATTATGACAATTTTAAAAATTCCGTTTCTGTCATTTGTCGAGCGATTCTTGAAAAGAAAGAAGTTAATCAAGATCAATTAGCAAATTTTACTAAATCAGGAATGATTGAATTTGCTGAATTTCTTGATGAGGAAGATATAACAATTTGTCCCTGTATGACGGTTAACAAATCATCCATCGTGTCATGCATAAAAAAAGGTTCAAAAACATTAGATCAAATTATAGAATCCACTGGTGCTTGCACTGTATGTTGTTCATGCCAACCAGAGATTTTAAAACTATTGGGTTTTAATCCCTGGCGTCCAGTACAAGTGATAGATGTAGAATTTCACAATAAATACGTCGTTAGTTATAAATTAAAATTACAAGAAAGCGCTTTCAATGAGTATACTCCGGGCGCGCATATCGTATTAAAAACTATGATCAACAATCAACCTGTGCAAAGAGCGTATACCATCTCTGATTATTCGCAGGATGCATGCTTACGAGTCACTATGAAACTCGAGGAAAATGGCGTTTTTACCAAATGGTTATCCGAACAAAATATCAATGAGTTAAAAATCGAAGCCAGCCAACCACAAGGTAATTTTTTATTAAACATAGATAAGGCGAATACCATTTTATGTATTGCTGGCGGCATCGGAATAACGCCATTTATGACCTTTGCCAAAGCCGTATCTAAAAAATCAACTGCCATTAAAATGCATCTTGTCTATATTGCTCGAACAAAAGACGATTTCATTTTTTTAAATGAACTGCAAAATCTCGAGCAGGAAAATCCTAATTTTAAACTGACATTATGGGAAAGAAATAATCGCGGTTATATATCAAAATCGCAAATAGTAGAGTTCATCCAGTCACTTGATAATCCAGATGTTTATATTTGTGGTCCAGACCGTTTAGAGGTGGCAGTCGTTGATATATTGAATACCCTCGCTTATCCACCTGAGAAGATTAAAGTAGAAAAATTTAATATCTAAATACTGCTTAATTAGCCGCAACCGCAATTTCATACAAACAATCGGACTCATTTGGCCCTTAAGTTCATCATGACCAAACGGCTTGCCGGATCTTGTCTTTGTAAATCAGGATCCACTGTAATATTTGGCCCTAAATCCAAACGATAACGCTGTAACATAGTAGGTAGAATCGTCATCATTTCAATCATCCCAAAATATCCCGCGAGGCAATTCCGGGGACCATATCCAAATGGGATGTAATGATAAAAATCATGTGGTAATGGCTTCATGAATCGTTCTGGATTAAAGGACTCAGGGTTATCCCAATATTCAGGGTTTTTATGGATATAGCATACTGGAACTAAAATACGATCCAGCTTTTTGATTTTATAACCTGCAACTTCGTCATCCTCGATTGCGCAGCGAGGTATAAATGAGCCAACTGAAAAACGCAACGATTCTGACAGAAAAGCACGCATATATTTTAACTTATCAATATCTTCTGGTTTCATCATCCTATCACCAAGGATTTCATCCACTTCTTTATAAACTCTTTCGGCAGCATATGGATGACGTGATAAAAAGCCTAACGCATGGGTTAAAAAAGTAGGAACATTTTCTGAACCACCAAACAATAACACCGTTGCACGCTGCATTAGTAAATTAATATCATTTTCATTCAAATTTGGATAATTAGGTAAGTAATTTTTGGCAATTTCCCGTATAACATTATTATCAGTCTTTTCAGGTGACAAGCATTCGGTCACAAGATGTTTTGTTAAGGTGCGCAAACTGTTAATTAATTTTTTTGTTCGAAAATACATTGGGGTCGGCAAAAGCCAGGGTAATTTTGTCAGCGAACCTTCATACTGACCAATTAAATAAAAAAACTCCTGGACTGAATGCAGCAAGAACAGTGGCGAAATATCATTAACACCACCAAAGAATACATCGCAAAGATTGCGAGTGGATATTTCCATTATTTCAGGACGCACGGCAATTTGCGTACCGATTTTCGTTTTCCAGCCATCTATAATTTTCGTGCAATTCTCTATCAGTAGAGCCTTTTTGGCATTAATAACTTCAGGACCAATTAAAGATTCAATGGTGTTAATTCTTTCTTTAGTCCATTCTTTTTCTCCATCTATCTTGGATTTCAGCGTTTCACTCTTGCCAAGGACTTTGTGAATAACAGCATTCGCTGGATAGATATAATTAGCGCTGTTATCATTCAAGACATGATGGAAATACTTGGGACCAGACAAAATATGTAAATCAAATTTCGGTCCTTTGAGAGCAAAGGCTGGACCGTGTTCAACAATTAGTTCCGAAATATATGCACGATGATCTTTACGCATTTCCCGAGCAAAAGTCATCGAAAGTTTTAACTCTTTCATAGGCAAATTCCATTTAATTTAATAGATCATATCTCCTATTTTATCAGATTTAGTGTGAAAAATAAGATCTGTAAAATGAGATTTATAAAAATCCTCTTAAAATCTATCTAGTTGGTTATTATAAACATTATTGCAGCCACCATTAGAGATTATGTTAAAACAAACCATTCGTTGAATTTTTGCGGGATTTGGAATCTGTCCCAGGCAAGATAATTGCTAATCGATAGCCATCTTAATATAATGAAATATGGGAATATTATCCTTCTCTATAAGGATTTAAATGTATGGAAGTTCAAAAATTTTTTCCGCAAGAGAGTACTAATTTTTCCCATAAAATCGAACCCTATGAATTTTTGCCTTTTTACATTCCCGCAGCACTTATATTTACAGGTTCAATAGATCAAGCGAGGTTTACAAAGGCGCTAGAAAAAACACTGCGCAGTTTCAATTTTTTATTTTCGCGATTTAAGACACGCGATAATGGGCTCTATGCTGAATATGCCAGTGATAATGAAAATTATTATGTTTCATTAGAAATAGATAAAAGTCAGGAATCAATCACTGATACCTTTCAATCAAACTTAAATTTATTTCCTTCACTAATAGACAAAAGAGTTAATGGCGTTAGTTATCAAGTAGATGACTTGCCTATGATTTATTTCAAACTCACTTATTTGCAAGATGGAATTTCACTTGCTTATATTTTTAATCACACATTTTTAGATCAGTCGAGTTTAGTCTTTTTTTTGAAAACACTAAGCCAAAATTATAACAATTCAAAGCTAAAGCTACCGCCCCCTAAATTAATTGATCATAAACAAATTTTGCCTCACAAACGTATATATCATGATTTAGACGAATTCAGGAAAATAGGTAAAAAGCATCATCGAATTTATCAGCCAGATTTAACCAAGATAAAGTTAACAAAAGAATATTATCCCGACCTTATACTATGCATGCTGCATTTTCCCACAGAGAAATTAAACAAACTGAAAACCAGTATTGCCGAGTATGTTTCTGCTAATGATATTATTAATGCCATCGTAATGAAAATATATGCAAGCAATACAAGTCAAAAAGAAGATAATACTGTTAATTTAGAAATTACCGCAAATATGCGCAAAAATTTAGGACTGAACGAATCTGATATAGGGAATGCTTTATGTTCAACCATGTTAAGCGATGTCCCAATTTCTGAAATAAGACAAGCTAGCATCAAAGATATGGCAGTCCGGTTAAGAAACGTAGTAAAAGGCATTAACAAAGATATTTATCTGGAACGTTTAAACTGGAGCATGAATTTTCTTGAAAACAACGAAAGTTATAATAATTATTTACTAAGACTTTTTATCGATCCAACAGTCATAACCACCACTAATTGGGCTAATTTTCTTTATCAAGAAATTACATTTGGGGATAAAACACAACCCGTTACAATAGAAGAACCATTATCAGCGCCAATGCTACCTTATTTAACCAGAGTGTTATTTAATAAACATCTCGCTGACGAATTAATTCTTAGTCTTGTACTGCCCATAGATGCCATCCCATATGCAAGACAATTAGGACAGGAAACTGGACTATTTTTACTAAAAGAAATAAAGACCAATCTTAAATGAAGATATAATAATACGTGTTGAGCGAATTTATGTTAGAAGCGTTATATACAATCGGTAATCGTTTCACCCATCGTGTTTGTTCTGTATTTCTTGAGCTTCTCTGCGCATTTTTTCTTGAACTTTTCTACCTTGTTTCATGGCTTGTTTCGTAAAAAATTTATATAAAAATACAGATGGATAAATCGATAAGAATTTCGCTACAAATGAATAGCGTTTCAGTATAGACACTTCTAATGGAGCATTGGGGATAACATTATTTAAGATTTCTTTTGATATAATATTGATGTCAGAAATCGCTGCAAAATCAGTTGCCATCTCATCATCATAGAGTGAGCGACGCATCATAGGAGTATCAAACGCTGAAAGACAAACGGAAGTGACTTTTATATTATCCGCTTCCAAATTCAATGCGGTTGACAAAGTGAAGTTACGCACAGCAGCTTTACAACCAGCATACAAAGTACGTTTTTGAATGGCAACAAAACAAGCAAGCGATGAAAAATTTATAATATGACCGGATTTGTTTGGAACCATATATTTTGCAGCTATATGTGTTCCAAGAACAACTCCTTTAAAATTAGTATTAATAACTTTGTCAATTTCTTCCCAAGTTAATTCATTAACTTTATCTTTAGACGCGATAGCGGCGATATTCATTAGTACATCAAGCTTATTCCATTTACTAATAAGCTGCTTTAATAAATCTTCCCATTCTTCATGATTGGTTATATCAAGTTTAGCCATCCATAACTGGCCGTCATATTTTTCAAATTGCTTGAGATATGAGAGTGAAGAATAATTCACATCAACAGCGCAAACTTTTGCGTTTGCCTCCAGCAATTTTTGCGCCAAGTGCTGTCCAATACCACTGCCTGCACCAGTCAACAAAAAAGTTCTGTCCGTTATGTAACGATTCATTGGCAATTCTCAGTATTATTCAGTCAGTATCGACCTATCCAATTACAATTCAATTAATATATACTGTATTATATTATACATTATACGCAAAATCTGAATAGTCAGCTTACTTAATATGAATATGGGATCAGCAAAAGATATAAAAAGGTAGTCTCAATGTTAATAACAATCGCATTTACTGCTGAAGCCATTATTAACCTCATAGCCGGAGTATGGTGGTTAATACATCCAACCTCTCAACTCAAATTATTATTTCCAGCATAATTTATCGATAATAACCCCGCATTTTTACTTATGTCACAGTGGTGGGGAGGCATGATATTACTTGAAACTGTGCTTCTGTGTTATGGGATTTTTAATATCAATCAACGCATGATGATTTATGTAGTCATGTTGTCTGGCGAAATTTTCATAATACCGCCCACAATTCGATTTATGGTTCGTGAAAAAACGACAAAAAAAATTATAGGTATGTTAATTTCTTTAATCCTCTTTGCTGTAATCCGAGTTTTTCTTATGTATGAAATCAGCATTGGTGCTACTTAATAATGAGAATCATCTCCAACCCAGTTTTGAACAAAATTCGGTAAATATATTTTCTTTAGCTCACTTTATATGCATTATAGGATCTACCAAAGCTCTCGCACAAAATATAAACATTGATTCATCTCATAACCGATCTATACAATTATTTATAGACTCATTTAAATGCGGAGCATTATGAGCGAAATCAATCTACCACCAGGACCAAAAGATAATAAGATCATTGGTTCTTACCTGGATTTTTCCAAATACAATCTTTTGGATTACGCGACTAAGGTAACCAAAATGTTTGGTGATATCGTGCATATCAAGCTTGGGCCTAAGCATATCGTATTCCTCTCAAACCCTGAGGATGTTCACCGCGTATTGATAAATGAAAAAAAGAAGTATGATAAAGCGAAAGCACCTTATATTGAATTAATCGCTTCCGATTCATTAAATACATTGGCGTCTACGAAAGAATGGCGTGAGAAAGCAACCGCTTTTAGGATGTCTCTACAAAATATTACTTTAGATAAACATGAACAAACATTGAAAAGTCAGTTGGATGAAGTTTATAAGCAATGGGAAACCAAGCTACCTGGCAAAGTTAATATTAGTATAGATGCAATGCGGATAACATATGGCATCATGGAGCAATTGATGTTACACGTCGATCCGCATCACTATGACGTGACGGAAATTAATAAATATAAATATAATATAGTGGTGAATGCGATCAATCGTGAAACAAGCCTAGTTAACCTACCCATTTTTCTCGATAAAGAATTAACGGAATCTATTTCTTATAAGTATGACTTAATCAAGCGTATTGTAGATGAGTATTTGCTACATCCGGATGAATCATCTTATATCGGCACAGTTTTGAAAAAGTACGATATCAAAGAACCGCCATCCATGGAGATGATAAAGAAAATCACCGGTGAAATAATGAATGCTCTTTATCTGGGTAGCGACCCTTCCGATAAACTAATAGCTTGGACATTTTATTATCTTTCAATGTATCCGCTCGAAAAAGAAAAAATCTTTAAGGAAATAGATCAGGTCGCGAAAGGAAAAGAGGTAAGCTTTAGCGAAATCAGGAATTTCCCACATGCAAGTCGGTTTATCAAAGAAGTTCTTCGATTGCGAACGCCGTACGCATTAATAGCAAGAGATGCGCTCGAAGAAGATAAAATGCGCGGTTACACAATACCAAAAGGATCTTTATGCATTATTGCACCTTTATTACTGCATAAACATCCAGAATATTGGAAAAATCCGGAAGCATTTAATCCTGATAGATTTAAAGATATCGCCGAAGATTACATGGCTTACATTCCTTTTAGTAAGGGCGCAAGACCATGCATAGGCCAACAGTTTGCATATAGACAATCTATTTATATTCTAATTCGAACATTGCAAAAATATGATTTTCAGCTTGACCCTTATCAAGACTACAACATCAGATTTCTAGGCGTATTAGGTTGCCAGAGTAATATTCAAGGTACTATTCTGCGCAGAGAAAAACATTACAGCTAATAGAGAGAAAGACGTGCGGAATTTTGTCTTTCCGCACGACGAGTAAGAGATATATCTTTAGGTTTCTCTGACAAAAAACGCTAATATCACCGCACCAATCATACTCACTGGAATAATCATAAACGCATGTTGATAAGCATGCACAGTCACCTCATGATGCAAATTCAATATCCACCCTATCGATGGCTGCAACACCGGCGAGCCAATCAAAATACACATCATATTGATGTATCCCATCGCGGTACCACGTATATGCGGCGGCGAAATATCACGCATCACTGCAAACGGCAGCAGATAAACACCTGAAAAAAAGCCCAGGAAAAAAATCAGCATAAACATGGAAGAAATTGAAATTCCTGGCACATAAGTAATAAAGCAAAAAATAATTCCAGCCAATAGCGGCCAGATGATCATCAAATTGCGTTTAACGCCTAAGCGCTCGGAAAACCAACCGATAAATGGCGCGCCCATTGCGGCACCGATAAATATCATGGAGCTGGCATCAGCTGCGTAACTTAATTCAATTCCATAACGCTGCATCAAATAAGGAATACACCAGAATGCGCCAAACGAAGCGACAATACCGAATGTTAAACCGCAATATAAACCATTAATGATGGCTTGAGGCTGCAACAATATAGACATCAAATCGCGCAGCATATGGCTCTCGGTATTTTCCGCAGCTTTGGCTGATTCATTACAAAAATCATCGCGTATAATTAACCAGGCTGACACTGACATCAGCAAAGCAATGGCCGCGAGTATAAACATGGTATGACGCCAGCCATAATGAATAACACTTCTTGCCAGCAACGCCTGCCCTGCTACACCACCCAGCATACCCATTGTTTCCGTTAAGCCCGCCACTAAAGCAAAATAGCGTTCAGGTAGTGAGCGTGCAGCCAGATAGAGCGCCGCGACGATGGTAGGCGCGCAGAAGAATCCCATCATGATGCGACTTGCCGCCGCAGACCAAACATGGGTAGACATCGCAAAAAAAATGCAGGCAAAAGTGATAATTAACTGGCATAGCGCGATGGTTCGCCTGGGTCGAAAGTAATCCAGCAACATCCCGGCGGGTATCTGCGAGATTAAATAAGTATAGAAGAAGCTGGAGGACAGCACGCTAACGCCGAATGAATCCAGCCCAAAAGCCTGTTCTAAGCCCGAAATCATTACGCTGGTCGACGTTTGCAGCAAAAATTGATACATACCGGCGAAGGAAGCGACAAACCATCCTAGCCACGGCCAAAAGCGGTTAAATTGTGATATGTTTGTTTTCATTTTATTTTCTATGTTTAAAATTTAGACAGTTTAGATGTGCGGGATGATAGAATCATAATTTAAACGCCTTGAAAATACTAATATTTTTAATAAATGTAGAATTTTAATACAGATTTAAGGTTATTTCGCTAAAATAACGCCACGTAACATTATTAACATTATTACAGAGAGTGGCCTTACATGCAGCGCAACTTACTCGAAGCTCCGGCTATTATATTTGCCGATGATCTTTTTGGACCTTCCTCAAAAGGTAAGAGCTATTACGCTGTTTCCATTCATCCCGTAAACGGTCTGGTCATTACTTATCACGCTGCTTCCTCTGGCGAGCCGAATAAACAGCATACTATTCTACCGGGAAATATTTCTGATAAAGAAGGTATCCTGGCAGCAGTGCGCAAAAAAAACTATCGCAACACAGCGCAAATACTGCCAATGGAAAAGATGGCTTTAAGAAAATTAATCCAAAATTTTCATCAAACACTTGTTTCGACAACAGCGTGCGCTGATGTAGCAGTAAATATATTTAGAGAGTTTTATAATTTGGATGAAAAATCTGCGCGTATTATTAAAGATACCGCGCTTACCTGTATTGACGTTGTATGTCAAACATCAGGCGAACCCATAGAAGGAAAAATTCGCGGCGAAGTTGCCGAGTATTTTTTTGTATATCTGCGAAGATATTTAGCTGCGACGGTAAAATCCAAAACATTTACAGATATTCTTAATTTTAAACTGTATGAAAATACCTATCCGGGAACGATAGAATATGTAGCAAATGACACTATGCTTCTCGGTTTAGCACGCAGTTTTCGTGACATATTCCCTCCAAATGAATCCCCTTTTGATAATGAAACAATTAAAGAGGGTTTGATTTGTGTATTAGAAAAAATATTTATGGCTACCTTCATCGCCACCTACAAAATTCTACCCGAAGATGCATACTGGAATGTTGATTTCACTAGTCACTTTCCTTCAACAATGCAAATAAAACAAAGTTATAAATATAATACACTGCCAAGATCAACTAATAACGCTATAGTTGCCGTTCTCAATATTTTAGAAAACTATTTTTACAAAACCCTTGATTACAAACTACACGTTAAGCCTTCTGAGCTGCGACATGATTCATTTAATATCTCCAGAAGCGAGATCAGCCTCGCGGGTTCTCCTTCTCAACTTTTTCATCATGCTCAAGTACCCGCTGCAGCTGAACCTGAACCAAAAAAGCCATCTATATTAAGACAGAGTAGCTAAGTAACTTGCACATTAACCATGAGTGGCAATAAAAATGCAACGAAATCTCACCGAACAACCTTTAGTTTTATTTGCTGATGACAAAGCAGAAAAGCAAATAGATCCATCGAGTACGTTCTATCAAGTTTCACTTGCTTACAAACAACTCACTATAAAATACGTGCATATAAGTCTGCCTTCCGAAGAAGTAGTCATCAAAAAAAATCTTATAGATAAAAATGGATTAATCGATGAATTACAAAATTACACTTCGCTCTCAGAGATCACAGAAAAAATGCGTGCTGAGTTAACAGAATTAATTCAAGAAAATCATCAAGCTCTGATACCAATCTCTGCCTGCGTAAATGCAGTTGTTAATGCATTTAAAGAATTTTATGACGTAAACAAAGCAACTGAAGAAATTATCCGGAAAACTGCATTAGCTTGCATTTCAGGTGTTGTCAAATCAAATGGTGAATTAAACGGAAAAATACATAACACAGTCGCTGAACATTTTATTGTGTATCTTAGAAGATATTTATTGGCGACCGCCACGTCTAGAAATTTAGCTGACATTCTGGATTTTTACATCAGCACGACAAATGGAAGCGCTGAGATTTCCCCGCATGTACCAAAAAATAATGCAACATCAGAATCACCTTCTTCAACTATAAATAATATCAATCCAGTTACTAGTTATATTCCTGCTGCAGCGATTGATATAACAACCAGCGCTCCTGCAACACCTGTATTGGGAACGATTCCCTCAGTTCCTGCCACACCACGTAAAGCAATGAGTAAAGTTCGCGCTGATTCACAAACATCAACAGCTACAATTACAAGTGCTGCAGGCATTGCTTCATCACCTACAACTAACGCTGAGACCATCGCTAATCCACCTACTAAATTTCCCACGACACCTAGTGTTGCAACATTTAATCCAGCGCAAACTACCAGCGATATTTCAAGCAAACTTACCTCTCCGGTTGTTGGCAAGATTAAAAGAAACGCTGCTCCTCATTTTCCAGACAACGTAATGCATTTAGTAAACAATCCAATGATGCTTGCTATGGCGCGCAAAGACAAAAATAAATCATTTCAATTTAATGATCCAATGAAACTAGGTGCTTTAGGTGATGTATTAGAAAGAATATTGCTCCCAGCAATTATTACTGCAAGCAAAATTACTTGCGACGAAGCTATTTGGAATATTGATTGTATTAATAATTTAGACCCGAATATGGAGGTCAAGAGATCTACCAATCGTATGCTGAGTACTGTTCTCGTTCAAATGCTTAATGTTCTGGAAATTAATTTTCTACTAAAGCTTCACTATAACCTTCATGTCAAACCCTCGGACACAGTGCATGTTAATTTCAACATTCAAACTAGTAATCCCCGATTTGCTTTACAATTCTTCCACAAAAGCGAACTACCAGCTTCCCAGCCTAAATGTAATTCGAGTCTAAGGATGAGTGGATAAAAAATAAGCTCATTGTGCTGTAACTGTATTTATTTTATAGTCTCATAAACAAACACTACGAGGCTGTAAAATGAAATTATTCAAACATGTTATTACTTTAGGCATTATTGCTACCTCCCTGGTTGCTATCCCCGCTATCTCTCAGGCACAAGATACCAATCAACTCACTATCATTAATCACTTTGATAAATCACTGAATTTTTTCATTGGTAGAAACCCAGATGTGTTGCCTGATTTATCTGAAAAATTTACAGTGGCACCTGGCGCTCAAATTTCTTCCAGAGTAGTGGACGTCAGCCATCAAGCTTATATTCGTGCGGAAGACGAGCAAAAAGATTTCGTATTCTGGGGCGTTGAAATCAATAACAACCAGGTCGATGTGCATGGTTATTTGAGCGACGGCGTGGCTTATAGCTGGGATAACGAAAAGATCGTATTTTGCTCGCCAGATGAATACAAAAAGAAAAATTCCTGTCTATAAAAATTAATTATCCCTTACCCGTTGGTGGATTACGGCAAAAGGCGCCTAATCCACCCTACAGCTCCGTTCATGCTCGGCGATAATTAGTAGCGTAGGGTGGATTAGGCGCCTTTTGCCGTAATCCACCAACGGGTGAAGATGCTAAGCAAGCGTATAGCTCAATGTCAGGCTGATATTGCGATCAGGCGCGGGATAGAAATATTCACTATTTAATGTCGACTGAAAAACCGTATACAAATAATAATATTTATTGAAGATATTATTGATGCGCAACGATGCGTTGAAATGTTTGCGCTCATAACGAATATTAAAATTGTAAATAGTATATCCGCCTAATTTGCCAGCAACATTCGCATTATCATTATCCGCATACTGATCTCCGGTAAATATGACTTCCGGATACAAATGCCAGAATTCATTCAAGTCATACATCACTCCAGCGCGCAACACATGCGCTGACACTAACGGAATTCTTTTGTTGCGATCGCTACCACTGGCGAACACGGCATTAACATAATTATACTGACCATCCAGTATGATTTTTTCTGCGATATGATTTTTGCCTGCTAATGTTAGTCCGCGCCGCACGGTGGGGTCGAGATTTCTATTCGTGCCAAAAGGTGTCAACGGTGTCTGCGTTGGATCAAATGCAATTTCATCCGTCAAATTTAGCTGATATAGCTCAATTTTTCCGGAATAATTATCGCGATTTATTTCTGCACCCGTTTCATATGCATTACCGCGCTGAGTACGCAGCCCATTAAACGCAGAGGCATTTTCATCTGCTTTCGGAAAACGAAAACTTCCCGCACGCCGCAGATATAAGCTGGTGTCAGACATCAGCGCATAAGTCAAACCAACAGTCGTTGAAAACGCACTAGCGTGTTCATTATCATTCACAAACGATTTCAAATAACTATTTTGCTGCGCGCCACGCATACCAGCAGATAATGTCAAACGTTCATTTACTGGATATTTCGCTATGGCGAATAAACCGTATTTTTGTTGGCTATCTTCACTCAGGCCAAGCAAGCTACGCAAATGATAATGATCATCCTGAATATCAAAACCGCTTGTTAATAATAGATTATTCCACACACCTTTTAATTGTGGTTTCAAATAATAAATCGAACGAGACTGCGCGAATGGTAAAGACAACACACCACTACCTTGCATGGTACGATAAGCAAAATCAGTGTTGAAATGCCAATCAGCGTTGAGATTTTGTGTATGATGCAACTGAATGAAGCCATTCCAGTCTTTAAAATAATCTGTGTCATTTGCTTCCTGCGTGCGATTCTGTCGTACTTGTTGCGCAGTCAACGCACCTGGATATTGCATGAATTCATTCACCGCACTTAAATTAACATTCACCGCACCGGTTTGATAACCGTAATCAAAATTAGAAAAAACATGATTTTGATCATAATTATTATGATGCCTATAATTATCTGAATGATATTTATTTGCTGTCACGGTGAGATTGATAAGACGATTAACGTGATGCAGCAATACATCACAACTACGTAAATCATAACTGCCAGCCTGACAAATGATACCGGCCTGCTCTTTTGCCTGCGCGCGAGTAATGATGTTGATAACGCCACCAACCGCTTGATCGCCATACAACACACTCTCGCTGCCAGAAATAATTTCTATAGATTCAATTTCCGACAATGGAATAGCATTCAAATCAGGTGGTGCCAGATCAGGATTGGTAACAGGAATTCCGTTAATGAGTAGCAAGGTATTGCTGCCCGCATTCGCACCGAATCCACGCATGCTTGCTAGTACCTGACTGCCAGTCCCACTCATATCATGAAGTTGCACACCACCTAAATTTTGCAATGCTTGTGCCAGAGAAGTAACACCAGTCGCCGAAATTTGCTGGCGAGTAATATAAGTAACAGGCCCACTATTTGCTAAAAAAACAGGTTTTTTGGCTACTTTAATGCTAACCGGTGGTATTACGTCAGCGGATGCATGAGAAATTAATAACAATAATAAATAAATACAGACACGCTGATTCTGCATAGTTGCCATATTGTGCTTTCTCTTTGTATAAAATTAAACTAGAATTCCACGCGTTATTGGACTTAATAAAATATAAGGATGTTTACTATGTCTCTCGCAAGACCCAAAGCAACATACGAAGTATTAAAATCTATTTATCTCGCGCTAAAAAATGATGATGCCAAAGTACTGGAATCTGTTGTAAAAACCAATCAGTTTAATGTTAATGAAGTGATTGCCGTTTACGACCACACGTATGAACCCGTCAATCAAACCAGCTTGTTTAATAAAAATCGCAACGTTACCAACAAAACAGCCGCTGAAATCGCCTATCAAATGGGTCACGTTAAATGCCTTAAATGGTTATTTGATAATGGCGCAGATATTAAACCAGTTGTTAAAGCATCTATAGCATTTACCATGCTGCCAGATGAACACATACATACTTATGGAAGTCGTTTCATTGATGATAAGACTAATTATCAACAAGCCGTTTCAATAACAATGCAATATGTGGATAAATTATCTCCTGAAGAATTGAATGGCATACGCAATCAATTTTTTGCAACAGATGAAATAGAAAACGTATCAAATCCGGCTATCTAATCTGCTTTCCAATAAGAGCCATGATTAATTATTGGGATTAATTATTGGCTCTTTTATGCGCTATTGACTTGAGACATATAATCATTGATAATCGCCAAATATTACAAAAAATGGGTGGTTAAGATGATTGCAAGATTTCCTGAGTTAATTCGAGCCAAAGAATTATTATCACTACAAGCCGGCAAATACATTGATGAAATTTGCAACGAAGATCCCATTACCAGTACCTCTTTAGAAAAATTAATTGCCTTTCTGCGCGACGATATAGATAAAAATGATTATTTAAAAAGAGGTAATGAAGCTGAGCCAATTGAAGCTGTTGCTGAAATTCCAGGCATTTATAAAGCACTGCACAGCATTATTGAATTTACTGCTCAAAATTCGTGAACAAGAAGTTTTCAAATTGGCTGATCAAGAAATACTAGCATTGATGCATCAATGAAAATTTATTATGGAAATATTTCACGAAATATGAACAAATTAGTAAGGCTATTCTTTCTGTTTACCGCATGCAACTCGTTACCGGCGAAGATCCAAATGATGAAAAATTTTCTTTCTGGAAGGGTCATACGTCATTTTGGTCATTATCCAGTCGAATTATATCTTCAAAATAAAGCTGTATTTGATAGACTTGACATGGATTTGATCGTTCGCAACAAACATTACAGTACCTTGTCGCTGCAAAAAGCGATATTATTAGAGAACTCACATCATCAAACGCAACCTGGCTTTATTACTATTAGCTACAGATTGTGGTATCCAATATGATCCCAAGACAAAAAAATGTCATGGTTTATTATCTACTAATTATGAAACATAAATTATCCCGATAATAACTGGGAAAGCACAGAGCGTCCGTTAAAAATAGCGATCACTACCCGCTTAAATTACTTTCTGAAGGCATTACAAACTGTCACACGGTATTAGTACGAGACAGTGAAGACAAAATATTCATGCTGCACGTTTCACCTGCGTCTGTCAGAGGTGGATCTCGCCATCTACTCTTTTATGCACCCGCTAAACAAGCTTATATTGACCTTCAACCGTGTTATGCCAACCCTCAAGTTGGTCTTGCGTCGGGAGAAATAGACGTCGTTGTGTTAGATAGAGATCGCTTCTTTGACGAAAAACTTTTTAGATCCAGACTTCCAACTAATGTCACTGTAAAAAGTTTAACGGCATATGAAGTTTCGTTTGACGAAGAAAACTGTGAATATTGTGTATGTTATTTACCAGCAAGCAATAAACTAATTGCAACATCGCGTACAATAAACCCTAAATCAATTGAATCAGAAAATGTATTCGCGCCGCGTCAGCCCGCGCAAGAAAATATGCTTCAACCAAAGTAATTTGATAGATAAAAAAGAGCCAGGGAATACCTGGCTCTCATTCTCTTAACAAATATTATAAACCAGCCCAAATTCGACTTCATTGGTATGCGGCGTAAACGTAGTCACTTTGGTGACAGAACTGAGAACATCGAAGGTACCAATTGTCGTACTACGATAATCGATGTGACTATATTCAACACGTAATGCGAATTTGCCCACGATCATCTGTTCCAAACCTAGACCCCAGCGTATACCTGAAAGATGCTTATTAACATTCGCGAGAGAAACATCTGAAGTCGTCACTTTAAATCTGCCATTCGAATAACCAACACGGCCATAAACCATGGTCGCATTACTAATGAGATAACCAGGAAGAATGCTGGCGCCGAGACTATAATCCACTTCATATTTGGTGCCGCTACGAGTGCCATGCACAAATTCATCGTTGGAATTTTCATGCTTGAGCGTACTGCCGTTCGCATTTAATTCCACACCTAAATAGAGATTAGGAACATGCAAACGCATAGCATCTAATGGAACACCATATCCAACAAAAAGTGTACCGAAACCACCAGTGCCTGATGTTTCTGCGAGGTCTTTTGCGTTAAATCCAAAGTGAGGTGCGTGATACTCATAAACATGAGCGTTCACATCAAAGTTACCCATATCTGGACCGCCGCCAACGCCAGCATAAAATCCTGCCCAGGCTGGAACGGTAAAAAGCGATAATAATGACACTGCGGCGATCGACTTCCTAATCATTTACATCTCCCTAAGTATTTTCGAAAGCGTGTATTATATAGGTAATATTTAGTCAGGAGAACATAATATGAAAAAACGAAAGCTTGGAAATAGCAATCTGGAAGTCTCTGCTCTCGGGCTTGGATGTATGGGCATGAGTTTTGCCTATGGACAATGCCCAATAAACAAGAAATGATTTCTCTGCTGCGAAAAGCAGTTGAACTTGGCGTTACCTTTTTTGATACCGCTGAAATATATGGCCCATTTACTAATGAAGAACTGGTCGGCGAAGCGCTTGCGCCTGTACGCGATAAAGTTGTCATCGCCACTAAATTTGGTTTCAAAATAAATCCTGACGATAAAACCAACTTATCTGAATTGACTAGTCAGCCGGAACACATCAAAAAAGTTGCTGAAGCATCACTGAAACGATTGAAAATTGATACTATCGATTTATTTTATCAGCATCGCGTCGATCCAAACGTTCCTATTGAGGATGTCGCTGGTGCCGTAAAAGAATTGATTCAACAAGGTAAAGTAAAACACTTTGGTCTTTCTGAGGCAGGCGCAGATACAATACGACGCGCGCATGCCGTTCAACCAGTTACTGCCATTCAAAATGAATATTCATTATGGACGAGATATTGTGAAGATAGAAATCTTGCCGTTGTGTGGAGAGCTAGGCATAGGTTTTGTGGCTTATAGTCCATTAGGCAGAGGCTTTCTCACTGGAAAAATCAATGCGAACACACATTTTGAAAGCAATGATTTCCGCAATAAACTACCGAGATTCACACCAGAAGCTCTCAGCGCCAATCAGACATTGATTGACTTGCTAAATAAAATTGCCGCGCAAAAGAAAGCGACGCCAGCACAGATCGCACTTGCATGGTTGCTCGCACAAAAGCCGTGGATTGTTCCTATACCAGGCACGACGAAACTAGAACGATTAAAAGAAAATATTGGCGCTGTGAATATAGAATTAAGTGCTGATGATTTACGTGCGATTGATGATGCAGCGGAAAAGATTAAAATTATCGGCGATCGTTATCCTGAAAGTTTTGAAAAGATGACAGGTCGGTAAAAATAAACCAGGCATGAATGGAATTCATGCCTGGATATTTCTTAATTCCTAGTGTAATTCCCCGCATTTATAGTATCTTAGCTCCACCTGACGGATCGTCATTTTAAAAGGAGATAAAGATGTTTAGGAAAAAAGTGGATTGGAATAATCCTGATGATATTATTGCTTATTTAGCTGGCCAAGACAGCACGGAATGGAGCAAGTTTGCCGATACTGAAAGTGAAAAAAATATTACACTTTTAATTGAGAGAATTAATAGGTAACCATCCCGAAAATTCTGTCTGAAATGTCCAAATAGACAAAAACGACAAAAGAAAATATGAAGATACCCAAAAGATATACGATCACAATATTGCTATCCGTCGCGGCATCGCAATTTTGAATGAATTAGTTGTTTATCTGGCATTTTCTCAATTGAAAAAATATGCTGAATCACTTAGTCACGACTATAATGCAACATGCGACGGAATTAGCCGAAACTAAAAAAGAATTAGCCGCGCTGAAAGCAAAATTAGCAGGGCAGGAAAATGCCGCCCCGCGCCTGAAACCCTGACAAACAAGGGTCAAGTTTTCTTGACCCTTGCTTTATGGTATAGTGTATTTTTTGCACCCTTGACTGGCCCAGATAAAACTTCATTCAATTTTTGCATGGCATTGTTTACATCACTGCCTGCCAGCTCGCTGCATTTTGCTTCCAAAGCAGCAGTGACCGCAAGCCAGCTGCGAGTATTTCCTGTTTCATGGCCATACTTATTACCAACCCATTGTTGCGCGAGTGTAAAACCATAAAATCCTCGTTCGGTGCACAAATAAGGAGAATGCTGCTGCTTGATCACTTGCGCTTTCGACAACAATGTTTCCATATCTGTTGAAGTATTAATTTCATCAATCAGACGCTGTGCAATTAACTGTTTTTCTCTTGTATTGAAGTGATAACGTATGCCGTAAAGCCACCGCCAATAAGAGCAAGATTAAACGCTGTACCTGTTAAAACCGCTGTTGTGCCAAGTAAAAATCCCGCTAGATTAGTCCCACCCGCCATTGCAGATGATGCGAGCAGACACTCTGAACCACCGAACATTCCCAAGCCATACATGGGCATGCCATATGTTAATAATCTGCTGGCGAGTTCGCATTTTTGTTGCAGATGTTTTATCTCAGTCTGAGACGATTGGCTATCTACAATCAAGTTATCTTTTTCCGTCCTATTTAACATATTCATTCTTCCTTAATTAATATGGGAATTAAAATAGAAATTCTTTTTTTCATTGTCCGCATCTTGGCGGTGGTAGATCGATTTCTCGTACAGACAATTTCTCATGCAAATGTGCTAGCGCTTCCTCAACATTTCCTTCCGCCAGTATTTTGCATTTTGCTTCCAGCGCGGCACTGACATCCTGCCAACTTTTAGTATTACCATTTATATGTCCGTATCTATCACCAACCCATTTTTGTACTAGCGTAAAGCCATAAAATCCTCGTTCTGTGCGCAGGTATGGGGAATGATTTTGGTTGATGTCTTCTGCTTGTTTTAACAGCGTAGGCATATCAGGAGCAGCGTTAATTTCTTCAATTAAACGCTGTACGATCAGTCTTTTTTCCATCGTGCGGTAATAGTATGCGGATCCATAGAACCCACCAGCAATTAATGAAGTTACTGCCAAAGGAATCGCTACAAGTAAAGCCACATTTGATGTCATGGCAGCTAACATGCCTAGCCGAATAAGTGCCAATAAATAGATCGCGTCACTGGGAAACCAAATACTTCCGCATCACGCGCCTCCTGGCGCGCATGCTCTATTTGGGTATCAAAGTTAGTTGTTTCCGTTCTATTCTGCATATATCGCTCCTTGTGATTAATTCCTGGAGTCAATATACAAAATAAACGCTGACTATCGCGTGACAATTAAATTACAATTTTGTCATGCGGAAAATATTAAATTTTACGCAGCTTCACTGCGATTCCACGAGGCTTCTCTTAACGAGGAGGATTAGTGTTGACCCATCATGAAGATAATAATATTCGTGAATGCCCGATTGAAAAGAAAATCGATAATGAAGATATCTTAGGTCCAAGCGGGCTCACTTAAAAATTTTAAATTTGTCGTTGGTTTGCGTTCGTTGACTCCTTGCGTGGGAGCAGGAATGACAGCGAAAGAATGGCGAACAACTAGTTCCGTGCCTGGACGCACATGCAAATTAAGTTTAGTGATAATCACATCCATGGAATCATCAAATTCTATCGAGCGTGTTGGGCCATCAAGTTCGTCTTCATTAGCATGACACTGAACTTGTAGACCCAGTTGTTTCAGAATAGTGCTATATTGTTCTAGTGTTTCAGCAGACAAATCTGCGGGGAATTGAACCCAGTTGCTTTTACCGTATAAATGCTTAAACTCACATGCAACTTCAAGTCGCAATATAGCGTTTAGTTTATTTTCAATATTATCAATATCACGTCTCTGCATAGAGAATGCTCTCGTTTTGGCTGTTTGTCGTATTATATGCAAATAAAATACTTTTTCTTTATTCGCATTTAATCAAAAATGTTCAAAACATGAACGAGAGCATATAAGATTATTTGTTTGTAATCAGCTACGATCATTCGATATTGAAGCAAGAGTGAAATCAAAAATGGCAAAATATGTAGAAACGTTGGATGAACATATAATGGATGAAATCATACTCAAAGTGACGAGCATTATTGATCCAGCTGTGTAAGTAGCAACACCGTGATCCTACCGCTTAAGTTGCTCCTAGGCTGATCTTATACATGAGAAATAGGCGGATCAGTGCGAAAATTATGATAAGCACCAATAAATTGAGTATATTCCGTGTTACTTTTTCACGGACCATAAAGTTAATGATGGGTGGGATGACAAAGATTTCTCCTGCTAGCATGACAATATAAATCATCATACGTTGTTCAGGATGATATATTCCAAAATATAATAATACTGTTTCCGTAAGGAGCAAGACCCCCCACCACTGCGCCAATAGCATAAGAGCGGGGTTATTATCAAAGTATTTTTCCGGGAATGTGAGCTTGAATTGGGATGAGGGATAAATCAACCACCATATGCCCGCAATCAAATTAATAATTGCTTCAATGATAAACGCAGCTTTGATCATGGCATATTTCCGTTTTCAGCCTATCGCGTTTATATAGATGTGCCAAATTAAATTTCACAGGAAAACAAGCCAGTTGCCAATAAGGCATTTCTACCCATTTTAAATGTATCTTGGCTTACTATTTAGGCGGGATTTTGCAGATTGATGGGGTGTAATAGGGTATTTATACCCTAGTCTAGATTAGAGAAGTAAATACGTGTATCTCATTATTTGCGTGGTATAAGCAGCGATTAACTCCTTACTATTTCTACAACCTAACTTAGTTTTAATATGTTCAATATAGTGATTAATCGTACGAATAGATAAGTGTAATTTGGCTGCCATTTCACCTGCATGGTGGCCATGTACCAATAACAATAAGCATTTTGCTTGTTGCTTCGAAAGGGGGATGGTGAGTTGTGAATCTTTATGAATGACAAGTACATCTGATTTATTTTTACTGTTACTATTTTGTAAGGCTAAGGATTGGATAAATTCGGAACGCATGGCGCTGATGTTATGTGTCGCAAGCGTATACTTGGCTAAATTTTCATGTAAGCTAAATTTTATATCATAGGCTTTAGATAAATGACTAGCCTGATCAATGGTATTATTGAAATAGTTAATAAATAATTTTAACAAATCTAAATTCGATAAATAAACTTGATTAAATGAATTTTCTTTTACACTCGTTGAAAAATGGTAATAATTATCACCATGCGCATTTTTATCAACAATAGTAAACGTATGCCTTATCTTAAAATCTCCCGCATCTTGTTGCATTTGCGTACTTTCGCCCGAGGACTCCAGCGCATCCCATAAAATAAAATTACAGTGAGTCGCAATGTCGGATAAATGAATATCAGCATGGTAATAACATTGTTTTAAATAATGTTTATGAAATTCAGGGTGGGTCGAGATGGCTGAAAAGTTACTTGCATTATCAATGTTAACATGCGTGAAATAATTAATATTCAAGTTCAATAAGGGTTTGCAAATAGCTTGAATTTCGTCAGTATATTCGATAGTCGGATGATTATTTATTTTTCTCATGCCAAATTCGCCATTAAATCCGTTTTAAAGGGAAGTTGCCTATCCAGCGTCATATAGTCTATTGATTCAGTTAGCTTGATCCCTTCCCAGATTAACGGTGCGGCACGGAACAAGCTTAATTGGGCATTGGCAACAGGAGCTGGAAAAAAGTCACTTTTACCCAGTTTATCGGTAAATTGTAAGACTTCACAGCCAAAATTCCAACCTAAATTTGCAAATATCGTAAAGAAATTCTCAAATAACTCCACGGAAATGATCGCAGCAGTTATGACACCACGTTTTTTGATTTCTTCTGGGTTTTGGTCGCCATGATTATCACGAAACGCTTGATACAATTCTTCTTTTAAAGAGGGTACTTTAGATGCGTGGGCTTTTTTTACAATAACGGGATGTTTTTCGACTACATAGCAAATATCAGGTGGTTCATAATGTATCTTGAGTTGATAAGAAAATTTATTGAGTAAGGCATCGGAAATTTTATCTATCTGACCATCAGGTTGATAGAGTGGCCATGCCAAATTTTTTAAATTTTTTGCGACCGTATTGAAGGCATTAAAATGCATGCCTATAAATACCACCCAAATGATTAATTTGGGAAAAATCTTTTGTAAGCTAAATGGAAAGCGAAAAATGATAGCTTGCATAATGCCAAATTGAACATAAGGCTCATCCATTAGCGCTAAGTCAACGTTACACCAAAGGATGTCATCAGTTTTTTTAAGTACGTAAGTGACAAAACCAATGACTTTTCCGCTGATATCGCGCAAGATTTCGATATATTTATTATCTTTAGGCGCAAAAGTTGCAGCAAGCGCTGCTTCACCATCAAACCATTTGCTATAGAGTTGCGATAATCCCTCTCGATCTTCATTAGAAATATCATGACTGCATTTAAATGTGGAATATATTTCTATCTCGGGTTGGGTAAAGCGGTAGCTTGAGAAAACTCTACGATGACCTGCCAAAATATTTGCGGCCACTAATTTTATGCGAGACGAAATTTCGCGTTGAATCTGGGTTTCTAATGCAGCAAATAAGTTGAAAGCGCTAAGTTTTTTAGAAATTCTTGCCCATTCCAAGGCCGAGTGACCGGTGCCATCACGTAATTTATAACTAGCACCATAAGCCAATAGTAATTTTATGTTTCCTATCAATTCTGCTTCATGCATACGGGTAATCATAAAGCTTAAAATACATAGTCCAAAAATATCTCTCTGATTAGGATTCGCTCCTTTCGTTAATTGAGTATGGATTTTTTTCCGTACTTCGAGAGAATCTTTGTGCTTGTCAGTTGACTCTAAATACGTAATTATTTCTGTTGAATTCTTTAATGCCGGGTTAAGATGCGAATTCTGATTATCCTTATTATTTATTATGACGTGTGAAATAGTTACATCATTTGTGTCAAGAAAGCGAATAATATTATTTAATTCTTGAATAATATCATCAGTAAATTGAGCTTTTATACTAGCATGGGCATTCTTTAATGCAAATAATTGCTGCAAAAATCGCGGATCCATTTTTTGCGATTCAATGCGATAACATCTGAGTATCACGTATTTTGAATAGACAGTGTTCGTAATTCTATGTTCTATGTTAGCGAAATATTCTTTGACTAGCGAATTAATTTCTTGATCGTAAAGAATGGATAATTTCAAAGTTAACTCTAGAAAATCATCTTTTTTATGACAAATAGTTAGGGATAAAATGGGAGGTGAATTTTGTGTTCTATAGCTAAAGCCAACCAGTCTTGACCATGCTACTTTGTTTGCTAATTGATAAAAATTACCGATTCTTGCCCAATATTCCGTCCTTGGAGTCATCTTTATATCCCAATTGTTCAGCAATTACGAACTCTGTAGAGAGTATCATGAAAAAGGTATAGAAAATACTCAATATCATGAAGCTAAATATCACCAAAGCCTGGGAGTTTTAGTGTTCTCGTAGCGGGGCTAAATCCATAAACAAAGCCGAGTAAATTTATTTCTAAACCTTCTTGTTTAGCAAGTATGATGCCAAAGATTCCCCAAAGAGAAAATTGATAGCCAGTACCACTGGGGGCGTGGGCGAAGAAGGTGATGGGGCTTAAATAGTCTTTGCCCATGGCATTGCTAGGGAGTGCTAAATGTAAGCCTGGTACTTGGAGGGCGATATAGGCGATCACGGTGTTGCTATTGGGGCCGGGCCAGGTGTGAAATCAGTCTTGTTATTCACTCCCTTTGAAATCTGGTAAGCATTGACACCTAATGTTTGAGCTATTTTATTTGTAGGGTAACGTCCAATAAGCGTTTTGACCTCATTCCACAAGGAAGTCGGAATCTTGCCTCGTTTTGCACGTGTTGTACGCCAGTGATCAAAATGATTTTTCACAACATCTAACGTCAGGTTTGCAGGTATTGCGGATGTTTGCATTGGTCAGCCTCCAAATGTAAATTTAAAGGCTGTAGCTTAAGTTCTAGTGGTGGGAAGTGTCACGCAGGCTCACCGAAAGTTCACGATTATTTTCTTTAAGGTTTACGATAAATCAACGCCACGTGACCCCCTTCAAATTCTTCATTTGTCTCCATTCTTACTTTAAAGCCCTCTAAATCCAGTTTTTTGAATCTTGAGAGAAATGATTGAAATTCTTTTTCGTCATTGAATACTTCATTAACATACGAAAAATACAGGTGGCATTGATTTACTTTAAGTTCGGGATGATTACAAATAAGGCTTAAAATTTCTTTGGGATTATCACTTCCAGCCGCGAGGCATAACAAACAACTAACTGCTTCATTATTATATTCGTTGCTTCTATGACCAAAAATAACTTCGTCTATTGTTGCTTGAATAATTGAACGAATATCATATCCAGGTTTTCGCAAAAACATATGTTATCTTCCTTAGTGTGTATCTTTTTTTATTATAATCTTGGACTTTAGGAAACACGGTTAACTTGCTTCGCAATGGTAGTTTGGACTATTTCCAAAGTAAACACTTAATTTTCGTGGTAGTACTTAGTATACTGTTGTAACTATCATCTCAGAAAATGACTTCCATCATGATAAAACAATTACAAGAAGCTTTGAGTCAAATCCTCCTCGGAAAAGACAACACCATTCGTTTAGGAATTACCTGTTTATTAGCGAATGGCCATTTACTTTTGGAAGATCTCCCAGGAATGGGGAAAACAACCTTTAGTCATGTATTAGCACAACTGATCGGAATGCAATATCGGCGCATTCAATTTACGAGTGATTTACTTCCCAGTGATCTTCTAGGCGTATCTATTTTTGATGCCGAAACAAAAGCATTTATTTTTCATCGCGGCCCGCTATTTTCTCAACTTATCCTGGCTGATGAAATCAATAGAGCGCCACCAAAAACCCAAAGTGCTTTATTAGAAGCGATGCAAGAAAAACAAGTCACCACCGATCGTAGCACTGAAGCTTTACCCGAATCCATTTTTTGTTATTGCGACGCAAAATCCTTCTTACAATATAGGAACTTATCCCTTACCCGAATCACAGCTTGACCGATTTCTCATGCGTTTAGATATTGGCTATCCTTCCCCAGAAGCCGAGCGCACACTATTGAAATCGCCTACGCTTTAATTCGAAATTAACAAAGTTAAAACCCGTTATGACTCCAAAACAATTACTCGAATTGCAAATACAAAGCCAAAATGTAATTGTATCTGATATTGTTCTGGATTACGTTCAATCGCTGCTTGCCGCTAGCCGCAATCGTGGCTGGTTTAATCACGGACTTAGTCCAAGAGCAGGCATGGGATTAATTCGTGCCGCGCAAGCCTATGCTAAAACGGCAGATCGGGATTTTGTCCGTCCTGATGATATTCAAGCAGTGATGCCGTCAGTAGTAAACCATCGCCTCATTATCAAACAATCTCAAACCGAATTATCTGCTGCAGAATTATTAATGAATGAAGTAGAGGTTCCAGTTTGATTACCCAGGCAAAAAAGAAATTTAATACGCGTTGGCATGGGTGGGCAAAAAAACGCAATCGCCCAGGTAGTCCTCAGACACTGAATTCGCACAATGTATATGTTCTACCTTCAGGATTTGGCTGTGCTTATGGTCTTGTTGTATTAACACTATTTTCTGCGGCCATTAATTATCAAATAAGTACTATTTTTTTAATGACATTTTTATTATTTATCATTGGTATGGCAAGCGCCTGGGAAGCGCACGCAAATCTCAAAGATCTTTCTTTTAAGGTTATTAATATAGAAGATGCGCAACAAGGAACACCGGCAAAAATCACGCTTTCTATTCAGGCTAATAACAAAATTCGTTTTGGTATTGAATTTAAAATTGCATCACAAGCCAGTCTCTCGATTTGAAAAAATACCGGCTGAAGGAATACAGATAATACTTCCGATCGAAACTACAAGTAGAGGATATTTTCCATTACCGCGTATTGTCATTTCGAGTCTTTTTCCTTTTGGAGTTTTCAGGGTTTGGGCTTATGCCTATTTTGAAGAACATTATTATGTTTATCCGCAACCAGTCGATCCAGGTTTTTGGCCTGACTCTTATCGCGATCAAAATTTAACGACGAAACATACGCAGGGAGATGAAGAGTTTTATGACTTGAAACAAGTTGAAAACCCCTGGAAGTCACCTAATCTTATTGCCTGGAAAATTGCCGCAAAAGGTCAAGGTTGGTATCTTAAGACTATGAACAGCAACGAAGTCGAATGTTGGCTCTTTAGATTAAGTGACCTACCTGAAAAAGATCTTGAATCAAAATTACAAAATTTAAGTTATTGGCTGCAAACTGCCGAATTAAATGGGCAAATTTATGGCTTGGAATTAGCGTCTTCACAGACACGGCTTTCTCACGGTAAAGAGCATTTACAACATTGCTTACGGCAATTGGCACTCTATGAAAGATAACAAAGCATCACAACATAGTTTTATCACTTTGAAACATTACACCCTCTTGGTAATGTTCATTTGTTTTATTCCTCATTTCATGACTGCGCCTTGGTGGATATCAATTATTTTCCTGGCAGTCATAGGGTACGTATTAGTAACTGATTATTTTAGTTATCCGCTTATGCCTGGATGGCTACGCTTTTGCATCATTGCTGGATGCTTTTCTTTACTGTATGGCAGTATTCACGCAAATAATCTTTCTATTCATTTTTTTCTGATTGCCATTACTTTGAAATGGTTAGAAACTCGTGGCTATTAGAGATTTGAAAATATTTATCTTATGTAATTTCTATCTGATATTTTCATCCTTAATTGTTATTCAGCAATTATGGATGATTATTTATTTGTTCATCGCTATCCTTGCCAATCTGTCAATCATGTTAAAACTAAGCGCCCCTCAAGCCTCACTGAGGCAAATAGGTAGTAGAAGTGGCAAACAACTATTAATAGCCATTCCACTCAGCATTGTATTATTTTATATTTTTCCGCGGATAAATCCGCTGTGGAATGTACCTTTTATATCGCAAGGTCGTACCGGTTTTAGCGATAGCATGAGTCCCGGATCGATTGGTATGTTATTTAATGATGATAGCATCGCCATGCAAATTACTTTTAATAAAAAACCAATTTTTGATGGGTATTGGCGCGGAGTCATCTTGAATTATTATACTGGGATTAGCTGGAACCCTTCCTGGTACAATTATTCAAATTTTTCTCCCTTGCCAGAAATTAATGCAAATGACGCAGCAGATTATGAAATTATATTAGAACCTAATCAAAAAAAATGGCTATTTTACGAAGGGTATCCTATTGCCGGAAGATCTGATCTTATATTCTCACCCAATCATGGATTAATTCGCCAAAATAAAGAAGTCATCGCGCAACGCTTTGCTTACTCATTAAATGTAGCAACCAGCACCTTATCATGTTTTAAGCGCAGCTGAATATGCACGAAGCGACACAATTACCCAGTAATATCAATCCGCGTCTTAATGCCTGGGCTAAAAATCAATTTGCAAACTCGCAGCAAAACATTCAGGCTTTTATTATATTTTTGCAAGATTATATTCATCAACAACCTTTTTGGTATACGCTAACGCCTCCCGCACTGGACTCTACTAATAGAAATCAAATGGATAGTTTTTGGTTTGATACTAAAAAAGGTTATTGTGAATATTATGCCAGTGCCGTCACTTATATTTTAAGAGCAGCAGGCATACCCGCACGCGTTGTTATTGGTTATCACGGTGGAGAATGGAACCCAATCACGCACGCCATTACCATTCAGACAATACGATGCTCATGCCTGGCTCGAATACTGGGTGAATGGTATTGGCTGGCAACAACTAGATCCTACATCATTTATAGCATTTGATCGGATAGACCGAACTATTCGCAGTCGCCAATTTGATCTTTTATATCAACAAGATTATTTAAGTATTTCATCAATGCCCTGGCAGCGAGAAGTCAGATTATATTTAGATTCAGCACGTTTTTTCGCTGAGCGATGGTTCTTATTTTATAATGAAGATACTCAGCAAAATTTATTGCAACGAATGGGCTTGGGACAATGGCAAACAGGGCAATTATTCCAGGCATCTGTTGGCTTGTATCATTTTATTTTTTATTCTACTTGGAGTTTCGTATTATTGGTGGCAAAGACGAACACTGGATTCACTCTTGTTTGAATATCATTTATTACAAAAAGAATTTCGACGATTTAATGTTTCCACTCATTCTTCCTCTACTTTAGAACAACAATGCCATTCACTTATTAATAAAGCACCAGATCTCGCTGCTATACTTTCTGCTTTTATTGATCGCTATGAGCAATTACGATTAAGGCAGTCTGGCAATGGCTCTAAAGAAAATAAAAAAGAAACGATAGCCCTGTTTAAAATGTTACGAAATAAGTTACACCACACTAAGAAAATATGATTCAGTACTTTGTTTAAAATCAATGCCTTGAATTGCTTTTTCCCAATGCCAAATGTGTCCTGAAGAGCTTGCTATAATATATATAAGATAAGCATATTCAACTTCACACAGTTGACAGACAATACGATAAAAATGATCCCTTATTCATAGAAATAAAAAATGCGATTCTTAAACAAAAACAAGATGGTAACCCTGCAGTTTTAAATGTGCATATACCTGGTACTGGTGGAACCAGAGAAGATGCATTTCCTACATATACAGCAATGGTCGAAGCCAGAGGTAAACAACCTATTCCAGCTATATTTTTTCAGGGTGTAGGCGCAGGTGGCGATAATTATGTAGCTCCCGTAATGGCAGATCCTAATTCACTCACAGATAAAGTTCGCAATGTGGGGACTGCTGACGCGATAAGTGGTGTAGCGGTATCTGAACCGGAGCAATTCGCTGGAAAAAGTGAATTAACTGCTTTGGCATTCGGTTTATTATCCGGTGCAGGTAAGGACATGAATACTGCGCGTATCATTAATGCCTTGCGTGCTCTGAAAGAAGAAGGTGCATTACCTGAAACATTATTTTTATCGGGTCATAGCAGAGGAGCAATTAATTGTATTTCTCTCGCAAATGCTATTTATAAAGAATTCGGTTCAGAAATAAAACTCGATCTTTGTTTAACCGATCCGGTTCCTGGCCCGGGTAAAAGTTCGGCTGCTGATGAAAGAATCATTCCACCAAATGTTCGTACTTTCACTTGTTTTTACGCTGAAAGAGGCGGAGCAGAAGATGGATTGCTGGATAAGGCGCTCAGGGCAAATGATCTTAGCAAATTAAAATTTGCGAATCCAAACACTGCCGTGACAAGTTATTCGGTGCCTGGCACCACGCACAATACTGTGTTGCACGATTATCGCGTGACATATGCTATTACGCAGATAACGCACGCTGCGAACGGAATACCGTTTAATCAAACATTCAATGAGTATGCGACGAATGCACAAAAGCAATTACAGGACCTGTATTTTGCTGCGCAGAGATGGGATTTAAACGCACCCGATCCAGCTACATTTACCCCACTTGATCCGTCACAAATGTTAGGGAGCGGAGCAAGAGTAAATGCCGCGTATCATAGAACGACGCCAATACTATCAGATATTCCACCTCAGTTAAGTGCCGCCGTAAATAATGTTCGTGTGCAATGCGAACAAAATTATGTTCCACAACCATCCAAAGCATTACCGGCCGGCGCTAAATTTGATGAAAATGATATTCCTGACGCTAAAGCCAGAACTAAATTTTTACATGCGCTTTTTAAAGAAAATAAGGATAATAAAACATCCCGACAAGACTCACTGGAATCGCATGGTAGAGTTGTTCAGTGCGCTATAAAAATTCTTTCTGAAGTTAAGCCCGTAAAGCCCCACGATGGCAAGAAATGGGTAAAAATAAATTACGGTACTGCGAATGGTGAAAACAAAACCGGTTATGTTAGCCCAGAAAGTAAGAAGGTATTAGATATAGCTAAAAAAGCTCAGAAAGAATCAGCGGGAAATAAATATTCCGTCGAATGGTCAAAAGCGGATAGAAAAATTAACAATATGGGATTTTACGAAAATATTGCCCGCCAAAATGAAGCGCCTGCAAATAATGCAGCGCCAAATGCCAGCACGATATCCAGATTAATTACCAGATTACCTAATGTAAATGCTAAATCGAATTTTAAATCAATTAAAAGTGATATCAAAAACTTTCTGAATCTCGAATCGGTAAACGATAAACTCGAAATGGCCGGTGATTTATTAAATAAAAAAGATTATGCCAGAGCACAAACCGTCATTACCGCTGCTTTGAAAATGTTGACATCCAATGGTCCCTCGAGCGACCGAGCTCTACAAAGTAAAATTGAAATGCAGTTATGCCATGTTAGTGCCCTGCAGGGTGACCTCGAAATGGCAAAATACAAGAATACAGGAAATTTACAATCTCTTGATCTCGCCCAGAAATCATATGAAGCAGCTCGTGACAAATATAAAAGTTCCGCGGAATTATCTTCAGGATTGGGATCTGAACAGAATAAAGTGAGAATTGCGATAGAAAATAAATTACAAGGCGTGAGAGATGAGAGTCAAAAAATGGCTTCAGCTGCGGAGCCTATGCAGCCCAAACCGATTACGGGTGGTGGCAGATAGTGCTCATCGATAACAATCCCGCGGTCAAAGCCGCGGGGCATAGCAGGAAAATATTTTCAATAATTAATGTGCTTTTTTCTTTTTATATTTATTCTTGAATTTTCGCATTTCACCGCCAATCACTTCTAATTCTTCTTCATCTAAAATTTCTCTGACGTTTGGAAATAACTTATGCTCTTCTTCATGTGCGTGATGCTCAACCGCTTTTTTAAACTTTGAAAACAACTTATCCCATTCGTCTTCCGTTTTAATTACTTTGAATTTGCGAATTACTTTTTCAGCGTGCTTTTCTTCAGAAAGCAAATGTTTTACTTCGGTTTTAATTTTTCTACTCTTTTTGAAATTTGGATACCAGACTTTTTGTTCCATCGACTCATGTCTGATTAGATCACTGCATAAGGTTTTAAACAATTTTTTCTTGGTTTCATATCGATGGGATTTATTAGTGATATCTTTCAGTAACTTTCGGACTTTATTATGTTCTTTTTTTAAAAATGTGATGGCATTCATAAAATCATCCTCAAAATTGTATGAACGATCTTTAATTATATCATAATTGGAAGCGTTGATTGTGTGATGTCTATTAGTACAATAGATTCAAAATATTAAACAGCCATATAATCCCGTCGGTTTCAAAATGGCTTATATAACGGAAAATTATTTATAACATGGAGAAAGTTTCATGAGGATACCATTTGGCTCGCGTGCCCCTAATAAACAAGAAGTTGAGTTACTTTCAAAGCTTGGTTTTAACCTGGATGAAATGAGCAAAGAAGGTCGCTATTATTTTATCGATGTACCGAATGACCCTAGAATCAAAATCAACGAAACACACCCTCAATTTGATCGCAGAGAAATCTACATTAGTTTTAATGGCGTGGAAGTTATCAAGATAAATCAGAAAACCGCAATGTATGATGCCTGGGTTATGTTTAATTTAAATGAGGAAAACATCAAGGAAGCTCTTTCAAGACCAGATCTCATTCCAGCAAAAGCGCCTGAATTAACCCCATTCCAAAGCAGACTAGCTATGAGGCTTGGACAACTTAAATTTGTTATTTTTGGAGATGGCGCACAAAGAGGTTATGGAAAAACGATTGGCGACCAATTTCCTTATTTAATTGAGATGAGAAAAGAAAATCCGGAAGAACACGATAAATTTATAGCTTCAAATGAGCAATACAAAAAGCTATATGAAATGTTTCCTGACTGGAAAGATGTAAATCATTTACAAAAAAAATATGAAGATATGGATGTAGGTGTATTTGCAGTTTTATCAGCCGCTAATGAAGATGGAACAAGACCGGATTGCAGGATCATGTAACTATGATTTACGGAATCAGGCCCCTGAATTTTTCATTGAAAGATTATTGGGGTCTGACCCCAATAATCTTTTCTGTAAATACCACTCATTAATCAACGGAATTATGTTTCTTTGATTCAATTCCGAAGACAGTTTTAGCAAAGAACGAATTTGCTTTACTTCATTTGGATTATTAGCAAAATCATAGCGCTCGCCTAAATCAGGTGGCCCATAGTTTAATATGCTCGGATCGATATAATTGAGAAAACGCATACAACCAAATTTAGCGTTTTCAAAAAGTGAACTTGCGGATATGTTAATTACTTTCACATAAAATTGACTGCGCATTGTTTCAGCTAATGGTTTTACGTGATTAGAGCCAACAATAAATAAAGCGTGATCTCTCATCTGACCACACGTCCCGACCATTCTTTTTTCGCGCATAATATCCTTCTGATCAGCCGGCAATGAGTGATATTCAACGCCTAAATCCGCAGGAATAATATTCATTCTTAGTGTATACTTCGCGAAAGGTATGCTGTGCTCGGTGTTAAGTTTCTTGTTCTCTCTTGGCCGAGAAAGAATAGTCATAACGAATTCTTCCGCATACTCAACAATCAGATTATTGATTTGACCATGATTCGCGGCGATTAAAAGAATCATTTGATATATTAAAGAAACAAGCTGTGTATGCTGTTCGCCTGCAATTAGTAATATTTTTTTATTGGCTAATCGAGCTTCAAGAAGAGAATCATTAATAAATTTTTGCAATTCTAAAAATATTTGATCAAACTGAAAATAAATATCGTCAATGTTGTTAAAGCAATTTCTAAAAAACACGCCTACGCACCCCTGGAATTTTTCATATCAACGTCGGCCAAATCTCCTTTTATCAACCGAACCAATCCATGTATTCGGAATAATTTTTGATTTTCAAAACGAAAATATGCAATTACTTCCGCTTCAATAGGAAGATTATTTATATTTTTTCCCTTGGGATAATAAATAGCAAAAAGCTCATTTCCTTTTTCCAAAATCTGCTTGTAATCAATATTATCAATCGTCATATTTTTCTTTTGTTCGAGTACATGATGAATATATTCGTTACGATTCATGTTCACACCGTTAATGCATTGTTCATAATCCTGATGAAAGAATTTTTCAATTGTTTGCAAGACCTCTATTTGCGGATCGTAGAGAGAGGTCCAAATGTTTTTTAACAATTCTGTATATATCATTTTTCCCTCGGGCTAAGTCAAAAAACGTTCGAAATAGTGATCGCTTAATTCATTACCTAAACATGCAATATGCCAATCTGGTCTAATGAGTATATATTTATAAGGGTAAGAATCTGTATGCAATATATCTAATATGAGATTGGAGGCTGCTAACTTTTTCTGCCATTTCTCTACACTGATTTCTTTTTCACCTGAAATAATTAACGTCCAATTTGTTGCTGAAAGAACATCGTAAATCGATTTCTGTTTTTCTATCCAGCGATGAGGTAAAAAATATCCGGGAGCTACTGTAGATTGATAAACAGACTGATTCATTATTTTGGTAGATTGCCCTTCCTGAAGCAATGTCAATTCCGAATCAAAATAAGCATATCCCATGGTAGCGCCCGATGAATGAGTATGCTGTTTTGCAAGCGCAGCATTAGCCTTGGCAAATCCTTCCGGGTCTTCGCTTGGATTATGTTCTTTTCTTAACACCATCATATCATCAGCATTTTTTTGTGCTGCCTTGAGATTATTTAAACAAACGGGACGCCTTTCCTGCTCGTATGTTTCCAGTAAAATTGGGTTCGCATTATGCTTGATAACAGCTGATAATTTCCATCCCAAATTGGTTACATCACCAAGACCCGTATTCAACCCATAACCGCCTGTCGGTACAAATGCATGTGCGCTATCCCCTACTAAAAACACACGATTATTTTTAGAAAATTGTTTAGCCAGTTGAATATGCATATTCCAGAAATGCGCCTGCACGATTTTCTTTTTGAAAGAAAATCCCACCATGTTGTCTAATAAGGATTGCAGATCAACTTGATCGATTGTTTCAGCGCTGCCATTATCTCCAACCTGCGCATACCATAAACCGCGTGAAATATCGACAGGGCCAATTGCGCCAGGATTTTTACTTTCCAATAAATAAAACAAAAATCCTTTATCGACTGTGATCAATTTCTCTAATTCATTAGATTCAAACATGATGTTAATAACACGTCGCGGTGGAGCAAGCACTTCAAATTCAATATCAACTTTTTTCCTGGTAATACTATTCGCGCCATCACATGCCACGACATATTTAGCTTTAAATTCTTTTGTTTCATCTAAATTATTTTTAGCAGCAACGGATACATCATGTTTATTAAGCTGAACATCATACACAGCATGTTGCTTTAAAAAAGTAATTGTTGGTAATTGAGTTAATCGATCACGTAAAACTTCTTCTGTTAGCCATAAAGGGATTCGTACGCCACGCTCAGGCGAAATATCATCATTCAATTGTTCATTTGAACTGCTGATAGCATATGTTTTGCCGTTTAGATTCGAACACCAAACACCTCTGATAGGAAAATCAGGGGGTAATAATTGTTTCGCCTTCAGAGTTTCCGAGATTTTCCATCGTCGAAAAAATTCCATTGATCTGGCGTTGAGCGATTGTGCGCGCGGGGATAGCAATGGACTGACGTGTTTTTCAAGTATCAAGGTTTTGATATTGTTGAGGCCGAGTTCTATTCCTAAGGCAACGCCGGTTGGGCCGCCGCCAACGATGATGACATCATAAGTTTGCATAGGTTAAATCACTAAATTTAGAATATGCTGTTATTTTATGCTGATTTTTTAAAAATGCCACGTGTTTGTTATGAACACATTTTCTTATCTATCCCTGATTCGATAGAAAAGACATTCATCTCCTTGATCAAAATCAGTTTTATAAATCTCCATGCCGCATTTCTCCAAAACACGCGAAGAAGCGGTATTATCAATTGTCACGACTGCAATAATATTATTACTATGAATATTTTCTTTTGACCATTCGAGAACAGCTGATACTACCTCAGTACCATATCCCTGCCCCCAAAAATCTTTATGTAAAGCAAAACCAAATTCAATCTCGCCTGTTGTATACCGCCAAAAACCAATTCGACCTACGTATTTATTTGAATCGAGGTCAAAAATTAAAAGCCAAGGAAGTTTTTCTTCTTCATATACCAAAATGAATTTTCTTAATTTAGATTCAATTTGTTCGCGTGTAAGCACATCTTTGGGATGAAAATAAGTCAATATCCCCGGGTCACTTTCTAATTTACTGACTGTGGAAATATCATTCTCTTCAAGCAGACGAAGACCGAGTCGATTTGTTTTAATCAGATAGTTTTGCATTTTAGTCCTTTTGCATAGTGAGCAAAAATATTCATTTCCATTTGTTTAGTCGGGTCAATTATTTTGCTTTGCCAGTGTACTCGCGCCCTGAGCGCCAATATTATTTCGATACAAGTACACCTTTTTAATCTGCGTGTGATTGGCCAGAACTGATAAAATTTCTGGCATATCACTATCTCTTAACCCGCACTGATTAAGATCAATAGCATCATTTTCTATTCTTTGCTCGATGTTCAGCAAACATTCATTTTGTATTTGATTATTTGCATGAACTGTCACAGAAAAAAATAGTGAAATTAACGAAACAGTCATCGCGGTTTTTTCATGAGTAATGCTCGTTGCATCATCCTTGACCTCTTAGTTCATTCTCTGAAATTTCTATACGTATATTTTACCCTTCATCATCCTAAAACGCATGAGTATAATTATCATATAAACATATAGTTTTTAGAATTATAAGCCATTTTTTTATATCCGGAAAATACCATGCAATCACGCCTGATTTATCTTTCTCATGATGAATTTCTAAATTTGATAGAGTGGATTAATAAAATAAATAATTTAACGGCCAAGCCAACCAAAGAAGAAATTGATAGGTGGTTTTGTGTTATTGGAAGAATGCGATTAATAATGCTTGGGCCTCTTGACTTGAGAGATGAATTTTTTACAAATGAAGCTTTATTTTTCTATGGCTGGAACAAGACAATTCCTCTGCAAAAACTTATTGAGAATCGAATTTTTAGTGGAAAAACTCATTTTGATAATTCAGTCATTTATTGCTTGATACATGAAATTCTCACGAGCAATAAGCTTCAGGATTTATGCACTGTTTTAAAATCATTCTTACCATCCGAATCCGAAATACAATCATGGATAGAAAAATATCCTTATGTTAATGGAGGTAATCCTGCTATTAATTTATTAGAGATAGATAATAACATGTGCAGGAAATGGTGTATTGATATGTTAGAAGATGCAAACATACCTTATGATTGGCTACCTAAACATACGAGTTATTTATCTAATTCACATTTTAAGCGAGCACCACGACAAAAGCAGGGGTCAAGTGCTCGATTTCCTCCCCCAAAACTCAGGAAATCGAGCACTTGACCCCGTTGTTCCATTAATTCTATCTATCTTCATAATATAATTTACCTATTAGCAACATTGTCTAGAGCTTGTTATTTTAATTATAGATTAATTCGATGAGGTAACAACATGAAGAGACTTATTTTGTTGTCAATGATTTCTGCTTTTGCTGCACAGTTTAGCTATGCAACCACAAACCCAATTGATAAATGCCCGCAACTAGAACAAATTCAAATCACGCGCGTATCAAAGCCTTATACACATTTTTATGAAGCGTTTAATATCGATAATAAATATTTTTATTCAAAAGAATATACTGAAGATGCTCACAATGGCCCTGCGCCACCAGTATACTTTGAACCGAGATTATCAAGTTATAATAGTGCCACAAAAACACTTTTCTGCACGTACTACGCATATACACGCATGGAGAACGTATATCCGGTGTTGATTAATGTTGGCGATTATTAATTGAGAAACGGGGTCAAGTGCTCGATTTCCTCTTTCAAAACTCAGGAAATCGAGCATTTGACCCTTTTGACTGTCTAGACGATGTGGATCATTTTACGCTTGCCGGCGTAACAATTTTATCGTACAAGAATAGCTGCATACATAATAAGCGAGATACACTCATCATGGATGAAATATTAGGCAGAGAGATGCTGACTGCAAAGAAATCCGCGGTCGATCAATACGGTGAATTACACCTTTCCCAAATCGCAGGAGTTCAATATCGTCCCACAAGGCCTGTCCCGCATGAAGACGGACACGTTACAGAAGTTGCTCGTGTTAACTGGGAGGTGCTTGGTAATCCGTTGGTACAAGTGCATATCACCACAACATTTCCGGGGCGCGTGCGTGCATGGGGATTACACCAACACATCACTGATCGGCTTTTTGTCGTTTCCGGATTAGTCAAAATTGTGATATTTGATGGACGCAAAGGTTCGGTGACTGAAGGTCGAATCAACGAATTCGTCGTTAGTGAAAAAAATCCTGGATTGGTTATTATTCCGCCTAATCTTTACCATGGCTGGAAAAATATCGGTACTTCCGAGGCAATTATCATCAATATGCCCGACAAAATGTATAATCACGAAGTGCCAGACGCGTTAGATCTATCATGGGATTCAGATTCAGCTGAAACACTTATTCCGTATAAATGGTAATGAATATTTACTCTGATTCTTTCATGCAACCTATCGTTAGCGTTATTATTGCTACTTATAACAGAAGCGCGGTGTTGCAGTTCGCCATTAAATCTGTGCTGGCCCAGACATTTAAAGATTTTGAACTTCTCATCATTGGCGATGGCTGTACAGACAATACAGAAGAAATCATTTCTTCATTTAATGACACCAGGATCAGGTGGCACAACCTTGAGACTAACTGCGGCAATCAATTTGGACCTAATAATCAGGGTTTGCAACTGGCAAGAGGCCAATACATAGCCTATCTTGGACATGACGATCTCTGGCATCCGAATCATCTTTCTTGTCTCGTGCAGGCGATTGAAACACAAAATGCCGACTTGGTATTTAGTCTTACTGAAGATATTGGTCCTCCCGAAATGCCGACACGGACCTTAATGGGCATTTGCGCTTCAGGCGTTTACGAATGGCCAATCTGGCCTCCTCCTTCATCCTGGCTGCATCGTAAAGACGTCATTGCACGCTGCGGTCGATGGAGAGATTATCAAACCACTCTTTTACCTACCGACGTTGACTTCTTCGATCGTATTTATAATGCCGGATGTCGCATAGTGCCGGTGAATGAATTATCCGTCTTTAAATTTACATCGATCTTAAGAACGCATAGTTATTTAGATAACCGTTGTGACGAACAGGCATCATGGTGGAATCAGATCAGTCATGAACCCGATTTTTGTTATCATGAACTGATTAAGATCTTAATGAATATCTGCCAAAAAAAACCGGATATTCCAATTCGCTTTCTATTACCCAATGCAGTCAAACCTGGTTCATTAGTAGAATCTTATCGAAAGCGCCGCGGACTTGCGCCTTTAACCCGACAAGCGTCTACTGCATCACAAGAGCCACTATTTTTAAATCGCTCTATTCTCCGTCATCTCAACCCGGTCGCAGATATAGGACCTGAATCGAATCAAATAGAGTTACACAATGATAATGAATTACCGCTAGATGGTTTATTTGTTGGATTGAATTGGCATAGTCTTGAAGAAAATGAAGAACTGCGTTGGCGCTGGATGGATACCGATGCACAAATCGTCATAACACGCCCTACAGGATTGCGTCGAACCATTGCATTGGATTTAATACCAGGTCCTGGCATTAACAAGTTGCCATGTGTTCTTCAAGTTCGAGATTCCTCTCATAACATTGTGAATGAAGTCTCAATTGAAGGCGGTGGCCTGGTTAATATTGAATTGCCTGTTTCTGAAGGAAGTGGAGCAGTCTTTCATCTAGTCACAGAAGACGGTGGCCATGCGACCAGAGGTGATACACGAATTTTAAATTTCCGGGTATTTCGATTTTGCTGGCATGAAGACTACTATGAAGATTTTTTTGCCTCTAAGCCGGCAAGATAAACTTTTATGCGTCCCGGAGAGGATTCGAACCTCCGACCTGCCCCTTAGGAGTCGAATTTTTTGAATTCCAAAGAAATCCGATAAAGTCTAAATATCATTAAAATTCATTTACTTATTGAATTTTACATTCCGGTATGGTTTCCTATATTCCCCTCAAAGCCAGCGACTTGGATGCCCCCATGGATGCCCCCAGAAGGAGAATGAATGAGCAAGCTGACTGCAAAACAAATTGAACACGCTAGCGCCAAAAGTCAGGAGTATAAACTTTCTGATGGCAACGGTCTTTATCTGCGAATACGGACAAATGAAACCAAAAGCTGGTTGTTTTGTTATCGCATGCCCGGCGATCGTCAAATCATTCGTATGACTCTGGGTTCAGTTGAGGATGTATCCCTTAAAGAAGCTCGTGAATCAGTAATGAAATTGCGAAAGCAAGTCGCGCAAGGCATAGACCCACGAACCGCACGTGCTGCTGCTATTGCAGAAAATACTCAAGCGATCACCATGCAAGCACTTTTCGAAAGCTGGATTGAGTTTGTTAAAATAGCAAAAGAAATTACACCCAAATGGATGAAACAACACGAAACCCGCTGGAACCGACACCTTAAAAATACACTAGCCAAATTACTTGCAAGAGATATTACGCGCGTACATCTTGCATCTGTGTTAGATGGCATGACACGCAAAGGGATTAAAGAAGAAACACGAAGAGCATTAACGACACTCAACTTAATGCTGGATTATGGATTAACACGGCATCTCGTTGAGCAAAATCCTGCACGGCTGTTAAAACCCAAAGACTTTGCTGCAAGTCCAAATCGACCCCGGGATCGTGCGTTAGCATTAGAAGAATTACGAATGTTATGGAAAGCGTTGGATGAAACCATGCAGCCACGCGATGGTGTTGCAAAAACATCAACTCTATCTCGGATTACTGTAAACGCTATCAAGTTGCTAATCATCACCGGCGTCCGTCGCGGTGAAATTTGCGCAATGCGCTGGGATGAAATTGACTTTGATGCTGGGAAATGGGTATTGCCAGCCAGTAAAACAAAAAATCGTCAGTCACATACTGTTTATCTTTCCGATCTGGCGATCGAACTAATTACCGATTTAAAACCCCAAAAAGATACTTCCCCTTTTGTATTTAATACCGATACCAGTAACCCTGATGGATACATACACACTGATTCACTGAATAAAGCTCTTTGGCGGTTGAGAAAATCCGACGACAAAGAAAAGGCTAAAGAAACCCTGCCACCATTAGCAGATATGAAACCCTTCACCATTCATGACCTACGTCGCTCTGCCGCTACTTGCTGGGGAGAGCACTTGAAAACCAGTCCTCATGTGATTGAGAGAATGCTAAATCACCAGCCGCTCAACAAGCTGGTTGCTACCTATCAACGCGCTGTTTATGCCGATGAACAAAAGGAGGCGTGGCTTGCATGGGGTAAAATGGTGGTAAAGCGAATTGCCAGAGAGCCAAACAATGTAATACCAATCAAAGGGCGAAAATCAGCGTAAAGTTGATCCAATCAGAGGTTATCATAGATGGTTGACCATCGATTTATTATTTTAATATTCAAAAACTTACTGAATAATATTATTATGATGTTATATATAATATTATACCTTTCAGAATGACCTCATTAGGAGTAACAAGGAATGTTATCCAGAACAGTAGCTATATTAATCTTGAATTCATTGTTGATACCCGCCTTTGCCCAAAATATCGATTCATCTACTGCAACAACGAATCCGCAAAATGGAAACCAAGTAAAGGATGCATCATCTGAGACACAGCAGATGAATGCTATGGTTTTAAATCAACTCCCATTTACCAATCAAAATGATTTCGATCTGGCAAAAAAAGGTTTTATTGCTACCTTGCCTGACTTGGTTATCAAAAATGAAAAAGGAAATGTTGTCTGGTCTTTAAATGATTATCGATTTTTAACTGGAAATGATAAACCGACTACGGTTAATCCGAGTTTATGGCGACAAGCCAAGCTTAATTTGACTAATGGATTATATAAAGTTACTGATCGTATTTATCAGGTACGCGGTTTCGATTTATCAAACATGGATATTATTGAAGGCAATACCGGTCTTATCATTATTGATCCTTTAGTCAGTAAAGAAACTGCGAAAGCTGCTCTTGATCTTTATTATAAATATAGACCTAAAAAACCTGTGGTTGCTGTGATTTATACGCATAGCCATGTTGATCATTATGGTGGTGTCAAAGGCGTGGTGTCTGAGAATGATGTTAAGTCAGGAAAAGTTAAAATACTTGCTCCTGAAGGATTTTTAGAAAGCGCAGTGAGTGAAAATGTATATGCAGGAAATGCGATGGGCAGGCGCGCTCTATATATGTACGGTGCATTACTCCCGAAGGGAGAAAAAGGTCAAGTTGATGGCGCATTAGGTAAAACGGTATCACTAGGAGAAGTCACATTAATTCCACCAACGGATATTATTACTAAGACGGGTGAAACAAGAACGATAGATGGCGTCCAAATCGTCTTTCAAATGGCACCCAATACAGAAGCACCTGCAGAAATGCTGATGTATTTCCCACAATTTAAAGCACTTTGTTCTGCAGAAGATGCCGTGCATACGCTTCATAATCTTTATACCTTGCGTGGTGCACAAGTGCGTGATGCTTCTGCTTGGTGGAAAACATTAAACGAGGCTATCGAATTATTTGGAAGCAAATCAGATGTTGTTTTTGCCCAACATAATTGGCCTACGTGGGGAAGTGCTAACATTATTGATTATCTGGAAAAGCAAAGAGATCTTTATAAATTCATCCACGATCAGACACTGCATTTATTGAATCAAGGTTATACCATGACAGAAGTGGGAAATATGGTGACACTGCCACCAACTCTTGCGAACGAATGGTACAATCGCGGTTATTATGGCTCGGTTAACCATGATGCTAAAGGAGTCTACCAGCGTTATCTCGGTTGGTACGATTCAAATCCTGCAGACTTAAATCCTCTCCCTCCCGTTGAAGCAAGTAAACGTTATGTGGATTTTATGGGCGGAGCTAGTGCCATTATCACCAAAGCACGCGATTACTATAAGAAAGGTGATTATCGCTGGGTTGCAACAGTGATGAACCACGTTGTATTTGCAGACCCAAATAATCAAGAAGCTCGTAATCTTGAGGCTGACGCATTAGAACAATTAGGTTATCAATCAGAAAATGCCACATGGCGTAATGAGTATTTGATGGGTGCTTATGAATTGCGGAATGGCATACCTAAAGTGCCAGGAACCGATGTAGCAAGCCCTGATACAATAAGAGCAATGCCTATAGAAATGTATCTGGATTATATGGGCATACGTTTAAATGGTGATAAAGCACAAGGTAAAAAAATAATCATTAACCTTAGTTTAACTGACACAAAGCAGCAATATGCTTTAGTTCTACAAAATTCAGTACTGATCTACACACCAAAAAAGCAAATTAAAAATGCAGATGCAACTATTGTTTTAACACGAAATACATTTGATGATTTAACGTTAAAGCAAAAAACCATGAGCCAAGCTATCACTGATGGAAGCATCAAAGTGCAGGGAAATAAGGAAAAGATAGATGAGTTGATGAGCTTATTTGATAGTTTTCCACCTATGTTTAACATTATTACTTCTAATATGAAAGGCTAATATAAAATAGCGTTAATCAATATGATATTTCCGCATATTAGTGGAAATATCACAACATGGACTGGAAAAAATATTCGATCATAGGGATGGGTTATTTATATGCGATATTTTAAATTAAGTCTCATGATATTGAGTTTGCTGGTAATAAAATCTGTTTTTGCAGAGAGCGCTGAAGATCTTGCTAAACAATTAACTAATCCGGTAGCAGACCTTATTAGTGTTCCATTTCAATTTAACTACAATACACATATCAATACCCAAAATACCGGTCATCAAACGTATCTGAATTTTCAGCCGGTTATTCCAATTGAATTGAATAAAAATTGGAATATTATTTCACGAACCATTGTGCCTGTAGTTGATCAGGTGAATATTGTACCCGGATCGGGAACTCAGTTTGGATTAAGTGATACACTGCAAAGTTTTTTCTTGTCCCCTAGCTCAAGCAATATTATCTGGGGCGTCGGCCCTGCTTTGTTAATACCAACCGCCACACACCAACTGTTAGGAACAGAGCGTTGGTCACTAGGCCCAACCGCTGTAGTATTAAAAATAACAGGACCATGGACGATAGGTGCACTGGGCAATCAGCTATGGTCAGTGGCAGGAAACAGTAGTAGACCGCCTGTTGATCAGACTTTCATCCAGCCATTTCTCTCCTACACCACAGCAAATGCCTGGACGTTTACGATAAACAGCGAATCAACCTATGACTGGAAGGCATCTGCATTATCAGCTCCAATCAATACTTTGGTAACCAAAGTTACCAAGATAGGAAAATTACCCATTAGTATTGGTGGAGGCTTGAGATATTGGGTTACAACACCAGAACAAGGGCCGAAGGATTTTGGCGTGCGTTTTGTAGTAACTTTACTTTTTCCTAAATCTTAATGCATACAAAAAGAGCAGTTTAGTTTGCTAAGATTCCTACGAAACATCGAGAATATGAAAATCTTCGATGCAAAGGATGACTATGAAAGTGAATGCAACTTAGAGACGGTCAATATTTTTTTCAATTCTCTCCATGATTTCATCAAACGTAGGCTGCCTTCCAAAATAAATGGGGGATTTCTTTTTGAAGTCGTCGCTGTATCTTTTTTTTGTATCAGGATTACCGATAGTAAAAGCAGGATTATTTTTGATGCTTATTTCATCATGCCCACGAAAACGATGTTTCTTATGCTCTTCATATTCACTAGTACCTATAAATTTCTGAACCCGAACATTCTCGAGCAATTTATAAACATCATAATAATGACGTAGAAAGTTTACAGGCATTATTTTATTTTCTTGCTCCTGACGAAACTTAGTTGAAATTGTCTGTAGCTTTTCGACAAACGTATACTCAGGACAATAGCATGGGATGTCTTTTGCACGATTATCAATGGTTGGCAAACCCAGAGATTTTGTTTTTTGATATGCCCATGAAGTAATTTCACATGTTTCAAAAGGCGTTGTTTGATCAAAGCCTAATTCCAAAATTACACCTGGTTTCAGGCTAGGATTTCCATTAAAAAATGAAGAATATTCTGCTTTAATTCCTGCGCCACGCATCTTGCCTGATTGATCATCAAAAGTATGATCGCGCTTAAAAACCATCCCCGGCACATTTAAATTGGTTGCAGTATCATCAAAAAATTTCCTGCGGCTCTCAATATGAGCGGATTTATCATGATTTTTACCAGTTTTGACTGAATCATCATTAGGATGAATTTGAATATCGATATCTTCACTAAAGCGCTCAATAATACCAAAACCTTTGGATAATGACGTCCCACCCTTAAGCTCAAATTGATACCCTTGTTGTTGTATCCCCCAAAGACAATGCATCAACCAATAATCTTTTTCAATAATGTCTGGAAGTAAGCCTTTTTCATCAGCAACAATTTCAAATAATTGTTTTGCATCAGGCAATTGGTGTACGAATAAATTATTGATGACAAATCTCCTCAAAAAATTTCTTTGTACTTATTTTTCCATACGCTTTAGCTAAGCGTAATAATTTTTTTTTGTCATAATAAACAAGATTATTACGGATATTTTTTTTAACTAAAGAGGTATCTTCGGCAAGTTCATCTAAATTATTAAGCAAATCCACCAATAAAAACTCTGGTGTTACTTTAGTGGGAAATCCCTTGCTAGATCGTCGAAAATCAAATTCTTTATTCCCAAGATTAACCACACCATGCCGTTTGCGGTTTAATACCACGACACGATTGTAAAGTTGAGTTAAACCAACCCCCAAGGAGTTATATTGATTTAGTGAGTACATCAAAAAGTGCTTATCTCGTAAAAAACAACTCACCATATTGTCATCTTTAGGTGGCAACATACCTAGTCGCGACATAGCTGGCTTGTAATAAAGACCGCCAGCTAATTTCCGCAGCTTTCCTTTTTCAACCAGTGTATTTAAATCTCTATCGAGCGCTTTTGAATAAGACAAAAGCATATCACGCCGATAAACATGGCCAGGACGTAAATGCTGATTGAGTGACTCATAACTATAGGTATTCATACTTTTAACATAGCATAAATTGACCATATTGCAAGTATTTTTATTAAAATTTCATGCAAATATTAAAATTTATATATTAATAAACAATATCTTATGTATTTCAATTGTTTTTTATTCATTCTTTAGGAACTAAGCATTTGAAATTAGCAAAGAATTTACTAGAATGCACCGGATTATAAAAGCCTAGGCAAGAACACATATCATGACAAAAAGAATAAAACACCCATCCGAATTACCCGAATGGTTTAAATTGGAAAATTATGAATTCACCAGAAACCTTGATGCGCTAGGTTGGTATGAGCAGTTCTTCGTACGAGGCACATTCTTATATCACGCACGTGAATTGAGAGAAGAGAATGAAGCTTTTCCAGATGATTTCAAACAAGCCATGCAAGCCAGCCGTGAAAACCCCTACACCATAATCGATAATGACCCAAGATTGGCGAGATATTGCACATACGAAACGCCTCAACATATGCACGCACATCCCTTGAAAACATTAAAACAAAATAGCACGAGGGGGTTAAGTGCGATCAAATCCATCACTATGCGAGATTATATTGGCTTCAAATATTTTATGCAATCCGAGCGAGTCCGTTATATTGAAGATTGGGTTAATCTACCAGACAACAAAAAAGAATTATTTCCTCAAGATGCTCCTTGGTTTAATGAACCCATTTGCAATTCATATTCTCCTATGTTTGGTAAATCTCAAGATGTAGTCATTATCAATTTAAGGTTACCAGATAGTTTTCTCATCCAGAGCTTCAAGGAACATTTGGCAGAGAGAAGAAAGGAAGTAAATATATTTTCCACAAAACATTTTCGTGATTCTGATTACAATAATTGGATAAATTTGAGTGTATTACCCTATCTCGATTTAATTATTTGGGGAATAGAAACGGAAACACAGATACCTAATCGAATTTTAGCTGATATCCTTTACCCATCCGGTGAGAAAGGCGAAGAAACAATTAGAAAAACGACTAGCAAACTTGCTGAAACTTTGCTCGATTCTAAAAGTATTCATCAATTAATTATGCAAGCAGCCGCTGATATCGCGGAAAAAAATAGTACTTAAATTTTTCCGGAAAAAATAATCTCGATTTTTTCTTCGAAAATTACCGGAAAAAAAAATATTTTCATATTTCCTCGTTAGATTGTTTGACCGTCATTAATATCGCGCCTTCTTAATTCAGGAGGCGCATTATGACTCACAACATTCAATACAATATTTTACGTCGCAAACAAGTCGAAGCTCGTACAGGGCTGTCTCGCTCCACCATTTACTCACGCATTTCTGAAGGTTCATTCCCACGTCCTATTGAGTTAGGCGGAGGCCGAGCCGTGGGCTGGATTGAATCAGAAATCAATGAATGGCTGCAAGCACGCATCGAACATAGTCGCGAAAGTATCTAGGAGGTTCTCTATGAATCTAAAATTAGTTAATACACAAAATGATACTGTCCATTCAACCCATGATACGGACTTGATTAATAAGTTAAAGGCATTAACACCGATTGGCTTATGATCGTGTTCGCACAATCTTTGCTAAAGAAATGGGTATTAGACCTGCAACCTTAGATTCCATCATTAAACAAGAAAAAGCAGTCGTCCAAGAAGGAGAAAAGTCACCGTTTCAAGAGATTACATCATGGCATGAGCCTGTTAATCCTGAGAGGTTACTGACTGAAATTTCAAACACCATCAAACGATTTATTGTTTGTGAACATGAAACTGTTATTGCTGCAACTTTATGGGCAGTAATGACGTGGTTCATTGATGTCATCCAAGTTGCGCCTCTTGCGATCATTACTGCGCCAGAGAAACGTTGTGGCAAGAGTCAATTATTGTTCTTGTTCAGCCAAATTGTGAAACGACCATTGGCTGCATCAAATATTTCACCGGCAGCGCTTTTCCGTTCTATAGATGCCTGGCAACCCACTTTGTTGATTGATGAAGTGGATACCTTCATGAGAGAAAATAATGAATTGCGAGGATTAATCAATGCAGGTCACACACGTACCGCTGCATATATTTATCGCACCACGGGTGAAGATCATACCCTTACGCCATTTAATCTCTGGGGTGCAAAAGCACTGGCTGGAATTGGCAAATTGAATGACACGCATGATGGACAGGTCTATTATTTTATCATTGCGAAGAAAATTACCCAGTGAACAAGCGGAACGGCTGAGACATGCAGAACCGGGTTTGTTTAAGCAGTTAGCTGCAAAACTTGCTCGATTTCAGAGGATTATTCAGGTCAAATCCTGTCAGCAAGACCTTCGCTTACCGGATACACTGGGTGATCGTGCTCAAGATAATTGGGAACCATTACTAGCTATTGCAGATATTGCACAAGGTGACTGGCCGCAATTAGCTCGAAATAGCAGCGTTAAAAATTTCAGGCGGTCTGGAGCAATCCAAAAGTATCGGCATGGAACTTTCTATCTGATATTCAAGACATTATTGAAACATATGAGTACAGATCGAATTACTTCAGCCGATCTTATTCAAAAGCTCTGTGAAGACCCATGACAAACCATGGACAACATTTAATCATGGTCATCCCATTTCACCACGACAAATAGCCTGTCGCTTACGGGAATATGGAATCACCAGCACAACAATAGATTCAATGCAACAACAGCAAAAGGATATTTATTCCTTCACATTTGCAGATGCGTTCAATCGTTATCTTTCAGGTGACAAGGTTCCAAGCGTAACAACGTCACAAATCCGATAGCCATGGGGTTCAAGCGTTACGTTGCATGTTACCTGTTACGGATGCATGCGTAACAGGTAACAGAAACAGTAACAAAGAATACAACAACCATGCGGGTTGTTACGGTGTTACGGATAAAACCAGTAATAGGAGATGAGAAAAATGCTTATCAAAAATCATTTGAAAATCGTGCAAAAAAGTGCTCTATAGCAAGGCCTATAGCCCAGTTATAGCCAGCAAAAAATCACGATTGCCCTATTTTCAACCTGTTACGCCCGGTTATTTCGCTCCGGCTGTTCCTGACCAACCAATAAAATCGTCTATGACTTATTGGTTGGTCAGCATCACCTTCGCTTCATTCGACGCAGTTTTATAAATCATTCAACGGGAGAATATGGACATGCAATTAACCGATAGAGATAAAGCAATTTTATGTTTTATCAATGAATGTGGATTCTGTGTCATGCCACAAATTCAGAGGGAATTTAATCTTAAATTTCCTAGAAGTTATCAAGTGATGAAGAGATTAATTGAGGCTGGATATGTTTTGCACAAAGAAATATTTAAACATCAACATGGTATCTATCATCTTACTAAAAAAGGAGCAGCACAAACTTCTTTACCACCGGTTTTACAAATTTCATTAGGTGGATATCAACATCAGTTACTAATCACAGATATACGCCAGCACTTATGTTTCAAACATTCTAATACCAAATGGATAAGTGAGCGTTATCTCAAGCAACAAAAATTTTATTACGGTATCGGCAAAGCGGGTCACATCGCTGATGGGATTCTAGTTTTTTCTGATAAGAAAGTTGCCATTGAAGTTGAACTTTCTATGAAAGGAAAGCGCCGAATAGAAAAAATTTTAAGTGCGTATGGCGGGCAATTGGATATCACTGAGGCTTGGTATTTCTGTGCCGATCACTTGATTAGCCCTATGACTGCATTAGTTAAAAAAAAATCTTACATCAAAATACATTCAATTAAGGAGTACATTTATGAACAAAAATAATTTTGACGATCATTTAATCAATTTATCGAAAATAATCCCAAAAAGAGTCTTCAATTGTTATTCTTGCGATATGTTTCGCATGGATGAGCGGTGCTGCTTTATTGGGGTTTGTTTTATATCTCATCCTTTCCAAGGTTGTTAAAACTCAATGGTGGATCATTTTAGCATCGGGCGGATTAATAGCATTGGTGACGGTTTTATTCAATGTAGGTAATGGAATATCGGAAAATCTTATTTACTTAACGGATTTACTATAAATATAGGTTTTTGGAAGCTACTTTTCACTAAAACAGATCTTAGTCCTATCATTCACTTGTTTCATTATGCTGGATCATATCTGATTTGGATTTCCTATATTGTTTGCAGGTATTTTAAGTGCGATTGATCTAATCCAAGAAAGTCCGCATAAACCTGTTATTGAGGCCATTCAAAAAGGAGAACATTATCAGGAAAAGAAAGAACTCTCAGAAAAGCAAATTAACAATGCTTTGCGACAATTAAAAAATATCGAGGCAAATGGCGTGCTTTTAGGTGTATCTACTTTTACTGCAAACCTGTTGTCATACCAGACCATTTTGTTAATCAAATCGTCATGGTACTTGGCACCACAGGCAGCGGTAAGACAGTTACCTTGCAACGCTTTTATGAGCGCGCAATTACACAAGGTCATCCCCTGATTGTTATTGATGGTAAACCAACTGAAAGTAATATCAGTTGGCTAAAAAATCTGTGTAATAAATTCGGTCGGCGATTTTATGGATTTAATTGCAATAATTATTCTCATTATGATCCGCTTTCTAATGGTGATTGTTCAGAACTTAAAGACAAAATCATTAGTTTAAAAGATCATTGGGAAAGTGATTACTATCGCTCTATTGCAGAAGATTATCTGCAAACTACATTTGAAGTCTTATTGCAATCAGGTAAGCATCTTTGATTTAAAGCAAGTCGTTAAGATTTCTTGATTTCGATGTACTTAAAAGATCTCTGTAGATCGCTTAAGAATGCTGAATTACTTAGCCAGGTAGAGTCATCTACAAAAATATGAACTAAAAGATATTACTGGCTTACAAGCGCATTTAAATATCCTTATTAATTCTGCGATGGGTAAATACTTTGAGCATAATGAGGATCATTTACCCTTGAACAAGTTATTAAAGACAATGCTGTTAGTTTATTTTGCATTGCCAGCTTTACGTTATCCAAGTTTTTCAAAGTATTAGGTAAGTTAGTCATCAATGATATAAAGGCAACGATTGAACGAAATGAAAGTAATAAACGGGTCTTTATGGTATTTGATGAATTTTCCGTGTTCGCCGGTGATCAAGTATTGAATCTCGTGAACATGGGTCGAGGTAAAGGTGTGCATGCTATATTTGGTACACAGGGCATCGCTGATTTGAATACGGTAAATGATAATTTCAAATCACAAATGCTTAATTGTGCTAATACGATTATTTGTCATCAGGTTGAATGATCAGGAAAGTGCTGAAGCAGTAGCGGGATGGATGGGGACGAAAGATACGTTTAATGTGACAGCACAATACGATGCTGAAAATAGGTGCAAGTCTGGGCAGTGTTCGACCTGATAAAACCTATATTATTCATCCTGAGTCAATCAAGCAGGGATTGGATACAGGTGAAGCTTATGTTGTTAGTAAGATTGGAGGATTTGGTTGGGATAAGGTGAAAGTAATATGGAGTTGAGCTAGGTGAGACAAGAATCCCGGATGTTTTCATCCGGGGTTTCTTAAACAATTCTTTAATATGTAATAATTAAATTTTAAGAAAATCATTTACTATGTCTTGGCGGCTCTTCCTTTTTAATTTTATTTGAAGTATTAAAATTAATAGTAATCCGTTCTTCAAAAACTATGGATTTAATGCCTTGAGATAGAAGTTTCTCTATGATAGGTTTTCTTTCATAAATAAATTTATCTATATCAGATTGTTCTATTTTTTGTTTGTTATTCTCTAATCTTTCTTTATTCCGTATATCGCGCTCTTCTTCCAATTTTTCAATTTCAAGTTTTGTTTTTTTAATTAAAAATGGCTCGTGATAAATCTGTAATGCGAGATAGGCGAATGGAATAATAAATTGTGCAGCATAAGAACTTTCAATTAAAAGATGCCACCAACCTGACCCTCTTTCAATACTATACACAAATAAGGGGCCAGCTTTATTACGTTCATTTAAATTCGCAAGACAAATGTTCTTAAAATCATAATAAAGACCTTTGAATGTTTTATATATCACTTCAAGGTTAAACAATGGTTCATTGGTAGGCGGTATAGCAAACTCGATTTTAACCTGTGAAACTTTCATCGAGTGAAATTTTTCAGAATAACCCTCTTTACCAGAATCATAAGAATCCCATAATTTAACGTAATCTACATTTTCTCCTATCCAGTATTCTGTAATATTGCTCATTTGTCCTCCTAATCCAATTAGCTTAAAAATCCATCTATATAAAAATTACATTGTAATATTGAGGAGTTCATACCACTTCTATCAATCGATTTGGCTGCCCCCATGGATGCCCCAGAAATAAAAATAAATCGGCCGCCAAAATTTTATAATAACTTATTATTTAATATTCAATTACTTATATGCGTCCCGGAGAGGATTCGAACCTCCGACCTGCCCCTTAGGAGGGGGCTGCGCTATCCATCTGTGCCACCGGGACGAGATCGAAGAAATGATGTAATTTGTTTGCCGAGGGCCGGAATCGAACCGGCATGAGGTCACCCTCACCGGTTTTTGAGACCGGCGCGTCTACCAATTCCGCCACCCCGGCTAAAGGAATGCAAAAACACGGATGAGACAATCGCGCAAGTATATCAGGCTTGAAAACAAGGTCAATCCGAACATTGTTAAAATAATATATTCATATTTTACAGTGAGTTACACCGATAACCAGGATAGTTTATAATTGATAGTATGAGAATAAAAAGGGACAAACATGAAAATAAGACCCTATTTAACATGCCTGATCTTATTACTCTTCTCTCTCACCGCGAACGCAGCCAATAATGCGGTCTTCCTCAATATAAATGGCGCGATCGGACCGGCCACCCAGGATTATATTCAACGCGGTATTATGCAAGCTGAGCAAGAACACGCGAAAGTCATTGTCATCAACCTTGATACTCCCGGTGGCCTTGATTCTTCCATGCGTGGCATTAATGAAGCGATCATCACTTCCAGCGTTCCCGTCATCACCTACGTCACACCGTCAGGCGCACGCGCAGCCAGCGCCGGCGTTTATATCATGTATGCCAGCCATATCGCCGCCATGGCGCCTGGCACCAATATTGGCGCTGCATCACCAATCAGCTTGTTTGCTTCCAGCAATAGCAATAATTTAACAACTGAAGAAAGGAAAACAATGAACGATTCCGCTGCTTACATTCGCAGTCTGGCGCAATTACGTAACAGAAACGCAGACTGGGCAGAAACCGCAGTCAAACAAGCGGTCAGCATTCCCGCGGATGAAGCAAAAAAATTAAATGTCATCGATATTATCGCCGATAATCCGCAGCAATTATTACAGCAAGCAAATGACCGTATTGTTATAGTAAATGGCGGCGCCGAAAAACTTTCCACTAACAATCTCAACATTGAAACCGTGCCGCAAGGTTGGCGCTATGAATTTCTTTCATTGCTCACTGATCCAAATGTCGCTTACATTCTCATGCTGATCGCGATTTACGGTATATTTTTTGAATTCGCCAACCCTGGCATGGTATTGCCTGGCGTGACTGGTGTGATCGCATTAGTTCTCATGCTTTACGCTTTTCAGTTAATGCCTATCAATTATACGGGCTTGATACTGGTCATGATTGGTGTGGTGTTTATGCTATTTGAAGTTTATGTATCGAGTTTTGGTGTCATTGGCATAGGCGGCATAATTGCATTCGTGCTAGGATCGATCATGTTATTTGATGAATCCAGCCCAACTTATCATCTGGCCTGGCAGCTTGTTTTGGTGATGAGTATCACATCGGCGGCTTTCTTTTTTATGGTAGTCGGGCTTGCTATCAAATCATATCGAAAAGCTGTCGTCACCGGCCGCGAAGGGTTAATTGGTAGCGAAGGTGTTGTCCTCAACAACACCGACAAACAAATTGTTGTGCGCGTGCTTGGTGAAATCTGGAATGCAAAATCATCGCATCATGATCTTGCTTCCGGTCAAAAAATCAAAGTAACAAAAATAGATGGCCTGGTGTTAACAGTTGAACCAGATAATAAACGACAAAAAAGCGTTTGATATTTTAGGAGAGCACGATGGTAATCACTTTCGGGGTCATTGGGGCAATTCTTCTTATTCTTTTATTTAATTTTTTCTATGTGCTGCGTGAATATGAACGCGCCGTTGTTTTCACACTCGGCCGCTTTACCGCAAGTAAAAGGCCCAGGCATTATTTTCATTGTACCCTTTGTTCAGCAAATCGTGCGCATTGAATTACGCACAGTAGTCATGGATATCCCAGCGCAAGACGTGATTTCACGCGATAACGTTTCCGTGCGTGTCAGCGCTGTCGTGTATTTTCGCGTGATTGATCCTGCTCGTGCTGTAATACAAGTAGAAAATTATTACGCCGCAGTTAGCCAGCTCGCGCAAACGACATTGCGCTCTGTGTTAGGACAACATGAACTTGATGAAATGTTAGCGGAACGCACCAAACTGAATACTGACATACAGAAAATACTAGATGAACATACCGATGCATGGGGCATCAAAATCGCATGGTGGAAATCAAACAAATTGATTTGAATGAAAACATGGTACGCGCCATCGCCGCGCAAGCAGAAGCAGAACGCGGCCGCCGCGCGAAAGTCATTCACGCTGATGGTGAATTACAAGCATCACATAAATTGTTGGAAGCAGCGCAGGTACTGGCACAAGAACCACAGGCATTGCAATTACGCTATCTGCAAACCTTGTCCAGCATCAGTGAAGAAAAAAATTCAACGATTATTTTCCCGATTCCGATCGAGATAATGTCAACGTTTATGAAGAAATAAATTTGCCAATTTATCTTCTCTCCTCCAGTCACTCTGGAGGAGAGCAATTAGTACAGTTAACGTAAAACGTAAAGACGCGATTCTTCTTCGACTTTTGCACTTACCTCATCCATACATCTCAGCTGCTCTTGCACAGAAGAACAAGTTCGCGGTGGCCGCACAATAATATGACTCATACCATATTCATCTTTGCAACTATCATATTCCTGGAAAAAATGATTGAGTGTTTGCGGCACATACAATGTATTGCGCGCGCTCAATAATGATTGTGCAAATATGTCATACAGATCTGCTTCCTTTGCCTCCGCACAACCGTTATCTGTCATTTTGCTTTCGAGCAGATTTAATAAAGTGGTTACTTCTTTAGAATATAAACGAAATGATTTTATATAATAATTAGCTTTCAGACGCTGAATATCTTTGCCTGGCATGCCGCTGATTCTTTCTAACTTAAAATTATCCGCTTTTTTTATCGCATAAAATAAACTTGCACAGGCGACGCCATCTTTATCCATTCCTTCAAGCAACAAACGCGCATGAGAGATTTTCTTGCCATTTTCATCTCTGTTGTTTTCTGTCACATACAAAATACTGGCAACCCAGTTTTTTGCGTCCAGAAGTATCCATGGCCAAAAAGAGAATGACCGTTGCTGTTCTTTTTAAATCTGCTGATAGTCATGTTATGTCCTTATATTAATCGCAGTGCATGACTATATTGCTAGACTTCAACAGGGTCAATATCCAATATCCATTTAACAGGCTGCCCTTTCGTAGCTGTTTCTAAGTTTTGCAATATGGATTTCAATAACTGTTGCAATACACCACGCCGATCTGACTTCACTAACAAATGCTGGCAATACAAACCTTTGCGCTTAGCGAGCAATGCCGGTACCGGGCCATGTATCGCAACATTATCTTGTGCAAACGGCAGCATGTTTTTTATCGTTGTTAAAAAATGGCTCGCTTGTTGTTCTGTATAGGCTTCTGCGCGAAACACAGCAAAATGCGCAAACGGCGGTAATTTTGCCTGTTCACGCTCTGTCATTAATGTTTGCGCAAACGCCTGATAACCTTGTTCAAGTAAAACATGCAACAACGCATGATCAGGATGTCGCGTTTGTATCATCACTGTGCCTGGTTTTTCCGCACGACCAGCGCGACCAGCGACTTGCAGCAACAATTGCCCCATTTGTTCCGCCGCACGAAAATCCGCGCTAAATAAGCCACTATCAGCATCAATGATACCAACCAATGTGACTTGAGGAAAATGATGGCCTTTCGCCAACATTTGCGTGCCAAGTAAAATAGCTTTTTGCTGCTGATTAATTTGATCCAGCAAATTTTGCATGGCACCTTTACGCCGCGTACTATCACGATCAACACGAATCACTGGCACATCTGGAAAATGTGTTGCTAATGTTTGCTCCAAACGCTGTGTACCCAATCCAACTGGTTGCAATTCGCTGGAACCGCATTCAGCGCATTTTTCTGGTATCGCACAACGCGAATCACAATGATGACATTGCAAACGTGGTGGTGAACGATGATATACCATGCGCGTATCGCAACGTCGACATCCAGCAATCCACGCGCATTGCGTGCAATACCATACTGGCGCAAAACCACGGCGATTTAAAAACAACATCACTTGATTACCCTGCGCAAGATGCTCATGCATGATATGCAATAACGGTGCTGACAATCCTTCTTCAACAGCACTGCTGCGTATATCAATGATTTGATACTGCGGCAATGTCGCTTCGCCCGCACGCTCCGGTAATACAAGATATTCGTAGCGTTTGCGCTGCACATTTAACAACGATTCCAGTGAAGGTGTCGCAGAACCCAGCACAATTGGAATTTGATTAATGCTGGCACGCATCACTGCCAAATCACGCGCATGATAACGAAAACGATCTTGTTGCTTGAATGAATTATCATGTTCTTCATCGACGATAATCAAACCAAAATTGGCGAATGGCGTAAAAATGGCGGAACGCGTGCCAATCACAATTTTGGCCGCACCGGTTTTTGCTGCAGCCCAGCCTTGCAATCGTTGCTTTTCAGAAAAATTGGAATGCAATGCGACCACTGGCACTGAAAATCGCGAACGAAAACGATCAACCGTTTGTGGTGTTAAACTAATTTCTGGTACCAGTACCAGCACTTGTCTGTCGTCATTTAATATCTCAGCCATTGTGCGTAAATACACTTCGGTTTTACCACTGCCAGTTACACCATCCAGCAGAAAAGCAGTAAAACTTTTTTTCGCCGCGCATATCGCAGACACTGCTTGTTGCTGCGCCTGATTCAATACTGGTTGCTGATCGGATGATGAATGCCCGCTATCTGGTAACACAACCTCACCAATTGCTTTGCCTTTACGTAGCAATGCTGGCATCGCCGCAGACAATACTTCACCCAACGCATAGTGATAATAATCAGCCGCCCAATTGCAAAGTTTATATACATCTGGCGGTAACATAGGCTCAACATCCAGTATTTCCAACGCGGCTTTAAGCTTTTCATAAGGTACGGATGATTCATTTTCTACACTCACCAATATCCCTGTTAGTGTACGGGTACCAAACGGCACCAATATGCGCACACCTGGAATTAATTGTTTTAAATCATAATGTTGTGGCGGGAGGTAATCGAAGAAACGACGTAGTGGCGTTGGTAGAGCGAGTCGCAGGTAAATTTTGTCCATCGTCATCTCTTTGGCAAAGCGTAATTGAATCCAGTTATAATAAGGTTTAAAGCAGAATGAAAATAGAGGGGTAAAAAAATGACCATCCATATGGATCTTCGCGAGTTCCAACTCGAACTCGAAAAAGTAATAAAAAAGATGATCGAAGCCAACCTTATACCTGGTTTAAAAAACTATGATCATGCTGCTATCGCCACGCTGGCTAAAAATGTCACCGAGACATTGCACAAAAATCATGACATCAACCTGTCTAAAGACGATTTGCATAATAAAGATTCACGCGAAGTACTTGGTCTTGCTTGCCAGGCACAATTTGTCCAGCAAAAAAATCCTAACTTCAAATTTGATTACACGCTTTTGTTCAAAAACCAAATCATGATGACAGATGATCAAAAGCTGAAACTCAAGAAAGACCTGACTCTTGAGCTGACAAAATTATTTACCGAGATGAGTAAGTTTTATCCGCACCCAACGCCAGGCGGAAAGAAAAAATTGGAAGAACTCGCGGAATTGCTCGCAGAGAAATTGATGGACAATGGTCGCATGCAGGAAAACAGCAAATTATTAGCCTTGATTTTCGGCTGTCAGCGTCAGTTACAATTGGATGAAAAACTAATGACCGAACAACGCCGCGAATTATACGGCGTCGACACTCATAATACTGGAGCTGTATTTTTGCCTGTGCCAGCACCAGTTGAAGGCAACAAGCAGGGACTGCTTGATATGGCATTTCAAGGCGGTTCTTCATTTATGGGCGAATTGATGAACGCCAATCCAGATCAACCTGATCCACTTGGCATTAAAATGGTTCACATCATCGCTGATATAGGCTCTGGCGCCTTGTCAGGCGATTTAGAGCAACGATTGATGGCAGACCATATCATTGATTCACCATCACCAACCGCAAAAAACTGGCCGCCAAGAATGGTGCCGCCGGGTTATGAAAGCAGCGGAGGTTAATTGCATGGCTTCTGACGCGGGAAAAAACCCACAGGAAGTCATGCTGCAACAATTGTCATCCGCATTTACCGCAATCCCATTCAATAAAATGCTGGGATTAAAGCTGGATTATATTTCTTCCGATCACGTCACCATGAACTTTCGCATGAAAGAAGAATTAATAGGTAATTTTCTGCAAGGGATTTTACATGGCGGCGTTATTTCTTCTGTATTAGATATGGCCGGTGGCATGGCAGCGATGGCAGCAGCTATTTACAAAAATCCTGATTATACCGTCGAAGAAATGATCGAAATTATAAGTAAAACCAGCACAATTGATTTACAGATTAGTTATTTGCGACCTGGACGCGGTGAATTTTTTATTGCCAAAGCGTGGTTGATGAAAAGCGGTAGAAAAATCACTTTTGCACGTATGGAATTGACTAATAACGAAGAAACACTGATCGCAACTGGTAGTGCGACATATCTTTTAAAATAGCAATCTGTTGATTAATGCTAGGTAAAAAGACATTTTCGTAATTCATCCTTCCTTCTCACCACGATCATCATTATGATATGACCCAAATTTATAAACGTATAATGTTAAGGATATCGCATGCACAAAATTTTAGTTATCGGCGCGGGAAAAATAGGCTCGCTGATCACGTTTCTTCTGGCTAATTCAAATCATTATTCCGTTTATCTCGCCGATATTCAGGAAACAAATCCCCATGTCAGCAGAATGGGAAATCAGCCTAATTTCAAATATGTCAAATTAGATGCAAGCAATCCTGGCATGGTTGCAGATTTTCTGAAAAAAAATAAAATTGACGCTATCGTTTCTTCGCTTCCCTATTATTGCAATGTTCCTATTGCCAAAGCTGGCGGCAGAACATCATTTGCATTATTTCGATCTCACTGAAGATGTGCAAACAACAAAAGCAGTATGAACAATTATCGAAAAATGCAAAAAGCGCGTTTGTGCCACAATGCGGACTTGCGCCAGGTTTTATCAGCATCGTCGCAAATCGATCTGATGCAAAATTTCCCTACACTGGACACCGTAAAAATGCGTGTTGGCGCGCTGCCAACCAATATCAGCAATGCGTTGCAATATTCACTGACCTGGTCTACCGATGGTTTGATCAATGAATATGGCAATCCTTGCAATGCGGTTGAAAATGGCGAAGAAGTCGAATTGCATGCCATTGGAAGGATTGGAAGAAATTAAAATCGATGGTTTGACCTATGAAGCATTTAATACTTCCGGCGGCATTGGCAGTCTGGCGGAAACTTATTTGGGCAAAGTGAAAAACTTAAGCTACAAAACCATTCGCTATCCCGGCCATTGCGCGAAAATAAGATTTCTGATGAATGATTTGAAATTAAATCATGATCGCGACACCTTAAAACGCATTTTTGAACACGCGATTCCAAAAACATATCAAGATGTGGTACTCGTTTATGTTTCTGTCACCGGCACTCAAGACGAATCAATTTATCGAAGAAAATTATGTGAAAAAATTCTATCCGAAAAAAATTGGTGGCTTGCGCTGGTCAGCGATTCAATTGACCACCGCATCTGGCATTTGCTCGGCGATTGATATGGTGTTGAGTAATCCAGATAAATATCATGGCTTTGTGCGTCAGGAACAATTTTCTTTCGATGATTTGATTAACAATCAGTTTGGCGAATATTACGCCTGAATAAGGACAGCATCATGGATTTGTTAAAATCGTTAAGCTTGAAAAACAAAATAGTGGTGCAAGCACTGGCATACACTGGTGGTCGCATAACAAAGCTGAAGGTGAAATTATTTCTTATAATCCCAGCAACCGGTGAAGCCATTGGCTGCTGTTTATCGCGCGTCTGAAAAAGATTACGAACATATTATCAAGCGAAGCTCAGACAGGCATTTTTATCCTGGCGCAATGTTCCTGCGCCAAAACGCGGTGAAATCATTCGCGCGATTGGTGAAGAATTGCGTAAATACAAAGATTTTCTAGGTAGTCTTGTTTCACTGGAAATGGGCAAATCCAAACAAGAAGGCGATGGCGAAGTACAGGAAATGATTGATATGGCTGATCTTGCTGTCGGTCAATCACGCATGCTGTATGGCAACACCATGCATTCTGAACGTCCTGAACATCGCATGTATGAACAATGGCATCCGCTGGGTGTTGTTGGCGTGATCAGCGCATTTAATTTTCCTGTTGCAGTCTGGTCGTGGAATGCTTTTGTTGCCGCGATTTGCGGCAATACAGTGATCTGGAAACCTTCACCGAAAACACCTCTATGCGCTGTCGCCGTGCAACATATTTGTAATCGTGTTTGTGATACGTTATGGTTATCGCGGTATTTTTTCCTTAATCATTTCGATGATAATAATCTCGTCAAAAAAATGGCGAAGATGACACGCATTCCATTAGTTTCTTTCACTGGTTCAACCGCAGTCGGACGTGAAGTTAATAAAGCAGTTGCCGAACGTTTAGGTCGCGCACTGTTGGAATTAAGCGGTAACAATGCCATTATTGTTGATGAACACGCTGATTTACAGCTCGCCATCCCGCCATTGTGTTTGGCGCGATCGGCACAGCAGGACAACGCTGCACCACGACACGCCGTTTGTTTGTGCATGAATGCATTTATGAAAAAGTAACAACTGCCATTGTCAAAGCTTATGAAAAAATCACTATCGGTGATCCGCTCGATCAAAAAAATCTCATGGGCCCACTGATTGATCAACATGCTGTTGATCATATTTGTAAAAGCAATTAACGATGCAAAAGCTCAAGGCGGAAAAATTTTATCTGGCGGCAATGTGATTGAACGTCCAGGATTTTTTGTCGAACCCACTTTGATTGAAGCTGAAAATGATTGGGAAGTCGTGCAACGCGAAACGTTTGCGACCGATTTTATATGTGATGAAATATAAAAATCTTGAAGAAGCGATTGCCATGCAAAATCATTCCCATTTTGGTTTGTCTTCTGCCATGTTTACATTAAATCTGCAACATCGCGGAAGTATTTCTTTCCGCACGCGGCAGTGATTGCGGTATTGCCAATATTAATATTGGCACATCAGGCGCGGAAATTGGCGGTGCGTTTGGTGGTGAAAAAGATACTGGCGGCGGCCGTGAAGCAGGATCTGATGCATGGAAAGCTTATATGCGCAGACAAACTAATACGATTAATTGGGGTAAAGGTTTGGCGTTGGCGCAGGGAATCAAGTTCGAGATTTAACCTTATATAAGCCTTCGGTCGGAGCCTCGTCATGGCGAGGCTCCGATAAAGAGATTCCTCTGTCCAGTTACGCTAAGGAATCCAATATGTGATAATCGTTAATATGAAAGAACTTATCAGGAAGATGTTGTTACTGCCTAACCCTGCCCTTAACAAGGAAGAATGGGTGTTGCTGTATGAAATCATTCAGGAACTTAATATAGACAAAAGAGAATCATTAAGCCTGGTGCTGGAAAAAACAAACATTGATCCAACTTATCAGCCAGATATTCTTAGCTACATGGAAGCATGGCATAAAAGTATTCCACTTCCCCTGCCAAATATTCCATTCACTACCAAACAAATCGATGAATTAGCCGATATTTTCCACGCGTATTATCAAAAACGTCAAATTGATTTGCAAAACCGCCTGGGACAATCAAGGCTAAAATCTTCCAGTTTGCAGCAAATTATTAAATTTATTGATATATGGAATGACACAGCGGACTTTTTTCTGGATTTAATCACACTACATATATTTCCGGTCTGGAAAAAAGTAAATCCAAACACGCCTTGCGGAGCAGATTATCTGGTGCCGTTATTAATCATCATACTGCCAGACAATATTAACTTGCTGAGAGCGTTATTGGAAAAAATTATCCTGGTGAGTGAGATTGAACAATCAGGTGAAACGGCTTGTTATCTAACCAGTCTTTATATTTCTGTGGCGACAAAAATTCGTGAATTGGAAAATAATAAAGCAGAAAGTGTGCCAGATAAAAAAGTCATGTTGGCAGCAAAAGAGTTAGACAGGCTGGAAAACATCAGCGCATTATTTTGCTCTAGTAATGAATACATGGATGAATTGCTCGATCTATTTTTCCCATTGCTAAAAATCAAAAATAAAATCATTTACAATATTTATGGCGATAATGACCATTCGCCCATAGGCAAACGCAAAATGATGGATGCACTCATACTTGCCGTGGTTCATGGACAAGTCAATTTACAAGACAGCGAATTAAAGCTCTACATGGATAAATACGATGCGTTGATTGATTTGCAAGCCACGCTCGTAAGACTTAACGATAACACACAACAAAAACTGCAAATATTCGCGGAAAAATTCAACCATCACAAAGCTATGCTGCAAAAAAACAATGATAATGACGCTGTCGCATTCATTAAGACATCAGGCTCGACAATAGGCTTTTCGCGCATTTTTAATTTATTGCGGACGCCGACAAAAGAAGAAGTATTTGTGAATACCGCAGATAAAATTATCGGCGCGCTTGGATTGAACCAGGAAAAAATGGAACACAAGCAGCTACAAGCGCTGCCTGTTCCTTCTATCTGATTCTTCGTAATCGTGAATTTCGCCGAAATGACTCTTCGATGTTGTCATAAAATTCCTGCGTCATTTCATCACGTTTTGTTGCACCAAAGAAATCAAAACGATGGGGCTTGCTGGCATTACAGCCAATGATAGCGATATCGTTAAAATGTTTACTCCAATTTTTGTCGATATCAGCCTGAAGACAGTGGGCGTAAATTTTAGCAATATTTCTTGGTACCTTATGCTCAACACCATTGATGGTCAGAGAAGTTCCGCCCAGTCTTACCCGCCACTGTCCATGCGTCGCTTCGATGAGGTTTTTAATATTTTTTACGTATTGCTCGCAAATATCTTTTGATGCTGCTTCAATTTCAACTTGCACATCTTTTTTGGCTTGCGCATATGATTTATCAAATGCTTGCGAAACCATTGCTGGTTTGATTTTTTGTTTAAATTCGCTCTCAGCATGAATTTTTGATAAATTATTTTCTGCGCGTCTTGTAAATGCCATCGCATGCGCATCACCCTGTGTAGCAGCGATATAACTTCTACAATCAGCTGGTATTTTTGCCACCTCAGCATCCATAAGCTGCCTTGTACGCGCTTCAATTTTTTCCTCAGTATTTCCTACCAGTAAATTCATTTGCCATTGATAAATCTCATAGGCATGGGTAATCATGTAATCAGCGAATTCTTTCTTGAAAGCTTTTTCTATCTTTTTATGCTCAGGAGTATCTTTCATATCTGGCAGATAAAATGGGATCAAAGCGGAAATTTCATTTAATGGAATATTTTTTACAAGATATTCTTTTAAACCTTCCATCTTAAATAGATTTTTAACGTAATTAGCTGTAGTTTTTTCATATCCATCAACTATAGCCTCATATTTATCGTCATAATATACGTTATTATCTTTTAACGCTTCCTTCGGTGGCAAACCTCTATTATTTAATACTCTACTAAATAATTGTACGCCATTTTTGATATTTGTTAGTAACGAAAGATATGGATAAAGACCATCTACAGGATCGGTATTTTTACGTTGTAGCCCAAAAATCGCATCAGAAAGTCCACGAAAATATTTTTCATCTGGAATTGATAAATCCAGAACATCTTCACCTATCGTTTGATATAATATTGCCGCATGATCTTCGATAGTATAATCATGTATATCTTTTTCAGTCGCCTGCTTTTTACCGTGCTTATATTCCTCGCCAAGCGTCCTGCGAACATGAATTTCGAATTGCTGCAAAGCAAAAAGAATTCTATTTTCATCAAGACTACAAAGCGCAACGTGCACTTCGCGTATTAAGAATTTTGTTTTTTCAACATCTAATATTTTTCTATTGTACGCACGTCTTTCTTCAGCTGCGGCAAATTCGTATTTGCGAATATCATGTTTGATTCTGTCTATAATATTTTTAGTCTCACCAACTGATTCCATGATTTCATTAGCGAAAAAGATATATTTTTTATTATTTGCTATTTGTTCCAGATCAGACAATCCTTCGCGTATCTGTTCTATTGCTTCAGGTGTAATCTCATCATTAATCAATAATCTCCACCTGTGGATTTTATGAATAATTTGATTCAAACCGCGAGAGACATTTTCATTTTCCTTGTTAGCTTCTGCTGCTGCAGCAAGAATCTCTTCAAGAATATTTAATATGTTTAAATTCTCGGTATTACCTACTATTTTCCTTCTGAGAGTACGGTAAAATGCGCCTAACGCAGCCGTTTCAGGTGTAACGGTGGTTCCCACAGCATTGATAATAGCTTTGAGTTTACGGAGTAATTCGACATCCTTCTGAGATAACTCAGCCGGTAAATCCGCAAAAATAATTTGTTCCTGCCGTTCGGAACTGGTACTTTCCGGTATGGACAAACCATTCATTGCTTCATTAAATTCGCGACGAAAGTCCGCCAGACCAGCTTCTGGATTTTCGCCCATTTGACCCAATACATTGATTAATCTAGCAAACTTACTCATCACCACCCCGTCCAGCATAAAACCACTAAGTTATTGTTTGTGCTATTTTTTGTCATATTATATAATCATTTGTTCAATAATACTCAATTTCACTTAAAGTTGCCTTAATTTAACTCATTTATAATAAAAATAAAGTCAAAATGAGTAAAAAAATACAAATCATTGATTATTAATGAAAATAGCTGTTAGAGAAACCGCATTGGCGGTTAACTATACTTAAGTTGCAGAGGCATAAACGAGGGTCACAAAAATGTTAGATAGAGCTAATCTCAATCAAACACGTACATCACTGTATTGCTACATTCTCAGTAATTACAATTCCGAGAATGAGAATGACTATCTGCGCCGTCTGTTTCTGAAAAATTGCCCTGTAAAACCGCCAGCACAAATACCTAGCGCATTAGAGATGATCTCCAGTTTAGCTCGCTTTTCTAAATTTGAACGTCCTGATGGTGCAACCAATGATTTGGATCACGCAAAAGTTGTCAATTTAATTAGCGCTTATCGTGATTTAAACAGGCTGATATTCCTGCAAAATGAACATGATGAGTTAGAAGAAATATTTGAAAAAGATAAAGATAAATTTATCTCAAACAAAATCAGATTTCTTGAAGAAGATATGACGAATATCAGAGAAAATCCTGAAAACAAAATTACACTATTTGTTAATGATGATAACGATGATCGTTATTCTGAAGCTACAGTCGAAGCGGCAAAGCAATTTCAAATTACTGAAGTTTATAAAAGTCCATACAGTGTGATGTCTTCACATGATCTTCTTGACGCACTAAGAAGACATGATTTGCTTGCATTTGTACAATTGGCTAATTCATTCCTTATAACAAAATACAATGGCATCGTACCTCTGGTCGGCGGTGAAGAAGTTCAAAATTTTCTACCGCATGAGCTTGCTCAAGCCAATTTTAATCCGTCTGATTTACGTCTCTTAAATTATTATATGGAAATGATAATGAAAATGGGACCAAACGGCGGTGAGTTTTATCAGCTATTTCTAACCTTATACACTTTCAGCATTCTTTTACTAGCGTCTAAAAATGCTTTTTCTAATCCCTATGATCCTTCGCTTGTAATCAGAAATAAAGATGAGTATCAAAAATTCGCGAAACTTTGCAGCGAGCTAAGAGAAGAAGAAAATGTTAAAAAAGTTAATGAGAAAATCTCAATTATCCAACGAGGTCTCTCTGCGCCCGATGCGGATCAATTCACTGATGAACATAAACAGGAATATTACACATCTGTTATTCTTCATCTCTTACACACTGTCAAAGTTCACGATATCAACGATATCATGATACGCAATTACGTTGCGGAAGATAATGTACTTGAGTTCAAACAACATCTACTGCAATTTCAAATTAAAAATGCCGAGCTTGTCAAAAAATGGCAAGTAGAATTGAACGTAGTTACTCTTGCAGGACAAGAACAAACACAAATGAGATATGCCGAACTCTTGGCGCGCAAAACTCACGAAAGAGAACGCGGGCTGCTCGACAACCTCCCGACAAATCATCAGCAATATCGAGAACAGGGAAGCAGTCTCGGTAAGTTAGGTTACAAAGTAACCTATCCTCATTCATTAAACGAAGATATGTTTCAGAAACATGTACTTCCCAATTTGAAAAAACAGGCTGCGCGTAAAGCACTTGCACAAGCAAAAGATGAACTCAAGCCCTTAAGAAATCAGATCACCAAAGACTTGATCAAAAACATCAAAGATACGATACAAAATACAGACTGGAAAGTCGTGCATCTATTCGGTCTTGGCATGAAAAAAATACCTATCGTACGTGATGGTGTTGAACTCGATATTATCGTTCCAAAAAATGTTTACAAAATATATCAACTCTGTTTAGCTGCTGAAAATGATCCTAATACAGATTTCAATGCTGTCTATAAAGAAGTTCAGTCAACAGCCAGAAAAGCAAGCGGCAGTATGTTTACTCTGTTTCGTTATGAAGAAACACAGAAATTCTACGATAAAACGAAGGATGCTTCCGTCGAAGCGTTGATAGAAAAACATCATCAGCCGAAAGCTTAATTTAATTACCTCTCACCCGCCGCTATCGCGTCGACCTCTCCCTCAAGGGGAGAGGTATTCTTCGTTCTATTACTTGATAGTATTCATACACAAATATTTAATTTCCACATAGGCATCAATCCCATACTTAGACCCTTCCCGACCCACGCCCGACTGCTTCACACCACCAAACGGCGCAACTTCCGTCGATAAAATCCCCGTATTAATACCCACCATCCCATATTCCAAACCTTCCGAAACACGCCACACACGATCGATATTACTGCTATAAAAATATGATGCCAGCCCAAAGTCTGTATCATTGGACATGGCAATCACTTCTTTATCCGATTTGAATTTAAATAACGCCGCTACGGGCCCAAACGTTTCTTCTTTTGCTACTAACATATCCGCAGTCGCGCCTGACAATACCGTCGGTTGGAAAAACAAACCGCCTAATTTAGATTTTTTACCACCACATAATATTTTCGCGCCTTTACTCACCGCATCAGCGACATGTTTTTTCACTTTATCAACCGCTTTTTCATTGATCAGCGGCCCTTGATCAATACCTGGTTTAAGACCATTCCCAACTTTTAATTTCTTCACTGCCTGCACAAATTTCTTAGTGAATTTGTTATACACAGCATCCTGCACATAAATTCGATTTGCGCACACACATGTCTGGCCTGAATTACGAAACTTCGATGCAATCGCACCTTGTACCGCAGCATCAATATCAGCATCATCAAACACAATAAATGGCGCATTACCGCCCAGTTCTAAAGTGACTTTTTTGATCGTAGCAGCACTCTGTTTCATCAACAAACTGCCAACTTTAGTTGATCCGGTAAATGAAATTTTACGTACCAAAGGATTTGACGTCATTTCTTCGCCAATAGCTTCAGAATCCCCAGTAACGACATTTAAAACACCCGCTGGAATGCCAGCTTTTTCCGCCAACACTGCCAATGCCAGCGCGCTGAATGGTGTAGAAGAATCCGGTTTAACCACGACTGTACATCCGGCTGCAAGCGCAGGTGCAATTTTACGTGTGATCATTGCAGCAGGAAAATTCCACGGTGTAATCGCAGCAACAACACCCACCGGCTGTTTAATCACGATAAGATGCTGGCCTTTGCTATTGGATGGGATCACATCGCCATATATACGGCGTGCTTCTTCTGCAAACCACTTGATAAAACCATTCGCATAATCGATTTCGCCAGTCGCTTCGGTTAGCGGCTTGCCCTGCTCTTTCGTCATGATGATTGCTAAATCGTGCTTGTTTTCATCTATCAATCGCGCCCATTCGCGCAGCAAATCAGCGCGTTCTTTGGCTGTGCGATTTTTCCAATCATCCCATGCTTTCGCAGCTGCTTTAATGGCGCGACGAGTTTCAGGAGTGCCGCAAAGCGGCACAGTACCTAATTTGGAGTTATTAAAAGGATTAGTGACTTGAATGGTTTTTCCAGAATCAGACTTGCTCCATTCACCATTAATATAAACAGCTTGTTTGAATAGGTGTTTATTCCGCAATCCCTGCATGAATACTCCTTATTAAGATAATTAACGTCTCTCCGTAAAAACCTTTTTAAATAATTGCTGCAATGTTGGCAGTTGTTGAAAATTCTGCAAAAAGCGTTCTATTTCCTTAATCCAGGCGCGTTTTAACGTAGACAACGATGTATGTTCAACTGCGCCATCCAGATCAATCAACACTGGCTGTTCTTTACCATTCACTAGAATATTTGTAATTTTAAGATCGCCATGAGTAACTTGCAGCTTTTTCAAATTCGTTAACAACGCAACGATTTTTTCCGCCATTGTCTTTATTTTGGCTTCATCACCACGCACACGTGCGAAGTATTCACCAGCATGACCGCCGGAAACATATTCAGAAACAAAATAAGACTGGCCACGAAAACCCATCACTTTTCTTTCCAGATAAGCCACTGGGCGTGCCGTTGGAATACCAAACAAGCTGAGCTTGTGCGCGAGCTCCCATGATTTTGCCGCACGCGTCGCGCGCGTACAACGTCGCAACTGATGCCAGGCATCTTTCATATTATAACGCTTCACCACCAGATCGCGCTGGTCTAGCGTCACTTTCACCACGGTTGCTGAACGTCCGTCTTTTAATACCATCGCTGTAGGATGATGAAATATCGCATCGGGATTTTTCAGAAAAGTCATAAATTCCATGCCGCCATAACTACGTTCCATCATCCCGTAGAGATGTTTGCCGCGCACCACGTTAAAATCGGTGCTTTCACGAAAAATTTTACGCTTGAATTGCGCCCAACGTTTCGTGTTCCACATCTTGATCAGAGAAAACAGCCCATAAATATCTGCTGGCCGTATAATCCAGCCTCGCGACTGCGCATAATAGAGAAATAATTCTTCCTGATATTTTTCTAGCCCAGCACCCATTTGCGCAAGGAACAGCGATATACTGTCCATGCTGTCTTCTTTAGACAAGATTTCATCTTGCGAGGTCACCTGACCACCGTCCAGCGTATAAATTACTTCACCTTGCAGTAAAAAATTCTTGAAATGCAAATCACCTTGCTGCACACCCAATACATGCTGGGTCGCCAATTCAATCAACGCTGACTGCATTAACGTCTGCACCGCATCAGTATTTTCTTTTTTCTGCCATATTTCTTGAAAGCTAACCGCATCGGCAATACGTTCGTAAACCAATACATACACACGACGATCTTCGCTCACCCCCGTGTGATAAATATGTGGAGCAGGAATCTTATTCATTCCCAATGTGCTCATACCTATCATGTCAGATTCCATCTGACGTTTGGCTTTATGGGGATCATAAAAAAGTTTAGCGACAACGGGACGACCGCCCCAGCTACCAAAAACAACCATACGCTTGCGCGGCATCACACGCACCACTTTGTGCGCGTCGATGACTTGCCCATCATCCAGATTCAGTCGGAACGGATGATCAAAGGTAAACTTTGCTGCATGCAATTCATGCCAGCCCAATATTTCCAAAGAATTCGAACTATTTGTATGATTATCTTGTGCGGTCACGATATTTGCATCCACGTACTTTTACCTTTTGCCAAAATTCATTTTCAGAAACCATCAGCTCCCGCAGCGATTTAGCGCTATAAATCTTCATGAAATAAAGCAAATCACGCTGCGTCAATCCAATATCCTTGCCAGAGAAATAAAGGCCCGCCAAATCTTTGATAATCCATCGTTCTGGCGTTGAACGACGAATTTGCGCACGATGCAAATCAATCAGAAACAGCTTGAGACTGTCAGCATCAATATTCGCACGACCGTGTGAAATATCCAGTAAAAAATGACAAATGTAAAAATCTCTGTGATTCATACCGTTTTGATGCATCACTCTGGCGATACGCGCAACTTCGCCAATTAATCTGCGCTTTAAACGTAAAGAAGGTGGTGATATCAGCCAGTCTTTAGCCAAATCTTCGAGACTAATCACTGGCGCCACTTCTTCCATCAACACAAAAGACTTCAACTTCGCCGGATTTGTTCCACGTAAACCATACGCTGCCACAACTGGCACATTCAACCCGAGCGAACGTAGTTTTTCAAGCGCTAACCATTCATTTTTCGCGCTTAATACCGGCAGGCGCAGCTGCAATAAATTTTTGAAAATTTCTTTCCAGCCAACGCCGTCATGCTGTTTGATAAAATAATATTTATTATCCAGGTTGACGCGCTGCGTCAGCCTGCCATCCTGATGACGAAATGCTTCTCCCGCCAGCGCCATCATTTGCTCAAACTCAGGCGAAGAGGATAAAAAATCTTTTATGTCTTTACGAATGTACATGCGCACTCTTTCGTCCAGCAAGTTCAATAAGATCAGCCGCTTTTTCCGGCAGACTATAAATATCAGCCTGTCGCGAAAACGCCAGACCATTCTGGCTCCACTGTTGACGCTTTTCCGATAACAGCATTTTAACAAGTTGCGAATTCAAATCATCCTGCCTGAAAGGAGAAGGCAATACCGCGCCACAATCCGCTTCACGCACATACCCAGCATAGCCGCAGGCATCGACCGTCAGCACTGGTAATCCGGCAATCATTGCTTCCAGTAAAACAGTACCGGTATTTTCATGATACGAAGGATGTAACAACAGATCAGCCGCATATAAAAAATCAGGTACATCTGGACGTCCACCGAGAAAACGTACTTTGTCGGCGATACGTAATTTTCTCGCCATCTTCTGGAATGACTCTGGATCGTCTTTACCGACGACAAATAACTGACAACGTTCTTTCAAGGCTGGCGGCAACGCGGCAAAAGCATGCAAGGAACGATCCAGGCCTTTCGTCTTGAATCCGGAACCCACCATCAGTAATAACAAATCGTTTGTCTTAATCTGCCAGGATTCCCGCACTGTCTGACGGATTTCACACTTATTGGGCGGCGCCATTCTATCTCTGGCTATTCCTGGTGGGAGCAGATGAAAGCGCTCTGATTCGGTCTGATAGAAACGCATAAATTCAGGTTGCTGCAGAGGGGAAATCAGCATGATTTCCGTCTTGCTAGCACGGTTAAAAACCGCGTCTTCAAAAGAGGCAAGCTGGCGGAAGCGCGGTAGCCAGCGATACAGCCTGCTACGTTGTTCGCGCACACGTGTCTGGTAACACACATCAGCGGCGTAATACATGTCCAAAAACGGCATTTTGTTGAAACCAATAGTAAGGTCAAAGTGTTCCTGTGCCAGTCTGGCTTGGACTTTGGCGGCAAAAGAGCGGCTACGAGTATGGTTCTGCCAGCCGTCCGCCTCGATAAGATGGAGGTTAAAACCCGGTTCAGGCTCACCTTCCCAGCCCATGGTAAACACATGGATTTCATGTCCGCGCTGTCGGCACACTTTGGCAATATGCAAAAAGTCGCGTTGCAAACCGCCAAATGGAAAATATTTGAACAGACAAAATGCCAGTTTCATAAAATTTATCGCTTTTCAGTACCGCAAAAATTTTCTATCCTAACCACAGGGGTAAACCGCGACTCCCCCCTCCTGGAACACCAAACATCGCGTACAATCAGCGAAAAAATCGCTGATATATCAATAAGTAAACAAGGATGACCATTCATGCGTTTTATTTTCGTATCAGTATTAATCGCACTACTCGCCGCCTGTACCACTCCAATGGGCAATTATTATACACAAACTGTACAAAGCTGGCGCGGTGGAAATATTAACACACTCCATCACCACTGGGGCAGACCAGATAACAGATATTCTGGCCCTAACCATACTGTCACTTATGTGTACAATACAAACATTGTTTCCCGCACTTCTTCGGCGTTAAACGCTAACGGTGGCAACCGTGGCCTTAATTCACATACTTGCAGCGCGACATTCACCGCAGACCGCTCCGGCACCATTATCGATACCAAGGTGATAGGCAAAAACTGTTATGCCAGCCCCAAATTTGCGCAACGTATGAGTGACTCCAGATAAAGGACGTATATATGCCGTTATTCAATAATCCAGCCTGGCGCAAAATGGTGGTCTTAAGTTTTGCCGTTTGGCTGTGCGCGCTAACACCCGCTGTTTCTCATGCCCAGGATGATGGATCAGATCAGTCTAGCGATTCTGACGATGATACGCTGGCGGAAAAAAGTATTGATCACACGCCAACATATAATCTTTATGATGATGTTGATATGGTTTCGGCGCTGAAGTTCCAATACCTCAAACCGCGCATCGTGGTCAAAACAGTTTATCCGCAACTGGCGAGCGACACTGATAATGACGGCGTTAGTCATTTTAATGATCTGGTTTCGCAGCTGATTCAAACTGACATTAGTAATTTTCAAAATTCACTGAAGATGCATACGCCATCACAAAAGACGGCGACAAAAACTAAAACCAGCAATAATCTTTATATTGATTACGACACTTCGTTTCTGAAAACTGGCAAGAGTCATATTATTAGTGTGCGCTTTACTGCGCAGGGTTATATGACTAATGCGTCGCAACCTTATAATTATCATCATGTCATTAATTACAATGTTGATACCGGGCAAGAAATACAACTTGGTGATTTGTTTAATGCGGATAGTAATTATTTGCAGACTATTTCCGGGTATTGCTTTCAAGTGTTGTCACAACGCTTGAAGGGTAGTAAAGACCTGGTTAGTAGTGGCACTGCGCCAACAGCAGAAAATTACGCTAACTGGAATATTAAAGCGAATGGTTTGCTGATTACGTTTGACACTTACAAAGTCGCACCGGCGATTCAAGGGTTTCAGACAGTGTTGGTGCCGTATTCATTTTTAGAGAATATTATTTCTCCAGATGCGCCTATGGCTAGTTGTGTGAAGCATAAGAGAAGGTGTGCGAGTAATAGTTTGCTGACAGGTGGGTTTATTGACGAGGCAGAGGCTAAGCAGGTACAAGATAATAAGGATTTAGCTTAATTTTATTACTGCATTCTGGTGGATTACGGCAAAAAACGCCTAATCCACCCTACATCGCGCACCTTACTCTGACGTAGGGTGGATTAGGCGCTTTTTGCCGTAATCCACCAGAATTTTTATTAACGGTCGATCCTGATCATCGTTTCTTCAATCCAACCTTTCGCATCCGCCAGCACTTCCTCAGCTTTACGTCCCTTGGTTTCAATCAACGGCCCTATCACCATTGTAATCGTCCCCGGACGTTTAATAAATTTACGCCGCGGCCAAAAACGTCCCGCGTTATGCGCAATCGGCAACACCGGATATCCAGTAGTCGCCGCCAAACGTGGCCCACCTAATTTATAATCGCCCACTTTTCCTGATGCGGTGCGTGTACCTTCCGGAAAAATAAATATCCAGCGGCCATCTTGCAAACAACGCGTGCCTTTCTCGATAATTTGCTGCATCGCGGAGGTTTTGTTTTTACGATTAATGGTAATTGGATCTGACGATGCTAATCCCCACCCAAAAAACGGTACCCACAATAATTCACGCTTGGAGATGACTGCGAATTTATCAAAAAGAGTCGGTAATAAAAAAGTTTCCCAAGTGGATTGATGTTTGCATAACACAATTCCATTTTGGTCTTTTGGTATGTTTTCCAAACCTTCAATTTTACAATCAATATGACAAATCACCGTTAAAATACGGAGATAAGTACTCATAAAAAGTCTGATCACTGGATAGCGATATCGCATCGGAAACAACATGGACGCTAACGTGATAAAACTGTAAAAGAAAATAAACATCGACGAAGTAATCGTAAATAATAGTGAGCGCACAAACATATTGAATTGGGAATAATGCTTTTTATTTGTCATGCTTTCTCTGTCTTGCAATAACATATTCAACTGCCCTCGCCAAATCTGGAAAATTTGGAACGTTTAACAATTCTGGATAGCATTCCAGTGATTTTGTGCCTTTGCCCGTTAATACTAATAACGGCATGCAACCTACTGTTTGCGCGGCTTGCACATCAATGAACGAATCACCGATGAAATATACTTCGTCAAAATTAACCGGATACTTTTCCTGAATTTGATAAAACATACCTGGTTTAGGTTTGCGGCAAAAACATTTTTCGTCTGGGTGATGCGGGCAGAAAAAAATCTCGTCTACATAACCACCGACTGTCGCCAACTCATGCATTAATTTTTCATGGATTTCGTCTAACGTATGCAAATCATATAAACCACGCGCGACGCCAGATTGATTGGTCGCCACTAATACACGAAAACCATGTCGGTTCAATTGCGCGATAGCATCTAAACTGCCGGGAATAGGCAGCCACTCATCTGGTGATTTGATGTATTCATCGCTTTCGTAATTTATAACACCATCACGATCGAGAATAATAAATGACATAGGCTTAACTTGCGGTCTCTGGAATTAAAGCAGAAGTATATAGAACTTATTAAAAAATGTGGAATAAAAAATAAACATCATCCCCCACGCGATGAGCATGGGAGATGTGTATTGTATTATTAATCAAACTTGTAGACGACACCAAGATTGAATGCATCGGAACGTGGTGAATCGATTTTGCCCATGGAATTATGGAGAGAACCATAACCAATAAAGTCATATTCAGCACGAATATCGATGTTTTGGGTCAAGGTTGTTTGCATGCCAAGGCCAGCTTCACCGCCGGTCTTGCTCTTGTCCGCGTTTGAGAAATGCGATCTCACAACACCCGCACGCAAGAATGCCAGCGTATGGTCGCTTAACATCAAGCCTGGAAGAATGCTAGCGCCGTAGCCATAGCTTGTCTTCACGCGGTTGTTATCGGAAATATCAGCGGTACCGAGTGTTCCGGTGACTTCACCCGCCAGATAAAAGTTTTCATTGATCACACCACCGTAACCGGCAAATACATCAAATGGCACGCCACGATAGTTCGCCATCGAAGTTAAGCTAGTGTTACCGTTTTTGCCGTAAGCAGCGCTGTCGCTGGTGTTAGCAATCACACCAATGCTGGCACCAACATAAGGAGCTGGATTTGCAGCAGCGATTGTGGAAGTAGCAGCTAAGATAGAACTCGCTAACAGAATTTTTTTCAACATATTCACTCTCCTGTTTTTTCTGAATTGTTGAGTTCAATCCTTTTACCGATTCTCTACGGATTTATTTCGAGAAAGGGCATGTCTGAATTTTTTGTACTCAGACACAACTCCTTCTACCTGTGCTTCCGTGAATAGCGCAATGCGCGTTATCAGATACGAAGTGTGGCAGATGATATATCAGAAGTAGTTTGTGAGCAATATGAGGTAAAAGTGTGTAAATTTTAACTCTGCAATTCTGGGGTCAGACGCTGTGGAACTTGAACAATGTTCCATAGCGTCTGACCCCAAGAAACCAAAAAAATTATTTCTTGCCTACATCATATTGCACGAGCGATTCGTTCAACTGTCGCGCAACACGTATAAATGTTGTACGTTTTGATAATTCTTTTAACCTGTGCGCACCAACATAAGTGCAAGTGGATCGTATTCCACCAAGAATATCGAGAATGGTATTTTTGACTGGGCCTTGGTAAGGAACATTCACAGAGCGTCCTTCACTTGAGCGATAATCTGCCACCGTACCATGATGACGTTCCATCGCTTCCGCTGAACTCATGCCATAAAAGCGTTTAAATTTTTTGCCGTTATCTTCGATAACTTCGCCTAAGCCTTCATCATGTCCAGCGAGCATACCTCCTAACATGACAAAATCTGCACCAGCGGCGAATGCTTTTGCGACATCGCCAGGTGTGACGCAACCGCCATCAGCACAAACAAGACCGCCTAAACCATGCGCTGCGTCCGCACATTCAATGATCGCAGATAATTGCGGATAACCTACGCCTGTTTTTTCGCGCGTTGTACAAACGGAACCAGGGCCAATACCGATTTTTACAATGTCAGCGCCAGACAGAATCAGTTCTTCCACCATTTCGCCGGTGACGACATTGCCAGCCATGATCACAGACTTGGGATATTTTTCGCGCAGCATTTCCAGACAAGATACAAAACGCTCTGTATAGCCGTTAGCCACATCAAGGCAAATGAAATGCATATCATACGACTTCATGATTTCATCCAGTTTGACGAACTCTGTATCGGCAATACCTAACGATACCCAACATGAAGAAAAAACTTCAGGACTCTTTTTCGCGACAGCACGCCACTCTTCTAGCGGGATAAATTTGTCCAGCGCGGTTAATAATTTGTGTTCAGAAAGGGCTTTGGCCATATTGAACGTGCCAGTGTGGTCCATATTAGCAGCAATAATGGGAACACCCTGCCACGTTGTCTGTGTATGCTTGAAGCGAAATTCGCGTTCTAACGTCACATCGGAGCGCGTTTTTAACACGCTACGCTTTGGTCGAATCAAGACATCGCTAAAATCCAGTTTTATATCGTATTCAATGCGCATGAGATCCTCTCTGCAATCTTACTTTTTCCTTATTCCATTTTATGCAGGCGTGCGTAATAAAAGCCATCCATATTATGCATGCCGGGTAAAATCTGACGTCCAACTTCACAAGCGATACCCCAGGATGCATCTATCTTTTGCTCTTGCGCATCTTTATGTTCAGCAAGAAATTCCTTAATGACTTGCGCGTTTTCTTGCGGGAAGATGGAACAAGTCGCATATAAAAACATTCCGCCCGGCTTGAGTAACGGCCATAAAGCACGGAGCAAATCGAGCTGCGTCGCAGCCATAGCCTCAATATCTTCTGATTGTCGCAATAATTTGATATCTGGATGACGACGCACAACACCACTGGCAGAACATGGCGCGTCTAATAATATGCGGTCAAACTGAGTGCCATCCCACCATTTTTCTGTATCGCCAGCATCAGCGCAAATGACTTGCGCCTGCGCTTGTAAGCGCGTCAAATTTTCATTAATTGACGGAATACGCTTTGGATCATTTTCCACGGCAGTTAATGACGCTAAATCTGGTTCAATTTGATAAATATGCGTTAGCTTACCGCCCGGCGCCGCACATGCATCAAGAACGTGCATGCCTGGTGCCAACTCAAGTAATTCCGCAGCAAGTTGTGCCGCACCATCTTGCACAGAAATCTCACCTGTAGCAAAACCTGGCAGCGTATCCGCCGCGATAGGTGTTGCCAGCACAATGCCACTTTTTGTTTCTTCAATCGCCTGTGCTTCTATCTCTTTCTCTTGCAACATTTCCAGATATTTTGCGCGACTCAGCTGGCGTTCATTCACACGTAAGGAAAACGGCGGGTGCATATTGTTCGCTTCCAATACTGCCTGCCAATGTTCTGGCCAGGCAGCTTCTATCGCATCTATCCACCACTGTGGATGTGCAAACAAAGCTTCCGCATCCTCTTTAATTTCTGCTTCGATTCTATCTCGTGAACGTAAAAATTCACGCAAGATTGCGTTCACTAAACCGCGCGCCCATGGTTTTTTCAAACCTTCGGTGCCATTTACTGTTTCGGCGACAGCAGCATGCGGCGGCACACGCATATCTATTAATTGATATAAACCCACCATCAGCAATGCATGCACATCACTGTCTTTGGCATTCATAGGTTTTTGCAAAAGATAACTGAGGATCACATCCAGTCGCGTATAAAAACGGCAAACGCCATAGCAGACAGCTTGCACAAAACCACGATCACGTGGATCTTTTATTGATGAAAGCGAATTATCTAAACATTCGGTCAAAGAACGACCATCCGTCACATTATTAATAATGCGCGCGGCAATTAAACGTAAATTAGGATTCAAACGAGATGTTCTCCGACAACCAGATCATTTTTTCTGGCGTTATAAAAATCAGCAACAGACAATGCTTTGCCACCAGGAAGTTGCAGCTGCAGCAAACGCAACACGCCTTTTCCAGTTGCGATATCAATGCCGTCGCGTGACGCTTTAAGAATAGTACGAGGTTCCGCGTGATGATCCTGATCTAATGCTTTTGCTTCCCATATACGTAAACTTTGTTGGTGCCAGGATGTGTATGCTATCGGCCATGGATTAAACGCGCGGATTTCGTGTTCCAATTCAATCGCCGGACGCATCCAGTCAATCAAAGCTTCTTCTTTCGAAATTTTTTGCGCGTAAGTTGTCTGCGCATTGTCTTGCGGTTGCGGTGTCAGACACCCTTGAGCAAGTAAATCCAAAGTTGTTACCAAAGCATGAGCGCCTACTTTCGCCAACTCATCGTGTAAAAACGCGGATGTTTCAACTCCGCTGAGCGGATAATGCATCTGATAGAGAATCGGGCCGGTATCCAAACCTTCATCCATTTGCATGATAGTCACACCAGTTTCTGTGTCACCAGCGTAAATCGTGCGCTGAATAGGAGCAGCTCCGCGCCAACGCGGCAACAATGATGGATGAATATTGACACAACCAAGACGCGGTATATTTAAGACATCAGCTGGAAGTAACATGCCATAAGCTGCCACTACCATCACATCAGCATGGAAATCAGCCAGAATCTTTTTTTCATGGTCATCTTTCAGTGATTTTGGCTGATGTACGGAAAGACTATGCTGCAGTGCCAATTGCTTAACCGGGCTGGGAGTCAGTTTTAAGCCTCTGCCTGCTGGTCTATCAGGCTGAGTGTAAACAGCCAGGACTTCGTGACCAGACAATAATAAGGATTCCAGCGCTACCGCCGCAAATTCAGGCGTACCGGCAAAAATAACTTTCAGGGATGGATTTGCCACTATTCGTCCCTGCGTTTGGCTTTTTCAATTTTCTTACGAATACGCTCTAGCTTTAATTTGGACAAGTGATCGATGAATAAAATGCCATTTAAATGATCAACTTCGTGCTGTATACAAATTGCGCCTAATTCTTCAAATTCCCATTCATGGGTTTTGCCATCCAGGTCCATACCACGCAATTTGACCTTGGCCGCACGTTCGATTTTATCTGAAATACCCATGCCAGCGCCGACGGAAAGGCAGCCGTGATAATCATATTGCATGCCTTCCATACTCACGATTTCTGGATTAATCACACACACAGGCTTGTCGCGTGACTCGGACAAGTCCATGGTAAATAGACGTTTATGGATATTCACTTGGGTAGCAGCAAGACCAACGCCATGTTTTTCATACATGGTTTCATACATGTCATCAACGATACGGCGTAACTCATCGTCGATAGTGGTAATTGGCTGCGCGATCTGGCGCAAACGTGGATCTGGGTATTGTAGTACTTCTAATAATGCCATACGTTTTGCTCATTAATTGATTGTTATTTGACCACCTATTTTAATCCCCTCCCCCCTATTTTAATCCCATAGGCGTCCGTAAAAAGGGCACGGGGTATTTTAAGTGATAGCTGTTTAAAGTTCAAACTTGATGGTGTTTAATTGCGATTATATCACCCCTCACCACACTGGTGGATTACGGCAAAAGGCGCCTAATCCACCCTACAGCGCGCATCTAATTCTTACGTAGGGTGGATTAGGCGCCTTTTGCCGTAATCCACCAACATGTCAGGGTAATCTAATTAGCCGCAGGTCTGGACTAAGCCATCGTGGTACTTGCGGATAGCCTCATCTGACTCACCCAACTGCATCAGCAACTTCCCATATTCCAAAGAAGCTTCCGGATTGGGCCCCAGTGCCAGGCACTTATCAAAATAATCTTTCGCCTTACCCCACAGCTGCGTGCGCACGCACAATTTACCTAACAACAGCAGTGTCTCTTGCCGCGGACCATATAATTTCAACCATGCACCAGCAATCACCAACTGACGATTCAAATTGGTAAAAGGCAGGTTGCCGTAAATTTGTACCAATTCAGGCTGCCAGTTATTTTTTAACGTCTTCTGAATCAACTCTTCCATTTCTTTGCTTTCGTTAAAGCGCGCCAACTGTTTCACATATTCACATACAACATCCGGGTTTTTACGCATATAACGCGGGGTGGCATTCCAAATCTCATGGATTTCTTCGAGGCTTTTATTATTTGCAGAGCGGAAAATTTCACAATAAATATTTTTTTCAAATAATTCAAACTGCTGTGAATCTAACATTCTTGCCTTGCGCATGGCGGGCAACAAGGTCTGCAGATTTTTCCAATCGCCTAAACGCACATACACTTGCTCAAGCAGCTTCAACACACGCGGATGGCGTGGGTTTTGTTGGCGCAAATGATTCAAGGTAGCAGAGGCTTGTTCCAATTGGTTTTGCTTTAATTCCAGTTCAGCCTGAGTCAATCCAATTGCCAAGCCAGCATTAGGCGCAGCCTTATAGGCTTTTTGCAGATAGGTGTCGCGACGTTCGTACGCACCTTGTTCTTGCGCGGCACGTGCGGCTGCAAGATAGTTAATTAATGGTTCGAATGTTTGATTCATACCGGACAGCAATAATTGCTCTGATTTCTTCCAGCGTCCTTCTATCAACGCCGACAAACCATGCTGTGTTTTACTGTAAGATTTATGTTCACGGCGTATATTGAGCCAATTTCTGATACGGAAAAACATGAAATTAAGCCGATCGACGCCACTCACCAGTAAATAGAAAAGGCCGAAAATAATAAACAAAGACAATGCCGCGAACCAGATTGGCATTTGTACCAGCCATGGCTGATATACCAACAACAGATAGCCTTTATGTCGCACGACTTCAAGGCCAAACCATACTGATAAAATCAGAAATAATAAAATAATGATTAAACGCCGCATGTTTCACTCCTATTTGGAGACATTCATTATTGATCCGTTCCGGAGTTAGCGGGTGCCGGCTGATCAGATGGTTGTTGTGCTGACTGCTGTTGCTGATCAGTCTGTTGTTTCGCTTGCGCAAAATATTGGTCGAACAATTGCAAGGTAGCAGTAAGATTAGCTGACGGTGGCTGGATATTCATGGCCTGCAACGATTCCAGATTTTGCATGATAGATTTAGTCACAGTTGCATCCTGGACAAAATACAATTTGATCCATGACATCGTGCGCAGCAAGCTAGCGAGATAAACTTCATTATTGCGATGCAACAATCCCCACATGGCACTTTCAATTTGCGCATGCAGGTTTTGATAAAGATATGATTTTTCTTCCGGCAACACTAATGGCAGCGTATTCGAATTATTGTAGCGCACGATAACAATCTGACGCAGCGACTGCATGGCTAACTGTAATCCTGCTTTCCACCAAGGTAAGTTAGCCGCAGGCACCGTTTCCGCTTCTTTCTTTTGTTCCGACGTGAGCGGCATGCTCGGCAGTGGCAACTCTTCGAGCTGATTATTCAACGCATTTAATTGCAAATAAATAGCAGTAACATCGACGGCAGGCGCTGCTTTTAAGTTCGCCAGATCACCAGCGATGGATTTGCGCATATCAAGCACACCTGGATCCTGAATGCTGTCCAGCGTGTGGTCAGCCTGCTCTAACAATGTTTGCGCAATAGTAGTGTTATAAGAAAATTGCAAATGATCATTTGCCAGTTTGACGAGATATTGTGCTTCAGCGATATGCCATTTATCCAGGTCGCCTTTTTGTACCGCGCGCCATTCAGTCATGAATTGTTGCTGTTGCGCGGCCAAATCTTGTGTTTTCTGCGCGGATTGTTGTAAATCCGTCACTGATTTTTGCATTGCGCCAACATTTGTTTGTTGGGCGGTTACCTGATTTTGTAAATCAGTAACTTTACGGGCGAGAGAAACATTCACTTTGGACAATTCAAAATAACCATAAGCAAATCCGCCGATGACGACGATGAGTGCGATTGTCGAGAAGATAATTCCAAGATTGGCTCGTCTTGAACCATGTGATTCTGCTTCATTCTCAACATCTGTATTTTGATCGGTCATATCATTACCTCATATTTGCGAGTGATTCCAGAATGGCTTTCTGGCTGGCATTACGGGATACCCATATTGTCTGAAAACCCAAATCGCGTGCAAGTATTTTTATCCGTTCACTGACTACCACCAGTGGCACCTCTTTCAGATATGGCCACGTCGATACTCCCAGTAGCAGCCTCATATTACGCACCCCTTCAAAGGATGTGCAGACTATATTATTAATCTTGTGTTCTTTGATCAGAGCCATAAAAGGGCTTATATCAATTTGCGGCAGTACGCGCTGATAAGCTATTACCGGCGTGACTTCTGCGCCGCGTTCCAATAAAACCTTATCGAGCAATTCACGACCGCCATCTCCCCGGATAATGGCTATTTTTTTGCCTGCAACCGCACTACGTTGAAACGCGGGTAAATCCAGCAGGCTTTCGCTGCTCCATTCATTAGTGGGCACAATATGAACATTATAACCTGCTTCACGTAATGCCCGTGCTGTGCCTTCACCTACCGCTGCGAACCGTACTTGCGGTGGAAAATATGGCCAATACTGTCTGATCGTTGGAACACTGGCGATGACCGAGCGTGGACTATTAAAAATCAATAAATCCTGCTCACCCAGCTCAGTCACTGCTGCGGTGAATGTATTCATGGCCGGTGGCGGTGCGAATTCAATGACAGGAAAATTCACTGCATCGCCACCACAACTTTTGATCAAACGACATAGTTCTGAACCCTGCGGTTCAGGACGGGTTACCAATACCGACATCCCTGTTAAATTATATGACATTAAACGTCCGTAATATTTTCTCAGCGCCCTGTTGAATTAATTCCTCTGCCACACGTGTGCCAATACTGTCCGCATGATCAGCACTGCCAGTCAAGTGTGCACGCAAAATGCGCGTGCCATCACGGTTCGCCACCAGACCGCGTAAATGCAATTCATTATGATGAACTTGCGCGTATGCTGCTACTGGTACAGAACATCCCCCACCTATACGTCGACATAAAGCCCGCTCTGCACTGACACATTGACTTGTTACTGTATCATTTAATGGTGAAATCAAATCGATAGTGTGTTGATCATCCTGCCGGCATTCAATACCTAATGCGCCCTGTCCCGCAGACGGCAGTACTTGTTCGGCGGAAAGATAACTACTTATTCTGGAACCCAAGCCCAGACGTTTCAATCCAGCCGCAGCAAGAATAATAGCATCAAAAGCTCCGTCATCCAGTCGCTGCAAACGCGTGTTGATATTACCGCGCAGCATATTAAATTCTATGTCATGTCGCAGTGCCATCAATTGCGTTTGCCGACGCAAACTTGATGTACCTAAGGTGGCACCTGTCGGCAATTCAGCGAGCGAGCGGTAACGATTAGAAACAAACACATCGCGCGGTTCTTCACGTTGACAGATAACCGGCAACACAAGCCCTTCAGGTAACATCATTGGCATATCTTTCATCGAATGCACAGCAATGTCCGCGCGTCCATCCAACAATGCTTCTTCCAATTCTTTGACAAATAATCCTTTGCCGCCAATTTCAATCAGTTTTACATCCAGCCTTTTATCCGCCTGTGTAGTAATACCAAGCAAATCCACAGATAAATGTGGATGATGTAATTGCAGCTGAGTCTTGATGATTTCAGCCTGACACAGCGCGAGCGGACTTTCGCGAGTAGCGATCACAATATGTCTTTTTGTCATGTTGGTCTCAAATAGGTTTGTTTCCGGACATTATAGCGTCTGACCCCAGCTCTTCATAGACGACATATTTTTTTCATTCTATACTCTAACACCTAATGAGGATGGGCGCATGAACATAAGGAATGAATACTTACTAACCAATCAAGAATTTTTTCACTGGCTCGATGGCCAGCCTCCCGCATTAAATTTTTCCTGGGAAGCTTATGTCAGTCGCATGCGCGAACAGCTTGCGGAATTCATCAAACACTCCGGATTATTCGATACCAAAACCATCGAAACTTTTAATCAATCAAGACAATCTGATGGTACGTATAAAATTAACGCTGGTGATTCCACGCTAATTAATATTACGAAATGTCTGATCAGCTTGCTCACCACGGTGGAAAATATGAATCCACCGCTGATATCATCAATGTCCAATTACATGCAGTCTAATAGTTGGTTAACGACTTCTATCAACTATGTTTCATTTCTCGGCAATTATTTATACCAACGCTCCAGGCTCATTACTGAATTCAAATTTCATAGTCGCAATCTTTCGTATTATCTTTCCCGTTTCAAATCAGAAGCTGGCGCTCTCAGCACTGTTAATCATGCATTATTAGATTCCACATTAGACTTATACGGCGCTATCAGTAAAAACCTGCAGCCATTTATCAAACATATTCGCGTGATGCAGTTATTACCTGAAGAAGATAATGACGCACCGCAACTGGAGCATGAGCCAGCACCACCAGTAACAGTAACAGCTTCCGCAACAAATAATACGCCATTGAATTCAAAAACACTCTCTATCGCAACCAAAGCGGTTTGTGGTTCTATCGATGATTTAAAAAAACGTTTAGACGCGCTTTTGCAAACCAAAAGTGACACCATCACTTCTGACCCATTAACTGGCGTTTACAAAGAAGATAGTACGGATGATCCTACGGCGCAAAATTTATTGCACGCAGCGAACATCATGTCGCGCTTTAAAGCCGCATTGCTTAAAGTCGAGCGCACTGTTAATCATCACGAATTGCATGTACTTGACGTATGCCAGGATCTTGGCCAGGCTCTCAAAGAGTTACAGTCAATTAACATTGAAAGCATCAAACAAATCACCGCGGTTGAATTGCAGGTATTGATTAAATTAATTTTAAGCGGTATTGAACCTATCATGGTTGAAATGGCTTTGTTTCTGGATATAGTAAACAGCCGATTCGATATTAATAATCCAGCCATTCAGGAAAATTTTGACTGCCTTTATCAAAGCTATAAAAAATTTACGGATGCCATGGGCATTACGCTGAAACATACTTACCCTTACTGGGAAGAACGATTAACAGTCAGACAGCGTGAGTTACAGCAAAAAGAAGAAGCCCGAAATAAAATCATCAAAGCAATCGTATTGGTGCAACAAACTGAGATTAGCGAACAAACCAGCTTGCCGGAATTGCTGGCAGCACGAAAAGCCGCGCGCGTTATCAGCAGTCCAAACATGTATTATTACGAAAAAGAAATCAATCGGTTGATTTACTCTCGCACTGGCATGAGCCAGCTTGCCGCTGATATTACCAAGCTGGAGAATCAGGCACGCACGACTACCGGAGAATCTCAAACTACGGCATTAAAAAAATTGCCAGCATTATATGTATGCCGAAGCGATATTGAAGCAAGGCTGGAACATATCTCTGCTGGTAATAACATGGTGTCGCATTTCTTTTCTTATAATAAAGAAAAAAAATGTATTGATATGCACAGCATTCCCACCTCCTGGTATGCCAATGTTGTGTCAATATCTGCTCGACGAATTAGCAGCCCGAAAGCCAGCACTCTGGAAACAGGAAAGCAAATACTGTCTGGCCTTGATCGCGATTGTGAAAAATTACAGCACCTGATGACGGAAGCCGCGGAGCATGTGATTGCGCTAAGCGAAATTTCTAGCAATGAAAAAGTAGATGCGTTAGTTGCGCTGAAAAATAAAATCGACGCTATTACCCCATTATCATTTTATTCCATGCCGATACCGGAATTACGTCAACTGTATGATCACATCAAACTCTTGCGTCATCCCGATGCCAGTGGTTACGAAGGTATCCTCAAGCATGCATTGGAAGATCGCGTTGGCGTTACCGCGTTAAAAAATATGAGTGATGCTTTAGAAGCTGCTATTGCGCAAACGCGCGCGCTTGAAGAATCGTTGCAATATAAAATTGATCATCTCAAATTTGAAAATCCTGATTGGGAACACACCGAGAGCATTTCTACCGCCTTACTAAAACAAGCCAATATTCTTAAACTATATCGTGACCTCATAGAGAAAAAACTTACTGCAGAACATTCTTCTGAACCAGATAGGAAAACGATAGCCAACATCGCTAACAAACTGGATATTACTCCAGCCCAAACGCTGACTTTGTTCGCAGCGAATGACGAATGGTCTGATGAAACGGATTCTTATGTGCAACCATTACTTGCGAAAATGGATGAGCGGATTTCAGCACTGGAACATTCCGCTACATTTATGACATTAAATCGCAATCATATAGATGATTTTACAGCGCAGTTAGCTACTTGCAAAACCAAACGCGCGCAATTATTCCAGGAATTAAAGCAAACCATCACGACAATCATAGCGCGTAAAGACCAGATTGCGGAAAATATAGCGCTGGATACACTGCCAGCGCATCCATATCTGGGACAAGATTTGGATAAATTGAAAAACGAAACCAGCACGCTGTCACGATTGTTACGAAAAAGCCTGTATCAAGTCGCTGCTTACCATATTTTGACCATAAGAGAATACCGTCCAGGCAAGCCAACAAAGAGTATTAATGCCGTCAAACCGGCAGAAAACGAACGTTCCGATGAAGAAAATTTGCAACGCATCATTAAACGTTACAAAGGTGATCTCATCGTTAAATCAGAATGGGTGCGCGAAAAAATACTTTCCTATAGCATGCGATTTTTAACGCCCGAGCAACAAGAAAATTTCACTTCGACAAAACTTTCTTCAGGCATATTCAGAATTAATATAACTGATCCTGTGCTGGTGAAAAATATCAAATCATTATTGAATACGATCAGACGTTGTGAAGAAGCAACTATCCGCATACTGCCACACTTGCGCAATATAGCCGCTGGCAAAGGTCATATCCCCTGTGCTTTTTACGGCTTGCCTACAACGCATGAAGCTGTACTTGAATTGCAAGTTGAGTTGAAAGATTTTCTATTTCATCTTGATCAACTACAAACCGCATTTCCTCACTTGCTCAATATGATTGATTTGCCGGCGGTGAAAAAAATACATGCGTTAGCTGCAATTGGTTTGACTGGCTTTAAAGACATGCTAACAATGCCAGAGGTTGCTAGCGTGATGAAAATCAACCTGACATCACAAATCGAACAAGTGTTGTGCGCTATTAATGCTTTGGCACAAACCTCCAGTGAAACAAAATATGATATAGCGTTTGCGCCATTACAAAGCACTATTCAGGCATTGGATGATTACATTTATTCTCGCCACCAGTTAGAACGCGGAAAAAATGGTTCATTTAAAACAAAAGAAGCCGGCGAAGATCGTGATCTAAAAGATTTATTGACTGTCGCCAATACTATGAGTGCTTTGCTTAAAACATTACATGGTCTGGTAAACATTGCTGATACCAAACGACTGACAGATATTTTCAGTCTCGCCAGTCGCTCATTCGACATTTATCGCAAAGTCATGCATCTTTATAAAACGCGTCTCCCCGAAATAAAAGCGGGATTAAAAACGCTAATTGAAATGATACATCCATTTCTGGTTGATACCGCTGCTAACACTGAATTAGTTGAAATTAAATTTGGCCTGGCTGCTGGACAAATCTCATCGAAAATCGATCCGCTTTACCGCAAGCTTGAAAAAGCCGCGACTAAAATTGGCGTGACATTCACCAGCAATTATCCTTACAGTTATGAAAAACTTGAAGTATTGACGACAGAATTGGAAACAGACAAACACATACTCGATGCTTTCTCACGTTTGCGCCGAATATTTTCTACGAATGATTCGTTTGCTCTTAATATTTCGCATTACACACTGTTTGATTTGGTAAAACTGCGCGAGTATCTGCGTTTTCTTCCACCTTCCGCGACCAATCATCTGTTATCGCAGATTGAATATGCCATTGCGCGGCGTACCGGCTTGTCGGGCATAGAAGAAAGCGTTAGTGCAGGCAAAAAATCACTTGCCGAGAGAGATTATCAACAGGCAAAACTGGAAAAGACCGCCGCAGGAATAAAGAATGAGATAGATTTGCTGCAACAACAAAAACTTCGTTTGAATCATTATCGCGCCGCACTGCAAACGCCAGCGTTACAGAGTAATGAAGACATTTATCAATTCCACCAGCTTTACAATGCACAGCATCCACTCTCATTCGCTATTTTCTGTCAGCTGTTACTGGATAAATCTATTCAACTCGATTCATTTCTCCAGCAAAGCCTGCAACAAAACGATATTCAGCAAGAAGCCAGGCAACAAGAATTAAATAAGCTTCAATCCAGACACCAGGCATTAGCCAGCTCATATTCACAACAACAAATACAACTGGAACAGAATGAAATTCTTGCGACCAGCTTACATAAACGAATTACGGCTGTCGCACATAATCCTGCCGTTGTCATGGAATTTACCTGTCAAAACGGCAAAATAATTGATCACATTTATATTCCTTATACCGCCGGATTAATAGATTACAAACATGAATTGCCAACTATTATTGAAGAGTATTATCGTTTTTACAGTGAGAAGGTAGATAGCGCTTAACGCCAAGCAAGTTGCACTAACAGCACAACATCAAGAATATCTTATTAATGTATTTTCAAGACAACGTGAGCAACTCGAAAAAGCAGAAAAAGAAATCGGACTGGGTACAGGCGCATTGACTAGCCTGGTGCCGGATGATTTGAACGACCTGAAAAAGTGTTCACAAACAGCTAACGAACTGGCGCATTTGCGTGGCGTACTGTCTTCCTACATCAGCAAACATGCTGATGAAATTCCGCCAAACTACGCATCCATATTGGCGCAGGCATCTACCACTTCATCATTGGCGAAGGAAATATCGCGCGAAGCCGGTAAAGAATCTTCATCATTTGGACGCTTCTTTAGGCGCATTATTGGTAAACCCAGTCTGGGGGATAATGTTTATAGTGTGGCCAAATATTTCCCGCCCAAGCCAGAAGAACAACCAACAGCCAACCCGCCCCCAGTAGCGGATGCCGAGCAAAAAGACAAAACCGAGCCGGAAATTGAGCCTATTTTACCCAGCTCCAACCTCGCTTTGCGTTAAAAAAATACTTGGGGTCAGACCCCAGCGTCTGACCCCAAAGATAATCATCTATCTATTTATATAAGATAAGCTATAATAATTGCCCAATAAGGAAACAACAGGGCCCTTATGTCAAAAGCAAACTTTCTCAAAGATCTGGCTTCGCAACTGACAGCAGCATTGCCTGCACATGTTGGCACCCTCAAAAAAGATTTTGAAAAAAACTGCCAGGGCATACTGTCAAAAGCTTTCACTAAATTTGACCTGGTCACGCGCGAAGAATTCGATACGCAAACCAAAGTGCTAGCACGCACACGCAAAAAGCTGGAAGAAATGGAAAGCCATTTGAAAAAACTGGAAGAATTACTAAAGACCAAGCACCATCAATAATCATGGCCGCAGACAAAATAATCCCATTTACACAGGACGATTATGAAATCGTCAATCGTGAAGTGCCTTATCAAGGCATGTTTCGCTTGGCTGTTTATCAGCTGCGTTATCGTCTTTATAGTGGCGAGTGGAGTAATACCATTAGCCGTGAGTCTTGGAGCGCAAATCGGCCGCTGGCATATTGCTTATAGATCCGGTTCTGGACCAGGTTGTTCTCATTGAACAATTTCGCCCCGGCGCCATGGCCAATCCCGCAAAGCCCCTGGCTAATGGAAATTGTTGCCGGCGTTTTAGACTCGGATGAAAAGCCTGAAGATGTCGCGCGCCGTGAAGCATGGAAGAAGCAGGCTGCGAAATCCTGGATATTTATCCAATTTGCGAGTATTTTGTCAGCCCCGGCGGGTCATAACGAATATTTATGCTTTTTTGTGGCCGGGTCGATGCCTAGCAATGCAGGCGGCATTCATGGGCTGGAAGATGAAAATGAAGATATTCGTGCCTTCACCGTTCCAGTCGATGAAGCATTTATCATGCTGCAAGAAGGCAAAATTAAAACATCACCGGCCATCATTTCTTTACAATGGCTACAATTAAATCGGGAATGGTTAAAACAATTATGGCAGACAAAATAACTTCAAAATCATCCAGAGCAAAACCGGCATACACAGCTGAAGCCATTGAAGTATTAAGCGGGCTTGAACCCGTACGCCGTCGTCCTGGCATGTACACTGATACCACTAACCCTAATCATTTGGCGCACGAAGCCATTGATAATAGTGTCGACGAAGCCATGAAGGCCATGCCACTCGCATTGATGTCATTTTGATAAAGATGGTTCGCTGGAAGTCATCGATAATGGCCGCGGTATGCCTGTTGACATTCATCCGGAAGAAAAAGTTTCGGGTGTTGAATTAATTCTGACACGTTTGCATAGCGGCGCGAAATTTTCCAATAAACAATATCGTTTTTCTGGCGGTTTGCATGGCGTGGGTATTTCCGTCGTTAATGCCTTGTCGAAAAAACTGGAAGTCACCATCAAACGTGATGGCAATATTTATCAAATGAAATTTGCGCATGGCGAAAAAACATCAGAACTTAAAAATATTGGTAAAGCACAACAAACGTGAAACGGGCACCAGCGTGCGTTTCTGGCCGGATGAAAAATATTTTGATTCACCGCGTTTTGCCGTTAATAAATTAAAACATACTTGCGCGCCAAAGCGGTGTTCTGTCCTGGTTTGCATGTCACTTTCACTGATGAAGCAACAAATGAAACTGAAGAATGGTATTATGAAAATGGCTTAAGTCATTATTTAATAGAAGCCATTGGCGATGCTGAACGTATTCCGGAAGAACCTTTTGTTGGTTCATTCGCCAGTGAACACGAAGCCGTGGATTGGGCAGCGATCTGGTTACCAGATGATGGCGAAGTTGTCGGCGAAAGTTATGTCAATTTAATTCCCACCCCGCAAGGCGGCACACATGTCAATGGTTTTCGCACTGGGTTTGTCGGAAGCATTGCGTGAATTTTGTGAATTCCGCAATTTATTGCCGCGCGGCATTAAACTTACCGCCGAAGATATCTGGGAACAGTGCGCGCATATTATTTCTGTTAAATTACATGATCCACAATTTGCCGGACAAACCAAAGAACGCTTTCTTCGCGTGAATGTGCGAGCTTTTGTTTCCGGCGTCGTGAAAGATGCTTTTAGTCTGTGGTTAAATCAACATGTCGCGCTGGGTGAAGCACTGGCCAATCTTGCCATTAGCAATGCGCAAAAACGCTTGAAAGCCGCGCAAACTGTCGTCACGTAAAAAAGTCACCAGCAGGCCCTGCTTTGCCGGGAAAATTAGTCGATTGCACGCTGCAAGATGTGAAACGCAGTGAATTATTTTTAGTGGAAGGTGATTCCGCAGGTGGCTCCGCCAAACAAGCGCGCAATCGTGAATTTCAAGCCATCATGCCGTTGCGCGGAAAAATTTTAAATACCTGGGAAGTGGATTCTAGCGCAAGTGTTATCTTCACAAGAAATTCATGATATTTCCGTCGCGATTGGCATTGAACCTGGCGCCAAAGATATTAACTGGTTTACGTTACGGCAAAATTTGTATTCTCGCCGATGCGGATTCCGATGGCACCACATTGCAACCTTGTTGTGCGCTTTGTTTGTCAAACATTTTCGTCCTCTGGTCGCAGCAGGTCATATTTATGTTGCCATGCCGCCTCTGTTTCGCATTGATCATGGCAAAGAAGTTTATTACGCGCTGGATGAAGCAGAAAAAAAAGGCATTCTCGACCGCATCAGCGCGGAAACAAAAGAAGAAGCAAAATCAATGTCATTCGCTTTAAAGGTTTAGGTGAAATGAATCCTCTGCAATTGCGTGAAACCACCATGGATCCTGATACACGTCGCTTGATGCAACTGACCATCAAAGATAAAGATAACACCGATAAAATGCTCGATATGTTGTTGGCAAAAAAACGCGCGTCATGATCGTAAAGCATGGCTTGGAAGAAAAGGTAATTTAGCTGAGAGTATTAGCAGGTAACAATGAATGAGCAACATGCAACGAATCATTGAACACATTCCAGTACGTGAATATACTGAAAAAGCTATCTCGATTATTCCATGTATGTCATTTTAGATCGCGCGTTGCCGCATATTGGCGATGGCTTAAAACCCGTACAACGCCGCATTATTTATGCCATGTCTGAACTCGGTTTAAAATCCATGTCCAAATTTAAAAAATCCGCGCGTACCGTCGGTGATGTGTTAGGTAAATTTCATCCGCATGGTGACATGGCTTGTTATGAAGCCATGGTATTAATGGCACAACCCTTTTCTTATCGTTATCCACTAATTGAAGGTCAAGGTAACTGGGGTTCGCCTGATGATCCAAAATCCTTTGCTGCGATGCGTTACACCGAATCACGCTTGTCTGCTTATGCAGATGTGTTGCTAGCTGAACTAGAAGAAGGCACTGTTGATTGGGTACCGAATTTTGATGGCACCTTGCAAGAACCTGCTTTATTGCCAGCGCGTTTACCCAATGTTTTATTGAATGGCACAACCGGTATTGCGGTTGGTATGGCGACGGATATTCCGCCGCATAATTTACGTGAAGTGGTCAATGCATTAGTGCATTTACTCGATAATCCTAAAGCGACATTGACAGAAATTTGTCAAACATGTTCCAGGCCCTGATTTTCCAACTGAAGCTGAAATCATTACGCCGAAAGCAGATATTAAAGAAATGTATCGCACCGGCAATGGCTCTATTCGCATGCGCGCTGTTTACACTGAAGAAGACGATGAAATTATTATTACCGCTTTACCGTATCAAGTTTCCGGCGGCAAAATTTTGGAACAAATTGCCCAGCAAATGCAAGATAAAAAATTACCGTTGGTTTCTGATTTGCGTGATGAATCCGATCATGAAAATCCAACCCGTCTAGTGATCATTCCACGCTCAAATCGTGTTGATGTTGAAGCATTGATGGATCATTTATTTGCGACCACTGATTTTGAACGCAGTTATCGCGTTAATTTGAACATGATTGGTTTGAATGGCCGTCCGCAAGTTAAAGGCTTGCTGGAAATTTTGAATGAATGGTTGGAATATCGTCTCGCCACCGTTAAACGCCGTTTGCAACATCGTCTTGGATGCCATCAATCATCGTTTGCATATTTTAGAAGGTTTGATGATTGTTTATCTGAATCTTGATGAAGTCATTCGCATTATTCGTAAGGAAGATGAACCTAAACCTGTGTTGATGAAACGCTTTAAATTAAGCGAAGAACAAGCTGAAGCGATTCTGGATACCAAATTGCGTCACTTAGCTAAACTGGAAGAAATGCAAATCAAGCGCGAGCAAAAAAATTTAAGCAAAGAACAAGAAGAAATTGAAAAAACCTGGCTTCACTGCCACGATTGAAAAAATTAATTCGCAAAGAATTGATAGCGGACGCGGAAAAATTTGGTGATGACACGACGTTCACCGATTGTCGACACGCAAAGAAGCACAAGCGATGAGAGAAACTGAAATTCTGCCGACCGAACCTATCACCGTTGTGTTATCCAGCAAAGGTTGGGTACGTGCGGCGAAAGGACATGAGGTCGATCCCACCAGCTTGAGTTATAAAGCAGGCGATGAATTTCTTGTCGCTGCATGGGTCGCAGTAATCAACCGGCCGTATTTCTTGATTCCACCGGCCGCGCTTATTCTCTGCCCGCGCACACACTGCCTTCAGCGCGTGGACAGGGCGAGCCATTGACTGGCAAATTAAATCCGCCGCCTGGCGCAGAATTTATGGGCCTGATTATGGGCGAACCGGAACAATTGTATGTTCTGGCATCAGATGCGGGTTATGGGTTTATCGTCAAACTGGAAGAGTTATACGGTAAAAACCGTGCTGGTAAGACGATGTTATCAACGCCTAAGGGTTCTCGCGCACTGGCACCAAGATTGGTGACAAATGTCGAAAAGGAATATATCGCCGTCGTTTCTAATATTGGCAATCTGTTAATATTCCCACTTAAAGATTTACCGCAGCTTAGTAAAGGTAAAGGTAATAAGATGTTGAGTATACCTAGCAGTAAAGTTGCTTCTCGCGAAGAATTTGTCAAAGACGTGGCGGTGCTCAATAGTAATCAAAATCTGCTGATCGTCGGCGAAGGTAAACCATTTACCTTGAAACCAAATGATTGGAAAAACTTTGTTGGCGAACGCGCGCAACGCGGACACAAATTACCGCGCGGCTGCAGAAGCGTAGGCAAATTGAAAGTAGAAAATGTTGGCTAAAATAAGCTGAAGACCTGTGTAGGGTGGATTAGGCGCCTTTTGCCGTAATCCACCAAAATGAAGATGAATATTTGGTGGATTACGGCAAAAGGCGCCTAATCCACCCTACAAAGTCGCAACAGGTAATAAATCCCCTCACATTAAGAATCTCTTAAGCAATCTCCTTTACAGTATTCACTTGTGCCAAGATGCGCACGACAAGGTTTCATATTATTACAAGGATTACAAAGGAGTTGTTCATGTATTCACGTCTTGTTTATAGCTTAATGGATCAATTAAACCCCCATTTGATTAGCAGCCATGCTTGCGATATTTTTGAAGAAACACTCTTAAAGGCTGCAGGTGTTGAAAGCCAGCCAAGCAATTGTCAATTTAGTCCGTCCAGAGACGAACAGAAAGTTAGATTCCGTATTAAAGGTATCAGCAAAGAAGAAGCAGAAAGATTTCTCTCCTTTCTGAAAAGCGAATGTGAAGATAATGCCGCTACCTATACTTATCTACCAAATATGGAAGCAGTAGCTGCCGATTACCGCGATACTCATTTCATCGAATTAAATTTGAATGAACAAGTTCTAGAGGCATTACTCGAAACATTTAAAGCTGAATTTGATGGCATTAGCGCAGAAAAAATTGCTCATTACAAAAAATTATCTGAACATGATGGTCGAGTCCTTAGTTATAAAGATCAGTTGCTTCATAATCGCCATTACAAACTAAATCATGGCCTGAAGAGTTTCCTGAATCCACAATTAATCAGTATTCATCAGTGCGATATTTTTGAAGAAACATTGTTGAAGCTCGCCGGCGTAGCAACACAACCGACCGGATGCAAATTCAGCATGCAAGATCATGAAAAAATGTATGTCAGCGTAAAAGGTATTAACGCCGACGATGCAGAAAGAATGTTGGGCTTTTTAAAAGAAAAATGTGATGACAATGCAACTTGCAAATTTATTCCTGCTGTGTCAGAAAACCAGCCAGCTATTGATTCACTTTATGGTCAGAATGAAGCTTATCACTTCGAATTAAATTGTGAAAAAGCAATCGAAAAACTGATTCCTTTGTTTAAAGCGGAATATGCAAACTTAAGCCAGGAAAAACTTGCCGCTTATCGTAAATTGTCTGAGAATTTTTACGAAATCCGTGAAGAAATTAAGGTTAAGACCAGTCAAGACTTCGACAAACTTGTCTCGCAAGTAGAGCAACTCTCCAATAAACAGCTTATTACTTGCTACAACACAGATGTTTTCGAAGAAACATTATTAAAGCTCGCTGGTGTAGAAACACAGCCACAAAAATCACAATTCGCGCCCATATTCGAACAAGGTAAAATGTATGTTCGCGTTAAAGGCCTCAATGAAGCTGATGTAGAAAAATTCCTGGCATTTTTCCGCGACACTTGTGGTGATGCTTCAGCAACACACCGTTTTGTCGAAAAAGAATACTCACATTACGGCGATTCTCTTCAGAATGCACATAGCTTCGAAGTCAACCTTGAGATGGTGCTGAACAAACTCGTTCCACAATTCAAAGAAGAACTCGACAGACTAGCAGCAAATGCGCCAGAGAAACTGGAAAACTACAGAAAGCTGTCAGAAAGCCATGAAAGCATCAAGAAAATCAAGTTCAGCAGGCTGTTGGAAGAAATCATCACACTAAGCGCCGCGCTGAAACAAGAAAGCGTCAACGAGTTTACCAAAGGACAGTTGGACATACTCTTTGCGTTAATTGATCCAGTACTCGCAAATTTTGCCGAAACCAAAAATGTTTGGGATAGCAAACAGGAATTAAGCAAAGTTAGCGTAGTATTCAATACTGTATTAGAAAAGAATGACAGTCTGAAGTTGAACGAAGCAGCTGTTAAACTGAATGATGGTCTGCAAGCATTACGTGGCCCAGGTCGCAGGTTGCAGCAATTTGGCTTGTTTTCTAATGCTGGTCCAGTTGAAAATGGAAATGAAATTGAAGCAATACAATATGTTATGCCAGTAGCTCGCTAATCTAGCTCGACATGGTGGATTGCGCTGCGGCGCAATCCATTCATGACCTCACCTAATATTAACGCAAATTCAAAATCCCGCCTGGCAAATCTTTGCTTATTGCCCACCATAGAAGTTAAACGTAAGATGCCTGCAACAACGAGGAATGGCCATCATGATAATCAACAGCAATCATCCATTTTTGAGCCTGACAACAAACATAGCTGAAATAAGCAAACCGCTGCGCCGGCTCGGCATCACATATTTTTCCTATGGTACAACACACTCCGATGGCAGCCGTACCTGGTTGTGCACTACGCCTACAGTAGTGGAAAATTATTATGCTAAAAATTATCATCTTAGCGGCAATACAGAGAGTCACCCATCCAGATACAAACCACAAACACTGCTCTGGTCTACGCTGCCTAAACAGTACATATATAAAGATTCGCATGATTTAGGCGTAGCGCATGGCATGTTTATGATAGAACCGATAGATGAAAATACATGCGATTTTTTTTCTTTTGCAACAACTCAGGATAACCCCGGCATCATTAACACTTATCTCACACATCTCGATTTTTTAAAGCGATTCAATGAATATTTCAAGGAAAAAGCTGCTCCGCTGATCAAACAAGCGCATGCTAATAAAATCTATTCGACATTTCATTCTGACCATCTTGATTTTATCGCGGCGGATTATGACACAAAGCTCGACACTTTAATTACGCTGAAAAATGCGTCGACAGAGATTCATTTGTCGCCGCGCCAGCTGGAATGCGCGCGCTATCTGGTCGCGGGGAAAACCTACAAAAATATTTCCAAAATCACCGGCTTATCTACGCGAACGATTGAATATTACATCAACCTCTTAAAAGAAAAATTAAACTGCAAAAACAAAGTAGAATTAGCGTTGAAATTAAACGAATTCTTGCAACGATAGTCATTGCAGAGATTTTGAGCTATAATTTGCCTGCAATTTGCCCAATCAGGTAATCATTATGACTCACTTTATTATTGTCGCTAACGGCGAATTCCTTGTTCACGATATTATTAATGAAGCCGTACGCGATAAAACGATTATTGCGTTAGACGGCGCCGCGAACAAACTCGCGCGCATAGGCATTAAACCACATATTATTCTTGGCGATTTTGATTCTATTTCCGTATCTAGCGCAAACAATTGGGGTATTAAAAAAACATTCGCTGATATGCGAGATGATGATAAAGCTTACAGCGGCAATTTTGGTATTTTCATCGTCCCGGCGAAAAACCAGAATTTGAATGATTTGACGAAAGCGATTCGTTATTGCGATAAAAATAATGCGGAAAGCATCTCTATTATATGCGCTGCTGGCGGACAATTGGATCACCACGAAACTAACTTGCGTTCACTGCGTACAGAATATAAAAAATCACGCCCGATCATATTTCATACCGAACAACAATCATTACGTTATGCCTACGATGAAGAAGTAGAATTTCATGGTGAAGTCGGTGATAAATGCGGCATCATGGCATATCCACAAGGTTATTTCACATCGCACGGACTGGAATATGATGTAACTGATTTTGAATTGAAATTCGGTTTTGCGGAAAGCAGTTGCAATGCACTTAAACAACCACAAGCGAAAATCGTTGTTAAAGGCGAAGCATTGTTAATCATGCCGCCACTGCTCAAGGCACAAAGAGCATTCACGACGAAATCTGAAATTGAGCAATTGGAATCGCGACTGCACGATGCACGCGGCAAGGCTAATACGTACTGACATACCCCTATGCATTAAAGTGTATGTGTATGATATCTCTTGCAAATTCCTCCGCCATGATATACGTTCAACATTTTGCACCTTTTTTATTTTATGATTACCATGGATGGCCGCATGAAAAAATGGGTTCAAATTCCGTATTCTTTTTGTTTTCTCGCTTGTCTGGCATTGTCCCCACAAGCTAGCGCTGCTCTATTCAACCCTCACTCTGATGAATGGTCGCATGAAGTTAATTATGACGGCAGTTGGTATATGAATGTGGGTATTGGTGGCACTTTTCCATCAATACAGAAAAGCTATTACATACCCACCGCGCCAGGTTGGCCGAATGACCATTACGTACAAACCAACGATCCGTCCGCAGTGATCGCAGCGATAGGTGCCGGTTACGCTGTTAACCGCATGTATCAGAATTTCCTTCCCTATATATCGCTTGGGCTTAATGCTTCTTATGATTTCTTCGCTACAGCCAGCGGTTATATTGAACAATATTCTCAACCGTCTATGCGTAACTACAATTACACTATTGATGTTCACCGCCAAACATTTTTGGGTCTGTTGAAAGTTGATCTGGTGAATTACAACAATATTATGCCCTACCTGTCCGTAGGCGCTGGTTACTCGCTGAATAAACTCAGCGGTTATCGCGAATCTCCTTTGCAAAACGTCACGCCGCGTATCAGCCCCGGTTTTCGGGAGTCAACTAACGGTTATTTCGCTTATACCTTCGGCGCAGGTCTCGACTATATGGCCAGCAACAATATCTGGATGAGCGTGGATTACAATTACGGCTTCTTTGGCTATGCCAGAACCAGTACTGGCGATAATCCAGCTTCTCTCGCCGGCAATAACTATAGTAATGCCGAGTTGAGAACCAAACTGAATGCAAACACAGTGATGTTTACTGTGACCTTTATGCAAAGCAAGATTTAATACCACCTGACAGGGAAGGGAGAACTACATGAAGTGGCTCCGTTACAGCATTGCTGTTGAATTACTCGTTTTGTGCACTGCGACTGCGCACGCCGGATCAGATCCAATCGGTTGGAGTTTGTCGGCCAACTTGCCAGCACAGACAAATATCAACGAGGTTTATAGCGGATACACTTATACCATCATCAACAATATGCCATTCACGATGCCTTCACCTTTGTATATTAAAAAGAAAGTGAATGGTGAGTTTACTGTTACAGATAATTGTTCCGGATTGAAACTGGCTTCCAGGCAGACATGTACTGTCAGTTTCAACTTCGCCCCTACATCGAATGGAAATAAGACACTCGATATTGCGCTGGAATACGACAGTAATATTGTGTGGCTGCCGACTGTTTTGACTACCGCCAGCACCAATACCACATTAATTACTGGTACAGTAACTACGCCGTTACCAGCCACAATGGGTCTAGGCCAGCAACCGGCAAATGTATTGTTTACCTTTGTTAATAATGGCGCTGGTACAGTTAACAACGTCACTGATTCTCATTCTTACCCAGCTGGCTTTACACCTGGAACGAATAGCTGTACTGCAATGACAACTTTTGGGCCAGGCGCGTCTTGTTCTGTTGCTGGTACCTTCACGACTAATACCCCCGGCACTTATACGGTTGGCTATACGTTAACTTACACTGGCGGCCAAACTGCTTTATCAACAAGCACTGTGGCAAGTCAGGATGTTACCGCTGCAGCCACCACACCGCTGCCTGCTAACATCAGCACGGGAACACCCACCCCCGTCGTATTTACTTTCAAGAATAATGGAAATGGCACGATTACAGGTATTACTCCTCCAGTTATAAATGCAACACCCGATGGATTTACATATACCAATAATTGCACTAGCCCAACTCTTGGAGCAGGCCAGTCATGTACTGTCACTGGTAGTTTAAATGCAGATATGGAACAAGATTATTCGATCACTGCTACGTTTAATTATACTGGTGGTTCCGTTTCTGCTATGACTAACACCACTGCAAGCATCGGAGTAACTGGAATGGCAACAGGGCCAACTTCAGTTAGCGCCGGCTCTGCTAACAATTACACTTTCACTTTTACCAATAATGGTACGGGTACCATCACTGGTATTACCGCCCCAACAGTAAATACCACACCAAATAATAGTGATTTTGTGCCAACAAATAACTGTACGAGCACAACGCTGCAAGTCGGCCACTCATGTACTGTGACAGGAGTTTTGACTCCTAGCGCAACAGGTCCTTACGCTATCACTGTCACATTCAATTATAGCGGCGGTCAAGTTCCTGTTACTGAGAATGTAACGTCAGCGCAAGCTATCAATGGCACGGTTACTACTGAACTCCCAACCGATATTAATATTGGTTTGCCAGCCACACCGGCAGCATTTACGTTTACCAATACTGGCAGCACAACAGTAACAGGTGTTACAGCTCCAACTGTCACGCCATCAGGTGGAACATACAACTATACAACAACAAATTGCAGCGGTTCGCTGTCACCTTCAGCATCCTGCACTATCTCCGGTACTTTCACGGCTCCTACAACCGGAAATTATACAATCGATGCCACCTTTAATTACGCTGGCCCGGCTGTGCCACTGTCTACTTCAACGGATGCTACCGGACGACTGTTTACGATTATTAATAACTGCACGACTCAGGTATGGTTCTCATTTAATGGCGCAGCTATTTCACCTTCTCCGACTTGCGCGAGTGATACTGATTGTCCAACGGGATCAAGCTGCGATACTGGCAACAGCACTTGTTACTGGACGAACCCAGTACCAACTAGTGGTTCATTGAATTTACAACCAGGCGCACAAACGTCATTGATATTGCCAGATGCAAATACGGCAACAACGACTGTCTGGCAAGGTAATATTGCTGCGCAAACCCAATGTAATGGCACTAGTTCTTGCGTAACGGGTGACTGCCAAAGTGGCGGCGGCTCTACTTCTTGTGCAGTAGGTGCTACATTCAATCAGCCAGCAACAGTTGCTCAGCTCGCTCTGGTTCGTAACGCAAATGACACTTACTCTGTCAACGCTTCAGGTGGTGTGAATGTTGGACTTGCTATCGACCCACTCTCTAACACGACACCGTCAGCTTACACTTGCGGTAATCCAGGCAGCGCTACGCCAAATAATTTAAAACTTACGACATTAGGCGCATGTACGTGGACAGCAGCAAATACCACTCCAGCAATGTATACCTGGGTGCAAGCAGTAGCGTCACCAACAGCATGTACTGATAACACTAGCTGCACCGCGCCTCAAGTTTGCGGCTTGAGTTATTCAGCTACACCGACGCCAACATTTCAGCAAACGTGTGGTCCACAGTTAGGATATTGGACTGCTAATACTGCTTGTAGCTTAAATGCTGCTGCCGCAGACTCATTCTTCTCATGCAATACGGCTCTCACAAATACAGCCGGAACATTAACCGACTTATATGCTTGTGATTCGCAGCTGAGTGGTAGTTGTTATGCAGCAGGTGCTATTTATACTTGTTGCGGTTGTCAGAATTGGGATCAAACACCAACATTCCTTCCTGTTCCAGCAAGTCCTACTACTCCTATATGTAATGCCACAAACTCAGATTGGACAAATCATGTTCGACAAAATATCACTTGGTTGAAGACAGCGTGCCCAACCGCATTGGCTTATCCGGACGATACAGGCAGCACAACATTTACCTGTGCCACAACTGGTTCAACCACCAACGCGACCAGTTACACAATCACGTTCTGCCCAACAGCATCTTAATCACTCGACGACTTCCAGGCTGGATATCCAGCCTGGGGTCACATCTTCACTTTCCACCTACCCTAACAATTTCATTGAAATTGTACATAAATTGCCGAAAGTGAAGGCCGAATATTATTTGTACAAATTCAATGAAATTGTCAGGGCAGGTGGAAAGTGAAGATGTGACCCCATTAAGTTTTTGGTTTCCACTCAGGGATATCGCATAAACCACCGCCGCAAAACAAATGATGCCAAAGCTGGGTGGTGATCACACAAGTCAGTGTGGCATCCATCAAATGTTGGCGGGGGAATACTTTCGGATATGCATCTAAATTTTTGCGTTCGCGGGTGATTACTTCAGGATCAAAAAATCCTGCTTTCTTCAAAGATTCAGGACTCAATAATTGATCTACCCAAGCTGGGCGATTGTTGCCGAGGAATACCGCTGACAACTTGGAGCGGAACATCGTTTTTGGTCGTGCGGCGACATTGTCGGGCAAGTATCTTAAAGCTAATTGACGCAGCAGCCATTTGCCAGTCATGCCATTCAATTTGTATTCCGGCGCGATGTTCGCACAAAACTGGACTATATCTTCATCTAAAAAGGGAAAGCGTATTTCCACTGAAGAATTCATGGCGATGCGGTCGCTTTTGGTGATCAGCAACAAGCCCGCCAGCATGACTTTATAATTCACATAAATCGATTGATTCAGCGGATGCCAATTCTGGATGCGATCATTCGGAACAATTAAATCCGTGTAAGGATCATGATCACCGAGATTATCCCAGAGAGAATCGCTATATAATATTTCGCGCGACAAATTTAATGCTTCGTACATCAGTTGTTGCGCAGGTCGTATGCCTTTGATTGGCGCGTCTGCTATCACCTGGCCACGTCTTGGCCCGCGATAAATGCTGGACCACATCAGTTTACGCGTCATGCGCGGCAAAGTTGATCCCAGCATATTGCTGAGTTTTTGTCCTTTGAACCAGATATAACCAGCGAATGCTTCATCCGCGCCTTCGCCAGTCAATGCCACCTTATAACCATGCGCATTGATTTCTGTCGCCAGACGCATGAGCGCAGCACATGATGCATCTAGTGCTGGCCCTTCTGTTGCGGTAATAAATTCAGGAAACAGATTAGCAATATTATTGCCATCCATCGGAACTGTCGTTAATTTGGAACCGACATATTTGGCGACTTCACTGGCATGATCACTTTCATCCGGGCCAGTGCGCTTATCCATACCAATACTAAATGAATTCAGCGGCGATCCACTAAGACGGCTGCTGGCTTCAAGAATGACAGAAGAATCCAAACCACCACTCAAATAGCTGACTATTGGCACATCACTATGCAAACGTCTTTTGATAGAGCGCGTCAGCAATGCTTCAAATTCATCAATTAATATGCGGGGATCAGTAACTCGTCGTTCCTGACCTTCATCTGGAAAATCCAGGTCCCAATAAGTGTGCATGCTGAGCGTACCGTTTTTAACGCGGATAAAATTGCCAGGCGGCAATAATTTAATGTCCGCAAAAAATGTACGGTTCGTCGCTGGTCCATAAAAGTTGAATAAATAATCGATACCTTTGTGATCCGGACTAGCAGGAATGAGTCCGGAAGCAAGCAACGCTTTGATTTCCGAACCCCAAATTAGCCAACCATTACGGACAGCGTAATACAGAGGACAAATACCAACACGGTCGCGACCCAATATTAATGTACGATTAGCGCGGTCCCAGATAGCCGCGGCAAACTGGCCTTTAGCATGTTCAAACAATGCTTCGCCGTATTCTTCATATAAATGTGCCCACATTTCCGAATCGCAGCCAGTTTTCAGAACATAGCCACGCGCCAAAAATTCACGGCGCAAATCAGGATAATCAAATAATTCACCATTACAGGTAGCCCATATATCACCAGATTGGTTGGAGATAGGTTGGGAACCAGTGGTAGTAGGATCAATAATAGCGAGACGGCAGGCACCCAGAGCAACGCCGGGTTCAATGTGTATACCTTGTTCATCAGGTCCGCGATGAGCAATAGCAGCAAGCATGGCATGTAGCTTATTGGAGGGGAATTCTTGTAATCCAGTTAAGTCTAAAGCACCGGCGATTCCGCACATTGCTTTTTCTCCTGGTAACAATTTAATTATTTTTTATCAGTCACCGCCTACAACATACTGATAGTTTACCATAGATCAGGTGGGATTTTACGCGGATGTGTTCTATTAATGAACAAACCGGCCATATCCTGTGTACTAAGGATATGGCCGGTTATAAATTGAACAATATTATAATGATCTTTTGCGTGTCGCTTGATTTGGTTCTTCGCCATTAACGATCGCCGTTCTTTCGAGCTCAGCACGGCGTTGCATTGTCGCACCAAACAATGTGTTTACGTTTTTCGCGGCAATAGCAAAACGTTCCTTGGCTGATTTTGCTTCTTCCGCTGGTTTTAACGTATCCATTAATCTGGCAGTATCGCAAACAATGGCCTTTTGTAACACAGGTGTGGCTTTCGCGTTGTCTCTGGTCGCACCTGCTTTGGCTTCTTTCACTATTTCTTCACGTCGTTTCATTGTCGTGGTGAACAAAGCATCGACTTTTTCCCGTGCGGCAGCGAAACGCTCTTTAGCAGACAATTCTAAGGAAATGTCGTTGCTGTCATCTTCACTGAATGGTTGCTCTTCTTCCTCTTCATCGTCCAGCTCTGATCTGTTATCAGACAGTTCAGATTCGGAATCAGAAGAATCAGATGAGGAGATGATGAAGAGTCACTGGATTCTGAGTACTGTGAATATTGTGATTTTTCATCTTCGTCATCCTCAGCTTTTCTTAAATCGCTAAAGCTGCGTGTTTCTTCTTCCTCTTCTTCCTCACGTTCTTCTTGTTCCATTTCCCGTATTAAGTCCGCTCTACGGTTCAACACTTCATTGAAGTGAGATTCGATTTTCTTGCGATTGGCGGCAAAGCGTTCCTTCGCTGACAATTCTTTGCTTGCTTCCGGAGTGATGACATTGCGCAGCTCAGCAATCAAGTTGTCGATTTCTTGAGGAGACGGCACCACCAAATGTTCATCAGCTACCAATTCCGAAACTGCGCTTGGAATGCTAATCTCATTCAGCTCATCAAGAAGCGCATTCAATTCAGCATCTGAAATGAATGTTTGTGCAGCTGTTTTAGTATTGGCATGTTCAAGCGCATCTAACAATGCAGCCAGTTCAGAGGTGGTAAAACCCATGTTGTTGGCATCTTCATGTGCCACTAATAAATCTTCCGTTTGCCGCGGATCAAAATCTTCATCAGATTCGGCAAGCCAGGCGTTATCGACAACATCAGCATCCACTGGTTGCGTGTCGCCATAACCCATTTCAATATCAATTTCCGGATTGTAATGTTCGAAGCGATTGATTTGGCCATGCATGGTAACACCGACCGCATCCTCATCGTCCACTACATCTGCCGGTACATTCGTAAAGACATCAGACAATTTTTCTTCGATGTTGCTAAGGTTGATATCTGGAAATTCCGGATTAACGTCGAATTTAATTTTGCGACGTGGTGGTGCCACATAGGATTTAACAACTTCTTCATCTTTCTGATCGCCAAGCAACCTGGATAATTCTACCGCGACTTTTTTATACGTTGGATTGTTTGCAAAATCGATCTTGCGGCGTGGTGGTGCTTCATAAAATTTTACAATTTCGGGTTCGACCATGCCTTCAACATCGGATACATCCGCATTGTGAATATCATCAATTTCATTTCGTCTGTCTTTTCTGCCCATTTCAAAAAACAGGTTTTCTTTGATACGGACATTCACTTGGCGAACGAACAGCGTATTCAAACGCTTTAGTTGCTCCAGATCCAGTGGGTTATGATCGTATTTGTAGAGCTTCTCTACTTTCTCCACCAATATGCGCATGAGTATGGAGTTGGCGGATGTTTCATTCCAAGCGCCAGTCTTAAAATAATTGGCGATAATTTCCAGGCCGTCTGTTTCAGAGGCATTATCTTCCAGTTTCTTTGTAGCTAAAGTGATATCACCGGCACGTCTGCGATAAAGCCGGTAAATATAACCGAAGAACCATTTCTCCCTTGGTGCATTATATTCTTCGTAAACTCTCCTCATGTCTTCAATCAGTTCCTGTCTTAAACTTTCGGAACTGACATACTCCATCAAGTTACCCGCAGCTTCTTCTAAATTATCTCTCATTTGTTTTCTGCTGGTTGACATAACTCCTCCATGTATTTCCACTTCAAATTTGATTATGCGACCATACTGATCGTTTATTCAATCCATTTCATGTTAGGAATTTCCCTAATAAATTCATATATTTTTCTTAAGGTTAATTTAAGAATCATGAATGCGTTTGGGAAATTTATATATGAATCATCACTCGGGCTGTTGTTTGCCGCGGCGCTTCAACCAATTGCCAATTGCTCGTGGCATTTTGCGTCCAACCTTATCACTGATGTAAATGCCAATATGACCACTGGAAAAGATTTTTTGGGTATAATCTTTCGACTGCACATATTTGCTTAAACAACGCGAGGCACTCATAGGAACAATCTCATCTTCTCGCGCGATGATATTCAAAACAGGGATAGTTAGTCTGGCTAAATCGACTTTACGGCCATAGATGGTAATCTCTCCTTTGATTAATTTATTCCCTTGATAAAAATCCCTGACTAGCTCGACAAAAGAAGCATTCGTTTGGTCTGGGGCATCATTCAACCATTTCTCAACGCGTAAAAACTTTTTCGTGAACTCTTGATTATCAAGATTATCGATAAAACGCAAATATTTTTTACCAATTAACTCAAACGGCCGCATCAGAATAAAAAATTGTGTTAGCCATCTGCCAGATACATTGCCAGGCAGTGCATTCAACTTGTCTACATCAATACGTCTTAAAATATTACTTATCGTATTATCTTTAGTTTGAAAATCGATAGGTGCCGAAATTAGTATCAGATTCTTGATGCGCGGGAATAAAGCTGCATAACAAAGTGATATTACACCGCCCTGACATATACCTAACAGATTAATCTTATCGAGTTTGCGCTCCGCGCAGATGTATTTGACACAAGCATCCAGATAATCGCCGACATAGTCTTCAATAGTAATTTCTTTGTCGTCATTGTCTGGGTAACCCCAGTCCAGCAAATACACGTCCATGCCATCATTCAACAAGCCGCCAATGAAAGAATTCTCGGGAAATAAATCCAGGATTTCAGGACGGTTAACAGTGGCGAATACCACTAATAAAGGAGTTGCGTGTGTTTTTGGGCGCTTTGGAGCGTAATGATAGAGTTTTAATTTATCGCGTTCGTAGATGAGTTTGCGGCGATTGTATTCGTAATGGATGTCTGCCGTTTCAGAGAGGAGATTTAATCCGCGGGTGATTTGATCGTCATGTTTTTTCATAGCTTCACCCGCGGGCGTGCTGTTATTTCGGCATCGAGGATTTCCAGTATTTCAACGCGGCATTCATGAATTCGCCATACACATCCTGAAAATTCTTGGTCTGCATGGACTTGCTGTAAATCTCATTACAGCAATTCAGCCACAATTCATATAATTCATGCACATTTTTGACAGGCTTATTTTCCTGATTACGCTTGATCCACACTGCAACCATCATGTCACAAGCGTCGTTGCACATTTTTCCCATGGTTTTCCAATAATTCTCATAAGCTTTCTGTTGCTCATCGAGCTTAAGGAAAGACCATTGGCTTTTCAGCATTTCCTGCCATTGACGGATTTTATCCATATTTTCTTCAGGATTTGCCAGTGTTTCCGTGCCAAACATATCGTGTAAGCTTTTTTCCGCGGTGGAAAAAAACTCACGGCTTTGTTTCATCCACAATTCATACCAATTGGTGTTGAAATCGAATTTGTTTTTCTTGTCCATGAAATACTCCTTCCTTACGCGATAAATTTAATTCCCTCGTAGCCCGCGAGAATGTTTCTCTATAATCGCCAGTGCGCACGATACGGTGCTTAACTGAATATCATAGATATGCCCCATTAACACTGGTACGCGGCCACCCAACACTATTCCAGCATTTCTGGCTTCCGCTAAATATTCCAGCTGTTCCGATAATATATTGCCAGTTTCTACATTTGGCAGCACTAAAATATCGGCGTCACCAATCACTGGCGATGTGATTCCCTTCGCTTTTGCGACTTCCATGGAAATGGCATTATCAAATGTTAACGGGCCATCCAGTATGCCACCGCGCAGTTGACCACGTTCCGCCATTTTGCAAAGAGCCGCTGCGTCTACAGTCGAGCGCATGGTGTAATTAATCGAATTCATGCCTGCGACAACCGCAACTTTAGGTTCTTCGATTCCGAGAGCGCGGGCAAAATCAATCGCGTTCTGAGTGATACCGCGTTTTTCTTCGAGATTAGGATCAATGTTAATTAAGCTATCTGTGAGTATGAGCGCCTTAGAATAAGTCGGCACATCAAACACTGCGGCATAGCTTAAAAGCAAATCTGTGGACAAGCCTTTATCCCGCCGCTGCATGGCATGCAGTAAATCGCCGCGCGGAACACCGCCGCGCACCAACATATCAACCTCATCATCTCGTGCCATTGCTACTGCTTTATTAACTGCGGCATGGCCATGTTCAACATCAATGATTTCATATTTGCTGATGTCAATTCCTGCTTTCTCAGCTGCTTGCTGAATGCGTTCTTTTGGTCCAATCAGAATCGGATCAATATATCCTGCCAGATGCGCGGCATGTACCGCTTCAATCACTCGCTCACGTACAGGATAAATCACACCCGTTCGCAGTGAACCCAATTTTTTCGCTTTTTCAAGGTAAGGCTCGAATAAGGACTTCGTGCGGCGCAGGCTGATTTCTGGCAATTCAGCTTTGGGACGGCGGATTTTTTTGGTAGGAGCGATGACTTCAGCCTGCCCTTCCATGACAACTTCATCTTTTTGATTACGGCATTCGCAGGAAAAGATGACCCGATTTTTTTCTGCGTTCTTTTCTGTGGCAGTGACTTTGACGGTCAGCGTATCACCAATCGCGACGGGTTTCTTAAATCGTATGGTTTGACCGAGATAGATAGTGCCAGGTCCCGGCAATTGCGTGCCCAGCACCGTGGAAATGAGGGCGCCACCCCACATACCGTGGCCGATAATTTTATGAAACATTTCACTTTGGGCGTATTCAACATCGACATGCGCCGGATTAATGTCGCCGGACATGATAGCAAAGACTTGTATGTCTTTTTCAGTCAGGGTGCGGGTAAGACTAGCAGAATCACCCACCGGGATTTCGTCAAACGTCCGGTTTTCCAGATATTCCATGGTCAGGCCCCATCCTTGGTAGTTATGTTGAATATATTACACTAAACGGGCTGGCAGGTCATGCGTCTGGTCATTATTAGATCCATTACGGTCTAGGAAGCTTAACAACTGCACAGAAGTTTTTAATACTGTCGGTTGTAGCTGTATCAACGCTTCTCGTAGTCTATCGTGAGTCAGCTCACGATTTTTCGTCAGTATCTCCAGCATTGATAACATTGTTTTGATATTGACGATTTTTGTTTTCGCAATAGGGTTATCAGCATAGCGCCTGGATAAATCCTCGATTTTATGCTCTAAGGTGCATCTTACATAAAAAAATTGTGCTTCTATCAAGGAATGTTTCGCTACATATTGCGTGATCTGCTGCTGGATTGGCTCTGCTCCTTCCTGCGCATTTAAAACTTTGATTCTTTTCTGTAGCAAAGCAGTGTTGATTTCTTCAGGAACCAGTTGTGTGGTCGCAAAAAAATAAGCGTTGGGTAATAACGAGTTTTGTGATGGTGCTCGTTCTGCGATACCGCCAAGAACGTTATAACAAGAAGCCTGCTTGTCTTCGCTATGCCAAACTATATTACGAATGTTAATTTTCGCGTTCATGAATTCACGAATCAGAAATTGATATTCTTTGACATATTCTTGTTTTGTATCAATCATCCACACTTCATTCATGGCTTTCAGTGTGTCTATTAATAGTTTGGATTTGGTCGCGTCAGATTTAATGGCTTTATATTCCGACAAATTAATCAAGCCTATTCTTCTCGCTGCGTTAGTGCTATTGAGGTATTCATAAAAAATATTCGTGAAGAAAGAAATAACTTCAGCCAAATCCGGGCGTATTTTTTCATCGCTATCGGTCATTCGCTCCAGAAATGCTAATATGCGCGCACGTTGCTCCGGATTTTTTATCTGCGTATTAGCTTTAAAGCGTTCGCTATCAGTTTTGCAAAGTGGATATACCCATCCGTTTTTATAAACAGTATCGTCTTCGGTCAAGCCAAGCATCTTGCCAATAGTTATACCTAATGAAAATACTTCTGATTTGGCAGTATAGCTTAATTCATGCGAAGAATACCCTGTTGTATATGTGTTCGAACCATTTTTAAATTCTTCTACTGAATGTGTATTATCAAAATCAATCAATGAAACGACGTTTGTGACAATATCATAAAGAATATTCGCTGGTTTGACATCGCCATGCAATAAATCTTGTGCGTGCAGCTTTTTGAACTCAGCCAGTATAGTGACAATTATTTCCAGCCAATCCAGATTTGGATATTCATCCGCATGCTTGATCAATGTCGCTACATTGATACCGTTAAATAATGGCATGCCAGCTGAAATTTTATAAAATTTCGATTTTTCCGGCGGATACCAGTCTTCTTTTGGTTTTATCTGTCGTTCTATATGCCCTTTAGCGAGCGATACTCGCTTTACATTGGCAAGCATTTCCAAAACACTTTCGCGATCAGGTAGTTCAGCGTAGCTATGACGACCAGATTCCTGCCCCGCTTCTTCAATACGATAACTTTTCAAAATAGCCCATTCACCACTTTGAATATCTTGCATGAGACGGAGAGTTCCCGCACCACCTTCACCTATCTGCGCATCCTTTTTTTTGCCAAAATAAACAGCGTAATAATTTGTAATATTCTTATCGGGATGAACAAGTTTGATGACGTGATAACTTGTGTTTTCTTCTGTCACTTGTGTTCTGGTCACCGTTGGTTCACTGTGAAAATATTCAATCACATAGTTAATCATGTCATCTGATATAAGTTTGCCGTTTTGTTTTAGATCACTTAGTTTAATTTTTGGATGGAGATAGTCTATGATGTTGTATTGAATGCCAGGTTTATTTGCAAATAGAGATGATTCCCTTGGTAATGACATATTTCCCTCCCGAAAAAATTAAGATAAATATTTACACTAGCTTTAATTTGCTTACAACTGTTATCATCCCGGCAAAAGAACAATAAGCGGGAAATAATTACACAATGAAAACTAGAATAAATATAATAAAAACCTATCTCCAGCATGTCGCATTGACTCTCCAAAGTAATAAAAATATTAACGCCAATGCGCGGACAATGATCAGCAAACAAATTAGTGAAATAGAATTCAATCTCACTACTGATAATGGCGACTGGAGTCTGGATGAAATATTATCCTTTTCATTGCTGCTTTATAAAGTTCATCAAAATTTGCCTAACGATACTATTTCTGATGATTTGTTTAAACAGATAGAAGAAAACTTTGCCGCAGAAATAGAAGCTGATCTGGTGCAAAATTATAATGATTTACAACACCTGATGGCACATGAAGGCCGTTATCGTCTCATCGAACATTTCAAGAATACAAATCAATTCATATCCATTATCGGTACGACTGATCGTTTCATTGCGCTTATGAATACGGGATCACTGGCTTTGCAGAACGATTAAGTCTTGATCCTGACATTATTCGATTGTTTCCATCCTACCATGCACTGCTAAAATTGGTGAAAGGAGCGCGTTATAAAAATCATTGCGCGAATACTTTCAGGAATATCATCAAACACCCTGCCATCAGGAAAGTGATAGATTCACCAGACAAGTTTTCAGAAATTTGTTCTCTTGCATATGAATTTAAAGACATCCTCATGGATTTCGCTGACTTGAGAATGCATTTTAATCGTTTCGATGTATTGGTAAATTACATTGAAAAAGGCTCGCTTGATTCGCTATTAAAATATCCTGATATTGCTGGTCTTGTCCAAACCAGACAACAATATAATCGTCTTCTGGAAAACGATTCATATCTTGCCACAACGCTGGTGGAACATCGTGATTTAGTAGAACGAGTATTTCCTGCAATTAAGTGATTTTATAAGTTCTATTAGCAAGAAAAGTTATGCAGCAGAGCTTGTCCTCAGAAACTCTTACGGCGCTGACAAAATTACTCGTTTTGAACATATCATACAAATTAAACAAGCCAATTCTGACTGGCTAGACGAAATATTTAAACATGCCAGTGTATGCGCATTGATGGTTTCTGTTGATCAACTGGTAGAACTTGCTGCAGGCTTATCATTAAACCATAGCCATCGGGAAATGTTATTTCGATTCCAGCATTTGATTAACGACTATGCTGATCTAAAAAAATTACCTCCAAAGCTGTCCAGATATTTTCTCTCAAACCGTCTATTTGCTGAAAGAATCATCGTCTCGCAAACACAGTTGTTGGAAATTGGTAAAGATAATCCTGCGGATTTAGTCACGCATCTCAATAGTGACACAATAGCTCGCGCCGCCATCATCAGTGTTGATTTCTTTGTTCAACTGTATTTTTATGCGAAAGCAAACCGGCATAATATTTCGTATCTTGAGACTATCGCCAAGGCGTTCAACAAATGTCTGCATGATGATTTTGCTCGAGCGATTAGCGAACACGTAAGTTCATATTTTGATGTTGTCTGCTAGCACGCATTTGTCCGCAAGCATTGTTAGTCTTTAGCCAAGAGTATGTGTATACGCGCGTGTATTGATAGTATATACTTACTTTGTTTTGCTAGCACTGCGCCAAACCAAGTTGATGAAATGCTTGATTTGCTAAACACTAATTTCACACTGGATGATATACTTACGTGCGAAGACAAATATAAAATACAGTTACCGGAAGAAATTTTTGCATCAACTCATATTGCTGACCTTATTAAAGATAACCATAATTTCCTGCGCGTTTGTGATACAAATAAAATTGGGGCATAGCGCTAACGCGCACGTCAGGCAAACTCTTGGTCTGTTTCGACCGCAGCAAAAGCGGGTCCTTCTGATAACTTGAATGATAAAGCCACGCGCGATCGTCATTTTTCCCGATCTTTCCGCTCTATTAGCCTTTCTCAAACAGCGTGAAGGCTATATCCGAAAATCATTGCTTGCTTATCCTGATACTGCTGCGCATATAAAAACTGTCAGTGATGTCATAGAGGCATGTGCCATAAGTGATGAGGAAGCGCCTTATATTCTTTTTCAACATCCTCATATTGCTGCTTTGTCGTTCACTCAAGATGAATTATTTTCGCTACTCGCCAAGATACATTCGCCTGATTATATCAATGATATATGCTGAATAAAACATTGCCGCTGATGATATTTCAGCAAGCAGTTACGGGATATTGATAGCCTGGAAAAAATGGAAAAATACTGCGCTGGCGCAGTTTTATCATATTTTAATGCTTCCTGGGATAACAGTATTAATATCGCTTATCCCTTGTCACGCATTAACGCATTTTTATCTGGCACTAGCAGCATTAATTATCTCGTGGAAATATTTCCAAAATTAAAAATTATAATTCCTTCGCTAACCTGCTTAGGCTTGGGCAAATTAGCGCAAAAGCGGTACTAAATATTTTTAGTAATGTTCCAGCGTATATTTATCATTTGATAGATAACAAAGCCGAATCTAATTCATGTTAATTAACACACAACCCAGCGCTCGCCAATACATTGTTATCTGATAAGAAACTCAATGCTCTCGTTACAGATCTTGATGCATTTTTACAAATATTTCGTCATAAGATGCAGGAGAAAATTCAGTCATCGCCGCTGCGGAAAATGTGATTCATACAATTGATGATTTATATGCTGTCAATGATAAACAACCTGAATTACTCGCGATCGTGCTGAAATCGAAAAAAATTCAACAGTTGCTGACATCCATGGATCAAGTCAGTAAATTGAATATACGCGATGAAAATACTTTTAAATCTTTGTCACCTGTTTTGGAAAAATTTAGTGGCAAAGATATAGCACGCGCGAAATCATTTGTTTTTTCTAATGCAACTTCACATTTGCCTGACATTAGTATGCGCGTTAAAGCTTACCGTCCGCCATTTTCCCGACGCCAGCAGACATATTCGCCGATGGTAAACAGTCTGATAGATGATGAACAAATCCGCAAAGAACGTGAATACACTTGCGCACGCATGCTCACACTCGCAGATTATTTTGATCTGACTCAATTCGGGGACAATGGTTATTATGTCAAAGGCCGAATAAAATTCGGTGATCGTGACGAAGGTGGTCATTATACAACTTATGCAAGTCATGGCCATGCACTTGCGATTGGCCTTGCAGAACGATTGTTTATCCAATGGCGTGCAAATAGAAAAAAGCAATTCACCATTCTCGAAATTGGCGCTGGTGATGGTGATTTGTGTTACAAGATATTAAATTACCTTGATAATAAATCCCATCTTAACAAATCGTATCGCGATTTTTATCACGCTATCAGATACCACATTATTGATCGCTCACCCGCGCTGAATGAACGTCAGAAAAAGCTTCTGCAACCTTATGCCGCAAAAGTAAAAGTGCATGCTGGTGACGCCATGAATTTATCTGCATGTGAATTCAAGCAGCAATGTGATATCGTTATTTCCAATGAATTGCTAGATATGTTTCCTCCACAATGTGTCCATTTATCTGATGATGGCAGCATCAAAGTCATGATTGTAGTACCGACAGTAAAACTGGATAAATTGGCTGAACTATTTAATTATGATGATGCAAAAATTAAAGCTATCAAAGAAAGCGCTGAATCATTTAAAACAGCATTAAAATATTTTTATGATATTAATATTTCTGGATTACCACTGGATAAAGAAACATTTATCAAGATATTCAACTCTTGTACTGAAGATCAGTTAAATCACACTAATTCATTTTTCGAATTTACGAAAAAATATATTCCTGTTGAAGACGTGCCACAAGTCAAAGAATTTCTTTCTCTTTATCCCGAAGCACTTGAAGGCATGAAACCTGGCCAGGAAAAACATATACAGCTTGGACTGCATCATTTCATGCTGGGAGTATCAAAGCTAGGTAAGATAATTGTTAGTATTGATTACGGCGAAATCACCTTCAGAATGATAGGCAATAAATTACGGACTTACGGCACTTATGGCGGCGGTTCTTCTGACGTTTTCGCCTCCCCAGGATTGAGAGATATGACAACGGATGTGGATTTTTCAGTGCAGGCTTTAATTGGCATGAGATTTGGCCTGGAATTTCATGGATATTATGCCCAGCAAGGTGTTTTAGCAGATAAACATCAACGCGCACTGCGCCAGTCACTAATGAGTGAATTTCCGGATGATATCACTTCGCTTACCATGATTTGCGGTAATACGCTGAACGCTAGTGCTAATAATACTGGATTAACTCAATCGGAAGTTTGGCGTTTTAATAATGTGAAACGTTTTATGTTTACTATTTTTGCAGCGCCTGGGACGACGAATAATATTCGTATTGAAGAGCGGCATAAATCGCCTTGCACGCCGGCGGAGATAATGAAGGATAAATATAGAAGGCTGATTAAAAAATAAGAATTATCGGTTGGTGGATTACGGCAAAATGCGCCTAATCCACCCTACGTCAGAGTAAGATGCACGTTGTAGGGTGGATTAGGCGCATTTTGCCGTAATCCACCAACGGGTGATCTAATTAAAATTATCTTCCAGGCGCGAGCAGCAGGGATAATGTCGCGGCGGTGCGTTCTCCGCTTCCTTGCCCAACCCTGTATGCACCATAAAGAACCGCTGCACTTGATGCAGCTAAAGTGGTCGCTGCAGCAGCGAACAAACCGTTTCTCTTTAATGCCGTGCTTTGTGCCTCTACTGTTGAAGATGAGCCTGACTCTAGCATCATGACGAACAATGAAGCTCCGGCAACAAGTGCTCCGCTAACACAAATTGCTGAACCAATTAAACCATCCAGTGTGCCCGAGGCTCTCAACGTTTCAATTGCGAGCAAATACGCTGCGTCTTGAACATGTTGATCTGTTAGCAAGTGTCTATTTTGATATAGCGCAGTAAGTGTACCGGTTAGAAAAGTGGATCCCACAACTGCTGTTATGGCTTGTATCGGATTAAACATTATTATTATTCCTTATATGTAAGTAAGGATAAGAATAACATCAATGAAAATCGGAAGAGATTCGTAGAAAATACCCTCCGCGAGCGCGGAGGGTAATTAGCTTTGAAGAATTACTTTTGTTTTACCACTGTGCGGTAAATCCACGCACACAGAATAAACGTCACAAGGATACTCAACACACCAGCAAATGACATATATTGATCCGGCATTATACGCAACGCATCTGAACTTTGCTTGATCGCAAATGGAATGGCTAACACTACACCCATTAACGATGCACCAGCGACAATACCGCAACAAAGCAATAAACCACGATGTCGATGCTTGTTCATCTTTTCTTCTCTTTCTGGCTGTCCGCGTTTGTACATACGGTCAAGACGTGTTTGCACGAACAAGCCAGAATACCACCAATAACAACTGGAACCGAACTATCTAATGGCAAATAAATACCAAGACCAACTGCAAGCACTGGAAAACGCGTGCCATAGTTTTTTTTCAGGAATTCATCAATGATCACGCAAACCACCGCGATCGCAGCACCAATGCCTATCATGTTCCATTCCAGCGTATGACTGAACGCACCTTTTGCAACTGTCGCCATTAAACCTGCTTGTGGCGCTGCGAGCATTTGCGCGGGATTCATGCCAGGACGTGGGAAGACACCGCCAATACCATAAGCATTATATAACAACTGCAAAATTGGTGGGATCACAAAAGAAGAAACAACTACACCTAAAATCAACATCACCTGCTGTTTCCAAGGTGTCGCGCCAACGATCTGACCCACTTTTAAATCTTGCATGGTGTCGTTGGAAATGGATAACGCTGCGCCTATGATCACCATACTGCCGATAGCAACAACGGTACCAATCGTTTCTTTCGTTTCATTGCTCCAGCCTGTTGCAGCTGAAGAACAACATGAAGATCAGACAGATCACTAACAATGCAGACACCAGCAAACCAGAAACAGGACTATTGGTTGAACCAATCAAGCCAGCGAAATAAGCCATGATGGAACAGAAAATAAAGCCACCGAACAGAATATAAAGCGTGCTGAATCCAGAAATAAAATAACGGAAACCGGGGTGATTTCAGAACTGCTTGGAATAATAGTGCAAGCCAGCAACAGAAAAATAGGAATCAACAGAATGGCGGCGGAGATCATACATAGTGAATGGGAATATCTCGTTCTGTACGCAAACTTGCTGTCTGATTGCCAAGACGAATTTGGCGAATGGTAGCAAACGATGTCGCCATACTCTGCATCACTGGTTTGAACAAAGTGCACAAGTGTCCATATACCGCCGACTAACATGGTGCCCACGCCAATATAACGAATATGTGCTCTCCAGATCATCATCGCCATCTGGTTCGCCGTATCAGCTGCTGGGAAACCATAATGCCATGTCAACAACGGCACACCGGCCAGCCAGCCAATGACAATACCGACCAATAAACTAAGCGCGACATTGACACCGACGATATAGCCTGCAGCAATCAGCGCGGGTGACAAACCCAAGCCAAAACCAAAAATAGTCGTTGGCGTTTTTACCCAATAGGCAAAATTATCAGTCAGCACTTTAAAGCCAGATTGAAATAAGTGCGATCAGCGCGCCGACGATACCACCGAAAGTCAGTGAGTTTAAATCACCTTTTTCTCGGTTGGCACTGGCTTTTAAAACATTACCAATCGCTACCGCTTCTGGATAACGCAAGGTTTTGTCTTGAAGCAATGCACGGCGCAAGGGAATGGTAAATAACACACCTAGACCACCGCCCAGCAAACCGGTAACAACCGTCTGCCAATAATTAAAATTGTCCCAGACATGCAGAATAATTAATGCGGGTAGAATAAACGCAATACCAGCTGTCAATGCTTCACCAACCGATGCCATGATTTGCACCATGGTGTTTTCAAGAATATTGGAATTGTGAAAAAAGCGCAAAATACCCATGGAAATAACCGCGGCAGGAATGGAAGCTGATACGGTTGTACCTACTTTTAACCCAAGGAAGGCGTTGGCTGCAGCCAGAACAACGGTTAAAATCACACCCAGAACGATCACCCGCAAAGTGATTTCTGGCAGATGCGACATTGGCAGGGATTATGGGTTCATCACCCGTCGGTTTCGTGTTTTTTGTTTCATTCATTATAAACTTTCCTATTTATTATAACTCATACCACTCATCCAGGACCGAATGAAGCTCTTTTATACCTGTATTCTTTTAATGCAGAGAAAACTTGGAAAGTAACAGAATCACCATACTCCGTCAAAGCTGACTTGACTTCATGCAGAGTGCTAGCGATCTGGTTCTTGGCAGAGCTTGTCGGCTTTATTTAAGAGGATATGGACGGGGATATGACTATAATCACAATATTCCAGTAACTGACATCCAAATCTCTCATTGGATGGCGAATATCCATCACCAACATCAAACCTTTGAAACACTCACGACCGCTAATATAAGCATCTACCGTCTCCTGCCACTTCAGTTTGGCAGCCAAAGGGACTTTGGCAAACCCATAACCAGGTAAATCTGCCAACCGCCTCTTGTCATCGATCACAAAAATATTCACCATCTGAGTGCGTCCAGGTGTCTTACTGACGCGCGCCAATCCTTTACTCTGGGTTATCCTATTGAGAACACTGGATTTACCCGCATTTGAGCGGCCAACAATGGCCACTTCTATGCCCTGATCAGGAGGTAATTGTTCTACATCTGCTACACTTAAAAGAAAATACGCTTTTTGATAATGTGTTGTCATATTAGAATACGTCGCTTAGCCTCATGGAACCGACTATGATACTCAATTCTCTCAATACAGCACAGCAAGAAGCTGTGCGAGCACCACTTGGTCATCAACTTGTGCTTGCTGGCGCCGGCAGTGGCAAAACACGTGTGCTCACGCATCGCATCGTCTGGCTTATCGAAAATGAAAAAATATCGTCCTTTCAATATTTTAGCCGTGACCTTCACCAATAAAGCCGCGAATGAAATGCGTTCGCGTATTGAAAAAATGCTGCATACTTCCGCGCGAACCATGTGGATAGGCACTTTTCATGGCTTGTCGCATCGCTTTTTACGCGCTCATTGGCAAGAAGCTGGTCTGCCACAGTCATTTCAGATCCTCGATTCCGATGACCAATTCCGCATGATACGCCGCGTGATCAATGCTCTAAACCTGGATGAAGACCGTTTCCCACCCAAAGAAGCGCAATGGTTTATTAACGCGCAAAAAGAAGAAGGCCGTGAGCCACATCAAGTGGAAGCTGCGCGACTTCAGCATGCAGACCTTATATCAAGATCTATCAGGCTTATCAGGAAGCTTGTCAGCGCGCTGGCGTCATTGATTTCGCTGATCTGCTGTTAAAAACTCATAAGTTACTGCTCACCAATGAAGATTTGCGCAAACATTATCAGGAACGTTTTCGCTGTCTTGTTAGTCGATGAGTTTCAGGATACCAATACGATTCAATATGCCTGGCTGAAATTATTCGCCGGCGATAATAATTCCGTCATGATTGTTGGTGATGATGATCAATCCATTTATGGCTGGCGCGGCGCGCGCATTGAAAATATCCAGCGTTTTTCCAAAGATTTTCCCGGCGCGCAAATCATACGTCTGGAACAAAATTACCGCTCCACCGGCACTATTCTGAAAGCAGCGAATGCGTTGATAGAACAAAATTCCGGCCGTCTCGGCAAAAATTTATGGACGGAAGGTCAAGACGGCGATCCCATTACGTTTACGCAGGCTTTAATGAAACAGATGAAGCATTTTTTATTGTGAATCGCATTCGCGAATTACGGCAGGAAGGATTTTCATCTGCGTGAAATGGCGATATTGTATCGTTCTAACGCGCAATCGCGTGTGATTGAAGAAGCATTAATGCAATTTGGTATTCCCTATCGCGTGTATGGTGGCTTGCGTTATTTTGACCGTCAGGAAATCAAAGATGCACTGGCTTATTTGCGCATTATTGCCAATCACTCAGATGATCCAGCGTTTGAACGCATCATTAATACGCCAACTCGTGGCATCGGCGACCGCACATTAGATGCCATTCGCGAATATGCGCAGAACAAACAATTGCACTTTGGGACGCATTGCAAGCAATTGCTGGAACAGAAACATTTTCTCCACGCGTGCAGAATCAGCGCTGCGCAGCATTTGTCAATCTCATTAACACATGACTGAAAAAACACTGGCGCTGGAATTGCATAAAAAAGTTGAATATGTTCTGTATTCCAGCGGATTGATCGAACATTATCGCAAAGAAAAAGGCGAAAAAGGTCTGACACGGTTAGAAAACCTGGAAGAATTAGTTAATGCCGCGCATCAATTCACACAAGATGGCGTGCCAGATGATATGCCACCGCTAGCTGCGTTTTTAGCTTATGCCGCGCTGGAATCCAGCGATGAACAAGCGGAAGCTTATGATGATTGCGTGCAACTCATGACATTGCATTCGGCCAAAGGCCTGGAATTTCCTGTGGTGTTTCTGGCGGGTTGTGAAGAAGAATTATTCCCGCATTACCGTCCCTGCATGATCCCAAAGCGCTGGAAGAAGAACGCAGGCTTTGTTATGTCGGCATGACGCGCGCCATGCGTAAATTATTTATGACTTATGCGGAAGTCACGACGCACTTATGGTAAGGAAGCATATCATCGCCCTTCGCGCTTTTTACATGAAATTCCGCCGGAATTAGTCGATGAAGTCCGCTTTCGCACTAAAGTTTCACGACCGCAAACGTCATCTTCAAGCGTGAGTTCTTATATACCAGAGTCATCAGAGTCACATGGTAAATTCCGCATCGGCCAGGAAGTGCATCATCGGATTTTTGGTGACTGGCGTTGTGCTGGATTGCGAAGGTGATGGCGAAGATATGAAAGTGAAAGTGCGCTTTGCGAAAGTAGGGACGAAGCAGTTGATTGCCAGTTATTTAACAGCTAAATCTTAATTTAATTACCCCTCACTGGTGGATTACGGCAAAGAGCGCCTAATCCACCCTACCGTACTAATTATTACCGAGCATGAATGAAACTGTAGGGTGGATTAGGCGCTCTTTGCCGTAATCCACCAAATATAATTTTTTGCTATAATTAATATAAGGGCATAAACAAACGGTGACGCATGAAAGACAAAGAACTGGATGAATCTTTAATTGCACTGGGTTTTTCACGGGAATTAGTCAATTATTTCCCCGACTATGCAACGCTGAAAAATGCCTATGCCGTGCGTGAACTCAAAGACAGATATGAATTAATCAAACATCCAGTCGCTGATAAAATCGTCAAACTATTGGAAGCGACCATCGTATTTCATAGCGCGACCGATCCAGATTTTCGCACCATGCGAGAAAGCTCCCTATCCGATGCTGATTTATCAGCCAAGCTAGACAATATGGCTGCCGCCATTATGGATTACACGACGAAAATAAATTCATTGCAGCTCAATTCACAAGAAAATAGCATTGCTAATGCCGCACGTGATTATTGTCAGCAAAGTATCGCGGAAAAAATTGAGGCATTGAAACAAGCTAGCGACCGCATGTATGTCTTATATGCTCAAGACGACAGTGCATTAAAGCAAATTATCAAACGACCCTAATTATTTTCCAGACTATTTTCTGCCTGTTGGCCGTTGTTGCCTGGTCTGACTTTGTAATTCCTCACGTTGATCCAATTTATTTTCCGCATTTTCTTGCGTTTGTTTCGTATTTTTCATCTCGTTTGGCCGCACCTGCTTACTCGAAGAATTAGCTGCCAATAGTTCCGATGCAGGAATATTTGCCTCCTCACTTAAAGCGAGAGAAATATTTAACGTTGAATATTTAGAGAACTCACTCTGAACTCGACCTGCCATCAGTTGTTCAATTTGACTTTCATCGGCATATATCGTTCGCTGCTGAGATTGCTGTGAAGAGCTTACTTCATGAGCAGGCGCTTCTTTGTTCAGACCTAGCATCACCTTTGCCATCATTTCAGCAGGTGTGTGTAGACACTCACTTATTAATTTGTCCTGATAGCGATTGCTTGCACTGTTAAACAGTACAAGATCCGCTTGCAGCATTTCTTTAACATTCAATGAAGGAGACGGCATAGTGGTAAGATACGCTTGATAATTCTTTATAAAATCACTCGCAATTTTTTTACGCATATCATTATCTTCCAGCGTATTCACAAGTTCTTTTATTTGAGAAAAATAAGCTTGCAATACTTGTGAATCATTCATTGTTTTACGCTGCACATACCAATCCTTATCGGCATCTAACTGACAAAAATCTTTTAATTTTTTACCTAGCAAAAACGCCAGCATTTCCATGGTTGCAACTTTGCGGCTGAAAATATCTGAGGTGATAGAAAATTCTCGTTTGATATGAATATTTCCTTGCTGATCTTCTATTTTTTCCGGCAAAAAACAGTTTTGGTTCATATACATTAAAGGTAAGGATACCTTCGATCCTTTCGGCAAAATCGTATGACATTTCCCTTCATCGTTCATGATATGTGACAAACCCAAATCAATTATTTTGGCATTAAAGTTTAAAACGCCATCTTTTATATCCGGCATCGTAATCATAAAATTTCTGCATGCTGTATCAAGATGCAATATGCCATTCATGTTCAATTGATGTTGCGCACGCACAATAGAACCCATAAATCCTTGCAACAACCATTGCAAGCCTTGCATTTGCATGGTGTTGTCAGATTTAAAATTCATATTCTGAGCTAGATTTTGCAGAAATTTTTCCATATCGCTGGACTGTGGTGCATTTTCCTTGTTTACGCCATAGTTTATAATTTCGCCGAAAATCCATTCCTTATCGCCCACTTTCACGACTCTATAATCTGGATAATTCTTTTGCTCATGTGTACTTTGTTTGCCAACCAGATATTGAATATTATTTTTTTCATTTTTATCCGTGTTGTAAGCAAGCACGGCATCTGCACTTTCTGCCCCCGCTTCCTTAAATTCTTTTACAATTAGCAATCCGCCCGTTTGCCTGGTGGTTGTTAAATTCAAAATATTGGGATTATTACCGTTATAAACGTAGAGTGAGACGCGGCCAAACAAGCCTTCTCCTAACTGTTTCGTGAATGTCATATCAGATTCGTAGATAGACGGAATCTCGTTACGACCCTCGTTCGGCATAAAATGCCTCGTTCTTATCTCTTCTAATTTAAGTATAGGAGGTCTATAAAATTTAGCTTAAGCATCAAGTATCTGAAAAATATGAATAATTTTTACATGTTGTACGGTTCTTGATTATTCGTCAGAAAGCATTGAAAATCAGAAACCCAAGAAAAATCTTAAATTGCCTGGAAATACGCTATGACAACGCTTGTTAGAAACCTGCTTTTCCAGATGGACCCTGAAAGGTCTCACTACTTTGCTTTGAATGCATTGCAATGGTCTTATCAATGCGGGCTAACCCGTCTTTACGCAAAACAAATTCATAATCCATTAACAGTCATGGGATTGTCATTTCCAAACCCGGTTGGCCTGGCGGCTGGATTAGATAAAAACGCTGATTACGTAGATGCATTGGCCGCGCTTGGTTTTGGTTTTATTGAAGTTGGAACGCTCACGCCGCGACCGCAGCAAGGTAATCCACAGCCGCGGCTGTTTCGACTTGTCGAACAGGAAGCAATCATCAATCGCATGGGATTTAACAATAAAGGTGTTGAACACGCGGCGCGACAATTAGAAAAAATTCGTTATCGCGGCATACTGGGCGTAAATATAGGCAAAAACAAAGATACCCCGCTCGATAAATCGATAGACGATTATCTTTTTGGCTTTCGCGCATTATGGAAATACGCCAGTTATATCACTATCAATATTTCTTCACCGAACACGCCGGGATTAAGAGATTTACAGCAAGGCGATATGCTTGCACATTTACTTCGCGCATTAAAACAGGAACAACAAATTATCGCGACCAAAGAAAAAAAATATGTGCCCTTAGTCGTAAAAATAGCGCCTGATTTATCAAGCGAGGAATTGCAAGAACTCGCCGCCGTGTTACTGCAACAACAAATTGATGGCGTTATAGCGACGAATACCACTTTGCAACGCGAAGGAGTGCAACAATCACGTTACGCGCATGAAGCTGGTGGCTTAAGTGGCCAACCTTTACAACAACGCAGTACGCAAATTCTTCAGCAATTATGTTCCATATTGCAGGATAAAATTCCTGTAATTGCTTCAGGCGGCGTAATGAATAAACAAGCGGGAATGGAAAAGTTAAACGCGGGCGCTAAATTAGTGCAAGTATATAGCGGATTTATTTATCGGGGATTGAAACTTATTTCTGAATTGGCAATGTTGCGTACATCTTAATACTACTCAGTGCGAACCCATGGTCGCCAATTAATGATAGGAGACCACCAGGATTTTTTCTGCGCGGTAAGCACATTACGGCTTCTAATCTCTTCTATCGGATATAATGTCCCGCGCCAAAAAACGCCTTTGTCTTTATATACTTTCCTAAATGAATCCCACATAAAATAATCCAGTAACAGAATGCTTACTGGAAATATAAAGGCGTACCAGAAGTTCACGCGAAAATGTTTAGCCACACTAAGAGCAATGCATAGAAGCAATAATACGTTAAGCAGATTAATCCAGAATATGGCGCCTGAACAAAAGAACAAAGAAATAGCTGGCCACGTGTAAAAAATAAAGAAAAACGTCACGCCCAAAACAACCGGCCCCAATTTGTAATCGCCGAAAGCCGCCGTGTTTTTTCGCATTCCTTCAATTGCATCGGGTAATGTCCCATACCATTCGCGCTGCAAATAATCACGACCATCTACTGTATCTTGCTTAAAGCCATTTGTTTTTATTAATTCACCCAACTTCATATCATCCAGACATTCCATGGCGATGGTTTGATGGCCACCGCATGAGTGATACACTTTTTTATTAACAAGATTAAATATGCCATGGCCACATGCTTTCTTGCTCCAGGCATGACGAATACGCCAAGGTCTGTAAAACAGGGTATAGGTAAGATACACTCCAAATAAAAAGACATTACGCCAAAATGTTGTGCTTGGATGATATTCGTAAATAGTAAGATGATCTATGCGTTTATCAGAAATATAGCCCATTGCTTTCGACAACAAATCAGGCTTCATATCAACGTCGGCATCGGTAAATAACAACCAGTCTCCCCGTGCTTGCTGTGCGGCAACATGCAGCGCATGATTTTTGCCAAACCATTTTTCTGGTAAAGTTTTTATCTGCAATGTTTGCAACTGCGGATAACGCTCTTTTAATTTCTGCATCTTGGCAAAGGTATTGTCAGTAGAGCGATCATCTACGGCAATTACTTCTAAAGCGGGATAATTAATGTTTAGTAAGGAAATCAACGCATTTTCTATTTCTTTTTCTTCGTTAAGCGCACTGAGAATAATAGAAACTGAAGGCAGGGAAGCAGGATCAGGTAAAGGTTGAGAGCGCAGATTTACCAGTTTCTTCAAACCAAGTAATGTTTCTATTGTTGTCGGTATTAGATAGCAAAACGTTCCAATAGCGACAAGTAATAACACCGTTTCCATGGCAAGGACTCCAATGCTCCTCAGTATCACGCTCACCAAAAATATTTGTATATTTTCTACTGTTATCTTATTTAACTTGAGAGCGCGTTGAACGATGGAAATATCATTATTTTAATTAGAACGGTAGATTCTAGATTAGCATTTTAGGTTTATTTTTGTCAATTTAGGGGAGTGTATGATCAATTATTGATCATGAAAAATGGCAAACCAAACATAGATATATGTGAATAACGACCAAGAGAGCAAAATTATCTGCTCTCTTAGTGTACAGAGATTACTTACCGAAACGAATGGTATGTTCTTGTTTTTCAGCACGGGCGCGGTGGATTTCTTGCTGCTTATGAATGGTAAGATTTACAAGACGGTTATATTTGTCATGTATGATGCTCGCTTCTTTTGCGATATGAGCTTTTTCGCTGCGATTCAGCTTTGGCTCTTCATTAGCAGCGCGTTCTTTTGCGATTTCTTTTTTCATAAACGTATAGATTCTATTTGACGACATTTAAACTTTCCTTATTTTTATTAGTTTATTATTCCACAGTCACAGATTTCGCCAGGTTTCTAGGCTGATCGACATCAGTACCTTTGAGCACAGCCACATGATAAGCAAGCAGCTGCATTGGAATGGTGTATAAAATTGGATTTAACAAAGGATGCGTATTCGGCATCGCAATAATGTGTGCATCCGCAAACGCATCTTGATGGAACAAGTGCACCTGGTCAGTCAACAAATACAATTTGCCGCCACGCGCACGCACTTCCTGCAAGTTCGATAATGTTTTTTCCAGTAACGCATCGCCTGGTGCTGCGGCAATGACTGGCATGCTGTTATCCACTAACGCAAGCGGGCCATGTTTCAACTCACCTGCAGGATAACCTTCAGCATGAATATAAGAAATTTCCTTCATTTTTAACGCACCTTCCAGTGCGATAGGATAAAGCGCGCCGCGGCCGATGAATATGGCGTGTTGCTTTTCGGTAAATGCTTTCGCCCAGTTCGCAATCGCAAAATTCTGCTGCAATACTTTATCAATGAGTGCGGGCAAATGCTGAAGATGCGCAGCTAATTCATTTTCCAGTTCAGCATTATCAACACGTGAACGTCGCAATGTCAGCGCCAGTAAAAATAATGATGTTAGTTGTGTCACAAACGCTTTAGTGGAAGCAACGCCGATTTCAAAACCTGCGCGTGTGAGAAAATGAATGTCTGCTTCGCGCGTCATTGAACTGCCGGGCACATTCACGATCGCAAGCGTGCCGAGATAAGGCATTTTTTTCGCTAATCGTAATGCTGCCAAGGTATCAGCGGTTTCACCCGACTGTGACAATGTCACAAATAAACTATTTGGCGATTGTGCGATATCGCGATAACGGAATTCACTAGCAATTTCCACAGAACACGGAATGCCAGCTAATGATTCTATCCAGTAACGCGCGATAAGCGCGGCGTGATAACTGGTGCCACACGCGATGAATTGCACATGTTCAGCTTTCTTAAACAAGGCATCAGCTTTTGGGCCAAAGATGGCTGGTAGCACATGATCTTTAGCAATGCGACCTTCCAGACATGCAGCAACAGCCGCTGGCTGTTCCATGATTTCTTTTTCCATATGATGACGGTATTTGCCGCGATCGGTCGCATCCTGATTGATGGAAATAGTATGTTGTTCACGTTTCACTTGCTGCGATTTGTTGTAAATAGTGATGGAGTTCAGCGTAATATCCGCAAGATCATTGTCTTCGAGATACATAAACTGGCTGGTATGTGCGATCAACGCGAGTGGATCAGAAGCAATAAAGTTTTCACCCTGCCCTTTGCCAATCACTAAAGGACTGCCTTGACGCACAGCAATGATGCGATCAGGATGACGACGAGAAATAATACCAAGCGCATAAGCACCATGAAGTTCGCTCACTGCTTGCTGCACAGCAGAAATGACATCATTCGTCTGTTGGAAATACTTATGGATAAGATGGACTGCAACTTCGGTATCAGTTTCGGAATGAAATTGATAACCATCTTTTATTAATTCTTCACGTATTTTTGAATAATTTTCAATGATGCCGTTGTGAACCAGCGCAAATTCATCGTTAGAGATAAAAGGATGAGCGTTGTTTTCTGTAGGCGCGCCATGAGTCGCCCAACGAGTATGCGCAATACCCGTGCGGCCTTGTAAGTCTTGGGAATGCATAGCTTGTTCGAGTTCGCGTACCTTGCCGGCCACGCGCAAACGCTTTAATTCTTTGCCGTCGTCAGCGATCAAAACGACCCCGGCCGAATCATACCCGCGATATTCAAGCTTCTTTAAACCGTCTACAAGCAGCCCTGCTACCTGGCGTTTCGCCACAGCTCCTACAATTCCGCACATAAAACGTTATCCTCAAATATTTGATTACAAACGCAAAAGCAAAAAAATGCTCTGCTCAAATGTGAGGCATTATAACGTGCTGAACCCAGTCATGGAAGGTTATGTTGAATTTTGGAGCTTATCTAGATGTTCCCCTGGGTGTTGGTCTGGGTGGCCAATCTGGTCGCGCAGCTTGTGCTGCCGGTTGCTCGGCTGGTGTTTGAGACTTTGTATATGGACTAAGATTATCAGTGTTAACACCCATCGCGGATAATTTAACGAGCGCTCTATTTACGTTTTCCACGGATTGATTAATTTCCTTATGGATAACGTCTTTTTGGTCGTATGCCTTTATTTTTTGTGCGGTAAGCGCTTTTGCTTCCGTAAAATCAAGTACATGTTGCCCCAAATTTTCCTTGGCATAATCTTGTATCGCTTTAAATACATCCTGATTATTCATATAAATAATTTTTATTTCGGCCACTTTAAGATTTACTGCATCAGGATCAAGACCTTTCGCTTGCATTTCTCTTCTACGCACTAAGCCATGCGCATTTAATTCAGACACAAAATCTTTCTGGAAAACCATTGTTTTCGGTGCCACTGCAGCCGTTGCCAGTGCAGGATTGATTTTCATCAACATCGGTGGTGGTGGCGGTATAAATGCTTTTCTGACTTCGGGATCAGTAAATGCGATTACGTCGCCCGTACTTGTCTTAAGACCTGTAATCGATTTCGCTGCTAAATCCTTAACAACTGCATCAAATCCTGCAGTTTCACGCGTAACCCATTTGTCAGATAAAGTTTTCTCGCTTTTTTCGATCACTTTAACATGTTCGTCAAGTTTTTTACTTTCCTGCGTCAGATGACTAATATGATTATTTAAAGAAGTAACATAATTCATGTAATTCTTAATTGTTTCTTCTCGTTTAGGTGAATCTTTCGGAGGAGGAATAGCTGCATCCTTCAAATATTGAATTCTTTCATCATTTGCCTGAGTGCGTTTTTTTACTTCGCCCTGTAAATTAGCTAGAAAAAACGCTTCTTTTTCTTTTAATTCTTCATGTCGCTGCACCTGCATTCGATCCATAAGAACGTAAAGTCTTTCTTCGGCCGCTATATTTTTATCTGCAACGATATTGTCGATTAATTTACTGATGGGAGAATTCGGGTCTCGGAAGGCAAGCTGCCAATCTGCTTCTGATTGTGGTGCGCTGACACGCTCGCTGTATCTTCTAGTAGAGTTAAGTGTAGATTTAGACATATTATTATCCTCATTTTTTTTTAATCTACCTTTATCTATTGTAGTTCAAATTCTCCTATTCTGCAGACAGATATTAACTCTCTGATTTATCGTGATTTTTCAGTGGTAAATGACCCCGCCACGCGAGTCTTTTTAGCGCGGCGGGATGATTGATTAACGATTTAGGGTTTGGCGGAGGCGTCTTTGAGGCTTAAGCTCAAGCATTTTGTCATTAAACATGCTTTTCGCTTTCGCTAGAACATAAGGATCTAGCGATGGCATATTAATTTGAAAACCATCTGAGAAAGTAATGCGATAATTAGCGCTAGTCTGGCTCGAATAAATATTGCAGGATCTATTTTCATTGTAACTCAACTCTGTAATACGTGGTTCGCTAGCAAAAGTCTTATTCGTCTTTGCTACAACTGCATCGGTAAACACATGAGATTTTAGTTCACTGAATAACGTCAAAAATTCCGTGAAAGCAATTTCATCACTCACGTCATCCAGAGTATCTCGTATATTACTTGCAACTGTATCCATCAGTTCTTTAATAACATGAGATATATCACGTAGACATTCAATATTCACAGCAAATTGATTTGCGCCATTTTTTTCTCGCTTGACGAATGCATTAACATATTCTTTTTTTAATTGATGCAATCTTTGAATTTGTTCCGGTGTCAGTTTCATTATTCATGTCCTTTTGATTAGTGTCGCTCAAACCGCGCGACTATACAGATCATTTCGGACAGATTCAATGACCGAGCTTATTTCGGGTCGCCCGTTATCTTGTCTACTTTTTTAGCCGGTCGCTGCCAATCTTGCAGAGTTTGTTGTGACGCGCGAGTCAGTGTGAGTTTATGTGCCGGAGCTTCGCGCGTAATAGTGGAACCCGCACCTATCGTAGCACCAGCGCCAATAGTGACTGGCGCCACTAACGAGCTATTTGAACCGATAAACGCATCATCGCCAATAATCGTTTTATGTTTGTTAACGCCATCATAATTGCAGGTAATAGTGCCCGCGCCGAGATTAACGTTTTTGCCAATTTCACTATCGCCAACGTAGGTAAGATGATTTGCCTTACTGCCTTCGCCAATAAAACTTTTCTTCACTTCTACAAAATTGCCTACATGTGCACGCCGTGCGAGTACAGTGCCAGGGCGGATACGCGCGAACGGACCAATAATACAATCAGCACCAATTTTTGCGCCTTCGATAATACTATGCGAACGCACTTCAACATTTTCCGCGATTTCGACATCACGCAAAATACTATTCGCACCGATCACACAGCCATCACCAATCACTACGCGTCCTTCGAAAATCACATTCACATCAATCACCACATCGCGGCCTATGGTTAATTCACCACGAATATCCAGACGCGCCGGATCATAAATGGTCACACCCTGACGCAGTAATTTTCCCGCATATTGGCGTTGATAAAAACGCTCTAGATAGGCAAGCTGCGCGCGATCATTAACGCCAAGAATTTCTTCCAGCATGGCCGGTTCTTCGGTATGAACAGCAATATTATCTTCTACAGCTAGCGCAATGATATCTGTTAGATAATGTTCGCCTTGCGCATTATTGCTTTTTAGCGCTGGCAGCCATTTCCGTAGATAATTGACTGGCACATAATAAATGCCGGGATTAATTTCAGTGATAGCGCGCTCTTCAGGTGTTGCGTCTTTTTCTTCGACGATCCCGATGACTTGATTAGCAGCATCACGTTTAATTCTGCCGTAACCGCCTGAATTCGCAACGTGGGCCGTTAGCATACCTATTGCACCATCTGGAGTCGCTGTAATCAGTTTTTGCAGAGTTTGCGTGGAAATAAGTGGCACATCGCCATACAACACTAAAACATGTGAATTATCCGCGATTTCCGGAAGTGTTTGTAAAAGCGCATGTCCCGTGCCCAATTGTTCTTTTTGTTCTACCCAATGCAGGTTTTTGTGTTTCAAACCTTCGCGCACTTGTTCGCCTTCATGTCCATATACAATAATCGGCGCGCTGGCAGTAACAGTTGCCGAGGTATCAATGACATGTTCAAGCAGCGGCTTGCCAGCCAAACGATGTAATACTTTCGGCAAACTGGAATACATGCGTTTGCCTTGTCCGGCAGCAAGAATGACTACTTGAATTTGCATTGTGTAACCTCTGTCTATTGGCGTTTCCGGCAATTATATACCTAATTTCTTGTCGCTGAGAATGCTGAGTTCCAGTCTCGGCTTTTTCTCAGCAGTTTGAAATAAGGTAGACGGATTTCCATCGTTATAAGGCTGGCCAGCTTGCCAATTTCTCCTGGGTATATGTGTCTTATGAACGCGGCGTTCAGCATTATACTTGTCATTTAATGTCATTACTTTACGATCCTGATGGTAACTGCCATCTTCTCTATGCTCAAGCTCGGCATCTGTCGGAACCAATTGTTTCGGATTGTCTTCATATCGTCTTCTGGTCTTGGTCCATGTAGCATCAGAACCAACCTGACGAATTGTTCCATCATGCGTTACATATAATTTACCATCATCCAGTTTAAACAGTTCTAATTCCACTGGAACCAATTCATGTTCATTAGTATCGAGAAAGAATTTCCTGCCTGTTATGCTCTTGCATTTAGGTTTTTTGCCTGATTCGCTTGTGTGTTTACATTTTTCCTCTGGCGCTAGTGACATTTGGAGCTCAGCAGCGGCTGGAGCTATTGTTCCTTCCGCTAAAACTTCTTCTACATCCGACTCTGTTTGTGTAGCAGCATCCAAGGACAGCAGACGCTGAAACTCAGGGTCCGCATAAAATATCTCGTTTAAGTCCTCAATAAATTTTAGCGATGCTTCTCTCTCTTTTTCAGCAAGAGAAGAAACTTCATAGCTATCATATTTACGCTGCATACATTCCTCGTTTTATCTTCTAATAAATAATTGGTCTTTTAAGCTATTTCAACTGCACCCTGGAGCTTCTTACACAATTGCACAACCCGCTTGTCTTCAGCAATCATTTTGTCTATAGCTAAAAACGCAACATGTTCAAATTTGTCTGACATCGCGTTAAGCATAAATGAAAAATTGCCGATAGGATGAATCTCGCCAGCTTCATTACGCACCAGAATAGGATCATCTTCACCACTGTATGATTGATGTGGTGTGCGTATCAGCATCAATTGCCAATCCTGGAAATCATTGCGATGTTCACGCATAAATTCACGCAATTCCTGTTCTGCAAGTTTGAGATCCGACATGATCCAGACGCAATATTTTTGGCATTTGCCGTAATTGTATACGCGAGGCAATTTGTGTTGCTTGTGAAGAATCAGGCATATCAGCAAGATGTTTCACTAACGCGAAAACATCGTAATCACACAATTCTTTATAATTCTCGTAATTTGCTTCGAGAAATTCACGCTTATTTTCTTCATTCACACCATTCACAGCCGTCTGATTATATTTATTTACCGCGACGAGAAATTCACCCAAACGACTACGGCGCAGCAATGAAAACTCACTGGAAGATTCAAGATTTTCAGCCAGGTTAGCCAGCAAATGCACTAACAATGCTTCCAACGCCAGTTTTTTCTGTGAATGCGAAATATTACGCGTCATTAAACGTCGCGCCATCAAGTAATGTTCGACGACGCCTATGCCTTTATGCGTAATACCGAGACGTTTACCATCATTAGTATCCACAATAGCAAGACAATGCAGCATCCAGCGGAAATCAAATTCGCCATAACGCACTCCGCAGAAATGACTGTCACGCAAGAGATAATCCAGACGGTCGGCATCAAGCTGGGAAGACACAATATCACCAAGCACGCTTTTCTTTTCCTGCTTATGCATAATCATGGCGGCAATACGGCTGAATTTTTCTTCGCTTAAGTGATGATGCGGATTTTTGCGATTATATTGCATGAAAAAATCGTGGGTTCGATAGTCTGCGAGAAAATATGGTGTCCAGTCTTCGTGACGTATGCACTTCTCGTGAAAAATACCTTCAAACGCATGTGAAAAAGGACCATGACCAATATCATGCAGTAAACAGGCAATCATGACCAACTGCCGTTCTTTGTCTGCCAAACCAATTTTTTGCGCAATCTGACTGGCGACATAACAACAACCCAGACTGTGATTCAAGCGGGTATGCACCGCGCCGGGGAAAATAAGATCACCCATGCCAAGTTGTTTAATGTGGCGCAGGCGCTGAAAATTAGGACTGTCTATAAATGGTTTTACCCAGGAATCTTCTTCCGAAGTAAATTGCATGGTGCCGTGAACGGGATCTTTTATAACGTGAAAAATATTATTCATGGGTTAAAGACTCTAATACATTTTGATAAGTGTTATATATTTCATCATCAAAGCATACAAATATGACCTGCGCAATCTCATCATGCTGAGATAAAAATTTCACCGTTTCGCCCACCGCAATCCGTGTTGCCTGCGCGATTGGATAACCGTAAACCCCGCAGCTGATCGCAGGAAAAGCGATCGTTTTGATGTGATGCTCAAGTGCCAGCTTTAAACTGTATGTGTAACAAGATGCCAGCAAAGTTGGTTCGCCTTTGGAACCACCGCGCCAAACCGGCCCGACGGTATGGATGACATGTTTAGCCGACAGCTTATAACCTTTGGTTATTTTAGCCATGCCAGTTGAACAGCCACCCAACGTTTTACATTCTTCCAATAATTGCGGACCCGCTGCACGATGGATAGCGCCATCCACACCACCACCGCCTAATAATGAGGTATTAGCCGCATTAACAATGGCATCCACTTCCAGTTTGGTAATATCACCTTTTACCAGTTTTAACTTATGCTTAGACATCATTTTTATCTCTTTTCTGCTCGTTGATGATTATATATTGATCTCCCGAATAGAAAAGAGTTTATTTTAAACAATCCTCTGCCAAAGCCAGCTTCTCTAGTACGGTATAGATAGACCCCTCCGCCTGAGGTTCGCTGCGAAACAAGACCACTTCATTCAATTCAATTTCTTTCAGAGAAGGTAGCGCCACCTCCCCCAGGAAGCCCAAATCCAACCCTTGCGGCTGTTTGATACGACCCACAGTCAAATGGGCGCGAAATGGTCTACTCTCAATTTCATACCCTGTCACTTTTATACCTTCGCCTATTCTGCCTGCCAGCTCAGCCAGGTCTTCCTGTGGCAATACATCGAGCACGATGACACGAGGACGGTAAGGATTAGGAAACAAATGCAGTCGTCCGGTCGACAATGTCATCTGATGACTGACGGATCCCATCTGCGCGCGTACATTTTCGACCAGTTTAGGCACATGCTCTGTACGGACTTCGGCCATAAACTGCAAAGTGATATGCAAATTGTCAGCTTTAGTCCATCTGATCGCATTTGTTTTTGACCTTTTCTTGAGCAGACTAATAAAACCAACCAATTCTTCCCTGATAGACTGCGGGAGATCGACAGCAAAAAAAACCCGCATTACTGGCGGTAACGTCATTCCATTTCTCCTGTGGTTTTATTAAGATGTTTCATGAAGATGTTTCATGCTAGTCCACTCGCTTAAAGTCCCAGGCCGGAAGCCAACATGAACCTGGAACATGGCTAATGTTAGATATACAGGATTCCATTATGGTTAAAAAACGCGGTCTTGGTAAGTCATTAGATGCTTTACTTAGCTACACCAGTACTGAAGTACAAACTTCTGCTGACACTGAAGATCAGATCCAGGATCAGCTGACACAGATGCAGGTCGAACAAATCCAGCGCGGAAAGTATCAACCACGACGCGATATGGATCCACAAGCCCTGGAAGAATTGGCCAACTCCATCCGCTCACAGGGTATTATTCAACCCCTGATCGTGCGCCCGGTTGGCAATAAATATGAAATTATCGCCGGTGAAAGACGCTGGCGGGCAGCCCAACTCGCTGGACTGACTGAAGTCCCTGTTATTGTCCGTCATATTCCGGATGAAGCAGCTATCGCCATCGCGCTTATCGAAAATATTCAGCGCGAAAACTTAAATCCGATTGAAGAAGCCACTGCGCTGCAACGGCTTATTAATGAATTCGGCATGACGCATCAACAAGTCGCCGATGCCGTTGGCAAATCCCGCACCAGTGTTACTAATCTATTACGCTTGCTGGCTCTGCCGGAAGAAGTCAAATCCATGCTGGAACGCGGTTTGCTGGAAATGGGACACGCGCGTACATTAATTACGCTGCCTGAATCTGTACAGCTGGAAGCCGCGGAAATGATTGTGTCACGTGGTTTGTCTGTGCGCGAGACGGAAAATCTGGTGCGCCAGTTGCAAGCACCTGCGCAGGTAAAAAGACGACAGAAAAGCATCTGGATCCAGATATTGTGCATTTACAGGAAAATTTGTCACGGCAGTTAAAGTTGCGCGTGGCGATTCATTGCAATGCGAAGGGAAAAGGGAAGCTGGTTATTCATTATCGGAATTTGAAAGAATTGGATGGGTTGTTGTTGCAGTTTGAAGAGCCATCAGTAGCGTAACTGCATACTTCCAAGCAAACACACGCGTTGCGAACGGAGCGTCATTGCGATGACGCTCCGTTCACGATCCATGCAAATCGCTCGATCTTAGAAAAAAATTTTATTTTGGTTCCTCGGGTTTGTAATCTCTTAACATCACCATAAAATCCGACGCATCTTCTCGTGAAACACCCGTGATAATAATTTCCTGTTTTAACGCCGCCATAATTACCACTGATAAAATAATTTTATCGTTGAACACAATATTCATTCTTTTGCTAATACCATCTCTGGTCATACGCTCCATACGCTCTGCTGCCTGTGGGTTTCAGTTTGACATCAATGCCATCGTATTGGCCCGCGGCATTATAATGCAGATCCACGCTGTATACATTCGCATGATCCAGAACAAATTCACTCTGCACGACCTGCATAATTAATTTATTGTGATTGGGATTCGATGGGAACATCGGCGAACGTTAACGCGGGAATAATCATACTTAATAAAAAACAAACGAAATACTTTCTCATTACAACTCCTCATTTCCCTGTATAAAAAACCGCAGCCCTGTACAGGACTGCGGTTGCTATATTACTAATTTTTATATAAATCGTTAATTAAAACTTTCATCAGATTTGGAGCGCCAGGTGAACCCAAGCCAGTAACATAGTCATAACCGGCTCGCGCTTCACAATAATATCCACAATCGCCATTATTGCCAGTGGTGACATCATGGAAATTTTGTGAATAATCTGATTTAGCCGCGCTATACACCAAAGCACTGGTGCCATCCAAATTACTGCTGCGCCCTGAATTCACATCCGCAATTAATGCTGCCCACTGCGGAGACGCTGCACTTGTTCCACCAATCACCAGCCAGCCGCTCTGACCCTGATATGGCACGGAGTCATAAACAGAAAAGCCGGTATTAGGATCAGCATTGTAAGCAACGTCTGGAACGCCACGCATATTTTTTGGATTGTTAGGAATCGGCAATCCTTGCTGATAACTCGGAACGGTTTCATAAGCACTGACACCGCCGCCGCTTCCTGACCATGCGGTTTCACTTGCATAATCGCCACTCGCATTCAATTTCAGTGAAGTTCCGCCTGTTGCAATCACATAAGGAGAAGTTGATGGATAAATTGTACCAGCTCCGCTGTCACCTGATGCTGCAGTAAACGTTACTCCAGGCACATTAAAGACGCTGTCGTATTCGGTTTCACCAGAAAATTCTCCACCACCCCAGCTCATGGAAATCACCGTTCGCGCCTTTTTGTATTGCAACGCGCACGCCTTTCATCAGTGATGTCATACTTGCGTTCGCGGTTTCAACCAACATAATTTTTGCTGCTGGCGCCATCGCGTGTGCCCATTCAACGTCGAGCGAAATTTCTCCCGCCCAACCCGCGTTTTTCTTTGGCTTTTTACCGTTAGCGTAAACTTTTTCAAAACAGCCGTTCGCGGTGGTACACGCCGGCAAACCAAACATAGTACTAAACACTGCTAAATCTGATTCAATTTTTGGATCATCGAATGCATCAACAATACCGATAACTTGCCCTTTGCCTAACCAATTATTATCACCAAATCCATATGCTTTACGAATTTGCGCAGGTGAGTATCCACTAGGCGCTGCATTTGATACATTAGGTTTAAGATGAAATGGTGGATGCGCAATGACATCATCACCTGGTGCTGCATAAGTTTGCATACTGATTAAGCTTAACAACATTGGAGCAACTAATCGCTTTCCTTGCTTGTCAGAATGTTTTCATACTTACCTTCCTTTTTTTTTCTGGTTTAGTAATCAACTCTCTTTATTTACGCTTGCGGAAAAAGACACGGTTACAAATTTTTCCAGCACTTCAGTATAGCCTGTTAAATTTGCGACAGGAATACTGCAGAAAATAATGAAAATAGTGTATATTCCAGAACAGAAAAACTTTTGGAAATTGCATATGCAGATAATTACCGCTGAAATCAGTCACTTGCCGATACTCGCGCCAATGTTTGATGCTTATCGGGAATTTTACCAGCAGCAAGCGCAGCCAGAAGCTGTAAGACATTTCTTACAACAGCGATTACAAAATAAAGATTCCAACATTTTTATTGCGATGATGGAATATACTGCATTGGGATTCGCACAATTGTATCCATGTTTTTCTTCATTAGGTATGCGCAGAATTTATATATTGAATGATTTATATGTTGCGCCAGAATATCGCAAACAAAATATCGGCAGACAATTAATGCGCGCGGCAAAAGAATTTGCGCTAAATAATCATGCCACCGAGTTAGTGTTATCAACTGAAATCACTAACTCAGCGGCACAAAAATTATATGCGTCTGAAGGTTATCGTAAAAATGAGCGATTTTATGAATATTCGCTCAATCTTCGTCGATTAACGGTGACCTTTTTGCAACGCTGAATCAACCAGATTAACTATTATTTTTTTCTCATTTTTATTTTGCAGTTTCCAGTTGAAATCATACAACACGTAACCCATGCGCCATTCAATCATCGTTGGCCAGTAATCCGCTTCTGCGTGCGCAGGTGTGTAAAAGCCTTTTTTGCCCTTATACAAACCAACCTGTTCAGTAATAACATCGCCTGACGAAGAATAATATATTTGCGGACGCTTGCCTAAATCAGCCATGACACTGCCGACGCTGCAATATTTCGCGCCATTGCAATCCTTGCTTGAATCAATACTGATGTTATAACTTCCGTCGGAACGCACATTCCAACTGGCGTAGTATTTTTGTGTTATTGATGGCACAGGAACAACTGCGGGAAAAAGTACTGGCAACTTTGTTTTAGCTTTGATCTCGCTTAATGCCTGATTAAGATTGGCGATAACTTTTGTTGATGGTTCCATGATCAATTGCGATGTAGCGGCGTGTGCTGCGCTGACACTGCTTAAGATGATGCCGAAAGCAAGTGTGAATTTGTTCCATGTGTTTTTCATAAATCTTACCTCGCTAGATTTAGATACATTGCTATTACAACTGGATTTTTTGTATATTGCTAGCGGTTTTAGAACATAATATATATTTTATAGGCCTCCCATATGAAATTATGCAAATTTATCCAACACCTTGTGTGCGTCGTTGGCATCAGTTCGCTGTACATAGCTCAAGCATCCGCCAATGAAAAAATACCTACTGATCTTTTGCAAGGCTGGAACACGATTACCCAGACAACATTGCGAACAGACTTATCTTATTTGACATCAGACAAACTTGAAGGCCGATTGGCGTTAACAAAAGGCGATGATCTCGCTATCAAATGGATTGCTGACCAATTCGCGCAAGCTAAACTTAAACCCATGGTTGGCAACAGTTATTTACAACCAGTAAAATTAATTAAATACATTCCCGACGCAGAACAAAGTTATGTCGCCATGGAGCGTGACGGAAAAAACAAACAGTGGAAAAAACCAGATGTGTTCACTGATTTTCGTCAGAATATCAATCTAAACGCTGAACTGGTTTTTGCAGGATACGGCATCACCGCGCCAGACTTGCAATATGATGATTATCAAAACGTTGATGTGCGCGGAAAAATTGTCATGATCTTTGAACATGAACCGCAGGAAACCGATAACACCTCTATTTTTAACGGCACAGCCAATACTATTTATGCGACTACACGCGTAAAAGTATTAAACGCGCAAAAACACGGCGCTATCGCTGTATTAATCGCACCTGAACCTAATCGTAGTCATCCATCGAACCAGCAACGTTATGCGCGCATTGGTGGTTCCGCCGCACGTGCTGTGCCATTGCCTTCGATTGTTTTGGCTAATGACACATTGCATATTCCATATGCCATTCTTTCCGATGATGCAGCGAATGAAATCGCAGGTTCACATGAATTTCTTGTGCAACTGCAAAACGCGATAGACAAAGATTTAAAACCACGATCAAAAATTATTCCCGGTGTAAAAATTACTTTGCATGATCGCATCAAATCACGCAATACCGGGACTAGTTACAATGTGGCTGGCTTGCTTGAAGGTTCTGATCCAGAATTGAAAAATGAAACTATTATCATCTCTGGGCATCACGATCATGATGGTAAGAGTGGCAAAGATATTTATTATGGAGCGGATGACAATGCTTCTGGCACGACTGGTGTTGTAACGCTGGCGCGCGCCATGAGTGCAAATGCAACAGCAGACAATGGCATGAAACCGAAACGTTCTATCTTGTTTGTTGTTTTTGCTGCAGAAGAACGCGGATTGTTAGGTTCATTCTATATGGCTGCCCATCCTCTGCGTCCGCTAGCGACAACACGCGCGATGATTAATTTCGACATGATAGGTCGAAATGAAACTGCGACACCACAAACCGACGGTTTGATCACCATTCCAGCGGACACTACAAACAGATTGAATTTAATTGGTACGCATTATAGTCCCGATTATTATCATGTCGTGGAAGCGGAAAATAAATTTGTCGGACTTGATTTGGATGGACGTTTCAACGAAGAACACGCACTGAATGTGTTTTTCCGCAGCGATCAATTTCCATTTGTGTTACAAAATATTCCGGCATTCTGGTGGTTCACTGGTTTTCATCCTGATTATCATCACATCACTGACACTGCGGATAAAATTAATTACGCAAAAATGGAAAAAATATTACGTTTGGCTTATTTGTCAACTTATCAATTTGCAGACAATCAGGAAGCCCCTCACTTTATCAAAAATCCTGGGTTGTAAATAATAGATGGTGGATTACGGTGAAGAGCACCTAATCCACCCTACCGTACTAATTATCAACGAGCAGAACGAAGCCGTAGGGTGCATTAGGCGCTCTTTGCCGTAATCCACCATCAGGTAAGGGGTAATTTCAATTTAAATCAATCAGTTAAATAATATGAAAAACCCGCTATAATTAAGGAACACCTTAAATTAAAAGATAAAGATACAATGGATAAACCAGACAAATAATAATTCTGATGGGCTAGGCTTTTCTCTGTGGCTTTGCCAATTCCATGTTTCAATCTGCTGGCATCCATTGCGGGAAATCGAATTGGACTATTGCTGTCGAAAAAGGTTCTGTTCCTGATTATTCAAAAGATTTCCCTATATCACATTGGCATAATTTCGAAGCCGATCTCGATCAAATGCTTAAACTTGGGGTCAATAGTTATCGTTTTAGTATTGAGTGGAGTCATATTGAACCTGAACCAGGCAAATATGATGAAACAATATTATCACGCTATGGTGAAATGATTTCCGCCTGTCGCGCCAGAAATATAGAACCGATGATAACGTTATATCACTTCATCGAACCACATTGGTTTTCCAAACTAAAAGGTTTTGAGCGTGAAGAAAACATCAAATATTACATTCAATTTTGTGAAATGATCTTTAAACGATTTCAGCATCAAGTAAAGTATTGGTGTACGTTTAACGAACCTGCTTTGCATGCTTTTTCCGGTTATTTTTATGGTCAATTTCCTCCTCATCAACATAGTATAAAAAAATCCATAGGCTTTCTTGTTAATCTTTTAAAAGCGCATATTGCGGTTTACAAAAAATTGAAAAATATCCCTGGCAGCCAGGATTCAAAAATTGGCATCGTTCATAATGTTTTACGCGTTGTGCCACGATATAACTGGGAACCAATAGAACGTTGGATGGCAAAGTTTATGACTGAAATTTGCGATGAGTTGGTGGTAAAATTTCTAAAAACTGGCCGCCTGAATTTTCGTCACTGGTTTGCACATGTTGAATATGAAGAATTAGAAGCGCCACAATCGTACGATTTTATTGGTTTGAATTTTTATGGCAATGTTGTATTGGGATTTAATACCAAGAATTTTTTTGGACCGACCTGTTTCCCGCATCAAATCATGGGCGAGTATCATGTTCCGATCGATTCAGAAGGTTTTTCACGTGCTATCGATCACATTTCAGCTTTAAATAAGCCGATTTATATTACCGAGATCGGTATCGCCGACAAAAATGACAAAATCAGACCGCATTTCCTAAATGAATATTTTAAAGTTCTGCGTTTTAAAATAGATAATCGCGTTGATATTCGTGGCTGCTTTATTTGGACGTTTTCTGATAATTATGAATGGGATCAGGGTTACAATATCAAGTTTGGTATCGCTGATCATCATCGTGTTGAGCGTGGTAGTGCTCAAGATGTCAGAAAAATATTCCAGGATTTAACCAATAAACCGAGTGCTGACAAGCAACCCTGATCCCTTCTAATTAATGCGTATGCCCGATTTCCTTCGCTTTTTGTTTGCGTAAGTCCGCGACACCTTCATCTGTAAACAAGTTTTCGAGTGTAGACATTGATTGTCTTCCGCGCACTAAAGCGCTATCTAAACTCAACAGATTGTCACGCAACGCGACAATACCATAATAAGTAAAAATATCATGCATTGCATAATGCTCATCAATACACATTCTTGATAATTGCTCGCATGTGATAATTTTTTCTTCCAGCGCAAAAATCGCATAGTCACCTTTTGCATATGCAATTTGATATGGTTTTAACGAGGCAAGTTGCTCTGGTGTATACAAACGAAGAAACGGCAAGCATGGATCTTCAAGAAAACATTCCAGCGTTCTATTTTTTGCAAATACTCTGGCATTTTCAAATGTCAGCAAACCACTACCCACCGCATACAATCCAGCATCAGTAGATAAGCAATTAATCACATATTCATTCAACTCTCTTTTATCCTTACTATGCTCCTCAAATCCAAGGCCAAACACTGGAAGCAGTATTTGTTTTCCTTTTTTAATCGCTGCGCTTCGTTCTTCGGTTGTTACCTGGTTTTCATGTAGAATTTTCGGGATCATTTTTTCTTGATGCGATTTTTTGTTTTCAGAATGAAATAAATTTTTAAAACTAAGCCGGTGTTTTTCGAGTTTTTTACCGTTAGTTAGTTCATAAATTTGTTCGATGACACCTTGGCTGCAATGATGTTTCGCATAGTCAAGAAACGTTTTTTTATCAATCGCTTCTAAATGGCAAAAGTTTTTTAGCATATCAGCGGGCATATTTTCTTTTAGAAATTTGCAAAGCATGCCTGTTAACGCTTCCCGTTCTGTCTCATTTATCTGTCTTGCGTTTAGCACACATCGCATAATGTTAAAAATTGCACGGTGTTTGATTTTTTCAAAAAACGCATTTCTATCATTTTCGCTCAACAATGCATTGATAGATGCGTAGTAATCTATTGAATTTTTCAGATCGACATAATTCAAATGATCGCCGGCCATAAACTCAGAAAGCGTGTCATCGAAAAACCCAGGTATTCTGCTGGTCAATTCGTGCCACCGCTCTGCCTTTGGCGCATCATTTAGGCATGAGAGCATTTCCTGGCGCATGAAGCATATGGTTTGATAATAACTTCTAATTTTTTTGACCTGGTCTGAAAATGTCTCGCGTGGCAGCATGTATAAACCCTCTTATCTCTGTTTTTTTTGATTTGCGATAATGTAACAAACTCGAAAGTATTTGTATTGTTTCTAAGGACAGGTTCACGATAATTAAACACACATCCAAGACATTGATTTTGATTGGCATATTATGCACACCACCATCTCTTGCTATAATAGTAGAAAGGTCTCATGGCCAAACAAGTGAAGGAGTATGCCGTGTTTGATGCCGACCGTCCTATAACAAAAAGTTCTCAAGACAAACTTAACCGCATCGTTTTCGCGAAATATCTTGCACGCTGTTTATTAGATCATAAGGATCCTGAAAGCCTGGTAGTAGGCTTACATGGTGGCTGGGGTGTAGGTAAAACATCTGTAATCAATCTCATACTTGAAGAATTAAATTTCGCCGCGACTAATCTTCCTGATGATGAAAAACCTATCATATTAAATTTTAGTCCGTGGAGTTATTCCGGTCAGAATGAATTTATTTATAGCTTCTTCCGCCGACTGTCTTCCGACATTGCGCAGTGTTCCCACTTTGCAAAATGGCGACCGCATTATTCATCTGCTGGAATTGTATGTATCATTTTTCACTCACAAACCAGTGCCAAGACCGTTGCGCGCTAAACGCACATTATGGCAAAAAATTACCTTCCAGGGACGCGAAGCAGTTTATGGCTGGGAATCTGGTCGCGATCTGACGTTAGTAAAAACTGAATTAAATGAATTGTTACGCGCGCAAAAGCAGAAAATTATTATTATCATCGACAATATCTCTCGTTTATATGATCACGAAATCAAACAAGTCTTTCAGGTCGTCAAATCCATGGGTGATTATGCCAACACAGCATATCTGCTCTCTTACGATAAAGAACAAGTGACACACGCTATTGATAAATTAGATGGCAGCGGTGGCAACGATTATATCGATAAAATAGTGCAACTGCCTTTTGAAGTTCCGCCTATTTCGCAAACAGATCTTGAAAATATTCTTGCTGATCGTCTCAATCCAATTATCGACACCACACCGGAAGATAGCTGGAACACTGAATATTGGGCCGATATTTATTACAGTTCTCTCAAATATTTTTTCCATAATGTCCGCGACATATCGCGTTATGTCAACACACTTAATTTCAGTTATCCGCGTCTGCGCGACGTGGTTAATCCCGTTGATTTCTTTGCTTTGACCGCAATCGAAATCTTCATGCCCGATGTCTACGTTGGCATCCGGGAAAATAAAGATTTATTCACTGATTTACTAGATAACGTTTACGCATTAGATCACGAACAAATCCAAAAAGATCGTCTGCGTTGCGATGAAATCATTGCGCGTAATCATCATATACAATCGGAAATATTATTTGCTTTATTGATTAGATTATTTCCGCGTATACGACGCATTTATTATTCCGAAGTATCTTTTTATCATTCCGATGCGGTCGCGCGAAAATTACGTCGTCTTTGCAATCCTGATTTATTCGATGTTTATTTCCGCCTGTCCATGCAAATGAGTGAAATTCCTGTCACTGAATTTGAAACATTGCTTTCACTCGCTTCTGATGCAACTGCATTTGATCAGGCAGTGACGCGGTTAAATCAGGACGATAGAATACTGCCATTCCTGAGCCAGCTTGATAGCAAAGTAACGGCAACTATTCCACACAAGAACATACAAGCTATTATTAATGCTTTATTTGATAACGGTGATTTATTCCCACCGGGTATTAGCGGGCCATTGAGTCTGGATACACCTAGACGTATTCATCGTATCGTTCACAGCTTGCTAGAACGTTTAGATTTATCCGATGAACGCTTTATCGTGCTGCAAAATGCCATTGCGAACGCAACCAAATCACTGTACATCATGGTGCATGAATTGCGCGAACAAGGCCGCGAACATGTGGAAGAAGAAGATATTTTTCGTCCTGTCGAATTCCGCGATCTAAATCCTGAACAATTGGATTCATTACGCAAACTTGTCGCTAGTCGCATCGAAACCTGGGCGATCAACGGCAGTCTCGTTGATCATCCGAAGTTAATGCCGCTTTTATATGCCTGGCGTGATTGGGGCGATAGCAGCACGTGCATAAGATATGTGCAACAAATCACTGATACTGATCGTGGTCTTGTCGCTTTCCTTACTTCAGTGCTTGATAAAGCTATCGTTCAAGCCATGACGCAATATGAAAAAAATCCAGTTTGGGAAAACTATCTTGAAGATATTAATGCTTTTATACCGGCTACTTCACTTGCTGATCACGCACGTACATTATTTGAAGATGGGTATTTTGAAAAATTACGTGAGCGTGAACAACTGGCGTTGATGATATTTCTGGATTTGCTTAAAGCACCGACAAGCAAAGTCATTCCAAATACTACTGTTTAATTTCTATTACCCCTCACCCGCCGCAAAATGCGCGTTGACCTCTCCCTCAAGGGGAGAGGTATTCTCCGTTCAAATTAATCTAAACTTGCGACAACGCTAAAGAACACGCGTGGACGCCAGCCAGCATGAATGAATTGCTCCGCATCAACAAATTTGGTGAGTGGTTGCGCCCACATCACGTTACCGCTGATTGCTCTGGTGAAGAAGAAGCGCATACCAACACCGGCCGAAGTAGCGTTAATTTTTCTTGGCACACCGCCCAGGAATTTGAAGTCCCAGACTTCGCCAGCATCATAGAATGCATAGAATTGGAGGTCCTGGATAAATCTGGAGAATGTTTTGTCATAACGCAATTCAACCGATCCAGCGATACCTTTATCACCAATCAATTCCGCGACATCATAACCGCGACCAATCTGGCTACCACCGAAGGTAAATTGTTCTGCCGCCAACAATGGATTACATGAGGTTTGTCCCATTGCGAGGGCATATAAACTAATTGGACCATAAATTGCCTGCAAACGGCTGAGGGTCAGCATAATTTTGGAATAATCGCCACGTGCGCCGGGACGTGAGGTTTGCGCTGTGTCCGGATTCTGGTTGGATGTATACCCGAGGATAGGCAACCCTTGGCGTATATCACCACTCACCAGGTTTGATCCATACCACGTGTCAGACCAGTTATACGTGCCACCAAGATCCAGGGTACGGATATGGTCGGCATATAATGGTTCACTCAGTGTGGTAACGGTACTGTCCAGATAGTTAATACCAGCACGCAAGGTCAAACTTTTTGTACGCTCGCGTATGATAGGGAAATAAAGCATGGTGTAGTAATTGTCGTTCAAACCATCGATATCGGCAACGCGCAACACGAATAACGGATGCGTATGAACACGCGTGTAACCTAACGACCAACGAATACCTTCATCTGAAATTGGCGTGCTGTAATTGACGTCTGTATACATCAATTCGCCACCTTTCGGTGTCTTGGTCACGGTAAACTGGGTTTGATCGCCTGATCCTAACCACGAATTGAGCGCAAGGTTTGCACTGATTTGTTGCGGACCAATATAACGTGTGCCGTAAGTGTCATAAGAAACATAACCTGTGACCGGACTGTTTTGTGTGACCAGGTCAAGGTCAGCAGCACCCACTTCTTTCTTTGATGGAGTTAATACCGCACGGACAGTTGTCGCGGGAAGTTCATTCGCGAGCAACAGATATTTTTCCATGCGACTAATTTCAAGCGGCGGACATTCTTTTATTTTGTTGCCGTAAACCTGGACCATGCATCTGGCGCCATAAGGTTGGCCAGTCACGTCCACTTTACCAATGTATCCTTCGATAATACGAACACGCACTACACCGCCTTTCACATGTTGTGGCGGTAACACGGCGCGCGAGAGAATGTAACCATTGTTGCGATAGTAATTAGTGATGCGTTGAACAATCTGGAACAATTCATAAACAGAAATAGTTTTGTGTAAGTCGTCCGCATACAACGGACGTAATTGTGCCGTTGAATAAACATGATTGCCTTCAAGAATAATTCCATTTAGCTGAAATTTTATTTTCTTTGCCTGTTCGCCTAAGCCACCTGTGGGTTGTTCAGGTTTTTTAAATTGGGGAGGTAATAGTTGATTTTGTTGTCCTTGCTGTTGTTGCTTTAAAGCTGCACCTACCGTTGAAGGCTGCGCTGCGCCAGGCAGTTGGACAGCATCTGCGGCCCAGGAACTTTCTGCTGCTAATAATATTAATCCAACAATGCCTGCTAACTTGAATGGCAGTCTTCGCTTCATTCAGAATTCCTTTTCAAAATATGTAGCTCAGTGTAGAAAAAAATAGCAAGACTGGCTAATTTATTCAACTTAATTTGGTTATTTACGTGGAAAAGCTAAATTAAGCACAATTCGTCCGCGCCACTCCGCATAAATATCTTTATCAAACATACAACCTATTGTTTTATCTTTCTATTTTATTTGGTCTAAAACCGGGCATTTCTGTCTGGACAGACTACAATTAAATATATAAGTACATAAAATGATCGGCTTATATAAGATTGAGGATGCCATGGCTGCAAAACACGCATGCGAAATATTAAGCAAATGCGTCGCCGTACTCGCCGCAATATTTATTACTTCTGGCGTTGAAGCTAATCCTGTGCTCAATAATGTTGGCTCCGGCAACATCAGCATCCAACAATCTGGTAATACCGAAACAATCACACAAACCAGTCATCAAGCCATTCTCAATTGGAACAGTTTCAATATTGGTCAAGGTCAAGCTACCCATTTCCAGCAACCAGCGGGAGGTGTTGCCCTCAATCGCATCAGTCCTACGCAAGGTCCATCCTCAATCTATGGAATTCTGACTGCGACCGGGCAAATTATTCTTGTTAATCCCGCTGGTATTTATTTTGGTCCATCCGCCGTCGTCAATGTCGGCGGATTGATCGCTACCACTGCCAATATCACTGACGCAAATTTCTTGCGTGGTAATTATCAATTTACCAACGCAGGTGCGGGTTCCATCATTAACGCCGGACAACTCATCGCTGCAGATCATGGATTGATCGCGTTAGTCGGTTCTAACGTTACTAACTCTGGTTTGATCAAAGCTAATCTGGGACATGTTGTACTCGCGAGTGGCACCGCATTCACTGTCGACTTCGATGGTTCTGGATTGATTAATTTTTCAGTAGGCGGCACCGCCAGTAACGTCACCAACACTGGCGCATTGATTGCGAACGGTGGTCAAATCATGGTGACAGCAGCGGCCGCGCAAAACGTTGTCGATAATGTCATCAATATGCAAGGCGTCGCCGTCGCAAAATCGTTTTACAAACAACATGGCGATATCGTTATTTCCGGCGATCCCAATAGTGGTGTTGTAAAAGTTAACGCCAAATTAATCGCTACGGGAAAACGTCATCATCAAACTGGCGGTAGTGTTAATGTTACCGGCTACGATGTTCTACTTGATCCCGCTACTCTCATTGATGTCAGCGGTGATGCAGGGGGCGGTAGCATTACCTGTTGGCCGCAACACAACGACGGGGCAATTATCAAATGCTACCGTGATTGAACCCGGTGCAAGCTTGATAGCCAGTGCGCTAACGAGTGGTAAAGGTGGGTTCATCGAAACATCAGGCGATTATCTTGCTGTGAATGGTATCAATGTGAATGTCAACTCACCATCTGGCATAGGCGGAACGTGGCTGCTGGATCCTTTTGATTTATCTATCACCACCGCAGATAACAATGTTACAGCTTCGTCGCCATTTGAACCAACTGGTACTGCTTCTACTTTATCGAACACAACACTCGATGCTGCCCTGAATGGTACTAACGGCACGATTGTCGTTGAAACAACTAACACGGGTACTGGAACAGGTGACATAACCGTCTCTGCACCTGTTAACTGGGCAAGCAGCGCTACCCTACTTTTACAGTCTATTAACGATATTATTATTAATGATTCAATTACCGGAACAAATGGCTCACTGCAAATAAGCGCTGGCAGCGCGACTAACACCATTACGACAGGAACAGGTGGCGCCATTGATGTCGCTAATTTCAATCTGCTGCAAGGCATCTGGTCACAAGTTTCAAATCCGCTTCCCGCATTCGTCGTCACTAATAACTTCCAAATCAATTCCGGCACATTGCCAAACGCGAACGCTGAATTCATACGCGCATTGAATGGTTTGGGAACAACTGTAAGTCCGTACGAAATTACCGATATCTATGGCTTGCAGGGTATAGGCTCCGACAGCACCACTCTGGCTGATAATTATGTAATAGATAATGCTATAGATGCATCTGGTACAGCAAACTGGAACAGTGGCGCAGGCTTTATTCCTATCGGCAACACGACGACACCATTTAGCGGAACGATAGCTGGACTCGGCGGACAGGTTTTTGGCATCAGTAACCTGATCATCAACGATCCTTCAACAGCTAATATCGGTTTGTTTGGCGTAAACACTGGCAGCATTCAAGATATATCCATCACCAGCGGCACGATCACTGGACAAAATAATACTGGCGCATTAATTGGTTTCAACAATGGCGGGACAGCTTCGACCTTATTAAATGCGGCAAGCGTTAATGGCGCCCAATATACAGGTGGAATAATCGGATTTAACACAGGATCGTTACAAATAGCCTCAAATAGCGGCGCTATAAATGGCTCAGATACATTTCTCGGTGGCATTGCTGGTTATAACGATGGAACGATTAATGAAACTTATAATACCGGCACAATTGGCACAACCACGAGCATGTGGATGATGTAGGCGGGCTGGTTGGATTTAATGATACATCCGGCACGATTTCTAATTCTTATAATATCGGCGCCGTCACAGGCATTCTCATTGGCGGTATCGTAGCAGATAACGAAGGACAGATTACTGATGTCTTTGATTCCAGTTGGTTGAATGGCATGAATTTTGGTGAAGGCGGTATCGCCTTTACTAACAACGGCACTATTAGTAATAGTTTCTTCGATGAGAATGTTTCAGGCAGTAGTGTTGCCGTTGCTCCAAATGGAACTCAAGGATCTTGCCAGAACAATGTCACCGGCGGCTCTTTTGGCTCCTGACTCGCTCGACATCACTCAGGAAAGCACGTTTACCACTGCACCTTACAATTGGGATTTCACTAATACCTGGGCCATCATTAATGGCAGTTCATATCCGTATCTGAAGGCGTTTTATCCAACCACACCGCAAGTATTTCAAGGTTTAGTAGTGCTCAAGGCGGTGAAACCGAAGGGCTTCTCGCCAATGGTGTCATTTATGACACCTACGTAACCGGTGCAAATGGCCAGTTTTACTTTATGGAAGGTGACAATGCAGTTACCAATGCCAACCGCACTATCCCTTTTCCTACTGATTTGCTTTTATATACTCAGGGTGATAGCACAGGTGGCGATATGGTGTTTGTCGCGCCAAGTGCTGGTGGCTCTCTCAGTGGGATTTACGCCTTTACACAAACAGTATTTGTTGGCGACCCAAGCGGTGATACTGATAACAATATTTATACCAGCGCCAATCTTGCCACCGCATTAGGCAGTTTTAGTGACCCTGGCATTCTTTATAGTCTCAGTGGGACTAATGTTACGCTTAAAACAAATGCCAGTATCGAATATGGCTCAAATGTCGATATTGATGGCAATGTGACAACAAGTGGCACCGGTGGCATTGCCTATGTTGGTAATACAGCCAATGTGACCGCTGCAGATCCTGTTCTCACCAGTGTCTCAACCATTAATTTTTTATCTGGAAGTATTATCGGTAACAATAACGCGCTCACCATTGACACCAGTGGCACTGCTGCGTTTGGTGTCTTTGGTGGTGGTGATATCAATGGTTTGACAGCACTCAACCAGAATGGTTCCGGCACACTGACACTCGACAGTTCAAATAGTACTTATACCGGCACCACCAATATTAACGCTGGCACATTGAAATTAGGTGCAGCCAACGCTGTTCCTAGCGGTAGTAATGTAACCATGGCAGCAGGCACCGTTTTCAACCTCAATAATTTTAGCGATACGATTGGTTCATTGTCTGGCAGTGGCTCTGTCACCTTAGGTAGCGGCACGCTGACGACAGGCGACACAATCGATACAACCTATAGCGGTATTATTAGCGGCTCAGGCGGACTGACCAAACAAGGTGCGGACAATTTTACACTCTCCGGCGCCAACACTTACACCGGCGCCACCTCAATCAATTCAGGCACACTGTCGATCAGCAACGCAAACGGTCTCGGTAATAGCGGCACCCACACGAGTGGTGTCTCTGTCGCCAGCGGCACGACTCTCAACATTGATGGTGTAGTCATCGCAGCACCTGTGCCACTGACCTTAAACGGTTCTACTCTAAGTAGTACTGGCGTAGCAACATTCAGCGGTCCTATTACATTAACCAGTGCTACCAATAATAATTTCATCAGTGGCACAGCCGGCGATGCTTTTACCATCGGTGGCGTCACCAATGGTGCTGCTAACCTCACTTTCAGTGGTCCAGGCACATTTAATCTGGCAAATGATTTTGGTACAACGACTGCACTCACCAGCATTACAGGCAACGCTGATCTGAATCTTTCCGGCACAACGATGGAAACCAGCGGCGATCAGACTTATAACAATCCTATTACATTATCAGCAGACAGTGATTTCATAAGCACCGGTGGCGCGCTTGATTTTGCCTCAACCATTGACGGCGATTTCAATCTCGTCACCAATAGTAATACCGTTACTACTTTCGCTGGTAACATCGGCGCAACTACGGCGTTAGCCAGCCTGGATGCCACAGCTTCTGCTATCGATATCAACGCAACAGATATCTTCACCGACGGCACACAAACGTATCACAGCCCAGTCACATTGGGTACCTCACCTACTATCAAGAGTGGTGCTGGTGCGATTACATTTGACAGTACAGTTAGCGGTGCAACAGAAACTCTGTCGCTACAAGATAATACCAGTGCTTCTACTGGTGCGGTCACATTTGATGGCAATGTTACACTAGCAGGATTAACAACATTCGGCGGTGCGGCAAATTATGCTGTGTCTTTACTCGGCACTGGCACTAACACAATTACCAATGCAGTAAGTTTCTTAAATACTAACGGCGTTACACTTGGTGGCGGTGGTACGTTTGATTTCAATGGTGGTTTAACTAGCACAGCGAGTACGACCACGCTTGATGGCACAATCAACAGCAACGATAATGCAATCGATCTCAATGCTGTTACTGTTAGTGGTAATTCGCAACTAAATTCTGCTGGTGGCGCTATCACCATTGGTGCTACTAACAGTAATGCCACCGGTACTCATAATTTAACACTTACATCTGGCGCTGGATTAATCACACTGAATGGTGCGATTGGTGGCACTACATCATTAGCTCAATTCAGCGCAACAGAAACTGGCGCTAATAACCTGACATTGGCAAACAACATTACGACCGCAACAAGTATTAATTTAAGTACGGGCGGCACACTAAGTGAAAGCAGCGGTATTCTCTCTACTGGATTGTTAACAACAACATCTGTGGGCGGTACAACATTAAATAATAACAATGCTATTTCCAGCTTTGATCCAACTAACACGAGCAGCGGTAATATTTCTCTAACCAACTTGAACGCTACTGACGCTAACTGGATTCTCACAAGTTAGTACTGGCAATGTCACACTTACATAACAGCAGCAGTATTACAGAAAATGCTGGCGTCGCCCTTACTGGCGCATTGCTTACTACTACTTCTACCGGCGGCACAACATTAAATAGCGCCGCGAATGATGTTACCAGCTTTAATGCTACCAACACCGGCAGTGGTAATATTGCACTAACGGATGATACCAATGCATCTACGTTGACAATTACCGGCATCACTCAAAGTGGTACTGGTAATGTAAGCGTCACTGATACTGGCACGATGACCAGTAGTGGTGTGATTTCATCTCAAGGTGGCAGTATTGATTTAACAACATTATCACCTGATACAAATGACAGAGTATTGACGATTAATGCAGACATTAACAGTAATGGCGGCGCGATTGATCTTGAAGCTGCAAACAATTCTACTGGCACAGCAACAGCATTAGTCGTCAATGATCCTATTTCTACCGCTCCAGGCAGTGGTGGTACGTTAACCATAGGCGGCGGTTTATCACTTAATGCCACACCAACAGTAGGTGCTGGTGATATTACATTGGATGGTAATGGTATCGACTTAACACTAGGCACCGTTGCATTTACTTCACCAGTCAACTTTGAACTAACACGCTTTATCACTGTAGATGGTGCGTTAACTTCTGGCGCCGGTGATAATCTGTTACTGGAAGGCGATAAGAATAATACTGGTGTAGGTGGCGTGTTTGTTACCAATACCGGTTCTATCGATAGCGGCGGCAGCCTCACAATCGAAGGTAACAATCTTAGTGGACTCGCCGGCGCAGATGCATCATCTGGTATTGATATCGCCGGTAATATCACTGCAAATGGCGCCATTACACTCACAGAAAACACTGGTAACAGTAACATTGATATCAGCGCACCAGTACAAGCAAACGGTGTCAGCAATATTAACGTCACACCAGCAGGAACAGGTGTGATTAATCTCAGTGCAAATGTCACTTCACAAGGTGGTGCTATTGGTTTCCACGGACCAGTTGATATCAGCAGCGCGCTTGCAGTCGATGCTGGTAATGGTGCAATTACTTTTGGTAATACTGTCAGTGGTGCAGGTGAAACACTGACATTACAAGATAATACTTCTTCTGATGGCACGGTTACATTCGATGGTAATGTCACACTCGCTGGTCTCACTACATTTGCTCAACCATATGCAATTATTTTCGATGGCGCAACCAATAGTTTCAGCAGCGCGGGAGATTTTCTTAACACTGGTGGCGTGACTTTTGGTGCTGGCTCATCCACAACCTTCACCAATGGTTTCACTTACACTGCTGGCACCACCACACTTGATGGCGCACTCAACACAACTAACTCCGCACTTGATCTCGGTGCTGTCACACTCACAGGTAATAGCACATTAAGCGCAGGTACTGGTGCGATCACACTCGGCGCACTGACTGGTAATTTCAGCCTCGGCACAACTAGCAGCAGCGGTACTGCATTAGATGGTACTGTTAATATCGGCAGCCTCTCTTTAGCTGGTGGCGGTACTGATACGATTGATACCACTTCTATCACCACTACTGGTACACAAACTTATAATGACGCACTCACACTTGATGCCTCACCAACATTTAGCGGAACGACAATTAATATGAATGGTGCTGTTGGCGGCGCTAACGGTATCACACTGAGCAGCGGCACATTATCACTGAATAACAGTGGCAATAATTACAGTGGAGCACGACCGTTAATGGTGGCACATTACAACTAGGTGCAAACAATGCTCTTCCTGCTGCCAGCGCACTCAGCCTTGCATCTGGCTCATTCTTCAATCTTAATAATTTCTCTGAAGAATTAGACAGCATCACGGGCAGCGGCACAGTTGAAAATACCGGTGCTACAATATCGACATTCACCATCAATAATACAAATCCGGATACATTTGCAGGTAATATCACCGGCAAGACTGCACTCGTCAAAGACAACACTGGCACGTTAACTTTATCCGGCGATAATTCTTACACTGGCACGACTGTTATTAATGGTGGTGAGTTACTGATTAATTCTAACCAGGCTCTGAGTGCATCCTCACCTAGCGTGACTGTTAACATTGGCGGTACCTTCGCCATTAACGGCATCAATGCCAGCACGGGCGCCCTGGATCTAAATGAGGGTATCTTCGACAGTACCGGCACATCTTCACTTACTGCCCCGATCAACATTTCAGGAACAGATGACACCATTAACAGCTCTGGCGCACTGACAATTAACGGTACTATCAATGGCAGCGCAGAACTTTTTCTCGATGGCACTGGCAGCATTACTCTCGCTGGCAATATTGGTAATACTGTCGTACCAGCCAATTTAATCACTGGCATTGGCTCACTGACCATAGACACTAATCTGATAAAAACACAAAACGCCCAGTTTTATGGTTCAGCTGTTCAGCTTGCCACCGCTACCACTCTCACTACCACCAACAATGGCACAGTGACTTTCGACAACAACATTACCAATAGCAGCACCACACCGGAAAACCTCACCATCAACACTGGCACTGGCGATGCTTCTTTCGATGCACTCGGCAGTAGTGGTAATCCGCTCGGCAACTTGCAATTCAATAGCAATGGCAACACGACATTAAACGACGCTGTGTTCGCTGCCAGCTACACATCAGGCAGTGGCGGTGAAACAACTATCGCCGGTGGAACCATCACCACTTCCGGCGCTCAAACTTACAATAATGCTCTTAATTTAGACGGCGACACTAATTTGACTAGCGGCACCAGCATTTCTGTAACTCATGGCGCTGGCGAAGGATTCAATCTTAGTATGACCGGCAATACACTTACGCTGGATGGCCCGATTGACCTGATTAATGTCACCGCTACCGGTAACGGCAGCAATAATTCCTTCACACTGAATTCCGGTAGCACGCAAAACTGGACACTCAATAATTCAGATACTGGTAATATAACTACATCTGGTATCACTGGAACTGGTAGTTATAACAATATACAAAATATTACTGGCGGAAGCGGCGCTGACACATTCACTATCGCTGGCGGCACACTCTCTGGCAATGTCAACGGCGGCGGCGGAAATAACACACTGACTGGTGATAATGTCGCGAACACATTTACTATCAGTGGCGCAAATGCTGGTACTGCTACTGGCATCGGCGGCTTTAACAATGTTCAAAATCTCACTGGTGGCAATGTCAGCAATAGTTTTGTTGTTGCTGGTGGCTCACTCAGCGGCAATATCACTGGCGTTGGTGGCTCGAATACTCTGACTGGTGGCAACACAACAACCACTTGGAATATTACTGGTGCTAACAGTGGTAACCTTACTCATGTTGGAGGTTTCAGCGACATTCAAAACATCACTGGTGGTAATGCTAATAACACTTTCAACTTTGCAAACAATGCAACACTGTCTGGATTGTTAAATGGTGGCAGCCTCGCAAACAACAATGTGCTTAATGTTTCCGCTTACAATGCACTGGTTAACGACGCCCTGACCTCCGATAAATATACTGGCAGCATGACCGCTAACGGCCTCACTATTGTTAATTACACGAACATGAATAATCTGTCAGGTAACGGTGGCATACTCACACCAACCGCAGCTGAATTAGCACAAGTCGTGAAAACAGGCCCTGAATCTGGTTTCATACTTGATCCATTATTCTGGAATGGTTTTATCGTTGTGAATGCACCGACCCCACCGTCACCTGCATTTGTGCCATTGAGTGTTTCACCTATCATTCAACAGCCTTCTCTGAACGATACGATTAACATCAATCCTGATCCAACCTGGGTTGCTTATCGTACTGATGGTTCTTACATGGTTGTGTTAAACCTGAGTGATCCAGCGGTGCTGTTATACAGTGATATTGATAAAGTCAGCACCGATAACGAACCGCTTACCGTGATTGAACCATCATCAACATTCTTTGGTCAATTTGCGATCCCGAATAACGTTGATTACATGAAGTACAAACTGTCCGAATGGTTCGACATCAAAATGAAACAATTGAAGATTAATTTAAACTGCGGTGGCGGCAGTTCTGCTGGCGGTGGTGCCCAAGCCGGAGCTGCTGTAGGCGGTGGGCCAATAGGTGGCGCCAGCGTTACTAAATCACACTAATTTTCAAATCGTTAGTCGCCTGTTTCAAACTTGAACATTTCGGAAAGTACACTATGATTAAAAGATAAACTGTTCATTAAAAAGCATGACAGGGACTATGAATAAAAATAAAGTTATCCCAATAATTTCTGGCTTTTTAATATCGACCTCTCTAACCTGCGCGGTTGAAGCTAACCCTGTGATTAATAACGTTGGTTCAGGCAACGTCACCATCCATCAATCCGGTAATACTGAAACTATCAATCAAACTAGCCAGCAAGCCATTTTAAACTGGAATAGTTTTAATATTGGCGGTAATCAGGCTACTCACTTTGTTCAACCTACTGGCGGTGTCGCTCTCAACCGCATTAGCCCAACGCAGGGAGCATCACAGATATACGGTGAGTTGACTGCTACTGGCCAAATAATTCTTATCAATCCAGCAGGTATTTATTTTGGTCCACACTCTGTTGTTAATGTCGGCGGCTTGATTGCCACAACCTCTGGCATTTCCGACAAAAACTTCCTGGCCGGAAAATATATTTTTGATCAACCGACTTCTTATACTGGCGCGACCATTCTTAATGAAGGGCAAATCATTGCAGCAGATCATGGTTTAGTTGCACTGGTCGGACCTAATGTCACGAATAATGGCATGATCAAAGCTGATCTTGGTAAAGTTGTATTAGCTTCTGGCGATGCCTTCACTGTCAGTTTTGATCCTGGCGATATGATTAATTTTACGGTTACCAAACCAACTTCACAGCATGGCAGTGTTAACAACAATGGTAAACTCATTGCGAATGGCGGCGAAATCCTGGTGACGGCGACACAGGCATCAAGTGTGCTCGATAACACTATCAACATGAACGGTGTTGCAATGGCACGTTCATTTGCGACACATCATGGTCAGATTATTCTTACCGGACAAGGTACTGTGAATGTTGGCGGCAGATTAATTTCGTCATCCCGTCATTACGCTCATTATTATTTCCATCGTCATCGCTCTTCTGGCGGCAGCATTGAAATCGCCGGCAAAAATATTAATATTCTTAATTCCGCTGTGCTTGATACGAATGGTGATTTAGGCGGTGGCAACATCATTATTAGCGGCAATAATAGCGCCAATGTTGCAAGTGGTGCGGCATTGCTGGCAAACGCACTGAGTAACGGCAATGGCGGTACCATCAGTATCACATCCAACGGCAACACCAATGTTTATGGCACACTTAGCGTCATGGGTGGTCCACAAAGCGGTAACGGTGGTCTTATTGAAACATCAGGGCCTGTATTAGACGTTAACGGTATTTCTATTAATGCCAGTGCACCTGCAGGAAGCAATGGTAGCTGGGTGCTCGATCCTACCACTTTGGACATTGAAGATAATGGCGGCAATAATTCCAATGTAAATTCCAGCTCCGGCACTTATATCGGTGACAATAATTCAAATATCTCTATTCTCGATGTGAGCATTTTAGAAAATGAATTAGGAGTCGCTAATGTCACTATTGAAACGACTGGTGGTGGCAGCGGTTCAGGCAGCGGTGATATTAATGTCGAAAGCAATATTACCTGGAGTAGTAATAATTCACTGACTATTTCCGCATTTCGTGATTTGCATCTGGATGCGCAAATTTCCAATACGCTCGGCAACGGCGCTTTAACATTAATCGCGAATAACGCTATTGGCGGCACACCTTACGATATCGATTCTGGTTATGGCATCGTTTATCAAAACGTCGCTAACAGCATAAACGTCAATGGGCCAGTCACCATTTATACTAATCCGTTAAATTCAAATTATAGTGTCGCAACTTACGCCAATGAAGTGGTGGCCAACTCGCCATCGATTTGGCTTTATGTGAATGATGCGAATGATTTAAATTATTTAAGTAATGCTTCATCCGCCTGGGATAGTCAATTTTTATTGAATGCTGATATTAGTAACGCAGGAACACTGAATTCCGGTATCGGTAACTACTCCGAGCCATTCTTAGGCACTTTTAATGGCAATAATCACACGATTAACGATCTTTGTATTTATCAACCCATGAATGACTATATCGGTGTTTTTGGTGGTCTCGTCGGAACCGTTGAAAATCTTAGTCTCACTAATGTTGATATTCATGGCGATGATAGCGTTGGTGCTATCGCTGGTATTTCCGCGGGCTATATTTTTAATGTCAATGTGACAGGCAATGTGTATGGACACGGTAGTGACATCGGCGGTATCGTTGGCGACAATTATGCTGGCGAAATCAGCTACACGAACAATGCCGCTAATATACATTCCAGTAATCATGCAGAAAATATTGGTGGTCTCGCTGGCTATAGCTTCTTTGGCTCTATTAACAATTCCAGCAATAGTGGAAATATATACGCGGGTAAATCTAACCAGTATGTTGGTGGTTTGATTGGTTCTAATTATTTATCTGACTTTGAAAATAATTTCAATCTGGGTTCCATTTACACGAAAAGCCACTCTGATATTACAAGTTACGTTGGTGGCCTTATCGGCTTCAACATTGGTGATATTTATTCGTCATATAACTCTGGCAACATTATCATAGGCTCAGCAACAAATTCTTTCTTGATAGGTGGACTCGTCGGTGATGACGAAGGCGGCGACATTATTAATTCATATAACAGTGGAAATATTAATACACATTTCACCGTTAATGGCAGTTATAACATTGGTGGTCTGGCAGGATCTCTAGAAGGCGACATTATCAATTCATACAATAGAGGTACGATCAATATTGGCCCAAGTATTTATTATGATTATGGTGAAGAACCCGGCCATTACGTAGGTATAGGCGGTTTAGCTGGATATTTAGAGGGCTCTATCACTAACTCATACAACGCAGGCAATTTATTTGTGGCATCACCACTTGATGGCGATATGTATGACATCGGCGGCCTGGTTGGTTACTACAATTACGGTACGATCAACGGTTCACATAACAATGGCAGTATTAACATTAGTGGCGGCTCTAATTACACATACGATATCGGTGGCTTAGTCGGCATCGGTTATCAGGGCATCATTAATCAATCTTACAATGTCGGCAATATCATAATGGGGTATTCTTATGGAGGTAATGGCTATACCGGCGGCTTACTGGGTTATAGTGATGGTGTCGGTATCAATCAGTCATTTTCTCTTGGTTCCATTAACGTGGGCCCTGCAGTAGACGGTGATGATGAAGAAATTGGTGGTTTGGTTGGTGAAATGGATGATGGTTATATCTTAAATTCATTCAGCCGCTCACCGATATACATCGCCACGAGTCTCGACCCTAATGGCTATATTGGCGGTCTTGTCGGTTACTTATATAACAGCCAAGTAACCAACGCTTACAGCGCCGCGCCGTTGGTTCTCCAAAACCCTGGTAATAGTTATGCTGTTGGCGGTCTTATTGGCTTTAATCAAAATAGCTCTGTTATTCATAGCTACTGGGATAAACAAGCTTCCGGTTGGAATATGAGTGCTGGTGGCACGGGCGAAACCACCGCAGCCATGATGCAGCAATCTACTTTTATCAACTGGGATTTCAAGAATATTTGGGGCATTTATAATGGCTATACTTATCCATTCCTGTTAGCCATACCATACGATTATCCGACGCCACCCATCATTCCCGTAACACCGGTAGCAGAATTATCCGTCTCCAACATTATTCAGCAGCCTGACCAGCAAAACTGGGGCCCAGAAGAGATGCTGCCACTCTGGCTCTGGCTACGTCTACTTGAAACTGGCAATCTGAAGGAACTGTTAGATGCAATTAATAATGCGGGTGGACTGAATAATGTCACGATTACTTGCGCAAATACTTCTTGCTCGTCATTTACTATATCCGCAAAGTAGTTTCCCGAGATGACAAACTCGTGAAAATATCATTTAATGAAATAATAACGTAGCCTCCACTTGCAAGGATGAAGCATGAGCAAACGAATCCCGATTCTACTTGGACTTATTCTAGTCAGTGTTGCTTTATGGTCCTTGCTTACTCCCACACATTTTGTCCGCCTTCTTATCGAACGTCTCGATAATTTAGGTTATGACTTGCAGTTGCGCACACGCGTTTTGACTGAAAATAAAAAACCGGAAAGTCCAGTCGCTATCATTGATATCGACGACGCCAGTTTAAAAGCTGAAGGACGCTGGCCGTGGCCACGCGGGAAACAGGCACAGTTAGTTGATCAATTACAAAAAATGGGCGCAGTCGTTCTGGCTTTTGATATATTTTTTCCTGAACAACAATCCAATATTGCTGACACTGTTTTACAAACTTTAAGTACAGATAAATTGCTAAATACAGACGTAGCAGCGGCACTGAAAAAAAATGCATCCCTATTTGATGAAGATGAGATGCTGGCAAAGAGCATGTCAGAAAATGAAACTGTACTCGCGATTGGATTTTTACCGCGTAAAGAAACTGAAAATTTGCTACCGCCGCCACTGTTAACATTAACGAATATTGAGCAGGATCAACTCGCTATTATCAATGCCAAAGGTTATTTGAGTAATATTCCCATCCTACAAAAGGCTTCAAAAGGCGCTGGATTTATCAATGTTTTTCCTGACAATGATGGTATCGTGCGACGCACGCCGTTGATTATGTCCTACAAAGGCGGCGTTTATCCTTCCTTGGCATTGCAGTCTGTGTTGGCTTTTCTTGGTGAAAATATCAGTCTGATCACACCGACGTATGATAAAACTAAAAAACTTGAAGGTATCGCCATTGGTTCACGCGTTATTCCTACGGATGATAAAGGCCAGGTGCTGATTCCATTCATAGGCAGAAGTTATACTTTTCCTTATTATTCTGCTACAGATGTGTTACATAACAGAATTCCTGCTGATGCGCTGTTAGGCAAAATATTATTTATAGGTACATCAGCGACAGGCGAAGGCGATTTACAGGCAACAGCCATTCAAAGTCCATTTCCCGGCGTGGAAATACAAGCCACACTGGTGAATGGCATGTTAATGAATAACTTTTCATATATCCCTGCCTGGACATTGGGCGCGAACTTATTCCTGACATTGTTATTCGGATTGATTACCGCTTTCGTGTTTCCTTATCTTGGGCCACGCACGTTAGGCAGCATTATCATTCTGTTCCCTCCTGCGTTATTGTTGGTTAACAACTGGATATGGGAACATACCGGCTTAATTCTGTCATTGCTGGTGCCCGTCATTCTGGTGTTAGTAATTGCGATTACAAATATGTTGTATGGTTATCTGTTTGAAACCAGAAAACGTGAACAGCTGAAAAACATGTTTGGTCAATACGTACCGTCGAAACACATTGATGAAATGTTACGCTCGGAAAGCAGTTTCGCGTTACATGGCGAAGACCGGGACATGTCAGTGTTGTTTGCGGATATTCGCAGCTTTACCACTATTTCTGAAGGCTTAACGGCCGCTGATCTGGTGGAAATGTTAAATACATTTTTCACGCCCATGACCGAGATTATCTTTACGCATCGTGGCACCATCGATAAATATGTAGGCGATATGATCATGGCATTCTGGGGCGCACCGCTCAAAGATAAAAATCACGCTCGCCATGCGATTGAATCAGCGCTGGAAATGCAGGAAAAAGTAAAAGAAATGCAGCCTCTTATTGCAGAGCATAAGTGGCCGGAAATTCATATCGGCATAGGTATTAATAGCGGCGTGATGAGCGTCGGCGACATGGGTTCACGCTTCCGTCGTAATTACACTGTATTAGGTGATTCAGTCAACCTTGGTTCGCGCGCGGAAGGTTTGTCAAAATATTATGGCGCGAATATTGTTGTGACAGAAAGCACTCATCATAACCAGACGCGATTTTTATTCCGTATGTTAGATAAAGTTCGTGTGAAAGGTAAAAAACTCGGTGTGGCGATTTATGAACCACTATGTAAATTAGCAGAAGCACCGCAAGAATTAGTCAAAGAGTTGGAACAATATCACAAAGGATTGGAATTATATTTCGGTCAGAAATGGGATGAAGCATATGCCATTATGAGTGAGATGAATGATAAATATCCGGATAAGAAAATTTATCATCTTTATATGGAAAGAATTAATGAATTCAAACATAACCCACCGCCGGCAGATTGGGATGGGGTTTATGTGCATACGTCGAAATAAATTATCTTTCTCGCGTAATGCTGAAAAATCGACACGTTTAAAAGCCACGCTCATCGAAACACCGAGAATGGTCGCTGCGTACATCGAGTGAAACTCCGTCATTGCGAGCGTTCTTCGCGAAGCAATCCATAACGTTAGCTTGTTAAAAACTGGATTGCCTCGTCCAAAAAGCGCTCCTCGCAATGACGGGTTCCGATCGAGCGGCATTATTCATTCTCGGTGTTTAAAAAACTAATAAAAACGCATTCATTCCTCAGCTCACAAAGAGGTGAGAGGTAAGAAAATTATTGGGTTATACAAAAACTCGTAATCGTCCCACCTTTATAAATCACTTTCGTATTCGTTCCAAACGGCGCAATTTTCATCTGCGTCACTTGCAATTTCTCTGCTAAAGCATCCGGCAGTGAATTAACTGGTATTGGCGCCTGACCTGCTCCTGGAACTTCACCATACTGATTCGTGCTATCCAAACACAGCTCCGTGCCTTTCTGGTTCTTGTCTGCTGGCTTGCTAGTTAAACAAGGTTTGCCTGTATACCATGCTGCGTATAAATGACCGTTCTGCAGGCGCACAGCATAATCCGTACCACGGACACCGATGGTAGCGACAGGCGTGTTGACCTGATAATCACTATTATTTGTTTTCGCGATCAAACCCGTAATGGTACGAAAACCGCCTTCGATCAAGTTCGTTACTTCAGAACCCGCTGAACCATTCTCAGGCTTCTTTTTGTAAACATACTTGTCTATAGACATTTTCGAACTGGGATAAAAAGTAATTAAAGTATTGTCGGTGAACACAATTTCAGCTTGTGACTTGGCATCGGTGATCAAAATATCATGTAAATAAAGCACCGACATTTTTACCAGATTACGCGTTTCTTTATTCGGCTGCTGAGCTTGCAATGCACCCTTAATCCATACCACACGGCCGACTGGCGTTGGCAACGGCGGATCCGCATAACTTGTCTGAAATATAGAAACTAGGCTCAACGCAGCAAAAACAAATCCGGTCCGTCTTAAAGTCATGTAAGCACCCATCCTTTAGGTTTGTCCTGCCATTATAATCCAACAATTGTACAAGCTGAAAGCATAGATATTCTTATCTCTTCTCAAAAAGGCTTTTTATCCATTATACTCACCGCCTATTACGGATATTGAGCTTTTCAAGAAGGATCTCCCTATGTTAAGCCGCACATTAGCCATAGCATCACACATGCTTGCCCCAGCAAATAATTACCTGAGAAGATACTCTCCCGTCACTGTTATTGCCTCTGTATTGTTCTTCCTTAAAGTCTACAATTTGTACCGCAACGTGAATAATACAACCGACAAGAAGAAAAAACTGATAAATAGTGGCGTAAAAGCCTTAATGTGGGCACCTGTTATCGGCGATAAAATTCGTAATACCGCAGAAAAAAAACTCACAGAAACATTTTCTGAAATCAAAATGAGCGTCGACAAGGCACGCTCTCAGTGGCAACCCATCGAATCACTGCCAAGAACAGGCTTACGCAATAAAGATATTTTAAAACGCTTCGACAGCCTGCAAGCCAATTATCATGAAGGCCGTGTTTCCGGCGCTGTTTACACCAAATACGAAGCTGAGCTGCAAAAATTGCTGGAAAATGTGTGGGGTAAAACCGCGTTAACCAATCCTTTGCACACGGAATGGCCGCTGATTCATTTAATGAAAGCGGAAATCATTTCCATGTGCCAAAACATGTTACACGGCAAAAGTGGCGCGCACGGCATACTGACTCATGGCGGCACCACCAGTATTATTGAAGCATGTATGGCTTATGTGATTTACGCCCGGGAAAAAGGCATAGAAACACCTGAAATTATTGTTCCAGGCACAGCACATGTGGCATTCGATAAAGCAGCTGAATTATTACATGCCAGATTAGTGAAAATTCCCGTTGATCCCGTTACTGGCAAAGCCAATGTCAGCGCCATGGAAAAAGCCATCAACGGCAATACTTGTCTGATGGTTGGCTCAGCGCCTTCTTATCCTTACGGCATCATAGATCCCATCACAGAATTAGCCGCGGCGGCGAAAAGAAATAATATTCCATTTCATGTCGACAATTGCCTGGGTGGCGGCATCACTGTATTTGCTCGCTTGGCTGGATTTGATATACCACCCTGTGATTTTTCCGTGCCTGGTGTCACCAGTATTTCATTTGATACACATAAATATTTACAGACACCGAAAGGTACATCGGTTTTATTGTTTCATCCTAGCTGCCCCGCTACACCAACGCTGACATATCTTGATTGGATAGGCGGCATGTATGTCACCGATGATCTCGATGGTTCACGTAGCGGCGCCGATATTGCCACCACCTGGACCGTGTTGTGTTACAAAGGCGAAACAAGTTATATCGATGACACTAGAAAAATTCTCATGCTGCAACGAAATCTGGTGGAAAAACTGCGTCGCATCTATGGCGTTCAGATAGCCCATGATCCGCAGCTTTCAGTCATTGGCATTCGCACAGAAGAAGGGATTAATCCTTTGTTAGTCGCACAAAAATTAAAGGAGAAAAACTGGTCAGTAAACATCTTGCAAAAGATTGTTGAAGAAAAAACATTACAATTATTCGCTGTACCTCAGGTTGACGGATTTCATTTTTGTCTCACTTCCGTTCATGCTAACTGGCCTGGATTTGCCGACGCATTCACCAATGATCTCAAAGACGCGGTGGAATATGCTCGACTCAATCCTAATGAAAAACCTAAAGGCATGTTCAAAGCTTATGGCGCGCTGGAAGAAGGCATACCGTCATTCATACAAAAACGGATTGGTGATGGATACGCAAAAATTCAAAATGCTATTCCAGGTAAGGAAATTCCTGGTATCTGGAAGCCGCAAGTGCTGGATCAAAGCCATCCCGATTATTTAATACCTAAAAATACGCGGTGATATAACAAACCGCGAAGGCGGCAACATGCTAAGGACTACTCAGGCAAATATCGAGCCTGTCGATATACAAGTTGAACGAGGAAGTGATAAAGAAAAAAAAGAAGAATTTGTTGATATACCTCTGGATGATTCCGGAAAAAAAGATACGACGAGTGAATTCAAGGATGCAGTTGATGCTTTCAAAACACTGCTAGATGAATCTGTGATCAACGCGGTCAGCAAACAATACACTCCTCCCATGAATATATTCGAGGCAACATGGGATGCCTTCTACGAAGACGAAAAATTTTCCTGGGCAAAAACTCTTAAAGTAGCCGGTGCTCTTGCTATCGGCGGACTCGCATCAGTATTTACTGTTACAACTTCAGCTTCTTCAGCGCATATATTGCAAACAGCGTTTAAAGACAAAACTCATATCGATCTTACTCATAAAAATATTCTCACGCGCTTTTTTCAGATCGCAAATACTGGTGAATCCGCTGCGCTGGGAACTTTTAGTGGTATGTCTTTGATTGAAGCTTATTTAGGAAAACTGACCCCCGCAGAAAAATTCCTGACATTCGAAGATGTTTCGTGTGGTGAACAAGCAAAGAGATATGGGCGCAAAACATTCGACCTTATCTGCGCGGCGGCGGCAAATGTGCCGACATTTTTTTTCGCTAAATCCACGAATGTTTATCTCGCTGTATTAACAGCTCTTGCCAATACCAGTATCAGTTGGTTAGGTGTTTCCAGTCTGCCGCTGACGCCAAGCAACATACATCCGGCACGACGCATAGAACTGGCGTACATGCACGAACAGTTAGAAACATTTTTGAAATTACCGTCAACACAGCAAATTGCGATCATGGATGAAATTGACGCAATAAGAAAAGTAAACGATGTGGATAAACATAAAAAGATTTACGCGCGATTGTTAAATTTGGCAAAACCAGCACAAGAAGTTGCAGCGGATGAAATTAAAATTCAACAGGAATATCACCAGCCAACCTTACAACAAGTCATTGCCAACTCGCTGGCTGTATATATGACACTGGGTCAAATCAATTACACAGAAGGCACCTACCATGGTATTTCGCATGCGTTTAAAGATTCAGGATCAGCGCCCGCAATCGCTACTGGCAGCCTGGCAGCACTGTTTTCTGTTTTACCCAACGTTGGTTTTGGTTACAGTTCAGGGACTGCTATTGCAAACAGTGTCATGACCGACAATGTGCCACTGGCAAAATTATATCTAAGTAAAACTCGTGAAATATTAAAGTATACAATCGGTGTTATTAGTTTATTCGCTGGTGGAACAACCATGGCTGTTTCACTAAATGCCGCTATTGGTTACGCGCAACTAACGCATATGAAAGAAAAGTTAACCGATATCCTGAAAATAACAGAATCTGTCGTTGGATATTCTGGCGGTGTAATGATTGATGCATATTATACCATGCGCTTATGCGATGAAATTTTGATATATCTCGCGCAACGCTGTGGGGATGAACCAACGAAACGATTGTTTACATTTACTCTTGAGATGCGCAGGCTGCATAAAATTCTGGGAGATATGAACAATGAAAATTATCTGGAAATGTTGCGCTGGAAGATGGAAGGCAACACTGAATTATCAAATATATTGCATGTGATTTTTGATAATCGCATGAGTGAAGGTGAGTATCTTAAAACACAGCAAGACTTGAATAAGAATGGTGTTATCGTCAGAAACCGCGGGTTATTACCACATTATCAAGTTATTCCAAGTTTCTTCGCGCGCCAAGCGGAGGAAAATCAACAACGACATCCTGGTTTACGGCATCGTGTTTGTGGATTTTTTTCTCGCTGCAAAGATACTCAGGAAAATGATATCGAATCACATGGAGTTGAAATGCAGGCCAGACGTTAATTTTATTCCCCCTCACCTGTTAAAGGTTGGATTGCTTCGCAAAAAGCGCTCGCAATGACGGATGCTCCAATCGAGGCCTGGTCATTGTAAGGGTTACGTATTTCTTTGATGAATTACTGGAGGTTCGTCATTGCTGTAAGGGTTACATAATTCGTTGATTAAAAAAAACTGCTCGATCGCAGCCCCGTCATTGCGAGGAGCGCTCTTTGCGCCGAAGCAATCCAGCCTTTAACAGGTGAGGAGTAATTGAAAAGTTTATTTACCAAGTATATTACGAGCAATCCCACCAAGCTCGCCATTATTCAAAGCGGCCGCGTGTCTTTCCAGAATAGATTCATCCACACCGCCAGATCGATACAATCTCAAAAACTCACTGACAGCAGCTTTTTTCTCACCAACGGAAACACCGAAGTTAAATTCGTGGCCAAATAAAGTAAAAGACTTCTTGTGAGTATTATCTTCGAGACGATTAATTTCCAGAGAATATTTAAGCAGATTTAACATGTCGCGAAGCTTGGAGTTAGGACGAGCAACATCAGCTGGCGTTTGGCCCTTACTATTACGCACTTCGACAATCGATTCATTTGCTAAAAGTAATTTTTCTACTAATCCTTCATTTCCAAATTTTGCCGCGATATGTAACGGTGTATCACCTGCAACTACTTCAATGCCTTCTATCTTTCCTAAATTTTGCGTACAAGAAAGTCCTACATTAGCTTTGCGGCTCAGTAATAGATCCACGACATCATCACGTCTTTTTGTAATCGCATATATTAACGCAGTTGCGCCAGAGGTTGCCTGAGAGTTGATATTCACATTGCAATTAACAAGATGCTCGACCATCTCTGTCAGACCATAAAGAATCGCGGTCATGAGGGGAGTATTATTGCTATTTCCTGGGCTATTAACATCTTCTGAATCGATCAGCAGCGCCTTAGCGATATCCACATATCCTAATTTAATTGCTATGTGTATTGTTTTGCAACCAGTAGAAAAGCTAGTGTTTTGATACCGGATATCATCTCCGAGTATTATATTTCGATCAGCATTATTTTGTACCAGCACATCGACCACGTTTTTGTGACCGCGTAATACTGCATACATTAAGGCGGTAATATGATGCGCATTCCCAGACCTATTAATTTCGGCACCGCGAGAAATAAGCAACCTGACAATATCTACTTCGCCTAATGCCGCAGCTATGATTAATGGCGTATAACCATCACGATCAGTAAAATTAATACTTGCTCCACGATCCAATAATGCTTTGACGACTTCGATTTCTCCACTCTTAACAGCGACAAGAAGTGGCGTATCAAAGCTAGTCATTCCATCATTAAACGGAACAGCATCGCCTTCTACTCTAAGGTTGGCATTAGCACCTTTTTCTAGCAAAACATCTACTGACTCTTTTTTCTTCTGTACAATGGCATATATCAACCCGGTTAAAATGATTTGCTTTGGTGGCTTACCAAATTCATGCTTTGTATTAATAGGATAGCCTTTATCGATAAGGTGTCTAACAATATCTGGGCAGTCAATGGCTATTGCCAAAAGTAATGCTGTAATTCCTGAGGTTGTTACTGCATTGATATCAACTCCCTTACGCAATAACAAATTAATCACTTTATAAGATTGACGGCAGTGTACTGCCCAATGCAATATATTCCAGTTAAATGAATCTGTTTTATTAACATCTATTTCTGAATCATGGGTATATTCGTTCAAAACAACTTTGAAGATAGCATCCAGTGCAGTTTGATCATTGTTCTTGATTGCCCAGTCTACAATATTCTTATTTGCATCTTTATATCTTAAATCTGCAAATACTAAATCCCGTTCTAATTCAGAAGTACGTCCTTCTTTTACTAAGGCGAACTGCCGTCTTATTCTTAGTGGTAAAAAGGAAGCTTCGTTCTTGTCTTCCAGCACTGTCGTATATTCTTGACGATATGTATTGGCAAATTCAGCATACCAATTAATATCGGGTATTTTATTTAGCTCATCAAATAAGTGAGGGAAGTGGATTTTAAACTTTGTTTTCCAAAGACGATTATCGGTAGCGATATTCCGCAATCTTCGGTTTAGACGCCTGGCAGCATTAATGTCTTCAGGCAGAGAATTTGATAATATCTGGAATAGAGCCTCGTCTGGCAGGGCGAGATAATTGCTCAAAACATTGCCGCTTTGCATACACTGCTCTCGTAAGTGATTGATATATCCACAATATTATGGATAAAATTTTACCAGAGCAGCGTTAAATTGTCAATATTTTATACAGTTTTCCTGGCGCTGTCCTCCGATGGACGCGGGGTAATCAAAGGTGTAGCCCCTGTGCCTGTAGTAACCGTACCGCGAAACATCTCCGGTCTGTACTTCAAACCTTTCGCATATATTTTTTTGACATTAAATTTTTTGGGGTCTATTTTTGCGAGCAGCGTGGGATTGGATCTCAGCAATTCCAGGCCATCTGGTGTATGGAGTAAGTACCTGGCGCCTGAAGTGTTTTTTTGTTTCAGATAAGATGGTCCGGTATCTGAATTCAACGTTTCAGCAGATATTAATGCACATAATTCCGGATCAGAACGCAGTAATGCACGCCCTTGTGTGCTTTCAATTAAAACATTAGCGGCAGACTTATAATGTGAATTGCCTGTATTATTTAATCCTTCGGCTGTTATCATTCTACGCAACTGTGGATTTTGTTGTAATAGTGCAATCCCTTGTGGATGGCGTACTAACTCAAAAATTATATATTTATTTAATCCTTCAGAAGAAATGAGATCCAGTAATTTAGGCGTGCTGGATAATAACGAGATATCTTCATTTATAATAATAATTGGAGGCAAATTACGTAAATTTTCAGTTACATTATGCGTACTATTAAATGCATTTTTCTCAAATTTATCACTGAATGCCTTAAAATCAGGCGAAGCTACAATCGTTTTAGATTCTTTGTCTAATCTTATTTTTTTCATCATGATTGAGAGCGCAGAATCACCACATACATCCTTATGCTTCGTATCTGGCATGACTGCATTCAAGCCTTGCCGGTTCAACTTGTTGCGTAAATCTTTTGTCTTAAAATTTAAATGATCATGATATGCAAGCCAAAACGCCGGAGAAACACCGTACTCTTGCTTGCCTGCTGCAACAGTATTTAAACCCTCTTCCGTGACTAATTCCAATAAGCCTTTGTTAATTATTTTTGAATTATTGCGAGCAAGCCAATATAACGCGTTAGTGCCACGATAATGTTCATCAGTACAAACTGTGTTTAAACCAGACTGAGTAAGCTTCTCAGCTAAATTGTCTGACTCAAGCGCTTGAGGAATAAGCATTGCCATAAAAAATAATGGTGATCTCCCATAAGCTGTAACAGTATTTAAACAATCAGAAGAAATTTGCTGTCGTAAATTGGCACTGTTCAGGAATAAATTACGTGTAGCGCGCCAATACAAGAGGTTTGATAATGCTGAAGAACCGCCATGCACAGCATTCAAACCTTGAGGCATGATCATATTTTGCAATTTAGAATGACTTGCTAACAATTCAGCACCGCGCTCGTGATCAGTTAAGACTTTGAGAGCTGATAAACCTTTGTCTGCACCTTCCTGGATCACTGCATTTAATCCCTGCGCATTAATTTTTCCGCGTAATTCAGCATTATGAGTGAGTACTTCAGCACCGTTAACATTGCGGGCAAATAATAAAAAAGCAGAAGCTCCAGCTTTTTCACCCACTTGTTTAATGACATTGAAACTATCAGTGCTAATCATCGCGAGCAAATGCGCATCATTATAAATATAGTTACGGCAATCTTCATTTAACAGCAAATACCATAATGCAGAAATCCCTCTATCATCACCTTCAGCGCAAATCGAATTAAGACCAGATGCATCAACCTTTACTCGAAATGTAGAATCCTGCAGAAATAATTGCTGACCTTTCGCGGATTTGATGATGCAAAAAAATGCCGTTAAACCACGATGTAATCCATCTTCACAAACTTCATTCAAACCATGGCTAAGAATTTTAGCGCGTAAATCAGCATCATCAAAAAGCATTTCCAAGCCGCTTTCACTTTTGGCCAGCCAAAAAAGTGCTGTTGCGCCTTTGTTGATGCCTTTGCGGCAAATAGCATTCAATCCTTCTGGGCGAATTTTATTACGGAATTCCTTATCTTGCATTAGCAGTTGAACGTCTTCAGCGGCATACGCGAGCCAATACAGTGGACACATGCCTTTGTCAGCGCCTGATGATATTACTTCATTCAAACTGGTTATTGATATTTGATTGCGCAAGATAGCATCTTGAATAAGATATGCGCGTCCGGCGGAATATTTAGCTAACCAATAAAGAGGAGAAGTGCCCGCATAATCAGATTGATTGGAAATAGCGTTTAGTGAACCGGATGTGACACGCAAAAATGCGATAAATTCAGCTAGTTTTGCGGTATTGTTTGTTTCGAGGCAGTTTACCAGAGAAGCGATGCTGAAATTGTCTTGGGTGATAGATGAAGAAAATGAGTTCGCATCCACGCGCGATGTGGTCATTTTATTATTCCTTATAAAATTTATTATTTGTACTGCGGTGGATTTTGCATGAGGAGAGATTATTTGCAAGATTTTTTAGTATATATCACCCTCACCCATTGGTGGATTACGGCAAAAAGCGCCTAATCCACCCTACAGCTTCGTTCATGCTCGGCGATAATTAGTACCGTAGGGTAGATTAGGCGCTTTTTGCCGTAATCCACCAATGGGTGAGGGCATTTAAAAAATCTTCTGGCTTTTATTTACTTGATTAACGGAATATATAATTCCATTCAGTATGGTATAAACCGGCCAGCCGCGCAACTGCAAGCCCCATATACGGCGACCAGCCACATTTACTTTCTGTTGATGTCACCATCGCACTCTATCCATATCAACCAACACCCAATCATTAAAATCAGGAAAATTAAAAATATCGCGCGCGCGTTTAGACGTTAACGAAACAACTTTCTTTCAAGCTCAGTAAACCTTGATGATGCGCATTCAACAACAAAGGCAACATAAATTCGATGCCTGGCATACCCGATGGACATTCACCATAATGTTTTTGCTTTTTCTTCTATCGTATGCGGCGCATGATCAGAACCGATGGTATCAATGATGTTGTCATGAATGGCCGCAAATAATACATCATGATTTTCTTTGTCTCGCAAAGGCGGATTAACGACTGCTTTACCACCTGAAGTGTCATAAGCTGATGTCATCAAAAAATAAATGATGCGGCGTTGTTTCAGCAAATACCGGCAAGCCTTCTTTTTTCGCCTGCTCTAATTAATGCAATTTCTTCCGCACTGCTGACATGTAAAATATACAAACGTGTGCCATATTGTTTGGTCAAATGCAATCGCTTTTTCGACGGCTGTCACTGCGACTTCAATATTACGAATGATGTGAATGCGCTTCGATAATTCATTTCACCGCGATAATTCTGCTCGACGCTCACGCATCATATGTTCATCTTCAGCATGCACTGCAACCAACATATTTTCTTTTGCTGCAAGAGAAAACACCGCATGTAAACTTTCATCATCATCTATGACCAGATTACCCGTGCTGCAGCCCATAAAAACTTTAATGCCAATGACAGCTGTTTTACACCAGGAATTTCCTGTAAATGTTGTTTATCTGCGCCAAAAAATAATTCATAACGCAATGGAATACCAACTTCTTGCAATTGTGTCATCAATCAGCGCTTTTTTTTCTTTTAGTAAATTTGCGGTAATTGTTGGTGGTTTGGTATTTGGCATATCAAATACCATCGTGCAACCGCCACGTATCGCGGCTTTTGCACCAGTACGCCAATCTTCTTTATATTCCATGCCCGGCGTACGGAAATGCACGTGTGGATCAATCACTGCTGGCAACGCGGTCAAACCTTCAGCTGGAAATAATTTGATCTTCGTTGACTAGGAATTTGCAAATCGGTAATAGTTGCCATCTACCGTTTGTAACATTTTCAATAGACAATCATAGTGCTCGATTTTTACTTTCACTTGATTACGATCATAATGTTTTTTCACAATATCTGCAAATTAAATTTCATTTGCTTACCATGTTCATGGATGAAAAAAAGCTTTCCACTGGTTCTGTACACGTTGACACAAATGGATTAGGAGCAGATCAAATACACCGCTAATACTGGATGGCAATGTGGTGTTAATTTTTTCGCTGACTTCAAAATTTTGAATGATATTGATTGTCGCTTCTGGTGCAAAACATCGGTAATTTCATTTGCTTCTTCATTCGTTAAGCGTATGATCTTCAATTTTTATCAAATCTTTATAATTTCATGGTTTTGCTTGGCAGATTCAAACCAACCGTCACTTTGTATTTTTTTCGAGCAAATCGTAACAAGTGAATGATGCGCAATGCCTGACCGTGTGGTAATGTGATCAATCACGGTACCGTTTTGAATGGCGGAAACAGAAAGTGTTTTACTCATTTCAACTCCTTATTCAATAACAAGCTAATAATGCCTGACGTACATAAACACCATTGGCAGCTTGTTCAAAATAATAAGCATATCGGTGTTTGATCAACGCCAATATCAATTTCATTCACGCGTGGCAACGGATGTAAAATTTTCAAGTTGGTCTAGCTGTCGCTAACATTGCTGGCGTCAACACATATTGATTGCGTTTGCTGCATAAATTCCGCTTCGATTAAATCTTTCTTGCTGAATACGCGTCATATAAAGAATATCAACTTTAGGAATCACTTCTTCTATCGTTTGATGGAATGAAAATCGCACGCCGTGTTTTTTTAACGCATCCAAATCGAATCTGGCAATGTCAAGCGCATCAGGCGCAACTAAAAACAAGCGAATATTATACAACATACATGCTTGCGCAAATGAATGAATGGTGCGGCCATATTTTAAATCGCCGACCAACGCGATCGCTAAACCATCTAGACGCCCCTGACATTCTTGTATGGTAAATAAATCGACCAACGCTTGGGTTGGATGCTGATTGGCACCATCACCAGCATTAATCACCGGTTTAGTGGCAATATTCTGCAGCTAATCGTGCCGCACCTTCTCGAGGATGACGAATAATGATTAAATCTGCGTATTCAGGATATCACACGCATGGTGTCATACAGTGTTTCACCTTTTTGGATGGAGAGGGCTTCATCACTGGTAAAACCAATCACTTGCCGCCTAAACGCAATGTTGCTGTTTCAAATGATAAACGTGTACGAGTAGATGGTTCAAAAAAACAATGCGCGATCGATTTTATTGTTTAATAATATCTGACGCGGGTTCAGCTTTCAATCTGTGCTGCGGTTTATAAAATCAAGTGAATTGTTCTTTAGCGACAAATCCTGCATGGAAATAATATCATTGCCATACAACACATTTTCCATCACGACTGCTTCTCTGATTGCTGCTGATGGGGCACATGTCTCTGCATATACTCTTGCCATGATAAGAATAGACTCCGGGGTTTTACCTTTAAAATCAATTAAACATTGCAGCATGATTTGTGCAATCTGCAAATTTGTAATCAGTGGAATATGATGATCCACCGCCATTCGGCGAATCAGAAAGCCATCGGTGTTGGTATTGATACCACTCGCCGTCGGAACATTGATAATTAAATCAACTTTGCGCTGCGCAATCAGTGACTTTGAATATTCGGTTCACTTCTTTCACTGGCTTTATGCACAAAATAAGATCCCACGCCATTTTTGGATAGAAACGCATGTGTGCCGCTGGTGCTGTAAATTTCCCAACCTTGCTCATCCAACTGCTTCAGATAAGGCAACAGTTTGGATTTATGTACATCTGCAATCGAAACCAATAAGCGTTTTTTCTGGCATAGTGTTTGTTCGGTTGACAGCCATGCACGCAAATAGGCTTCATATAAGATTTTCACCCAAACAGGCGACTTCACCAGTTGAAGCCATTTCCACATTCGCAACAGGATTCGCGCCTTTTAAACGATGATAAGAAAATTGCGGCGCTTTCACGCCTACATAATCCAATTCCAATGTTTCATACGTCAATCGGCGTTTGCTTGCCTAACATCGCACGCGTGGCGATATCAATAAAATTATAACCCGTCACTTTGGAAACAAACGGGAAGGAACGTGATGCACGCAAATTCCATTCAATGACTTGAATAAAATTATTTTTAGCGATGAATTGAATATTAAATGGACCAGTAATATGCAATGCTGCGACAATTTCACTGCGTAATTTTTTTAGTTTTACGAATGGTTTCTAAATATAAACGCTGCGGCGGAATCACTAAAGTTGCATCACCAGAGTGAATACCAGCATTTTCAATATGTTCTGTGATCGCCTCAATGACAATTCTGCCTTTATCTGCCACACCATCGATTTCCAGTTCTTTGGCATCTAGAATAAATTTCGAAATCACCACAGGATGTTCAGATGAAACCAGTGATGCTTCTTGTAAATATTGCTCTAGCGATTTTTCATCATAAGCCACATTCATGGCTGAACCAGAAAGAATATAAGAAGGCCGAATCAATACTGGATAACCAATTTGCTCAGCAAATTGTTTGGCGTTTTCTAAGACTGGTAACGCGTTTCCAGGCATGGCTGATCGATGTTCAAGTCGATTTAATAAAGCAGAAAATTTTTCTCGATCTTCTGCTTGATCAATAGATTTTGCAGTTGTTCCTAATAAAGCATAACCACGTTTCGCAAGTGGTAAGCGCTAGATTATTTGCAATTTGCCCGCCAACTGAAACAATAATGCCTGCTGCGCTGTTCAAAATCAGCAATATCTTGCACGCGTTCCAATGTTAATTGTTCGAAGTACAAACGATCTGATTCATCATAATCGGTGGAAACTGTTTCCGGATTGGAATTAATTAAAATCGATTTTTTGCCTAGTTCGCGCAATGAACGTGACGTATTCACCGCACACCAATCAAATTCAACCGATGAACCAATCGCATAAGGACCAGAACCCAACACTAATATCGGGCGATCATCTGAAGGTTCAATATCATGTTCACAACCATGATAAGTCAGATATAAATAATTGTTTGCGCAGCAAATTCGCCTGCCAACGTATCAATTTGTTTCACATAAGGAATGATATCCAGCTTTAATGCGTTTTGCACGAATGCTATCTTCCGATTGCTTGAGTCAATACGACCAATTGCGCGATCGGAAAAACCCATCTTCTTTGCTTTCTTAATAATTCATCGCTCAGATCTTCTGTACGCAATCGTTTCTCCAATTCCGCAATGGAATGAATATGTGAAAGAAACCATGGATTAATTTTACTTAATTGTTGCGCTTCTTCTACCGTGCCGCCGTTCAGAAAATATTGATACAAGGCAAATAATCTGTCGATCAGTTGGAAATTCAATTTCACGTTTTGGATCAGGAATCACGTGCGGATAATCACTCAAGACAAGACGCGCCAATATTTAACATGCCCACGGCTTTTTGCAAACTTTCCGGAAAGGAACGGCCAATCCCCATGACTTCACCTACACTTTTCATTTCCGTGCCAATAGTACGTTCTGCGGCTTTTAATTTATGCGTATCCCAGCGCGGAATTTTGACGACAATATAATCTAATGCTGGCTCGAAGAAAGCACAGGTTTTTTGCGTCACACTATTTTTAATTTCATGTAGCAAATAACCTAAAGCTAATTTTGCAGCAACAAATGCTAATGGATAACCCGTCGCTTTTGAAGCAAGTGCACTGGAACGCGATAAACGCGCATTCATTTCAATGACGCGATAATCGCCAGTTTCAGGATTAATCGCAAATTGAATATTGCATTCGCCAACAATATTAAAATGATTCGCGATGGCGATAGACATGTTGCGTAAATGTTGATGTTCGCGGATTACTTAAGTGTTTGCGCCGGCGCGACGACAATACTTTCGCCAGTATGAACACCCATCGGATCCAGATTTTCCATATTACAAATAGTTAGCGCATTGCCACCGGCATCACGCACAATTTCATATTCAAATTCTTTCCAGCCTAATAAATATTCTTCAATTAATAATTTGCGGCGCGGATGCAAAACATTCTTTTGCGCGTTTGATTAATTCAGTTTTATTGGTGATTTTTCCTGAACCTAAGCCACCTAAAGAAAATCCTGAGCGCATCATGATGGGATAACCAATTTCTTCTGCTGCGATCAAGCGCTTCTTCTACCGTGGTCACACAAATACTACGCGGTGACTGGATGCCAATTTTTTCCAATGCTTGTTTAAATAAATCACGATCTTCGGTTTGGCGAATGGAGGTAACTTGTGTGCCTAATACTGCGACGCCATGTTCTTGCAAGCACGCCAGTTTCTTCTAATGCAAGACCAAGATTTAGCGCAGTTTGACCGCCAAAACCTAATAAAATGGCATCGGGTTTTTCTTTTTTAATGATTTGGGTAACGACTTCAACATTCAGCGGCTGTAAATATAAGTACATCCGCCATGTGCGCATCAGTTTGCACCGTCGCGATATTAGGATTAGCTAAAACAACTTTGATGCCTTCTTCTTTCAGCGCTTTAATTGCTTGTGAACCAGAATAATCAAACTCTCCTGCTTGACCGATGCGTAAGCCACCCGAGCCAAGAAGCAGGACTTTTTTACCATTAGAACCGCATAATGTTGCCTTTTACGTTTGCATTAAGTAATGATTCATAAAACTTTTTGAAACAACCATTGAGTATCTTCCGGACCAGGCGCTGCTTCCGGATGAAATTGCACTGAAAAAAACGGCAGAGATTCATGTTCAATGCCTGCGACACTTTGATCATTTAAATTTCGGAATGAAACGCGCCAGTCAGCAGGCAAGCTGGTTTCATCAACAGCATAACCATGATTTTGCGAAGTCAGATAACAACGATTGGTCGACAGATATAAACAAGGTTGATTATGTGAACGATGGCCAAATGGCAGTTTGTAAGTTTTTGCACCTACTGCAAGCGCCATTAATTGCGTGCCAAGACAAATACCAAAGGTCGGTTTTTCTTTCGCCATGGCTTTTTGCAATAATCGCGATGGTTTTCTGACAGCGAGCTGGATCGCCTGGGCCATTTGAGATAAACACGCCATCAAATTCTTCTTCAGTAAAATCATAATCATAAGGAACGCGTTTGATGCGAACCGGAAATTGCAGCAGAGACCGCAGAATATTTTCTTTCATGCCGCAATCAACAGCGATGATAAGTTTTTCGCCCGAACCATAATACGCGCGGCTCTTTGATAGAAACTTCTTGTACCCAGTTGATTTGTTCAAAATCTTCATAATGTTCGGGCAGTTTATTCGCGGGGCAGATTGCGCCAGGAACAACACCTTTGGTTCGCAAACATTTGGTCAAGGCACGCGTATCGACACCAGTCATATACGGAATACTTTGGTCGAGTCAGCCATTCAGCTAACGATTGCTGCGCAGTGTGGTTGGAATGAAATGGTGACAGTTCAGATACAACGACGCCTCGAACATGGATTTTCTCGGATTCCCAGGTGGATGGGTCTGAAACACCATAATTGCCAATTAAAGGATAAGTAAAAACAAGAATTTGGCCAGAATAAGATGGGTCGGTCAGTGATTCAACATAACCTACCATACCGGTATTAAAAACGACTTCGCCAAAAGCGAAGGACTCCTGATTTGCAGGAACTTCACCGTTAAATACCTCTCCTGACTTTAAGACTAATTGGGCAGTGAAGCTCATATTATATTCATGTTCATTATAGTTGCGTATTTGTACCATTTTTAAGCTAATAATGTAAATGATATTTTTAAATAATCTTAAATATTTTTATGTGGTTGAGTTTAAAACATCACCAGTTTTAACTGTGCGCTGGATTTACAATCTCCACATTATCTAGTAATTTTCTTACCATCAACTATCGGGAGCTAACTCCATGCAAAAAAACCCTCTCATCGATTCCCTGTATTCTATCGGCACCGTTCAGTTTGGTGAATTCAAACTTAAAAGCGGAGAAATGTCTTCGGTTTATATCAATCTGCGTAAAATTATTTCCTACCCGGATATCTTGCGTACCGTTGCCAATGCCATGTGGGAAGCCGTGCGCGACTGCCAGTTTGATCTGGTTTGCGGCGTGCCATATACCGCACTGCCGATCGCCACCTGCGTGTCCCTTGATCACAACATTCCCATGATTATGCGCCGCAAAGAGAAAAAAGATTACGGCACCAAGCAAATGATTGAAGGTGAATTTAAACCTGGCCAGCGTGTATTGGTTATTGAAGATGTGGTCACTTCTGGTGCCAGCATTCTGGAAACCACCGCGGAACTGGAAAGTGCCGGACTGGAAGTAGTTGATCTGATCGCGTTGATTGATCGCGAACAAGGCGGCAGAGAAACATTGGAAAAGAAATACCGCTTACACACCATTTTAACGCTGAGTGAAATTCTAAAGTTTAACGAGAAAGCATAACGATCATGAAACCATCATCATTAAGTTACTCAGAACGTTCGGGATATTGCCTTGCGCCTATCGCCAGTCATTTGCTGCAATTAGATGGATGAGAAAAAAACTAATTTAGCATTGTCCGCTGATGTTACTTCCGGCCAAAAACTGCTGGAATTAGCTGATCAACTCGGTCCTGAAATCTGCATGCTGAAAACGCATATTGATATCATCGATGACTTCACGCCAGAGCTGACAGTTGAATTACGCAAACTCGCGCGTAAACATCATTTCTTTATTTTTGAAGATCGTAAATTTGCGGACATTGGTAATACCGTTAAACATCAATATGAAGGTGGAATTTATCGTATTGCTGATTGGGCGGATGTAGTAAACGCGCATGTATTACCGGGACCAGGCATTATCAGCGGCCTCGCCGAAGTTGGCAGAAAGAAAAATCGCGGTTTAATTTTACTTGCGGAAATGAGCTCCGCTGGTCATCTTATGAATGCTGACTATGTGCAAAACACCTTAAAGATGGCGGAAAAATTCGCTGATTTTGTTATTGGGTTTATTACGCAACATAGTTTATCCAGCGATCCGCACTGGATTAATATGACGCCGGGCGTAAAAATCGGCGATGGTGGTGATAAGCTTGGCCAGCAATATGTGACACCAGAAAAAGCAATTATTGAAAATGGCAGCGATATTATTATCGTTGGTCGTGGGATTATTGCAGCGTCTGACCCTCTGGTGGAAGCACAAAAATATCGAGAGTTAGGCTGGCAGAGTTATTTACAACGTATAAATACTAAATAATTTATTTTTTTTGTAAGGGTTGCGTAATTCGTTGATGAATCAGCGGGTCTCGTCATTGCGAGGAGCGCTTTTTGCGACGAAGCAACCCAGGCTTTGACTTTAAATAATATCAGCATATAAATCGAGCCATTCGGGGTTTAATCCTTCGATTAATACAAGTTTCTTTTTTCTCGATCCTCCTTTGATTTGTTTTTCTCTCGTAATCGCACTCACCAGATCTTCATGTAATTCATAATAAACCAGCAACTTGCAATTATAGCTGCTAGTAAATCCAAGAAAATTATTATTCTTATGTTGATAAACACGTTTAACAAGATCGCTGGTAACACCTGTATATAAAGTACCATTGCGTTTATTCGCCATAATATATATTGCTGGACGTTTTTCCATAAATGAAATGCTCTGAAAAGGGTGGAATGTGTGATAAGAATTGAGGATGCGATTTTAACTAAGGATAAAGTCAAAGCCTGGGTTGCTTCGTCGTAAAAAGCACTCCTCGCAATGACGGGCTACGTTGTTTCATCAACGAATTACGTAACCCTTACAGCAATGACGAAGTGCGAGGAGCTCTGATAAAAATAGGTAGATTTCTCACCCGCCGCTTCACACGGCGGGGAAGATTTATTGAATTACTTGCACGAACTAATATCTACGCCCACTTTGTTGAATGCTGTCTTCACTGTTTCAAGATCATATTTATAATCTTTTGCAGCTTTTAGCACACCACAAGCTCCTTTCGCGAACGTTGATCTAGCCGTCCAGTAATTGCTGTTCGCCTGTACCATAATATCAAACGCTTTTTTGACATCCCAACCTTCGCTGGTGCTTATCAGATAAAACATTCTGTTATAAATACCACTGATCAAATGCACATCCAGATCGGCAGAATAATGTGACATGTCATCAATCGAGCAAGCTTTGCCTTTGCGTATTGTTTCGCAATCTTTGCTTGGCTGATCCATGTAACGCAGCGCCCAATCTTTATTCAGCGTGATTTCCGCACCTATCGTCCAGGTATTATTTTTATTGCTGTAATATTCCGCAGCTTGCGCAGCCATATCAGAAAATGCTTCATTCATGCCTCCGGATTGACCTTTGTAAACCAGATTAGAATGTTGCTCGGTAAATCCATGACTGATTTCATGCGCGCCAACGCCTAACGAAGTTAGCGGATAAAATAGCTCTTTGCCATCACCGAAATACATTTTCTGTGTTTGCGGATCCCATTGCGCATTATCATAAACTGGCTGACCTAAGTCATCGCGCATGACTGCGTGAGTGACCATAGCCAACAACATAGGCTTGCCTGCGTCATCTTTTAACACTGGAACCTTGTACCAGTTTTGATACATTTCCTTAATGATTTTGCCGTCATACAGGGCGTCATTATTTGGCGAATAACCACCTTTGTAATGATCTGCATCAGCACTCCAGTAAAGATCGTTATGCTCTTTATCTTTCGCAGCGCAACTGAATGAAGCAATTTTACTGCTGCGGAAATCGGTTACCGATACTTCTGAATTTTGCAGATAGCACAATTGTTTATTGTTATCACGCTGCATATCCAGACTGCTCAAATTTCCCTGCAAACCATCATAAGTCAGCTTGCCCATTTTGACATTGCCACCAAAACCACCGCCTTTTACATCTTCCAGCTGCGCGCTTTCGGATAACGATTTCACATCATTCCAGTTTTCATAAACGTGAAAATTATTCGCGTCGATTATATAAACCGGTAATGACGGGACATTGTCTTGTGCTGCAATATAAAAACTGACACGAAATGCGTAATGTGCCTTATTTTCTGCATCAACATACACCATTAAATTAGTTTTTGGATTGGTATATTGCGGCATTGATCCAGTCTGATTTTGATACTGTGTCAATGCTTCCGCGAACGCTTTCTGTGCTTGTTCCGGACTAAAAATATATGACGGTGTGTCGCTTAAATCTTTTTCCAGATCCTGATACATCACGCCATCCATCGTCGCGCTTGCGCTTTCTGGCGCAGCCATCAGCGAACGCACGCTAGTACTTTTACGGCCGTGCGGAACGTGAATCACCGCATCACCGCCATCGACAGGATAGCCGTTAAACGTTTGTTGCACGCGTACATGCAGTGTTTGATTGAAATCAGTTGCCTGGCTAATTTGCTGCAAGCCTGGAGCTGATGCCGGATCATTTACATTAGCTAGCGAACGCGGCGCGTTGGAAGAAGAAAAAGATTTAAGGACATTGATATTATTTTTACTAAGATCAACTGGGTTAGCGGCAAATGCCGGTAAAACGCCAGTGATAAGCACGGTATATAAACTTGCTTTCATGAAATTCTTATTCATGATTACACTCCTTCGTATAAATTGATCTACCATTTTTTCCTGCAAACTTCACACTGAAATGTTTACATTCCAGTTTGCACAACGGCTTCTTCCCTAAAGCATTACCTGGATTGCTTCGCAAAAAACGCTCGCAATGACGGTGTTTAATTCCATGATCATTTTTATTGTGTTGCATGGATTCTTGAATATAGGACTAAGATTTATGATTGTAAATAAGATTTCTAACGAATTTCCGGCTATATTTCGATGTGTTCATTAGACTGTCATCCTAAGCCAGTCTTGTGTACAATACCCGTCCTATATCCTAGACAAGAATAAATATGAAGCTCTGGGAAAACAGACAAATATTAATTCACAGGAGACCCCGATGGTCGAGTCGACAAATGAGGTAGTTAACATGCGGCAAGCAACTGTTTTTACAAATTTGCCAATAAATGAATTAGTTAATGAAGCTCTTGCCCGTGGTGAAGGTGAACTTGCTTCCAACGAAGCACTTGTAGTTAAGACCGGTGCCCGTACTGGACGCTCCCCGAAAGACCGCTTTATTGTCCGCGATGAGATTACCGAAACTCAGGTCGACTGGAACAATATTAACCAAGCCCTCAGCCCAGAAAAATTCGATGCTTTATGGCAGAAAGCCATGCATTACCTGGACGGCAAAGATTCCCATTTTGTTTCCCATTTGCGTGTCGGCGCTCATGACAAACTCGGCGTACCTGTTAAAGTCATCACTGAACTCGCATGGCATAACTTGTTTGCCCACGTATTATTTATTCGTCCAGAACAACCCGTCACCACTGAAGAATTTAATCAGTGGACTATTTTAAGCACGCCTGGTTTCCGCACTGATCCAGCTGTTGATGGTGTTAACAGTGATGCAGCTGTCATTCTTAATTTCAGTAAGCGCCGCATTTTAATCTGCGGTACTTATTATGCTGGCGAAATGAAAAAAGCCATGTTCTCTGTGCTGAATTTCATTTTACCGCAACACGATATCCTGCCTATGCATTGCGCCGCTAATGTCGGCAAAGAAGGCGATACCGCTTTATTCTTTGGTTTATCAGGCACAGGTAAAACCACGCTTTCCGCCGATCCAGAACGTTTTCTGATTGGTGACGATGAACACGGCTGGGGCGAAGATGGCGTATTTAACTTTGAAGGTGGCTGTTACGCCAAATGTATTGATCTTTCCCATGAACGCGAACCAATCATTTGGGATGCGATTCGCTATGGCTCTGTGATTGAAAATGTTGTTCTCGATCCTGCAACCAAAGATCCTGTCTACACCGATTCTTCTTTAACACAAAATACTCGCGCTGCTTATCCACGTGAATTTATTCCTCAGCGCGTAGAAGATAATCGCGGTATACAACCACATGCCGTTCTGTTTTTAACTTGCGATTTATACGGTGTATTGCCGCCAGTTGCGCGTTTAACACCAGAACAAGCTGCATATTATTTTCTTAGCGGTTATACCGCACTTGTCGGCAGCACCGAAGTCGGCCAGGGCAGCGGTATCAAACCAACATTCAGCACCTGCTTTGGCGCACCATTCTTCCCGCGTCCACCTGCAGTTTATGCTGAATTATTAATGAAACGTCTGCGTAACTATGATGCGCAAGTTTATCTGGTTAACACTGGCTGGACGGGTGGCGCTCATGGTGAAGGCGGTAAACGTTTCTCCATTCCAACAACGCGCGCTATCGTCACCGCGATTGTTAATGGCAGCTTGAGACATGCTGAATACGAAAAACTGCCTGGCTTCAATGTTGAAATTCCTAAAGCAATTGCTGGCGTTGATTCACAGTTGTTAAATCCATACAAAACCTGGAGCAACCAGGAAGCTCACGATGTTAGCGCACGCACATTGATCGAGAAATTCATCGAGAATTTCAAACGCTTCAATGTTAGCGACGCCATCAAAAACGCTGGGCCTACGCTGTAATATTGCTTGTATTGCCGCCACGCCTTATCTGCGCGGGGCGGCATACAGCTTTTCTTTATTTCTTTTTTCCTCTTTAATAATCAATCACCTGCCACACCTTTTAAGCCGCCGTCATCGTCTATACTTATGTAAAGAAGAAGTTATAAAAAATGAGGGGCTTAGCAATGCGTCCTAAAACACCTCCGCAAGAAATTCCATTACAGGATGAAAAAAATGCCAAGTTAAGAAGCTCCATTATGGAGGAGCTGGAAAAAAAACCTTCGGCGCGCGCATCACATACCGAAAATTTATCTAATGAAGAAGAATTATTACAACTGGCACGTGATGTAGCTAAAGACTGGAAAAAGCTAAGCGCACAAGGATCGCGAAATTTATCCGCTATACGCAAGACAAAAACAACGACTAATGGTACGGCTAAATCTCCACAAAAATCCGACGCAGAAGTAAAACGTGAAATTGATCTTAAAACACTGCGGCGAATCGAATTACATTTTAAAACAAATAAGCAGTGGAATACGCTGGGGAAATTATTAGCTGACATAAGAACATACATTCAGCGACCTGATATTTCAGCTGCCGAAAAAACGAAGTATATAGATGCTCAACTAGATGTCGTAAAACACATCTTAAATGAACTCAAGCCCGCTGAGCAGTCACAAAACGCGGTCTTTGCCCTGGATCAAACATTGATTGCTGAAGGAGAGAAAATCCTTCGAACTCTGGAAAGATTGCGCACTAATTTACAAAACAAATCTGAAGCAGATCAGAACAAAGAATCCGCTATATTTGTTGCAATAAATTCGCTCCTACACGAGAGCAGAAAAATTCCAGTAGCTGATTATGAAAAAGCGCGCGAACATTTTTCCAAGTTAGCGCGTGCTTATAACGAACTCGGGAAAACATATATCGCCGCAGGAAAAATTAGAGAAGCGGAGCTTTTCCTCAGCGAAGGCTTGAAAATTTCGGAAGGTTTCGTTATGCACGATGATGCGCAAACTATCCAGTCTATGTTTGTTATTCCCGATCAAAGCCTGAAAGCCACTAATGAAATGATCGTTAATACAATTCAATACAATACCGTTAACTTTCGTATCGTGGCAGAAAAAGCCGATTCATATGAATTATTAGCCACCGTTTATGAAATCGATGATAAGGTTGGACTTGCGCGCGAATATTATAATAAAGCTTTGCAGTTATATAGTGCTATTCCTCATGGCATCATGGATGGTGAAAGTACCAAGGATAAAGCCATTACATCACTTAATATCAAACTTGATAAATCAGAACGCGCTGAAGCACTACGTATACATACCGCTGAAATGCAATCTCAACCTGGATTTGTAAAGTTGCGCGAAACGCAGGCCATCCTCGAGATATACACACAAAAATATGTCCAGCGCCAATATGACGTATCTCTGTATGAACTTGCCGATCATATTACACAACTATGTTATATGCTTTTGGATCCAAAGAAATCATATACAGAAAAATCGAATGGACTTAAAGATCCGCGAATCGAAGCGTTAATTAATATATGCGACGCGCAATTAAAGCAATTACAAGTATTCGATCATGGAACGTGGTTTGATTCGACAAAAAAGGATTTACGTATTGCTTTAGAAAAAATAGCGCAACAATTACCAGCTTACGCCAGGCTCAAAGAAGCTTCCTGAACCAAAACATTAGTACATGCTTCTTTGCTCATTGGTGCGGAAAAATAATATCCCTGAACTTCATCACATTTATGCTCTTTTAAAAATTTTAATTGATAGTCATCTTCAACGCCTTCAGCAACTACTTTGAGATTCAATTCGCGAGCCAATGCAATAATTGCCGCGGTAATCGCCGCGTCAGCAGCATGAGTATTCAATTCATGAATAAATTGACTGTGTATCTTGATCTTGTCTACCGGGAGATTTTTTAATTGATTCAGGCTCGAATAACCGATGCCAAAATCATCAATAACCACAGCAAAACCCATTTCTCTGAGCGCCGCCAAGGTCTGCATATTTCTTTCTGCATTATCCATAATCATGCTTTCAGTCACTTCCAGCGAGAGTGAACTCGGATCGATGTTAGCTTCAGTAACGATTTCCTGCATTTGCTCGAGGAAATTAGCTTGTTTGAAATGCCTTGCCGACATATTCACCGCCATCTGCATAGGCGGAAGATCTGTTTTCATCCATTCATTCAATTGCGCGCAAGCTGTGCGAAGCACCCAATTACTGATTGGTATAATGACGCCACTTTCCTCCGCAACCGGAATAAAATCTTTTGGCTGGACAGGTCCCCACACTGGATGATCCCACCGCAATAATGCTTCTACACCAATGATTTTGCCCGCAGCAAGACTGGCAATAGGCTGATACATTAACGAGAACTGATTTTTTTCTAAAGCGTTACGCAGCTGATTTTCCATCATTAACCGCGATTTCACTTTCTTGTTCATTTCTTCGGTGAAGAATTGAAAGTTATTTTTGCCTATTTCTTTGGCGCGATACATGGCGATATCCGCATTTCTAGTCAACACATCGACATCTTGGCCGTCGCGTGGTGCAATACTAATGCCTATACTGATAGATATTGTGTATTTATTATTTTCGATAATAAATGGTTCGGCGATGGCTGCCAAACATTTGCGTGCGATGTTGCTTGCTTCTTCATCTTTTTTCAAACCATTGAGTATCATGATGAATTCATCACCGCCTTCGCGTGATACCGTATCATTTTCTCGCACACACTTGACCAGGCGTTCAGCGACTTCTTTTAACAATATATCGCCGTGTTTGTGGCCCAGCGTGTCATTTATTAATTTAAATCCATCCAGATCGAGAAATAATAATGCCGTTAATGTTTGATTACGTCTGCCATCCAAAATAGCCTGATTCATACGGTCGCATACCAGTGTGCGATTAGGCAAACCAGTCAAGGCATCATAATTAGCTTGTTGCAGCAGCTTTTCTTCCAGCATTTTGCGCTCAGTTACATCACGAAAACGCCAGACACGTCCCGCGCATTTATCACCAACAAGCAACGGATGGGATGAACGCTCAATCACTTTTCCTTCATTGGTAATCACTTCATCCATACAATCTGCGGTAGGATGATTATGTAATTCGTTAAATTTATTTCTGAAAGCTAAATCATCAGTGATTTGCGTGCATATCGCGTCTATCACGCCAACAGCATTTTTTTGCTGTATCACTGCCGCTGGAATATTCCACATCGCCACAAATTTTTTATTGTAATCTTCTATCGTATTTTCCGAATCCACTACTAACACACCATCGGAAGTCGATTCCAGTGTTGCTTTGACAAGGATATTTGATTTTTCCAGGGCGCGAGTACGTTTTTGCAGTGAGTGTTTCGTCTTGGATAAACTTCGCACCAGTTCTGAATTCTTAAAACGAATGCTAAATGAATCTTCTACCATACTGGATGTGTAAATTGACGTTGTCAGCATCACAGCCATGTAAACGAGTGTCATTGCACTAAGCAAAATATAACTACCACCACCTTGCAACAACAACCAACCTAAAAATGGCGCGATGGCAGACACAAGGAATATTGGGTAAACACGACGACTGGATGAATTAAGCGACTTTGCGGCAGATGTAGCGCCGAATAAAACGAAAACACATAATGTTTGATGCACCATATCATTCGGTACCATCAAAAGAGAACCGACTGCACCCCAGTTGATGCCAGACAGAAACGCGCCAACGCAAAATAAATCACGCCACAAATTACTATCAATATTATTCGTGGAAGAAGTATCAGACCGTTTATTATATTTGCGATAACACAACAGCAGAATGCCGCGACCCAAACCACAGATCACCAGCCTGAATGCCAGCCAGCTGAGGAGCACAACATTACTGATTAATCCCCACAATAGCATAGGTCAGACAAACAGCGGCTAAAGATTCTGCTATAAGCGCGACAGGCAAGTGCTTATATAGCAGCTTGTTTACCTCTCCCTGGACTTTTATTGTTGTGACCGAATTGGTCATTTCATTTCCCCCGGTTACCCAGCAAAAAATGACGTCTGTCTTCTTATATATGATATTACAGAATTGGTATGCTTGTCGTGATGCAGACCTGTATAATATTGATACTGAATATTCTTAACTTGTTGAAACTTATGAATGTCATTGAAAATAACCTGATTGCAATAAAGCAATCAATTGACCTCTTTGAACAACGTTACGGCCGCCCGAAGGGTTCCGTGCAGCTACTTGCAGTGAGCAAAGGTCAACCAGCTGAAAAAATATTAGCTGCGATTAACGCTGGGCAAAGAGCATTTGGTGAAAATTATCTTCAGGAAGCGCTAACGAAAATCAGTACCATAAATGATCCTGACATTGATTGGCACTTCATCGGTTCTATTCAAAGTAATAAAACTAAAAAAATCGCGGAAAATTTTTCCTGGGTGCAATCTGTTGCCGACAAAAAAATAGCGCAACGGTTAAATGACCAACGTCCCGAACATCTGCCGCCTCTTAACATTTGCATTGAAGTAAATATCAGTGAAGAACACGCAAAATCAGGCGTAATGAGCGATGAACTTCTATGGTTATTGGATTTTTGCACTACGCTGCCGCGTATCAAATTGCGTGGCTTGATGGCGATACCAGCAATCCAGTCAGACTTTGATGCGCAACGAAAACCATTTCACAAATTATTGTCCTTATTACATTCACTACGTGAACGAGGATATAATCTTGATACACTTTCAATGGGAATGTCTGACGATTATGAAGCTGCTATTGCGGAAGGATCGACGATGGTGCGCATTGGCACGGCAATCTTTGGACTTAGAACAACCAGGCGTCAGCCTGGCAACTGACCCTAATTATACCATAACCAAAGTGTAGTGATTTGCGGTATAAATATACTTATAGGGATATAACTGAGGCTGGCCAAAATGAATAAAAAGTTCGCACGGATCGCGTTCTTGTTTTCATCACTATTTCTATTGTTCTCATTTGCTTACGCGGAAAATGCGCCAGCACCTGCCGTGAAACACCACGGTATTTACCTGACGCAGTATTCGTTAGAGAACACTGCTTTTCTTAACAACTTGATTAAACACTCAAAAGCAGCCGGGATTGACACATTTGTGGTCGATCTGGAATTAATAGACAAAAAATATGCACAAAATATCGCTCTATTGAAAGAAAATAATATCAATTATGTCGCCAGAATTATCATGTTCCCAGGTGGCGGCACACCAGAACAAATCAACAATCCCGCTATCTGGCAAAAAAAATATAGATTAGTACAACAGGCAATCGCCTGGGGTGCCAGCCAGATCCAGCTCGACTATATCCGTTTCAACACCAAACAAAAGCCTTCGCCAGAAAACGCCAAGAAAGTTCTGGCTATCATTCAGTGGTACAAAAATAAAATCTCGGCGCAAAACATTCCTTTGCAGGTAGATGTTTTTGGCATCGCTAGTTTTGGTGAATCAAAATACATAGGCCAGAACATAAAATTATTCTCACAAACGGTTGATGCCATTTGCCCCATGGTTTATCCATCGCACTATGTTCCATTCCCAGACCACTTCAAACATCCTTATGAAACTGTTTATAGCTCTTTAACCCACATCAAGAAACAATTTGGCGACGCAAACGCATTACCAGTCAAAATTTATGCCTATATTGAACTATCCAACTATCACTATCCTATGAGTCATGCCAATACGCTGGCTTATATTCAGGCGCAGCTGAAGGCTGTGAAAGAAGCTGACGCGGATGGGTGGTATGCGTGGAGTCCGCATAATCGATACGACAATTTGTTTTATATACTGGAAAATAATAAATAGCGGTAGGATTTATTGCATATTATCAATAACTTAATAGTATTGATACTAGCCGGCCAATTAGTGTACAATTATTGGTCAGTATAATCAAATACATTAAACGAGTGGTGGTATGCAAAGAATCTCTACTGCGTCAGCCGAAGCCCCATGCTGGTCATCCGGCAAGATATTCGCCGGATAATGTACACATGGCCAGCTTATCTTATTTGCATCTCGCATTTTACATTTGAACAAATGCTTAAGGTTGATATTTCTGATGAAACAGCACCGCCTGTTCATGGCTTTCGATTTGTCCGTCCCGATCACCGCCACGTCAATTATTTCACGGTCATCAAAGACGCGAAAAAAGAACCGCGTGAATTCCCTTATCCAACCATAGACGAATGGATTCAGTCTTATCGTCAGTTAGTCGACGCAGGTAAAATATCACCTCAGGATATTAGCATTTTGCCGCTGGTGCAGGTGCGCAAAGGCCGCAAACATTTTAATACCTTATGTGTATACACCGACGAACAAGGACGCTTGCATGTTTTAATCATAGAGCCACGCGAAGATAATCGCATGATTATGCGTGATTATCCTGTGCAAGATATTATTTCTAAATTGTACTCAGGGTTCGCAGATGTTGGCGTTGAGGTCATAGTCGATAATCTTATGATCGGTACTCAATCCAGACTGGATGATACGACTTGTGGTGCGCAGCACATTAATGCTCTTGAAATTTTGTCGCAACTTAAATGCGCATATATTAGAAAACCACCAGCAAATCAAAAAATATATTGCTACCGCCGTGATTTCTCGTCGTGATGCGGATAATGGAATTATCCATGCTATATGCTCGCTCGACCATAGATCACGCTGAGACGGATTGGCCAACGCGCATTGGATGAAGAATTATTACCTGCGTATCAGAGAAAAGAAAAAAGTCGTCAGCAGCCAATGTTGCTAAAGAAGATATTGATGATTTTGTCGTTAGCCCGAACCACGACAATGCAAATAAAAAAGAAATATATATGCAGACAGTTCAGCTAATGCAGTCACGTCAAATAAATACGGCGATTAACGCTCAACTACAGCAACGAAAGCATGATATTGATGCGCAAAGATTAGAGCAAGCAACCACGGCAATTAGCAAGTATATGCCAGTCGAGCGTAATATATTTGGTTTCTTTGCCGTTCATACCAGGCATGAAACCGCTACCGAAATCGTTAACATTCTCAATGATATCCAGCAAGATGAAAATCTCACCGTTGCCGAGCGTAATTATAAAGCCGCCATGTTTTTGTATCACTGCTATACGAGCATGAGTAAAGAAGGCGGTGTATTGCAAAGCCGTATTGAAGAAGCATTAGTGAAGTTGTTAGATTGCGCACTGGAATTCAATCATATTTCCAGTTATGCGCGGAATGAACGCTGTATGCCATTAACCCATCTGTTTGCAAATCGTTTGCGTTTACAGGCGATAAATATGCCTAATCTGAACGTTTCATTTGAACTGATACGTGACAGCATGCGTGTGATTAGTAGCAATGACAGCAGCATAAAAGCTAAATTCAGCCAGACTGAGCGTCATCGCATTAATACACAACGCGCCCAATTGTTTGTCCAAATCAGGCAGGAATTATTCAAACAGCCAGCTCAGCCTCGCTTGCAAATGGATTAATCGCCAGGATGGCTCAAATATGACCAAAATATTCATATACTCTTAAAGCTGATACAATACCCCCGTTTTTTACGATGACAAAAACGGGGAAGCGGCATGCGTAGAAAGAATATATGGGTCAAACCAGATGATGAACGCTTATTAAAGAGTACATTTGCCAGGGCTTCCAATAGCGCTAAAAGATACGGCTTGAGCGACAGCATGATCAATCCGGTTGGATTACTATTTACGCCAGCACCACTTAAGCCCACATTTCCCGACCTCTTAGGCCGTGCCATTCAAACAGGTTCGTCGCAGAAAACCAAATTGGATCACAACGCAGATGATGTGTATGCCACATTTTTTTACAAAGATAAAATCATCCTGCAAACCAGATACGTGCACCATTGTAAGAAACGCGCATACAGGCGAAGAATATTTTAAGAGTTCGCAGAAATCGGGATGAATTTAATACGGAAAGCTTCCTGCATAAGAATGAGCTCATTATCAAAGTATATGTTTCTCCTGATAAATCCGAACAGCATTGCTTCAATGATGCCTATCATTATGTCACGGCTATCAATCTTGAGAATGGTCACACCCGTGAGTTGCTGAATCAGGACAATGAGAGCGAAAATCGCTTAATCAATCGCCTCATCATCGCTGGCGACCGCCTGATTGCTAAAATCGGTCTGGATAAAATCGGCTGCTGGGACATGGAAGGGAATCGCATATTTGGATTTTGTATAGGAGACAAATTCAAATCTGACCTGGACGAGTAAATTATTGGCAACAGACACCAGGATTATCTACGTTAACGGTGCACATATAAGCATTTTGAGATTACAAAGACGGTACAGAAACAAATCTGACGTCATGGCAGCAAAATCAATACCTGCTGTCTACATCATGGCTAGTTAATTTGCGGCATGGCGGACAGTGCTAAATTACTTGAAATCGATTTAAACAATGGAAGTATTGTTAGAGAAATAGATTTGTCAGCACGATACGCCAGCAAGAAAATCTTGTCAGTCTGCTCACAGAAACATTCTGTTTTCTTATGCACAGAGAACGCCGTATTCAGACTGAATTCGATGAACTAGTCAGCAAGACTATTGAGTGTTCATAATGGTGAAGCTTTCCGTTCGCTCGAGCTCCATAGTGGTTGCGTGATTCTTCACGGATGCGAAGATAAGATGCATTACTTTGATATCTGGCGCATCGATAATCTGGCTGAAGTGGGCGAACTGAGCTCCCCTGACGTAGTTCATACTTACGCGGTACATGATACGGCGCTGACGCTGGCGTCAAATAAAGGCGTTACCAGAATCGATTTTGATGTGAAGCCTGAAATGGAATCTTTACCCCGTCATATGCTTTAATTAGCACATTCAAAAATTATCCGGAGCAAACGCATGTCCACTCCCGTCATCACATTTATTGGCGCTGGTAATATGGGCGGCAGCCTCATCGGCGGCCTGATCAACGACGGACACCCCGCAGATAAAATCTGGGCTTGTGACCCTTACGCAGACAAACTGGCTGAGCTACAAGATAAATATCAGATTCATACCACCGATGATAACCTCAAAGCAGCCCAAGCCGCTGATGTCATAATATTCGCGGTCAAACCACAAGTGTTTGCTGAGACAACCAAAGCTTTATCTACCGTGATACAGCAGCGCAAACCACTGATCATTTCCATCGCCGCCGGCATACGCGTCGACAATATTCAAGAATGGTTAGGCGGTGGACAAGCCATCGTTAGAGCCATGCCAAACACACCCGCCATGATAGGCTGCGGAGCAACCGCACTTTATGCCAACCAGCAAGTTAGCAATGAGCAACGTAGTCAGGCTGAAGCCATCTTGCGCGCCGTTGGTATTGTAGTCTGGGTCGATAAAGAAGAATTGATGGATACCGTGACCGCGCTTTCAGGCAGTGGTCCCGCTTATTTCTTTTTCATGATGGAAGCCTTGCAACAAGCCGCCGAACAATTTGGCTTGTCTGCCGAATCCGCACGTTTGCTGACGTTGCAAACCGCGCTGGGCTCTGCCCGCATGGCAATTGAAAGCGGCAAGTCATTAAAAGAATTACGGCATAACGTCACGTCGCCTGGCGGAACGACCGAAAAAGGTGTTTCCGTTTTGGAAGAAAATAACATCCGCGACATTTTTCATAAGACAGTAGAAGCAGCAAAAAATCGTGCAGAGGAATTAGCCACATTATTGCAAAAATAATGGTAAGATATTGAGGTCGGATGATACGAGGCTGTATGGCCTGATAACGGGAGCAACATCGGTAGTTAAGGGAGCGTTAAAATGGTAAGCATGTTTCTTTTGGGAATTTATTATCTCATTGAAGTCATCTTTGACACGTATACAGTCATATTGATTGTGCGTTTCATGCTTGCCTGGGGTAGCGCCGATAGTTCACATCCATTTGTTCAGTTTATTATTAAACTCACTTCTCCCGTTATCAGGCCCTTAAAAGCATATATCCACGATTATAGAAATGTTGAAGTTGCCACACTGTTAGTCATTTTCCTGCTGCAATGCTTCAAGTGGCTCTTAATTTCCGTCATTACTCCTGGTTTTGGTTTCCCAAACCTTATTGGCATCCTCATCATTGGCTTTGCTGGCGCTATATCACTATGGATTACCACCATTATTATTGCCTTGGTGATTTTATTCGTCATAAGCTTCGTTCAGCCTGGCTCAACCAGTTACCATGAACTAATGAGATTTTGCCGACCCATCCTGGCGCCTATCCAGAAATTGGTCCCAGTTGTCAGCGGCGTTGATATTTCACCAGCCATCGCCTGTATTTTGTTACAGTTCATCAAAATTGTGTTTGTTAACTCATTGATGGGCTGGGGACAAGGGATAGCCTTTATCGGTTTCAAGTAAAATATCTTTTTATATTCTGACGCTTTAAAGTGCCTGAATCTCGGGTCATAATCATTACCAGAATAATGATATCACCGTTGAGATGCGTTCATGAAAATTGTACTTGCTAGCAACAACAGTGGAAAAATACGTGAGTTCCGCGAACTATTATCCCATTTAAACCTCGAAATCATTCCCCAAGCTGATCTGGATGTACCTGAAGCGGAAGAAACCGGCCTGACATTTATAGAAAATGCTCTTATTAAAGCCAGGCATGCCGCGCGACTGACTGGATTGCCGGCGCTGGCCGATGATTCAGGTCTGGCTGTACCCGCCCTGCAAGGCGCACCCGGGATTTATTCCGCACGTTATGCCGGCGTCAAAGCCGCTTCAAAAGATAATATTCATAAGCTGTTAACGGCGATGAAAGATTTTCCAGATGATCAACGTGTGGCCAGTTTTCATTGTGTACTAGCATTTATGACGCATGAATCAGACCCTACTCCGCTAGTCTGTGACGGCAAGTGGACTGGTACTATTTTGCATGAGCCTAGAGGAACAGATGGCTTTGGTTATGACCCAATTTTTTTCGATCCAATCCGCAAACAGTCCGCGGCGGAATTACCGCCCGAAGTGAAAAATAAAATTAGTCACCGTGGAATTGCGCTACAATCACTGTTAACTCTGCTGCCGGAAAAACTATGAAAGCTCTCTCGGTAAAACAATTAACCAAAGTCTATTCCACCGGCATTACCGCGTTGAAAGGTATTGATCTGGATGTGGAAGAAGGCGATTTTTTTGCATTGCTAGGCCAAAATGGCGCGGGCAAATCCACCACCATAGGCATTGTTTGTAATCTGGTTAACAAAACCTCTGGCAAAGTACATATCTTCGGCCACGATGTCGATACCGAACTCGCGCAAGCGAAATCATTAATCGGCGTGGTCCCGCAAGAAATGAACTTCAATATGTTTGAAAAAGTGTCATCTATCCTGATTAACCAGGCTGGCTACTACGGCATCCCCAAACATATCGCCAAAGACCGCATGGAATTGTATTTGCGCGAAATGGGCATCTGGCACATGCATAATTACCAGGCTATTCGTCTGTCTGGCGGTATGAAAAGACGACTGATGATTGCGCGCGCGTTAATGAATGAACCTAAGCTGCTGATTCTGGATGAACCGACTGCCGGCGTTGATATTGAATTACGTCATACCCTGTGGAAATTCCTGACCAAGCTTAATCAGCAAGGCACCACCATTATTCTGACGACGCATTATCTCGAAGAAGCAGAACACTTGTGTAAAAACGTCGCCATCATTGACCATGGCGAAATTATTGAAAATGAAAACATGAAAGTGTTAATTAACCGTTTAAATGTGCAGACTCTGGTACTCGATATTTCCAAACCAGCGTCCCACACACCTGAATTGAATGGTTATGAACACAAGTTGCTTGACGATGCTTCTCTGGAAATACAAATCTACCGCGGTCAATCGCTTAATGACTTGTTCCAACTGTTAACACAGCAAAATATTGTCGTTAACAGCATGCGTAACAAAACCAACCGTCTGGAAGAATTATTCCTGCATCTGGTCACAAACCATAAAAACAGAGGAAATGAAACCAATGACGAATAAACCTCTGGCGCGCACAGGTTATTACGTAACAATGATCGCGTTACAGACACTGACGTTTAAAGAAGTCACTCGCTTCATGCGGATCTGGACGCAGACTTTACTGCCGCCAGCCATCACCATGAGTTTGTATTTCATTATCTTTGGTAAATTCATTGGCTCCCAGCTACGTCACATTGAAGGCTATGCCTATATTCAATATATTGTTCCCGGCCTCGTGATGATGTCTGTCATGACTAACGCTTATACCAATACGTCTTCTTCTTTCTTCCTGACCAAATTCAATAAAAGTATTGAAGAAATGCTGGTCGCGCCTATGCCAGATTATATTACCCTGCTGGGCTTTATGATTGGCGGCTCTATCCGCGGCATACTGGTCGGGGTCATTGTCATGCTCATCGCTTATCTCTTTACCAGCGTGCCGTTTACCCATCCTGGCATTGTCATCAGCATGGCTATTCTGGCTTCCATGGTATTTTCACTTGGCGGCTTAATTAATGCGGTATACGCCAAACGCTTTGACGATATTTCTTTTATTCCGACTTTCGTATTAACACCGCTGACTTATTTGGGCGGCGTATTTTTTTCTATCCAGCAATTGCCGCCTATGTGGCGCAAGATAGCCATCTTCAATCCTATTCTTGATATCGTCGACACGTTCCGTTACGGCTTGTTAGGCATTTCGGATTTGAATGTGTACTTAGGTTTTAGTCTGGTGACCATTCTGTTTATCGTCATGTTTTTCTGGGCATGGTCATTGTTGCGCAGAGGCGTGGGCGTAAAAGTTTAGTTGATGTTTGACATATGCATTCATCGTGATTAACCTTTGTGAATCTTAAAATTTGAACAAGGATAGTTTATGTTAAAGCATCTCGTTGCCCTCATTGGCTTAAGTATCGCCATCGTATTCTGCATGTCATATGCTTCGCTCGGAGTGCATTGGCTTCTTGCCGCGCATGAGTGGATTTCTCAGTTATTGACGGATGTATTTTCCGGCGGCCAGACTGGTAATACCTTGCGGAGTTTAATTGCGCTGTTGAGTATTCCAGTGATTATCGGTTTAGTGCCTACCGTTTTGTATTGGATGATTAGACGTCACTGGTTCCCGTATTTCATGGAAATCGTTTGGATTATCTGGTTAGTGCAAGCTGGCGCATTAATCGTGATGTATAAATAGATAGTTTGAACAGAGAGCTGCGTAGGGTGGATTAGGCGCTTTTTGCCGTAATCCACCAACAATCTTCATGGTGGATTACGGCAAAAAGCGCCTAATCCACCCTACGCAGCCTAGCGAGAAATATTAAAAATCAAACCCAATATGTACTCTTAACCATCACCCTTGCCGTCAACGCCATCCCCTTCTTAATAAACTCCGGCAATTCCCTCGCCCCCAACATCACCGCCTCATCTCTATGTCGGGCTTCATCTGACTCCATCTGCTGCAGGATTGTGTAACTACGTCGGTCTTGCGCAGGCAGTGTCTGCAAATGTCCGGTCAGATGTCGAATGACTTGTCGTTCTGTTTCCGCAACGAAGCCAAGACTCCACTCATCACCGACCATCCCCGCAACCATACCAATACAAAATGATCCGGCATACCACAATGGATTTAGATAGCTGACATGGCTGCCCAACTCATCTATCCGTTGCCGCGTCCAAGCCAAATGATCACCTTCTTCAATCGCCGCTTGTTCCATTTTGATTTGCACATCACGACTGCGCGAAACAACTCCCTGGCCGTGATAGAGTGCCTGGGCACAAATCTCACCGGAATGATTTATACGCATCAGTGCTGCTGAATGTTTGCGCTGTTTTTCAGTTAGTGAAGATTCTTCAATCTTTTCAGCAGGATAGCTTGAGCCAGTGGTTTTTACATTATCCGTTAGTGCACGCACTACCTGGTCAAATCCTAGACAAATCTGGTCAAAAATTGTATAATGCCGTTGTGATTTCATGCTATATGCCTCATTATTTGAGGAAATGTTACAGAAGTAAAACGAGAATGAAAACAGGCGCGTCTATAAGTTTCCCATGTTGATACGAAATAACCCCAAAATTGATTTACAAGAACTTGTTATCGTCTTAGATAATAGTGTTTTTGCATTATGGCCGGATGAATTACTGCTACATCTCATCCGCCAGGTTCCGCATCATTCCCTGGCTGCTCTTCGTTCTACCAATAAAAAATTTCGCGCGCTTTGCGATGATTATCTATTCAATGAACATAACATTGGTAACATCCAATGGCGGATAGGTTTTTTTAGTCGCAAGCGTGATGCATTGTATGAAGACATTGAGGAAGAAGAAGAGCAACGTTCCAGCTTTTGTTGCTCCACATTTCTGCTCGCGGTTGATGGCTTGCTGACTTATGCAGGCGCAACCAACACGGATAGGTTTTTATCTGAAATCGAAGCTACCCGCTCAGAACAAATATTATTTATTATCTATGCCCTCGCTGTAGCCGCTTTGCTTATCTATACCCTTGCCAGGCTTTTCAATTATGGTCGCGCGACATATAAAATCCATGCGATGTATCAGCAGGTTGAAGAAATCCAGCATGAGATAGACTTAGATACCCTCAGACTTCCCCCCGCCAAACCAAGATAAGAGTGATCTATGCGCATTTTCAATATATAATCCCGCGCTATGCAAAACTCATATTCATCAAAACTGGTTAAAAAACACGCAACGCTGCCCGCTCGAGTGATGCAATTTAGCACTCCTCACGGTGAAGTCACGACTCCGACTTTTATGCCGGTAGGCACGCGTGCCATGTTGAATTACCTCACGCCAAACGATCTGCATGATAACGGCAGTGAAATCATTCTCGGTGGCAATACCTATCACATGCTATGTACGCCTGGCATGGAGATTATCGAGAAAGTCGGCGGCATGCATAAGTTTATGGGCTGGCACAAAGCCATGCTGACTGACAGCGGCGGCTTCCAGGTATTAAGCCTCTCCAAAAACGGCACTATTTGCATTGTTGATGAGCAAGGCGCGCATTTTAAGCACCCGATCACCGGCAAGATTATTCATCTGAATTCACAAACATCCATCCAGGCGCAAAAGATTATCGGCGCTGACATTATCATGGCGTTTGACCAATGCACGCCTGAAACCGGCGGCCGTGAAGCTGCGTTAGCCGCACTGGATAGAACGCATCGCTGGTTAATGACCTCGATTGAAGAACATCAAAAGAATCCAAATTCCGCATATGGCTTCCGCCAGGCGTTATTCGGCATTATTCAAGGCGGCAGCTTCCGCGATTTACGTGATCAAAGTACTGAATTTGTTGTTATCGCAAAACCTCGATGGTATCGCTATTGGTGGTGAAGTCATTGGCTTTGATATGCCAAAGACTTGCGAAATCATTGATTGGGTCAGACCTTCTTTACCAGAAGATAAAATTCGCTACACCATGGGCGTTGGTTTAAATCCACAAGATTTAATTGATGTCGTTGGGAAAGGTATAGATGTTTTTGATTGTGTCGCGCCTACGCGTAATGCGCGACATGGCACATTATATTACGGCGAAATTGTTGAACGCGATGGCTGGCTCAAGTTCGAAAATAATGGTGAAAACTGCCGTATTCTCATTAAGAAAAGTATCTATGCCAAAGATGATCAACCTATCATGCCTGGCTGTGATTGTTATACCTGCAAGAATTTTTCACGCTCATATCTGCATTATTTATTCAAAGAAGGCTTGATCGCGTATTTCCATCTTTCCAGCATTCACAACATCCATGTGATGCAAAAAGTCTGCGCGAAAATGCGCGAGATTATTTTGCGCGATTGACATACTATGTTTACTCGACCATTCATTAACAAGGATATGTTTGATGAAGCTGCTGCCAGGGATGTTAGCGCTATTAGCTAGTTCACAAATCGTTTATGCCGATATCAACAAAGATGAATTGCAATTCGTACAAAGCATGAAAACTATGTATGACTATGCAGAAAAACATCAGAATGAAGTCTGGCCTAATTTTCATCCTGGTCCGCACGTTATTTTCTTCGCCGATGTCTTTGATCCAGATCCAAATCATCAACATCTTTGGGGATTGAATATCAAGCCAGTCAATCTGCCTTGGGAAAAAGTCGAAGAAAACGAATATTATTTAGACCACAATCCCATTGATCCATATTTGTTAGCATATTCTGGTCAAATTCATGAAGTAGATTCACAGCCAGTATATGTTTATCTTTATTGGGGCGATGATCAATATTTCTATAATAGCCTTAGCCTAAGTAGAGCTAACTGGTATATAAAACATGAATCAGCGATTGATAAAAAATCCATGAAAAACTTATCTGTTGGTTATAACGCATTTTTGCTTCCAGATAATGTCAAATTAACATTCCTCGAAGATGCTGCTTTAACGGCGACTTTACGCGATAAAGGTAGTGAAGCAGAAGCTGAATTGCAGGATGCTGTTGCGATTCATCAATATCGTCAAAGCTTATTGTCCAACGACAATAAAAATTTCGAACAAACTAATGAATTAATATATGGTACTTCATACTATATTAGCTGGAATAGCGAACATTTAAGTGACGACGATTATATTCGTAAAACACAATTAACCGGATGTCAGCCTCTTAATGGCGCTGCCAGCGTTTATACCGGACTCAACTGCACAGTCCTCGGTATGCCAGCCTTTGCCAGCACCACTTTTGGGCGTGCGCTTGATAAGCACCTGTCTTCCAGAGATTGGAAAATTAGCGCGGAAAAACACTCCATTCCCGCATCGACGCTCATGCAATATTATTATCATATGAGTGATGCGCAAGCAGAAGCTCTCGTAAAAAATGCCATGAATAATCCAAAATATAACTATGCGCGCATTTCGCGTCTTATCGATGGCAGCGACATTTTGCCTTATGTCAAAGCAACCAAAAACGCACAAGCAAAATATGATCAAATACATGGCGTAGAGCTTTACATTCCACTTGATTACTTGTTTTTTGTGTTTTCAACAGAATTATATTATATCGACACCAAATCGGTATTGTCCGAGGACGTCACTGAAGAAAGCGCTATATATAGTTTGCCAGAATATAAAGAACTAGCTCGATATCATTTTGAGAATATGGAATATGCTTATTCGGATATTAAATTCGATGACTTTAATAACCTGGATTTTATCAAATCCAGCATTATTATGAAAATTTCCGAAGATAGCTTGCTTGATATAGACGGTGTAAAGACAAGCGTTGCTGATTTTATCAAGTCAGGTCAAATAGCCAATTTTCACAAGTTAAATATCAGCGGTCCTCATATTGAAGCAACTTATTTTATTAGCGGTACATTAGATGGAAGTGATGGTTCTTTGAAATTAATAAATCTGTCTCCATCATCACTTGCTTCAAACAAGACGATTAAGAAAACACTGAAACATGGGAAAAATGCCAAGCACTTTAAACCGGTGATGATGGGTCCGTTCCAACAAAACTTGTCCTCATTTTAATTAATGTGTAGCATGAATGTATAGAAAGGAATCGATCATGCTGGTAAGTACCATACAATTTGATTTTGTCATGTTCTTCCGGGTCATTTTTGCATGTTTTCTTGGCTGTTTAATCGGCTGGGAAAGAGAACGGCACCGGAATATCACCTCGGCCGGTATCCGTACTTACGGCGCTATCTGTCTGGGGGCATGCGCATTTGGTATTGTCAGTTTATCCATTCCTAACGCTGATTCTTCTCGAGTCGCCGCCCAAGTAGTCACTGGTATTGGCTTTCTTGGCGGCGGCATCATTTTCCGCCAGGGCGATTACGTTACCGGTCTCACCACCGCCGCTACTTTATGGGCGACCGCTGCGGTAGGTCTGGCAGTTTCCGTCGGCATGTATCTTACTTCGCTTGCTAACGACTTTATTGATCTATTTATTGCTTTATCTTCCACGCCTGCCCTGGTGGAAGAAAATCTCGGCTAAATAGGGTCGACTGGACACCCTATCATGAATTTGCTAGATTCGCTCGCGTACATAATTAATAGAAAGAAGGAGTATTATAATGTTAGGAAGAAAAAAAAGTAAAAGCCGCGTAGTAGAGATAGCTCCCGGACAAACCGTACCATCGACTATCACCTCAGAAGAGCAAACAGCAAAACCCCAAACATCCGCGCCAGCCAGCCGCCCATCTGCATCTGCCTTCCATAGCATATTTTTTTGCTTTAGCGGCGAACCTAAATCCTCTGATTCTGATAGCGAAGAACACGCTGCTTTAATGCCAAAAAAATAAAGGAATTGCGTAATGTTTAATAGCACAAATAAATTGCGAGTTTCTCGCAAAGGCATTATGCGTATGAATGATGCGCAAACAAACAATATTGAAGCGTTGAAAGCGCTTGTTGAAAAAATCGATAAATGTACCGTTGAACAAATACCGACTGGAATATAAGTGTCAATTCACTGCTAAAATTCACGACTTTACGGGCAGAGATTGCTTCTTCTGAAAATCAAAACGGCTTACAGACACAGATAGCTGATTTGGAAAATTTCATTAATGATGTCGCAAGTGGCAAATACCGCAATGTTATTACGAGCTGTGACAATATTGATGATCTACGCGATCGCTCGGAAAGAAAACCCCGCTAACACATTATAATTATAGGAAAGTCTACTCATGCTGCGTAGTGATAAAGGCGAGCGTTATCAATCGCGATTGTTATCTGGAACAAATTCGCAATGCCGAAATGACTTTAAATCAGTTCACTTCCGATGAAATGAACGAGGAAGAAAAAAACCGTATTCGCAACGATATTGATCAACTTAAATCGCTGATTTTTACTTCAACTGATAAAGCCAATCTCACTGCCAGGCTGGAAAAAATCAATCAGGCGATTGAGAATAGTAAGAAAAAATTATAGTGATGGCAACATGGATATCCGCAATTTAAGATTACAGGCCAGATTAAATGAAATGAATGCTATCGCGCATGAATTATGTGATCAACAACATAAATTAGCGCCGCCAGTAGGGAAAACACGATAAATTAAATGTTTCGCCTAACAAGAAAAAACATGTGTTATTTTCTCGTAGCGAGTCTATGCCTGAACACGATCCAATAGCAAATGCGATTATAGATGACGAAGCCAGAGATAATTTTCAGTTGCTGGGAAAAAACGCGCCGGGTAAATAAACCCAGCGCGTTGAGCTTACTTATTTTTGCTGAAGTAATTGTTGTAGCTCACCAGTCTCAAACATTTCAGCCATGATGTCGCTACCGCCAACAAATTCGCCTCTGATATACAATTGTGGAATCGTCGGCCAGTTGGAATAAACTTTGATGCCTTGACGGATTTCTTCGTCTTGCAATACATCGACCGTTGCAAATTTCACGCCGCAGGATTTTAGTATATTAACCGCGCGAGCGGAAAATCCACACATTGGTAATTCAGCATTGCCTTTCATGTAGATAATCACTTCGTTTTCAGTGATTTGCTGTTTAATTTTTTCTTGAATGCTCATTGAATATTCCTCTAATAATAGTTACAATAACCCTAATTGTAATTTCGCTTCATCACTCATCATCCCTCTGTCCCAAGGCGGATCAAACACTAATTCTACTTTCACATTTTGCACGCCATTAATCTGGCGCATTTTTCTTCCACTTCATTCAACCAACACAGGGCCCATGCCACAGCCAGGCGCGGTCAATGTCATCACCACTTCAACACTAAAATCATTCTTGCCTAATGGCAGGATATTACAGCTATACACTAAACCCAGATCAACAATATTCACTGGAATTTCCGGGTCAAAACAAGTTCGCATTTGCAGCCAGACTTTATCTTCAACTGACCCTTCCTGCTGATTAATATCCGGCGTATTCAAGTATAACCAAACCCAATGCATCACCATCTTTACCCGGGATACGAACCAGATTGCCATTAACATATACCGTATATGAATTTCCTAACGCCTGCGTCACCATTACCTGCGTGCCAGGCTGCAACATCACTTTGACGCCCGATGGAATCAATGCCGCTTCAACTTCTCTTCTAACTTCTACAGATGTTTCGCGAAACACACTATTCTCCCGCTCGCGCAGTTAATTTTCGATGTGAAAACTCTCGCCACAACCACAACGACTAGATTCATTTGGATTGGTAAAAACCAAGACGTTTTTGTTTCAATCCGGTTTTTACTTCTTCAACATAATCCACCTGTAATCCCTGCAAAAGATGCAGCCAGGTTGCTCTACATATATTTTCACGCCATTCTGGGTTTCAATTACTAAATCATTAGCATTGATTTTTTCAATAATTGCTGGCAGATAAGAATAACCTGAACAACCGGTTTTTTTGATCGTAAACGAAATCCAGCGGCGTTTTCTTTTTCCACCATTTTTTTGATGTATTCACATGCTGATTCAGTCAGAGTAATATTCAGGCGTCATCACATGCTCCTCTTTCATTCAGTCTAACTGGATTTGGATCATTCGCCAGCGCAGCTTTCAATGTATGCCAGGCCAGTGTCGCGCATTTAACACGCACCGGAAATTCCGCCACGCCGCTAAACACTGCTAATTTACCTATACTTACTTCCGGTTCTTTACCTTCCGTTACCAGATGATGAAATAGATCAAACAATTGTTCAATTTCCGTTATTGTTTTTCCTCGCACCGCTTCCGTCATCAACGAAGCAGATGCGACAGAAATCGCACAACCTGTCCTTCAAAACGCACTTCTTCAATCACGCCATCGCGTTCTGTCACATACAACATTAATTTATCGCCACACAATGGATTATGACCAGCCTGACAATGATTGGCCTGATCAAGCTTGCCAAAATTACGTGGCTGTCTGCCATGATCAATAATAATTTCCTGATATAATTCGCGTAATGACATTAGGTAAATAACCTCTTTGCCAATTGAATGCGCTTCAATAACGGCATCAATATCTTTTTCATTATTATAAATACCAAATGATACACGCACCGTTGCGGGAACATTAAACCGCTGCATCAATGGCATCGCGCAATGATGTCCTGCACGTACTGCAATACCTTCATGATCAAGCACGGTGCCAATATCATGCGGATGTATGCCATCAAGTACAAATGAAATCACGCCGACTTTTGGTTTGCTCGTACCAATGATTCGCAAACCAGGAATAGTTTTTAATTTTGCTTCCGCATAATCAAGCAATGCTTGTTCATGCGCGAATACATTATCCATGCCTATGGTCTGCACATAATTTATTGCGGCACCTAAACCAATCACACCAGCAATATCCGGCGTGCCAGCTTCAAATTTTTGCGGCGCTTTTGCATAAGTCACTTTGTCAAAAGCGACGGTTTCAATCATGTCGCCACCGCCTTGATACGGCGGCATGGCATCTAACAATGCTTTTTTGCCGTATAAAATACCGATACCCGTTGGCCCATACAGTTTATGCGCGGAAAACACATAAAAATCACAATCAATATCTTGCACATCAACTGGCATATGCGGAACTGCTTGCGCGCCATCAATCAACACTGGCACATTGTGCGCATGCGCAATAGCCGTCATTTCTTTCACTGGATTAATCGTTCCTAATACATTGGATGCATGACGTAACCGCCACCATTTGTGTGCGCGGACTAAATAATTTTTTATATGCTTCCAGATCAATCGCACCAGCATCAGTAATGGGAATAATTTTCAAATCAATACCAATTTGCTCTCTCAACAAATACCACGGCACAATATTGGAATGATGTTCCATCGTACTTAAAATAACTTCATCGCCAGCTTGCCATTGTGAACGACCAAAACTTTGCGCGACCAAATTAATGCCTTCGGTCGTACCACTGACAAAAACAATTTCTTCTTTGTGTCCGGCATGAATAAATTGTTTTACCTGCTCGCGTGTATCTTCATAAATCTGGTGGCACGCTCACTTAATTCATAAATACCGCGATGAATATTTGCATAATCGTGCGAGTAAAAATCAGATATGCATCAATCACTTGCCGTGGCTTTTGCGCCGATGCAGCGCTATCGAGATAAATCAACGGCTTGCCGCGATTAGTTTCTTTCCAATATAGGAAAATCCTGGCGTAATTCAGCGAAATTAATTCTGCTTTGCGACATCGTATTCATAACGTCTCCTGCACGCGCATTTTAATGCCGGGATGCGTAACACGCTGCAAAATTTCATCGGCAAATCCTTGCAATAATATATTCATTGCTTCTGCTTCGTGCAATGCCGCGCGAACGCAAGTAAAAAAATGCATCCTGATCTAGCTGACCGGTCGTCGCGCCATGTTTGCATTTCACATCATCGGCATAAATTTCCAATTCAGGCTTGGAATAAACTTCAGCATCATTCGATAACAACAAATTATGATTGGCTTGATACGCAATAATTTTTTGCGCATCTTTTTCTACATGTAAGCGGCCGTTAAAAACAGCGCGCGATTTATTATCGAGTATGCCTTTGTAAAGCATTTCACTATTACTGCGTGGAGCAACATGATCAATATCAATATGATTATCAATATACTGATTATCGTGATGCAAATGATAAAAACCACCCGTGCGACATTCTGCACCTGGTTCCTGCAAGTTTCACCACTAATTCATCACGTGCAAATGCTCGCCTGTGGAAAAATCGTGTGAAGTGACGCTACTATCTTGTTTCTGCCGAATAAACGTATGCGCCATATGTACGGCCTGCTTACCTTCGTGCTGAATTTTGTAATGTTCGAGTATCGCGCTTTTGCCAACGATCAATGGTGTTAACAATATTCATCATATAAGCGAGGTCGGTGGTGTGCGAAATAATGTTCTTCCAGCAGCGTCAGCTTGCTGTTTTTTCCCAGAATAATCATATGGTGCGGATGTGCAATAAATTCATCTGTCGCCGCTGACAATGGAAACAACATGAATGGTTGCTTGAGTTCACATATTGTCAGGCAGATAGAAAAATAAACCATCTGTTAATATTGCTGCATTCAAACTTGCGAACGGATATATCTGGATCAATCGTCTTTTGTAAATTCGCTTTGATTAAATCAGATGATTGCGCGCTGAATCACGCATGCCACAAGCGATCACACCTTCAGGAAGCTTGTGCAAGATCAGAAAGTACTGGCATGAAATAGCCATTCACCATCACCAGTAAAATACTGTCGCAACGTTGCAGACGATTTTGTGGAATGCTGTCGATCAGACTATCAGCGTCCGCGCGTTGCGCGGCGAAAAACGTCTGTTTTTCAGAAATGACAAATCCGTATATTTCCAGCGTTCATTCTTGAACGTGCGGCAAAGAAGCTCCAATGTTTTGCAATCAGAACTGAGTGTTCATCGCTTTGCAGCAGCTAATTCGCATTCATGATTTAATCTCACTCTCTACCCAGCCATAACCTTTGGCTTCCAATTCATGCGCCAGAGTTTTATCGCCTGATTTTAAGATTTTGCCATTCGCCATGACATGCACCACATCTGGCTGGATGTAATCTAATAAACGCTGATAATGCGTCACGACTAATATACTGCGTTCTGATTACGCAAACTATTCACACATTTCGCCACCATTTGCAATGCATCAATATCAAGACCGGAATCTGTTTCATCTAAAATAATGAAAGCTGGGTTCCAGCATCAGCATTTGCAATACTTCATTACGTTTCTTTTCACCGCCGGAAAAACCTTCGTTCACCGCGCGATGTAAAAATGTTTCATCCATACCGACTTCTTTAATTTTGCTTTTACTAGCATGTAAGAAAATCCGCGGCATCTAACGGCGGTAAATTCTTTTGTTTACGTAAGCTATTCAATGCCGTGCGAAAAAATACATATTATTTACGCCAGGAATTTCCGTCGGATATTGAAACGCGAGAAATAATCCGCGCGCCGCACGCTCTTCTGGTTCCAGAGCTAATAAATCTTCGTCATTCAACGTCACTGTACCATCCGTAACTTGATAATCTTCGCGTCCCGCAAACACATTGGCAAGTGTACTTTTGCCGGAACCATTCGGGCCCATGATGGCATGCACTTCACCTGGCTTAATCGTTAAATTGACACCGCGCAAAATTGGTTTGGTGTTTTGTTTTTCATCTTGAATGGATGACTTGTAAATTTTTAATCGCTAACATTTAGTACTATTTATTAGCCCACACTCCCTTCTAAACTCACTTCTAATAATTTTTGCGCTTCTACCGCAAATTCCATCGGCAATTCTTTAAATACTTGTTTGCAAAAACCATTCACAATCATGGAAACCGCATCTTCCGTGCTTAAGCCCGCGCTGGCGGCAATAAAATAATTGGTCTTCGCCAATTTTGGATGTTGATGCTTCATGTTCAACTTGCGCGCGTTGGATTTTTGACTTCGATATAAGGAAAAGTATGCGCGCCACAAGTTGAACTTAGTAACAATGAATCACATTGCGTATAATTACGCGCATTTGTCGCGCCAGGTAGCATACGCACCAAACCGCGATAAGTATTTTGGCCATGTCCCGCGGAAATACCTTTGGAAATAATCGTGCTGCGTGTGTTTTTGCCCATGTGAATCATCTTGGTGCCGGTATCCGCCTGCTGATAATTATTAGTCAACGCCACAGAATAAAATTCACCGACTGAATTATCGCCTTGCAAAATCACGCTAGGATATTTCCAGGTAATCGCTGAACCCGTTTCAATTTGCGTCCAGGAAATTTTTGAATTCTCACCGCGGCAATGCCCGCGCTTGGTCACAAAATTATAAATACCGCCGCGACCTTCTTCATCGCCTGGATACCAGTTTTGCACCGTTGAATATTTTATTTGCGCATTATCCAACGCAATTAATTCAACCACTGCAGCATGCAATTGATTTTCATCACGCATGGGCGCGGTGCAACCTTCCAGATAACTGACATAACTGCCTTCTTCGGCAATAATCAATGTACGTTCAAATTGCCCGGTTTTTGCCGCATTGATACGAAAATAAGTCGACAATTCCATCGGACAGCGCACGCCTTTTGGAATATACACAAAAGAACCATCGCTAAATACCGCTGAATTCAATGCCGCAAAAAAATTATCGCGATAAGGAACGACTGTTCCCAAATATTTTTCCACCAATTCCGGATATTTTTGCACTGCTTCGGAAAACGGACAAAAAATCACGCCCGCTTCTGCCAGTTTGGCTTTGAAAGTCGTCGCAACGGAAACACTATCAAATACCGCATCCACCGCAACACCTGCTAAGACGACCTTGCTCATGCAATGGAATACCTAGTTTTTTATAGGTTTCTAATAATTTGGGATCGACTTCATCCAAACTTTTTGGGCCATGCTTCTGCTGATTTGGGCGCGGAATAATAAATAATATTTTGATAATCAATTCGGTTGATAATGCAGATGCGCCCATGTCGGCGGTGTCAGCGTCAGCCAGTGCCGATAAGCCTGTAAACGCCATTCCAGCATAAATTCCGGTTCATTTTTCTTGGCTGAAATTAAGCGGACAATATCTTCATTTAATCCGGGCGGGATGGTATCGGATTCGATCTGCGTCACAAAACCATATGGATAATTGTTTATTGACGACTTCTTTTAATAATGTTATTTGACATCAATAAGCCCCTATTGAGCCAGTGAGCGATAATGGCTCTATCATATCATGTAAAGTAAATCCGGCAATAACAATTAATGAACCATTCGGTATTGATTTTTTGCCAATTTTCGCGCATTGTGCACATAGAATCTGATAGCGCAAAGACTATACTTTCACAACATTCGGTCATGGCCAGGTCACCTTCCATCGCAGCGATAACATCAGCCACGGTAATTGCTGGCGGCGGATCGCGCAAGTCGATAACCACCTTCCGCTCCGCGAACGGAGTTAACCAGGCTTGCTTCTGACAGTATTTTTAGGATTTTACTCACAGTAGGCGGCGATAAATGCAAAGTTTCCGCAAGGAAAGTAGCACTCATCAGATGTATCTGGATGTCTTGCCATTTGACTCATAATGAGCATGGCATAGTCGGTTAATTTACCGATTCGAAGCATAGTTATCGACCTGATGTTAGTAAGCGCCGATACAGTACCATATTTGTCCTGATATGTATCAATACCATTCTATTGGTGCAGACACCGTCAGAGCTGAGCCGATCTTGGTAGGTGTCTGAGCCCAGTATCAATTTAGCGTCTGATACCAGAGATATGCAATATCAAATAACCGATGCTAGAATTAGCCAAACTTGAGAGGAGCTCACCATGCAATATAATAAACTCGGCAAAGCCGGCATTCGCGTCAGTGAAATTTCATTTGGTTCATGGATCACTTTTGGTAAACAAATCGGTTTAAAGGAAATCAAAACATTTATGCACGCCGCATATGATCATGGCATTAATTTTTTTGATAATGCCGAAGCTTATGCGCATGGTGAAGCAGAACTCCTGATGGGTAAAGCAATGCTTGAATTTCACCGCGAAGAATTGGTCATTTCCACCAAAATTTTTTGGGGCGGAAATGGCCCAAATGATACTGGTCTTTCACGTAAACATTTGATCGAAGGCACAAAAAATTCCTTAAGACGTCTGCAGCTGGATTATGTCGATTTGTTGTTTTGTCATCGTCCCGATCCGAATACACCTATAGAAGAAACCGTTTTAGCCATGGATTATCTGGTGCGCAACGGCTATGCATTTTACTGGGGAACTTCAGAATGGAGCGCGGAGCAAATTGAAGCCGCGTTTAATGTGGCGGAAAAATTGAATTGCATCAAGCCGACCATGGAACAACCGCAGATATAATATGTTTTCTCGCGACCATCTGGAAAAAGATTATCTATCCTTGTTTAAAAAATACGGTCTCGGCACTACTATTTGGAGCTCCGCTTGCTTCTGGTATTTTATCCGGCAAATATAATCAGGGCATACCTAGCGATAGCCGTCTGGCAAAAGAAGGCTGGTTAGTTCCCGAAAATTTTATGCAAATGGTAGAAAAAACCAAAAAACTCTGCGTTATTGCCCAAGAGTTAAGTTGTACGATGTCGCAACTAGCGATTGCGTGGTGCTTGCATAATCCGCATGTCAGCTCGGTTATTACCGGCGCGACCAAAATAGAACAATTAATGGATAACCTTGGCGCGATTGATGTGAAAGCCAAGTTAACCAAGGATGTAATGAAAAAAATAGATACTATATTACGGTAACAATAACTACATGACTCGAACTCGATCAACATTACACAGCGCGCTTTTCGTGCGCGCTTTAGAATTAAACTTCAATTTTGGCTGGCGACGCAAAGAAAGGTCAAAAGAACAAGGTGTTTTACTAGACCTTGATATCCGTTTGCCGAAACCACCAAAAGCCTGCGTCACCGATGAGCTGGATGATACCGTATGTTATGCCAGTCTGTCTGATCAAATACGTGAAGAATTAGGCGATAAAAAATATCGCCTGATTGAACATTTAAGCCGCGACATATATGACATCGTCATAAAACAATTGCCAAAAAAATCTCGGCTTATTGTGCGCATCACTAAATTCCCGAAAATAAAGGCCTGATCGGCGGCGTGAGTTTTGAATACGGGGACAAATAACCATGATCGTTTTAGGATTGGGTTCTAATCTTGGTGACAGATTAGGTAATTTGCGTAAAGCAGTTGCCGCGATTAAAAAAATTTCTGCTATTACAGTGCTACAAGTTTCGCCTGTCTATATTTCTGATGCGCTGTTGCCGGAAAATGCACCTGCTGATTGGGACATGCCTTATCTCAATCTGGCTATTCGTTGTGACACAACATTGCAGCCCATGGATTTACTGCAACAATTAAAAAATATTGAATGGTCCATCGGCAGAAAACCTGAAGTTCGTCATTGGGGACCGCGGGTTGTTGATATTGATATTCTCGCTTTTGATGATCTTATTATCGAAAGTGAAACACTGACTGTTCCACACAGCAGTTTGCAAGAACGTCCTTTTGCACTCTGGCCGCTTGCCGATGTCGCACCATTGTGGAAATTTCCATTACCAGGAACAAACCACGGAAAAACAGCAGCGCAAATTGTTGAGTCATGGGGTTCACGTTTTAGCGGCGAAGCGCCGTTTCACACCAGACAAATTAATCAACGTGTTGATACGCCACAACTAGTTGGTATTGTGAATGTCACGCCAGATTCTTTTTCCGATGGCGGACAATTTTTAGAAGTACAGCACGCGCTTGAACAAATTGCTCAACTAGTTTCTTCTGGCGCGGAAGTTATTGATATTGGCGCGGAATCTACCGCACCGCGTTCACAACCACTGAACGCAGATGCAGAATGGTCGCGACTTGCGCCTATTCTTGAAGGTTTGCAAGATGCGCGTAAAACATTATTACTGCAGCCGAAAATAAGTATTGATACTCGACATGCAGCTACCGCTGCGAAAGTATTGGAATTAGGTGTGGACTGGATTAATGATGTCAGTGGATTAGATGATCCCGCTATGCGTGAAATCATCGCGCAATCAAAAGTAGATTGTGTGGTCATGCATCATCTCAGTATTCCCGAACGGCGTGATAACATTTTACCGCGCGATCAGGATCCAGTCGCGATTGTGCATGCCTGGGGTGAAAAACGTCTGAATGAACTGGAACAACAAGGTATTTCACGCGATCGCGTTATTTTTGATCCGGGCATAGGTTTCGGCAAACTAGCAGAACAATCATTAATCTTGTTACAACATACGCGGGCTTTTGCAAATCTTGGCGCCCGCGTCATGCTTGGACATTCACGCAAAACATTTTTATCGCTATTGTCCGGATTACCATTTGCTGAACGCGATATTGAAACAATGGCGATGTCAGTCTGTCTGGCAAAACAACCTGTGGATTATCTGCGCGTTCATAATGTTGATATGTGCGCTCGTGGGCTTAGAGTGGCGGCCGCACTTGGCTAGGTTTTAAATTCGCGGCTTCACTAATACCAGCTCGATACAATTGTCTGATATTGTGGAAAATTCGCTCGGCGTGAATTTCACGCATGATTTCTTTTACATTATTCATCATTGTCACCACTTCATCGATGCTCGGATATTCTAAGGTCGCGGCTGATTTTTCTCCCGCTTTGACCGCGCGGATATCGCTATACAACGCTTTGACGGTATCAATTAACGCATTCACTTTTACCGAATCCTGATATAAAAATTCAGTATAAGTAATGCGTGGATTCGATTCTGTATCCATGCCCTCATTAACATCTTCACCAAACATTTTACTTTCTTGTTGGCGCAGAGATTTATACAGCGAATTTAATTTATTCTGTAAGGTCTCACGATAGCTTTCGAGTTGTGCTTGCGGGTCTTTGCCTTGACGGTTAGCCATTCTGTTGTGGAACATTTTTCACTCCATGTCTTTTCATTTTTAGTGCGGAGAATTATGCACAATGCGATCAACCATTGCTACCAATATTAAAGTCGCTGAAATAATAGATTAGTGGTAATGTTGCCACGGACTTTTTTCAATATGAACAAGGATGAAACATCAATGCACATGAAAAAGAATTTTTACTCATTGATCGCTACTCTATCATTTGCAGCAATGCCGTTGACATCGCTATATGCCAAACCTGCCACCAATCATCAACCTCTCCATTTTCGTAAAATAATGGTCGTGATGTTTGAAAACATGAGTTACGTAGAAATCAAAAATGAACCTACGTTTAAAAAACTGGTGGAATATACCGGCAATACTCTGGATGAAAATGGTCGTATGTTAAAAATGCTGAAAGTCGGTCCTGCTTACGATACCAATGGCAATGGTTATGCATTTTTTAGCAGTTATTTTAATAATCACAGCGGCGGCAGTTTACCGACGCGTCCGTCACAACCTAATTATATCGCTATGACTTCAGGTTCAGTTCACGGCATTATTGATAATGAAATTCATAATTTGAAAGTTGATAATCTTGCGCTTGAACTTAATGAAGCAAACATCAACTGGAAAGTTTACGCAGAAGATTTGCCTGATCCGACCAATGCTTCCCTTGGCGGCGCAGAAGAAACTAACACAACTATTTCAGCGCATAAACCTTTTGTGCGGGATCCGAATAAGAGTGAAGAAGAAAACGATTTAGCGGAACAGAAATATTTTGCTGCGTTCAAACACAAACAAATCTCATCAGCTAGCGGTTGTTTTGAAGGTGATTCACATGTTGATGGAGCAGGTTCTCCAGATGATGGTTACAAACGCAAACACGAACCCTTCATCAGTTATGTAAGTATTCAACAAAAACGCGAAAGTTGCGAACGCATCATGAATGCATCACATTTGCTGCAAGACATAGACAATATGGCTGATGTTAATTTTTATATTCCCAACCAGATTCATGATGGTCACAATGGCACGCTGGAAGATCGTGTTGTAAACGCAAATGCGTTTCTATCAAAAATGATGGGAACAGATCCAAAAACTGGCGAACCATTGCCTGATTCAGCTAAAGCGCCTTTCCAGAAATTTATGGCGCAAGGCGGTTTGTTAGTACTGACATTTGATGAACCATCCACAACAGGAAATCCTGCAAGAACTGTTTATACCTTACTGGCGGGAAATATGTTGAATAGTAGTGCGTATCCAGATCGCTCTGGCACTAAAACACCTGTCTGTTTTGCTTCGTCGCCATCGCAAGATGAAAATGGAGCGTATGAACCATCGCATTGCAATCACTACAATTTGCTGAAATTAATTGAAGAAAATTGGTCGCTGCGTGGATTGAGTCCTGAACATACGTCGAGTGGTTATAAAAACGCGTTTCCGTTAGACCATGGCATAGATGTTTTGTGGAAGTAAAAAACGAAATTATTTAGCGAACATTATCGGAGTCCCGTCATTGCTGTAAAGGTTACATAATTCGTTGATGAAAAAAGCCGCTTGATCGCAGCCCGGTCATTGCGAGGAGCGCTTTTTGCGACGAAGCAACCCAGGCTTTGACTTTGAAATAAGCGTGCTTGAGCGATACCGAGAATGGTCCGGGAATGTGGCTAAGTGTGTTCAAAACGATAATGCATCCTGCGATCTTGAGGCACATCCATGTGCCTCAAGGTTTTTCACACACATAGCGCACATCCCCGTCCCTAAAGCCCGCAGTGTAATTCAAGGTTCGCCCTAATTTTCTACTGAGCGAAGCGTCCTTTTAGTGAAGCATCCTTCTGTCGAAACCTCATGCTTACTTCAAAGTCAAAGCCTGAGTTGCTTTGCCGCGCTTCGCTCGCAACCGCGAAAAGCGCTCCTCGCAGCATCTATATTGGAAATCAATTAAAATTTTTTGATTTTCTTATAGCTGGCATCCACGGAGTTTGTCGTTGCGCAATGCTTCGTAATATTTTCAATAGTTTATGAGCAACTGCAATCAATGCAACTTTTGATGCTTTGCCTTTATCTTTTAGTTTTTTATAGTAATTCTTTAGCTGTGGATTGCAGCGGGCAGCAACTAATGCCGCCATGTAAAGTAAGCCTCTTACTCGGGTTCTTCCGCCACGAGTTCGTCTGCGTCCCATTATCTTGCCACTATCGCGATTCCAGGGTGCTAAACCAACTAATGCAGCTAACGTTTTATCATGTTCTATCAGTAGCTCAGGTAAATCTACAATTAACTGCAATCTAGTGATTTTTCCGATTCCTGGAATTGACGATATATAATTGATAAAGCTTTGCAACTTCAAGCTATCATCTTTATGATTATCTCACTTTCAATCTCTTTCTCAATTTCTTCAATTTGTTTAGTTAATTGTTTTATATTTTTTTCGATCCACTTTGCCAACCAATTTTTCGCATGTCTCTAAGCGATTCTTTTCCTGCAAGCGCATTTCAATCAATTGCTCTCGACGTGTCAATAACGCCTTTAAATCTTCATATTGCTGCTTTTCAGGCTTTGCTTTAATTTCCATTCGACGTAAATTCAGCAATACTCTTGCATCAATTGTCCGTCTTTGCAGCTATTCCAGCCGCCTTTGCATACGCCCTCACATGATTTGCATGCACTCTGCGATAGGGTAAAACGTTATCATCAAGGCATGTTTTAAGCATGCGCTCATAACCACCCGTTGGCTCAAAAACAATAAGATCGACTTCTTTGAGGGCTGCGGCATGTTGTTTAAACCATGTCTTTAACGCCTGGACTTCATTGTTAACTGTGTAATGATTGCCGTTCCAATAAACTACTAATTCATATTTTCCAACATCAATTCCAACCACAGAACTTTTCATCATAGTTCTCCTTAAGTTACACTGTGATTGCTCCTTACTTATGAATTCGGGGCGCTATCCCCAGACATCTATTCGGAGCAAATCAAATGTGGATGGGGAACCATGACTGCGAGACGAGGCTAGCCCTCAAATGACGAACGGTTCCCCCATCCGCCTTGTTTCACTGATCAAGTCTAACAAAGCACCTTGTTTGAGGTGAACTCAATATATAAATGACGGGCTGCGTTGCTTTACCAACGAATTACGTAACCCTTACAGCAATGACGAGCTTAATCCATCGGACTAAATTTATGTTCGCCTTTCACAGCTTCCGGCAATAAATCCTGCAAATTTTTTTTCGTATTGAAATAATTCATCTGCAGTGCGTCCGTTACCTGTTTGGCTTTTTCATTATTGCCACTCAGATTCATTACCGCTCGCACGCGCGAATCCATATCTTCCTGAGGCGTGATACTAATATCATAATTTTCATAATCGCCTTTCTGAAGATGATTAATCTGTTCATACATACCGGTGATTGCTTTAAACAGATCATCAACAATTTCTTCGACATTTTTTTTGTAATGATTGTAAGTATCTTCGCCGTGATGTTGTTTGATGATATTTAATAATTCATTGCGCTGTTTATTTAATTCTTGTAGCGAAATATCGAAATTGGATTCATCCCCGTTACGAAAAAACATACTTATTCTCCTTCCTCGTTCAAATTATTCGGCGGAAGCTGCTGATATATCAACCATTATAACCCCGACGAAGGTGGTCAGAATATTATGGTTTTCCCGCCAAGACATCAGCCACTGTATGAAATGAGCCAAAAATGACTATCCTGTCACCCTCTTTGGCCGTAGCGGCAACTTGCTCGTAAGCAGTCTGAATAAATGGAAAAAATGTCACATTCTGGACACTGGCTTGTTGGAAAGCCTGGGCTAGTTGTTCTTGCGTGGCAAACCTGGCTGTCGTTAGCGGCGCAACATACCAAAAATCTATCTGCTCACTGATGCCTTTAACGCTTTCCGTTATATCTTTATCCCCCAGCATGGAAAAAACGGCATAGGTCTTACCGCTAATAGCTGTCTCCAATAAATAAGCCGCCAATACCGCCACTGCCGCTGGATTATGGGATACATCATAAATTTCTGTGACCGGCCCAGGTATAACTTGAATACGACCCATCAGTTTTACCGTCTCGCAAGCCTTGCATGAGTGCATCGGTGGAAACTGGCAAACGTTGTTGTAACAAAGTGACTGCCATCAACACGGTGGACATATTTTGCGTCAGCAGAGAATTCAACGGTAAGCGTTGATAGGAAACACCTGACCCATGCCACTCCCAATCGCTTTGTGACGCTCCGAAGCTAAAATCTTGACCCTGACAGTACAAATCCGCTCCTATTGCAGCCGCATGCTCTAGCAACGTATGAGGCGGCGAAAAATCGCCACAGACAGCCGATCGGCCTTGGCGGAAGATCCCAGCCTTCTCAAAAGCGATCTGTTCTCTGGTCGAACCCAGGTAGTTCACATGGTCTATGCCAATACTGGTCACCACAGCAACATCAGCATCGACGATATTCACAGCATCCAGTCGTCCACCTAGACCAATTTCCAATACCAGGACATCCAGAGGACGGGAATTGAATATAACCAGAGCGGCTAATGTATAAAATTCAAACGGTGTCAGTGATATGTCACCGCGAGCTGCCTCAATCTTTGCAAACGCGGCACAAAAATCTTCATCAGTGGCTTCTATGCCATCTATTTGGACTTCTTCATTCAGTTTAAAGAAAAAGGGAGAGGTAAAAGTACCAACATGATAACCCGCAGCGCGATAAATGGACGTCAGTGCCGCCACTGTCGAACCTTTTCCATTCGTCCCACCGACAGTAATCACCGGACAAGATGGTGTCAGCAACCCTAATTTGGCTCCCACAGCTCTTACACGATCAAGACCTAAGTCTATTTTCGTGATATGTATTGATTCTATCCAGGATATCCAATCACCCATTGTGGATAAGTACATGGTAAAGCCCCTCTATTAGCTGTGCATAAGCAGCGGATAAATTTGACCGGGCAATTTTATCCCGAGTTATCCCCATTAAGAAGAATTTCATACTAGAGTTTTCCACAGCTTATATTTTCTGTAACTTCATGTTTTCATTCATTTTTAAGCAGTAATCCACAAAAAATGCCCTGCTATACAACCATATTCATCTTTAAAATATAAAATAATATTATATTAATAGAGAGAGGGATGAAGAATGGAAGGAAGGCTGGAAAAGCACAACAACAATCAGTTCCGAAGGATTAGGAAATAGAAAAAAAACGAATGTGAAAAAAAATAACCCGCCAGAAGGCGGGTTATGGGTCTAGCAAAAATGTCATCAATTACGATTTCGGTAATTTCACGCCAATGTCATGAGGTATACCGTCTCTTTCCTGAGAAACATAAGCAACAGCCTGCCAGTCAATCAAGGTATCCTGATTATTTGATGCAGTTGTGATGGAATGAACCATACCAGCAAGCGAAGCATCATAAGCGTCACTATGTTCTTCCAATGGTTTATATGCTTCCACATACAAATGATCACCCTGCCAGCCAATCTTGACTGGTGAATTTACGATCGCTACTGGAACACCGCCACGAACAGATGGGAAGAATTGCTTAATATCTGATTCGTACATACGGATGCAACCGAAGCTGGCACGTTTACCAATACTTTCTGGAAAAATAGTGCTGTGAATCAGGTAAGTTGGTACGCGCATATAAATTGCATATTCGCCTAACGGATTATCTGGACCAGCTGGCATCACAGAAGGAAGCACGACACCCTGCTGCAAATTAAATTCACGAATATCTTCTGGTGGTATCCACACCGGATCTTTCATTTTTCTAGTGATGGATGTCATGGTGATCGGAATTGTTTTGCCGATTTTGCCTATGCCAATCGGGAATGTTAAAACTTTATCAGTGCCCGGCGGAAAATAATACATGCGCATTTCCGGCAGATTAACCACAATTCCCTGACGCGGCTGGTTAGGCAGCAAATGTTCTGTTGGAACTAACAGAAATGAATTTGCGGAAAAACTTTTAGTCGGATCAAGTTGTGGATTGGCATCTTGAATAGCGTTGTAACCAATATCATAACGCTGTTGCAGGTTAACTACGCTTTCGCCGTATGTCGTGGAGGTTTCGATTTTTTTGCCGATTAATGCTTCATTTGCTGCAGGAGCTGTATACGTCGTTGCGAAAGCATGGCCTGAAACAAATAAAAAGAGAGCCAATGCTTTTCCTAGCTTTTGTTTCATTTTATTTCCTTAGTCAACATGATCAACCCAGCTAGAACCGGGTTGATCATATTCACAATATTAAGCTGTTAAAAATCTGGAATGTGATAACCAGTTTCGATCAGGATAGTATGCGAAGACTACAGAATCGCCCTTGATAGTATTGATCAGTGGCCGTGATACGGATTCACTGACTGCGGGACAACCCCAACTTCTACCTATCTGTCCGTAGGTACGTATAATATCAGGATTTGCATATCTGGCACCATGAATGACAATGGCACGTTCGTAAGCATTATCGTTGATACCACGTTCCAAACCTCTCAAACGGACGGAGTATCCATTTTTACCAAAATAAGGTTCTGCAGCAACAAATACACCAAAGCTGGATTTTAAACTACCTGGGCTGTTGGAAAAAGATGTTGCGTAAGCGGCGCCGCTATTTTTACCGTGGGTTACCCAGGTATTGTACAGAGCGCGGCCGTGTTTAAGATCAAACACCCACATGCGTCTTTCAGAAGATGGTTTTGAATAATCGATAACAGTAAGAATTTCTTTATTGCTGATCCCACGTTTTTCAGCGTTCATGTAAGCGATAAGGCTGAGACGTAAAACATTGGTGTCAATATTGCTGGCTTGCGATTTGAGGATGTCTACTTCTCTGGTCAGCCAAGGGTTGCTGCCAAAAGCTTCGTTATTCGGGGTGGACATGTAATCGAATGGCCAACTGAAGCCAAATGAGCCCATAACAAGAGCGCTTAAAAATAACACATGTAATTTTTTCATTTTCATAGATTATCTCGGTACTCGCTTTGCGGTAAAAATTAAAATTAACTTAAGGCCGTTGTTCTAATATGATCCCCGTAAGGCAATCCGTTTGAACAAGCTATGTATGAACGGGAGGCTTATTTTTATACATGCGTACGCTATTTGTCAATATTTTATGCTTAAAATTTATCCAAGTGTATGTTTTTACATTAAAAAAATGATTCAAAACCTCACTATTTCTAAAGTACTCTAGCAGTTGGTTTAGAAACCGGGTATAGTTTGCGAGTTTATCGAGTATTTATTGATTTAATGAGAAAAAAGAGGAAATTTTTCATGAAAAAATTAGCTATTCTTGTAGGTTTAGCGGCAACCTGCTTCATGTTTGCCGGATGTTCCAATTATTACGGTTCAGCTTCTGAACAACCAGCAGCAGCTCCATCCACCGGCGAAACAGCTCCAGCTCCAGCGCCAGTTCACCACGATTACAAAGGTGAAAAATAACACTTATAACACCCCTCCCCCCTATGTTTAGGCGGGGAGAAGTGTTAGGTACTTGTACGATATAGGTAGTTTTCATCATGAAACAAACGGATAAGATACGTGTTGCGGTTCTTTACGGAGGACGTTCAGCTGAGCATGAAGTTTCTGTCAGGTCTGCCGCGAATGTTATTCAGTATCTGGATCCTTCTCGCTACGAAATCATCCCTATCGGTATAGACAAACAGGGTAATTGGTTTTTAGGCAAAGACATGTTTGCAAAAAGTCTGGAACAGACCACTGTTCACAGGCTTCATGACGAAAGCCATACCTGGTTTACTCCAGAATGGGTTGGCACTCCCGCTGAAAATCAACAAACGAAAGATTTGGTCATGCAAAATACTAATGGCCGAGTTTTTGATGTGGTTTTTCCGGCTGTGCACGGCACCTTATGTGAAGATGGCACACTGCAAGGATTGTTAGAACTTGCTGGCTTGCCTTATGTTGGTTGCGGTGTTTTATCTTCCGCTATCGGCATGGATAAAGATGTTTCCAAACGACTGGCGGCTAATGCCGGTATTAATGTCGCTCCTTATGTGGTCATCAAACATGATCATTGGTTGAATAACCCAGAGCGCTTTACTCACAAGATAGCTGAAAAATTATCTTTCCCAGTTTTTGTTAAACCAGCTAATACGGGTTCAAGCATTGGTATTACCAAAGTCAAAACGGCAGATCAGCTGCATGCAGCGATTGATGAAGCTTTCCGGTTTGATACGAAAGTGCTGGTTGAAAAAGCATTAAACATTATTGAACTTGAAATCGCGGTGTTGGAATCACTGGAACCTGGCGCGGATCCTATCGTCAGTGTTGTTGGTGAAATCAAACCAACACATGAATTCTATTCTTACGATGCCAAGTACACTGATGAAAATGGCGCGGAATTATTAATTCCTGCTCCTATCTCTGATGAATTAAAAGAACAGGCGCGTGCCGTGGCGAAAGAACTTTTTCTGACGCTGGAATGTGAAGGCATGGCGCGGATTGATTTGTTCCTTAATAAAGATGATCAGAAAATTTATTTTAACGAAATTAATACGATTCCTGGATTTACCCAGATTAGCATGTATCCAAAATTGATGGGTGCGTCAGGAATATCATACTCAGACTTGCTGTCGCACTTAGTCCAGCTCGCGCTGAAAAGACATGATAACAAGAGCAAATTAGTAAGAAGTTATACGGAATAATTGATGGTGGATTACGGCAAAAGGCGCCTAATCTACCCTACAGCTTCGTTCATACTCGGTGTACGTAGGGTGGATTAGGCGCCTTTTGCCGTAATCCACCAGATGAGAAATAAATAAAAATTAATTATGTCGTTAAAAGTACAAACTATAATAATTACTGTACTTTTTTGTATTTGCAGTTGTGTTTATGCAAACAGGGAGCCAGTAGAAATAAAGACGGCGCAACTTTCACTGGATGACGCTATTCTTCTTGCCGTACGCAATAATCCCTCTGTGCAAACATCACGCTTGTCCTATCTTTCGCAAAAATTCAGCCTATGGATAGAACAATGGGAATTTGCTCCGCATTATTCTTTTCAAGCCGAAGGTAGTACCGCGCGTAACGGCACACCTGGACAACCACTGAATGTGTCTCATCATTACAATGTCACGCCCGTTGTTTCGGTACTGACGCCAATTGGAACGTCTCTTTCCTTGACTGGGACTAATACCATTACGGGACATTATAATCCTGGATTATCACTGCAAGTGATGCAGCCGTTGTTGCGCGGATTTGGCAGACCTATTGTAGAAGCTTCACTTAATAACGCCCGCGATTCGGAAGTGATTTCGCGTTTGAATATTGAAGGAACGTTGCGCTCCACTATTTCGGATATTATTGACGCATATCTCAATGTTGTATCCGCGGAACGGACGGTAGGAATTGATAAACAAACGGTTGAGCGCGCGCAAACATCATTGCAGCAAACTAAATTATTTATCAAAGCGGGTCATAAAGCTGGCAATGAATTAGTGACGGTGCAAGCGAATGTCGCTAGCGCACAGTCGGCATTGGAAAATGATAAAAATAGTCTTGATCAGGCGCGTTATGGTTTATTAGCGGCAATAGGTTTAGATCCGAATGCCGATGTTAAATTTTCCACTCTGGATATTGATAAGCTGATTGCGAAATATCATTTGCCGACATTGGCCGATACCAAACAATTAATTTTGGTAAATGATATCCAATATCAGACAGATGAAATTACATTGCATGGACAGCATAAACGGGATTTGATGGTTGCTGAAGATAATTCGCGCTGGCAATTAAATCTGACGGCAAGTGCCGCGACCGGAAATGGTTCTGGTGGCGGATATAATGCCGGCCTTAATAGCGTATTTAACGGATCAAATCAATCTAGTAGCGTCGGTTTGGCATTAACAATCCCAATAGATGATCAATTATCAAAGCAAGCGGTATTAAATGCGAAGATAGCTCTCAAACAGGCGGAACTAGCGCTGGAACAGGAACGCTGGAGTAAACAAACCAGCGCGATTAATGGCTGGAACAATGTCATTAGCGCGGAACGCGCGTTGCACTTTGCCAGTAGATGCGGAGAATCTGCAGGAAAAAACTTATGATCTTAGCTATCAAAAATATTTGCATGGCTTGATTGATTCGCTGGAATTGCAATCAGCTTTGCAGAGTTTAACGCAAGCACAGCAAGCTTCACTTAACGCACGCATTAATTATTTAAAATCTTTAGTGACGCTGGATTTATTAATTGGCAATACATTGAAAACCTGGAATATTCAAGCAAGATCAGCGCAGAGCACTGACGAGGATATCTTATGAAATATTGTCTACCGATTTTTATTATTTGTGCTTTTTTCATTACTGCATGTTCTCGAAACTCTTCTGCGCCAAATAATAAAATCATCGCCATTGAGCAACAAAAACCAGTAAGCACGTTGTTTTACGCTGGTACTATTCAACCACAAAAAATTATAGTAGTGCCAAGTCCGGCTGATGCAGCTGTTGTTGAAATGCCAGTGCAATACGGCGAAGAAGTAAAACCAGGACAATTATTATTTGTATTATCATCAAGTAAATTTTTATCCGATTATAAAACTGCGTTGACTGCTTATGTGAAAGCAAAAAGTCAATTTAGCAGCAGTGAAGTGCAGTTGAAGGAAAGTGATTTTTTACATAAGAACCAATTAATTTCAGATGATGATTATAAAAATAAACAAACTGCGTATTACAGTGCGCAACTGGAATTAGTGCAGGCTAAAGATAATTTAGAAACATTGATGCAGCAAATGGGTGTGAAAGACATAGATTTAAAAAAATTATCTATCGCTAATATTGATAAAATTACTCAAGCTATGCATTTGCAAATGAATTCGGAAGATCTCAGGATTGTTTCACCGGCGCACGGTATTATGTTAGGCGTTAGCAAAAATGATGATGAAAGCAAAAAAGTTGCTAAAGGTGATACGGTGAAACAAGGCGATGTGTTAGCGGTTATAGGCGACATGAATGGCTTGAGCGTGAAAATTAAAGTTAATGAATTAACGATTAATCAGCTTCACACCGGACAAAAAGTGAAAATCACGGGTATCGCTTTTCCAGAGGAAGAATTATCTGGGCAAATACAGAGACTTGATAAGCAAGGTGAAATCGCCAGTGGTGGTTTACCAACGTTTAATGTAGAAGTGATAGTTAAAGGATTAAGCAAGAAACAACAGCAGGAAATTCATGTCGGTATGAGTGCGAAAGTGGAAATTGATATTGAAGGCGAACGGCAGATAATGGTACCGATCACAGCGGTCGCTGATAACAACGGTATTTCTTCAGTAAAACTGTATGATGAGAAATCTGGCAATACACGTAATGTGAATGTTGAAACAGGGAAAACAACAGCTGACGCAGTGGTGATTTTATCGGGCTTAAAAGTGGGAGATAAAATTGTCGCTGGTTAAACTGGAGAATGTAACGAAAACTTATAATCTGGGTGGAAATAGTTTTTCCGCTTTGAAAGGCGTAGATTTTCAGTTGCAGTCTGGCGAAATGACCGCGATTGTTGGTGTTTCCGGATCTGGCAAATCTACATTGATGAATATCATTGGCTTTCTCGATCGTTGTACTAATGGACGTTATATATTTAATGATGTCGATGTGTCGCAGTTAAGTGAACATGAATTAGCTGACATACGAAATCAAAAAATTGGTTTCGTGTTTCAATCTTTTTTTTTACTGCCACGATCGACGGCATTACAAAATGTGATGTTGCCTTTGTTTTATCGCGGAACACCGCGCGAGCAGGCAAAATTAAAAGCTTTGCAAATGCTGGAAAAAGTTGGCGTAGCACATTTGGCAAATCAAAGACCTAATCAAATGTCTGGTGGACAGCAACAACGTGTGGCGATCGCACGCGCATTAGTTGGTGATCCGGAAGTGATTTTGGCGGATGAACCAACGGGTGCGCTGGATTCACAGACGGGTGATGACGTTATGCGATTATTTACTCTTTTGAATGAAAATGAAGGCAGAACGATTATTATCATTACGCATGATAAAGGCGTGAGTAAACGCTGTAGCAGAACAGTGACGATTAAAGATGGAAGAATTGTTGATTGATATAGTTATATTCACTATTATCCTCAATTCGGAAAAATTAAATGAATTAATTTTTATTATAAGGAATTTACATGTTTAATCGGATATGCAATGAATTAAAGTCTTTTTTAACCCCTCTTTCTATTTCTATTTCATGTACGGATGTATTTGAAGAAACACTGCTTAAGTTAGCAACTGTAGAAACTCATCCTAAACGTTGCCAATTTGCAAATTCGAAATCACAATGGGTGCTATCACCTAGCGAAACCAGAATGTATTTTAGAATTTGGGGTATAACGACAGAAGAAGCTGAAAAGTTTTTAAATTTCTTTAAAGTGACACATGGGGATACAAACGCAACCGTGAGTTACAATCCTCCGCCGAAAGCTCCTAATCCGGAAGATGGTGAAGACGCGATGGTATTGTTCATTCCAGAAGATGTACCAGATTTTGATTCACATTTATTTGATGTTGATGCCGCAATCGTTTTAAACAAAATTCTGCCGTTGTTTAAAGATGAAATAACTAGATTGCAAAAAGAAACACCGGAAGCACTTGTTGGTTATCAGCAAAAATCTAAGTCTGTATTTGAAAGATCAGAAAGCGAATCTGTTAAGCGTTATTATTTGCCAAATTCGTCAGCTCCTGTCGCTGCGCCAGAACCCGCAAAGCCATCAATGCTTGGTTCAGTTTTCAATTTTTTCAAGAGTTATCTCAATACTAATTCGACTTCTTACAATAACGATAGCGAAGAAGAAATGAGCGAAGAAGAAAATTCAGATAGATTTATAATATAATTTTAAATACCCCTCACCTGTTGGTGAGGGGTGATATATTAATTAGCGTTAATCATCGCCACGCCAATATCAGAAATAGATGGCACATCCGTCGGCGGACGAAAACTTCCATCTGTGCTTAAATCACCCGTATTAAATAAAATCACAATCCCATATCGCTTGCTTGGACTAAAACCAACAAAACTACGGAAATTAATATGCCCGCCTATTTTACCGCAAACTGCATTAGGATCTGTGGCAGAAGGCTTGCATACCCAGGCGTAACCCTGGCTTCCTGACAATGGACTTTGACTGCCTATATTTGGGATAGCCATTCTACCTGCAGGAACTGGCAGATAATTATTTGCTTGATGTGCAATTGCCATACCATTAATAAGATCAACCACACTTGGATCAGTACTGTTTGTCACACCAAGATTTGCCTTGATATACGCTATCATGTCTTGCGCGTTACTGCGGACATTGCCAGCACCTGCCCACGGGACAAAAGGAAATGGATCACCTAATTGATAATTATCATTGTTGATATGATAGCCAGACGCATACTGTGCATTAGCCCATTGTGACGTGTTACAGAATGAAAATGTTTGTGCACAAGTATTATTGCGCGCTTCATCCGGCAAACAAGCATTTGTCATTGTCATGCCTAGCGCCACAGTGACATGTTGGCAAAGCCAACCGTTGAAATCTGCTTCATCCATATTGGAATAACCATCGATACTCATCAATGTTTGCGCGAGTAAACCAAAGCTGCTGTTAGAATAAAAATTATGTGATGGTAAATAATTTGGGTCGCTATATTCAGCCGGCACATTGTTATCGCTACCAAGACAGGTTGCACTGGTTCTATCAAGTAAATTGATATCTTTAACAAAGTCAGATTGTTTTAGCGTAGTGTTATCAGTTATGACTACATCAGGCGCGTCTGAGAAACAAACCCCACCGGAAAATGTAGCCAATTCCTGGAATGTTACTGGCCGCATATTCGTGTTCAGATCATAAGATTGTCCTAACCAGGTACCAGTGGGTAAATGGCCATTGACGGAATCATTAGGATTAACACTCGTTTCATAAACTTTTTCGCCGAGAATAGAAGCTGTAAATGTTTTAGAAACTGAAGCTAATTCAAACACAGTTTGTTGATCAGGCGGTGCGCCATTCAATTCACGTTGTCCGCAGGTGATATAACAAGTGGAATCAGTAATACCATGTTGATAAATACCGAATACACCACCAAGGGTTTGGCCTTGTTGAACATTTTGATTAGCGAGATTAATGATATTTGTCATCAGCGGAATTAAATTCTGGTATTGCTGCTGACAAAATGCAGTTTGATAATTACCTGCTGGCAATATAGAGCAGTGAATCGTTTCATTAACATTATAATTGACGGTGTTTGTTATGGGTGCGCGACCGTGATATCCAACACTAACAGTGCCACTAACGGATTGTCCGGAAGTTGGTGCTAAAAATTGAAATGGCAACACACAAGTACTGTTGGCATTTATTTGCGAACCACAAGTATTTCCAGTTGTGGCAACAGTCAAACTAGGCGTAGACGTTGTCACATTTAATGGAAAATTAACCGGGGTATTATTACGCAGTGTGTAAAACACAATAATATTTTTACCTGGCATCACCGATTGTTGAGAAGCTGGTGTGCTGATAAATTCAACCAGCGGGGTGCCAGCATAACTATTTTCATACGCTAATAGACTGCTCAAACAGCACATCAACATAAATTGTTTTTGCGATAATGTCAGTTTCATCATTTAAGCCCCACGTTAGGAAGCGAATTGAATACCAAAGTAAATATTATTACTGGTTAACAAAATACGTAGAGGTTGTTGTATGTTAGCTATGTCACTTGTGCCCGTATTAGGTTTTCCGAGATACATGTAATTGTAGCGAAGGCTTGCCGACCAATGCGAATTAAACGTGTATGCCACTCCCGCGCCAATATCCGCAGCAAAATTTATATTTTGTTTATTAAGTTTAAGGCTGCTATTAGCGGGGATATTATCGCCCGGTGTGTCAGTATATTCAAGATGGTTCACTGCCAAGCCCATACCAAGCGTGACAAATAGTTCTAAGTGCTTAAATAAAGGCTGAAAATACATGTCTCCTTCCAGCAATATTGGCACGCTTTCGCTAACAAACTTGTAAGTGTAATTGTTAAATTGCGGCAATTCTAATTCCCAAACGTCACCTTTGTATTGGTTTTTTTGATAATAAACTGAAGGCCCGATGGCGATTAAATGTAGATAATTATTTTCTGCGATATTGAATATGCCTTTGATACTCGCATTAAAACTGGTGAAATGATTTTGATTAAAACCGTGGAGAGCATCAGTGTCGTATTCACTAATTTGAAAACTACGATACGGATGATGAATTGAATCACTGTAACCAATATTTAATGACGCAAGATAATCAGATGGAAAAGTAAATTGTTGTAATGCGTATATTGGCGTAGAGGTAAAAATAATACTCGCAATTAACGTTCTTAACGAGAGCGGCATAAAATATCTCCATAAGTTTTATAGAGTATCCACATTTAATAATATGTTCAACAAAGTTGCACATATTATTAACAGATTGCATGTTATCAAACTTAATTAATGATTGTGTGGTACATCGATGTCGCGCAGAATATACGCCAAATAAACGCCGAATATACGCTTTTAGGAGACTCCATGAAAAAATCAAAAGAATCTGCTTACCGCTGGGATGACCCATTGTTGTTAGATGAACAGCTTAGCGAAGAAGAACGCATGATACGTGATTCCGTGCGGGCTTTTGCTCAGGAAAAATTACAACCGCGAGTCACTGAAATGTTTCGCGATGAAACGGTTGATCCAGAATTAATGCGCGAATTTGGCGCGGCCGGTATTTTAGGCGCTACCATACATGGTTACGGTTGCGCTGGTGTCAATTATGTTTCCTACGGTTTAATCATGCGCGAATTGGAACGGGTCGATTCAGGTTTTCGTTCCATGGCGAGTGTGCAATCCAGTTTGAGCATGCACGCTATCAATGCCTATGGCAGTGACGCGCAAAAAGAAAAATTTCTGCCGAAAATGGCCACAGGCGAATGGATTGGTTGTTTTGGTTTAACAGAACCTAATCACGGTTCTGATCCGGGTAATATGGATACGCGCGCAAAATCTGTAGATGGTGGTTTTGTGCTGAAAGGCAGCAAAATGTGGATTACAAATTCACCCATTGCGGAAGTTTTTATTGTCTGGGCGAGAAATGATAAAGGAAGAGTACGCGGTTATATTCTGCAAAAAGGCATGGCTGGATTAAGTGCGCCAGTCATGCACGGCAAATTAAGTCTGCGTGCTTCGGTTACTGGTGAAATCGTGATGGATGATGTGTTTGTTCCCGCCGAAAATGAATTACCACTTGCTGATGGTTTGGCTGGTCCATTGGGCTGTCTCGATAATGCCCGCTATGGTATTGCCTGGGGTGCATTGGGTGCGGCGGAATTTTGCTGGCATGCCGCGCGTCAGTACGCATTGGAACGTAAACAGTTTGGCAATCCTCTCGCCGCGACTCAGTTGATACAAAACAAGTTGGCGATTATGCAAACAAATATCACGCTTGGTTTGCAGGGGTGTTTACGTCTGGGCAGACTGAAAGATGAAGGCCGCGTTGAAACACCGATGATTTCCATGATGAAACGTTTTTCCACATTAACTGCGCTGGATATTGCGCGTGAAGCACGCGATATACATGGCGGTAACGGTATTATGGAAGAATTTCATGTGATTCGTCATATGTTGAATCTGGAAACAGTCAAAACATATGAAGGCACCGCGGATATTCATGCGTTAATTTTAGGTCGTACGCAGACAGGGATTCAGGCGTTTAAGCCGTTAGGGAATGTAACAGAAAAATAATTTTATCACCCCTCACTGACTAAAAGCTGGATTGCTTCGCGAAGCAATCCAGCCTTTAATTTATTTTCCAAGCTTAGGTAATTCGTTTGGCATCACCCAGGTTTCTTCCGCAACTTTTTTCTGTTCCTTCAAAGTTGACCCGGTGTAATCAAAATCATCTCTAGTTGTTAGCAATAAACTGGATTCGTAGAAGAACATGCCATCGTCGAAACTCCAAAGGTTTAAAGGATATTTATGTCTTTTTATATTGTTATCATCAGGGGTGGTTTCTTTTTTAGCTGGCTGGGTAGTTGCAGGTGCAGTATCGCGGGGTTTCATAACTAACTCCTTTTTATAATTATTATTTGCCGTCATTTTAACATGTCAGATGGTTTAGAAAAACATGCCCTTCACATCACATGAAGGGCTGTGTATTTTTTATCTCTGTCTTTTAAATGACGGTGTCTTGAATAATACCGGATTTTTGTGCGTCTCTTCTTTACCTGCAAAAAACAGTGTCAATTTCTGTGCCAGCTTAAAAGGATGATAAAAAGCACCGTCGCCCTCTTCCTGCATCACATTTCGTTGCTTAGGATTTTTCTGTAAAAAGGCTTCCAGATTTTCATAACCGTTCCGTTGTAAAATATCGCTGACTTGTTGGTTTTGACTATCTGATAATGATAAAGAAGAAAGAACATCTTTTCCTTCAGGTGGTATGTTGTTACGGTTATCCATAAAGTATTATTTCCTGAATTAATTAGCTAGCCTGATATTAACTGGACTTCGACTTACATTTCTAGCACTTTGATTCTCAATATCTTTCTTCCCGCCAATTATTGATTCAAATTCAACCATCACAAATCCCTAATATTAACAATTTGAGTTGTACACTTATTTTGGGTACAATTGAATAAGGATATAAAATTGAATATATATACAGTTATTTTAAGTAATCGCGCAAAAAAAGATTTAATAAAGCTGCCGATACATGTCGTACGTAAGTTACAGGCTTGGGTTAATGCTATTGAAGATTCAGGTTTGCGTGAGATCAGGAAAATTTCTGGTTATCATGACGAAACATTAAAGGGTGATAGAGCTGGACAGAGATCTATTCGATTAAGTAAAAATTATAGAGCCATTTATAAAATTGATCAGATGGGCAAAATTGAAATTATTAATGTGTTAGAGGTAAATAAGCATGACTACTAAGAAAAAAAGTGACGCAGCTGCATTTCTGGAAAAATTGGCAGGCGAATTAACATTAGCAGGTTTGTTAATATCGATTCGTCAAGGAGAGGAATTGTCTCAGAGCGAATTTGCGAAATTGTTAGGAGTATCCAGGCAATTTCTATGTGATCTCGAACATGGAAGAAAGTGGGTTAGCCCAAAGAAAGCAGCATTGTTCGCTAAAAAGCTCGGACACTCACCGCAGCAATTTGTGAGGCTATGTTTACAAGATTTAGTTACTCGTGATGGTTTGAAATTAAAAATTGATGTGCGAGATGCGGCTTAATCATCTATATTTACACGCAGCACGGCAGCGATCGCACCTGGAATCAGTGTAATAGCTAGTAATAATAGCGCTGCTAAAAATGCGGTTGGTCCGGCAACAGAAAATCCTGATTGCGATTGTTGTACGATATTAACGCCAAAAACCAGCACTGGTGTTACCAGCGGCAGGAAAATTAAACCGAGTAATACACCTTGTTGTCGCAATCCTAATGTTAATGCAACGGCGAAACTGCCAAGTACTGTTAATATCGGCGTGCCAAGTAGTAGACTGATACATAATTCAGTGATGGCGCCCGCTGGCAAATGAAACATGATGCCAAGCACAGGGGTCAGCAAAATTAACGGGATTTGTGTGACTAGCCACTGTGCAGCTAATTTAACAATCAGTAATAATGTCAGCGGTGTCTGGCTTAATAATAATTGTTCCATGCCGCCATCTTCGAGTTCGGTATAAAAAATATTTTGCACCGATAATAAACTCGCTAATAACGCAGTTATCCACACAAAGCCGGGAAATAATTTTTGCAACAATGCAGGATCCGGTGTTAGCGCAAGCGGAAATAAGCTAATGACAATGACAAAAAATCCTAGCGGATAAAGCCATTCTTGCGAGCGTCGCGATAATAATATCAATTCACTTTTAAATATTAGCCACGCGGTTTTTAACATGACTGCGCAAGCCTCAATTTTTGTAATACGCGGCTACATTGCAATTCATGATGTGAGCTAATAACAGCTATGCCACCATTTTCTAAATGTGATTCCAGGTGTGAAAGAAAAATGGTTTGTGTTTGGGCATCAAGCGCCGTCAGTGGTTCATCCAGTAACCAGAGTGCTTTAGGAAACAAAAAAAGTTTAGCCAAAGCGATACGACGTTTTTGTCCCGCGGATAATTTTTTCGCGGCCGTGTTTTTGTGATGTAGTAATTGCAGTTTGTTGAGTACGGAATCCAAAATGGTTGCTGCTATTTCATTAGTATTTGTCAGTGCTGCCATCAGCTGGATATTTTCTATTACTGATAACCCTGGTTTGAGGCCGTTAGTATGGCCGATGTAGTGCAGGTTTTCCCAATAATCAGCGCGCAAATCCTGAATAGCTTGTCCGCGCCATGAAATTTCTCCCGCGGCAGGTGTTGCAAGTCCTGTCAGCAAACGTAATAAACTGGATTTGCCCGAACCATTACTGCCTTCAATCAATAAGGCTTCACCAGCATTTAATTGAAAGGATATTTTATCAAAAAGGATATGTTGCTGACGGATACAGCTCAGATTGTTGACGTGTAATATATTTACTGTATCCATAGAATTAAATTATGTTGTTTAACACCTGTTTCGAAAAGAAGGATTTTCAACTGCATCTTCTTCTTTTTCTTTCTTTTTACCAAACACAGGAATCGAAGGTAGAGAGTTAAACAGGCTTTTTATTTTAGATGCGGATGATTTTCGCTCTGTGTTAACAGGCTGTGATTCGGTAAGACCTTTTTTCTGATTCTCGCCGGAGTCGTTCATTTTGGAGTAACCATCATCTCCTTTCTTCACGAGCTCTACTTTTCCATAGAATGGAAGGGGTATCCGTACATTACTCATGCTGTAGCTCCTCTGATGTTATGACTCGATTGTAGCGAATCAAAGGAAGCTCAGCAAAGTAAAGGATTACCAATCGAATAAATATCTGACGCCAATACCCACGTCATTCGAACCGGTATTACCGGCGTGGTAGAGACCATACGCCCCTGAGCGATGGTGAATACGTACCACAAATTGCAGTTGTGGATCGTTAGGAAGCGCAAAAGTCGCTTCAAACATCAGGTAATTCAGTAAGCGTTTAGTGAATTGATTGTCCTTTTTTTCTAATGTCGGCACAGAAGTGGCATATGAAATACCTTCGCCCAAGGCTAAAGAAGTATTCACATAATTGTTCCAGGGTAAATTAGCCCAGCGGAATGCGACATACGGATCAAATTCATAAATAGACGGTTCATTACGGCCAGTACGCATGGTCACATCACTTGCGACTTGCACGACTCCGACTAGCGGGCTGAAAAAGTGTCGGAACGGATTGCTTTCATCCAGCGTATGAGCGAGTTCTAACGATTGAATATGCTCAGGCCAGCGATGAAATTCCGTTTCAAAAATTCTTACCAGAGGGTCTGACCCCGTGACACCGTAATAATAAGTGGCAGCCCACGGGTACCGGTCATACAGTTTTTGCCCCTGGGGGATCAGTTTGGGTGTGGGTAAATTGAGGTTTGGGGTATCTGTAGTGGCGCAGGTACCAATCAGAGGAAGCCAGCAGACTAAAAAGAATGCAATTTTGGTTAAATTTTGTTTGTATGACATGTATTTACGGCCTGAGTTGAGCATGGGTTTGTTAAAATTTTGCGTATATTACAATAAGCAATTGCCATGTTATTGTGGTACCGCTAACCATCGACCGTATTGCTAAAACCTAATAGCATCCACTACCGACGCGGAGTGTTCATCTAAGACAACGACCACCAGGACAAGAGTCGATGTGCGCCACTCGACTTGGATGGCCAAGCTGGGTTTGGGGCTTTTGCAAGTGATTTCGCACAAAAAGATAGAGGCTGTGTTTGCCAGGACCTCTGCAGAACCAGAATTTTTTCCCTGAAAGGATTTCGGAAGCTAAAGCTGCTTCAAGAAGGGTGTTTTGTGGAGATTTATGATTGAGCCATACTGGATATCTGAGTATCCCATCTTTTAGGAATTGCCTCAGCCACAGGGTAGGAGTTGGCATATTTTCAGGAACAAACGGGTTGGCGTGAATTTCGGAACATCTGAGAACATTTTTTATCTGGCGAAAAGAGTTTGCAATGCTCGGGTCGGCCAGGGAGTAGAATAGAAAACTCATAACAAGATTGCAGTGAATGGGGGATTCGAATCATTTGATTGGGATGGCCGATTGCATTGATAGGTAAGCCAGTTGACTGAAGTTCGCAAGTGGCGTCCCACTACTCTGGCTGCCATCCCCTCGACTCCTATTTCTCCAGCAAGGCTCCTCTTGGATCCTCGCGTACCTTTGGAGGCGTCGAGGTAGGTCTCCTGGGGAACGTAGGCGAGATGATAACGATGACTTCAACACCCGATATAGAGGAAGAAGTGATGAACGCAAGGATCGGTTCGATGATGAAGATTGATGGGATAGCTATGCCAGAGCTTGGGCTGTTGGCGACTTGGAGTTGCTGCACAAGTGGAGTTGGTTACATGGCTCAACGCTTTCTTTTATCCACGTCTTCTCTATTTTTAAACTCATCCCTCAGCGAACGATTTTAACTTTTGTCATAGACTCATATTCGTGTCAGCTCATCCCATCACCATATATCGTCATACATCGTTGCAATTAACGACGAGCTTTGTAATCGCATCACGATGGCACATAACTTTTCCGTTTCTGTGATTTGCTGCAGCGTCTACTATTGCATGGTGGTGATCAGCGATGCGGGGTTTAACGAGGGTGGAGGCGCAGGAGGCGTAACTCATAAGTCTGCATTCGTAGATGGCTGCGGATACCCTACACCAGATGGTCGACAAATGCTTAGACTTCAACCTGGCCTGGTGTAACAACTAGTTTCCAGTCCTGCAAGCGACGAGGTCATCGCTGAGGTTCGAGAGGAGAAATGATGAGGGGGATTTTTCATTCTTAAGAGACCAATTCTTACTCCTCTACTCCTCTGCACAATGGAAATGACGGAAGGAAAGGTCTCACTAAGAGATAAAAGACTGGTTCCTGGGTCATGAGCGACTAGACTTCTCGGCTCGAGCTGTATTTGTTTTCTCGCGACCCGCCTTCGCACCCCCTCATCCGTGCACGATCTGCATTATGTATAAATCCATGTCCTCAGTCTCATCTCTGATCACGTCGTACATGCAGGTGACGGGCACAGATCACCAGATCGGCTCCAGACAAAGGTTGCACAAGAACACCCTCTGCGTGAGTGCCTCGCGATATCAGGAAATGCATCAACTGAGCTGGGGACTTTTGTAGCCCTACCTACTGTCCTCGACACGCAGGCCGTCTTGATGACTCTATTTAAAGATTAGCCTAAAATCGGCTCGCATCTCACATGTGAAGCCCAAGGACCGGCCCTTTTCTGCCTCACAGAAACCCGAGCAGCTCGGGCCGAGCTGCGGAAAAGTTTAAAACATTTATTTTAAGTAAGAAGGGATCGGGGTATTGAATGTTGATCTCCCAGCCCCTGAGTCCACGGCTTTTCAGGGGCTTCGGTTCGCTACCTGTTAACCGAGGGAAAGGCTTCGAGTGCGCGTGAGAGCCATTGGGATCGGCAAGCGAAAATCAGAAGGCGCACGTCCTTCTACATACGGCACCACCCCCGGCGCACGTAGTCTTGGCCTCCGAGCACTCCTCGTAAAGGCGCCGGAAACAATTCTCACTGCTTCTCTTGTACAAGAACTTGCTCTTGCGAGACTTACGACCGGCCGACTTGCGATTCTCACCGCGATTCTGTCACGGCTCGGCGGGCTGCCGGGTATCGGACGAAACTTAAAAAGGGGAAGCTGCAATTTCCGAGCCGAAGCCCCCGACCGTAAGCGAAGATCTGATTGCCCAATTGACGATCGTGCAACGCAGCCCCTGAATAAGCTGAGCAAAAAATGGGGACAGGTTTCTCGTATTCCCGGGTTCTTGAGACGGAGCAACCTATGAGAGCGCTTGCAAGCCCGTACCTGGCGCCAAGCACATTTCCTTTCTTACCAAAGCGAAGATCTGATCATCTGATGGCCTGCGCTGGCAACGCCAACGCTACTGTGAGAACTGCGCCCGTTTTCTGGAAATGGGTGGGCGCTGGTCGCTGGTGGGCGCGGGTGGACGTGTGATGGTCGAGTAGAAATACCAGCGGGGGACCCCCAGCTTTGTTGCTTTCCTCTCCCCTCCAGTCTCTCGTTCAACCCCCCCCCCCCCCCACATTCGCTATGCGGTCGTCACTCGTTTTGCTCGCCATTTCGGCAGCACTCTCATCAGCATCCATCCTCCCACGCGCTGCCCCTGCCCCTAATCTCCCAGCCTCTTCTTTCCCAAAATTTCAGGAACTCTCCCAGTCCGATGCTGAGGCTGGAAAAGACCTCCCGCCCGGGGGCTTCAACACAACATCATCACGCTTCGGCGCCTCATCAGGAGCGGCACAAACCGCCGCCTCGGCAGCCTGCAGCGCTGCTCCAAATATCCGCATCGAATGGCGCTCCTACTCAACCTCCGACCGCCAGGCATTCATCGGTGCCATAAAATGTCTAATGGGCAAGCCCCCGTCTGGACAGTTCCCCCCCGCCACGAGCCGGTATGAAGATTTCGTACGCCTGCATCAGATGTGGATGCCCAACATCCACGGGAACCCGAAGTTCCTGATCTGGCACCGCTACTACTTGTGGACCTTCCAAATGGTGCTCCGCGACGAGTGCGGCTTCAACCGGGCCCTCCCGTGGTGGGACGAGACCTTGGACGCCGGGAGGTTCGCGCAGTCAGATATGTTTACGAGTAATGATTACTTTGGGCGTCTTGCCGGCGGGGGACCGTCTTGCGTTACTAATGGTGCGTTTGCGGGGCTGACCTGTAATATCGGACCTGGCACGAGCACGACGACGCCGCATTGTTTGAGCCGGAATGTGGACGAGAGTCTGACGAGTCAGTGTAACTCCGGGTTTGTGAATACGTGTAATTCGCGTGGCGACTACGCGAGTATGGAGAGCTGCTCTGAAGGAGGGTGAGTTCTTCCCTTCCATCCCCTCTCAACTTCAAAATCAACCAGAGACACACGTACTGACAGGTTGGCCGTAGTCCTCATGCCTACGGACACAACGGTATCGGAGCCGTCATGTCGGACGTCTCTGCCAGTCCCAGTGACCCCGTCTTCTGGATGCACCACTCCTTCATCGACCATAACTTCCGCATCTGGCAGAACCAGGACCCGGCTCGCACGACGACCATCAACGGCAATGACCACTTCGGTAACCCGTTGACGATGGACACGATCGTGACGGTGGCTGGCATCCGACCAGATGTGAAGATTAGTGATATCATGAATACGATGAGCGGTGTCATGATTGGCGGCCACCCGTTTTGCTACAAGTATAGCTATTAGGTCAGGTGTGCATAGGAGCGATCATTTTGGTGTACTGTCTCCATCGATGTCGACAAAATTGATGAAACGTGGTTAACCAGCCGGAATAAATGGTAATTGTAATTAGAACAAATTCTATACTTCACGCCTCGTGAGCAACGAGTCACGCGTGCTACCCCTTCCTAAATAAGTGTATTCTGCCCAGTTCGCCGAGACATCAATGCTCTTATCAATGGATGATCCTGACTTGAGGTTATAAATCGTTCCTCTCTTTTTCGTAAAGGTCGGGGGTTTCTTGGTTGGAAGAAGGGCTGAAACAGGCAGCGGAAACCAATATTTCTTGCTTAACTTCAAGCAATCCCAAAATTAAAGGTCTCGAAGGGCAAAGAGAGCGGGGGTTAGATGGAAGATATTTGGTTCGAGGGAGTAATTGCCGTAGCTCTAATTTCATTTACAGACTTTGCAGCGGGCCTTGAGTAGTAAGATCTATCTCTACACTTTGGTTATATGACTGTGGTGGTGTTGATTGAGGCAGGGCCGGCTACTTGGCTTCTACGAGCTCCCGGCCCCTTTTAATAAGCGAGGATCCTTAGATCGACATCAAAGAGGATGAACACCTGGCGCTGAAGAGAGAGAGAGGGAGCCACTTCGAATAATATGACAGCAGTGTTTTGAGAAAAAACTTCAGGTCGCTTTCGTTCCTGGGCAGTTTTTTTTTAAAGGTTATCTTGTGGTAAGTATCGGATGAGGAAAAGGCTTCCTAGCTTAAAGTGACTTGGAATTTCAGTACAGCAGCTCGCCTTCTAACTTGCCTTAGATGAGCGAGCTGCACCATTTCCGGCTTACATTAAGCCACTTTTGAACTTGGTGCAGGACTTTGGGGAGGTGGGGCTTAGCAAGGGAGGAGGGGTAAATCTACGTCTGTATCTTCCTGGACGTAACACCACGGGTGTTTTTCAGGTGAGTGTGTGGCGGTAGAGCTAATATTTCAATCAGGCAGCTTTGTACTCCAAGAGAGGCGCTTTGGCTAGGGTGTGCATTGCCATTGTGTACAGTACACTAGGGACAAAGTCTATTTTAACTCAGGAAGGTGGACTATCGACCTCAAGACGTGGTAACTTGAAGCCAGGAAGGCTCTGGGTCACAGAGCGAGCCCACTGATCCAGATGTAGACACTTCGAGCTTCCATGGCCTTGCGAGCATCTAGAGGGAGCCATGCCTTGCGGAAAAATGAAGATTACAAAGGTCGTAATGAGAGTTTGTGGCGAAAGATGACGTTTCAACCAGCTTGTTACCAGTAGAGTCTGTGCTGCTGAACGCTACCAGGTGGACTGTGACTTCCTCCCCAACCGCTTCGAGACTGGAACTGCAACTGATACAGAGCGATGTTGTTCCCCAAGTTTCAAACCCTCTTGAGAGAATATCACTTTTGATAACAAATCCGGTATCTTCCAAATTTCGGAATTAGTTGTCGAGCCAAGGGATTAAAGAATATTAGCGAACGTATTGGAATGGAGATTTATTGACAAGAGCAGCTGGCCCTTCAAGTCCTTGACTTGAGGACATATATATACGTGGTAGCGTGACGAATTAGGTGACGCGTACATGACGAATCAGGCGACGATATAAATGACGACGCAAATCACGATAACGTAGAGCTACTGCAATGAGCTCTAGCTTGAGTGACGTGTAGGAATTGAGAAATTCGTATAGTGACGTAGGGTAACGTCACTTTCACCAGAACTCTTCCATACCCCTTGAGACGAGCACGAAAGGTATTGGGTTTTGTAAAACTATAGCCCTAAAGTATGCATTACTATCAAAGAGTTGGTTTCTCGGCCGCGTTATGTACAGGAATCAATTATGATTCGTACGACTATGAACATCCTCCCAGATTTCAGGACCTGTTTTGCTACTCCATCTGAAACATCTCACAATTTCCAAACTGACGAAGAATTTGTAATCGAACTGAGCAAGAAACCACGATTGAACGCCATTTGGCCTTCCTTGGCACCGGTTCAAACTATAGCCTTTCTTTAGAGGGCGTTGAACTGTTGAAGTGTTTAAGAGTTCACTAGAAAATAACTAAGGTGTTTCTCGAAATGGCAGCAGCGATGACCATCAGACCAGCCGAGCTTGGTGAGTAGATTTATAGGCAGATTCATGTCCGGACATGAAGAGAAAAATTGTAGGAAGGGGGGAAATGAATTAAAAAGGCGCGGAGGTACGAATGATTACTTTTTGGGGGGTCTATGGACGGAAGGTGCCTTGGACGTTGGGGAGTTTAGATGACAGACACTTGTGACTGTCCTTCAATTGGCTTAATTGATAAACAGGATTTGATTCGCGAAAAGCAGAAAAGAAAGAATTGAGCAGCGGTTAATAAGGTGGAAGCGGTTAGGAATTAGATGTTTTTATGCTTACTGTACTGTGGTCCCTCGATTAGTGTTGCGTACTGCGTGACGTGGGCAGAATCTGACATAATCATTTATTTAAAAACACACCATTCAGAGTGTCTCTTTCGCGTTCCTGGGGCCAATAGGGTTGAGCGCGGTGTCGCCGGGAGGCTGGACCGCACGTGGCGCGCATCAATCCCGCGTCTTTGGCCAGCCTTCTCAGCCCAAAAGCCAGTCTTGAGATTGGAAGGCTCCAGCCCAACGCCCCTCAGCCTTCTGAATGGTGGGACGAGCGAAGGTAAGAAAAGCATGTGGCGGCTACATATATACTGCTGCAGATGCCCAGAAAGTTCATGCTTTTCTCGAACTCAACAATACCTTTTGGTCAACGCCTCCGAAACTGCTCACCGCACATTGTGTGCCCCACCATGACCTGCCCTTACGCTTCGAATCTTGTCCTCATCACGGGCGTCACGGGGCATGTTGGCTTCGGAGTCCTGGTCCACGTTCTCAGTGCAGGATATTCTGTCCGCGCTGCCGTACGTTCTTCAGAAAAAGCCAAAACTATCCGTTCTCATCCTTTGATCAACGCCCTTGACCCAGGCGTGCGGTTAACATTCATCATTGTCCCCGATCTATGCAAAACAAATGCTTACGACGAAGCCGCTCGAGGTGTCGACTATGTAATCCATATCGCGTCGCCACTGATGAGCAATCAAATACCTCCCCCTGACGACCAAGATGCCTTCTTCATCAAACCTGCTGTCCGCGGAACACTGAACATTCTCGAGGCTGCGAAGAAGAACAGGACCGTAAGGAGGGTAGTGATAACAAGTTCGATAACAGCACTTATTCCCTTCTCAGAAGTGAACGGGTCCCAACGCTGCTCGACATGGATATCGCCTATGGATCGCATCCCCTTCGTCCCTGGGCCATACGCAAATGAATTCGAGGCATACGCTGCCTCGAAAGTAGCGGCACTACAAGAAGCGGAGGCATGGATGGCAACGCACCAACCGCATTTCGATGTTGTCCACCTACACCCATCCTTTGTCGAGGGGCGCAACGACCTTGCCCTGCACACGCGCGAGGTTCTGAAAGGCACGAATGCAATTATACTCAGCATTGCGCTTGGCAAGCAGTTCGATCACTCTACAATGGGGGCTACAGTGCATCTTGAGGATGTGGCGAGGGTACACGTGCAGGCGCTCGATGAGTTGGTTCCAGGGAATGCCAGCTATATCCTCAGTCAGAACACCGAATGGGATGAGGTGAGGGAAATCGTTAGCAGAAATTTCCCCGAGGCGGTTGAAAGGGGGTTACTGCCCAACTCTGGCTCAGCAATCACACATCCAGTCTTCATCGATTCGTTTTCGTCGGAGGAGATATTTGGATTTCGACACACAGGGTTGGAGGAGCAGGTCAAAAGTGTTGTGGGTCATTATTTGGAACTACGGAATACTCAAAAGAAGATGTCGTCTCGAAGATAGAGATTTGTGCATGTGTTTTAGCCTTTGAATGTTCTATTAGCGCTGGAGTTGGGAAAGGGAAACGCGCTGGCACATTTGGGAGTAAACCTGGAAAATGATACCCGGCAACTCAATATATTATTGTTGCGAATTCCAAATTATTTCAACGTTCCTAAGATCCCTCAAAATGTTCATTGATTCCAGAGAGCAGGGCCATATCCTCTATCTTACAAATGACTAAAGAACACTCGGAGGTGAGAAAGGAAATTCAGAGAAGAGCGACCGGTCAGGTGACATGAACGGGCTAGAATCGAATTTGAAAAATTCAAGAAGAGTCAATCTCATTCGGTAGACGAGACAGTTTCCCATTGCGAGATGATGCGTATTAGCATCGGCTGGGAACAGAAAGTAGAAACTTTCTTCAGTCTGGGAGTGCTGTTTCGGTTAATTGTTCAAATCATAGAAACACTTCAAAAGTATTTAACAATAACCATATATATATTGTAGTAAGCATAGAGAAATTTATTAAATAGCTTTTAGATATGATAACCCGATCGATAAAATCAAAACATTTCTAGTGAGAGGGGAGAAACTTTGAAGTGTAGTGAGTCAGGCCAAGCACTTTCAATATTATGTGAACATAGCTACTGTGACCATTGGGCTCTCTACCTTCCCATACACACGCCAGGAACACAACTGCATTTAAAGGCGAATCTTAATATTCCATGGCATCGTAGAGGGATCTGAAAACTTGATCACACAAGCCAATGGTTTTTCTCCCGAATAATCGAAGGATCAAGATAACCGAAGCCCCTGTTTTATTCTACGGGAACCTCGTCTCATGTCTCGCACAGATCATGCACCACTTATTAAACTTCCCGCGGTCCGTGTCGGTTATCGCAAAGTGTGCCATTTGGAATTTGTGGTTCTTGAGATGACCATAAGCGAGTGCAAGTTCGTCTCAACAAGGCAATAAATCTGCAAGCTCAGCCAACCAGAAACAGAGGGAATCGACGTCAGTCCTGCCAAGGTGCAAGCTTTCAAGCTGACGGTTTTGGATGGGAAATTCCTGTAACAATCAAACTCTTGGATGGTGAGATGACCTAAAGATATTGCGATTGCTTTCAGAAAACTTACCTTTCGTTGTATGAGGATCTTCCGTGTGCTGGGTATTAAAACTGGTGAGCTTCCCGGAGCTGGGAGAATGGGAGAATTCTGTCTTTAAAATAATTTTACTTCCTATCAGTCATTCAGTCATTCAGTCATTCAGTCATTCAGTCATTCGTTTTACTGCTCCTAAAAATTGGTCAATATGCAGTTACTATCCGTCACTGTGATTGCTCATGTGGGTATAGCTGCTGCGTTCCCTGGCTTTGGCGCTGGTCGCCGAGGGCTTGCGTTGACGGCTGAGCCTGTAATAAAACCCCGACAACTATCTTTTGGGGAAGCCGTGGACCTAACCTTGGCTGCTCTCAATTTCCAAGAACCTCAGCCAGGAGAAGGTCTGTCAACTCTCTTCTTTGACTAACAGGAGGAAGTACTTTTACGAAAATGCATTGGCTGACCACTTGCAGTACGAGGTTGCTGTCCAGCATTGAATTCTCTTGCCAACCACGATATATGCCCTCGGTCCGGAAAGGGATACACTATCCCTATACTGTTAGAATGTATGGGACCTGGCCTGGGAATTGGCCCCGACTTTATCAACTTGGCTGGCGGTCTCGGATTGGCCACAAACCCCGCGAATTTCAACGTCACGTTGACAAACTCATCGAGCTTTGATCTCGACCATCTCAATTTCCACAACAACATGGAGCACGACGCTTCTCTTTCCCGCGCAGACTTCAACATCGCACAAGATGACCACACTTTCGACAGTGGCGTATGGAATCAAGTCCTTGAAGTGTTCGGAAACAATGATCCCAACATCACCATTGCAGCAGCAGCAAGGACCGTCAGATTCGTCACCTCACAAGCAACTACGCCAAACTTCGCACTTCCCTCAAATCTAGCCACCAATGCTATCCTAGAGTCATGTCTCTACTTGCAAATCATGGGAAGCAGCAGAACAGCAAACGCCGCACCGCTCGGCTTTGTCAAATCACTTTTCGAGTTAGAGAAGCTGCCGATTCTAGACGGATGGATCCCGGCTCAAGAAGTCGTAGATTTGGATTCATTGACGCCCTGTGTAAATACCATCCAGGCAGCTACCGCAGGCTTTAATGGGCTTGACAAACGAGAACTTACGATAGACGATGTAGCGGCTGCAATATCAGGACTGGACTGATTTCAAGCCAGATATAAAAGACACTTTGTTGGATTGAATGGGGCAAGGCTTTGGAATAGGGAATGCAATTTTCAAGTTGGTTGATACGCCTTGTAAACTTGCAACGCCCGTTCTATGCACTGAATGATGCCAAGTAGGATTGTGAAACCAATAAGGAAAAGCCCTGCAATCCAAAAGTTGTACCACTGTGTAGGGTTACGTCGATCCAGCCATGCTTGCCTGAAGGTTCTCGGTTTTGCGTCGTCGAAGGCCTGCTTCAAGATCACGAGTCGGTCTCGCCAAAACCTGGACTAATTTAGGAAATGCCGTGATATATGATAGATGGGGCTTACTCGAATTTGTCAATTTTCCGCTCGTCTGCCGTCAGTGGTCGACAACGGGCTGCTTCATTGTCAAGATGTAGTTCGATTTGTTTTTTTGAGAAACCAGTTCTTCGTATCTCGCTGGTCGATTGGAAGGAGGAGGCTGAGCGTATTAATCGTTTCTTGTATTAGACCTTCTGGATAGATATCGCAACTTACCAGTCCTTTTGATAGTGGAGATAAGCAGCATGATGGAATAGCGCAACGCTCCGGTCATCCCTCATCCGCAAGTGATCAATAAGATTCGATGTCCATACAATCCGAATACCGCCAATTCGTTCAACATTTCTTGCAGTAAACGTTCTGTCGAGCTCCACAGAGTCTTTCAATACTATGTGATGGTTGAAATACGCTGCCAAGCTTTCGAGCAATGGACCGTCAGCCCAGACGAGGCTCACTTGGCCGGGAGTCAGGGCCTGCCGGAACCCCCCGGTTTGAATCATAAGTAGAAGCCGGACGGTCAGGTCAATGATTTCCCCTGAGACCTCTTGATAGTGTCCTTATATCAAGTGAGAGCCCATCTCGGCGCGTGACGTTCCTTGACGGATCATTTGAGCCAAGTCGACGAGGTGGGAGAGCTTCAAAGACGAAACATTATGCCGCTCCCAGTTATGTAAAGCCAAACGATATTGTTGCTCGAAATGTTCGAAATATGTATCCAATGGCAAGCTCGTGTGGTCAAACGAGGGATCCGATCCGCTCCAGAATCCATGGAGAATTGCTAGTTTGCAAAGTGGCCCAAGAGGCTGGCGGGACAAGCCTTGTAATGGAGTTTGAAGAGGATCCGGATCTGGTAATTGAATGTTCATGGCCATGCTGAAGACGTCTATATCGTAGCGCGCCGTGAAGTAGGTTGCAATATTAGAGAGAAAATGAAAGATGAGGCCTTCATGTGAAGTTAGGCGGTCTGGCCGTTGCTCGTTAAAATTGAGGGGCGGGGTTCACTCACTGCAGCTGCGCCTCAACCCCAGCCCCCTCTAGAAGGCTTCACTCAAGCGCCCAAAAGTCTATTTAACATAACAACGAAATAAAATAAAGAAAAGGAGTAAATAATCACAATCTACGACTTAATTAGAGTCATCTCGGAAATTTTTAGAATTTTCTCAGCACTAAAAGTTGCAAATTTTTTGGTGTTTCTTGCGTGGGCGGTTGTCGGGTGATCCCTTCTAGCCCTGTGCCATGAGAGTAGCGCGCCAGGGGATGCTGAACCACTCCTTGGCAACCTCATTCATAGCCCGCGACGTTACGGCTTCATCTGAGTGAGTAAATGGGATGAAACGGATGAATCATTAGTATTTTCTCAAATCCATCGGCTTGCCATGCACTCTGCAACATCACCTGCATCGTCCTCGATGACTCAGGTGCCGATAGGCCCCTCCAAGCCATTCTGGGCGGCATTGACTGGGATAACGACAAAAGCACCATGGTCTGAGCCTGAGAAGTCCATAGGTAGCGAACTTTCGCCCTTCGATAAATCACACCAGTGCTGGGAAACAGCTGGTCCGGTTCTGGACTTCGCGCCCCGTCTCTTAGCTGAGGTTGCGAGGCTGCTTGATGCTAGACACGCATACCTCAACGACGGAGAGCCCGTTGACTTCTACGTCTCTTTTGGATTATACATGATTGGGCGTCGAAAGGAGAAGTCAAACCTGACGCTACTATTTGTTTGTCTCAGGCCGTCACCGCGGAAGAGAGCAGTGGAGTTGGTGAAAGAAAGCAGAATCCTGGATCGATACTCCCCTGGCATTCGTTTGGGGGACAGCATCCGCATTCCTTATCGCATCCAAGATCCATCCTCTACATCACTGAGACCATTTCGGCTACTTGTTGGGGAAGAAGTGCAACAACCGAGTTTGGTAGAAACGTCAGAGTTGTCCAGGATTTACTGCATGCCTCGAGTCGATAGAGCATGTGGAGTTCCGATCATTATAAGCAACTTTAATAAGAATCTGAGAAAGGCCACACTGGGAGGTCTTGTCGTGATAGGGGGCACTCATTTCGGACTGACCGTTTCACACGCATTTCTTGGCCACGCGTTGGAATTTGATGGAGAGAACAACAAAGAAATGTTGACATCGGCGGCGGATTTGACAGCGACAGCGAGAGCGATTTGGAGGTAGATGACTGGAGGGGACTCTCTCAATTGAGCTTGCAATCCGGGACCAGTGAGAATGATCTTCCCGAATCAGGACAAGCATCAAATAAGGACCCATCATCTATCTTAGAGGCATTAGCGGTACCTCAAAGGATGGAAGACCTTAGACGTAAGACTCTCGATCAACTATCAACATTATCCTAATCAGCGCGTAGATGACGTGGGGTTACAGAAACCGGTTGGCAACGTAATACGAATCTCAGATGATACTAATGTAGATTGGGCTCTCATCTCCGTCGATAACAGCATTGTAGATCCAAAGCAAGGTAATGCAATTAAAATTAGGAGCGAACTCGGAACCAAAATCATATCCCCGCAGGCTCCATTGTCATTAACTCCTACAGTGCGACAGATATTGGCAATCACGGGCGACAAAGGGGTAGTTGCTGGGACATCATCCCAGACCTCGGTTTACATGCGTACAAAACATACCCTACGATTCCAGGAGCTATGGACAGTATACCTTACGTCAGATCTAGGTATGCGACACCTTTGAGTTTTGGGAATGAAACACTAAGATACTTTGTTCAGTTGATGGAGATTGTGGGTCGTGGGTCATCGATCACGACAGCGGAGAGCTCTATGCCCATGTCGTTGCTGGTCATCCTGATACTGGTGTCGGATACGTCGTGCCCTCATATCAACTCTTTCAGGACGTAGAAAGGACGCTTGACGACACTCTACTTCTCCCCAGCATCGAAGCCGTGGGGACGCAACCAAAATGTCCATCGAGACAAAAGATTATTACACTATTCTTGGTGCGGATGAGAACACACCTTCGAGTCAGATCAAGATGGCGTATGATACGGCACCGTCCGTCAACTATCATGATAGTAACCCAGTAGATGAAAATCTGAAGGAAAAGCTTAAGGTTATAGAAGAGGCCTATACTACGCTGAGCGATCCTGAGTAAGGTCCTAGAACATGACGACTACAGCTCTTCGCTAAATTCAATTTTAGGGAACGCTCAAAATACGACTATGCTCACGAGAATGTCAAGACCGCTCTGCCTCCCCTCGACTCGACATCTATTCAACAAAAGCATCATGATACCGGTTTAGAGCGAAGCGAAAGCAATGTCCATCATCACTATTCTGTATCCGCCAAAGGAATCGCCCAGCTTGACGAACCAAAAGCGGCATTCGTAAATTCTTTCCTCGGAGGCACCCAAAGCTCATCGAAGGACACAAATGAGTTCATCGGCCCAGAAATTGACGATTTCATTGAACGTCTGTTGCGAGCATCTTCTGATCGGGGTGATGGCAACTTTTGTCTAAATTCTCACGAGATCCAAAGTGTTTGTTCTCGAGCGCGGACCATATTCCTGGAACAGCCATCTCTCCTCGAATTAGATGCACCCATTAAAATCATTGGGGACGTACACGGTCAATACCCTGACCTGCTCCGGATATTTGAGGCGGGGGGTTTCCCACCTACCTGCAATTATCTCTTCCTTGGAGATTATGTTGATCGAGGAAAGAAATCCCTCGAAACGATCCTCCTCTTGATGTGCTATAAGATCCGGTACCCCGAGAACATCTTTCTTCTAAGGGGTAACCACGAAACTTCGAGCGTAAGCCGAATTTATGGATTTTATGACGAATGTAAGAGAAAATGCAGTGTCAAGATCTGGAAAACTTTCATGGATGTGTTTGATTGTGTAAGTTGAAACTTCAGTGTTTGCAGTGTCTTCACTAATGAATCACTTGCAGCTACCCTTTACCGCGATTGTTGCAGAAAGGATATTCTGTGTTCACGGTGGCCTATCGCCGGATCTGTTTCATATGAATGACATAAGACGCATTGCAAGACCAACAGACATACCGGACTCCAGACTCCTCTGCGATCTTCTATGGGCCGACCCCGAGAGCGGACAAAACAGTTGGGGAACTAATGATCGCGGAGCCAGCTATACTTTTGGCGAGAAGATTATAAAGAAGTTTTTAGAAAAGCACAACTTCGATCTCATTTGTCGAGGACATCAGGTAGTCGAGGACGGATACGAGTTATTCAAAGATCGAATGCTTGTGACGCTGTTTTCTGCTCCGAACTATTGTGGAGAGTTTGACAATTGGGGCGCTTTCATGAGCGTGGCGAAGGACCTGACGTGTTCATTTGGACTTCTCAAGCCTGGCAATGCGAAAGTGGTCATGTCTGCCCCCACCTTAGCTCTGTAAGCTGCTCTCGCATCTCCGCTACAGCGGGGCACACGCGGAGAGAACCCGCTTTCAGACACTGGCGCTTACTTTCGGGCTGGATCTTACATTTGTCAGCCTAACTTCTTTTCATGCACATATGAGTCTCTTTGAAAATCTAGGTTGAATATAGAGGTTGAAAGTACAGTCATGTTCAGAGGGATTTAGTACCCAGTATGAGATGACACGTGGGACGTCTTTCCAATAATCCAATCCCTATTAATGCAAAAATGAGGCACATTCAAGATTCCGACCAAAACATCGAGGAACAAGGTAGCAGTAGCAGTAGCAGTAGGAGAATGCCAAGTCTATAAAAGGCTGACTCTCTACCTCACTCAATTTTGTCTTTAAAGCAGTCATCGAATCACTACCCGAATCCCTCAAATCACTCCTCTCAACCTACAACTCTTTCTCAGACTTCTCTACCACCGGTTGCACTGCTACGTACACCAACCCAACCACCGCAGAATGTTCTGATTCTATCGTAAGTAACAGAAGGCTCTAAACAGAGTCATCCGAATTGTCTGATAGATGGATTGCTGACGATGTGATTGATGGCTTAATAGAGTGTGACTTGTGGAAACTTCTGCAACATTAACGCCTGCTATGCCGTTGGCTTGTCAGCTTATTTGAACAGCTGAAAAAGGTCGGGTCAGAAATGTAGCATTGGGTGACTCAACAAAGACTTGTTGGAAATGAGTTCGATTAAGTGGTGGGCACGAAGGAGAACAAAATGCTGTCTGGGGTTTCCCTCATTGAAACTGAGATTTTAAGCTCCGCGTTTTAAGTCTCTGTCTACGACGTACCTTCTCATCCACTAAAATTACTGAATCGGGAGGAAGTCGAGGATAGGTGTGCCCGTGTTGGGCCGTTTCCGATTCGATTTCTCCTAGCACTGGATCGTTGCCAACCCTTCCGCCTTTCCCTTCTGACAATTGCATGAACAAGGCAGTACTTGGCATGTAATTAGGCTTCAAAATATGAAGGTAAAGTTGATGTAGATTGAGAAGATGTCTAAAGTACAAGAAGTGCGGTTCAGCGGAGGGTTTATATGCCTCTGTAGCTGAGTTAACTAAAAGGGGGAGAATCACATGAATGGCAACTAACACCTTCTCGCTTAGCAATTATTTCTCCTTTTCGTTCGCTTCTCCCAGAATGCAAGGAGGATTTTCATTCTCCTTTTCCTCCAATCCAAGTTTCCGAGACGATATCTCTCCTATGGGCATAGCGATCGGAAATCCACTCTTCGCCTTAATCCAGCCAGTTGATCTTTCCTCGTCGCGCCTCACCCTCACTATGTTTTTATAAATAAGGCTGCTTTCTTTCACCACCCAGCAAACCTCTAATCATCGTTCTTCATATCAAATCCTTGGAGAAACCAGACGTCACACTCAACCTATACCGTTTTCAAACACTATGTGTAAAATCACCGAAGTCACATATTCAAGTTGTGGCAACATCGCTGAAGACCTGACAAGCTGCAAACGTGTACGCAACACCGAAAAGTGCTTTCGAAAACTGAAGTTGACGAAGTTTGTTTGGAAGCGATTGTGTGTTAGGTGACGAGAAGAAATGATGGATGAAGCGTTGAAGGCATTGGGACTTCTGTGACGCGCTCAGTGCTAGGGGGTGAGGTCCGAAGTTCATTGAGAAGTTTTTGAACTGTGCTGGCGAACGCCTTTGAGTGGGGGATGTGAATAGATTGAGAAAGGGCAAGACGAACAGTAGAAAAGCGGGGTGTTTTCTAAAAAGTAGGAAGAAGCTAAGCGAAGAGGCGAAAGGAAGAGTGTTCAAAAGGGGGACATAACATCACGTGATTGCACGCGTGGTGTTGTGAGGGGTTAGCGTGGCCCTAAGCGAAGCGCTAGGCTTGGACGATTATTTAAGGAACCTTGCCAAACGTAGTTTCTTAGAAATCAAGTCCTCTGGACCCTACCTCTCCTCCAGGCAAATCAATCGACCGGGTATCAGTGGTCCCCACTCTTTCTGTTGAACCGAGGTCACGTGGGCTGCAATGTAAACCAAGTAAACGATACTGAATTGACTGCTGTTCTACTGTGGTAAGTAGCCCGTATGCATAGGTAAGGCCCTGAGCGCTCTAAATCACACGCACTAAACCCCTAACTCGCTGAGCCTGTACCTATGGCTGAACCTATTCAGCCTTACGGGGCACATTACAGGGCATTCCAGCGATACAGGGTATTCAGCTGTATGGGGTGCTAAGCCCCATAGCGCTCAGCCTCACTAGTGATCAGCCCCATTGGTGCCTCAGGCACATATCTCAACAGGTTTTTGGAAATGGGTGCCTGGGGCCGACAGTGGCGACTCAGCTCTGCAGGCACAGCTAAGGTTCAGCTATTCAGCTAAACAGGGGTTTTCAGGGGTCATAGGGGTTATTTGGATGTTTACAAGTATAGGCCTTAGATCGTTGTAAAATGGAGAGTCGCCTGGGAGCCATTGCATGCAACCTTTTACTTGCCTTCTCAACATCGGTTCGCCTTTTTGCGATTTGTTGAAATTAGGGGCCTGAGGCCCCGAATAGGCTTAGTAAGCCCTGGAGCGGAACGCCATGGGGCTGTGCACTATGGGGCTTAGATACCCTGTACAGCTGGAATGCCATGTACAGCTGGACTACCCTGTACAGCTAGAATACCATGTACAGCTGGACTACCCTGTACAGCTAGAATACCATGTACAGCTGGAATACCATGTACAGCTGGAATGCCCTGTATAGCTGGAATCGGTTCAGCTGGCATAGGATAATTAGTGCATGTGATTTAGGGCGTTCAGGGCTATATATATGGGCTACTTACCACTGTAGAACAGCAGTCAATTCAGTATCGTTTACTTGGTTTACATTGCAAGCACGTGACCCTAGCTTTATTACTTAGCTAGTTCAACACGTTTCTCCTTCCGCCTTTGGTTGTCTGTTCGCTTCGCCTCATCACACCAAAACCACCACAACCGGCAACTCTTCAAATAGCAACCTGATCCCCAGCTGCGATACCAGAAATCGACCTGACCGCTAACAGAGAATCACGACCGGAGGCAGGACAAGATGACCGTGCCTCAGCAAGTGGATGCCCCGATTGAGGGGCTTGCCGAAAGTGCGTCATTGGGTGCTGTGAACTGCCTGGGAGTAATCGAACTAGCACCAAGTATCAAACCAGGTTGCGGTGGGATTTTCTCTCCGGCTGCATTAAAGCCGATCGCTGACGTTGCCGTTGAAGACTTGCAGCAGAAATGGTATCCTGCGCTGGAAGCCACGCAAAGCAGCATCCATGACAGTGCATCAAACGAGTTCGCAGCATTTGATTTCTCGCAAGGTATGGACAATTCAAGGATACTACTGAATAAACGTCAACCTTACCTTTACCAAGATCTTCAGCTTTCAGAATATGGGATTTTCAACGCAACATGTGATCCGCCTATGTCTTTTCGGGATCGGCATCGGTTCTTGTATGGAATTTTCAATTCCTACCCGGACTCGGACTTGATAACAGCCAAGGAGATTGGCAATGTTGCTCGTAAAGTGGGTCTTTTGAGGGAAGAGGTTCTGTCATGGTTTGAGGATGAGAAATCGAGAAGGACGGAGCTCCTTGCAAAGCCTCAGCACAGAGAACAGAGGTTGGGCCAATTCCCGCCGTCCCCTGAGACCATAAGAGCCACTAGCGAAATCAGTTCTTCTTCTTCAACATACAATGCTGCCTCTCCTGGCTCGCAATCGCAATCACTGGACATATTTTTACTCTCTCCAGTAGTTAACGACCAAAAGAGACTGGCCCCTCCTGCTCCAAAGCGTGGGAGACTAGCCAAGGCGCACGTCGAGACTGAATCTGATCTTTCCTTGCCAGATGCAAAACGCAGGAAAATCTCGATGAAGTACCCGTGTCCTGATTGTAGGAATATTGATGCTCTAGAACGCTGGGCTGAACCCATCGACCGAAAGGATTTCCCGGAAAACGTTTGGGAATGCCCTAAAACCAACCCACGAACTGGGAAACCATGTTCATCAAATCGCAGGCCGTTTTATCGGCATGACAACTTTGCAACACACTTGAGAGGCGAGCACAACTGCCCTGATTCAGAGGTTGTTGAGTTGAAGCGAACTTGCAAGTTCGAAGTAACAGACTTCTTCCATAAGATCTGTGGGTTTTGTGAAAAGAAATTGGAAACTCGAGATGAATATATTGAGCATGTCAAAGGCCACTTCATGGTACTATCTCGAAGACCCGATCCACCAGCTGATTTCGGTCTTTCCCTTTGGAAAGAAAAATGCGGCTTTGAACGCAAACTCCAACTCGGCATCCACTACCGAAGAAGCCCAGTTTCAAATTCAGGCCCTCGGGATGAGGGTCACGATCATGATGAGGATGAGAATGAAGATTCCGGTGATGGCACTTCAGACAATCCTGGCCCAGGTAGTTCAGACTTCCGACCGAATAATAACCACGACAACGAAGATAGACGAGTTGGGGAAGACAGTTCGGAAACCCAAGGCCACCATAGCTCGGACTTTCAATTCAATAACAACAGCCATGAGCTACCGAATTTTCCGTCACACCAGCCTGTACCAAGTCTGTACACCCAGGGCAGACCGCCGGGATCCCCTAAGTCGCACAGATCACAATATCCATATCATCCTTCGCGACGACAATCTACGGACTCTTGCAGCTACCACGACAACTTCAACAGCGACCAACCTAAAGAGAAAGGGCGTTGCACATATCCGGACTGTGGCAAGCTGTTCAAAGATCTCAAAGCCCATATGCTGACTCATCAACACGAACGACCCGAAAAATGCCCGATTCAAACCTGCGATTATCACACCAAAGGATTTGCTAGGAAGTACGACAAGAATCGTCATACTTTGGGTCACTATAAAGGTAGAATGGTCTGTGGCTTTTGTCCTGGTAGCGGTTCTCTCACAGAAAAGTCATTTAGTCGTACAGACTTCTTCAAACGCCACCTCACCATTGTTCATTCAGTAGAACAAACGCCCCCGAATAGCCGGATGAAGATTTCAAGTAGCAAGAGGCTTTCAGACTATGGACCTCATGCTACGGGCAAGTGTTCAACTTGCCAAATGACATTCAATAACGCCCAAGATTTCTATGAGCATCTCGATGACTGTATTCTTTGGGCGGTTCAAGAAGGAGTCTAAGGAGGCTATCAATGCTGCTCATTTGTCAGAGGTAAAGCAAGACTAAGGGAAGCAGCAAGCTTCAATTTGCGCCGCCTTTAAACCAAAATTGTACTGCATCTAAAGCGATTCTATAATCCCAGCCTTACATATCAGAATAGTAGTTTGTATATATTCGGAAGTCATTTGCTCCTTCTGCACTTGGGGCCACCTAAAATAACTTTATGGCTTATAGAGATCGATTGGAGTGTTGCCGAGAGTTTATACCGGGTTCTTGATTACTACTTCTTGCTCTGATCCGCATCCCATTTCTTTATCTACTTGATCGTTTTGCAAAACGCACATAATGAGTTGCCGGAAGCTTAAACGTGATCGAGCACATCCAAGCTCCGTTGGCACAAGTTGCCTCCATGCTGATCCTTCTTCAAGCCACTGCAAGCTCACATATTTTTGGTATTGACTTGGCAATGTCTGGCTTTTCCATATTTCGCCCTGGTATTCCTTGCCTCTGCTATTCTTCTACCAATATTCTTGGCACGCAAGCAGGAGCACGATCATTTCAGGGACCATTCTATAATTTTCAGGCAGTAGCACAGCTAAGGGCCTATCCTGCCAACACTATTTTAGACACATAGATTAAATAAAGCTTAGACTAAGTTATATAAGATTTGCTTTTATATTATAGGTCGTTTATTCTGCACGTGAATCTTTACACTTCCATAACCTTCTATCTCACACGACCAGCGCTGCCCTTACTCAGGCCCCCTCAGCTTCAGCTTAGGTTAATCCTCGCCAGGCGAGTCTCAGAAGCTTATTTCGACCTTGCTACAGCATAACGGGCCAGCCAATCATTAACTACCAAATCTTGACAATAATGAACGATTATAATATTACAAAGAGACAGTACCAGCTATCTATATTCCTCAGCCGTCGAGGCTGACGCTCTCTGCTCATGCAAAGTTTCGCTCTTTACCTCGAAGGAATCTGTTTTTACAATATTCCAAATGTCTTCTGTGCTATCTGAAGCACTCACTCCTTGCGTCTTCTTGCCCCTCTTTCCAAGTGATATCATTACTCCATCATCTCCCTCTAGAATCGTATGATTACCAGCCGTTCTGTTTGCAGTGCTAAAGGCCTGGCTGGTTGACGAATCGTTGATTTCGCTGACCAACACTCGTCGTGTGAGGGTATAGAGGATGGTATCGACAAATCCACAAGATGTCATCAGAGTTGCCCCGATACAGTAAAATGTCAGGGAGACTTTTGCGCCGTTCCAAACGGCCAAGCGCGCGGCAGGAAGTGGCAGCGACAAGGTGACGTAGGCGATGGGGTAGAGGACCAGGAGTCGTGCAGCCCGGCTGATCTTTTGGGAGCTCGCGGTTCGAGAAGCGGGAAGTACCTGCTTTATACGGTGTCGGAGGAGGCAAAAAATGTAAGCGTATATTACTACGCTGCCGAACTGTGAGAGGAGAATCCAAAAATAGTGGAGGCCGAGACGCTAAAGGCATTTTGTCAGCTTTTGTTAAATTTAAAGCCAATAAAGGCGCGATTGCGATTGTGGCAGAGAGAAAGAGAGCTCACATATTTAAAATAATCTGGGCTTATCCAGCACTATTCCATTGATTGTTAGTGGCGAGGAGGAAAAGAGAAAGGGGGAGGCCAAGATGAGAAGTAGCATACCCAAGCTCCAGTGTCTACAAAGTAATTCTTCGGATGCGCAATGGGTCCAATAACTGCTAGGAGCATAATGAAAACCCAGATCCCTACAAGGCAACAACAAAAGCGGATATATTCTACTTGGCGCCCTCTAACGACCGAAAACCAGGTGTGAATAGCAATAGATAATACCCAAATGCCGCTGGAAACATCTCCAACCTGGACAAGCCATCCTTGAATAAAGCAAGCTGCGGTTGGAGCCAGGATACCCTTCTTCGCGATCCAATGGAAACTAATAAGAAAGGCTATTGACTGCTGGCAATCGGCGAGGATGAGGTTAAAGATCAAGAGGAGGTACTGATTATAGCCAGGATAAGTGCGATAGTACTTCCGCCAGAAGATCATGCGGTGGGTGATAAAACAGGTCAAACCGACAGTGCTCACAAAGGATGCCAAGGCCATGATTGCAACTGGTAGAAGGGTCGTTCTCAGGTCACCCACAAGAGTATCGGAGCTGTATGGATACGGAAAATATCCATTGGGACCTCGCGTTGCCTGCGGAACTAAGGAGGACGTCGAACTGGGCATTGTGTTGATTTGAGCGTTGGAGAGAGCGGTGTTCGAGGTTTCGCCGCGATGTTGAAATATGTGGGGAATGAAAAGCGAAGGTTCTGCAGAGGCATCCGATCTGTAGTAATAAACCACTTGACAGACACTTGGAAGCAGGGTTCTCCGCTTCGGTGAGGGCTGAGGGGTGATTAGATTTCTGGGGCTGCATGACACCCACAAACGCCGACGGGTCTTCCTGGCAGAGGGTCCCACTTGCCACGAGGACGTGGGCCCGATCCGTGTGTGGCTTTGGGAGAGCACCTGCAGGGGAACGGGGCGAGAGAAAGGCTGGGAATGGAATGGTATGGTTTGGGAGGAGACGCATGTACGGAGGTACCGCCCATAAGTAATACTGAATACGACCCCACTACCGTACAAGGGTCCGAACGCCGCACGCGATTTCAATAGTCATAACTTTTCCTATACACAACCAAAAGCCTCTATTTAAGTGCTAAAATGATCCCAACGAGGAGGGCTATACACACATCTGGGTTGTGTGCTCTGGTGGTGCGTTGTGGCTGTAATATAAGGTGGAAAGTTGAGATCCTTGCAAGTGGCGTGGTAATACGTCCGTACGTGTGGGCCGAATGGAAGGTGCCCTGTTCGACGCTAGAATGCTGTTGGAATTCTTTGACGGCCGACATTCCTGGACAATTGAAATGGCGTTGGTGGTCGACTTTTGATTGGCAAACCTCTTCAATGAAAGCCACCCAAGCGTCGCAGGTGCCGAGACCCGCAACCGACGGAAGAAAGACTACGGTTTCGAGGAACTGATATCAGATCAGATATGGCCCGCCCCGAGAAGGATTTCGAAGAAAAGCGCAAAATATCCCGTTCTCTTTTGTCACCAATAATTTGAGAGGAGGGTTTATTCATGTCGGCTTCGTGAACATGACGCTCGTAGGATGCTTAGATACCCAACACTAATGGGATCGCATCTTCCAATGTAGAGTTTCGAAAGAAACAGGGGGATGTGGGGTACGGCGACGCGTTCAAGCAAGTCAGGTCCAATCATGATGCGACGGAAAGCAACAAAGAATGAAATTTGTTCAGGGAAGCGAGACGCATGAATGCGCGATCCCACAGAACGAGGGATGCAAGCCACCCACTCGCACCCCTCTCGTATAAGACCACCCCTGTTCATAAGACCATCTCCTAAATTGATCAATTGGCTGTCTGCAAACGTTAAACTCTGGTGTGCGGGCGTTCTTGAAAGATGGCTTCGTTGCGGAGACAGACGGCGATGAAGCACTCCCAGACGTCGCACGAGAGCGAAGAGCAGAACGATCATGCTCCCAAATTTGAGCCCAACCCATTTTACTGAAGATTCGGTCTTCCACTAGGGAAATTTAAACCTAAACGTTCTCAACTAGCTCGACCGCCCCGTTCTTTCGAATGCGGTTTGTAGGAACCTCCTCCAAGTTGCCTTCCATGACAGCATGATGATGGCCCTTTACATCCTCAATGTCGTCGTCATCGAACACACGCATACTGCGGCCTCGGTCTTCGGGGCCGAGGAATGTAAGAAGCAGATTGTATGCGAAGACCTATGTACGCACATTAGCCACCTATCATTGTGCGGAATCCTGGAATTGGGGCGAAGGTGTAAAGAGAGGCAGGAGAACCCACACATCCGAGAAAAATACAAATAACTTTCCCGTACTGGTACCTCTTGGTCGCTTTGCCGCCACTGATCTTGGGAGCCAAGGGGAATCGCTCCCCAATTGTGGCCTCAATAGTGGAAGAAGCGGAGGAGACGAGATTTCCGAGCTGATAGGATGTTCCAACCACGAAGGTCCGGAAAGCTGGTGGTGAGAGTTCCATAAGGTGAATGCTAAGTGGGTAGTCAGAATTTTTTTTTGGCCTCTTAAACAAGAACTAAGCTACTTACGGAATAACACCCCACGCTCCCTGGACACAAAACTGCTCGAAAAAGGCTGCCGCAATGACTCCAGTATTGCTAACGTAAGTATACGGGTAGAGTAAAGCACCACCAAGAACACACATGACAATGATACAAAATCGTCTGCCGAAGATCTGTGATGAGTAACCAACTGTCGTTCCACCGAGCATGGCGCCAAGGTTGGCAACGACTTGTGTGACGGTGACCTCATTAGCGGAGAAGTTGTATTGGTTCGTCAGCATAGTCGGGTATAGATCTTGAGATCCGTGGGACTATGAAGAAGTGATTAGTAAGAGGGTTTGAAAGAAGGTGGTCCAGATGACAAAATCTAGGCTTACCATAAAGTTGAATCCTGCCATGAGCAAGACCATGTATATCAATAATAACCAGTGTTTCTTCATGGCCACTTTCCCCTCAGTGATAAAGACTTTCCCAACACTGTCGAGTTCCGCTCTCATTGCAACCCGTTCGACATATGCATCTGTCTCCGGCAACATCAGACGGAAGACGATGAGTAGTACCGGCGGGCAGGCACCAAACCAGAAGAGAGGTCGCCACCCATGAGAGGTAGTATCAACTAGTCCCCTTGAGAACACTGTGGCTAGGAGATATCCAAATGCATAGCCCTGCTGCATCATGCCAGAAAGAATACCCCTTGCTGCTTCTGGAGCGTCTTCAAGTGCAGTAGCCGCTACATTTCCATACAGACCACCCATAGCAATGCCGAATAGAGCGCGGACGGCGAGAAACTGGTGATACGTTTGAGTGAACCCGGTGCCGAGTTCAAGAACGATAAACAACAAATTGTTGATCACAAAGGGCCATTTCCGTCCGTATCGATCAGAGGCAATACCAAAGGTAATAGCACCAACAGATCGAAACATAAGGACAAGTGTGATCCCCCAAGTGATATCAGCATTTGTCTTATGGAATTGTGTTGCGAGGTCGCTGACAGTCAAGGACACCGTGAAGAAGTCGAAGGCATCCCACGTCCACGCAAAGAATGCGATCTGGAAATCTTTTAGACTCTGGGCGTGAATCAGGATGAGGAAAAATTGGACGTAAACATACGAGGAAAAACATCCATTGCTTCTGATTCACTGACGCTAGCAATTTGAATGGATTTGGAGCGGGATCGTACGTAGGAAGGACGCTCGAGAAACGGCTACCAAGGTATCCCATCTTTGCGTCTTTTGAGTTCAACAATTCCTCGGATATTTGGCTCGATGAGGAGTGTGGTGTTTGTTCGCAATGGAATGGGTGATGAGCATGTATATAGAATTGTGTAAGGTCTGTCTCTGCCAACTTGAGCAAAGAACAAACTTTCTCGAGGAAGGAGGACACTGCTCTGTCAACACATCGGGGCTATCTTTTCCTTTTATCTTTGACCTCAAGGCGTGTTGGACTTTTGAGAGTTTCGACGTCCCGAGAGCACCCGATGTTTGGAAGTTAACGCCGGCCAATAATACGGGGCCCCCATGGGGAAACGCAGGAAGGGGGGGTCGTTTTGTTCTCTGAGTCAGCCTGCTGAAACCTTTTGCTCTCTAGTTGCTCCTTCCGAATTAAGACTTGCATAAAGAGCCTGTAATTGTGGAATCCTGGAAAGAGAACATCCAAGCAACGAGGCGCTTTTATTGCAAATGGGGGCCTCTTCACCACTGCATGGTCAGTCTGTTTGTGGGCCAGAAAGTGGGTGTGGAAGCGGGACAGAACGAATGCATCGACGCCCCTTGGATCACGAAATCACCCAACCACGAACACTCATGATAAAGGAGCGCAGGGTCTGTATGTTCTCTAACTTAGAAAAACCGTCAATGGGAGGTTATATCGTTGTATCACGAGCCTTCTCCAGCGTCCTGGGCAGGCTGGAATTTACGAGGCTGGCGAAAAAGTTTGCTAAACTTTACTATCATTACCTGGGCAAGCTTTCTGTAATTCAGGCCAAGTCAAATTTTTCTTGGCTAGAAAGCTTGCATCGCAGCCATGCCGCGTGGTTGGCAAGGAGCTCCGTCACACTAAAGCCAATCGCCCCGAATGCAGGATTCGAAACATTGTGGAAAGTCAAATTTCGGTCCAGGCAAGTCTATTGGGCGTGTCCCCACCCAAATGCCACACAAGCTGGGATCAGGGCTATGCGTTGTCTGCAGAAAGTGAGACAAATTCCTTGTTTTCGACAGTACGGAGGTACAGCCCATAAGTATTCATATAGCGCTAGCAGGGGTCTGAACTTCAAACCCTTACAACGCAACTACGAAATGCTATAAAAAACAGAAAAATAAAATAGCATAATAGCATACGTATATGAGATAATAATCGAGTTTACTAGGAGCTTTTATGTCACGATTTGAAAGAGTTATGAGGGTTTAAATTTTCATAGGCCCCCTGTCGATTCGGTTGCTATGTGAATACTTATGGGCTGTACCTCCGTAAGGGTCTTCCTTTTTAGAACGAGGGGCTGCCGTGGGCTTGCGAACTAAATGCGTTCACGATCGCTGGTGCATAACTGGCCAGATATTCCGACTTGCCACGAAACGGGTAATAGATGCAGCTGAGTAGGTCCGAAGAAATGTCGTGTCTCGGGTGGCTGATACCAAACGGAGTAAGCCGCAAATGTCGGGAAGTGATGGCTTTTGAACAAGGTATAGTGTGTGGAGTCCCCACGATAGTCTTCGGGGCGGCCTCTCTCTTCTGGCTCCTGTTCCGTAAGGTTACCTGCCGTGCGCAACACATGTGAAAAGGGGTACAGCAGAACCTTGATATAACGATCCTCGATTTAGCGATATCCTTGACAGTGCGATACAGCCGTGAGGTCCCACTGTTTTTTGGCCCTAGGCTTACGATTTACCCCCCATAACGATTATCGTAAGGATTTATGGTCCGGAGATTATTATTTTGGTGTAATATCGTTCTAATCATCGAACCCAATAGATTAATTCCTCTCATCTATAGGGCCTTCTACCCCCCAAATCCCGGTAATTCGGAGTCGCGGACCATCGATCTCACTATTCCACAGCCTGTAGTATTTACCACTGATTCTACAGGCCCTTAGCAGCCTAAAAAGCGTCGAGGAGCTATTACTGAAGAGATTCTTTATATATCTTTAATTTTTATTATCTTTACGTGGATGCACGTGATTCTTGATACAACGATACCTCGGTGTATCGTTAGAAAAAGACGCTAAAATCGATATCGTTATATCGAGTTTCTGCTGTATGTCGTAGAGCCTTCCTTTCAGAGATCGCAGATTTATAAGATCTTAGTTGCGAAGATACCGCTAGTGTAATCGAGCAGAGATTACTGAACTCGAGGGAGCCTGACGAAAGGCTATTTTTTGGTAATAGGAGGGGCTCCTTAGGGTTTAAGTGGGCGAGAAGGGTTGAATTATTGGGCCGCCACATTTATCCTTTCTATATTAGGTTAGCTCCTGGCCCGTTGCGTGTCAGACCGTGAAGGCTCCAAATACAGACTTACGGCGTCTTACGGTAATGGAGCTTGCATTGCAGTATATTACTCTCTATACTTTCTTTGGCAGCAAACTTGAAAATCGCTTTGGAGCCTATCAGTCCATTAGAATGCGGTGTTCCGCGTTCTCCCATCCGCCTCCCTTCTGGTGGCGTCTGTCTTTCCGCTCCGATAGAGCGGAAGCTCTTCAAGCAGACACATTTCAAAGTGGATTTTCCGGCCCCGAGAAATTCCGCATCCCAGCCGATGATATTCACTTCTTGTTCTTTAGTTTGATATCTATGCGGTATGCATTTAATGCGTCTCTTATCTCAGAGTGGATCGACATCTCCACTTCTTTTGTAATTGAAAATCAAATTCACAAAGAATATGGGTTGGAAAGACAAGTAACTTAGCAACCTCCACAAGGGCAGAAAGGGTCTCCTCGGTGCTTCCTCTGGCCGGCGGTGGTTTCATCTTGAGAACGGACTGCTCGTCATTCTTGTTTCACAAGCCGATCAGAACGTTTATCTTCTACCTGTCGTTCGGTGATATACTTTCTGCAGTTGCGAGTCTCATGGGGATGGATGGATGGAAGCTGAGCAAGACCCGGTCTTATCCCAACTTCCGGCATTATTCATCCTGCAGTAAGCAACTCCAACTGTCTAGGTTTTTCAAGATACTCAAGTTACACAGATGGACGCATACAGACTCTCTGTGGAGCCTTTGTATGGCATTAAACATCAAACTTGCTTCTTGTAAGGGATAATTTATAGCAGACCTAAAAAACCTGGGGTGGAAGCATTTCGTGGCCTGCTGCGTGGTGCCATTAATGCTTTCCATGAGGTTCCATTCCGTGAGGACCAAAAATGGAGGCAGGAGCTACGGGCAGGCTACGACATGTAATGGTACTTGACCTTCGACTGTGGTTTTCGCTCACCCTCGTATAGATTTGATAACCAGTGGTTATATCTTCGTCTCTCTACGACTTGTTTGGTATGACTCTCATATCCCTAAACATATAGTTACGCTCATACTTCTATAGGCGTGTAGCCATTGTGAGCTGTGCTATATATCTTCTTAGGCAGCATTATCATTTAGAAGCGTCAAGTCCTGGGATGTCCCAATGAAGAGTCGTGTATCCGCCATCTGAATGCAAACGACGAAACAGTCTGAGTTGAGCCACCTTCCCGCGGATGAAGCTCTCCGAAGAAGATGACATGAAAAACTTGATCCAGTCGGTAAAGAAGTCCGGACCATATTTGATCTACATCGAAACTGCGGAACAATATCTGTTGCATAGATGAACCGCTACGGAAATAAATATGGATGCTGCAACATGGGCTTGTCTAAGATGTCTATTCCTCCTCATCGCTTTGGTGGCTATCTGAGTACGATGTCCCCCTCCGTCCCCCTCGTGCCCGCCATGCTGCTATTGTCACCAAATTTAGGGCTTCTAGAACCAATGACGGCCAAACAGATCCCATCTACCCTTAATCGGATCTACGATCTGATCCACCACGAGAGTACCAACTCCGGTCTGAACTTCGCCGGGTGCCTTGGTTTTGCCTTTCCGAGGGGGTTATGGGATGACAGTATCTACGTTTTCACTTCGTTTCCCATATGCAAAGAGCTGCGGCTATTCTACATTTCTAGTAGGTTCGGTTGAACAAGGTGTCGGGGCAGATGCAAAACATTCCGTTTCTCGGGAGGAGATTTAATGTGATCAATGCGGCGAACACAGCGTCTTTTTAACTCAACGTTCGATAACCCGAAGCTGCAGCATATCGAAACATCCTGGGGCTTGTCGCTGAGTGGCATGGAGTCTTCCCACTTGTTGCATGATACCCCCTAGTACCAAAACTCTAGTCAACTGAAGGTAGGAAATTTTGTGGCAGTTATTTGGACTTCTTTAGATTTGAGTGCCTGTAATCGAATAAAGAGGTTTGCGTGACAGGCTGAAAGGCTTGTGCGTTTTTGATACCATTACCCACTTTAATTTATTTCGATTCTCCTGCGATCGCCTGAACGGATACTAATATATTCTGTGTTTACTTGTGATGCTCCAACCACGCCGCCTTATCAAACTCGGCCCGTCTTTCGAAGCCTAGTATGTGTAGTTCTTGACATATAATATAAAAGTACAGTATGCACATCGGTGGTCTAGTTCAAGACACAGACCACCCGGGAGGTATAAGGATCATGCAAAGGCGTACAGCTCGCCCCAACCGTAACCCCAAAACGGGCGAGAAGGCTGAGAACCATTCACAGCGCTAGCGCAGTGGGCTTAGGTGTGGGAGTTGAGGAACGGCGGGATCCTTAAGCCATGCATGGGGCACACTAACGCATACCAAGATCTTGACTCTATTCCAGATGTCCACAAACAGCACTCGTAGTTGAACGGGTCTGTTTATTAAAGCCTTTAATATAATGAGTTCTATTGAACTGGGATCGATTTATCGGTGGAAAATCGATATATTGGAGATTGATAATCTGTAGAATGACTAGTTTTGACTAGATACAGGAGAGTGATTCCATAAAAAAAACAGAGGGAATGGGTTCCCTAGCTATATTCCTGATTTCCACCCCACCATGTGATTTACCCCGCACTTACTTGGTGGTGGGAACGATTTACCAATCTGATTCCTGAACGTACGTTTAAGGAACGTAATCGAATGGCGATACTAATAAACGATTGGTGTGTTCGTACGTAAGTAATACCCAATAATCGGACGAACTGAATTAGTGGTTGAACCTGGAGTGGAAGGAATGGATGCTAGCCAAGCTAGCTAGTTCAACAAGTTCACTTACATCTCTCTAGAGAGGTCCGAAATGAGAGTTTAAAAATAACTTAACGATTAATTAGTCAATTATGTAGGTGATCAATCAATGTAGACTCATTGGCCGATCCATTGATTAATTATTCATTTTGAGAATTAGTGGGTAATTCGGAACAGGTCACCTCGCTAAATAAAGCCTGAGATCGGACTCGGGGGAACTCGGGGAAACCGAACAAACCACTTCCAGGCACCCGTAACTTCCCCACGCTTCACTTCACCGCTACTTCATCACCTACCATCTCGCCTCACAATCTCAAGACCAACAACCTCAAGGCTTGCATGAACCCAAACGTTTTATACAGCCAACTCTTCGCCTTATCTCAGCGGGAGAACCTCCTAAGCATTGGCAGGGAGATCCATCCACCTTCCTACCTACACAAACGCAGCTTTGAAAACGTCAAATATCAGACATAACCTTTCGCCATCTGTTGAAATTAGGGGCTGTGTACTAATGGGACTTAAGCCATAGGCTTATTACTGAGTATATTATGCCCTGTAAGGTTAATTCAGGGCATAATATGCCCTGTGAGGCTAAATCGGTTCAGCTGAGGTTGAATGGTTCAGTATAAGGCTCTCTGGTTTAGGGGTTTAGTGCATGTGACTTAGGGGGTTCAGGGCTATATATACAGGCTACTTACCACTGTAGAACAGCAGTCAATTCAGTACGTTTTACTTGGTTTACATTGCAAGCACGTGACCCTAGCTATATTGCTTTAGCTAGTTCAACACCATCTAAGAAAGGTAGTAATCACGTGATCACAAATTGAGGACTGGCCAGCGCCTTCTGAAGCTATAAAAGAAGCCTTCCTTACATAGTGATCTAATCAACCTTTAGGCCACCATATCGCCGTACGTGCCTTGAATGTACGAGGTGTCTTATCTCCCATCGCTTGCAAAATTCTCCGAGGAGAAACGTAAACCGTGCCAAGGGTCAAAAGCTCCCATGGAACGTGTGCCGCTCTCCACAATCATCCACGTATGTGCTGGAGTGGGCGTTGAGGGCTTTTTGGAAAAACTAAAATTGCAAATTGACCTGGGTTGCAGGATAATTGATTCCACTGAAAGGCTAGCTATATTGCAAAAACATAATCCAAGAACGATTACTAAAGAAAGAAAATCTTTCATAACCAAGCACCTTTCTCAATTTCGGCCCCACAATCAAGCCTTAAAAAGTAAGGTCAGCCCACGACGAAGATCCTCCCCAAAGCGTGCTGTACGTCACAGCTGCCGTAGCTGTAGTCTCATACAACCGAGAAGTAGTTGCCGAGCCAGCTCCAGTGTTCTCATATTCTTCGTAAGTACTTTATTTCAATCCTAGTTAGCGATCATATTATAGCGAACGATAAGAAACTTACGGGGTTGCTCCTACAGCTAAAGTGGTCCATCCCTTGGCGTTGATAACACTACCCAGGTTGCATTTTTGGAAGATAACTCTTGAATAAATCCCCCATGGCCGGCCCAGATAATTAGCTGCTGTAGTCGTCCATCCAGATGCTGCTGTGATTGTGGACGTGTCGAAAACGTACCACGCCGGGTCACTAGCTGATGCCCTATTGTTGGCAGTGATTGAACCTCCACCATTACAAGCAATTGTGCCTACCTCTTGGTTAAAAGCGAGGTGAGGATTTGGAGCCAGTATACTTACAATCTCCAAACCAAGCAGCAGCATTACCGAAGATGAAGTCATCCGCCCCTATGCATGACCGGTGATTATCTATTTAAAAGGCAAATGTCTGCCATGCGGGATATGATATACCTTCGACATAACACCTGGAGTAATATTGATAACCAGACTTGGCATAGAGCGTGTCTTGATATCCATAAATTCCACAAGCGTACATAGCAATGTAGTTCCCCGTAGAGGTCACGGCAACTGCCTGCGGCGAATTCAGTCAACACAGGGACTTGTTTTGGAACCCAAAACAGCTGTTCAAAAGCCAGCTCTAAACGAACAACATACCTGTGCACCTGCACCATAGGTGTTTTTAATATTGATATTCCACACCGAATAGTTGTCGCCATAGAGGTGCAAGGTAGAACTCGCGTCCAAATTACCGGCTGCAGAAGAATTTTCGCTTGTGGTAATTGTCACTTGGTTGTCTGCCTGAATACCTGTACTATTGCCTCGATAGTGAATAATTGAATCGTCCTCTTCACTTCTCTCCTGAATAAAACCTCTGTTAATACTTACTTTACCGAATAGCCGTAGATGCTCAGAGCTCCCCCATACTGAATCGTAACACGCTCGGTATACGTTCCAGGCCACATGAAGATACATTTGGATGTTGTGCCAGAGCCCAGTGCTGCCACAGCAGAGGCTAGAGTTGAGTACTGACTATAGGAAGGGCTAGTTCCTTGCACCTCGAGGCAGCCACCAGGGTTGGCTGTTCGAGCAGAACGCTTCTCAATGGTTCTGCTTGGATGATTTGCTGACGGAGTAGGAGAGGCATCTGCAACAAGGGCAACAAGTCCGAAAAAGAACAGAATAAAGGTGTGCATAATTGAAAGGGCAGTTTGATTGATAGTGCTATATTCAAACCATCTATCTCAATGAGATGAAAAGATCCAAGGGAGATAGCATATCCTTCCTTTTAGGTGTACGGCTTACTATGAGAAGCAGAAACCACAAGGTGGACGTCGTCGTCAGAATTACGCATGTCCACACCCTCAAATTCCCACCACCCCGTCACATTTTTTCCGTCTATCAAACATTTCGTCCAAGCCTGATCAGACGGACCTTTGTAAGCAAGTCATTCGTGGAAATTTAAATCTGTTCTACAAAAGCGGAGAAATCAACTTCTCCTTGGTGCACATCGAGCAGCTCGGGATGGTCAACTCATCTCTCGCGGCTTGAAGGGCTCAATTAAGGCTAAATTCAGAACTGCCGGACTGCCATTGTGGGGACAGCCAAAGATACCTGCCCCACAATGGCCGGGAAGTGGCGTTAAGAACTTGCGGGGAATCCTGGTACGGCTTTCCTAACGCGGGCAGTGGTAGCTGAGCAAGCTGGGAAGTACGAAGATCACGGCATAAAGTGACGGGATTACACGGCATTTGGGCCCTTGGCATCCCCAGGGCACAATTTAGGGGTTGAGCCCCGTTGTGAGGCCCTATGACTTCAGGCCATACCAGTTCGTGCCTTCCACTAGTTTCCACTGGTGGTTCGTGAAAGCAATCTGGCCACACTAGCGATTTGGCCAAATTACGTGTGCACTATTAGTAATCAAGGAATATTGCTTTTGTATGGGATTTACTAGTATTATCGATATCTAGAAATTACTACTATAGCTTCTTCAGACCTATCTGATTTTCTACTTTTGCTTTCCGAGCCAAACTAATTATCTCCACTCTCTTCCTCAAATAAAAAGCTTATATATTCCCTTATAAGCTCTTTCTCTCAATACTTTGCCTCTATTATAGCTACTATACTCTTTATTAAGAGCCTGGAATTAATACTCTTCTTCTCCTTCTTCTTTTTCTTTTTCTCTTCCTTTTTCTTTACTTAATTCGAATGCTTTCTCTTTTATATTACCTAAGAGTCTTTATTAAGTAAATTAAGGTAAAAGAAGAAAGTTCTAGCTTTTAATACCTCTTGATTTTTCTTATTTCTTTTTATTTACTTAATATCAAGCTTTAACTAGATTATTTAAATTTTTACTGTAGTCTACTTGGTTCGGTTAGTTGCTGTGGATTTTAAGCCCGTTTTTTTACGCAAATCGACGTGTTTAATCGCGTTTCGGGACGCAATTTTGGCGCTAAACGCTGGCTGGACAAGGAGTTCCGCGAAATGACGTAGTTTTCGATTTTGCGGGCAGATTATCTCTGCAATTCCGGGGGTCTGCGGGGGGGCAGACTTGTACAGTAGGGCGGATTGCAGACGGGTGAGCGTGGCTGGAAGATCGTGCGGCATGCAGGATCGATTTTACCTTCTGAAGGACAAAGCCCTCGGCGCAGAGGCTGCGCCGAGGGCTGAGGGCTTTGCGGTTGGGTTAGGGCTTGGCGCCGAGGGAGTTGGTACCCGCAGCGAGGGATAGCGGCGTGACGACCGGCGCAGCGGCACCGACGATCTCGGTGGCTGGACTATTCCCGCCGAAGTTATAGTTCGTCACCCAGATGTTGCCTGAGGGATCGATGGCGAGGTTGAGTG